>NZ_JAPLET010000031.1 GCF_026391055.1 Spirosoma sp. | reverse complement strand
TTCTTGAAGACGGCCAGTCCGTGTTGGTTCATCAGGGCGATGCCGGCGCTGTCGTAGCCCCGGTACTCGAGTCGTTTCAATCCTTTCAGCACCAGGGCGCAGGCCTCCCGGTGCCCTATATAAGCGACAATGCCACACATAGTTGATTTTTGCCGGTACGCCGACACGTTAAAGTTTACACCGGGATGCCGGTCTGTTTTTGGTTAAACAAGCGAAGGAAGGTAACTTTTCCGAGAGTAAATTAACGACAAAAAGCCGGGATTTCCCGGCTTTTAGAGGCTCATTAACAACTGTTTGTTAAATAGTTGTTAATGACTTTTTAAAATATTTAATTAATAGTGCACTAGCCAGCCAGCTGAGTATAGAGGTTATAATAACGGTCTGTTACATCTTCATCTTCGACGGCATCGAATTTATGCTCGGGAAAGTCGGTCAGAATAGCATTGAGGCTTGCGCTCGATTCTTCTTCGGCACGAACAACGGCATCGGCATACGTAGAACCAATTCGTATAAATCCTTCAAAGTCAGCTGTTTTTAATTCAGCCAGCATTTCGTCATCAATGTCCATCATGCGTGCTTTCTCGATGATGTCGCCTTCAAAACGATGCTCGAATGAGTTGTTATACACTGTAAAAACCGACTTGGTGTCCTTAAACATTGGGTCGTTTTTATAGGTTGTTTTGAGATAAAGGGGAATCAGAGCGGTCATCCAGTCGTTGCAATGAACGATATCCGGTGCCCAGCCTAGTTTTTTAACTGTTTCCAGAACACCTTTGCAGAAGAAGATGGCCCGCTCGTCATTATCGTCGTAGAACCGGTTTTCTTTGTCATGGAAGACATATTTCCGTTGGAAGTAGTCTTCGTTGTCAATAAAATATACCTGTAATTTTGCCGTCGGAATCGATGCTACTTTGATAATCAGTGGTTTTTCATCATCTCCTACGGCAATATTAATTCCCGACAACCGTACTACTTCGTGCAACCGGTTTTTGCGCTCGTTGATAAGGCCAAAACGAGGCACCAGAATTCTAATTTCCATCCCGCGCTCCTGCATGGCTTGAGGCAATTTGCGGACGAAGTCAGCGACGTCAGACGTTTTCAGGAAAGGATTGATTTCGCTGGCAACATAAAGGATGCGAAGTTTGCTCATAAGTAGGGAAGCGTGTGTTGTCTGAGTGAACCAAAAAACTTGCAAAATTATACAAATTTTTCCCGTATTTCAATACGTTTTGTCTAAAAAAGATGCAGTTGCCGTATTATTGCAGCCCCAAAAATAGTTGCCTGTTATGCTCCGTTTTGACACTATTACCGCACTGCGTCACCATTTGAGTTCCCTGAGGTCTGAACAACGAACCATTGGGCTTGTACCAACCATGGGGGCGTTGCACGAGGGTCATCTGACACTTATTGACACGGCTCGTCGCGAAAATGACGTGGTCGTGAGCAGCATCTTTGTAAATCCGGTTCAATTCAACAACGCCGACGATCTTGCCCGTTATCCGCGTACCCTGGAAGAAGACTGCCAGAAACTAGAATTGGCCGGTTGTGATGTGGTATTTGCCCCTTCAGTAGCCGAGATGTATCCCGAGTCCCCAACGTTAAAAATAAACTTCGGTGAATTGGAGATAGTCATGGAAGGAGCCTTCCGGCCGGGTCATTTTAACGGTGTAGGTATTGTTGTTGCCAAACTGTTCAACATCATACAGCCCGATAGAGCTTACTTTGGCCAGAAAGATCTGCAACAGGTAGCCGTAATCCGGCAGTTGGTTCGCGACCTGAGTATTCCCGTTGAGTTGGTTCGATGCCCGACCATCCGCGAGGCCGATGGGCTGGCTATGTCGTCACGGAACCGGAATCTCTCGCCTGATGAGCGGGAACAGGCTACGGCCCTCTTTAAGGCCCTTACGCTGGCCCGGGAGTTACTGGCGGATGGTCATAGTCCTTCGCAGGCGAAAGCGGCTGTAACCGGCTTTTTTACGGGCAATCCCCATTTCCGGTTAGAATATGTCGAGGTTGTGAATGCCGATACCCTTACGCTGGCCAATGAAGTGTTAGCGCCGGGCCAAACGGCCATCTGTCTGGCGGCTCATTTAGGGAATGTCAGATTGATTGATAACCTAGTGTTTTAAGACCGTTGCCCTGCTAGTCCACAATCCGAAACATCATCTTTGCTTTCTCTCTCGATAGTGAATTGAAGTGCCACCATTCGAACTCGATGGGGCTAAACCCGCCCTGACGCATGGCCGTGCGCAGAATCTGACGGTTGTCTATTTGCTGCTGCGTTAATTTGCCGGATTGAAGAAGCTCTTTTTCGCGGGATGGGTACGCCAGTTCGCCGAAGAAATCGTACTTCGTGCCCATGTCCAGCGGCTTGCCGTCAGCCGTGGCTACGGTCAAGTCGACCGCGCAGCCGTAGTTGTGAATAGAACCTTTGCGTGGGTCGGCTACGTATTTCTGGCGTTCATGTTCGGGTAAGTCGGGGAGGGCGTTCCAGAGCTTCCACTGTGCCGAGCGGGGGCGGGCCGCATCATACACTAAAAGCCGTAGGTTGGGATGATGGGCTTGCAGGTATTTGCTGGCTTCTGCGAGTTTTTTGGCTGCCATTGGCTGCATGTATGCCCTCGTCAGATCGCCATATACGTCCTTCCCAACGAAGTTGTCGGTAGTCGAATACTTGAGTTCGACAAGAACGGACGGGTCCACTTTCTGTATGTCGACTAGACCCTGTTTGGCCATAGCGGCTTCGAAATCCTGTGCTTTCAGGGTTGTGACACAGAGATACATAAAGAGCCACAGAGAGGCACGGAGAAAAACCTTTGTGTACCTCTGTGTTTTCTCCGTGCCTCTCTGTGTTATAATCTTTTTACGATTCATCATAACGCAAATAACGTCAAAACGCACTACTTTGCTTGCTAAACCGCCCGTAACATGGCCTTGAATTACATCTGGGTTGCCTTTTTTGTCATTGCGTTTATCGTTGCGCTGGCTAAACTGATTTTCCTGGGAGACACCGAAATCTTTAAAATTCTGGTCGAAGGACTGTTCGATTCGTCGAAAGTAGCTGTCATGGACATTGCCTTGCCGCTGGCTGGGGTGATGACGTTTTTTCTGGGGCTGCTCAACATCGGCGAGAAAGCGGGAGCCATTAATTTCCTAGCCCGCATCATCAGCCCCTTCTTTCACAGGCTCTTTCCGGAAGTGCCCCGAGACCACCCGGCCAACGGGCAGATGATCATGAATTTCTCGGCCAATATGCTTGGTCTGGATAATGCGGCCACGCCCTTTGGACTGCGGGCTATGGCCAGTTTGCAGGAGTTGAACCCGACGAAAGAAACGGCTTCTAATGCCCAGATTATGTTTCTGGTGCTGCACACATCGGGCTTAACGATTATTCCGCTGAGTATTATGGCGCAGCGGGCGATTCTGGGGGCTAAAGACCCGTCGGATATTTTCATTCCGTGCCTGATTGCTACGTACGTGGCCACAGTCGTGAGTATGATTGCGGTGGCCATCAAGCAGCGTATCAACCTGATCAATGCTACTGTACTGGGCTGGCTGGGGGGAATCACAAGCCTGATTGCCCTGGCGTTGTGGTTTCTTTCCACCAAAACAAAAGACGAAATCGAGGTTATTTCCAAAGTAACGGGTAACCTCGTGCTGATGCTCATTGTCGTGTCGTTTCTGTTGGGGGCGATGCGCAAAAAAGTAGATATTTTCGACGCCTTCATCGAAGGAGCCAAAGGTGGCTTCGAAACCTCCGTCCGTATCATTCCGTATCTGGTTGGTATGCTCGTTGCCATTGGTGCCTTCCGTAACTCCGGCGCTATGGATTACGTAATCGACGGCCTGAAATACGTGTTCAGCCTGACGGGCATAAATACTGAGTTTACCGATGCCCTGCCGGTTGCGCTTATGCGTCCGCTAAGCGGCTCAGGATCACGGGCGCTGATGATCGACGCCATGAAGCAATTTGGTCCCGATTCGTTTGTTGGGCGACTGGCCTGTATGTTCCAGGGAGCGGCCGATACCACCTTTTACATTGTAGCCCTGTACTTTGGCTCGGTCGGTATTCGTAACTCGCGGTATGCTATTCCGTTCGGATTATTTGCCGATTTAATGGGTATTATTGCCGGTATTGCCCTCGGTTATTTCTTCTTTCACTGAGCGAAAACTATGGAAAATGTGTTAGCTAAGTAGCTAATCCAACAAACTAACCGCTTTGGCGGAATTACCGAATGAATATTAATCAGGTACGTGAACAACTCCACTTGCTGATCGATGAGGTTGACGACATCTATGTGCTAAACGGCTTATACAGAAATCTCCTTTCCGACAAACGGCAGCGGGAAGAGTATGAAAAAGAGCAATTGGAGAAAGCAAAGAAACAGGGAAGAGCCGGAAAACATTACTCCAACTAAGTTAGCTGGCAAGGCCCCCAACCGTCAGGGCAATGATGATAGCATTAAACCCGAACGACAGTACGCCGTGCACCAATGCCGTTCGACGTATAGGCTTTGAACTGATCGCCACATCGGAAACCTGGCTGGTCATGCCAATTACAAACGAGAAATAAGCAAAATCGAGGTAGTCGGGTTCATCATCGTTCGGGAAGTCCACACCGCCCGGATGCGTTTTCTGGTTCTTGTCATTACCGTAATACATGTGTGCATAGCGTAGCGTGAACACCGTATGCACGAGCGTCCAGGCGCTGGCAATGGCCGATATAGCCAGCAGCCTGTTTCGTGTCCATTCAGGAGAATGCTTGTCTGTTGAGTCGATTAATTCGATGACGGCAAAGAGACTGGCTACGGCGGCTACAACCACGAAAAGCAGAATCAACGTTCGGCTCGAATCCTCAAGACTTGTTAGTTTAGGCAGATCGCGGGGATGGGCAATGCCGATACTCGTCCACATTAGCGCTAGTATTGTTATGGCAAACGTTATCCAGACAACGGTCAGGTGAGCGGCTACACTGAACCTTACCGGAACGGCAAAATAGGCAACGACTGCTGCGAGCAGACCAATCGCTAACCGATGTTGAGAGTCCAGACGGGCAATCGAATGCAGGGGTCGTATCGACATTTTTTAAGGAAATGAACAAGTAGGTTACGAAGAACGCTTTTGGCATAGTGCTGCCCAAATTTCCGACAGCTCGCGTTCTATCTTTTAATGTATTCCGTAAACAGGCATCATGTCTCAACTCACTCAGCATCAACTTGTTCGAATTGGTACCGAAAGCGACTCACTGTCGAAGTCGCAGAAAGAATTTAATCGGTTAACGCAGAAAATAGAGGAAACAACGGCTGCATTAAAGCAACTTAGGGAGGCATCGGACTACATCTACCAGCGATTACAGGCCGATTATCAACCCCTCGTTGATCAGTATATTCAGTTGCGGGTCAATTTGGTTCGGTTGTTCGACCGGGCGTATGAACAGGACGACATCACGAGAACGGAGCAGAAAAAACTGGCTGACCTGATTCGAACCATCGCTTCCGACCTGATTTTCCAATACGACGTCGACAGCCTGGAATTTATTTATAACAAGTACAAAACGGACGATGATAATGAGCCTGATCGGCAAGTGGCAACCTGGACAGGTGAAGCGGGCGGTGAGTTCTCCTACGAGTCAGACAGTTTAGCCGCGCAGGAAGCTGCCGAAGCCGAACGCCAGCGCCAGCGGGCCAGTAAGCCCAAATCGGAGAAGCGACTGGCGCGTGAAGCAAGAAAGAAAGCTGATGAGCAAAACACGACCAAAGCCGTTCGTACCCTTTACATGGATCTGGTGAAAGCGTTTCACCCCGACCGGGAACCGGATGAGGCCGAAAAGGTGCGCAAAACCGAAATCATGCACCGGGTCATTGCCGCTTATGAGAAAAGTGATTTGCTGGCGTTGTTTCGGCTACAACTCGAATTGGAACGAATCGACCAGTCCCACCTGACATCACTGGCCGAAAGTCAGCTAAATTATTACAACAAAATTCTGAGGCAGCAGGCGCAGGAACTGGACGATGAACTGGCTGCCTTGCAGAAACAACTGGCCCGGATGACAGGAAAATCCAAGTTTACGGCGGGTTCACTGGTTGGCTTCGACATTAGTCTTAACAGTGACATAAGTCAGCTTAGGCGCGACGCCAAACAGCTGAAAAGTGACCTGAAAGCACTGGCTGATACAGGTGTACTGAGACAGTGGCTGAAAAGCTATCGGTGAGGGAAAGAAAATGGATGATATTGATAAGTTTATAGAATAAGTAGACCTTCATTCAAGGAGGTACTGCTTTGTCTGGTTCTGTAATATTCCCTGAAAAAACTATCTTCTCCAAGGATTATAAAGGGGAGGGTAGTTATTTCAAAATTTTCAACAATCTTGCTATGTTATTTGGCACTTGTATAGCCTGAAGCCGCTTTTGTTGAGAATCATGAAAGAGTACATCCGACCCATTAAACGTTTGCTCGTCGCCAACCGGGGCGAAATCGCTATCCGCATCATGCGGGCAGCTACTGAGCTGGGCATCACAACTGTTGCCGTTTACACCTACGAAGACCGGTATTCGCTTCACCGCTATAAGGCCGATGAAGCTTACCAGATTGGTCGTGATGAAGACCCGCTGAAGCCGTATCTGGACGTTGAAGGGATTGTTCTCCTTGCCAAACGACATAAGGTCGATGCCATTCACCCCGGTTACGGATTTCTCTCCGAAAACGTAAACCTGGCTCGTCGGTGCCGTGAGGAAGGCATCATTTTCGTAGGGCCATCGCCGGAAGCTATGGACGCCCTAGGCGATAAGGTAAGAGCTAAAAATCTGGCGACCAGCGCCGGGGTGCCCCTCATTCCCGATTCGCGGGAAGAGAATATGTCAGCGGAGTTTGCCCTTACCGAAGCGCAACGCATCGGTTTCCCCATCATGGTGAAAGCTGCTGCCGGGGGCGGTGGACGCGGTATGCGCGTGGTACGGCAGGCCGAAGAGTTTGAGAAAGCGTTTGCCGAAGCTAAGAACGAAGCCCGTAATGCTTTTGGCGATGATACCATCTTCCTCGAAAAATTCATTGAAGAGCCCAAGCATATTGAGGTTCAGCTACTCGGCGACCAGCACGGTAACATCGTTCACCTTTACGAACGTGACTGTTCCGTGCAGCGACGGTTCCAGAAGGTAGTTGAAGTCGCGCCTTCCTTTGGGTTGAAACAGGAAACAAAAGATAAACTCTACGCTTACGCCCTGCAATTGGGTCGGGCAGTGAATTACTCCAATGCTGGAACGGTCGAATTTCTGGTCGACAAAGCGGAGAATATTTATTTTATTGAAGTAAATCCCCGAATTCAGGTTGAGCATACGATTACCGAAGAGGTAACGGGCATCGACATTGTCAGAACGCAGATTCTGATTGCGATGGGATACCAGCTTTCCGACAACGGAATTTATATCAATCACCAGAACGATGTTCCGCTCAACGGTTATGCCATCCAGTGTCGGATTACGACCGAAGACCCTGCTAACGGATTCAAGCCCGATTTTGGTACTATAACGGCCTACCGGAATGCGGCCGGTTTCGGTATCCGTCTCGATGAGGGAAGCAGCTACGCGGGTATGAAAATCTCGCCTTATTTCGATTCCATGATCGTAAAAGTATCGGCGCGTGGACGGACACTCAAAGGGGCCACCCAACGACTGACTCGGGCACTGGTCGAGTTCCGGATTCGGGGGGTGAAAACCAACATCGGTTTCCTGCTGAACGTGATCAGTCACCCGGTTTTCCAGCGGGGTGAAGCGCGGGTGTCGTTCATCGAAACCCATCCCGAACTGTTCAACTTTCGGAAGCCGCAGGACCGCTCGACGCGGGTACTCAATTACCTGGCCGATGTGATCGTAAACGGAAATCCAGAAGTTAAAAAGAAGGACGACAGCAAGATATTTCGTACTCCAGTTGTTCCCAACTTCGATATCTACGGGGCCTACCCGGCAGGAAATCGCGACCGGCTCAAGGAGTTAGGCCGGGAGAAATTCGTTCAGTGGGTTCTCGATCAGAAGAGCATACTGTATACCGATACTACGTTTCGCGATGGACACCAGTCACTGCTGGCAACCCGCGTTCGGACGCAGGATTTACAGAAAGTAGCCGAGGGGTTCGCCAAGAACCACCCGGAGCTGTTCTCAATGGAAGTATGGGGCGGGGCTACCTTCGACGTGTCGATGCGCTTCCTGTATGAAAGTCCGTGGAAACGGCTGGCCGCTCTGCGCGAAGTCATGCCAAACATGCTCCTGCAAATGCTGTTCCGAGGTTCCAACGCGGTGGGCTACTCGGCTTATCCCGATAACCTTATCGAGAAATTCGTGGAGCAGTCGTGGGAAACGGGTATCGACGTTTTTCGTATTTTCGACTCCCTCAACTGGGTCGAAGCCATGAAAGTAAGCATGCGGGCCGTACGCGAACGGACTGATGCACTGTGCGAAGCCGCCATCTGCTATACCGGCGATCTGCTAGACCCGAATCAGAAGAAATACACGCTCCAATACTACCTAGATATGGCGCGTCAGTTGGAAGACGAAGGGGCGCATCTGCTGGCTATTAAAGACATGGCTGGTTTGCTCAAGCCCCTGGCTGCTGATGTTCTCGTTCGGGAATTGAAGCAGGCCGTTAGTATTCCGGTTCACCTCCATACGCACGACACGCCCGGTATTCAGGCGGCTTCGTATCTGAAAGCCATTGATGCTGGTGTCGATATTGTCGATTGTGCGCTGGGGGCACTGTCGGGTCTGACCTCACAGCCGAACTTCAACTCCGTTGTGGCCATGATGCAGGGCCACGAGCGTGAATGTGAAACAAACCTTTCCTCACTAAACGCGTACTCGAATTACTGGGAAGATGTTCGAGAGTACTACTACCCATTTGAGTCAGGCATGAAGGCGGGTAGCGCGGAAGTGTACGAGAACGAAATTCCGGGTGGTCAGTATTCGAACCTTAAGCCTCAGGCTATCGCCACCGGCCTGGGCGATAAGTTCGAGACGCTGAAAAAGAACTACTCGGTAGCCAACCAACTCTTTGGCGACATCGTGAAAGTGACGCCATCCTCGAAAGTGGTGGGCGACATGGCTATTTTTATGACCGCCAATAACCTTACGGCCAACGATGTTCTGACGCGTGGCGAGTCGCTCTCTTTTCCTGAATCGGTGAAAGAACTGATGAAAGGAATTCTGGGCCAGCCGGTTGGTGGTTTTCCCGAAGACATTCAGAAAGTGGTCCTGAAAGGGGAGGAACCCATAAAAGGCCGTCCGAACGAGCACCTGAAACCGATTGATTTCGATGCCGATTTTAAAACCTTTCAGGAGAAATATCCGCAGTGCGACGGGTTCGTCGATTACCTCTCATACCAGATGTACCCGAAGGTGTATGACGAATACTATAAGGCGAATGTGCAGTACGGCAACGTGAGTATCATTCCAACGCCCGCGTTTTTCTACGGATTGAAGGAGAATGAAGAAATTCTGATCAACATCGAAGAAGGGAAGAACATCCTGGTTCGGTTGCTGTTCAAATCGGAGCCCGACGAATTTGGTATGCGGACCATCACCTTCGAACTTAACGGGCAGAGCCGTCAGGTCCAGGTGCGCGACCGGGCCTCAAAGGTAGAAAAAGCTATCAATGCCAAAGCGAGCAAGCCGGGAGATGTTGGTGCACCGCTGCAAGGACGCTTAACCCGAATTCTGGTGAAGGAAGGCGATGTTGTCAAGAAAAATCAGCCGTTGTTCGTAATCGAAGCCATGAAGATGGAAAGTATCGTGGCTGCCCAGAAAGAGGGTAAAGTAGCCAAAGTTGTGCTCAAAGAGGCTACGACCGTTGAGCAGGACGATTGCGTCATTGAACTGGCGTAAGAGGTATTATGTACCAAACAGCCTCTGGTAGTTTGTGGTCGGTGAGCTATACAACAGCCATTCCCTTTCCACAAGCGGCCAGAGGCTGTTTGTTATAAAGCAACACTCGTATGCGACACGCTGGGTTTTCAGCAATCGGTTTTCGACAACGGGTTTTATAGCTGAAATTGCTAACAACGGATGTACCTTTCTGGATATGGGTGGTTTGTTAACCTAATGGCACTTTCAGTTGTCGATAGACAGCGCGAAACAGGTGATGTATGAGGCTATTGTATCAATCAATGTTTTGTCGGAACTTGTTTATTCATCTAAACCGCTGTTCTTCATGGAAAACCAACCGCCTACTCCCCCTTTCTCACCTGTTCCTGCACCCATGAGTGAATCGGATGTCCGTATGTGGGCTATGCTGGCTCATTTGAGCGCCCTAACCGGCTTGTTTACGGGTATTGGGTTCATTATTACACCACTTATTGTCTGGCAGATTCAAAAAGACAAATCAGCTTACATCGATTACCATGGTAAAGAAGCGGTTAATTTTCAGATCACTATAGCTCTGGTAAGTGCTGTATCGTTTTTGCTGATGTTTGTTCTGATTGGCTTTGTCCTGATCTGGATTGTCGGCATCGTGTGGCTGGTTTTCACTATTATTGCAGCCATAAAAGCCAACAACGGCGAATATTACCGCTATCCTCTAACCATCCGGTTCATAAAATAGCCCCAATTCTGTCCATCTTTTATACAGGCTTTTGCTAACTACATCGCATATGAGTCCTCAACAAACAAACCCCGAAGGCGCAATTGACGTCGAATTGAGTGAAGAGATCGCCGAAGGTGTTTATGCTAATCTGGCCATGATCGCTCACTCGAACAGTGAGTTTATTTTAGATTTCATCCGCTTGATGCCGGGCGTTCCCAAGGCGAAAGTAAAAGCCCGTATTATTCTTACCCCCGAGCACGCCAAGCGTTTGCTGGAAGCCCTACGCGAAAATATTAGTCGTTTCGAAGAAGCTTATGGCGGCATCAACGAGCCTAATGACTTCAAGTTTCCTGCCGGTGGTTTCGGCGGGCCAGTCGGGCAGGCATAAAGGGATTCGCATAGTACAACTTACGAACGACGAATTTAGCTCGCATCAGGCCAAATCGTCGTTTGTAACTTATAAATCCTTTGGCTTTCAAACACTTTTACGTATCTTTGCACCTCAAAATTCGGGAAGACTGTTTTTTCGTAAACAAAACTAAGAATGCCTACTATACAACAACTCGTGCGTAAGGGCCGCGAAAAGCTGATCGACAAGTCGAAGTCGCCTGCTTTGGACTCTTGCCCACAACGTCGGGGCGTGTGTACGCGTGTGTACACAACGACGCCGAAGAAGCCGAACTCGGCCCTTCGGAAAGTTGCCCGGGTTCGTCTGACGAACCAAAAAGAAGTTAACGCTTACATCCCAGGCGAAGGTCACAACCTCCAGGAGCACTCAATCGTATTGATTCGTGGTGGCCGGGTTAAAGATCTTCCAGGTGTACGTTACCACATCGTTCGGGGTGCTCTGGATACGGCTGGCGTAAGCGGTCGTCTGCAAAGCCGTTCGAAATATGGTGCTAAACGGCCAAAACCAGGTCAGGCTCCAGCTAAAGGTGGTAAAGGTGCACCGCCAGCGAAAAAGAAAAAGTAATTTAGTGTAGTTAGTTAATTCGTTCAGTATGTGTAATTAATGGGTTTTAAACTTACTACACTACTTCACTTAATTAACTGCTTACCAAAAATTAACTGGGCGTTGGAAGGACTGCGTCCAGAGTAAGATCAAAAATCTGAAGAAATCATGAGAAAGGCGAAACCGCCCAAGCGTTACGTATTACCCGACCCGAAGTATAAAGAGGTCCTCGTAACCAAATTTGTAAACAACCTGATGTACGAAGGCAAGAAGAGCCTGGCGTACTCCATCTTCTACGACGCTCTCGATGTAGTTGCCAAGCGCACCAGCGAAAGTGGTCTGGATACCTGGAAAAAGGCATTGAACAATGTTATGCCATCAGTTGAAGTAAAAAGCCGTCGTGTCGGTGGAGCTACCTTTCAGGTGCCAACCGAAGTACGGGCAGACCGAAAAGTCGCGGTAGGCATGAAATGGCTTATTAAGTATGCTCGTTCACGTGGTGAAAAAACCATGGTAGACCGGTTAGCTGCTGAAATCGTTGCAGCCGCAAAAGGCGAAGGCGCAGCAGTGAAAAAGAAGGATGATACGCACCGTATGGCCGAAGCCAACAAAGCGTTCTCTCACTTCCGGTTCTAAACCAATAAAACTGGCCAAAATCCCGATGGCCGTTACCTTTGCAAAAGCTATCCAACATTGGGTAGCTTTTGTTGTTTTTACCCTATATGACAACTTTAGAAAACGACAATCTCCGCGTCGTCATTCAGCCCAAAGGTGCCGAACTGACCTCTATTTTTCATAAACCATCGGGTATCGAGCACCTCTGGCAGGCCGATCCGACTGTTTGGGGCTGGCATGCGCCGAACCTGTTTCCGGTCGTGGGCGGGTGTCTGAATAATCAATTGCTGATCGGAGGGGAAACGTACCCGATTGAGCGGCATGGCTTTACTCGTCAGTCGGTTTTTGAGAATACAGAGTCTACCCGAACACATGCTATATTCTCCTTAGGGTCGAGTGATTCGACCCGTGTACATTTTCCGTACGAGTTCGAGTTTCAGATCATCTATGAACTGGACGGACCGAAACTGACGGTTACGTATCGGGTGGTGAACGAAGATGAACAGACTATATTCTTCTCGGTGGGGGCACATCCTGCTTTTGCCGTGCCGTTTATGGCTGGAGAAGCCTATCAAGATTACTTTGTCGAATTTGAGAAGGCAGAGCCGCTGGAAACGCACATGCTTTCATCAGCAGGGTACTTTACCGGAGAAACTAAGTCGGTTCCGACAGTTGATGGCAGTAAGCTGCCTTTGACAAAGCACTTGTTTGATGCCGATGCGCTCGTGTTTAAGAACCTGAAGTCCCGCCGGGTAACGATCCGAAGCAACAAGCACGATCAGACTTTATCGGTCGACTACCCTGCCTTCCCTTATCTAGGTATCTGGGCCAAGCCAGGCGCGCCTTTTGTTTGTATAGAGCCCTGGCTGGGCTGTGCAGACAGCGAAGGTGAGCCAAGGCCAATTGAGGAAAAAGAAGCCATTCAGCAGTTGGCAGAAGGAAAGGTGTTTGATGCAGCTTTTACAATTACAATCCAGTAAACGTGCACACAGTAGTTGGCTGGCTATCGTAATCGGCTGGTATCAGCCGTCTTAAGGCGTTAGCCAACCAACTACTGCATACTCCTTATTGCGTTTCCTCCAGTGGCGTAAAGTCTTTAAATCTACGCTTGAGCGCTTTATCATTCGCTTCCTTTTTGGTTTGCCAGTTCGCGTCCAGCTCCAGGGCAACCAGGCCGCTCAGGCTCATCGAGTTACGGAAGTCGTCCAGTTTTTTGATAAACTCGCCACTGCGACGAGCTGATTTCAGCGCAAACTCCCGGGCAAACACATCGCCTTTATTTTGTAATTCGCTTCGCTTTCCCAATACATAATTGTAGCGATCGAGCAAATCTTTCATTGACTTACCAATAACCTCCGTTGCTTCCAGCGTCCCCATAGTCAAAACTGCGGTACCCCCAATAGCCGAAATAAGGCGGCCATTTTTCTGCGCTTCTGCGCTAGTACTCGATCCTGTTACGGCCGGAGTTACGCCCGTAACAGCACCCAGCGACGCATTGGCTACAGAACGGTTACGCTTACCACCTTTGGCTTTTTTGTAGTCGTGCTTAAGTTGCTCTTCCTTATCGCTTAACTGTTCAACGAGTCCCCAGGCCTGTACCAGCAGCTGACGATACTGATTATAATAATAACGATCTTTTTCGGCTTCGTTAATTGTATTGAGCACGGTAAAGTTAATCCGACGCTCCTCCCGGTTCTGTGCTTTGTCAAGCACATAGAAGGTTACGGTAACACCTAGTGAATCGTAAGGATCTTTTACAAAGTCGTAGCCTGGCTGCCAGATGAACTCGTACTGGTTATCGGTGTTTTTAACTAAAGCTGTTTTGGGAATCTGCTGATTATCTGATAAAAAGCCAAAGGCCGTAATATCGTCGTCGCCATTTGGATCAGAGAGATAAAACTTGAGGTTGACCGTCGCATTTTCCTTCAGTTTATAATAGGTGTCTTTAGGAATTACGGCGATATCAGGCGGTAAGTCCATGGCCGTCACCTCCACTTTCAATCTGCCTTTGGTGCGTGTTTTGGCAGGTTGATCTTCTACCCAGAACTCTATATACTGATGTGCCTGCTTCAGTTTATTGAATTGATTGAGGGATAATGTCCAGGTAAACTCTCCCTGCGACGACAGTTTACTGCCTTCGGGCATCTGGTCGGCAATCGGGATGAAAACGATAGGGTCGCCATCGTCGTCACGGACTATCTGCGAATCCATCTTGTACGTGTTCTGCGTACGGTAGCTCACGTAAAATGGCCGTAGCTCGCCAATAACCGGTGGACGGTTTACATGAATTACCTTAAAGTCGATACTCTGCGTTGCTGTTTGCCCGTGTTGGTTTCGAACTTCAAAGCTAACCGGATAGGTTTTTGTCGTCTGAATACGGTCGGCCAAATCGAAGCCGGGTGTCCAGCTAAAATGCCCCAGTGAGTCCAGTTGCATGCCTTCCTGCCGGTCATTTCCAAAGCCAAAGGTAAGCGTGTCTGTAGACGCCCCAGTGGCTTTTAAATCAAATCGTACCGTGCTGCCTTCATGCACCACGTTCCAATTAGTTTGGGTGGGTAAGAGTAGTTGTAATGATCTGGAATCCTGCGCATGGATGCTACCAATTGTAATAGTCGATAACATGCACGCTACTATACCGGCAGTTCGGTTCATAACGACAGTCAATGGTGGTCTGTTTTGAGAAACGTAAAAATAAGCCGAAGATTTTGTCCGGGTTACTTTATAAAGCAGTTTTAAGACTTTTCTTAGCATTAATACCGTTTTTACTCGTAATAATTATACTTCTCCGGGAAGTAATAAGGCTATACAGAGATTATTTTTTGATGCATTATTTTTATTGAGGTATGGATAGTTGCCGGGACGTTAACGAAAAATCGCTTCCCCATCTCTGAAGAAGCGATTTTTCGTTAACGTCCTGGTGAACAAACCTTAGTTTTTCTTCGGCGTAGCAGAGCCCGTAGGCTTAGCGGCTGCTGGTGCACTGCCACCAGTGGTAGCTGGTTTAGCAGCGGCAGCGGCTTTTGCAGGATCGATGCCCAATTTTTTCAGAACCAACTCCGTGATGTTGTTGTCTTCGGGAGCAACCAGCAAAATAGGAATGGTGTTGGCACCTGCATCCAGGTTGAACACATACTGATAGCCGTTTTCTTTAGCAACAGCATCAATACCTTTCTGGATTTTCTGCACAACCGGGTTTACCAACTGCTGGTATTTCGTTTGCAGCGATTGCTCAGCCGTGCGACCAAACTCCTGAATCCGGGCCTGAAGTCCCTGTAATTCAGTTTCGCGGTCTTTTCGGATCACATCCGACATCTGAGCGGCTCCTTTTTCGTAGGCACCGTATTTGTCTTCCAGTTCTTTCTGCATCCGCTTCAGTTCGTTTTCCGATTGCGTACGCTGAATGGTTAACTGATTCTGAATATCTTTTGCTTCAGGAGTTTGCGAAAGGATGTAATCGATATTGGTATAGCCTAACTTCAATGGACCAGCAGAAGCTGTCGTAGCCGGTGTTGTCGTTTGGGCTTGAGCCTGTGCGTTTAAACCGCCCAATAGCAGAGCTGCTGCAAACGCAATGACGAGGTTTTTCTTCATCTCAAATTATTGTTTGTATTACTTAGGTTTTGTGGTTGTGTTATTGATTGGATTACTGTTGGTAGCCGTTGGTTTAATGTCAAGTCCCAACTCTTCCATTACATAATCCGAATAATCGTGCCTTGGGTTCGTGTAGAGCATAACAAAGTCAGACGCTTTGTCGAACATAAAGTCCAGTTTCTTCTGCAAACACACTTTTTCAACGGCCCGGTTTACTAACTCCATCGGGGATTTCATCAACTCTTTTTTCTTCTCGAAAAGAAGCCCCTGATACCCAAACACTTTATTGTTGTAATCCCTTGCTTCTCGCTCTTTGTCGCTAATGGCACGTAGCCGCTCGCGCTTCATGTCTTCGGTTAGTAGAATCTCCTCTGCCTGATACGCTTTCTGCAATTTGTCAATCTCAACGTATTTATCCTGAATATCTTTCGACCACTTATCGGCAAACTTGTCGATTTCACCCAGTGCCTTCTGATACTCGGGCATTTTGCTGAAAATGAACTCAGTATCTACGTACCCAAATTTCTGTGCTTGTGCGGGCGTCGATGCCCAAACAGCGCACAAAAGTACGAAAAATAGGGCTTTCTTCATTGATTATGCCTCAAATATTTGCAGGAACTGATTGATTGTCAAATGGATTTGTGAAGCAAAATTGACGACTTACGATTGGTTAATCTGTACTACATCGTAAATCGCCATTCGTGCTTTGTAAATCTACTAAACGTTTAATTTGCCTCAATCTTATCTAATCTGCTGGCCAATCGTGAAGTGGAATTGACCGGAAGCTTTGTCTTTTACGCCCGGAATCTTGTCGAAACCGTAGCCGTAGTCAATACCAATCAGACCAAACGCCGGCATAAAAATACGTGCACCGAAACCAGCCGACCGTTTCAGATCGAACGGGTTATACTGCTTGTAGCTTCCCCAGTTGTTACCAGCCTCCAGGAAGGTTAGCACGAAAATGGTCGCCGACGGGTTCAGCGAAACCGGGTAGCGCAACTCGGCAACAAACTTGTTGTATACAACGCCACCCTGGCTACGGGAGGTAGCATCAACAGCGCGATCATAATCGGCGGTATACACGCTTCTGTCATCGTAGCCGCGCAGACCGATAATGTCCTGCGCTAAGGCAAACTGGCCCTGCCCGGCCAATCCCGAACCACCCAGTACAAATCGCTCAAATGGCCCGATGGATGTGCGCTTATTGTAGCTGCCCAGGAAGCCCAGGTGAGCACGGGTATTCAACACCAGTTTACCAAAAACAGTCTGGAACCAACTGGCGTCGAACATCCATTTGTGGTATTCCACAAACTTATACTTGTCTTTTGGTGCCTCCGTTGCGGTGGTTGTACGCCAGGCCGAATAAGGTGGTGTAAACGAACCACTCAGCGTAAACGACGAACCGGCACGCGGGAACTGCGGGTTATCAATACTGTTCCGCGACAGGGTGGTATTAAAAGTAATGTTGTTGGAAATACCGTCCTTGTAGCCGATGTAGAACAGATCGAGGTTGTTCAGGTCATACCGCTGAAACGAAATCGAATTGCTCAAGCTGAAGTAATCGTCGGGGACTTTTAACTGACGACCCAAGCCAATGGTAACCGCCGTGTTGGTATATGATCCGGTTGGCGTGCGACCTTTCAGACTTTGATAAATACTGTATGGATTCGAAGGGTCGTAAAATGTTTTATAGACCGTATGGCTGGCACTTACCGACAGCGCATTGGGTTTTCGGCCACCTAACCAGGGCTCGGTGAAGGACAACGAGTATACCTGATATTGTGAACCGTTCGCCTGAAAGCGCAACTGCACCCGCTGACCATCTCCGGCTGGCAAGGGACGCCAGGCCTTCATGTTTGGAATGTTACGGGCCGAGAAGTTATTGAACGTTAAACCGAGTGTTCCGACGAAGCCTACATAACCACCCCAGCCGCCCGATAGCTCGATCTGGTCGGATGGTTTCTCTTCTACGGTGTATTCGATATCAACAGTTCCATCGTTCTGCGGAACGGGATTGATGCCAATTTTCTCGGGGTCAAAATAGCCAAGCGTTGACAGCTCGCGCTGGGTACGGATCAGGTTGGTTTTTGAGAACTTCTGACCGGGCAACGTACGAATGGTACGCATCACCACGTGATCGCTGGTTTTCGTGTTTCCGTTCAGAATAACCTTGTTAATGGTAGCCTGTTTGCCCTCGAAAATACGAATTTCAAGATCAATTGAGTCACCTTCAATGGCCCTTTCGATGGGCTGGGCATTGTAATACAGATAGCCCAGGTCCATGTATTGAGAGCTTAAATCCTGTCCCGGATTACCGTTCAGGCGCTTGTCCAAATCCTCGGGATTGTAAATGTCTCCTTTGGTTATACCCAGTACCGAACGAAGCTGATCGGCGGTATAAAGGTAGTTGCCCGAGAAGTCGATATTACGGTAATAATACTGACGCCCCTCGCTTACCTTCATGTTGATGGTAATCGTGTTGCTGTTTCCGCCGTTGTTAATGACGGTATCTTCTTCTATAGTGGCATCGCGGTAACCGAGTTTGTTATAATACTCGATCAGCTTCTGTTTGTCTTCTTCGTATTTTTTGGGAACGAATTTCGACGGTGTAAACACCCGGCCAAAGCGTTGTTCTTTGGTGCCTTTCATCTTCATGCGCACCGCCGACTCTTCTACTTCCTCAATTCCCTCGAAGTTGATTTTTGCAATTTTTACTTTCTGCCCTTTATCAACCAGTACGCGCATGGTTGCATTATTCCGGGTGCTGTCGGGGATGGTCGTGATTTTTACCTTGGTGTTCAGATACCCCTTGTCAACAAAATATTTACGCGTTGCCATCTGGGTGTTTTTAATAATCGTATTAGTCACGATTTTACCCAAGTTAAGCTTCACCTTGTCTTTCAGATTGTCCTGTTCACCTTTTTTGATGCCCATGAAGCTAACCCGATAAAGGCGGGGTCGTTCCAGCACTTTGAACATAAGGGTCACTTTGTTGTCAGTGGCATTGGTAGCAAACAGCTCTACGTTGTCCAGCAGGCCCGACTCCATGAGCTTTCGCACCGATGAGCCGATGGCTTCGCCCGGAATGCGGATTTTGTCGCCCACTTTCAATCCCCCGAGCGAAACCAGCGAGTTCGGATCGAGATACCGGGTTCCCGTTACGCTCAACCCGGCAATTTCGTATTCTTTGGGATTGGCGTAGTTGAGCAGATCGTTCGTTTCCGTCTGGGCGGGAGTGTCGCGACCAACGCCGACACGTACCTGAGCCCAGGCTTGAGCAGGCAATAGACTGACAAGCAGGCAAACGGCTCCTACTAGGTATTTTATACGGTGTTCCAAGTTATAATAGCTAATATGTTATTGATTGTCAGGACTCCAGATAAAGCAAAAGGGTTGGATTGTGCCCCAGTTTTTTTGCCGGTTCGTCCGCAAAAATTACCCCTTCTGTCTTACTTGACCAATTGTTCACTAGTTTTTCCAAACCGCCGTTCACGCTGCTGGTAACTTACTATGGCATTATACAAATGTTCCTTGCGGAAATCGGGCCAGAGCAAATCGGGCATATACAACTCGGAGTAAGCCAGTTGCCACAGCATAAAGTTACTGATACGCATTTCACCACTGGTTCGGATCATCAGTTCGGGGTCGGGTATACCCTTCGTGGAAAGATGCTGACCAAAGGTGGTTTCATCAATCTGATCCGGTGTCAGTTTGCCATCGCGCACATCGGCAGCCAACTGTCTGGCTGCTTCCAGAATCTCCCAGCGGCCGCTGTAGCTTAACGCCAGTATGAGTGTTAAACCGGTATTCTGACTGGTTTCACGCATGGCTTCGGCTAACTCGCGCTGGCAGTCGCCGGGCAAACTTTCCGTATGGCCAATGGTTGCCAGCCGCACGTTGTTGTCCATGAGCGTCTTGATTTCTCCCCGTATGGTCCGAACCAGCAGCGTCATCAACGCGTCTACTTCGTATTTGGGGCGATTCCAGTTCTCGGTTGAAAAAGCGTAAAGAGTCAGGTATTTTACACCCAATTCAGCGCATCCTTCCGTCACTTCGCGTACGGCCTTTATGGCGCTGTTGTGGCCAAACACCCTGGCAAGGCCCTGCCGTTTTGCCCAACGTCCGTTCCCGTCCATGATAACGGCTATGTGCTGGGGTAGATTGCTCGGGTCAATATGTTCCTTCATCCCAATGGGGGAGTTTTAACAAAAGTTAACAAGACCGCGAAGATACGGAATTTTAGTCGGTAAGTGAGTCAGTAAGTTGGTAAGTTAATAAGTCGGTAAGCGTCTTTGCCTAAGTTGGTAAGTCAGGTAAGTCAGTAAGCCGCTTACTGCCTCACTTACTGTATCTTTGCCGCAAAGACTACAGGCTGAGAGTTTTCGTTTGTAGTGACAGATTCTTAATAACTCGATTTGCTTTCGTATGAACGCTCTTTTTTTGAAAGGTACCCGTCTGATGTCTGTACTTTTTCTGGTACTGACGGTTTTAACAGGCTGCACAAAAAGTGATGATACCGTCGCCACTCCCCAGACAATTACTGACCGTATCCTGGAAGACAGTCAATTTTCGATACTGCGGGCTGCTGTTACCTATGCAGAGGTGGGTGACTTGCTCAAAGGAGGTAATCTGACGCTTTTTGCGCCCAACGATGCTGCTTTTCAGGCAGCCGGGTATGGCTCGCCAACGTCTATTGTCACGTTGTCGAAAGAGCAGGTACGGACTTTATTATTGTATCATGTGCTGGAGGGACCTGTACCTGCATCGGCAATTCCGGGTGGACTTAATCCGGTAACGACGGCCGACAAAGGCATTGCTTATATCAACAAAGCATCGGATGGCAGGGTCTTTGTCAATAATGCCCAGGTGATTCAGGCCGATATTCAGGTGGCGAACGGATACATTCATAGTATCGATCGGGTATTGACGCCTTCGGTTGGCAACTTATTGACGGCTATTCAAACCAATCCGAATCTTACTCTGCTCACGGCTGCCGTAAATCGAGTTGCTGCCAGTAATCCCACTCTGTTAGCCACCTTGAGCAACGATGCATCGACAAACCTGGTCACTATATTCGCACCGAATGATGCGGCTTTCAGGTCAGCAGGTTATACCGATCTGGCAGCTATCAACGCGGTTAATCTGCAAACACTGACAAATTTGCTGCTGTACCATGTAATGTCCGGTGTGATTTTTTCCAACCAGTTTCAGACGGGTACATTCAACACGTTACTTAGCGGAAACCGACTGACCATATTGTCGACGGCGAATCTGCTAACGATCAAAGGAAATAAGAACACAACAACCGCTACTGTCAAGCAGGGTAACATACCGGCAACCAATGGCGTGATTCATATTATCGATCAGGTACTACTCCCTTAATCGACAAAAAACAGAGGATGTACAACCTTTTGCCACGTTTTGGGGTCAATGGGCGTAGTATTTATGTTTTCTTAGTTATACTCTTCTTCATGCGTACATTTCATTTTGCCATTTTGGGAGCATTGCTGATTGGCGGGCTGGTAGCCTGCCAGCCACAAAGTATCGACTCTAATGCCGATGCAGCCACTGTCTTTCAAGCTAATCAGACCGACATTAACAATTATGTGATTAGTAAAGGCCTTTCGGGAACGACATCGGCTTCCGGTCTTTTTTTCCAGACAACCGTACCCAGTTCCTCAACAGTCGTACCGACTTATGGTCAGGAAATTGAGTTCAATTACAGGCTATATGTATTGAATGGACCAAGCAATACGGCCGTTACCACTACAACGGCCGTTACCGATAGAATAGTGGATTCGGCCTATGCGACAACATCTGCCTACTTCCCATTTTTTGCCGGTTCATTGAAGTCGGGTCTGGAAGAGGGGATCAAAAAAATGCATGAGGGTGAGTCAGCCATCATGATCATGCCGTCGTTACTTGCCTTTGGTAATGTGGCTTCCTCGGATAACACCGTTCCTGCCAATTCGCCCGTTCGGTTCGACGTTACCATGCGTCGGGCGCGGACCGAAGATCAGCAGATTGATGACTATATAGCTGCCAACAAGCTGGTGGTTACCGAGAAGACGGCTACGGGTTTGCGCTTCATTAAAACGAAAGATAATCCAACCGGTGCAACCCCAACGGCGAATCAAACCATAACGATAAACTTTGCCGGTAAACTGCTGCGGGCTACAACCGGCTTTGCGGGTGGTACCGGAACCGATACTAAAACCGTTGGCGTATCGAAATATGTACCCGGTTTTGAAGAGGGATTGTCTAAACTTAAAGTAGGCGACAAGGCAACCGTTATTTTCCCGTCGTCGCTGGGGTATGGGGCAACGGGAGCCGCCCAGAATCAAACCTACGTGATTCCGCCATATTCGCCCCTTAGCTTTGACCTCGAAGTGGTATCCGTCAAGTGATTTTTCGGCTTTCTGAAAGAAAAATGGTTTGTGCTGACGACACAAACCATTTTTTGTTGGTCATGTCAGCGGGCAGGCATTTATTCCGTGAAACACCGGTACTTTGCTACCTTTGCAGAATAATATACCTATACTTCTTTACCTTTATTTTCATGCGTAACTCTCTTCAATTGATTTTTGGTTTATTGCTGGTTGGTGGCTTCATTTCTTGTCAAAAAGAAAATGTTGATACCAGTGGAGGTGATGTTTTTGAAGCCGATAAGGCAATCATTCAGGATTACGCGGCCAGTAAAGGGCTTAATGGGTCAATGACCGCCAATGGCGTGTATTACGCACTGACCAAAGCTGGAGCCTCCACCGTAAGCCCCGCCAACGGACAGGAGGCCGAGTTCAGTTACACATTATATACACTGGTTCGGGGTAGCGGCACTGCCGTAACCGACAAATTCGTTGATTCGACCTATGCCACCAAGTCCAGCTATGCCTATCTGGTGGCTACAAATCCGGGCTTGACGGAAGGGCTTTTCCGTATGCGCGAGGGCGACCAGGGGGCTATCCTGTTGCCGTCTGATTATGCATTTGGCTCATCGGGAAGTTTGGATGGCGCTATTCCGCCCAACACACCGGTTCGGCTGAACGTAACCCTAAAACGAGTACGTACTGAAGACCAGCAGATAAACGAATACATGACGGCTAACAAACTGACGCCTACGGAGGTAACGGTAAGTGGCCTACGGTTTATTAAAACGGTAAGTAACAGCACTGGTGCAACCCCCCTGGGCAATCAAACCCTTAATGTGCGGTATAGAGGCACTTTGCTAAGGTCGTCGTCGGCTTTTGACAGCACAGGCACTGGTACCGTTGGGTTTACGCTGGGCCAGTCTGTTGCCGGTTTTGATGAAGGGCTGTCCAAACTCAAAGTTGGTGAGAAAGCAACGATCATCATGCCATCCAAAATTGGCTACGGAGCTACAGGCCGGTCGGTTATTCCGCCGTACGCACCCATGCGCTTCGATATTGAACTGGTGTCGGTCCAGTAACTAAGGTCAGTTTGAGTAAAGGGAGCCGGGTAGGGCAGAGCGTCTATCCGACTCCTTTTCGTTTGTATGATGGAGAAAAAAGCCTGATTACAATAAAAATTCAGCACCCGTTTACAACCTTCCGGTGCATGGACGAGTCTTTATTTAAAACCTGAACATACGTAACCTTAAGAGATTTCTGTTAGGTATTGGTAAGACAACTCAACGCACATGAAGCCGCTGCATAACATCAAATTGATCGTAAGTTATTGTGCCCTACTGGGGGCGCTTGTGGCTACAGTTACCGCTTGTTTCAACGAGCCTGACTATTCGAATGTCCCGCAAATTGAGTTTAAAGGATTTAGTAAGTACACCTTGGAAGCGGGAACCGGCGTGGGTCAGCAACGGCGCGATTCGCTGGTGATTACGATTGGATTCAAAGACGGCGATGGCGATCTGGGAAACAACATGCCGATCAGCAGCGCTGAGGAGGATCGGTATATGCAAGCTGGTGGATGGGGCAATTACCAGATTCGGACGTTTCGCCTGGAGAATAATCAATTCAGAGAACTGGCCAATACAGAAGATAGATTCATGCTATTTCCCCGATTGGCCCGCGAAGGAAAAACCGGTCCCATTGAAGGCAGCCTCGACCTGTGGAAAATTTATCAATATGGTAGAACGTCCACGAACTACCGGGTCAAATACCGGATTCAGGTTAGGGATCGGGCGTTGAATGTCAGCAACGAAATCGAAACCGATACCATCACAGTCCCTTACGCTAACTAAAGCAACATAGTAGTCATTAACATACGAACCGGCAGCTATAGGGTATACAGATCGTAGCTATATTGCTCCTTCATCCAGTCATCTTCCGACTTTTATGAAAAAACCTCTTTTCGCAATTCTCGTACTAAGTACTCTATGTTTTTGTCAATGCAAGCCCGACCCGCAAGCAATTCCTGTTGTTAATGAAGAACAGGCTACCAGGGCTTTACTTACAAACGAAGTGAATCAGCTCGTGGGCAAATGGCGTATACAGGAATCGACCATTGAGCCGCGCCAGTTTAACCCGTATCAGGTAGAGCTAGCTATTTCCAAAGACACCGTATTGCGCGATCTGGCTACCCTGACAATCCAACCCGCCCCAATGCCTAACCGGCTGGTACAGGGTTGGCCGTCTTCTCATTATACGGAACTGGAGGGCACGCTTGACTACGGTGGTAAATCGTACCCGGTTTATATCAGCCTGGTCATTCCAGACGAAGTGACCGGTGCCCGCAGCGGAGTAATTAAACTTTGGAACTTCCTGCCGGGTAATTTCGAGCCAGAAGCCGAGGCCGTTTTATTTAAGAAACTGGGCTTCTTTCATACCGACTTTACGTTAACAACGCCATCCGATTCATCCGTAATGCATTGGCGAGGCACGGGTCAAATCTCGTCGATTGGGTTAACACACGTTAAGTTTATAAAGTAGCTGTAGTTATTTCAGACTGCCTGATTTCCGCTTATAGTTTCTCGGCAATCCTGAGCTTGGCGCTGCGGGCACGGGGGTTACGGGCTGTCTCTTCGGGCGTCGCTTCAACGGGTTTGCGCGTGATGGATTGCAAAGGTTTGAGGTCATTGCCGAACAGATCTTTCTCTACTTCTCCCTGAAACTTCCCTTTGTTGATGAAGTTCTTCACGAGCCGGTCTTCGAGCGAGTGATAGGACATCACAACCAGCCTGCCGCCGGGTTTGAGAATATCCGGCACCTGCTCCAGAAACTCCTCCAGCGCCTGTAGCTCCTCGTTTACTTCAATGCGCAGTGCCTGGAAAACCTGCGCAAAATACTTGTTCTCTTTACCGCGTGGTGCCAGTCGCTGCAAAGCGGCTTTCAAATCATTGACCGTCTTGAGCGGCCGGTTAGAGCGGGCTGACACCAGCGCTGCGGCTGCTGTTCGGGCATTAGTAATTTCACCGTACATGCCCAAAATCCGATGCAACTCGGCTTCCGGATACTCATTAATGACTTGCCGGGCCGTTTTATCCGCATTCTGATTCATCCGCATATCAAGATCAGCATCGAAGCGGGTCGAAAAACCACGTTCGGGGGTGTCGATCTGGTGCGACGAAATGCCGAGGTCGGCCAGGATGCCGTCTACCTGTTCCGCTTTGTAAAGCCGTAGGTAACGCTTGATGTTACGAAAGTTAGACGCCACAAAGGTAAGCCTGGGGTCGCCGATGGCCTGGGCGTTGGCGCGGGCGTCGGCATCCTGATCGAAGCCGAAAAGCTTACCGCCTTCCAACTGATTCAAAATTTCCCGGCTGTGGCCTCCTCCGCCAAAGGTAATGTCGACGTAAGTGCCGCCAGGTTGTAGATTCAGCCCATCGATGCAGGCCTGTAATAAAACGGGTTCGTGGTAAGTAGCCATTCAGAAACTAACCGTAGTTAGCAGTCGTTATTTTGGACGTTGACAATCAGTTAGTAGGCTCTATTTGTACCATTTAGTACGTATAATTGTCTACCAGCTACAGCCTGCATCCTGAATTTATTGAACACTATGAAACATCTTCTTCCCATGGCAGCCCTCACGTTGCTGCTTTTGCCATCGGCTTGTTCTAGCCAATCGACTCCGGCAACGGTTAAACCCGGTACCTATCGGGCCGTCCTGACAACCAAAGGGGGCGAATTGCCTTTTGGCCTGGACATTCAGCCAACGGCCGCCGATGCCAAAACGTACACAGTCTTTGCCATCAACGGTAACGAACGCCTAAAAATGGATCTTGCAACCGTTCAGGATGATTCGCTTCGCATCCCGATGACATTGTTTGAGTCAGAATTAATTGCAAAGATAGACGGTAATCAGCTACGGGGCGTATGGCGTAGGCGTCGAACCGCCCAACAGACGCAAACACTGCCCTTTAGTGCCCAGCATGGCCTGACCTATCGGTTTGTGCCCGACGATAAATCGGCCGCTACCAATTTAACGGGAAAGTGGGCTACGGACTTCGGCAGCAAAAGCGGTAAAGTGGATACCGTGAACGCAGTAGGCGTTTTTGATCAGAAAGGCAATCACCTGGCTGGTACATTCCTGACCCCCACCGGCGATTATCGCTACCTCGACGGCAACGTAGTGGGCGACAGCTTATTTCTGTCCTGTTTCGATGGGTCGCATATTTACTTGTTCAAAGCCAAACACGATCCGGCTACCAAAACCCTCACGGGCGGGCACTGGGCGGGCGTATCGGGTTACGAAGCCTGGGTGGCCCGTTTCGATCCCAAGGCCGACCTTCCCGACCCGGCTAAGTTGACATACCTAAAGCCGGGTGCCAAAACCCTCAACTTTTCGTTTCCTGAGCCGGGTGGCAAAACGGTATCGACCTCCGACCCGCGCTTCAAAAACAAAGTGACGATTGTTCAGGTCATGGGTTCGTGGTGCCCCAATTGCATGGACGAAACCAATTTTCTGAGCCCCTGGTACAAGCGAAATAAACAACGTGGTGTTGAGGTGGTAGGCTTGGCTTTCGAGCGGTCGCCGGAGATGAGCGAGTCGGGACCGAAAATCGAGCGGATGAAGCAGCGGTTCCAGATCGACTACCCTGTTGTGCTGGCCGGTACGAATGACAAAGCGCAGGCGTCCAAAGCTTTACCTGATTTAAACGCCGTTGTCGCTTTTCCAACCACCATTTTTATCGACAAGAAAGGGCAGGTTCGGCACATACATACCGGCTTCTCTGGCCCCGGCACAGGTAAATATTACGATCAGTACGTTGAAGAGTTTAATCGATTGGTTGATAAACTGCTGGCAGAGTAGTTAGATATTAGTATGCAAGCATACTATTTTCAAAAAAAATAGTAGATTTACATCCAGAAGTTGGACTGAGGACGACGTGGATCATGAAAAAAGAGAAAACGGTTGATTTTCATATAAAGTGGGGTTGGCATGCCATTTCACGCATGTACAACGCTTATGCCTCCCGGTTCGGCATCACCATGGCGATTGGCTACGTGTTGCTGAATATTGATCTGGAAGAAGGTACGCCAGCTACAAAAATTGGTCCCTTGCTGGGTATGGAACCCCGCTCTCTGGTTCGGATGCTTAAAAGCCTGGAAGAGCGGGGGCTGATTCGGCGGGAAGTGGACGGAAATGACAAACGATTTGTCCGGATCTACCTCACCGACGAAGGGAAGGCTAAACGGGAAATGGCCCGCGATGGCGTTATCCAGTTTAATAACATGATTCGTGAGAAAATCCCACTTGATAAACTGGTGACCTTTTTCGATGTCATGAAAGAAATAAACAAGATGGTCGAGGAAGAAAATATTAAAATTAAAGCCACTGAATCGGAAGAACTGTCTTTGGAGTAATGATATGGACGTTACGCTCGATAACCTCGCTGAAAACCGACTGAAGGCCTTTACGCGGCTTATGAGTCTGGCGTCTAAACTATATCATGCCAACCCAAAGAACCCACCAAAACCGATGAATATTGCCGATGATGAGGTTTTATCTCTATTGAAAAGTTTGAACCGGCATAAAGTTCAGTTTTTATTGGTGGGGGGCATGGCGGGTGTTGTGCATGGACATATTCGAACAACCCAGGATATGGATTTATGGCTAAAATCCGATGCGGAAACGAAAGCGAGTTTAATTCTTGCCCTCAAAGAGAACAATGTAGTGGGTGCTGACTACCTAAAAGATGTACCATTACTATTTGGCTGGACAACGGTTGCTGTCGGGAAATATGGGTTCACATTGGATATGGGTTATCAATTGAAGGCGTTTCGTGATGTTGATTTTGAGGTCTGTTACGAACGGGCCATTGACATAGTATTTGACGAAGTGCCGTTTAAAGTTATTCAGCTAAATGACCTGATAACAGAGAAATTGGCGACCGGACGGCCAAAGGATCTGAATGATGTTGACGAGTTAATTAAAATCAAAAAAGATAGGAACGCCGACTAAACTAAACACATGGAAGCTACCTTAGAAAAACCCAAAGCTCAAATAAAAAATAGAACGATCCGGCGCGTTGCCGTACTGGGCTCCGGCATTATGGGCTCACGCATTGCGGCTCATTTCGCTAATATCGGTGCCGATGTGTTGCTGCTGGATATCGTTCCCAAAGAACCCAATGCGGCTGAACAGGCCAAAGGATTGACTACCGACAACCCGGCAGTGCGTAATCGGGTTGTGAACGAGGCTTTTCAAACCATGCTGAAAGCCAGTCCAGCCTCCTTATATAGTCCTAAATTTGCCGAGCGGGTCAAGCTGGGCAACTTCGATGATAACCTCAAAGAAATTGCTGCCTACGATTGGGTGATTGAAGTCGTTGTGGAGCGGTTGGATGTCAAACGGTCGGTTTACGAACGTGTTGAACAGTTTCGCAAGCCGGGGACGCTCATCACCTCGAACACGTCGGGTATTCCAATGCACCTGCTGGCTGAGGGCCGGAGCGAAGATTTTCGCCGTAACTTCTGCGGAACGCACTTTTTCAACCCACCCCGCTACCTGCGATTGCTTGAAATCATACCCGGCCCCGACACCGATCCGGCCGTTATTGATTTCCTGATGAACTACGGTGATTTGTACCTTGGTAAAACAACCGTATTGTGTAAAGATACCCCCGGCTTCATCGCCAACCGGCTTGGGATTCAGTCCCTTATCCAAACCATTCGCGTAGCCGAAGAACTGGGACTCACGGTTGAGGAAGTAGATAAGCTTACCGGTCCGGTTGTTGGACGGCCCAAATCGGGAACGTTCCGGTTATCGGATGTGGTGGGGCTGGATACGACCGTCAACGTAGCCGGTAATCTGGTCAAAATGGAGCACGACGAATCGCGGGCGAGTTTTGAACTGCCCGCTTCGGTGCAGAAATTAATGGAGAGCAAATGGCTGGGCGATAAAACCGGTCAGGGCTATTATAAAAAGACAAAGGACGAGAAAGGTCAGACCCAGATTCTAGCGCTCGACCTCAAAACGTTCGAGTACAAGCCGTCGCAAAAAGTAAAATTCGCGACACTGGAAAGCACTAAAGCGATCGATAACTTACGGAAGCGCTTTCCGGTACTGGTTGCCGGTAAAGACAAGGCCGGTGAGTTTTACCGCAAAACCTTTGCCGATGGGTTCCAGTATGCCACGCACCGTATTCCAGAAATCTCCGATGAACTGTACCGGATCGATGCGGCCATTACAGCTGGTTTTGGCTGGCAGTTGGGTTTATTTGAAACCTGGGACGCTGTTGGTGTAAAAAATGGTCTCGATATGATCGAAGCCCAGGGGAAAAAGCCTGCTCAATGGGTGTATGATATGCTCGACGCCGGCTTCGATAGCTTTTACAAAGTAGAAGGGGGCAAGCGTAAATATTACGACATTCCGACGAAAAGCTACAAGGCTATTCCGGGCGTAGAGGCTTTTACAATCCTGGAGAATCTGAGCAACAACGTGGTCTGGAAAAATGCCGATGCGTCGATTTATGACATTGGCGACGGTATCCTAAACGTCGAATTCCGGAGCAAGATGAACACCTTTGGGCAGGGTGTTTCGGAAGCACTCAACAAAGGTATTTTGCTGGCCGAAAAAGACTTCCGGGGGTTAGTTGTTGGTAACGACTCGGCCGAAGCTTTCTCGGCGGGGGCTAATCTGGCAACACTGTTTATGTTTGCCGTTGAGCAGGAGTTTGACGAGGTAAATCTGATGATTGCCCAGTTCCAGAAACTCATTACCCGGCTGCGCTACTCCTCTATCCCGGTGGTGGTTGCTCCGCATACGCTCACCCTGGGTGGCGGTTGTGAAGCCGTCCTGCACGCCGACCGCGCCGTGGCACATGCCGAAAGTTATATTGGTTTGGTAGAAGTGGGTGTTGGCCTGATTCCGGCAGGTGGTGGTACCAAAGAGATGGCTGCGCGTGCGTCAGACCTGTACCAATCCGGCGACCCTGAGCTGAACATCCTGCAAAATGTGTTTATGAACATCGCCACGGCTAAAGTGTCTACCTCGGCGCAGGAAGCCCGCGAGATGAACTACCTCCGCTCGACCGACCAGATTGTGCTCAACCGTAGTCGGCTGCTGGCCGAAGCAAAACAGGCGGCCATTGAACTAGCCGACAACGGTTACACACAGCCCAAACCCCGCGCTGACATAAAAGTGCAGGGCAAAACCGGAATTGCGCTGTTTAAGGCTGGGCTGACGGCCATGCGAATGGGACGCTACATTTCGGACCACGATATGAAAATAGCCGATAAACTGGCCTACGTTATTTGCGGGGGTGACCTGAGCGCACCGCAGGTAGTTTCGGAGCAGTATCTACTGGATCTGGAACGTGAAGCGTTCCTGTCGCTCACGGGTGAGAAGAAAACGCTGGAACGTATCCAGAGTCTGCTTACGGGGGGTAAACCGCTGCGGAACTAACGTATTTATTTATCAAGTAACGCATTAAGCCGTAAGGGGTAAAGGGAAACGATCTCTTTGCCCCTTACGGCTTAATGCGTTATTATGTTTTGAGTAATGATTCATGAACTAGACATAATGCATAAACAGAAGATGACGGTTAACGAGTATAGTCAGTGCCTGCAGCATGCCACAATTTAAAAATCAGCCTTGAAAGCGTCTATTCGGCATAACTAACTAATAGTTAGTAGTTAATAATCGTTAATCAGTAACCAATACTCAACTTTTAAGTACATGTGACCCTTATTAAGACACAGTAAATAAGAATATGTCTTCGCTGGTCACGATTAAAGCCGTTGGATATGTTTCCGCTGACCTGCACAAACTGTATATAGGAGTCTTTACGTATCTTGTGAATACCAGAACGCGTGTGCGAACGGGAGCACTAACCTATATACCTTATAAATGAGTACTCGTTTGAGTGATGAAGAGTTGATTAGACAGTATCTGTCAGGTCAGCCTACGCACTGTTTTAAGGCTCTTTACGATCGGTACGTTAACAAAGTTTACCGACGATGTTTGTCCATGACTAAAGATCCTTCGAAAGCCGAAGACTTTACCCATGATATCTTTTTAAAAGTATTCAATAAGTTAGACGCCTTTCAGGAACGGTCGAGTTTTTCTACCTGGCTATATTCAATTTCGTTCAATTACTGCTCCGACCAGATTCGACTGGCAAGACGGGTTCAGATGACCGATATTGAGGATAGTGCCAATTACAATATCCCAGACGCTACAGAAGAGCATCTGCATGAAGAGACGCTTCATCTGGTAAATCGGGCAATGAAATCCTTGTCGGCAAACGAGCAGGCATTGCTGCGACTCAAATACGAAGATGGTATGAGCATAGCAACCATTAGCGCAATGCTCAATCTTAAAGAGAGTACCGTGAAAATGAGACTCAAACGGAGTCGGGACAAGATTTATAAACTGTACAGCCGACTACACACGACCTGATACGTTGCGTTGATGGGGTTAGCTGTACAATGGATTAAATCACGCTCATCGTCTGTTTCTTTTATCTGATAAAGTTGACAAAATGGGCCAATGCCGTCGGATTTCGAAGGGTATCTTTGCTCGTTGCCAGGGAAACATCCATGCCGGACAGGATTTTCTTTATGGGCGTTTCAAGCTTCTTACCGCTAATTGTGTACGGAATATCAGCTATGGCGTAGACGGCGTCCGGCACATGACGAGGGCTGAACTGCTTACGTAAAGTATCTTTAATACGCGTTGTCAGTTCGCTGGTTAGCGTAACGCCATCTTTAAGGACGACAAACAACGGCATAAAATACGTTCCGCCGGGTTGTTCCAGCCCAACCACCAGGCTATCCATAACTTCCGGAATACTTTCTACTGCACTATAAATCTCGCTGGTCCCAATACGAACCCCATCCCGATTGAGAGTTGCATCAGAACGGCCATAAATGACGATTCCATTTCGCTCTGTGATCCGTATGTAGTCGCCATGTCGCCAGATACCGGGGTACTCTTCAAAGTAACTCTTGCGGTAACGATCATTGTTGGGGTCATTCCAGAAATAGACCGGCATGGAGGGCATGGGTTCTAAAATGACCATTTCGCCCAACTCGCCCCGCACTGGTTTCGCCTTTTCGTCGAAGGCCTCTACTTTGCAGCCCAACAACCGACACTGAATTTCACCCTCGTAGACGGGCAGCAATGGATTACCACCCACAAACCCGCTGCATACATCGGTACCGCCACTGAGCGAAATCAGCCAGACCTTAGACTTTATTGATTCATAGATCCAGCGGAAACCTTCCGGCGGCAGGGGAGAGCCTGTTGAGCCGATGGTTCGGAGGTGTGTTAGTTTGACCGTATCGACTGGTTTGAGGCCTGCACGTAAGCAAGCGAGATAATAAGCTGCTCCTCCTCCAAAATGAGTGACCTTCGCTTCATCGGCCAGTTTCCAGAGCACATTAAGGGTTGGGTAGCCAGCCGCTCCATCATACAGCACCAGCGTTGAGCCTACCAGCATCGACCCCAGAGCATAATTCCACATCATCCATCCCGTAGTGGAATACCAGAAATACCGCTCCCCCGGCCTGACATCCTGGTGCAGCCCGAGGGCTTTCAGGTGCTCGAGAAGGCAACCGCCTACGCTGTGTGTGATGGCTTTTGGCTTGCCCGTTGTTCCTGATGAGTAAAGTACCCAGATGGGGTGCTCAAAAGAAACAGGCTCAAACGTTAGCCCGTCGGGAACTGGTGTATCCAGCACATCACGCCAGGAGATTGTACCCTCAAGCTGGCTGTGTGTATCCAGATAAGGTATCCAGATGACATGCTGAAGGGTTGGCAGTTCATCACGCAGCTCACGAGCTGTGTCTGTCTTATCAATCCGTCGGCCATTGTACGAATAGCCATCGGCCACAATAAGGATTTTAGGCTCGATCTGCTGAAACCGATCAACAATGCTGGATGTACCGAAATCGGGTGAGCAACTCGACCATACGGCGCCAATAGCATTGGTTGCCAGAAAGGCCACAATGGCTTCGGGACCGTTTGGCAAAACAGCGACTACCCGGTCACCCACGTTTATCTGCTGATTGCGGAGGTAAGTGGCCATAGCAGCCACCTGATGTTCGAGGGTATCCCACGATAGGCTTCGGACAGTAGGCTGTAACTCGGACGAAAAAAGGATGGCCGGTCGTTGGGGTGTACGGTGCCGGAAAATATGTTCGGCGTAATTGAGCGTTGCCTCCGAAAACCAGCTTACGCCAATCATATCCCTCTGACTGGGTCTGAAAACTACCTGATGATAAGGTGTATGGCTCTGGACATCGAAAAACTGCCAGATACTTTCCCAGAAGTGTTCCAGATCCGTGACGGACCAATCCCACAAATCGTCGTAATCCCGAAAATAGAGCCCTTTTTTCACAAAAAGCCAGTTCATGTATCGTTTCAACAGACTTTGCTCAATCGAATTGCGGTCGGGCGTGTAAAGTGGGGTTACGATTGGTTGCGGCATACAATGGAAGTCAGGCGGTAATTGATGGTAGAAAAGGAGGTAGTGGTATCGCTTTCCCGATAGCCGTCAGCAACGGTACCGGTAGCTCGGTATTGACTAACGTGAAATCAGTTCTGCGGATTGTTTTTGGGATAAAAAGCGTTGCAACAAAAGGGATATAATCAGGTTATCCTGAAAAGCCCTAACTTTGTACCCCATTTTGTATTTTATTAGAACAGGTATGCTGATTATCAGCCAGATTAATTATAAAAACAGCTGATTTACTGTATTTTTCCATGAGTCAAGATTCAGAACAGAACGACCGAAACACCGGCCCAGGCCGTGATGGTGATTCGAACCGGCAGAGCGGTCGTTCCTTCGGCCGTCGGGATGACGTCCGCAACAGTGGCACAAACTCGTCACGACCTAACCGGGATTCAGATCGCCCCCGTTTTAGCCGGGATAGCGACCGGAATGACCAGCCAAAATTTAACCGGCCTGCCGACGGCGACCGGCCCCGTTTCAACCGCGATGACCGTAACGACGGACCGCGTAACGACGGACAAAGAGGAGGTAACTCCCGCGATACGGGCCGCCCTTTCCGTAATGACGGACCACGTAATGACGGACCACGTACCAATGACCGTAACAGCGATCAAGGCAAACCCCGTTTTGACCGCAATTCAAACGACCGCCCTTCCTTCAACCGGGATAATGACCGTTCTTCATCCAGTCGGGATTCGGAACGTCCGCGCTTTAGCCGGGATAATGACCGGGGTGATCGCCCAAAGTTCAACCGCCCTGCCGATGGCGACCGGCCTCGTTTTAACCGCGATGATCGCACATACCGGCCCGCTGGAGCCGGTCCCCGTCCTGATTCTGCATCACGCCCTAATCGGGACGACCGACCGGAGCGACCCCGTCGGGATGCCGATTCTCCAAGATTCTCCAGCGATAGAAGCCGTAGCAATGATCGTTCGGACAACGACCGACCAAGACGTGACGACCGTCCTTCGTTTAATCGGGATCCGGAACGCTCACGCTTTAGCCGCACGGATGCATCGCGTGATACGAACCGTGAGTCGAAAAATGACGGACCGGCGCGTTTCCCTCGGGAGCGTAAAAGTACAGGTGGATTTGCTCGCCCCGAAAAGCCCGCGTTCAAACGAGTAGGTGGTTTTAGCCGCGAGGCCGACGAACGCAATAATTTTGGCGGTGAAGACCGTCGTGGTGAAGACCGTCGCGGTAACCGTGACGAAGAGTCTGGTTTCACTGGCCGTCAACGTAAAGAGTCTGGAGATCGGCGCACAGGAAATTTTACCAAAGCACCGGATTACAAGCTGGAGCAGGTACGGGCAAACCAATTTGCCAAACGAAGCCGTCCAGATGATCGGCGTGGTAGCCAGGATAGCGATTTGGAAAAAGGCAAACGTACGCCCGCCAATGACGGAACGACCCGTTTAAATCGATTCATTGCTAACTCGGGTGTTTGTTCGCGTCGGGAGGCCGACGAACTTATTGCCCACGGCGATATTTCTGTAAATGGCAAAGTTGTGACCGAAATGGGCTACAAGGTAAAGGAGGGGGATACCGTCAAATACGGTACCAAAGTCCTGAACCCCGAACGGTTCGTCTATGTGCTGCTCAACAAGCCTAAAGATTATATTACCACAACTGAAGATCCGGAAGAGCGGAAAACGGTGATGGAACTGGTAGCCGATGCTGGCAAATTCCGGATGTATCCGGTAGGACGCCTGGACCGGAACACCACCGGGTTGCTGTTGATTACCAACGATGGCGAACTGGCCGATAAACTGACGCACCCATCGAACAACATTCGTAAAATCTACCAGGTTGAGCTGGACAAACCCATCACCGATGAACATTTCGAAGCCATCAAAAAGGGCATCGAATTGGAAGATGGCCCAATCAAACCCGACGCGATCAGTATTGTTACGCCGGATGCCTATGTGGTCGGTATCGAAATTCACTCGGGACGTAACCGCATTGTGCGCCGTATTTTTGAAAGCTTCGGGTACGAAGTAACAAAACTCGACCGCACAACCTACGCTGGTTTGACCAAGAAAGAACTGCCCCGTGGCAAATGGCGCTTCCTTGACCCAAAAGAGGTTGTGAAGTTGAAATATCTGAACTCCTAACTTGCAATGAGTAAATGAGGGAGTGATAGAATGAGTGAATATAGGCTTGCGTCAGCTATTCACTCATTCTATCACTCCCTCATTTACTCATTATATCTATGAACCATCTCTTTCCCTACATAGAGCGGACGCTGCTGCATCCAGACGTAACCATCAACGAGCAATACGATGCCCTTGATGAAGTTGTCCAGTTAGGCATGGCTGGTCTGACTGTGGCTCCCTTCTGGGTAAAGAAGTTTCGGCGGGAAATGGGCGATACACACCCGGCCATGCTGTCGACCGTAGTTGGGTTTCCATTCGGTTACCAGCGTACCGAGGCCAAACAAACCGAAACAGAGTGGGCCCTGCGCGATGGTGCCACCGAAGTAGAAGTTGTCTTGAACACATCGGCTCTGTTTTCACCAACGTCTGTCTGGTTGAAAATCGAACTTGCCAAACTGGTGGCAATGGTTCATGCTCAGGAAAAGTACATAACGGTTATTCTGGAATCGTCGCTGCTCGATGATGAGCAACTGCAGAAAATGATTAAGCTCTCTGCCGATGCCGGGGCTGATTTTATTAAAAATACTACGGGCTTTACGGCCGGTGAGAACGGGGTTTCTTACCACCACGAGTCGGCTTTGCGGTTCCGTCAACTCGTCCCCAAATTAGTAGGTGTCAAGATTGTGGCCGATGGAGCAATGGAGTTTCAACTGGAAGACTTAGTTGCGGCAGGCGTAGAGCGGCTGTCGATTCGGCGGCTGGATTTGTAATTGCATTTTCGCTTTTGGGAGCTTAACTCCTTTTTAATATATTACGGACGATTCATTTACTCGTTCCGTTATGAAGTTCTGCACCACAATTCTCTTCCTTCTTTGTGCTTTATCTGCTTTCGCTCAAACAACCGTTTATCAAGCGTTTGAAGCTGATAGTGCCGCCGAACCCCGTGGCGGTATGCCATATGTCACCACATTTCTTCAGGCAAACCTCCGCAAGCCAATCGCTGCAGAAGCCCAGGGCGTTGGTGGGCGTGTTGTTGTGATGGGCATCGTTGAACCCGATGGGCGCATCACCGACGTAAAAGTTGTCAATAAATTCAGACCCGACTGCGACCGGGAAGCCGTGCGGATTTTCTCCCTCTTCAAGGCCTGGAAACCGGGCTACAAAGACGGAAAGCCCATTCGGCAGTACGTCAATATTCCGGTCACGTTTAAGCCTAGCCCACCTTTTTTATATGAAAACGGCGCTCGTGTGAGCTACTTCGACAAGGATGACAAACTCATTGCCGATAGCAGTAAGGCACAATACAAGCAACTTGTGCCGGTCGATTCGTTAGGTATACCCAGCGGAGATATTATTGTGTATAAAACAAAGGGTAAAGTCTGGAAAGAGGAAACCCGTATGCCCCTGATCCGCAAAGAGAGTAGCGCTCGTGGGCCGTCGGGTAAAACAGAATACCTGATTGGCTACCAGGATGGGATCATTCAATGGAATGGCCTGCTGGTTCGTGTCGATGATAAAGGAGCCATTCTTCGACAGACCTATTTTCAGGATGGAAAACGGTCGGGTACTGAGCTGGTCTATCACCCGAATGGCTCGGTGTCCGAAAAGACCGAGGAGTTTGATGACAAATACGTAACTACTTCCTGGTACCCAAACGGGCAGATCCGGCAAATTCAATCCAGTGCCAAACAAAAGCCCAACGTACCTACCCCGCCCGATCATGTGCTGGCTTACTGGCAGGACACCGGCCGGCAGATGGTCAGAGACGGCGCTGGCCGAGCCGTTTACCAAAGTCAGGTGCCCTTGCCTACCGACACCACGAAGTACATCGCTTTTGTTGAAGAAGGCATGTATGAGAATGGATTTAAGGAGGGTATCTGGAAAGGCCGCTATGCTGATGGTTCCTATTCATATGAAGAGCAGTATGATAAAGGGGTCTGCCAGATGGGTAAAGCCCGACAGGCAGATGGCACTGAATTGCGCTATACGGAGGTGGAGAAGCAGGCAGAATTCAAGGGGGGGATGCCTGCGCTGGGACAGTTTCTGGCCTCGAATCTGCGTTATCCCGCCGACGCCCAGCGAGCCAGAGCGCAGGGTAAAGTATTTATCACCTTTGTGATCAATACGGATGGCTCTATTGCCGACGCCAAGGTTTTGAAGGGAGTAGGGTACGGTGCAGATGAAGAAGCATTGCGGGTTGTAAAAGCCATGGTTGGACGGTGGAACCCCGGTCTATTGCGGGGGAAGCCCATTCGGGTAAAGTACAATCTGCCCATTAATTTTACGCTTCAGTAGGGCTTCCATCAGGGATACAGGTTGAAAGCCGTGGATACATTTGTAAATTTGCGGGATAACCCCCGCGCAAATGTCGCTTAAGCAAGTTCCCCTTCATCATATCCATCAGCAGTTAGGTGCGAAGATCGTACCGTTTGCGGGTTTCGAGATGCCCGTTCGCTACTCCTCCGATCTCGATGAACACAATACCGTGCGGAACGCCGTTGGTATGTTCGATGTCTCGCACATGGGCGAATTCATCCTCAAAGGCGAGGGTGCGCTCGACCTCATTCAGCGAGTGTCGGCCAATGACGCCAGTATTCTGTTCGACGGTAAAGTGCAGTACAGCTACCTGCCCAACGGGCGCGGTGGTATTGTCGATGATTTGCTGGTGTATCGAATTAGCCAGACCGAGTACATGCTTGTCGTAAACGCATCGAACATCGAAAAAGACTGGAACTGGATTAGCCAGTATGCATCCGAGTACGCCCTCACGATGGTGAATGTGTCTGACGATATGTGTCTTTTCGCTGTTCAGGGGCCGCTGGCTGCCAAAGCCTTACAATCCCTGACCCCGGCTGATCTGGAGTCGATGGATTATTATACATTCGAGAAAACCGATTTTGCCGGGTATGCCAACGTTATTGTTTCGGCAACGGGCTATACCGGGGCGGGTGGTTTCGAGATTTACGTGTCGAACCACCAGGCTGAGGGTGTCTGGAATGCCATCATGGAGGCCGCCGGTCCTTTTGGCATTAAACCCATCGGTCTGGGCGCCCGCGATACGCTCCGCCTTGAAATGGGCTACAATTTATACGGTAACGACATCACCGACGAGACCTCACCCATTGAAGCGGGCCTGGGATGGGTGACCAAATTTACCCATGATTTCATCGATGCCGATGTGCTAAAAGCGCAGAAGCAACAAGGTGTACCCCGTAAACTGGTTGGCTTTGAACTCCTCGACCGGGGCGTTCCCCGCGGCCATTACGAACTCACTGATGCCGACAGCAATAAAATTGGCGAAGTAACTTCCGGCACGCAGTCGCCCACGCTTGGCAAAGGGGTTGGTCTGGGCTATATCCAGACGGCGTTCAGCAAACCGGGAACGGAAATTTTCGTCAAAGTGCGCGACCGGCTGTTGAAAGCCCAGGTTGTTAAACCTCCTTTCGTGAAACAATAACAGGTATAAACTAGTGTCGGTTTTAAGAAACCGACACTAGTTTATACACAAGTGTCGGCTTTGAGAAACCGACACCACATTTAACCAAAATGAAACAAATTGACGTTTGCTTAACCCCGGAATTGTTACACCTCCACACCGTTGAAAACACAATTGTTGTGGTGGCGGATGTTTTTCGGGCTACATCGTGCATGGTAACGGCCTTCGCTTATGGCGTAAACAGTATCATTCCAGTGGCTACCATAGAGGAATGCCGAAGCTGGCAGGAGCGGGGGTATTTGGCCGCTGCCGAACGAAATGCCCAACGTGTAGATGGGTTCGAATTGGATAATTCGCCCTTCACGTACATGGACGAACAGATTCGGGGGGCCAATGTCGCCATGACCACTACCAACGGAACCCTGGCCATCACTAAATCGCGGTCGGCGGTAAAGGTGCTCGTAGGGTCATTTTTGAATCTGGACGCTATTGCCCGCTTTTTACAAAGCGAACGCTACGATGTAATGGTACTTTGTGCCGGTTGGAAAGGCCGTGTCAACATGGAAGATACGCTCTTTGCCGGGGCTTTGGTGGATCGGCTGAAAGACAGTTATACAATGGCCGAAGATAGCGCCATGATGTCGTGGCGGCTCTATTGCCAGGGGAAAGATAATTTGCCAAGCTACCTGGCCAACTCATCACACATCCGTCGGTTGCAGCGGCTGGGTATCCAGAAAGATATTACCTACTGCCTGCAGCACGATCTGTACGATGTCGTACCCGTATTACGGGGCAACGCGCTGGTGAGCATGCAGGTTTGATTAGTTAATGGTTGGTGGTTAATGGTCATCAATAGCTAATAACCATTAACCACTAATCGATCACTATCAATCAGCGGCCGCGTTCCTCTTCCGGGTGGCGGCTGCTTTTTTTGCGGATGCCGACCGCTCCTCCGGCGTACGCGATGCCGATGCGGCACCCCCTTTTTTACCGCCTTTCTTTTCGGGTTCTTTATTTTCGGCATGTCCGCGCCCGGAACCGCTCTTTTTACCCCCGCCCGATACTTTGTTTACCGTTGCCCAGGCACGGCTTTCGGCTTCTTCTTCGGGTACTCCCCGCTGTTCGTAACTCTCCTCAATATGTTCAGCCTGTCGTTTCTGCTTATCGGTATAAGCTGACTTATCTCCTCGTGGCATAGCTGTAGCTGGTTTGGTTCAAGATGTACTTTTCCCGATGTAGCCACTACAACTCATCATCTTCCCATTGTGTTTTGCTGATAAAAAAAACACCGGCAAAAATGACCGTCCAGTCATTTTTGCCGGTGGATATGTCGGTTTAACTGGAAAATTGGCTGTATCAGGCTGTTGCAGCCTGTTCGGCTTCGAGGTACGTTAATACATCTTGCATAGTGGTTAGCTTGTAATGATCTTCATCCGGAATGCGAATGCCAAACTCCCGCTCCAACTGCATGATCAAGTCAACGCTGTCGAGACTATCCATTCCTAAATCGCGTGCGAAATGGGTTTGGTCTGTGATTGATGATTCGGGTACGCCAAATTCCTTCAGAATGTCAATTACTCGCTTTTTCATAACTCGCTTATTTACATTGCCAACCTATCTATTTCTTTATACAAGTCTTTTTAACCCGATTTAGTATGTGCAGAAAGCGCGTATTAACAAATTTTAACCCTATAGCAACGGTTCACCCAGCAATCGTTTTAATTCAAGCTGATTGAGCATTAGCTGGTATTGAAAATTTAATCGTCCTAGTTCGGCTTCTTCCACACCCGTCTCGGCACTTTGTAACTCGACATTGGTAATGACCCCATTTCGTAGCCGGGCGTTGGCAATCTGAAGTGCTTTTTGTGCCTGCAACACCTGTGTTTCGAGGTTAGTAAGGCGTGACTGGTTGCTGCGAATGTCGGCGTTAAGTTGGGCAATGCTTTGTTTCACCTGTGCACTGGCATTTTCAACGGCGTAGCGACTGGCATTCAGGTTGAGCTGAGCGGCTTGGTTTTGCAGTTGATACCGCTTGCCGGCATAAATGGGAACGGTAAGCGACACACCCGCAGCTATGTTGAAGCGAGGGGTATTAATTTCCGGCAGATATCCATTGCGATAGCCCGCCGAACCCGAAAAACTCAGGTTCGGACGCCCGGATAAGTCCGATACCAGAATGTCCGTTTCGGCCTGCCGAACCCGATCCTGCGCCAGTTGCACGTCTTTATTGCTAGCCAGCGGGTTCTGCCCATCGGCAATCAGGAACGGCTGCGTTGTTACACGACCACCCGACGCTTCCAGATTGAACTGGCTCATCGCCCGGCTTACATCCGGATTTGGATTGCCGGTCAGATAGGTAAGAAAAGCCAGCTGACGCTCCAGCTGATTCTGGATTTCGATTTTCCGGTTTTGCGCCGTTTTCACCCGCACCTGCTGGGTCAGCACATCATATTCCAGCGCATCGCCGTTTTGTAGCCGTGTTGTGAGAAGCCGTACGTTGGCACCGGCGGTCTGAATAACTGAATCCTGCACGGACAGACTACGCTGTAAAAACCCGACGCCATAGTAAGCTGCAGCGACTTGGTAAGCCAGTGTTTGCTGCGTAATTTCCAAACCCCGGCGTAGTACCTGTACGTTATCGGCCGCTTGCTGGACCGATGCATTCGTGCGGCCCCAGTCGTAAATGGTTTGCCCAACGCCAACGGAGGCATTTACGTTGTGGTTTGGCTGAAACTGTATGGTTCGGTTCACACCGTCTACCGGCAGCGTAGCTTTCGCAACCGGCGTAAGGTACTGGTAAGATGCTGTACCGTTTACGTTGGGCCGAAGGGCCGTCCGGGCGATATCTGCCCGCAGATCACCCGCTTGGATAAGCTGCTGTTGTTGCTTCAGGCTGGGGTAGTTTGTATTTGCCTGCTGAACCAGCGCCCGGAGGTCGTCGGGTAGCTGCATTGGCTGGGTTTGCGCCTTACCGGCCCCGGCGGTGAGTAATATAGTCGCTACTATGTAAAGTCTGTAAGTCATGGTTGGCGATAGTTAAGTTTTCCGCTGTCGGGTTGTTGATAACCCGACAGCGGAAGCCAGAATCAGTGGGCGGCATCGGCAACTGCTTTGGCAGCAGCCGCGTCCATTTTTTTACTTTTGAGGAGAAACAGCAGCGGGAACGAAATGACGAAGAACAGGCCCGCCAGCCTGAATGTATCCAGGTACGAGATCATCAGGGCTTGTCGGGATATGATTAAATCCATCGTTTTGTAAGCGTTCGTCACTGCATCGAAGGAGTTGACACCTTTGGCGATCAACCCCTGCGTAATAGCATTAAGCCGTTCCATTGTGAGCATTTCGCCCGGTTGCAGGTTCGATACCAGATCGCCCCGGTGTACGGCTGTGCGCTGGGTAACGTAGGTGTTGGTAATGGCGACCCCGAAGGCGCCCCCCACCTGACGCATCATGTTCACAATGGCAATGCCGGTTGGTAACTGTCGCGGTTCCAGCGTTGCTACCGACTGGTTGATGAGCGGCACGTTCACAAAGGCTAGCCCAATCCCCCGAATGATAAGTGCCGTAATAAAGTCGCCGTTCGAAGCATCCATGTTGTAGGTTGCCATCATGAAACAGAACGATGCAAAGGCAACGTACCCCACCGCGACAAGTGTTCTGGGCGACGCTCCTTTCGCCAGCAACCGTCCAACAATGGCAAACATAGGTAAGGTGACGATGCCGCCCGGAATGAGGAGCTTACCCGTCTGGGTGGCCGTTAACCCAACAATACGCTGGGCAAAAAGCGGGTAGAGCAGCACCGACGTAAAGAGACCGTAGCCAATTACCACCATCAGAATGGAGCCAATGGCCAGGTTTCGATTCTTGAACGTTCGGAGGTCCACTACCGGCTCTTTCGTGCCCTTGAGTTCCCACAAAATAAAGGCCGGAATCGCTACCGCAGCCGCCACCGCCAGCCACAGGATCACGTTGCTGTCGAACCAGTCGTCGGCTTCACCCCGTTCCAGGACGTATTGCAGACTCCCAATACCAACGGCCAGCAGAAGAATGCCCATCTGGTCGATGTGGATGGATTTTCGGTCAATATTCAGTTCATCTGCTTTCTTGTCGATAAATGCAAGACTCAGCATAACCGCTGCGATACCAATGGGCACGTTGATGTAAAACATCCAGCTCCAATGGTAATTGTCGATGATGAAACCGCCCAGCGTGGGGCCGAGGGTTGGGCCGAGTACAATGCCCATCCCAAACAGCGCCGAAGCCAGCGGACGTTGTGACGGCGGAAATGCATCGAACATCAACCCTTGCGAAGTAGACAGCAACGCGCCACCCCCAATACCCTGTAAAAAGCGGAAGGCAACCAGCGTCCATAAACTATCTGCAAAGCCACAGCCGTAAGAGGCTATGGTAAAGAGAATAATGGACCCGATGTAATAATTCTTTCGACCGAAATACCGTTGCAAAAAGCCCGTCATCGGAATAACAATGACGTTGGCAATAGCGTAGGCTGTTACTACCCACGATACATCTTCGACCGTAACGCCCAGGTTCCCCGCAATGTCGGTCAGGCCGACGTTTACGATGGAGGTATCAATTAATTCAATAATGGCGGCCGAAATAGCGGTCACGACAATAATCCACTTTTTAAATCCAGTGGGCATTGCCGCCTGCGTCGGGAGAGCCAGTGGTTGAGTTGCCATACGTATTAATTAACGACTCGTACCTCAGCATCGACGCTCAGGCCCGCCCGCAGTTGATTTTTGTATTTCTCCGGATTCAAAATCTCGATCTTTACCGGCACCCGCTGCGTGATTTTGACGAAGTTGCCTGAGGCATTATCCGCCGGGAGCAGCGCAAACCGCGCTCCGGTAGCATCCGATAAAGAGGATATGCGGCCCTTAATGTCGAGGTCAGGATACGCGTCGAGCTTGATGTCGACGGCCTGCCCAAGCTGCATTTTCTCCAGCTGCGTTTCCTTGAAGTTGGCAACAACCCAGAATGTAGAATCGGCAACGATGGTGAACAGATTCTGACCAGGCTGTACATACTGACCAACCACTACGTTTTTACGGCCAATTTTACCGGCAATCGGAGCGGCCAGACGGGCATAGCCTACGCGCAGTTTAGCATTGTCGATGGCAGCCTGTTTTACCTTCAGTACGGCCTGAATTTTCTGGATGTTGGCTTGCGCTTTTGCAATACCTGCCTGCGCTACACCCTGCGACGTTTTGGCCAGGTTGATCTGCTCAACATTGGCGTCGTACTGGCGTCCCTGCACTTCGGCATTGTTCTGCGAATCTTCCAACTGCTTCCGCGTCAGGGATTGCTCTTTGTAAAGGTTCTGGTCGCGCTGCAAATCCTGACGTGATTTGTCCCGCCGGGCGGCCTGCACCTGCGCGTTCGATGCCGCAACTCGGGCATTCTGAGCCACGTTGCGGGCGTTAGCCTGAGCATTTTGCAAATCAGCACGGGCGTTTTCGAGATCGGCCAGTGACTGCTGATAATCGGCTTCGGCCTGGGCCAGCGCTACGTCGTATTCCTGCGGGTCGATAGTAACCAGCGGCTGACCGCGTTTCACATTGGCGTAATCGTCTACATTCACGGCGGTAACATAACCGGCTACCCGAGCGAGTACGGGCGCTGAATTGCCTTCGATCTGTGCGTTGTCAGTAGTTTCGTATTGCTGGCTGTGTACGTAAGCCTTGTAGCCAAAATAACCACCAACGAGTAAAACGAGGGCTATAATGATACGGGGTAAATACGCTTTAATTCCGCTTTTTTCGTCTGTGGTTGCCATTGGTTCAGTTATGGTTGCCATAGTTTGAGTAGTGTTTAGACATAGGCCGATGTCGTGAGAAGAACTTAGTATATAGTCAACGTGTTTGACTAGTAAGCAACAAAAGTAAACCAGGTTGACTATGAAGTCAAGTAGGTTGACTATATTTGTACAATCTTTTGAAAAGAATTGTTTCAGTATTTTTTATTTTGCCAGCATGTTCGCGGAAACAGATAAAAATTCCTTTGATTTCACCCAATATCAGGCGATTCGAGATCGGTCGATCGGTCGCTTATTCTGGCGGCTCAAACGATTTACGAGTGACTTTATCGAGCCACGTCTGCACGCAAAGGGATTTGTCGATTTCAAAATGAGTTACCTGATGTTCCTCTCTAATATTGAGGAGGGTGGAACGACCAACAATGAATTAGCCAAACGGGCCTGTGTAACAAAACAGATGATGAGTAAGATCGTTGGACTGCTCGAAGTAGAAGGTTATATCTATACGCAGAAAAATCCCAGCGATTCCCGTTCCAGCATCATCTTTCTCAACGAGCGGGGCAAAGAGCTGTTCGTTTCGCTTAAAGACTGCATGCAGGAAGCGCGTGACAAATTCGACGGTATCGTTGGTCACGACCGAATGGAGCAGGTTATTGAAATCATGGCCGAGTTAGTGAATAAATTAGAAAACGACGAACAGTAGGGAGATGTATGGTGTATAATATAGGATATATGTATAGGGAGCAACGTGATTATGTCAACTAAGTACCCTCAGCCATACATCATATACCCTACCTCATACATCCCGCTATGTTTACATCCATAAATCCATACACGCAAAAACGCATTAAAACCTATCGGGCCGATAGCGTAGGCGTCATTGAGCGTAAACTGAAACAAGCCGACCGGGCCTTTGCCGAGTGGTCGGCTTTGTCGCTTCCGGAGCGTACGGATTATTTACGCAAAGTTGGTCAGTACCTAACCGCCAACAAGCAGCGATACGGCGAGTTGATAACGGCCGAAATGGGAAAGACGCTTAAAGAAGCCGTGGGCGAAGTAGAGAAATGTGCCGCCACCTGCGTTTTTTACGCCGATCATGCCGAGGCTTTCCTCGCCGATCAATCCATCCAATCAGATGCCGGGAAGAGCTTTGTGACCTACCAGCCACTCGGGGCTGTGTTGGCCATTATGCCCTGGAATTTCCCGTTCTGGCAAGTCATGCGCTTTGCCATTCCGGGCCTGATTGCGGGCAATGTCGGGTTGCTTAAACACGCGCCTAATGTACTTGGCTGTTCAATGGCCATTGAGGAAGCTTTTCGGGAGTGTGGATTGCCGACTGGTGTTTTCCAGTCGCTGCTGGTCGATGTGCCCGTTGTCGAAAACCTGCTGAAAGACAAACGAGTCAAAGCTGTAACGCTTACGGGTAGCGGACGAGCCGGTTCATCGGTGGCCAGCATTGCCGGACGGGAAATCAAGAAATCTGTACTGGAACTGGGAGGCTCCGATGCACTGATCGTCCTGGCCGACGCTGACCTTGATAAAGCTGCGGAAACAGCCGTGAAGTCGCGCATGCAGAACGCCGGGCAAAGTTGTATAGCCGCCAAGCGATTCATTGTCGAAAAATCCGTAAAAAAAGCCTTCACCGAACGGGTGCTGCATCAGATCAGCCAAATCCGGCAGGGCGACCCTACCGATGAAGCGACCACTATGGGACCAATGGCGCGGCTCGATCTGGCCGATTCCATTGAGCGCCAATACCGGCAAACACTCGCTAAAGGAGCTAAACGACTATCGGGTGGTGAGCGTGAAGGCTGTAATGTTCAGCCAATGCTCCTGGACAACGTGAAACCCGGCATGGCGGCTTTCGACGAGGAAACCTTCGGGCCGCTGGCTGTACTGATCGACGCCAAAGACGAAATAGACGCTATCCGATTGGCAAACCACTCGGATTTTGGCCTTGGCTCCGCCCTCTGGACCAAGGATCTGGATAGGGCCGAGCAACTGGCCCGTCAGATTCAGGCCGGGTCTGTTTTTATTAATGGGCTGATGCGCTCCGATGCCCGCGTGCCTTTTGGCGGTATCAAAACATCGGGCTTCGGCCGCGAATTATCGGAAGCGGGTATCAAAGAGTTTGTGAATATGAAAACCGTTTGGGTTGAAAAGACCTGAGGCTAGTCCTAGTCGGTGTTTACTTCGGCTTTCTTTTCTTTGCGGGCGTTTAGATAGCCTTTTACGACCGTGAATGTGGTTATGGCTAGGAAGAAGAAAATGATGTACTGAACATAGTCCACAATTCCCGGGAATCGCTCACCGAAGAAGAAGCCACCCCCCACCAGCGAAATTACCCAGATAGCACCCCCAATAACGTTGTAGAGCATAAAAAAGCGGGGCGGCATGTGAATAAGGCCAGCCAGCAGCGGGGCAAACGTCCGGACAATGGGCAGAAACCGGGAGATTATCAGGGCACTGTTGCCATATTTAATAAAAGCCTCCCGTGTGTTTTCGATGTACTTCTGCTTGAAAAACAGCGAATCAGGCCGGTTTTTGATTCGCCCACCAAAATAATAGCCGGTCAGATAGCCAGTAAGCGAACCCAAAACTGCTGCTGCGAAAACGCAGGTCAGCAACAGCCACAAAGGAACATTTAACAACTTTATTCCCGCAAACACACCCGACAGAAACAACAGGTAGTCGCCCGGCAGGAAGAAGCCGAAAAATATGCCATTTTCAACGAAGACAATCAGTGTAATCAAGACAAGACCGCCCGTTCGGATAATGTCTTCGGAGTTGAGCAGTGTCTGGAAAAAAGCTATGATCTGATCCATATACAATAATAGAATTCTGAATGAGTGAATGATAGAATAGTAACCTGTGAACTATTTATTCATTCTATCATTCACTCATTCAGAATTAAATAAACTCCGCCAGCTCCAGCCAGCGATCTGATTTCTGGGCAATGGTTTGGTCAATCTGTTCAATTTCCCTCGACCATGCTATCAACTGTTCGTGGTGACCACCTGTGTTGAGAAGATTCACTACTTCATCTTTACGTTGCTCCAGCGACTCAATTTCTTTTTCAAGTGCTTCGTACTCTCGAATTTCCTTGAAGGAGAGCTTGCGTTTTGCTCCGTTCTGATTAGCTGGTGCCAATGGGACTACAGGAGCCGTTGCCTGGCTCTTAACGTCGGCCGGTGCTGGTTTATTCGGCCGTGCATTGGCTTTAGGCTGCGAATCCCGCCACTCCCGGTAATCGGTGTAGTTGCCCGGAAAATCCCGCACCTTGCCTTCACCCTCCATCACAAAAACGTGTTCAACCAGCCGATCCATGAAATACCGGTCGTGTGTAACAATGAGCACACAGCCGGGGAAGTTGAGCAAAAAGTCTTCCAGCACGTTTAGCGTGGTAATATCGAGGTCGTTGGTCGGCTCGTCAAGAATCAGGAAGTTCGGGTTTTGAACCAGCACCAATAGAAGTTGCAGACGCCGTTTTTCTCCTCCGCTCAGTTTGGCAACAAAATCATACTGCTTGGATCGGTCGAACAGAAACCGGCTCAGGAGTTGCGTTGCCGTGATGGTATCGCCGTTAGCCAGCTTCATTACTTCGGCCACATCCTGTACCACGTCAATAACACGCTGGTTTTCGGGTAAGTCCAGTTCGGTTTGGGTGTAATAACCAAACTTAACCGTGCCCCCCGTGCTGATTTTGCCGGAGTCGGGCCGAAGTTGCCCCGTCAGCATGTTCATCAGCGTGGTTTTACCCATGCCGTTTTTACCGATCAGCCCTACCCGGTCGGGTCGTTTGAAGGTGTACGTAAAATGGTCGAGTAGTACTTTCTCGCCAAAGCGTTTGCTCAGGTTCTCAACCTCCAGAATTTTGCTGCCCAGCCGGGCCATGCGCAGATTCAGGTCCAGATCGCCGTCGTTCTTCTTGCCGCTGGTCTTTTCTTTGAGGTCTTCAAAGGCATCAATCCGGTACTGCGCTTTGGTACCGCGCGCTTTGGGTTGCCGACGCATCCATTCCAGTTCCCGCCGGAAGGTGTTACGGTCTTTTGTCAGTTCGGAGGCTGCGGCTGCCTCCCGCTCATCTTTTTTCTCCAGAAAATACGCGTAGTTACCTTTGTAGGTGTACAATTGCCCGTTGTCCATCTCAGCAATCTGGTTGCAGACCCGGTCCAGAAAATACCGGTCGTGCGAGACCATCAGCAGTGTACCATTGTTGGTATTCAGATAATTTTCGAGGTATTCGATGGCTTCCAGATCGAGGTGGTTGGTGGGCTCATCCAGAATGATCAGATCGGGATTTTGAATGAGTACCCGTGCCAGCGCAACGCGCTTGCGCTGTCCGCCGGATAACGAGCCCACAATTTGCTCGAAATCCTGGATTCCTAATTCACCCAGGATTTGCCGGATCTGCGCTTCGTAATCCCAGGCTTCGAGCTTCTCCATGTCGGCCATGGCTTGTTCGAGACCTTTGTTGTCTTCGTGAGCCAGCGCATGCTCATAAGCCCGCACAGCATCGAGCTGAGCACTTTCACCCGCCAGCACAACTTCCATCACGGTTAGGGCATCATTGAAGTCGGGTTGCTGGTCTAGGTAGCCGATGCTGATGTCTTTACGGTGGCTCACAATCCCGGCATCGGGCGGCATTGCCCCGGCCAGTATAGACAACAACGTTGTTTTGCCGGAGCCATTGGCCCCAACGATAGCTACTTTATCCCCCCGGTTGATACCAAATGTGAGGTTTTTAAACAGAGTACGGTCGCCGTAGGTTTTAGATAAATTTTCGGCTGAGAGATAGTTCATTCGTTAATCTTATAGCGAACAGAGGAGAAAAGACCGTAGTCTTTCTGCCGATTCAATCGGCTAAGCTTGCGCATCCGTCCGGCCGCGTTTTCATTTATTTATACAAAGGTACAACAAAGGAAATCGTTCGTACTTTTACCTGTCAATCAATACAGATTCCTTTTCCTATATAACCAACAATGCGCCTAAAATATCGCTTACTGGCCATCGCCTTTTTATCAGGTGTTCTGGTTCGTACAAGTGCCCAAACCACAACAGAATTTAAATCGTACACACAAACCGTTCCGGGGAGTAACCAGACGTATGCGCTGGTGGCTATTCCGGGCGGTACGTACATGATGGGAAGCCCGGCTACCGAAAAAGGCCGTAGTGCCGATGAAGGCCCGCAGCACAAAGTGCAGATTGAGCCTTTCTACATGGGCAAATACGAAGTGACCTGGGACCTGTACGACTTGTTTGCCTTTACCAACATGGAGAAAGAAATGGCCGCCAAGTATACCGAATCGGATGCGAACCTGACGAGGACAGATGCTACCACACGTCCTAGTCCGCCTTACGTCGATATGTCCTTCGGAATGGGACGTGCGGGCTATCCGGCCATCAACATGACCCAGTATGCAGCTATTAAGTTCTGCGCCTGGCTTTATGCCAAAACAGGCGTGTTTTTTCGGTTACCAACCGAAGCCGAGTGGGAGTATGCTTGCCGGGCCAATACCACAACGCCCTACTCATTTGGTGCTGATGTGAAGAAACTTGGCGAATACGCCGTGTTTACGGGCAACAGCGACGGGGCATATAAAAAAGTAGGTACCAAAAAGCCGAATCCATTTGGCTTGTACGACATGCACGGCAACGTGATGGAGTGGACAAAGGATCAGTATATCGCCGACTATTATAAGCAGGTAGCCAGTGGCAAAGTAAAAGAGCCCTTTGCGCCAACCACAACGCTTTACCCCAATTCCGTGCGGGGCGGCTCCTGGGACGATGCTGCGACCGTACTTCGGTCTGCTGCCCGGACGCCCTCGGCCCCGGCCTGGAAAGTACTTGACCCCCAAAGCCCCAAATCGGACTGGTGGCTGACTTCGGCCTCGTTTGTGGGTTTCCGGCTGGTTCGCCCCGCCAAAACACCCAGTGAGGAGGAGATAAAGGCTTATTACGATATCAAGCCGATTAAGGATTATTAAATAGGTATTATGTATGATATATGAAGTGTAATAAGGCATGTAGGCTCTGACAAATATGCCTGGCTGTTAGTCAAGTCAAGACTTCATATATGATATATCATATATCCTACAGCATGATATATATTCTTCTAGGCGCCAACCTCGGTAACCGTGTTCAGACGCTTAATCGAGCCGTTGACCTGATTTCAGAACGTGTCGGACCGGTCCTTCATGGGTCGTCTTTCTACGAAACGGCACCCTGGGGCGTTACCGACCAACCAGCTTATGTGAACCAGGTGCTGGCAGTTGAGACTACTTTTCTGCCTGAAGAAGTGCTTATCCAGACGCAGGGTATTGAGCAGGAACTCGGTCGGGTGAGGCTGGAAAAGTGGGGTGCCCGCGTCATTGACATTGATATACTGTTTTACGATCAACTCATGCTGCGTACAGACGCCTTAACGATTCCGCATCCGCTTCTCCACCAGCGACGCTTTACGCTCGTGCCACTGGCTGAAATAGCCCCGGATTTTGTGCATCCTATTCTGCAGAAAACGACCCTTGAGTTACTGGCTGATTGTGAAGACGAAGGGGAAGTGATGCTCGTGTATTGAGTTATTACACAGAGCTACGAAGAGCAAAAAGAGATTCGAGGAGAAGAAAAATAGGCTCCGTGCATCTCCGTGCCTTCTCCATGACACAACCATTTTTAATTTGACAAAAACCGCGCCCCTCCGCTGAAAACCCACTACCTTTGCGGTCAGTTTGTTATCATTTTCTCAAAAACATCACTGATTATGTCTGCCACGCTTGACACCGTGAGTTTGTTAGCCGACCGCATCAACGCGCTGGAGGAGTCGTCCACGCTGGCGATGACCAAAAAAGCCCGTGAATTGGCCGCTCAGGGCCATAAAGTAATTAGCCTGAGCGTTGGGGAGCCGGATTTTAAAACACCTGCACACATCTGCGAAGCGGCCAAGAAAGCCATTGACGATGGTTTCCACGGCTATTCGCCCGTTGCCGGTTATCCTGACCTTCGCAAAGCGATTGCCGATAAATTCAAGCGCGACAATAATATTGACTGGAAACCCGAAAATATCGTCGTGTCGACTGGTGCCAAGCACTCGCTGGCAAACGTTATTCAGGTACTGGTGAATCCGGGCGACGAAGTGATTATTTTCTCGCCCTATTGGGTTAGTTACTCCGAAATGGTGAAACTGGCCGAAGGTAAAGCTGTTGTGGTGGATGGTAGCTTTGAAAATAATTTCAAAGTAACGCCCGAGCAGTTTGAGGCCGCCATTACCGACCGGACCAAGATTGTGATGTACGCATCGCCGAACAACCCAACAGGTTCGATCTATTCAGAGGCCGAACTCCGCGCCATTGCCGATGTAGTAGCCCGCCACGAGAATGTGCATGTGCTGGCCGATGAAATTTACGAATACATCAACTTTACTCCCGAAGGTCACTTCAGCATCGGATCGATTCCTGAAATTGCCGAACGGGTGATCACGGTGAATGGCGTGGCTAAAGGCTATGCCATGACGGGCTGGCGGATCGGGTACATTGGTGCCGCCAAGTGGATTGCCGATGGGGTTGAAAAATTACAGGGTCAGGTAACGTCCGGAACCAACTCCATTGCTCAGAAGGCTACGGTAGCCGCCTTGAATGGCCCAAAAGAACCTTCTATGGAAATGGCCCAGGCTTACCACCGTCGTCGTGATCTGGTCGTAGGTTTGCTGAAAGAGGTGCCTCATTTCCGGACAAATGTACCGGAAGGGGCTTTTTATGCCTTCCCTGATATCAGCTATTACTATGGCAAGTCGGATGGAACGACAACGATTCAAAACTCGGATGATTTTGCTGGCTGGTTACTGACTACAGCGCATGTGGCAACTGTTGCCGGCTCGGGCTTTGGTGCTCCTGATTGTCTACGTATCTCAACGGCCGCGTCCGACGAATCACTCGTCGAAGCCGTACAGCGTATTAAAGATGCAGTAGCCACATTAAAATAAAAACAGAAAAAGGTTGAGGGACGAGAAAGCGCCTGTGGTTCATCCAGGCATTTTCTCGTCCCTCAACCTTTTTTATGGGCTCAAATGACTATTTTTATATTAATTAGACGGCGATAGTAGCATTAATTGTAGTCTTACTACACTGTTACACTGAAGTTTTTTGAGGAAAATATTGATTCGGCTTCTTTAATTGAATTTCTGGCACGGTAATTGTTAAAGATGAAGGTAGGTAATGGTGGTGACAATTAATTAATTTGTTTGTACTAAATTGATGTACATTAACAGTAAACTTTTTATTCTAGCTCTTGTTATTGTACAAAGACAAGGTTAATTTTGAATATCGATAGAAAGTGTTACTTCAGCTAAAGAAGATTAGTTGTCATTCTTTCAAAACCGTAAACTTAACTTTAAAAATAATTTTTAAGCCGATGAGGAATTTTCGTTTGCACATGGCTTTCCAGTGGATCTTCTTCTTGCCAATCATTCTGCCCCTATGCATAGTCTTCGGAGCTCTTCGGGGGATTGTTCAGATGGTTGAACGAGTGATGGAGCAGATTGTGCTGGATGTAGCCCCTACCGAGCCCAATGCCCCGACTTTGACTGAACAGCGATAGTACGTTAATTCTGTATATAAAAAATGCTCCATCTTCTTTTCCGGGAAGATGGAGCATTTTTTATATACAGAATTATTAACTGGTGTTACTCGAAGGTGATATCCAGATTCTTGTCATTGTATATCTCGGTGTCCAGTTCGAGAAACTCTTCCCAGAACGGGTCATTCGGTAAACCTGCTTTGCAAATAATAGGTCGATCTTCAGCCCCGGCTTGCTTGATCGGGTGAATGAAATACAGCCGACGGGCGTGTAAATAGATTTTCTTGTCCGGAACAGCCCGGTCGTATCCATATTTAATATCGCCCCGAATCGGACAACCCATATGTGCCAGCTGTGAGCGAATCTGGTGGGGACGACCCGTTATGGGATTTACTTCAAGCAGGTAATGTTCGTTGATTTTGCCAAGCACCCGGTACGAAAGTTCGGCTTTCTGCGACTTGGGTACTTCGTAATCATAGACCGTTACCTGGTTTTTCTGTTCATCTTTGATAAGCCAGTTAACCAGCTTATCCGAATCTTTGGGTGGTTTTCGCCGGACTACAGCCCAGTACGTCTTTTGTACCTGACGTTTCCGGAATATCTCGTTCATGCGTTCCAGCGCTTTCGACGTCCGCGCAAAGACAACAAGGCCGCTTACGGGGCGGTCGAGCCGGTGAACGAGGCCCAAGAAGACTTCACCGGGTTTGTTGTACTTTTCTTTTATATAGTCCTTAAGTACGTCTAGCAGTGTAATATCGCCCGTGCGGTCGCCCTGTACCAGAATACCGGGGTCCTTATTAACGATAAGCAGGTGATTGTCTTCATAAACCACCTGAAATGGTTTCTTTTTCATAATGTATACTGTGTAATGAATACTGTACAATGAGAAATGGAAGCCTATTATTCATTAGGCATTGTAGCATATTCATTTAACTTCTAACTCAATACGCTTCTTTCTCGTTCGGGAAGTCGTTGGTTTTCACATCGTCTACGTAATGAGCGATGGCCTCGGTCATGATTTTATGCAGATCAGCGTACCGGCGCAAAAACCGGGGTTTGAATTCATTGGTGATGCCCAGCAGGTCATGAACAACAAGAATCTGCCCATCGGCGTCCGGGCCGGCACCAATACCAATCGTTGGGATAGTCAGGCTTTCCGAAACCGTTTTGGTGAGCGCTGCCGGAATTTTTTCGAGTACCAGCCCGAAACAGCCAATGTCTTCAAGCATGTGTGCATCGTCGATCAGCTTCTGGGCTTCGGCTTCTTCTTTGGCGCGAACGGCGTAGGTGCCAAACTTATAAATGGACTGGGGCGTCAGACCCAGATGCCCCATAACGGGTACGCCCGCGCTTAAAATCCGGACAATAGATTCTTTGATTTCCAATCCGCCTTCCATTTTTACGGCATGGGCACCCGATTCTTTCATGATCCGAATGGCCGACCGCAGGGCTTCCGTTGAGTTACCCTGGTAAGAACCAAAGGGAAGATCGACCACCACCAGCGCCCGTTTAACCCCTCGCACTACTGAACAGGCGTGATAGATCATCTGGTCGAGGGTAATGGGCAACGTTGTTTCGTGGCCAGCCATAACATTGGAGGCCGAGTCGCCCACTAATATCAGCTCCACTCCGGCGGCATCGACCGCCTTAGCCATGGAGTAATCATAGGCGGTTAATGCCGATATTTTTTCGCCTTTATTCTTCAGTTCCTGAATTGTATGCGTCGTAACGCGTTTGATATCGGGATTATGAACAGACATAGTGTCGGTTTGCTGTTTACGGATTTTGGTAAAAGGCTATAAAAGTACGGTTTTTTACCGATGGTCTTTTCATCAGTAACTTATCGTCTCAAACCGAAGCGGCTGCTTTAGCGGGGAGTAAGCCACGACTCGGGGTTGAGTTTGGTAAACTCCTTCCAGATTTGAAACTGGATTTCAGATACCCCGTTTTTATCGGTTGCCACGGTACCAATGGATTCACGGGCTTTTACCCGTTGCCCAACCCGAACCGATACGCTGCGCAGTTTGGCGTAAACCGTGAAGTAATCGCCGTGCTGAATGGCTACTACGTTGTTCATCCCCGGCATACTGGTTACGTCCTGTACAATTCCATCGTATACCGACCGGACGCCTTCGCCTGCGTTTGTCTGAATATCAACCCCCTGATTCTCCACATAAATCCCTTTTAGGACCGGGTGTGGTTTTCGGCCAAAACGGTCAGAGATAAACCCTTTGGTTACGGGCCAGGGCAGGTGTGCCCGCGATGATGTAAAGGACGAAGCCAGTGCTGTTTCTTCGTCATTGAGGTTGTTGTTCCGGCGTTCGTCCGGTTTTTTCGGCGCTGGTTCCGGTTCTGCCGGGCGCTCTACTCTGGCTACATCGGCCGGGGCCGGTTTTTCTCCGGCCTTCTCCGCAGCGGCAATGGCGTCTTCGGCCCGTTTGCGCTCAGCCGCTTTACGAGCGGCTTCGAGCCGGGCAATGCGGTCACGCTCGGCGCGTTCACGGGCTTCGCGTTCGGCCCGTTCGCGGGCTTCCCGGACAATCAGTCGTTTGATCAACGCTTCAAGTTGTCCAACAGCCCGGCGGCTTTCGGCCAGTTCGGTTCTCAGTTCAGCCTCCTTTTGACCCAGTTCTTTGACAACCTGGTTTTTAACCACCTTGAGGGTTTCGAGGCTTTTGGTTTCCTGCACTTTGGCCCCAATCGTATTCTTTTGCTCCTGGCGTTTTCGCTGAGTGGCCCGCTGTTTGCCGTCCAGCATCGTCCTAACGTTCGACATCTGTCGTACCTGACTCTGGCGAGCATCGGAGTACTGCCGTAAGTAGCGATAACGGGCAACCAACTGATTGAAGTTATCGGCGGCAAACAAAAAACCTAAGGGATTTACCTGTTGGCGCCGTTTATCGGCTGCGTAAATCATGGAGCCGTATTCGTCCCTTAGTTTATCAAGGTCTTTAGAAAGGGTCGTGCTGGCTCGTCGGAGTTCGGCGATTTCCGATTCGGTTAGCTGAAGGTCTTTATTGAGCAGTCCAATCTGCTGTGACTGTGTATGAATTTGCTGGTCCAGAGCCTTTAACTGGCCTAGTCCGGCCTGTTTTTCAGAAGCTGTCTGTTTCAGGATAGTTCGAATCTGGTTCATTTTTTCCAGATTCTGCTTTTTCTCTTTTTCCAATACCTGTCGGTCACGCATTGTCTGCTGCGCCTGTGCCGCTGGCATTGACCACACCCAGCCAAAGACGACTAGTCCGATTACCGACCAGCGAACAACATGAGGAGCGTGGGGAATTTTTAACTGCATAAGTACTTTAATCGACTAATAATCTTAAGGTCGACGGGTATAATTAGCTGGAATGGTAAAGGGGAATCCCGGCGTCTTATCGATCAGTTCAACTTTGTTATGCTTGATACGCAGCAATGTCTGGTAAAACTGTCCGTCAGACTTCGACTTGTAATCGACGGTAACCAGGCTGGTATAGGGAAAGAGAAAGTTATTGAGTGAGGTAAAATCTTCGTAGTCCAGCCGAAGCGTATTTTTTGTTGGCTGCTCGGTTACCATTAGTTTCTTTAACTTTCGGTCTTCCTCGCCAATGTAGTTTTCAACCAGTACTTTGCCTTCACTTTGCCGTAGCAACAGGTAATCCCGCTCGTTCTTTATTTTTTGTGCTGGTCGTTTGGGTAAAGGAAGATTACCCACAATCAACGCCTGAAGCAGATCGAAGCTCAGGTTAAAATGGAACTGTTTGCTCAGTGTCGGGAAGTCATACACAGAGTATTCACGGTGTATTTTATCGACAATCAGGATCGAGTCACGGGTGATCATGCCCCGAACGGCTTCGATCCCGAGCTTGGACACCGACACCCAAATCAGGCTGTCTTTCCGGACCCGGATACTTACATTGGCGTTATCAATATCCTGCTGTTGTCCTTTAAACGAGATTTTGGATTTGGCAGTCAAATACCGGAAGTCGATTTCCGCAACATTGGCGCGGGCCTCTTCGATGCCTGGCCTGGATGGGTCTGGCTTTGAGAGGTCCGGTTTTGATAACCCGGGTGTTATCTGTGCAGAGTCGGCAGGGAGATTTGGCACCGGATTAGCAGCAAGAGTAGAATCGGCAGGGTTGGAAGCGGATGAAACCGGCGTCGGGCCTGTATTGCGCGACATACGCTGACGTCGACAACCTTTCGAACTCAGAAATACGCTTATCAGGAGCGTAAATAGCAGGTATTTGTTCATTTAGGTGCTTTTCGGTTTATCGTTCTTCCATCTACGGCCATCAGGATACATTGCCTGATAGGGAATGCCGGACTTAATGGATCGTAAACCGGTTTACATTTTGCCAGAGCTTACTTTCTTATCTATATCGGGGCTGGCACCACCTTTCATCTTCGCTTTCTTCCACTGTTCAAGTGCCTTGTCGGCTTGGCCCAATTGGTAAAGCGCATCGCCATAATGTTCAATGATAGTGCCGCTTACGTTTGCCGGATCGGCCAGTGCTTTTTCGAGATACTGCTTTGCCTTTGCGTAATCTTTCGAGACATAAAGCACCCAGGCGTAGGTGTCCAGATAAGTCGCATTCGTTGGGTTGCGTTCAACGAGTTTCTGGGCAAGCTGTAAGGCACGGGGCAGATTTTCTTTCCGTAAAGACAGAAAATAGCTGTAATTGTTTAGAACGTGATCATTCAGAGGATCTACTTTCAGGACGGTTTCGTACGATTCGTCCGATTTGGCATGATCGCCAAGGCCGTTGTACGCATCACCTAACTGGGCATAAATGCCCTTTTTCAGCTCATTGTTCGAACTGGCGGCCAGCAGCTTCTGACTTTCTTCGAGGGCGTCAACGGCCTGCTGATACCGGCGCTTGTATAGGTTGGCCGACCCGTTGGAATACCAGAACAGGCCCTGCGTTGGAAACACTTCCAATGCTTTTTCGGAGTGGACGAGCAGGCTATCGACCTGATTCAGCTCACCGTCGAGCTGAATCAGCGCTCCCCAAACCTCATAAACGGAGCCGTCTAGGCGGGCGGCTTTGGCATACGCATCGCGGGCCTCGGTTTTCTTTCCCTGCTGCATAAGCAGATTGGCCAGCATTACCTGTGTTTTTGGGTCGTTGGGTGATGTTTTGGCCAGGTTCTGCGCCATAACCAGAGCATCCTGCTGCGCTGCGGTATTAGAGCCGGTCATACCCATATAGCTCGACAGGATTCTGGCTTTCAGGCCTGCTTCGAGATTCGGGTTAGCCAGTACCTGATTGAGTTCTTTACTAACCCGATCCATATCCCCTTTTTTGCGGTAGATATCGGCCAGTAGCACATGCGCCTGGGGTAAATCGGAGCTTAGCTTAAGGGCTCGGTCAATCCAGCTGATCGCCTGATCGGCCCGGTCGTTGGCAATGAGCAGTTCGGCACCTTCGAGCAGGTAATCAGGGTCGGAGGGTTCCGATGCCACCAATTTTTCAGCTTCTTCAATGGCCTTGTCTATTTTGTTCTGCTTGAGATAGATGCGTTGCTTCTGCCGGGTGATTTCTTCATTCAGGCCCAGCTCACGCTCTACTTTATTGTACGCTTCAAGCGCTTTGTCGGGCTTTTCATTGAAGAGGTATATGGCCGCTAGTTCAACGCCATACTCCGCGTTTTCGGGTCCTTTTTTCAACAAGGCTTCGTAGAGGTCTTCGGCCTCGCCGTACCGCTTCTGCTTGACATAAAGTTCTGCCAGCAGTAGGGAATAAAATTTATTGTCGACATCCAGGGCATGCGCTTTAGTCGCAAACGGAAGGGCTTCGGTCACCTTTCCGCTTTTGAGGTACGCGCTGGCTGTGGAGTATTGAGCGGCTGCGTTATTGGGGTCCTTTTGCAGCACCTTGGCAAACTGGGTAATGGCTTTAGACGGTTCATCCGTCATCAAATACCGGATACCATCCGTAAACTGCGTCTCGGCCTCCATCCGAACGGTAGTGGTCGAGGTAGAGCCGGGTTTAGCCAGAGCGGTATCGGCTTTATCGCGCTTACGCTGCGCCACGGCAGGTAGATCGGCAAGGCAAAGGAGCAGACCTACACTACTTGCTAACCCAATGAGTAGCCGATGGCTTCGATATGTAGAATATACTGAATTCATGTTGGTCGGCGTGTCGTGATGCATACGTACGAAAAACGCGGCTCAACCCGGTCTATTGCAGTTTCGGTTTAAATAAACCGCTAAGACAAAGGTAGTTTAAAATGGTGAATGTCCGTAAACGTTCAAATGGGAGTTAGTTAGTGTGCGGAGTTAGGAGGGCTGACGCATGTGTTGCTTTCGCCGGTCCGCCGACCGTCCGCGGCTACGCCCATGCGGTGCGCTCAGCTCTCCTCACTCCTAATACTAACTATCCCACTGCATCATAAATCTGCACGCGTTCCCAGAGGTGAGCGCAGTTGGCAACGAAGGCCAGGTGAATAGGATGTTCCTGATAGACATCGTGAGCGGCTTTATCCGCAAAGACCAGCGTTAACGAAAAATCGTAGGAGTGGTCGATAACCGGACGACGGGTTTCGGCGGGGGTGCCCACGTAAGCCGTTGAGATGTCGGTTATTGATTTCAGGGTTTCGAGACCGGCACGTAAGGCCTGGTGGTCGTCCTGGCTTTCAGGATGGCGAAGCCAGAAAAAAACAGTATGAACGAACATAAGCGTAGTAGCAGGCTATTTACTGGCTGCTCCGTAAAAGTAAGCATACTTTCCTGTAAACACCGCTCCGTAATCAGCAGAAACAGTAGCCGCAGAACCGGTAAATGATAATGGTAAACCATGAATGCCAGCCAGTCAGTTTTTTTTATCGTCTTATGCCTTTTCTGGCAAACATTTCGCTACCTTAAAAACGTTATGGGGGTATAAATGACATTATTTACGCGACGAACGAATGGATGGAGATGGTAACGCTATGAAAACACCGGGCATGCCTGATAGTCAGGATAATAAAAACCGGATTCAGAATGATAAAGCAACCGTGCGTATACCAATGCTGCTGGGTGTTGCGCTCGCAGGGGGCATGTTAATTGGAGCGACATTCTTTGGTGGCACCCAGAGCATGAACAACATCGGACGGGGGTACAACAAATACAAGGAGATTCTACAACTTATCGAGAACAACTATGTCGATACCGTCAATACGGACGATTTGGTCGATTACTCGATTACCAAAATGCTGGAGAAGCTTGATCCGCATACGGCCTATATGAACCCGCAGGATGCCGTGGCCGCCCGGTCGCAACTGGAAGGTGGATTTGATGGCATTGGCGTTGAGTTTAATATCTATAAAGACACCGTTTATGTGGTGACGCCCCTAGCCGGTGGCCCATCCGAAACGGCGGGTATTCAAAGTGGCGACAAGATCATCAAGGTCGACGATAAACCCCTGGCTGGTGGCAAAATAGAAAACAGCGCCGTGTTTAAAGCCCTGCGCGGCAAACGAGATACAAATGTCAAATTGACTATCCTGCGAAAAGGCGACAAGCAACCCAAGGAGTTTACAGTTACGCGGGGCCGTATTCCGACGTACTCCGTCGATGCCGCCTATATGATTGATGCCAAAACCGGTTACATCAAAATTAACCGGTTCTCGGAAACAACGTATGATGAGTTCAAGACGGCGCTGGCGTCGCTTAAGGCAAAAGGAATGTCGCAGCTGATGATGGATCTACGGAATAACCCCGGAGGATACATGGACCGGGCTACCAATATTGCCGACGAATTTATTTCGGGCAACAAACTGCTCGTCTATACCGACGGAAAAGACAACCGATACGACCGCAAAACGATGGCCCATATTGCAGGGCAGTTTGAAGAAGGTGCGTTGGTTGTGTTGATCGACGAAGGAAGTGCATCGGCTTCTGAAATTGTGTCGGGTGCGTTGCAGGACCATGACCGCGCGTTGATTGCTGGTCGGCGGTCGTTCGGGAAAGGGCTGGTACAGATGCCGGTAACGCTGTCTGATGGCTCCGAACTGCGGTTGACCATTTCGCGCTATTACACACCCAGCGGCCGTAGTATTCAGAAACCGTACGTGCCGGGGCAGGAGGGTGACTATGAGAAAGACCTCGAACTCCGCTCGAAACGGGGTGAGTATTACATTGCTGATTCCATCAAAAACGATCCTAAACTGAAGTTTAAAACCGACGGCGGACGGGTTGTGTATGGTGGTGGCGGTATTACGCCGGATTACTTCATCCCCCGGGATTCAACCTGGCAGACGGCGTATCTGGTGCAACTTTACGGGAAGAACATCATCCGTGAATTTGCGATGGAATATGCCAACGATAACCGGAAGAAACTGGAGAAGATGTCTTTCGATGAGTTTGATCGGACCGTTGCTATTAACGATGAGCAGATGAACCGTTTGGTGAAAGACGCTACGGCAGAGGGTATTAAGTTCAACGAGAAGGAATACAACCGCTCGAAGAACTACATCCGTACGCAGATCAAAGCGCTGGTAGCCCGGTCTATATTCCAGAAGAACAATAAGGGGGGGCAAAACAATGAATTCTTCCGAATCATTGCCCAGACGGACGATACCTATCAGAAAGCGTTAAAACTCTTCGACCGGGCCAACAAACTCGAACACGGAGCAATGACGTATAATCAGAAGTAAGTAGTTAGGAGGGCTGGCGCGGGTATTGGCCCGCGTCAGCCCTCCTAACTACTTACTTCTACATACTAACTCCTTTCTTTATGGTTTCTTCGAAAACTGATAGACGAAACCCAGGAATGATTGAAGATTTCCGGTTTTAAAGTCTTTTCTGGAATAAGGGGCCAATTCAAAGGCTACGCGCAGGTTGGGCATGAATAGAAGCGGCTTGATGCGCACGCCGACATGCAGCGAATACCCCTCCAGAACATCCCGATCGTCAATGCCATTCAGCGCATTGAAGCGAACACCAAGTCCCGTATAGTAATTGACCTGCGCTTTACGGGCCACATTGACCATAGGGCAGATAGTGGTACTCAGTGAGCCAAACAACGTATTTGTTTGCATACGGGCGTCGGCCCAGAAAGCACGGTCGGCATTTGTGCTGACAGTAATCAAGCTATTAAACGGATAATACGCTACAGACGCCTGACCAAAGGCCGTCATCGTAACACCTAAAAGAAGTGCAGTTAAAGCATGTTTCATAGGCGCAAAGCAACAACTTTATTGGTATAAAAAAAGGTAACCTGCCCGAAACCGACTGTCTGGTTTTGCCGCTCCGGTCGGGTAGCGTTTAGACGCTGTTCACCAATTGATCGCCTGCGAATGCAGAACTATACTATTTGATCCTGCTTTTCTTTGTACCTTTACCGCTCCTTTGCTGATAATTACTTACAGAAAATGTCTTGGTTCGTCCGAAAAGATAAGGGTATTCAGACCCCAACCGAAATGAAACGGGAAGCTCCCGACGGGTTGTGGTATCAATGTCCGAACTGCAAAAAGATAATGAATACGCGGGAACACAAACTCAACGCGTATACCTGTGTTCATTGCAATTACCATGAAAAAATAGGCTCCGACGCTTATTTTTCCCTCCTGTTCGATGAAAACGAATTTACCGAACTCGATGCCAACATGCAATCGGCGGACCCGCTTAAATTCGTCGACACAAAAGCTTATCCGGATCGGGTAAAGGCAACCATTGCCAAAACAGGGTTGAAAGACGCTGTTCGCACAGCTTACGGCCCCATGAATGGTCTGATTGTAACGGCAGCGGTAATGGACTTTAATTTCATTGGCGGTTCGATGGGTTCGGTCGTGGGCGAAAAAATTGCCCGTGCGATTGACCATGCTATCGAAAACCGGACGCCATTTCTGATGGTGTCGAAGTCGGGGGGAGCCCGGATGATGGAGGCCGGTTTCTCGCTGATGCAAATGGCCAAAACGTCCGCTAAACTAGCGTTGCTCGACAAAGCCAAATTGCCGTATGTTTCGCTGCTGACCGACCCAACTACGGGTGGTGTCACCGCTTCGTACGCCATGCTTGGCGATTTCAATATTGCCGAACCCGAAGCGCTAATCGGTTTTGCCGGGCCGCGTGTTATTCGCGAAACCATCGGTAAAGACTTGCCGAAAGGCTTTCAAAGTGCAGAATTTGTCCTTGAACACGGCTTCCTCGATTTCATCGTCGACCGAAAGGATCTGAAAGATAAACTGGTTAGCCTGTTTACAATGTTGTTGTAATAATAGTATTGAGGAGTTAGGAGCGAGGAGATAGGAGCAGGTACGTTGGTATGCTCGCTTCTATCTCCTCGCTCCTAACTCCTTTTTTATGCGCCTTGTCTCCCATCCTGTTCTCTGCAACTACTATGTCACATATCGCTGTAATGCGAGCTGTGGTTTTTGCGATATATGGGAGCGCCCTTCCCCCTATGTTACCCTCGAAAACGCCCGTCAGAACCTGCGTGACCTCAAACGGTTAGGCGTTCGGGTGGTCGACTTTACGGGTGGAGAACCCCTGCTTCACCGTCAACTTCCCGAGCTTCTCCGCGAAGCCAAGGCCCTTGGGCTAATTACAACCGTTACGACCAACGCGTTGCTGTACCCAAAGCAAGCCGAAAAGCTGCGCGGTCTGGTCGATATGCTCCACTTCTCGCTCGATTCGCCCATTGCTGAAGAGCATGACACTTCGCGCGGGGTAAAGTGTTTCGATAAGGTAATAGAGTCGATCGCGCTGGCCCGTAGCCTTGGCGAACGCCCTGATATTCTTTTTACGGTTTTTGAGCATAACGTGCATCAGATCAAACAGATGCATCAGGAAATTTGTCTGCCTAACAACCTCGTGCTGATTCTCAACCCGGTATTTGAGTACAATGCCGTTGACACTGGCGATCGGCTCTCGGAAGAGGCTCTACAACAGATGTCTTGGTGGGGCAAGCAGAAAAATGTGTACCTGAACGATGCGTTTATCCAGCTTCGACGCGATGGGGGGAATCACATCGAAGACCCCATCTGTCGGGCCGCCAGCACAACCATTGTTATTTCTCCGGAAAACAAGCTCGTGCTCCCCTGTTATCATTTGGGATTGAAAGACTTTACCATCGACGATAACCTATATGCCCTCTATCGCTCCGACGAAGTACAGAAATTAGTGGCGCTGGAAGGTCGTTTGCCCGCCTGTGAGGGCTGCGCCATAAACTGCTATATGCAGCCATCGTTTGCGGTCGAAATAAATAAATACTTCTGGCGGGCATTGCCCAGCACGCTTAAATACAACTGGGTAAAAGGCACCTGGAAACAGTTAATTTCTTCCTGATTAAGTAAATCATCCCAAGTAGTAGCTTGTCTGACATGAATACCGACTAAGCTCACTCTTATGATGAAGTATGCACTCCTGACGTTCCTTTTATCAATTGCCGCACTGGTAACACAAGGGCAGCCTGAAAGCTCGCCCGAACAGGTAGTGATCACCTCCGAGAAGGGCAAAATCCAGGTGTCCAGCCTTGAAAATGGGAAATTACACGTTAATGTGCCGCCAAAAGCTGTCGTTAAATACAAAGCCGTCGGACTGGTTCATTATAGTGACTTCGGCGCCAAAGGCAATGGCAAAACTGACGATATAGATGCCATTGCGGCCACTCATGCATTTGCCAACCTGCATGGCCTTTTGGTGAAAGCCGATCCTAAAGCCACCTACTACATTGGCGGCAGGGAGCGTACAGCCTTCATCCGTACGGATACCGATTTCGGGACGGCAGCCTTCCTTATTGACGATACGGAGGTTCAAAATCGCAATGCGTCTGTGTTCACGGTCAGTTCAGACCTTAAACCGTTTAAGCTGGAAACGATAAAGACCCTGAAGCGGAACCAGCAAAAAATCGAAGCGCTTCTGCCTGCTTCCTGTCTTATTACGGTTACCAATGCTAACGTGAAGCAATACATCCGGTTTGGCCTCAACCAAAATAATGGCTCTCCGCAGACCGATATTTTCGTCGTTGATAAAAATGGTAACGTCGATATGAACGCCCCGATCATCTGGGATTTTTCTCAAATTACCGACATTACGGCGCTTCCTATCGACGAGAAACCACTCACAATCACAGGAGGGCGTTTTACAACCATTGCTAATAAAGCCGAATCGAAGTACACCTATTATAATCGGAACATTGCCGTCAGACGGTCTAATGTGCTGGTTGACGGACTGCAACATGATATTAAGGGCGAAGAAGACCACGGTGCACCCTATGGCGGCTTCATCAACATCGGTGAATGCGCTTATGTGACGGTAAAAAATACCATTCTGACCGGCCACCGGACCTACAGCACGATTGGCGCGGCCGATAAGCCGGTTACCATGGGCACTTACGATCTATCTGTCAACCGGGCGCTGAATGTATCGTTCGTGAATTGCAGTCAGACCAACGACATCAACGATAATACGTACTGGGGTATTCTGGGGTCTAACTTCTGTAAAAACCTTCTTTACGATCAGTGTACTCTTTCTCGGTTTGATGCCCATCAGGGCGTTGCCAATGCCACCATTCGTAACTCGACGCTTGGGCACATGGGGATCAACGCTATTGGCAGCGGCCTTTTGCTGGTTGAGAATTCGACCATTCGTGGCCGAAGCGTTGTCAACCTGCGGCCCGACTATGGTAGTAGCTGGCAGGGAGAACTGGTTATCCGTAACTGTGTTTTCGTTCCAGCCGATGGCAAACCTATCAGTGCTGCGCTGATAAGCGGCTCCTATTCAGGTCAACATGATTTCGGTTACACCTGCTATATGCCCGAACGAATCACCCTTGAGAACCTCCGAATTGACGACTCCCGTCATCCGGAAACATATCAGGGACCGGCCATTTTCGCCAATTTCAATCCGCAACAGACGGACGCTTCTTATCAGGAAAAATTTCCATATGTTAAAACGAAAGAGGTTATCCTGAAAAACGTAACGACCGCCAGTGGCAAGCCATTACGTATCAGCGATAACCCGTTCATGTTTCGGGATGTGAAGGTTAACAGTGGCCAGTGAGCCTGTATAAGCCACGGAGGTTGGTGTTGTATTTTAATCCGGTCAAGAAAATCACCGCTTCACAACTTTACGCGTCAGTATTCGTCCGTCTACTTCGGCGCGGAGTACATAAACGCCCGGCGTCAGGCTGCCCATGCTGATAACCTGCTCATGCTGGCGGGTCATTCGATGAAACGTCAACTCATGAAGTTTACGGCCGTTGTTGTCCGTTAGCTGGAGTGTGGCAGTTGTTGGGTTGCTGGTCTGGATGACCACCTGCAAACGATCATCAACGGGATTTGGAAATGTAACGAGCCGGACGTTTATATCTTCATATTCCGTTGTCGCCGTCACCAGGCCCGTCGGCGATAGCCCTTCGGCTGCTGGTTCGTAAGGTGGAATAGTACCGGGCGTACCGGGAGTATCGTCAACAATTAGCGGTATTTCCTGCGTTGTCTGGCTGATCAGAATGCCGCGTCGGTACTCATTGATAGTTAAGGTTACGCTATAGTACCCCAGTTCAGTAGGGGCATCCCATATAAGTTCGCCCGTTCGGCTGTTGAGTTTGAAGGTGCCCCGGCGCGTTACATCGTTTGGATACTGGTAGGAGGTAACCGACTGAGCAGTACACGAAGCCTGCATAACACTGGTCTGCGCCTTTGACAGCCCATACACCAGACTATCGCCTTCGGGATCGGTAGCCGCCAGTGAAATCACTGCCCGGCGCCCAACGCCAACATGGAAGCCATTTTCGGGGTAACCCGGTGTGGGTGTCTGATTGACCAGGTTGGTCGATAAGACCGAAGTCAGGGTAAACAACTGCGCATCGGCATTTGTAATGTTTTTCACAATCGTCCGGTTGGAGAGTACGAGGGTTAGGGGATAAACGCCCGGCCCTGCATACGTATGAATGAGCGTATAGCTATTGATACTCGTTGTTTTATTCTCAATCAACACCCGGCTGGCGCGAAACGCTTTCACGGTACTGCCATCACCTAAACAGATTTCCAGAACATCGGCCTGATCGGCAGCCGGTTTTCCGCGAACTTCGTCCATATACAGTAGGGCTGAAATTCGGTAGGTTAGGGGTGAGCCTGTAATGGGAGTAGTCTGAATATAACCACCTAGTAAGTGGCTTGCCTGTGCGGTGGCTGAACCAACCAGTATCAGGCAGAGTAGGGTAATGGTTTTCATAACGGATTCAGGAGAAGGAGAACGTAACGAGATAACTTCAACTGGACAACTAACCATATGTCTATACCAGAACATTTCGTAAACGGTATTTTTTTGTACTTTTCGTCCATGCTGTATACGCCCGAACAAACTACTCAACTGCCTGCCGATGGCTTCCGTTACCTGCTCACTTCGGTCGAGAATCACGTGCTGACGATTACGCTGAACCGTCCCGAAAAAAAGAATGCCCTCCATCCACCCATGCTGGCCGAGTTGGCCTTTGTACTGGCTTATGCCAACCATACCGCCGATATTTGGCTCGTTGTGCTGGCCGCTGCGGGCGATACCTTTTGCGCCGGGATGGACCTGAAAAGTTTGTCATCGGGCAATACCGAAGCGGCATCGGTTCCCGCACCTGCGGGGCCGGTTCGGCTGGGGGAGTTGATGGCGGGTTTGCACAAGCCCACTGTTGCCCGTGTACAGGGACCGGTGTATGCCGGTGGTTTTCTGCTCGTGGGTGCCAGTACGTATGTGGTGGCAGTCGAGTCGGCAACGTTTAGTTTGCCGGAAGTGAAACGGGGGTTGTTTCCCTTTCAGGTACTGGCTATTCTGCTGGACATCATGCCCGCCCGCAAAGCACTCGATCTATGCCTTCGGGCAAAAACCCTGTCATCAGCCGAAGCCCTTACTCTTGGTCTGGTGACGGAGGTTATCCCTGTTGATGAGCTGGACAATGCCCTGGCCCGTCTGGTCGGCGAGCTTACTCAACTTTCACCCACGGCCATGCAGTTCGGATTACGAGCCTATCAGCAACTAAAAAACCTGCCGTCGAGTGAACAGCAGGCCTATTTATTCGACCAGTTTCAGCAACTTCAGCAAACGCCGGATGCTAAGGAAGGCATGGCCGCTTTTCTGGAAAAACGCAAGCCAAACTGGGGAGGTGTACCAAACAGCTTCTAGCTGTTCGTATTGCTTAAAAACAGCTGGAAGCTGTTTGGTGACTTATGGCTTTGGCAAATCCGGGCAGTTGTCTTTCCGACGGGTGTCGATAATACCCTGGATTTTCTAGTTGCCGCTGACTTTCACAAGCGTAAAGGCATTGACACCGCAGTGACTTTTCTGATCCTTCAGGTAGAAAACGTACGGTGTCCAGGCGGTGGCCAGCTCGGCATCGATTTTTATCTCCATACCCGACAGCCGCTCATCCAGCGTAAAGGCGGGATACTTAACGACCGAAGCCGCAAACTTGCCAATATCATCGGTTCGAACGGCAACATCCCCTTCTTTATTTTTGGCGATGGTCTGCAAGGAAGCGCCGGGCATAAACGTATTTTTTATCTGGGTTGAGTCCCCTTTTCGCATACCATCGAACATCATTTTAATGGTCGTTCGAACGGCAGCTTCGTCAGTGCTGGTCTGGGCGATGGCTGAAAAGCTGGCTAAAAGTAGAAGTAGTGTCTTCATAAGAAGGATAGGAACGCGGATGAAACGGATAGTAACCGGGCAGAGCGGATTCTTACTGATCCGTTCCGCCCGGTTACTATCCATTAAATATACTGATTAACGATCATTTCATACAGCTCCTGTTTGCCGCTGAGTTGTTTGGGCTCGCCATTGGTCATAGCATACTGGCGCAGGTCTTCCAGCGTTAACTCACCTTTTTCATAACGAGCCCCTTCGCCCGAATCGTAGCTGGCGTAGCGTTCGGCCCGAAGCTTCTTGTACTGCGACTTATCCAAAATAGCTTCGGCCGCGATGGCTGCCCGCGCGAAGGTATCCATACCACCAATGTGGGCGATGAAAATATCGTCCAGATCGGTTGAGTTCCGGCGCGTCTTGGCATCGAAGTTAACCCCGCCAGATTTAAGGCCACCCGCTTCCAGAATGACCAGCATGGCTTCCGTCAGTTCGTATACATCCACCGGAAACTGGTCGGTATCCCAGCCATTCTGGTAATCGCCCCGGTTGGCATCGATGCTGCCAAGCATATTATTATCAGCGGCAATCTGCAATTCGTGGGCAAACGTATGGTTGGCCAAGGTAGCGTGGTTGGTCTCGATATTCAACTCGAAATCATCTTGTAAGCCAAAGCGATTCAGGAAACCGACAACCGTAGCGGCATCGAAATCGTACTGGTGTTTGGTGGGCTCCATTGGTTTGGGCTCGATGTAGAACGAGCCTTTGAAACCCTGCTTACGGGCGTAATCGCGGCTTATTTGCAGAAACTTGCCCAGGTGCTCCTGCTCCCGTTTCATATTGGTGTTCAGCAGCGACATATACCCTTCCCGACCTCCCCAGAAGGTATAACCTGCACCACCAAGTTCGATGGTGGCATCGATGGCGTTTTTCACCTGCCAGCCACCGTGGGCGAGCACATGGAAATCCGGGTTGGTCGACGCTCCGTTCATGTACCGCTCATGCGAGAACAAGTTGGCCGTTCCCCAGAGCAATTTAACCCCACTGGCGGCCTGCTTTTGCTTGGCGTAGTCGACAATAGCCCGGAAATTCTTCTCGAATTCGCTGTTGGAATTGCCTTCGGGGGCCACATCTACATCGTGGAAGCAGTAATACTCCATGCCGATTTTAGTGATAAACTCAAAAGCGGCATCCATCTTATCATGGGCAGCGGCCAACGGGTCGGGGTTGGCATCCCAGGGAAAATGCTTGACACCCGGACCAAAGGGGTCTGCTCCGGTGCCGCAGAAGGTATGCCAGTAGGCCGTAGCAAACCGGAACAAATCCTTCATCGGTTTGCCCAGAATGAGCCGGTTGGCGTCGTAGAACTTGAAGGCTAGCGGATTATCTGATTCACGGCCTTCGTAGGCAATTGGTTTTTCTATAAACGGGAAATAGGTTTTCTCGCCGAGGGTCAATTTAACGTCAGACATATCAATTAGGATTGAGGTATTTAGGTGAAAGAAAAGGACGGCAAAGGCAGTTTCTCCTTATTCGGCTAATAAAGCCTTTGTACCCTGTCGAATATATCTGGAGTACGTGTTGAATTATTTCTATTCAATTGAATAAAAATACTATAAAATTTGATTTTGTTAGGTTCAAGCTTATATCTTTGCTGTTGTTAACTTAGTGCGTTAAGTTGTATGGAAAGAAATCTCCGCTGGTTGATCGTTTCGTTACTCTTTGTGGCTACAGGCCTAAGCTTTCTGGATCGGCAGGTGTTGTCTATTGCCATCATTAAAATTCAGCAGGAGTTTCACATTACAGACGTACAATATGGACTGATCAATACCAGTTTCCTGATCAGTTATGCCATCATGTTCACCCTGGGCGGCTGGCTGATCGATCGGGTAGGGGGTAAAACTGGACTGGCTATCTCGGTAGGAGTATGGTCGGTGGCCAATAGCCTGCACGCGGTAATGACCACTTTCTCGCAATTGCTGGCGTTCCGGTTTCTGCTGGGCATGGGCGAAGGTGGCTGTTTTCCGGGAGCTGCCTGGACAGTTTACCGGTGGTTCGATAAGGAAGAACGCGCCCTGGCGAACGGGATAGCCATTGGTGGTTCGGCCATTGGCGCTGTCATAGCCCCGCCATTAACTATCTGGTTATCCACAAATTATGGCTGGCGGGGTGGGTTCCTAATCCCCGGCCTGATTGGCATCGTCTGGGTGATTGTCTGGCTGCTAACGCCCTGGAAAAAAGAGAATCTGATTGCTGAGCAACCGCTGAGTTCTTCGGCCGGAAAAACGGTTTCCTTTCTGGCCTTGCTCAGGTTACGCCCGACTTGGGTGTTCATTCTGATTCGGTTTCTGCTCGATCCGGTCTTTTACTTCATGATGTTCTGGATTCCGAAATACCTGAGTTCAGCCCGGAATGTGTCGTTTGAAGCGATTGGAAAACTGTTCTGGATACCCTTTTTGGCCCTCGGCATCGCCAATATTCTGGGGGGCTGGTTTTCGGGACAGCTGATTGCTCACCAGTATTCGGTCAACAGAGCGCGTAAGACGGTCATGGGGATTGCAGCTGTATTAACGCTGGCTACCCCCGCCATCTCCTGGGTGTCGTCGGTGGAAGTTGCTGTTGGCCTGATGTCGGTTTTCATGTTTGCGCATGGATTCTGGATTACTAACTACATCACGTCTATCTCGGATATGTTTGGCCGAAAAGCAACGTCTACAGTCGTTGGGCTGTCGGGAACGGCTGGTGCTGTTTCTAGTTTATTGCTTAATCCTTTGATGGGGTTGGTTATTCAGCGGTATTCGTACACACCACTCTGGATTGCTTCAGGGTTGCTTTACCCACTAGCGTTTCTCTTGCTTATTGTGCTGATTCCCAAGATAAAAATGCTGGTTATTGGTGCCGAGAATGAATCTCTTGACTCCCCTTTGTCTGTGCAAACTCAATAAACCAGCGTTGACATGAGCGTTCCTGTGAGTGACTCTGTCAATACGGAAACAAGTAGTCAATCCAACTTAGTGCACTAACTAAACTGCACAAATACATAAACTCTAAATTATGCAGAACTTATCACCAAATGGAGTAGTCCAGCCCACTCAGGCCGTATTTGTCAAACGAAAACCAACGACCGCCCGAATCGGGGTGTTTGGCGTTGGTTACTTCAAATACTGGAGTCAGTTCGACGGTTTGCTGGATGATCTGCTGAAGAAACAGGCCGTTTTTATCGACAAAGTTGAATCGATGGGGGCCGTAGAAGTCGTCGACTTCGGGTTAATTGACGATGTCACGAAAGCTTATGAGCTTGTCCCGAAACTCAACGGGGCCAATCTGGACCTGATTTTCTGCGATATGCTGACCTATGCTACGTCCAGCACGTTCGGCATCATTATCAAAAGCGTCGACATTCCCATTGTGTTGGTGGCTCTTCAGCCCGACAAGGCCATGAATTACAGCCAGGCGTCGACTTATCTTCAGCTATACAATGACGATATCTGTTCGTTGCCGGAGTTTGCCGGGGTAGCGGTTCGAATGGGAAAAAAGGTGCCGCAGATGATTATCGGCACGTTGTACGACGACCCCGCTGCCGATGCCGAGATTGAGGAGTACTGCCGGATTGCTGCCGTACTGCACGATTTAAAGACGGCTAAGATCGGGCATATCGGACACCCCATCGAAGCCATGCTCGATATGCACTCCGACTCGACCATGCTGACGGCTCATTTCGGAGCCCACATCGTTCAGTGCGAAGCGCACGAAATCGTTACGCAGTACCAGCAGGCGACAGAGGCCGAAATCAATGCCGTTAAAGAGCGTATCCTGGCTTTTTTTGATACCCCCGACCCGGTCTCTGACCCGATCTCGGAGAAACTGCGGGACTCTGATCTGCACATTGCGGCTCAGGCGGCTGTAGCGCTCGAACGGTTCATTAAAGCCAAAAAGCTGGACGGGCTGGCCTATTACTACGATGGGCCAGATGGCAGCGACACGCGGGTTGTCATGTCGAACCTGATTGTCGGTAATTCACTGCTTCAGGGCGCGGGCTTTCCCATGTGTGGCGAATCGGATCTGAAAACCTGTATTGCCATGCTCATTATGGAACGGCTGGGTATTGGCGGCAGCTTCGCCGAGTTTCACCCGGTCGATTTCAGGGAGGATTTTGTGCTCGTTGGCCACGATGGGCCGCACAACATTGCCATTGCCGAAGGGCAGCCGGTGCTGCGGAGTCTGAAAAAATACCACGGCAAACCCGGCTTCGGCGCCGGTGTCGAATTCAAGATCAAGGAAGGCCCCATCACCATGCTTAGCATCAGCTCTACCTACGAGGGCAAGATGAAATTTGTCATTGCCGAAGGCGAATCTATTGCCGGGCCTATTCCACCAACGGGTAATACCAATACCCGGGGCTTTTTCAAACCCGACGTCCGGACGTTCCTCAAGCGCTGGATTCAGGAAGGGCCAACCCACCATTTTGCACTCGGCATCGGTCACCATGCCGAGTCGATCCGAAAGATTGCCGACTACCTCAAAATCGAATCCGTCATTATCAAGGATTAACAACTTATCACTTTTAAACTCTACCTCTTTCCCATGAATCACTTTTTATTCCATCGGCTTCGGCTCCTGGTCATTGGGAGTATGTTAAGCGTATTAACCATTGCCCATAGTGTGTCTGCCCAATCAGCTAAAGGGCTGGTGAGTGGTAAAATCACTGCCGATGAAGATGGCGAAGCCCTGGTTGGGGCCACCGTTACCGAGAAAGGAACCACCAATGGCACGACTACAGATGTGAACGGCACGTTCAAACTAAACGTATCGGCCAATGCGACCCTGGTCATCAGCTTTATCGGGTACGCCCCCCAGGAACTGCCCGTCGGTAACGGTAACGGCCAGCCGCGTACTAATTTGACCATCGCGCTGAAAACCGACCAGCAGCAGTTGCAGGACGTGGTTGTAGTGGGTTATGGTACCCAGCGTAAAAAAGACCTGACGGGCTCCATCGTCAACCTGACCAGCAAAGACCTGGTGCCGGTGCCCTCGGCAACGAGCGTCGACCAGATGATGCAGGGCAAAGTGGCGGGCGTACAGATCACCCAAACCTCGGGCGCGCCGGGCGGTAATGTCAACGTGATTATTCGGGGAATCAGCTCCATTACGGGCGGTAACTCACCGCTTTATGTTGTGGATGGATACGCTATTGGTACCGGCGGGGGCGGCTCGGATCTGAGCAGTTTTGGCGCCAACTCCTATACGGCCAGCGGGCTCGCCAGCAGCAGTTCGACCAACCGGATCAATCCGCTCAGCATCATCAACCCCGCCGATATTGAGTCGATTCAGGTGCTGAAGGATGCGTCGGCCACGGCTATTTACGGTTCACGGGGTTCTAACGGGGTTATTATTATAACCACTAAACGGGGCAAGCTCGGTAAACCCACCATTAGTTTCGAGCACTCGACGGGTATGCAGGAACTGGCCCGCAAAATGAAGCTGCTGACGCCCCGCCAGTATGCCGAATTTGTTGCCGAAGGGCGCGACAATGCCTGGGTATTTGGGGGCGGTAAAGCAACCGATCCAAATAGCGTTCGGAGCACAGCTACACAGGTGAAGCCCGAGTTTCGTAACCCCGGTCAGTTTGCCGATGCCGGTTACGGAACCGACTGGCAGGATGTGATCTTCCGGAAAGGGATGGTTCAGAATTACCAGTTGTCGGCCAGCGGTACGAGCCGGGACGTTAGCTATTACGTTTCCGGTGGCTTTTTCAACCAGAAAGGCATCATCATCGGGTCGGATTTCAACAAGTTTACCCTGCGCACCAACATTGATGCCCAACTTACCCCCCGGCTAAAGATCGGCGCGTCGTTTTCGGGTGCTCACTCATACGGTAATTTTGCCAGAGCGGAGGGCCACCTTCAATACCGAGGCCTGATTTCGGCGGCACTCGCCAGCGACCCGACCATCCCGGTCACCAATCCCGACGGCACGCCCTATTCCGAATTTTCCAGTCCAACGGGTATTCCAGTCGAAAATCCGTTGATCATTGCCGCCGAATTTTCGGATAAGCGCAACAACACCAACGTATTCACGAATAACTACCTGCAATTTGAACTGGCACCGGGGCTTGTCCTGAAAACGTCCATCGGGGTGAACTACTCCAATAACGTAACCCGACTGTGGAAGTCGTCGAAAGTAGGGCTGGCGACCAGCCGAACGGGTGCCGCTACTGCCGCATCGACCGAAGTCAAAAGCCTGAACTGGCTGAACGAAAACACCATTAACTACCGGCATAAGTTTGGCGGCAAACACGACATTGATGCGCTGGCAGGCTACACCATCCAGAAAAATTCGGACGAGGTTCTGCAGGCCGGAGCTACCGGCTTCTCGACCGATTATGTGCCTTTCCTGGCCGCAGGGACCGTTTCGACGGGAACGAACTACATTAGCGAATGGGCCATAATGTCGTGGCTGGCCAGGGTAAATTACACCTACAACGGTAAATATCTGCTTACGGCAACCATTCGGAAAGATGGCAGCTCGCGCTTTGGCTCGAAGAACCGGTGGGGAACGTTCCCGTCGATTTCGGCCGCCTACCGCCTGTCGGATGAACCCTTCATGAAGTCGGCCAGCTTCATCAGCGATTTAAAAATCAGGGCCAGTTATGGTATTTCGGGCAACAACCTGATACCCAACTATGCTACCCAGGGCTTGCTGGGCGTGGCCCGAACGGTGGCAAACGGCCAGATCGTATCGGGGATTATCCCGACCAGCTTAGCCAACGACGAACTGACTTGGGAGCAATCGGTACAGAGCAATGTGGGCGTCGATCTGTCGCTATTCCAAAACCGCCTGTCATTTACCGTTGATGCCTACCAGGCTTATAAAAAGAACCTGCTGCTCAACGTGACCCTTCCCTCGGCTTCGGGCTTTGGCAGTTCGGTGCAGAACATCGGTGAAGTAGAAAATAAGGGGATCGAACTAACGGTTAATTCGCAGAACATCGGTAAAGGGCCATTCCAGTGGAATACGGACTTTAACATTAGCTGGAACCGCAACAAAGTGCTGGCGCTCAATTCAAACGCAGCCCGCATCGTTACGTCCGATTACCAGGTGGCGCAGGTTGGCTACCCCATTTCCAGCTTCCGGCTGCTCAACATTCTGGGCGTTTTCCAGACCCAAGAGGAGGTCAACAACAGCCCGAAGCAAAACCCACGCGTGCAGCCGGGTGATTATAAGTACGAGGATGCCGACGGCAATGGCACCATCAACACGTCGGACAGAACCATTGTCGGCAATCCCTGGCCTCGGTTTACCTGGGGGCTGGGCAACCGCTTTACCTACAAAAATTTCGCCCTGAGCGTGAGCCTCAATGGCACCTACGGCAACCAGGTTTATTTTCAGGGGGGCGAGGTCAACCTGAACGGGGCCGGGGTGCAGAACCAACTGGCTGCTATGGCCGACCGCTGGAAGTCGCCGGAGAGTCCGGGTGCTGGCTTGTATTCGCGCGCCATCCGGAACGACTACGCTTTTGGGTTCAGTGCCGGAACGACCAAATACCTGTTCGACGGGTCTTTCACCCGCATTCGGGATGTCAATTTATCGTACACCTTTCCATCAACGGCGGTTAGCAAGCTGAAGCTTCAGGCCCTGTCGATCTATGCGGATGTCACGAACCTGTACACGTTTACGAAGTATCCGGGCTATGACCCGGAGGGGAGTACCGGGGGCGATAATCTGGCCAAAAGTGGCGTTGACTTCTTCTCGTATCCAAACCCACGGACCTACACCGTCGGCCTGCGCGTGACTTTCTAATCAGACCATCGATCAACTCCCATTAACTGTCATGAAAAAGCGAATACTGGCCATTCTAGCGGTAGCAGCCACATTATCATCCTGTCAGGATTTCCTGAACCTTAAACCTGCTTACCAGATCAGCGATCAGGGTTTTTACCAGAATCAAAATGATTTCGAGACGGCGCTGGTTGGTGTGTACAGCACCACGCGCGGCCTTTACAGCAGCAGTACCATCCAATACGTAGGCGACCTGACAACCGACAATGCCGAAATTCAGTGGTCGTCGCCCTCGGCCGATGAGATGCAACTTGACCAGAACGGCGTCACGGCAACGAATGCCTACGTGCGGTCGGTCTGGAACACTTGCCTGTACACCATCTCGCAGTCCAGCAACATTCTGAACCGGATTGATGCCGTCTCCTTCGACCCGACCGTCAAGAATCGGATTAAAGGTGAGGCCCAGTTTCTGCGGGCGTTCAGCTATTTCTATCTCGTGCGGATGTTCGGCAATGTTCCCATCGCCACACAAACGTTCACCAGCCCGGCGCAGGTGGCAGCCGCCGACCTAACGCTGAAGCCCAAAGAGGACGTATACAAACTGATCGTTTCGGACCTGACCAGCGCCGAAGCACTGCTGCCCGCTACGACCGTGACAGACAAAACCAGAGCATCGCAGATGACGGTAAAAACGTTGCTGGGCAAGGTTTATCTAACACAGAAAAGCTACGACCTGGCCGCTACGAAATTGAAGGAAGTCATTGACGCCAAGCAGTATTCGCTGGTCGCCGATTATAAAACGCTGTCGACCAACGGGAATACGAATCTGCCCGAAACGATTCTGGAAGTTGCTTACCTGTCCGGGCAAACGCTGGGCAACAACTACTCGGCGCTGTTTACCCCCGCCATTACGAGCATGGCCATTTTTCCCGGTAATGCACAGGGGGCAGGGCGCATCGTGCCGACGCTGGATCTTCTAAAAGCCTACGAAACGGGTGATGCCCGCAAGCCCGCGTCTGTAAGTGATTCGGTATCGTTGATTGGCGGTAAGAAATCATACAGCCGATACGGGTTAAAGTTTGTCGACTTTAAAGCGGTTGATCCGGGCGATGGCAGTGTCTCGTTTACTGTTCTTCGCTTTGCCGATGCGCTGCTGATGTATGCCGAAGCGCTGAACGAACAGGGTAAAACAGCCGATGCCCTCCCTTCTCTCAATCAGGTACGGCAACGGGCTAAACTGTCTGCTTTGTCGGGCCTCTCGCAGGCCGATTTACGGCTGGCACTGGAACAGGAACGGCGTGTCGAATTTCTGTACGAAGGCCATCGCTGGTTCGATCTGGTTCGAACGGGGCGGGCGCAAACGGTGCTGAATGCGCATTATGCGAGTCAGAAACTAAACTTTTCCGTGCAGGATTTCGAGTTGCTGTTTCCCATACCGCAAGCCGAGATCGACCTGAATCCAACGCTGAAGCAAAATCCGGGATATTGATCGTACCCATGGACCCGGCCAATGGGTACATCTTAACTTTTCATTCCATGCGTACTCAATTCCTGTCCTTTCTCTGCCTGTTAAGTCTGGCTTTGCTGGGCTTTACAACGACCGTCGACACGCCTAATCTGGACAACTCGACGCTGCGGGGTAAATCCTTTAACAATATTACCCTGGAGGCTTCACTCAAGCCGTTCAAGAAAAACGACAAGGCCTATATCCGTCAGGTAGCTACCGAGTTGTTCACACAGTGGTCGGCTCTGCTGAGGCATACAGACACGGTTTCTGTCATGCTCTGGACATCGGATGGGTCGGAGATTCTGGATTATAAGGGGAAGCTGGATCAGCCGCTGGAGTGGGCGCGCTACATTGGCAATCCCAATACGGAGCACGAGGTGGGATCGGGACCGAAAGAACTGTCGCTGCACGAACGCGCGTACCTTTACATGGAAAATCCGCCCGCTTTTACATATGGTGACTTGAAATTCATCATCCAGACGCTGAAGGAAACCGGCAAACGCATAACCGGGAAGCCGGTTCTGATTGGAGCCACATTTGATCCGGGGCCGGAGTTCGCCAAATCGGAGTTTAAGTACAAAAAACACCCTGAAATTCTGGGGGGTAATGCCATGGGCCACAAGACTATGGTTAGTTGTTACTCAACCCTGAACGCCGACGCCGAGGCCTATGCCGGATTTCCCAAAGGCATTCCGGCCAACACGCCTTTTGGTACGTTTCTGGGTCGGCAAAGTCAGCATTTTCTCACCGATCTGGGCTACGATTACATCTGGCTCAGTAATGGTTTCGGCTTTGGCGTGGAGGGCTGGTCATCTACCGGGGCCATCTTTAACGGCAAAGCATTTGCACCGGAAAAACTAGCGAACACCAAAGCCCTGATTGCCGGTTTCTGGAACTTGTTTCGCAAGGAATGCCCGACGTTTCAGATTCAAACCCGAGGTACGAACCTATCAACCGGGGCCGATCTGGCCCGCGATGGCGTTGATCTAAAGCAGATTTACAACGGTAAGTACAACATGCTTCCGCCCCCAAATTCGCCCTGGGCTGCGCTGGATGGGGATTTCGGGCTGGAGATGGTCGGCTATATGTCGCGGATGGCCGAGCTGCCCGACGAACGATACCTGTTCCGGTATTACACGCACGACCCCTGGTGGGTGAACAGCCCGTGGCTGGACCGCTACGGACAGGAACCCCACGATATTTACCTGCCTATGGCGGTGGCGCGTATCAACGCGAAGGGCGAAATTCGGCTGCCTACCCACCTGAATTTCCTGACGGCCGATAACTCGTACGGCGAAATGCCATCGCAGGTACCCGACGAAGTGACGCCCCACATTCTGAAAGCCCGGTACGATGCGCCTACGGCACCGGGGCCGCTGGTCTGGGTATATCCGTTCGATGAATACCACGACTGGGCGTATAAACAGCCCGATCGGCTCCCGGAAATCTACTACGGTGACTGGCTCATTCGACAGGCTATCAACAACGGATTTCCGCTAAACACGATTACCTCGACCGGCTCACTTCAAAAAATAGTAGCAAGCAAACCGGCGTACTTCAACGAGTCGATTCTGGTGTCTATTGTACCGGAAGCGGGTTCATCGCTCGAAAAAACGCTGATCGACTTTGTACAGCGTGGTGGTAAGCTTCTCGTCTACGGCCCCGCCGACCATGCCGGTGCCGCTTTTCTGACGCTGCTGAACCTCCAGAATACCAAATCTCTTGAGGGCGAGTTTCAGGTTAAGTCAAGAATTATGCTCGATGAACTGACAAAAAAATACCCGGACAAGCTGGTTCACAATGCCCTGTTTTCGGGTGGGGGCGTGGCAACACAGGTAAAGAACAGGGCCGATGCGGGTACAAATGTGCTGGCTCAACTTACCCAGGGAACGAGCCAGCGAGATGTGGTCTGGACGCGTGCAAAGCCCGAGTGGAAAGGCGGTAAAGTGGCGTACGTACGCGGCACCAATTCGAGCAAATTTACTGGCGGTAAACTCCTGACGCCCGATGACCCGGAGCAACTTTTTACCGGGCCGCTGCTGATGCGCTATGTGCTCAGCCAGTTTGGTCTCGACTACCGGGTTGACAAGCGTAACCCATCCGTCAAGAATCCCGTGCTCACTATTTCGCGGGGCAGCAACGGCTTTTTCTTTTCCGGCTATTGCCCAAATACTACCATCACCCACCGGTTCAAATTACCGCAGGGTGCACCCATCCTGACCGGCTACGAAACGGAACTGGCCAAAGGGTATTCGGTCTATTCGATGCCCAAAGCCTGGCACCGCGAAAGCCGGGTTTTTATCGACCAGCCCGAGGGTATTGTGTCTTGTCAGGAAATGACCTCGGGCGTAAAACACATGAAGCGGTGCATTCGCCTGACGGGCCTGAAAAACGCCACCGTCCGCATATACCCTAACGATGGGGTAAACGAGCAGAACCTGCATATGTACGCTAACTCAGGCTATCCGTGGAAAAAAGGACAAATCGCGTTTAAGCCCGGCGATCAGTCGTTTGGCAAACATTACGTAGTCGAAAACGTAACCGGCGATCTGGTAGCGTTCTGGTAATTGATTGCGGTTTACTGACAGTTTACATTCATTCACTAAAAACGAAGATGAAAACATACATCTGGCGGCTCTTGCTAATGTGGGCTGGGCTAACCAGTACTCTCGTTTCTTTTACCAGCAGGCCTGTTTTACGGCCGTGGGTACAAGCCAGCAGGGCTGATGAGCCAACTCAAATCCGCAATGTTATTTACGGACATAAATTCGGTACGGCGCTCACAATGGATGTTCTTAAACCGGCTAAACCCAATGGCATCGGTGTTATTTTTACCCTGAGCGGAGGGTGGCACTCGGACATCAGCATGATCGAAAAGCGCCGGAAGCATTTTCATTACTTCACCGACCGGGGCCAAACGGTATTCCTGATCATTCACAGTTCAGCCCCTAAATTTCAGGTGAGCGAAGTTGTTCAGGATGTTCACCGGGCCGTTCGGTTTATCCGGTTTCACGCGCTCGAGTATGGTGTTAATCCGAATCGGCTGGGGGTATCGGGTATGAGTTCCGGTGGGCACCTGTCGTTGTGCCTGGGTACAGGTGTTGGTTTGGATACAACGCAGAAAAGCCCGGCTGCCCGGCTCGATTCGGTCGATTTAGTTTCCAGTCGGGTGCAGGCAGTGGCCTGTTTTTTTCCACCAGCCGATTTGGCTAATTTTGGAAATCCGGGCCGCTTATTTGTAGAATGCGACACCGTTAGGCGGTACTGGCCTCAGTTTGGCATTGAAGGAAAATCGAGAGCAGAAAAATTGAGGTTGATGGCATCCTTATCTCCGTTTATGGCCATTACCCCGGATACCCCGCCCACCCTGATTTTACACGGTACAGCCGACCCAATCGTGCCGTTAGAGCAATCCGAACGGTTTATTGACAAACTTAAACGAACGGGTGTGCCCGCCCAACTGATCGTGCATCAGGGTGGTGGTCATGGCTGGGACGAAACCTGGGAGTCGGACCTGGGCGTGCTAGCCAGTTGGTTTGAAAAATATCTTCGGTAACTTACACAACCCGATGGCGCCCCGATTATGACTAAGTTTTTTTTCTTCTTCAGCTTACTGGCAGGACTCTCCTTCAATTCGAATGCCCAGTCGCCAGCCCTCGCCGATTCGGCCACTTATCTAGCGAACATCAAGCAGGAACTGACCGTACAGTGGCCCAAAAACCGGACTATCAATCTGGTGTTTCATGGGCATTCTGTACCCGCAGGCTTTTGGCATGATCATGAGGTGCATACGCTGGAATCGTACCCAAATCTGGTACTGGCTCAGTTGAAAAAGCAGTACCCATATGCGGTTATCAATGTGATCGTTACGGCCATTGGCGGAGAAAATGCCATAAAAGGACAAACCCGCTTTGAACAGGAGGTACTGGTGCATAAACCGGATGTGCTGTTCATCGACTATGCGTTGAACGACCGGTTTTCAGACATTGGCAAGGTGAAAGAAGCGTGGTCGAAGATGGTGGAAGCCGCCCTGGCCCGCAATGTAAAAGTTATACTGCTAACGCCCTCGCCCGACCAGCGGCTGAACATCCTGGATGCGGCTAATCCGCTGGAGCCGCACGTTCTGCAAATTCACCAACTGGCCAAACAGTACCATGTCGGTCTGGCAGACTCGTACACCCAGTTCAAGCGGGTAGCCAAAAACGGCGAACTGGCTAACTATATGTCGCACGTGAACCACCCGAACCGGGCTGGCCACGACCTGATTACCAGCGAAATTCTGAAGTGGTTTACGAAGTAATCGGGCTGGGGGGGCGGTAGTCGTGTTCCGGGCTGGCAATAACGGCAAACTTGTACTTGTCGCCGTGATAATACGACTGCTCTATTTCCACGACCTTATCGCCGGTGCAGATAACGGCACTGTCGAGCACGAAGACGGGCGTTGGCTTGCTGAGATCAAAATTAGTGGTGTTGGGCTCCAGAATTTTCACACCCAGCGTCTGCTGAACTTCGTCTATTTTCAGGTGATAGTTGCTTTCGTAAACTTTAAAATAGGAAACCTCTGTCGGTATCTTGTTAATTTTAGGACACAGCGTCAGGGAAATGTACTTGACCTCGTCTTTAATGAGCAGTTCATCCGCGTAGCGCAGCTGATGGATTTTCAGGGCAGGGCCTTCAATGATAAAATGGCGGCCGTTTATTTCTGACGAGATTCCATCCTGTAAAATTGTTTTCTCCAGCACAATATTTCTGGGCGTAAACCCCTCGGCAATCAGGCTGTCGTGAAAACCGCGCCGGGTGGCGTAGATAGAGCCAAGAGTACGCAGCAAATGGTGATCCTCCGTCCGGTTTAACACATACGTTCCTTTCCCTTTTATGCGTCGCGCCCAGCCTTTGGATTCAATTTCGAGGAGCGTCTTACGAGCGGTAGTGTTACTGATGTTGAACGTTTTTATAAGCTCATTTTCAGAAGGAATCTGGTCGCCCGGCAGGAGTTCACCCGTCTTTATTTTTTCAATAATGCTCTCGCTCAGCGCAATGAATTTCGCTTTTGGGGGATTGGCTAGAGCAGTTGCCTGTTTCTTTTCCATTCAATTGTGACAATAATGAGCTAGCAACTTCCAGCCAGGGCTGCAAGATGTGTCGCGTCAACAAGTTTCGTAAATATAACAGACTGGCTAATTGATCACTAGCTATGCCCTCGCGCGGCAAACGCTCCGAATAGGTAAGTGCCTCACTTTCTAGAACTGAACAGGCGTAGGGCATTGTAAATTGCCTGGTGGGCAATGGTGGCGTGGTCTTCCTCCGGCAGGTAATCGAAATAGACCCTTAGGGCCTTGTTCCTGCCCTTCTTTATTTTCTCTGCCAGCAAATTTGCGTCTACTTCCATCACACGGGGTATTGCCGTGGGCGTCAACCCCTCCTTGCCAACACCAATGTACACGTCGGTTTGTCGATTGTCCAAACGGGGGGGCGGGCTGGTTTCCAGGCTTAGCAACGAGCCGTTGTCCCACCATAAACTTGGACTGACAATGATATATCGGCTAAAGAGCGCAGGTTTTTTTAACAGTACTTCCGTAGCCAGTAAGCCCCCTAACGATTGGCCGATCAGAGTTGTGGCTGGACTGGTTTTGTAGTTTTTTTCGACATACGGCATTAGTTCGTTTTCCATAAATTGAATGAAGTTACCTGAATGGCCAGTCGTAGGGTATTTTTTTTTATCCGCGTCGATCGTGGTTGGAAACGTAAAATCCCGCCTGCGGTCAACCGTGGCAATGCCAACAATAATCGACTTCGGGGCCATATTGATCCACTCAAACGCCGTAAACTGATACAACCCCACTACGTGAATAAAATCTTCGTCTGCCGAGCCATCCAATAAATAAACGACGGGGTATTTTATCGTGTCTTTCGGGTTGTAGCCTGGTGGCAAATAGATATTTAACGTTCTTTTTTCATTGAGAATGCGGGAGGACACTTCAACGATTTCGCCCAAGATAAACAGCTTCTTATCAAGCGGTTGTCTTGCCTGTGGGACTTGTCCTGGTAAAGACAGACTAATAAGGATAAAATAAAAAAGCAGACTTATTTTATGAACCATGTTGGTACTACTTGGCGGTGTTGGGGTTGATACCTCAGGGAGTATCGTTGAAAACGATACTCCCTGAATGACTGTTAAATTAAAGCCTATTCTGTTAATTGAAGCATGAATTTACCGCCAAGCTAGTATGCGCCGGGGAAGTCGGTCCATTTTTGATCTAAGGTTAACTACAGCCTTGCTTTTTTGCTGGCCGTTGGGGTATAGATAGTTCGCCAAGAAAAGCAACCAGGAAACGACCGACCCATATGTATTCTTCTGTGTTCCGGCTTTGAACTGTCAGGCTCCGGTGGGGCTGGTCATTGAATAGTTCGCGTTAATTTAAGATAAGTTGCCTTTAGGAATTGAAGCGGGAATCTGGCATCAGCAAATATAGGCTACCGGTTAGAAACGTTCAGTTAGTACTCAACTATCCGGCTTATTACCATAACTTTTTTAGCGACAGTAGTATCTCGTCTGATGTAGAATTCAGACGTAGGGGTTTGTAAAATCTGGTGATTATTTGGCTTACCTGAGAGCTTGGAAGAGAGCCGTACTCAATGGATAGTTTCGCCATCGAGACGCCATAAATTAAGCAGCTTTAACCGATAACAGAGAGGAGGGTATATGTATAAAACTATATCAGTAAGAATGTATTGGCAACGTAACTGCCTCAAGCCAGTAGCGCCTGAATGTATAAAAACAGTTTAACCATTGATGATAACTGACTGGCTTAACAATATAGGAGGCAATACTAAATGTATAGGCTTGTTCGATATCTTTTCGGTCTTCAGAATTGCTCAGCACAACAACGGGAAGCTGCCGAAAAATAATGTGATTTTTCAGGGATTCCAGAAGTAAGAAACCATCTTCCCGACGAGGCAGGTACAAATCTGTAAGGATAAGCCTGGGTAATTCTTTTTCCGTCGATATACAGGTATTTAAATGATTAGTTACCTGAGATGTATTGTTCATCCACAAAGGTTCTACTTCCGGAAAGCACTGAGAGAGGGCGGAGCGAATAATGAGCCAATGGTCTGCATTATCTTCTATGACTAAAATAGGAATTCTGGGTACTTTGCGACGTCGTGTGCCAGGTAGCTTAGCCATAGATTATGTACGTATTGTTGAGCCAACTTTTTCAATCAAATATATCCAGAATAAGCCTTATTGTTTACGTTATACAGTCGTTTTATTATACCTTTTCTCATATACTTATCGTACGACAACGTACTTATTTGTAAGTATTCTTCCGAAAGAATTAGTGTGAGTAAGCGTGTGAAAAAGTGAGTACTTATAAATAAGGGAAGCTGACTAATTTTCTGACAGTCTTAAAAACAATTGCGCAGTGATTATCATTATTCTTAAGTATACAGGATTACGGCGATTAGTCAGTGAGCTATATACAAACTATAGGCGCGTAGTTACTAATAATGACGTGCTAATTCATACGGGTAAGGCCCTAATTTTTAAACGGGCTCGTCACCTTTATGTTCTGTTAATTGTAAAAATTGCTTGCCTGGCTTATCGCTGCGGAAGAAATAGTGGCTTTGTTAGTATTTTTTTTGACAATGCATAATATATAATTATTTAAAAGAGATGTTGTTGAGCGCATGTTCATCAGGACAAGGCGCTTTTTTGGGTAATTGATTTTCTGTTTTAAGTTTAAATTTTTCTTAAAATGCATCATAGCAGTTGTATCTAATTTGTTTCAATAGATTAATAGTTTGTTGCGATAGAAAAACGGTGTTTTGGTTCAACTTTACTTAAAAAGTAAGTGTAAGATAAGTCGAAACGTTTATATAGTCAGGCTGTTCGGGCTAATTTCCTGACGCGCATATAGTTACCTGAGACGGATATGACGCGGATACGTAACAGAACAGCAGATAGCATTTTTTACGAGTTGATCAGGGCTGGTTTAGCGAGGCTGGGCAGAGAGGCTGTCTGCAACCAGAAGCGGCAAACACGCTCAATCGTTTGTATGAATGTTAAATGATCATCCTGTAAAGAGATAACGGAGTTTGCCTGTCGTTTGTAGCCGTCGCTCACCAGCGTATCGGTAGGAACGACAAACAAAATGATGGGCAGCCGACACAAATAAGGATCGCCTTTGAGCCGTTGTAATGCCTGTAAGCGCTCCACGGTTGCTGTGCGGGCATCCAGCAAAATTACGGTTGGCAGCTCCTCGACAGAAACTCCGGCCAGATGATCGGGCAGGTGGTTACTATGATCAAACGTATGCAGTTGATACTGAGGCCAGCCCCGGGCAATTATCCTGGCCACGGGAGGTAGGCAGGGAAGATCATCCGTTATCAGCAAAATCGATTTTTGGGAAACGCTTTCTGAAGGGGCGGCTTTTGCCGGACTGGCCACGATGGAGACAACTGAGCTTGCTTTGTTACCGTCGGGTGCCAGACGGTGGTCCAGCGCTTCCGCCACTTCGTTCCAGCGTCGACGGCTGACCGGAAACGTGAGTCCACTCTCAAGCTGAATTTCGCCAGCCATTTTCTGGCGGGGCGGAGCGGTTAGTGTCCGGGCATAAATGGGGTTGATCAGTACACTCTTGTGCGTCCGAATAAAGCTGGGTAACTCATCCTGTAAATAGCTGATCGGTTTTGCTAACAGTTTTTTGTCGCCGTTACGGTAATAAATCCAGCAGTAATTATTCGCTCCTAACAAATGAGTAATAAGGTTTGGGTGCTCAAGGGCCGGTTTTATAACGCTCATGATAGAAGGTGGTGATTTAAGTTAGAGCTAGCAGTTGTCTTTACCAGAAAAGATCGATTTGAAGAGTATACGGTTTGTTCAACTCTACTGTTCTAAGTTCGCTTGAAATTTATCTAGTGAATTGATAGATTAATGAATGCCGGGCCTGCCTCTTCAGAAACAGACCCGGCAAAAGTTATGCGAGCATGCGGCTGTCAGGTCTTATCGGTCGTAATCGGTGGCTTGCGGATTGACGTTTGTCCAACCCGAAACCCAGTTTTCCGTACCAAAAGCTCCCCGATATGTTACCGGCGTAAAGAAAGGATCTGTCAGCTTATTACCCGTTACGGCACCCGTCAGGAGGGGTGAGCCCGTCTGTAATACGAAGGCCGGTGAGCTAAGGGTGAGGTTATTTGAATTAAGCAGCAGCGTGGCTATGTCCGATGTAGCCACAATCTGATTAGAACGTCCTGCTCCTGTGAAGTAGGCCGTGGCCTGCTCGGGGGTGTTCGATCCGGCACCCACTACAGGAGTTAACGAATTAGCAATAACGACACCTTTCAAATCCAGCGTTCCGCTCGTAATATTGGCCTGTGGCCCAACAGCGGCTCCTTCCAGATAAACCCCCACCGGAAAACCATATACCAACGAGTTATAGATTGAAACAGCAGTGTTCCGGCGCAGATAAATTCCCGCATTGTATAACCCGGTGGTAGGGGAGGTGCTGTAAGCGAAACTGCTGAAATTGGCGAAGGTTGGCGCTGTTTGGGTATAGCCGTTGATGGCCGTTACCGCGGTTACATCGCTGGTTTCGGCCGACTGGAAATTGTCGACTTCAAAGCTATTAGAGCCCGATGGGTCGCCCGTGCTCACGTCCCGCAGCGCCACGCCAAATTGTACATTGCCTACATAGCCCCAGTCGGCACTCCAGTCGTCGTCGAACGAGCGATATGCAAACAGGTTTTTCAATTTGGCCGTCCCGCCAAACCAGGCAAACGCGTCGCTGCCACTGTACGATACCTGCACATGGTCGATAACGGTATTGGTACCAACGCCGATTAAGGTCAGTCCACCGAGTCGGCTGGCAGGCGTGGTTGGCTGGGTAGCTCCGGCATACTCGATGCGTACATACTGCAGCGTTCCCGAGTTGTCGAAGGGTTCTCCATACGCTTCGACCGTACCCCGAATGCCGTTCGGGTAAGCTGCTGTGCGCGATTGGTTAACGGGCGATTTACCGATTAAAACAACGCCACCCCAGTCGCCGTAACCACGCTGACCGACCGCTTTTGACGAGGTAAACACGATGGGCTGCGTGGGTGTGCCGATGGCAATTAGCTGTGCCCGGCGCTCAACGATCAGCGCCCCCGGATACTTGGTGCCATTGGGGTCCATTTCGGGACCTGTTCCCTTAATGATCGTCCCCGGCTCAATTGTCAACTTGTAATCGGCCGGGATGTAGACCTGGCCCCTAAGCACGTAAATCGTATCTTTTTTCCAGGTCATATTGGCAAAAGTTGTTCCCCGTACTTCTTTCGTGGGTTTCAGGCCCGGAATGGCAACGGTAAACGTCCCGGCGCTCTGGGCCGTCTGGCCATTGGCCGTTACCGAAACGGGACCGTTAGCGGCTCCCGCTGGCACCACGATAACCAGTTTCGTTGGCGAGGCCGACACCACAGTGGCGGTAACGCCCCCGATGGTAATGGTGTTGCTGGCCGGGTCGGTGCTGAAGTTTGTTCCGGAAATGGCAATGGTGCTGCCTACCGGAGCCGTAGCCGGGTCGATAGAGGTAATGGCCGTAACGGCGGGTTGCGGGTCGGGGTCGACGGGGTCTTTTTTACAGGCCACAAAGGCCAGTGACAGGCTCAGCAGCAGGAGCAGTGCGGACAAAATTTGTTTTACATGTTTCATAACCGGTTATTAGTTGGGTAAGATGATGACTGTTTAGGACCGAAGCGTACATTCTAAAATGCGGTGGCCTTCGATTGCAATGGGTAATTCGCGGATGACCTGAACCCGGCCCGTTTCGATGAAATGTTCGATCTGATAATTGCTGCTCTCATCGATCACGTAGAAGTGCGGCACCACCGACCGGGTGAAGTTCCGGCTTGGGATGATGTCCTGGACCTGATACTTTTCCCGTACCGATTTCAGCACCTTGTGCTCCACGGTAGCGCTCAGGATATTACTTGGCTGCTTGGCCGTATCCCAGTCCAGCAGGTACCGAACCTTCGTTGTTTTGTCGTGGAACCAGATGGGCAGAAAGTAATCGGCAGTTTCGACAAATACGGGGTACTCTTTGTTCAACTGCGACAAGTAGCTCAGCACCCCGCTGGGAAAGACATTCACTTTTCGGTTCTGGTAGAAGATAAATCCCGCCAGCGCGATCATGTACAGGGGCAGAAACTTCACCCGGACCGCAACACGACCCGGCTGTAACGACCGGCGATCCAGAAAAAAGTAAATGGCATACACCAATTGATACACGACCAGTAAATGACTCGGCCATAAGTACCGGCTGATAAACACCGACCTGAAAAACAGAGACACGACTAGAGCGATGCCTACCGGAACCAGGTACAGAAAACCCGCCAGCAGGTAAAACGTAAACGCTCTGTCCGGTACAAGAAACTGAAACCGGGTAGTACGCCAACGCGGCAGGGCGATGTACGCCCATAGCCCCACAACGAGTACAAACCGCAGAATGGGCAAAATCTGAAAGACGGATTTCCGTTCGAGTGAGGCCGAAAGTGACGGAGCCAGTTCGCCCACAATCGTAAAAAATGAGAAAAACGTGGGCACCGGAATCCACGAATGGGGCTTACCTGCTTCGGTTTGAATGGCAAAGCTGGGATACCAGAGCAGGAGCCAGATGACCAGAATTACCACATGGCCCGCCACCACATAGGCATACCGTTTGTTTTTAGACCAGAGGAATAAACCGGCAAAAAAAGCACCCGATGCTGCTGCGTAAAACAGCCCGAAACTGTGGGTGAATACAAGGAATAGCCCCAGTACGAAAAAGGCAACCAGCAACTGCGCCCGGTCGGGGGAGGCAATGAGCTTGTGTAATACCATAAAATAACCGAGGCTGACAAGCAGAAAAAGCGAATAGCCGCGAATCTGGGTCGATAGTGTCAGATTCAGGTAAGTGAACGCAACAATAAAGCTGATGAGCAGGAAGTTTCTGACCGGTGTGCCAATAAGCTCCGTTGTGTAGCGGTAAAATAGGGCAAGTGTACCGGAAAAGAGCAATACCGAAACCGCCCGTAAAAACTGCGGGTTCTGACTGATGGCGTGTCCGATACACCAGTACAGGTTTGGGAAAATGGGCGGATTCTGGTCCATGTTACTCACCAGGGCATCATTCATATGCACGACAGACGGGTCTGAGATCAGGATATAGCTTAGTACTTCATCCATCCACAGCCATTTCTCCTTGAAAAACAACGAGACGATCAGGCTAATCGAGAAGATAAGCAGCAAGGCTATGCTCAATAAAATGATCTGTTTCCTGCGCTGATTCACCTTCGTAACGGGTTTTGACAGTGTTTTTTTGCCTGACCTGACGGGGCTTACCCTTTATAAGCCGGATCAACGCTCAGTTCCTGACGGGGCTTACCACTTATGATGGCGGTTTCCGGTTTTATGCAGTGCTTTTTGTAAAGCGATACGTACTGGTCAGCAACCTCCTCAATGGGGAAGCGCGTTTGCACAACCCGGACCGCATTGGCCGAGCACCGTTTGTAGAGTACCGGATCGGATAGGAGTTTGTCGACGGCCTCCACCAGCTCATCTACCTTCGTGACGTCGACCAGCAAACCACCATCTTCCACCACCCAAGCCACCGCCCCGCTGTCTTTCCCGGCCACAACAGGCACGCCAAAGCTCATGGCTTCAGCCAGTACCATGCCAAACGACTCTTCGAGGGAGGCATGCAGCAGAACGGTACTCTGAGCCACTTTGTCGAGTACGTCTGCGTAACGTGTTGACCCATGCAGCACCACATTAGGAATCTGATGTTCACGGCAGAAAGCGTCGGCATGTTCGCCGGGTTCGAAAGCCGTACCAAAAGCCCACAGGACCGCATCCGGGTGCCGCTGCTGAATACCTTTAAACGCCAGCAGGGCATTCTTGCTGTTTTTTCGGTCATCCCAGCCGTTCACCACCATGCTGATCGTAGGTACGTTCGATGGGGTTGAGCCTCGATTTTTTTTCGGCATCGGTACCGGGTTCGGCACTACGGCTACCGGCTCGGTTATCCATTGCTGTACGGTTCCGGCCATGTAGGGCGATACAGCTGTAAACCAGTGGCCCCGCTGAAACACGTACCGGGCGAGAAGCAAATGAAAAAAGCGATTCAGCGTACGGACATAGCCGAATATTATCCGGGCATTGTCGTGTATAGTGATGAGTGTGTTGGGGCTGTAGGACAGTCCGGCCAGCGCGTACTCATACGTCCAGTGGGCATGTACCACATCGGGTTTGTACTGCTTCAGCACAGCCACCATCTGGTTCCGCTCAAAGCGAAAGAAGTCGGCGGTTCGGCCGGGGCGCTTGCCATTGGGACGGAAGGTATGTTTGCGTTTCGGAACAATAACATACGTCAGTAATTGCTCTGTATACACAAACGGCGGTTCATCGTCCGAGAGCTGATCGTCCATAGTAATAGCCAGCACCTTATACCCCCGTGACAGGTATTCGTTAATAAGATTGCTGATCAAGGGAGCACCCGGCTGTCCTTTCGGGTACGAGCCGAGTTGTTGCCGGGCGGCTTCGGTCAGCAGGTCGTTTGTTGCAATAGAGCCCAGAATGCTGATGTACATTATTGTCGTTGAGTTATTGGTTAACTACTCCTGGTTTATGGCCATCACCATGCTTGCGGCCTGTCCCATCAGGGTGGTGTAGTATTTGCGGATGAGGTGAGAAACTTTTAACTCCCACCGTTGTCGTTGGGCAAACTGAAAGGCATTAAAGCCCATATCAATTCGCTGCTGCTCATTATGATACATCCAGGTAATTGCTTCAGCTAACCCCTGCGCCACTGTTTCTGGGCCTGTAACGGGCACTCGAATGCCCGTCGAATCGTCCACCAGTTCGGCCTGGCCGTGTAAATTCAGCGTTACCACCGGTAATGAGTAGCCCATGGCCTCCATTAACTGTGCGGGACCGGTGTCGCGCAGGCTCGTAAACAGAAAGGCATCGGCCTGGCGGTAGTATTCCTTCACCTGCTCATAGTTTACCTTGCCAACCCACGTAACCCGTTTGTCGAGGTTGTATTTCGCCATGTATTCATAGACATATTGCCCCATTTCGCCATCGCCGACAATGGTTAAGTGGATGGGCAGCCGAGGGTCCACTTTGCTCATGCCGTGCAGGGAAAGCTCAAGTGCTTTACGGGGCATCAGCCGCCCAACCCAAACCAGCTCCAGCGAATCATGAGCCGGGCGGTGGATGGGTTTCGACGGGATAAAGCTGGCTCCAACGCCCCCAAATTCTTTCTCAACACCCTGGGTTCGGCCCATCGAGGCAATCATCCGGCGGGTATCTTCATTCCAGGCCAGCACGTAGTCGGCCCGGCGAACCGACTGGTAACAGCCGGGATTGAAATGGAGCATGAGGTCACTTACCCACGATCGCATTTTCTCTTTCAGCCAATATGATTTGAAATAGTGGCGCATATTGGTGGGGGCTTCCTGACCACCGCCAACCGGTCCGTAGATAAAGGGTAGGCCGAGTTTATAGAGGTAGCTGCCAAGTTGCAGACTGGTATAACTGACATGATGCACCAGATCGAACTTGTGCGTCCGGGTTAGTCTCCGGGCCGATTGTAAAGCTGTCCATTGCCAGTAGAGATAATGAAAATACATACCCAGCAGACCGAACGAGTAAGCTTTGTCGGCCCAGCGGGGCAGCGTGACGAATTCAAAATGCAGGTTAGGGTAGTCGCACTGTCGGAGTTTCTGTTCAATTTCGGCTTTGCCAATGTCTCTGGTCAGGCACCATACCTGATACCCCTGCTGGCTAACCAGCGAGGAGTAGAACCAGCCGTTCCCCTCCTCCGACCCTCGGTCGGGAATGCAGGCATAAGCTGAGATAAGTACTTTTTTCATAACGTTCGTAAGGGAGTAAAGGCACTGTTGAAAAGGTAAAGGGCAACGGCTAGTGGATCATATTGGAGTTAGGGTTTGGTTTTCAGGAAATTGGCTAACTGTAAAGCGTGTGCAACAATGGTGAGGGTCGGGTTGGCGTGTCCACCGGTTGGAAACACCGACGACCCCGCCACATACAGGTTGTCTAAGCCGTATACTTTGGCATCTCTATCGACCACGCCCGTTTGCGGGTCGTCAGACATGCGCGTAGTACCGATGTGGTGCGAAGCTGAATTGAACGTTTGCATCCGTTCGCGCAGGTAGGTCCGCAAACCCGGCTCCGAGTACCGTATTTCGCCCAGTTCTTGCTCAATAAATGCCCTGACAAAAAGGGCATGTGTTTTCACAATCGACTCAATGTCGGCCTCCAGAAAGGCGAGCTGAACTTCGGCCCTCGGTATACCAAATGAGTCTTTCTGGGAGTCAGACAGGCGCACCCGGCTGGTTCGGTTGGGCGACTGTTCCGCCTGAAAATACAGCCCCCAAAATTCGTTTCGCCTGGAAGGGAGCAAATAGGGTAATCGGCGCTTCGCCATGCGTTTCAGCCCGAGCCTGATCAGATCCGGCACGTCCATAAGGCCGTTCCGGGCAATGTTGATAGTATGCTCCCGGAGGTCGGGCATCAACTGTTTAGCCTTGTTCATTGACCGATGAAACGAGCGCTGATTCAGAATAGACAGCACCGATTTGGCAATGAACCGGGAGGAGAACAGAACATCCCGATGACCGTTCTTCTGAATTGGGTGATACAAAAAGAAGATGGTATTCAGCAGTTTGTTTTTAGCCTGAACCGGCTCAGGGAACCACCAGCGCCGTCGGCAGTAAACACCGCCGGTATCCCGCTCGAAGTCGGCCATGAGTTTTTCCTTGTCGTGCAGTTTCAGTTCCGCATAGGTGCCGCTGATGTGTACCATGTAATACCGGCCTACATTATCGTGCTGATTGCCGAGGCCGTTGGGGAAGCGGTCGTTAGTAGAGGCCAGCAACAGACGAGCATTTTCAATTCCGCCCGTTGCCAGAACAAACTTCCGGGCCTGAACAGACAGCATCTTGTCCGTCATAGACACATCGACATGGCTGACACTATCGGTCGTTTCCTGTGTTTGCAGGCTAATGACGTGCGCATCAAGCAATACTTGAATGTTGGGGCTATTTTCCAGCTGTTTCTGGTACGCTTTGCCGAAATGGACGGGCGGACTCCAGCGCTCCAGCGGATAGGAAACCAGCTCATCGGAATCCAGTCCTTTCAGAATTTCCTGTCTGCTGTCTGGAAAGGCCTTTTGAGCATTGAACTCGAAACGGCCAATCTGGCACAGGTCGGCCGCCTGTTCGTAGTATGAATGCAGGTCGGCGTAGGCAAATGGCCATCCGCTATCAGGCACCCAGGACCGGGTCTTGAAATCGACCGGCTCAAAGGGCATACAGCGACCGCCCCAGGCCGACGAGGTGCCGCCAAACTGGCGTCGACGGTTTTCTTCCAGGGGTTCATGGGAGCCCCTTGGCGAAACACTGCCCCGGTATAAATCCTGGTTGGGGATGGTTTCGGACCAGCTGCCGCCCGTGAGCACAATGACCGAAAGCGGAGAGCCGTCGAAACTGAGGGCCATTGAAATAGCCGCCGGACCACTACCGATAATGCAGATATCAGCGTCGAGTGTGTGACCTGGCGGGAACGTATTTTTGGTAACGATCATGACAGGAGTTGGTTTAGTCTCGACAAATGGGGGCGCAGGGGCTCCACGTATCGCAGTGCATTGCTATTGTGCCGGAGGTGCGACGGATCGCTGGTGCCGAACAGGACACTGTCGGCTTTCTTCTCCGCCAGTACCGACGCAATCAAAAACTGGGGCAATGACATATCTGCCAGCCCATCTAACTGACGGATGGCATCGGCGCTTGTTGAAAATGATTCTTTCAGTGACTGGAAAGGGCGCAGTGTTTGGTTGGCAATCACCGGAATCTGGTGCGCCCGGCATAAGGCAAGAATAGACGATGTGCCGTTCTCCTGCCAGCAGGCAGACGTTTGCACCAGTTGCACCTGACCACTACGGATGCCTTCTTCCACCACGCGGTAATCGTTGGTCGACACGCCGGTGTACCGGGCCAGGCCCTGCTGCCGAATCTGCGCCAGCCCGTCCCAACTGTCGGCATCGGCAATGTCGGCCCAATCGGGTTCGTGCAGAAGCAGCGCATCGGCGGCATCGACCCGCAGGCGTTTGTTGCTTTTGCGGACGCTGTCGATCAGGTAGCCTGATGTGTAGTTCTTTTTGGCCCCCACACGCTGGATAATCTTCTTGCCGATCTGGTTCAGGGGCGACAGCCAGCCCGGTGTATGCACACGCGGAAGCCCGGCTTTGGTAACCACAAAAAAGGGAAGTCCCGTTGCGTTTACACTCTGGGCGATGAGCCGCTCGGCATCGCCGGAGCCATAAAAGTCGGCCGTATCAATCAGGTTAATGCCTCGTTCAGACGCAATGCGCAGGAGATCAACAAAATCGTGCGTTGCCAGTCTGCTTCCCAGCGATGCTGCCCTACTGGTTCCAATGCCTAATGGGGATAGTTGATCCAGGGTTATCATGATGAGAAGGGTTTGCGTGTGTAACGTTCTGAAAGGTTGGTGCGGGTAGATGGGCTAGCTTCGTTTGAGAGCCGCAGCGTAGGTAACTGGTTTAGGGAGAACGGACGGGTATATCTCGTCGATAAACACTCTGATCTTGGTTTCCCAGACCTGCGTCTGTGCGAAGGCATACCCCGCCTGTCCCATGGTCAGCCGCTCTGTTGGGTGATGGTACATCCACTCGATGGCGCGGGCCAGCTCAGCAACAACCTGCTCTTCGTCGGTGACTTTCACCCGGATACCTGTCGAATCGTCCACCAGTTCGGCCTGGCCATGCAAATCCAGCGTAACAACGGGCAGCGAATAAGCCATGGCTTCCAGCAACTGATGCGGGCAGGAGTCGCGCAGGCTCGTGAAGAAGAATACATCCGATTGCTCGTAGAATTCCTTTACTTCCTGATAGGACACGTGGCCTACCCAGTTTACCCGGTCGCGTACGTTGTATTGGTCGAGGTAATGCGGCACCTGTTCGGCCATTTCGCCTTTGCCGCCCACAATGGTGAGGGTTACAGGAATGGCCCGATCTACTTTCCCGAGCGCCTGAATTGTTAATTCAAGGGCTTTGCGGGGTAGCATGCGGCCAGTCCAGAGTAACTTCAGTTGATTGCCGGGGTAATGTTCGACTGCTTTGGTCGGCAGGAACGACGGACTAAGGCCGGCGTCCCAAATACGGTCGACGGGCCGGGTGGGGCGTAATTTCCGGGCCAGAGCAAAGGTGTCCATGTTAGTAACAACCAGCCGGTCGGCGGTGGCTACGGATTTGTAAAAACCCGGATTGACGTACTGGAGCATCGTTCCTACCCAGTCGCGCATCCACTCCCGCGACCAGTACTGGCCGAAGTACCGCTTCATGTTTTCGGGTGCCCGTTGTCCGCCACCAACAGGGCCAAAAATGAACGGCTTGCGCAGTTTATACATAAAGCTACCCAACTGAATGCTGCCGTAGGTGACATGATGCACCAGATCGAACTGATGAATCCGGTCCAGCCGCTTAGCCAGCTTCATGGCGCTCCACTGCCAGTAGAGGTAATGAAAATACATGCCGATCAGGTTGGAGTTGCAGAACTTGTCGACCCACTTTGGCAGCAGTACGTAGTGAACCATCAGATTTGGAAAGAACCCGTTGGCCAGTAGTGGGTCGATAGCTGCTCTACCGTCTTTTTTAGTCAGACAGTGAACTTCCAGTTCGTTTAGGCTCAGTGTGGTGGCGTACGTCCAGCCAGTTCCTTCTTCAGAACCTTGATTGGGAATGCAGGCGTAGGCGGATAGAAGCACTTTTTTCATGGCTATAACGGTTTCATCAGTCTTACTTTACGCAGTAAAAAACCAGTACAGATCCGACCAATGTCGAAGAAGAAATAAAGCACTTTCGTCTTGGAGTGGTCGATGGCAAAGTTGTAGCGTATCCGCAGGTTGGTTGGCGACTTGATGGAGGTGAAGCTGTCGATAAATTCCTTCAGCGTTATTTTACGCTCCACCTGAATACCCGTTGCCTTTACGTATTCGTATACCACACTCGGCACGTTGACGATGAGCCGGTAACCCGCCTTCCGCGCCCGCACCGAAAACTCGATGTCGGACATGTAGTGGATGTATTTCTTAGAGTCATACAGCCCGATTTTATCGAAAACTTCCATTGGAACCAGCGTACCCCGGCCGGGCAGCGAGTGCGATTCAACGTAGGCCGTTTTGGCGGCCAGTTCGCGGTAACTATTGTGGTAATCCTCGCACAGATGACGACCACCCGCCGTATACAATTCAAAGGAAGCCCCGGCATATTCGAGCTTTTCGGGGTTGTCGCTGTCCACACTAACCGACCCAATCAGGCAGGGTTTGTACTTTCGGTAGGCGTCCAGCATGGTTTGCAGGTAGTCCGGCGCTACGCGGGTGTCGTCGTTCAGCGTCAGGATGAAGTTTTCGTGGCGCTTATCCTGCGTTTTCTGGGCGTAGCGGATGCCCCAGTTGGTGGCTTCTGTCCACCATAAATTGCCGTCGCCTTTCAGGACAACAACGTCCGGGAACTCCTGGCTGATCATGATGTCGGTACCATCGGTGGAGCCATCATCGACGACAATAATCTGAAAATTGCGGTAGGTTTGCGCCGAAAGGCACGCCAGGCATTGCCGGGTGTACTCAAGGCGGTTGTGGACAGGTATAACTATACTAATCATAGCATTGATTGACTTTGGGTTAACTCAGTGGATTGTGATGAATGGGTAGAGTCGATCTCCTCGAAAGGAGTATAGTCTGTGCGAAATTCGGGGGCGGGTCGTTTGAGGCCGTAGTACATACCCAGCCCGACAAACCCCCAGAAAAAGACTGGTAACTGATACGAAACGGCGTACACAAGGCCGCTGACGATAAAGCCGAAGAGAACCGTCTGCTCCAGCGTAAACACCCGGTTTCGGCGGTACATGACCATCAGCGTACCCAGAATGATGATCAGGTTGATCAACAGCCCCACAAATCCGTAGTTGTAAAGCATGTCGATGTACTGCGAGTGGATAATGGTACCCTTCTCGGGGAAGTCCTCGTTCTCCATGATCTCACCCTTGTCGTAGCCGACGTAACGCCAGCCCAGCATGGGTTTGTCCGGTATTTTGCTCAGATAATACTCCGACTGCTCCAGCCGCCAGCTACCCGTATTGTCATCTTTGGGGTCGAGGATACCGCCGATGTTTTCCAGAAAGCCCGCCACTTTATTGTCGGGCAGCATCCCCGCCAGCGGAGCTACCAGCACCAGCAGCACCGCAAACGTGGCGATGGTACGGCCCATTGGAAAACCGCGGGTAGGCAGTTTACCCATCACTGATAGACCAGCCACTACGCCAATGGCAATAAAAGCCGCCGAGATCACCGAGCGGTGCAGCAGGAAAACGATAAACGCGAAGGTGAACAGCGTGAGCAGCAAATCCCGAACCTGCCGGTCGCGCAGGTAGAGCATCAGGTAATACAGGCACGGGATAACCAGATAAAGGGCTTCGTTGGAGGTTACGGTGCGGCTCTCGGAGGTGAGGTTATAACTGAAAATCTGCCCCAGAAACAACTGGTTGATGATGTAGAAGCCAAAGATCAGGAGCACAATATGCTGAACGCTTACATCGCCCACTTTCCGGGCAATGGCATAGGTGAGCAAGGCCAGCCCGCAATAGGCAAAGCGTTTAATGACGAAATAGGAATAAACGAACTGCCCGTAGTCGTACTTCGATTCGAGCACCAGGCCGATAACGCCCAGCAGGATCATCCAGGCCGCTACTTTGTAAATACCCGGCTGGTCAAAGTAGTATACCACCAGCCCGACGATGCCAATCAGGGCCGTGCCGCTGACGGCTTTGTCGAACAGCGGATTCAGGGCGTTGCCCCCGTAGATCAGGGCACTCATCCCGAACAGCAGGAGAAACAGGACGAACCGATAGACCCAGATCATCATAAGGCAGGTGACAGTTGAGTGACGGCATCGGCGGGAACGCCCGCCGTTTGCCGGTAAAACGAAAGCAGTTTTTCGAGGTTAGCCCGGTGATTGAACGATACGGCGGCATTGGCCCGCTGGGCATCGATCAGTTGCTCCCGCCGGGCAGGTTCCATATAATGAGCGACTTCACTCGCCAGATCGCCCGCCGTTGTACCGCTGAAAAGTCCCGCGTCTTTGGGCAGCATTTCAGGAATTCCACCCACGGGCAACGCCAGAACGGGCGTCTCCACGGCAAAGGCTTCGACAATGGAGTAGGGGCAATTGTCGTTCAGGGCCGTATGAACGTAGAGGTCACTCTGGGCCACCAACTGCCAGGGTGCGGCCTGCCGACCCAGAAAGCGGACATGGTTTTTTAAGTCATACTGTTGAGCCAGTTGCTCATAATCAGCGCGTTTCGGGCCATCGCCAATCAGCCAGACCATGAAGTTATGGATGCCCCGGCTGCGGAGTTCACGCCCGATCTCCAGCAGAAGTTTCTGGTTTTTTCGCTCGTCGATGTAGCCCACGTTGCTGATCATGAACGTGTCGGGGGCTCGTTCGGCCGGGCGGCTCTTGCTCACCGAACCCGTCAGCTTTACGGTGTTGCGGAGAATCTGCTTATTGACATTCGCCGGTAACAGGTGCTTCGACTGGTTGTACGCGTAATTCGAGACAAAAATGTAGTCGCTGATATACGAAAAAAGGTACGCATACCAGCTGGTAAGCTGTTTGGTAAAGCCCGGCTTCAGCGCAAACTGATCGACCAGTTCTTTAACGGGGTCGTCGTTGAAGTGGCAGGTCAGCACGATGGGGGCCTGCCGACCCAGCGCCAGATAAGCCGCCACGCCCGAGCGGGGGTCCTGTGCGTGAATGAGGTCAATGTTGGCACCTCGCAGTTTGCGCGCAGACAAGTAGATACCGGTGAAGTACGCAAACTCGTCGTACAGCACAAAAAACGCACCGCCCAGTGGCCGCATCACCCGCTTCAGGACGCCCAGAAATTTCCGCCAGAGAACCGGCGTATTTGTGGCATCGACGGTATGCACGCCAACACCGGCATCGGCCAGGTCGCCGGCCAGTGCTTTGGTGTAAGTGACAACACCCGAGGGTGAGTTTGGGGCGAGATAGGTGGCAATCAGTACATTCATGACCGAGTCTTATTTATGCATGTAGCGATAAAGCCGAACCGTAAAAATCGTTTCGGGTCGTTTGCGGAAGTTGTTTAGTAGACTGTCGAAAGCCGCTTCGCCGTAGAGCAGGAAGTTGTACAGGCGGTTTTGCCGTTTTTCTTTAGCCTGTTGCAACGTTGCCCGGATGGACCATTGCAGGAAAACGACAATGCCGTATTTGCTGCCGTACATGTTCTGGAAAATGCGCCGTTGATTCCGAACGGCGTAATACTGCTTCCAGGCACCGGGCCAGGGAATGCCGTTTCGGTCGAAGGAGGGTGGGTGGTAAAATACCGATGTCGGCACCGTAACCACCGGAAACCCCATTTTCTGGGCGCGGGTCATGTATTCTACCTCGTCGCCCCAGATGAACAGTTTCTTGTCGGGGATACCAATGGTCCGGATTACCTCTGCGCTGATGAGCGTGCCATTGAACAAAGAAGCCACGCCATATACCAGATCGAACTGGGTCATGTCGGTCACTTTCCGGTAACTCTGGTTGGGCCGATCGACGTAAAAAGCCAGCTCTTCGTGATCTTTGACACTGATGGATACACAGTTCTTGATGGCTGGCCCGATATTGGGCGACAGAAGCAGGTTTTCGAGCGCATCCGGTGCGGCAATGCAATCGTCGTCCATACACCAGATATCGTCGAAACCATCCTGAAACGTCCGTTCGATACCCGTGGCGAAGCCCCCCGCTCCGCCCAGATTAGCCTGCGTCAGCACAATTAACTCCGGCTGAGTTTTCAGCCACTCGTCGGTGCCGTCGGTACTTCCATTATTAACGACATAGATCGCATCGGCCCGGCGGGTCTGCGTGTGCAGGCTCGCCAAACAGATTTTTAGATCGTTTAGTCGGTTATAGGTTACGACAACTGCAGCTATGCGTTTCATGATTTCTGCTTAAACAGGACTGCCAATCGGCTCTTGCTGAATGTTATAGCTTCCTGTAAGTAACTGAGTTTTACTACCTCAATGCCTTTATAGCGGAGGTAGATGTAAAAGGATGTGGTAACAAAGGCCTCGGTAATGACCCACGAACAGGCAACGCCCACGTGTCCGAAACGCTGAATAAACAGGGCGTTGAGCGACAGACTCACAATAGAGCCTACCGCCGAAATCCTGAAGAAGGCTTTGTCCATACGCAGGCTAAGCATGGTATGAACCCCGAATAAATTATTGAGGCCGAGCGTGATGGGCAGCAGGGCCACGATGCGCAATACCAGCACGGCCTCCTCGAACTTCGCCCCGTAAAACATCGAAATGAAGACGGGTGCAATGAGCCAGATGCCCGCCGAAACCATCATCATCAGGAGCGTAACCGGGAAGAAGATGGTCCGTACGATGGTCAGTCCTTTCTCTTCGCTTTGTCCGAAGGCATTGGCTACGATGGGGAAAAACGCCTGATTAAGTGCCAGCGACACAAATGCCTGAGCGATGCCCACAATCCGGGTACCGGCCGAGAAAATACCTACGTTGTACGGCGTGCTGAACATGCCGAGCAGGAAAATATTCGACCCGGCGTAAATCGTAGCCACCACCGAGGTAAAGAACAGCGTGCTGTCGTCGCGGAACCGTTTCGTCATCTGGGCCAGGGTTGGCCAGGAAAAATGGATGTCGAACCGTTTGACCGCCACAAAAAAGGCCACGAAACTAACCATCACCTGCGACAGACTCAGCGACAGGTTCTGGTAAACGTAATCGTCGGGCTGCTGAATAAAGATGAACACCGTAAGCGTAACCAGCACCTTGATGATGGTGTTGAACAGCGCTACCCGCCCCAGATTTTCCATGGCCTGATACAGCCAGACCGGGAAAAATACGATGCCAATGGTGCCAATGTAGGTGCAGATGTGCAGCCAGTAGTGCGCTCGGAAGTCATCGACAAACGAGGAGATAACGGCAAAAATGATCGTCGAGACGATCCACAGTAGCGATTTGCCAAATACCACCTCACTAAACACCCGGTTTTTAACCTCGGCATTGTCGCGATTGGCGGCAATGGCCCGTACCGAAGCCATGTCGAAGCCGTAGTTAATCAGCAGGGTAAAGTAAGCGACGAATGCCTGCGAAAAGTTGAGAAGTCCTAATCGCTCCGGCCCGATGATACGTACCACGTACGGAACCGTAAGCAGGGGCAGCAGCATGTTGGCCACATGCAGACTAAAGAGAGAAGCAACATTGACCGCAAACCGCTTCAGGATGGGTTTCGATAAGATGTCCTGTTTGCGGGAAGCGGGAGCAGGTGCCGTTTCTACCGCGCTGGATGACGGACCCGAATAGACAGCCCGGTCGATTACCCGGATTGAGCTGTCTGCCTGGTTGGTCAACTCACCAGCTGCCATATCCACGGAGCCTACTTCTTTACTAACCATATACTATTTGTTTGTTGATGATTTGTGTAGCTGTGAACTACCACAAGGCAGGGGCCGACCGTCCCAACCCCTACCCGAAAGCAGGGGAGATGGGCTGTCGCTGCCGTGGGGTAAAATCAACTTGTGGCAACCCCGAAATAGACATATTCCAATGGGTCGTCGCCGGTGGCTTCCAGGCGGTGCGGAACACCCGCCGGAATCCGGACAAACACACCGTGATTCAGCGGAATCGTCTGGTTATCGACTACATAAACGCCCTCACCTTTGAGAAAGAAAAAGCACTCTTCCATGGTGGGGTGCGTGTGCAGTTCGCAGTAATCCGCTTTCGTAAAGACACCGTAGGCAACCTGCGTTACGTTGGTTGGTGTGTCGCTGTTTCGAAGAAAAACCTGCTTTGCGCCCTGAGCGTGAGCTGTTAGCTCGCGCTCAAGGTGCAGAAGGGAGGCCGTTATCCGTTCCATCAGGCTTCGACGGGTTCGAGAACTTTCTTCTGGATCTGCTCCGAAATCCAGTCGTAGGTTTGTTCAACGCCTTTACGCAGCGGAGTAGAGGGTGCCCAGCCCAGCTTCTCCTGAATCAGGTGGTTATCCGAGTTGCGGCCCCGTACGCCCAGCGGCCCGGGAATGTTGTTGATCGACAAATTCTTACCCGAAATGTTGATGACCATTCTGGCGAAGTCGTTCAGCGAGATCATCTCTTCCGACCCGATGTTGACCGGCCCCGAGAAGTCAGACAGCATTAACCGGCGGATACCTTCTACGCACTCGTCGACGATCAGGAACGAACGGGTTTGTTTACCGTCGCCCCAGATTTCGATGGAGCCGCCATCTTCGGCCATGGCTACTTTCCGGCAAACGGCAGCAGGTGCTTTTTCACGACCGCCATCCCAGGTGCCCTGCGGCCCGAAAATGTTGTGGAAACGAGCAATGCGGGCTTCGATGCCATGGTTTTTCTGGTAGGCCAGAAACAGACGCTCCGAGAATAGTTTCTCCCAGCCGTACTCGCTGTCGGGGTTGGCCGGATAAGCCGACTCTTCCGAACATTTCGGGTTGTTGGGGTCCATCTGGTTGTGTTCCGGATACATGCAGGCCGACGACGAATAGAAAATCCGTTTCACGCCTTTGTTCTTTGCCGCTTCGAGTACGTTGAGGTTGCAAAGCACCGAGTTGTGCATGATGGCAGCATCGTTGGTGCCTGTGAAGACAAAACCAGCACCCCCCATATCGGCGGCTAACTGATAAATTTCGTCCAGGTCGGACGTAATGACCTCATCCGCAACCGCCGGGTCCCTTAAATCGCCAATGATGAACTCGTCGGCATTCCGGTTTTCGTATTCATTTTCTTTAACATCGACACCACGAACCCAGTATCCTTCTGATTTGAGTCGATTAACGAGGTGGCCGCCAATAAAGCCGCCAGCACCACAGACGAGAGCTTTTTTCATACTTGTTGATTTGCCGAAGCAGTTGATTGTTTAACGGGTGAGATAAGTTCTTTTACGTTGAGCAGGATAAAGAGCGGTACAATTTCTAAGTATCTCTTGTAGAGTCGTTTGGGTTCGGCCATGAGCCGGAATAACCACTCCAGCGACATGCGCTGCATCCAGCTGGGAGCCTGCGCTACGCGATCAGTATGGAAGTCGAAAGCTGCCCCCACGGTTACGATGAAGTTGACGTTGACCCACTGGGCCAACCGCCGGGCAAAACGTTCCTGTTTGGGCGTACTCAGCCCGATCCAGACAATGTTGGCCCCCGAGCGGTTAATGGTTTCGGCCAGTTCCTGAAATTCGCCGTCCGACAATTCGCGGAAGGGTGGGCAGTAGGTACCGCTGATCTGGTAGTTGCCAAACTTGCGACCTACGGCCTTTTTGAGTTCGTCGGCAACCCCTTCCTGACCTCCGCAGAAGAAGTGCTTCACCGATTTGTCAGCGCTGTCCTCCATCACGAATTTGAAGAAATCAGGTCCATAGCACCGGGTCATCTGTTTGGCGCCTTTCATCTTGCCAACCCAAACGCCGGGCATCCCGTCGGGCAGATTCCAGTAAAACGAATCCAGCGTTGCCTTGAATTCGGGTTCTTTAAAGGCCGTCACCAGGCCATGCGCGCCCGTAGCACTGATGCATTTATTTTGTTTCGGCAGCACCGGGTCGCACTGCCGGATAATATCCTGTACCGCGGACGGAAGCCCGGCATCGTACAGTTTAACTTGTAGTACTTGTGTCATCGTACTAGATTTAAATGGGTGATTTGATATGGATACTGAGAATTACCAGGCGTTTTTATTGCCGTTAATAGCCGCCTTAACAGTCCACCAGCAGATTTTGGCGTCTAGCCGGGTCGATTGCCGGTTGATGTACAGATGGTCGTAGCGGACACGTACCTTCATTTTGTACAGCTCACTGGTTTCTCCCCGTGCCCCCCGCGCCTGGGCCAGCCCCGTAATGCCAGGGCGGACGGAGTAGCGTTCCTTGTAGCCCGGCATCGTATGCCAATGCTTGGCATCCAGCGGGATGGGGTGGGGGCGGGGGCCAACAATGCTCATATGCCCAGCCAGCACATTCAGGAACTGGGGCATCTCGTCGAGGTTGGTTCTCCTCAAAAAACGGCCGATGCGGGTGATACGCATGTCGTCGCGGGTGGCCTGCTTAAACTGAGCATTTTGCTCATAAGCCATTGTTCGAAATTTCAGGCAGGGGAACACTTTGCCGTTGCGGCCGGTTCGCGACTGAACAAAGATGGCTGGGCCGGGCGATGTCAGCTTTATCAATAGAGCAAGTAGAGGTATGAGCCAAATAAGAACTGATACCAGGACGATACTCGCTACGAACAGATCGAATCCGCGTTTTTTGAGCCCTTGAAGAATGCGCTTCGTTGTGTAAGGCCTGGCCTCACCATCGTAGCTTAAATACACATGAAATGTTTTTCCGTCGGTAGAAGCCTGCATAAGAGTCTCCAGTTACTGGGGTGGACAGTTGAGTAATCCAGCATCTAAAGTGAAGAGCCAGCTAATGTGGCACCGGGTTTAGCGGTATGAGTAACTATTTTTGTATCGGTTGTTGAAATGGTAACCATCTCCGCTACCTACAGCATTGAGGATGATGCTCATGTTCTGAAAACGGTGTTCGCGATGGAGCATGTCCAGAATCTTGAGGCTTTCCTTGGGCGTTACACCATGACGGACAACAAACAGGGTAGCGTCGGAATAGGGGGCAATTGCCTGCGCATCCGTAACGATACCAATGGGTGGCGCGTCGATGATGACGTAGCGGAACCGCTCGCGCAGTTCGCCAATCAGCTGCTTTAGGTTGGGGCCGCTCAGCAGCTCGGATGGATCGGGCGGCAACGGGCCGCTAGGCACGATAAAGTAATTCGGGTAACCCGGCACCGGCTTTAGAATGTCGGCCAGGGTGGCTTCGTTGTTCAGGTAATTGCTGATGCCAACGGAATTGTCGATATCGAAATGCTGATGCAGGCGGGGCAGGCGCATGTCCATTTCCAGAATGACCGTAGGCTGTTTCAGCAACGCCATGCTGGCACCCAGATTCAGCGATATGAACGACTTGCCTTCGCCACTGATGCTGGACGTAAAGAGCAGAACCTGGCTATCGGCCGATTCGCCCCTGCCGATGTGGAGGTTGGTTCGGATGGTGCGGATCTGTTCGGCAATGACCGAGCGGTTGTTGGGCGCTACAATCAGCACATCGCGGTTGCGCTTGCTCATGATTTCGCCCAGAATGGGTACCTGCGTCACATCTTCTACATCGTTTCGGCGTAGTACTTTTGTGTTCAGCGCCCCTTTACCGGCTACGGCAGCCGTTGGAATCAGCAGCCCCACCAGTGCGAATAAAGCATAGATGACAACCCCCACGGGCTTAACCGGCCCCAGACTGCTTTTGGCGGCATCGATGGTACGGCTGTCGGCAATGGCAGCGGCAAACGTAACGGCCATTTCTTCGCGTTTCTGAAGCAGGTAGGTGTACAGGTTGTTCTTGATGGTCTGCTGCCGGGTGATGTCGAGCAGCGTCCGTTCCTTTTGGGGAACCGTCCGGATAACGCCTTCCAGCCGTGCGTTGGTGGCTATATACTGTTCTTTCGACCGGTTGAGCATCGACTTCATCGTGCGGATGTTCTGCGCGATATTGTTCTGCGTATTCTTTATCTGCTGATCGAGCGATTGAAGCTTTGGGTTCTGATCGCCACTGGTCTGCCGTAACTCATCCCGCTGCAGTTCAAGCTGCGACAGTTTATCAATCTGGTTGAGCAGAACGGGGTCGCCCAGGCCAACCGTGGCGGGCGTACTGCCCCGTTTGTCAGCTTGCGTGGTAACAAACTTATCCAGGTCCTGCAGAGCCGCCAGCTGAATGTTCACCTGGTTAAGCTGTGCATCGTTCTGGGTGGTCGTCTGCATGATCGACTGCGCCTGCGCGCTCAGATCGGTAATGCCCAGCGTCGATTTATAGTTTTCGACATTCTTTTCAACAGCTGCCAGCTCTCCCGACACAATTTGCAGGCGGTTCTGCACGAATTTGAGCGTGTTGTCCGCAACCTTGTTTTTGTCGATGATTGAGGCTTGGTTGTATTCGTTGATAAGGCTGTTCAGCACCGCTTCACCTTTCTTAGGAACGGCGTCTTCGAGCGTCAGCCGAATAACGGTCGACGTCTTGCTGGTTGGTTCGGCCTTCAAGTTGTCCAGATACATACCAACGGCCGCTGCGGTGGGCATGGCCTGTACAATCAGGGGTTCAGTTTTGGGGGTGATCGGCTTGCGGGTCAGGATACGCAACTGGCCGTAAGGGGTTCCAATCCGCCGGTTGAGTGGATAGGTTTTGTCATTGATCTGAACGGAGGTGTTGTTGATAAACGATAGAGTAATTGGCTTTTTGTACAAAGCTTCATCGCCATTCTCAACAAGCACCCAAACCGGCGATTCGTTGTATATTTCCCGCTTGCCAAAAGACGTTTTCCGATAGTAGCGGGTATCGAGGTGGAGGTTGGTGACAACCCGTTCCATCAGGGTAGAGGAGCGCAGCACTTCCAGTTCGTTTTCAACCACTTTTTTGGGCGAGTAAACTTCCAGCTCTTTCAGCGGGTTCGTTTGCCCACTTCCTTTTTTCTCATCCTGGAGCATAAGGCTCGCCTGAATGCGGTAAACCGGCTGTTTGTAGAGCAGGAAAACATAAGCACCAACCAGAGAGAGCACCAGCGATAAAAGAAACCAGGGCCAGTATCGGAGGTAAGGAGCAAGATGACTTCGGATCGGGGAGCCGCCAGGGTCGACTACCTGATAGGAAGCATACGATTGATTGGGTTTTGCATTCATACTCATTAAGTCTACGTTGAGAGGTAAGTGTTGGTCCGGTTAACGCCGGGTCGCGATGATAGCTATGATCGACAGAATGCCCGTCAGGATGGGAGCCAGCTGATAGGCTCGGTCTACGCTGGTTGCTCGGGCTTTACCCGGTTCTACATACACAATATCATTCGGGTGAAGCGTGTAATAAGGTGACCGGAACGCGCTGCGCTGGGTCAGGTCAAGCCGGGTAAAAACTCGTTTGCCTCCTTCTTCCCGAATAACCAGGACGTTGTCGCGCCGACCGTAGACTGTCAAATCACCGGCGAGCCCGAGGGCTTCCGGAAGGGTGATCTGTTCGGTCGGGATGGTAAACAGCGACGGGCGCGACACCTCGCCCAGCACAGAAATCCGGAAGTTCAGGTTGCGCACATTGACAGTTGGTTCTTTAAGGTAGTTTTTGAGTTTGCCGCCAATCAGATCACCCGCTTTGGCATTTGTCAGATTAACAACCGCTACCTGACCGATCAATGGCAGTTTTATCGTTCCATCATCAGCTACCACATAGCCTACTGTTCTGGCCAGTGGATTGGTGCCATTGGCCGTTGCCGCAGCCTCGGCCATGGATACCGGATTGAAATAGGCTGACGCTTCGGCGTTCAGGCTGCTCACCTGAACAGACAGAACATCACCTTTTTTTATAGTAGGAATAAAGGGATCCGATATGGCTATTGTGTCGTCTCTGCTGGTTACTCCCTGAAAATAAACCAGTTTTCTGGCAGATGTACAGCCGCTTAGCGAAGCTATTGAAAGTAGAATGGCTGCCAGGGCTGCCCATGTGTGTACTTTCTTACTCGTTCCTTTACTCATTCTTAAATGTAGGTTGGTCATTTTAATCAATGTTTCGGGGTGCAAAAGGCGCCCTGAAACGCACAGGCAATCGATGTCCTTTCAGATAAGATCTGTCTGCCGGTAAGCAGTAATTGGTTAAAAAGAGAGTTTAATCCCGATGATCGGTGTAAACCAGGCTGGATTTTGCTGGTAGCACTGTCTGTAGGTCGTACGGTAAGAGTACGTTTATGATGGGCGCACGGTGGATTGCAAAGGGATTAAATTAGGTGTTCAACTCCTCGCAGGATTATTTACCGAATGTAAAGCCGGGATTACTGAAGACAAAAAATAGACAGGGGAGAGACGAAATACCGGCGTTAATAAAATGACCTTTTTTGTAGTCCTATATCAATCTATGTTAACAAGTTTGCTTTGATAGCGGCCTGCCGTTAATAATATCGTTGAACAGAAAGTATTTTTTTTTGGATCTTTTATAGTAATACCGAATTAGAAATTAACGTACCCTTTGGATAGTTTAAGGGTAAAGTTATACCACTAAAAGAAATTGTACTAAACTAAGTATTGGACAATACTTACAAAAATTTTAACTATTCAAAAAATACTGAAAACACAATCGTTCCCGGCTGGGTTAAAGCAGTAAAATGCCGCTGCAACAGTCTACAAAATGAGCTGGCCAGAACGCAAGAATCGCCTGTCAGCATCGAACTAACAGACGATTCATCTAAATAGCCAGAAATTAACCCTACAAGCGTACGAAATCAGGGCAGCAAATTACCCGATTCATCGTAATTCATCGACGCTTTAACACTACCGCCCAGTACGGCGTCGTATGGCTTGCCTCCATTGCCCTGAATCAGTTTGTTGTTCATGAGTACGTTATTGGTGGCTTTACTGCCATAAGCCATCAGCGTAGCCTGGTTGCCGGGGCTGGTTTTGTTGGAAATGGTATTGTTCGTAAATGTATTATTCGGTGAATTGTCGCAGATAATTGCTTTGTTGGCCGCACTCTCTATGACGTTTTCATTGAATAAACCGCCTGCTGTAGAATGGGCCAGCTCCAGCATGCCCGTCATAGAGAAATTGTTTTTGGTGAACTGAATCGCCCCCCCATTGAAGAACTGAACTCCACCCGTAACGGTGCCAACGGTTCCGTTGCCGGTAACGACCATTCCCCCAGTAATTGTCCCCCCGTTCTGATCGGGCCCGCTGCCATCATTCGAACCCGTAAGAAATTTGTCGAAAATACCTTCAAACTTGTTGTTCGTAATACTGACATTCTGAGCCGCACCGGCAATCTCGATACCAAACAGGCTACAGTTTTTGATGTAGTTGCTAGAAACGGTGATCTGCTCAAGTGGTCCCGATAAGGAAATACCGAAGCGGCAATTTGAAAAATTGTTGCTGCTGACCGTTATATTCTTGCCCGCGTATACATTGTAATTGTCGTGATTGAAAATCTCGCAGGCCATTCGTTTTGCCTGCACCGTATTGTTACGTACCACAATGTTTGAGCCGGTGCGGTTGGCCTGAATCTTCACGGTGAGCCAGTTGGTACTGTCTTTGGCGGCTGCATCGTTGCCGGTACAGTTCTGTATAGTGAGGTTGGTAATGGAAGGGCCGTCGAGGTAAATGGTGCCGTAAGTCCCCTTTTCCTGCGAGCTTACGATCCACGACAATCCATCGATCAGAATATCAGACAGGGGTATTTTAGGATCGTCCGGGTTAACTAGTGAGATGTACGATTTGGGCAACTTGATGGTGACTTTACCAGGATTGGCCCGGATGGCTATGTTGCTTTTTAAATGAACCGGGGTGGTTTGTGTGTAGGTGCCGTCCGGAATGGTCAAGTCGCTAACGGCCGTTACGGCGGCTTGTAGCTCGGGACCTATATCGGTATCTGCTACATCGACGCCAAACCAGTAAGCATTGGCCGAGCCCGAATAGGTCCGCTTGTAGCGGTGGCCTTTTGTGGTGACCAGTATAGTCCCCATATTATCGGGGCTGCTCATATCGGCCTCATCGAGGGTAAAGATACCTTCCCGACCCGCGTCTGTAACCCGAATTCGACTGGGAATCGGGTTTTCATGAAAGAGTCTCACCTGAGCAATGCTCATGGTATCCTCCCGCTGTACAACGGTTTCCGGGACAGGATCTGCCGGTTTACAATAGGCCAGTATGCTGATAACAGACACGAACAGGCCTATCTGAAGTATTTTCGAATTCTTCATAGTCAATGCATCAATACGTTGGTGGAAATCAGCCCTGTTCGACGAAGCCAGTGGGGCTGCGGGGCCATTAGCGCATACCGGCAATGGTTTTTAATCGGTTAAATATCCGAATGGGAACACTGTACCGACGAAGTGTTTGCTGGTGATAATAATCGGTTGTCTGTACAAGTCTGGGGAAAGTAAACGTGCGTTGTGTACCATCGTCCAAGTCTGTTTTATACCGATTGTAAATGTTGGTATGGGTAGCTTCTTCGCCGAAGCCAATGTTCTGCACTTTTGATTTGGTAGGATAAACCGTTAGCCCGTTGTCTTTGAAGCGGTTGAAGCAGAAACGGATATCCCAGGCATCGGCCCGGCCTTCCATTTGGTCGCGTAACATGCCGAGCAGGTCAGAGCCGCCCTGCATAAATGCTTTTTGCTGTTGCTTATCCTGCATGAACGCCGGGTAAGCCTTCATATCCCAGTCGATGGATGCCCAGCGGTCGGCCCAGGTAGCCCAACCCCACGGACTATGGCGCGGAATCATGTACGCATCTGTCTCGTGCGTACGGGGTTTTTGAAACGGAAACGTATAGCCCGCCACCGAATACACCCGCCGGTTGAGAGCGTACTGCCGTAAGCCCTGGTTCATAAAATCCAGAAAATTGGGGGAGGTAATCAGGTCGTCTTCAACAATGATAGCTGTTGGGTGTCGGGACAGCACATAAGAGATGCCCCGGATAACCGAATCGGCACAACCGATATTGGTTTGGGCGTAGTCGCGGTGAATGGTTCGAAAGCCCGAAATGCTATCCAAAAGCTGCCGGACTTCATTTACTTTAAGCCAGTCTTCTGGCCGCTTTGGTGCATCGGCGAAAATATACAGATCACTCTCCGGGGCTAAGTAGTTTGCCTCCAGGGCTTGTATGGTTGCTTTAAGTTCATGGGGGCGCTTGAAGGCAAATAAAATTACCGGTGCATTCATAATATAGAAACGTTTGAGTAGTAGAATAAGCTAGTGCAGTACACGCCTGAATAAGCCGGAGCAGCAAAAGATTCAGTAAAGGCGCCAGCAGCCATAAGTAGCCTCCGGGCGACTTCTGATTTCCCGTGATTTTGAATGATTACCTACTATAAAGCTAGAGGGGGAGCCTGTGAGAACAAAGAAATAGGAAGGCTTACCGCTAGTAGTCGATTTAACCTATTTCCACTATTTGTGATCATTTACCTTCATCCTGATCCTGTTTGTTTAACAAGGATTTGAGTAGTAAATAAAATCTTGTATTATAGTAATGGTAAATAAGTTTTTTTGCAGTTATACCCGATAAGAAATTAACTTTCTTTCGATACTGCAAGCGGTATAACCTTCGTATACGGTCTTGATTAATCGGCCATTGGATAATCGGAAAGGTCGTCTTGCATGTCTTCCGAAAGCATTTCCTGATTTATTATGAGCGTGAGCTGAGCCGACGTGTAAGGAAGTCGATCGCGGGAAACGGGTATGACCGTATCGTCTAGTAAACGTACCCAGCCAGACCTCCCTTTCTTCTGAACAAATTCACGGGCGTAAGCTGGATTAATGATGGCTGAGCGGTGTATGCGAACAAAATTCAGGTTTTGCTCAAACCAATGAAGCGGTTGAGTGATTGTAGTAATCGTACCGTTCTGGAAATGTACCCGGGTGTAATTTGCATCACCTTCCAGCCATACAATTGAACTTATGAGAACCTGGTGTGAGTAGCCTACTAATTGAATGGTATCCATATAGAGCTTGTTGAGTTGCTTCTATATACGTGTTATATGTAACACTGGTTTTCGTTAAGTGGTAGTAGCCAAGTAAGGTTTTGCCCTGACTAGCTGATTTTGTAAGCATACGGTAGCTACCAAATAGATGCTTATATTTACTTGAAAAGGTACATTAAAAAGGCTGTTACGTCTAAAACAATTTATTATGCGTAACAAATTGCTGGTAAACTTATGGAGATGTCTATTCACCAACCTATTCTACGGATCAACAAATCGACGCTTACATTTACGCAGACAGCTGTCGATAAGCCCTGCTTTTTGCTGCTCACTGTTGCGCAGTTACATGCAGCTTCTCCCGTAACAATCGAGACGGATGCTCCAGATCATTTTTTGTTGGCAACGGACGATCAGCCTACTTATAAACCAAGACTTACCTTTGTACCATCGCCCGAAGGCACGTATGTACACGTACGTTACATTTCGCCAAAGTGGGCATCCAAACAGGCAGTATTAACCGTTCAGGCACCTTATGATACACAGACGGTCACGCTGGAAGGGCGGACGGCAGGCCTGCTCGCGGTCGTGCAAAAGGTGGTGCCAGTCAGAACCTTACCTCAGTTGGCAAGTGGTACCAGGCAGTCTGTTCAGCCTTTTCGGAAGAGCTGGATCGCTCTTGCCGTACTAGCGGTTGCCAGTGGACTGGGCTACACTGGTGTGAAGTACAAATGCCAGCTTTTTCCCAGTTTATGTCAGTCTGCCCCGATCAGCAAATCAGCCGTTGAGCAGACTCCCGCACTTCTGGCTGACTCAGCAACCGCCGACCTGACTGTCGATGCCCCCTCGCTCGAGAAACGTCCATCCGTCGAAGAAATGACTACGCAGCAGTCTGTGAAAGAGGCTGCGGAAAGCAATTCGCTCAAAAAATCGGTTACTCAGTCGAATGCCAATAAAGCCCCCAAACGCCGGAAAGTCGAACCCGCAGAACCTGATCAGGAGAGCGAACTGGAACGGGAACTGAATGGTAAGCCCGGTACCAATTGATGCCAGGTTAGACATAATCACAGACTATACCGAGCATCAGTATAGTCTGTGACTATATGGGTGCGTTATACGGTCTCCGACCACCTACCATGACTGTCCTGCCCACCTGTCATGACCACCGCTAACACGCGCTCGTAGCCTATTTTTCATTTCTTTTTTAAACGGTTTAAATCGCACATAACCAGTAGGTGAGTGGCTAGATTTTCGTATACGACATGCGGAGATCTGACGCATAATGTATACCTTTTTTGAGGGACGGAAATAGACTGTCGGCTTATTGATTTCTTCTCATTTTTTTAATCTACATACCGTTTAATAAACAAATTCTTCGGTTTATATTGCGTTGATGGCTTCCTTTTGAAGGTTGTCGATACAACGCATTACTCTTTTTATCCTCTGCTCTAGTCAATCAAACATGTTGCAAAAACCTATTGGTGAGCACCGTCCGTGTGCCCGTTCACTACTTCTTTTTAATGCTTTCCTACTTCTCTGGGGTACTGTCAGTCAACCGCTACAGGCGCAAACGACTTACTATGTTGCTAACTCGGGGAACGATACCAACAGCGGCAATTCGGAAGGAGCTCCGTTTCAGACACTGGCGAAGGTTAATAGCCTGACTTTACAACCGGGCGACGCTGTTTTGTTTCGGCGGGGCGATAGCTTTCGCGGTAGTCTGGTTATCCGGCAGTCCGGTGCGCCGGGCAGGCCCCTTGTAATCGATGCCTATGGCTCGGGAAGTAAACCGATTCTGGTGGGGTCTGTGCCACTGACTGGCTGGACCAACATCGGCAATAACATCTGGCAGGCCGATTGTCCATCCTGCGGAAGCCGGGTAACGGGCGTGTATCAAAATACTGAGGCTTTGCCGCTGGGCCGCTATCCTAACCCCGGTGAGGCCAGTAAAGGCTACCTGACCATTCAGTCGCACAGTGGCAAAACGCAGTTTACCAGCCAGCAGGGGCTAACGGCCAACTGGACGGGGGGCGAAGCGGTTGTACGGCCCAATCAATGGATTCTGGACCGGGCGGCCATTACCCAGCAGAACGGGAATACCCTGACCCTGGCCAATACAAGTAGCTACAATCTGGCCGATGAGTGGGGCTATTTTATCCAAAATCACCCCGCCACGCTGGATCAGGTCGGTGAGTGGTATTATAACCCGGCCAACAAAACGATTCAACTGTTCAATGATCAGCGCAACCCCAATAGCCAGCTCATTACGGCCACGGCCTTCAATGAAGGCATAAAGCTGACGAACGTGTCGTACGTAACAGTGCGCAATGTTGAAATTACAGAAACGCTCAGCAGCGGCATCGCCGTTACGGGCGGGTCAAATTTCACCTTCTCCGGCAACGATATCACCAACTCTGGCGAAGACGGCGTCACGATTATTGGTTCGGGGAATACCGTAGTGGCCGAAAATAATCTGATCGAAGACGCCAACAGCAGCGGCTTTTATATTGGCCCTTACCAGAACTTTACGTTTCAGGGCAACACGCTTCGGCGGATAGGAACGCTGCCCGGCCGGGGAAAAAGCGGTGACGGTACCTATTCAGCCCTGCAATCGCTATGTACGGGCAACACCCTGATTGAAAATAACGTGGTAGACTATGTCGGCTACAACGGCATTGCCGTCGTGACCAATGCCACGGTGCGGTATAATCAGGTGTCGAACTTCTGCCTGACTAAAAGCGACGGGGGCGGCATTTACACCTGGAACGGTAGCGGTGGTAATGTAGGCGATTTGCACATTGTGTCAAATATCGTGTTCAACGGAGCCGGGGCACCGGAGGGAACACCGGGCGGAGCTTATTCCGGTGCCAATGGCATTTTTCTGGACGACTGTTCGAAAAATGTAGAGGTGCTAAACAACACATCCTTTGGGTCGAAAGGAATGGGTATCTTCCTGCGGGGTGTGTCCAGCATCACCGTCAGAGGAAATACGAGTTTCAACAATACGGAAGAGCAGCTCAAACTGGCGTATAATGGTGCCTGTGCCCTGCGAAATAACATTGTCGAGAATAACATTCTGTTTAGTCGGCTGGCTAGTCAGGTGGTAGCCGCTTATGAGTCGAACGCAAACGACCTGACCAGCTACGGCCAGTTCGATTACAACTATTACGTTCGCCCATTTGAAGATTTGTTTAAGATCCGGGCCGTTTATAATCCGGGGTCCGGGCTGACCGGGGCCGATCTGCCCTTAAAAGCGTGGCAGGCGCAGTTTGGTAAAGACGCCAACTCGTTCAACAGCCCGATCACGTATAAAAGCCAGATTGTTAGCAAGACGGGGGCCAGCCTGCTGACGAGTTCGTTTTCCGGCGATGCCGGGGGATGGAGTGTCTGGTCACCAACGGGCAACGGCCGGGCCGACTGGGACAATACCAGTCGGCTCGATGGGGGCTCGCTTCGGCTGTCCTTCAGCAACAACCAGCCGGATTCGTACCTGCTGGCTACGGTAAAAATCGGTACCGTTACCAAAGGGAAATCGTACCAGCTACTGTTCGATGGGGTGGCTTCTGCCGAGGGTAAGAAAGTGGAAGTATACCCCCGCCAATTGTCGGGCAGTTACAAAGACCTGTCGCCCCGCACGCTGTTACTGATGGGCACCGGCCGCCAGACCTACGAAGCTGTATTCACGGCTACGGCCGATGAGGCCAATGCAATTCTGGTAGTGCAGGTAACCGGCGATGGCCAAACGGCCTGGATTGACAATGTTCGACTGGCAGAAGCAACACTTACCACCGTAAACCCCGACGACTACATCAGGTTAGTCTATAATCCGACCAGCCAGGATAAGACTGTGGGGCTGAATGGCACGTACCGAGATGCGAAAAATACGGCTTATACCAATCAGCTAACGCTGTCTCCTTTTTCATCGGCGGTGCTGATGAAGGAAATTAATCCGGAGCCAACGCCCGTCGTGGACTTGCGGGAGCCGGAAAATCCGGCGAATGCCGTTGCGGGACTTGACTACCAGTATTTCGAAGGGTACTGGAACCGTCTGCCTGACATGGCCAGTCTCACACCCACAAAATCGGGCACCGCTGCCCGTGTCGACCTCTCGGTGCGTAACCGAACAGAACAGTACGCCCTGCGCTATAAAGGATATGTTGACATACCGGCCAATGGCAGCTACACCTTTTACACGGCTTCGGATGATGGCAGTAAACTCCTGATTGGCGCAACGGAGGTAGTTAACAACGATGGCATACATGGCCTTGTCGAAAAATCCGGCGTTATTGGCTTGAAAGCAGGTCGACACGCTATCACCCTTCTTTATTTCCAGGGCGGTGGCGGTCAGTCGATGACCGTCAGCTACGAAGGCCCTGGCCTCAGCAAACGGGACATTCCGACGTCGGCTTTCTACCGGGTAGCGGCCGACGTTAGTGGCATCTACCTGTCTGACCTGACTTGGGCGTCAGCCAGCAGCGGCTACGGTCCCGTGGAGAAAGACCGCAGCAATGGTGAGGCCAACGCGGGCGACGGCCGGACCATAACCCTCAACGGCGTTACGTACAACAAGGGGCTGGGTGTTCATGCGTCTTCGGATATAACGTATAGTCTGAACGGTCAGTACACGCGTTTTTTGTCTGATATTGGAATTGACGACGAAATTCCCAACGGAAGTTGCGGTTCGGTCACGTTTGAAGTGTATTTAGACAATGTGCTGACTTATAGCAGTGTTCGGATGAATCCCGCAATGGCTACCAAGACAATTGATCTGGACGTATCTGGTAAGCAGACGCTGCGGCTGGTAGTGACGAACGCGGGCGATGACGCTAACTGCGATCATGCCGACTGGGCCGGGGCCAGGTTAACCGGCTCGGGCAGCGGACGCATCGCCGATCGTAGCACGGACGAGTTTACGGCAGAACTGGCCGTTCAGGTATATCCCATACCTGCCCGCGACGAAGTTCAGGTGCATTACCGTACGGCTTTGTCCGGTATAGTAAGTCTGCAACTGCTCAACACAACCGGTACGCCGGTTATTCAGACGCGCCAGTCGGTGTCGGTTGGGGAGAACTTGATTCGACTATCTGTTGGTGAACTTACGCGTGGCTTTTACGTGCTGACGGTCGTTCAGGATGGAAAACGGTCCTCCCGGAAAGTAATCTTGGCGGAATAACTATTAGGTATCGTCTATGACTATGTCCTGTCGGGTAAACGGTGGGTGTAGTCATAGACTACGCCGGGCATTGGGAAACTTCACCACCTATATTATTGTTGATTATATAGGCATGGAACCCTTGTAAATCTGGTCAGAAAAGCGTTAATTTTACCCTGGTATTTAGTCAGGGTATTCGCCAGATAACCTGATTACCGTCAGTCAACCACCGTCTTTCTACTAAACAATCAATGATCATGGCAATGGGGGCCTATGTCGATCAGAAAAGCCCCGTAAACGAAGTAAATAGTTATCAAAAAACCTATACGGTAGAACAGGCCGAAGCGGCTAATGAAGCCTTCGATCGGTCGGTCAAACAGTTTCTGCGCGACTGGATCGAGCAGGGAACGGTTTCGACCAGGAACCCGGATGGTATCGGCGATACCGAAGAATTTATTGAACATGGCGCCCTGCGTAGTTTTTTTAAACACCGGGAGGATGCCTTCGAACGCCTGCTTGAGCAGGAATCTATAGCCCGGCATTTACTTCGACCTATCGATGAAGTGTATTTTCAGGGTGATGCCTACGAGCCTTTACTGGCCAAATTTGAGAAGCGTATTTACAATATAGCCGCGCATCGGGAAAACCTCGAAGTGCCGTTTCGATATAGCCCCCTCAGCCGTCAGGGTGATCACGGCGATACGCTTCAGTTGATCGATGCCAATGGCAATCAATCGCACGAGGATATTGGGGTCTATTTTGGAACTCGCCGTACCGATAGTACCGCGCTGGCTATTCTGGCTCATCAGTTGCGCTGGGAAGCCCTGTCGCCCTCCGAAGTGCCCATCCATGTAGTTACGGAAGGCTATATGATTGACTCTCTGCAACGGGTAAAGGCCATTGCCGAACAACTCGGCGAACAGGGTGTAACCGAACCGCACTGCTTCGTGATCCAGCGTCGCCACGCAGTCGACGACCGGCATCTGGGCACGGCTCTGCTGATTATGAACCCGCAGCTACCGGCCGTACCTCAGCGTATTATTTTCTGCGATACACTCAGCACGGGTGTACGACCGCCTTGGTGGGATAAGTTCAGACACAAAGTTGACCTTGTTTTTCCCCAGCCAGACGGTTACGAACCCGCTTCTGCCCGGCTGGAAGATGGTGGCGTAAAACTACAGCGGCTGCACGACGGCGTACCGGTCCGGCATCAGGACATCGACTGTGCGTTCTATACCTCCTCCATGTGCCGGGCGCTGATTCAACTGGTAAAGTCCAGCCCTGATCTTATTCTGAACGGCTCCATTGAAGCCATTGTCGATCAGATGACGGAACGGATGCCCGAGTATTACGAACAACCTAATCAGCCCAAGGAGCCTGCGATTGTTCGGGAAGTCAATGTGATACGCCGGTGGAATACCGGTTGGCAGGCCCTGAAAAACATGATGCAAAACCACCTGACCGACTTCGTTGCTCAACTATCAGTTAATGAGGTGGTTAGTCAATGAGTTGGTAAGTGGCCGAAGCAAGCATATATCGCTTCGGCCACTTACCAACTCATTGACTATATATCTATACCAGCTTTTTTTCCCGGCTCCAGAAGCGGTGCTGCTCAATGGCGTCGATAAATTTCTGGGGAACCTCACTGCCCGTATCAGAACTGGTAATGACTCCTTCGCTGCTCAGCAGGGCTTCAGCACCACCGTTAGCAGCTGCGTGCAGCAAATCAACACCTTCGCCAGTAGCAGCCAGCGCTTTGCAGTGCATAAACGCTTCGTGAATAAAACGAATGGCATCCGCTTCCTGAAGCAGCGATTTTACACTGCTTTGTCCGCCCGGTACATACACCGCGTCGAACAGGACCGACGCTGTTGTTTGCAGGCTGGCATCAATCTTTATTGTTTCGCCATCCGATGTTTTCAGCATGCCCACCCGTGGGGCAACAATGCCGATGATCGCTTTCTCGGCTGACAGAGCGTTCATCATGGCTTTTAACTGCGTAGCATCAACGCCATCGGCGGCCAGAATCGCTACCTGCCGCGTTTTAATGCCTTTCTTGGGTGGATGCGCCATGCTCAGTGCCGCCGAGCTACCCACGGTAGATTTGGCGGGTTCCGACTGATAGTCGGCGGGGTTGGCATCTGCCGGAACGCTTTTGTTCAATTGAACGCCTTCGGCCGATGGAACCTCAAGCCCCAACCCTTCGCCAACAAGCGTTGCCAGAGTCATATCAATCTGCGACAGGTGGATAAGCATTCGCTTCCGGATATCTTCAACAACCACTTTGCCTAACTCAAAACGCAGGGCTTTAACGATGTGTGTCTTCTCCGTTGGCGACTGACTGTTCCAGAACAGCTTGGCCTGGTTGTAGTGGTCCATGAAGCTTTTGCTACGGGCGCGGACCTTGTTTGCATCAATTCGTTCGGCATGGCTTACAAAGCCGCCTTCTGCTTCAGTGGCCTGCGCGGGCGAATCGCCGTTGATGGCATTAGGGCCATAACTTGTGCGTCCAACGTTAATCGTCTGGCGCATGTGGCCATCCCGCTGGCCGTTATGTACCGGAGCAATAGGCCGGTTAATGGGAATCTCGTGGAAGTTTGGCCCACCCAGCCGCTTCAACTGCGTGTCAGTATAGGAAAACAGGCGTCCCTGCAACAACGGGTCGTTGGAGAAGTCGATACCGGGAACAACGTGCCCCAGGTGAAAAGCCACCTGCTCGGTTTCGGCAAAATAGTTGTCCGGGTTTCGGTTGAGTGTCATCTTGCCAAGCCGGACAATGGGGACCAGTTCTTCGGGAATGAGTTTTGTCGAGTCGAGCAGGTCGAAATCAAATTTGTGCTCATCTGCTTCCTCCACGACCTGAACGCCCAATTCCCATTCCGGGTAAGCGCCCCCTTCGATGGCATCCCACAGATCGCGACGGTGAAAGTCGGGGTCGCGACCAGAGATAAGCTGCGCTTCGTCCCAAACAACGGAGTGAACGCCTAATAGTGGTTTCCAATGAAACTTGACGAAACGCGACTTGCCGTTGGCGTTAATGAGCCGGAACGTATGCACGCCGAAACCTTCCATCATGCGGTAGCTGCGGGGAATAGCTCGGTCCGACATGACCCACATCACCATGTGCATGGATTCGGGCGTGAGCGAGATAAAGTCCCAGAAGGTATCGTGCGCCGATGCGGCCTGTGGAATTTCGTTATTAGGCTCCGGCTTCACAGCATGAATCAAATCCGGGAATTTGATAGCATCCTGAATAAAGAACACGGGTATGTTATTCCCAACCAAATCGAAGTTCCCTTCTTCGGTGTAGAATTTTACGGCAAATCCACGTACATCGCGGGCAAGGTCGGTAGACCCACGCGAACCGGCTACGGTAGAGAAACGGACAAAAACGGGTGTTTTAACGGAGGGGTCGAGCAGGAACTTCGCTTTTGTAAGTTCGGGCTGGGGTTCATAGGCCTGAAAGTACCCGTGAGCAGCTGCACCACGTGCGTGGACGATGCGTTCCGGAATCCGTTCGTGGTCGAAATGGGTAATCTTTTCGCGAAGAATAAAGTCTTCCAGTAAAGTGGCTCCACGTGGGCCTGCTTTTAGCGAGTTCTGGTCGTCGTTGACGCGTAAGCCCTGATTGGTGGTCAGAAACTGGCCCGTGCTGTCTTCCCGGTTCACGTCCAGCTCTTCTAATTTTGCATTCGTGTTGGTTTTGTTTTGCTCCGTACTCATATTGACGTTGAGTTAATGTATATTTCCTATAGGATTACTTATAGTACATGTAATGGGGGCCTTTGTTTAGAAAAACACGAACTATTTCACCTACGGATTAGCCGGGCTGGCCGCCCAAATCTGTTCAAGGTCTCGTGTACGCGTACCACCTTAATTCTAACCTCGGAGTCATCTACGGTGCCGCTCATAGATTGAACAACACCCCTACATGGACAACGATTACACCAAGTGCCTGAGGCTGCTGCTATTCTGACCTAAAGGATAGCCAGAGGAGCCATCGGGGTATACGAAAGAACGCCCGGCCATGCATGGCCGGGCGTTCTTTCGTATGCATAAACGGTTGCAAAATGTATATGCAGATGTGGGTGCCTGATTAGGCAAAACCAATAGTAAACAACCCGAAACAGGTTACCTACTCAGGCTGAGACTCGAAAATAGCCATGGCTTTGTCGATGGTTTCGTCATCTACACCGTCCACGGTTAATTCGTTATCGTTCTCTACATTACTGACAACAACAACAGAATCCATATTCAGCTCTGGATCGGCCAAAAAAAGTGCAGCGCGGAAACGCTCCTCAATTCGCCGGTTCAGGGCATCATTAATGTCATGCGTTAGCGCACTGGCCAACTGAGTTTCTTCTTGATTATTAAGCATGCGTAAAGGGAAGTTTTGAGAACATTGAGAGTATAAAGGTAACAAAACTAAAACTGAGGGCAAGCACATTAGCCTATAGTTTCGGCGTAAATTATCCTCTTTAACCTGGCCATTCTCAAAAAGATTTATACACGATAGTCTTTCCTGCTCGCACTCAGTATACCCGAATAAGCCAGCTCGTAAGTCGACGTCTTTCGAACGGAACGATTCTGGTTTAAGTCGTTGAGTACCGCCTTTGCGAATGCGATCTTATCGGATTTTCGATAGTCGTCGAGGTGTGTTGCGCCCGAAGGGGGATTAAAATCATGGCTGGTGCGCTGGCAGGCTGCCCATAATTCGGGGTGCAGTTTGATCTTATACTGGCGAATGGGTGTGTCTGCACCGAACCAGAGATTTTTGATGTTTTCTACAGTAGACTTCATGTCAATAAACGCTAGTATGTAGCCAAACCGCATCCTGTAGGCATTGTTTTAGAATGCTCTGATTGTTAATGAAAACTTAATCAGATACTTAGCCTGCGGATTCTGGGCTATGGCTTACTTGTTACTTCGTGGTATGAACATTACGAACGGCTGTTCGGAAGAATGATTGTGTGTGTTAGGCAAAACCTTCGCTGATCAGCCTGTTCTGCCGCGTTGCCACTCAGCCCTATAAGGGTGCATTTGTCCGTTTAAACTAGCTTTTTTATCAATTTTATATTTTACTTGCAATATACTATGGGACGTATATTATAAAGCGAGCGTACAACCAGATCAGCTCTGGGAAACGTTACTCATACCGAACTATCCCACAAAAACGAGCCGCACACCAGTTGACCTTATTATGGAACAGGAACGACTTGACGAGTTTGACAAAGCAATCTTTAGCCCCCCGTCCGACCGGGCCGTAAAAGTCTGGCGCTACATGAGTTACACATCGTTCATGGCTCTGCTCAACAGTGGGAGTCTACATCTGACAAGATGCGATCAGTTCGATGACCATTTCGAGGGAATCGTACCTGAAGAGGACTCCCGGCTGCAACAGGATCAGTACAAAGATGCGTTGGTGAATAAAAGCCGACTGACGCCCGGTCAACTGGCTGAGGTACTCGAAAAGGTGTGGAGGAAGTACCAAAGACAGTATGTATTCATCAACTGCTGGCACATCAGCAGTCATGAGTCGGCGGCTTTGTGGAAATTGTATGGTGCAACAAAGGAAGCCATCGTTATCCAAACGACATACGACCGGTTGAGAGAGGTGTTACCGGCCAGTTATCAGATCGGTGAGGTCAGGTACGTCGATCATGAAACATACATGAACAAAGAAAAGGATGGTTTCTTTTCAATTATGTTCAAGCGAAAATCCTTTCAATACGAACGGGAGTTGCGGGTGTGTTACGTAGATGCTTACGAATTTCAACAGGATGTGAAAAACCCCGCCGAGTTTTTCTGCCGGACAAACGCCCGGCTGGTCGAGACCGTTCCCGTTGATCTGAATGCCCTGGTTGAGTCGGTACGAATTGGTCCACAAACGCCGGACTGGTTTGTGAAGCTGGTAAAAGATTCGGTACTCCGTTTGGGCTATGACCTGCCCGTCGGCCAGTCTGGTTTAGCTGATTACCCGTTTGAGTAGGGTAGTCTGATACGGACGCTGAGGGGAATCAGGCGGTATTCAGGTGAAGTGGCCTGTTCGAGTTCTCTGGAACGTCTTCGTGACGCAATGCAGCCTGAGGCTGTCTAAACAGGTAGTTGAATTAATTTGACGATATGTATAAGCCCGACTGCCTTGATGCGGCCGGGCTTTTTTTGATGGCTCTGGGTGTTTCGTAATGTTTATTTTACCTCTACAGATTGGCCCGCACTCGAAACGGCTTTGCCCCGGTCGAAGGTGAGGTCGATTCGGCCGAGGTTGATGCCGGCAAACCCAACCTGATTGATCCAGACGGGTTGGCCATCGAGGTTATTGACTGCCACCGGCGCGTCCAGAAAGGTGTGGGTGTGCCCGCCAATAATGAGGTCGATCTGTTTGGTTTTGGCCGCCAGCACATTGTCCGACACGGTTGCATCGTTGTATTTATAGCCCAGGTGAGAGAGGCAAATGACGTAGTCGCACTTCTTGTCGCTGCGAAGTTTAGCGCCCATGTCGTTCCCGATTTCTATGGGGTCGAGGTACTTTGTCTCTTTGTAGGCATCGCGCGGAATGAGGCCTTCCGGTTTGATGCCCAGGCCAAAGACGCCTACCCGAACGCCGTCTTTCTCAAAAATTTTAAACGGCATTGTCCGGCCATCCAGTACGGTATTTTTAAAGTCATAGTTGGCAATCAGCAGCGGAAAACGGGCCTTGCCAAACTGCGTTACCATGTTGTCAATTCCCCCGTCGAAATCATGGTTACCGATGGTACCGGCATCGTAGCCGAGCTGGTTCATCGCCAGAATTTCGGGCTCCCCTTTGTAGATATTGAAGTAGGGCGTTCCCTGAAAAATATCACCGGCATCGAAAAGCAACACATGGCGGGGTTGGCCGTTCACCTGTTCCTGCCGAATTTTCTGGATAAGGGTTGCCCGGCGTGCCACGCCACCCTTGCCCGCATTCCGGCTGCCATCCATAGGGAAGGGGTCCAGCCGACTGTGGACGTCGTTGGTATGCAGAATGGTCAGCGACGTAGCTCTGGATTTACCCGAATACGCCAGCACATCCGGCGCTACTGAGCCAATAACGGCGGCTGTACCGAATACTTTCAGGAACTGGCGTCTATTCGATGCTAATGCGTCCATCAGAAACAGGGTTAATGGGTTGACCGGTTTTGCCCAACTGCCGGAAATAATCGATCAGGGCATCGCGCATGAGGTAATTGATATTTTCACTTTTGATGGGATTCTTCAGAAATCCCGCTTCGTCGCCCCCATTCGCTACGTAGTCGCTCATGACCACGGTATAGGTTTCGTTGGGCTGGAGCGTCCGGCCGTTGGTAAACGTAGCCGATTGAAGCTGCCCATTGTGCAGCTTGGCCCGCAAACCGCCAATGACCAACTTATCGCCTTTGGCAAAATGATTCAGCATTTGGCGGAGCATATCGCCGGTCATGGTCAGTACGATCAACTGATTATCGAAAGGCATAACCTCGAAAATAGAGCCGGTCGTAATGTTCCCTTCGGGCAGGTTATTCCGAATGCCGCCGTAGTTCAGGTGCGAACAGTCGATGGGTTTGCCATAACGCTCAGTAGCCTGTTTAAGTAGGGCGTCGGTGAGCAGATCATTGAGCGGTCCTTCGGGCTGTCCTTTCTCGATGCGTGCCGTTGAGCGGGCCAGTACCTCGTTCATGGTCTTGTTGAGACCCTGCCGGTAAGGCGTCAGAAAATTAGCAACGCTGCTGTCGGTTGCGGCCGAAAGGGAGTCCACGCCGATGCGGCTGGCCGTTCGGTTCGTAAGGTGGTAACCCGGATGGCAGGCCGATAAAGCTGCCAGAGCGAATAACAGAAAGTGTTTTTTCATACTGAATGGCAAGTTCGGAAACTCTGCTGAATCGTGCGTTACTAAATTGTTGACAAGGTGGTCAAAGAGCCTAATTCAGCATACTGCCAGGCAAGGGAATGAGGGTATGATCGGGTTTATAAACGACCCGGCGAATCCGGCTGAATCCGCCCAGACTAAGTTGCAGGTTAAGTAACCCGCCCGAGAACGTATCCTTCGCCAGCAGCGGGCTGTAGGAAAGTTTTGTCCGTACAAACCAGAAGCTGTCTTCCGAACGGTCGGGTTTGTGTGTGTTGTCGCCCAGCTTAATGTCAACGATCAGCCCAACGGTAGGGGCATGGTTATAAAGCGACAATCCTTTGTATCGTTCGTCGTTCCCATCGCGGGGCGACAGGTCGAGCAGTCGGTAGCCAATGTACGGAATAAGTCGGCTGCGGGGTAAATCGGCTATAATCCGACCCAGTCCGACTTCAAATAAACTCGACGTAACGGACATGTCTTTCTCCCAGATCTGTTTATTATGGGAGAAACCAGCCCGAAGGGTGCCATTATAGAGTGTCGGATGCAGGAGAAGTACCGTTTTCTGAAAAGCAATGTCGAGGCCAACGACTACGCCGGCGGCCGGGCTGAATGTTTGCGTGAGCGAGCCCGTTGGCAGCATACCCCCTCCGCCAACGAACATACCGTATCCTATTTTCGACGAACGAAACGTTGTTCGTAGATCGGGGGTATCGTACAGGCGCTGGGCTACCTGCAACTGCCAGCGTTTGAGCGCGGGCAGATCGTCGCCCCCACCGGTTTCTGCCCGAAACCGGTTCACTTCGGCCCCTAGCTCGGCATTGGTCAGGTACTCGATTCGGGTGGCCTGCTGCTTGAAATGCCGGTCGGTGTGCAGCGCAACGAGCTTGGCTTTCATCAATCGGGTATATACCTCCACCAGGTCGAACAGCACCTGATTGTAAGCAAGAGTGCGTTCGTTGCGGGCCGTTTCGGATACCCACGACAGGTTGCGGAACATCAGGCAAAAGGCGTCGATAGCGGGCTGGCTCCAGACGGATGTAGGGCGAACTTCGTAGCCAATCTGGTAATGAAATTCGGAACCGCCCAAACCCGATTGAATGGGTGCGTGAAAATCGCTGAGGAGAAGACGCCGGGTTGTGCTCCAGTGCAGCGTGTCAATTGTCGCCTGCGCCGAACCTAGCAGGGGAGACAATAACAGCACAAAGAGCAGACGGTTCATAGTAAATCAGCTTTCCTTGGGTCAATACTAACAAATTTAACGCAAAAAAGCGCGGCCCCGTCTCCGAAGCCGCGCTTGATGATGTATGATATAGGATGTATGATGTAACCCACTGGGGAATACATCATACATCCTATATCATACATCATACATACTTTAATACCGATACATTTCGGATTTGAACGGACCCTGAACCGGTACACCAATATAATCAGCCTGATCCTGCGCCAGCGGCTCAAGTTTTGCCCCTACGTGAGCCAGGTGTAAAGCGGCTACTTTCTCGTCCAGAATCTTGGGCAGTACATATACTTTGTTTTCGTATTTGTCCGAATTAGCCCACAACTCAAGTTGTGCCAGTGTTTGGTTCGAGAACGAACATGACATCACGAAAGAGGGGTGGCCCATAGCACAGCCAAGGTTTACCAGACGGCCTTCGGCCAGTACGATAACTTCTTTGCCGTTTACCTCGTACATGTCTACCTGTGGCTTGATCTGGCTCTTCGTGTGACCGTAGTTTTCGTTGAGCCACGCCATGTCAATTTCATTATCGAAGTGACCAATGTTGCAGACAATCGCTTTGTCGCGCATGGCTTCGAAATGGCGTCCTTTAATGATACCAACGTTGCCGGTTGCGGTCACAAAAATCTGAGCGCGGGGAACGGCCTCGTCCATCGGGATGACTTCAAAGCCATCCATTGCGGCCTGAAGGGCACAGATTGGGTCGATTTCCGTTACCAATACGCGGCAACCGGCACCCCGGAGCGACTCCGCAGAGCCTTTACCTACGTCGCCGTAACCAGCCACGACAGCTACTTTACCGGCCAGCATCAGGTCGGTTGCCCGGCGGATAGCATCGACCAGCGACTCGCGGCAGCCGTACTTGTTATCGAACTTCGACTTCGTTACCGAGTCGTTAACGTTGATAGCGGGCAGGTGCAGCGTACCGTTTTTCATGCGCTCGTATAGGCGGTGAACACCGGTCGTCGTTTCTTCTGACAGCCCTTTGATACCTTCAATCAGTTCGGGGTACACGTCAAAGACCATGTTGGTCAGGTCACCACCGTCGTCGAGGATCATGTTCAACGGCTGACGATCTTCGCCGAAGAACAGCGTTTGCTCAATGCACCAGTTGAATTCTTCTTCGTTCATCCCTTTCCAGGCATAGACGGGAATGCCAGCCGCAGCAATGGCAGCCGCAGCGTGGTCCTGCGTCGAGAAAATGTTGCACGACGACCAGGTTACTTCGGCACCCAGCTCAACGAGTGTTTCGATTAGCACCGCCGTTTGAATAGTCATGTGCAGACACCCGGCAACGCGTGCTCCTTTCAGAGGTTGCGAAGGGCCATATTCAGCACGGAGGGCCATCAGACCCGGCATTTCGGCTTCGGCAAGTTTGATTTCCTTGCGGCCCCACTCGGCCAGCGCAATATCCTTAACCTTATAGGGAACGTAGGTTGACGTTTGCATGATTAGTTTGTGAAAAACAAAGGAGCGTTTGATCAGTCATAAAAACGGATTCCTTCGTATGTTGCGATTCTTAGCAAAATACAAAATTAAAGATTGATCGCCAGAATCCCTACTGAACAACAACTACTTTAGTCACTGACAGAACGTTCCATGCCAAACTATTTATGAGAACCGGCTTGACAATTACCCCGAAGAGTTATAACTATGTAAGGTCTTACGTAATTGCTTACATAGTATGGATTTTATGGCCGAAATGGCTGAGTTGGCCCTTGCCAGCCGACTCAGGCGATTAAGTGATATTTACTGGCAGGCGGTTACGGCCATTTACAGGCAGTCGGGGGTGGATTTCGACGTTCGCTGGGCTACCATTTTTGTGCTTATTGCCCGGCAGGGGCCTGTTGCCGTAATGGAAATTGCTGAACGGCTGGGTATTACGCACCCGGCTGTTATTCAGGTTATCAATGAGCTGGAAAAGAACGACCTCATTGTGTCGGCTAAGTCGGAGACTGACGGGCGTAAGCGGCTGCTAACCCTGAGCGAGCGAGGACAAGCCATGTTGCCAAGGCTTCAACCTATTTGGGATGCCTTTATCGCGGTCAATAGCAGTATGCTAGCGCAGCAGACGCATAACCTCCTGCAATCGCTTCAGGAGATGGAAGTGCAGCTCAGCGAAAAAAACTTTTACGACCGGGTTCAGGACGAATTAAAAAAGACAACCACCAAATCATAACACTATGAACGACGTATCCATCATTCCTTATTCACTCCAATATCAGGATGATTTCAAACGGCTCAATATTGAGTGGATTTCCCATTATTTTGCCGTTGAACCCCATGACCTGGAGCAACTGGATCACCCTGAGATTTATGTGATGCCCCGCAATGGTCAAATCTTTTTTGCTAAAATAGGTGAGGAGGTTGTTGGCTGTGTGGCGATGGTGAACACCAGCACTTCGGAGCAGGGCGTAGCTGAATTTGAACTGGCTAAAATGGCCGTTTCGCCCACGGCGCAGGGCAAAGGTATCGGTAAGAAACTATGCCTGGCTGCTATTGATTATGCCCGTCAACTGGATGTTAAAAAGGTCTGGCTGGAGTCGAATCGGATTCTTACGCCCGCTCTTACCATGTACGAGAGTGTCGGGTTTCGGGAAGTTCTCAGCATCCCAACGCCCTACGCACGCGCCGATATTCGGATGGAGATGATGTTATAAAGAAGTGAATTTTAGGATTTTCTGGCCGCAAAGGGCTTTATTTGGCCGCTATCGATATAGTTAATTTCCCGCCCTCCACATTATGAGGTTTATATACTATACAGGCTTCACCACGATAATACTGATTGCTAATCATCGTATCAACCTTGCCTCTAATTTCCAGTGTAAGTATTCCATAGGTATCCTTAGGATCTAGTCGGCACTGATAAACTTTGATGTAAGCTACCCCGTTTTTAAGCTCTCCTTTCACTTTTAACCGCAAACTATGATAGTTGCCGTTAGGCCATTTTCTTTTGTAGGAGTATGTTGACCTTTTAGTCGGGTCTGATACGTCGAAACTTTCATAGCCCCACCTCAATTTGTAAATAATAAGTGAAGCCACTACCAGGGCAATAATAATATTAAAACGCTTCGTAAACATAAGTATGCATTATTGGCAATTGATCCTCCTTTTAGTCTTTAGCCACGTGAGCGTTGCGCAAACAGATAGTGCTGGTCTGAATGATGATCCGGTTTTCACCACTGTTTTAATCCGTCGGCTAAAGTATCCTCGCGGAGCCGAGTGGGCGAGTGTATACGGGCGGGTTTTTGCTGGCTTTACTGTTTCGGAAAAAGGGCGCGTTGAGGATATTTCGATCCTTAATCACAGTACCAAAGGGATGTATTATGGTTTTGAGCCAACCATTATAGCCGCGCTGAAAAAGCTCCCCTCGCTCAAGCTTCAGTATAGCGGCCGTTATATTCTGCCCGTTGCGTTCATTTATGTGGATTACCGCGATAAGACTAATCCGCATGTGCCTTCGGATGTACTATATATCGACGATTTAGCAGGGCGAACTATGTTGAAGGAGATTGAAATTTTCGGCAGCAGCGTTAATAGCAAAGAACGCATTAGCTCCGGAGAGCGAAACGAGTTTTACTGATAGCTCAATAAAACTCGTTTCGACTTTTTGTCAGTGCTTACTTCTTAGCCGTTTCTTTCGGCCATACGTACTGGAATGTGTTGTTGATCGGGGCACCGAAGTAGTTGACGTTCAGGAAGTCGAGCCGTTTTTTGTGCACTTCCAGCCGTTGCTTGAAATCGTCGATGTTTCGGGCGTCCTGGGGTGTCCAGCCGGTTTCGGCTACGGCGATAAGACGCGGGTAAGCCATGTATTCCACGGAGTGCGTGGTGGGCATGTACTCCGACCAGACGTTGGCCTGTACGCCCAGCACGTGTTTGGATTGCTCGGCCGTCAGGCTGTCCGTTACCGAAGGGTTGAAACTGTACACTTTCTCGATGGGGAGCAGGCCGCCGATGGTCACGGGTTGCGTTTTGGGATCGGCCTGATAATAGTCGAGGTAGCAGTAGGTAGTTGGCGTCATGATCACGTCGTGGTTCTGTCGGGCGGCAGCAATCCCCCCGTTGATGCCGCGCCAGCTCATAACGGTTGCGTTGGGAGAGAGGCCCCCTTCCAGTATTTCGTCCCAGCCAATGATCCGGCGACCTTTGGAGGTAACGAACTTGTCGATACGCTGGATGAAATAGCTTTGCAGTTCGTGCTCGTCTTTCAGGCCTTTTTCCTTCATCAGAGCCTGACAAAACTTACTTTGTTTCCACTGGGTTTTCGGGCATTCGTCGCCACCGATGTGGATGTACTGGCTCGGAAAGAGGGCCATCACTTCGGTCAGAACGTTTTCCAGAAAGGTGAAGGTCTCTTCACGCGGAAACAGCACATCATCATGGACGCCCCAGTTTGGCGAGGGCGTAAGAATCTTATCCGGGTTGCTCCCCAGCTCAGGATAAGCCGCCAGAACGGCCACCGAGTGGCCCGGCATTTCGATTTCGGGAATGACCGTCACGAAACGTTCCTGCGCGTATTTGACTACATCGCGCACTTCGTCCTGGGTATAAAAGCCACCGTATGGTTTATTGTCGTAGACGTGATCCCGGTAATGACCCACCATCGTTTTGGGCCGTATTGAACTGATCTCGGTTAGTTTCGGGTACTTCTTGATTTCGATCCGCCAGCCCTGGTCTTCGGTCAGGTGCCAGTGAAACGTATTCATTTTATGCACGGCCAGCAGGTCGATGTATTTCTTGATGAAGGCTACGGGGTAGAAATACCGCCCTACGTCCAGCATCGACCCCCGATACCCATACCTAGGCTGGTCTTCGATAGTGCAGGCCGGTACTGTCCAGGCTACGCCACTTACTTTTGTCGGACTGAACACAGCCGCAGGCATCAACTGCATCAGCGATTGGACGCCGTAAAAAAAGCCTTTGGGTTGCTCGGCCGTAATGACAATCTGCTTCGGCGAAACGGCCAGCGTGTATCCTTCTGCGCCAAGCTTCGGCCCTTTGGCACTGACGAACAAGATGCCGCCGGAGGTTTTGCCTGTGGTCACAACCGGTGTCGATCCGGTTGCTTTGGCCAGCTGGTCGGCCAGCATCCGGGCAATCCGGCGTATTTCAGGATCGGCGGCCTGAACGGCAATCGTTGGTTTGGCGGGTAATGTATAACTGCCGCTACGCGCTTCCAGGTGAGTGGGTTTGGGTAGCAGCGCGTACGTATTGGTTTGGGCATGGGTGGCCAGGGCCGTTACGCACAAAGCGATTAGAAGGAGAAACGACTTTTTCATCTAGGGAAAGGGTTGTTGACAGGATTTGCGGGGTGTTGTGCTGGCCCGTGCGGCTAATGCCCGCGCCAGCACAACACCGCCGTTTATTTATTTTAAATAAGGACTCAGTACACGACCCCAGCGCTCGTAACCAGCCGGTAGCATATGCAGACTATCCGGCTTGAACAGAGTAGGCTCAGGTTGCCCATTTTTACCAAGCATAACCGGCCGAATATCCACGAATTGGGTATTTGCCTTCGTGGCCAGATAGTCTTTGATAAGCTGGTTGGCGGTGTCGTTCTCCGCGAAATACTGTCGACGCGACGGGCTGGACTTTATGGAAATAAACGTAAACGTAGCCTCGGGTAACGCTTGCCGGACGTGCGTGAATAAAGCAACCAGCCGGTCGAAGGTTTGCCGACCGGTTTGTTTACCCGTGGCAATGTCGTTCTCGCCCGCATAGATGACAACTTGTTTGGGGTGGTAGGGGGTAATGATCCGATCAGCATAGAGCAGCACCTGGCTCAACTCCGAACCGCCAAACCCACGCTGAAGTATTGGCTTGCCGGGGAAGTACGTCGACAGGTTTTCCCAGAGCCGGATGGACGAGCTTCCTGTAAAAACGATGGCATTCTGGGGGGGCGGAGACTGCTGATCCATCGTCTCAAACGCCCGGATTTCTGCCTCAAACGGGGTGTCTGTTGCGAAAAAGTAGACTTTTTTCGTTGCCCAGGTGCCAATAAAAAGCAGGCAAATAATTAAACTGATCTTCATAGTACTGGAAATGTTGAGCTTTTGCATTTGCCGGATTGGCTGATCAGAAACATCTGATTCATATAAAAGGCACAACCGACTCTAAACTCATGCCCCGCGACCCTTTTATTAAAATATGGGTATCTGTCATAGGGTTATCTATGACCCAGTTATGCAGCGAAAATTTATCCGGGAAGTAATACGCTTTCGGCAGATAAGCCAGAGCGAAACGCATGTCTTTTCCCGCCAGAATGACCAGATCGAAGTTGCTTTCAGCAATCAGTTTGCCCAGTGCTGCGTGCTCGGCTTCACTTTCGTCGCCCAGTTCGTACATATCGCCCAGAATAACGGCTTTGCGTTTGGCGGGCGTAGCGGCAAACTGCTGAATGGCCGCAGCCATGGAACTGGGGTTGGCGTTATACGCATCCAGCAGCACCGTATTGGTACCTTTCGCAACATGCTGGGAGCGGTTGTTGGTTGGGTTGTAATCCGCAATGGCGCGGTTGGCCTCTTCGGGCGATACCCCGAAATAATCGCCGATGGCCAGAGCCGCCAGCATATTGTCGAAGTTGTACCGGCCGGGCAAATGCGTGGCGATTTCGTTACCGACTGCGTCTTTGTAAACAACCACCGGCGATTCACTGATTAAGGTAATCGGGTCTTCGTCCGGGTTGGCAGCCGGATAAAAAATAGCTTCGGCGAAGGTCGTTTCGGAGCGTATGCTCTTCAGTCGTTCGCGGTACATGGCCGTCAGGGTTTTGTCGCGCGAGTTGATGAAGACCGTTTTGGCGTTCTGTGCCAGGTAGTCATACAGTTCGCCCTTGCCTATCCGGACGCCCTCGATGCCGCCGAAACCTTCCAGATGGGCTTTGCCGATGTTCGTGATCAGGCCATGCGTGGGCAGGGCAATGGAACACAGAAACTCAATCTCTTTCTGGTGGTTAGCCCCCATTTCAATAATCGCCAGCTCGTGCTGCTCATTTAACGACAGCAGCGTAAGCGGTACGCCAATGTGGTTGTTCAGGTTCCCGGCTGTGGCGTAGAGGTTGTATTTTTTCGATAGTACGCCCGCAATCAGTTCTTTGGTCGTCGTTTTCCCGTTGGAACCCGTCAGGCCGATAACGGGGAAGGTAAAGGTTTGCCGATGATGGCGGGCCAGGTCTTGGAGTGCCGTGAGGCCATCAGCCACGAGCAGGCAGCGGTTGGAACCACTGGCCCGGTCGCGCTCGGCCACGGCGGCATCGTCTACCAGTGCGTAGCGCGCCCCCGATGCCAGAGCCTGTTCGGCAAACTGGTTGCCATCGAAAGTGTCGCCCTTCAGGGCTACAAACAAACAGTCGGGCGTAATTCGGCGGGTGTCCGTCGAAACTCCGGTGCATTCCTGAAATTTATGGTAGAGTTGTTCGGTTGATAGCATACCGATAGACATAAATGGTTCCTCCTGTCGTTCTTTGAGTGAAGTGCCGGTTGTGATTGATAAAGGTCAAAATTAGATGAAAAAGCTGTTTACGCTTTGTTTTTTAGCAATTCCATTTCTCACTCACGCGCAGTCGGGTGGGAAGATCGCGTTTCGATACGACCAGAGTCCAACTGTTAGCGTCAACAACCGCCCGCTGCTCAATCCGTGGGTGGGTGGCCTGAATACGACGCAGTATTCAACCATTCGCCTGAATAGCGACACCCGCGACGATCTGGCCGTTTACGACCGGACAACCGGTAAGGTCAGCACGTTCATCGCCGTCGACAATCCCATCGGCAGCGGCACGGTCTGGCAGTACGCGCCCGAGTACGAACTGGCTTTTCCGGCGGTTATGTACAGCTGGATGCTGCTGGTCGATTATGACTTCGACGGCCGGAAAGATATATTCACCAACAGTTCAAAGGGCATTAGTGTATGGCATAACGAATCGCAGAACGGGACGGTGTCGTTCAAATTGGCAGTCGACCCGCTCCGAACGCTTGGCTTCAGTGGCTTTCAGATACCCCTTTATGTCAATGCGTCCGATCTGCCCGCCATTACGGACTATGACGACGATGGCGACATCGACATCATCACCTTCGATGCTGATGGTAACATTATTGCCTACCAGCAAAACATGAGTATGGAACGAACCGGCACTAGAGGGCTCGACTTTGCCCGTGCCGGTAATCAGTGCTGGGGGCATTTTCAAAAAGAGTTTTGTAACGACTTTAGATTTGGGATCAATTGCGACGATGGCTCCGGCACCGGTGGTCGTCTGGCCGCTCCATCTGTTACAGGAAAAGTTGGCCCGGCTAGTCCCAGCGGGGCAAGACCGCTTCATTCGGGCAACACCCTTACGGTGATCGATACTGATGGCGATGGCAAGAAAGACTTGCTGTTCGGCTTTGTGAGTTGTGAAAACATTGCCCGCCTGCGAAACACCGGGCCAAATAGTGTAAGTGCCAACTTCACGAGTTACGATAGCCTGTTTCCGGCCCGGAACCCCATTCTGTTTCCGGCCTTTCCGGCCACTTTTTTTGAGGATGTCGACGGCGACGGGCAGAAAGATTTGCTGGCATCGCCCAATGTGAACTTCAACGACGGCAATGTCTACGATTTTCGGGCGTCGGGCTGGTTTTACAGGAACACAGGGACAACGCAGAAGCCCAATTTCGAGCTTGTTCAGAAAGATTTCCTGCAGAGTGATATGCTGGACCTGGGCGAACGCACGGCCCCCGCGCTGGCCGATCTGGATGGCGACGGCGATATGGATTTACTGGTCGGGTACGGCGGGATAGGGGTTGGCTCTGGCTACCGGGGGGGCATCTGGCAGTTCGAGAATAAAGGGACGACGCAAAACCCGGCCTTTGTGCTCGTCACAACCGATTACCTGGGTATTCAGTCGCTGGGGCTGACAAACGTGGTGCCTTCTTTTGCCGATGTGGATGCCAATGGCAGTATGGACCTGATCGTCACCGCCACAGGAAAACAGGCCGTAGAAATTCGTGCGCTGATCAATACCGCTTCCAAAGGGGCTCCCGTACAATACAGCCTTGCCAGTGCCAACCGTTGGCCCACGCCCGACCTGATGTACCCGCTCGATCTGCTGACGGTTACGGATGTCGATAAAGACAACAAACCGGACTTATTGATTAGCCGATACAACGTGGGTACAATCCTGTATTACCGCAATGCCGGTACGGCCACGGCACCCGTTTTTCAGTTGCAGAACCAGACATTCGGTGGGATCACGACGGACGATTACATCTACGCCCGCGCCCGGTCGCTGGTGGTGGCCGACCTGAACGGCGATCAGAAAAATGAACTTATTGCCGCAGCCGATAACGGCTCGGTTAAAGTCTATCAATTCCCGGAAACGCCGACTCAGGCATTTACGCTGATCGATTCGCTGCCGGGAATCGGCTTACCCGGCAAAGGACTCATTGCCGCAGCCGCCGACCTGGACGGCGACCAGCTTCCCGACCTGATACTCGGCGGAACGGGGGGCGGCCTGCGCTACCTCAAAAATACTTCCCAAAAGGTGGTTGTGACAGGCGTAACTGAAGAATCGACCAGCCCCTGGGTATTTCCCAATCCAACAAACCGGTATGTTACGGTTCGTCCGCACTACGACGGACGCGTAGAACTGGTGTCCTTAACGGGTCAGACCGTGGTGCCTGCCCAACTGGTTAAAGCCAGCGCAGAGACACTCCTTGATCTGGGAAATCTGGCCGATGGTACGTATCTGATACGACTCCAGAGCGATAACCGCCCGGTGCAGATTCAGAAAGTGGTGGTTTGGAAATAACCGAAAACTCTTTTAAACGTTCGGAGTTAGGGAGTAATACCGGTGAGCCGAAAAGGTACGCAGACCTCCGGCCAGCATCATCGGTAACTAGATCATTATGGAAAATACAAACAACTCCGATCAACAGCGCGTCGATGAAAATTCGGGCGGTCCACTGGAAGGTATGTCGCCACGTCATAACAACATGCCCGAAAACGATATAGAAGACGACGCTGTCGTTTACGCCGGGCTTGGTGTGAACAACGACCCAGACATCATGAATCCGGGCGATGAAGAGGCTTCCGATACGCTTTTATATACCGATACAGCCACCGCCCGCCACGCTACAGACGAACTGTCGAACGACGCCGAACCCGACGAGTTCATCGATGATGAAACCGATGCCGATATGTCGGATGACGACATCGACGAGCAGATCATCGAACTCGCCGAAGAGGAAGACGAGGGAAACGAGCGGTATTAGCTGGTTGTAGTGCCGACCGTCGATGCGGCACTACATTTCTCTTTTTGCGTTCTGTTGCTGTATATTGCACATGAAGCCGGGAGGTAACTTCCAGTTTTCTGTCAATAACATCATCGACGGAATCTAAACAGCAAAAAGGTGAAAATTGAGTTCTCAGTTGATGTACTGGTCGGGCTGTTCATCATCAACGTAGGGTTCTTTGCTGCGGGACTGCTTTGGTTTTCAGCCTACAATCGGCAGGCAAATCGATTTCTGGCCTGTTTGATGGTTGCCCTTTCCTGCTGGCTGATTGATGGCTTTTTTCGGGTAGCCGGTATTTATCAGCAAAATGCCAATCTGTATTTCCTGCCCATCTTCTATTCGTTTGCCTTTGGGCCGCTGATTTACATCTACGTAAATAGCCTCACAAATAGTGCTTTTCAGTTTAAACGAAGTTACTGGTGGCATTTTCTGCCAGTGGCTGTTCAGGCAGGTCTTTATCTGTTCCTGACGTTACAGTCCTATGAGTTCAGAAACTGGTTCTGGAACAACATCCATTACCCATACACGTACAGTATTGAGTTCGACGGTACGTGGATCTCGCTGCTTATCTACCTGCTGCTATCCCTGCGGTTGTTGCGTAACTACAGCCGCTATGTGCAGGAAAACTTCTCCGAAACGAGCCAGCTTACTCTGCGGTGGCTTCGCATCTTACTGGTCATCATTGCGCTGGTTTGTGGTCAGTGGGCTATCGAACTGATTTTACGCCATCGGTTCAATTTGTACTTCCAGTATGACTACTCGTACTGGCTGCTCGGCCTGCTGCTCATTATGCTCGGTACGGCCGGCCTGCAACAGACCAACCTGGCCAATGTGCAGTTCAGGGATGAAGCCATACCAGACAGTCTGCCACTGCTGCCCAAAAGTGAGGTTCAGATTAGCCCTGAACAGGTTGACCAGGTTCGCCGGGCCATGGATACCGATAAACTCTACCTTAATCCAACCCTGACGCTCACCGAACTGGCTCGCCACCTGGGGCTTAATCCCAAAGTCGTTTCGCTCATTATCAATGCCGGTATTGGCCAGTCGTTCAATAATTTTGTCAATTCCTATCGCATCAGCGAAGTGAAGCAGCGGCTCCGTACCGACGACCTGACCCGCTTCACCCTGCTGGGCATCGCCTTCGAATCGGGCTTTAATTCTAAAACGACCTTCAACCGAATCTTCAAGGAGCATACGGGGCAGTCGCCCAGTGAGTATGCCGGTCAAACGTAGTCCCAATTCGTCCGTTGGGACGTCCCAATCCTGAATTGGGGCGATGGGGGCCGGTTGCCACCCCACCTTTGTATCGTTCAACGACTTAACCCCGTCACAACGATGCGAACATTCCTGCTCCTTACCCTCTGCCTGACTGGCCTGATTGCCCGGTCTCAGCCACAGCCCTACGGCTGGTCGAACAAGTCCCGTTTATTACCCGACAAGCTGCGTTTGCTGCCCGTTGGCCTGACGCTCTGGCATACCAACAATCCCTGCGTACCGGTACTGGAAGGCGACATGTATTACTGGAAACACTCCACAATGGTCCGCGCCGAAGTGAGCGATCTGGAACTGGTTGAAGCCGGTAGTTTTATCTGGTACGACTCAACTGGCTGGCATCCCAATATGCGGTACAATCCTGACGAGTTTGCCGACACGTTTGTCTGCCCTCAGGGAAAACTCCAGCGTGGCCAGACGTATACATATCCCAAAAACTGGCGGTATGGCAAGCAGGCTTACGGGGGCGATGCGCTCTGGTACGTCATTGCCAAAGACCGTTCCGGCAAACTCTATAAAGGCTACGGGCTGATCGAAACGGAAGGAAAACCCAACGCTAACTAATCATCAACTCCATCAACTTTAAATCAGGATCTATCATGAAAACGCTTCTCATTAGTTTCTTTTTCACATTTGCTCTTGTTTCATCAGCTGTAGCGCAGTCTCAGTTTACCGTCGATGCCAGCGCCAGCCAGCTCAACTGGACGGGTTACGCGGAGCTTGGCTCCTGGGCCCCCTCAGGTACGATTCAGGTGAGTAAGGGGCAGTTTGCTGTTGCAGGCAAACAAATAACCAGTGGCCGACTTAGTATAGATATGAGCACCCTTCGGCATGAAGATGCCAAACTCCAGGCGCATTTGCGCGGTGAAGATTTCTTCGATATTACCCGCTATCCAACCGCAACGTTTCTGCTGACCAGCTTATCAGGTCAGGTCGTAACCGGCCAGTTAATGATTCGGGGTGTTACCCGGCCGGTTACGTTTCCGGTTGTCATCAGCACAGAAGGTGACGGACTACGCATTAAAGGCAAAGCCGTTATTGACCGAACGCAGTTTGCCATTCGGTACAACTCAACCAGTTTCTTCTCAGGCCTGGGCGATTATGCGATCAAAAATGAGTTTTCGCTGGCGTTCAACATCGTGGTGAAACCCGCCGGTAAGCCGGGCATTGCGGGAAGACTGGCTGAAAGCTCGCGTCGGTAACCGGTGGGCGTTTGCCGGTAATAGCGTTTGAACAGTTTATTCAGGTGGCATACGTCCGTAAATCCAAATTCGTCTGCTATCTGCGAAACGGTTAGTGTACTCAGCCTGAGCCTTGTCTCGACCAGTTGAAGCCTATACCGGATAATGTACTGCTGAATGGATTCGCCGGTCTGCTGTTTAAACAGCGCGCCCAGATGCCGCTGCGAATAATTAAAGACATCGGCCATCTTTTCCAGACGCAGGTAGTCCGGTTCTGTAATGTACCGGTGTACATAGGTGCCAATCCGCTGTCGAAGTGACGAAGCTGTACAGGATAAAGCGCCTGCACCCGTCTGGTAATGCGATAGTTGGCGGTCTACGATGCTCAGGATCGTTTTCATCAGCGACTCAACAACGGGATTGGCTAATGGAGACTGATGCGCGTAATGTTCGGCCAGAATAATGCGGAACAACGCCTGTAAATTTTGTTGTTCCAGACTATCCGTAACCAGGCTGCCCACCAGAGGCTGGTGTTTAATCAGACCATGTTCACGAATCTGCGGCCAGGAATTCGTGCCCAACGACGACAGGTTCGCCAGGTACAGATCAGTGAAGGACAGAAAGCAGAAGCAGGTTTTTTTATTGATCACAAATGAGTGATAGTCCAGAGGGCCTAAAAAGAATGCATCACCAGCCTGGTAGGCGAATCGATTGCCATTGATAAGGTGATGACCACTGCCACTGCGAATCAGAATCAACTCGTAATGATTGTGGGTATGAACGGGATAAGACCAGTGACTTGTTTCAACTTGTTGAAGCGATAAGGGGTCGTGCTGAATATTGCGTTTCATCAGAAGAAGTGTTTAGTGGCCATCCACTCAGCCAATGCAAACGATTCTGCCAATCAAGTGCCAAGTCTTTAAAATGAGTTGAAAAGCGTATGGGTTAGGTATAAACTATTGGCTTTCAGTATATTTAACATATATTGCAATAGCTGAATAATCCTCTATTATTTTGGACCTCCAATATATTGGAGAGATGAATTGGAGTGCGTATTACCTTGTACCTTTACTATTCATTAACTCAACGAATCGAATGGTACTGCCCAGCGAGTTTATCCCGTTACCCAAATTACTCATTGTGGAGGATGAGTTTTTGATCGCGAATGACCTCAGCCGGATGCTACAAAAGGCAGGATATCAGGTTGTTGGTACGGCGGCATCGGTAGCGGAAGCAAAGGCTATGGTGACTCAGCAAACACCAGACATTGTTTTGCTGGATATTTTTCTGAACGACGACCAAACCGGGATTGATTTGGCCAACTGGCTCAATGGGCAAACAGTGCCTATTCCGTTTGTCTTTCTATCGGCTAACCTTACCGACAGCATTCTGGAAGTGGCCAAAGTAACCCAGCCGTTTGGCTTTCTGAACAAGCCCTTCCGGGAGAAAGACGTGCTGACAACGCTGGAAATTGCCCGTTACCGTCATGCACACAGCGAAGAGGCTCGACTAAGGCAGCAGCAAGCTGTACAGATGGCCGTCAACAATGCCATTGTTACCATTCAGGACCGCGACCAGCTTTGTCGGGCTATCGCCGATCAGATCAATAAGTTAGTCCCCTTTTCCTTTCTGAATCTGCGGATCGGCCTGCCCGACGAAGTGTCGTTTTACTGGCTGATGCTGGCGAAAACCGACGTAAATACGTTTGAACGGGTAAATCTGGCCATGCTGCTTCGGGGTGAAGTAGAAGAGGGATTGATTCAGAAACTGGACCGCGAAGCGCCGGATCGGCTGGGGGAGGAGCAGGGCGTTTTCACGGGCGACGCCTTCGATCAACTGTGTGAACGGTATATAACCGCCCGCTCCTGCCGGGATAATTTCGGGGTTCGTTCACTGGTGCTTTTTCCGATCCAGTTGAAGCGAAAGTCCTTTACAACCATCATTCTGTCCAGTATCCGGGCCGATGGGTTTACGCAGAAAGATTACCAGGCCGTTAGCCTGATCGCCCCGCAAATTGCCCTGGCGCTGGATAATTTACTGGCCTACGAAGAAATTGAAGCCCGCCGACAAACCAAAACGACGGAACTAGCCATTGTTAATGCGTTTCAGAACGGCAAAGACAGCAACGCGATTATTCCGCAGGTAGCGGCTGTCATCAATGAGTTGATGCCATTCGACCTGCTGGCTGTTTACCGGATTGGGCGACTGCTGGAATCCGCTACCATCGATATGGCCGTGCAAAAACAGGGTGGTGTTTTTGTCGCCATCACAGAAAAAGACGTTGTTCCTCAACCCCTTGCTGACCAGGCAAGCTGGAAACAGGGCTTGGCCGATATGGAAACTTGGCTCGTTGAACCCGCCATCAACGTAGGTCAGCAATTTGCTGATATACAGCAACGTAGTGCGGTGAGCCGGTTTTATGCCGAAGCGCTGGGCTTAAAGTCGTCGATGTATGTGCCGATCTTTAGCAAAGGGAAGCCAATAGCCGCCTTGATTCTGGCCAGTAAAGCCGCGTATGCCTTTACGCCCAAGGACTTGTGTACGCTACAGGACATTAGCATCGAACTTGCCTTGGCGTTGGAAAACCTGTCGGCCTACGAACAAATAAAGGTATTGAGCGAGCACCTTGAGCAGGAAAAAACGTACCTGACCGAAGAAATTAAAACCAGCCATAATTTTGAAGAGATCATTGGCACGAGTTCGTCCCTGCAAACCGTGTTTAACGCCATCGGGCAGGTAGCCCCTACTGATTATACCGTCCTGATCATGGGCGAAACCGGAACGGGTAAGGAACTCATTGCCCGTGCGGTGCATAGTCTGTCGGCTCGTCGTGACCGGCCCGTCGTGAAAATAAACTGTGCAGCTTTACCCGCCCAACTTATCGAGTCTGAACTGTTTGGTCATGAACGGGGCAGCTTTACGGGCGCTACCGAAAAACGAATTGGTAAGTTTGAACTGGCCAACGGGGGAACGCTCTTTCTGGACGAGATCGGTGAACTGCCTCTCGAATTACAGGCCAAACTGCTACGGGCTATTCAGGAGAAGGAGATTGAACGGGTGGGTGGTAAAGGTGTTATCCTGATCAATACCCGCATCATTGCGGCTACCAACCGAAACTTACAGCAGGAAGTAGCCGCCGGTCGGTTCCGCTCCGATTTGTATTACCGGCTCAACGTGTTCCCCATTGTGGTGCCGCCCCTGCGCGAGCGGCAGGAAGATATTTTGCCGCTGACAATGCACTTTTTGCAGAAGATCAGTAAAAAGTTGGGCAAGCCCATCATCAACATAGCCAACGCGTCGCTTCAGCAACTTCTCCAGTATTCCTGGCCAGGCAATATCCGGGAGTTGGAGCACGTGCTGGAGCGGTCGGCTATTCTCTCGCAAAGCGCCACCCTGACGCTGGCTGAGCCTTTGCGGGCGGCCACTACTAGTTTTCCATCATTTGTGGTACAGTCTTCCGAAGAGGTAAAATCCATTGACGATGCCATGCGGCTGGCTATACTGGCAGCTCTGGCAAAATCGGGAAATCGTATTCGGGGTAACGGCGGAGCCGCCGAACTGCTTAATATCAAGCCTACCACGTTAGAGGCCCGGATGAAGAAATTGAATATTAGTGCCTACCAGCAGCCGGGTTCCTGATCGGGGCGGTCGACTACGTTGATGACCATACCGTTCGTGCTGCTTTTTTGATAGTGCCGAATTGTAGACGGATTTGAACGCCGTGGTGCCCGTCAATGCGTAGCTGCCCACCAATCTGCCGGCTAAGTCCTTTGATCATGGTTAGCCCCAATGTGTTGCTTTTGTTCACGTCAAAATCTGAGGGGAAGCCAATGCCGTCGTCGCTGATGGTCAGCAGGCAAGACAGCTGATCTACGGGTGTAAGGCTAATGGTCAGGGTTCCGGGGCTATGGGGAGGGTAGGCGCCGGCTGGAAAGGCATACTTCAATGAGTTGGTAACGGCCTCGTTGATGATCAATCCGAGGGGGGTGGCCAGCGTTACGTCCAGAGGAACCACCGAAACCGCCACATTTCCCCGGATGGAATGCTGCCGGTCGAAGGAGTCGATGAGGTAGTCGACAATATCACGAATATAGTCGGCCATATCGACCTGAGCCATATTTTTGGACTGGTATAACTTCTGATGGATCAGAGCCATGGCATGCACCCGGTTCTGACTCTCCCGAATGGCTGCCAGCGCCGTTGAATTGTGCAAAAAGTCGGACTGTGCGTTCAGCAGGCTGCTGATAACCTGTAGGTTATTTTTGACCCGGTGGTGAATCTCCTTAAGCATCCACTCTTTCTCCGCCAGCAGTTCTTCTTTTTCGCCCAGTACCTGTTCCAGCGACTGGTTTTTCTGGTTGATCTCAATCTGTTTGGCTTCGAGTAGTTGGTTGCTTCGCTGTTTGAGCCGGTACCGGTTATAGCTTACCCCCAGTAAACCCGCCAGCAGAATAGCCCCGGCAATAATACCGTTGCGGGTTGTCTGGGCATGTTCGAGTTCACTCTGCTGTAACCGGCTCTGCTTGGTGAGCAAGGTAATATTCTGTTCTTTCTTCTGGGTATCGTACTGGATTTGAAGACTGGAGATCTGCTTACTTTTGGTTTCGTTGAACAGGGAGTCATTTAATGCTTTGTGCAAACGATAATGTGTTATCGCCGACAGGTAATTTCCCTGTGCCGAATCAACCTTAAAGAGCATTAAATGCACATCCCTGACTGTTGACAGCGCATTTTTCTGAGGAAGAAAACTTAAGGCTTTGTGTAAGTGATAATCCGCTTTTTTGAATTGTTTTCGGTTGAAATAGAATATCCCAATATCCTGATGAGCCTGTTGAGAGGCTTCGAAAATCTTGTTCTTTGCATACCAGCCCAGCGTCTCTTCATAATACCGCTCGGCCAGCGGATAGTTCTTTAACGCATCGTAGCAATAGGCTAAATTTCGGGCAACGCAGGCTTTCTGAATGATGGTGTTGGTCGGAATTTCCTTGACGAGCTGTTGAATAAGTCGAAGGGCATCCTGCGGTTTTTTCTGGTCGATAAGATCTTTGGCCAGCACACCCGCTGCATAGTACATGGCAAAGTTAGGGAGCCGTTCTTGCCGCCAGGCTGCCAATGACTTTTTGTACCACTCGATTCCTTTTTGATGGTTGCCGATCTCGACATAAATCCGGGCCAAATCACCGTAAAAAGCCGCTGCCGACGTTGTATCCGCCGTTTTGTTCATACTTTCCAGGCACAGCATGCCATACAGCAGTCCTTTGTTAAAGTCGCCTTTTAACCGGCCAATGGTGGAGAGTAAGTTGTAGGTGTAGTGTAGCTTGGGGTAATGAATGGCTTTGTAGCGGTTCAGTACGTTCAGCAGTTCCGTTTCGGCAATGGCTAGGTCGCCCTGATACAAATGCGTGACGGCAATTTCTTTGAGGGACGTAATTTCCTGCTCCGACTTGTGTACGGCCTTGTAAATTGCAGCGGCCTGACGGAAGTTGGCAAATACATTAGTATAATCAGGGTCAACGTTTCTGAGCCAGATCCCTAGCCTGAACCGGGCAATTGCTTCTCCTTCTTTGTCGCCCGTACGCTGGCAATCGCTTATCAGCGCCGAAAACTGAGAACGTCCAGATTCTGGATTGCCCCCTTCCATATTGGCAATCACCAGCATACTTTCGACTTCATGCTGCCATGTCAATAAATTGAGTGAATCACTTAGCTTTTTAGCTTCCTTCAGGTAGGTTCGTCCACTGTCCAGGTCGATTTTAGATTCTCCCGGTTTGTAAATGTGGAACTTGCCCAGTTCGAGCAGGAGAGGCAGTCTGGTGGCGTCTGGTTTGCTTTTCTGTAACTGAACCAGTAGTCGGTTGACCAGTTGTCGGTTTATGTTTTGCCCGGTAGTTGCCGTCGTTTGGAGGGCTATCAGGCAAACCAGGACAACCCGTTTACAGCTACAAAATACCCGCTTTCCCAACGGTCGTTTTCCGGTAAAATTCATCTGAGCTAGCCGCATAACCCACCCTTCCGTTTTACCCGAAAGTTAGTTAATGGTTAATGGTTATTGGTCATTAAGTTGCTCGTTAGTGAGTATATAAACCAGAGATGGCCTGTTTTTTTTCATCAACCATCAACCATCAACCATCAACCATCAACCATCAACCATCAACCATCAACCATCAACCATCAACCATCAACCATCAACCATCAGCTACTTAAGGTGTGCCCGTAGCATCCAGGCTGTTTTTTCGTGTTTTTCCATCAGGCCGGTAACAAAATCGCTTGTACCGGCATCCTTATGGGCATCGGCGAACTCATCAATCGTACCCCGGATAAACTCAATGATGCTTTCGTGGTCGGCCAGGAGCTTTCTGATCAGGCTCCGGCTGTCGTTGCCATCTTCATCCTGCTCGGTCAGGTGGGTAAGTTGGAGGAAGTTTTTTAGCGTAGCCGGGGCGTAGTGACCCAACTGACGGATGCGCTCGGCAATGTCATCGACAAGCTCGGCCGACTGGTTGTACAGGTCCTCAAAATAAAGGTGTACGGAGTGAAAGTCGATGCCTTCCAGATTCCAGTGGGCGTTGAGGGTTTTGGTGTAGAGAACAAATTCATCGGCCAGTAAGGTGGCCAGCTGATGGGCGACGACTTCCCGATTTTCGGGTGAGATACCAATGTTCGTTTTCATAAATGCCGTAAACGTATAGTGAATGAGGAAATGGAGGTTGGCCGTGCTGGTTTGCGAAGACTAGTGTAGCACGGGTAAGGATTTTTCAATTTTGTCTCTGGATACCTGGTATTGTTTGGGAAGCTGGAGACCCGTGCCCAGTTCGGCCAGCGGCTCATCGACCGTAAAGCCGGGGTTGTCGGTGGCAATCTCAAACAGAACGCCACCCGGTTCGCGGAAGTAAAGCGAAAAGAAATAATCGCGGTCTATTTTCGGAGTTATCTGTAAGCCATTGCTCAGAATCTTCTCCCGGAATTCCATCTGAATGGTATCATTTGCCACCCTAAACGCTACGTGGTGATTGGTTCCGGCGGCATTGTGTCCGCGGGTTCCTGTCGGCTCTTCCAGCAAGTCGACAATGGATGCGGTGGGGGTCGAATCGGTTACGAACCGGTAGCGATTGCCCTCCTGCCCCTGCGCACTGTAACCAAAAATATCGGTCAGCACCCTGGCGGTAGCGTCAATGGATTTCAGGGTGAGCGTAACGCTGTGAAAGCCTCTGGTGGCGATGTCCTCTTTCAGATCGGCGGTTTCCCAGACCGGCCGGTCGTCGGGGTGCTGGATGAGGGCAATAGCCAGTCCGTCGGGGTCGGTGAAAGGAAGATACGTTTCGCCGAACCGCTCCGCCTGTTCGCCCATCGACACGCCCATTTCCCGGAACCGGCCCGCCCAGTTGTCCAGGCTTCCGGCCGGTACTGAATAACCAATTTCGGTGGCCATGCCCACGCCGGTTCTGCCTTGCCCGATGCCTTCCCAGGGAAAAAAGGTGAGGATGGTGCCGGGTGTTCCCGTTTCATTACCGTAATAAAAATGATAGGTGCTGGGGTCGTCGAAGTTAACGGTCTTTTTTACCATCCGAAGTCCCAGCACGTGGGTATAAAAATCGTAATTGCGCTGGGCGTTATTGGCGATGGCGGTAATGTGGTGCAGGCCTAAGATGCGGTTTTCCATAGCTGTTTGGGAGTTGATTAGTTACGAACGGGTGTTGCCCCGATCTGAAGTTTATAGAGATGTACAGGATAAACGACGGCCGATTTTCCCTGCTGGAAAGTGGCCGTCCGGTTAAGTTGCCCCGCCGGAAGCCACAGAAATCCAGCCTGATCGATCCACATCGATCCTACCCAGACGAGCCGGGAGTCCGCAACGAGCGTTGAGGTTTTCCCGGCGGGCGTAATCTTTAGAATCCGCAACTGATTGATATCCGACAGGTAGATGTTGCCGTCGGCATCGATCGTGGTCCCGCCCGTTCCCGGAGTGTCGACAAAGAGTTGCACCTGTTTCGCTACCTCGCCGGGAGACAAAGTGGTATCGTTCAGGAAAAAGGTGTCAATACGGCTCATCAGCCCCGATGCCGGTTGAAAATAAAGGTATTTTCCGTCAGGCGACACTTCCAATTGGTCGGCATGAATGCACACTTCCTCGCCATTCGGGTAACGCATTATCTGCCCTTCAGCCAGAATAGGCCGCATGTCCGTTACCGAATCGTCGTTCTCCAGAATCCGGCGTCCCCGACCCGATTGCCGGTCGAGCACGACCAGCGCGGGTGCTCCGGCATCGGTCAGGTAAATATGCGACGGAGTAATACGAACATCGTCGACCAAGCTGTTGACGTTTACCACATCATCCAGTGGAATAATCCGTATCACCTGATTCGTTTCGACCTCAATAACGATCACTTTGGCACCCCTGGTCACTGGCTCAGGCCCCGCTTGCGGATAACCCGTGTCCACAACCCATAAATTATGGTCGGGGCCAATCCGCAGGGAGCGGACCCGGACAAACGTTGGGCGGATCGTTCGGTCGGTAGGAAGGGTATTCCAGCCCTCATCGGGGTAGGGAACAACCTTGCCATCGGCTCTGATTTCGCCGACTCGCAGACCTGCTTCTCCTGCCTGGCGTGGAAAACAAACGAAAACGCGTCCATGGTCGGTTATGGTGACGCCATTCCAGATCATATTCGATTGATAGGCCGATATTAACTGGACATCTGACATCTGTCTGCCAGACTGACCGTTGCCGTTTACCATACTGCTGAAATCAAGAAAAAGCCTGGTTATCAGGGTACTGGTTTCTGAAGGCAGCCACCTTGCGGGCAGCCTCAGGGGTAACTTCCGCAGAGTCCTGGTAAGCGTTAGTTTGATAAATTAGAGCGCTAACTCTTACTTGGTTTACTGGTACAAACCTAAGCCTGGGCAGGTCGATGAGAGCGGTACAAATCGACGATTCTTCGGTAAAAGAAGCGGATTATAACCGGAGAGGCAGTAAAACGTCGTTTGGCCGATGGGCGTTGCTCAACCGGGGAGGTATACGCTAAAGGTTGCTCCCCGACCGGGTTGACTGCTGGCCCGGATAGCACCCCCATGATTGGTCACTACTTTTTCGCAGATGGCCAGGCCAATACCCGTTCCGGCATACTCGTTCATGCCGTGTAGCCGCTGAAAAACCTGAAAAATGCGGTCGGCATACTTTTGCTCAAAGCCAATGCCGTTGTCGATTACGTCAATCTGATGATAAAGAGGAGCCGAACGATTGGATACCACCAAAGTGGGGACGTCCCGAGCCAGCAGCGTTCGCGCATCAACGCGAATTACGGGCACTGGCGGCTTGGATCCGTTGGTCGCGCCGGGCCGCGCCATGCGGCTAAACTTGAGGGCATTAGTCAGTAGGTTTTGGAAGAGCTGGCCCAACTGTAATGGATCGCCCAGCACTTCCGGCAGTTCCCCGAGGGTAACCTCGGCCCCCGTTTCCGCAATCACCAGCTCCAGGTCGGTGAGCACGGTCTGGACAACGGTGGAAAGGGAAACCAGCTGCCGCCGGTCCTGTTGGACCGAAATCCTCGAATAGCTCAGCAAATCCCGGATCAGGGTGGACATACGGCTGGCTGCGGATTGCATCCGTTCCAGATAGGCACCTCCCTCCCCAAGCTGATCGGCGTATTGATTTTGCAGCAGGTTGCCGAACGACTGAATTTTGCGCAACGGCTCCTGCAAATCGTGCGAAGCCACGTAAGCAAACTGCTGGAGGTTGTCGTTGGACCGATTCAGCTGCCGGTTGGCTTCTTCCAGCTCCTCATTGATCACAACATATTCCTCATTCTTCGACGCCAGAATCTGGTTTGTCGACTCCAGTGCTTCAATGGCGGCTGCCAATTCTTCCGTGCGCTGCTGAACCAACTGCTCCAGGGCAAGCTGCTGCTGCCGTTCTTCAGTAATATCCCGCATGGTACCCACCAGCTTGGCCGGTTGCTGATAGTCATCAAAATACATACGTGCCTGCACCCGGACAATCCGGTGTCGACCTGTTCGACTGGTCACGATGGTGTATTCCTGATCCAGTAAGCCTCCTGAACCGAATGTGAAAACCTGCGTCAGGGCAAGCTGAATCCGGCCCTGATCGGATTCATGGATGACCTCATTCATCAGGACGGCGGGCAGACTATCTTCGGTAAATTCAAAGAGCTGTTTAAGGTTTTCGGAGTACGTGATCAGGTTCGTGGGTACGTCTAATTCCCAGGTTCCGATGTCGGCCAGTTCCATAGCGCCCCGTAAGGCTTCTTCGGCCTGCTGTAATTTCTGACGGCCTTTAATTTCTTCGGTGACGTCAATGGCGATGTCTAAAATAGCAAACACCTGCCCCTGCTCATCCCGTAGGGGAGTATAGGTGATGTTATAGTAGTTATGGGTCATCACCCCATTCTGTACAATATCTACCCGCGATCCGTAGCTCTGGAACATCTGCCCCGTGGTGTATACATCATCCAGAATTTGCAGAAACGGCTGATTTTCGGTGAGTAGTTCGGGCATCACTTCCCGCAGAGGCTTCCCGGTAATGTCGGGACCTTTGCCGACGATGTCGATGAAGGTCTGATTGGGTAGTTCCACGATCAGATCCCGGCCTACGAATAAACCCATACCGGCGGGTGCCGTGGCAATGACCGAGCGCAGCCGGGCTTCGCTGGCCACCAGTTGCTGCTGGGCGATTACCTGCTGGGTTACGTCCACGGCCATGTCCATGATGGCATAAACGACACCGGCAGCATCCCGTAGGGGTTTATAGGTAAAGTCGAAATAGTAGGTGCCCAGTACACCATCTACCAGCAGTTCGGCTCGGGAGTTTTTGGCCGTATAGGTCTGCCCCGTGGTAAAGACCTCATCCAGAATAATCAGAAAGGGTTGCCCGTTTAGCTCGGGCACGGCTTCTGCCAGGGGTTTGCCCAGCACCGATTTATCTTTCCCCCAAAAGGTAAGCATCATTTCATTGGCCACCGCAACGCGCATCTCGCGCCCTACAAACAGGCAGGTCGCCACGGGAGCCTCCTCAATGAGGGTTCTGAAGCGGTTCTCACTTTCTTTGATCTCTTGCCGACTCAACACCTGCTGGGTTACATCCGTGGCAACTACCAGAATAGCCGGAATTATGTTGTTGGCTTCCTGGTGCGGCTGGTAGGTCAGGTCTACGTAAATGGTCTCCAACTGGTTGTTCCGAACAATGTCAACAGCCACTTCTCTGGCAACATAAGGCATACCGGTCATGATGACCTGTTCCAGCAGGTTGTCAAACCCTTGCCCAGCCAGTTCGGGCAGAGCCACCAGTAAGGGTTTACCAATGAGCTGATCGGGCGTACGGCCTACCAGATACCCATAAAACGGATTGGCCATCTGAAAAGTCAGATTCTGTGCGCTGATCATTGCAATACCAACCGAAGACTGTTCAAAAAAAGCGATCATTTGTTGCCGGGTTTCTTCGGACTGTTGGCGCGCCAGAACAGCTTTGGTTGTTTCCGAACAGGTTACCAGTACACCGTTGACAGCACCGGTATCATCAATAAGTGGGCTGAAGCTGTATGTCCAGTAGGCGAAATCCATCCGGCCGTCCCGGTAAAGGGGTAGTTTCTGGTCTTCAAACCAGACGGCTTCTCCGCCCGCCATAATGCTATAGATCATGGGGCCGATAACCGGCCAGGACTCGGACCAGCTTTGCTCTCCGTTTTGCCCCAGGGATGAAGGATGCTTACCGGAAAATCCCAGACTTGGCCGAAACGCATCGTTATAAAAAGTGATCAGATCCGGCCCCCAGAAGATGAGCATCGGAAAGCGGGAACTGAGCATCATATTGACTAGGGTATGCAGGCTTTTGGGCCACTGATCGGGTGTTCCCAGGGAGGTCTTCGACCAATCGTAGTTGCGGGTGAGTTCACCCATTTCACCACCTCCCTGTAAAAAACGATAGTTATTATTAGTAGAAAATGTTTCCAAGATGAGTCGAATGAGATCGCTTTGTAGCTTGAAGGGAGTACGAAGCGAATGGAATAAGTAGCCCTTTTTTCACAACCTATTGATCGTCATCATTACGAACTAATTGGTTGGGAGGGTAATATTGATCAAATGTAAAACCGGTACGCCAACCTGCAATACGTTAACTGGGCAATTATTTCTAAATGTGACTACCTTGTTTCGCAAGTTTACTAGTACCCGGCGGCACGCCTTTCATCCTGCTTTTTCAAGCTTTACCTCTTCCGGTCTTAATTCTGATGTTGACACGATAGTAACCTCAGGTATTCTGGCTGTAATACGCCGGGCTGCAGACTATGCTCAACGGATTTTGTTCTTGCCTGCCTAAAAGAAATGGGAGACAGGCTAGGTTAAAGAAAAGGAGAAAGTGCCTTTTGGGATTATTCTACGATAGAAATGGACCATCATGGAAACAGGCATGCGTACGTTTATCTTGTTGTTGCTGCTGCCTTTCTCTTACGCGATTGGCCAAAGCCGAATCCGAACGCACGATGTCGTTAGCACAGACCTGATTTTTGAAAAGTACAGCAGCCGCAACGGCCTCCCCGACGATCGAAGTCGGGCGCTTTTTCAGGATAGTAAAGGGTTTCTGTGGGTAGGAACCATGAATGGACTCGCCCGGTTTGACGGCTATTCATTTACCCCTTACGTACATAAAGACGGCGTCAATAGCCTGGTTGGTAACTGGATAAAAGTTATTTGCGAAGCGGCCGATCACGCCATCTGGGTTGGTACAAAGGAAGGTCTCAGCCGGTTCGATCCACGCCTGAATACCTTTACAAACTACCAGAACGACCCCGGCAAAACAAACTCCCTGCTCTGTAATCAAATCAACAGTCTGGTATTTGACAGCCGGGGTAAACTATGGATTGGTACACCCAACGGACTGACCGTTTTTGACCCGGTTACCCAGACGTTCAAACGCTTCGCCACCCACCCCTTAAACACCCGCATCACCAAACTGCTCCGCGCCGAAGGGGACTTTATGTGGATGGCCACCCAGGAAGGACCTGTGAAATACAATGTTCGGACGAACACATTCAAACGCTTTCTTTTGGCGGTGCGGGCCAATCCATTCGGCGACCGTTTTTCTTCCATGCTTGAGGTAAATCATGATCTGTACATCGGCACTTTCATGGATGGGCTTTTCCGACTGCCATTCCGGGCCAAAACCGGCGATTATGGTCCCATCGAACCCATGAAATCGTTCGTGGCCGGTATTAAGGAACACCAGGATAATCAGATTTACGACCTCTGTCAGTCGGATAGCGGCACAATCTGGCTAGCCACGAACAACGGCGTTGCCCGGCTTGAGCACATGGAGTCCGGGCGTCCGCAGCTCCACTATTTTCGGCACAACCTCACGAATGGCCAAAGTCTGAGTAATAACACAGTCTATAAAATTCTGATCGATAAGACCAATGTACTCTGGTGCGGTACGGAAGACGGGCTCAATAAAACCGACCTGGAGCTACTACCCTTTACGTACTATACATTTTACAATCAACATGCTCAGGATCAGGTCAGAAGTATTTATTCGGCTACTGGCAAAACGCTTTGGTTTGGTACGGTCAAATCAGGGTTATATACGTACGATACGCAAACGAACAGTACATATCACATCAAATTTGGCTCAACCGAATCTTTTTTAAATGCGCATCGGGTGCTTTACCCAGCTGCCGATGGAGGCTTGTGGGTGGGTACGCTGGGGGGAGCCATACAGTTGCCGACAAACAACCTCACTCGCCCCCTAGCACCTGTCAGCGGGCTGGCCACCTACGCCTTCCTGACCGACAATCGGAAGAATATATGGATTGGCACCTACGACGGGTTGTATCGCATTAGTCCGGATGGTAAAGCCAGCCGGATGTTGACTCAGCCGAAAGGCAGCGATTTTATTCGCGCCCTGTATCAGGATCATACCGGCAAAATCTGGGTTGGGTACGAAAGCAGCGGGCTGTATTGCTTCGATCCACAAACCGGCTTATCTCAGCGGGTAATCCACTACGGACGGGGGCAAGCACTGCTTGGCAATACGATTTTTACGATGCTGGAATACCCGAAAAATGTGCTTTGGGTCGGTACCGAAGGCGGCCTTAACCGAATTGCCCTAGGCCCGAATCAGGCGTATACCATCAAGTCCTACGAAGAGAATGACGGACTACCAGCACTGGCGGTCAACAGTTTACTAGCCGACAAACAGGGGAATTTATGGGTTGGCACCAGCAAAGGGCTGGCCCGTTTCGATACGCAGCACGAGCAGTTCCAGATCTACCTCCGTGGCAGTAGTTTCAGCTATAACGGCTGTAGTCAGTTGACCAACGATAAGCTGCTTTTCGGCACTTCCGACGGGTTTGTTATCTTCGATCCAAAGGCTATTCACCCGGTGTCGAGCCTGCCCGCCGTAGCGTTGACGGAGTTGAAAATCCTGAACAAGCCGGTGTTGATCGGGCAGGTCGTCAACAAAGACACCCTGCTGAGGCAGGGTATTCAGCATACATCGTCCATTACGCTAAATCACTTGAACAACGTTTTTTCGGTTGGTTTCAGCGCCCTGCACTTTTCCAATCCGGCCGCCAATACCTATGCGTTTAAGCTGGAAGGGTTCGACAAAGACTGGATACATGCCGATGCCCAGAACCGGACGGCTACGTACACCAATCTGGACCCCGGCTCATACCGGCTTCTGGTTAAGTCTGCCAATTATCTAGGGCAGTGGAACCCAAAACCTGTTGTGCTGGCCATCAGCGTTTTACCGGCACCCTGGAAAAGCAGACCGGCAGTAGCGGGCTATCTCTTCTTCACGGGTCTCCTGCTGGTGAGTGTTATTCGTCATCTGTTAGCCCAATCCCGCCAGCGGCAGCAACTGATGTTCGCGCAGCGGGAAAAGGAACAGCAGGACCGTTTACACAAGCTGAAACTGCAATTCTTTACTGATATATCGCATGAGTTGCGAACGCCCCTTTCCCTGATCAGCGGCCCCGTTGAAGAGTTGATACTGGCAAAAGAGGTGCAGGGGGGCGTTCGGCAAAAGATCGAATACGTACAGCGTAACACCCGGAAGCTGTTACAGTTGATCGATGAATTGATGACGTTTCAAAAAATGGAGCAGGGAAAGCTTCGCCTGCAACTGGAGCGAATCGACCTGAGCAGCTTCGTCCGGGACATCGCCGACAACTTCACCGGGCTGGCCGAACAAAAGGGTATAGACTTTCGGCTGGAGATGGAACCGCTGCCGCTTTATGTACCTATTGATGCCAATAAGCTGGATAAAGTGTTGAGTAATCTGCTCATCAATGCCTTCAAGTTCACCCCTTCGGGCGGCTCTGTGCAGTTGACCCTAGCTTTATGTCAGAACGGGGAAGCTACCGACGACTGGATATGCATCAAGGTGGAGGACAACGGGAAAGGCATTTCCAGAGAAGAACAGGCCCACTTATTCGAACGTTTTTTTCAGTCCGAAACCATCAAGGGAGGAACGGGCGTCGGGCTGTCGCTGGCTAAAAGTCTCGTTGAGCTGCACAGAGGACAGATTTCGGTGCAGAGCGAACCCGGCGAATTTACCCGTTTTACAGTGTTGCTGCCCGTGCTGCCCGCAACAGACACAGCGGCCATCCGTAGTGAACTGGTTTCACTACCAGCGTTGCCAATTCATGAACACGCTCCCATAAAATCCTTCTCGACAACCGATGGGGCCGCAAAGGCCAGCCTGCTGCTGGTCGATGATAATGTTGAGGTACTAAATTATCTCGAACTGACTTTTCAGACGCAGTACACCATCCGAAAAGCGGAGAATGGGCAAGAAGCCCTTCGGCTGATTCAGCGACACGAGCCGGACGTGATCATTTGCGACGTTGCCATGCCCGTTATGGATGGGGTAACGTTCTGCCGACGGCTTAAAACGGATGTGATTACCAGCCATATTCCTCTAGTGCTGCTTACCGCCCGGACGGCAGTCGAAAGCACACTGATCGGGCTCAACGCTGGTGCCGATGATTACATTGCCAAACCTTTTCACCCTCAGCTGCTGGCCGTACGCATCGAAAAACTAATCGAAAACCGGCGATTACTGATTCAGAAATACCAGGCCAGCGGGGCTATTATTCCCGAAAACATTACCAGCAACCCACTGGACCAGGCCCTTCTGCAACGGATCATCGACACCATTATGGTTAACCTGGACAACGATGAATTCGGGGTAGAGGAGCTGGGCGAACACGTCAACATGAGCCGCAGCAACCTGTTTCGCAAGGTGAAGGCACTTACGGGGCAAACGCCCATCGAATTCATTTATGATCTTCGCCTGAAACGCGCTCTGTCACTACTCCTTGAGCGTAAGCTGAACATCTCCGAAATTACCAGCGCCGTTGGGTTCAAAACCCGCTCTTCCTTCACCAAGTCGTTTCGCAAGCAGTTTGGTAAAGCCCCCACCGACTACCTGAACGATGTGCTGGCCCGCCAGCGGCAGGTCTAGAGTCGATTTAGGTAGCTCCTGCAACATCTCACCCCCTTTTTGGCACCCGCGGCCCCCCGTTCTCCCGGGGAATAGTCTTCTTTTGCTTTTAGAATTTACCTGCATTATTCCAGGATAAAATTTACTGAAACTGAAGTTGCCTGATTGATTGCTATGTTGATTGTAAGACTATTGCTCGGCCTGTCGATGCTGATCGGGAGCCTACGCTGGTGGCGTTTACCCGACACACCCGTGCCCAACCGGCAGATGATGTACCGCGACACCTCCCGTCTGGGACGACCCTTTGCCAAAGACCCCCACGTAATTGCTTTCGGGAACAGGTACCTGATGTACTATTCCATTCCGGCAGGGCCATCGGCCACGGGTTGGGGCATCGGAATTGCCGAAAGCAAAAACCTCATCGACTGGCAAAAGGTGGGCGAGGTTACGCCAGATGCCTCCGCGCCGTATGAGAAAAACGGCCTGTGTGCACCCTGCGCTCTGGTGAAAGATGGGCGCGTGCATCTGTTTTACCAGACCTATGGTAACCGCGAAAAAGATGCCATTTGTCATGCTGTTTCGGCCAACGGGATAACGTTTACGCGGGATGAAACCAACCCCATTTTCCGGCCCAACGGGGCATGGACCTGTGGCCGCGCAATCGATGCCGAAGTGATTCAGTACAAAAACCAGTACCTGCTTTACTTCGCCACTCGAAACCCGGCTTACACGGTACAGATGCAGGGTGTTGCCGCAGCGTCCCTCAACACAACTTTTGCCCGTAACGACTGGAAGCTCCTGGCCGATTCGTCCATTTTACGACCCGTGCTGCCCTGGGAAAAGAAATGTGTGGAAGGAGCATCTTGCCTTCCGGTGGGGAAGTCGCTGTACATGTTCTACGCGGGTGGCTACAACAACGAACCCCAGCAGATCGGCGTGGCCGTCAGTACGGATGCCGTTCGCTGGCAACGGCTGAGTGATGAGCCCTTGCTCAAAAACGGAGAACCTGGCAGCTGGAACGCCAGTGAGTCGGGCCACCCGCACGTGTTCAAAGACCGCAAGGGTGGTGTCCATCTGTTTTTTCAGGGTAACAGCGATAATGGAAAAACGTGGTACATCTCGCAGCGAACGATTCATCTGGCCAATGGTCGGTGGGTAGTTGATTAAGGGCGTCAGTCACCACCACCGGTTGCTCCGGCCCATACACATTCATGTGAACTCAATTTGAATTGCCTATAACCATCTATAAACCAATAAAGTATGCGTGAGTATATACGTAGCGGTCTCCGACTGACCGTTTGGCTGACGTTCATGGCGAACGCAGTAGCGCCCATACAGGCACAGCAACTGGCTTCTGCTCTGACCAGGCAGAAGCCGTTGGCGGCAATGGCCGTCAGCACGAGCGCGTCGGTTCAGCTAGTAACAGGCCGAGTAACTGACGAAACCGGCACAGGCTTGCCGGGGGCCAACGTGACCGTGAAAGGCACCACAACTGGAACCGCCACCGACGAGAAAGGCCAGTACCGAATCAGTGTACCCACGCCCAACGCGGTGCTGGTCTTCAGCTCGGTTGGCTACCTGAAGCAGGAGGTCAGCGTAGGGAACCGAACAACAGTAGATATTCAGATGCGCGTTGATAACCAGAGTTTGAGCGAGGTTGTCGTGATCGGGTATGGTGAGCAGTCGCGGAAAACGCTCTCGACGGCCATCGCCAAAGTAGAAGGGAAAAATATTGGCATACAGCCCGTCAGTACACCCGGTGAAGCGCTGGCTGCGCTGGCGGCTGGTGTACAGGTACAGTCTGACCGGGGGAGCACGCCGGGGGCACCACCCACTATCCGTATTCGGGGAGTTGGTTCGCTGAGTACGGGCAGCACACCACTGTATGTCGTTGACGGTTATCCGCTACAGGACCCCGCCCAGTTTGCGCTCATCAACCCAACGGACATCGAGTCGATGGAGATTCTGAAAGACGCGGCTTCGGCGGCTATTTATGGGTCACGGGCGGCCAACGGTGTTGTTATTGTAACGACCAAGCGGGGCAAAGCAGGTAAAACCAGCTTCAACGTATCCATCTATACGGGCATTCAGCAACTGGCCAAGAAAGTACAGCTTCTGAATCGGGATCAGTACATCGAGAACGCCATTTATGCCTCCAGGCTCAAGAATATACCTTACCCAAAAGTATTTGAAACCAAACCCGACAGTTTGCCCGATACCGATTGGCAGGATGCGATTTTCCGGCAGGCGACCATCAGTAACTACCAGCTTTCGGCCACGGGCGGCACCGATAAGGTTCGCTTTGCCATCTCGGGTGGGTATTTCAAGCAGGATGGTATCCTGAAAGGTTCAGCTTACGAACGGTATAACCTGCGCTTTAACCTGGATGCCGACTTGAGTCCTAAACTCAAATTAGGCGTGTCGATGGCCCCTTCCTACAGCAGTCAGTTTCAGCAGCAGGCGGCCGGGCAGTTCAACGGATCGAACGGTACTGAAACCAGCGGTACCCGGTCGTTGCCCAGCGCCATTATTTCGGCCATCGACATGCCGCCGACCATTCCGGTTTATACCCCCAATGGCGATTACGCGCAGACCTTCAACGGCAATACGAACCCGAATGGCACCAATTTTTACCAGACTAATCTCTACAACCCGCTGGCCGTTCTGGAGCTTAGCCGCAACAACCTAAAAGGCTATCGGCTGTTTGGCAATGGCTTTCTGGAATGGCAGCCGATTGCGAACCTGCGGCTGAAAACAACGCTGGGGTCAACGCTGAGTATTTTCGATCAGTCGGCCTACATCCCAGCCAATCTGGCCAACGAATCGGCTCCCCGCGCCAACTCAACGAACCCGGTGTTAGGTCAGATTTTCGCCCGCGAGTCGCAGACTGTCACGCTGGACTGGCTCTGGGAGAATACAGCTACCTACAACAAGGCGTTTGGTAACCATAACTTCTCGCTGCTGGCCCTGTACTCGCTTCAGAAACTACAGGCTAAAAACACGGCTACGTCGGGCCGGTCGGGTAGTTACACGACTAGTCTGCTGGATAACCCGCTGGCCTCCCCCGACCGGATTGGTGAGCTAAACTACGATCAGAACGCTTTTTTGTCATTGGGCGGACGTATTACCTACGATTTCAAGAGTAAATACATTTTTTCGGCCGCCATTCGGCGGGATGCATCGTCGCGTTTTGGTCCAAACAACCGATTTGCTACGTTCCCGTCCATCTCGGGAGCCTGGCGGATCAGCGAAGAGAAGTTCTGGTCGGGCCTGAAAAACAGCATCAGCGAACTCAAGATCAGAGCCAGCTACGGCGAAACGGGGAATGCCAACATCGGTAGTTTCAACTGGACCAACAGCGTACAGGGCCGGAACTACAGCTTCAATCAGGCGCGGACCTTCGGCTATGCCCAGACCGGATTTGCCAACTACGACCTGACTTGGGAGAAAAACGTGCAGACCGACCTGGGCCTCGAAATGGGCTTCCTGAACGACCGCTTCACCTTGGGTATCGACTATTACAATCGACTGACAACCGGCATGTTGTTCCAGAAAGACTTGCCGGGCATTGTGGGCTACGCTACCAATTTCCGAACCAACATCGGCAGCCTGCGCAACCGGGGCCTTGAACTCTCCGCCCGGGCTAACCTCAATGTAGGTGCTGTTCGCTGGACGATAGACGGGAATATTTCGGGCAACCGCAGCAAGGTGATGGACCTCGGTGGCCCTGCGTCGCTGCCAACGGTAGCGGCTATTTTTGGCTGGAACAACGTTTATCAGGTTCGCGTGGGCGACCCGCTGGGCAACATGTATGGCTTTCAGGTGACGGGTATCTTCAAGAATGCCGATGACCTTAGCAAGAACGCCCAGTTCACAACGGGCGATAAAGTGGGGAACTGGATGATCCGGGACCAAAATGGCGACAACAAAATCGACGAGAACGACCGGGTGTATATTGGCAAAGGCGTACCCAGCTATATCTGGGGGATGACCCACAACTTCCAGTACAAAAACTTCGACCTGAGCGTCATTCTTCAGGGTGTACAGGGCGTCAACGTCATCAATGGAAACCTGCGGCACATCTGGGCAAACCAGGTATTCAACACCATTCCGCTTTACTTCCGGAACCAGTTCGACCCGGCCAACCCCACACAAAACACCGACTTCCCGGCGGCAGGGGCGGGGGGCATTCACCCCGGCAACAACCTCACCGACCGGCTGCTTTTCGATGGTTCGTTTGTCCGAATCCGCAACCTCACCTTCGGCTACTCGGTACCAACGGTATGGCTGAACAAGATCAAGCTACAGTCGGCCCGCATCTATGTAACGGGACAGAACCTGTTCACCTTCACCAGCTATCCCTGGTATAATCCGGAGACCAACACCGTGCCGGATTCGCCCGTGCAGATTGGCGTCGATCAGGGTACCTACCCACTGGCACGTACCTACACCATTGGCCTCAATATCGGCTTCTAACCTGTTGATGCCTCAAGAATTGTCGATCGTTAACTCCTGAAAAGCGTATGAAACCGTACACGAAAGCAATAAAATTACTCGTACTCACCGGCCTTATCAGCCTGACGACGGGTTGCGGAGAAAAATTCGTTGACCTGATTCCGCAGGACGTCATTCCCGTTGGCAGCTTTTATAAAAGCGAAGCCGACATCCGGTCGGCCCTGACCGGGGCCTATGGTAACCTGCGGGGTATCTACAACTCGTATTTTCTGTATACCGAGGTGCCATCGGACAACACCCGGACCTTCGGTGAGAACGAAGTCGGGCAGGGTGAACTGGATAAACTTACCTACCAGCCGTCCAGTACCAACATGTCGGCAGCCTGGAACGACGCTTACCGGACCATCTCGAACTGTAACGTCATCCTCGACAAAATAGGGCCGGTAACCTTTGCCAGCACAACGACCAAGGACCAATATACCGGTGAGGCCAAGTTTTTGCGGGCACTCATGTATTTCAACCTGGTACGCTATTTCGGCGATGTGCCGCTGGTGCTGAAAGAAATAACGACCGAAGCAGACGCCTACACCTATAAACGAAGCCCGGCAGCTACGGTATATGGCCAGATTGAAAAGGACTTGCTGGAGGCCGAAAAAGTGCTGCCTGCCAAATACACGGGCGCCAATATTGGGCGAGCTACCACGGGTGCGGCCAAATCGCTGCTGGGTAAAGTGTATCTGCAACAGAAAAAATGGCCCGAGGCAGAAGCCAAACTAGCCGAGGTCATTGCCGCCGGAACCTACCGGATTCTGCCCAATATTACTGATGTGTTTGGTGTCGGGCGCGATAACAACGACGAAATCGTGTTTGCCGTCCAGTACGTGAGTGGGGGCTTTGGCGAAGGGAATTCCTACTCGGCAAACTTTGCGCCCCAGCCATCCGGTACGTCGATCATCGGCGTGACGGGCAATAGTTTTAACACCGGAACGCAGGACCTGTTCGACGCTTACGAAAAAGGCGACGTACGCCGGGATGCGTTTATGGGCATCTACGGAACGGCTCCCAACGTTTATTACTGGGCCAAGAAATTCATTTACTATGTCACGCTCCAGAACGAAGGGGAAAACGACTGGCCAGTACTGCGCTATGCCGATGTGCTGCTGATGTATGCCGAAGCGGCTAACAACAATGGAAAAACAGACCTGGCCCTGACGCAGGTAAACAGTATACGAAAGCGGGCCGGGCTGGTTGAAAAAACGGGCCTGTCGAAGACAGATACGCAATTGGCTATCGAACAGGAGCGCCGGGTGGAGCTGGCTTTCGAGGGGCATCGGTGGTACGATCTCATCCGGTGGGATAAAGAGGTCGCGACCATGCAGGCTTTCAAAGCAAAGTACACGGCTACTGACCCTGCGAACGCCAACATGAGTCCGGCACCCACCCGGCGATTGTATCCAATTCCGTTCCGGGAAATGACGCTGAACCCGAATTTGACCCAGAACCCGGGTTATTAAGGTAGTTATCCATCAGTAAGTATCGTTTGGAAACAAGTGAATTACAAGGTTGGTCAAGAAACGGGTGAGACATTGTCTCACCCATTTTTTTGGTGAGTATGGGCCAACACAAGGACTTTAATTGTGCCAACAAGCTGGACCAATCAGCAGTATCTTTGGGCTATCCCGGCGGCTTAGATCCAGATTGATACTAACATGAAACAGAACGACGGGTACTAACCAGATTAAACGTATGCGTTGGTTGCTGTTAATAAGCTTTCTGGGAGTCGGGGTCGTTGCCCCGGCTCAGGGAGTAACCCTTGCTGTAGACCCCACATTGGAGAAAAAACCCATTTCACCCTACCTCTACGGCGGCAACGGTATGCTGCCCGGTCAGAGCAGTACCACCGGCTCAACGGCCGCGCAGTGGGTGCGGCTTCGCGAGTCGGGGATGCGGTTTCTGCGCCAGGGCGGGGGCAACAATTCAACTAAATACAACTGGCGCAAACGGCTGTCGAGCCACCCCGATTGGTATAATAACGTTTATACGAACGATTGGGATAAAGCTGTTCGGTTGCTTCAGGACAGTTTAGCCTCGTCTGTAACGGGCATGTGGTCGTTCCAGCTAATTGGGAAAGTAGCCGCAACGTCAACCGCCAACTTCGACGACTGGGGCTATAACCGCTCGCAGTGGTGGACAGGCGTAAATCAGAATCTGGCCGGGGGCGGAACGCTGAACCCTGCCGGGGGCAATCAGGCATTGACAAACGGCAACCCCGACCGCTACCTGCAAGACTGGCCCGCCGACTCGACGGTGGGCCTTTTGGACCACTGGCGAAACCGGCTTTCCATTCCCGATGGGCGGCTAACCTACTGGAATATGGACAATGAGCCCGAAATCTGGAACGGTACGCACGACGATGTGGTCAATAACTCTCTCTCTGCCGAAGCGTTTATGCAGCGCTATTTCGCCGTTGCTAAACAGGCACGGGCACGCTTCCCCGGCATAAAGCTGGTAGGCCCCGCCACGGCCAATGAGTGGCATTGGTACCACTGGATGAACCGCACCACCCTGTCTGATGGGCAGTATTTGTCCTGGCTGGCGTATTTCATTAAGCGATGCGCCGAGGAGCAAAAAGCGTCGGGCGTTCGCCTGCTCGATGTGCTGGATCTTCATTTTTACCCCGGCGAAAGCAGCCCGGAGCAGATCGTGCAACTACACCGCGTTTTTTTCGACCAGACGTATGACTATCCTGGTGCAAACGGCGTAAAAGACCTGACGGGAAACTGGAATAGCAGCCTTACCAAAGAATATATTTTTGGGCGGGTCAACGACTGGCTGACCCAATACATGGGGCCGAACCACGGCGTTAAGCTGGGAATAACTGAAATAGACGTAAAAAGCAGCGACCCTTCCGTTACGGCGGTTTGGTATGCCTCCATGCTGGGTGAATTTATGCAGAAAGACGTAGCCATTTTTACCCCCTGGTCGTGGAAGGTCGGCATGTGGGAAACGCTGCACCTGTTTGCCCGGTACAACCAGATCACCGCAGTGAAGGGTACATCGAGCAACGAAACGCTGGTGTCGGCCTATCCGTCAGTCAACAGGGGAGGAGACACCCTGACGGTGGTGTTGGTAAACCGCTCAACGACAGCTGGCCAGATAGCCACCCTCAATATTGCTAATTTCAAGACCCCAACGGCCCCGGTACAGGCGTTACGGCTGGCGGCCCTGCCCGCTGAGGAAACCTTCGTGTCGCACAGTAAAAATGCGCTGCAACCCGTTCCTGTCTATTTCGCCGGAAATGCCGCCACGCTGACCCTGCCTCCGCTTTCGATCACCACCATGACCCTGACCGAATCGCTGTTGACGGCAACCGAACCCCTGCAAAAAGCGGTTTCGGTTTTCCCTAACCCCGGCACGGGTATTGTAACGGTCGACACCGACCAGCCTTTCGAAACGCTTACCGTTGTGGATGCGCAGGGACGCCGGCTCTATCAGTTTAAACAACCTACAGGGAAACAGTACGACCTGTCGGCACTGCCGCACGGCGTTTATACGCTGCTGCTGGAATCGGCAAAGGGCGTACAGACCACCCGTTTTATCAAACGTTGATATTCACCTTCTTTTTTATTATTCCGTATGACCGCTACCGGTTTTCGACTACTCGTCTGTTTGCTTTTTGTCCTGGGCACGGCAAACGCCCAGAATAAACCTGCCCACCCTCAGTTTAGCGGCATTTACCCGCATCTGGCTTATTACAATAATGAGGGGGAATGTGGCACCGGGGCCGTGGTGCCTTGGGCTAATCGCCTGTGGGTGGTTACCTACGGGCCTCACCTGCCGTTTGGCTCATCGGATAAACTGTATGAAATCACCGCTGATCTTTCTGTAACGACCCGCCCGGAAAGTACCGGAGGGACGCCCGCCAATCGCATGATTCATCGGGAGAGCAATCAGTTATTTATTGGCCCCTATGCCATAGATGCCGATCGGCAGGTACGAACCATTCCCTATTCAGTAGCACCGGGCCGCTATACGGGGCTGGCGCGGGACCTAACCGATCCCAAACAGAATCTGTTACTTGCCACAATGGAAGAGGGCTTTTATCGGGTGAATGCCCAAAGTCTGAAAACGATGCTGCTCTACCCCGATGGCAATGTAAAGCAACCGAAGAAAGATGATATGTCCAATAACCATATGGGTACGCTGCTGCCCGGTGCCCACGGGAAAGGCGTGTACTCGGGGCAGGGGGTGATGGTATATTCCAACAATGGGGAACCCGGTCCCCTGGCGCTCAAACAGTTCGATATTGAAGCGGGAGTCCTCGCCGAATGGAACGGGAAAGACTGGACTGTCGTACGCCGGAATCAGTTTGTGGAAGTGACTGGCCCCGGCGGCATCTATGGCAATGCAAATCCGGCCATCGACCCGATCTGGGCCACCGGTTGGGACCATAAATCGGTGTTGCTGGGCGTGCGGGGGAATGGCAAGTGGTCATTTTTCCGGCTTCCCAAAGCCAGCCACACCTACGACGGAGCCCACGGCTGGAATACCGAATGGCCCCGGATTCGGGATGTAGGGCTGGGGGGTAAACCGGATTATCTGATGACAATGCACGGCCTGTTCTGGCGGTTTCCGGCTACGTTTTCAGTATCGAACACGGTCGGAATCCGGCCCCGATCGGCTTACCTGAAAGTGATTGGCGATTTTACCCGCTGGAATGACCGGCTGGTGTTTGGCTGCGACGATTCCGCGCAGAAAGAGTTTTTGAACAAGCGAAAGGAGAAAGGAGGCATCGAAGGGCCGGGGCAGTCGAACTCCAACCTGTGGTTTACGCCCCTGACCCTGCCCGATCAGCTTGGCCCCAACACCGCCGAGGGTGCCGTTTGGCTGAATGAGGCCGTAGCGGCTGGCGGTTATTCCGAACCGTTCCTGTTTGCGGGCTGGGCCAACCGCTCGGCCTGGGTGCAGAACCACAGTGAGGGAACCGTTACGCTTACGTTTGAGGTCGACAAAAACGGCACGGGCAACTGGACAACCCTGCAAACGAGTTCGATGGCGGGCCAACAGGCCACCCGAGTTACATTTGCTGCCAATATGCCCGGCGAATGGATTCGGGTTCGGACGGATAAAGCCGCCCGGCTAACGACCCAGTTTACCTACTCGGCCAACGACAACCGGCCCACAGCCGCCAATCTGATGTTTGCTGGGCTCAGCCCGGTAATAGCACCCACCACCACGGGTGGACTGCTCTATGGCCTGGGGGATAACCGACGGGCGCTTGGCCTGCTGGCCCAGGAATACACTAATGGAAAGCCCAAAACCGTCGGCTATTACGAACTGGATGCGGCTATGAAGCTGGTGCGGAAGCAGGACGATACAACCCAGGCGTTTATTCAGGCCAAATTTGCCATTCCCAAAGAGGTTATTTCCGTCGAGGCTTCGTCGGTACTGGTTGTGGACGAAAAAGGTCGGCGCTGGCGTTTCCCGCTGGGAGACGAGCGGTTTACGCAACTTACCAACGAAGGCAGCCTGCGTATTTGTCGGGAAGTTGCCACTGAGCGCGACCTGTTCAACTGCCATGGTACCTTCTACGAACTCCCGGCCGAAAACGCGGATGGCTACGCCAAAGTCAGGCCCATTGCCTCGCACCAGCTTCGTATCAACGATTATGCCTCGTACCGCGGCTTGCTGGTGATGACGGGAATTGATCTGGCATCGGCAGCTGGGAAAGAGCATATCATCGTGTCGGACGACCGGAAGGCGGCTATTTGGGCAGGTGCTATCGACGACCTCTGGAAACTGGGCAAACCAACGGGGCGCGGTGGACCGTGGAAAGACGCGACCGTGGCCGCGAACATCCCATCTGATCCTTATCTGATTGGTTTTTACGACAAGCGTACGCTGACCCTGTCGCATAAAGCCGCTTCACCAGTTACCTTTACGGTGGAGGCAGACCCCGTTGGCACGGGCCAATGGATGGCGTACAAGACCTTTACCGTAGCCCCTGGCCAACCCGTGACCCATACATTTCCCTCAGATTTTCAAGCCCGATGGATACGTTTTCGGGTTGATAAAGCCTGTACTGCAACTACCTCGCTGGACTATAAATGAACGATTGGGTTAAGCCGGTAGTGCCGATAGCTACCGGCTTAACCCCATCAAATTTAAGTCATTCCGGGCAAACTGACGATGTGGGTGGTATCGATAGGTAAGTATGCGAGGCCCTATTTTTTGGCGGGCTGTATGCGCCAGCACGAAGGCATTGAGCTGGTTATGGACGTCACGAACCAGCAAAAGGTAATTGACAGTCTGGCTAAAAATGAGGTTGACTTTGCCCTGGTGTCTATTTTGCTGCAGAAGCTGAACGTGAATTACCTGGAACTCATGCCTAACAAACTATATGTAGTGGGGCGTCGATTGGACGAACCGGCCTCGTTGAACAATTATCTCCGGCTACTGGAGAAACTCCCGCTTATTTATCGGGAAGCCGGGTCGAGTACCCGATCGATGATGGAACCGTTTATTATGGATCATCAACTGGTAGTGCGCAAACGGTTGGAATTGACCTCAAACAAAGCGATTAAGCAGGCGTTGCTGGCTGGGCCTAGCTATTCCATATACCCGACGATGTTGATGCTCACTACGGCGGTCATGAGTAATTTGGCCAGTCTGATCGGGTGTGGCTGAGCAGTTGAAGGGGCTGAAAAGCTGTAGGGTATGAATAGATGATAAACGAAAAAACCTCCTGAATAGCTTCAGAAGGTTTTTGAAAGGATTCGTACAGTATTCACTGTGTATCGGCTGAGCCTCCTATAGGACTTGAACCTACGACCCCTTCATTACGAATGAAGTGCTCTACCAACTGAGCTAAGGAGGCTTGTAATCGCTTTTGCGAGTGCAAATATAACAGAGTGGAATTTAAGAACGCAAGTATCCGTTTTATTTTTGGTAAATTTGCATCCATGATTTCCATTACGAACCTATCGTATTACCTCGGTAGCCGGGCACTTTATGATAATGCCTCGCTACACATAAAGCCTAATCAGAAAATCGGCCTCATTGGTCTCAATGGTACTGGTAAGTCCACACTGCTCCGTATCATCAATGGCGAATACCAGTCAGATGGGGGAACGATCTCCAAAGCAGGGGATGTGACAATTGGCTTCCTTAACCAGGATTTGCTGTCTTACCAGACCGACGATTCCATATTGTCGGTGGCTATGCAGGCGTTTGCAAGGCAAAATGAGTTGCAAATAAAAATTGACGAGCTACTCCATCAAATGGAGGTCAATTATACCGATGATCTGGTCGATAAGCTCGGAAAAGCGCAGGAAGAATTCGATGCGCTCGACGGCTACACCATCCAGTCCAGAGCCGAAGAAATTCTGGAAGGTCTGGGTTTCTCGACCGACGATCTGCACCGGCCGCTGAGGCTCTTTTCCGGAGGCTGGCGCATGCGCGTTATGCTCGCTAAACTGCTGCTGGAAAAACCATCGCTGCTCATGCTCGATGAGCCGACCAACCACTTGGACTTACCCTCCATTCAGTGGGTTGAAAAGTACGTTCAGAACTACGAAGGCTCCGTTATTGTGGTTTCCCACGACCGCGAGTTCATCGATAATGTGGTTGATACCATTGTGGAGGTATCGGGCGCAAAACTGAATTATTACGCCGGTAACTATTCCTACTATATGGAAGAGAAAGCCCTGCGTAACGAAATTCAGAAAGGTGCTTTTGAAAACCAGCAGGCTAAAATCCGGCAGACAGAACGGTTCATTGAGCGCTTTAAAGCTAAAGCCTCGAAGGCGAAGCAGGCGCAAAGCCGGGTCAAACAACTCGAACGAATGGAGCTTGTCGACGATGTGATCGATAGCAATGCGCGGGTGAATTTCAAGTTCAACTTCTCGCAGCAGCCTGGTCGGCATATTCTGCATCTGGACGATATTTCGAAGGCCTATGGCGAAAAACGCATCCTGACACACTCTACCGCCCGGCTCGAACGGGGCGATAAAGTTGCCCTTATTGGTGCCAACGGACGCGGTAAGTCGACATTGCTTCGGATCATTTCGGGTTCTGAACCCATCGATGGTGAGCGCGTGCTGGGTTATAATGTTTCCTTCAGCTTCTACGCCCAGCACCAGCTTGAGTCGCTTCGGGTGGAGGATTCCATGCTGGAGGAATTGAAGCAGGCAAACCCGACCAAATCGGATGGCGAACTCCGGGGTGTACTCGGCTGCTTCCTGTTCTCGGGCGATGATGTGTTCAAAAAAATCAAGGTGCTATCCGGGGGCGAAAAATCGCGCGTGGCACTCGCTAAAGTACTACTCTCACAGGCGAACTTTCTGCTGCTGGACGAACCGACCAACCACCTCGACATGCAGTCGGTGAATATCCTGATTCAGGCCTTGCAGCAGTATGAAGGAACCTACGTGGTTGTATCCCACGATCGCTACTTCGTGTCGCAGATTGCCAACAAAATCTGGTACATCGAAGACGAGCAGATTAAAGAATATCCGGGTACCTACGATGAGTACGAGTGGTGGCAGGAAGAACGCAAAGCGCAGGGTCTGGGTCCATCCAGTCAACCCGTTGACAATTCGAAAATGCAGCCTGCTCCGGCTACCAACGGCCATTCGTCGAATGGCAAAGCTACCAACGGCCGGGCATCGGATGAAGAACGCAAAGAATGGCAGAAAACCCTTAAGAACCTGACTCGTCAGGTAGAAGAGTCGGAAACCAAGATTGCGCAGCTGGAAGAACGCAAGAAACGCCTTGAAATCGAACTCGCCGACCCCGCAACGTATGGCGAGGATAAGCTGATGCAGGCCAAAAACGACGAATACCGCCACGTAATGGCCCAAATCAGTAAGCTTCAGGACGAGTGGGAAACCGCTATGCTCGAAGCAGAAGAGTGGGAGAAGAAATTAAGTTAGTCGGTAAATTAGTAAGCAGCTACGCCTAAGTTTCTGATACAAGTAAAATATATTTATGTTTTATTTGTATCAGTATGGGCGATTACAAGAAAGGGCGGGGAGCGCAGTTTAATTCAGCTAATTCATTCTCGGTACATCGGTATGAACCCGACGAGCCGCAGGAGGTTATAGATGAAGACTTTCCGAAGCCAACAATAAAAACGCAGTTCTTCGAAGAAACACCGAAGCAGATCATCAGCCGTCCCAGTAGTCCGGATATTGGCTTTTCGGCATCCATAAATCCTTATCAAGGCTGCGAACACGGCTGCATCTATTGCTACGCCCGGCCCACGCACGAATACTGGGGTTTCTCGGCTGGTCTTGATTTCGAGAGTAAAATAATGGTGAAGAAAAACGCACCGGCCTTACTCGAAAAGCAGTTTCAGTCGCGCTCCTACAAACCGGGTATTATTCATTTCTCGGGAAATACCGATTGCTACCAACCCGCCGAACGTACCTACCAGCTCACCCGGCAGATGCTGGCTCTATGCCTACAATACCGGAATCCGGTGTCGATCATTACCAAGAATGCGCTCATTCTGCGCGATCTGGATATTTTAGCACCACTGGCAGCGCTTAATCTGGTGAGTGTCGCCATTTCGATTACCACCGGCAACGAGTCCCTTCGGTTGGTTATGGAGCCGCGCACCGTTACAGCCGGGCAACGCTTTAAAACGATGGGCGCGTTACATCGGGCAGGCGTACCCGTGGGGATTATGACAGCGCCTATCATTCCCAGTCTGAACGACCACGAAATTCCCAGATTAATTGAGCAGGCCGCCGACCAGGGTGCCTGCTGGGCTGCTTACACTGTTGTCCGGCTAAATGGTGCGGTTGCGCCCCTGTTTACCGACTGGCTTCTGCAAACCTTTCCCGACCGGGCCGACCGCGTGCTTACTCAAATTGCCGATTGTCATGGCGGCCAGCTGAACGATTCGCGGTTTAAGACCCGGATGACAGGGGAGGGGCAGTATGCACACCAGATCGCTCAGTTGCACCGGATTTCCTGTCAGAAATACCTGGCCGGACGTAAGCCGACCGAGTTGACAACGCGCTTGTTCAGACCTGCCGGGCAGCTTGGCTTGTTTGAGTGAGTTTTCCTGATGGTCTATTTTTCGTACGAAAAACCTTTGGGCGTTTCACTGAGCTGGTCTGTTTGAAGGAGCATTTCGGTATGGTCGAACGACTGGGTCACGGTTTTATGAATGCCCTTGCAGATGGTATCCAGCGGCAGGTCGTTGTCGTCCGTACCAAACGGGTTTTCGATTTCTTCGGCTATAACTTCCAGGCTGGCCAGCACGTAAAAAACGAATACGACCAGCGGTACAACCAGGTAATGGAGGTTGGAGACGTAACCCAACGGCAGCGAAATGCAGTAAACGAAAATGAATTTCTTGATAAACGAGCTATAGGAAAACGGAATGGGCGTGTTTTTTATTCGCTCGCAGGCTCCGCAGATGTCCATCAGGGATTGAATTTCCGGGTTGAGTACCAGCAGATGCTCGGGTAGTAAAGTGCCCTGACGTTGCAGGGTATTGACTTTGCCAAAAATAGCCAGTGCAATTTGCTGGGGCACATGCTCACTCAACCGGAGGTTATGCACGCCAAACGAGGCACTTTCGGCAAACTCCTGTTCTACGCCTTGCTGCCGTAAATGGTTCTTGAGCGCAAAGGCGAAGTTCGGAATCATGGTCCGGAAAAACTGGCGGGCTTCGATCTGGGTTGGTTCCAGCAACTGGTCCAGCTTAAGCGCCATATTTCGGCTGTTGTTGACAAGGCCTCCCCATAGTTTCCGGCCTTCCCACCAGCGGTCGTAAGCAGTGTTCGTTCGGAAAACCAGCAGCATCGATATAACAAAACTCAGCAGTGTGTGCATGAGCGAGAAGTTCTTCAGATGCGGGTTGTCACTCAAATCGGCCATCTCGATCAGGTGGACGATGATAAACGAGTAGACACCGATGGATACCAGCGCTGGTAGCAGCTTACGCACCGTGTCGGCCCGGTTGAAGGTGATAATAAATCGAAACCAGTCTTTGGGGTTATAATTGACCATATATAAATTTACCTGAGTAGACGATAATCATAAAGGTATTAACTACTGAATTGGACGAATGTTGATACCGCTGTATAATCAGGACCTGCTGTATCGTTCCTATACAAGCAGACTGACGGATGTCTGTTTACCAATCGCCGATTAAAACCACTGTACATGATTGTTTACCTAAGGCTCTTTGCCATTGCGTTATTCTGGCTAGTTTCGTTTCCCACAGCTGCCCAGCAACTTCAGACGATCGACCGTGTTTATGACCCTAAAATAGCTTCCGTGCTGTTGTTCCCACAAGTGGGTACCAACCTGATCGACCCGGCACTGACGCTGAATCCGCCCGTTATTTCGCTGGATGAACAGGTGGTGCTCCAACTGGAGTTCGACGATCTGACGGCCGATTACCGTGCCTTCCGGGCCCGGCTGGTGCATTGCAACGCCGACTGGCAACGATCCATCCTGAACGACATCGAGTTTACGTACGAATACAACGACAATCCCATCACAGAGTACCAGAACTCAATCAACACCAAAATTCCGTACTATCATTACCGATTTACCCTGCCACGGGTGAAATTGCCGGGCAATTACCTGCTGGTCGTTTATGATGAGCGCAACCGGAATAATATCCTCTTCACGCGCCGGTTCAGTACCTATCAGAACCGGGTAACGGTAGCGGCTGGTGTGCGCTTTTCGTCAGATCCTGCTCGCCAGTTCAGCGATCAGCAAATCGATATGAGCGTTAACTACAGAGGCTATCAGGTGATATCGCCCCAAGACGATTTTAAAGTTGTCATTCGGCAAAACTACCGCGATGACCGCGAAATACGGGGGCTACGCCCAACCAATGTGCAGGCTTTTGACCAGACGCTGGAGTACCGGCTTGTTGATTTAAGCAATACTATGCCCGGCGGGAATGAATTCCGGTTCTTCGATACGCGTACGGTGTTGTCCCGCGCTAACTACATCGACCGCATCGACCGCCCTGCCGACCGAAACATTGCTTACGTACAGGTAGACCAGCCGCGTAGCCGCGGTGTGTACATACAAAGCGATGACTTTAACGGGCAGTTTGTTATCGACCATCGCGAAACGGGCAACGGCCCTACCAACGCCGATTATATCGAAACTGTTTTCACTCTCAAAACCCCCGAAATTCCGGGGGTTGATGTGTATGTGAATGGGGCTTTTAACTTCTGGCAGCTGACCGACCGAAACCGTATGGAGTTCGACCCGACCCTGGGCGCTTATCGGGCCAGCGTCCTGCTGAAACAGGGTGTTTACAATTACGATTACATCGTTGGCTCAACCGGTCCAAAACCAAAAGTGGATGAGAACTTCATAGAGGGAAGTTTCTCATCCACCGAAAACGATTACGAAATATTTATCTATCACCGTCCGCCAGCCTCCCGCGCCGACCAACTGATCGCTTACAAACGGATAGGCGTGAATAAACGGAAGTAAGGGTTAGTGGAGTGAGTGAAATTGGTGAAGCGAGGATAAACCGACTCTAGTCACTTCAACCACTTCACCTATTTTATCTACTCCACTAACTCAACCAAACTCCTACTAGGCGCTGTGCAGAAATTCCATTATATCGCCGTCTTGTACGACGTATTCTTTACCTTCTACGGCTAGCTTTCCGGCTTCGCGGACACCCGCTTCGGTTTTAAATTGGGTAAAATCGGGGAGTTTCATGACTTGCGCCCGAATGAACTTCCGTTCAAAATCGGAGTGGATCACGCCGGCGGCCTGTGGGGCTTTCCAACCCCGGTGGATGGTCCAGGCACGAACTTCTTTAACGCCCGCCGTAAAGTAGGTAATCAGGCCCAGCAGCCGGTACGATGCCTTGATGAGCTGGCTCAAACCCGATTCGGTCAGGCCATATTCGCTAAGGAACAGCTCGCGCTCTTCGGGGTCTTCCATTTCGGCAATCTGCGATTCGATACCGGCACTGATGATGATCACTTCAGCCCCTTCATCTTTCACCGCTTCTTTGAGTTTATCAGAATAGGCGTTTCCGTTGGGCAGTGACCCTTCGTCGACGTTAGCCACATAAATAACGGGCTTCACCGTTAGCAGGGCAATATCGCCGATGGCGGCTTCCTTCTCTTCCGGAGACACCTGAACGGTGCGGGCACTCTTGCCTGCTTCGAGGGTTGATTTGTATTCTTTCAGGATGGCTAACTCAGCTTTGGCCTTCGCATCGCCAACCTGAGCCGCTTTTGCTATTTTCTGAATTTTCTTATCTACGGCCTCTAAATCTTTCAGCTGCAACTCAGCGTCGATGATTTCCTTATCCGATATCGGATCGACCTTGCCTTCAACGTGAACGATGTTGTCGTCCTCAAAGCAACGGATCACGTGTACAATAGCATCCACTTCACGAATGTTGGCCAGGAATTTATTACCCAGACCGGCGCCCTGGCTGGCTCCCTTTACCAGACCCGCAATGTCGACAAACTCGATAATGGTTGGTACCACCCGCTGGGGTTTCACCAGACTTTCGAGGGTATCCAGACGTTCGTCGGGTACGGTTACTACGCCTACATTAGGCTCTATTGTGCAGAAGGGGTAGTTGGCCGCTTCGGCCTTTCCGCTTGATATTGCGTTAAACAGCGTTGATTTGCCCACATTCGGCAAACCCACGATTCCACATTGAAGTCCCATGAAATAAGTCAGTAAGTTAACAAGTCGATAAGTCGGTAAGTCAGTAAGTCAGTAAGCAGCTGACGTGGGTGTTTTCCTGATGCGTCAGCCACTTACTGACTTACTGACTTACCGACTTACTGACTTATTTCTGCAAAAATACAACTGCGACGGCGGACCACAAAAAAAGCCTTCAACCGGAGCGGCTGAAGGCTAACTATATATAGCGGTTGGAGCAGTCAACCGAGAGAATGTGTAAAGTTTATGCCATTCGTAAAAAGTAGGTTCATTTATTCCCATTTCAACTCACTGGCGAAGTCATCCTGTTCATCCCGCTCGCGTTGTACGAACTGCGTGAAGTCTACTTCGGGCATGAGTTCGGTTTTTATATGACTCACGGTTTCCTGCAACGCTTCAATAAACTTGTCGAAGTCTTCTTTGTAGAGAAACATTTTGTGCTTTTCATACACGAACCCTTCCCCTTGCGGGTGTCGACGGCTTTCAGTGATGGTCAGGTAATAATCATTCGTGCGGGTCGACTTAACGTCAAAAAAATAGGTTCGTTTACCCGCCCGAACTCGCTTTGAGTAAATTTTTTCTCGGTCTCTATCGTCCACAGTTAAAAAGGTTTAGTCAATTCTCAAACGCTAAAGTACATTCTATCAGGATAGAACAAAAAGAATACAGTTAAATATATTTTGGGCGTAATTGATGCCAAAAGTAAACGGTAATGTAGAGCTAATTCCACACTTTTTTCGCTAATAGCTTGGTTATAAAGGGCGTGTATATTATCTTTGTTTTTAAGGAATTGCACTTTTTTGGGGCGGCTGGTATGTGGAAGTAATGTAAACATACCCCCCGCCTATTTTTTTCACGTAACTAGGAGCTGTATGAGTTTGATCATGTCCATTATGTTGTTTTTTAGCAACATAAACCCGGCGGAGGCTCTTCCGAGCCTCATACAGAAAGGCAAAGCGTCTTTTTATTCCAAGAAGTTCAATGGTCGCAGGACCGCTTACGGGGAGCGCGTTAGCGCAGCAGCCCTCGAAGGAGCCCACCGTAACTTACCTTTAAACACGTTGGTTGAAGTAACAAACCTCGACAATCAGCGCTCAGTAATTGTACGAATCAATGATCGGGGGCCTTTTGCCAAAGGGCGCGTTATTGATTTAACTATGGCAGCCGCTCATGCACTTGGCATGGTTTCCAAAGGGATTGCCAATGTATCACTTCGGGTTGTTGGCAAAGGCTATGCAGTCGCTATGACGCCTTCGCCGTTTACAACCCCAGTTGAGTTTCAGCCCCTGCTGGAACCCGTTATGTAAGCAGCTAACAGCTGCGTTTGCGAACCGTTCGATATTTCCCTGTGCAATTCCTGCCGGAGATGTCGAACGGTTCGCTTTTTGCGTTAAATTCAAAAAGCGAAAGAGCTTATGAAACAACCCCTTAATCTTAGCCAGGTACGTTCGTTTGGAAACGTCGAATTTCTGGCCCGTCAACTGGTCGAAGGCTTTATTACAGGGCTGCACAAATCACCCTTCCATGGGTTTTCAGTCGAGTTTGCGGAACACCGACTCTACAATACCGGCGAAACGACCCGGCATATCGACTGGAAAGTGTTTGGCAAGACAGAAAAACTATTTGTCAAGCGCTACGAAGAAGAAACAAATTTACGCTGTCACCTGCTGATCGATACGTCGTCATCGATGTATTACCCTGAAGCTACGTATGGGAAGATGACTTTCAGCGTGATGGCAGCCGCGTGTCTGGCCTATATGCTGCAGCGCCAGAAAGATGCCGTGAGCCTGACCACCTTCGCGGATCAGATCGACCTGCAAACGCCTACAAAATCGACGCCGTCGCACGTTCATAAACTGTTTACGCAACTCGATCTGTTGATGCAGCAGCCTAAACCGCTACGAAAAACCTCGGCGGCTGATGTCATTCATCTGGTAGCCGAAAAAATCAATAAACGGTCGCTGGTGGTTATTTTCAGCGATATGTTCGATAACAGCGAAAAAGCCGATGCGCTGTTTTCAGCCCTGCAACACTTACGCCATAACTTACACGAAGTGCTGCTATTTCACGTAACGGACAAAAAAACGGAGGAGGAGTTCGCCTTCGACGAACGGCCTTACGAATTTATCGACCTAGAAACCGGAGAAAAGGTGAAGCTTCAGCCCGGACAGGTACGGGAAACGTATCAGCAGGCGGTAAAGTCGTATTTCCAGGAACTGAAAATGCGTTGCGGCCAATACAAAATCGACTTCATCGAAGCCGATATCGCCCAGGGCTTCGACCAGATTCTCCAAGCCTATTTGGTGAAGCGGACGAAGATGAGGTAATTTTTTTAGAAGTAGGAGTTAGTAGATAAAAGTGAGGAGTTGCTGGCGCGAGAATATTACTGGCGTCAGCAACTCCTCACTTTTATCTACTAACTCCTGCTATTCACTTCTTCGCCGACACCGATGCTGTCCGTTTTGCGGCTTCCTGTCGCTTATTGAACAGGATAAAGTCCTCAATTTGCTCGGTAGGGAGCTTGCGGGCAATGATTCGTTTGTTCTTATCCAGCACGTAGACCGTTGGTGTTGTCCAGACATCATATTGCCGCCGGAAATCGGTTCGGGAGCTGTAATCATAGCCGTTAATGGCCTTCCCCAGCTTAAACTCCTTAATGAACTTCTTCCACTCTTCGGGGCTTTGATCAATGGCGATGGCTACGACTTCTATGCCTTTCCCCTTGTAGTCGTCCACCAGTTTCTTGATTTTTGGCGCGCTTTCCCGGCAATGACCGCAGGTTGGCGAATAGAAAAACACAATGGTATAATCTGATTTCAGGTTCTGGAAAGCAATTGGCCGACGTAGGGTATCGCTAATGACGGGAGCCACGAATGATTTACCGACTAGATTGGGCTTCATGGTAGCCACCCGCTCGCCGATGCTTTTGAGGGTCGATGAATCGGAAACCGTCATAACGCCCGTTTTATAATACTTTTCGAACATGTGTACAAACAAGCCGTCTGTTCCCATCACTTTGGGTTGCTCGTACTGGCTCGTGATGTAATAGATGGTGTAGTATTTTACTTCGGCGCTTTTGCCTGCAATAGCCTTGTTAACCACCAGATCGGCTTCTTTAATAAGGGAATCTGGCACCTGAACGGTTAGCTCTTTGATGTAACGTTCTACTTTTTGCTGCAACAGAGGTGACCGGACAAAACGCTCATCGGAGAAGTCGAAATCATCCCAGAAGTGTGCCTTAAAATAATTGAAAACCCAAACGGAATCCGGGCGTCCATTCGCGGCCTTTGGAGCAGGCGGCACGTCGGGTTCGGCAGAAGCTTTGAACAGCTTAGCGGCAAAGGAACTTGCGTTGTCTTTCAGGAACTGGCTGCGGTAGTCTGTGGCCTGTTTCTGCAAATCGCTCAGCTGTTTGTTCATCGTGGCTGCCGAAACGGCATCATTTCGCATCTTTTTCTGCACATTCAGCGCTTGCGCCTGGTCCGATAATTTACTGAGTTGCTGCTGATAGGTATAAAATAACTCATTTTCTTTGGAGCCTGATACCTTCATGCTGGCGATGATGTTGGTTGTATCGGTATCGAACGAGAACTGCTGATCGTCGGTAACCAGCAATTGCAGATACCCTTTTTGGGGCATAACGACAATAAATAGGCCCTCGGGTAGCTTCTTGGTTCCTTCAAAAACCATGTTTCCGGCACCATCTACACGGGCCGTATCTTTGGGTATGTATTGAGTGGAGCCGAAAAAGTGAGCCAGTACGCAGGTCGTATCTTTTAGCCCTTTAACATGGCCTATAATTTTAAAACCACTATCAATTGGTTTGGTCGCTGACTGGGCCCAGATGGCGGGAAGTAAATACAAGCTAAACAGCGCCGTTAAAAGGTGTTTTTTCATACAGAGTGGTATGTATCTTCGCAACAGAATAGGATCAAATTTACGGTATTTTGCTGGTAGGTTCTTGCTATCAAAACGCTTGCCACCTTACAAATAGTCTATGTTTTATTTCTTTTCCAAAACCATTACTTACCTCCTTACACCCGCTGGCTGGCTGGTAGTGGCTTTGATAGGGGCTTTATTGGTAAAAACAGCCCGATTGCGACGCCAACTTATCGGACTTGCACTGGGCGTTTTCTGGCTATTAGGAAATTCGTTTCTTGTTAACGAACTGGCTTTGTGGTGGGAGTACCCAATCAAGCCCGACATGCATGTGCCCGGAGATTCCGTAAGACGGGTGGCTATTGTATTGACCGGAGGCATCATAAACGGCGAACGGGAAGCACCCGGTACCCCCCTGAACCGAACACATCTGGCCCGGTTTCTACTAGGACGGGAAGCCGACCGGATAGGACAGGCATTGTACTTGTACAAAACGGGAGCTGTTCAGAAAGTGTTAATCAGTGGTGGTCTGGGCAGTTGGCCCTTTCATCCGATAAGCCTGAACGACGAAGGGCATTTGGCCGGTGAGTTATTGATCATTGCCGGGGTTCGGCCGGAAGACATCATACTGGAAGGTAAATCGCGGAATACGCACGAAAACGCCCGTTTTTCAGCCCCGATTCTCCGCAAGCATTTCGACAAGTCTCACTACGAGTATGTCCTGATTACATCGGCCTGGCACATGAAACGGGCAGTAGCCTGCTTTCAGAAACAAGGTGTTCAGACAATTCCGTTTCCGAGTAACTTTTTGGGAAACCGACGGTTGTTTGGCCCTTCCGAGTGGTTGTTGCCCGACGAAGAAGCCTTTTTTGAATCGTACTATCTGATTCGCGAATTTGTTGGCTACGTCACCTATAAGGCTGTGGGCTATGTGTAGACCTATAAGGTTTTAACAACCTTATAGGTCTGGACGAATACTATGATTACACAGATAAAATCTTTACCATCCTGAGCAAATCCTCGCTAATTGGCTTCGGCAGGCGAATGGTATCACGGAACGGGGTGTAGACCAGCTCATTATTGATGATCCCGGCCATTACGTTCTGTTCGCCATTCATCAGGCCTTCCAGAGCGCCAAGGCCCAGGCGGCTGGCCAGAATCCGGTCGTAAGCCGTAGGAATGCCACCGCGCTGAATGTGCCCCAGGGTTGTTACCCGCATATCGATGGTGGATTGAACCTGAAGGCGTATTTTTTCGGCAATCTCGGTCGCATTACCGGCTTCTTCCCCTTCGGCAATGACAACGATGGACGATGATTTCTGGCGGCTCCAGCCCGATTTAAGCGTTTCGACAACTTCAGAAATTGGCGTCAGTACTTCCGGTACCATTACCATTTCGGCACCACCGGCAATACCCGACTGAATCGCAATATAACCGGAGTCGCGGCCCATCACTTCAATGAAGAAAATACGGTCGTGAGAGTCGGCCGTATCGCGAATTTTATCAATGGCTTCCAGAGCCGTATTCACGGCGGTGTCGAAGCCAATCGTATGGTCAGTTCCGTAAAGGTCGTTATCGATCGTGCCGGGTGCGCCAACGGTTGGAATACCGTATTCGTCGAAGAAAAGCGTAGCACCCGTAAAGGTACCGTTACCGCCAATGGCAACCAGACCTTCAATATCGAATTTCTTGAGTTGTTCGTAGGCTTTTGCGCGCCCTTCAGGCGTCATAAACTCTTTGCTGCGGGCCGATTTCAGGATAGTGCCTCCACGCTGTACGATGTTACTCACCGAGTGTGAAGACATCTGAAAGATATCGCCATTTATCATTCCGCTGTACCCCCGGCGGATACCGAACACTTCAATGCCGTGATAGACCGCCCCCCGAACTACAGCCCGGATACAGGCGTTCATACCCGGTGCGTCGCCACCCGAGGTAAAAACAGCTACTCGTTTCATAGGTTAAATCAATTTTTTAGGAGAATTTCACAAAAAGGCTACGCGGGTAACAGAATAAATCCTGCAAATTTATCCGCATTTACCAATCAAAAGGCATACAACTGGGAATTATCCCATTGTTTTCACACAAATTTCACAAAAAGGGAAAACTAGTAGTTAAAAGTGGTTCACTTGTTCACCTATTCCGGTTCATCCCCACAGCTCGGGTATGGATTATTCCTGGGTTAAAAAGCGTTTTCACGTATTTCTTTTAAACTGACTGGCCCGCCACAGGATCTTGCTATGGTTAATTATCGTTTGTACCAGCCCAAAGTGCATCACAAGCACTTTAAAGCGGTCAATGAGCGATTGCCTGTGCTGCTGCACCGATAAGCCACCCACTAAATACCGGCATAGCGTGAAGGGGCTGAATTGAACTTTGGAAGCTGCTTTCAAACAGCGAATCTCCCAATCCAGATCGGCGCTGAGGTTGTTGATAGGATAGGCTGGAGCAATGGCCCGTCGGGCTACAAATGCCTGATGACATACTTTCATGCCGAGGGCCATATCGCACCACGTAAGGGTGTGGGGTAAGGTGTGCGGAGTAATCTGGCTTCGCAACCCAACCGGGCTGCCATCTTCCCGAACGAACAGCGCATCGCTGTAATAAACATCAGCGTCTGTTGACTTGATCTGGGCCAGCAGCTTTTGCAGCGTGTCCCGATCATATAATTCATCCCCGGCATTCATGAACCACACATACTCGCCCGTTGCCCGCTGCCGCCCTTTGTTCATGGCATCGTACAGGCCTCGGTCGGGTTCAGAAATCCAACTGGTAACGTGGCGCTCGTAACGCTTAATAATGTCCAGCGTACCATCTTTGGAGGCACCATCAACCACAATATATTCAAAGTCGGTAGCCTGCTGCGCCACAATGCTCTGAATCGTGCGTTCCAGAAACCGCTCAGCATTGTAGGTAATGGTGATGATGGAGATGGTTGGGGGCATGAGTAGAAGCGAGGAATGAGGAGTAAGGAGTTGCTGACGCGAGGGTATTACTGGCATCAGCAACTCCTTACTCCTAACTTCACTAATTGGCTATATAATTCCACATGTTGCCGTGCCACTACGTCTTCTGAGAAACTGGCTTCGGCGGATTGCCGGGCGTTTTGTCGAAGGGTATTGGAATGAGCATGCGTCAGAATGAACGCCAGGCCATCCGCCAGTTGCTGAGCGGAACCAACATCGGCGAGGTAGCCGTTTGTTTCGTGATCGATCATTTCCGGAATGCCACCCGTTCGGAAGCCGACGACGGGTGTTCCGCAGGCCATGGCTTCGACAACGGTGTTGGGCAGGTTGTCTTCCAGCGAAGGCACAACCAGCGCATCGGCGGCATTATAGGCGGCTACAATGTCGTCTTCTGTTGTCAACAAACCCAGATGCCGTACCGGGTAGGGAAGTTCGTTGAGCAAATACGAACGTCCTTTTCCAAAAACCAGAACTTCGGGCGTTAGGGCAGGGTGTTGCTGATGAAGGAGCGTGAGGGCTTCGGCAAAATAGCGGAAGCCTTTGCGGGTGTCGGTTATGTTCGCGCTTCCGAACAACAGGCGCGGCTTACCGGTATCGGGTAAGTCGAATCGATTGGCGGCCTCCGTCCGGTCGATGGGTCGATACAGGTTCTGATCGACGGTATTCGGGATGACGGTAAACGGAGAATTGCCCAACAAGGTGCTGCTCCGTCCTTCATCGGCCAGCCAGTGGCTCGGCGAGACGAAGTGAATGTTCGAGTCTGCAAACAATCGCAATTTCTTCTCGAAAATTTGGTAGGATAAATCCTGCGCCCCCGGCTTTTTCAGGTAGGGGCAGTGATGGCAGTGAGTTTGGAAATTAGGGCAACCGTGGGTATAGTGACAGCCGCCCGTAAAGGTCCACTGGTCGTGCAGTGTCCAGACAATGGGTTTACCCAGATCAATCAGTGCCCGAAGCCCGTTAAGCGACAAAAACCCGAAGTTGATCCAGTGCAAGTGGATGACATCGGTTTGCTGAATAGCCGGGTGGAAGGTTAGCCCGGCACCGAAACGGGCGGGCGAAAACTGAAACCGTACGGAGGGGTCTCGTTCGTAGGGCAGAAACGCCAGCCGCTCGGCCACAAATCGGCCAAAGGCGGTTTGTTCTGCCAGAAAGTTATTCGCTAAGAAAGAAACACCGGGGGCGGGTTTGTGCGTATCCAGCCGATTGGGTGTGCCAATCAGCATTGTGCTTTCTACCACTTCATTCGGCTGCGCTGCCAATGACGTCGGGTATTTCTGCAACGCACGATGCAGCCGGGTTGCCGCTACTGCAGCCCCCCCGAAGGATTGATAGGTACTGAGCAGGGTAACTCTCACCGACCGAGGAGTTTATCGAATTTCTTAACGACCTCGGGCCAGAATCCAATTTCGAGAATGCGCCCCCAAACCCGCCGACGGGAGTATTTTTCCATCTCGTCGAAAATAGGGTCTGCAAAACGGCTTTTGGCTTTTTGGGTCAGGATGAGCGCAAAGCCGTGCTGTTTGAGGGTTGTGGCAAAAACCCAGCCCAGCAGCAGGTTCCGTTGTGTGAGGGCAGCTTCGTCGGCAAAGCGGTTCAAGTACGTCATTTCGCCCCATGCCGCGCTGCTTTTCAGCGAAAACAAAACGAACTTCTTGAGGAGCGGATTGGTCGTAAAACTGTCAAGTAGGGCCGGGGTGATGCGGGGCGAGCCTTTCGGAATCAACTCCACCAGCCAATGGCTGTTCTGCTCTTCCATAAAGCGCAACACCTCATGGAGCTTGTCTTCACCATCGTAAACGGATAAAATGCCCGGCTCGAACTCGGCCGTCAGCACCCGTTTGGACCGGGCCTCACCGAGATTTCGGAATAGCCGGAGATCGGTGCCCTGCGAATCGGTTTTAAACCAGTCTACCCGATCGATATTCAGGCTATCGAGGGTGGAGCGGAGACTGCGCGTTTTCAGTTGAACGACCTTTGATAGTTCAAATTTCGGCGCGAAGGCGTACTCTTGAATCAGGTCGGGGCGAGGAGGCAGCAGGCTGGAACAGTGGGGCGATGCCGTCAGGTAAAAGTTGGAGCTTTCTTTATCCTCTTCCGCCGATTGCGGCCCGGTAACGATATTGTTGAACGTATATAGCTTCCTGAAATGCTTCGATTCACTTTCAACGTACCCAAAGTCGCGGTCGTCGGCGTCGAAGGCGATGCAAACGGCGTATTTGGCGAACGCCTTCCAGCGGCCATGCAATTGCCCCGATGCCCCAATGTCGACCAACACAGGCGGCTCAGTCTGGAACTCAGGGCGGGAAAGTATTTTGTCGATCATTTTACTGCTTAGTTGCGATAGGCAAAGATATTCAATTGCAGGTCCATGCTGTCGCTGCCTTTGTATCGATGGTTGGCGAGGGGCGCATGGCGGTGCTGACTGGTGTTGATGTAATATCGAAAACCGCTGTCTTCCAGTACTTTCATGACCGGGGCCAGGGTTTGGGGATGATCCAGGTAAGCGTGGAATTCAACGAATAGACTCTGAACATGAGCGAGTGCATCGTGGCAGTCGGTGAGCACGGCCGTTTCGGCCCCTTCGATGTCCATCTTGAGCATGTCTATTCGGGTTTCGCGCAGGAGATAGTCCCGCAGCCGGACCGACGGCACCAGCTTCCGGTCGGTCTGCGAGAAAATAGACGCCGAATCGGCCTGATCGCTGCCGAACCAGATGCCTTCGTCGTTGGTCCAGACGGCTTTGGTAATGACCTCAACGCCCGAAATCTGGTTTTGCCGGAGATTTTCCTGCAAGGTGACGCTGATCTGCTCGTCGGCCTCAAAGGCAATAATCCGGGCGTTGGGGTACGTCTGCCGGAAATACGCGATGCTCGTGCCGATGTTGGTGCCGCAGTCGAAAATGACCGGATTCGCACTGGTCGTATTGAACCGGTAAAATTCATCAACGAATATCTCCCGAAACTGCCAGACAAACGACAGAGCATCGGGCACACGAAACCGGTATCGGCCAAAGGAAACATCAACCGTTTTGTTGCGCGGCTTACTGCCGTAGCGGAACGCGAGCCCCAGCAACCGGCGACCTTCTGCCGAACGCAGAAGCCGGGCAGCCTCGGTAAATAAGAATCTAAAAACCCACATAAGATTGTTACGTAGAGCTACACAAAGAAAAACTCAGTGTAGCTCTGTGGCAAAGTTTTCATTTAGTTATAAATCGTTTTTTCAGCCCGTCTACCATTTGGTTAATGTCAGGCGATAGTTTTAAGGCCAGCACAGCCCCTCCAAACAGCCCGGTAATCAACGCCGACCGCCAGCCTACATCCAGCATAAAACGCCACTTGGCAGCTCGTGCATTAGAATACGGAAGTTGAACCGATAGCCACCACACCGCTAAGCCAAGCCCGATAACTACCAGATTTCGCCAGGTAAACGGCTGCATCTTAAATGCAAACCCCACAAACAGCGTCCGGGCGAGGTTAAAGAGCAGGGTAACGAAGGCGGCCCCTATCGCGGCACCGTTGATCCCGAAACGCGGTATCAGGTACAGATTGGCACCAATGGTAATAAAAATGAGTATCACCACAAAAAATGAGTCGTAGGTATAATAGCGCGACGTGTTGAGGATGGTGCCGTTGATACCCGTTGCCATATCGAACAGTTTACCTAAACCCAGCCATAGAATTACGTAATAACCCGCCGAATAGCTCGCGGGCAGAAACTGGAAAACGTTAGGCAGATTAGCGGCCACACCCACAAAGACAAGGCAACCTGCAATTAATTGATTAAGACAGCTTTTTCGATAAATATTGGCAATATTCTCCAGGTCATTGACTTTCCACGACTCGGCAATGAGCGTACCGGACACTTTGTACAGGGCCGTAGCCGGAATGGCAATGACGGCGGCAAAATAAGAGGCTGTTCCGTAAATACCCGTATCGCCCAGCCCCTGCTTGCTGTTGATCATCATCTTGTCGATGGTAATGACAACCTGAGACGACAGGGCCGAAGTAAAGGTCAGGCTGGCGTAACGGATCAAGTTTCGCCGTAAGTCCGGGTTGACGGATACAAAGTTTCGGCTGAAAAATAAGGCTTCGTCGCGGGCTACGCTGATAATCATGAACAGCAGCGGCAGCAGGAAAGCCAGCAGCCAGACGCCCAGAAATTGTGGAAACGTAACCCAGCCGAGCCAGTACAACCCACCGGCCAGCGTGACCAGCAACCGCTGAACGAACTGTTGCAACAGCGTTCCGGTAACGGGGTCGTAGAGTAAGCGCGAATAGTTATCGAAAACGGTAAAATAAACCGTACAAAACGTCAGCGGAATGAGCAGATAGTAGTATTCGACAAACAGCGCTGACTGATCCTGGTACAGGTAGACGATCCAGGGCCGCGCCAGCCACAACGCAAGCACACACAGACAGAAACCCACGAAAGTAGCCAGACTGGCAATGAGCAGGAAGCCATTATGCTGCCGTTCTGCATCACGGAAATAGGGAAAGAACCGCCCGCCTGCGCCGTTGATGCCTACGTTCGACGCCTGCGCCAGAATCAGAGACAACGAAATCAGAAGGGTTAGCAAGCCAACCTGTTGCTCACTGAATAGATTCGGAAACCAGATTCCCTGCGTCAGAAAACCGACAACCACACCCGCATAGGCGTAAATTGAGCTCTGGATGGTTTGCCGTTTTATAATACCCACGTAGTGAATTGTGAATGAGCGAATGAGCGAATGAGTGAATAAAGAACGACCAGCCGGTATTCAGTAATTCGCTCATTCAGAATTAATGTATTAAATCCCACGCCAAAGCTGTTCCGGCGGGGATGTTGGTGGTAGCGGTTTTGCCGAGGATGTCGTCGTAGTAGCGGGTGTGAAGGCCGTTGGCCGGGCGGATACTGCGTACGTTGTCGGGGGTGAAAGGTTCGCCCGCGCTCATGTCGCGTACCACATAGAGGGAGCGCTTGAATTGCAGGCTTTTTTCTTCTTTGGGAGTTAGTGTGTAGCTCACCTGCCCCATGGACAGTTTGGCCCGCTCGGTTTCAATCACGAGGCTTTTCAGTTCTTCGGGCTCTAACGAAAACGCCGAATCGACACCGCCATCGGCCCGGCGCAGGGTCACGTGTTTTTCCAGCACCACGGCTCCTAACGCAACAGCCGCAACAGCCGCACCGATACCCATGGTATGGTCTGACAGGCCAACGGGCACGTCGAACAACTGGCTCATGTGCGGGATGGTAAGCAGATTCGTGCTTTCGGGCGTGGCGGGGTAGGTGCTGGTACACTTGAGCAGTACAAGCTCCGTACAGCCGTTGGCCCGCAGCACCTTCACCGACTCGTCGAGGTCGGCAACGGACGCGACACCGGTGCTCATAATGACCGGCTTCCCCGTTTGCGCTACTTTTTTGAGCAGAATATGGTCGGTATTTTCAAAGGATGCAATCTTGTACAGCGGCACGTCCAGCGATTCCAGAAAGTCGACGGCCGTGGTGTCGAACGGAGAGCTGAACGCGATCATGCCGCGTTTTTTGGCATGGTCGAAAATCGGTTTGTGCCATTCCCAGGGCGTATACGCATCCTGATAAAGTTTATACAGGTTTTTATCAGCCCAAAGCGATTTGGCATCCCGAATATAAAACTCCTCCGATGCTCCGTTGAACGTGATAGTATCCGGTGTATACGTCTGGAGTTTCAGCGCGTGGGCACCGGCATCCGCCACGGCGTCCACGATTTCCAGCGCCCGTTCCAGTGACTGGTTATGGTTGCCCGACATCTCGGCAATAACAAAGGGACGATGTGCCGATCCGATGGTAAACTGGGCAACCTGAATGGGTTGAATCATTAGTAAGTTGAGGTTTTTGCTGGGTAGTCGGGCATTGGCCTGCAAATTCCTACCTGGTTTCAGCACCCCAAATTTACCACTTTTCGGGAAGAATTGCCTAATTGGCACTAAGGACTAGTTGGCCGCCAAGCCCATAGGTTACTTGAGCGGCTCCATTAATGTAAACTCGCAACGCGTTAGCAAGGTATGAACTCGGTACACGTACAACATGCCGTACCTGCACCGCGTCGGTAGCTTTGGGTATGCAGCCACACGACCAAACGGCAGGGTCGTTCCAATCACCGTTCCGAAGCGAAACAAATGGCTGAGCCGTAATCGGATTAAGGGTAAAGTCGGTCTGGCAAGTGGTAGCCTGGTATAAAACACGCACCTCGGCATCGGATAATATGCCCCTGTAAACCCGCACGTCATCTATATCGCCGTGAAACGGTTGAATGAGAGTGCCCTGCGTTGGTCGTATGCCGATGCAAGCCTGTAAGGGACATGTATAGCTCAAGGGAGCTGTGGGGTTAATTGGGACCGTTTGCGCCCGCTCGCCATTGATGTAAAAAATCAAGGCATTCTCGGCCCGAATAGCCGTCAAGTGCGTCCAGGTATTCGTTTGCACTGATTGAGTGGTAATAACAGAACCCGTTGTATTGTACGAAAAGAAGTTCCAGACATTTCCGCCATAAACAGGCTGATTGGTCAATGTCAGGCACTGGTTGGGCTCACTAAACGAGAAGATTGTGAACGCATCCGCCTGAGCCGGAAACGAGGCCAGTCGCACCCAGGCAGACAGGGTATAGGTTGGGTTGGTAAATGGAGCAGCCGGTAAATTGATGTAAGCGTTTTTATTGAAAAAATACGCACTGTTAGGCTTTCCGAACCGGTCGGTAGTCAGCGTTGCGTTGACAACCATACCATTATTTGGGCCAAAGCCGTCCTGCGCATTACCCGAGAAAGAATAGCAGGCGACCAGCTGGTTAGCGGCCTGACCAAAGCAAAGGACGGTACTTAGCAAGCACAAAAGTGTTACTGGTAGTATACGGCAAAGCATAGAGAATAGGGTAGGAGTTGACTAATAAGTAGCTTGGATTAGTTCAATTCATATACCCGTTTGGCTTCGGCATCAGACAGGGCACGGTTGTAGATCCGTACATCGTCGATAGCTCCTCTGAACGAGTAAGTTCCGTCGAAACGCTGACCAATAAGTGTCCGGACAGTACCCTCGTAGAATGGTTTGCCGGTCATGGTCTGTGAAGAACTTAAGGCCCCGTTTACATAGATATTCAGCTGATTTTTACTACGGCTGGCCAGGATGTGATACCACTGATTGGTGTTAGTTGGCAAGCTCCCGGAGTAGGCGAAATTGAAGTTGGCCCGGTCTTCGGTGTAGGACCACATGCCCCATCCTAACACGGTTGTATTGGCCAGTACCATAGCATGGTCGCCCCGGTAGTTGCCGGTGTCCATAATCGTGAGCACATCGTAGGTCTGCGGAACATACGCCAGTTTAACCCAGGCGGCATAGGTAAATTCATCCGTAGCAAATTTGTTGGGAGGAAGTTCAATGTAACTGCTGCCGTCGAAGGCGTAGGCTGATTCTGTGGTGCCGAATCGGTCGGTTGTAGGTGTAGCACCAACAATCTGAGCGGTATTATTATTGCCGCTCAAATCTTTAACACCTTTTGTAAAATCATAATAAGCAACCAGTCCTGCAACCGGCTCGGGGTCAATCGGCTTTTTGCAGGCAACAAAGACAAAACATAAACCCGTTAAAAGAAAAGCAAGGTAGACTTGTTTCATTCTTATAAATGAAGGTGTGTTGATTTATGTAAATATATGAAATGACTTTGTTTAGTGTGCAGGGAATTGTAGGGGACCGCATGGTCCTTTCGGCAAACAGGATTAGCTGCCGTAAATCTTCACCCGCATAATGGTCCGGTAGGCTTCCCACTCTGGTTTTAAGAGGGCTAAACCAACGACATCCTGCCAGGCACCGTCTTTTTTGACGTGTTGCCGATAATAGGCTTCCCGGCGAAAACCGAACTTCTCGTGCATCGAAATGACCTTGTCGTTAAAGGTTATGACTTCGCACCGAAGTTTATTGAGCTTCAGTTCGTTAAAGACGTATTCGAGTACGTTGAATTCGATTTTAGCTCCTAAACCACCGCCCCGAATGCTGGTATCGCCTAAATAAAACGCCCAGTAGCAACTACTAAGCGTTTGGCTGATACCCGTTAGCGAGGCCAGGCCTATTTTTTTGTCATTGTACTCGATCAACCAGTACCGGGAAGACGAGTCCTGCTGAATGCGGTCGAACCAGGCCTTTTGCTGCTCGGCGGTTATAGGCTCGCTGGTATACATGTATTGGGCAACTTCGGGCGAGTTGCGCCAGGTTCGTACCAGTTCAATGTCGGTTTCCGTTAACGGCGTGAGGGTAATATCCATAAGTTGACTAATTAAGTTAGCAGCAATGTTCGGAAAAAAGCCGCGATTCGCTCGCCTGACCGACCATCAAAATAGCGTTGCTGATTAATCAGCGTATTATTGACCGTCGAAACAGGCAAGGATAGAGCCGCCCGGAGTTCATAACCGGTGAAGGCTTTTTCGAGTACCGCCAGGGCAATGTGGTTATCCTTGTAAAAGGTTCGGAGAATGGCCTGGTTGTCGGCCGTTAGTATACCGACAAACGGTTTGCTCACGGTGGCAACTTCGTACGAAATGGTACTGCACGAGACCACAGCCACATCGCAGGATTGAATGACCTCCACCATCTCCACGGGCGATAGATTTCGCCGAATCTGCACCCGATCTTCTGCGTAGTTGGCAAAGCTGTTCCTGTGCGGATTGGCGGCACCCAGTACGACAACGATCTGCTGAACGAGCGGTTCGTTCAGCAACGTTTCGACAACCCGATGGCTTATGTTGTCGGGATCGGCCCCGCCCAGATTGACCAGTACTCGCCGGGGTTGAAATGTGGTTAGCGTATGAGTAGAGCGCTGAATACCCGCTTCCAGAAACGGCTTTCGGAGCAGGGCGTAGGCTGTTCCGGTCAGGAATTGGGTGTAGCTTTCTGCCTGGTAATCCACTGCCTGTATAGTGCCGCCATGATTAATGACAACATCGGCGTATTGGTGCCAGGCTATCAGGTCATCAACGACAATGAGTTTTTTGCAGTGCTGTTTGACGGTTTGTTGATAGTCAGCGCCAAAGGAATAGCCATCGAGCAACACGAATTCATGGCCCGTCAGATGGCTGCTGAGGTTTTGGGCATCGGCTGCATAATCGGTTGTTTGGGGTAAACTAATTATGTCGAAGGATGCCTGTGTCAGTAAATCCCGAACCGCGTCCGACGGCTGTTGAATGGCAAAGGAGAGGCTGAACGCATCGTTCATCATCTCGGCAATGGCCAGGCAGCGCATGATGTGGCCCAGCCCAATTTGAGCGCCACCATCGGCCCGAAAAACCAGCCTTGGTGCGTTGACGTCAGTCATTCGGCAGTAAATCGTTTAGCAGTCGATACTTGAATTCGGCTACTTTCCAGTCCGATTCGGTATCGATGTCGTGCGCGTGCATTTCGTCGATTTCAATTCCCCCGGCCGTTAAACCCGGCAGTTGCCGATGCGTCCGCAGCCGGTCAACGTTGAACCAATAAAACTGTCCGGCGTCGTGGTACATGGGTTCCAGGTCCTGCGAACGCAGCAGAAAAGCATCCGGCTGTGCCCAGCTTAACAGGCCGTCATTCAGCTTAAAAGCCCGTTGAATTGGAAACGAAAACGCCTGAATGGGATATACAATATCGACTTTTTTATCGAGCAGTAACCGATGCGATGCCGTCAGTAAATCAGCCGTAACGAAGGGAGCCGTGGGATACAGGCAGCAAAGCGAGGTAAATGTTTGCCCAATGTGTTCATATTCGTCCAGCACCTCCAGCAACACATCGATGGTCGACGCATAATCGCCCGAGGTTTCCGGCTTTCGCAGAAACGGTACGGATGCGCCGTGCTGCCGGGCAATGTCCGCAATTTCGGCATCGTCGGTCGACACCATCACCTCGTCGAACAAGCCGGACTGCAAGGCCGCGTCGATGACATACGCTATGATGGGTTTACCCAGAAACGGACGGATGTTTTTGCGGGGAATCCGCTTGCTGCCGCCCCGAGCGGTAATGATGGCTACGTTGCTCATACGCCTGTGAATTCCTTCACCGAATCAATGACATACGTCTGTTCGTCGTCTGTCAGGGTTGGGAACATGGGCAGACTCAGGCAACGGGCGTAGTACCGTTCAGCATTGGGGAAGTCGCCCGGCTTCCAGCCGAACTGCCGATAGTAAGGCATCAGATGCACCGGTATGTAATGCACCTGCGCCATGATGTTCCGGGTTCGCAGAAAGTCGTACAGCCCCTTGCGGTCGTCAACCTGAACGACGTACAGGTGATAAGCATGGCTGACGCTGGCGGTCGGAACGATGGTGACCACCGGTGTTTCGGCAAAAGCGTCGTCGTATCGTTTCGCAATTTCCTGCCGACGGACCAGCATGGCATCAGCGCGCACCAACTGGCTGTTTCCCAAAGCGGCCTGCATGTCGGTCAGGCGGTAATTATAGCCGAGCTCCTGCAATTCCATGTACCAGCCCCCGCGTTCGGGTTCGCCGGGATAGGGTTCGGTAAACTCGTTGGGCTTGTTGGTAATACCGTGCGTCCGGAGCCGCATCAGGTGTTTATAAAGTGCTTCGTCGTTGGTCGTAATCATGCCGCCCTCACCGGCCGCAATGTGCTTGACGGGGTGAAAACTGAAGATAGCAAGGTCGGCCAGTGAACCGTCTCCACAGCGGTGATTGACGCCCTGGCTATCGGTAAAGGAACCACCCGGCGAGTGGCAGCTATCTTCCAGAATCCAGAGCCCATGTTCATCGGCCAGTTCGCGGAAAGCGGCCAAATCGACCGGGTACCCGGCAAAATCAACCGGAATTATACCCGAAAAATAGCCTTTTGGATGCTGTTCAATGAGCATCCGTACGGCATTTATATCCAGCAGGGCGGTTTCGGAGTCAACATCGGCAAAGACGACTTCGCCCCCGCAGTAGCGAACGCAGTTGGCCGAAGCTGAGAAGGTAATGGGCGTGGTAATAATGCGGGTTCCTTCGGTTACGCCGAGGGCCATGCAGCAGAGGTGGAGCGCGGCTGTTCCATTCGCTACCGCCACAGCGTACTGGCAGCCGATGTAGCTGGCAAAAGCCGTTTCAAACGCACCGATATGCGGGCCCTGCGTAAGAAAAGGGCCACGCAGGACGTCGGCAACGGCTGTAATATCCTCGTCCGTAATATGCTGCCGACCGTAGGGGATTGGTTGATTCATGGTTAGTATAATGGGATGCTACACCGAAAATTCAGGGTCAACATGTTCCCGAATCTGCTCACGCAGTTGGTCGACGTTGAGCCATTCGGTGTTGGTGCCGGAGTTGTATTTGAAGCCCATTTCTACCGGCCGCCCGTTAAACGCTTTCATATAATCGTCAATGCTCCATGTGGGTGTTGAGGGCGTAATGACGTAGTATTTATCCGTTTCGACCGTATTGAGCGAATCGGTTTCGGTAATCATTTCTTCATGGAGTTTCTCGCCGGGGCGAATACCAACCAGTTTCTGTTCGCAGTTGGGGCCAATGGCCGTGGCAACGTCGGTGATACGGTAGGAAGGGATTTTCGGGACAAATATCTCACCGCCCCAGGCGTGTTCGAGCGCATGAAATACCATTTCGACCCCTTCTTCGAGTGAGATGTTAAAACGGGTCATGTCGGCGTGCGTGATGGGCAGCACGCCTTCTTTACGCTTGTCCAGAAAAAACGGAACGACGGACCCCCGCGACCCGATTACGTTGCCGTACCGGACGACCGAGAACTGCAAATTGCGGCTGCCTTTCATGTTGTTGGCGGCTACAAACAGTTTATCGGAACATAGTTTGGTCGCTCCGTAGAGATTGATCGGCGCGGCTGCTTTATCGGTCGAAAGGGCCACGACGCGCTGTACGCCATTATCCATGGCAGCATTGATGACATTTTCGGCCCCGAACACATTGGTTTTAATGCATTCCATCGGGTTGTACTCAGCCGCCGGAACCTGCTTCATGGCAGCCGCATGCACAATGATATCGATCCCCTCACAGGCCCGCTTGAGCCGTTCGCCGTCGCGTACATCGCCAATGAAAAACCGGATGGATTTGTATTTCGATTGCGGGTAATACTGCGACATTTCGAACTGCTTCAGTTCATCCCGCGAATACACGACCAGGCGTTTAATATTGGGGTGGCGCTGGTACACCATCTCGACAAATTTCTTGCCGAAAGAGCCCGTACCACCCGTAATCAAAATGGATTTGTTCGTTAAATCAAGCATCGTTTTAGGTACTCAGTTGACCGCCGTGGGTCAGTTAAAAAGCTGTCTAATTGGTGTTTCCTTTTTCGCGGACGGTTTTCAATAACGCGGCCAGTTCAGTGGTTAGCTGCGGGTTGCTCCCGGCCAAATTTTTTGTTTCGCCAAGATCGGTTTGCAGATTATACAACTGCGGTCGTGGTGAATACCCGGTTTCGATATTGGTGTCACGGTTGAGTACCGGGCCGCCGGAGGGTTCAATGTACTTCCAGTTGCCGCGTATCAGTGATAGCGTACCATTGATCGCATGTTCTATAACGTATTCGCGACTCTTTTTAGTTGTTCCTAAGAGCGTCGTCAGGCTATTAAAGCTGTCGGGAGCTTCGCCTTTGGCCAATGGCTGGCCTACCAGTGCGGCAAAAGAAGCGGCCAGGTCGACCTGGCTAAACAGCGCATCGGAGGTGCCGGGTTTCACTTTCCCGGGCCAACGCACGATAAACGGCACGCGGGTTCCGGCATCGAACGCGCTGTATTTGCCTCCACGCAGAGGTCCGGCGGGTTTGTGACCGTTCAGTTTTTCCACCGCCTGATCTTTGTAGCCGTCGTCGACAACCGGGCCGTTATCGCTGCTGATAATTACCATCGTGTTGTTTGTTAAACCCAGCCGGTCAAGGGTTTGCATGACTTCGCCCACGCACCAGTCCAGCTGCAAAATAGCATCTCCACGCGGCCCCATGCCACTTTTACCCGCAAAACGAGAGTGGGGCATACGCGGCACGTGAATGTCATGTGTGGAGAAATAAACGAAGAACGGATTGCCCTTACTGGTCTCGATAAACTGATTGACCTTTCCGGTCAGCACATCCGCCATTTCTTCGTCGACCCACCGGGCCGACTTTCCCCCGCTCATGTAGCCAATTCGACTAACGCCATTAATGATCGTTTGATCATGACCGTGCGAGAACAGCATTTTGAGCAGTTCGGGATGCTCTTTGCCGGTTGGCTCGCTTCCAACCGACTCTTTATAACTCACCTGAACCGGGTCGGCCGGGTCCAGGTTGACAATGCGATGATTTTCTACGTACACGCAGGGCACACGGTCGCCGGTGGCGGGCAGAAGATAGGAGTACGTAAAACCAATTTCCAGCGGGCCGGGCTTTATGTCGCCATTCCAGTCGGGACCTCCTTTGGGGCCAAGTCCCAGATGCCATTTGCCCACGACGCCCGTTTTATAGCCCGCTCTTTGTAAGATACCGGGCATCGTGACGCGGTCGGTGGGAATGAGCAGAGCGGCATCGCCGGGCGCAATGCCGGTGCCTGTTTTCCGCCAGGCATAAGCACCAGTCAAGAGGGTGTAGCGCGAGGGTGTACAGGTCGACGACGACGCATGGGCGTTAGTGAAGTTCAGCCCTGCTTTGGCTACCCGATCGATGTTTGGCGTGCGAACTTTTGTTGCGCCATTGCTGCTGATGTCGCCGTAGCCCAGATCATCGGCATAGATGAGCACGATATTGGGCTTCTGCTGCGCTACCACGGCCGATTGGCCGAGCAGACATAAGCTACTGAATAAGAGGAGAATGGCTGGTTTCATGATGGGTTTAGGGACTGGACTACTCGTTCGTGATCGACTCGCTGGTGGCTTGCCGCTCAAAGGCGTCAATATAACTTTTGGCACTGGCATTTATAATCTGAACACCCTGGTAATCGGCGTAGTCACGCAGTACTTCATAGCCGCGAAAGGCTTTATGTAGCGAGAGAAACTGCGCGGCCATAGAAAACGTGCGCTGCCGCTGGGCATCCAGATACACCGGCTGGTGCGTAAGGTCTTTCGGCTTGTCGTAAAAATGGATCTGCTTGATCAAGAGCTGGTTTTGATCGTTTAGCCGGATTTGTTCATGCCAGGACGTATCCGCACCGAACAGGTAAATTGTCTTGAACTTTCGGTTTATCATCAGGGCCAAAGCCGCGATGATAACGGTTTGGGCCTGCGGCATACCAAACCCTTTGGCATAAAGCCAGTAGATTAACCTCTTGAATCCACGGAGAACCGTGTAGTTGAAGTAAACGACGGTGATCAGCGGGTTACCCTGCTCAATTTTACCGAGCAGATACGTCCCTTTGGCAAAATGCGGAACGAATAACGTCATGGGCCAGTCGACTTTTTCCAGAAAGACCGAAAGCGTTTTCCGGATATCGTCGCGGTCGGTGGTATGTTCGTTGAAAACGAAATAGTTAGGGTCTAAAATAACGTAATCCTGCGGTCGAAGCTGGGTAAAAGCCTCGGCATGGGCGAAGTTATTGACGCAGACAATCTCGGTTTGCCGGATAAAATCGAATTGTGTCGCCAGCGACTCCGTCAGGGAAGGGCCGTTCCCCAGCACCGAGCAAACCGGCAGCTGAGGATTAGGCAGACGAGTAGCGTGCCGAATACGGATAGCAACCTTTGCCAGCGACACCAGCGATGCGACAAGGTTGCTCAGAAATTGACTTATAGAATTAAACGCAGCTTCGACCATGCAAACGGCACCGAGGACGTACCTTTTTTCTACAAAACAACGAAAAAAACACCAGACCGGCAGATGTTTAACTGGATTACCAGATTACAGCTTTTTTGATGGCGTATGCTGTAAGTAGGGTAAATCATACTGATCAATTCTTCGTTCGAGGGTATATTTTGGTGATTCCTGAGCACCCAGATTACGTTTAAAGCGTAACAGACTGGGCTTGGGTTGGCGGCTGGCGTCGAGCGACACCCCCAAATCGAGCAAGTGAATTCCGTGTTGCTGGCAGTGGCTATAAAGCCCATCAATGAGCAAGATCATCGGGCTGAAGGCGTGGTAAGCCGGGTCGGAAGCGGGCAGAAACGTATAAAGAATATCGTGTCTGACGCGTACCGTTATCATGACGGCCGCCAGCGAAGGGCCGTTGGTTACTGTAAAAACGCTGAATTGTTCAGGAAACGACTGTAGCAGATCGATCAACTGCTCCGGCTCCAGGGGCAGCGGGTAGCCCTGCTGCTGCCGGGTTCTGCGGATAAACGTTACAACGTCGCCCACGTTTGTTGGTTGCTGATGAGCGAATATAAATTCGACCTCCCGGCATTTGCGAAGCCGCCGACGAGCGGCCGGAGCCAGTTTAGTTACGAAGGGCTCATCGTCAATTGGCAGAAAAGAACTGGTGTTTGAGTCGGCAATTACAAACTTATGCTTGGCCAGTACCCACAGCAGGTGGTCGCTTTGTAGGGGGGCGTAACAGCGCGGGTAGGTTAAGAGCCTGATTCGGGTGCTTCCCAGCTTATGAGCGGTTGTTATTAAAACAGCTACAAAGGTGCTCAGTACGGTGGTTGGGAGCGTTTCGCTCAGTTCAATGGAGCCAAACGGGGCAGCCGCAGGACTAAGCGCGTCGGTCGAGTGGATAAAAAAGGCACAGCGGGCTTCGGCTTTTTGAGTAAACCGGTTTACCGCCGAGATCAGGTAAAACGAACCATTGTCCTGTTGCCTGAGGTGGGCGTATTCGTTGAAGAAAAAGCCCGGCTGACAAAAAGTGGGGATGTCGGGTGGGTGGGGCGTGTGTTGTACCAGAAACGTGTAATCGATTGGGCGGGTGTGGGTCATGTGCGTAATGACGGCCAACCTCTGAGTAAAGTAACGGATTGTGTCAAAAGTGTACTCTATTCTGTGCAGATGCCCCAGCCGTCCGGTTAGGTGGTGTTATGGTCAGTTTTTTGTTAAGGAACTGACCCCACCATCAGCTCGAAAGGTACGACTGAATGGTATAAAAAGTCCCCGGCCAGCTGCTGCCGACCGGGGACGTGATGAAGAGATGCAGTCTTGGAAAAACTTATTTACGCTTGCAGATTTGCGCGTAGACCTGTTGGATAATTCCGTCTTTCAGGCCCAGATCCGGGACGATAATTTTATCAGCTCCAGCCCATTTCATGACAGATATATAGATGTCGGCGGCTGGTACGATCACGTCGGCGCGGTCGGCATTCAGGCGGAGCTTATTAATTCGGTCCTCCTGACTAAACCCGGCTATGTAATTGCGGATACGTTCAATTTCGGCTCGGCTTGTTTCACTTTCCGCTACTTTGGAAGCCAGGTTAAAGAGTTTACTGATGTTGCCCCCGGTACCTACAGCCGTAATTTCCTGAGACGAATCGACATTTTCTTCTACCCAATCCTCGATCTTACGCCACGCTCCTTTGGTTTCTTTGCCTTCCAGTAGTCGAACCGAGCCAATTTTAAAGGATTTGGAGTTTATTTTCTGACGGTTGACGTACACATTCAGTTCCGTACTGCCGCCACCTACATCAATGTGTAAGTACTGGCGGTCGTCCAGCGCGTGAACAACTACATCATTAATAAGCTCGGCTTCTTTACGACCGTCGATAATATGAATTTTTATGCCCGTGGAGGCTTCAATGCGTTTGGCAATCTCCTGTCCGTTGGAGGACTCCCTCATGGCCGAGGTAGCACAGGCCATGTAGCCTTTTACCTCGTGCAGTTCCATCAGGAGTTTATACGCCTGCATGAGTTTGGTGGTACGCGCTTCGCTTTCAGGTGTGAGAGCCCCAAAGTTGAATACGTCGTGTCCTAGCCGCAGCGGGAAACGTACATATTCAACCCGCTTGAAGCTAACCAGGTTGTCGTTGTGTAAGACCGTCGAAATTTGTAGTCGTGCTGCATTAGAGCCGATATCAATAGCTGCCAGTTTCACTAGTTGAAGTGCTTTGTGAGTGGGCCAAAGGTAGATTTTTTACGTGTATGTAAGACGTTTCACCGTTTATTTCCAGTACATGGGTTTCGTTACTGGTTTGTTATTTTCGTAGAGAGTTGCGTCATGATTATACCAATTCATTAATAATGAGTACTATTAGTGAATAATATTAACGGAATATTGAAACTTACACAATAAAAGAAAATAAGGACGTATTTTAGAGTGTAAGAAAGTCCAGTACCTAAATAGCCCGGAGCCCGGAGCTCTGGAAGTCGATCACCATGTTACACACCAAAAATTGGATTAAAGGAAGTATACTCTCACTAATAAGTTTTGTTTTCAGTTGGTTGGCACTGGAGGGGGTCTGCAACCTCATGTTACGCTGGAAACACCATATTAGTCAAAATTCGATACAGCAAAGTTTGCCCACAGCCACAACAACGCAAAACAAACTTACCTTAATAAAGTATGATAGCCTGGGTATAATCAGACCAGCACCCGGCCAGTATGAGGTAGTTTATTCATTAAACACGGGGCAGGAAAGTAAAGGAAAGCCGACTTCGGCGGGAAAAACAGTATCTGTTACATACCACATTGATAGTCTGGATCGACGGGTTACCCCATTCGACGATAGGCAGGCTGTTGGCAAGTACGCGTTGTTTCTGGGGTGTTCATTTACCTACGGCGAGTCGGTGGCCGATACGAGTACCCTACCGTATTTTTTCGGAAAAGAAACGGGTTACCGACCTTACAATTATGGCGTATCTGGCTACTCACCAGCTCATATGCTGGCCCTGATGCAGGCTGTCAATATGCGCAGTGAAGTACTCGAAAAGGATGGTGTTGCTTTCTATACCTATATTGAAGATCATCTGGCCCGGGTAGCTCCCAGCACAAAGTGGATCTATAACTCAAACGGATATTGGCCTAACGTTGATCCGGGCACCATGACCGTAAAAGGTACATATGCTGAAAGGCATCCGGTCTCTTACAGTCTGATTCGTGGAATGTATAAAAGTAATATTGTCAACCTCTTTAATATTAACTTCCCCCGGCGATATACCGTTGGTCAGTATCAGCGGTTTGTGGACATAGTCAAGAAAACGGAAGAGCGGTACATACAGCAGTTTGGAAACGATAACTTTTATGTGGTGGTGTTTCCGGCTTATCCAATGGCCCCCGAATTGCGCCAGCTTTTTGAACAGGAGCACATAAAAGTTATCGACTACTCAGCGCTCTGTTCATGGAAAACGGCTTATGATGGTATGCATCCGGATGAAGCATGTTACCGACACGTGGCCAGCAACTTAGCTAAAATGTTTAAATGACAAACTATGTCTGATTATTATACGAAATAAAGTAACTAAATGCATTATAATTCCTCTTTTTCATTTTATAATAATAAACTGTGTGATCTGAATCGTGTGAAAAAAGTCTAACAATAAACCCGTTCGGTAAGTAGCGCCAATTGCTATGTTATATTTGATAAAAAAACCGTTACTTTTGGCGCATTCTGATCAGTATTATAGTTCATGACCATATTAGGCATCTCTGCTTTTTATCACGATTCGGCAGCAGCATTAATTGAAGACGGAAAAATTATTGCCGCTGCTCAGGAAGAACGATTTACCCGAAAAAAGCATGATCCAGGGTTTCCGGCTGAAGCAATAAAATATTGCCTTCAGTATAGTGGAGCAGATCTCAATAAACTCGACGCTATTGTTTTTTACGATAAACCGTTACTCAAATTTGAGCGGTTACTGGAAACGTATTACGCCTTTGCGCCCCAGGGGCTTCGGTCGTTTTTAATGTCAATTCCGGTATGGCTTAAAGAGAAGCTGTTTCTTAAACGACTTATTCGGGAAGAACTGGAAAAGCTGGGCTACAAGTCGGCAAGTAAGGTTAAGATCCTTTTCCCGGAGCACCATCTTTCGCACGGGGCCAGTGCGTTTTACCCCTCACCGTTCGAACGGGCGGCTATTCTAACCATCGATGGCGTGGGCGAATGGGCTACCGCTTCGATTGGCTTGGGTGAAGGCAAGAATATTTCTATCCTGAAAGAAATGCGGTTTCCGCACTCGCTCGGCTTACTGTATTCTGCTTTTACCTATTTCCTGGGGTTTCGGGTAAATTCGGGGGAGTATAAACTAATGGGGCTTGCTCCCTATGGCGACCCCAACTCGCCCGATGTTGCCCGCTATATGACCACGATCAAAGAAACGCTGGCCGACCTTCGGCCCGATGGCTCGATCTGGCTTAATCAGGACTATTTTGACTATGCCACGGGCCTGAAGATGGTGAACGAAGGCAAATGGGCTGACTTGTTCGGTTTCCCCAAACGCCAGCCGGAAGATGAACTGCTGCCTCAACATTGTAATCTGGGCCTGGCTATCCAGTACCTAACCGAAGAAGTGGTGCTGAACATGGCCAAAGAAGCCAAACGGCTTACCAATGCCGATGCGCTGGTATTGGCGGGTGGCGTGGCCCTGAACTGCGTATCGAACGGAAAGCTTCAGGCAGCGGGCCTTTTCAAGGACATATTCATTCAGCCAGCCGCTGGTGATGCCGGTGGTGCCCTGGGTGCAGCCTTGGCCGCTTACCATATTTATCATGGCAAAGAGCGGGTCGTAACGACCGAGCGCGATGCCATGCGGGGTTCTTATCTGGGACCAACGTTCTCGGATCTTGATGTGGAGTTAATGGCAAAGAAATACAAAGCCGTAGCTACTCATTACACCGATTTTGCCGACCTGAGCCGCGATGCTGCCAAACTGCTGGCCGGAGGCAACGTGCTGGGCTGGGTACAGGGGCAGATGGAGTTTGGGCCGCGTGCATTGGGTGGGCGCAGCATTCTGGGGGATCCCCGAAATGCAGAAATGCAGAAAAAGCTGAACCTGAAAATCAAATACCGCGAGTCGTTCCGGCCGTTTGCGCCGTCGGTACTAGCCGAAGATTGTGCCGAATATTTCGATTATGACGGTATTTCGCCCTATATGCTGCTCGTTCATCCGGTAGCGCAGAAACGGCGCACACCCGTCCCGGCCGATTACGCCAGCTTCCCACTCCGGGAGAAACTGTATTACCAACGCTCCGATCTGCCTTCTATTACGCACATCGACTACTCGGCCCGTATTCAGACGGTTCATAAAGATACCAACCCGCGCTACTACCAGTTAATAGATGCTTTCAAACAGCTAACTGGCTATGGTGTTATCGTAAATACCAGCTTCAACGTGCGGGGTGAGCCCATCGTTTGTACCCCGGATGACGCCTACCGGTGTTTCATGCGTACCGAAATGGACTATCTGGCCGTCGGTAACTACCTGTTCGACAAACGGCAGCAGCCTGAATGGCAAGAGAAGGATAACTGGAAGGAAGAATTTGTTTTAGATTAACGAACGACCTGTTTTAATGCAATCAAAGCTCTTTTCCAGTGTTGTTCGCCTGCTTCTACTTGGATTTTTACTCTTCATTATCTTTTACGGCGACCATTTCGGAGTTAGTTTCGACTATCCGCATAAAGGATTATTTGACAACGTATACGTCCGGCTCGCGAAATGCGCCCTGTTTCTGTTACTCATCATTGAGTTGCTGAGACTCTATTATTACGGTGTCGTCAAAAATCCGAGTCCGCCGAAATTGCTTGGTAACATCGCAACGCTGCTGGTGCCAACCATTGTGGTGCTCATCTTCGTTGAGATGGCGTTTATGTTTATCTCCCAGAGTCAGGAAGGGGGGCTAACGCTGGCGTCTAAAATCTGGTTTGAACGCTACTGGCCACCCATGACCGGCGATTACCGCGATACACCAAAGACGGATACAGTGGGCAAAAAGAAAGTCCTTATCGTGGGCGATTCATTTACCGCCGGGCATGGTCTGAAATCGGCCGATGAACGGTACGGGAATGTGCTGGCCGAGAAGCTCGGAACCAGCCAGTATGTAACGTATAATCTGGGAATTTCCGGTTCTGATACGCGTGACGAACACGCCCGTCTGGTGAAGTTTGGTAAAAAGCCCGATATTCTGATTTTACAGTATTTTCCGAACGATATCGAAAAAGTGGCCGCCGATCATGGGGTGATACCCATCGGGTTTCGGCCTTATTCTGACCTGCCACGGCCTGTACAGTCGTTATTCATTAAGTCGTACCTGTTGAATTATCTGTACTGGCAGTTTCCTCACGGTAACTTTGCTCCGTTCGATGTCTATGCCCGGAAAGCCTACGGAACGCCCGCCATTATCAACGACCACCTGAGCGACCTCAACCAGTTTATCACCTACGCCAAAGAAAATAATTCGCGTTTGTACGTTGTCATGTTCCCGTTTTCGCACAACATCGAACAGACGGCTGAGTATGTAAAACCGGTAGTTAACTTTTTTCAGTCTAATAAGGTACCCATGCTTGATGCCGGCAAGCTCATGCTCGATCTCCCCATGGAAGACCGTGTGGTGGGACGCAACGACGGACATGCCAGCCCGATTGTTAACCAGCGGGTAGGCGAGGCTTTGTTCAACCTGATTCAGTCTAACCAGCGGGCTCAACTAACTTTTAGTACTAATTAAACTTTAATAAAACGTATGGAATTCTTACATGACATTTTTCAATTCATGAAGCAGCGCAAGAAATGGTGGCTGGCTCCCATGATCGTTCTATTGCTTCTAATTGGTGTTTTGATCGTTATTGGCGGTGGTTCAGCCGTTGCTCCGTTTATCTATACTCTGTTCTAACGTATGGATATTACCGAAAAAGTGAAAGCCCAACTGGTTATCGTAACCGGACTTGTAGTACTCTATTTTATCTTTAAATCGCCCTGGTGGCTTTATGCGGCTGCGGCAGTAGGTGTGCTGAGTCTGGCCGTTCCGGCAGTAGGCGATCTCATCGTAAAGGCCTGGTTTAAATTGGCCGAGATCTTAGGAAACATCAACGGAAAGATCATTCTGTCGGTCTTGTTCTTTGTCTTTCTTTTCCCCATTGCCCTTTTATACCGCATGACAGCCAAAAACCCGTTGGCCATCAAACGTACGGACGAGAAATCGTTTTATAACGAACGAAATCATCTGTACACAAAAGAGGATTTAGAACAGATGTGGTAATGATAGTATCACATGGACTCATTTTGGGTGTTCCGCTTGCCGGGGCACCCATTTTTTGCTTAATTTTGTCACTACTTATCCAGAAAGACGGAGGGAACGGACCCGATGATGTCTTGGCAACCAACCAGCTCAGGGAATGGTGCCAATTTCCTCCCGCCAACGGCGGGATAGATAAGGTAGCCTTGTGCTTTCTGCCTTTCTGCGAATAAGCCGTTTTGCTTTTTGGACTTTTTTTAGTGCGCCCGTTGTTGATTTCCAACAAGTACGCGTTGCAACACTGCCTTTGAAAACGATATACGAACTTCTTCACGAACGCATCCTCGTCCTCGATGGGGCGATGGGTACGATGATTCAACGGTATAACCTGACTGATGCCGATTATCGGGGTGAACGATTCCGCGATTGGCCGCACGACCTGAAAGGCAATAATGATTTGCTGTCGCTGACGAAGCCAGAAATTATTCAGGCAATTCATCGACAATACCTCGAAGCAGGGGCCGACATCATTGAAACCAATACGTTCAGCGGCACGTCCATCGCTATGGCCGATTACCGAATGGAAGATCTGGCTTATGAACTGAACTTCGAGTCGGCCCGGATTGCCAAAGAAGTGGCCGTTGAAATTACCAGCCAGAATCCCGCCAAACCGCGATTTGTGGCCGGTGCCATGGGACCAACCAACCGAACCGCTTCGCTTTCGCCCGATGTCAATAACCCGGCCTATCGGGCCGTCACGTTTGATGAACTGGTAAACGCCTATTATGAGCAGGTAAGCGGACTGGTCGACGGTGGGGCAGACCTGCTGCTGGTCGAAACCATTTTCGATACGCTGAATGCCAAGGCGGCTATGTTCGCCATTGATAAATATTTTAACCTGAACCCGCAGAAGACCGTTCTGCCCATCATGATTTCCGGCACCATTACGGATGCCAGCGGGCGGACTTTGTCGGGGCAAACAACAGAAGCGTTCCTGTATTCGGTTTCGCACCTGCCGTTGCTGAGCGTTGGTTTAAACTGTGCGCTGGGTGCCCAGTTGATGCGGCCGTATATTCAGACGCTCGCTAAAGAAGCGCCTTTTTTTACATCGGCTTATCCAAATGCGGGACTGCCCAACGAGTTTGGTGAGTACGACGAAACGCCGGATATGATGGCGTTGCAAATCGAGGACTTTGTTAAAAGCAACTTTGTCAATATTGTTGGGGGCTGCTGCGGCTCTACACCCGATCACATCCGGGCCATTGCCGATGTGGCCGCCAAATACCCACCCCGGCAATTACCCCAGCCAGAGCCTTACCAGAAACTTAGTGGTCTGGAGCCACTGAAAATCACTGAGCAAACCAACTTCCTGAATGTTGGCGAACGTACCAACGTAACGGGTTCCAAGAAGTTTGCCCGCCTGATTAAAGATGGTAATTTCGACGAAGCCCTGAGTATTGCCCGAGGGCAGGTAGAAGGTGGCGCGCAGGTGATTGATATCAACATGGACGAAGGCATGCTGGATTCGGTGGAGGCCATGAAAACCTTCCTGAACCTGATTGCGGCCGAACCCGATATTGCCCGTGTACCCATTATGGTCGACTCCTCCAAGTGGGAAGTCATTGAAGCCGGTTTGAAATGCGTACAGGGAAAAGCCATTGTCAACTCTATTTCGCTCAAAGAAGGGGAGGAGGCATTTATTGAACGGGCTAATCTGGTGAAACGCTACGGGGCTGCCGCCGTTGTGATGGCATTTGACGAAAGTGGCCAGGCGGATTCTTACGAACGACGCATCCAGATCTGCGAACGTGCTTACCGGATTCTGGTCGATAAAGTCCAGTTTGCCCCGCAGGATATTATTTTCGATCCGAACATCCTGACGGTTGCTACGGGTATCGAAGAACATAATAACTACGCCGTCGACTTTATCAATGCTACGCGCTGGATCAAGCAAAATCTGCCGCTGGCCAAAGTGAGCGGTGGCGTATCCAACATCTCGTTCAGTTTCCGGGGTAACGACGTTGTTCGGGAAGCCATGCACTCGGCGTTTCTGTACCACGCCATTCGCGCCGGGCTTGACATGGGTATCGTGAATGCCGCACACTTGGAGGTATACGACAGCATTCCTAAAGACCTGCTGGAGCGTTGCGAAGATGTATTACTCAACCGCCGTGACGATGCCACCGAACGACTGGTTGAATTTGCCGAAACGGTAAAAGCGAAAGGAAAAGCCATTGTTCAGGACGAAAGCTGGCGGCTCGAACCCGTTCGCGAACGGCTCAAGCACGCGCTGATCAAAGGAATTACCGACTACATCGACCAGGATGTAGAAGAGATTCGCCAGCAGGTGGAACGCCCCCTGCACGTGATTGAAGGTCCTCTAATGGATGGCATGAACGTAGTTGGTGATCTGTTCGGCGCGGGTAAAATGTTCCTGCCTCAGGTTGTTAAATCGGCCCGTGTCATGAAGAAAGCTGTGGCCTACCTAACGCCGTTCATCGAAGCGGAAAAGTCAGGCACCGGCTCATCGAACGCGGGTAAGATCTTGCTGGCAACGGTAAAGGGCGATGTGCATGACATCGGTAAAAACATCGTTGGGGTGGTGCTGGGTTGTAATAATTACGAAATCATCGACTTGGGCGTGATGGTGCCCACCCAGAAAATTCTGGATGCCGCCCGTGAGCATAACGTCGATATCATCGGTCTGAGCGGCCTGATTACGCCATCGCTGGACGAAATGGTTGGCGTTGCCAAAGAGATGGAACGGCAGGGCTTTAAACTTCCATTGCTCATTGGTGGAGCCACCACCTCCCGCATTCACACCGCCGTTAAGATTGATCCGCACTACTCCGGTCCCGTTGTTCATGTGCTGGATGCGAGCCGAAGCGTACCCGTAGCTGGTCGGCTTGTCAGCGAAACGGATGGTACCAAGGAAAAAATCTTTACGGACATCAAGGCCGAATACGTCAAACTTCGGGAAGAGCACACCAAACGACAGAAAGAAAAAGCCAGCCTGACGATTTCTCAGGCGCGTGACAACCGGACAAAAATCGACTGGAGCGCGTTCGAGCCAACCAAACCGGCGTTCCTGGGTAATCGCTATTTCGACGATTATTCAATTGCCGAACTGGTTGATTACATCGACTGGACCCCGTTTTTCCAGACGTGGCAGTTGCACGGCAAGTACCCCGCTATTTTCGAAGATGCTGTGGTGGGTAAAGAAGCCAAACAGCTGTTCGACGACGCCAATCGACTTTTGCAGGAAATCGTTGATAAGAAACTGCTCAAAGCCAAAGCTGTGGTGGGCTTCTTCCCCGCCAACTCAGCTGATGACGATGTGCTGCTTCATGATTTTGAAGAACATGTACGTGAAACCGCCTGCGAACGCCACGGCTCTCACCAGCATATCGAGTATAAAATTAGCAAGGCTCAATCGCAAGCGGCCGTTAGCCCGGCAGGCGAGTTGATTTACGACACCAAAACGGTGCTGCACTTCCTGCGTCAGCAGAATCAGAAAGCGCCCGGCTTACCTAATTTCTGCCTGTCGGACTTTATCGCTCCGCTGGAAAGTGGCCGCGAAGATTACATTGGTGGGTTTGCCGTAACGGCCGGTATCGGTATCGAAGCCTTGCTGGAAAAATACGAACGTGACCACGATGATTATAACAGCATCATGGTTAAAGCCCTGGCCGACCGCCTGGCCGAAGCCTTTGCGGAGCGAATGCACGAGCGGGTTCGGAAAGAGTTCTGGCCGTATGCTGTCAGCGAAAATTTGTCGAACGAGCAACTGGTTAAAGAAGCCTATCAGGGAATCCGTCCTGCGCCGGGCTACCCGGCCTGTCCCGATCATACCGAAAAGGGCACGTTGTTCAACTTGCTGGATGCCAATAAAATTGACATTGAACTAACGGAAAGTTACGCCATGTATCCGGCCTCATCGGTGAGTGGGTTCTACTTCTCGCACCCCGAGTCGAAGTATTTCGCGCTTGGCAAAATCAACAAAGACCAGATTTTGGACTACGCCCAACGAAAAGATATGCCCGTTGAGGAAATCGAGAAATGGCTGAGCCCGGTGCTGAGCTACGATGCATAATAGAATCGTAGAGTCATAAAAAAAGACGGTCGCCTGTACGACCGTCTTTTTTGTTATTAACGCTTAAATGACAGCGCACTTAGTCTGTTATCGCTAACTGAGCCTGGTAAAGGCATTGTGGAAAACTCAGCAGGCAAGTGTTTACGGTCAGGCTACGACTCCCCTTTCACGTATTTCTGCCAGTTATGCTGCTCCTTAAAGCCCAGAACTTCACGGATTTTACGATTTGAAAACAAGGCTTCATACTCCCCCAGTTCGCGGGTGACCGGCACACCAGGGAAGAATCGTTCAGCCAGTTCTTTGCTGGGAATAACGGCCCCGTTCTGATCGTTTCCGGCATTAAAAACCTGATAGCCCAGGTTGTCTTTTTTCAAACATAAGTCCACGATCTGGCCCAGATCACGTGCATCTATATAACAGAAAGCATTCCTGCGTCGCACTTCAGGATTCATAAAATAATGGGGAAACAGTTCAGCGTATTCGTGCGGCTCAATCACATTGCCGATTCGAAGGGCATAGATATCGAAGCCTGACCGTCGCTGGAAACTGCGTGCCGTTTTTTCATTGACAACCTTCGATAATCCGTAGCTGTCCATTGGGTCAACGTCGTAATCCTCTTCCAGTGGCAATACATGAGGGTCGGTTTTACCATCTGAAAAACAGATGCCATAGGTAGTCTCTGACGAAGCAATAATTATCTTTTTAATACCTAGCTTAACTGCTGCTTCAATCACATTGTAGGTACCTATGGTGTTGACCCGAAAGGTTTCATTATCGGGCTTTATTAAGATTCTGGGTACGGCCGCAAAGTGGACTACAGCATCGAACCTTGGTACACCGTTACCCGGTTCCAATTCATCTAATCCGGCATACGAACTCATGGCATTGAATAGTTGCCCGGAATCCGTAATATCAGCGATCAGATTATCTACCCCCGGATGATGCAAGGGGGTCAAATCTACATTCATCACTTTATGGCCCTGGTCGAGGAGGTAAGGAATAACGTGCTTTCCTGCTTTTCCTGACCCCCCTGTAAAAAATATGCGCTTTTTAGACATGCATTCTTCTGGTTAATAATGGTTTTTTCGGCTACTATCTGGTACCAGATGGAGCGTATAAAACTACCTGTTTTAGGCCAAAAAACGAACTTAACAACCGTCTCCATTAGGCTGCTATCGTTAAGCATATATTATAAACGCAAACATGCCCGACCGTTCGGCCGGGCATGTTTGCGTTGGGTAAACCAGGTGTGCCTATTACGGCATCAATACCGTGTCGATTACGTGAATTACGCCGTTCGACTGGTTCACGTCGGCAATTGTAACGGTCGATGTACCTCCTTTGGCGTCCATCAATTCAATCTTTTTGCCTTTCTGCATGGCCGTCAGCGTACCGCCCGATACGGTTTTCAGCGTAGCTTTTCCACCTCCATCTTTAATGGCTTTCATCAGGTCGGCGGCACTCATTTTACCGGCTACAACGTGATAGGTCAGTATACCCGTCAGTGTTTCTTTGTTTTCTGGCTTCACCAGCGTTTCGACGGTGCCTTTGGGCAGTTTATCGAAGGCTTTGTTGGTTGGGGCAAAGACCGTGAAAGGACCGGGGCCTGATAGCGTCTCAACCAGACCGGCTGCTTTAACGGCGGCTACCAGTGTTGTGTGATCTTTAGAATTTACGGCGTTCTCAATGATATTTTTTGAGGGATACATCGGTGCGCCACCAACAGTTACTGTTTTTTCCTGCGCGAACGAAACCTGACTGATAGCCGATAAAGCAACAATTGAGAAAATTAATTTAAGCGTTTTCATGTCGTTATTTTTTTTGACTGGTTGAAATGTGTATTGAATGTGATACTGTGTTTGTCGACAACATGAAGACTTACGGAAGGGCGATACTATTTGGATTTAATTTAATTGAAAATATTTTTACTGACTTGTTAATCAGTAGTTTATGTCTGATTTGTTGTTTATGTATGGTAATTTATTAATGCTTAATTTAGCTGTAAATGATTAACAAAAATGTTTTAAAAAAATGATGACGTTTTATGGTATGGTAGTTTTTCTGATTTATCATTTTCTCCTTTTTACATATAAAAAATGCGAAGTATCGACTGATATTTTTTAGTCAATACTTCGCATTTTTTATATGAAATTTGATCAATATAATTGCCCCATTGAACTAGCTCTTCAATACCGTCAGCCAGCGTTGATAGGCATCTCGGTACCCTTCCTGCGCCCGCATGTCGGGCTCGATGGTTTTGGTAACATGCAACCCGGCGAAGGCCTCCTGTGCATTTTTATAGAAACCAAGCCCTAAACCAGCGCCACGGGCAGCTCCCTGGGCACCGTCTGTATTGTAAAGCTCAATAGTGGCGCCTGTCAGGTTGGCTAATGTATCGCGGAAGAGCGGACTTAAGAACATATTGGCTTCTCCGGCGCGAATTGTTTGCAGTCCTACACCTACGCTTTCCATGACCTGGATACCGTAGTAGAGCGCAAAAACAATGCCTTCCTGAGCCGCCCGAATCATGTGCGGCAGACCATGCCTGGTTAGTTGAAGACCGTGGAACGATGCACCCAGATCGGCGTTTTCGAGCATCCGTTCGGCACCATTGCCAAAGGGTAAACAGACCAGTCCATCGGCACCAATGGGGGCTTCGTGGGCCAGCACGTTCATGTCGGGGTAACTCACCGACCGTTGCAGCATCTGATTCCGCAACCAGCTGTTCAGAATGCCCGTACCATTCACGCACAGCAAAACACCATATCGGGGCGCTTCGGCTGTATGGCTCACGTGCAAAAAGGTATTAACTCGTGATTGTGGGTCGTAACTTGCCTGATCGCTTACGCCATATACTACACCCGAGGTGCCCGCAGTAGCCGCTATCTGTCCCGGCTCCAGTACGTTCAGCGACAGGGCATTGTTGGGTTGGTCGCCAGCGCGATACGTAACGGGTGTTCCGGCCGAAAGGCCCAGTTCGGTCGCTGCCGCTGCTGTTAATTCACCTTGGGGGGCGAATGTTGGCTTAATGGTGGGGATCAGCGACGCATCGAAACCAAAGTAGTCCAGCAGAAACTGAGCTGGTTCGTTGTTCTGGAAGTTCCAGAAAGCACCTTCTGATAAACCGGATGCCGTTGTCACGATGTCGCCGGTCATGCGGGCGGCCAGGTAATCGCCGGGAAGCATGAACTTGTCGACTTGCGCGTACACATCCGGCTCGTTGGCTTTCACCCAGGCCAGTTTTGCCGCAGTGAAATTACCCGGCGAATTGAGCAGGTGGTGCAGCGTACGGTCGTGGCCCAGCGCGTCGAACGCTTTATTGCCATACGGAACGGCGCGGCTGTCGCACCAGATAATGGAGGGCCTGAGTACGTTAAAATCCTTATCGACTACAACCAGGCCGTGCATCTGGTACGAAATACCAATAGCTTTTACGTCGGTGGGTTGAACGTTGGCTTTTTGCAGGACAGCCTTACTGGCCAGACAAGCATTTTTCCACCAGTTTTCCGGCTGTTGTTCGGCAAAACCGGCTTGGGGGGACTCAATAATCATTTCCGTTTCCGGAAAAAAAGCTGATGCAACGGCTTTGCCGCTATCGGCATCAACTAAACACGCTTTGACCGACGAACTGCCGAGGTCGAATCCAAGTAAATACATGCGGTTACCAGAGTTAGGGAATCTGCTGCGAAAGTACAAAGGGGAGCTGGAAAAGTAAGCCGCTTGCCTATTGGTAAGTCTTGTTAGTTGTCTGGCTAAACACCTGGCTATACCGAAGAGTTACAGAAGAGGTATATGCTCATTATCACCTATTTACTGCACTGTATGGCCGACAAACGTTTACTTTCTTTTCTGGTTGCTTTCTTAGTTGTTTATTCGTTTACTATCAATCTGTACGCCCAGACAGACGCCGATCCGCTATTTGCGAAGAAACAGGCTTTTCGTTCACTGTCCGACCGATGGGAGCTTGACTCGACTACTCAAAAAGGAACATTTCTAGTGACTGCTTATAAACCCCTGTACGTTACGGCAGGCCGCTGGTCAAATGATCCTAACGAACATCCCATCAGTGAAAACCCTGATTATACGTATCCATTTTTTATCGATCTGGGTAAGTACGAAGCCCGTTTTCAACTAAGTCTCAAAGTCAAAGTAGTACAGGGAATTTTTGGGAGGCATGGTGATTTATGGGTTGGCTATACTCAGAAGTCGCACTGGCAGATTTACAATACAAAATTTTCTCGTCCTTTCCGGGAGACCAATTATGAACCGGAGCTGATTCTGAATTTCGCCACGAAATTTTCGTTTCTGGGCATGAAAACCCGGATGCTGGGCATCGCGTTTAACCACCAGTCGAACGGGCGGGCCATCCCACTTTCGCGGAGTTGGAACCGGGTTATTCTGCAAGCTGGTTTTGAGCGAGGCAAATGGGTAGTGCTGCTTCGCCCCTGGCTTCGGCTTCCGGATGCCGAAGATGAGAATCCAGCTATAACTGACAACATTGGCCGGGCCGATGCGACTGTTATCTACCGAACAGGACGCCAGTTATTTTCGATACTGGGCAGCCATTCCCTACGGAGCGGTAAAAAGAATCGGGGGCAGTTTCAGTTCGACTGGACATTTCCAGTAACGGGCAATCTGCGGGGCGACCTCCAGATTCTGCACGGCTACGGCGAAACGCTCATCGACTACAACCACAAGCAAACGACCATCGGGTTAGCAGTGTCGTTGGTTGATTGGTTGTGAGCGTGAGGCCGGTCTGAACTTCATATGCAATGCCGACCGTATCGGTAGGGAAGTGTGCGTATGATTCTTCTTTGCCGAACAAAAAGTTTAATAGGGCAGAAGAATCAAAGAAAACGCCCGGAAAATTTAACTTGCAGTGCTATTTTCAAGCCCTTCTTCTTTATGACCTGGTTTCGTTTTCTTTTCCTTATCGTCCTGTTCCCGGTAAGCACGTTTGCCCAAACTCCAACTACCCCCGACTGGACTAACCAGTACTGGCCCGCCCGCTGGATTCTGCACCCTACGGCCCCGGCTCGCCAATATGGTATTTATCACGTTCGGAAAGCTATTGAACTGGCACAGAAACCGGCTCGCTTCGTCGTACATGTCTCGGCCGACAACCGTTACCGGCTGTTTGTAAATGGTAAAGCCGTGGCTATGGGGCCAGCCCGAAGTGATACCCAAAACTGGAACTACGAAACCCTCGATCTGGCACCGTATTTACAGGCGGGGCGCAATGTGCTGGCCGCTCAGGTTTGGTACATGGGCGAGGGTGCCCCCTTTGCGCAGATGAGCTACCAGCTTGGTTTTCTGATGCAGGGCGATGGTGAAACCGAGAAAATAGCGAATACCGACGCTAGCTGGAAGATCTACCATAATCCCGCCTATTCGCCCATCAAAAACGACATCCCTAAGCTCAGAACCTACATCGTTGCCGGAGATGGCGACCGGGTCGATGCGGCCAGATACCCGTGGGGATGGGAGCAACCCAACTTTGATGATAAAGCTTGGGTTGCCGCCAAACCACTTGGTTTTGCTACCAAACCACGGGGCTTCGGCACGGACGGTAACTGGCAACTGGTACCGCGTACCATTCCGATGATGGAAGAAGGTGTTGTGCGCCTGGCAACTGTTCGGCGAGTGGAAAAAGGAAAAATGGACAATGCCTTTTTGCAGGGGAAAGCACCCGTTACCGTTTCGGCCAATACCAAAGCTGTGTTTCTGCTCGATCAGGGCCATTTGACCAATGCTTATCCCGAACTGACCGTTAGCCAGGGAAAAGGGGCTACTATCACGCTGGCCTATGCGGAAGCGCTGATCGATGCTAAAAATAAGAAAGGAAACCGCAACGACGTAGAGGGACGTACCCTGCTTGGCTTTGAAGACCAGTTTGTGGCCGATGGAACCAGCAAGCGCACCTTCCGACCACTCTGGTTCAGAACGTACCGGTACCTGCAACTGACGGTCGAGACGAAAGACGAGCCGCTGGTGCTGGACGACTTGCTGGGACAGTTTACCGGCTATCCGTTTCAGGAAAAAGCCCGGTTTGCTGCCAGCGATACAACGCTTAAAGCCATCTGGAACGTGGGCTGGCGAACGGCGCGGCTCTGCGCGGGCGAAACCTATTACGACTGCCCCTATTACGAACAACTGCAATACACGGGCGATACACGCATTCAGTCCATGATCTCGCTCTATGTTACGGGCGACGACCGGCTGATGCGCAAAGCCATTATGGATTACGACCACAGCCGGTTCAATGATGGCCTCACACAGAGCCGCTACCCGTCGGCCGATTTTCAGGTTATTCCCACGTTTTCGCTGTTTTGGGTTTGCATGATCCACGACTACTGGATGCACCGGCAGGACGATACCTTTGTAAAGTCCATGCTGCCCGGCATCCTGAGTGTGCTGGAATGGCACGAAAAACGAATTGCCAAAACGGGTCTCAACGGGCCGATGGAGTGGTGGAATTTTGTGGATTGGTCGGCCTGGAAAAATGCGAAAGAGGAAACCAGTGGTGGTGTACCGGCCGGGGCACGAAAAGGCGGGTCGAGCATCCTGTCGCTGCAACAGGCCTACACCTATTTCCGGGCTGGTGATTTGCTGGCGCATTATGGGCAAAACGAACGGGCCGAACATTACCGCGAGATGGGCCGGAAGCTGAACAAAGCGGTTTTTGCTCAATGCTGGGATGCCGAACGCGGGCTATTTGCCGACACACCGGAAAAAACGTCCTTCAGCCAGCACGCCAACATTCTGGGGGTATTGACCGATGCCGTTCCTGCTGCCCAACAGGCGGCACTGGTGCAGAAAACTATGACCGATACCAGCCTGACACAGGCTACATTTTACTTTAAATTTTATCTGTTCGAAGCGCTTAAAAAAACCGGTCTCGGCGATCAATTTGTGGCGCAGCTAAAGCCCTGGCGCGACATGCTGGCGATGGGTCTGACGACCTTCGCCGAGAATCCGGAACCCACCCGGTCTGACTGCCACGCCTGGAGTGCATCGCCCCTCTATGAATTTTTGTCTACCACCTGCGGCATCCGAACTGCCGAGCCGGGTTTCAAATCGGTACGTATAGAGCCATACATGGGTGATCTGACCAGCGTAGACGGGAAAATGCCGCACCCGTTAGGCGAGATTGCCGTACAGTTTCAGAAAACAGCTACGGGTGGTTTAACGGGTAATGTGACACTACCCGCGAATCTGACAGGAACATTACGCTGGAAAGGCAAATCGTTGCCGTTGAAGGCTGGGCGGCAGACGATTAGTTTGTGATTACTCCGTTGATCCGTAATGGGTTGGATGGGTGCCACGGTTCTAAACCGTGGCACCCATCCAACCCATTACGTCCGTTTTTACAGCTGTTTGGCCCCAACTATCTGTCCGTTATCGGTTCGCTGAACGTACACCAGCACAGCTGTTTGATCGCTGGTCAGGCCGGTGGGCAAGGGGAGGGTTACACTACCTGCTTGCTCGGCCTTGTCGATGGTTTTAAATTGCCGCACTACGTTGGTGTTCACCAGCGTTCGGCCGCCGTTTTCGCCATTTCTTACATCGGTGCGGGCCTCTTTCTGAACCAAAGCTACATTGACGCGGTAGGGCCCGGCGGCAGAGAGTGCGTAGCGGACCGTTACTTGTTTTGTGTCCTGGGAAACGCTGCCATCGACACCCACAAAATTCGAGGCAGGCTGTTGCTGAATCGCTTGAATGGCCTGTTCGATCTTACCTTTCTGGCCGCCAATTATGTCCTGCCGTCCGTTAATAACCAACTGAGGAGTATAGGTCTGGCTGTTTAAAGCCCGGTCGTACTGACGCTGGCGGTCGGTAAAAAGTTTGTTGCTGAACGGGTCCTGCCAACCTAGCCGGTTCCAGTAGTCGACATGGAACGACAGGCCATAAACCTGTTGCCCGGAACGTGCCGCCTGCTGGGTTATGGCCTGCAGGGCCCGGTCGGCGGGTGGGCAGCTGGAGCAGCCCTGCGAGGTGAACAGTTCCAGCACCACAACGGGTTGCGATGCGGGTTTTACGGGACTTTTGAGTAGCCCGGTACCGACTAAAGTCAGAAAAATAAGTAGGTAGTTCATAACGGTTTTGGTCGGTACTACAACCCTACATAATAATCATAGCCGCGCTCGGCCCAGAAGTCGGGCGGGCGCTGGTCGGAGAAGAACATCCTGCCAATACGTTTGAGGTTTTTGACGCCGTACTTGACCGGAATGATCAGCCGCAGGGGCGCGCCATGGGGCGCGTTGATGGGTTGGCCGTTCAGTTCGTAAGCCAGCAGCGTTTGCGGGTGCATGGCGCTTTCGATGTCGATGCCCACATAATACCCTTTGTCGGGCGTTTCCATACCGACGTACTTGAACAAATCGTCAGTGTTGTCGGGGGTAGGTGCGTTACCGCTTTTGCTGCCTAGTTTGTAGTGTTCCAGAAAATCGGACAGGCGGGCACCACCCCAGTGCTGCACCTGGCTCCATCCTTCAATGCATTTGAACTCGTACACGATTTCGTGCTTCGGCAGTGCTTTGATGTCGTCGATGGTCAGCATCAGCGGTTCGGCATTGGGGCGGTCGATCTGAAGTTTCCAGTCTTCAGGAACGGGCGTTCGAATGCCATCATAACCATTGACACGAGCCTTCTTTTCGGCTTCTTCGACCGGAAATGTTCGCACCAGATTAGTGTTGCTGAAGTAGGTCCGGGCTACCTGCTCATTGGCGTCGAGCACCTGTCGAAAAGGCTTCTTTATGCCCCGCAGTTTGGGGCTGTGTGTGATCCACTCGTATACGCCAACGGGTACGGCAGCCGCCAGCGCAAACAAACCAAAGGATTGCAGTAGTTTCCGGCGAACGACCGATTCAGGAATGTCGCTTTCCGGGAGTTTGGGTTCTGTTGACTGGCTCATGCTAAAGTTGGAGTAGTAGGTGTTGGAGTGGGTTCTACGGGCTCGCTGATGGGTTCGGGGGCTACCGATGGGTGCTCCGGGTCGTTTCGTTTGATAACCTCGAAACCCGTTACCATCGACTGAAAGTTATTCCAGCCCGCCCGGATTACCTGACCAATGTGGACAAAGAAAAAGAGCACATAGCCGACGGTCAGAACGAAATGTTCCAGTCGGGCGGCTTTGTAGCCACCGAGTAAGCTCGTCAGCCACGAAAATTGGGTAGGCTTATAGATCGCGAACCCCGTCAGTATGGAGCCAACGCCCATGAGCATAATGGAGAAATAAGCAATCTTCTGCGCGCCATTGTACTTAACGAAGGGCGGCTGTGTTTTGCGGAGCCCCAGATCGTAAAGCGTTACCTGAATCGCTTCGCGAAACGAATTTCGGTTGGGCACCAGATGCCGCCATTCGCCGGAGGCAAACGTATAAATCACATAGGCCAGCCCGTTCAGCATAAACAGCCACATGAACACCCAGTGCCAGGCCATACCTTCGGCCAATCGGCGCGGGACGCCCAGGAATTTATAAAATCCGTTCGGGAAAAACGAGACGAGCGTATAGCTGCCAATGGTGATTTTGTAGGGATCATACGCCCAATAGATCAGCAGCCCGCTCCAGATCATGACAAACAGAACCGGAAAGTTGATCCAGTGAAACCAGCGAATAGCCAGCGGGTGCTTGTGAACAATTCGTTTCATGTGATAAGGCTTAGGGGAGTGAAAGGTTGATTGCGTCAGACAATTATATAACGAATAATCCGGAAAGTTCGATTCCTTCTTCAGCCTTTGTTATAAAACAGGGCTATATTTCTCCGACCGTTCAGGCAGTAAACATACGTTAGAGCGATGCTTCGGCCGCGGCTTTCAGCAGTTTCGCCGACATTCGCTCTTTAAAGTTGGGGTTAATGTATTCAAACTTAATAACACCCTGTTGATTTAGCAGGAAAACGGCGGGTACCGGCAGCAGTTTTTCAACGTTCTTGCCTCCGCTGCCTTTTTCCAGGGTTGAACTGTAGGAGACGGGTGCTTTGAAGGCGATGCCAAACGCTTTGGCCGCCGTTACATCCGCATCGGACAGCAGGGTGTAAGTAAGCTCCGTTTTGTCGAGGGTGCTTTGAAGGCTGGCGGGGCTGTCGGTACTGACGGCAATAAGCTGATACCCCATTTTAGCCAGATCGGGTTCAAGCGTGCGTAGCTCGGCTAATTGTCGGCTGCAATAAGGACACCAGCCACCTCGGTAAAAAACCAGAACAGTTGGTTTTCTGGCTACTTCGCCTGATAGGGAAACCGACTTCCCATCGACTGATTGTAGACGTATATCCGGAATCGTTTCTCCAATTAGCAGGGGACTAATATCTTCCGGCTTTTGGGGGATGGTATCCCCCACGGTGGAGGCAAATAGAAGGGCGGCTATGGCCACAGAAAAAATAGATTGCATGGTTGTTTTGACGTTGGTTCATGATTGATATCCGGCTGGACACAAATGCCAGCCGGATTGGTATTGACCGCTAAACCTCAATGATTTCCAGTACCGGTGCCGCCGGAAAATCGACCGGAATCTGGGTGAGGCTGTGGAGGTAATTTGAGATAATTTTATCGCCAACCATCAGAATAAGGTCTACAACGCTGCTTTTTGCATAGCCAGCTTCTATGTAGGCGTCAACCAGATCAGTAGCCGGATGGCCTTTAGTTTCGGTGATGGCTTTGGCAAGTTTAACCAGAGCATCGAGTTTGGGGTCGAAATCAGCATAACCCGCGCGGAGTTGCAGGATCTGTTCGTCGGAGAAACCGTTCATTTTGCCCAGTGCCGTGTGGGCGGCCAGACAATACACACAGTTGTTTGCCTGCGATACGACCAGATTGATGGCCTCCCGCTCTTTGGCTTTGAATGCGCCTTTGGTCTGGCTTTGCTGAAACGCTAAGTACGCACCGAGGCCATTGTCCGACAGGCCAAAGGTAGCGTAGAGGTTCGGAACGAAGCCGAGACCTTTTTGTAACGTATCAAATAACTGCTGGTTTTGCGCTGAAACCTGATCCCGGGTGGGTACTGTGAAGGATGCCATGTTCGTGTCGTTTTTGTTTGTCGTTTCGACTCTGCAAAGGTGCCGCATCTAAACGCGCCTGAAAATGACTGGACTGCCCGCCCTGTTATCAATTCTTCCCGACCGACGAATAAGCCGCCAGGTTGTGTTTGAGCTGCTCCTTAAACTCCGATGGGGGCAGATTAACCTGCTTCTTGAAAAAACGGCTGAAATGCGGGACCTCCTCGAAGCCCAGCTCAAAGGCAATTTCTTTGGTCGATTTATCTGTATATAAGAGTAACCGTTTGGCTTCCAGAGTGATCCGTTCGTGAATGAGTTGCAGCGGACTTTTCTGATTATACAGCCCAAACAGGTTAGACAGCGTTTTGGGGGATTTGTTAAGTAGATCGGCGTAGTCGCTCACGGCGTGCAACCGGCGGTAGTGAACCTCAACCAGCAGATTGAACCGGCGGACAATATCGAGGTCTTTCTGGCTTAATTCGGGGTCAAGGTACTGGTCTTTGGCTAGGCGGGTAAGCTTAATGATCAGGCGCTTCAGCAGCATTCGGAGCATTTCACCCTGAATGGTATCGTGGGTCGAAAACTCATCGAAGAAAACCGTCAATAAGGCATTGAATTTCCGCTGTTCGCTGTCGTCCAGGCGAAGGAACATGGGGTCTTTGGCGCCATAAAACAGAAACCCAACGCAGGAGACTTCTTTGTCGTGATCAACAATGCAGTAAAACGCCCGGTCGAACTGCCAGGCCACAACGTCGGCAGGGCGTTCGAACGAAACCGTTTGGCTGATCATCAGGGGCAACACCGTTTGCGGGGGAAAGCGGTGTTCGATGCCGTCGATCGTCACCGTTTGATCGCTGCCGATATTCCAGACAATGGTCAGCAGTCGGCTTTGGCGTTCCTTGAAGAACTGCCGCCCGAAGTCGGCTTCCTGGCAGACAAGATTCAGCGTGCCTTCGGTTTTAGGTTCGTGATAGGTGTAAAGCATACAGTAGTGAATTAGCCGTTGAACGTATTTTTTTGCCAAAAAGTAACCGGACACATATTGCGGTTCAGAAAGCTGATCGTCAACGTGTTCCAGGGCTACTACAGACTATGCACCGTATATGGAGTAGGCGATAGAGCCACGCGAAGGAATGCATTTTTCGGCAATTAGCGGAAAAGTATAACTTGCCGAAAATCTCGTATATGACTATCAGACCCATTGATATTGGCCCCTTTAAACTGGACGGAGGGGCCATGTTTGGCGTTGTGCCAAAAACCATCTGGCAAAAACAATGCCCTGCCGATGACCGTAACCTTTGCGACTGGGCTTTACGCTGTTTACTCGTTGAAAACGGCAATCGGCTCATGCTCGTCGATACGGGTACAGGCGATAAGCAGGATGCTAAATTTTTTGGATTTTATGACTTGCCCAACGGAAAAACATTAACGGGTGCAGTTGAGCAGGCCGGTTACTCCGTAAACGACGTGACCGATGTGTTATTGACTCATCTGCATTTCGATCACGCGGGCGGGGCCGTCCGGTACGCCGATGCGGGGCGTACAACGCTCGAAGCGACCTTTCCGCAAGCCACCTACTGGAGTCATAGCGGGCAGTGGGACTGGGCCGAGAACCCCAACCCCCGCGAACGGGCCACCTATCTGCGCGAGAACTTTATGCCGTTGCAGGCCAATGGACAGCTTCGCTTTACGGACAAGGAAGACCTGCAATTACCCGGCGTTGAGCTACTATATATGGATGGGCACACCGAAAAAATGACGCTGCCCTTATTGCAACTTACAGGAAGTACGGGTCAGCCGCGCACCGTTGTATTTTGCGCGGATCTGATTCCGTCGGTCGCCCACGTGCCCGTTCCCTATGTAATGGGCTACGATGTCCGGCCATTGCTGACCATGGATGAGAAAACACAGTTTCTCAACCGGGCTGTCGATGAAGACTGGTTGCTGGTTTTTGACCACGACCCCGTTTATGAAGCGGCTACGGTTGAACGCACCGAAAAAGGAATCCGGGTAAAAGACAAAGGAACCCTGACAGAACTGCTGTAGTGCGGACGGTCGGCCGTTGCCGTGGAAACCTGCGTTACAAACCAAACCAGTATACGTACCGTTATCAAACCGGTTGTTGTTTATCCAGTCGTTGACTTATGAAAATAGGGTTAGTATTATCAGGGGGAGGAGCGCGGGGTATTGCCCATCTGGGTATTATCAAGGCCCTTCAGGAAATGGGGATACAGTTCGACCAGCTGGCCGGTACCAGCGCCGGTGCCATTGCCGGTGCGCTGCTGGCCCAGGGTTATACGCCCGACGAAAGCCTGAAAATCATCGAATCATCGTCTTTTATGCGTCATCTGCGGCCCGCCTGGAACCGCATGGGACTATTACGGCTGGATAACGTAGTTGAGCTTTATAAGAAATACATTCCCCACGATACGTTCGAAGGGTTGAAGATTCCGCTGCATGTTGTCGCCGTCGATCTGAACGCTGGCGAACAGGTGGTGTTCGAGACGGGTGAACTTATTCGCCCTGTTCTGGCCTCGTGCTGCCTGCCGGGTATTTTTGAGCCTATGCTTATTCATAAACGGCAATTTGTAGATGGGGGGGTACTCAATAACTTACCCGTCGATGTAATCGAGAATAAAGTCGACTTTGTGATTGGTTCGCATTGCAACGTGCTGGGACCGAGAAAGCCAATTACGTCGATGCGCGGGGTTATTGAGCGGAGTTTGGTACTGGCTGTGCAAAGTAAAACGCGAGATCGGTTTGCCAAGTGCAATGTGCTCATCGAACCTCCGCAACTAGCGCAGTATACAACAACAGATATCAGTAAAGCCAGAGAGCTGTTTCGAATCGGCTACCAATATACTCGATCTATGGCTGCTGAGATCAATAGATCGTTAGGTAAGCCGACGCTGGAAACATTATAGATTATACAATAGAAAGGTTAAAAATGCTGGACTACATAGTTCAGCATTTTTTGTTTGAAGTGTTCGAGGAAAAAATATAAAGTTCTAATGATAGAAATGAAATCATTAAACTTTATTGGAAGCCATATTTCAGTGTATATACTATTGCAAAGTCATACTGTTTTATTTGTTTAAGTATAAATACGGTCATTTAACACAATTTTAATGCTGTAATAGATTGAATAGAGCCTATAAAAACAGAATAATATTTTGATATTAAATACTATATATTATTTATAATATGTAGTACTGCTTATAAGGAAAATTTTGATAACTGTGGCGCTTGATATACTTTTGCCGAAAGTACTCATTTCTTAACTTACTAAACAGCTTTATTTATGAGGAAAATTTTACTGATGAGCTTACTTCTGGTATGCTCATTCTGGCTTCCAGCCTGGGCTCAGGAGCGAACAATTACAGGAAAAGTGCAAGCCGCTGAAGATGGTAGTCCTTTACCGGGTGTATCTGTTGTACTGAAGGGTTTGGCGCGAGGTACGAACACCGATGTGAACGGTAAGTATTCGCTAAGTGTCCCTGCGAAAGGGGGAACGCTGGTATTCAGCTTTGTTGGATCGGCTTCGCAGGAAATAGAAATTGGCAACCGTACTACTATTGACGTTAAACTGGCCAATGATGCCAAGCAGTTGGGCGAAGTCGTTGTAACGGCTTTGGGACAGCAGCGGGATAAAAAAGCGCTGGCATATGCCGTCTCCAACGTAAAAGGAGATGTGCTTCAGCAACGGTCGGAGCCGGATCCACTACGGGCCCTGTCGGGTAAAGTGCCAGGGGTGAACATCACCGCTGGTAACGGAGCACCGGGTGCGGGTACACGCATTACCATCCGGGGTAATAACTCCTTTACGGGCAACAACCAGCCGCTGTTTGTTGTCGATGGTATTCCCTTCGATAACTCGGTAAACACGCCCCAAAACGGTAGCCAGGGGTATAACACAAATACGGTAACGACAAACCGGGCTTACGACATCGATCCGAACAACATCGAAGCCATGACCGTATTGAAAGGTGCCGCTGCATCGGCTCTATATGGCTCACGGGCTGCCAATGGCGTAATTGTGATCACGACCAAAGCGGGTAGCAAATCGGCACGGAAGGGTCTTGAGATCAACTTCAACTCGTCGTACTCCGTCGAAAATGTATCAACGGTTCCGGATTATCAGGACACGTATACGCAGGGTTCTAACCAGACCTACAACGGTGGGTTTATCGGAAACTGGGGAACCGTTTTCCCCGCAGAGGTTGATCGCATCAATGCAACTTTGGGTTTTGAGCGATATTCTAAAGTAGTCGATCCGGATTATCCGGCGGGTACCATTCCTCACCCACTGGTCGACGCAACAGTTCCTTACGGTGCTGCACGTTACCAAACAGCTTTCCCCGAATTACTACAGGCAAATGGCCGGGGTATTGCCGTGCCACTCGTACCTCACGACATCATCGGCGGCTTTTTCAAGACCGGTAAAGTGATGGAAAATGGCATTCAGATCAACTCGACCGGCGATAAGACGTCGCTGAACGCTTCGGTTTCGAAGACCCGCAACGATGGTATCATCCCGAATTCGTTCACAGACCGTACAACGCTGAGCTTTGGTGGTACTGCTCAACTTACCAACGGTATCAACGTAGGGGGGAGCGTAGCCTATACGAACACCAATCAGCAAAGCCCACAGTCGGGAGCTGGTTATTATGCTGACTACGGCGGACTGGCTTCTGCCGGTTCTATCTACAGCCGTTTGTTTTATCTACCCCGTAACTACGACCTGAACAGCTATCCGTTTGAAAACCCCGTAGACGGCTCGAACGTATTCTACCGGGCGCTGGACAACCCGCTTTGGACGGCTAAGTACAACCTTTACAACTCCGCTGTAAACCGGATTTACGGAAACATGACGTTGAGCTATGACATTACGCCCTGGCTGAACTTTACCGCTCGTGGTGGTATCAACACCTACTCCGAAACGCGTAAAAATGTCCTCCGTCCCGGTGGCTCGTTTTCTCCGCTCGGTGCAGTATCCCGGCAGGATCTGACCAAGACGGAAATCGATTTTACCTTCCTGGCTACGGCACAGCATGATTTTTCGGAAAAAATCAATGCCAAATTGCTCGTTGGTTTCAACCCGAACCAGCGCAGCTACACCGAATCTGCTATCGCTGGCGCACCCGTTATTGATCCGAACATTCTGACAATTGGCGGTACGCTAAACCAGACCGCGGCCGATTATCGGAACCAGCGCCGGTTATATGGAATTTTTAGTGAGTTGACACTGGGCTACGGTAACTTCCTGTTCCTGACGGCTTCGGTTCGGAATGACCAGTCATCGACGTTGCCAGCCAGTAACAACAGCTACTATTATCCGGCCGTATCTGGTTCGTTCGTCTTTACCGATGTCCTGAACCTACCCAAGAATATTATCAATCTTGGTAAACTCCGGGCCAACTACGCCAAAGTGGGTAAGGATGCCGATCCCTATCAGGTATTTACGGCCTATAACCTCGGACGTACGTTCTACAACGGCACCGCCATATCAACGGCCACGCTGCCCAGCCAGTTGAACAACCTCAATCTGAAGCCTGAGTTTACATCGGAAGTAGAATTAGGTACTGAACTTCAGTTTTTCAACAACCGGATTGGCATTGACGCGGCTTATTTTGATCGTGTATCGACCGACCTGATCGTTACCCGGGAGCTACCCCGCACATCAGGCTTTGCTACCGAAATAACCAACGCCGGTAAAATCTCCAACAAAGGGTGGGAATTAGGACTGACATTTGTTCCGCTACGGATGGCCAATGGCCTGACCTGGACGTCTTACTTCGCTTATACGAGTATCAAGTCAAAAGTTGAAGATGCGGGTCCGGGTGGTGAAATCTTCATTGGTGGTACCGGCCTCACGTCGCTGGGAACCATTTTCCGGAATGGCCTGCCTTACGGCCAAATCATTGGATCGAAAAACGCCCGCGACGATGCCGGTAACCTGCTGATCAACCCAAGCACGGGTTTGCCCATTCGGGCTGCCAAGTCAGACATCATTGGCGACCCGAATACGAAATACCAGGTGGGCTGGACCAACACGGTAAACTTTAAAAATTTCTCGCTGAGCGTATTGATGGATTACAAAGCCGGTGGAAGCCTGTTCTCCAGCACGGCAGCCTCGCTGCTGTTGCGTGGCCAGCTCAAGAACTCCGAAGATCGTGAAGGGATGCGGGTAATTCCGGGTGTACTGGGTGATCCGGCGACCTACAAGCCACTTGTCGGTGATAATGGTCAGCCGATTAAAAATACCATCGCCATGTCGGCCTTCCAATATCACTTTACGGATGGCTATGGTGCCTACGGTGCTGACGAAGTAAACATCTACGACGCTACGGTTGTACGCCTGCGGGAAGTATCGCTGGGCTATAGCGTACCCAAGGCTTTCCTGAAGCGGTATGCGAAAGTATTTGGTAGCCTCCGTATGTCGGTATCAGGTCGTAACCTGTGGTTCTATGCACCCAACATGCTGAAAGGGCTGAACTTCGACCCTGAAGTACTGTCCAACTTCGCCGATTCGAACATCCAGGGCTTTGACCTGGGCGCTTCGCCCTCGACACGCCGTTTTGGTATCAACCTCAATGCTTCATTCTAACTACGGTCAGGGCGATTTGTCTACTAAATCGCTCTCATTATAAATTCTAACTAAGCAGTTACAATGATTAATACTAAAAATAGTATCAGGACGCTGGCACTGGCTGGATTTATGAGCATAGTCAGTGCGTGTAGCTATACCGACCTGGATATCAATACAGATCCTAACAAACCAGCATCCGGTTCTTTGGGTCTACTGTTGCCCGTAGCGGAGAATGCGGCCCGTGATGCGTTCACGAGTGTCAATAGCAGTGCTATGGGCTTTGCGGGACTCTGGAATTCCAACGATTCTTACAACCTGAGCAACACCAGCTTCCAGGGAACCTGGAATGATGCTTACCGAAACATGCAGAGCATTGAAGAAATGCTGCGGGCGACGGAAGACGGTAAGAATCCGCGCTATCGGGGTATTGCCCTGGTGCTCAAGGCTTACTCGATGGGTAATTTTGTGGATATGTTTGGCGATATGCCGTACACTGAAGCCTGGAAAGGAAATACGGCTCAACCAAATACATCGCCTGTATTCGATAAGGATGCTGCCATTTATGAGGATCTGCTTAAACTGTGCGATCAGGCCATTGTGGAATTGGCTAAGCCTCAGCCAGTTGCGGTAATAAACGACTACATGGGTGGGGGTAATGCCACTACCTGGACACGGATTGCAAGAACGGTGAAGCTGCGTTTGTTGCTTACCTCACGCAAAGGCCGTACCAATGGCAATGCCGAATTAAAGGCGGCTTTCGATGCGGGCGGATTTATTTCAACCCCTGCGCAGAACTGGTCTTACCTGTATTCCAAGCAGATCTCGCCCGAACGGAACACCCACCCCTGGTTTATTACCTACACCGGAACCTCGGACCCAACCTACATCAACCACCAGTTGATGGGCGAAATGATGCTGAACAAAGATCCACGTCTGCCTTTCTACTTCTACCGGCAAACATCACGGATTCTGGACCAGAATAACCCAACCGACCGGGGTACTACGCCTTTCGGCGGATCGTACCTGCCGCTTCGGGCTTCATTCCTGGATGAATACAAGAACGCATTTGGTATCACGGGCGCCATTCCTGCTGCTGATCTGGCTTATATCGCCGGTTACTTCGGACGGGATCGTGCCGACGTATCGGGTGCTGCTGCCGATGGTCCACTACGGACTGCCCCTGGTACCTATCCGGCGGGTGGTGTGTATTCTGACCGGACTGTGCCTGCTGTAGCCCTCACGGGCCAGGCATCGCTGAACTTCGGTGGTGACGGACTGTGGCCGCTGATCCATAGCTGGAACACCAAGTACTATCAGGTGGAAGCTATTCTGGACGGAACAGGCGTAACGGGTGACCCTAAGGCGCTCTTTGAAGCAGCCATGCGTGAGCAGATTGCCGTGGTTGTCGCTCAGGGTCTTAAATCAGATCCTACCCGGGCCAAAGCACCCGCGCAGACCGAAATTGATGCCTATGTGAAAGCATGGCTGGACCTGTATGATGCAGCTACGTCTGCCCAGTCTAAACTGAACGTGGTGGCCAAGCAGATCTGGTTCTGTTCATGGGGACAGGGCATGGATATGTGGAACCTGCAACGCCGGACGGGCTACCCCATTCAAAGCCAGTTTAAACAATTCTCAGTAGGGATTCAGGCGCCGATTTCGAAGCCACCCCGTCAGTATGCGTTGCGCTTACCCTATCCGCAGTCTGAAGGTGCGCTGAATCCGAATGCAGCTAAATACGTTTCCGACGTGATTTTCGACCGGGATCCGATTTTCTGGGACAAGGTAAAAGTTAAGTGGGAGTACTAGGAAAATCATAGCCACTGGCTACGAACATGCCTAAGCACGTAGCCGGTGGATTAACCAGATAACGACAGCAATGAAACAACTATTTTTATATTCATTAACGGCGGCAGTTATGCTGCTGGTCGGTTGCCAGGATGAGTCACTTAACCCAAACAAACCCTGGGAGCCAGGTGTACACGCCCTGGGTGTTTTTGACGGAGTAGCCGAAACCGCTAAAGCCAATTTTGCGGCCAATGCCAGAAACTTTCCGCTTACGGGGCAGGATGCGTCAAAAATTGACTTCAAAATCCGTTGGGTGTCGCTTGATAATAAGCTCACTGTGAGTAAGATCGTTATCAAGGTAGATATGATCGAGTCGTACACTGACCCTGACGGAAACCCAAAGACAGTATCGCTGGGTGGCGGAGGTAAAATAGTGAAAACGATTGACGCTCCCACGGCGAACCGCCAGTGGAATGCGTTTAGCCTTTCTCCTGCCGATATCTATACGCTCTACAAAGATGCTACCGTCAAATACGACAAGGTAAACGCAGTGAAGGTATTTGAAAACCCTGCCCGTCCCCGCCCCGCTGGCGCTCGTTTGCAGGGCGCACAGGTGGTAGGTGGTAAAACCGTTGCAACTGCCGATGCGTTTGTGATTACCTGGGAGCTTACAACGACTGATGGCCTGGTGTTTAAAGTGTGGAACGAAGACAGTATCTGCCTCGATCCAACGCCGGTATCACAGGCTAACTCCAATTGCCGCCTGAATTTCACCGTGCGGTAATAACGCCACCAGTTCAATGACTAGCAGCAGCGGGTTAGCCCGCTGCTGCTATTTTTGTATATTCGAATCCAATGAAGAAGGGGCCATTTGAAATCGCATTGCTTTGGCTGTTGACAGCTCCTTGGCTGCTGGCACAGACCCCCACATATACAGCCAATATTCAGCCAATTCTTGCTCAGCACTGTGCACCCTGCCACCACCCCGGCGGGTTAGGACCGTTTAGCCTGCTGACTTACGAAGACGTAGCCAAACGAGGTAAGTTTATTGCCAAAGTCACCCAGATTCGATACATGCCGCCTTTCCCGGCTGACCGCCAGTTTCAGCATTATTCCAACGAGCGGGGCCTGTCAGAAACCGAGATAAGTACCATTCAGGCCTGGGTGCAGGGGGGCATGGTACAGGGCAAAGGGGTACGGGTAAGGGATAACAGGGTGAAAGAAAGGGCAACTCAGGCCGACCCCAATGCCCGAACACCCGATCTTGTGCTTCGTATGAAGCCTTACAATATTAAAGGCGACGTGCAGGAGGATTTTCGGTATTTTCACGTACCCATGGGCTTAACGCAGGATGTTTGGGTAGAAGCCATTGAGTTTGTGCCTGGTAACCGTAAGTTACTCCACCACAGTCGGCTAATGATCGACTCTACGGGCACGATGGCCGGTATTGACGGCATAACTGAAGAGGACTCTCGCTTGCAGGAATTTCAGAAAACACCGCTGGCCGACGAATTTCTGTATGGGTGGGTGCCGGGTAATGACCGGGTAACATTTCCAGCTGGAGCCGCCAAGCTAATTCGGGCGGGCAGCGACCTGATTCTTAATATACACTATTCCCCGTCGGCAAAGGCCGATCAGGACCAGTCTGAAGTGCGGTTGTATTATGCACGGAAACCAGTGGAACGGGTCGTAAAAACACTGACTCTTACAGAGAATAACGTGACCAATCAACCCTTTCAACTGCCTGCCAATACAAAGCCGACGTTTTTTATGAATTACGGCCCGCTACCTGACACCGTCCGGCTTCTATCCGTTTTACCCCACATGCATCGATTGGGAAAGTCGGTTCGGGCGTTTGCCATTACCCCCGATGGGGATGTGATTAATCTGATAAAAATTGATGCCTGGGATTATAACTGGCAACTGTCTTACTTCTTTCAAACCCCGCTTGTGTTGCCTAAAGGGGCCACCATCATTGCCGAAGCCAGTTACGACAACACCGACCAGAACCCACTCAATCCAAACCGGCCTGCCCGAACGGTGGGCTACGGGTGGAACTCGACCGATGAAATGATGAATCTGGTCTTCTATTACATAAAGTAGCGACTTCGTTAGTTCAATAAACAGCCAACAACCTCTGTTCGGGCTGTTGTAACGGCCTGATTGGCCAGCAGCGCGTCCAAGGCTTGCTGAAGATAAGCACTCGTCATATGGGGGCGGTGTTTGCCCAGCGAAATATACCAATCATCGATAGCGCCCTGGTATCGTACGGTGCCATTTGCTTGCATGACCACTACTTCGGGCGTAGCACGTACCCGAAATTGTCGGGCCAGTTGCGCGCCACCATCCGGGCGGCCAGCAAAGGGAAGGCCATATTCGGAACGGAATCGTTTGATCCGTTGGGGCGAATCAGTAGACAGAGGGAACATGGCTACAAATCGAACCCCCACTGGGCTATACCGCTGATGCAGCTTTTCCAATGTCCGAACGTATTGCTGACTAATAGGGCATTCGGTGCTAAGAAAGGCATAAACCGTTATCCGTGATGAAGCGGGCTTTAACTGGATAAACAGCAGAAGAATCAAGCCTATCCCTGACAGACCTTTAAGGCTCCAACAACTCTTTTCGCGCGATATTCGTGCGATTACACCAGGTTGGATAGCCTGATAAATCCAGCGGCTGTAAAACGAATCCAAGCCCTTTGCCGACTGGCTTAAATTACTCATACCCGTCTATTTGTCTACAAATTAAAGGCAATATACTTATTATAAATGAGTCAGCTATCAGTCTGGCTATCGATCTACAACGCATACAAATACCCCAATCACGTATTCAATACCGTTCTTCTCTATCTGGAGTAGTACAGCCAAAAACTGTATAATTTCAAGAATACGCGTATGCACATATAAATAAAACAAATAGTTAAAATGATATTAAAAATTTGTACAAAATAATGAAGATTAATGTTGGTAGGGTCATGCTTTTTTGTGAAGATTTTAGCACTATAAAAAGTAAACGTTATAATATTTGAGTATATCGTTATACTATGTTAGAATTACTCATATACATATTGTTTCGATTTTGCTAAAAATGGAATAATGTTTACGATTAAAATTATCTTTTATAGTAATAAGTAGCAAAATATAATTTTGTTTTATTCGCCATGTGGCATACTTTAAATTAACTTTGATCAAGTGGGGCTAATTTCTTATTGAATTATTTTGATATTAGTTTTGTGGTTAAGAACTTCTTTTTAACCTAACAAACAACATCTAAATGAGTAGAATTCTAATATTGAGTTTGCTGTTGGTAGGCTCGATCTGGTCTACAGCGTGGGCTCAGGAACGGAGAGTAGTCGGCAAGGTTACGTCGGCAGAGGATGGGTCCGCTTTACCCGGTGTTTCGGTGGTAGTAAAGGGATCGACAAAGGGAACAACCACGGATGCCAGCGGTATTTATACCCTTACAGTTCCCTCCGGAAAAGGGACAATTCTGGTATACAGCTTTGTAGGTGTTACCACACAGGAAGTTAAACTCGGTAGTGAATCGGAAGTGAATGTGAGCCTGGTGTCGGACTCGCGTCAACTGTCGGAAGTCGTGGTAACGGGGGTTGGGGTGGCTACCTCAAAAACCAAGTTAGGTATTGCCGTGGAATCTGTATCGGCGAAAGACCTTCCGGCTGCACCAACGGCTTCGATCGATCAGGCTCTGGTTGGTAAAATTGCCGGTGCTCAGATCGTGAGTGCCAATGGTACACCCGGCTCAAAAGCCAATATTCTGCTGCGGGGTATCAATACAATTAACCGGGGTACATCGCCAATTGTCTTGATGGATGGTGTGCAGGTGGGTTCTACCGACATCAACAGCCTGGATCTGAGTACAATTGAACGGGTTGAAGTTATCCAGGGTGCGGCTGCCGGTACACTTTACGGAGCGCAGGGTGCCAATGGCGTTATTCAATTGTTCAGCAAGCGGGGTAAAGATGGCCCGGCTCAGATCAGCTTCTCAAACAGCTATGCCAGCAACACATACATTAACAAAGGTGGTGTGGCCCAGGCCGATAAGCACGCGTTTGTAACGGATGCCAGCAACAACGTAATTGGTGTATCTGGTAAGCCCCTTGCCTTCGATCCGGCTACCAGCACCTGGAGCGAAAACGTACAGTACAATGCTCTGGATGTAAACAGCCAGGCCAACAAGCCGTACGACCAGAACCTGAAGTTCTACGATTATTACAAGATGTTTTTCCGGCCTTCGGAAACAATCAACAACTCGTTGAACATTTCGGGCGGAAGTGGTAAAGCTGATTACAGCATCACGGCATCCAATAGCTACCAGTCGACCATTCTGAAAAACAATGGAGCCTTTAATCGGAGCAACCTGGTTAGCAACATTGGGATGACCCTTGCCAAGAATTTAACCTTGCGCAGCATATCCCAACTAGTATACACCAAGAACACGATCAATACCTACGACCGGGCTGTCTGGTACGATATTAACAACACTCGTCCGTTCGACAATTACGATTACGTCGATCCGGACGGAAATTATGCCGCTTATTTTGGTAGCGCGTCGGGCGTAAACGGGTACAACCCGAACTACCGTCTTCAATACCGCAACCACGCCGACAACAAGGTAGACGTTATTCAAAGCGTTGAACTGGATTACAAACCCATCAAATATCTGGACCTGAACGCCCGGTATGGTTTAAATTACACGCAGGAAGGCGAACGCTACACATATGGTAATCAGACGTTGAATCGGAATATTGTCGCCAACGGAGCCGGTTATGCTACTTCGCTGAACGCCAGTGACGCCAAAGGGGAAATCTCGACCTACGATTACAAAACCGTATTTCAGAACTTCCTGGCCAGTGCCTTCATCAAAACGGATTTTCAGGAAGATTTTAAGCTGAATATCCCCATTCGGACATCAACGCAAATCTCGTTCGACTATCGGAAAAACAATTACAAGGAATTCGATACCTATGCGCTTGGCGTACCTACCTACAACCCCTATACAGCCGCTCAGGCCAGTACTTACCGGGTTTCGCTTGACAACAGCACGCCCTTCGTAACCTACGGATACCTGATCAACCAGCATATCGAATACGGCGAACTGCTGGGTGTTACCGCCGGTTTCCGTTCCGATTATTCATCAGCATTCGGACGTGGGTCGACGCCGTTTACCTTCCCGCACGCCGATGGATATATACGCCCTTCGTCGCTTACGTTCTGGCAGAATAGCGCATTGGGTACGTATGTGCCTGAGTTCAAACTGCGGGCGGCTTACGGTCAGGCGGGTATTCAGCCCCGGCCATTCGACCGGTACGTAACGCTGGGTACGCGTACGTTCGGAGCTAACAACGTGTTTTATAACACCGTTACACAAAGCAACCCGGATCTGGGCGTAGAGGTGTCGAAAGAACTTGAACTTGGAACAGACTTCACGATTAAAGGCGGCAACGGCGATTGGCTCCGCAAGCTGAACTTCTCGTTCAGCTACTGGGATCGTTCCACCGACAATGCGATCTACAACGTGAACTCGGCTCCATCTACGGGTATCGGAACGGTTAAGGACAATGCCTTCTCACTATCGTCTAAAGGAACGCAGTTCTCCTTAAATGCAACTGTGTATCGGGGCCGCAGCTTTACCTGGAATTTCACAACGAACTTTGGCCACCAGAGCTCGCAGATCGACGCCGTAAAAGGTAATCAGCAGATCGTTGTGACGTCCAGTGCCGGCAGCACCAACTACGTGCTGAAAGCCGGTCAGAAAATTGGTCAACTGTTCGGATTCTTGGCTATTCACAGCCTCGATCAGGTGTTGCCCGATGGCACGCCCGCCATTGCCGAAAGTGCCAAAGCCAACTACGAAGTGGCCAGCAATGGCTACGTGGTTAATAAAACAACTAAGCAGCCTCTGTTTAGCTCGGCTCAGTACAGCTTTGGCGACCCGAATCCTACGTTTGTATCGTCGTTCATCAACGATATTTCGTTCCGCGACATCGTGACGCTGAACTTCCAGTTTGACTGGACGCAGGGCAGCCACATCTACAACCAGACGAAAGAATGGATGTACCGCGATGGTATCCATAAGGATTACACCAATCCGATCACGATCAACGGGCAAACGGGTGCCTGGACGGCCTTCTATCGGGGTGTTTATCAGGCGGGTGCCAACAACGGAACGAAGGATTACTTCTACGAAGATGCTTCGTTTGTACGGCTTCGGAACGTGGCGCTGGGTGTAGAGTTGACCAAGCTCATCAAGTTGCCGATGCGCCGTTTGCAGGTTGTCTTCAGCGGTCGTAATGTGCTCACGTTCACGAAGTATACAGGATTTGATCCTGAGGTAAGCTCCGGTCAGACAACGGGTAACGAAAGTTCGGCATGGGATCGGGGTACGGACCATAACACGACGCCAAACAACCGTTCGTATCAGGTTTCTCTCAATTTTGGCTTCTAATTTTTTATCAGCACGAACAACTTCATGAAACGATATATAAAAACAACAATCCTGTCTCTGGCGCTGGTTAGCCTGCTTGGCGCCTGCAAGGAGCAACTGGATGTCAAAAATCCTAACCAGCCTACGCCGGCCAGTGCCTCGACCGAAACGGGCGTTATTGCCCTGGCCCAGGGTAGTGTGTACATCAACGGATTCAGAGACGGCATCAAATACAGCGATGGTATTCCGGGCTATTTCTGGACCGGTGCCGTCGGGTTCCATGAACTGATGGGCGATGTAGTGGGCGAAGAAGCCGCTAACGTGTATGGTAATCAGATTGGTATGCCCGACATGGTAACGCTGGACGATGGTACGAAGGTGGCCAACCCAAGTGCCATCAATACCCAGCTCGCCCTGCTGCGGACTGTTAACACTAACGCCAATGCCGGTGCAAACCCGTTATTCTACGAGTGGGGGTACATGTACAACCTGAACAACGCCATGAACAACGTGATTGACATCGTTAATTCAACTACGTTTTCGGGTACGTCGGCGGCTGCTAAAAAGAACACCGTTCTGGCCTGGGCTTACTGGTGGAAAGGCTATGCCTATTCGCGCATTGGGTCTATTTATTACGCAGGGTTGATCAATGATAAGACGGGTGCTACCAACGCCAACTATGTGGCCAAAGAGAAAATCATTGCTGAAGCCAACAAAAACCTCGACCAGGCCGCTACGCTATTGACGACACTGGGTACTGACGCGGCTTATACGGCAACGATCACGGCGCTGGTTCCTCAGTTCAATCAGGTGGGTAAAGGTGTTCCGCCAACAACGGATATGTGGAAACGGAGCATCAACACGCTCAAAGCCCGCAACATTATGGTAAATACAACGGCCGCTACCATGACGCCTGCACAATGGGGCCAGATTCTGACTCTGACTAACGATGGTCTGAAATCGACGGATAACGTATTTACCGGTCGCTCGACCGATAACGCCGATTTTATCTCCAGCGTTAACGGCAGCATGGCCGCTAAATCGACGGGAACGCCGGGTACGGTTACCTACAAAATCAGCGAGCGCCTGATCCAGGATTTCCCGGCTGGCGACAAGCGGTTAACTAACAACTTTACCCAATTGGCTGCTCCGGCCTTGTTCAACTCCGACCGGGGTAACTCGTTTAACACCCGCTGGCAGTTGGTGAGTGGTGGTAAAGGACAAGCCGGTGTTGTTGTGCTGAGCAACCTTACCGTTGGCGCGTATGAGCTGTATCTGGCAGGTACCTACGAAGAAAACGAACTGATGAAGGCCGAGGCTAAACTCTACACGGGCGACATTGCCGGTGCCCTGGCTTCGATTGATGCGGTTCGTTCGTTTCAGGGGGCTGGCTTAGCTCCTCTGAGCGGGCTGACGCTCGATGCTGCCAAGGAAGAACTTCGCAAAGAGCGTCGGGTAGCCCTGGTTTTTCGCGGACTTTCGTTCTACGATGCCCGTCGTTGGGAAGTGATCTCGAAAGGCCGTACCGGTGCCGTTGTTGTTGACAAAGCTGGTAAAGTGAATACGAATGCAACTATTACGTATAACTTCCTCGATTACTGGGACGTACCCGATAATGAGCTGGTCTACAACCCGGCAGCTGCAGGAAGTGCACCCGTAAGAAATCCAAAGTAACAACCTGTAGTTGATGGTAAAGCGAGGCTCCCCGGAAAACCGGGGAGCCTCGCTGCGTATAGAGTAAAAACTGCCGTTCAAAAAATATTGTCACTGAGTATATATAATGCATCAGATCGAGCGTTTTTCACGTACCGAAGAGTAAATGATTTGCTGAAAGGCAGATAACGCAGGACGATATTTTACCCTGCCACCTGAATCGCCTGTTGAAAGAAACGGCGTCTGCTCTTACTGGTTTAAAACTATTGAGTTCATGGAATAATGGTGTATTTTCATGTAAAAAATAGTAGCTTGCCAGTAGTTTTCGGCTGTCATTTTCCTGTAAATACGTAGTTCAATCTCAAAAGCTTTTGCCTAGCGTATAACCTATACATGAGAAAATTTTGTGGTACTATTTTGGGGCTGGCGCTGCTGGTTCTGCTGCCGGGTTATCTGTTTGCTCAGCAGCTGCGTATAACGGGTAGAGTAACATCACAGCAAGATGGACTGCCGATACCTGGCGTTAACATCTCCGTTCGGGGAACAACAAACGGGGTTAGCACCGATGCCAATGGTAATTACACGATCACGGTTCCGGGCAGTTCGGCTGTGCTTCTGTTTACTTCAATCGGATTGGTGCAGCAGGAAATAACCGTGGGCAACCGTACCGTTATTAACGTGCCCATGCAGGAAGCCGTTAATGAACTGAGCCAGGTGGTCGTTACGGGCTATAACACAACTCAGCGAAAAGACATTACCGGTTCCATTGCCTCGGTCTCTCCCGATAAATTCAAAGATATCCCCGTTGCCAGTTTCGACCAGGCCCTGCAAGGGCAGGCGGCCGGTGTTCAGGTGACGCAGTCGTCGGGTACGCCGGGTGGCGGACTCACCGTGCGCGTTCGGGGCAATACGTCCATATCAGCCAGTAACCGCCCGCTGTTTATTGTCGATGGCGTACCTATCGAAGATGGAGGAAGTACTGGTTTATCGGGCCGTGATTTTGGTGGACAAACGGATAATGCCTTTGCCCTTCTCAATCCGAACGACATCGAATCCATGCAGGTATTGAAAGATGCCTCGGCTAAGGCCATTTATGGATCACGGGCGGCCAATGGTGTGGTACTCATCACCACAAAACGGGGGAAAGCCCAAAAAACCAGCTTTACGGCCGATGTTCAGCGCGGAATAACGGACGTTGTGAAGCGGCCGAATCTACTTAATTCGGTCGAGCTGCTGGAGCTACAGCGCGAAGCCATTACCAATGCCGGACTGGACCCCGATAAGCTGGGTCTGATTAAAGGCGTTACCGATGGTCAGAATACAGACTGGATAGATGCTGTACTTCGCAAAGGGGTTTATCAGCAATACCAGTTATCGACCCAGGGGGGTAACGACCGTACGCAGTTTTACCTCAGCGGCAGCTACCGCGATGAGCAGGGTGTACAGTTGAACAACCAGTTTACCCGCTTAACCGGCCAGTTGAAACTGGATCATAAAGCTACAGATAAACTATCCTTTGGTACCAACCTGACCCTATCCAGGGCTCTCAACAAGCGGGTGAAAGGCGATAATTTTCTGGATGGGGTTTATTCCGGCGCCATAAAAAGTCTGCCCTACTATTCGCCTTATAATGAGCAAGGGCGACTCTACGGCCCCGCCGACGCCGAATATGCGGGTTTTCCTAACTTTAACCCGGTGGCTCAGGCTGTGTTGCCGCGGTTTAATGCGTACACGGTGAAAATACTGGCGGGCCTGTATGCCGAATACGAAATCCTCCAAAACCTCCGCTTTCGATCGAAAGTAAATATTGACTACAACAACGTAACCGAAGATCAGTTTGAACCGTCGACAACGGCCATCGGTGGCTACCTGCCCAGCGTGGGCTATCAGGGGTATGGGGTTTTTATCAACCAGTCATACTCTACGTTTGTTAATACCAACACGCTGACTTATAATTTTCAGCTAGCCGAGAAACACCAGTTCAATGTGCTGGCAGGTTTTGAACTGCTTCAACATACCTTGCGGGATGGCAATGTTCAGGGTCGGTTATTTCCCAGCGATGACTTTACCTACATAAATTCAGCAGGTATCGTCGATCAGGGCGGCTCCTCCGTAACGAACAACGGGCTATTATCGACCTTTGGTGAAGTCCGCTACAGTTATGATGAAAAGTATCTGGCGACGATTACTGCCCGCTACGATGGCTCGTCGCGTTTTGGGCAGAGTCGCCGGTTTGGGGTGTTTCCATCAGCCTCCTTTGCCTGGCGTATTTCGAGCGAGAAGTTCATGGAGCGCTTCCGGTTCCTGAGCGACCTGAAATTACGGACGAGCTACGGCTTTACGGGCAACGAGCGCATCGGCGATTTTCAGTTTCTGGGCACCTGGTCATCGGTTACCTATAGTGGCGCAACAGGGGTAGGGCCAACCAGGCTGGCCAATGCAAACCTGCAGTGGGAACGCACCCGTGAAGCGAACATCGGTCTGGATGCTTCCTTCTTCAACGGTCGATTCAATATAATCCTCGATGCGTATGACAACCTCACGGATAAGCTCCTGTTTGCCCAGCCGATCCCGCAAACCACTGGCTTCAGCACCGTGCAGGGCAACATCGGGAAAGTATCCAACAAAGGTTTGGAACTAACCATTTCGACGGTGAACGTCAATAAGGCTGTTCGCTGGAGTACGGATTTAAACCTGTCCCATAATGTGAACAAAGTGGTGGAGCTGGCCAGTGCAGAGCCGGTTTTTCGGGGGTATCAGGGCAATGGCGTTTCCAATACCAACGTCGTGTTACCCGGCCAGCCGCTGGGAACATTCTGGGGGCTTAAATTTCTGGGGGTTGACCCCGCCACCGGCGATGCTATTTATGACGACAAGAATGGTGATGGGCGCATTACCCCCGCCGATGGACAAGTCATTGGCAATGCCCAGCCCAAAGTGTACGGCGGGTTGACCAACAAGGTCTCCTGGAAAGGCATCGACCTGAGCGCGCTGCTCCAATTCTCGTACGGCAACAGTATCCTGAATTTATCCAATGAAACACTGCTCAACTCTGGTGCCGACATTCAGAATAACCAGACACGGCAAGCACTCAAACGCTGGCGCAAAGAGGGTGACATCACGAGCGTACCCCGTTACGAATATCAGAATACATATAATAACTACACCAGCAGCCGGTTTGTGGAAGACGGGTCTTACCTGCGGCTGAAAAACGTGTCCCTAGGCTATAATATTCCCAAGACCTGGATCAATAAATACAAGGTGGCCAACGCCCGTCTGTACGTCTCGGCTACGAACATCCTGACCTGGAGCCGGTATTCTGGCGCGGACCCGGAAGTAAGCACACTTGATGGGTCTACTACGGCGCAGGGCATTGACTTTTTTACCTTCCCTCAGATCAAAACGGTATTGGTAGGGGCAACCCTTAGCTTTTAATTTGCTTTACGATGATTCGCTTTCTACGATATAGCCTATTGATTACACTGGTCAGCCTGGGAGCCTGTCAGGAGGTGCTGGAACCTAAACCGGTTACCCTGCTCGTCGATGAACTGGTGCTGAACGAACCCAATGATGTGCAGCCGGTACGGATTGGTTTATACAGTGCGTTTCGGGGTATGGCTTCGCCTACTATCATAGCCGGAGACTTTACCGCCGATTACATCCAGGCAAACGGTACGTTTACGGATAATATCGAGTTCGGTACCAAACGAATTACAGCCACCAATGGAGCCGTGGATGCCCTTTGGGAGGGCATTTATAACACGGTATACGTAGCCAATTTTATACAGGAGCGGCTGCCTGCTGTAGCTAATGTGTCCGAAGCTACCCGCAAGCAAGTGCTGGCCGAAGCCCGTTTTCTGCGGGGTTGGGCCAACTTCATCGGGGCTTATACATTTGGCGATATTCCTAAGGTGACCTCCACTAACCAGGTGGCCAATACGACGATTACCCGCACGTCAAAAGCGGATATTCTGGCTTCTGTTCTGGCCGATTATCAGGCAGCGCTGACCGATCTGCCTAATGTAACCTCGGCTTCGACGAATGCAACGACCAATGCCGCTTACATCAACAAGATCAACTGCCAGGCAGCAATGGCCCGCTTTTACCTGTACCAGAAAAACTGGACACAGGCTGAGCAACTGGCTACCGTTGTGATTGGCTCAGGCGTGTATTCGCTGCAAACCAATTACTCAGACCTTGTTACGAAAGACTTTACCAATGAAGCAATCATTGAAGTAGGCTATACCCTGACAGATGATCCTGGCACAGGAGCTTACAGCCTGAACAACCTGCTGGTTGGTCGGCGGGAAGTCATTCCATCCAACCAGCTTGTTAGCTCGCTCCTCTCTGCCGAGTCTGGTACCCGCAGTGAAACCATTACCTTCAACGCCCAGCAGCAACGGGGAAATGATAATGGCTGGACGGTGCGGAAATACGGAACGGCGTCGGAAGACAATAACAACATTGTACTAATTCGGCTGGCCGAAATGTACCTGATCCGGGCCGAAGCAAGAGCGCAGCAGGGTAAACTGACGGGTGCATCGGGGGCTGTTGCTGACCTCAACGTACTCCGTACCCGGGCAAAAGCACCAGCCATAACGGCAGCCGCCCAGGCAGATGTACTCCTCGCCGTAGAGCGGGAACGGGTATATGAACTGGCGTTTGAGGGCCATCGCTGGTATGATCTGGTCCGGACGGGCCGGGCGCAGGCCGTGATGTCGGCGTTCTCACCCAACTGGAACAGCCGCTTTGAACTCTGGCCGATACCACAGCGGGAAATTCAGCAAAACACAGCCTTAACCCAAAATCCGGGCTATTGATTGGTTATTGTTATAAGGTAATTTGTTGATCGACAGTTGACAGTGCTGGAAATGGTAGAAAACTGTCTTGTTCTGGACTATGGAAAATAAAAAGAAATATTCAATAGCTGCTGGTCGCTGGATGCTTGGTCTGTTGGCGATTGCCCTGATTGGGTGGGGAGTGAGTGCCTGTGAGCCACAAGATTTGGACCGGACGTTTGAGGGCCCTTACTTCGTACGGTTTACGGACACCACCCTAACGTATAAAGAAAGCTACAGCAAGCCTATCTCCCTCAGTATACACAACGCAGGTCCCATACTGGACCAGCCCATAACGGTCACATACAGCATCAGCGGTACAGCGCGTGAAGGCAAGGATTATACCATTGCCGGAACGAAAGGAACGGTAATCATTCCGGCAAAGTCCAGTACGGGCAGTATTAAGCTTCAGTTGATCAACAATGCCAACAACATCCTCGAATCGCAGTCGCTCATCTTCACGCTGACAGGCGTTCAGCCCAGTACATTACAGGTTGGGTTTGGCAAGGAGGGCGCTTTAGGCAAGCAGTTGAAATTTACCATTCAAGACGACTGTTTGTTTGGTGGTTTCTATACGGGCAGCGGCCGGGTGGGGGCGCAGAGCTACACCGCGTCGGATGTGGAGATTACCAGCACCGACTGCAAACAGTATATTCTGAAAAATTGGAATATCGGCCTTCTTGATTTCAACGCCACAAAACCAACCCTTACGTTTATAGACAATGGCGATAACTCCCTGACGATACCGCCCCAGGGTAACCCCGAACTCAACTCAACCGATCAGATTTCGGGTCGAGGAGCTTGGAACCCCATCGACCGAAAGATCTCACTAACGCTTCAGTTCAGGCTTAGAATGAGTAATGGCCGGGATACCACCCTATCCTATGCCCAAACCTATACACCGCAGTAGTTTGGTTAATGAGTTATTAAGTTATTGATACATTTCGATCATGCGATATCTTATACGTTTAGTACTTATTCCGGTTGTGACAGGGTGGCTCTTTGGCGGCTGCTCCGAGAAGCTGGAGCCCAAACCCGCCACTTATTCGCAACTGCTGACGGGTACAGAAAAGAAAACCTGGAAGATGGTGTCCCTCCAGATAATTGACGATGGCACTCCATCGGGCGTAATCCCGGTTTCGCAGTCAGGTATTAATCCCTGCATTTATGACGATCTACTTACCTTCTACGCCAATCCCGAACACAAGTTCGAAGCAAGCGAAGGGGCCACAAAGTGTAACGCGTCAGACCCGGATATTTACGTGACCGACACCTGGACGCTGGTCAACGCTAATGCAAGCCTGGAGTTCTACATTCCTGCACTCGATGGTAAATATCCCTGGACGATCAAAAACCTGACCGCCAGTGCCCTGACGGTACAGTACTACTTCCCGGATATTAATGCCAGCTATCAGTTTACGTTTAACTCGGTTACTACTAAATAAGCGTATGTTCCGACTACTACTCAGCTTATCACTACTTGTCCTGTTGACATCAGGAGTACGCGCTCAGACTGCCCAGCAGTGTGCTACGATGGAGATGGATAGTCTGCTCCGCGCTCGTCATCCTGAGCTGGGCACCCTCAATGACTTTGAGCGGGCCTTGCAGCGTAAAATGGTCGAGATCAAAAAACAGATGGCTAGTGGCCGGGTAGGCTTAGCGACGGTCATTACCATTCCTGTCGTAATCCATGTTGTTCATAATGGCGAGGCTGTCGGAGCCGGGCGTAACCTCAGCCGGGCGCAGGTGCAGTCTCAGCTTACCACACTCAACGAAGATTTTCGGCGGAAGGCGGGCACACGGGGGTTCAATGATAATCCATTAGGCGCCGATATTGAAATCGAATTCTGCCCCGCCATCGTCAATCCACAGGGGCAGTCGATGGCTGAGCCGGGTATCGACCGCTACAACGGCAACCGGGCCAACTGGAACCGAAACGATATTGAAGGTATTCTTAAACCCAGCACCAACTGGAACCCCGACAAATATTATAATATCTGGGTTGTCGATCTGAATGATGCCGTAGCCGGTGGTGGGCAGCTTTTGGGCTACGCACAGTTCCCGAGCCAGTCCAACCTGCCCGGCATCCCCTCCGATGGTCCTGCCAGCACCGATGGTGTTGTGATTGACTATCGTTCCTTTGGCAATGCTGAGAAAGGGACCTTCCCCACCATGCGCGATACGTATAACCTTGGTCGAACACTCTCGCACGAAACGGGCCACTGGCTTGGTCTTCGCCATATCTGGGGCGATGCCAACTGCGGTGACGACTTTTGCGCCGATACGCCCCCGCAGGCATCAGAGAGTCGAGGTTGCCCGATTGGTCGGGTGAGTTGTGGATCAACTAATATGGTGCAGAACTACATGGATTACTCCAACGATGCCTGCATGAATATTTTCACGCTGAATCAAAAAGACAGAATTCGGGCCGTTATGGCGCTCAGTCCCCGGCGGGTAAGTCTTTTGTCGTCCAACGTGTGCGGTACCCTGGTGGCTGTTCGGCCGGTGTCTAACTTCCGGGCCGATAATCAGCAGGTATTATTAGGTGGTCAGATCAAGTTCAACGACCTCTCAGATGGATTCCCGACGAGCTGGCTATGGACGTTCGAGGGCGGTACGCCATCCACCTCAACGGAGCAGAATCCTGTTGTTACCTATACCCAGCCGGGCAAGTTTAAAGTAACGTTGGTAACGACTAATGCCGTTGGGCAGTCCGATCCGGTTACGCGTACCGAATACATTGAAGTGCTCAATCAGGGACTTTGCAATACGGTTAGCAACTTTAACGGCACACCAACGGTGTTACAGGAAGTGGGCGGAACGGGTTATGTAGCCGGGCAGAACAGCCATAAGAGTAAAGCCGTATCGGAGTTCTTCGCCAATAAGCTGGGCTATACGAATCTGGCCGGGGCATCGCTTAAGTTTGGCGTGGCCAAGGCCGCTAGGGGAGCCTCGACTGAATCGGTAGTGACCGTAACCGTCTGGAACGGGCGCGGTTTCCAAGGTGGCCCTGGTGCGGTGCTGGGTGAGAAAGATGTACCCCTGCGGGTGATTCTGGACGATGTAGCGAACAACCGCCCCACCACCGTCACCTTCGATCGGAACGTACCGGTAAGCGGACTGGGTTTCCATGTGGGGGTTACGTTCCCGTACACCACCGGTGATACCATTGCTGTTGTGACGACGAAAAACGGTGAATCGCTGGGGGCAACGTCCTGGCGGCAGAACCAGCAGGGCAACTGGCTCCGGTACGCCGACAGCCTGGGTCTGAACGTAGCGCATAATATTGTGGCCAACGTGGGCCAGAAACCATCGGTGCAGATAGCGGCCTCGTCGCTATTCATCAACCCCGGCGAAACCGTTACGCTGAATGCCCGTGGAGCCGGTATTTACAACTGGGCAGGAAGCGGGTTGAACACGACCTTAGGGCCGCAGGTCCTGGCGCAGCCTACCCAAACGACCTCGTATACGGTTACCGGTTCGGGTCTGGATCTGTGCAGCACCACGGCAGTGGTCACAGTCAACGTGCGGGCGGGTACCGTGACGGGCAATGTACCCCTTGCCGAACAGGCTCTGCAAGTAACGCCAAACCCCAGCGATGGGCAAATGATGGTGCTCTTCAGCGGTCCGCAACGGGGCACCTTAACGCTGGGCGTTCGAAACGTAACGGGTGTTGAGCTATCCCGGCAAAATCATCAGAAAACAGCCGACCTCTTCCAGCAAACGCTCGATATAAAAACCGCCCCGCCCGGCGTGTATTTTGTGGAGGTCAGGATAGGCGAGCAGGTGTTCAGACGACGAATTGTGAAGCAATAGACGAGCAAAGGGGCGGATTTTTCAATCCGCCCCTTTGCTCGTCTATAACCAGGTTTTGGTCAAATTCAGAGGTAAAAACACAAATGTCTTTATGCTCAGGAAACGGTGCTCAGTGTTTCGTGCTTACCTCGGACTGTGACCTCTCCGTCAAGAAGTTGTTGCTTCTCCTGCGCTATTTTGACGGGGCTCCCAAAGATGAAAAACAGTTTCCGGCGCCAACCACTGGCTTTTTTTACGTCGGAAATAATATCTGCCACTTCATGAAAATTAATCATCAGCGGATTGGCTTTCTGGTTAATATTCGTTGTGATGCCGTAAACGGGTGGCTCCTCCTCGGGCTGGTAGGTGCCAAAAATCCGATCCCAGAAAATGAAGGTTGCCCCAAAATTCTTGTCGATATACTTCGGTTGGGAGCCATGATGAACCCGATGGTTTGATGGGGTGGCAAAAATAAATTCAATCCACTTGGGTAAACGGCGTATGTACTCGGTATGTACCCAAAATTGGAACAGGACCGCAATCTGGTTCGTGGTGAAAAAGATTACCGGGTGAAAGCCAAGGAGGGCGACAGGTAAAAAGAATATCGTTTTCAGATTCTGAATCCAGCTTAACCGGAAGGAGACGCTCAGATTGTAGTGCTCTCCCGAATGATGAACTACGTGCGTTGCCCACCAGAACCGCTGTTCGTGCGAGATGCGGTGCGCCCAATAGCTGGCCAGGTCGAATAGTATGTAGCACGGAATAAACGTCCACCAGTTTAAAGACATACGCCAGGGAAGTTGGTTGTAAAGCCACACCGTTCCATAGATAAGCGCAAATTTTATCGATGCCCCAATCACCAGAGAGCCTAGCCCTACCAGCACAGACCCAATCGTTTCCTGCTTATCGTAATAAGGCTTATCCTGTTTGTAGGCGACGAACATTTCGAGCCCGGTAAAAAAGAAAAGTACCGGAGCAGCCCAAAGGATTAGATTTGGGGCTGCTTTTTCTAACATTGAGAGATGCTCCAGCGGAATCTGAGGAGCGCCAAAGAAAGTTTCTTTCATGCATTGAGGTTGTTTTATGAGCCGGTTTGCCAAAAGGATTAGCTGAGTTCGTATCCTCCAGTAGAAGAATAACTCAACTAGGATTGCCGGTGCAAAGGAGTACAGGCACGTTAAAATGAGCTTACAGAATTCTTAGATTTTACTTAGAATTCCGTTTTGGCATTACCAATAGGGCCCTGTACTTCAACCTTTATTCTCAATTGTATCCCATTTATACGCAGTCGAATTATGAATTCTAAGGATATTCTAAGCTAATCTTAAGGAAATACTAAAGAAGGAAGAGGTATTTGCCAGTGGACAATATGTTAGAACCCTGTAACGATATGATAGCCAATCTCCTTGGACTTTTAGTGTCAATTCTAGTGGTTAGCCTGTCTTTGCTAACGTTTCAAGCCTTTAAATCCATTTTAATGCTATTGAAAAGGATTTATGTGGCTGACTTTATCCGGTATTGATCGGGAGCTTACCTATAAAATGATAGTGTCCGATCACCTTTAGGCCATTAACACGCACTAAAGGTGATCGGATACATTACTGGCTACTCGTTACCGGTAGCTCAAGAATGATTAACTCGGGTACAAAGGCGTACAGGCTTCTGAAAAGTTAAGCTGGTGAATACTTTTTCATTGTTGAGGTTGAAGGACCGCTACTTAAGCTATGATCTTGAGTAGCGGTTTTGTGTTTTTGTAAGGTTACTGTTATTCGACCCCAGACTAGAAACGATCCGTTCACAATTTCAAAAAGCCTTAAAAGCCCAGGGTGGTAAGACCTGGATCACTTAGGCCATATTTCCAGAAAGGAGTTGATTTGGGTTGCTCCGCATGTATATCTGGACGAATGGACAGAACGGGTACGCGTGCATTATGAATAATCTGTTGTGAAAAAGGACCAATGTGGAAGTTTGACGGTGTAGTTCCCAGGCCCGCTGTTATAATCAACAGATCAGCAGTCAACTCAGCTGCCTTTTCCAGAACGGTTTCCATAATTTGATCTGTCGGATGAAACAACACAGTATGCTTCACCTCATCCTGATTCAATTTACTGTTAAGGGTTAACAGTTCGTCCTGTAATTCACGGATGCTAATTACCTCGTCGGGTGCCGCCATTGCCAGCACCGTTAGCTGCGCATCATTGTTAACACTAATCATGCGGGCAAATTCATATTTGTTCAGAGCACCCGTAACAGGCCGTACCGGGAATAGGATGTGCCTGAAGGAAGTCCATCGCTGTTGGTCCGGAACGGTCAATACCGGGCAGGGACCTGCTTTCAATACATTGTACGCATCTGAGTTGAGACGAAAGGCGCGTGTATCTGAGCCAATATGTGTATCCATAATGACTAAGTCGGCGCTGATCTCATTGGCTGCTGCAACCAATTCATCAATCGTTGGCCCCATTCGGCAACTCCCTGTGCAGTTGATCTGGTATTTCTGAGCCATGCGGGTGGCCAGGGTCTGAATTTTTTCTGTCTCTATCCCGATAGACTCGTCTAGGCCGTAAACCGGGGAGTGCTCCATCCGATCAGGGTCCAGTATACAAACCAGATGAATAGTAGTGCGTTGCTGATAGCACAACAGCATAGCCACATCAAGCGTATTGAGAGTAGGTGATAAATGATTTACTGGAACGAGTATGACAGACAGGGCATCCATATCAATTGAGTAAGAACCAATGAGTAAGAGCAGATAGCCAGGCGTATATGATGGCAATAAAAGGTAAGTACGTAACCTCAAATACAGTGTATCAGTTTGGAAATAGGCAGATTACCTTGTAAAACGGCGCTGGGGCAACCCTCACTCGTATGGCATGATAGCAGCCGTGAAACCATTCTTGGCTCGGCGGGTTTGTAAAGCACACCCCACATATCCGTCTGATGACAACCCGGCTTGAGCAATACTGGCAGCAACTTAAAGAATCATTGTGGTTTGTGCCGGGCCTTATGGTACTGTTTTCCTTTGGGCTGGCCTATGGGTTAATTGAGTTCGATGTGCATACTGCCTGGAATGGGCAGAAACGGCTTCCTCTCCTGTTCGGTACCGGAGCCGACGGAGCCCGGGGTATGCTGTCGGCCATTGCGAGTTCAATGCTTACGGTAGCTGCTCTGGCCTTTTCCCTTACCCTGGCCACCATTACCCAGGTGAGTAGCCAGTATTCGCCCCGCGTGTTGCGAAATTTTATGCGGGATCGGCTTAATCAGCTGGTCATGGGCTACTTTGTCAGTGTCTTTGCCTATTGCCTGATTGTACTGGGTACTATTCGGGGAACCGATGAGATAAAATTCGTTCCGGCCACGGCTGTGCTGGTCGGTTTGTTATTGGCTCTGGGCGGGGTGGCTGCTCTGATCTTTTTTATACACCATATTGCCGAATCGCTCCAGACAGGCACCATTGTCCAGCATATTTTCCATGAAACGAGTAAAGCCATTGAGAGCCTCTTTCCAGAACGATTTGGTGAACCGATCGATGACCCTGAGAAAGCCGAAGCGGCTTTACACTATACAGAAGAACAAAAGGGCTGGCACCCGGTCAGAACAAGTAAGTCGGGTTATCTGCAACGCATCAACACCGATGGGCTGCTGAACTGGGCTGCTGAAAACCATGTGGTGCTGCGTATTGAAAAAGAAATGGGAGCGTTTGTGGGCGAGGGAACTATACTCTTTAGCGTTCGCAGTGGCATGGAGCGCCCTGACCCGGCTGAAGCCGACTGGCCCGGTGATCTGATGAAGTACGTAAGCATCGGACGGCACCGCAACGTAGAGCAGGACGTTGCGTTCGGTATTCAGCAATTGGTGGATATTGCTCTCAAGGCACTTTCGCCGGGTATTAACGATACAACTACAGCCATAATGGCGGTAGATTATCTTGGTGCTGTTTGTGAACGACTTGCCCGGCGCGAGTTTCCATCCCGATTGCGTTCAGACGGTAAACACCTCAGGGTTTTGATTCGCAGTACGAGTTTTGATGACTACATCAGGCAGGCGTTTGATCTCCCCCGTATCAATGCCAAAGGAAACCACGCCGTGTTTCGTCGATTACTACGGGCACTGGCCCTGGTAAATGACGCGGCCTGTTCCGTAGACCGCAAAAAAATCCTTATAAAGCAGGCATCGCTACTTGTGACCTACTCGGAGCAGACGCTCAATAGCGATTATGAAAAGCAACAGGTACTCGACTTGTACGCCCATCTCAAAAAGACGTGGTCATAAATACGTATCTGGCTCATGGAAGAATTTATTAAAGCGGCCACTTTACTATCGGCCCGGTGTATAGAAGCGGGTGCCGCTCTGGTCATTGCAACGGCATCGGTGCGGGCATTGGGAAGTTTCTTGCTGGCAATGGCTACAGACCGGAGTTTAGCGGTTCCAAAAGAGGAAATTAGGCTATCGTTAGGTCGATCGCTGGCGCTGGCTTTAGAACTGGAACTAGGCGCCGATATTCTAAAAACGGCCGTCGCCCCTACCTGGAATGACATTGGCCTGTTAGCGGCCATTGCTGTATTGAGAACAGCCCTTAATTACTTTCTGGAACGAGAATTGCGTAATGCCGAACAACGGGATAACGCACAGCAACAATTAACATCTTCTCGTCTGGAGACAACTAATGGGCCACAATAAATGACCGCGTACGTGCCTTTTCTATGAAGGCTTGTGTATTGACACTTGACCAGGATAAAGATTAGATGCGTTTTGTCGTGTTCAGGAAATGTTGCTTGCCGATCCATCCGGTAAGGTGACAATCTCCACGAACAAAAAAAGCAGGGTATTTCCTTTACCAGCCGTTTTCCAGCTTATTTGCTTCAAAAGGAAGATATTTATTTTAATGCCAAGGCGGTTTATGAACCTTCGGCCCCTGTAACAGCCCCCAACAAACGGCTGGGTACGCTGGTCATGTTTTATAAACCGATGCCTGTTTTGCCTGTAGCTAATCCATAACACGTACGGGCCATTACCTGAGTATCTACATACTTCTTCCTCGTGTTTGGCGAAATTATCGTGGCCGTGGTAATTAGTGGGCTAAGTGAGTTTGTGCGTAGCAAAACGTCTTTGTCCTACGGTTTATCGATGGGGCTGGTCATGTTCCTGCTAGTGGCGTTTATTGGGGGTACAATCTGAGGGTTGGCTCCTACTTTTAGCAGATAGGCCGACGCTGGTAGCTTTTTTTAGGACTTTTTATCGAAGTAGTTAGCTCGTTTTTGTTTGATTATTAGCGTAAAGAAGCAATTGTCTCTTGGTTCGTAGTAGCTAGTTGTTTACAGTTTATGCCTTTCATTAGTATATTTTGTGATTTTTATATGACATCTTGATATTAAAGTATCTGGATTCGTAATTTTGTTGGTTTATGGACTTAATAGATCAACAAATGAGAAACTTTTTACTACTTCTGTTGGTAACCTGGGGTTGTCTGATAGCGACGAACGTCAGTGCGCAGCAGGAGCGGCAAGTGACCGGAAGAGTCACTTCGGCCGAGGATGGCAACCCGCTGCCGGGGGTGTCTATTGTTGCTAAAGGGACAACCCGGGGTACGCAGACGGATGCCAATGGGAGTTATTCGCTAAGTGTACCGACCACGATCGGCACGCTGGTGTACAGCTTCGTGGGTGTGGTTACGCAGGAGGTGTCTATTGGAAACCGCTCGGTGGTCGATGTAGCCTTGAGTAACGATACCCGCTCCCTCGATGAGGTAATCGTAACCGGGTACGGTGCCCAGTCGAAACGTAATCTGACCGGTAATATCGCCAAAGTAGCTGCCCGCGATATTGAGAATATCCCTGTTCCCAGCGTTGAACAAGCCTTACAGGGTAAAGTAGCCGGTGTCCAGATCACCTCCCTCAACGGTAAAGTCGGGCAGGGGTTACAGATTCGGGTGCGGGGCTCCTCGTCCCTGACGGCCAGCAGCCAGCCGCTTTATGTGATCGACGGTATTCCGCTTACATCGTCCGACCAATCGTCGACAACGGCCCCAACCAACCCCATTGCCGATTTAAACCCCAACGACATCGAATCGCTGGAAATCCTGAAAGATGCGTCCTCAGCGGCTATTTACGGCTCACGGGCGTCGAATGGTGTTGTACTGATCACAACTAAGAAAGGGCGTGCTGCTAAAACAACCTTCGAAGCATCGGCCCAAATGGGAGCCAGTAACCCAACGCACCTGCGTCAGTGGTTAAATACGCAGCAGTATGTAGAGCTGTTGCAGGAAGCGCGGGCCAATACAGGCGCTACCTCGGCTACCTCGCTGGCCAATCGGTTTACGCGCTATGCGGCCGGTGATCCCGCAGGCTGGCAGGGTGAAAATCCAAAATACAATACCGACTGGCAGCAGGAAGCCTTCCAGAAAGCACCGTCGCAACAGTATGACCTGAGTGCACGCGGTGGTGATGCCAAAACCCGATTCTTTATTTCGGGTCAGTATTTTGACCAGAGTGGAATCATCATCAAAAACCGATTCCGTCGCCTGAGTGGCCGGGTTAACCTGGACCATACCGCCACGGATAAACTGACGCTGGGGGTGAACTTCAACCTGTCGCATTCCATCAACGACCGGGTTTCGAACGACAATGCTTTCTCAACACCGATGCAGATTGTGGCCCTGTCGCCCATGACGCCGGTTGTCGATCCACGTACCGGTCGGGTGAGTGGTGCTGACCCTGATCTTTACCCAAGTTTCCCACTGTACTACAACCCGCTGATCAACCGCGATTTTGCCAATTTACAGGCGCGGGTGTACCGGATGATCGGGAATGTATATGCCGATTACAAACTGCTGCCCGGCCTGTCGTTCCGTACCGAGTTTGGTACCGACCTCCTGAGCCAGCAGGAAGAAGAATATTACGGCCGCGAAACGCGGGGCAATACGGGCGCACCCAATGGACTGGGGTCAAACACATTCCGTCAGGTGGCCAACTACACGACCAACAACTACTTTTCCTTTGGCCGGACGTTTGCCGAAAAGCATGACGTAGACGCAACGGTGGGTATGTCGTACCAGGAGTCGCGCAACAATTACAGCTCAGTAACGGGTCAGCAGTTTCCCAGCAGCGCGTACAAGCAAATCACATCGGCCGCCCGAATTACAGCGGGCGACGGGCAGGAAACCAGCTTTAGCTTTCTTTCTTACTTTGCCCGTGTCAACTACCGCTTCAATAACCGCTATTTACTGGGGGTATCGGGCCGGATCGATGGGTCGTCACGTTTCGGAACGAATAACCGATACGGGTTTTTTCCGGCGGCATCGGCAGGCTGGATTCTTACCGAAGAATCTTTCCTGAAAAATGTCAAAGCCCTAAGCCTGCTTAAACTGCGGGCCAGTTATGGTTTGACCGGTAATGCCGAAATTGGTAATTTCAGTTCACTAGCTCTGTATGCGGCCACGAACAATGCGGGTACATCGGCCGGGTACGCTGGTGTGCCGGGGCAGGCGCCATCGCAGATACCAAACCCCGACCTGACCTGGGAGAAGACCTTACAGACCGATATTGGGCTGGAGTTCGGTTTCCTCAACAATCGCTTCACCGGCGAAATCGACTATTACCAGAAGAATACGAGTGGATTGCTGCTCAACGTAAACGTACCGGGCTCATCGGGCTTCCGGACGCAGTTGCGCAACGTGGGTAAGCTGGAAAATAAGGGAGTCGAATTTGTGTTCAACTCCAACAACTTTAACGGTCCCTTCAAGTGGACGACCTCGTTGAACCTCGCTTATAATAAAAACGTGATTACCGATCTGGGCGGTACGACCATTACGGGCAGCTTTTTGAACCGGGCGCAGGAAGGACAGCCGCTGGGCGTGTTTGTGGGGCCAGAATATGCCGGTGTCGATGTGCAGAATGGCGACGCGCTGTATTACCGGAACTCGACCAAAGCCGACGGTAGCCTTGACCGGTCGACGACCAATAACTACAACGATGCGGCCTATGTGCCTCTCGGAAACCCAGCGCCTAAGTTCATCGGAGGTATCACCAACACCTTCAGCTATGGCGGTATCGACCTGAGCGTGTTATTCAACGGGCAGTTCGGTAACTACATTTACAATGGGGGCGGTAAATTCCAATCGGCCAATGGCGATTACTTTGATAACCAGTCCACTGATCAGCTTAACCGCTGGAAAAAGCCAGGCGATGTTACCAACGTACCGCAGGCTCGTTTGCTGGGAGGTAACGGCACCGGCGAATCGTCGCGTTACCTCCAGAAAGGTGATTACGTTCGGTTGCGGACCATTACCTTAGGCTACACACTACCCAAAGAACTGCTGACGCGTATTCACCTGAGCCGGGTTCGGATTTTTGCTACGGGGCAGAATCTGCTGACATTCACGAAATACACGGGCTGGGACCCCGAAGTTAACTCGGATGCCTACACCGGTAATCCGGTTAACCTCGGCATTGATTTCTACTCAGCTCCGCAGCCGCGCACAATCATTGGTGGTTTACAAATTGGCTTTTAAGCGACGAACACAACTTATGAAAACGAATAAATCAATAATACTGGCGTCGGCGCTGTCGGTTGGCTTATGGCTGACTTCCTGCAACAGCCAATTGGACATTAAGCCGGTCAACTCGGTCGCCACTAGTCAGGCGCTGACAACGGCCGATGACCTGAAAGCCCTGCTCGTGGGTGCTTATGATGGGTTGGGTGGTGTTAACCTGTATGGTGGTAGTTTGATTCGGGATGCCGAATTGCTGGGTACGGTACCCGGTACCGGCGACATTCTCTGGACAGGCACGTATGTAGGGCCGCAACAGATCTATACGAAGAATATACTGGTCAACAATGATCAGGCCGACGTAACCTGGACGAACGGTTATCGCACGATCAACATCTGCAATACCGTTCTGGCCAATCTGAAGCTGGCTACCGCGGCCGATCAGCCCCGGCTTGAAGGTGAAGCCAAGTTTATTCGAGGTTCCGTTTATTTTGAGCTGGTTCGGCTTTATGGCCGGGACTGGAATGATGGCGACCCGAATGCCAACCTCGGTGTACCTATTGTAACGACCCCAACGGTCGATCTGGATGCTAATTCAAACGTGCCACGCAGTACTGTAGCCGCAGTGTATACGCAGGCACTTGCCGATCTGACCGATGCAGAAGCTAAACTTCCGGCCACAAACGGCTTCTTTGCCACAAAAGGGGCCGCTGGAGCGCAGTTGTCGCGGGTGTATCTGCAAAAAGCGGATTACACGAATGCGGCTAATGCGGCCAACCGGGTCATTACCAGCGGGCGCTATCAGTTAGTCGATATCGAAAGCGTGTTCGACACCCGGGAGTCCCAGAGCGGAATCAATACTGCCGAAACGATTTTCGCGGTTCAACTGACCGACCAGGATGGAACCAACGACCTGAATACGTTCTATGGCTCCAGCGATGTAGGCGGTCGGGGTGATATTGAAGTTACCGAAACGTTCATTAATCAGTTTGAGCCAAACGACCTTCGGTCGCAGCTGTTCTACGACGATGGTGGCCCAATCCGGACGCTTAAATACGTAAATCAGTACGGTAATATTCAAGTACTGCGCCTGGCCGAAATGTACCTGACCCGCGCCGAAGCTAACTTCCGGATGGGCACAACGGTAGGTGATACCCCGCTGAATGACATCAACGTAATTCGGACCCGTGCCGGTGCAACCCCATTGACAACGGCTCAGTTGACATTGGCGTCTATCTTGAAAGAACGCCGGCTCGAACTGGCCTTCGAAGGAACTTATATTCACGACCTCCGCCGGACCAAGACCAACGTAGGTACGTTGCCATATAACTCGCCAAAACTGATCTTCCCCATTCCCTTACGGGAAATTACGACCAACCCCGCCCTGGTGCAGAATGCCGGGTATTAACGGGTGGCGGTAACTAATACGTAAACGAAAGGCGTGTCATGGGTCCGAACCGTGGCACGCCTTTTCGTATATTGGTTCGCTATGATCAGACTACTCTTCTTTATGGTGTTATGGCAGTACGCGTTCGGCGTATCGGCCCAATCAACAGCTTATACGTCCTGGATTGTGGGCGATACGGCCGATGTGCAAACCCGGCCGTTGGGGGGCGTTGTACTGGCGGGTGGCAGCACGGATGTTGACGCGGCCATGCACTGGTTTTTGCAGCGGGCGGCTGGGGGCGATGTGCTTGTTCTGCGGTCGTCGGGCAAGGACGGCTATAATGACTACCTCTACCAGAAATTAGGTGTTCCGGTCAACTCCGTGGAAACGATCATGCTCGATAATCGGGAATTGTCAACCAACCCGGACATTATCCGGAAAATACGGAATGCGGAGGCTATCTTCTTCGCCGGGGGCGACCAGGGAAATTATGTGAATTTCTGGCAGGGTACGCCCATTGCCGATGCCCTGAACGAGCGTATTCGGGCTGGCGCTGTGCTGGGTGGTACCAGTGCGGGTTGCGGTATTCTGGGGCAAGTCTATTTTACCGCTAAAGAAGGCACCGTAACCTCCGCCCAAGCGCTGACAAATCCGTACGACAAACGGGTCGATCTTCGCCGGGATGACTTCCTGAAACAGCCCCTTCTGACCAATACCATTACTGACATGCATTATGCCGCCCGTGACCGGCAGGGGCGGCATCTGGTGTTCATGGCCCGTGCTTTTCGTGATTGGGGCTTGAAAATGCGCGGGATCGGAGTCGATGAGAAAACGGCCGTTTGTATCACACCCGATGGGAACGCTGTTGTCTTCGGAAAAGGCAACGCCTATTTCCTGATATCAGGTAAACGAAAGCCTGAAACCTGTCAGGCCAACCAGCCGCTCACCTGGAGTCGAAAAGGGAAAGCCGTATCTGTGACAACGGTTGCGGGGTCCGAAGCAGGAACACCTGGATTTAATTTGATGAACTTTCAAGCCAACCTTAGATCCGAAATGGGCTATTGGTCTGTCGAAGCTGGGGTGAGGAAGTGAAAGCCAGACTTGGTTACTTTAAAACCGACCGTCCCGGTCGAGTGCGTGAACAGTCAGTTTACACACTCGACCGGGACGGTCGGTTTTACAAATTGCAATCAATACCCCGGGTTCTGAACCAGTTTTTTATTGGTATCAATTTCCCGCTGCGGAATTGGCAGTACCAGGTTGTTGGAGTTGAAGGGCGTCGTACCAACGGTACCGGCTGTACGTTTGATGTCGGGAAGCTGCTGGCCTTCAAACGCCAGCTCCAACCGACGTTCGAGCAAGATAGCGGGCAGATCGATGGTGGTGAGCGGTGTCGCTTTAGCCCGGTTACGAATCCGATTGATATCGTTCAGAGGGGTGTCGCCCGTGCTTGTCCCTAACCGGAAGTTAGCTTCGGCACGAACCAGATACATTTCAGCCAGACGCACTACCGGCACATCGCCATAGCGGTCATTAAACTTGCTGGTAAAGGTATTTTGCCCGGCGGTGTTAAAGAACGTACCCCGTACATCACCGGCTGCATATAACGCCCGGAATTTGGTCTGTACCCGCACATCGCCACGCCCCTGATTCAGAGCTGATGCATAAAATGTGTTCATGTCGTTAGATCCGTCCTGATCGGTAACGATGATTTTGAAAATAACTTCCGGCCCTTGAGTGGCATCATTGAACGCATCGGCGAAATTAGGCACCAAGCTAAAAGTGCCTGAGGAAATGACGCGGTTAGCGGCATCGCGGGCAGCCGCAAAGTTCTGCTGTTGCAGATAGATGCGCGCCAGTGTAGCCGCAGCGGCTCCTTTAGTAGCTGCTCCAAAGCCAAGAACGCCGGTCTGCGCAGCAGGCAGTAGGTTTTCGGCTTTTGTCAGATCGTCAATTGCCTGGGCATACACTTCAGCAACTGTATTGCGGGCTTTGTAATCCGTATCCGTAACACTGCTGGTAGGCGTCAGCACCAGCGGAACACCGGGGTTTGCGGTGGGTGATCCATCGTTCCAGCTTTTGCCAAAGGCTTTTACCAACTCGAAGTAAAGAGCACCCCGCACAAACCGGGCCTGCCCCTCGAAGTTATTCCGTTTGGCTGCCCCGACTTTATCTAACGCGGCCAGTATGTTATTGGCCCGGTTGATGGCGCTGTAGCCATCCAGCCAAAAGTCGCGCGTTACCGTGTTCGAGGCCGTCACAGTCTTCCGCCAGATTTCGTCGATGGTAGCATAAGTTCCGCCAAAAAGAACATCGCGGTTATCACCCATCAAATCGCCGATGTATTGAATGCCCCCACCGTATAGATTGACGTCGCTCAGACCGTCGTAAGCGCCCGTGAGCGTAATCTGAACATCCTGCTCCGTGCTCAGTGCCTGACTGGCTTCAATGCTCTGCGTAGGTGTAACGTTTAGTTTGTTATCGCAGGCCATAATCGAAAGACTAAGGGTTCCTGCGTATAACCACTGTTTTATAGATGAATTCATAAAAGAAAGTGCGTTTAAAATGTCTGTTGACTCACGTTGATGTACGTATTAGAAACCAATGTTAATACCGCCCGTAATGGTACGTGCCTGGGGAGCCGTGTAGAAATCATACCCCTGCGCAATGTTCGACACAATGTAGTCGGCGTTGACTTCAGGGTCCCATCCGGCATAGTTGGTAAACGTCAGCAGGTTTTGTCCCGTAACGAACAAACGGACGCTATTCATCTTAACCCGGTTAACGAGCGTTTTGGGCAGCGAGTAGGACAGAGTAGCTGTACGTAATCGGACGAATGAACCATCCAGAATGAAACGGCTGGAGGACTGGGCGCCGTTGTTGTAGAACAGGCGGGCTTCCGGAACATTGGTGTTAGGGTTCTCTTTCGTCCAGGCTGCCAGTTGGTTGACCGTCTGGTTATCCTCGAAACGACCGTTGGCCGACGAATAGCGGCCTACGCCGTAGAAGTTGATCTTATTGCCAAAGACACCGTTGAACAGTACACTCAGCGAGAAACCTTTGTAGCTGAACGTGTTAGTGATACCACCCGTCCACTTGGGTAACGGGCTGCCAGCAACCACCCGCTGTGCCTGGTTGTAGGTTTTGGTGGTGCTACGGTCAAGGGTGCCGTCGGTATTGGTGGTGTTTTTATACCAAAGGGCATCGCCATTGGCCGGATCGACACCGGCATACTCCTGCGTGAAATAAACGCCCAGTGGCTGACCTTCTACCGCACGGCTCATGGCATTGATACCGCCTTCGATAATCTGGCTCTGTAAGTTCGTGATCTTGTTCTGGTTCGTGGCTGCGTTGAAGCTCGTTGTCCAGCGGAAAGCACCCGTCAGGTTTTCGGTATTGATAACGATTTCGACCCCCTTGTTTTCGAGGCTGCCTACGTTGCGGAACTGCGTGGCAAAGCCTGTCGTTCCCGGCACGTTTACATTGAGCAGTAGACCCGACGTTTGTTTGTTGTAATAGTCGATTTCACCATTGATGCGGTTGTTAAGAATACCGAAGTCAATACCAATGTCGAACTGATTGGTTGTTTCCCACTTCAGGTCCGGGTTGGCAAGTTGCGATGGGCGCTGACCGGGCAGGGTGCCATAATTGGCATCGCCGGTAAAGAGACCCAACTGCGGAAAGTTCTGGATTTCTGCATTACCCGTCTGTCCGTAGCTGGCCCGAAGTTTCAGGAAACTGATGGCCGTTGTGTTTTTCATGAACTCCTCCTCACTGAGTACCCAGCCTGCCGAAACAGATGGAAAGAAGCCATATCGGCTGTTATTACCAAAGCGGGATGAGCCGTCTACCCGCGCACTCATACCAAGCAGGTACCGGTCGGCAAATTTGTAATTGGCCCGGGCGAAATAAGACAGGAAGCGGTAATCCGTTTGAGAAGAGCTACCGTCGGTTTTGCGGGCCGCGCTGGCAATCATCCGGTAAGCATCAGACGGAAAATCCTGTCCTTCGATAAAATTTATTTTCTGCTGCGATTGCTGATACGACATTCCCGCCGTTGCATCGAGGTTACTCCGGCCAAAAGCGGTGGAATAATTGAAGAAGTTGTTCGTTGTATAGTTTTCTACCCGAGCGAAACGGTTCTGGCCCAGGCCAAGCGGTGAGCCGAAGTTCCGCTGCGTTTTGCTGTTGTAGTACAGCTCTTCCTGCTGATTCAGTACATCGAGGCCAAACTCCGTCCGGAATGTTAGCCCTTTCATAATCTGCAACTGCCCAAATACATTGCTGATGTTCCGGTAAACGGTGGTGTTGAAATACGCATTGCCGATGTTAATGAGTGGGTTGTAATAAACAGGAATGCTGATGTCGCCGGGAGGGGAGCCCACGGGGAGCCCCGTCGTGGCATCCGTTGCGGGTGTCATTGGCGGCAGGGCCACCATCTGCATGGGATTATCGAACTGGTTATCGCCTGAGATGCGTTGGTTCAGGGTACGGGTCAGGCCCATGTTAAAGCCTACTTTGAACCGGCTGGATACCTGGTGCTCGATGTTCAGACGGCCGGCATAACGCTGTAGGGCATTGCCAACCAGAATGCCTTTTTGATCCAGCAGTTGGCCTGAGAGATAAAACGTCGTTTTTTCGTTGCCGCCGTTCAGGTTCAGATCATACTGTTGATAAGGAGCATCCTGATAGGCCAGATCGCCCCAGTTGGTACTTGCCTGGTTAGGCGTGCCGTAGGTACCTAATCCCTGCGTCTGGTAGAAATCCTTCATGTACGTGGTGTACGAATCTGGATCGCTCGGGTCGAGCCCCTCAATACGGTCGGAGTTGGCCGCTGCTTGATTGTAAAACTTAACGTACTGTTCCGTATTTAGGAACTCCAGCTTACGGGTTGGCTTGCTCGACCCGTACTGAGCACCAAAATTAACGTTGGTACGTCCGGCTTTGCCGCGTTTGGTGGTTATCAGCACGACACCATTGGCCGCCCGGGCTCCGTAGATAGCTCCAGCCGACGCATCTTTCAGAATATCGACCGACTCAATATCCTGAGGGTTAATATCGGCTAAAGGGTTGGTGGCTGAGCTGGTGATACTCAGGTTGTCTGTTGTGACGGGAATACCGTCGATTATATAGAGCGGTTGGTTCGATGCCGATACCGACGACTGGCCCCGTACCCGTACCTGTATTCCCTGACCCAGTTTGCCGGAGCCGGAATTGATCTGAACACCGGCCGCTTTGCCCTGCAACGCCTGATCGAAGGTCGTTACGGGCTGGTCCTGAATATCGGCGGCTTTAACTTTCGCGATGTTACCGGTTAGATCCCGCTTGATCTGCTGTCCATAGCCCGTTACAACAACCTCGCTCAGGTTGCGTACATCGGTTCTTAACTGGACATTGATCTCTGACCGATTCGCCACCTTTTCTTCCTGAGTCGTGAAGCCGATAAAGCTAAAAACCACTACTGCGTTGCTGCCAGCGTTAATGCGGTAGTTACCGGAGGCATCGGTTAACGTTCCCTGCGTTGTTCCTTTGACACTGACAGATACGCCGGGTAGGGGACTACCGTCGTCTGATGATGTAACTCTACCTGAAACGGCCTGACCCTGTGCGTAGGTTGCCCATACGGTTATCAAAATCAGGAAACTTATTTGTAGTAATTTCCTCATAGTAGTATGTTGAGAACATGTTAAGTGAATGACAAAATTACAAGTTAGATATTACTATTAAATAGCAATTAAAAAATTATAATTTGGGTAACATATATAAAATCAATAGAATAAATTAGATCTTAGCCTATAGGTAATATAATATTATTATTAATGCGCATAATATCATATACGCTATGTGTTTTATATAAATGGTTAAATATAATTTTTTTCATATTCTCTTTCCAGGCCAAACAGGTTACGGATGAGTATTTCTACGTTGGTGAGCTGATCGTTGAAACGGTAGTGTAGCTGTTGTAATGGCTTGCCGGAAGGTAGGAGCAGATCGTTGGCTGGAATTTTAAGAAAGAGCGATTAAACTCTGGAACAGCTGCCATTGTCTAAGTGTTATCCAGTACGCATTTGTATACGCGCTTTAGCCACCAAAAGACACGGCCAGCGGTGTTCCCGAGTTCGTAAACTAGCTGGCGCTTATAAACCACAGGGAAGGGATTCGTACAGTAGGTTAGTAAACACAAACTCAATGAAAGTCAGACTTTTCACGATCATTTGCCTGTTGCTTGCCGCTACAGTGCAGGCACAGGTTCAGTTTACAACTGAAAGTCCGCGTGTTGATGATATCAACGACACCGACGTTACAATTCAGCGTATTGAATTGACGGCGCAATACACTATCATATACATGAAATTCCAGGCCCGGAAAACGGGCTTCAATGGTCGGTCTTTCCCGTTTGATATGCCCATACCGAATAGCCGGGGGTGGGAACAATTGGAATCGACAAGTAATATTGGGTTTCAGCCAACATCCCGTTTGTACGTAAACCAGGGCGAACGCTCCTACAAATTCATTCGTGCCGAAAACATACCTGCAGAAACGCGTCGGCAGGTTCGGCCAGGGGAGCGGGTCGACTTCATTGCTTATTTCGAACGGATTGATCCGGGTTATACAAAATTCGATCTCTTTGAATGCCGGGATAGTAAAAACTATGTGTGCTTCAATTTCTGGGGTGTTCATATCATCAACCCGCCTAAGGATAGCTATTCTCAACGGAAGCCGCCCGTTCAGCCCCGGCAGCCGCCCCCCCGAACGGCTCCCCGCCCACAACCGCAGCCGCCGACCGATAACACCCCCGTTCCTGTGCAGCCAAAGGTGGTGCCTGCGCCCGCATCGGTAGCCATCAACGGCATTACGCGCGATGCGAAAACCAAACAGCCTATTGCGGCAACGGTTACGTACCGGCTGATATCAGGAGCCGAAGCATCGGGCGACGAACCCGCCGATTCGTTGCAGAGTGGTAGTCTGACCGGGAAATATCGGATCGAGATCGACCGCCGGGGCGTTTATGCGGTTACGGCATCGGCAAAAGGTTATTTTAGTCAGAGTGATACGCTGGTAACAAACCGGGTCGATGTGGCCCGCGATTTTAACCTGGTTCCTATTGAGGCCGGGGCAAAAATTACCCTTAAGAATATTTATTTTAATGTCTCCAAGTATGACCTCAAGCCTGAGTCCTACCCGGAGCTGGATCGTCTGGTAACTGTGATGCGGTCGAACCCGACAATGCAGATTCGGCTCGAAGGGCATACCGATACTGTTGGCGAGTTCGATGCCAATGTGGAGCTATCCCGCAATCGGGTCAACGAAGTAAAACGCTATTTGGTCGATAAAGGAATTAGTGGTAGCCGCATTGAAACCGTTGGCTACGGTCCATCAAGGCCAATAAACACCAACAAAAGCCTGAAAGAACGTCCCGAAAATCGGCGGGTGGAGATGGTGATCGTGAAGGTATAAAGTAGTTTAACCGCAAAGGCGTAAAAATGGCGTGAACAACGCAACAAAAAAAGTTTGCGGAGTTCACGCCATCTTTACGCCTTTGCGGTTAAACATACATGAAACCCAACTTCGATCTCAACGTTGTTTTAGCGCATATTGAAACGGCCATCCGGCCATACCCGAAAGCGGCCATGTTCGATCTGTTCGAGCGGGGTTACAACACCCTTTTCGAACAACTGATTTCCTGTATTATCTCCATCCGTACGCTCGATGAAACGACTATTCCGGTATCCCTGCGCCTGTTTGAACGCGCTCGTACTCCCGAGCAGCTCCTTACCCTCGATGTAGCCACGCTGACAGAATTACTCTACGGCACCACTTATCCCGATCAAAAAGCGTACACCATGCTGGGCATTGCTGATCGTATTGTGAACGAGTTTAACGGCGAGTTACCGGCTGATTACACTACCCTGACATCACTAAAAGGAGTTGGCCCGAAGTGTGCTAATCTGGCACTGGGCGTTGCAACCGGGCAGGCTGCTATTAGTGTAGATGTGCATGTGCATCGGGTGGTCAACCGCTGGGGATATGTGCATACCAAACAACCCGAACAAACGCTGAAAGTGCTGGAAACGCAGGTGCCCCATGAGCAATGGGTCGACATCAACCGGCTACTCATGCCTTTTGGGAAGCACATATGTACGGGTACCCTGCCATACTGTTCCACCTGCCCCGTGTTGGCCTGGTGCGAACAGGTGGGCGTAGAGCGGCATCGCTAATCACTACTCCGTTGTCATAACCTTTTTCAGGCTAGCCAGCGTGCTGCGGCAGGACTTGTCAATTTGCTGGTATAAACTGGTCTGATCGGCAACGATCTGTTCGAGCAGGTCACGGTTCTTAAGCGACTTATCGGCGGCTGCAGCCATCTCTTCAACCGTTGAGCTAGTCGCCCGAACAGGTTGTGTACGGCCGTTGTCGTCGACAATCAGATCCGTTAGAGTAGCCCGGTACCGGCCAAATTTTGTCTCAATGGTAAGGGTGTAGCGTACAGATTGCTTACCGATCTCGTAGAAGGTTCTGACAAACAGAATGTTGTGCTCCTGGTCGAACTGCTGCTCTGCTTCGCTGGCTTGTGGGTAAAATTGGTTAGCCCAGGCCCGGACTTGTTCCATAAGCTGGCGGGCGGGCCGTTTGCTATCCGGTACCCGTACAAGTTCCTGATACTGAACCTGACCTAACTCGTTTGTTGGTAGCTGTACCTGGGCAACTGAAGAGAAGGATACTATTAAAAAGAAGAATAAGGCGTATTTCATGCTGAGTCAACGGTATGTTCCGGTACCGAACCAACGACACCAGGTGGAAGTCAACACGAAGATAAAGTAAAAATAGTCAGTAAGTGGCTGACGCATCAGTAACTCGTGCGTCAGCCACTTACCGACTTACTACGCCAATGTGTCTTCCAGTGTTTCCTGGGCTTTGCGGGCTGATTCTTTTATCGAGTTGCCAACGTACTTCGATGATTTTTTTGCCGAATTAAGTGCCTTACCTGCTTTGTAGCGGTATATGGCCTGCTCAACAGGTGTGCTCCGACGGTAGGCCAGGTACAGCCCCGCTATAACGCCGGCGGCCAATCCAACGCCCATAGCCAGGCTGGTAAGCTGACTTGTCTGATCGTCGGATTCATCTTTAGGCATCATGTCTTTACGGGCGTTAGCGGCAACCATTGGGTCGGGAAGGATGTGCGCCATGGCCACTTTAGCTTTGTTCTTCCAGCCCGCCACCACATGGTCTTTACCCTTCATGAGTGCCTCGTATCCTTCTTTGGCCACATCGGCAGGGTCAGCTGTTTTTGACGGATCGGCCCCTTTAACATGGGCGGCACCAGCTTTATTGAAAAAATCGGTGTTGGTAGCGCCCGGCATCAGTACCGTAACGGTGATGTTCGTATCGATCAGTTCGTTACGGATTGCTTCCGAGAAGGACTTGATAAACGCTTTTGTCGCGCCATAAACTGCCATCATCGGGTTTGGGCTTACGGACACCTCTGAGCCAAGCATCAGGATTTTACCCTCATTCCGGGCCACCATATCTTTAAGATACAACTTCGTCAGGTGCATCAGCGACACGGCATTGATCTGTACAATGTCCAGTTCCCTTTGCAGGTTGGTCTCGGTGGCAAATTTGCCGTATTCGCCCATACCCGCATCGTTGACCAGAATATCTACCGTGATGCCCTGTTGCCGGGTTTGCTCATAAATAGCGTCAGCGGCTTTGGGATCAGCTAAATCCTGGGTGATAGTTGTGGCTTTAATGCCAAACTGCTGCTCGTACTCATCCGCAATAAGGCGTAGACTATCGCCCGAACGGGCTACCAGAACAAGGTTATAACCATCTTTAGCAAAAAGGTTGGTGAGTTCACGGCCAATGCCGCTCGTAGCGCCTGTGATCAGGGCTGTTTTCCCGGTTATGTTTTCCATCGTTGAGTTATTTGTTTTTTCTGATAAACGGGTAATCGGTTGTGAACCGGACGGTCACATCCGATCTACACCGAACTGTCTAAGGCATATCATCGGGCCTGGTCATTAAGCCTACCGCCACGCCGAACGCACCGATGGCGAGAAAGGTATTTCGGGCGCGTTTGTTTTTCGAAAAGCCAAAGAGCCAGGGAGCCGCTAGTGAAAACGCACTTACGGTAGCATCAGCCGCCAGGTGAGCTTTGAACGGTATAATCTTCCAAAGCCCCAATTCATAGCGGGTTAATAAGCTGGTAGCCAGTACACCACCACTGATGATTCGGGCTAGCCGGGTGGCCGTTGGCTCATCGTCGAAACCTAGTAAAGAAGGTGCCGCAGCGACCAGCGGAACGTAGCTATAGTCGGCAATGCCGTGTTGTTTACGCGAAATTGGCTGTTCCATCGTCTTGTTGAGTTAGTTGAAACGTAGGTAAGTTTCTTACCTGTCAGGGCTTCAACACGACTTTAGTGCAATCGTCCTGTTTTTTCTTAAACATATCGTACGCTTTTGAGGCATCGGCCAGCGGGAGCGTGTGCGAGATAATGTCGTCGAGAACAACCTTGCCCTGCACAACTAGATCCAGCAGGTGGCTCATGTTCTTGTGAACGAACGACTGCCCGAAGCGAACCGTGATGCCTTTGTCGAACATGCGGCCAATGGATATATTGTCGAAGGGCGTGCCATATACCCCAACGACGGATACGATACCACCCCGACGAACGGCCTGAAAACACAGTTCCAGTACTTTAGGCGTTCCTTTCTCGAAGTTGATAACAGCTTTGGCTTTTTCCAGCAGTGACCGGTCGGCTTCCATACCCACAGCGTCAACACAGAGGTCGGCTCCGCGCCCGTTGGTCATCTGGCGAATGGCTTCAATAACGTCGACCTCATCGGGGTTAAGCGTTTCAACGTTGTTGACGCGCCGGGCTTTCTCCAGGCGATAGTTGACCGGGTCAATCGCAATGACGCGGGCAGCTCCCTGTATCCAGGCTGATTTCTGCGCCATCAGACCCACCGGCCCCGACCCGAAAATAGCGACGGTTTCGCCACCCTTCAGTTCGCCCCACTCGATGGAACTCCAGCCGGTCGGGAAAATATCGGTCAGAAACAGAACCTGCTCGTCTTTGAGTGATTCGGGTACGGTATGAAGGCCATAATCGGCATAGGGCACCCGGACGTATTCGGCCTGACCGCCGTTGTAGCCGCCATACAGATCGGTATAACCGAACAGGCCGCCCCCTTTTTCGGTGAGTAGGCCGCCATCGGGGCCGTAGTGTTCGGGGTTGGAGTTTTCGCAGTGCATTTGCAGGTTCTTCTGGCAGAAATAACACTTGCCGCAGGCAACCGTAAACGGCACAACGACCCGGTCGCCTTTTTTGAGGTTGGTCACTTCGGAACCCACGTCCTCCACGATGCCCATGAATTCATGGCCGAGGACTTCATTTTTGAGCTGGGGAATGAAGCCGTCGTAGATGTGCAGGTCAGACCCGCAGATGGCCGTCGACGTGACCCGGATAATGGCATCCCGCGACTGTTCGATGCGCGGGTCGTCGACGGTGTCGACCTGAATGTCGCCAATTTTGTGGAATACGGCTGCTTTCATTCGTATCTGTTGAGTAAGTTGTAGATGCCGGTAGACCGGTTTCGATAAAGAACTAAAGTCTATAGATTTAGTTTTGTTAATTTGTTCCGGGAAAAAGTAGTCACAATGATTTGTAGACCTTCTTGCTTAAGGTGGCTTTGGCTCATGCTATTCGGCAGTGCCACGACTTATGCTCAGAAAGACATTACTATTCAGTTGAGTATAATAAGCCGGGAATTGTTGGCCACAACGGGTCAGGAAGCGGGGCTTTTACTGGATGTTAAAAATCAGACACCCCAGGATGTGGCTCTGTTTACCCCGTCTGGCGACTTAATACCTTATGTCAGGTACTACAAATTGAACACGCTGACCAATCGGTACACGGAGATCAAACACCCGCTTTACGAAGAGATAAAGAAAGAGAGTGCATTGCAAGACAGCCTTTTTAAGGCAACTGGCGCTGTTTTTGATTTCTTTGGCCGGGAAAATTACAATTCGAAATCGGGCTTATATCGGCAGTTTGTACGTGACGATTCATTGTGGTACGATCATCAATACAGCACAAGCCAGTATGCCCAGCGCATCAGCGAGACGGATATGCAGCACGTCCGACAAGTGACAGGGCCAAACACGGAAGCCGTTTCGTTTACGCTGATAAAGGGCGGAGAGCACTATCAGGATTTCTGTGCTATCAGCTTTCTTTATCAGCAACGGGGCGATTATAAGATTGTTGTGGAGTTGCCTCCGCTTGATTTACAAGGGGTAACCTATCAGCTTGGTACCTTCCGGGTGAAGGAGCCCGGTAGCGTTAGCGCTAATGAGCTGTATCTGCATGTGCCCTGAAACCAGATACATAGCCCAGGTTGATGATTATTCATTTTCCGTCATTTTACAGTCTGGCGAGTTAGTCGGTTGTTAGTAGGCTGTTCAACAAGTCCGTTAACTGACCCATATCTACAGGTTTTACCAAATGTCCCGTAAAGCCGGCTTCTCGGGTGCGCTGCCGGTCTTCCGCTTGCCCATAACCCGTCAGGGCGATTATTACCGTAGCCCTGCCCCAGGGTTGCTGACGGATTAGCCGACAGGTTTCGTAGCCATCCATATCGGGCATACCAATGTCGAGTAGGATGGCCGCTGGCTTCAGACTTTCTGCGGCTTCGAGACCCGCCTGGCCGCTGTAACGGGTATGAATCTCATAGCCTTTTAACTTCAACAGCATGGATAGGGTCAGGGCCGCATCGGCATTGTCATCAATGATCAGAACGCGCCGGAGTGTTGTGGGGGTGTTCGCTTGCAGGGGGGCTTCGGTAGGTAGAACAGCGTCGGCAGATAACGTGGGCAGGTGTACGGTAAAGGTACTACCCATGCCCGGTCCCTGGCTCCAGGCTGCTATCCGTCCGTCATGCAGGCTCACCAACTCGTTCACTACGGTCAGCCCCAGTCCTAAGCCGCCCTGGGCGCGCGCCAGCGATTGGTCTGCCTGTACGAACGGCTCAAAGATAACCGAAAGCTGATCGGTCGCCAGGCCAATTCCGTTATCCCGCACCTGAAGAATGGCTTCGTGATCCTGTTGCCTTAGACTCAGCCACACTTCACCTTCCTCTCCACTGTAGCGAACACCATTGGTTAAGAGGTTGATCATGATTTGGTTGAGCCGGGTGGCATCGCCATCCATGATAATGGGAACGGCGGGCAGGTCGACATGAAGCGTTTTGTTCTGTTGCTGAAATTGAGGTTGTATGCTGTCTGCTGCCTGCTGCGCCAACTGTACGAGATTGAGCTGTTTCTTCCTAAGTTCAATTTTGCCCCGAGTAATGCGGTTCACATCCAGCAGCTCATCAACCATACGCACCAGATGATCCGTTTGCTGGTTTATCATCGCTACCGTCGACTGATTTACCTCATCGGTGCAGGTCATTGTCAGGACTTGTAGTCCCGAGCGAATAGTGGCCATGGGGTTGCGCAGTTCGTGCGCCAGCATGGCCAGAAAGTTGTCTTTGCGCTGAATGGCCTCCTGGAGGGCTTGCTGAGCCCGTTTATTATCGGTAATGTCGATGACGAATTCCACCATTTCGTGCTCACTGAGTCGTTTGCCGGCAGACAGGCCCCACCACTTCGACCCATCCAAACGGACATACTCTTTTTCGTAGGGTACACTCTGGCCCTGGGTGAGCAACTCATTAAGGGCATTCAGGCTGACGGCTCTGAATTCGGGCGGGGTGATTTCCGCCCAATGCACTTTGCCGCTCACCAGATCCTCATGCCGCAAACCCGTCATGTGCTCAAATGCGGCATTGGCATCGTGAATGACACCCTGCCGGTCGAAGAAAATGACGCCTACCGTTTCAATGGCGATGGCGTTCTGCAGCCGCTTCTGCGACTGGTACAGCGTTTCTTCGGCACGAGCCCGTTCTATCCTGAGCCAGATGCGGCTGGCAACTTGCTGTAACAATTCGATTTCGTCCGGGAGCCAGATAGAAGGGGTGCTGCGGGTTACGCCCAGGTCAAATACCCACCGTCCGTTATGGACAATTGGGGTGTTGACCAACGATGCCACATCGATAGCCCTGAACGAAGCTATTTGTTTGGCTGAACGGTTCCCGGCCAGAATATCGTTTACAATCATGGGTCGCCCTCCGGCCAGCAGTCTGTTTTCCTCGTCGGTATGAAAGTCGGCCAGTTTGAGCGTGCCGGTTAGCATAGCGAGTTCTGTGTGGGAGCTGTCGTGAAGAACCGTGCATTCATCAGCCTCCGGGTTGATTTCCACGAATGTGCAGTGCGACAGCCGGAGATGCTCCACAATGCGCCTGCCCGCCATGTCCATAATCCTGTCTACGGAGTCAAGAGGGGCAAAGTCGACCATCAGGTTGGCCAGAAACGCCAGGTTGGCTTCCTGGCGTTTCTGTTTCGTGATATTCTCAAACACATTCGCTACCAGCACGCTCCCCGCACCACCTATTCTTGAGGTATGCGTTCGATACCATTGCTGAAGATCTGCATGGTAATTTTCATAGCGGAGAGGCTCACCGGTTTTTATTACCCGATCGTAGGTGTCGAGCCAGTATTGTTCCGTTGAGAAAATGTCGCTGCCCAGCTTACCGGCTACGTTTTTTAAACCAGTAATTTTTTCGAACGCCGGGTTCACCTCCAGCCAGCGGAAGTCGATCGGTTTGCCGCTGTCATCATAAACCAGTTCCAGTACATTCATGGCTTCCTCAATGGCGTTGAACAGCGAATAGTACCGATCCGTCGCTTTTCGGGCCACTTCATCGTTCAGGCGAAGAACTTCCGCTTCGGCTTGTCGACGTTCGGTAATGTCTTCTGTCGTTACCAGCACCATACTGTCCATTGGAACGGCAATCACACGAAACCAATGGTGCATCCCGTCGCCTTCGTACCACAGTTCAAAGTCCTGTTTTTCCTTCTGCTCCGATACTTGCTTTAGCCGGGCCAGTAAGCCATTATCCTGAGCGGAGGGAAAGGTTTGGGTAAGCAGCCGTCCTGTAGGGTTGATACCGGTGGTTTGCTGCGTGAAAGCATTGGCAAGGGTAATTTTGAAATCGACTAATACATCATCTGCATACACGGGTGTGTAAGCTGTAATTGAATTGGGAGAGGTATCAAAAATGGTCTGGAGGAGGGCTTTGGTTTGGGTAAGCTCCTGTTCTACCCGATGGCGTTCGGTGATATCCTGAACCAGGCCAATCAGTTTCACTGCCTTGCCGGTCTGGTCGCCCACAACTCGGCCATGCGATTCCAACTGACGGAGTTCGCCGTCTTTGCGATAAATCCGGCGTCGATAAGAATAGGGTTGCAGGGTGGCAATGGCTACTGTCAGAGTTTGCCTGACCAGTTGCATATCCTGAGGATACGACCGGCTTTCAATCCAGGCCAGCGAAGGGTCGACCGCTCCCGGTTCTTCGCCAAAGAGCCGATACATGCCGTCGGAAAAGCGCAGGGTATTTTCCTGCAGGTCTGCTTCATAGCTACCCATTTGGGCCACTTCTTCGGTAGACTGCAACAGGGCATTACCTCGTTTACCCAGAGAGGCCTGCAGCTGTTGGATCGCTTCGTCGGCCTTCTTTGTATCACTAATGTCGATCGTGAGAGCAACCCACTTTTTAACTGACCCATCGGGATAGAGAAGTTGGGTCGCCCGCACATTGGCCCACCACCAGCCACCATCGGGGCTGCGCAACCTGAACTCTGCATTGAAAGGGACTCGCTGTTTAATGGCTTCCTGCCACTGGCTGAGGGCATCGGCTCGGTTCTCAGGGTGAACCGCTGCCGCCCACCCCTCGCTCAGCCACTCGTTGAGGGACTGGCCGGTGCAGGCTCGCCAACTGGGTGAATCAGTATGAATTATTCCCTGCGGATCAGCTTCCCAAATGGCTTGTGCAAAAGACGCTATCAACGCGCTGTATTCGTCAACCGCGAGTTGAGGGAATGTGGTTGCAGACATATAGGCATAAAAAAGGTAGAGTACCAGATCGCGGCAACCGGGTAGTCGTACACTAATGAGGTGTTGAGTAAGGTGTTTTAAGTAAACCTGAAAGGTTAGGATTGGGTCCGTATGCTTAAAGGCTTTTCGGCTGGGTTGTGTGGAAAGACAGTTGCTAAGTGGATAGCTTGGAGGTACTGGCCAGCGAGCTGCCCTGATGGCTCGGCGATAGCCCGTTGCTGACAGACCTCAAAACGGGCGACTGGCAACGGTGGAGTTACACCCCCTTTGACGAACGCAGCCAGACAATAAAATCGGTGACGGGGGCTTCCTTAAGCATGGGCCGGATGAGCTGCACCACCTGCCCCCGGTGGTAGGCCGCGTGGTGGCTCATGTGGGTGAGTATCTCAAGCAGGGAACTCTGATAGGTAACCTCTTGGGAATTAGCATACTCAATCAATTTGGTAACCTCCGCTTCGTTGAGGGTCGATACATAGCCAGTAATCTGGCGGTGCTGACGCTCGGCGGTTTCGATCATCCAGCTCACTGGAATGTCTTCCCAGATGGCTACAAAGGCGTATTCATGGATTATCCGGCCGAACCAAACGTGTTGCGCCGACAAAATGTGTCCCATAACGGCCACCGCCCGCGACGGTGGATTGCGGAGGGTGTCGAGCGCTTCGATAACCCGCTGGTTGGCCCAAAGTTCATAATCCAGTAACTGAGTCAGATACTCTTTCATCACAGTCCACGTTTGGTTGCCTGATACAATGCTTCGACAATGTTGGTGCGGGTATTTAGATTGCCAAGTTTAGGGTTATTTCTCGTAGGATAAACGCGGTTGCACAAAAATATGTATGTTAAATTATAGGCTGGGTCGGGTTCAACCCAGACAAACGTGCCGGTATAGCCCGAATGCCCATAACTATCTTTCGTAGCTGACTTAGGCGCATTGCCTGTGTAGGCAAACGACGGTTTGTCGAAACCAAGCCCTCGCCGGTTGCCCAGCTCTGGAAATTGGTACCGGGTAAACTCGGCAATGGTCTTTTCGGAAATAAACCGCTGACCACCATAGCTTCCTTTCTGGCGATACATCTCGTAGACTTTCATCAAATCATTGGCATTGCCGAATAGTCCTGCGTGCCCCGATAAGCCGCCTAACATAGCCGCGCCCTCATCGTGCACACGCCCCCAGATGAGCGTTTTGCGGAACAGCGAATCGTACTCGGTAGGAACGATCCGGGTGAGCGGATAGAACCGGCGGGGCAGGAAGGTAAGTGTACTCGCGCCAAGGGGCTTGTAGAAGGTCTTTTTGAGATAGTCTTCGAAGTTCTCGCCGGTCAGTCGTTTCACGATCTGGGGGTACAGAATAAACGAAAGGTCGGAGTAGACATATTCCTTTTTCGCGTTCAGTGGGGAGTCTCTGATCTGCTCGAAAATCGTTTTCGGATAGTTTTTGAACTCAAACAGGCTGTCGGTCACCTCAATGGGGTACCGGCCAGAACGTTCTTTCTGAAAGGTTTTGGGTTTCCAGGAGCCATCCGGGTTTTTGGTGTCCATCCAGAACGGTATCCAGGCTCTCAGTCGGGCCTGATGTGTCAGCACATCGCGCCAGAGCAGATCGGCTTTGTTGGATTTCTTGAAACCGGGCAGGTAATCGGCCATTTTACCGTTCAGGTTGAACTTGCCGTCGTCGACCAGGTGCATGAGGGCAGGGGTGGAGGTACTCACCTTTGTTACCGAGGCCATGTCATACAAATCATCGAGCTGTACTGGCAGGGGTTCGGCTCCCAGCGAAGCATCGTAGGTGTGCTTGCCGTAGGCTTTCCGGAAAATCACCTTGCCATCTTTCGCCATCTGCACCACGCAACCCGGGAAAGCGCCCTGGCTGATGCCCACGTTTACCAGCGAGTCGACCTGTTGGGTGAGAAACTTGCTGCTGATACCCACCTCTTCCGGAATGGTATATTTCATCCGACCAATGGCTCGAACGGGCAGTCCATCACCCAGCCGGAACCGCTGGTTGACCGTAACGGGTAATTTTCCGGAGGCACCAATGGCCCCGAAAATCAACTGAGCCGACAGTTCTTCAGTATAGGGTGTCAGCTGGTACGGCATGACAATGGCCCGCGCCTGTTCGATGTTGCGGCTGGGCTGAGCGGTATCCATCGGAAAGGTCAGTTTGTCCAGCGCATACACATTGCCGAACACCGTAACGACCGCTTTACCGGTAGCTACCAGTTCGCCAACGATGCCCGCCGTTTTGGGTTGCAGACCGTATTTAACGGCGGGGCGGATATTGTTCAGGTGAACATCGACCAGAATCAGGTTGTAGTTGCTGAGCGAATCGCGGATCTGCGCCCAGGTCGAATCGGCCGATTTGGAGGTTACGTTGAAATGGTCGATTTGGGTGTAGTTGGACGCCATCTGCTGGAACGCCGTGATCTTGTCGCTCTCCACAGCTACTGACGCAATCCGGAGTGTGTCCAGGTCCTGTAGCGGAAGTACATTCCGGTCGTTCTTCAGCACCGTCAGGCTACGTTCGGTGAGCTTGCGGTTGAGTAGCTCGTCCTGAACCGGGTTCAGGTCTTCGACCAGGTTCTCCATTACAATGGGTTTGTAATTGTCCAATCCGGCCCACGCTTTTGCCTGGATTACTTTCAGGCAGCGGGCGTCGATGGAGGCCTGCGTAATTCGTCCGTCAATAATGGCCTGTTTAACCTGCGCCAATGCTGCCGGAACATCTTCGGTAAATTCGAGTACGTCCATTCCCGCTTCCAGACCCAGTTCATCGGCTTTGCCGGACGGGTAGAATTTGGTTACGGCCTTCATATTCATGGCATCCGAAAAGACCAGCCCTTTGAAGCCCAATTCATTCTTAAGAAGGTTGGTAACAATGGCAGGCGAGAGCGTTGAGGGGCGATTTCGGGTGGTATCGAGCGAAGGAATGTTGAGGTGCGCGATCATCACGCCCGTAGCGCCCGCCCTGATCAACTCCCGGAACGGATACAGTTCGAGCGAGTCGAGCTGTGCCCGGCTTTTAGCAATCAGGGGTAAGTCGTAATGGGAGTCGGTGCCGGTGTCGCCGTGGCCGGGAAAGTGCTTAATGCTGGTTAGCAGTTGGTTATCCTGCATGCCGCGCATGTAGGCCAGGGCTTTGCGGGCAACTGCGTATTTGTCTTCGCCGAACGAGCGGAAGTTGATGACGGGGTTGTTTGGGTTGTTGTTGACATCGACCGAAGGGGCAAAGTTCACGTGCATCCCCAGTCTACGCGCCTGTTTAGCCAGGTTGGCGCCCATCTGGTAGATGAGCGAATCGGAAGCGGCCCCCTGCATGGCGCCGAGGGTCATCTGATAGGGGTAGCGAACGGTACTGTCCAGACGCATGGCAATGCCCCATTCGGCGTCCATCGCAATGAGGAGCGGAACGGGCGAACCGGCCTGTAACCGATTGGTAAGCTGTGCCTGTCGAACGGGCCCGCCCTGAAACATGACGACGCCACCGAGTTTATTAGTCTGAACAAGCCGTATCAGCGAATCTTCATAGGCCGGTTTCCGGTTCGAGTACCCGGCCACCATAATCAGCTGGGCAATACGGTCGCCGGGGGCCATGTTCGTAAACACCGAATCGGCCCAGCAAGCCTGGCGGGCATTGAGTTTAAGGAAGGAGGGCGATGTTGTTTGCGCAAAGGTCGTTACGGACAGAAAAACGCTAACTAAACTAAAAAAAACAGACCGACAGAAGGGCATGAGCAAGTGAATTGGGTCGTGATAGGCCAAAAATACAAAAAAGTGTCCTCGCTATTTCATTAAAAGAATAGCGAGGACACTTGCGTAAAGGCGCGAACCAACTACCGGCGGTAGCGGCTGCGGTATTCGGGACCAACACCAAAACCGTAGCCTAGGGTTAGTGTAACGGTTGAGTTGTTTATATTCTGACCGTCATTGAGGGTAATGTCGCTCAGACCGTAGCGGTAGCGGGCGTCGATCAGAAACCGCTGACGCTCGCCCAAGCCTTTGAAGTTAAGCTGAAAACCAGCGATAAGGCCTAGATCCATAGCGCGGTAGGCATCGGTATTGTCGCGGTCCGCCTGGCTGATGCCTCTCTCAAGGATATCAGTCCGTTTAGCATTCAGCTTAAAACCGAGCGACGGGCCAAAGAATACGTTGGGGCGAAAATTGCCGTTCAGCGTTAGGAAATACCGCAGCGCAACCGGGATTTCTAGGTAATTGATATGCTGTGTGTAGGAGTTTACCGGATTGCTGTTTGGGTCTTTGTGCTTAGCACCCATTTGCGAGTAAAGAATATCACCCGAAATGCCAAAATGATTTAACGAACTGTACATCAGAAAGGCTCCGGCAGTTACACCGGGCTTCATGGTGTAGTCTCTGGCGTCCATGCCAAATGTGGATAAATTTAAGCCAACGCGTGGCCCCGCACTAAACCGTTGCTGGGCAAAACTGCCTGATAAACAGCCAGTAACTAAGATAAACGATAGGGTGATAGCACGTAGTGAATTTGCGCGAAACATAGACTATACAATAAGTTGATATGTCCCGTTAACGTGCAGGGTTTTGTAAATGTTTTAGCCAATTGACCGAATGGCCGGTTTTTTATGCACTTTTTGCCTTCAATTCGACCGAAACATGTACCAGTGAATAAACTCATCAGGACATATAATACCAACTGGCTGTTGTTGAGGGCAGGCTAGTGGTTACTGGATTTGTGGGCTTTAGTTTAGGCTTTGGCGGGTGCTTCGGTGCAAAAAAGATGAAGTAAATAGCCATTGCCAGCATGAACAGAATGGCGGCCGTGGTGGTAGCGATCCAGAGCGGCCAGAGTCGCTTCTGATTTGCCGATGCGTGAATACGCTCGTGAAGCGCATCCCGCAGCCCGGCCAGTTGCTCGGCTGTAGGCTGGGCGGTACCCTGCTGCATGGCTTCCAGCCCCGCCAGTGCATCGGCATAAAACGGGTTTTCGAGCAGCAGTCGCTCCACCCGGTAACGTGCCGGGCCGTTTAACTGCCCAGACTGGTAGGCCCGTAACTCATCAAAAGTTAGTTGATCGATCATTGTTCCTTACTTACTCATACAAATTTTCAACTTCCGACGCCCATTTTGCAAATAACTTTTCACCTGTTTTAAGTCGTAACCAGTCAGGTCGGCCACTTCGGTATAGGTTTTTCGTTCCAGGTAAAACAATCTCAGACAGGTTTGCTGCTCTGAAGGTAGTGTTTGCAGACAGGTTTCCATCAGGGTCAGGTCTTCTTCCAGTTCCGCTCGGTCTTCGTCATCGGCCGGAAGCCGCATAACCGGCTCGTCGTCCAGGTCGGCCCCGTTACCGTTCACCAATGTGGCTTTAGGATGAGCCTGTTTTTTTCGCAGTTGCATTAGGCAGTAATTACGCGCTACACTATGAAGCCACGGCCCAAACTGTTGTACGTCGTGTTTGCGAAGGTCGGTCACCAGTTGTTCAAACAGGTTCATGACGGCATCCTTGGCTTCGTCCTCATCGCGCAGGTAATTGAAACAAACGGCATACACCAGATCCATATACTGCTCATAGAGTTCACCCAGCACCGCCAGATCGCCGGTAGTGCGGTAGGTAGTAATATAATCTGCCGGGTCGTTGCGGGAACGTTCCGGGCCGGGCCGGGACTTACGAAACAGTTTAAGAAACATACTTTGCTGGACTGCTTATCCGGTAGATGCAGAAACCGGCGAAATTCCATAATCAATCGGTAACTCCTTTACTAACAACGACCTGTATGGCCAATGACGTTGCTGAACGGGCTCACTTACTCATTAACCCGACATAGGTATAACCAATTGTCGGCTCAGGTCGTTACAAAGGCATACAAACTCAACGAGATTATGAAACGGTTCTTGTTTGGCTTACTGGCTGTGGCTCTGAGTACAGGAGCCTATGCACAAAGTAATCAGTCGCCTACAATGCAGCAGTCGACCTCAACGACCGATACGCGACAGGCGAATCCGGCGCAGCCGAAGGTTAAAATGAATCGGCAGCAGCGGGCTAAGATGGCAGCGGGTATGGACTCGACCTTACCTAAAAACCGGAAGCAACGGCGGCTGCCACCCGATTCGCTACGGCGGGGAGGAGCTACCAAGGTTGATAGCGTTCGGCGGTAGTTATCGGTATAGCATGTTCAATGAAAACTCAACAAAACGTTATGATGAAACTAGTGATAGGTGTCATGCTGTTGGCCACGACGGCAATGGCTCAGACAACACCCAAAGGATCAACAGCAGGATCGAGTTCACCGAAATCGACGACGGCGAATGCGACCAAACCCAAAGCCATGTCGACCGCATCCGCGCGATCGAACAAACCCATTCCTCCGCCATCGCACAAGGATAATATGGAAAGCAAAGACAATGCGATTCCGTCCTACAAGATGGAAAAGGACGCGGGTGTTCAAAAGACCCGAAACCGTTACGCACCGCGCCGAACCGACTCCGGCGCCCGGAAGGATACCCTAATTGACAGAAGAAAAAATCAATAGTAATATAACGTGAATGCGGGCTTAAACAACTTGTTTTTCGGCCCGTATTCACGTTAGTATAGGTACCAACCATCCTAGTCGGTACTACTTTTTCTCGCGTTCGGCCTTTCGCTTGGCCCGTTTTGCTTTGCGTTCAGCTTTTCGCTCGGCTCGTTTCTCTTTCCGTTTGGCCTTCCGTTCCGCCCGTTTCTCTTTAAAATCTTCCTTTACATTTTTGAGCGCGTCGCTCAGGGTGATGTTGTTGTCGAACTCTCCTTTAAAAGCTTCGATATACGCATTGCGTAATACGCCAAAAATAGTTGGCCAGACAAACGTTTCAATGTTATCGACTGTGCCACTCAGCGGCACACGAGTGGCTACCTGATCGTGTTTCTGGTTTTTAAGGATGGCGGTTCCACCTTGGGCCAATAGTTCGGTAAAGAAGCGCCCCACCGAACGCCCTTCGTGCTCGTTGAGCTTAAAAATCTGCATCCCCTTGGTGAGGGGCTTGAGGTAGCCATTCAGCTTGCCATTGAGCATCGCCATCTCACTGTACACACTAACTGTTCCCCGCTCGAAGTCAAGATTGGCATACTCCTTTGCCAGCGGGTTGAGTTTTACCAGTTGAAGATCGCTGAATCGGAGGTTATAGTCGAAATCGGGCATCTCTTTCAGCAGATTCATATTTGCCGAAAAATTCATGGTGCCGCCGTAGCCCGGGACATCGCCCGACGCCACAACCGGCGAGGGGAGTTTCTTGTTCTGATCTTCAACATTCCGGATGTTCCGGATTTCGCCCTGTAATTTTTGAATGGACAGATCGGCGCGGGGCTGCGTAATCAGGCTCGTCAGATCGACCCGGCCATTGAATACCGCGAAACGGTTGATGCTGATGGGCAGCAACTTTTTTAAGTAAGCGGTCCAGTCTACGTCGGCCCCGGTCTGGCTGCTGGCTTCGCTTTCGCTGAATGCAAAATTCACTTCGGGTTCGTAGCATTCCACTTCACTGACCAGTTTCCCCTTGAACAGCGACTTCCACTCGACGGATAAATCGGTTTTAGGAATGTAGATAAACGGCTCTTTTAGCTTGCCATTAACCTTGCGGATACGCAGCCCGTCAATCTGATAAGCACCCCGAATGAGCTGAATATTAATATCTTCGACATGGCCCGTATAACTTCCCATGTCGGCCAGTGTCTTGTTGACATACCGTAGCACAAAGTAAGGCAGCAACAGGCGGGCAATGATCAATAGAACGACAAGCGCAATGAAAATTTTAGTAGCTCGTTTCAAAACGTTGAGTGGTTGGTATAACGTTTTGATAAACTCAATAATAGACCTATAAGGTTTTGAAAACCTTATAGGTCTGGTAAACAGTTACCTACCGTTCGGCGAGAACTTGCGTCCGTCGAGGGTAGTGTATTTAAAGTCGGTAGAGCCGCTAAACCGGGTATCGTCGAAATTTGTACCACGGGGCAGGTGTGTGTATTTGAAATCGGCGGTGCTGTTGAAGCGAGCCTGACTGAAATCCACACGCTCATCGAACTTTGTGTACTTAAAATCGGCGTACCGCTCAAAAGCTACTTTTCTGAACGACGACGACTCATCGAATTTGGTGTACTTGAAGTCGGCGTAGTCGCGGAAGGTAGAGCCGGCAAAATCGGCTTCGTTACGAAATTTGGTGTATTTGAACAGCGCCCCATTCCGGAAGGTGTTGTTGGTAAAAATAGCCCGCTGGCTGAACAACGAGTATTTAAAGGCCGCATCGTCTTCAAACTGGCAGCCGTCGAAGGTAACGGCTTCGGCGAAGTCTGTATTATAAACGATGTTGCTTACCTTGATAAGCCGCCGGTCCTGATCTTCTGTCCGGTAGGCCAGTACTTTGCCCGTAAAGGTGCAGTTCTTAAACGATAATGGTGCTTCAACCACACTCAGATACTGACGCGAATCGCCCCAGTTGCCTTCCCGTGACTCTTTCCGGTTGGCTAAGTTAGTCAGGTCGATGTCGCCACGAATGGTAGCATCCTGATAGGAGACACTTTCTTTCCGGTTTATTTTGTCGATAATATCTTTAGCGTCAATGGTTTTCTGGGCCAGCGCAGGAGCCAGAGCCGCAAGGGCGAACAGCAGTGGGAGGAGAATAGCTTTCATGTGTTTCTGGAATTTCAGGTGACTTTTCATGAAAGATGCAGACTGGCGGAGAAAGGTTGCACGGGACCACATACAACTTATCACCCGACAAAACCTCACCCAACTCGCTACCGGCGCCCCAGGTACCAGCCCCCGGTCAGCAGAAAGGCATTGATGCCGGCCTTATCACGACGAAAGAAACGAGCGCGCCGAGTCGGGCGGGCCGCAGGAGTGGCCCAAAGAACTGGCCGCGCGAATGCAGACGATTCGAACGTTTGTTCGCAGGAAGGTTCGCCCGTGAGCGTTGTGCAGGTGGATGCTCAGTTCAGATTAATTCGTCGTCGTCCTCATCATCTCGAACGGGGCTGGAGGGCGCAGATACGTACGGGTTAGGGGAAGGCGGTGCGCCTATGGCTATTTTTGCATAATTATAGATAAAATCCTCACGATACTGATCACCATCATCCCAGCCCTCACCCACATAACCAGCGTCAACGGTTACCAAACCAACCGGAAGCCCCGTACTTCGATCGGTTTCCAGAAGCTTTTTAAGATCTTCCAACGCTTTGTTGCACTTTTCACCTTTACCTTCAAGTTCTTTAGCCGTGGCTACTTCTCCAACTCTGTAGACCGTTAAGGGATGTGCTTCCAGTACTTTTTTCATTTCTTTTTTCCAGCCTTTTCCTTGTTTTTCGAATGTTTCATAAGCCTTTTTGTAAGTGTAGTACCACTCACGTATATAGTTCTTTTCTACTACTAAGCCCCTGGCGGCTATCATTTCTCTCAAGAGGGTTAACGCTTTTCTTGGTTTCGGAGCAAGCTTACTATCCAAAAGTGTTTGAGGATCGAAGCCCATTTCTATTCCCACGTCAAATACGGAGCGCTTGAATGCGTGAGCGAGTAGATGGGGTCCCTGATCCGTTCTTTGCCGCTTTCCATCTACAGGCGGCTTCAGATAACCATACGCAGTAGAGGCACGTTCCTCATCGAAATGGCTACGACCATAGTTCTTGGGCCGTTTCCTTGAAGTAGCCCGATCCATTGAACTACTCCACTTTTCGCCAAAAGAATAATAATCGCCTGAAGCTTGACTATACTTGTCGTTTTTATCTGGCGTGATGCCCTCAGCGGTACAATAATCTTCTGGTGAAGCATGTGTTGTATTACCATCATCGGGGTATTCTTTTTGCCAGGCCGAACCCGTATACCGCCAAATAGTTCGCTGGACAACGGGTTGCGGCCCGACTGGATTTTGAGCCCTTTTCCGTTGTACCGGACTTGTGGCTACTACCTGTTTGGCAGCTTTTAGCTGTTGAAGGCGAGGGCTGGTGTTGACCATGTCCTGAACCTTCAGTTGAGCAGCAGATTTAGCGGGGCCACTTTTTAACTGGAAGGGGTCACTCTGTTGCCGTGTAAAATCCGTACCAACAACAGGATTTTTACCGTTTTTTATTTTTGAAACTCTATTTCTCATTGCTCATGATTATAGAGCAATTATATGTATTTTGGTGTTTAAAGTATAGTTAGGCAGGGCTTTATGTTTAATTTTTTTTGCAGAAGACAGGTAAACCAGTAACGATACCGTAAAATGCATACCATGAGTCATTCCAAATTCACGTTAAACTACTAAGTGGCTGTCGCACGAGTTGTTTCGCGACAGCCACTTACTACTTAAAAACTTATAACTCAGCCAACCTCACTCAACCCACATCACCTTGTCATACGCTATTTCGTAGTCCATTTCCTGGAGGGGGGTAAGGCCGACGAAGTGGCCGGTTTCGTTGGTTTGGATGGCGTTCCACAGGCCCGACGCATCCCGCAGCAGCAACCGGTAGCCATAAAGCGGATGCAGGGTGTTGCCGTCTGTCCGATGGTCCCAGCCCGTTTGGAGTTCAATAGCAAAGGCAATGCGATCCATTACCTCACTCATCTGACCCGCCAGACTATCGGCGCCGTCCAGTTCTTCAATCCACAGTACCAGCCCATCGGTACCCCAGTCAAAGTGGAGTTCGGCAGGGGTAAGGGTTATAATGGAAGCGTTCATAACGATTGTTGATTTAGGCAATCATACTCCAGGCAGGAGCCATTGGCTGCTCCGCAACCTGCTCATCCCGCCATTTTCGGAGCCAGAAGCGGTATTTCTTCCGGCCGTAGTCGATAAATCCCGGAATCGACGTGGCGTCAACGGCAAACAGGCGATAAGGGCTTTGCTTCATGATACCAACAAACACAAATCGAAATTGCTTCGTTGTGTGCCATTCCCGACTGTCGGCATGACGCAGACTGTCCAGGTAAAAAGCTGCCTGCCGGTCGTAGTCGTACGTGTAGCAGGATTCCAGAAACTGCGCCTGTGTGCGGGCCGACGTTGTTTTTAAGTCAATAATAAGCGCATTCCGACGCTTGGGACTTGTGTACACCATATCCAGACGGGCTTTGCAGGCCACGCCGGTTGTTGGTTCTGTCGACAGTACAATCCGTTCCCGCTCCGAAATTCGTAGATAACGCCGACAAAAAGCGTCCTGCCGAATGGTTTGCATCAGGGTCTGTAACTGCTTTTCCTGAGCGGGGGCCAACGTATTAAGTTCCGGACGGCCCGAGGGGTCAACCAGATCAGGCAGCAATTGCGCCAGTACGGTGCCCACCGTTTCGGGTTCGAGCAGGTGCTGGTGAAACGCCCGGCCAAATGCCTTGGCTTTTTCGGGAATAAACCGGGCCGAGGGCACCGACCAGTATCCCAGATGTTCTTCCTTGAGCCGGGTCAAATCCGAATTCGATATCCTGGGCAGCGCCCGGTAGTCGTCACCCAGTGTATCGCCACCCAGTGTAAAGAGTGGCTGTTGTGCCGTTGTCAGCAATTGAGAAATCATAAGCGAACAGAATAAGGATGAAATTATCCGGCGGCCAGTAAAACAGGCTCATCTACAGGGTTGGCAAAAGGATTATAGTAGTTCATAGCCGTTTTGATGTTAGCAATGTCCGTCAGGGTTTCCTGCCGAAAAACCTTAACCTCCTGCGCAAACTGTTTCAACTCCTTTGTTTTTTCAACATCAGCCATTTTGTAGGTGAAGTTGGCGATGTAATACACCCCTTTGGGCTGAATCTTGTTATTCTCTTTTTTCTCGGCTACGGCCGTAATCACTACGTCGGCCAGCGTCAGGTCATCGTAATAAAGCGGTTCGATGAGCCGGAAAATATTGTCGACCGAGTAACCGTGAAAAAGCACCGCTGATACACAGTTTTTCTCGTCGATAAAGAAAATTTCTGCCCAGTTTTTGGTACCCATATTCAGAATATTATCCGTAAAAATCCGCCAGGCAATTGGCTGAAACGTGAGCGTCCGACCAAGCTTTTCGTTCCCGTTGATATTGAAGACACCTTCCTTCGCGTCGAACCGATATTGTCGGGGGTGTCCTTCCAGATATTTATATCTATTTACAACTTCGCCGGTCAATTCATGAATCTTTTGATACGGTTTAAGTGAACTACCGCTTTGAATTGTCTCGATTTGGCTTTTGTTTTGTGTGTTCATTAGTATTTGTTGTTTACTGTTCAAGCAGGGGGCCCATTTTGAGGTCCCTTTTGCCTTTTTAAGGGGTCGTGTTTACTGACTTAAAGTTACACAAAACTGTGTAAAAAACAAGCCCATTTTATAAGTAATTCATACCCCTGAAGGCATCCGGAACAGGCTGAACTGGTTAGAGTCCATTAGGCTGAAAAAGTTCCTCATAGGGCTGCTTTTGGCGCTTATTTTGCCGATTTATCGGTCGCCAGCGGGAACTTTGGGAAAAGGTGAATCCGTTTCTAGTACATCCAGCCCATTTAGCCTGCATTCCTGTTTATTTTTACATAGAAAAGTGTAAGTCATGACCATTCATCTCCGGCTTCAGCAACTAATTGATTCGCTTGGCATCAGCGTTCTTGAATTCGCCAGACAGTTAGGCGAACACCGGGGCGAAAAAGTTTATCATATTTTACACGGTCGGTTAAAACCCCGTTACGATACCCTCGAAAAGATTCTGGTAGCCTATCCGCAGGTGAATGGCGACTGGCTGCTGCGGGGCGAAGGACTGATGTTTAAAGTGCTGAGTTCGCCTTCGGCCGCTATCACCACCGAAGAACGATTGCGGAATATGGAATTCCTGCTCTTTCAACTGAACGAGCGGATAGCCCTGCTGCAACAAACCAACGATCAACTGCTGGCGGAGATGAAAAAGTCAGTAAGTCAGTAAGCGGCTTACTGACTTACTGACTAAAAAGACTTACTGAGTTACTAAAAACAACACTCCCTGTTTCTGGGTTATAGCGTAAAATAACACTTAACGCTATGGCAACTACATCACCATTCGATCCCGACAAACTCGATCCTGATTTCTATTCGAAAGACCCTAACCAGCATGGCGATTCCGACTATGGTCGTGAGTCGGAAGGGGTTGGTACGAACCAGATCGGCACAACGTCAGGTATGGATATGGATACCGAGAACAGGAACCAGACCCACGATACCCGCGAAAGCAATACGGGAGTAGGCAGGGTAGGCGAACCACTTGGCGAAAGTCTTGGCGGAACTCAGGAATGGGACGTCGATGCCGATGCCATCTCAGAAGCACCTAAAGGCCGTATGATGAGCGATGAAGCGGCCAAAAAATTGAGCGAAGTGGCTGAAAACCCATCGGATGATGCCTTGCTTCACCGATCTGACGCAACGTATCTGGAAGAGGGTGATGACCCGAACAAAGGATATGATCCGCATAACGTTGGTTATACTGGAAAAGACAAGGAAAGCGTGCAGAAAGACGATGTCAAGTAGTCACTTATTTTAAACAATCAATATACGTGAGCGACCGGAAAGTAAACCGGTCGCTCTTTTATTATCCTGTGAACGACGCATTCTATTTTAGGATGCCAATTCTTTCGTAAACTTGTCGCTTAATCAATTAGCCAGCGGAGATAAGCTTCGCTATACTGTTTTGCTCATCGAAACCCGCGCTTATGCTCGGGCGGGCCTGCTAGGTAACCCGTCCGATGGATTTTTTGGTAAAACCATTGCGATCACCGTCCGGAATTTTGGAGCGTCTGTTACGCTTTACCCGTCGCCCGAACTGCACATTGAACCCCAGCCGCAGGATACCAACGTATTTCGAAGTCTGCACCATTTGCGCGATTCGGTGAGTATGCTTGGGTACCACGGAGGAGTGCCGCTTTTAAAAGCTGCTGTTAAAAAATTTGCGGAATACTGCGAATCAGAACATATCCGGCTTCCCAATCAGAATTTTTCGATTCGCTACAACACGTCCATCCCCCGGCAGGTGGGTCTATCCGGTTCCAGTGCCATTATTGTGGCTACGTTTCGAGCGCTTATGCAGTTCTATAATGTAGAGATTCCACTGCCGGTATTACCCAACCTGGTACTGGCTACCGAAGCAGAAGAACTGGGCATTACAGCCGGGCTTCAGGATCGCGTTATTCAGTGTTATGAGGGATGCGTGTACATGGATTTCGAGCGCGAAACGATGGAACGCCAGGGATACGGCCAGTATGAACCCCTCGATTCACGGCTGCTGCCCAAACTGTACATTGCTTACAATACCGATCTGGGCAAACAATCCGGACGAGTACACAACGACGTTCGGGCGCGGTGGCTCAAAGGCGAGCCCATTGTGGTCGACACCATGAGCGCCATTGCCAACGTAGCGCGTGAAGGTCGGGAGGCCATGCTAAATCAGGATACCAAGCTACTGAACGACCTGGTTAACCGTAATTTCGATTTGCGGTCTCAGATTTATACCATCACCGACCGAAACCGTAGTTTAATCGAAACGGCCCGTGCCTGTGGCGCATCAGCATCCTTTACGGGTTCAGGTGGTTCAATCATCGGTCTTTATCGCGACGACGCCATGCTCAACCGGCTCTTTGTCGAACTGAAAAAAATAAATGCCCGAGTTATCAAGCCTTATGTAGTTTAATTATGAGTGATTGAATGCCTCAATGATCGAATAGCTGACGCAAAAATCATTGAAGCATTCAATCATTCAATCATTCAGAAATGATCAAGAAAGCCGTTATCCCCGCTGCCGGACTTGGAACCCGGTTTTTGCCAGCCACCAAGGCTCAGCCGAAAGAAATGCTCCCGATTATTGATCGCCCCACGATTCAGTATGTGGTGCAGGAAGCCGTTGATTCGGGCATTGAAGACATACTTATCATTACGGGTAAAGGCAAGCGAGCCATTGAAGACCACTTCGACCGCAACTACGAACTCGAAATGCGGCTCGAAGAAAAGGAAGACCAGTTGCTGCTCGACGAGATGCGTCGTCTATCCGACATGGCAAACCTGCACTACGTGCGTCAGCGGGAACTGAACGGCCTGGGCGATGCCATTCGCTACGCCCGTCACCATGTAGGCAATGAACCCTTTGCCGTGCTTCTGGGCGACACCATCATGGACTCGGTAATTCCGGTTACCCAGCAATTGATCGACACCTATGCGCAGTTCGGCGGCTCGGTTATTGCCGTAGAGGAAGTCCCCCACGATAAGGTGAACCGGTACGGTATTGTAGGCGGCAAATCGCTGGGCGACCGGATTTTTGAACTCGATACGCTGGTCGAAAAGCCGTCGGTCAGTGAAGCCCCGTCGAATCTGGCCATTGCCGGTCGGTATATACTGACCCCCGAAATTTTTGCTATGCTGGAACAAACGCCGGTTGGTAAAAACAACGAAATTCAATTGACGGATGCCATGCTGCTATTGCTGAAGCGGGAGAACTTGTACGCCCACCGCATTGAAGGCAAACGCCACGACATCGGCAATAAACTTGATTTTCTGAAAACAACCGTCGAGTTTGCCCTCAAGCGCCCCGAATTCGCTGACAAGTTTCGGGCGTTCCTCGAAGAAATTGTAAAGAAGTAAAAAACAGCCCCGTGATGAACGGGGCCTTTTTTTTGGGATATGTCTGAGCCAGGCTCTGGCCTGGCCTTTTAAATTAGACCTTATAGATTTGGTTGACTACTTACCTCAGGCGTAAGCTAATGGACGCTTCATCATCCTCCCCTTTAGAAAATCCATTGCCCGGTGTCGAACCGGAGTCTGCTTCACGCATGGCTAAAATCTGGGCCTTCAGCGTGCCGCTACCCGTGGCTTGCCAGTTGAGCATGATTGTAGCCAACTGGCCCGAAGCTAGCTGATTGATATACCTTTTGTAAGTCTGCGCATCTACCTGTACCCAGCCCGATTGGCTGGCCGGAAGAGCCACTCCGTTGGGCAACACCACCTGTACCAAAATTGACGAAGCCGATGCCCCACCGCCGTTGCTGACCGTCAGGCTGGTGCTGATGAGGTTCGACGAGGTTGGGGTAAGCTGGACATACGTAAGTCGACCGTAACAGGCTACAAAAGGATCCTGCTTATGCAGTTCGGTTCCCTAACCTGTATTAAGCAATAATTATATTTTTTATGTATTTATAGATTACTTAATCCGCAGGCTCAACCGGGCCTCATCATCTTCGCCTTTCGTGTAGCCATTGCCCGGTGTGGAGTCGGTGTCAGAAGGTGACGCGCCAGCTACCTGAGCTTGCAGTGTGCCCGCCTGGGTTATCTTCACCACGAGCACCCTTGTGCCTGTGCTACCTGCTGCAATGGACCCAATGGTACCGCTTACGGTTTGCCCGTTGACCGTAAGCCCCTCTGTTGTCGTTAATTGCCAGCCCGTAGGTAAAAGTGCCTGTACGGATACATTCGTCGCATTTGCCCCGCCCGAATTGCTTACAGTTAAGGGAATGTTTACGACCTGATTGGCTGAAACTACCAGCGAGTTGGTAGCAATGGCCAGACTCAAATCGGCTTTGGTATTGTCCGCTGGGGGTTGGCTGGACTGAACGGGGGGTAGGGGTACCTGGCCTGGATTGGGGGATACGCTGATGAACGCACCAGAATCGGGTGTACGCAAATCGACGGTGGCTTCGTCATCCTGTCCATCGCCAGTACCCGAATTGGGCTGGCTGTCGGGGTCGAACTGATTGCTGGCCGTAATTTGAGCAGACGTAAAAAAGGTACCGTTTTTGGTAGGTTTAACCCGAAACGTAAACGATTTGCTGGCTCCATTGAGCAGATTGCCGGCATTGATGGATACAGTGTTCGCGGCTGTACTAATGGCTCCCGATGCCGCATCTACAAAATTCATCCCATCGGGAAGTATGCTGCTTGCTTTTACATTTGTCGCGTCCATTGGCCCTGCGTTGGTTAGTACAACCGTTAACGTAACGGGCTGACTGGTCAACGATGCCCGGTTACTGATGGCCATTTGCATGGACAGATCGGCCCCGGCACAAATGGAAAACGACTGGCTGGGAGCGCTGGCTACCGCCGGATTGCTGGCTACAACCCGAATACGGTAATTAGACCCCACAGGAAGCGTTGGCGACAGGTTGACCGCAATAGGGCTGGTTGTTCCGGTGCCAATGGTTGTTTCATTGGTAAACGAGCCGTTGGCGTCCGACAATTTGACACTGAAAACATTGCCCGTCTGCGGGGCACTTTCGGCGACGTCGACGGCTACGGCAAAAGAGCCAACCAGACACGGCGTTACCGAGTTGGTGATGGTAAGCACTGGCGGAACAGCGCCAATGGGCTCCATGGGATAGTATAGAATATTCCGACCGTCGAGTAACGTCAGTTCATACCATAAGCCCGGCCCGGTACTGCCCTGCCGACGTATCGAAAAACGGTATCTCCCTGGAATTACGCCACCAACTCCTCCAGCAATAGGCGGGTAATTACGGATATAGTTGAAGTCAGCGAATTGATCATAATCAGGTGCCTGAGAACTGGGAGGAGCAAGGTGCCAGTCAGAATCATTGAAACCGCTGCCGTCTAGACTCTGCAATCGAACTTCTACCGGCGAAGTAGCCTGAATCAGCCCGTAAAATGAATGGGAACCTGTTTCATAACGATACCCAAAACGTCTGATGGTTGTATCGGCCGTTCCTCCACTAACGGGTAGTCGCTGTATAGGGGGCTGAGGTCGGGGGGTGGCATCCTGCTGCACATTGAATGGTTCGCCCAAGGTGCCCAGCACAACGGGATGAGTAGAGCGGGTACGTAGACGATATTGCCCGTTTGCCAGTACAAACGGTAGCACCATCGAGATCGGATTATCGGTAGTTGGACTGGATTCCTGCATCAGCATCCCATCACTGGCGCGAATAATCTGGGCAACATATTGATTGTCTGATTCATGCGCATCACTGCGGACAGAAGCAACCGCAATCGTCTCGCCCGGCCGTCGGGTAAGGGGTATGGTGTAACCGCTCGTAATCAGCGACGCCGAGTCGGTTGGCATAACGGGAAGCGCATTTTGAAAAAAGGAGGCTGTCAGGCTCTCATCCCAGGCACTGGCAAACCGATAGAGCCCATTGCCGCCAAAATGCAGATCGTCGAATCGGTTGTCGGGGCCGGTAATGCCATCGGTAGCGGGCCCGGCAAAGACATTAAATACATTGCTGATAAGCTGGTTCTGTGCTGCGATAACAGAGGGACTGGTTTGCCCAAAAATATAACTTGCCCGTGAAACACTCCAGGCCAGGGGTTTCCCGCCAAGCTGCTGCCGACTTTTTTCAATGACATATTTAATGTTATCGAAATATGTCTGTGTTGACGAATGAAGATCACTTTCTCCCTGATGCCAAAGAACAGCCCGGGCCCCGGTTCGGGTAACATAATGAAGTAAAACCGCCCCCATTCGCCGATAAACGGCTGAATTACGACCGGTGCCCATATTACCAGCTGCGGATTGCTGCCAGTCGGCGCTGCTGGTCCCGCCTAGGGCCGCGCCTAAAAACAGGATGGGGACATTAAGTCGCTGGGCAAGTTTATCGCCTAAAATGCTGTAAATGTGGGGCGGCTGGCTGGGGCCAATGCTGGTGCCATAACTGATGTGGCTGAATTGTAAAGGAATCAGCTGCTCACTGAGGCTATCCTGCCGAAAATCGACGCACATGACCCGGTCATCTACAGAACTGGGCGGCCGTTGAAACCCGCCTTCGGCATTCGACTGCCCGGCAATAATAAACACCTCGCCCACACCGACGCGGTTGACCTGGGTTTGGGCGGTGATGGTTCTTCCCGACCGAGACCGCACATCCAGTCGGTACCAGCCTGCCGATACAGTCACCTGCCCATGAAAGGCCGTCGACTGAGGGAGAAATTTCAAAGGCGTCCAGTCCGTAACATTTCCCTGACCAACGGCCATCGGGACAAAACGAGCTTCTATGGTTGTTGCTGAAGAAGAGGCAATTCCGGTTATACTAACACTGGCTTCATTTGCTAAATTGCGCTGGAAGACCATTCTGGGTACAGGGCTGGTGATGGTGAGTTGTGAGAACGCCAGACCAGAGAAAAATTGCAAGACAATAACCCCAATCCATCGGAAAGGAAATGGCATAAACGAAAAGTTAACAGTTGTATAGATTGTATAAAGCGTAGTAAAAAGTCTGTCTGATGTATTTTTTGGTAAAATCGAATTATCAACAAAGCAGACATAAGTATAGATAGAAACAGAATTGGTTTATAAAACGGCCAATAAGTTTCATAAATATATTAGGAGTTAACCTAGTATTCGTTAATTATTCATTAAAGAATACACATTTATTTTTGCATGATCATTAGCCTGAAGTCATTATTGAGTAGTATCCTGGCATTGCTTTGGGCGATATATACTGTGTTTTGCAACACTAAACCGACCCATTTCACCAGCAGTTCTGGGCAGAAAGCAAGGGCTGCAGACAGTCGGCCAAACATTGTTTTGATTGTTGCCGATGACCATGGCCGGGAGGTTTTAGGCTGCTATGGGGCACCTACTGTCAAAACGCCACACATCGATCAGTTAGCCGCCGACGGGGTGCGCTTTTCAAATGCGTTTTGCACAACAGCCAGTTGTAGTCCCAGCCGCTCTGTGTTATTGACGGGTTTGCAGAATCATACCAATGGAATGTATGGCCTTGAGCATCAGGAACACCACTTTGCTTCCTTTGATACCGTACAGTCACTGCCCGTTCTGCTTGAAAAGGCTGGATACCGCACCGCCCGAATTGGAAAACTGCACGTAGCGCCGGAGAAGGTATACCATTTTCAACAGGTACTCAAAGGGGGTGGAGTAAACGATCCGGCCTCTATCGGCCGAAGTCCGGTCGAAATGGCCCGCTTCTGTTATCCTTTTCTGGAGGCCAAAGTATCAGCAGACCAACCGAGCGCAACTCAATCGAACATAACTCAGCCCTTCTTTCTTTACTTTGCCACGGATGATCCGCACCGCAGCAACACAGTGGCAGTCGATGGATCGCCGGTGTTTGACGGGACAAAACCGAATGTATTCGGGAATCGGCCGGGAGGGTATCCGCAGGTGGGCGACCATTTCTATCAGCCTCGGGATGTACGCGTGCCGGCGTACTTACCCGACACAAAAGCGTGCCGGGCCGAGCTGGCACAGTATTATGAAGCCATCAGCCGACTGGATGCGGGTGTTGGCCGACTGATCGACTACCTGAAAGACACTGGACAGTACGATAATACCCTGATTGTTTATCTGTCAGATAATGGCGCACCTTTCCCGGGAGCAAAAACAACTCTGTACGAACCGGGTATGCGGTTACCATGCATTGTCAAGTTGCCAATACCCAAAAAACGGGGATTTGTTCAGGATGCGATGATTTCCTGGGCCGATATAACACCTACACTCCTGGCTTTTGCCGGTGTCCAGCCCGGAAACTCGCCGAAGCAGGGGCGCTCCTTCAAAGACATTATCGAGCAGGAACAGGTAACGGGTTGGGATGAAGTATATGCCTCGCACTCGCTGCACGAAGTGACCATGTATTACCCCATGCGGGTGGTGAGGGAACGCCGGTATAAACTGATTTACAACATTGCCTATCAACTGCCTTTTCCCATGGCGCTCGACTTATACCACTCCTTTACGTGGCAGGATGTGCTCCGGACGCAGCAGCAATTGTACGGCAAACGAACGGTGAACGCCTATGTGCATCGCCCGCGGTTCGAATTATACGATCTCCAAACGGACCCGGATGAAGTGAAAAATCTGGCCGCTAATCCCAAATTCAAAGCGGTGTTGGCCCGAATGCAAGCTAAGCTCAAACGGTTTCAGCAGCAAACCCGTGATCCCTGGATGAGCAAATGGGACGTTGAGTGAAGTACGTAAATACTACCCCAAAACGTAGTAACCACAGAGGCCACAGAGCAAGAAAACTCTGTGGCCTCTGTGGTTAAATCTATTTTACTTCGCTATCGTTGCAATTTTCAGTTCGTTCAACTGCGCTTGTGAAATAACAGAAGGCGAATCGATCATGACATCGCGGCCCGAGTTGTTTTTCGGGAAAGCGATAAAGTCGCGGATGGAGTCGGCCCCGCCGAAGAGCGAACACAGGCGGTCGAAACCAAAGGCAATACCGCCATGTGGAGGAGCGCCAAACTCGAAAGCATCCATCAGGAAGCCGAATTGTGCTTTTGCTTCCTCGTCCGAGAAACCCAGAATGCTGAACATACGGGCCTGCAAATCGCGGTTGAATATCCGGATGGAGCCGCCACCCACTTCGGTACCGTTAATAACCAGGTCATAGGCGTTGGCTCGAACGGCACCCAGATCGGTATCCAGTAACGGGATATCTTCTGGTTTGGGCGATGTGAACGGGTGGTGCATGGCGAACCAGCGATTTTCCTCCTCGCCAAACTCCAGCAGCGGAAAGTCGAGCACCCACAATGTACTGAACACGTTCGGATCGCGAAGACCCAGTCGGCTGCCCATCTCCAGGCGCAGCTCGCTCAGTTGCTTCCGGGCTTTGGCACAATCGCCTGAAACGATCAGCATCAGGTCGCCGGGTTTAGCCCCGAAGTGAGCGGCCCAGGCTTTCAATTCAGTCTCGGAATAGAACTTGTCGACGGACGATTTCAGGGTACCATCTTCGTTGTACCGGACATAGATGAGACCTTTAGCACCAATTTGCGGACGTTTGATCCAGTCGGTGAGTTCATCGAGTTGTTTGCGGGTGTAGTGCGCGCAGCCCGGTGCATTAATGCCCACAACCAGTTCGGCCGAGTCAAATACGCCGAAGCCTTTACCCGAGGTCATATCGACGGTGTCGAAGGTACCTTTCAGTTCAACGAATTCCATGCCGAAGCGCGTGTCTGGCTTGTCGGAGCCGTAAAACTTCATGGCGTCGGCATAGGTCATGCGGGGAACCGAAGCCATGTCGATGCCCTTAACGGCCTTGAACAGGTGGCGAACCAGCCCCTCAAACATGTTCAGAATATCTTCCTGCTCCACAAACGACATTTCACAGTCGATTTGGGTGAACTCCGGCTGACGGTCGGCGCGGAGGTCTTCGTCCCGGAAACATTTGACAATCTGGTAATACCGGTCAAAACCAGATACCATCAGTAACTGCTTAAACGTTTGGGGCGACTGGGGCAGGGCATAAAATTCGCCGGGATTCATGCGGCTGGGTACCACAAAATCCCGTGCGCCTTCGGGCGTCGATTTAATCAGAACCGGCGTTTCCACTTCAATGAAGTCCTGCCCATCCATGTATACCCGCGTTTGCTGAGCCATACGGTGGCGGAGTTCGAGGCTCTTGCGAACGGGATTCCGGCGTAAGTCCAGATACCGGTATTTCATACGAAGGTCATCGCCCCCGTCGGTTTCGTCTTCGATGAGGAAAGGGGGCAGTTTGGCGGGGTTCAGCACCTCCAGCGAGGTTACTTTCAGCTCAATGTCGCCAGTTGGAATATTCGGATTTTTCGATTTCCGTTCGATAACTGTTCCCGTAGCTTTCACCACAAATTCGCGGCCGAGGGAGCGGGCTGTCGTGAACAGTTCAGGGGCTGTTTGGCCGTCTTCGAGTAAAAGCTGGGTAATGCCGTAGCGATCACGGAGGTCAATCCATAGAACACCGCCTTTATCGCGGATGGTTTGAACCCAACCGCAAAGAGTGGCTGTGGTGTTGTGGTCAGTCAGGCGGAGTTCTCCGCAGGTGTGCGTCCGAAGCATTAGGTAAAGAGCGAAAGAGTGAAAGAGTGAAAGAGCGAAGCGTGTCGACGGGTACGGTTCCGCTCTTTCACTCTTTCACTCTTTCGCTCTTTGAATTCTGCCGCAAAGGTAACAATTCAAACCTATAAGGTTTTAAAAACCTTATAGGTTTAGTCGTCACTTCCGGTAATCCAATGCCGGTTTTCGATCGCCGAGCAGGGCTTCGTATTTAAAGTCGGCACCACGCTTCTGAATCCATTCGGCGCGGGCTTTCTCGATGAGGGCGGGCGACTTATACAAATCCAGCGCTGTCAGGGCCAGCGTCTTGGCGGCTACGATCATGCCTTTCTGACCAATACTCATGCCACTGGCCGCCGTCGACTGCCAACTGTGAGCTGATGAGCCCGGTACCCAGGTGGCCGTCGACAGCCCAACCGTTGGTACTGTCCAGCTTACATCACCCACGTCTGTAGAACCACCACTGGTAGCACTCTCCGACGCGTCACGAAAATCTTTCACCAGCGCAGCATTAGTAATAGGCACTTTCTGTTCGCCAAATGTTTCGCTGATCTTTTCGGCAAAGGCGGTTTCTTCAGGTGTGTATTTCACGCCACCAACGGTCTTCAGATTCTGGTGCATCACTTCGGCCAGTGTTACGTTGGGTAACAGGTTGAAAACCCCGCCCAGTACTTCCCACTCCACTTTGGTGCCTGTGCCTTTGGCAGCTCCTTCGGCTGCGTTTTCAATCCGTTTCCAGACACTTTGCAAAATGTCGCGGTCTTTGTGTCGGGCGTAGTAATAGACTTCTGCAAATGCCGGCACCACGTTGGGTGCCTCGCCCCCTTTGGTAATGACGTAGTGAATCCGGGTATCCTGCGGAATGTGTTCACGCATCATGTTAACCATGTAGTTCATAGACTCGACCCCATCCAGTGCCGACCGGCCACGCTCGGGCGAAGCGGCTGCGTGGGCGGCAATGCCCCGGAAACGGAATTTGGCGTTCTTATTAGCCAGCGATGTACCGGCATCGGCGGCATTCTGCGAACCTGGGTGCCAGTGCAATACCACATCGACATCGTTGAACAGCCCTTCGCGCACCATGTATACTTTGCCCGCACCGCCTTCTTCGGCCGGGCAACCATAAATTTTGATCGTTCCTGAATGTCCTGACGATTTGAGCCAGTCTTTCATTTCAACCGCAGCGGCCATAGAGGCCGTGCCGAACAGATTGTGGCCACAGCCATGCCCGCCACGCTGCCCCTGAATGGGGGTGAAATCAGGTTTGGCTTCAGTAGCCAGTCCGGGCAGGGCATCGTACTCACCCAGAATACCGATAACCGGTTTGCCGGTACCGTAGGTTGCCACAAAGGCTGTCGGAATACCCGCCACGCCCGTTTTTACGTCGAAGCCCTCCTTTACAAGCTGTTCTTCCAGCAGTTTCGAGCTTTTTTCTTCCATATAGCCCAACTCGGCAAAGTCCCAGATTTTTTTGGAAATACCGGCGTATTCGGGCGAGCGCTTGTCCAGATTGGCAATAATGGCCTGTTTGTCTTTGTCAGGCCCGGCGGGTGCAGCGGTTTTCTTGTTTCGGCCGGATTGGGCGAAAACCAGCACGGGCAGTAGCAGTGCTGCTGTGAGGAGTTGTGTTTTCATGCGGGTGTATTCAGTAATCGGGAGTGAGAATCGATAAAAATAGGCGAAAAACATAAGCCCGGCAATGCTGTCGGTGCAATGTTATACTTTCCCAATTAATAATACTTGGCTAAAGCCCCAGCAGGACGTGTTCGCGTAAGAGGGTGAAGCCGGTAGTTGAAAGCTCCACACGTAAGGCCCGCAATCCTGAACAGGTTCAATGTACGAAACTGGATTTCTGCGTGACGGAAGGGGTTTCTGGAATTGGGGAAGACCCGTAAATCGGCTTGAGCCTGCCGCAGGCGGTGACTTACTGACAAGGTGGTTAACCCATTGAGATACCAAGCGTACTCAACTCGTGTTGCTGGCGAATCCAGATTGTTTCCCGTTTTAACTCGAATGACTTCGTTACTTCCAGAATCTCCTGCTCTACGTCGGTGAATTTGGCCTGGCTGTTCAACTGGCTATGCCGGTGGTTGGCTCTGATTTCCTGAATCGCCTGACTTTCGGAGCCGTAATGCTGCTTCCATTCCTGAACATGCCGCTGAAGTACATGCAGCCAGGTAGGCGCTTTGTCGGGAGAGCTTGCATTAACGGCGGCAGTACTCTGGTCAACTACCTGCTGACGATATTCGTTGAATAGGTGGTTAAAACGATCGCTCGTCATAATCAAATGCAGTGGATATGGATAATGCGTATGGTGGTAACGAAGTACAAATTAACGGGCATTGACTAACGTATCGCACTATCTGTACAATAGTTTTCTATTTAAACATAAAATTATTTATTAAAAGGTTCGTTAATGTTGCGTTTGTTTTGATTCGGTAACAAGGAATTTGGCCTGTTCTCAATAGTTGCGAACAGGCATCGGGTTACAAATTCACCTGCCGGGGCCAGGATAGTGGTGGGTTGCTAGATGGGTTGTTTGTTTTTATCCACCAGCATTTGAATGGTTGTTTTCTCATAAACGGCCAGATTAGCATCGCGAACCCGGAGCATGATTGGGCGGATGGAACAGGTCTCTTCGTCGGCGCAGTCGTCGCAACGCACGTAGAAGTTCAGCGAAACACAAGGGGTAGGCGCAATGGGCCCGTCAATGATCCGGATCACCTGAGCCAGATTGATTCGTTCGGGATCTACCCGCAACAGATATCCGCCCCCCTTGCCTTTCTGACTTTGCAAGATGCCATGATTACGCATTTCTAAAAGAATGCCTTCCAGAAATTTGTGAGGGATATTTTCGCGTTTAGCGATGTCCGTAATCAGAATAGGACCGGTCCCGTAGGATTCGGTTAGCGCTTTGAGAGCCTTGATGGCGTATTTTGCTTTTTTCGAGATCATACATCACTTTGTTTACAGAGAGTACCCGATGGCTTAGGTATACTAGTCCTTTTGTCCTATAAAATTTGTATAGTAAATTGGAAAATAAAAATTATGACCGTTATTTTACTCATCGGGTTATGGTAAAAGGTATTTTTTGCTGCGTTCAGCGTAGGTTGCTACTCCCATTGACTCATCAGAAGACCGATTTTGGTGAGGTCTCTTACCGTTAGTATATGCGTATAAAATCCCTTGACCTTTTACGGCAGGAAGCCGCTCAAAGCGGAGACTCAACCCTTAAACGTTCGTTAGGCGCGTTCAATCTGGTTGCTATTGGTATTGGTGTTATTATTGGAGCCGGGTTGTTTTCCCTGACGGGGCTGGCCGCTGCCAACCATGCCGGGCCTGCGGTAACGCTTTCATTCGTTGTAGCCGCTGTTGGCTGTGCCTTCAGTGCGTTGTGTTATGCCGAGTTTGCGGCTATGGTGCCGGTTGCGGGCAGTGCTTATACGTATGCATACGCTACCCTGGGTGAACTGTTCGCCTGGATCATTGGCTGGGACCTGGTACTGGAGTATTCGGTTGGGGCTGCCACGGTAGCCATCAGCTGGTCGCAGTATCTGACTCGGTTTCTGAGTTATTTTGGGCTGCACCTGCCGCCCCGGTTCATGGCATCGCCGTTCGAAACGGTTCTAGGGGCCGATGGAACGGCCGTTTCGGGTTTCGTCAACCTGCCCGCCGTTCTCATTGTGGTGCTTATTACCGGCATTATTATTCGGGGTACATCGGGTTCTACCTTGTTCAACTCCATTGTGGTAACGCTGAAGGTGCTGGTTGTGCTGGTATTCATTGCGCTCGGCTGGCAGTACATAGACCCTCTTAACTATCAGCCTTACATTCCGGAAAACACCGGTACGTTTGGCGAATTTGGCTGGAGTGGCGTATTACGTGGCGCGGGGGTTGTCTTTTTTGTCTTTATCGGCTTCGATATTGTAGCGACGATGGCGCAGGAGGCCCGTAACCCCCAGCGCGACATGCCGATTGGCATCCTTGGATCGCTGGTGGTTTGTACCGTGTTATTTGTGCTTTTTGGGTACGTCATGACGGGTATGGCCAACTACACGGAGTTTAAAAACAGTGCTGCTCCGGTAGCCATCGCCATTGCCAAAACGCCCTATCGCTGGCTCGGCCAGTTGATTATCGGGGCTATTCTGATTGGGTATACATCGGTCATTCTGGTCGACTTACTGGGTCAGTCGCGGGTGTTTTTCTCGATGAGCCGCGATGGTCTGCTGCCTAAAGCGTTTTCTGAAATTCATCCCCGTTTCAGAACGCCCTGGAAGGCAAACCTGCTGTTGTGTGTGTTTATCGGCCTGTTTGCGGGCTTTGTACCCATCCGGGTGGTTGGTGAAATGACAAGTATCGGGACGTTGCTGGCTTTTGTGATGGTTTGCGTAGGTATACTGATTCTCCGCAAAAAACAACCCGACGCACCCCGGTCATTCCGGACGCCCTGGGTACCGGTGGTGCCTGTTCTGGGCATTCTTACCTGTATGGTCATGATGGTCTCACTGCCGGGCGACACCTGGCTGAGGCTGGTGGTGTGGCTGGTTATCGGGCTGGTGATTTACTTTTTGTATGGTAAGAAACGGAGTAAATTGCGTTCAATCCCATAACATTATGCGTCAAGCCGCCCCCGAAACGGGTTTGGATCGGGGCATCCGGCCGTTCGACTTCATTGCGCTGATCATCAATATTACTATCGGGGCGGGTATTCTGGGCCTGCCTGCCAAAATATATGCGTTGGTAGGCACCTGGAGTCTGCTGGCGTATGGGGCGAGTGCAGCCATCGTAACGTTAATCATTCTGTGTTTCGCGGAGGTAAGCAGCCGGTTTAGTGGCACGGGTGGGCCTTATCTCTACACGCGTGTTGCGTTTGGACCGCTGGTGGGCTTCGAGGTTGGCTGGCTGTTCTGGCTGTCGCGCATAGCGGCCTTTGCCTCGATCTGCAATTTAGTTGTCAGCTATGCCGCGCTTTTTCGTCCTCAGTTGGGGAGTGGCTGGGAACGGGCCGGACTCATAACGGGCCTTATCGTGATGCTGAGCGTTGTCAACTACGTGGGCGTTCAACGGTCGGCGCGGGTAAATACCGTATTCACCATCTGTAAGTTGGTCGTCATTGGTGCGTTTGCGCTTGGCGGGCTGTTTTTCATAAACCCGGACGCCTTCACGTTTCCCCGATTTCCGGCGTACACCTCGTTTTCGCAGGCTGTCCTACTGCTTATCTTCACCTTTTCGGGCTTCGATGTAGCGGCTATTCCGTCGGGGGAGGTGCAGCGACCCCAACGAACCGTCCCGATGTCGCTTCTGGTATCTATTGGCACGGTGGCGTTATTGTTTATGGCGGTGCAGGTCGTTTGCATTGGAACGCTGCCCGATTTGGCCTATTCGGAGCGTCCGCTGGCCGATGCCGCCGGGCAGTTTATCGGCCCGGCCGGGGCTGTTTTTATTACCGTCGTGGCTTTGCTAACGGCGCTGGGAACGCTGCATGCCCTTATGTTAACCGGCCCCCGGCTGTTGTTTGCCATGGCCGAACAGGGGCAGTTACCCCGTTGGCTGGCCCGGACTCACCCGCGTTTTCGTACACCTTATGTCGCCATCTTCGTTACGGCTGCGTTGCAGCTTCTGCTGGCCGTAACAGGAACATTTCTGTATGCACTAACGCTAAGCACCCTGATACGCCTGGCGTACTTTGCCCTGACCAGTGCAGCTCTGCCCATTCTGCGCCGTCGTACCGATGTCCCAGTGGCGCAGTTTCGGGTGGCGGGTGGCGCAGTCGTTTCGGGCATTACGGTGCTGTTGTGCGGTTGGCTGCTCACAAACAGTTCAGGCCGGGAAGCCCGCGATGTTGGTATTGCCGCAGTTGCCGGGCTCCTTATTTTTCTGGGAATGCGGAGTCAACCTAAAGGGAGTCAATAAGTCGCCTGTGACTATACCGATCAGCGAGCGTAAAAAACTCATTACTATATAACTTCGGCTTGGTGTTCTTGCTTTTACCTATTATAAAGCTATACTATACCTGTTTTCTGTTTTTACGATAAAGGGCGTACCACAGTTGCAACCGTGGTACGCCCTTTATCGTAAAAACAGAAAACAGTTTCCTAATTCTTTTTGCCTGAAGACATTTTAGCCGGGGCACCGCCCGCTGGTACGTCGGCCGGGGTGGTTGATGAGCCCAGGACGTTGCCTTCTTTATCCAGCTCAACCAGTTCGTAGCCCAGTTTTTCCAGGCCGGGTTTGATCAATTGCTTGTTACCAACTACCGTTATAATCATGTTATTGATAGGTAGCTGCTTTTTGGCAACCGCGTCGATTTCGGCTTTAGTAATCTTTCGGAGAATTTCGCTCTGCTGCTCTACATAGTTGCGGGGCAGGTTGTATTCGATGATCCGGCTAAGGAAGAATGCTTTCTGGAGCGACGTCTCGTAGCGAAGGGCATCACTCTGTCCCAGCGAGCTTTTTACAAAGGCCAGTTCCTGTTCTGTAATGCCCGACTTGGCGTAGTTAGTGATCTCTTTTACAAATTCAATCACCGAACTGTCTGTTGCTGCTGCTTTCACACCCGCCTGCGCCGTAAAGGGGCCGGGGGTGTTGGTACTTGAAAAACCAGAGCGAGCCCCGTAAGTATAACCTTTGTCTTCGCGCAGGTTCATGTTGATGCGGCTGCTGAAGGCTCCCCCCAGCATGTAGTTGGCTAATGCGGCCTTGTAGTAATCGCCGGTAGCATCGTAAGGCATATTCGTGAGGTACCCGATACGAATTTCGGACTGAGCCGCCTGTTCTTTGTCGATTAGATAAAGGCGGGTTTTGTCGATTTTTTTAGGGGCCGGTGTCGTCGGTATTTTTACCGGTTTAGCCGCCCACTTCGATAAAAACGCCAGCTTAGGCATGATAGCCGCCTGCTCAATATCGCCTACGACCACCATATTTGTCACCGATGGCGAGAAGTAATTTTTGTAGAAAGCCTTCACATCGTCCAGGGTGATGGTTTCAACGGTCTTGGTCGTTCCGCTCAAGGGCACCGACCGGATGTTGGCAGAGCCATATAACAGTTTGCTGTAGGCTTTATTGGCAATCACAACCGGTTGGGTACTCTGGTTACTGATCAGTTCGAGCTGTTGCTTCTTCAATCGGTCGAAATCGTCCTGAGCAAATTTGGGCCGCAGCAATTTCTCTTCAACCAAAGCCAGTGTCGAATCCAGGTTCTTTATCAAGGCTTCGACGGAGATGGTAATTTCTTCGGTATTGGCCCGGATGTCGATATTGCTGCCCAGCTTTTCGAGTTTTGTATTGAGCTGCTCGTTGGTATAGTTCTGCGTGGCTTCGTTCATCAGCGAAGCGGTCAGCTGCGCCACCCCGGCCTTCGATGGATCATTGGTTTCCAGTAAATGCCCGCCTTTAATGGTGAACAGCATCGTTATCGCCGGAATTTCGTCGTTGCGAGCACCAATTACCTTGATTCCGTTGGGTAGTTTGTCGTTCCAGAAAGGAGGGACTTTCAGCGCCGGATTAGGGCCGGGACCGGGTTTAGCCGCTCGGTCGAAACTATCTTTGGGTTTGGTGTAGGCCAGTCCGTTATAGCCGTAGTCTGGTGCCTTGTAGTTAGCCGTCGACACCGTATAGTTATCGGGCTTCGCTACAATTTCGGGTTTTCCTTTGGGGTATACCGTCAGGATTACCGCGTTTTTGCCTTTAATGTACTGGTTGTATACGCGCATTACATCGGCCTTTGTCACACTCTTGTAGCGTTTCAGCTCCTGCGGCAGGTAGTTCGGGTTGCCGAGATAGGTCTGGAAAGCTGCCAACTGCGACACTTTACCGGATACACTCGACAGGCCGTTGATCAGGTCGGCTTCGCGGGTGGCTCTGAACTGCGCAATGTCATCGTCGGTGGCACCCCGGCGTTCAAATTCGGCCAGTGTCCGGCGAACGACGGCTTCTGTACTGTCCAGACTCTTGCCCGGAAAGGGCAGGACGACCATGGCCAGCTGCCCGGCCAGTTCTGTGGCGGGGTGCGAGGCATTCGCCTGCACGGCCAGTTGTGTTTTTACCAGATTTTTGTAGAAAAGCGAGTTTTTACCACCGCCCAGGATCTCGGCCAGCGCATCGAGGGGCGCTTCGTCCGGGTGGTAGTTCGGTACCGTCGGAAATACCAGTTGTAGCATGGGGAATCGCACGTTGTCTTCGTACGAAACGTACCGATCCTTGTCTACTACGGGTGTGGGCACCTGCGTTTTTGTTACTTCCGGACCACGCGGAATGGAACCGAAGTACTTTTCTGTCAGAGCCACCACTTGTTTGGCGGTTACATCGCCCCCAATCGTCAGCACGGCATTGTTGGGGCCGTACCACCGCAGGAAGAAGTTTTTTAGGTCGTTTACATTGACCCGGTTCAGGTCTTCGATGTAGCCGATGGTGAGCCATGAGTAGGGATGGCCATACGCATACAAATTTTTGGCTACGTACTCACCAGCCAGTCCATAAGGCCGGTTGTCGTAATTCTGGCCACGTTCGTTTTTAACGGTAGCCCGCTGAATCTCGAATTTCTTCTGTGTAACGGCATCCAGCAGAAAGCCCATGCGGTCGGCTTCGAGCCAGAGTGCCCGTTCGAGCTGGTTGCTGGGGAGCGTTTCATAATAGTTCGTGCGGTCGCGGTTGGTCGATCCGTTGAGCGTTCCGCCCGATTCGGTCACGATCTTGAAATGCTCATCGTCGGCCACGTGGTCGGAGCCCTGAAACATCATGTGCTCGAAGAAGTGGGCAAAACCCGATTTCCCGATTTCTTCACGGGCCGAGCCTACGTGGTACGTGACGTCGACATGAACGATGGGATCGGAATGGTCTTCGTGAACAATCAGGGTCAAGCCATTGGGCAGAACGTATTTCTCGTAGGGAATAACGAGTTCGTTACCCTGCCGGGCCACTTTCTCAACGAGTCTGGTTTGTGCGTACGCTACCCCGGCAGATGAGAGGCACAGGAAGGATAGCAGTAAAGGAAAACGTGTGGTCATGAAGGAATTTATTAAGCAGACAAAGTACGAAATAAATGCTATCTTAAAATCCGGATTACCCGATTTTCGTTACCAGAACATGCTTTCCCAACCTATTTCAACCATTTCGACCCGAACAACAGACCGGGCTTGTGAAGTGGCCTGGTTTTCTGACCTCTGCGGAGAAGATACCGAATTTATCAGCGTTCGCGAACCAGCAAACAGTACATTCGACCATTGTCGGAACATTGCGTTGACGGCCGAGCGGTTTGGCTTCAATAACTTGTTGTTACCCACGTCGTACATGATCGGGCAGGAGGTGATTCCCTTTGCGGCCGGTGTGGCCCCCGACCTTCACCACATCAACCTGCTTACGGCTATTCGATGTGGTGAAATGCATCCGCCAATGCTGGCCCGGTCGCTGGCCTCTCTCGACCATATGCTTCAAGGACGGCTCACAATCAATATCATCAACTCCGATTTGCCCGGTTACCGAGAAGACGCCGATTTTCGGTACCAGCGATGCGCCGAAACCATTCAGATTTTAAAACAGGCCTGGACGAGTGATCGTATCGAACACGACGGGCCCGTTTACGGAAAAATCAGTCTGGCAACCGGCCCGGTCAGGCCGTATCAGCAAAATGGCGGACCACTGCTGTATTTTGGCGGTACGTCGGACGGCGCACGAGATGTATGCGCCCGTTACTGCGATGTGTTTTTGATGTGGCCCGAAACGGAAGAACTTTTATATGCCAACATGCAGGATGTATCGGAGCGGGCGGCACAGTATGGCAGACAGGTTGATTTTGGCTTGCGGATTCACGTTATTGTTCGGGAAACAGAAGCCGAAGCCCGCGCCTGGTCCCGGCACATTATGTCGAAATTCGACCCGGTGCGCGGGGTGGCCATGAAACAGGCCTCGCAAAGTTCGTGGTCGCTGGGGGTAAAACGGCAGAACGCCCTGCGTGAAGCCGCCGACACCGATGGGTATGTGGAGCCGTTGCTCTGGACCGATATTGGCAAAGCTCGCTCGGGGGCGGGTGGGGCACTGGTAGGCAGCGCCGATCAGATCGTCGACAAAATCAACCGCTACATGGATATGGGCATTCGGGCTTTTATCTTCTCCGGATATCCGCTCATGGCCGAAGCGGAGTACTTTGCCCGGTTGGTATTACCCCGGCTGCCCCAAATTACCCTCTCGCGTTTGCAGAACCGCATGCCAGCTGTTAAATAATACCCAGGGTATTTTTCTTCGGTCTCTGACCGATATAGTTTAAGTTGTTACCAGGTAGTGTTTGGCCTTCTGACCTGATACCACCTGGTAACAACTGATTTACGTCAATAGCCTTAATTACCGGTAGGAGGCCGAATAGCTTCGGGTTTCAGTAGCTAAACAGCAATTAGGTACAGCAAGGCGACGCTCCCTGATTAAATTCGTTCGGCCATAAAAGCCGCGACTTCGGCCAGCCGGTTGGCAAAACCCCACTCATTATCATACCAGGCTGCTACTGACAGCAGATTTCCTTCTTTAGCCGTTAAAGGCAAGTCGATAATGGACGAGTGCGGATCGGCAACGATGCGGGCCGACGACCATTCGTCTTCCAGCGTGTCCATCACGCCTTTCAACGGGCCTTCTGCGGCTGCTTTGCGAAAGGCGTCGTTAACCTCCTGAACCGTGCAATCTTTCTCGGTAATCAGGTTTAGTTCGGCAATGCTGCCGGTACGCGTTGGTACCCGGTAGGCTTTACCAGTAATTTTTAGATCGCTCCAGATAAACTGTAAGGTACGGGCCGCGCCTGACGACGACGGAATAATATTTTCGGCCGCGGCCCATGAATCGCGCCGGTCTTTCATAGGCTGATCCGTCAGCGATTGGGTGTTGGTGTAGGAGTGTACGGTTGAGAAGAGGCCGTACTGAATACCGAAATTTTCGCGGATAACCTTTACCACAGCCGCCAGCGCATTGGTGGTGCAGCTGCCCATGCTGACAATATGATGATTGGCCGGATCGAAGGTGTCGAGGTTAATACCCTTCAGCAAGACCGCGTCGCAGTCGGCCAGTGATTTGCTGGGGGCACTGATGAGTACGTACTTAGCCCCTTTATCGATGTGGGCCTGCGCTCCCGCCCGGGTAGTGGCGCGACCAGTGCAGTCAATGACGAGATCGACACCCAGTGCGGCCCAGTCTGGTATGTCTTTAGACGAGTTTATGTAGGGAATCGTTCGATCACCAATGCTTAACTGGCCCTCGCTTCCGGAAACGGGTTCGTGCCAGCGTCCGTAGTTTGTATCGACGGCAAAGAGAGCGGCCAGTGTAGGTTCGTCCCGGATGTCGGAAATAGAAACGGGAACGAACAAGTTGTTTTTCAATCCAACGCGGAGGAATTGCCGACCAATGCGGCCAAAACCATGCAAAGCAATTGTTGCCATACCTAGCAGGAGTAGAAGATTTGGTTGTATTTGGTTATCTGGAGAGTGCTAACAGCAAAACTGCACCGGCCAGGAAGTACCCTGTCGGTGTAGTTGCTATAACGCTTCCTGTACCTAAGCAACTATCGTGTCTGACAGTTGTTCAGGAGAAGCCCAAAATCCTGAAATGTATGGTATTTTATTAGCCTGATTGGCCTTAATATGCGGTTTTGAGGTATAGACCCCGAACTTTTTCACGCGAACGTTTCAGCCGCATTTTTACCGCACTTACATTCAGATCCAGTTCTTTGGCAATCTGATTGATATCCAGCCCCTGCTGGTACTTCATTTGCAGAAGTTTAACGTCGTCGGGTGCTACTCTGCTCAAGGCTTTGGCCAGGTAATAGGCCCGTTCTTCGAGATGGTCCGACTCATTCGTATCCACAAACTGATAAGCCATGTCGTCTTCTAATGGCTTTACTGTCAGCCGATTGGATAATTTGATTTGGTCCATGCAATAGTTATAGGCAATTGAGTATAACCAGGTGGAGAAAGTCGACCGTTCCTGGAAGCGATCCAGACGCGCGAACGTTCGGATGAAAATGTCGTGCGTAAAGTCTTCTGCTTTTTCGGTATCTTTTGTTATCGACAGGCACCGGTTGTAGACTTTGCCCACGTACCGGTTGTAAAGCGCTTCAAAGCAGGCCGTAGGGTTCGTGCTAAGCTGTTGTCTGATTAATTCTTCGTCGTTAAGTTGTATTTTCATGGATGCAGCGAACTTCAGTAAGTAATATTGATTGAAAAGTGCTTATTTACTGAACAATGGTTTATTTATTTTTTATTATGACACTAATTTGTGTGTAAATGTTGGTTGAAGATGACAAATTTCGATGAATAGACGATTTCTTACAGTTTTCGGTGATAAGTCGTAAACTTATATCTTAATTATATTTACTATCGTTGAATTTAATCTCTTTCTGGTGCTATAAAAGGTTATTGATTAATCTAATTAGTAAAACAAATTTCAAGATGTACATAATATCATTTATTGGGTTTGTTTTATGAAGTATGCTAGATCCTGTCAGTTTCAAGTGAAGAGATAGGACTTATCGATATGTAGATGGACACGTGGGCAGAACGAGGACTGGTTATTTTTATCGCTACTGACTCGGATGATGAGTTCTATTTTTACCGGCAGGCATTTGCGGACGTGTGTCCGGTAGCCATCCTTTACTTTTTCACGCGAAAAGGCGATTTGCTGGATGCCCTTAAGCAGGATATTTATCCGAAACCTGTATTAATCGTAATGGATTGGAATATGGCTGCGCGTAAAGGTTATGTGGTTCTCTCCTGGTTAGCGCAATCGCCGGTCTGGCAAACTATACCGGTTGTTATCATGACCGATGCACACAAGCCGGTCGATGAAGTAAAATGCGCTGAGCTGGGCTACGAACTTGTGCTGCCCAAAGAACCCAGTTATGCCAAACAGCTTAAGCAACTGCGCGGGTTAGTACAGGCCTTTGTGTAGCGGAGTAAAGGTTAAAAAAAAGGGATGGAGTAAGCCTATCTGACCACTCCACCCCTTTATTGCTTTCTACTCCACCAGATTAGGAGTTTATTGCTTCTTGCAACGAATCGGCACCAACCAGTTTCTTGTACAATGTAAGCGCCTGAGCTACTACCTGATCCATATTATAATAACGGTAGGTACCCAGCCGTCCGACAAAATGCACGGATTTCTGCTCGTCGGCCAACTGTTTATACTGCCGGTAGAGGGCCGCATTTTCGGGTCTTGGCACCGGGTAATACGGGTCGCCTTCGTCCTGCGGATACTCAAACGTGATGCTTGTTTTTGGGTGCTCCTGTCCGGTTAGCTTTTTATACTCCGTAATACGGGTATAGGCATGATCGTTGGGGTAGTTGACCACCGAAACGGGCTGGTAATCTTCCACGTCGATCGTTTGGTGATCGAAGCGCAGAGACCGGTACGGAAGTTTGCCAAAACAGAAGTCGAAGTATTCGTCGACAGGACCGGTATAAATCAGTTCATCGTACGAAAGCTCATCTTTCACCTGTTTGAAATCGGTACCGAGCATCAACTGAATGTTGGGGTGCTCCACCATTTTTTCGAACATCTTAGTATAGCCGTGTAAAGGCATGCACTGAAACTGGTCCGTAAAATAGCGGTCGTCCTGATTGGTTCGGGTAGGGATGCGCGACGTAACCATCTTGTCGAGTTCGGATGGATCGACTCCCCACTGCTTGCGGGTATATCCCCGAAAAAATTTCTCGTATAAGTCGCGTCCTACCTGACTGACAACGACGTCTTCGGAGGTTTTAATGTCCTTAACGGGTTCGCCTACCGACGCAAAATAGTCGGCCAGTTCTTCGGATGTAAATGAGAACCCATATAATTTATTAACGGTATCCAGATTAATCGGAATTGGCAGAAGCTGACCATCTACAGAAGCCAGTACGCGGTGTTCGTAAGGGCGCCACTCGGTAAACTGCGACAAATAGGTGACAACTTCAGGAGAGTTGGTGTGGAAAATATGCGGCCCATACTGGTGAATCAGGATGCCATCTTCATTCAGGCAATCGTACGCATTGCCACCGATGTGCGGGCGCTTGTCAATAATCAGGATTTTTTTGTCAGCCTGCGTTGCCAGGCGTTCGGCCAACACACTACCGGCAAAGCCAGCACCAACAATGACATAATCGAAATGCATATAGTATAAACGTAAAGCGTTAAGTGAAACATACCGTAAAGCAACCGGGCACCCTTTACTTAAAATGGCTTACCTGGCTGCTGTTTGTCAGACAAGCTGAAACGTGAAAGTTGATTATTGTCTACCTATACCAATGACAAAAAAAGTCGGTCGATAAGCCTATCGAAATGGTACTGGTTCAATAAAGTAGAGGTTGTAGAGGCAGGTACAAAAATGAGTAGCTTTGTTCGGATAAACAAACCAAGCGACGGGCAGATGTTACTGGCATGTCGATGGATGGATACTTCACTAGCCGCTGGCTTACAAACACACTATACATATAACACGCAAAAGGCGCAATGTGGCCCTGGAGATTCCCAAAAAAGTAAGGCAACGGTCCTGCCTTGCCGAGAAATTTTGAGGATATGGTTGATTTTGTGTGTGTTGATGAACAAACGGTTTGTTCTATACGGCTTACAACCCTTTACTTTTCGCTTGTTCGTCGATTAGAGCACTATCGAGGCACCGACGAAACAGATCAGGTTCTTCAAAAATCGGGCTATGGGCCGAATTTCGAAAGGTAAACAGGCGTTTGCGGGGCGCCCGCACGGCTTCGAAGTAACCGGCTAATCTGGCTGATACTGAAATAGGCCTTAAAAAGGTCAGGACGTTTTTGTACGATTAGAACACCCAGGAACGTACCCCATGAGTGGGCCATCAGGTAAATTTTGGGTTGGCGGAATCGGCGGGTGAGCCACTGACTTACGGCCACAGCATCGTTAACAAATGTCAATACGGTAAATGAACGGTCGAAAACATCGGCCGAATAAGATTTACCTGCCCCGCGCTGCTCCCACTTTACGACAATAAATTTTTTCTCCAGTTCATGGTCCGTAAGCAGCGATGTTTCGGGTAGGCCCGGTCCGCCATGCAAAAACAGCAGAATGGGCTTGGTGCTGTCAACTCCGCGCATGAGTAGCCACTGCGTAGTGCTATTAATGGTCAAGGCTTCCAGCCGGGCAATACTACCGGCTTTGGACAGGCCGGTAGACGCCAGAATAGGACTGGTTTTGCCGGGGCTTTTCCAGATTAACCAGCCAATCACCAGCGCAAACAGACCGGTAAGCAGACCACCAATTTTTTAATCATGGAAGCAGAAGAACGTTAGCTCTTGAAACAGAAGTGCCCGTAAAAGGAAGGCGTATCATCGTTCACTTTGTTAGGATTTGGTGCAGTCGGCAGGCTTTTAAAAATACGGTTACCGTTACCTCATTTATGTCCCTTTCGTGCTATCCCCTCTTCTCCTGTCAGACGTTAAGTCCCTGGTTAATCAACAACGTTATAAATCTATTGAACAATGAAAAAGATCGTAATGATGGGGGCTATGTTACTGACAGTAGCCGCCTTTAGCGCACAGGCGCAGACAACGAATTCGGGCAGCAGTTCATCGAATGGCACGACCACCAATACGGGTTCGGGGACATCAGGAACAAGTGGAACGTCGGGTACCAGCGGTACCAGTGGATCAACAACGGGCTCTGGTACGTCGGGCACCAGTGGCTCAACGATGGGTACGGGTACCACCGGCAGCGGTTCAACAATGGGAACAGGTACTAGTGGTAGCGGTACAACGGGTAGCGGTTCGAGCACATACGGCACCAGTAACCAGGGCAGCAGCTCGGTCTCTACCCAGTCTGGTTCAACCACACAGGGCTCGTCTCAAAGCCAGGGTCGAAGCGGCCGGAAAGCGAAGCGGAACAGCAGTAGCCAGAATGGTAGTAACTCTTCGTCGTCAACCAGCACTCCGCCAGAAAAATAGAGCAATGGATGTCAGCCAACGTCCCCCGTCCGCATCACTCGCCACCTGCGAGTGATGCGGACGGGGGACGTTGGCTAAAAGGCGGGCTTTCTTGTACGCTATGGGTGAGAATAGAACAATAAAGGTATTCTGATAACCAAAAAGACTATGCGAACACAAATCAGAGCTTATTTTCCAGTCGACGGGGGTGGTGTCGATGAGGGGGGGCATGTAATCGATACGGCTGGAGCCGATGAGAATTTCGATACAATGCGCGATCTGGAGGACGATGACGAGGATGATGCCGCAGGCTCAAATGAAATGGGACCGGAGACTGTATCCGGCGGCAACGCGTAACGGATATACTCGACTGGTTTTGCAACCTGTTCTTAAAACCACGGCAAGGTGCGGTACCGGACTGAACAGAGAGCATCCCGAGAATACAGGTACTGGTGAATTAGTAGGCCATTGCCTAACAAGACTTGAGTGTGAACAAACGTATATAGGCAAACTAGTGTTTAATGAATAGAACCAAGGGGTAGGCAGTAGGCTCTAGCGAGCAGCCGCTGGCCAATAGCCGATGAGCAATCAAAAGTCAATTCGGGAAACGCTGAATAAACCTTTACAAAACAAATTAGCCTTATGGGGGGGGCTGGAATGTACCGTTAACCGGGTAGGTGACGTGTATCAGGATCAGATCGTACGCAGTGGGCACCATGATCGGCTGAGCGATCTGGATTTGATCGCCGACTTAGGTATTCGTGCGCTGCGCTACCCAATTTTGTGGGAACGTACAGCACCCGATCACCCCGATCAACCGGACTGGTCGTGGCCCGATGAACGGCTCAACCGGCTGCGACAATTAGGCATCCGGCCGATTGTCGGGCTGGTTCACCATGGCTGTGGACCCCGATATGCTACGTACGACGAACCGGCTTTTGAAGACGGGCTGGCCCGCTTTGCCCGTCAGGTGGCCGAACGGTACCCCTGGATAGATGCTTACACCCCCATTAACGAACCGCTGACAACCGCCCGTTTCGGAGGATTGTACGGACTCTGGTATCCGCACGGCCGGTCGAACGAGCTATTCGTCGATCTATTGCTGCGCGAGTGCCGGGCTACCATCCGGGTTATGGCCGAAATCAGGACCGTGCAGCCCAATGCCCAACTTATTCAGACCGATGATCTGGGAAAGACCCACAGTACTCCGCTCCTCAGCTACCAGGCCGAACTGGAGAACGAACGTCGATGGCTGGGCTGGGATTTGCTCTGCGGACATGTAACACCCCACCATCCACTGTGGGCGTATTTGCGGGAGTCGGGTGCATCCGAAGCCGATTTAGGCTATCTGGTCGAGCATGCGTGCCCGCCGTCGGTTATAGGCGTTAACCACTATGTTACCAGCGAGCGGTATATAGATCACCGTATCCATCACTATCCACCTCATCTACACGGCGGTAATGGTTATCATCGCTATGCTGATACGGAGGTGGTACGGGCCGCTCCGGAGCAGCGCACCGGCTTAGCCAGCTTGCTACAGGAAGCGTGGCAGCGGTATGCATTGCCCATAGTCGTGACAGAGGCCCATCTGGGCGATCGGCCCGAAGAGCAGATGCGGTGGCTGGGCGAACTCTGGCAGCAGGCGCAGCAGGCTCAGGATGCCGGTGCCGATGTCCGGGCCGTATCGGTCTGGGCCATCATGGGCATGTATGACTGGCATTGCCTCCTGACCCGGCGGGAAAATCGACACGAGCCGGGGGTATTCAACGTCAGCAGCGGCATGCCAGAACCTACTGAGATAGTAACCATGCTGAAACGCCTGACCGCTGGTGAACCGATAGAGTCCTTAGTGCCGCCCGGACCGGGTTGGTGGCAGACGCCCGACGCCAAAATCTACCATACTTCCGAGCCTTTGGTCAGTAATTCGGTTGAGTAACCGGCTAGGGGCGGTTATGGCTCTCAATAAAAACTTTCGATGCGCAGAATCTGATCCTCTACGGGCGGAGGCACAACCTGCCGGTCAAGCAGAATGTCAGGAGCCGCTTTTATCGCTTCCAGAAAACCCTGCCGCACGTTGCTGTCTTTTCGTATTTGTTTGAGAATAAGCATGGTGTGCCGCATGGCATAATAGGCCGGTCGACGCAACCAGTAGTACCAGAGCGTGTCGCGGGTGATGTGCCGGGTGCGCTGGGCCAGGTTACGCAGTTGAGATGGGTAATGATGGGCCACTACATCTTCGGCATAGGCCAGACTCCACCCTTTGGTTCGCATGTCGACCGAAAACATCCGTTCTTCACCCGCAATGGCAAACCGGTGATCGAAGCCGCCAATGCTCAGGTACGCTTCTTTCCGAACCACGGCGGCACAGCAAACAAACCCCAGCACTGCCGGGCCGGGTAGCGGACGAGGGTCCATGATGGGGCTGTTCTGCATGGCATCGCATACCGAGTCGACTTCTTCCTGATCGCCAATGAGAATTTTGCCAGCCAGAACACCCAGGTGTGGATATTTGCTGAAACAGGTGGCTGCCCGTCCCAGCGCGGCTGGTTGCCAGAACGAGTCGTCATCGCAGAAAGCGACCAGGCAGGTTTGCGCCAGTTCAACCCCGTCATTACGGGCGGCACACCACTTATTCTGGTCGAGAGACAGCACCGTGACCATCGGGAAAGTTGCTTTTACGCGGTCGGGAGTGCCATCGGTAGACGCATTGTCCACCACAATAATGGGCGGATTGTGGGGTAGGGCGGTCAGTTTACCCAATGTCCAGAGTAAGGTTTCGACGCGGTTTCGGGTAACGATAACAATGGTAATATCTTTTACGGACAGCATACGTTGTGGTTGGGTGTAGCCCAGTATATTTTTACTTATCTTCTTGCTTAGTGTCTTGTAAACCTGTTCTGATAATCGTCGATGGGCTGATGACAATCTACCTGCGCATACTGACGGCGCAACCACTGGCTCAGACCATCCAACCCGGGAAATAGGACGCGCTCGTTGATATTGGCCTGATCGAGTTTGTCGCAGATCTTCAATTTAAGCTGCTGGTCAATCACGAGTTTTTGGTACATATCGATAGAAGTACCGCCCGTACTTAAATTGGCCGTTTTCTTCAGATAGAGCTCTTTCCCGGCGAGCAGCAGGATTCCGGCGTCAGATTGTGCTCAGTCAGAATAGCCAGCGTAGCTTCATCGATGCTTATTCTGGTTAACAGATTCACGTGTCTGTCGCCCCGCCGGGGGGCGCTGTTCATGGCATCGATAAGCTGGCTGATTGTGGAAGAGCCATCGCCAATGACGCGGGTGGGTATCCGTTGCGCTACGGCGCAGAGTTTATAGTCGATCACCAGCAGGCGGAAGTCGTACGCCTGCACAAACTGTTCTACCAGTACCTCTAACGGCAGTCTGTATACGTTTTTGGGCAATGCCATAGCCTAATAAAACGGTCAAATCGGTGTCGAGTCGTGTGTAGGGAATCCATTTTTTAACGCAGGTATTAACAATAGCGGCTGTGCTGGGTCCCAGCCGGTCTTGTTCGTAGAGTTGATTCAGGAGCGTGATGTCAGCTTGCAGGTCATACGGCCGGCTTTCGATAAATGCCTGTGGCCAACGGTGGTTGTAGTGAGTAAGGCAACGGCTCTACTCATTGGTTACCGTTGCCTTACTCCATAATTATCGGGTGTGAAGATGACCGATAGAGAAGTAGTTAGTTTTGCCTATAAACAGGCCGGTTGGTACTATGTATTTGCTTACAGGGTAAACTGCAAAGGGGGTAATGTAGTGGTTTCCCACCAGTAAGCCCGTAATTCCTGGAAGTAAGCCAGCCATTCTTCATAGCTGCCGGGCTTCACAAGATACGACGAAACACCAAGCTGATAAGCATCCAGAATATCATAATTGTCTGTAGATGAGCTCAGCATGACAATTGGGATCTGGTTCAGCGGAGCGGGCATGGCTTTGATCTGCTTAAGTATTCTCCAGCCATCTTTCCGGTCGGGTATATACAGGTCCAGTAAAATCTGCTTAGGTAATTCCCACTCCTGTGTTTCCCACTCCTTCAGCATTGTAAGTGCCTGTTCCGGAGTGGATGCTCGAACCGATACCACCTCTGGAAGGCATGTTTTCAAGGCTTTCTGGATCAGATGCCAATGATCGTCGCTATCATCAACAACAAGCACTTTTGCCAGATTGAAATTAGCTTTGATTTTTACTTGTTCATTATTGCTTTTCATATGTGTAAGGGAGATAATAATCGATTACTAATGTAACAATCCTCTCAGGCAATAGATTAAAATCTTTGTGCTCCTCTTACACTCTAATGGAAGGTTTTGTGATAAAAATAGGGTCTCGTCGGAATACTATACGCGCTGTCTGGCTCATTAGTCAGTTGTTGTTTCACCCCTAGTATCCATGCTGTCGCTGTTGCTCATGGCGTTGTGCACTGGCCAATCAAACGGGTGGAATAGTTAAGCTTTCGTTCCAATGATGATCTATACTGGCCAGAAAGGAGTCCCAGTCCGAATAGGAAAGCGGCTTAGTGAGGTAACTGCTTCCGCGCTGGGTTACATGCTGGCGATCGTGGGGGTCCGTTGACGAACTCATTACAACAACGGGTAAATGGCTGTAGGCAGAAGCCGGTTCTTTAAGAGTATGAAGCAACTTCAGTCCATCTTCCAGAGCAGGCATGTATAAATCCATCAGGATCATACGAGGTAACGGCCGACGTTCTACCAGACAACCATGCAGGTAACTCAGCGCCGTTGGGCCATTACTGGCATCGACCGTCAGTACATGCGGTAACGTTCGCCTTAAGGCGCCTTTTAACAATAACCAGGCGTCTACCTGATCTTCCACTACCATCATCCAGTTCTTTTGTTGATCCTGACTCATCGATATGCACACGTAAATGAATTGCTTCGTGGCATTAAGATATTTAGTGGAATAGATGTATGACGATACGTAAATAAGTAAGGTAACGGTCCTATTTTGGCTAATTTACCACAGAGTTAGCGGGCGAATTTGAGCGCGCTGAAACGCGATTAAGTGTCTCTACATTAATAGATACCGGTGGTTACCTGCGTGTTAGTAGGATCTGAAAAGAGTGGTGGAGATGTTCATATACAATACCGAAGCAAGCCCGGAAAGGAGAGAATCAACTGCGGCTTGTACCCCAAACTTCTCGCCTGACAGCCTATAAGAAAAGGGCCACCGAAGTAGTTGAAAAATCTGTAGTCAATGATCCACCGGCGCTGGGTATTTTTAACTACTATTCTTTCGATTTGATCTTTACTAACTTGGGTTTGTTAGCCGGACTAACTTGTTCGTACCATAAGCTGAGTTTATCTTCCGCGTTTGCCTGTAGCGCATTCTTTGTAAAACGTACGCTCACTTGCCAATCCACGGTCAGCTTTGTATGCACATTTCCAGCAGCGCATAGCTCAGACTTTTGCCGTGCGTGTCCATCGTGAGCGAGGTCGTTACGCCACCGGTCAATGCCTGCTGACAAACGAACTGCAGTGCGGGCAGGTTGGGTAATTCGTAGCGCGTGATCTCGCCCGATACAATCTCGGCCAGGTGCTGTTTGACGGCCTCGGCGGTTACCTGAGCACACAGCAACGGATAATCTTCGGCGGTATAGGGAATGAGCGAGAGCGTCAGCGTATTGCCTTTGTCGCCCGCCCGGCTGTGGGCAATGTCGTAGAGCTTGATGGTCATGCGTGAAAGAGCGTTACCTGTGGCGTTAGTTGGTTTCGGTTGATGAGCGTCGAGACGATGCCCACCAGTTCGTGGATATATTTACGGGCACCGCCCCCACCCGCGGGGCCGTTGGTGTAAAGGGCTTCAACTTCTTCGCCGACCAATGCCGCCTGTTGCGCCGTTTGGGCTTTTCCTGCCACCCGCAGCCGAATTTCGTAAGGGTCCGGGAAATGGCCAAAATTGGTTCGATGCACCGATGTACTGCCGATGTAGTCGATGCGCAGGTCGGAGAACCGGTCCTGTAGCCGCTCCTGGATGATGGCTCCGGCCAGTTTAGCCCGGTTGAGGGCATTCGAACCCGCATACGAAATTTCGCCTTCACCAATAAAGCCGGCTTCGTAGCCCACACTGACTTTTAGGGTATCGGGGCGGGCCTGCCCACGAGCGCCCGAGGCCCGGACCTGATTGGGACCTGTCGCTGTCAATCGTACCTGCGTGAAATCGGCCACCACGTCGGGGGTGATGTAGCGGCTGGGGTCCATCACTTCGTAGAGCAGCTGCTCTTTGGCAGTGGCTAAACTCAACACGCCACCTGTACCGGCCACTTTACCGAAAATAGCCGTGCCATCCGCCGACACATCGGCGAAAGGGTGGCCCAGATGCGCCATGTCGGGAACATCTTTGCGGCCAGGATCAGCGAAGTACCCACCCGTAAGCTGACCGGCGCACTCCAGTAAATGCCCGACGACGGTACCTTGTCCTAATTGGTCAAAATCCTCTAGTGACCAGCCGAAGGCATGCACCAACGGGGCCAGAAACAGCGACGGATCGGCCACGCGGCCCGTAATGATAATATCGGCATCCGTAGCCAGTGCCGGTAAAATGGCATCGATACCCATGTAGGCATTGGCCGACACCAGTGGCCCCGAATCGGACAGGGGTTTGCTCGTTTCCAGGGCCGTTTCGCTGCCCGAAATCAGGCTGAACACATCGTCGCCGGTAACAGCCGCTACCGTTACCGAGAGCGATAAGCGTTGGGCGATGTCGACAATTTTTTGGGCTGCCGCCAGCGGATTGGCAGCGCCCATGTTGGTAATCAGGCGAACCTTCTTTTCCAGTAAGTGCGGTAACAACGTTTCAATTCGGCGTTCCAGCAGGGGGTCGTAGCCCAGCGTGGCATCCTGCCGTTTCCGTTTCTGCGCCAGCGCAATGGTGCGTTCTGCCAGACATTCCAGCACCAGATAAGCTAACTCGCCCTGCTGAACCAGCACCAGAGCAGGTTCGAGCCGATCGCCGGAGAAGCCAGCTCCGCACCCAATTCGGATTGATGGTTTCATAAATGAATAGAGCCGGTTAACAGAGCTGCCAGCGTCATGACGACGGTTGTACCGAAAGCCCATTTAAGAATAAATTTCTGATGATCACCTAAATCCACGTCGGCCAGACCAACCAGCAGGAAAGTCGAGGCCGTGAGTGGACTAACCGGAAAGCCAACTGTCATCTGGCCAAGCAACGCGGCTCGTCCAATTTCAAGCGGGTCGATGCCGAACTGCGTGGCGGTCTGGCTCAGGATAGGAACAACGCCGAAATAATAAGCATCGGGGGTGAAGAGCAGACTCGCGGGCATACTGGTGATGGCCGTCAGTGTGGGTAACCAGGCCGCATGTTGCTGAGGAATCAGTGAAACGACGGCCGTTGCCATCGCGTCGATCATCTTGCCCCCGGTCAGGATGCCGGAAAAAACGCCTGCCGCAAAAATCATACTCGACACCAAAAAAATATTGTTGCCGTGGCTGCGGAGCACTTTCTGCTGGTCGGGCAAACGAGGGTAGTTGATCCACAGGGCCACAATAGCCGCCGAAACGAACAAGGCCGGCGCCGGCACCCAGCCTTTCATGAGGGTCGTTATGAGGCCAATGGTCAGCATGGCATTAACCCAGAACAGGCGCGGACGGCGAAACTGTCGCTGCTCGTCGGTGAGACTTTCCTGATGCACATACTTCAGGTCACTGACGCCGAGACGTTTTCGTTCCTTCAGACCGAACCAGTAAGCAACCAAAAGCACCCAGCCAATACCGGCTATTATGGCCGGGATATTGGGGTTGAATAACTGCGTGGCATCAGTTTTCAGCGTCGAGATGGCCCGCGCCGAGGTGCCGGACCAGGGCACCAGGTGCATCGGCCCTACGCTCAGCGCGACGATGCCCGTCAGGATCAGCCGGTTGATGCCCAACTGTTTGTAAATGGGCAGAAAAGCCGACATCACGATCATGAATGTAGCCGTGCCGTCGCCGTCGAGGTGGACGATCATCGTCAGTACCGCCGTTCCCAGAATAACCTTCAGCGGGTCACCTTTCACGAAACGGATAATGGCCGCAATAATCGGGTCGAACAGGCCGACATCGAGCATCGTCCCGAAATACAGCACGGCGAACATGAGCAGAATACCCGTGGGGGCCACCTGCTTGATACCCGCCAGAATCATCTCGCCCAACTCTTTCGGGCTGAACCCCGCCAGAAAACCCATGATGACCGGCACCAGCACCAGCGCCGTAATGACAGATAATCGTTTGGTGATAATCAGCACCAGAAAAACGGCAATGGTGGCAAAGCCAAGTAAAGCGAGCATGATGTGTATAGGTGAGAAAGATTATGATCAACAGAATTAACAGGTTTTTTTAGCCAGTGGACATCCTGTTAATCCTGTTAAAAATTTTACAACGACTTTCCCGTAGCAATTTGCAACAGCTCTTTATCGGGATGGCTTTTTACCTGATTGGTATTGTCGAGAATCATGGTAGACCCATTTTCAGGCGTGTAAGCAGGCCAGGTTGGTAAACCTTTATGGTTCGGATTGCCCGTTCTGGCAAAGGAAATCCAGGCCCGGCTCATCTTGTCGGCCAGCGTATGAGCAGCTTTACCTCCCCCCGTCATTTCTTCGCAGCGGTCGATGTTATCGAACACAAAGGGGATTTCCATACAATGCATGGATTTGTAGATGCCATCCAGCACTGGCGACTGCCAGGTAAACAGATACATATACACAGGAGCGGCCCCCGGTATAGCTTTTGCATTGGCCTGCTGAATCGTTAACGGCCGAAAGTTGACGTCGATGTCAGTGTAATCAGACGGTTTAACCGTTTCGGGATACGCCTTTTTCACCGCTGCCATATACGCATCGGCTTTATCGGCGTACTTTTTCTGGAGGTTAGTTTTAGCCCCTTCCATCGTCAGGCCACGGGTGCTGGGATTGAAGGGGGTGAATTCATTCTTGGTCGATCCTACGAGTAGCGGAATCGTTTTTGACAAGGCTATTGCGGCTGGTTCGTTAGGTTGATTCGGCAAAAAGCTTCCATCATGAACAGGCCCCCAGCCTAGTCCGTCAATTGATTTTCCATCAGCTTTTAACTGGTCGGCTACTTTACGAATCGCTTTCTTGCTGGCCGCATTCAGCCGATCGTATGATATTTTTTGCAGGGAGTCGATCTGATTGGCCTGTAGATTCAGTTCATTGAGTAAGGCAGCACTTACCTTTCTGGTCAGATCGGTTTCGGCGAAGCGGGTGATGTAGCTACCACTCTGCACAATGGCTTTGTGAAACAGGCCTTTGGCCGAAGGGGCATTCATCAGACTGGTCACTTTGCCGCCCCCGCCCGACTGGCCGAAGATGGTTACGTTTCCGGGATCACCCCCAAACTGGGCGATATTCTGCTGCACCCACTGCAAGGCCGATACTAAATCCATAAGCCCCGCATTGGCGGAGTTTTTATACTTATCGCCATAAGCCGACAAGTCCAGATAACCAAGCACGTTTAAGCGGTGATTGACCGTAACGACAACCACGTCCCCTTTTTTGGTCAGGTTTTCGCCGTCGTACGACGGTAGTTCAACTGATGAACCGGCCGTAAATCCACCTCCGTGTAGCCATACCATAACGGGGCGGCTTTTTTTACTGTTGATTTCAGGCGTCCATACGTTCAGGCTCAGGCAGTTCTCGTTGGTGTAGCCCCAATTGTGTTGAAAAGGAAATTCAATCTCATCGTAGGTGGTCGTGGTCACGTCCATTGGGCAAACCGGCCCATAGGTCATCGATGAGCGAACGCCCGTCCAGGAATCGGGTTTCGTAGGTGCCATGAAACGGTCGGCTTTGGCGTAGGGAATACCTTTGAACGTAAATGTGCCGTTGTGAATATATCCCCGAACCGAACCGGATGTAGTAGGTACGGTAGCAATACCTTTGCCAGCCACAATGGGGTCGGCCGCTTCGGTTTTGGTCTGACCAACTGCCAGCAAGGGTAACAAAATAACAAGCAGGGACGAAAGGGTTGTTTTAATACGCATAGATGGTTTTGATTGCAGGAGTTGAGAAATAGAGTGAAGGGTATTTGGGCAGAGAAGTAACAATTCAGTTTTCATTCAGCACTTTGCTGAAAAACTGCACCTGATAGGGGAGGGCGTTCTGCCAGAACTCCCAGCTATGGCCACCGGGCCGTTCGCTGTAATCGTGGGGCGTCTGGTTGAACACCAGCCGACGGTGTAACTCCCGGTTGGGTTCGATCAGAAAATCATCCACACCACAGTCGATGACCAGTTTCAGCCCGTTCGTTTTCATTTTGTCAGCCATGCCCACCACCGAATAGGACGCCCAGCCGTCGGGCGACTGGCTGAATGGTCCCAGGATTTTTTCAAACTCAGCTTTGATGCCTTTGGTGGCATCGGGTGGGAGTTTCCAGGCGTTCATATCCAGATTCAGTGCCCCGCTCATGCTGCCAGCCGCACAATACAGATCGGGATGCCGTGTCGCCAGGTACAGCGCGCCATAGCCCCCCATCGACAGGCCCGTTATAACCCGGCCTTTGGGCATGCGGATGGTGCGGTACGTCTTGTCAATCTTGTCGATAACCTCTTTTGTCAGGTAGGTTTCAAACTGACTATCCTGGATAACGGGGCTATTCACGTAATAGCTGAATACTTCGCCTTCCGGCATCACAACAATGAGGTTATACTGGTCGGCAAGCCGGTGTATCAGGGTTTTGTCGGGCGTTTTCGTAATCCAGTCGTTGAAGTGGCCAAAACCGCCGTGAAGGAGGTAGAGCACTGGATAGGTCGTTTTGTTTTTACCGGCAGATGCATAGGAATCGGGTAAAACGACCACCGCCCGCAGGTTCTTGTTCATCAGGGTGCTGGGTACATCCAGCGAATCGACTTTGGCCCCTTGGCTTGAAAAGGTTAGACAAAAAGCAAAAAAGAAAAATAGTAATGACCAGGCAGTTAGCGTTTGTTTCAAAGCAGGCATAGGAACTAAATGATTTGACGTTATTACTATTTATTCAAAGCTGTTGCCGACTAGCATTGAGCCACCACCCTCGAAAGGGAGTTATTCGGCATTGCCCTTTAGGTGTATTCTTTTGTACAAAATAAAGAGTCGGCCAAATATAGAGATGCCCGCGATTTGAACGGCGTATTCAGTGTATGGGGATGCCGATATCAGGCTTATTAAATGAAGCTGTATCTTTAGGAAATTTTAGTAAGCGTACGGAAATTTCCTAAATCACTAGAAGTTAGCGAATTAGATGAAAATAAAGACAGGTAAGGAGGAGATTGGGTACTTACTTGAAAAAGTCATAGACACGTATGAGCGCTCGATGGGTCAGCGGATTACGCGGAATACCAATCCAAAAAATTACGAGGACATTGCTCGATTGCTTAGTTCGATAAGTAACAAACTGTCAGAAACGGCTCAGCAACTTGTGCACGATTCATATCTGCCCGATCCGAATCCGAAACAGGTTGAGTATCCACATCGGAAGTATGATATAACTGGTGTTCAGGTAAAAGATGCCTACCACCAACTCGTCGCCAATCCCCGGTCGTTTCTGATCGACGCCTGTTACATTTATCTGTATGGCGTTGGCCGCAAAGGGTTTGCGGAGCATCCACAGGACCCCAACCTTATCGAAGGGGTTGATGCATCGGTAGCAATGCGGCTGGATGAGCAGGAAGCGCTTCGGCAGCAACTGGCCACTTGCCAGGAGGAAAAAGAAGCCACGACGCATCAATTAAATGCGACCTTTAGGAAAAAGCAACGGGTATGGCTGACTGGCTTGCTCATTTGTCTGGCCCTACTTGGAGCGATCACCGTTCGCTGGATGGCCGACCGGAAGGAGTGGGCCACCATCCGCCACGACCTGAATATTCTACCCTACCAGCCCACCCAGGCCGAGATCGACAGCCTGTCGGGTATTTGGCTGTACTATACGGGAGCGCCCCAGGCACGGGTAAACGACCCTAATCGATTTCACCAGGTAGCGAATAACCTCGTTGAAGTCACCTACAAGGATGGCTATTTCATCTTTTATCGGCACGGGGCCAATATTGATCATATCGGTTACATGCAATTCGAAGCTCCGGCACTGGTATCTATCTACTCACGGGTGAAGAACAAGAGCGGTGCCGTCGAGTCGCCCATTCATGCTCTGTTGCGCCTGGACAAAGGCAAGGGCTACCTGACCAGCATTGCCACCACCTGGAGCTTCGACATGGGTGATGGCAATGATATGATCGGTATCCGAAATGTGTTTATCAAGCAGGGTCGGGGCGGTTCGCTGGAAGAGATCACCAATACGCCGGAAAATGCCAACTGCCATTGTAAGATCATGAAATGGGTACGGCCAAATAACCAGACCAAAACCTTCCAGTTGAAATACCGTCTGCTAGATACCCTGGCAAACGAACCCCTGAAGGCGCTGATCAATGAAAAAAGCATTCTTCTGCGGGAACCACGTGAGGGGGTTATTCTCACGCCGGCATCGGATAAGTAAACGTTAAATTACTTTGACGATTGACCGGAAGTCAGGGCAGTTGGCGCCATGCCAAACTTTTTCTTGAATGAACTGGAGAAATGAGCAATACTTTCAAACCCTAGCTCAAGGTAAATCGCGGAGGGTTTTTGATGTTTAGTCTCGATGAGGTGTCTGGCTTCGCTCAGCCGTTTGTCTTGCAGCCAGTGACGGGGTGGAGCACCGAATGTTTTCAGAAAATCGCGTTTGAAAGCGGCCAGGCTGCGGCCGGTGAGCTGCGCGAATTTTTCAATGGGAACATTGTAGTGAAAGTTACTAAGCATGAACTTTTCCAGGTCGATCTTGTAAGGGACGGAAAAGTCGAATAGCAGGTTTACAAGTTCAGGCATGGCAAACAAGAGCAGTTTAACCCCTTCCTTTAGTTTCAGAATGCCCATTTCGTCGGTCAGGCTTGCTCCCGAGCTGCGAGCGTAGGGGACAATCGATTGAAAATACCCCTGCAGAAATTCATTAGTAGGAATTAAGACATTGGGCGGACCGATGTATTTTCGGTCCGCCTGAAGCTTCTCTTCTAACACAATCTTGCGTAACAAGTCCTCCTGTAGCGATATGACAATTGTTTCGTAATACCCTCCGGGTAGCGGTGTTTTGGTGAGTGTACCCAGCTGATTCTTGCCGATCAAAAGCATGTCTCCTCCGCTCATCGAAATAGTTTGCCGGGAGGTTTCCAGGATAAACTGCCCTGAAACCTGCAGGATCAAGGTATGATGGTTCCATAAACACACCTTCTCTCTCCGCTCAGCAGAGTGATATGAATAGAAGATCACACCGGGCAGAATTTCAGCAGGACTGGTCATTTAGCGTTGTAAGTACGTGCCGCCAAGTAGGGCACCTATGGCAAAAGTAGTGTTTAAGGTGTTCATCTCTTTCGGTGTGAATACAATATCCATTGCTGCCATATTTTCGGGCAAGCGCGACCGACGACTCATGCTAACTAAAGGCATTATCTGATTGCCCTGCTCCTTAACCCAGGCAATAGCCACCTGGGTTGGCGTACATCCTTTGTTGCGAGCTACTTGTTTTAAGATGTCAACTTTTTCCAGATTATGGAGTAGGTTATCACCTTGAAAACGAGAGAAATGGTTACGGTAATCGTTTGGTGCAAGCGGTGCCTTAAGTTCACCGGTCAATAAGCCCTCTGCTGTATTGGCGAAGGCCACTATGCCAATGCCTAACTCCCTGGCGGCAGGCAGCAGATCGCGTTCAATCTGGCGGTCGGCCAGTGAATAACCGATCTCCAGGGCGCTGATGGGGTAAATTTCATTGGCCTGGCGAAGTTGGTCAGCCGTAATTTCCGAAACGCCAATGTACTGCACTTTACCTTCCTGGATCAGGTCGGCGACCGTTCCAATGATGTCTTCCAAGGGTACGCTGTTATCGATTCGGCTTGGCTGGTAGAGGTCAATGGTTTCAGTACCTAAACGGGTTAGGGAGTAGTTAATGAAATTCTTGATCGCGATAGGACGCAAATCCATACCTATGTGCTGACCGTTGTGAAAGATAGCTCCGAATTTTACGCTGATGAAGGCATCCTGACGCCTTGCTTTAATCGCTTTGCCGATTAGTAGTTCGTTATGACCAGCCCCGTAAAAATCGCCGGTGTTCAGAAAATTAATACCCCTGTCCAGTGCTTCATGGATTGTAGCTATGCTTTCGGCTTCATCAGGCGTATCCCCGCCCCAGATCGAAGACATACGCATACAACCTAAACCAAGTTTGGAAACGAGCGGGCCGTTTTGCCCCAGCTGAATTTTTGTGAAGTTTTTCATGCTGCAAAGATCAAGCCTGACAGCGCGTGCTAGTTTCTTCTACGGCTCAGTTATTTTGCCTGTACGGCTCATGTAAGCTGGGTCAGCGCTAATTTTTGAGGTAAAACATACAGGGTTGGAGAGGGAATGTAGGGCTGTTTCAGCAGAAGAAGGGCAAATGAATTAGCTGATAAGACTCATTTTCGACTGGTTACTGTGAGCCGACTGAGCATGGAGCTGCCAGTCTATTGGGATGGGAGCCGACTCAGAATTTTGCGATCGATATAAAATGTGCCGAAGGGGACAATGCACGCCAGCAGTACTTTCCAGGTGGTGGTACCAAATCGCCAGCGTTGCTCGACGCTCACCTGAAGCGTGTTGAGGACAAATAGCAGAAACAGCAGGCCGTGTACCGGGCCAATAGCCTTGACTAGCGACGGGTTGGCGTAGGCATATTTGAGTGGGACCGCGATTCCCAGTAAGATCAGTAAGGAAAGGCCCTCCAGCAGGCCAATCAGTCGGAGCCGACCGACTTTGGTTGTCAATAGCTTTTTCATGATCAGAATAGTCGAAAATAAGGCCGGTTGGCGAGTGGTGAAAAGGGCCAGGGAATGGCTAGAAATATGATTAATAAACCCACTGAAAACCAGATGAGCATGGCGCGAAACTTGGCTCGATCGGCTGGTTGCCGTTTTGCTATCGACGAGCCTATGCTAATCAGAACGATGGCCAGCAGCATAAGGCTGATGTGAATGATCCCGAAGAACGTGGCCTGCCCACCAGTCTGGATGCCCTGCTGCCGAAAGGACTCGATAATGGGGCTGATGAAGTAAAGCGTAAACCCGATTGTCAGCTGAATATGCGTAAGGGTAGCCGTCCAGTGCCGTACCAGGTTATCAGCCGGGGAGAAGGCCAGTTGACCTGTATAGCCACGATAAGCCCGCACGATGGCGTAGAGTAAACTGGCCAGGACCAGCCAGCGTAACAGCGAATGCAAAAAGAGTAAGGTTGTATACATATTAATCAGATGAATGTCTGTTTACATACCATTTGGTATGTTTTCCTGTAAAAAAATTACACCAACTGCTGTAGATAGCGTTTCAATTCCTTGAGGTACGTCTGGTAGCACACGGCACCTAACAATTTGCCCATGTTTCGAATGCCGCTGTAGCCCATCATGATGACTTCAGCCACCTCACCCGCATTCACGTCCTTCCGAATCTGCCCCAGCGCCTGTCCGTGCTGTACACTATTTCGCACCGCTTGCAGACACTGGCTCAAAACGCTATATAGTGCCTTATGAAGCGAATCGCTGCCAGGGGCTACTTCATTGACCAAGTTAACCACCGGGCAGCCGTATTGCACCTGAAAGTCGGGGGAAGCCTGGAGCAGATATTTCATCAGGGCGTAGATATCGTCGGCGGGGTGATTTGAATTAGACAGTCGTCTGACAAAGTTTTCTTCCATCGTCGGCTTAATCACTTCGTTAATCAGGGCTACCCCCATTTCTTCCTTATTTCTGAAATGGTAAAAAAAAGCGCCCTTCGTCACCTGCGTAGTGGCGATAATCGTGTCAATGCTGGTAGCCTGAAACCCATTCCGGTAGATCAGGTCGAATGCTTTGAGCAGAATTATTTGTCGCGTTGCAGCCGCTTTAGACATAGACCGATAACTTTTCACAAACATACCGAATAGTATGTTTGAGATCAAGAACCGAATGTAGATTTGTTTTTTTAGACAAAAATGAAAACGTGTGGGGCCTGTTGAAGACATGAGTAAAGTAGTCTCAGCTTTGGTACGGGCCAACAGTCGTGCTGCGTCGGGTTCTATTTCTGCCTATAGGCTAAAGATGGGCGCGTACTCTGCTTAGTGTTTGTTAACAAAAAGGTGACGCTCCGAAATGGGTTGCCTTGAACTTGTGTCGTTAAGGTAAGGTTGACCAAATGAAGCTGTTTTGATATTTCTCCCGGGTTAGGGGGTTCATTCGGGTCGGTAGCATTTAAACTACCTTTCATCCATTACTTGCTAATGTCTAAGAAGACGTATTTCTTTCTAATCCTGATTTTAGGAAGCCTAACGGCGCTGGGGCCGTTCTCCATTGATATGTACCTGCCGGGCTTTCCTGCTATTGCCAAAGACCTGCACACCACGGCGGCCAAAGTTTCCCTGTCCTTATCGGGCTATTTTATCGGTATTTCACTGGGTCAATTGCTATATGGACCCTTGCTGGACCGATTTGGCCGAAAACCTCCCTTGTACGCCGGGCTGATTTTGTACATCCTGGCCGCAGCCGGTTGCGCGTTGGCGACCAGTATTGACGGGTTGATCTTGATGCGGGTTATACAAGCCATCGGCAGCTGTGCAGCGGCAGTGGCCTCGGTGGCTATGGTGCGGGACTTGTTTCCGGTGAAGGATAACGCCAAGGTGTTCTCTCTCTTATTGCTGGTGGTGGGCGCTTCGCCCATGATCGCCCCTACTGTTGGCGGGTATGTGACCGCTGCCTGGGGATGGCAAGCCGTGTTTATTATCCTGATGGGAATGGGAGTCGCTATTTTACTGGCTGTTTTCTTGTGGTTGCCGGCCAGTTATGTGCCCGATCGATCGATCTCGCTGAAGCCCCGTCCCATTTTGCGTAACTTCTGGCAGGTGTTAAAGGACCCCCAATTCTACACGTATGCCTTTACGGGCGCAATCGCTTTTTCGGGGCTCTTTGCCTATGTTTCAGGCTCACCGATTCTGTTTATGGAAGTGTTTCATACCAGTGGAAAAGAATATGGCTGGATCTTCGCTTTTCTTTCCGTTGGCTTCATTGGCTCCAGTCAAATTAACACCCTACTGTTGCGTAAATACAAGAGTGAGCAAGTTGTCTTTGCTGCCTTGGCTGGTCAGGTACTGGTTGCTCTGGTATTTCTCACAGTAGCGCTGAGTGGCTGGCTGACACTTCCGATCACGCTCGTCTTTCTATTCCTCTTCCTGTGTTGCATCGGCTTTACCAACCCCAATGCGGCTGCCTTATCACTAGCTCCCTTTACCAGAAATGGCGGCAGTGCTTCAGCGTTGATGGGTGCCGTGCAAATGGGTATGGGTACGTTGATCTCGGTGATTATGAGCCTGTTCGAAGTGCCTTCAGCCATACCGATGGTGATGGCAATGGCGGGCTCTTCCACCCTTGCCCTGCTGGTATTATTAACAGGAAGAAGGCAGATAAAGGCTCCGGTTGAGGTCCAGGCCGAATCAGAGGCAGCACTACTGCATTAGGAATTCTTTCGATGTCATGCTTGACGAAAACTGACATCTGGCTTTCGACCGGGTCTTATTCACCTCGGTCTATAACCAGCCCGAGCGTATGCGAAGTTATATGTCCCATCGGCAGTCAGCCCCTTTTTCGGAAATCGCTGGGTGTACTACCGGTATACTTCCTGAACTGCTTACACAGGTGACTTTCATCGGTATAGCCGAATTCATCCGCGATTTGGGCCAGATTCAACGGGCTATACAGTAAACGGGCTTCAATAAGTTTGATTTTATACTTGATTATGTACTGCTTCAGCGATTCGCCCGTCTGCTTCTTGAAGAATAGACTAATATAAGCGGGCGCATAATGGAATACGTCCGCTAAATGGTCAATTGTGAGCTTTCCGGGCTGATAGATGTGTTGCCGAATGTACATCAGTATCGCTTCCACCGAATCGGTCGTCTGGGAACTGGCCAGCGAATGACCAAATAGATTTCGAGCCAGAATCATGAGCATACTCCGTAACAAGCTGTCCCGAATGATGGCAAAATAAGGCGACTGATCCCGTTTATATTCTTCTTCCAGCACTGTCAGCAGATAGTGAAGTTTTTGCTTCTCCTGTTTATCTTCTACGATAGTACCACGGCTCTGGGAAGAGGTTGTCAGCAAGGTTTTTATGATTGGCTGCCAGGGAGTGTCCTTATCTCCTGCTGAATGCTCATGGATCGATTCATGGAAGCGAATGAAGCAGAACTCGGTCGGCTCCTGAATAGCGAAGTCATGGTAATCCTCCGGCCCTAACAGAAACACATCTCCCTCGCTGTAGCCGAACGTATTACCGTTGATATTATGAATGCCATGCCCCTTAAGTATAAAAATAATCTCGAAGTATGTATGCTTATGGACGGCGTGCATCCAGGTCGTCGCTTCAAAGTGGTAGATATTAAAGGGAGTATGGAGAATGTAGCGTTTCATAAGCCTTCGTCGGGGGAATAAATCTACCAACAAAGAATGGATTTTTACAATTTATGGCCCTATAGGTGATTGTAGTTTTGCAACTATATAATCATTTACCCCTACCAAGATACGATGCAAACGAGACAGGTGGCTTTGTTAATCGTCAGTCTATTAGCGACAAGTTTTTTGCCCGCCAGGCAAAAAGATAATGAATGGGTCTCTCTGTTAGACAAAGATCTAACCCAGTGGGAAAACTACCTCAGCTATGCCCATCAGCTTGACTATAATGGAAATATACCAAAAGATGCATCGGGTACTCCTCTCCAGCCGATTGGGTACAACAAAGATGATACACACGTTTTTTCGGTATTGACCGAACCGGGTGGCCCTGTCTTACGAATAAGTGGGGAGAAGTATGGTTGCTTGTTCACCCGCCAGTCGTACGAAAATTATCACCTTAAGTTGCAAGTCAAATGGGGAACCCAGAAGTATGAACCCCGCAAAACTAAACTGCGCGATTCGGGCATACTCTATCATTCCATTGGCGAAGCCGGGGCCGAATACTGGCGTTCGTGGATGCTTTCCCAGGAATTTCAAATTATGGAAGGACACATGGGCGACTTCTGGTGTCAGGCCAACTCCGCTATTGACATACGTTCGTTTCAATCCGAGGGCGTTATGAACCGAGTGGCCGATGAAAAACAACCCTTTGGTACTTTCAAAAAAGGGAGTGATTCATATTGTATGCGGTCCGCCAATTACGAAAGTCCCGCTGGAGAGTGGACAACGCTGGAGCTGATTTGCTTCGAGGGACAAAGCCTGCACATAGTCAATGGCCACGTAGTTATGGTACTTAAAGACTCTCGCTATACGAAACCGGATGGGCAGGACGTACCCATGAGACGGGGTAAGATTCAATTACAGAGTGAAGCAGCCGAAGTGTTTTACCGTGATATCCGAATTAAACCTCTGGCAGCCATGCCCAAAGCCTATGCCGCCCTGTTTTGATTGTTGGGCAGGTGTAAAGAAAACATAATAATCCTCTATTTCCTACCATTGAGGGTGTTGACATACGGCCTAAAAAAGGCGCTTCCGTACGGAAGCGCCTTTTTTAGGCCGTATGTCGTTTAGCTATAAGGCGGCTTGCCAATATCCACCTTACCATCGGCATTTCGATTGGGGTGAGTAGTGGCTACGTCATCGTCCTCTTCCGGGTCGGATGGGCTGATGTCCATGCCACTGAGTGGTGTGTCTTCGGGCGAGTCATTACCGGGTAATGTCGTCGATTTATCAGATCGGTCACCTAAACCGGCGGGCGAAACGGCCTGTTTGGCTCGGATAATGGCTTCTTTATCTTCGTCTTCCATAATGTTTTGTGTTGAGTGGTTTAGTCATTGTTTACTCCATTTAACTACCCGTTACCCGGAAAGTTTACGACTTATTTAACCTCCAGAATGGTTTCTGTTACTCACTTTATTTCGTAACGCATTCATAATCAGATTAGGTGTTGTGTTTGAGTCTGTTCTTTGAAAAACTAAATTTTTAAGGGTTCGGGCTTCCGCTTCCGGTATCATTGATTGCCCTACTTAAACACGGAGGTATACCACTCCCTTATTTATCGGATCTGTTTTTCATCCCTGGTCAGAAACGCCCGGTTTGCAGGAAAGGGTAGAACGTCTCTGCTCTTTCCTGAAGTTTTTACAAGTACAGGTAACATCTATGATTTATGTTTCGCAACTAGTGATCTACCCAATCAAGTCGCTCCGGGGTATCGCTGTAGACCGGGCTGTACTTGACAGAACCGGCTTTCAGTACGACCGACGGTTTATGCTGGTTACGGCCGATGAACTTGTTGAGGCTATTCATCATGAGCAGCCTGCTGCATTAGCCATCATATAGAGTAGTTAACGGGCTGCGATTTTTGCATACATGAGTTCATAGATCGAATTGCCGTTACCTTATTATCCTTGAAAAGCGTAAACAGCCGATATAAACGGGCCGTTCCGGGAGTAGATAACAGCCTTATTCGGAGCATATCAACAAAAAACGTTATGAACACTAAATCAATGGCAATGGGCCTGCTTATGGTCCTGACACTCACCAACGTATCGTTGGCACAACAGACAAATTCGACGATGAACAGCGGGTCGACCAGTAAGGTCGGCAACGAAAGCATGTCGGCATTCGACAACCAGAACAAGAAAGGAGCGGCTGCCGTTTCGGCTGTGGCCGCAACCCCCGCCAAACTCTCCACTGCCGACCAGGACCTGATGATGCAGGTAGCCAAAGGCGGTATGATGCAACTTGAGGTTAGCCGACTGGCGGTGCAGAGCGCAACCAATGACCAGGTAAAAGCACTGGCACAGGCAGAAGTTGAAGAACAAACCGGCTTATCGGCCAAGCTTCAGGAGATTGCTTCGGCCAAAGGTGTTACGTTGCCCACCTCCCCCGACGCGGAAACGCAGGCTGTATTGACTAAGTTGCAAAGCACATCGGGCATGGCTTTCGACCGCCTGTATCTGACTGAAAGTGGTGTTAAAGGTCATGAGAAACTCGACGCCGTGATGTCGATGGTTCAGTCGAAAGCAACGGACCCCAGCATGAAGAACCTTGCTAAAGCGGCTCATCCGTTGGTAAAAACGCATTTGAAAGTAGCGCGTCAGATCATGACCGCTATGTAAGTGCCCGGCCTGGTTGCTCTCTGTATTGGACTGCAAAATGCTGTTCGGTACAGAAAGCCAGCCGCAAAAACGATACTTATGGAAAGCAGAGCAAAGCTAGCGGGTCATCCGGCGCATCAGATTTTAATAGTTTTCCCGCTGGGTCTACTGTTAACGTCTGTTATTTTCGACATTACTTTTCTGCTTAAAAATAACTCAACCATGTCTGTAGTGGCTTACTGGATGATAACGGCCGGTTTGCTGTGGGGTGTGGTTGCGGCTGTGCCGGGCCTCATTGACTGGCTGGCTATTCCGGCAGGAACCCGCGCCAAACGCATTGGGCTGTTTCATGCTCTAGGAAACGTAGTTGTGCTGATTCTTTTCGGGCTAAGCTGGTGGCTTCGTACCGACGAATCCGACTACCAGCCATCGACGCTGGCTTTAATCAGTTCGTTCATCGCATTTGGCGTAGCTGGTGTTACCGGCTGGCTGGGTGGCGAACTGGTAGATCGGCTGGGGGTGGGTGTTGATCCGGACGCGCACCTGAATGCTCCCAACTCGCTATCAGGTCGGCCCGCAGGCGAGTTGAGCCGGTAAAGACGACACAATGATGCGGGTAGCTTACGTTAACAAGCGTTAAATTCAGCTAATTTTTTCTGACAAGTGTGTTCCTGTAATTAGCTACAGGAACACACTTGTTTTGTTTTTATGGCGTAGGTAAAGGGGGCCTAAGCTCGAACAGAAGTAATAGATCATTAACTTCTGACTACAATTTTTTTTAAACTTTATCTCTATAAGATATATATGTGATCACAATTGGCAAAATGACTACCGCTTACTATATAATACTACCTAATCCATACAAAGGACAACTCTTTAATATAAAAAAGGGAATGACACCTATATATTTGTGTCAGTCAAGAGTCACAAAATAGATCAAGATCGAGTGCTTTTTCTTGTGTAGCCCACTGTTGATTCACCTTCTCTAAACGGAAGCACAATTCTTACGGCATGTTAGTAAATCAACTCAAAATGAGGGGTTTGTCGTCTTAAATAATGTAACCTTTATTTGTATTATGGTTACTAATTTGACTTTCTAGGTAGTTATGTGTCTTGTGTTGCCTAGTTGTATGCATTAATAATTACTATGAGAAGCGCTGTGTATACAAGTAGGGGCGGTATGTGATTTTCGGGCTTTACCCGGTGCGTGGCTCTATACGAAATTTGGGGTTATAGATGGGCATTGTGGGGCGGCAACAGTGAAGAAAAATGGTCAATTAAGGTTAGGTACATCTATAGGTCAACAGCCTCTGTACATTAATCATTACCAATGAATTAACCCATTACTATTTTCAAATCATGATTGATCTTACACCTCAAAATCGCATTGATATCCCAACGGGTAGAGAAAGGGTCAGCGTTCTTCGGGTTAACGACACTAAGTTAGGTTGGCAGACCCGGCCCATCAAAGATCTGGTTCTTATCAAAGGAGTACGTGGCTACAGCTGGTTGCAATGGTCCGACGGCAGTAAACAAATGATGGCCTATACCATCAAATACTACGTCAATAAGTTACCCGAGAGCGACTTTATTCGGGTACACCAGAATTGCATCGTAAACCGAAATCTTATCCAGAAAGTCCTGATAACACACCGGGGGCCGTTTGTGCGGCTGATTAATGGAGACGAAATTGTGATCTCTCGTCGGCGATGGATGGTAATAAAGCGCGATTTGTTGAAACAGTCGTAAAAGATAGTTTACTTTCAGGGTCTAAATCAGCTGATTAATGCCCTTTCTATTACAATCCTTCCGGGTTACTAATTTTAGATCCATCGTTGACTCGGGCGAGATACGTATTAACGATTGTACCTGTTTGGTTGGTACCAATGAGTCGGGAAAAACGAACTTGTTGATAGCCCTGCAAAAGTTGAACCCATCGAACGGCGAACTGATCGTTCCCTTGACCGATTACCCCCGCAAACAATACGTAACCTTCGACACAAACTCGGGAAAAGAGCCATTTATCCGGGCAACCTTCAGGCTCGATGAAGCCATTACGGCTCAGATGGTGGCAAAGCTAGGATATACCAAAGAGCTGGTGACGGTTGTGGAGGTGGCCCGCTACTACAACGGGCGGTATGACGTAAATTTTCCGGATTCGTTTTTAGGGCAGTACCCGAACAAGTACATTCATGCTTTACTGAGTGCCTTTTACGATCAATATCTGACGAGCGACCTCATTACGCGGGACAAGGAGGAAATTACACAGGACCTGCGCGAATTCATTGAACGGCTAGTTGCGCTCCTGCCGGAGTCGGGGAGTGTGGGTGAATACGATGTGTACAACCTGATCTCTCAACTGGATGAATTTATAACTGTTAAATACTCCCGGCGGCAAACGTTCCGGCTCTTTGTTGACGAACAGCTAAAAACACCCCTCGAAAATATTGCCCGTTTGCTGACCAATAAGCGTATTGTGCTGACTCCTGAACAGCAAAGGTTCTTAATTGACCAGCTGCCCCGCTTCGTTTATTACACGGATTATGGCAACCTGGACGCTGAGATTTACTTGCCACATGTTATTCAGAATAGCAGTCGGCAAGATTTGGGCTTCAAAGAGCGGGCTAAAGTCAGAACGCTGAAGGTGCTGTTCGATTTTGTTCAGTTGAAGCCTGAAGAAATTCTGGAATTAGGGTCGGAGATAAGCCAGACGAAGGTAATCACCCGCGATTCGTACGGACGGATCGACAGTACGGTGGTGGAAACGGCGCTCGAAAATACGGTCGATCAGGAACGGGAAAACAAAAAGAAGCGTGAGGTTATTCTTCAGGCGGCATCGGCCCGGCTTACGAAAGCTTTTCAGGAATGGTGGCGGCAGGGCAATTACCGCTTTCGGTTTCAGGCCGATGGTAATCATTTCAGGATTTGGGTAAGCGACGAAAAACGTACGGAAGAGATTGAACTGGATGGTCGCAGTAAAGGTCTTCAGTGGTTCTTTAGCTTCTTTTTAACCTTTCGGGCCGAGCAGGCAAACGGCCATTCTAACTGTATTCTGTTGCTCGATGAGCCGGGTTTATCGCTTCACCCGATTGCCCAGCAGGACCTGCTGACCTTTCTGCATTCACTTTCCCCAAACAATCAGCTTATTTATACTACGCACTCGCCTTTCCTGATCGGTAGCCAGGAGTTGAGTAACCTCAAAATGCTATATGTAGGATCAGATGGTAACTCAGTTATTTCCGACGATTACCGGACAACGGTGCATGAAGCGGAAGAATCGTTTTATCCTATTCGGGCCGCGCTGAACCTAAGAGCGTCGGAACAGCTGCTTACGTCCTGTCTGCCGGTACTCGTCAACGATGTTGCCAGCCAGATTTATTTACAACTCATAAAATCATACCTGTTGCAAACAGGGGCACATCCCGCCACAAAAGACCTCTTGTTTATTCCCGTAGGCGGAGCAGAGGGCGTTGAACCACTAACGCGGATGCTGGCGCAGCAAGTTGGTACACTGCCATATGTGCTGCTCGATGGTACGGTTACGGGCCATGCACTGGCTAATTCCCTGATTCAGGCATCGTATAGTGGCTCCCCTTCGCATGTGATCACGCTGAGCGGGTGTAAAACAGACGAACGAGTACTGGAAGATCTCCTACCCGCTACCGATCTCGCCCGGCATTTTTCCCGGATGTACCGCGGCCAGCAAACCGATGATTTCGATTATATCTTGCTCCCAAACCAATCCATTGTACGACAGATGGAGCAATTTGCCCTTGATAATGGCTACACATTAACTCCAGACTGGCGATTGACGCTGGCTGGGCAGGTGGCTAAAACGTTTGACAAGCTGACAGCCCGCCTTCAACCCGAAACGATCCAGGGCTGGATTGCACTGTTCAACAGGCTGGCCTGACAATAGCCTGATTGGCAATGAGGGGAGATGTGCCCTAAGTTCTGGCTTATGTATATATACGTCTGAATATCAATTATTTGGTCAAATTAAATATCTGCTTTGCAGCTTGAATATTTCACTTAATGCAGTATACTTGTATGTCTGTTGTGTTGATTAGATAATCTATTAAATCAAGTGATAAGTTAACACTAGTTGGCTTTACTTGGCAAGTAGTTGAATCGAACACCCAGAAAAGGTAATAATGCCAATACGGGCAGTACAGGCAATTTTTCGAGAGCGAAAGCAAACCAATGAATACATACGCCAACAAAATTCGGATAAGCAAAGGTCAGGCTATTGCATCCGGTTTATCTAACCAGCAATCTGGCGGCCACCTGGAGGACAATAGACCAGAAGCCATTGCCCAACGAAAGCTACAGCGAACGGCAAGTCATAGTCCATACGTCCAGCAGTTGAGAGCTATTCAGCACACCCTGCAAACCAGACAAGCGACTCAGTTGAACGGCTATTTGGCTAAAGGGCAGCTGCCCGTCCAGAAAAAAGGCGGCAATACTGGCCTGCCCGATCAACTGAAATCGGGTATTGAAAATCTTTCCGGTCATTCGTTGGGTGATGTTAGGTTACAGCGGAAGGCTAGTGTAAGAGGTGTGAAGGCGCTGGCGTCAGTTTCCCAGCTTAAAGGCGGAAAGCTCCTGCGTGGTACGCTCCCGCCAATGCCTGGCAAGGCACCGTTACAGGCATACTGGGCGGCCAAAAAGTCGTTTGGCGACGGCAGAGAGCTTAGATACTGGCAGCCAGTAGCAGAAGATGGCAAGGGATATCGCCGGGAGGGCTGGTATACCCGGGCGTATGACGGCAGCTGGGGAGACTCGTCGCAGTTTGTTAATTCGGATCCTTTGGTGTTCGATGCGCCAGGAGTGAAACGGCTGTCAAGATTAGCCTATCCGTCTGCGGCCGAAAACAAGCTGACTGTCGTAGAGGAACGGAAGGACTTTGCGGTTGAGGGAAGGGCGCGTAGTGGTAGAGCACTTAGAGGTATGCCCGCCGATATGCAGCGGCAGCGATTCGGCGAAATAGCCGCGTGGTGTATCGCAGTTGATGGCCTCATCGGTCTATTCGAACGGAATGAGAAAGACGTGGCAAAATGGCGGAACCGCCTGGCGGCATTGAGTGGAGCACAGATAGCGCTGGGCTTGGTAGCTGGGGGGATACTCATCAGCGGAATTGTGCTTACGGGTGGGCTGGCGGCTATCCCCATGGCCGCAGGAGCCATTGCAATTGGTGTTAGTTCGGCCGCAGCAGGTGTTGGGGTTGGTGCCGCGCGGGCTGTTGCGGAGCATGGACTGTCGAACGCCCAGCAGGAACATGGACGTCAGAGTGGAAAAGCCGTTGTAGGCGGGCTGGAAATTGCCAAAGGAGGAGGGGCCGTGGGGGCTAAAGAGGGGCTTACGCGAGGGCTTATGATTGCGGCAGAGGCCGGAGCCGCCGAAGCCGTAGGCGCTACTGCCGGAGGTGGTGGAGCCGTTCTTTCGGTGGTGAAAGGGGGTATGGGAGCGCACAAAGCTTACAAAGTCAACGTACACGAAATCTACAACCAGGTTAACTGGGGCGAACTACTCAGTACGGTGGAGCGGCTCAAAAAACTCGTTGACAGGAACTCGGCCGGATTCGATGGCGTGATGACAGCACAGGTAAAAATGAAGCTGGAGAAGACGGGAGAAAAGATTTCGAATATAGCCAAGACGAAGAGTCTCAAAGCTTGGTAAGACGGCGGGGTTAGGGGTCTTCATTTGCTCTTATACGTGATTTCTGCCCGAACCTACGGCGGCCAAATGCCCCATTTTTTCGTAGCTTTAATAGGCTCTCTTCCAGGTTTCTCATCAAGAAACATAGAGCAGAGCAACTCCCTGAATGTACCTGATCGAACAGAAAATTCCGTTCTCTCAAAGTCGAATCTGGCAACTCCAGCGGGAGTACTTCACCAGTGCCGGTATTGATGCCTGGCGTAGCGGTCAGGTACCCCACTACCTCACCAGTAATCCCGTAGTTGGGAAAACCTATGCCGAGCTGGTACTGGCGTTATTACGCGACTTATCTCTTAAAGGGCAACACAATGAGACCGTGTATGTACTGGAGCTTGGTGCCGGACACGGCCGGCTTTGCTACCACTTTTTCAAACATTTCGAAAAATACTACGAACAAAGCGCCATTCCGCTTCCCCCTTTCTGCTACGTGCTCAGCGACTTTACAGAATCCAGCCTGGATTTCTGGAGGGATCATCCTCGTTTGCAACCCTATCTGGAGAAAGGCTGGCTCGACTTCACCCTTTTTGACGTAGAAAGCAGCAACGAACTCTCGCTTAGCTACACTGGCCTCACCCTGTCGGTGCAAAGTTTTTCGCAGCCGCTGGTCGTGATTGCCAATTACTTTTTTGATACCATTCCACAGGCGCTTTTTCGGGTTACAGAAAAGAAAATATCCAGGGCTTTTCTCACTCTCACAACCACAGTAGACCCCGCCGGTTTGCACCCGGCAGAATTGATTGATGCCCTCGAACTCCAATACGATTACGAAGAAGTGCAGACACCGGTTTATGTCGATGATCCTGCTTTTAATGATCTCCTGGAAGTTTACCGCGAACAACTTCTAAACAGTCATCTGCTTCTCCCGGACACCGGTATCCGTTGTCTTGAGCGCTTGCGGAAACTTTCCCGGCAAGGTCTGATTTTATTGACGGCCGATAAGGGCGATCATCATGTGAGTAGTCTGGATTACAACCCCGAACCCGTATTGGTTACCCATGGCAGTTTTTCTACGAGCGTAAACTACCACGCCATTGGGCAGTATTGTACAAGCCAGGGAGGAGTCGCCCGCTTCCCCCGCCATCAACACGAACACCTGGATTTAGGCTGTCTGCTCTTTCTCGTAAATGCCGACAGTTATCAGGAAACTCTTCAGGCTTACGAGCGATTTGTCGGCGACTATGGCCCGGATGATTTTTTCATGATGAAAAAACTGATCGAACCGCATTTTGCTGCCTTCTCGTATGCCGATACGCTGAGTGTGCTCCGGCTAAGCGGCTACGACGCTCGCCTGTTTCAGCAGATGTTGCCCCGCTTGTTCGAAATCCTGCCTACTATCACCGACAATGAACGCTGGAACCTGTTGCTTGCCGTTCCCCGTATCTGGGACACGTATTTTCCGTTGGGTGAAACGGAAGATTTAGCCGCTAATCTGGGCGATCTGCTGGTGGCTCTGAACTTTTATCAGGAAGCCATTCTTTACTTCGAACTTTCTGTATACATATATGGCAAAAAGGCGGATGTTTACTACAAAATTGCCCTTTGCCATTGTTTAGTGGGTGATTTCTCGACCGCAGCCCCTCTCCTGAATGAACTTCTGGTGTATGCGCCCGATAACGAAGAAGTTCAGGCGCTAATTCGGGAGGTTAACAAGAATCGGCTGGACTTATGGCTGATCTGAGTAAACAAAGCCAGTACGGTCAATATACAGCAGTCGATTGTTTTTACGAATCAGCGCCAGCCCCTTGTGAAAACGATAGGCATGGCTAAACGCGTACGGAATGACAAGTTCGCCCGTTTGGTCGATGTAGCCCCACTGATCGCCCATCTGAACGGCGGCCAGTCTTTCCGAGAAGTTATCGGCATTGGTAAACTGATACGGAATAACCAACTGCCCCTGCTTGTTGATATAGCCGAATAAATTGCCTTTTCGGACAAGTGCCAGCCCTTCGCTAAACGGGAACACCATATTGGGCACAATTTCATCGAAATCGCATGGAATAACGAGGGCTCCCTGCGGATTGATGAAGCCTATTTTCCTCGCCTTTTTTACCGACGCCAGACCATCAACGAAACTGCCCGCCATGTCGAACTGGTAGGGAATAACAAGATTGCCGTCCAGATTGATAAAACCATACTGGCCATCTTTTTCTACAGCGGCCAGCCCTTCCGAAAAGGTAAGCGCAAAGGGTAATTCAAACGGGATACGTAGCGTGCCGTTTACATCAATGAACCCGTAGAAGCCACCAGTTTTTACGTTGGCTAACCCTTCCGAAAAATGTCCGGCAGAGTCGAACTGCGGGGGGATAACCGGTACGCCCTGTTCGTCGATGAAACCGTAGAGGGCGCTTTGACGAACACAGGCCCGGCCTTCGGCAAAATGCCCCGCTTCGTCGTAGATACAGGGAATTTGTAGCTGGCCTTTGGTGTCGATGAACCCGTATTTACCCAATTGCCGAACCACGGCCAAGCCCGCTCTGAACTCCCGTACCTCATCAAACTGGCAATCAATGGCCAGCGTACCTTCCAGATTGCAAAAGCCCCATTTCCCCTGTTTTCGTACCGGAGCGAGCCCGTCCGAAAAGAGCCCTGCACTTTCCCACTCTCCCGACCCAATAAGTTCACCCGCCTGATTCACAAACCCCCACTGTTTCTGCTGAAGGTATGGAATAAGGGAATTCTGGGTTGACATTACCCGTACAGGTGCGGCCACTGGTGCCGATTTTGATGTAGGCAGCAACTCCAAAAGGCCCATAATTTGTCCGGGCGGGCTATGAATGGCGTATTCCAGAAGACCAGCTCTGGCAGAAACCGGAGCAGACGATAATGTCCGAAACAGATTCCATTGGTCGGTCAGAAATGGCTCCTGAACAAGATCCAGCGTGAGGAGCAGGGTGTCGGTGTTCATATGTAATGCTGGCAACCGGCTCAGGGCGTGAAGTTCCAGAGAAAGAGCCAGTAGGCTGAAATCGTCCAGGTTGCGGTCGAAATGGGCGGGCGTGCGTGCCGGGTGCCGGTAGGGGAGGGTTCCGGTTTCGGCGGCTTCCTTTCCGGCAAGCGCGGGTACAAAACAACCGTCGTAATCAATCAGCACCAGTTGGCCATCGGGTCGAATCAGGATATTGTCTGCTTTTAAATCGCCGTGGGCAAACGGCTGATTGAGTAGCCAGCGAACCAGTTCATCGAACCGATGGGCGAGTTGTTCAAGCTTCTGCGTCTGCTGCTGGCGGCAACAGTCGGTCACATACTGGCTCAGCGTTTGCCCATCGACCCAAGGCATCAGAACCACATCAAATTCATGCTCCTGCCCAAAGCGGGTATCGACCCAGAGTTCATTAAGGTACAGCGTGAAAGGAATCAGGTAGTCCGATGGGTTTTCGGTCAGGTAGCGGCCAATGGCCCTTATCCGGTCCCGGCGTCCGGCGGCATCCCGCAAAAAACAGCGCAGCGCCATTTGTTTTCCCGTTTGCGGATCGTTCATGCGAAAGACAACAGCAAAGTTTCCACTGCTGAAATAAAGCTGATCATCGGCTTTCCTGACCGGAATCAGGTAATTGAGCCGACTCAGTGTTTCGGTAGCTAACTCGATGGATTGTATGTATTCGCTGATGGAAGGGAACATAGGTGACAGCTTCTAATAGGCAATCAGAATACAGGTATAATCATCGACACCAAGCAGCTCGTTGGCACGTAAAGACTGGGTATAGTGCAGGAACGTATCCGGCGACGCCAACGCCTGCCAGAGTGGTTCCCAAACCTGAGCCAAAAAGCTACCGGCTCCGGGCTGCCAGAACCGTTGGTGAGCCGAAGCCCGGTTGCCCAGAGCCGTGGGTAACTGACTCAATGCCGCCAGTTCGCGGTGGTCGCCCTGCAACGCCTGATACGCCATGAGCAAATATTGCCCCAAGGTATCGGTGCAGAGCGTCAGCTGTAGGCCGGGATCGCTGGGCCAGCAACCGTTTCGGAAACCTGCTGCCACGCACGGAAATTGCCAGTTTAGTAAATATGGAGCTTCTGCAAACTGACTCAGTGCCGGGTTGGAAGCCATGAGTTGGCTCGTGGCCGGGTTGAAACACAGCACAAGGGCATCGCCGTACACCGACCAGTGCAGCCCTGATGCCCGTCGATGCAGCGTGGCCAGCGTTGCCCCCGACCCTTCGCTCATAAACTTTAATTCGGTCAGGTAATTGACTGCGGCCCGCGCCTGATATTTGTCGAAGAAACGGCCCCAGTGGTTACTCAGCCATTCGGTAACTTCTTCAACTGTTTTGAACGGCTCAGCCGGAACCTGCTCGACCAGAAACCTGGCCCACTCGCCCGCGTAAAGCCCCGTGCCGCCCGCGCCATCTGCCACCGACCAGATGCCGGTATCCGGATCGACCCGCCAGGCGTCTTCGTTCTCGGCAAAAAAAGGGAATTCTTTGCCTACCGATGCGTATCTGGTCGTCATGAGTCGGGCCGCATATGGTGCGAAAAGTGTTGATTACTCTGGGTGGGGGTGCCAATGTTCATAAATTTGACCAGTGCATCCATATTTGCGTTACTGCACATACCCACGTAGAGCGGCCGCTGGTCGAGGTCAAAAAGGGAAGCTATATCGGTATGATACGGTGGCGGCATCTCACTCGACATGTCATAGAGCAGCCGGGCGTAGGGGTCGTTGCCGAGTTCACTGGCATTGGAGGGAAAAAGTACCGCTTTCCCACGCTCGGGAGCAATGTGAATATTCATCAGCAGCACATGACCATCGAGCGTGTGGAGTTGCCGGACGCGCTCGCTGCACGCTAGCAAGTCCTCGTCGGTGCCATCGGTGGCAACGCCATCTGTGATGTTCAGAATGGTGGGCGGGTACACATCTTTACCGGCATGAGCTGCCAGCCATTGCTGCACGAGCGATTCGGCCAGCAAGAGGGCACTTTTCATGGGTGTGCGGTGCCGGTGTACCGGCTCTATCCAGACCGGCCGTCTTTCGGTAACGGCAATCGTTCGGCCCCGGATGGTCCGCTGCGTAGCAAATTCATCGACCCGGATGGTGGCCTGGGCCAGTTCGGCCGGGCTAAGGAACGCTTTGCCATCCATAGTTCCCGACCATAGCAGGTTGGCTTGTTGGCTGCTTTGCCCACCATAGCCAATGAGTGCTACATCGTAATAATGCCGGATTTCGTCGCCTTTCTGGCAGCGGAGAAGAAGTTCACAGAGGGTTTGGTTGATGATTTGTGCCACGGCCTCGGCTTTGCTTACCGTTTGTTCCCGGTAGGTGGTCAGTTCGTCCATCGAACCAGACTGGTCGATGAGAAACAAAAACGCCGTTGGGTTTTGCCGCATGATCTGAGCCGTGTATGGGCGATCTTTCACAGGCTTTTGAAGGGCCTGTTGCAAGGTTGCCTGTAGCGCCGGGAGTGGCAATGTAAACGGATTGATAGGTAACAGGTTCGACATAGGGACCGTAGCAATGAACAACCAAAGCTACATTGTATGCAGCGACTGCGCCAATATAGCGAGGTGTTCCTGCAAGTTTTTTTGCAGCTGGTTGAAGTGAGCGACTTGCTCTGGAGGGCTCTGCGACATGATTTTATAACCTTCCTGTTGCTGGAGAATCTGGATGTCGACTTCAAGTGCCTGTTTGCGTTGGGTAAGCCGCTCAACCAGTTGTTGAAGGGCTTTGGGGGTATGGGTCAGGCTGTTTTCGTCCAGAAAGAGCAAGCCGTCCTGAAGTTGTTGCCCCAGTTGACGTACAACATTCAGATCTTTCCGTTCGTAAGCCTCGTTGAGTTGGGCCATAAAGGCCGTAGCTAGCTTCTGTTTGTCGGGTTCCTTAAAAAAACGGTCGGGATGGGCCTGGGCAACGGCCTTTCGGTACAGTTTCCGAAGTTCGGTTTCATCGGCAATTGTATCCGGCGCGGTAGGAGCGTTTGCCAGGGCTTCCTGTATCGTGCGCTGTGTTTGTTCAAAGCGGGCGTGGGCGTGGCGAGCTGCTTCTACATCGCTCCGACGGCGTGTTTTACTGGCTCGCCGGGCAGCAATTTGGTTCTGCAAGTGGGCAATTTCGCTCAGCAAATCGCCGAGTTGATGATGCAAACGCCGGTAATATGACTCAATAAGGGATTGAGTGCTGACTTTTTCGGCTTCGAGTGTTGTGATTTGGGTGAGGAGGTTGCGTATGTCTACAAGATTGATCGGTGATCGATAACTCTCCGGAGACGCACTCGCAATAGAATCCATAAAGCAGTAACAGACGTAGCCAGTAAGATGGCGTAAATTATTGATAATGTGTAAAATTTACGCCGTTTGTTCGAAATAATTGCTTTTCTGTAGAGCAGTCTGTAAACTTTGTAGAATTCTTCTTCTCTTTTGTCAGGGTGGTTGATGCACAAGGTTTACTTACCATCAAAGAGGCCATAGCCAATGGCATATAACCGTAGTTTACGAACTTCATCTGCTGATCGCGCTGCCGCTGCATCACAAGGTACCACGGATGCTGGCGCCCGCCAACAGGCATGGATTAATGACAGTCCCCGGCAGTTGCTGCAGTTTAAAAAAATAAGCGCATCCTATGGTTTACCGACAGCATCGGGCGGGGTTCAGCTGCAAAAGAAAGGCAAGATGCCCGTTCTTCAGGCTAAATTCTTTAAGGATAAAAAGCCACTCAGCGAAGAGAAGTTGACGGCTCTTCGCAGGCATATTCCCGCTGAAAAAGGGGACTTATTAACTATGCTGACGATCTTGGCTACTAATGCTGAGGAAATTGATATAGATAATCTTGGGTTCAAATCTCCGAAGGATTTCGTAAAGTATTTAGAAAATAGAGAAGCCGATTATCGCCCCTTTGTCTCATATTATCGTGAAAAAGAAGGGAGAATGGTAAAGGGTACTGCTGCTATTCCGGGTAAGCTAAGTATTGACCAGCCCGGTACATTAGAGAATTGGGGAGTGGGGAAAAGTACAGCGCATCAGGTTCCCAACGATTTGGTGGCTACTGACGAAACGGACTTGACACATGTGACCTTTGACTCATCAAACCTAAACTATAAGCGGGTTGATCCTAACTATGGGAGTAACCCCGGCGAATTTGGTACTGGCTTCTATACAACTACTGGCCATGAAACGGCACCGCAAGTGGAAGTTAGTAAGAAGTGGGGGAACGCAGAGACCGGAAAATCCCCTAAACACGTTGTGCGGTTCAGATTCAAAAATGCAGATCTGAGAAAGCTGGTCGATACCGATGAACAGGCCGCATTCTTAAGGCATATGCTACAGGCTAGCAATGGCTATCCGCAGGGAATGTCTGAAGAAGAGGCTATTGACATGATGAATGCCATCAATAAAAAGGGTAAAGTTCTGCTTTTTCCCGACGATAAGGAAAGATCCGTCTCCATCGACGAAGAGGCAAACATGACCTGGAGCGAGTACACAAATGCCAACGCTGGAGGAAGTGATCACTCTTTAGTAATTGGCCCTCAGCGACCACCTGAATTGACAGATATACGCCAGGTTGCTTTTCGTGGGGCAATGGGTGAGTACTTGATAAATAGCGCAAAGCGCTCCTTCCAGACGATAAAGTAATTACCAAGGGAGACGGTAACCGCATTTGGGATGCACGCGCACCGGTAGTAATGAGACACTACTGATGGAAAGGAATTATTGATAAGGCATAAAATAGTGGGTCGTTTGTCAAACTAAGTTTTAGTATGACTGAGGGACGCTCAACATAACGGATGAAATTCGTAGCTTTATGCTTAACACGTTAATTCATAAGATTTTGTGTAGCGCTGCGCTACTTACTGTATATGGCATACAACCCTAGTTTGCGAACATCACTTGCCGATCGGACTATTGCTCCATCACAAAGCACTACGTCTGCTGGCGGACAGCAGCAAGTCTGGATTAATGATAGTCCCCGTCAGTTGCAGCAACTCAAAAAGATAGCTCAACTGAAAGCGGGGATCATACAGCGTAAAGGCTTACCCGATAACCTAAGGCAGTCTATGGAGAAGGTTTCCGGTATTTCGCTGAATGACGTACAGGTGCATTATAACTCACAGAAACCGGCTCAGGTAAGTGCGCTGGCCTATGCTCAGGGAACCGATATATATCTGGGTCCTGGTCAGGAGCGGCATCTGGCGCACGAAGCCTGGCATATTGTGCAGCAAAAGCAGGGTCGGGTACGCCCAACTACTGAGGTAAATGGTGTAGCCGTAAACGATAATATACAGCTGGAGCGCGAAGCAGACGTTATGGGCGCGCAGGCCAGCCTAGGTTAGAACGTTCGACAAGTTGCGGGTATCTATAACTAAACAAGGAAATGAACAGGCAATCGCATCCATCGTCTTACCTGACAAACTACCGGGCCAGCGCCAGTCAGCTTGTACAGCGGCAAGCGACGAAAATACTTATTCCGAATGGGTCCATCACTCAACGGAAAATAGCGGACACAATCCGTAACAGTAGCCAGATTGGTAAGGCCACCGCGATTCAGCGTATGGCCCGGCAGGCTGTTGGTGGATTGCGGCAGGTTGCCCAGCGAAACAAGCACAAGAAACGGTTCCTGAACGTAATCACGCTTGGAATTCGCAAGGCCTACGTTAACAACAAGCGCGCCAACCGGGCAGCGCAAAATGGACCGGTACATATTCAACCCCTTATTGATCCGGTAGAAGAATTTGCCACCGCCTACGAAAAGTCACGCTATTACCATAAAACGCATGCCGATAATCTGAATTCTATCGACCAGACCGGGTTGCTAAATTACACCGATAGACAAAAAATTCTCGGCCATGACGTGGGTGGAATGTCAATGCTGGGTGGGGAATTTGCCGGTGATGAAAAGAAAGGTGTGTTCCTTGGTCCCAAAAAGTTTATGGTGGAGAATAAAATGACCAATCATGTAATACGGGCTTTTTTACCGGCCGATCGTACCAAAACACACATGTGGTTTAATGAAGATCAGGTGCCGTCGCACGAACTGATGTACGATGAAAAATTTCGGGGTGGAGCTGTTATTACCAAAGACAGCATTTTTGGCCCTAACGTCAGTGCCAGTGCAATGGGTGAGCTGCTGGAGAATGACGACCCCAAACTCCAGTCCATACTGGCGGCCGTTGCTACGCATTACGAAGGAAATGCTCCGGATGTACCGACCATGAAAAATCACCTTCGGTCTGCTATACATGCCCGTCGATTGTCCAATGCGGCTTTTGATAATGTGTAAAGAAGTGTGGATTTATTTACTGGATATGAGAAAGGACAATTAAGCCAAGGGGGAGCAATATTTGAACATATCTCTTTCGATGACGGGAGTTATTGGAGTACAAAGTTGTTGCCTTCAAGTGGAAGAATGGTTTACCTTGATATTCGGGAGGGAGTGTGTAAAGGTCAAGGATTCTCCGTTAAGGATGCTGACGCATATAAGGCATCTGACGTGAAAAATTGGTTGCTAAAGGTTACCTCTGATAAGGTTAAAGACCATTGGGTTGCTTACAGAAATCGGGCAACTTCAATATAATATATTGAAGTTAGGTCACTTTAGATACCAGATTGGACTAACTTTTAAGCGAGTTAAGCTTTCTTAGAGGCTCGCAAAGGGTAAGATATTAGTAGCGCAAAATGATTTTTTGCCGATATATGTATAGGATCCAATTTAACGTTGGGCAAAATGGATAAAACAAGTAATTACACTTCGACCGGTCACTCCCGCGTTGTAGTTAACTGCTTTTTGGATTCTTAGACTTACCGGTAGCAAACATCAGTATGTCTGAGTTCTCATAAGATAAGTATGCCCTCGATTAATTTATAAATAGCCGGCATACAGGCCAAAGATATGCGGTGTAAAGTGAATGACGGAGTTTTTGTTCGACTTGTTCAGTATGCTATCGTTTAAAACCATCTTGCGTAACATCAATCTCTAAAGATTGAGTCACGCAAGTTAAGCTACCACTACTTCAGTATTTTTCAAATCATTCTGATTAGCCAAAAAACCAGACCGTCAGAAAGCAGCTGGCGGCCGGGAAGTATTTCGCCGAATCAGACGTATACGCAAGCTAATTAAGCGGACAGGTCAGGTAGTTGTGCCCCAGAAAAGCTAAGCCACTCTCGGCAATAAGCCCGTGATTTTTCGCCCAGCAGAGTGGTTAATAAAGGCAGATATTCAGTATCTGCCGTAACAGGATTGATAACAGACTCCAGAAAGCCTGTTGCAACTGCATTCTTTACTTCGTCGCTGCCCGTATTAAGCATGTTTTCCATGAGCTGAAAAATAGCTTCAAGGTCGTTATTTTCCTTATTCTCCAGTTGTTCGTTTGTGTAAGCGGCCAATTCGATCATGTCGAGAACAAGACCAGCAGGTTCACCTTCCCAATAGTCTACATGCTCTTGCCAGCGTTCCTGAAAGCCCGGAACTGCTTTGAGTACTTCATCCATGCAATTTTCCTGTGTATAAGCCATAGTTTTAGCCAGTATAGGTGCCATCTAATGCAGCTGATAAGTCTGCTTTGAGTTTAGTAGCGATAATTAGGTCCTCGGCGCTTAATTGCGAACCACTCCGCATTACTTTTGCATTCTTGCTTCGTGTGATCAGTTTGTTTATTCCATTGAGTACATCGGTGCATTTAATCTGGTGATCGGCACCGCCAACTTTAGCACCCCCGTTTTTCTCATGCGTGCATGCCGCCAGTGCGCTGCCGTCACCAATGGCTGCACCACCCACTGGAGCGGCCTTAAAGAGTGCATTTACAATATTTTTGAGCTTAGCAGAATCTTTGCTGGTGCCCGTAACAACAGGTTTAGGTTGCTGTTGAATGACTGCCATTTTGAATTGAAACGTGCTCGCCATGTCGCGACCGGAGAACTTATCTTTACTCGCTGGCTGCTTGGTTATCAGGCGTTGTACAGGCGGTAATAAACCCAAAGGGGCCACTAAGGGATCTTTTCCCTTACTGCTAACGGAATGAGCCTGGGCTCGGTGCCGATCATCAGCATCATGTTTTTTTTGTATTCTCATGAAGTAGATTCGTTAAAATTAGTTAGAGAAAGAGTAAAACCTAGTAGCCTTAACGCCAAACAAAACCAAAGCACAACCCTTACAATTAGAGCGTTAGCGTGCTGTTCTGGTTATTCCATTCCATCTTGAATACAGAATAGGGAATATCGTCTATATACTTATAGCTATTATTCTTATTAACTGCCCGCAGGGCGTTCATAATCAATTTTAATTCTTTTTGATCGAGCGCTTTTTTGGTTAGCCTCTTTTTTACACCACCCAGTAATGTCCCGACATTTTTTGTGTAAGGTTTATGGTCATACTGGTTGGGTCGGCGATGGGTTGGTTTCTTATTGGTTTTATGATACGTTGCGGGCAACATCATTCCATTTTCCGGGATGTCCACAATGTTTTTCAAGGCAGGATGTGTACGATGTAAAGAAGCTGGAATGAGGTGTTGAGCTTCTCTGTTCAGTTTCCATTTGGCGAACGCAAGAAGGCTCTTCTTCTTACTTCTATTATAACGGCCCCTCGCCAATGCACCAGAATCTCCTACCACTCGTGCACCTTTATAAGTGGAGTCGTCTCCGTTTGACCTCGAATCGTCTTCTATGAGTTCATGATGCACAAGGAATTTTTTGACTGTGGAGTCATGCCACCCATTTTCGTCCAGGTCATATTCAATATCAGTATAACCAACCCCAGTGCCCTGGAACTTTGACTTATATTTATTCCAGAACTGTTTGGTTGTTAACTTTTTCCCATCAGTATCTTTTATTTGCTGAACCACGCCAGTGCCCTGTCCTGTCCGGAAATTAGCTGCCTTCACTTGTATCGCTTTCAACTGCTTAACCTGGGGGCTGGTGTTTACCCTGTTCTGCACTAGCCGGGCTTGGACAACTGCCAGACTTGTGTCACTCTGGCTCTGAATTTTACGCTGTAAAGACGCTTCGGGTCGATTGTTTCCAGGGAAGCTAAAGTTGTGCAGGCTGTTCGTCGTAGTGGCTGTGACGATACTGTTTTCTTTATTCCGTTGAGCTGAGATTTTCATAAACGTTTCAGTCTTTCAGTGGTTAGTTGATCCTTAATAACGTTACCGATGCCATCGGGTTTTTATGTAACTAATTTAGTGCTAAATTTCTGAATATGAGCAGTTTGCTAGTGTTATTGTTGTGGATATTTAAATGTAAACTCATATGGGTTGACTAATACCCTTTTTTTGTACTCTTTTCCACTTCTTCCAGCGTTTTTCCTTCTTTGTAGTATTCTTTCTTCATGCCCGTCAGAATATCATCCTTACGGATAGGCCGTTTATTCTGAACGGCTGAGAGCACACAATACCGCAGTACGTTAATGATAGCCCCCCCGGCAATGCTGTATTTTTCAGCCAGGCTATCGAAGTCAACATCTTTGGCCAGTTCATAAGGCCCGGCAAAGGCCTGCTTCCATAGCTGTGCGCGTTTGGTCACGTTAGGAGCGGGGAAGTGAATGATGGACTGAAAACGCCGGGCGAAGGCTTCGTCAATGTTTTCTTTTAGGTTGGTTGCCAGGATGACAATGCCCGGAAAATCCTCAATTCGCTGGAGCAGATACGCTACCTCCTGGTTGGCATGGCGGTCGTTGGAGGTGTTGGTGCTGGTTCGTTTGCCAAACAAGGCATCGGCCTCGTCGAAAAATAAGATCCATTGCCGGTTCTGGGCCATATCGAAAACCCGTCCGAGGTTTTTCTCAGTCTCACCAATGTATTTGGACACCATCATCGACAGGTCTATTTTATACACGTCGAGGCCGGTAGAGCGGCCCAGCAGGCTGGCGGTCAGTGTTTTGCCGGTTCCAGGGGGGCCGTAAAACAGCGCCCGGTAGCCCGGCTTCAGGTATTTTTTTAGATGAGCATTTCCCAGAAGTTCATCGGCGTGCTCAATCCAGGCTTTGATTTCCATAACCTCGGTCATAACCTGATAATCGACCACGAGGTCATCCCAATCCATGGGCGTTTTTACCAGACTAGCCGGAAAATCGGGGCTGAAATTGGGTTTACTCAATTCGCCAGTGGTCAGGTACGCTACATAGTCGGGCAGCAGCACCAGCGAAGCACTCAGGGCAGGTTCATCCGATTCGGCTACTTCCAGCCGAACTATGTTTTTTCGGAAGAGGACAGATTCGTGCAGCAAATGTGTTTGCAGCAAAATGCGCCGGTTGGTATCATCGCCGGTTAACAGAAAAAGGGCTGTTTCGCCGGTGGGCAGAAATCCGCTGTGGTTCTTGCCTTTTATGCCCCCAAACTCTGTAAACCCCCGGTTATAGGCAGTATTCTGAACAAAAAAGTAATCGAGCAGCTGCGGCCGGATGTGCGGGGAAAGCGTTAGTATCAGTACCAGCCGATCAATGGCATTTAGTTCATGTTCCTGTACTAGCCGGGCATACGGCGAATCGTCCTTGTTGAGGTCGGGTAGCGGGATTTCTTCGATGGACTGGTAATCGCATTCCGTCTGGAAATAAAGCTTGAGCCGGGTGTCTATAACTGTTTCCAGCCAGGCGATTTCCCGGTTAATGGTGGCACTGTTTAACGAAATTGCAAAAATGTCCATGAATAGGCGAGCGCCGATTTACCTGTGTTTAGTCGTTAATGGATTACGGCCTGGCGATGTTCCGGCGTTCTGCTTAACCGCCTTTGCCCAAATCGGGCGTTACCAGGCTGTGCAAGAGCCAGCGAGGGACTAATCCTGATTTGGGCAAAATTGGAAGCATGAAGAGCTAACAGGTAATCAGCAATTAGTTCGTTGCCGATTACCTGTTAGTTAGCTGTTTATTGGCCAGCTTGCGTCGTAAACGGCGGCACCAATGGTTATTTTCTCCGCCGTGATGGAAATATCCGCCATGAAATTGCTGGACCCTGCCGGTTGAAAGCCTTCTTTGTAGCTCGTGATGTAGCCATTTTTGAAGTCGACCGTACGGAAAGTGCCGTCTTTACCAGACTGCCAAAACTCGATCTTCCCATCAATCGATTTATTTTGGGCATTGATCATGGTATCGATCAATTTCTCGTTTTGCGTGATTTCAATGGATAGCGACATATCACCTGCCCGAACAGCCGAAGAAGGGCGGCCTTTTTGATCGAAATCTCGCGAGAAAGATGTTCCGAAACTGAGAACATCAAACTTATCAGTACCAATTGTCAGGGTTGAGGTAAACCCTACATTCGCTGCATCTGCCATGTTTGTGTCTAATTAAAAGGTAGTACTTATTTCTTCACGGGCCACCGCTGATCCAATACCGCGGTCTGGATCGTGATTTTCTCCGCTGACAAGGTGAGCGAACAGGTATACGCGGCACCTGCTGCCGAGAACGATTCACTGTAGTTGACAATATAAGCGTTCTCAAACTCTATCTTACGAGTCACACCATCATCACCGGCATCCGTGAATTCTAATGAACCTTTATCAAAGGGCTTGTTCTGCGAATTAACCATTTGCTCAACCAAGGCTGATTTATCGGTGACTTCTACCGTAAATGAGAATTGGCCGCCCATAACGTGGCTGGAAGGTCTTCCTTTGACGTCAACAGATCTGGAAAAGCCAATATCTCCTCCAAGAATATCGAATGTCTCTTCGCCTAGTTTTATTTTACTTGAATACGGCATAGATGTAAATTGAAAAAGTTGAAATGTTAGGAATAGTCAGTTGACAGGGCGGTTATACTTCCGCATAGTCTGATACCCATTCCGGGCTTTCAACATCATCGCCCCGGCGTCCGTCGAGCCGGATAACGAAGCTCTTGGCCGGGAAATAAGGTGTTAGCCGAATGTCGAGATAAATGCGGTCTTTTTGCTTGCTGTCGCGCTCAAGCCGAACAATCTTGAACTGATCCAGCAGTTTGTTCGGCCCTTTGATGCTGTCCAGGTAGTTAGCGATTTGACGGCGTAAGTCAGCTTCGATCAACGTATTCCAGTTTTCAAACGCCCGTCGGTTGAGAAAGTCGAACAGCACTTTGGTGATGTGATCGAATACCCGCACTACAGAGTAAGTTTGCAACCCCAGGTTATCGCCGTTGAAGAGGGTTTTACCACCAAAGGCCATCACGCGGCTGTATTCATACACCATCGGCACGAGGTTGAGCCGTTCGAGCGCTGATAGTTCGCTTTTTCGAAGCTGAAACCGTACACCCGTTACCTCGTTCATACCACCGTGTTTCTTACCCGCCGTCACCTGCGACATCAGGGTGTAGTAAACTTTACCGGCAAGGGCTGCGGAGGGTGGAACATACAGGTCTTCTGTTTCACCAACGGTCTCCAGTTTCTCCCGGCCCAACGCCCAGTTACAGGTCATGATGACATTGGACCTGAACAGTTCGGCACCTGTCATATCGGCCGTACTGAATAAGTCGATTACATCGTCGGGGCCTTCCAGATCCGCAAAGTCGGTAAAGAGCATGACCTTGTTGGCATGGGCAATTTTAGCCCATTTTTCCAGAACGGCATTTGAGCCCATGAAGCCCGGTACAACCAGCAGCGAATAGTTCTGGCGCAAATCAAGGCGGTCATAGTTTTGCTTCAACTCATCGGCAATATAGTCGATAACGCGCGAGTTGTCGAGGTCGGTTAGTTGATCGAAGCTGGCATTTACGACCGTAACATTCGATAGTTTATCCGCTTCCGCATTTTTAAAGAAAAGGGAGAGGGCACGGTAGCTAACTTCGAGATCGTGTGTGGCGGTCAGAGCTTTCAGCAGGTTTTTGTTCAGGCTGGCCTCCACTTCTTCGGCTTTTGTTCTGGCAGTGTCCTGCATCTCGTTCTGATTATCTGAGGAGCTCAGAACGTCGACCCATAGTTTAAGTTTTTCTTTCAGAATGGCCCGATCCGTGGCTTTGGTAGGGTCGCTGAGGTAGATTTTTTTGCGGGCCTTACGGCTTGGGTTGAGGTTTTGCGATCCTTCCAGGAATGTTTCCAAAAAGGCGTAGCCACCAAAGGCCTGCAAAACGTTTATTCCGGGTAATTCACCAGTGGCAACGGCTACTGAGGGTCTTGCATCCAGTTCCGGCTGCGGGTTAAGTGATTCGCTCTCCATATGCTAGGAAGATCTTTGGCAAAAAAGGTGAAAGATTTTTTTAGATGTAGACTTAGGCGGCTGTTGCTTCTTCATTGGCTTCCAGCTCGGCAATCAGGGCCTGAAGCGTCTGAATCATTGCGGCTTTGGCTTCGGGCTGATTAAGAGCTGTTTGGAGAATACGGTGACTCTTCAACCGATCGTTGATTTGAGCATACTCCTTATACTGGGCGTCCTGCGACCGGAGGAAGGGGCTGTTCATGACCATATCTTTGGCCCGAAAGTCGGCTACACTCCGGAACTTAAGGACTTCCTTTGCTGGCATGCCGTCAAGCGCTTCAAACTCAACTTCTACGTTGGGTTCGAATTTTGCAAAGACGTCGGCTACCGTTTTGAGCCCGTATACAACTTCCGGGTTAATCGGGTCCTGCTGCGTTAATTTCTGCGCCAGTAAAGTTCTGTTAAACGGAATTTGAGCAATCCCTTCAGAAGCTTCCGGCTTGATTTCGTTACCACCAATTTCGAATTCAAACATAATAGTTTCGGATTTTTACATGTAGAAGTCCAAAACTAGAGATTAGAATATAAATGGCAAGTGGTATGAAAATGAGGATGGTACCTTTTCAAACAAACGGTATAGTTAATTTCAATCAAGCATTCTTTCCGCCTTTTTAACCGATGGCCAGGCTTAGGCCCGTTGCCAGTCGGGGAGGTAGTAGGCGGTAAGTGTCCGATCAGGCAAATAGACTACCTTGTCTGTAGGTAAAAGGCTTTCGTTTGTGCTTTGGCTTCCTCAAAAGCAGATTATCGCTACCATCTGTTTGAAACAGCTTGACTTTTCGGTCTTTACAGGGATATATATGCAGGTTTTATAGCCTTTCTGCTTTATCCTGCTATCTCCCTGTTGCCCATAACCTATCAACCCTGCATTTCATGGCTTTACCTGTACGTATCTTTATCCTCCTGCTAATTAGTTTACTATGTATAAGTAAGCCTTCACAGGGGCAGGTTACAATTGTTTCGGTTTCGCCTACCCCTGTTTGTGCCGGTGCCCAAATCACGGCTTCTTACTCAACGGCGTCAAGTGGCTCAAAAACGCTTACCCTGTTCTTATACAGAAGCGGAGCCGCCGATTCAACTCAGTTAACTCAGATCACCACAAATAATATCAGTGGGACAATCGATGCCATCATTCCCAGCAATACCATCGGTGGCTCGTATACGGTCCGGATCAAGCAATTAATCACGTCGCCGACAACCTCCACGGCGATCAGCCCTAAAAGTCCGGTCTTTACGATCAATGCGATTCCAACGCCCCCATCGGTCTCGAACATTACTTATTGTACGGGTACTTCGGCAGTCCCCTTATCGGCTACCGCTTCTCCCGGCGGAACGGTACTTTGGTACACATCTGCTTTGGATAACCAGTCTTACAGTGCAATTACTCCATCAACCACCACACCAGGGGCAACTACTTATTATGCCAGTCAGCTCGTAAACAATTGTGAGAGTACTCGTCAGAGTATGACGGTTACGGTTTTGGCTCGCCCTTCAGCTCCGTTGGTCAGTTCAAACTCCGTGACGTATTGCCAGGGTGCAGCTACCTTACCCTTGTCGGCTACTTTGTCGGGCAGCGGTGGTACATTAAATTGGTATGGCCCGACTGGCAATGTACTTGCAGGTGCACCTACGCCCTCATCGTCTGCAACAGGCAGCCTCGATTATTCGGTAAGCCAAACAAATAATGGTTGTGAAAGTGATAAGGTGACGATAACCGTAACCATCAATGCAAAGCCAGCACTGCCGACTGTAACGCCTTTAAATGTTTGTCAGAATACGCCCCCTGTTTCGCTGGCATCATCGGTATCGGCCGTGGGTACGCTCAAGTGGTACGCCGATGCCAGTACGACTACCTTCTCGTTAGTAGCCCCCACACCGCCTACAACTACAGCAGGAATAACCATTTATTACGTTAGCCAGACCGATGGGAATGGTTGTGAGAGTGACCGGGAGCCGCTTAAGTTTACGGTTTTTGCGCTACCGGCTGCTCCGGCAGTTTCGCCCACTCCGGTGACTTACTGCCAGGATGTAACGGCTGTTCCTCTGGTGGCTACTGCCGCCCCTGGTGGCACATTGAACTGGTACGATGTGGCAACCGGTGGTACGAGCGTTGCATCCTTGATCCCATCGACGGCAGCTTCGGCCAACTACTACGTGAGCCAGACAGTTAACGGCTGCGAAGGACCGCGGGCTACCATCAATGTCATCATCAATGCCAAGCCTGCCAGACCAGCCGTCACCACACCGGTGGCCTACTGCCAGCAGGCTACGGCGAGTCCCCTGAGTGCCACGGCTGGAGCCGGCAATTCGCTGCGCTGGTACGGCACGGCTGTTACCCTG
>NZ_JAPLET010000028.1 GCF_026391055.1 Spirosoma sp. | reverse complement strand
TGGGACGGGCGGAGCAGTGACGGGCAGGAGCTGCCCACGGGTTTGTACTACTATCAGGCCACGGTGCACTATGCGTTGCTCAACCGCAACGCCCCCCCCCAGATCCTCAAAAGCTGGGTCCAGATCATCCGAGAAGGTAGTGGATCGAGATAGATCGAATGAAATAAAAAAAGGCCGGTTAAACCGGCCTTTTTTTATTTCATATTGTGATAAACCATCTGAACATCGTCGTCCTCTTCGATCCGTTCGATGAGCTTTTCGACATCGGCAACCTCCTCATCGGTTAGCTCTTTGTAGTCGTTCGGAATCCGTTCGAACTCGGCCTGTTTGATTTCGTAGCCTTTTTCTTCAAGAAACTTCTGAATGCTTCCGAAAGCGGTGAACTCGCCGTAGATAACATACTGGCCGGCTTCTTCGTCAAACTCAACTTCGTCGCCACCCACGTCGATCAGTTCGAGTTCGAGTTCTTCCTGGTCGATACCTTCGGCCGTAATCCGAAATACCGATTTGCGGTCGAACATAAAGTCGAGCATACCTTGCGTGCCCAGGCTACCACCAAGTTTGTTCAGGTAACTCCGAACGTTAGCTACCGTGCGGTTATGATTGTCGGTAGCCGTCTCGATCACTAGCGCTATGCCGTGGGGAGCGTACGCTTCGTACACGATTTCTTTGTAGTCCTCCTGCTCCTTCGACGAGGCTTTTTTGATGGCCCGGTCAACGTTTTCTTTCGGCATGTTGGCCGCCTTGGCATTCTGGATAATAGCCCGCAGTCGCCCGTTACTATCAGGGTCGGGGCCACCGCTTTTCACGGCCATGACAATATCTTTACCAATACGGGTGAAGGTCTTAGCCATTTGCCCCCACCGTTTCATTTTCCGGGCTTTCCGGTATTCAAATGCGCGTCCCATTGCTGTAATGAATAATGTAAAATGTATAGTGTCTAATGGCCTATTGCGAACTGGCATTTGCCATTATACACTATACATTTAGTATTTCCTGTTGATTAAAGATTGATAAATCTACTTGGCCACGAACTAGATCCTCGAACGTTTCGCGTTGACGGATCAGGTACGGTGTTCCTTCGTAAACCAGTACTTCGGCCGGTCGGAAACGGGCGTTGTAATTAGAGGCCATGCTAAAACCATAGGCACCGGCATTCTCAAAAGACAATACGTCGCCGGGTTTTACTTCCGGTAGGACTCGGTCCGTAGCAAAGGTGTCCGTTTCGCAGATGTAGCCCACGACGTTGTAGGTCTTTTCAGTTACCGGGTCGCCTGCGGTCTGTGGATTCGAAATATTTTTAATATCGTGATACGCATCGTACATCATTGGGCGAATGAGGTGGTTCAAACCCGAATCGACCGCTACGAACGTACGCGTTGGGTTCTCTTTAACGATGTTGGTTTTCACCAGCAGATGGCCGCTTTCGCTCACCAGAAATTTACCCGGCTCGAACCAAAGTTCGAGGTCACGACCGTAATTCTTACAGAAGTTCTGGAATGCAGCCGACACCTGACGACCGAGTTCTTCAACATCCGTAATATGGTCGCCTTCTTTATAGGCCACCTTGAAACCGCTGCCAAAATCAATGAACGACAGGCTTGGGTAATCGCTGGCCAGGTCGAACAGGACCTCGGCACCGCGTAGGAAGGCACCGGCATTTTTGAAATCCGAACCCGTATGGATGTGCAGGCCCGCTACCGGAATCTGGTATTGTTCCACCAGGGCACGGATTTGGTCGCGTTGCAGAATGGAAATACCAAACTTCGAGTCGGCATGACCGGTTGAAATCTTAATATTGCCGCCTTCGCTGATGTGGGGATTAATCCGGATGCTGATGGGGACCTGCGTTCCGTAGGTTTGGCCAACCCATTCCAATAACGGCAGGCTATCGACGTTTAACTGTAAGCCAAGCGAAACGGCTTCGCGGATTTCATCGAACGATACCCCGCTTGGCGTAAACATAATCTGCCCCGGCTCAAAACCAGCCAGCATCCCCATGCGGGCTTCATTGACCGATACCGAATCCATTTCCACGCCCTGCTGACGCATCAGCTTCAGAATGGAAATATTTGTCAGCGCTTTGGCCGCATATTTTATCTTTAGGTTGACGCCGGCAAATGAAGACCGGAGCAAGCCGATTTTTTCGATAATTTTGTCGGCGTCATAGACGTATAACGGAAGGCCGAATTGGTCGGCTATCTCCAGTAAATCGACACCCTGAATCTGGTAAGTACGGTTATTTAGTTGCATGACTTCGTTGAACGAATCGCAAAATTACGCCATCTTTCCCCCATGTACAAAATTCAGTTTCTCTTAGTCCTTATCCTTTTTGGACCCGCTGCTCTTTTTGGTCAGTCGACGGCTAAAAAGCAGGTTGCTGCCGGGCGAACTAAGCAAAAATCGGTGACCGCGACCGGCCTGCTTCAGTCGGGGCCAATGGTCGGTTATTCCGAGATGCGCGAGGTAAAACTCTGGGTGCAAACCAAACAACCCGCCCGTGTTCAGATTCGCTATCACGAAGTTGCCAGTCCGGCAATGGGGAGCACTCCGGTGTCATCATCGACTACAACGCATTTAACCAACGAAGTATACACCAATCGGCAAACGGCTTTTACAGCCCACCTGCTCGCCGATCAGGTGGACCCCGGAAAGACGTACGCGTACGACGTGTTAATAGAGGGCCAGAAGGTGAGCCTGCCCTACCCGACCAAGTTCCAAACCCAAAGCCTGTGGCAATGGCGGACCGACCCCCCGATGTTTCGCTTCGGCGTCGGAAGCTGCACTTACGTCAACGAGCCTAATGTCGACCGGCCCGGTACGCCCTACGGTGGGGGCTACGAGATTTTCACCGCCCTGGCTGCTCAAAAACCCGATTTTATGCTCTGGACCGGCGACAATACGTACACCCGAGAGGTAGACTGGAACAGTCGAAGCGGGGTATTGCGCCGGTATACGCACACGCGTTCGTTGCCTGAAATGCAGCCGCTGCTGGCCGCTACGCACAATTACGCCATCTGGGACGATCATGATTACGGGCCCGATGACTCCGATCGCTCCTACTGGCTCAAAGAAGTAACCCTCGATGCCTTCAAACTCTTCTGGGCCAATCCGAATTTCATCTTCCCTGAAAGCTGCGCCGGTACCTTCGAATGGAACGACTGCCAGTTTTTTATGCTCGACGACCGTACCTTCCGGGCACCTGACAAAATGCCCGATGGCCCTAGCAAAGCGTATTTTTCGGAGAAACAGATTCAATGGCTGCTGGATGCGCTGACCTTCAGTAAAGCCACGTTCAAGTTTATCGTGACGGGTGGGCAGATTGTCAATCCCACAAAATCCTTCGAGAACTACGCCATTTACGGAACCGAACGCGATAGGCTGTTCAAAGCCATAACCGAGGCTAAAATTCCGGGAGTGCTGTTCCTCACCGGCGACCGCCATCATTCCATTCTGCACAAACTGGATCGTCCCGGCACCTATCCACTATACGACCTGACCATCTCACCCCTTACTTCCGGCCCGGCAAAACCCCTGGCCGAGGAGTTGAAACTACCGACTTACATAGACGGCACTTTGGTAACCGACCGCAACTTTGGCATCCTGAGTGTCAGCGGTCCTTTAAAAGATCGAGTGCTGAACATCAAAGTTTACGACCAGAAAGGAGCTGAACGCTGGACCCGCGATGTGCGGGCAAGCGAATTAAAATAACCACAACGTAGCCCGGCCAAACTACTATCATGACCATCCAGAAATTTCCCGACCACCCTACCCTTTCGCAGCACACGGCCGAACACCTTGCTGCCATTATCAACCAGAAACCCACCGCGACGCTCTGTCTGGCGTCGGGCGATACACCCATTGAAACTTATCACCGGTTTGTCGATCTAGTGAAAGAAGGCCGCGTCGACATTAGCCAATGTACGTTTGTAGGGCTTGACGAATGGGTCGGTTTTGGGCCGGACGACTTCGGTAGTTGCTCGTATTATGTATTCCGGGACCTCTTCAACCCGCTCAACCTTCGGCTGGACCAGGTACACGTTTTCGACGCCAAAGCGAGTGATCTCGCTGCCGAATGCGCCCGCATTGACGCCGTTATTGCCGAGCGGGGTGGTCTGGATGTACTGCTGGTGGGCATGGGCATGAACGGCCATATCGCCCTCAACGAGCCGGGAACGCCGTTTACGCTGGGGTGTCATGTAGTCGACCTAGCTGAAAGCACAATAACAGTTGGCCAGAAATATTTCGAAACACAAACTGAACTAAGCCAGGGCATCACCCTCGGTTTGCGCCATCTGACCGAAGCGAAAGAAGTTATTCTGTTAGTAAGTGGCGAGAAAAAAGCGCCTGTATTACAGGAAGCACTACATGGCCCGGTGTCGGAACAAATGCCTGCCAGTATCATGCAAACGCATCCTAACGCACTGGTTTGGGTCGATGAAGCCGCCGGGAGTTTGCTGCCCACGGCTTGAGTTTATGGCGTTCGGGTTGTAGTTTGTGGGTTGTTAGCGCATCAACCCTAAACGACAACCCATTGTCAACTACGTTTACTTCCCGTCGAACCGAAGTATTAGCCGGCATTTCTTCTTTTTTGGCCACCATGTACATCATTGTGGTCAACCCGGCCATATTGAGTCAAGCCGGTTTACCCTTTAGTGGTATCCTGACGGCGACTGTTTTGCTATCGTTCTTTTGCAGCCTTATGATGGGCCTTTACGCCCGTAACCCAATTGTGGTGGCTCCGGGCATGGGCATGAACGCGTTTTTCACCTTTACAGCCGTGAAAGGAATGGGAATCCGGCCCGAAATTGCCCTGGGGGCGGTATTCTGGGCGGGCGTTCTCTTTCTGCTGCTTTCTATTTTTAACATCCGGTCGGCGATTGTACGGGCTATTCCGCAACCACTGCGCTATGCGGTCTCGGCGGGAATCGGGCTTTTTGTTACGCTCATTGGCTTCGAGAACGCCAAGTTCATTGTGGCCAATCCGGCTACACTGGTTAGCATTGCCCATTTCAACGACCCTATTATTCTTACGTTTGTCTTTGGGCTGCTGCTTATGAGCGTGCTGGTGGTACGTGATGTGCCGGGCGGCATCATTATCGGCATTATCCTGACAACGCTGGCCGCCTGGCCCATTGGACGGTATTGGGGCGATGCCTCGGCCATAAATTTCGGGCAGAAAACGCTGGTCAATTTTCAGGGCGTTCTGGCCGCGCCCGACTTCTCGCTTCTAGGCAAACTGGACCTGCTGGGTTCGTTATCGTGGTCACTGTGGCCCGTTATTTTCGCTTTTGCGTTCACCGATTTGTTCGACAGCCTGTCGACCTTCGTGGGTGTTGCCGAAGCGGGTGGCTTGCAGGGCGAAGACGGACAACCTCGTAATCTGAACCGTTCCCTGATGACCGATGCCGTGGCCACCACGCTGGCGGGGATATTCGGCACCAGTCCGGGCACAGCCTACATCGAGTCGGCAGTAGGAATTGCGCAGGGCGGGCGAACGGGATTGACAGCCGTTGTGGCGGGTTGCTGTTTTCTACCGTTTCTGTTTCTGTCTCCATTATTATCCATCATACCTGCCATTGCTACGGCTCCGGCCCTGGTGCTGGTGGGAGCGTTTATGATGAAACCCATTACGCGCATTGAGTGGGGGCAACTCGACGATGCCCTCCCGGCTTTTCTGGCGCTGGTCCTGATTCCGTTCAGTTATTCCATCACGCAGGGGCTCATTTGGGGCTTCCTGTTTTGGACAGTCATCAAAGTCGCCGTTGGCAAAAGCCGTGAGGTACCGCTGGGTCTCTGGATTGTTGATGTTTTTTGCGTGCTGGCGCTGACGAGCGGTCATTGAGAACATGTAGTAAGGCTTCCTGGAGTCAAGGAGACTCTGTTGAGTCAGGCCTGATGACCTCACCAGCGAGGCCTCTCAAAACCGATACCACAATCAATCAGCCCTCACCAGAAAAACCATTAAACAGTTATCACCCTCATTTACCCTGAAATGAAAAAAACAACTCTACTCTTTTTCCTTCTTGCACAAGCCGCTTTTGCCCAACGTTACAAACCTCGTCCGATAACGGGTTTATTGGGAGCATTCGGGGCGGAAGTAGCACTGGTCAAAGAGACCCTGATCAAGCCTAAAACGGTGGTCGTTGATGGCGTTGTATTTACCACCGGCAAGATCGGCAATCAGCGGGTAGTGGTGGCCGAAACGGGCATTGGCAAAGTAAATGCGGCCATGACAACAGCCCTGATGCTGGATCACTTTCGACCACAGCGTATTCTCTTCACGGGCATTGCCGGAGGCACAAACCCCGACCTGCAACCCGGTGATATTGTGATTGCCGGACAAACGGCTCACCATGATTACGGGGCCATCACGGACAAAAACAAGCCGACCCGGCAGACGCGGAACGCGATTACCAAGCAGTTTAATCCGGCCTTTTTCCCTGCCGATACCACACTGATGCGGTTGGCCGAACGGGTTGTCAAGACCGTTGCGCTGGAAGGTATTCCGCTGGCATCGGGCGGGGTTTCGGATCGACCGGTGAAGGTGATGACCGGTACGGTTGTTACGGGCGATGTGTTTGTGGCCTCCCCTAGTAAAGTGAGCAGCCTGCGAGCCGACTTCGGAGCCGACGCCACCGAGATGGAGGGAGCAGCCATTGCACAGGTCTGCTACCAGATTCAGGTACCTCACCTCATTATCCGCAGCCTGAGCGACCGCGCCGATGCCGAAGCGCACATTGCCTACGACAAGTTTTACCCGACAGCTGCCCGTAATTCTGCCAAACTCGTCATTGCGATTGTTAAGTCATTATAGTATCGAACAGCTAGAAGCAGTTCGATACTATAATGACCTTTCCCTCAGAAAAACGCACCTCTTTTGATGTCAGCCCGCTTTTTTCGCACCTTTGAGTACATCAACTTTTAAATCCTTGCTACTCGACTCAACAGTTGCCTCGTCTCTAAATCCGTTTCAGTCATTTTGGTGGGGTGGTTATGAATGCAGCGATCAACTAAACTGCTTCGGCCACCGCGTTGATTTACTTCGGGCCTCGGGCCATTTGCAATTACTCAACGAAGATTACGCCTTCCTGCATTCGTTTAATATCCGTACTGTTCGGGAAGGCATTCAATGGAGCCATGTCGAAAAACGACCGTATCAGTATGACTGGACCGTTGTCGCCGACATGCTGGCTGAGGGCCATCGGCAGGGTATTCAGCAGATTTGGGACTTGTGCCATTTCGGCTATCCAGACGATCTTACGCCTTTACACCCCATGTTTCCCCGTCGGTTTGCCGCTTTGTGCCGGGCGTTTGTTACGTTTTACCGTGATCGTTACCCCGACGAAACCCTCATTGTTACCCCTATTAATGAGGTCAGCTTCATGTCCTGGTTAGGTGGAGATGCCTGTGGTACAACGCCTTACTGCACTAAACAGGGCTGGGAAGTTAAAGTCGGTCTGATGCGTGCCTACATTGAGGGCGTAGCCGCCATGCGCGAGATCGACCCCACCATTCGTATCCTCACAACAGAGCCGCTGGTGCAAATGGTACCGCCCCAGAATGCTACTCAGGAGCAAATTATCAATGCGGCTATCGCCGATGAGAACCAGTTTCAATCGGTCGATATGTTGGCAGGCCGACTAACACCTGAATTGGGAGGATCGCCGGACTACGTCGATATTCTGGGATTCAACTATTACTACAATAATCAGTGGATTGAAGGTACCGGCACGTTTCTGGGCTGGAATGACGACATTCCCGACCCGCGCTGGGTACCGCTTCGGCAATTGCTTGTAAAGGCCTACCGACGCTATGAACGTCCCATTGCCCTTACAGAAACCAGCCACCCTGGTATTGACCGCCCATTCTGGATCGAAATGATTGGTCGGGAATGTGCAGCCGTCAGGCAGGCCGGGATTCCATTGGTGGGTGTGTGCCTGTACCCGATTGTCGACCGTCCCGACTGGGACCATACAGACTATTGGCACCGCTCTGGTCTTTGGGACGCCGATTTATCAACTACTCCGCCAGGAAGGATATTGGTTGAGCCGTATGCCAATGCATTGCGTCAGGCGCAGGCAACAATTCTAGAGTCCAGCTTACTTGTAGGTTAACTTTTTAACGTACAATTGGTTAAGAGGGGCAGCTTTCAACCGCTGCAGAACTGCCCCTCTACTGTAGATAATTATGTTGCCTGAATAAGTACATCGTTTAGGGTGGTAGCTAAGTATAAAGTATGTTGTGCAGATACCGGTGAATTCATAACCATTCTCACCCATGAAACAGATTGTTACCATCATCACCATACTGGTATTACCCGGCATGTTGCTCGGGCAGCCCCTGGAGCCCGGTTTTAATAAAGCGGAGTACATTGAACTCCTCAAAGTATCGGCCCAATTTGGCGATTCAACCTATGTCAGTTCGTTTCCGGCTCCGCAGCAGTATAACCTGGCTTACCGCTCACCCGTGGTCGGGCTGGACAATCGGTGGGATTTATGGACCAGCAAGCAAGCCGTGGCCGTGCTCAGTATTCGTGGTACAACAGCAAACAGTGTAAGCTGGCTTAGTAATTTTTATGCGGCCATGGTGCCCGCCAAAGGATCAATACAAATCAGCGATAAAGAAAACTTCCAGTATGAACTGGCGTCCAGCCCAAAGGCCGCTGTGCATGTGGGCTGGCTGGTAAGTACGGCTTTTCTGGCGAAGGATATTTTACCAAAAATTGATTCGTGTTACCGGTCGGGTATCAAGGACATGCTTATTATGGGCCACAGCCAGGGCGGAGGCATTGCGTTTCTACTGACGGCCTACCTGAAAAATCTCCAGAAGCAGGGCAAAATACCGGCCGACATTCGGTTCAAAACATACTGTAGCGCCGGACCTAAACCAGGCAATCTGTATTTTGCCTATGAGTATGAAGCCGCTACGCAGAACGGGTGGGCCTACAACGTTGTCAACGCGGCCGACTGGGTGCCGGAAGTGCCTTTTTCCATTCAGACGATTAACGATGTCAATACGACCAATCCGTTCAGAGGGGCACCGGCGATGATAAAGAAACAGAAGCTCCCGCAACGCATCGTTCTGAAATACATTTATAACAGCCTGAGCAAACCAGCCCTGAAGGCACAGCAAAACTATCAGAAGTTTTTGGGCAGACTGGCGTCTAAAACCGTACAGAAAAACCTGAACGGCTATGTAGCACCGGATTATTATAACAGCAATGATTACGTCCGAACCGGAACGACCATCGTTTTACTGCCGGATAGCGCCTACTTTAAAAAATACCCAGACAGCGAGGAGAAGATTTTCGTCCATCACTTTCATCCACCTTATTTATATCTAACAGAAAAGCTTTCAATGTCGCCTGGCCAAATGCAGTCGTCCAGCTCCAATCAATCTTTAGATGGCACTTGGGACCTGACCTATATATCGGGGCCAAGAATAGCGTTCGAAGGGTTGTATCCCGAGAAGAAGCCATCCATTACCTTCGATGTCGCTAACCAACGACTCAATGGATCTACCAGTTGTAATTCGTTCAATGGAAAGCTCGTTGTGGATGGTCCGAAAATCAATTTCGCCCAGCCACTGGCCACAACGCGTATGATGTGTCCCGGCGACGGCGAACAAACGTTTTTAAACGTATTAAAAACCGTGAATCGCTATTCCGTCAATGATAACACGCTCACGCTGATTATGGGCGATATCGCCGTAATGCGGTTTGTCAGAAAGTAGATTGTAGCCTGAACAGGTTCACAAATAAAGCTTCACCATTTTTTGCCAATCGCTCACCTGATGCGCCCGCCCATCCCAGACGTACAGTTCATGGGGAATGTGTTTATCCTGAAGGGCCGAACTCAGCATAATATTACTGCCCAGAAACGGATCTTCGGCGCCAATCGTCATCACAATCCGAAGCCGGCGGAGGGATTCGAGCAGGACGCTATCATCCAGATTGGGCAAAAAATGATTGGGGCTGTGGAAGTAAATTTCCTCGTCGTAGTAGTCGTCAAACAACCCGCGAAACTCACCCACCGGCTCCGATAGGTTGTACCTCCCGCTAAAAGCAACTACCTTCCCAAACCAGTGCGGATGCCGAAAGGCAATATTCAGGGCATGGTAGGCACCGAGGCTACAACCGTGCGAGATCATGAACGGCTGCGGATTCTTCAGGCGGGATAGCGGCAGTACCTCGTTGATAATATACTGTTCATACTGGTTGTGCCGCCGGATGCGGTCGTGGGGATGAGCCAACCGGTTATAGACACTTTCATGATCAACACTGTCTACGCAGTACAGTTGCAGCCAGCCGTTGTCAATTTTTTCGGCCAAGGTATCCGCAAGGCCGAAGGATTCATACTCATAAAAACGGCCGCGACGGGTTGGAAATACCAGCACCCGCGCGCCCGCATGGCCCAAAATCAACAACTCCATATCACGGTTTAGATTCGGACTAAACCATTTATGATATTCGCGGTGCATAACAGTAACGTTAAGTACCTGTGAATTTGCAACAGTTAACCCGAACCCTGGTGATTGGGCGAGTAAACAAATCGTTAAAAAATCCGGCACTGTTGTTGCAATGCTTCTTGCCAGGTTCGATAACCGGCAGGAGTCAGGTGAAGACCATCCGATTCAAAAAATTCTGAACGGGGTCTACCATTGCTCCCTAGCAAAGGCGTTGTCATATCAACATATTGCCAATCAGGTGTTTTTTCTAACTCCTGCTGGATTAATTTGTTCGTCCTTCGTATCTGATCGGCAATGTTCCAGCGGGCCGGACTAAGCTTAATTGATAGAAAAGCCATGGGCACGCCCGGCAGCAAACGCTTCATCTGCTCTGCAAAAGCCGAAAAGAACAGATACACTTCTTCGGGATGACGACCATCGCCGAGGTCATTGTCGCCGGCATAGAAAACCAACGATTTGGGTGCTGTCGGCACAACCAGTCGTTCAAAAAACCAGGCGCAGGCAGCTAACGTAGAGCCACCAAAACCTAAATTCAAGGTATCTAACTGAGGAAAATCCTGCGCGAGTGTAGTCCAGAGCCGAATGGATGAACTACCATAAAAAACGACTTTGTTCGTAGGCGTGGGTAGGTTACTTAGTTTAGTTTCGAGCTGTCGTATCTCGTCTTCGTACCAAATCATACTGCGTTATTTAACCGGCTGACTAAAACTTGTTGACGCGTTGGTTACCGGTGCTCCACCCGCCGAAGCGGCACTCGCCATCCACTTCCGGATAATACCGGCCAGTGGTCTAAACTCAATTAAAAAGCCATCATGGCCATATAATGAATCAATTTCTTCGTAAGTGGCATCGGGAATATGTCGGGCCAGGAACTGCTGCTCAGAGGGAGGAAAAAGCAGATCAGACCGAATTCCCACGACCAGCGTGCGGGATTTTACCTGCGCCAGCGCGTTTAGAATACTGCCCCGGTTTCGCCCAACATTATGCGAATCCATTACTTTAGACAGCGTCCAATAGGTGAAGGCATTGAATCGTTCAACCAGTTTCTCGCCCTGATAGCGCTGATAGCTCGCTGATTTATATCCATCTAGCTGCTCATTATTATCCAGCGCCTGTGTAAAGCCATAGGTATCGTAATTCCGATACGAAATCATAGCCATAGCACGGGCTGCTTTCATTCCGGCCACACCGGCATCGTCGCGCTGTTCGGGCCAGGTAGGATCGGCTTCAATAGCCATTCGTTGTGCCTCGTTGAAGGCAATACACCAGGGCGACGCAATGGCACTGGCTGCAATGATGACCAGGTTCTCGATAAGGCTGGGCTGTAGAATGGCCCATTCCAGCGCCTGCTCACCCCCAACCGAACCGCCAATGCACGTATGGATTTTTTCGATACCTAGTTCCTGCCGAAGCAAATCCAGAGCCGCCACCATGTCCCGGATGGTAATCATCGGAAAATGATGATAAAAGGGCTGCCCCGTATACGGATTTATAGACAAGGGACCGGTAGATCCATAGCACGACCCGATCACATTGGCACAGATCACAAAGTGATTGGCCGGATCGTAGTACTTGCCCGGACCCACCATACCGCCCCACCAGTCGCCCGCATCGGCATTGCCGGTCAGGGCATGGCAGATCCAGACAACATTCGACTGATCGCTGTTGAGGGTGCCGCGTGTGGTATAAGCCAGCCGAAATCCCGGCAAGCTCTCCCCGGATTCGAGCGGGAACGAATATTTGTAATCGAAATAAGTGAGGTCCAATCGAAAAAAAGTTAAGGTCCCACCCCCCAAAAGGGCTTTAGCTACCTGTATAGCCCTCTTTGGGGGTTGGGGCTTGTACTATCCTATTACCGGTTCGGCAATTCTGGCGAAGGCCTGCTCGAAGTCAGCTTTAATATCATCAATGTGTTCGATACCGGCCGAAACCCGCAGCACACCCATTGCAACACCCGCACTAGCCTGCTCCTGTTCGCTTAATTGCTGGTGTGTAGTAGCCGCCGGATGAATAATCAACGTTTTGGAGTCGCCAACGTTGGCGAGGTGACTCACCAGTTTCAGGCTGTTAACAAACTCGTTGGCGGCTTCATTGCCCCCTTTCACTTTGAAGGAGAATACGCCCCCAAACCCGCGTTTAAGGTATTTCTTAGCTAGTTCATGGTAGGGGCTGCTCTCCAGACCCGGATAGTTTACCGCTTCCACCTGTTCGTGCTGTTCCAGCCATTGGGCCAGCGCCAGGGCGTTCTGCACCGTACGATCCACGCGTAGCGAGAGCGTTTCCAGCCCCTGTAGCAGCAGGAATGAGTTGAACGGGCTGATGGCCGGACCCCAATCGCGCAGACCTTCTACACGGGCACGAATGATAAACTGGATATTGCCGAAGGGACCACCCACCCCGAACACATCGCTGAATACCATGCCATGATACCCTTCCGATGGCTCGCTAAATTGTGGAAACTTGCCATTCCCCCAGTTGTACGTGCCTCCATCGACAATAACTCCGCCGATGCTCGTACCATGTCCGCCAATCCACTTCGTAGCCGACTCTACAACCACGGCCGCCCCGTGTTCGAGTGGGCGGAAAAGGTAGCCACCGGCCCCGAATGTATTGTCGACGATCAGGGGTAGATCGTGCTCCTTTGCCAGTGCGGCAAAAGCATCGAAATCGGGAATATTGAACCCTGGATTGCCAATCGTTTCGAGGTAGATCGCTTTGGTATTTTCGTCGATCAGTTTGGCAAACGACTCGGGCTTGTCGCCGTCGGCAAAGCGGGCTTCGATACCCAGGCGCTTGAACGACACTTTAAACTGGTTGTAGGTACCACCGTACAGGAACGACGTCGTCACAAAATTATCGCCCGCGCTCAGGATGTTGCTCAGCGCGATAAACTGGGCTGCCTGTCCGGAAGCCACCGCCAGCGCAGCCACACCACCTTCGAGAGCCGCAACGCGCTTCTCGAACACATCGGACGTTGGGTTCATGATGCGGGTATAGATGTTCCCAAACGCTTTCAGCGCAAACAGATCGGCCCCGTGAGCCGAATCATTGAATACAAATGATGTTGTTTGATAAATGGGTACGGCCCGTGCGTTGGTAGTGGGGTCGACTTCCTGACCAGCGTGCAGCTGGAGGGTATCAAAGTGAAGTTCTGACATGATTATGAATGGTTAACGGTTTTACTGCCGGGTATTTTTGTTCGGCGTTTGTTGCCCCACAGCAGATGGTGTGAACTGGCAACCGGCAACGTCGAACTAGATACGATAAATTTGATAGGTGCACACGACAAACCATCCCGGTTTTCGTGGCGGTGGGTGGAGAAAGTCTGTTATGCCCGACAAGGCCATTTGGCCGGAGGCATACACTGCTGATAATAGAGCATGATTAGTACCGATTTATAGTTCCTAAATGTATTTAGGCAGGAGTTAGCACCTTGCCATGTGGTAGGTTGCCAGCGGTTCGCAGAGCCTGATCTCTCCCCGCTTCTTTATAAATCAATGCGCGTCAGGAATGGAAAAAATGACGCGTTGCAATGACTTGATGCCGCAAGTATACTAGTCAAACCGCGCGAATCCAAACAGCCCGGCGTTTTTCTGCATAAGCTACTTTTTTTAACACGGTAACTAATATCTCCGTCTATTAAGTCAATTCATTGTTTACTTTTGCAGCAAGACAACTGCCACATGAATCAAACGTATCGCTACAACCGTGAAAATGCCACCCGAGTGGCCGGAGTCACGTCTTTAAAAGATGCTATCGGGCAGTTGTTGAAAGCTTACCAACTACAGACCCGCTTCAATGAAACCTATCTTGAAGCTTTCTGGGGCCGAATGATGGGACCAACCATTGCGTCCCGCACGAATCGGCTCTACGTCCGCGACCGCAAACTCTATATTGAAATCGCGTCGGCCCCGCTACGTAACGAGCTAGTCAATGCCAAACAGAAACTTATCCAGTTGGTCAACAAGGACATGGGTACGGACGTCATTGACGATGTGGTCTTCATCTAGACTAGAGGCCGTTACTCCTCCAATACCATTAAGATACAAGACAACTAGAAGGTAATCAGTAAATTCCTGCGCTCTTGTTGCAGGGTAAGCGGTTCGTTGATAAACCGCGCTTTCAGGCCCAACCGCTCACACATAGCCAGCCATTCGGATTCGGGTATTATCAGAAACCCGTTTTCCTTACGAACCGTATGATAGTGCGAGAAGCGAAGGCGAACCAGCAATTTCAGAGTAGCGACTAATTTACCTTGCAAAAGCGACCGTTTTAGAATACCCCAAACGTCGCTCAGAAAGCTCTCCCCAACCATTAAATCACACATAAGGGCACGGGCATCCGGGGCAGCCACACGTTTGATCGCCTGCAAAAGCTGTTCTACCTCACTGAGATGCCGGTAATATTGCACAACGCTCATCACAATGATCACATCAAATCGCCTGTTGGCTACCGGACTAAAATTCAGATAATTGTCTGGGTCAAGATCATGGAAGTATACAGTAGACGAACTGGCGTGCCGGGCACGGGCAATCTCATTGTACCGTTTGGATATATCCAGACCATGTATTTCAGCTACGCGGTTGTGCCAGGCGTCTTCCAGATTACCTGGTCCGGAGCCAATGTCTAATACCCGATGGTTTTTTGATAAAGGAATGTGCATTTCGACGCGCTCCAGAAAATAATTGAAATTCGTCGACATCGACTCGTCGAATTCATTTTCACGTTGCCAGAAATCGAGCCAGGTGGGGGCCATCAATGAAGAAGTTAAGATGAGATTATGGAGAGGCCGCCAACGGCCTCTTTAGGCTGGACCAGTAGGATTTAGGAAGGATTATCAACAAGTTCCATGGCTGGTGACGCCGGAACTGATTTTATGGTGTGCATCAGATAAAGCAACCGAAACCAGATTAGTACGCAGGGCAAGGCTTTGAGTGCGTAAGGCGTTACCAGTAACTGACGTAGAAAACGTGGAAAAATATCGCTCGGCGATAAGACAGTGAGTATCAGACAACTTATCAACAGCGCCCGATCCAGCCACGTTTTCGGGCAGTAGAACCACCAGATCATGACACCCGTTACGGCGATTATGTAGGTGGGCGATTCGGCAACGGGATTGAAGATGACCTGAAAAATCAGAGCAGAGGCCAACAGCAGCATTTTGAACCAGTGTTCGCTATACACCTGAACCCGCCGGTAAACCGTACAAAACAGCACGACCCCTACCCCAATGATTGTACTTGTGCTGATATCGGGCGAGATAGTTAAATGGACCAGCTTATGAATAGACGTATTGGCCCATTTGTCGTAGTCAGATTTTAACAGTAGTTGCCTGACCCAATTCTCATACTGCCAAACCAACTGATCGGGTGAGGTGAACAGGAGGGGTAATAAACCCAGCACGACTCCCCACAGCAGCAGATACGCCAGAAATCGAAACTTCTGCGGATATAACAGGAACAAAGCGGCAGCTACCAGACTATATATCTTGATATTGAAGCCAACGATGATAAAAAAAGCAGCCCAGAACGGCTGGCGTTTTTCGAAACTGATAAAAGTAAACAGGGAAAGAGCCGCAATGAGTGGGTTCGTTTGGCTATTAACCAGGGAGGTGAACAGTTCCTGCATACTAAACCAGTACGCAACTACCTTCTGGTTGTGCGTAAGGGGCATCCGATAAACTGCGTATACCCAAACGGCGGTGAATAGAAGGTGCCACAAAAACAGGCCTACCGAAAAAGGCAGTGCAAAAATGGGCGCAAATAGAGCCGCAAACGTGGGTGCGTAATGGTAATGATCACCGTATTCGGCAGGATAGAGCAGATATAAATCCTTCCCGTCGATAAGATGATGTAATGAATAATAAAAAATCTGATAATTATTTGAATCCATGTTAATAAGCGTACGGATGCTTACAAACAGGGCGAGTATCCCATAAATGCCAACGATGAATCGATAATCACTGAACAGTGGTTTTCTAGAAAATGACATCATACAGAAACCAACAACAAAGGCGCTGGAGTATAACTTACTGAAGACGTTGCACAAAGTCTCCCATTGTCCCGAAGTCGCCGTATTGTTTTAGATAGCGCAGCAGATTTTCGACCCGGTCGAGGAGTTCATCCCGTGAGTGTCGGCGGACATAACCCGGAATTTTTTCATAACCAGCTAAATCCGTAAACTCCCAGGGATGCACATACAGGTTCAAAAAACCGTCTGTCCGCAGGGTTTGGCGGCATAACTGCTTATAATAGGCGAATGGAAAGTTTTTCAGGCTGAGCCAAAACAGGGGAAGCCGCAGTGTTGGGGTAACCGATGCCGGAATTTGCCAAACACCCGCTTCCCGAAATGGATGGCGCGGCTCACCCCAGTGATTATATCGACCGGGCAGCCAGGTTGGATGTAACGATGAGTTGTACTGATAACCAGCCTGCTGCACATCGTTAGGATCAACAAATCCCATTCGTGCACGCCGGAACCCAGTTACCGGCCGGTTGAGTAATTCTTCAAGCGCCAGCCGGGACTTTAGTAAATCGGCTGGCTCGAAAGTTGTATGAAAATAGCCGTGAGACGCTATTTCGTGTTTATTGGCAAGTTGTCTGATCAGCGCTGGTTCGTGAAGCGCGTAGTTGGCGGTTGTAAATAGTGTGACGGGGGTGCCGAGGGCATCGAACCGCTCAGCCAACAGGCGTAACCCCTTTGTTGATACCGCAATCTGTTCGCCAAGTGGAATGTTATGACCGAATTCAACAGCGGTGTCGAACTCCTCTACGTCAACGGTGAATAATATATTTCCTGAAGTTGTTCCTGTTCTTTTGCCGGGGCTTGCCATGTCGTTACGCTTTCCTCAATCTCGCTCGTATCGCCAATAATATAGGCGGGGCGGCCTTTTACCTCCACGAACGTTTTTCCCAAATATACGCCGATGATCCCAATCATAATGAACTGTACACCACCGATCAGTACCATCAGCAACACCAGCGTTGTCCAACCGGAAACCGTAGCATCTGTAAAGAAGTGCTCATACAACGTTTCAGCACCAAACAGACCGGCCATCAGGAACATTGTGAACCCAAGCAGAACGGATAAGTAAAGCGGACGCGTCGAGAAGGAGGTAATGCCCATAGCGGCCAGATGAAGCATTTTCCGGAATGAATACTTTGACCGACCGGCATAGCGAGCTGCCGGTTCGTAAAGGATACGGCATTGCCGGAAGCCAACCCACGAAATAGCTCCGCGTAAAAACAGGTCGTTTTCTTTAAACTGCTTAAGGGTATCGACCACTTTCCGGTCAAGAAGCCGGAAATCGGCTGCGCCATCCTCGATTTTCAGGTTGGAGACATTGCGCAGCAGCTGATAGAAATACTTCGAAGTTGTCCGCTTGAACCACGAGAGTTTTGGATCTGCCTGACGAACGGTGTAAACAACTTCATAACCTTCACGCCACTTTTCGATCAATGTCGGAATCAGTTCGGGCGGGTGCTGAAGGTCGGCATCCAGGCAAATAACGGCTTCCCCGCGCGCATTGTCATAACCGGCACGCAAGGCCATTTGATGGCCGAAATTTCGCGAGAACGAAATAAACCGTACCACCGGATAAGCCTGACTTAATTGCCGAAGTACATGACGGGTCTGGTCAGAGCTACCGTCATCTACAATCAGAATTTCGTAGCATTCGTATTGACTCATAACGGCCATCAATCGATGTACCAGCACAGATAAATTCTCTTCTTCATTGAACGCTGGCACGACCAGACTAATCATACCGGAGTAAAATCTTGTGTTATTCACTATTGCAAAGGTCCGTTACGGGCAGATTCCCTTAAATTTCCGACCAAATTAAGTATTTATACTTAATTCCTAAAGATCAAGCCGATAATTTTAATCTTAATAAAATGTTAGACCAACCAGATAAATATAAAGGTCTATATACTAGCGTATTTCTCAAATAAGATTCTATTAATATTTTCATTTATCAGGTTGTACCAGCGACAGCCGGGCGGCCTCCAAGTCCAACTCCTGCTCTATCTTGCGGAGTATATCATCGTCCAGCTGGCTATCCTTGCGTTGTTCGCTCAGTACAGTCCGTTCAATTGTCAGGAGCTCCAGCTGAAGCCGGACTGCCTGCTGGTAAAGTTCGGCCGGGCGCTCTGCCAGGTTCGTAGCCCGAAGCATACCGTTCAGTTCATTGATGCGCAGTTCGTAGGTGTTCTTTACGTAATTCAGGACGTCATCGTGAACCGACCCCGCCGAGTGGTTAGCCTCTAGGTGGGTTATAGCCTGTAAGGCCATTTTCTGCCGCAACCGTCGCTCTTCTTTCTTTTCGTCTATTTTTTCGCGTACATCCAGTTCGTCGATGAGTACGGGCAGGGTAAGCCCCTGTAATACCAGTGTGCAAAAGATAACCCCGAATGTAATGAACAGGATTAAATCGCGGCCCGGAAAAGGCTGCCCATTAGGCAACGTAAGGGGCAAGGCCAGCGCACCAGCCAGCGAGACAACACCCCGCATACCGGCCCAACTCACCACAGCCACCTGCTGCCAGCGTGGCTTTGCTTCCCGCTTCCGGATACGGGCACTCAGCCAGCGCGGGCCATAAGCACCCGGAAAAACCCAGACGATTCGGCATACAATGGCCACAGCGCTGATAAGCAGGGCATAGTTAACAGCCTGTGGCATTGTGTAGCCATTTAATTCGGAAACGATCGTTGGCAGTTGTAAACCAATCAGGATAAAGACCAGCCCGTTGAGCAGGAAGACCATAACTGCCCAAACCGAATTTGTCTGTAACCGGCTTTCATACGTAAACACCTGGCCGCTCCTGGCCGAAATAAACAGTCCAACCGTTACGACGACCAGCACCCCGGAAAGATGAAATTGTTCGGCTATCAGGTAAGAACCGTACGGGATGAGCAGCGTTATGGCCGTGTTGGTTATGGTATCCCGGCTAATGGCCTTATGCACCTGAAGCATTACCCAGCCGATAACCAGTCCCAATGCGCCACTGGCCAGTGCAATTCCGATAAATTGAAGACCGGCTTTCCACAAAACGAACTGACTGGTCAGGATAGCCACCAGGCCGTAGCGATAAATGATCAGGCTACTCGCGTCGTTCACCAGGCTCTCTCCTTCCAGCACTGTTGTGATCCGCTTGGGAATATTCAACCCTTTGGTTACTGACGATGCCGCTACCGCATCGGGGGGCGCAATGATGGCTCCGAGTAGATAGCCCTGTGCCAGCGTAAAACCCGGAATACATACAATGGCGACCAAAGCAACTACCGTAGAGGTAAAGAGCACAAGCCCTACGGCCAGAAACAAGACCGAACGACTGTATAATTTTAATTCAACATTGTCGATTTGCCAGGCAGCAGCGTATAGTAAGGGAGGCAGAAAGATAAGAAAAACCACATCCGGCGATAAGATGACGGGCGGCAGACCGGGTATCCAGCCGATGAACAAGCCAGTAAGTACTAATAGAATGGGGTACGAAATTCGTAAACGCCGGGCCACTACAGCCAGTAATGTCGTGATGCCAAGCAGACCGGTAATTGTTTCAATAGGGTGCATATCGTGAGTGGAATGAGGAATTATTCAGGTTACGCCATAAAGAGCAGGGCAAAATTGCGATAACTTTGTTTGCCAGCCCCTTCATCACAAACCCCAGCTAGTAAATAAGAATGAATACGGCAAACCAACGTCTTTTCAACCAAACAGGCAAAGGCAGTAATTTAGTTGAGCAGGAAGTACAACGCGACGATATTGGTTTCGGCACCAAGTTAACAGATTCCCGTTCCCGACTTGTTAATCAGGACGGTACGTTTAACATTGTTCGTGTTAATGGCACCCTTTGGGACCGACTGAATGTTTATAACCGGCTCATTACTATGGGCTGGCTGCAGTTTATGAGCTGGCTGGTAGTCTTTTATGTAACCGCTAATACCTTCTTCGCGGGTGTTTATATGCTGGCCGGCCCCGACATGCTGAAAGCAGCCAGTGAAAAAGCCCTGTATGGTCCGTTCTGGAAGTGCTTTTTCTTCAGTTCACAAACACTCACTACGGTAGGTTACGGCCATATTGCGCCGGACAGTTTTCTGACCAGTTCCATTGCCGCCTTCGAATCGATGGTTGGATTGCTGGCGTTTGCACTGGCTACGGGTCTGCTTTATGGGCGCTTCTCGCGCTCGGTTGCCCATATCCGCTTTTCAAAACAGGCCGTTCTGGCCCCCTATCTGGACGTTAACGGCTGGATGTTCCGAATTATAAACACCCGGTCTAACCAACTCGTCAATCTGGAAGTAAGCGTGTCAATGTCGCGGCTGGAACCTCGTGCAGACGGTACGCTGTATCGAAAATATTACGGTCTGAGTCTGGAACGGAACAAAGTAGCCTTCTTTCCAACCAACTGGACAATCGTTCACCCCATTACCCAAAACAGTCCTCTATACGGGTGTACGCCCGAAGATCTCGAAGCATCGGATACCGAATTTCTAATTTCGCTGCAGGCCCTCGACGATACCTTTGTTCAGAATGTACATACCCGGTTCTCGTACCGATTCGACGAAGTCCTCTGGGGTTATAAATTCCGGCCCATGTTTGATGGCACGCAGACTATGCCTATACAGCTGGATTTGACCAAACTAGACGATGTTCAGGAAACTCCACTAAACTGATGACCTTGCGTTTGCATCGTATTAACCTCCATATGTATCAACCGACCTCATTTATTATCAACCGATTCCCGTAACGTGATTTTACCTCCTTTTCTTTCTCCCGGCGATACCGTCGGTGTTGTCGCTCCAGCCAGTTGGTTTCCGTATAGCGAGTTGGCAGAAGGACTCCGCATCCTGCGTGAAGACTGGCGGCTCAACGTTATCGAAGGTGCCAGTTTGCAGGCCATCGACGGGCCTTTTGCCGGTTCGGACGACCTGCGCCGGAACGACCTGCAACAGCTTTTCGACAACCCTTCTGTACGAGCCATATTTGCGGCTCGTGGAGGCTACGGATGCTACCGTATTGCTGATGGTCTCGATTTATCAGGCTTGCTGGCAAACCCCAAGTGGTTGGTTGGGTTTAGCGACGTTACGGTGCTGCTCAGCTTACTGACCAATCGGGGTGTGATTAGCCTGCATGGTCTTATGCCCCGGCAATTTGGCGACCCCAATCGGGCCGAATCGCTGGAATCGCTACGGCAGTGGTTATTTGGCAACTGTCCGGCCTATTACGAAACACCCGCTCACCCGCTCAACCGACAGGGGCAGGCGTCGGGACCGCTGGTGGGCGGCAATCTGACCATGCTGACCAATTCGTTTTGCACACCCACCGACCTGAACGTTAGCGGAAAAATTCTCTTTATTGAAGATATTGACGAGACGCTTTTCTCGCTTGATCGTATGATGACGCAGTTCCAGCGATCCGGGCGACTAGCCGAGCTGGCGGGGCTGGTTGTGGGTCAGTTTACAGACATGCGCGCTAACTTATCCCTATCGTTTGGCAAAGGTGCCTACGAAATCATTGCCGATACGGTAGCCGCCTACGACTACCCTGTTCTTTTCGACTTCCCGGCCGGGCACGTCGACTATAATTTGGCCCTACCCATCGGCAAAACGGTTCAATTAATGGTGCAGCCCGAATCAGCAGTTCTTCATTTCAACCTGTAACCGATCATGGCGATTCCCTTCTCCGAGGCTGTTATCTGGATTACCGGTGCCTCATCAGGCATTGGCGAAGCAGTTGCGCTTAACTTAGCCGGGCATAAGGGCGTTAAACTGATTCTGTCGGCCCGGCGGGAAGATGAGTTGAAACGAGTGGCTAAGCAAGCGGGTTTACCCGCATCTGATGTGTTCATTCTACCACTGGACATGAGCTGTTCAGATAGTATGGCTCCGGCTGTAGAAGCGGTACGGCAACGATTTGGACGAATCGATTATGTTTTTCAGAATGCAGGTATTACCCAACGGAGTTCGGTAGCGGATACTGACTTTCTAGTGTATAAACGCATTATGGACGTCAACTTCTTTGGGGTTGTTGCCCTTACCAAGGCGGCTTTACCACTTATGCTCGCTCAAGGCAGCGGTCATTTTGTGGTAACCAGCAGCGTTGCTGGAAAACTTGCCACTAAACAACGATCAGGGTACTGTGCCAGCAAACATGCGCTGCATGGCTTTTTCGATGCGCTCCGTGCCGAAACCTTCGATGCAGGCTTACGGATCACGCTGGTATGCCCCGGCTATATCCATACCCCTATTTCGGTACATGCCCTCGGAGCCAATGGCCAGCAACATGGTAAAATGGATGAAAACCAGGAAAAAGGTATGCCCGCCGGCAAATTTGCCAGGCAACTGCTGCGAGCGGTTTCTCAGGAGAAAGAAGAAGTGTACATAGGCGGGAAAGAAACGTACGGTATCTACCTCAAACGGTTCTTTCCCGGATTACTTTCCCGGATATTAAGGAAATAGTGGAGTAAGTGAAGTAAGTCTGCCATTTCACCCACTCCACTACTTCACCCACGCTCCTACTTGCCACTCGCCGTGAGTTCTTTAACGGCAACACCTTTATTGGCAAGCTCCATATAATCGACCGTCAGGTGGCAAAGTGATTTCATACCCAATACGAAACAAGACTCATCAATCTGAAAGTCGGGAGTGTGGTGCGGAGCAGCCTCTTCTACCTTTTTACCTTTGGTCATTCCTCCCAGGAAGTAGAAGAAACCCGGCACTTTTTGTTGGAAGAATGAGAAGTCTTCGGCTCCCGTTTGTGCTGGTGTTAGTTTAACATTGGTCTTGCCAGCCAGCGCTTCGAGCGTTGGGGTCATCTGGTCGGTCAGTTTGGGATCATTATACGTGACCGGGTACATAACATTAATTTTCACGTCGGCTTTAGCACCAGCACTTTCGGCAATGTTCGTTGCAATCTCATTGATCCGCCGATGTACGAGCTGTTGCGCTTCGGGACTGAACGTCCGGATCGTACCGATCATGTTGGCATCTTCGGGAATAATGTTCTGGCGAATTCCACTGTGAAGCGCCCCGACTGTCACTACGGCGGCATTATCGGTAAGTGTCAGGTTTCGGCTCACTATCGTTTGCAGGCCCATAACCACCTGAGCGGCCGTTACAATCGGGTCTACGCCCGACCAGGGTGCCGCCCCGTGGGTTTGCTTTCCTTTGATTTTAATAGCGTACTCATCAACGGCTGCCATAGTCGCTCCGGGGCGGTATTTGATAGTACCTACTTCAGTTTGCGAGTTGATATGTAGGCCAAAAATAGCATCAACTTTAGGGTTTTCGAGAACGCCTTCCTTGATCATCAGGTAGGCTCCCCCTTCTTCACCAGCGGGTGCACCCTCTTCGGCAGGTTGAAAGATAAACTTAACCGTACCCCGTAAATCGTTCTTGACAGATGCCAGAACTTCGGCGGCTCCCATGAGCATAGCCACATGTGTATCGTGTCCACAGGCATGCATAACACCGGTTCGCTGGCCATTATACTCTGTCAAGGCGTCTGATTTGAACGGTAAGTCAACGCGTTCGGTGACTGGCAACCCATCCATATCAGCACGCAGAGCAACAACTGGGCCTGGTTTGCCGCCCTTCAACAAGCCAACCACGCCGGTTTTACCAACGCCCGTTTTTACCTCCATACCCAACGATTGCAGATGCGCGGCAATTTTAGCGGCTGTTTGAAACTCGCGGTTTCCCAACTCTGGATGCTGGTGAAAATCCCGACGCCAGGCAACTACCTTTTTTTCAAGACTTTCGGCCGTTTTATCCATCCGGGCATTCACCGTCCCTATTTGGCCAAAGGCCGTTTGAACGGTTAATCCGCCTAAGAGTAATACACGGCCACAAAGTTGATAACGATTCATAGAATTAGTCAATTTAGGTTTTCTCTGACAAGATAATAGGCAATCTCGCGTTAATCCCGCATGATCTACTGGATTAACGCACTTTTACAATCATTTAATCGTCCTCAAATTTTCATTAAAAATAGAGTATACTTTTCTAAATAGCTTACCTGTTCGCAAACAATGACGAAAACTGGCAGGGTTTATCATTGACAGAACCCTTTTATTAGTGATAGTTGCCTGAAAGAACCCGAATGCGGATTTGCAAGGCCCAACCCTTGAGAAGAATAGAATTTCACGGCTAAGGGTCAATCGCTATTTGAGGGTCGCTGCTTTCCTGAACTCGTGGGAAGGCTTTTTTCCTCTAATAGTCGCAGACAACTTAGCCCGAAGGTAGCTGGCTTATTTGTTACACATTTTTTTCTGTGTGGGTAATGTAAGCCATATATACAGAGCCGGGATAATCCTGTGAACACTACGGCTATGACACAGTCCTTCTTAGCTAGAAGCCTATCCTCTTGCCAAAATAATTTCCTATTTAGACTATATACGTAATAATATAAATAGAGTATAATATTAAAATCAGACAATATTAACTGTAAGTACATATAAACTAATACTTATGTGTATAAAAGTGATTTTTATTGAACTTTAGCCATAAATAATTCCTTTTAAGAGCTAGTAAAGTTTTATTTATCACTAATTCATCTACTAAACTATCATGAGAAAACTTCTATCAGGAAGTTGGCTACTCTTGTTATTATCCTATTTGCCTGTATTGGCTCAGGACGTGACAGTGAGCGGCCGTGTCACTTCATCAGATGATGGCTCCGCACTTCCAGGAGTGAGTGTACAGATAAAGGGTCTTAGCCGGGGAGGGACAACAGATGCCCAGGGTACTTATCGGGTAACCATACCGGCAAATGGTCGATTGGTATTCAGTTACATCGGCTACAAAAGTCAGGAGTTGCCGGTTGGCAACCGCACTACCCTCAATGTGGTTTTACAGGCCGATGCCACCAATCTGGGTGAAGTAGTTGTTACAGCATTGGGTATTGAACGGGACACCCGGTCCTTATCCTACGCCACCCAGCAGCTAAATGGCGACCGCATTTCACAACGGGGCGAACCTAACGTGTTAAATGCCTTACAGGGTAAAGTATCGGGGGTTCAGATTACGGGAGCCAGTGGCGAAGCCGGTGCCTCAACGAATATCAACATTCGTGGTATTCAGTCATTTACCGGAAATAACCAGCCACTTTTTGTAGTCGATGGTATCCCCATCAGTAACAGCGTGGACCGCACCAACCTTGGCCCAAACGGCACGCTTGGCGGTCCGCAGTCCTCAAACCGGGCCCTCGATATTGCCCCGGAGAACATCGAGTCGCTGAACGTACTCAAAGGGCCTGCTGCGGCTGCCCTATATGGTTCACGTGCGGCTTCGGGCGTCATCGTAATTACGACGAAGTCCGGCAAAAATGCCAAGAAGAAAACCGAGATCACGGTTAATTCGGGCATAACATTTCAAAACGTATATGGCCTTCCGAACTTTCAGAACGGTTACGGTCAGGGGTTGAATAATATTTTCCAGAGCAATAGTGTAGCCTCTTGGGGACCTGCCTACGGCTCTCCGGCCACACTGGAAAATGGCTTTTTTACCCGAAATTCCGCAAACCCCACGCAGCTGGATTCGACCGCACTGTTTCCGGGTGGCGCTTTACCGGCTTACAAAGCCTATGCGAATTACCGGGCTTACCCAGACAACATCAAGAACTTCTTCAACCAGGGCCGAATCCTGTCGAACTCCGTCAATATTGGTGGCGCGAGCGGCTCCAGCAATTATAATTTCTCGGTAGCCAATACCGCTCAAGAAGGTATTGTTCGAAACTCGAAATTCAACCGGACCAACGTAAGTTTTGGTGGTAACACCGTATTGTCGAATAAATTTCACGTTGGCGCATCGGTCAATTATAGCAATACGGGCCAGAGCAACTCGCTGACGGGTAACGGTGGTAGTGCCTTTGGGCAGTTGGTATCCGTACCACGCAGCTATGATCTGCCAAACCTTCCTTTTCAGGATGTTAATGGCCGTAGTGTATTTGCGGGTACACCCGGCTCTAACGAAAACCCAATCTGGGGTCTGGAAAACAACCGAACAACCAGTAATGTCGACCGCCTGATCGGTAATATCAACATCGGCGTTGACCTGGTTAAAGGTATCAATCTGTTTTACCGGGCCGGTATCGACACATATACCGACCGCCGGAAGCAAATCTTCGCGCCCAGTGCGGCCCGCCTGCTGGTGGGTGGTGTAGGCGAAGATATTTATTACTGGCAGGAGCTGAACAGCGACCTGATTTTGACCGGCCAGAAAAATGACATTCTGCCGGGCCTTAACATCGAAGGCCGGTTGGGCTTTAACGTGAACCAGCGGAAATCACAGAACGTAACGGCCAACGGACAAAGTCTGACGTTACCTAACTTTTATAACTTGAGCAATGCCACGGTCTTCTCAAACAACACCGGAGAGAGCAACACCCTGCGTCGACTGGCCGGCTACTACGGACAGGCCAGTTTCTCGTTCCGGAATTATGCCTTCCTGGAACTGACTGGCCGCTTCGACAAATCGTCGACCTTACCGCTCAGCAACAATACCTATTTCTATCCGGCCGTATCGGCAAACGTAATTCTTTCGGATATCTTCCCGATCAAATCATCGACGCTTTCCTACCTCAAAGTACGGGGTAGTGCTGCTACGGTGGGTAAAGATGCCGACCCCTATCAGCTGCAGTCGGTTTACGTGACCACGAGCCGGGGAAACAACGTATCGAACATTGCCTTCCCCATCAACGGACAGAACGCCTTCTCGATCAGCAACCGGATTGGTCCCGGCGACAACCTGAAACCTGAGTTCACAACCTCCTACGAAGGTGGCCTGAATATTGGGCTGTTCGATAACCGCTTTAGCCTTGACCTCACCTACTACAATTCAGTCAGTACAGACATGATCGTAAACGTGGGTATGGCCGCATCGACGGGCTACACAACACGGACCACAAACGTGGGTAAAATGACCAACAAAGGGATTGAAGCCTTATTGACGGTAACCCCAATCCGGGTTAAAGACTTCCGCTGGGATGTAACCGTCAACTACACCCGTAACGTAAACGAAGTTGTCGACATCGCTCCGGGGGTGGAAAGTTTCTCCATTCCGGGAAGCGCCTTCACCGGTTCAATTCCATCCATCGTGAAAGGGCAGCCTTATGGTGTCATTCTGGGTAACAAAAAACCGACTAACCCCGACGGCCAGTGGATCATAAACCCCAATACGGGCTTATGGAATCCGGAAGTGTCTAACCAGAATATTTCCAACCCAAACCCACTCTGGATAGGCAGCATTCAGAATACCTTCAAATACAAAGGTCTTGCGTTGGGCTTCCTGTTCGATACCCAGCAGGGCGGGCAATTGGTAGAGTTCTCGTCGGGTTCGTATAAATCAAATGGTACGCTGGATGTAACGGGCGTTAACCGGCAGGCCCCTCGTGTTATACCGGGGGTATTTGAGATCAGCAACGCCGACGGCTCCAAATCGTACACACCGAACAACATCCAGGTGGATGCACAAAGTTACTGGCGTGCATTTGGCTTGCAGAGCGACCTGAACGTGTTCAGTGCAACCCGATATAGTCTGCGCGAAGCGACACTGAGCTACGACCTGCCCGCATCGCTGATCAGCAAAACGCCCTTTGGTGGCATATCCATCTCTGCCGTTGGCCGTAACCTGTGGTATTTCGCCCCCGGTTCGCCCATCGACCCTGAAGTAAACACCCAGGGAGCAGGCAACATCCGTGGTCTGGAATTACAGAGCGCACCCAATACCCGCAACTACGGCGTAAATCTGAGATTTACTTTCTAATCACTCTCACTTCATGAAAACAACTTATAAAGCGCTCATTGCCATGTCGCTGCTATCGGTAATGGCAAGCTGTAGCGAAAGCTTCTTCGATATTAATACAACCCCGAACAACCCAACGGTAGTACCGGCTTCTGTACTGCTCACGACGGTTGAATACGATGCGGCCTTCACCTCTACCAACGACCTTAACCGCATCAACGAGGTACTCACGCAACACATGGCCGGGGTAGCCAATCAGGTTGCCGCCTACGATGTGTTTAACCTGCGCGGTGCTTCCGATAACCAGTGGAACGGCGAGATTTATGCGGGTATGCTCACTAACGCCCAGCGACTTATTGAACAAACCCAGCAAACCACTCCCGCCTATGCCGGTATTGCCAAGATTCTGAAAGCTTACGGTTTCAGTATTGCTACCGACGTGTGGGGCGATGTACCTTACTCGGAGGCCCTACAGGGCCTGAATGTCCTGACGCCCCGGGTAGATGCCCAGCAGGATATTTACCTCGGTAATTCGGAGAAGAAAATACAGAGCCTGTTTGATCTGGTTAAAGAAGGTATGGCCGATCTGGACAAACCCAACACGGGGGTTTTGCCAGGTGCCGACGATGTAGCCTATCAGGGTAACTTATCCCGATGGAAACGGCTTGGCAATACGCTTATGCTTCGACTGGCTATTCAGATGAGCCGTAAAGCACCCGCTCAAGCCAAACAGATTATTACGGATATTCTGGCCTCACCAGCGGGTCTGATCAACGACAACTCCCTTGATTTCCAGGTTGGATTTGGTACGGATAACGGCAAGCAGAACGCTCTTTTTTCGTTCAACTATGTTAACCGGACGGGTGATTTGATGGCTAGTCAGCGGTTTCTTGATACGCTAACGGCTTACAATGATCCGCGCATCAGCCGTTTCTTTACGCTGGCCACCAATACCAGCCGTTACGTAGGGTTCAACAACGGTGCAACAACGGCCGCGCCCAGTGTTGTAGCTAACCGGTCGCGCTACGGCGTATACCTGATTGGTACCGGTGGTGAAGCACCAACCCGGATTATCACCAACTTTAACCGGGCCTTTTTACTCGCCGAAGCCGTCGTTTCGCTGGGCGTGGCCGGTGATGCACAAGCCTTGTATCAGGAAGGTATCCGGGCCTCTATGCTGAAAGCCGGGGTTGCCGTAACGGATGTCAATGACTATTTCGCCAAAAATCCACAAATCGTAACGCTATCCGGCGATACCCAGAATCGACTGCGGCAGATTCTGACCCAGAAGTGGATTGCCAACATTGGTATGGGCATCGAATCCTGGAATGACTTCCGTCGGACGGGCTACCCGCGGCTGGCCTTACCGCTGAACGCACAGGGCGACAATCCGGGCGTTATACCAGTACGTCTGCCTTATACCTCAAACGAGCAACAACGTAATCCAAATGTGCCAAATCCCGGCCCACGAATGGATGAACGGTTATGGTGGGATGTTGATTAACTCATTTTACGACAGAAAATCATGAAAAAACTAAGTTATATAGCCAGCTTTCTGCTGCTGTTTGCTACAGCAGCCTGTACGAAAGATGATATCGTTTCAATTCGCGATGCCCAGGCCACTGACAACGCCATTACGTTTACCAATTTCAAGTATTTCGAGCGTATCCCAATTGGCGAAACCTCTATTTCCGGTGGTGGTGCTATTACCATTACTATGACGCTTCCCGACGCCAGCCCCCGGTCATTCAAAGAAATAACCCAGGTGGGTGCCTCTACGATCAACGCCAGCTTAAACCAGAATACGTTTAAAACAGCTGCAAATACATTGGCATCCAAAATTTCGGTGAGCGGCAAAACGGCTACGTTCACAACAACCATTGCAAACTACCTGGCGTTTCGAAAACTGACGGCTATGCCCAGTACGACAACTGGTGGTATTGTAACCTACAGCGATATGCAGTTTTTCTTCCTTGTTACGCTGGATGATGACACAACGGTAGTACCCATGGAGTATCGGGTCCGCGTTCGGGCCTAACAATAGGTTTACCTGTTTAAAAGCATCGGCTGTAATAGCCGATGCTTTTTTATTGTAATTGGGTTAACTCTTTTTACATGTACACATGGATGGGATAAATGTCTTGCCTGACTATCTGTACCCATACAGACCATTAAGTACTTCCTGAAATTATTCAATTTTCGTTAATTATAAACACTATACTAATCAATCAATAATCACAGCATAATACACTAACTATAACAACTTTTATAAAATAATATTGGGTAATTTATCTCTTTATAATAAGATATCTTTACGGATAAGCATAACAAGATTTACCCTATTTTTAAGTATTAACCACCAGAATGAAAACCTCATTCTAATACATATAATTGCCTAAAACATTTATATAGAAAGAACATAAGTCATTTTATATCAGCTATTTATATACTACACTAAATGCCGTTTATTTAGGAATTGTATACTGGGTATATTTTTTCTTGAAGACTAAAATTGACGCTTCTCCTTTCCGTCCAACCTGAATGGACGTAGCCTGTTTAACTACTTTAATGTAAGAATTGGGGTTCTGCCTAAGTAAAGGCACGTTTTTTTACTCTACTAATTAATAGACTATTCATGTCATTAGAATATTACAAAAAACCTTTTGCTATAGTATTAAAAGTTCAAATTCTATAGGTTAACTTTGTATCCCTATTTTTAGGATTGTCCGTATGTTTTAACTTATTCTTTCTTATGCAGAAAATTTTATTGGGAAGCTGGTTACTTTCTCTGCTATTCTGTTTGCCCGTACTGGCGCAGGATATTGCAGTTAGTGGCCGCGTCACTTCATCAGACGACGGCTCCACCCTACCCGGTGTGAGCGTGCAGGTAAAAGGAACAACCCGTGGTGCTATTACAGACGCCGACGGAAACTATCGGATCAGCGTACCAGCCAATGCGCGACTCGTATTTAGCTTTATTGGTTATACTGGACAGGAGGTTGCCGTTGGCAACAAAACAACGATCAACGTTACGCTGGTAGCAGGTTCGCAAAGCCTAGATGAAATCGTTGTGACCGCTCAGGGTATCGAGCGCGATAAGCGTTCACTTGGCTACGCTACGCAGGAAATAGGCGGTAACATTCTGGCACAACGCTCAGAACCGAATCTGCTTAATGCCTTACAGGGTAAAGTAGCGGGCGTTAATATCACGGGTTCCAGTGGCACACCAGGCGCATCAACAAACATCAACATTCGGGGTATTACATCGTTTAATGGCAGCAACCAGCCCTTGATCGTGGTCGATGGAATTATCTTCAGCAACGACGTTAACCTGACGCAGAACACCCTTTTTGGTACGCAGCCTTCTAACCGTCTGGCCGATATCAACCCGGAGAGTATTGAATCGGTGAACGTACTGAAAGGACCCGCAGCTGCCGTTCTGTACGGCTCCCGGGCTTCGGCCGGCGCTATCGTTATTACGACGAAATCAGGTCGCAACCAGAACAACAAAACGGAAGTAACGGTCAATTCGTCGTACAACGTACAGAATGTATACGGCATTCCGAAGTTCCAGAACGACTACGGCCAGGGTGCCAACAACCTGTTCACACCAACGTCCAATAACTCCTGGGGGCCTCCGTTCGTAGGTGGACCAACATCGGTTACAAATACCCAGAACCAGGTTGTGCCCTATCAGGCGTATCCGAATAATGTACGGGACTTCTACCGTCAGGGCAGTATTCTGCAAAACTCAGTTAACATTGCCTCGGGCGATGCCACACGCAACTACATTATTGCTATTGGTAATACCCTCCAGAATGGTATCGTTCAGAACACGAAATTCAACCGGACAAATGTGCAGTTAGGTGGTGAGTCGAAACTGAAAAACGGCCTGAAAGTGAGCGGTACGGGTACGTACGTACAAACGGTATCGCGTGCGGTGCCAGGTGGTAACGGCGCCAGTGCGTTTGGGCAGATCACCCGTATTCCACGGAGTTATGATCTGGCAAACGAGCCCTACCAGGGCGCTGATGGAAAAAGTATCTATTTTACCCCGTCAACAAACAACCCACAATGGAGCGTTAACAACGAACGTCTTGATAGCCAGGTTGACCGTTTCTTCGGTAACTTCCAACTGAGCTACGACGTAGCCAGCTGGTTAAACGTCGCTTACCGGGTAACGGGCGACACTTACACCGACCGTCGTAAGTTGATTCTGCCCATTAGCTCGGGTCGTGCTCCGGCAGGTCAGGTTCAGCAGGATAACTTCTTTCGGAATGAGCTGAACGGCGACTTGTTAATCACAGCCCGCAAGGATAACCTGTTTATGGAAGGGCTGAACGCCAATCTGCTGTTAGGCAATAACATCAACCAGCGGAAAACCCAGGAGTCGGCGGCCGATGCTACCTCGCTCACGCTGCCCGGTTTTTATAACATCAACAGCGGCACGGTGTTCACGGGTACGTTCGAAAGCTCGACCCTGCGTCGTCTGGTTGGATATTATGGACAGTTGTCGTTGAATTACAACAACTACCTCTTCCTGGAATTATCCGGACGTGCCGACCAGTCGTCTACCCTGCCGAAAGCGAACAATACCTATTTCTATCCGGGTGCCTCGGTTAGCTTCGTGCCGACAGACGCCTTCAAGATCAACTCCGACGTGCTTTCTTACGCGAAAGTGCGGGCCAGCATTGCTAAAGTTGGCCGCGATGCCGACCCGTATCAATTGAGCACCGTTTATAATAAGTCGAGCTACGGTAACAACGTTGCCAACATCGTTTACCCACTGGCACCAAATAACACACCCGGCTTTAGCATTGACACCCGGATTGGGAATAACAACCTCAAGCCTGAGTTTGTCACATCGTACGAATTTGGTGTTAACCTTGGCTTCTTCAAAAATCGCCTGAGCATCGACGCTACGTATTTCGACTCAAAAAGTACCCAGCAGATTTTCAACGTAGCCGTTTCAAACTCATCGGGCTTCGACACCAGGACAACCAATGTTGGTGAATTGCAGAACCGGGGGGTTGAATTGATCCTCAGTGCAACACCAATTCGGGTTGGTGGTTTTAAATGGGATGCTACTCTGAACTACACCCTGATCCGGAATAAGGTCGTTTCCATTGCGCCCGGGGTTAAGTCATCCACTATATCGGGTAACTCCTTCATTGGTATCGCTCCGTCTATCTACGAAGGGTCTCCCTACGGCGTAATTGTCAGTACGGCCAACGCCCGGGCTCAAAGCATCGACCCCAACGGTTTGTACTACGATGCGACGGGTCAGTTTGCGGGCCAGTATGTTGTCAATGGAACCAGCGGGCAGTTCGCGCCAGGTATCGCCAACTCGGTTATATCGAATCCGCAACCTAACTACATTGCCGGCCTGACCAACACGTTCTCGTATAAAGGAGTGGCGTTGTCGGTACTGGTAGATACGCGTCAGGGTGGCCAGATTTTCTCGTTCAACGCCGTTGATGCACGTCAGAATGGCTCAATGTACGTAACGGGTGTTGACCGCGATCAGCCGCGTATTCTGCCCGGCGTGATTCAGAATGCGGATGGCAGCTTCCGGCCAAACAACATCCAGCTACCGGCACAAACTTACTGGAGTGCGGTGGGTGGCCTGGCTTCGGAAGCCGCCGTTTACGATGCAACGGTCTATCGTCTGCGCGAGGTGGCTCTGAATTACACACTGCCAAAAACCTTACTGAACAAAACACCATTTGGTGCTATTTCGGTGGGGGTGAGCGGTCGGAACCTGTTTTTCTATGCGCCCAACTTCCCAGCCGATCCAGAGGTCAACACGCAGGGAGCGGGTAATATTCAGGGCCTTGATCTGAACGGGCCGCCAAACACACGGAACTTCGGCGGTAACATTCGGCTCACGTTCTAATCACTCTATTCATTCGAATTACTCATGAAATTCATACTTCCAAAAAGCTATTTGCTCGTCCCGTTCTTTCTGGGAATGGGAGCTTGCAGCAGTTACCTAGATGTCAACGTAAGCCCTAACAACCCTACGTCGGTTACGCCAGCCGTATTGCTGGCCGGGGCCGAGGGCGGTAGTGCGTTTGTCAATGCCAATGAGCTGAATCGTTTCTCGTCGGTGCTGGTCCAGCAGTTGGCGGGCGCGGCCAACAGTCCGGCTACGTACGATATTTACCAGACCAATAGTGCCGACTTCGGTAACCAGTGGAATGGCGAGCTTTACAACGGGCCACTGATCAACTACCAGAAGCTGATCGAACTGGGCGATGCCACCAACTCGAAAGTTTATTCGGGGATTGCCAAGATCATGAAAGCCTACACCTTCAGCATTGCTACCGATGTATGGGGTGATGTTCCGTATTCGCAGGCGTTACAGGGCGAAGCGTTCACTACACCCCGTGTTGACAAGCAGGAGGATATCTACAAAGGCAATGCAACGCTGGGTATTCAAAGCCTGTTCGACCTGGTACGGGAAGGTATCAAGGACCTCGATGCTACATCGACCCTCAAGCCCGCTGGCGATGATATTATCTATGGCGGCAATCTGACCAAATGGAAGCAGGCTGGCAACACCCTGCTGCTGAAATTTGCGATGACCATCAGCCGTAAGGAACCCGCTCTGGCAGCCAGCGTGATCAACGAAGTGTTGACGGGAGCGAATTACATTACGAGCAATGCCAACGACATGAACTTCAACTTTGGCTCCAGCGTGGGCAGTCAGGACCCCCGTTATACCTACATGTTTGTGAGTTCGTTTCAGAACGACATGATGCTGAGTACTCGGTATTTGAACCTGCTCACCAGCCTGAACGATCCACGTCTGCCTATTTTCTTCACGAAACCAGGCCCTAACTACGTGACGATCGATAATGGTTTCCGGGGTACGCTGCCAACGCCAACCGCCAACTGGTCGCGGTACAACAAATACGTTACGGGCAATTCGGGAGAAGGCCCCGTTCGTATGGTTACCAACTTCCAGCGGGCGTTCATTCTGGCCGAAGCTGCTCTTCGCCTGGGAACCCCCGGCGATCCGCAGGCGCTGTACACCGAAGGAATCACCGCTTCGATGACACTGGCCGGCCTGACTCCGGCTCAGATTACAGCTTACCTGGACGCCAACCCAGCCGTAGCTAAACTGACGGGCACCACAGAGCAAAAAATTGCGCAGATCATCACCCAGAAATACATCGCCTTCACGGGCAATGGTTTAGAGTTATGGAACGACTATCGCCGGACGGGCTACCCAACGCTGCAACTTTCGCAGAACGCGGCTGGTATCAATGGTACCCTGCCGGTACGGGCGGTATACATCAGTAACGAGGTTCAGCGAAATCCGAACTTCCCAAACCCGTCTCCCCAATCAAACATTCCTGTTTGGTGGGATGTCGATTAATCATTCAGGCCTTTAGACACGTATAGTGATGAAAAATACATTCATAAATATCCTGTTGCTGGTTCTGCTGGCTGGCGGCAGCTTCTCCTGCAAAGACGACCTGATCTACAGCGATCTGGTTCGGGATAACCGCCCGGCGGTGCCCGTCACGTTTCCCGGCACAACAACCTACGGCTTTAACCCGTTTATTCTCACATCGCTGGCAGCAGGTGCGCCTATCCAGTTCACGCTGTCGATTCCTGCTTCGAGTGGTCGTACAATTAAGGAGATCACCAAAGTTGTTGGTGGTGCTACCGGTATCAATGTAGCTACGCTGAATGCCGCTACGGCAGCAACCGCGTTCAATACGGCACCTATTGCCGGTAGTGGTACGACGGCGGTATTTACCACAACACTGGCCGCTTTTAAAACAAAGTATCCTTCGGTTGCGACAACACCAGTTGCATTACCAAACTACACGGAGATTCAGTTTCTGTTTCTGGTAACGCTGGACGACGGCACACAAATTGTTCCCGAGCCGGTTCGTGTTCGGATCGTGGCGTAGAGAGTTCCGTATTAGTATAGTGCAGAAGGTCCTCCAATGAATTGGAGGACCTTTTCGTTTAATTGATATCCGCGTATCTTTCCTCAACCAAGGACCAGATACCGTTCCGTTTTCGATAAAGCCTTACGTTTAAATGAACGTCACAACACCACTAATGACTTCTACCCTTTCCCGCCTGTTGCTCAGCTTTTTTCTGGCGGGCAGTCTTACCACTGCCCAGGGGCAGTTACCCATTCGGAACACCCGCTGGACTGGTGTGGTACTAGCCCCGGCCGATGTTCAGGTCGTGTTGACTTTTCGTCATGATACACTTTTGATTACGCCCCAGCATGAAACAACCCCGTTGGAAACTATGCGCTATGAGCAGGTGGGCGACACGCTGGCTTTGCAGAAAGTTTCGGGAGAAAGCCCCTGCGGAACGAGCGGAACGGGCCTTTACCGACTGCTCTATACGAACAATGGCGAAAGCCTGAAACTTCTGTCCCTTCGCGATGACTGCCTCGAACGGCAGCATGCATTTGAGTCGAAAGCCCCATTCACGCGGGAGCGTCTCAATCTGGCTCAGCCGTCCCGCAACTGGCCCTACCTAGACCCCGCTCAGGATTCCATTGCCGGAATTAGCCTCTACCGGGCCTATGAGCTCCTGAAAGGCAGGCCATCAGTACCGGTGATCGTGGGCGTTCTGGATTCGGGCGTTGATATAACTCACGAAGACCTGCGCGATGTGATCTGGAAAAACCCGAAAGAGATTCCGGATAACCAGACCGATGATGATAAAAATGGGTACACCGATGATGTGAGCGGCTGGAATTTCATGGGCGCTAAAGATGGGACAACGTCGGAATATGACCAGCCCGAAATCACCCAGACGTATATCCTGCTAAAGGCAAAATACGACAAAGCGAATCCCGCCAAACTTAACCCGGCCGGGAAGCGGCAGTACGACACTTACCAATCCGCAAAAAAACAGTTCTTGAAGCGGTATCAGGCCAGTCAGCCCAAACGCATAGCTTTTGCCGATACCGTCAAATTCTGGCAGGTAGCCAGCCAAATCCGGGAAAAGCTGCCCGACTCACAACTTACTCCCGCCACGATCCGTCAGGCCGACATTGGTACGGATTCTGCCGCGCTGGCTATAAAATCCGTTCTGGCCGATGGGTATTCGTCCCAATACGGTTCGTTCGGAAACTACCTGAATCTGGTTCGAACGAATTGGGCGCGCTTCCGGCAAATTATGGGTAGCGAAGCTCTGATTGCGTTCAATCCGGATTATAACCCTCGCGCTGCTATCGGTGATAACCCGGCAAATCCCACCGAACGCTATTACGGAAGTCCGCGAATGATTATCGGAAGATCGCAGCAGTTGGCGGTTCACGGAAGCCATGTGGCGGGCATCATTGCGGCCAGACGCGGCAACGGAAAAGGCATTGATGGTGTAGCCGATAACGTCCTAATCATGCCCGTTTCAGTTGTCCCTGCCAATGGCGACGAGCGGGATAAAGATGTAGCCAATGGGATTCGGTATGCGGTTGAGAACGGCGCAAAGGTGATTAACATGAGTTTTGGCAAGCGACTGTCGCCGTTTAAGGAACAGGTCGACGCTGCCATCCGGTTTGCCGAAGAACATGATGTGCTGATCGTGCACGCGGCCGGAAACAACGGCGAAAATTACGACTCGCTCCCCGCCTACCCATCGGCCCGGTACGAAAACGGGAAGGTGGCGCAGAACGTTCTGGTTGTTGGCAATAGTACCTGGCGTTTAACGGACGGACTTCCGAGCCGGTCGTCAAACTACGGTATTCAGACGGTCGATCTGTTTGCTCCTGGCACCGAAATTCTGTCGACGCTGCCCAACAATGAGTACGCCAGTTTCTCGGGCACCAGCATGTCGGCGCCCATGACTGCGGGTGTAGCAGCCTTGATTCGCTCTTACTTTCCTAAACTGACGGCGGTCCAGGTTAAGGAAATCCTGATGAAGAGCAGCTATAAACCCGACATTCAGGTACGCAAACCCGGCCGGATCGGGCCGATCGTTCCCTTTAAAACCTTAAGCCGTTCGGGTGGGCTGCTGAACGCCTATGAGGCCGTGAAGATGGGAATCAGTAAGTAGTGAAGTGGGTGGAGTAAGTACATGAGTGCAGTAGTTTCACTCACCACACTTACTCTACCCACTTCACCATTCCACCACCTCACCACTCAACTTCCTTCTTATCACGCCAGAATTTGCCGGTTTCGGACTGGGGGGCATCGGCGGCTAGCCAGACAATCGTTTCGGCTCCTTTCTCAACGGGCCGGCTGGCGCTGGGGCCACCCATATCGGTACGAACCCAGCCCGGATCAACACAGTTAACGGCGATGTTATGCTCTGTTAAGGCACCGGCAAACTGCTTCGTTACGGCGTTGAGTGCCGTTTTAGAAATGCTGTAGGCTGGGGCATAAGTTGTCATGTGCGCCAGCGAACTAACCCCGCTTGATATATTGATGATCCGGCCTCCGGTTTCGCTTTTTTGCAGGTGTTGTAAAAAGTCCTGAATTACCATAATGGGTCCCGTAACGTTAGCTTTCAGCGTACGGTCCAGCATTTCAGGATTTAACTTAAGAATGTTTTCCCCGTGATCTTCCAGAACACCGGCGTTGTTGATCAGCACATCAAGGTGATCTGCTTTTTGAGAAAACGTACCACAGGCTGTCCGAATACTAACCGGGTCCGTTACGTCGAGTTGAATAAAAGTGGCCTCAAAACCAGCCTGACAAAGTTCTTCGGCCGCTTCTCGTCCCTTCAGAATATCGCGGGCACAAATAAAAACAGCAAATCCTCGTTGGGCCAGTTGCCGGGCAATTTCTTTACCAATTCCTCTATTAGCCCCTGTAATAAGGGCCGTACGCTGATGTTCCGTTTTCATACTGACATATTTTCCATACTACTTACTCTACTTTCGGGTAAAATGTTTGCCGCCATTCGTGAACCGTATGCTCAACAAGACTTACCGTTTCCTAAGTGCTGTTGTAGATTTTAGTAGATTAGCGACTAATCTTACACAATCAAGTCCAACTATGTACTCAATGAAGTCGATTTATTCGTTTCTGACCCTTCTGCTTTTACCGGTAAGCCTTTCGTTTGCCCAGACTAAACCCCAGGCAGCGACATCGCCAGCCAGCAATACGGCAACTGGTGGCAGCACAAACCGGATGCAGGATCTTTACGACGAACATCACGGTATTAACCGAAAGGCAACAACGGCCGCGCCCGCACGTACAGAAACCCAACAGCCGAGCCGATCAGGGGGCCAAGCAGAAACGGGGGTTAGCCAGCCCGAGCGCACGGCCTCGGCGGGCAGTACATCGGGCACACGAATTGGGTTTCGTGGGGGCGTAACCTATCCCCTTTTTCTGGAGAAGCAAGCCTTTACCGATCCCGCTTTGGGTTTTGTGGGTGGTGTAACGTTCAACTTTGGCGCGGGACACGTTTCCTTCCAGCCTGAAATCAATTATAGCCGGACTGCGACAAAAGTGACAGAATTTGGGGTCGCCAATACCGCCACTGATGCACTTGAGGTTCCCTTATTTGTAAAATTTTCGACCGGAACCTACGCAGGAAACCGGTTTTTTGTGAACGTAGGGCCGTATGCTTCCTATCAGCTAAACACCAGTATCGACGGCAAGACAACCCCCATTGTTGATGGAGCCAAAGGACGCTTTGGGTTTGGGGGAGCGCTGGGCGTTGGAGCTGCGTTAAAAGCCGGACCCGGACATGTTACCGTTGAAGTACGCGGATTATACTCGTTAGGCAATGATGCTGCCGGATTCAACGCCGACTCCAAACAAATTGTAGGACAGGGCACTATCGGCTATATTTTCCCCCTGGGAGGCCGATAAACGATAATATTTCTCATAGAGTGGGTTTTGAAATGGCGATGCCCGACTGGGTGTCGCCATTTTTGTTTCCGCTCCGTTTATGCATGAACCCGGCTATACAAACGCCATCGTTTTTTCCCACAAGTCGGCAGCCTGCCGGTTTATATTATCAACGTGCTTTACTAGTTTCGGTGCTGAATCGGCAAAGAAGCCACCCGAGCCACCCGCTTTTCCGTCCTTCCGGGTAATTACATCGATGGGCGCAGTAGCCAGATAAACGGATGTTTCGGCACCCCGCTCCGGGCTTCGCATAAAGGGCCTGGCTACCGACATAAGCAGCTGAATGGGGCCAGTGAAGTTGCTCCCAAAGTTAGATTTAACAACACCTGGGTGAACCGCGTAGGCCGTAATTCCCAAATCGGCATAGCGGGTAGCCAGTTCTCTGGTGAACAATACATTGGCCAGTTTACCATCGCCATAAGCAGCCAGGAGTGAGAGTTTCTTATCGTGCTGAAAAAATCGGGAAGCTTTCCCCAGCATATAGGCCGCCGAGGAGAGGTTGATAACACGAGCCTCTCCGGCGGCTTTCAGCAGATCGAGCAGGTGGTAGGTGAGCACGAAGTGACCGATGTGGTTGGCGTAGAACGATTTCTCTACCGTACCAACGAACTCGATTCGGTCGGGTGAGTACCCGGCGTTATTGATCAGCACATCCAACTGGCTATGCGTAGCCCTGATCTGCCCGGCCGCCCGCCGTATCGAATCGGTGTCCGTTAAATCGGCGAGTACCAGTTCGACCGTTACGGCCGGGTTAATGCGTTTTATCGTCGTTACCGCTTCCTGGCCTTTTGCTTCGTTTCGGCACAGTAGAATCAGGTTAAAACCCCGCCGGGCCAGTGCTTTTGCAGTTGCCAGTCCTATCCCGACGTTTGCACCTGTAATCAATGCTGTCTTCATATATAGTTATTCCTTTTTACCGCCAATCCAGCAGGCCGAAAAATAAGAAGATTTACAGAGAAAGCGCCTGCTCGGGACTTTCTCTGTAAATCTTCTGAAAAGGGTAGGTTATCGTTGAGGTGTTAAAGCGTTAAACGCCGGGGCAAACTCATTTTTGGCAAACGCTTCTAGTTTTACTCTACCATAAACGGCAGGGCAGTTAGCAAAGAAGTCGGCCTATAATAGTCCTTGATTAGTCTGTTCGTTGGAGAAGGCAACCCAGAGGATTTCGGGTTGGGTTGCCTGTATTGGCCTTTAGAACAGCAATTTCCATCCGTTAAAAAATAGGTCTTTACCCGGCTGTCCTGACCAGTGGTTTTGCTCAGGAGCCTCCTCTACGTCATGCGTGTGACTTTCTTTCTGCACAACAATCGTTGAGATGCCCTGCCTGGCAAATGAGCGACAAACGTCTTTGGTCATGTCCGTTGTGTGGCCAATCACTACGCCGATCGTTCCGTTGGTTTCTTCCTTTGTTTTCATGGCTGTCAAGTCTTGTTGTATGTGCAAACAATAGTTTTAGTAAATTTTTTCAGGCACCCTCTCCGAGGGCCTGTACGGCGCTGAACACTTGCTTCGTCAATTGACAAACGTTCGTTTCGCCGATCAACTGGGAATAGCGTACACCAACGCGGTCCCAGGCTTCGCTGATTTCGGGCTGCAGGGCAGTGCCTTCTACAGTCGGATAAATCAGCGTTTTTTTACCTTCCGACTCCCGGCGAACCAGGCGCTTCTGTTCCAGCTTTTCCACCAGTCGTGTAATCGTCGATGGTGTCAGGTAGAGCGTTTCACTTAATTCAGATGGTGTAATACCCGGTTGCCCAACCACTTCGCACAGCATGTACGCGTGTGAATAGCAAAGGCCAAACCGACCAAATTCTTCGTCACCAATTGCCGTAATAGCCCGCGACAGCGCGTTGGCAGAGAACAACAGACAAGCACTGAACCGCGTAACGGATTTTTCCTCTTTAGCTACGGCAACCACTCTTTCTACGTTCATTACATTATTCCCCGATGATGAGCACAAAGGTAATGGGTTATATTTGTATGTGCAAACAATGGAGTAAAAAAAAAGGAGTTGGGAGCGAGAAGTGAGGAGGGCGGGTACCTGTGCGACCAACGCCCGCGCCAGCCCTCCTCACTTCTCGCTCCTTATTTCCTTGGCAAATGCACTTCCGCCATCATACAGCGGGCGGAGCCGCCACCGTTGTTTTCGATCGTGGACAGATCGAAGTGAACCAGGGTTGTATAATCGTCGAGAAGGTCAATCTGTTTGGGGGTTAGCGACTCAAAAGCGCGGGTCGACATCACCAGCAGCTTCTGCCCTCTGCTGGTCGTTACCATGAGCATGTTCCCGGCGAAATTGGCCATCTGTTCCAGCGATATGTCAATGACCCGCTTGTTCAGCTTCTCCAACTCCTGACGCACCATCAGACGCTCATCAGGATCGGTAATGGCCGACAGGCAAACGACGGCAAAGGTATCGGCAATGCACATGAGCACATTGGTATGATAAATAGCTTGACCATTAGCATCGGCCGAGTTAAACGATACAATACGGTAGTTCGTCTGTCGACTAAACTCCGCCAGCACATCGGGATGCGTGCGGGGCGACAGACTCGCAAAGGCAACGTGGTTCATCCGGTCGAGGATCATACTGCCAGTTCCCTCCAGAAACTTTCCCTGCCGCTCAAAATGAGTCAGGTCAACGACCTTGGCTACGTGATAATTTTTGCGCAGGTCGTCAATAATATCCTGCCGGCGTTCGAGACGACGGTTTTCTGCCTGCATAGGGTACAAGACCACCGTTCCGCTGGCGTGAAAGGAAATCCAGTTGTTGGGAAAGATAGAATCGGGTGTATAGGGTTCTGTTGTATCGTCGTAAACTATAACATCGACCCCCATAGCCCGTAGCTGACGCGCCATCTCGTCGAACTCTCGCTGGGCGGTTTCCTGGGCTGTATCCTTCGTTTGCGCGGCCAGCTGACTATTCTGAAACGCATTTGATTCGGCAGTTTCGGTATTAAACCCGAAGTTCACCGGTCGGATCATCAGAATGCGTGAAGTAGCTTGTGATTGCATGAAAAGTTATTTAGTAGGTCAGGTAAGTCTTTTTAGTCAGTAAGTTGGTAAGTGGCTGACGCCAGAAGTATTCGCATGGGCCAGCCACTTACCGACTTGGGCGCAGCCGCTTACCAACTCGTTTTGTCCAGCAAGTTAGCATGATCAACCTATTTGTTCAATGCCCGGCTGAAAGCGTTTATCATCTTAGACAACTCCTCAGTCAATAAAATAATCCGAGTGCGTTGTTGTTCACCAACATACCCTAGTCGATGAGCCAGATAAGTTATTGATTTAACTTCATTTGATGACGTTTGACTTACCGACTTAAACCTCATCCCGCAGCAGCGGCAGACTCATGCAGTGCGAGCCACCCCGCGCCCGGCTCAGCTCGGCAGATGGCAGCATGATGAACGTATTTTCGATGGTTTCCGGAGAGGACTCGCCCCGCTCAAAACGGTCCAGCAATTTAGCCGCCCCAATCACCTCGAACCCGGCTTCCCGAAAGGCTTCGGCAGTTTTTTCGTTACGGTCGTAGCCAACCACCACACCGTCTTTCAGGGCAAGCAAATTGCAGGAGTCTGTCCATTGCTCCCGGGCGCCAAAAGGAAATTCATTGTTGCCGGAATAAATGAACCGGACAGGTTCGGTCGCCCCTAAATCATTCTTGCTGATATCGGTCAATAAATCCTCCAGGTTTTCTATTTCGATAGGTTTATGCTCCAGCCCTTTAATGAACTGCATAATTTTCAAATCTTCCGATACGTCTTTGGGGGCGAAAAAGTGAATAACATCGCGCTTCTTCGCTTCATCGCCGGTTCGGGCCAGTGAACCCAGCAACACCCACACATTGCGTTTTACCTGCGTAAACACGGTATCGATGTGCATATAGTCGCGCTTTTTGGGTATCTGGAGAATGGTAACCGTATCGACCACATTCTTACTAAATACCAGCCGCATTACCTGCTGGGCTGCGTATAAGGTGGTACGTTCGCTGACGCCGATCATCAGGTGGCGCTTGCCAATCATCATGACATCGCCCCCTTCCAGCGTCGAGAGCGTAATGTCTCGTTTGGTATCGGCGTCGGAGAGCAGAAAAGCATGTTCATTATCCGGTATTTCAAGGATTTTATCCTGATAACCCGCAAAAAGTGGGTGATTGAAGAAAATATACTGAGTCAGCAAGGCCTCGCGGGTACGAGCCAGCTTAGCGGGTTTATTAAGCAGAATATGGTCGTTGATAACAATGCCAATGTCGCGCGTGAAAATGAAGTTAGGCAGTGGCGCAAAGAGCATTCTGCGGTCGGGTAATGAACCGGAAATCATAATTTTCGCCAGTTCGACCGGGTCGAACGCGGCCAGTTGCTGCTGGGTTCTGAACGACGTTCGCTCGATACCACAAATAGCCGCAATGAGCCGCGTCCGGATTACCTCATCGGCCAGAATATCGGAAAGCAGATTCTGAATATCAATGACTTTGTCCGACTTGAAATACTCTTCGTGATCGGGTTTAAAAAACGACCGGTCGGAGTCAGGTCCGAGTTCGGCTATTTTGCCGCGTACTTTGTCGGGGTCCAGGAAATACAACAGAATCTTAACGTAGTAATCGTATTCATCCCGGCGCATCATATCCAGATGCACAATATCTTCAAAAAGCCAGTCCTGCGCTTTTGAGGGCACTACTTTACCCAGCCCCCGATCCGGGCTGTGAATCAGCAATCGTCTGAGTGTACCTATTTCGGAAGAAACATTTATTTGAGGCATTGCAGGGATCTGTGTTGTGTTTGCTAATGTCGTGAAGTCGGCAAGGGCCGTGTTTTCTGCATTCTTCATACGTAAAACCGGTTCTGTATCTAGTTGTATCCCCGGTTTTGCAAGGTACATTTTTGCCAAGGGAAATAAAACTAACTCATTTCAAGCTTAAAGTAAGCCTACGTTATTTAGCCAGGTATCCGGTTAAGTAAGCCAGTAAACACCCATTCCCGATACGCCTTTAATTCACTCCATGGTATTCAGGTGAGGCTGTCGCCGACGATGTGACAAAAATTCAAGGCTTTCTCTATGAGTATACAGCCTCAATAAGTACGATAACCCAGTCGCTTCTTTATTCTTGGCTCACTATTTGTAAATGTAGACCATCTTACTACCTACCCGCTTTACCGTTGACGGCATCTGCAAAGACTCAGTCGTCTGTATACCTAAATATGCCTTTTGTCCCCATACATATCTACGAAGATTCGTTAGCATAGGATTTGCTACCTCGATTTCGGTCGATAAATCAGCATCTATCTCCATTCCGCTTTGGCTTGAGAATAGATAACTAACGATTGCTCGATCAAAGGCACATCATGTATTTATGCCCAAACTAGATCACCTGCTGACGAACGTGAAAACGCTGTTTAGTTTCGCTATCCTGAGTTGCCTGTTATTGAGCAACGCTGCCATTGCCCAGACTGGGGTGATGGTGCAGGATGACGTATATATAGCACCGTTGTCACAGGTAGCCCTATTTGGCGATCAGTTGACGCTGGAAGCCGATGTGCTCGGCGATGGCGAACTGATTATGGCCGCGCCCATCAGCCAGACTATCGACGCCAAAGGCCATAGCCTCAGTCGTTTAACGATCGAAAACCCGGCGGGTGTCGATGTGGTATCGGATCTGGTAGTTATTAAAAAATTGAGTATTCCTCAGGGCGAACTTCGCCTGATTGATGCGCAGCTTATCGTCCCCAACGCCGACGTGATAGCCGCCCGCGACCGGCAGCATATCCGGGTGATTGGGCAAAGCGCCGTTGTTGTAGAAACCGAATTCAGGCCCGACAACCAACCCCTGACGGCAGGAGGAGGTGCGGGCGCGTCGAACCTAAACGGCGTATTACCAGCTGATGCCTGGCGCACACACACGTTTGCCGACGCGGCCGATAACGCGCTGATAGACCTAAACGCGACTGTGCAACGGTCTATTTACGATGAGGTGGACGCTCCTCCGCCCAAAGCCTGATTTGATTGATCCGCTAACGACCGGCTACCTGAGGCAGCCGGTATACTGAGTATAGATCATTAAACGGACTAATATCCAATTAAGAAACCAATGAAAACATCTACCTTAAAAGTATTGTTGGCCAGCGGCTTTGGCTTGCTGAGTGCCCTGAGTGCCAGTGCCCAGATGAAGGTAGGGGCCAACCCCACCACCATCGACCCCAGCGCCGTGTTTCAGGTAGACGCCATTACTGGCGGTACCAAACAGGGCTTTCTGCTGCCCCGCGTGGCTCTCACCAGCACCACCGCCTTTACGCCCCTGGCCAGCCACGTGGCCGGTATGACTGTTTACAACACCGCCACGGCGGGCGATGTAACGCCGGGTTACTACTACAACGATGGCCTCAAATGGGTGAAAGTGTCGGGTGCGGGTGCCGAGCCCTGGTTCAGTACGGCTACCAACACCGGGTCGGTGTCAAACACGGAGAAAATTTACTACAAGGGCAAAGCTGCCATTGGTAATTTTAACACCGACCCCGATGTGATGCAGTTTTTTGGATTAACCAATTCATCTTCACTGTTGGCAGTACAAGGCGATGCTGTTAATACCGATATGCTTAGTGGCGGCACTACTAATACCATCGTTGCATCCAGGTTACTTAACCCTGCATCTGACGTTTCTGGAAACTATTACCGAAACATTCATAGCCTTATGCACACTTCTGGTTCTGCCAATTATTCAGGGGCTGATATGATAGGCATAGCGAGTAATTTTGAACACCACGGCTCGGGTAACATTACCCAAGGTTTTTTGGGTTTAAATGCAGACGCACAAAATTGGGGATCGGGGAAAATAACTACAGCAGTAGGTGTAAATTCTTATGCCATAAATGGTAGTACTGGCTCAATTGATGATGCGTATGGTAACAGATCATCTGTAATAGGTGTCAACGGAACCATAACAAATGCATATAGCTATGCGGCTACTCAAGGTGGAAATAATGCAAATATCACCAATTCTTTTGGCCTTTATATAGATAATTTGGTGGGCCAAAATAGATGGGGTGTTTACCAAAAAGGCGTAAATGATAAAAACTACTTCGCTGGTAGAGTGGGAGTTGGAACAACTGATCCCAATAATACCCTGTTCTATGGGACAGCGAATTCGATGTTTGGGTTACAAAAAACCTTTACGGATGTTTCAGGCTACCTCAATGGAAATATAACTGAAGTAGCACTTAATCCTACGGGTGCTGCCAACTTAAATGCAAGGGCTGTACATTCCTTATTGCACGTGCAAGGTGCCAACAATATTACAGGTGGAGACGTGTACGGTCTTGCAGTTAATTGGGTCCACGAAGGAACAGGTACTATTAGTACTAAAACTGCTGGAATCAACGTGGATTTCGCCAACAGTGGTGGTGGCCGTATCACAGACGCCGTTGGTGCACGTTTAAACGTTGGTAATAGTATTGGTAGCACTATCGATAATGCAACAGGATTGATTATTAATGCATCAGGAACCAACACCTATGGCATTTTTATAAATCAATCTGGTGCTACGGCATTAGGGTATGGTATTTACCAAGCAGGTCCAGTAGATAACAACTACTTCGCTGGGAAGGTGGGTATTGGAACGGCTACGCCAACCTCGAAATTACAGGTTGTCGGGCTTCCCGTTTATGCCACCGATGCTGCCGCTGGCGGTGGCGGGTTAACGGCCGGTGCTTTCTTTCAGGATGCTACCGGTATCGTTCACGTAAAACAGTAAGACTTTATTCTGTTAAGAGAATCGCCCGCCACTGGGGTGCCCGCTTTTTGGTGGGTGCCCCGGTGGGGAGGGGCTCTTCTGTTCATAACAAATAGCTATGCAACGCTATATCCAATTTAGCAGCCGCTCGCTGGTGCTGCTACTGGTAACCACCAGTCTCGTTATGGGGCAAAAAGCCCAGCCCACGCAACCGGCCAAACAACCGGTCGTGCCCGGTGCGTATCCGGATGCCCACCTGGCCGTGTACCGAAACGCGATGTCGTTGCAGGATTATGCTACGGCCATATCGGCCCTTCATTACATCCTGGCGGCCAACCCCACCGGAGCGCCGTATGCCGATACGCTGGCACTGGTGTATGCCCAAACGGGGCAGTTTGTTCAAGCCGGCAGGCTGGCCGAAGTACAGCTAGCCGCCAAAGGCTATTCGGACCTGCGGATGGAAGTGAAGGCCCTGGCGAATAGTCAGCTAAAGAATTGGGTGAAGGCCATAGACGCCTATGGGGCACTGTTCGAGAAAACCCAAAAACCAGTTTTTGGCTTCGAGAAACTAAAGCTGGAATACGACATCAAACGAATGGGCGAAGCGGCCCTCACCGCCGAGCAACTCCTGAAGGTAGTGCCTGCTACAGATAGTTCGCAGCTACAGGTTGCTATGCTGGATGGCAAGCAAGTACAGACCGTAGCGTTTCGGGCGGGGCTGCTAAATCTCCAGGGGCTTATCCTGCTGGAACTGAAGAAAAGAGACATGGCCCTGGCTGCGTTTAATGAGGCCCTGAAATTAAACCCTGATTTCGAGCAGGCTAAAAACAATTTGACTGTGGCAAACGCCATAGCCGCCAAGTAAATGGAAGCTGGTTCTAACACGTAATTAAAAAAAGGCATGGCCGACCGGTTGGTTTGCCATGCCGACCACAAGCCGGAGTTGGTGTCACTGGCGAATCGTTCTTTTTTGATACCTGTCGGTCTGTTTACCCACAGCCGATATTATTTACCAATACCTGTTTTTACTAAATAAACCAAATGGGCAATGAGGTCAACCTTTACTAAGCAGTACCTACTGCATCGTATACTAGCCAGTATGCTTATTCTGATCAACCTGACCGGAATAGGCCATCTGGCGCATGCCCAGTCGGGAAGTCAGGGCAATGCGTTTATTCCGACAGGCGCCGAAACCACCGTTTTTGGTGCCCACTCGTTCCAGAGCGGGGGGAGTGGCACGTTGCCCGGAATTATCCTGACCGACCGAAGTCCGGTTCCGGGGTACTTTAGCTTTGCGCCGGGTGCCAGTTGGACCGGTGCTGCTGATAATGCGCACGTAAACGGCTATGTCCGTACCTACGGCACATCGGCGTTTACGTTCCCCATCGGGAGTGGAACCGCCTACCGGGCATTGAGTATTCCGGCCCCCGCTTCATCGACGGCCTATGATGCCGCGTACTTCAGTACAAATCCTTCTGCGGCCACCCTGCCCACCGGAGCCCCGTTCCCAACGGGCAACCTGGGCACGGGAGTAACGGGCGTGAGTCCGGTCGAATACTGGGATTTGAACGGTACCGCAGCGACTACCGTAACCTTAACCTGGAATGCCGCCAGTGATCTCAATACCCTGGCTGGGGGCATAGCGTCCCGACTTATTGTCGTTGGCTATAATACGTCGACCAGCAAGTGGGAGAACCTGGGTCAGGCGTCGATCACCGGCACCCTGGGGGGCGTGGGAACAATCACCTCCAGCACCTCCTTTATTCCAGATACCTACAGTGCATTGACATTTGGCACCCTCGCTACGCCTGATCTGATCATGAGTTTCGGTCAGCCCACCCCGGCACTCACAGCGGGGGTAACGAGCACCCTGCCCGTCTCGGTCAGTAACATAGGATTAGGATCAACCATCGGACTCGTTACGGTAACAGTAACTATCCCGGCTAACGTGACAGTGCCTGCCAGCTTCACCACCGGCGACTTTGGTTGTGTGGTGGCCTCGGCCACGGTAAGCTGTACCAGTACGACCCCCATCACAGCGGGCAGCAGCACCACCCTGGCCGTACCGCTTACGCCATCGGCAGCCGCCGTGGGTAGCACCGTTACCTTCAATGGTATAGTCGCCAACCCCAACGATAGTAATCCGGCGAACAATGCAGCCGCGCCGTTAACGGTCGGGCCCGTGTTAGCCGCCCCTGCTCCCGATCTGGTTACGACCATCGGCCAGCCCTTCCCGGCACTAACGGCCGGGGTCACCAGCACCCTGCCCATCTCCGTGAGTAATATTGGGAGTGCTGTAACAACGGGACCCATTACCGTCACGGTGAGCGTACCGGCTAACTTCACCGTACCGGCTAGTTTTACCACGGGCAACTTCGGTTGTGTGGTGGCTTCGGCCACGGTGACCTGTACCAGCAACACCCCCATCACGGCGGGCAGCAGTACGACATTAGCCGTACCCCTCACCCCAACAGCCGCAGCAGTGGGCAGCACGCCAACCATCAACGGTGGCAGTAACACCCCCGGCGACAGTAACCCGACCAATAACCAGGCACCACCCATTACGGTAGGGCCGGTGTTAGCTGCTCCGGCACCGGATCTGGTGGTCACCATCGGTCAGCCCTTCCCGGCCCTGACCGCCGGGGTCACCAGCACCTTACCCATCTCCGTGAGCAACATTGGCAATGCCACCAGCACCGGACCCATTACCGTCACGGTAAGCGTGCCAGCCAACTTCACGGTTCCTGCCAGCTTCACCACCGGCAACTTTGGTTGTGTGGTGGCCTCAGCGACGGTCACCTGTACCAGCAACACCCCCATCACGGCGGGCAGCAGCACCACCCTGGCCGTACCCCTCACCCCAACGGCCGCAGCAGTGGGCAGCACACCCACCATCAACGGTGGCGTCAACACACCGGGTGATAGCAACCCGACCAATAACCAGGCATCACCCATTACGGTAGGGCCGGTGACAGCCGCTCCGGCACCGGATCTGATCATACGGATCGGTCAACCCTTCCCGGCACTGGTAGCGGGTGTAACCAGTACCCTGCCCATCTCCGTGAGCAACATTGGCAATGCCACCAGCACCGGACCCATTACCGTCACGGTAAGCGTGCCAGCCAACTTTACGGTTCCCGCCAGCTTTACGACTGGCGACTTTGGTTGTGTGGTGGCCTCAGCGACGGTCACCTGTACCAGCAACACGCCCATTACGGCGGGTAGCAGCACCACGCTAGCTGTACCGCTCACGCCATCGGCAGCAGCGGTAGGTAGCACCGTTACCTTCACGGGTGAGGTAAACACGCCCGGCGACAGCAACCCGGCTAATAACCTGGCTCCGCTCTTAACGGCAGGCCCGGTGTTAGCTGCTCCGGCACCAGATCTGGTGATCACCATCGGCCAGCCCTTCCCGGCCCTGACCGCCGGGGTGACCAGCACCCTGCCTATTTCGGTGAGTAATATTGGCACTGCCACCAGCACCGGACCCATTACCGTCACGGTGAGTGTACCAGCCAACTTTACCGTACCCGCCAGTTTCACCACCGGTAACTTCGGTTGTGTGGTGGCTTCGGCCACGGTCACCTGTACCAGTAACACGCCCATTACGGCGGGTAGCAGCACCACGCTAGCTGTACCGCTTACCCCAACACCGGGAGCGGTGGGCAGCACACCGACCATCAACGGTGGGGTGAACACCCCCGGCGACAGCAACCCGGCCAACAACCAGGCACCACCCGTAACGGTCGGCCCTGTGTTAGTCGCGCCAGCACCGGATCTGGTCGTACGAATCGGTCAGCCCTTCCCGGCCCTGACCGCTGGGGTCACCAGCACCTTACCCATCTCCGTGAGCAACATTGGTAATGCCACCAGCACCGGACCCATTACCGTCACGGTGAGCGTACCAGCTAACTTCACGGTTCCTGCCAGCTTCACCACGGGCGACTTTGGTTGCGTGGTAGCCTCGGCGACGGTGACCTGTACCAGTAACACGCCCATCACGGCGGGTAGCAGCACCACCCTGGCCGTACCCCTTACGCCAACGGCAGCAGCCACAGGTAACACACCCACCATAAACGGCGGGGTGAACACCCCCGGCGACAGCAACCCAGCCAACAACCAGGCACCACCTGTTACGGCCGGTCCTGTGTTAGCCGCTCCTGCTCCTGATCTGGTGGTCACCATCGGCCAGCCCTTCCCGGCCCTGACGGCCGGGTTAACCAGTACCCTGCCCATCTCCGTGAGTAATATTGGGAGTGCTGTAACAACGGGACCCATCACAGTCACGGTGAGCGTACCAGCCAACTTTACGGTTCCCGCCAGCTTTACGACTGGCGACTTCGGTTGCTTGGTGGCCTCGGCAACGGTGACCTGTACCAGCAACACCCCCATCACGGCGGGTAGCAGCACCACCCTGGCTGTACCCCTTACGCCAACGGCAGCAGCCACAGGTAACACACCCACCATAAACGGCGGGGTGAACACCCCCGGCGACGGAAACCCGGCCAACAACCAGGCACCACCCGTGACAGTCGGGCCGGTAGCTCCGGTGCCAGCACCGGATCTGGTCATACGGATCGGTCAGCCCTTCCCGGCATTGGTAGCGGGGGTGACCAGCACCTTACCCATCTCTGTAAGTAATATTGGCAATGCCACCAGCACCGGACCCATTACCGTCACGGTGAGCGTACCAGCCAACTTTACCGTACCCGCCAGTTTCACCACCGGTGACTTCGGTTGCGTAGTGGCCTCGGCCACGGTGACCTGTACCAGCAACACCCCCATCACGGCGGGTAGCAGCACCACCCTGGCCGTACCCCTCACCCCAACAGCCGCAGCCATCGGCAGTACACCGACCATCACCGGCGGGGTGAACACGCCGGGCGACAGCAATCCGGCCAACAATCAGTCTCCGAGCGTGACGGTTGGGCCAGTTACAGCGGCCCCGGCCCCGGATCTGGTGATCACCATCGGCCAGCCCTTCCCGGCCCTGACCGCCGGGGTCACCAGCACCTTACCGATTTCAGTGAGCAACATTGGTTCGGCGGTCACGACAGGGCCTATCACGGTGACGGTGAGTGTGCCAGCGAACTTTACCGTACCCGCCAGCTTCACCACCGGCAACTTCGGTTGTGTGGTGGCCTCTGCCACGGTGACCTGTACCAGTAACACCCCCATCACGGCGGGTAGCAGCACGACATTAGCCGTACCGCTCACCCCAACGGCCGCAGCCATCGGCAGCACACCCACCATCACCGGTGGGGTCAACACCCCCGGCGACGGCAACCCGGCTAACAACCAGGCTACTCCCGTAACGGCAGGACCTGTACTAGCTGCTCCGGCACCGGATCTGGTGATCACCATTGGTCAGCCCTTCCCGGCCCTGACCGCCGGGGTGACCAGCACCCTGCCCATCTCCGTGAGCAACATTGGCAATGCCACCAGCACCGGACCCATTACCGTCACGGTGAGCGTACCGGCTAACTTTACCGTACCCGCCAGCTTCACTACTGGTGACTTCGGTTGCGTGGTAGCCTCGGCGACGGTGACCTGTACCAGCAATACCCCCATCACGGCGGGTAGCAGCACCACCCTGGCCGTACCCCTCACCCCAACAGTACCCGCCATCGGCAGTACGCCAACCATTACGGGTGGGGTGAACACGCCCGGCGACAGCAACCCGGCTAACAACCAGGCACCACCCATCACGGCAGGGCCAGTATTAGCCACACCAGCACCTGATCTGGTGGTCACCATCGGCCAGCCCTTCCCGGCCCTCACGGCCGGGGTCACCAGCACCTTACCGATTTCGGTGAGTAATATTGGTACGGCGGTCACGACAGGGCCTATCACGGTGACGGTGAGCGTACCGGCTAACTTTACCGTACCCGCCAGCTTCACTACTGGTGACTTCGGTTGCGTGGTAGCCTCGGCGACGGTGACCTGTACCAGCAACACGCCCATTACGGCGGGTAGCAGCACGACATTAGCCGTACCCCTCACCCCAACGGCCGCAGCCATCGGCAGCACACCGACCATCAACGGTGGGGTGAACACGCCCGGCGACAGCAACCCGGCTAACAACCAGGCACCACCCATCACGGCAGGGCCGGTTAGAGCGGCTCCGGCACCGGATCTGGTGATTGTGATCGGACAACCCATGCCATCTCTGGTAGCGGGTATGACCAGCACCTTGCCCATCTCGGTGAGTAACATTGGCAATGCGACTACCACCGGACCCATTACCGTCACGGTGAGTGTACCAGCGAACTTTACTGTACCCGCCAGTTTTACTACCGGATACTTCGGTTGTGTGGTAGCTTCGGGGACGGTGACCTGTACCAGCCCTACACTACTGATGGCGGTCAATAGTACGACGCTGGCTATCCCGCTCACGCCAACAGCAGCCGCCATCGGCAGTACACCAACCATCAACGGTAGAGTAGATACACCGGGCGACAGCAATCCGGCCAACAACCAGGCGCCACCCGTAACAGTTGGGCCTGTGTCAGCGGTACCGGCACCGGATCTGGTAATCACCATCGGCCAGCCCTTCCCGGCCCTCACGGCCGGGGTGACCAGTACGTTGCCTATCTCGGTGAGCAACATCGGTACGGCGGTCACGACAGGGCCTATCACGGTGACGGTGAGCGTACCGGCTAACTTTACCGTACCCGCCAGCTTCACCACCGGCAACTTCGGTTGTGTGGTGGCCTCGGCCACGGTGACCTGTACCAGCAACACGCCCATTACGGCGGGTAGCAGTACGACATTAGCCGTACCCCTCACCCCAACGGCCGCAGCCATCGGCAGCACACCCACCATCAACGGTGGGGTCAACACCCCCGGCGACAGCAACCCGGCTAACAACCAGGCACCACCCGTGACAGCGGGACCGGTCAAAGCCGCACCGGCACCGGATCTGATAATCACCATCGGCCAGCCCTTCCCGGCCCTCACGGTTGGGGTGACCAGTACGTTGCCTATCTCCGTGAGCAACATCGGTACGGCGGTCACGACAGGGCCTATCACGGTGACGGTGAGCGTACCGGCTAACTTTACCGTACCCGCCAGCTTCACCACCGGCAACTT
>NZ_JAPLET010000004.1 GCF_026391055.1 Spirosoma sp. | reverse complement strand
CTTATACCCCATTTCAAAGTACCACATTTTGCCATTGAATAAGTACTGGATACAGGCCAAAAACGCTTAGCGTAATTCTATGTCCCGTTGCTAAGAAAACCCCATATTGCTCATCAAACAACAAGCTTATGAACGCTACTGCAATTCGTCAAGGCATCAGCTATGTCACCAACAGTAAAGGGGAAAAGACCGCTTTACAACTCGATTTAACCAACGCGGCTGTTCAGGAGATCGTAGAAGACCTCATTGATACGTTGGACGCTGTGGAGCGAAGGAATGAGCCTACACGCCCCTTTGAAGAAGTCAAAAACGAAATCTTAGCTAGTCGCCGTGGGGTATAAGATTGTTATCACCGAGTCCGCAGCGAAGGAATTAAAGCGTATTCCGGCTAAGATGCAGGATCGGATCTTTGAAAAAATAGAGGGACTGGTTGAGGAGCCCAAACCAAACGGTCATAAGAAGTTAAAAAACTTCGATATGCCAGGAAACGATTATAACGATTACTACCGTATCCGAGTGGGGGATTATCGGGTTATTTACGCTATCGAGGATGCAGAGATCACTATTTTCGTCATGAAGGTTGCTCACCGTAAGAATGTCTACGAGTAGAAGCCTAACCAAATAACCGCTGAAAAAAACCCCGTTTTTCCTGCGCTGGTAGGCGGTCGGCCAGTTGTGTAATCAGGCCCTTAATGTCGTCTAATTCAGTACGAATATCCTGCTGACGCATTGGGGGTTGATGTCCTTTTTTAAGCTGCTCTTGGGCGTACTGTCTTAACTCCTCGTTGACGTACTGACCAATCGTTTTGCCGCTATGCTGCGCAGCCTTCTCAATGGCTGTACGGGTTTCCAGATCAACCCCGCGAATCGTCCACAAACCGACATCTGGGGCCCGTCGGGGTCGCCCTCCTTTCGCCTTTTCCTCTTCTTTTATCGCTGGAATCTCATCAGGAGACCTTAATTCGGCTGTGGTCGGCTCGACCTGTGCAGAACTTAACTTCAGTTTTGTTTTGGCATTCTGGGTAGCCATCGAATAAAGTTGGACGTTTTGTTGTGGCCCTAAACTACGAAATTTTCTGCCTTATCATAGTGCAAAACAAAACTACTAGTTTTGTTTTGCAATCCTTAACTACTTATCTATCAATTGTATGTACAGAGATATCAGTGACAAGCTAAGATTAACAAAAGGCCAATTAGCTATTTTCAACGATGTTAATCGGCGTAGTTTTTATTTAGCAGAAGTATTGGAGGTACTACCCGATTATGACTATAAGATTCGCTTTCAAATAGAGACTGAAAGCGGGTTTGACTCCATTGAACAAGTTGTATTGCAACGTTACCTGGCTAAACTGTCCCGATTTATGGAATCCATTGGTATAGCTCGGCGATAATGGTTGGAAAGGGGAAAAAGTAAGTCTCTTGTATTTTACGAAGAAAGCGGCTACTCTGAGAGGGTAGCCGCTTTCTATTTATAGTCACATAACATAACAATCATTATACAACACATCCCAACAAAGTGCTACGTTTTATTCATGTTTGCAACCCGACATTGTTGCACTTATCCACTATATGGGTAGTGCTCTTTCGCCAATAGTACTGAAGGGTACTTAAGAAATCAGCCCACTCCTTAGCGGTGAGCGGCTTCACTAAATACACACCCCCCCGTTCATTAACCGCTTGACGATCCTGGTCCTGCGTTGAGGAACTCATTATGACGACAGGTAGGTGGTTAAACCCTGAAGAAGCACTCTTAATGGCGCCAAGTAAATGAAAGCCATCTGTTCGCTCAGGTACATACAGATCGGACAGAACAAATCGGGGTAAGGACTTACCTTCTATTCGACAGCTATGTAAGTGGCTTAGGGCAGTTATCACGTTAGGGGCATGACGAGTTGGTATCGGAGGGGATAAATCCGTTAAAGCTCTTTGTATAATTGTCCATAGATCAATCTGATCCTCGACAACCAGGAGCCAATCCATATTAGTTCGCTCTTCCATAAGGGCCGTAGGTGATACTACCTTCTAACAACAGACCCAGCTGTTTATCTAGTCTTTGAGGAAGATGTTAGAAAACGGGTGTTTTCAAGTCGCGTATAGTATGCCACTAGTTCACGGATCATGCACCCTAGTTTTATCAGGCATAGGCTATTTCGGGCTATACGAGAAAAACCGAAACGACACTAAATCAGTTTTTTACAAGTTGACTGACTCAATGGTCAGCGTCGATAAATCGTAGGGGAGAAAGGCTTTGCTTTCAAAGGTAAGTTACTAACCTTTCGGGTATGCATAAGTCACTCGTGAGAAAACCTTTACTTATTAATTGCTTATAGACAGTTTTACTCGCTATGGAAAAAGATTTTCTGAGGCTGGTTCATGATCTTAGAAGCCATTTCACCATCATTTGTTATGCAATCCATTGCTTAGAAGGTAAGCTACCCCCGCACGAACAGGAAGATTATCAGGAAATGCTAGCGCGCAACTTAGGTACTATTCAGTCAATCGTAGAGGATTTAGCCTTACCGAAGTTGAAAGAGAGGGGACAGGAAGATGAACTACGGATTGAATTAAAGAGGCTACTCGACTATTTAGCGATCAAAAGATCAACAGTTAGCCAAACCTATCTCCAAGAGCAAGTCAATCAACTTATTGGTACGTTGAAGGCTCTATGTGAACTAGTTTTCTAGTTTTACCCTATTTACATAGATAATCCTTAAAATCAGCTAGTTTTATTACTATAGAACTCTATAGAGTTAATAGATGTTTATAAGATACAGTCCTGCTGACTAGCTGACCAATAGAGCCGATTATGTCTTTTGTCTCTAGGATAGATATAGGTTATCTCGTAGGTTTTAGGCCTTATTTACCTTATGCAAGATAGCCAACCGATTTGGGTGGTCGATGATGATGAAGACGACCAGTTTCTGATTGGAATAGCTTTACAAGAAATCATTCCCCTTCGTTCTATTAAGTTTCTTTCAAACGGAGAGGAATTGCTCATGGGCCTGGCTCAGACTACCCATCCACCGAAACTGGTGCTACTCGACCTGCGTTTAACCTACCAGACGGGTTTAGACATCTTACAAACCCTCCGCACTCTGCCTGCCTACCAGCATCTGTCTGTCGTGATGCTGACTACCTGTTTAACGCCCGACGAAGAGCATCGGGCTTATCAACTAGGCGCACAAGCTATTTTCATAAAAGAAAACGGCTTTTTAGATGTCGTTGAGATGATCCGGCCATTACTTTGACAGCAAGATTAATCCCTTCTGATGAACGGGTTCTGCTTGTAAATGGGCCGCTCCGGCACGGCATGGTACCGGGGACGTCTAGTTATAATTCAACGTTGACTCTATAGCAATGTGGTATCAAAGAGGCGGGGTAAACGCTTAACGTTGCTTAATTCAGGTTCCATACCGAAATCAGTTCGCTTAAGAGTTGAAGAATGCCCTGTAGAGTCGGAGGTTTGGTCAAAAAGCCGTTTGCCCCCAGAGCCAATGATTTCTGTTTATCGGCTTCGGCCTGAGAAGTCGTGAAGACGACAATGGGTAGTCTTCGATAAGCAGGGATACGGCGTAGTTCGGCCAGGGTTTCATGACCGTTTTGGCGCATCATATTTAAGTCTAACAAAATCAACCGGGGGAGTACAGCCGCTTCCTGTAAACACGGAATGACCTCATCACCATCCGTTAACTGCTTGATTGTTATGGAAGGCAGAAGTTGCTTGAAGGCCCGTTCAATGAAATATTGATCATCGGCATCATCATCAACTACCCAGACGGTCGGTGCATGTAGCATAGCTTATAGAAAGGATTGACTAACTCATAGAGTCCGATGATTGACGGCTTACGGGGAAATATTAAACCTAGTAGCTCTTACCTAAGAAACTAACAGAACACCTGTACTAGCATTTAAAGAACTTAAATAAGGGTAATGTCTCAGTTTGAATTTTATTCTTGACCGGATTAGTCAGTAGACCAATGACAATGCAGCAAATTGTGGAGTTGATTATTAAATAAAACGAAGCCCGGCTAATTAATCGGGCTTCGTAGTTTAATTAGTGTACCTTAGAAGGTTGCAAGGTAAGCTTTAACGTAGTACCCTAAATGGTACATGTCAAATGAAGTTCGATAAAATATTGGAACTGTACGTTTTTAAAGTAACCGAAAGGTTTATTGATCAAGTTGAAGCTAAGACGCAAGCTAAACTTATCAAACTGTTTATCAGCATCAATAAAAAAGAGAAATAAAATTCAAACTGAGACACTACTCAAATAAGCTCTTTTTTACGGGTATGGAAAGTAAATACTAAACGTAGCCCCTTGACCCGGTTGACTGCGCGCCCAGATAGCACCGCCGTGGTTGGCCACCACTTTTTCGCAAATCGCTAACCCGATACCGCTGCCAGCGTACTCGTTTTTACCATGCAGCCGTTGAAAGACCTGAAAAATGCGGTTGGTGTACCTGTCATCGAAACCAATGCCGTTATCAACCACCTCAATCAGGTAGTAATCTGTGGTCTGGCGGGTTGGTTGAGGGCTTGTCGGCAGGGCACTAGCCGGTACGAGTTGGCAACGAACTTCGATATGAGGAGCGGTATTCGTTCGCCGAAATTTTACCGCGTTACTGAGCAGATTTTGAAACAGTTGGCCTAGTTGGGATGGATCGCCTAGGATAGTGGGTAGCTCATCAATCCGTACGATAGCCCCCGTCTCGGCAATCAACAAGTCTAAATCGTCTACCGTTGTTCTGACTACGGTAGTCAGGGACACCGGTACGGTGGTATCGGGGTGAGTGGAAATGCGGGAATAAGCCAGCAGGTCACGAATAAGAATTGACATGCGGCTGGCCGCTAGCTGCATTCGGTGAAGGTGCTCGACTCCATCGCCTAATTGCGATTCATACTGACTTCTTAGGATATCGCTGAAGGATTGAATCTTGCGGAGAGGCTCCTGTAAATCATGGGAGGCAATGTAGGCGAACTGTTGTAGATTCTGGTTGGAGCGGGTTAGATCCCGATTGGCCTCGGCTAACCCTTGATTCGCCCGTTCCGTGGCTTGTTTACTGGCCCATAACTCGTCGGTCCGCTGCTGGACCTGGCGTTCGAGCTCCTCTTGAAGCGCGTGTTGGGTGGTAATGTCGAGCACCGTGCCGTCAATGCGGACGGCTTGCCCGGAGGCGCCCCACTTGACCTGCCCATTAGTCCGCAGGATACGCTGACGGCCCGTCGTCGCATTGATGACGGTGTACTCAACCTGGTAAAAGCCGGTCGAGCCTGGCTTAAGCGCGTCGTTGAGTACCTGACGAATCCAGTCTCGATCACGTTCCTGGATCGCATGGATCGAGGTGGCCACGTCGGTCAACTCGGGGAGGCCATACCACTGGGCAACCCGGGGCGACTTGGTGATGCGCTGAGTGGCTACATCGATGCTATATGAGCCTAGTTCAGCTAAGTCGATGATGGATTGCAAGCGGAGTTCACTTTCCGCTAATGCCCGCCGGGCTACCTCTTGCTCGGTCACGTCAACGGCTGTTTCCAGGACCGCATATACCTCACCGGCTGCGTTACGTAAGGGTTTTAGACTTAAATCGAAGTAGTAGGTACCCGGTCGGCCATGGATGGTCAAACTGGCCGGGGCACCCGTCGCCGCATAGGGCTCTCCGGTAGCCAAAACGGTATCCAGTAGAGCAATGGCGGCCTGATCAGCGTCCGTATTGGGCAACACGTCCCGGATGGGCTTGTTTAGAATAGATGGACCCTGACCAAAAAAAGTAATCATCGCTTCGTTAGCGATCTCGATGACCAGATCACGCCCCACAAACAGGCAGGTAGCTACCGGGGCCTGTTCAATGAGCGTACGAAAGCGGGTTTCGCTCTCCGCAACCGCCTGACGGCTCACCACTTGCTGGGTTACATCCTGACAAAGTACCATGACGCCGGTAATGGAGCCGTCTATCTCCCGGAAGGGTTGGTAAACTAGGTTGAGAAAGCCTTCCTTTTTGCCTTGTTCTCCATATATGGCATAAGGCTGGTCATACAGGTAAAGCGGTTCACCGGTTTGTCGAACCTCCTGAATGATGGCCCGAAACGGTTCTTCTGCTTCTGGAATGATGTCAAATAAAGGGTGGCCTTGCAGCTCATCAATTCCCCGATCAATCAGCCGGGCATAAGCCTGGTTGACGATACTCACCCGCATCTCTTGTCCCGTTAGGACAATGATCGCAATCGATGCGTCGCGTACTAGATTTTGAAACCGTTGTTCAGACAATCGGAGTTGATTGAACAGATTAACCTGCGGTGTCGTTTCGATACAGGTAACCAAAACGCCTTGCACCTGTCCTACTTCATTAAACGCCGGACTGTAGCTAAAGGTCCAGTACACCTCTTCGAGTTGGCCATTCCGGTAGATGGGCACTAGCTGATTCTCATACCATACCGATTGGGCCGTCCTCATCACCTGCTCGATTAAGGGGCTAATAAAGTCCCAAATTTCCGACCACACGGCTTTGGCGGGTTTACCCAGCATATGCGGGTGTTTGCCATGATCGCCTAAGCTAGGCCGGTAGGCGTCATTGTAGAAGCAGATCAGTTCCGGTCCCCACCAGAGAAACATGGGAAACGCCGAATGGAGCAGATTGCGAACGGTGATTTGTAAACTCGTTGGCCACTGCGCCATCGGTCCTAAGGACGTCTGGGCCCAATTGTACTGGCGAGTCAGTTTACCCATTTCCCCACCATCGGCCAGGAACGATTGCGGAGTAGCCATCGTGTTTATTTTTAACAGAATAAGTGATAAGGGTTGCTAAGTTATTTACCCTAACCGGATTAGGCAAAAAGGGTTAGTAGGACGTAAACGTTTAGATCATCGTGGTTCATTGGACTGGCTCCAGAACCCTTTATCGTCATAGGCCGGAAATAAGCGCGCATATTTGGCGTTGTTGCGCTTGTAATCTTGTATCTGGTTATAATAATAATCGCGCTCTCGAATAACCTCTTGAGCTTGTTTGTAGATAACGGTTTCCTGAGCCTGCTCCCGGTAGTGGTCACACAGTAACCAAGCACCAAAAACCACTAGTAATAACACTACTCCGTAAATCAAAGCGGCATTCCAGCTAGTGAACCCATAGATGTCACCCGTTACTCGGACATGACGGGGAATTCGCTGCGCAGTCTTCTCAAAGTTCTGAACCGCTGTATCAGCCGTCTGCGCAATTCGGCTGGCCGCCTTATCAGCTGCCTGTTCAATAGCCGCTGTATCTGGAAGGCCCTTTTTCAGATCGGGGAGCACATGCTGGGCAAAGCTTTTGGCATCTAACGTAATGGGCCGATCAGTCACCTGTACTAGCTGTTCCGCCGTGGCCGGGGCTGGTCGTTTGCTTAATTCATCTAATTGGGCTTTGATCGCCTTGATGTCGTTGAATAAATCCTGTGGGTTCATAGTCCTAACCCGCGCTTGGGTGTTTTTTGTTGTTTTTCCTCGATTTCCGGCCTTTTCTCTTGTTGGGGCTTAGGTTGCTTCATTTCTTCCCCCTTCGTTTGCTGGTAGCCCGTTAAAATCTCATTCCAGCGGTCTTTTTCTGTCGCAGCGGTATAACCTGCAAACAAAGCGTTCCAGGCATGTTGACTTTGGTTCTGCTCTTGCTGGTTCAGGTTCAACTGCTGGGCGATCTGCTTGGCCTTGTAGCCTACTTCCGTCCCCTTTACGGCGGTTTCGTCGTAGCGAAAACTGCACCCCACTAATGCCCCTTGGCTATCGTGCTTAAACTGGCTCTCTACGCCCTTTAATCGCAGCTGTTCACCTAACTGCTCGACTGCCGTTATCTGGGGATTTGTGAGCGTTGTTTTGAGCATCTCCTGCACGTATTCGCGGGTCGTTTGCTTATGGGGATTGTGATCGTTTAAGCTTTGGCGTTGCTCGGGTAGTTTGCGCATACCTAGCTGCTCGGTGATCGCTTGACAGACTTTCACATTCCGGGCGTAGTTGTGACTGGTATCCAGGGCGGGGCCTCCGTCCATCGGTACACGGTTGATGTAAATGTGAATGTGGGTGTGAGGCCGGTCATGGTGCTGGTAAATAGCTACCTGGTGACGGGTGGGATCGGCCCCCATTTGGCGACAGTACTCCGACGCAGCCCGAAGCAGTTGCTGCTTCTCGAGGGTTTCCCCCTTTGGCCAATTTAGCGAGGTATGCCAGACCGGACTTCGACACCGGCTGCTATCAGCCACAGCCATCATCTCAGCGGCCATTCCCTGCGGATCACGCGCCCCCAGGTTCGATGCACCCAGCAACTGCGCCGGTTTGTTTTCTTTCCCTTCCTTCAGACCGGCCCCATACTCCAGGGCGGGGCCGAAACTCTTCCCGGTCGTCGTCTTGGCAATCATCGAAGGGCGGTTTTTAACTGGTATAGGATCTCGTTGATCGCCTTGTCGTCGAACTGCCGCAGATGCGCGTAGCGGGTAAGCTGGTTTAAATTGTTGGCCACGCCGACAATGACCTGCCGCAGCTCGGCGGGTAGCCGTTCCTGTATCGGCTGGCCAGTGGCCACCCGACGCACGTACTCACTCACTGTCAGCCCGGCTAGGGTAGCTTTGGCTTCAATCTGTTGTTGCTCATCGGCACTGGCCCGAAAGCGCAGGGTGATACTCTTCTTGTCGGTCATACTACGGGAGTCCAGAGGGAACGGCTGGCAAGCTTGCCGACCATAAGCTTGCGTAATGGTCGGCTGACTTTGTGCGAAAAACCGACCGATAGGAAGGTTTGTAGCTACAAAGTCATGGCTTGCTTTACAACCGAGACACAATATCGCACCGGATGGCCAATTACACAAGTAGGTTTTCTTTTTTTCCCCTGTGTTGTAGGTGTGTATTAGTCAGGAGGTAATGACAGGGAAAGGACTGGCCACTGCTGCGGCTGTCGGGGTAGGTGTTATCCGGTCGAATAGATTAGTAAAAAATCGAGCTTAACTAAATTTATAGTTGCCGCCCCTTTGCCCCTTTTAGTTTTTTGCTTTTTCTTCCCTTTCCAATTTGATTTTGATTTACTCATTAGCAATCTCTTGACTGTTCATTTTTCGGTCGCGTCAGCTACCCTAAAAGCCGCTTTTTCAAGCCACTTTTTTTACAACAAGTGCTTGTGTATTATCAAATATCACTTGTTAAACACTTGTAAGGCGAAAATTTAGCAAATAACCCTCTGATTACTAAACTCTTACGCTGTGGATAACTTTAATAAACTGGCGTTTGATTACTAATAAACTGGCGTTTGATTACAAATCCAGCCTTAATAAACTGGCGTTTGATTACAAATCCAGCCTTAATAAACTGGCGTTTGATAGCTAATAAACTTTTTTTTATTACTTACAGAAAGTTTATTAAGAAGTTTTTATATTTGCTTGATAATCAGATAGTGCTATAAATGAAGAAGTCAATTGAAATATGGCAGGATAATGCATTGACAGTAGCTCGGTATGAGATGAGCGAAACCGAAAAAAACCTACTATATATGGTTGTTGCTCAGGTTAGACCTGAAGACCCTGAGACAAAAGCATACCAAGTATCTGTTAAGGAGATGGCCAAGATAACAGGCTCTGAACGCTTAATGGGTGAAGCTTATAAGCAAGCTGCTCGCAAATTGATGAGCCGTGTATTTGAAACAACGTTATCAGGTGGAGATGCTTTAATTGCGACATTCATAACTTCTGCACGGTTTAAGAAGGGTACTGACTTGATCGAGATCGAACTATCTCGTTATGTTCGTCCCCTGTATGTAGACCTCAATAAAAAGTATACTAAGGTTCAGTTGGCAGCAGCAATCTCGCTTAATTCAGCTTACGCTAAACGGATTTATGAACTATTATGTATGTACAAAAACATGGCTGACAAGACATTCCGACGCGATATAGCGGATCTCAAGTCTATGCTATGGATTGTTGATCCTAAAACTGGCAAGGATAGTTACCCTGACTGGACAAATTTTCAGCGAAGAGTTTTAGATATAGCTGCTAAGGAAATTAACAACCATACAGACATCACATTTACATACAAGCCTATTTATGGTGATCGTCCTGGACGTGGCCGTAAGCCAGTCGTTGAAGTCGAGTTTGAGGTCTTCTACCAAGCTAAACCCGAACCTGTTCTAACGTCAAGTCTGCACGAACGTTTGGTTAAACAATTTCGACTCCGGCCCGATCAGGCGGATACCGTGCTGGCCACCCACTCCGCCGAAACCATCACGCGACAACTCTACGATGTGCAAATTAAAGTCGCTGATGGCAAGGTCAAGAACGTCGGTAGCTACACAGCCAAAGTATTCGGTTTAGAAACAAAGGGGAAAGAAAAATAGAGGGTATATTGGGCTTCTTTTAGTAACTGGACAAAGAATTACGCTAAGGAAATTCGATGTAAATTCTTGATGATTATCAATTGTTTACAAAAAGGAGGATTTTCTGGTACAGCAAAGCCATGGTGTCAAAATGTCGAAATCCAGCCTTAAAGTTGTATCTGAAACTTATACCCCATTTCAAAGTACCACATTTTGCCATTGAATAAGTACTGGATACAGGCCAAAAACGCTTAGCGTAATTCTATGTCCCGTTGCTAAGAAAACCCCATATTGCTCATCAAACAACAAGCTTATGAACGCTACTG
>NZ_JAPLET010000005.1 GCF_026391055.1 Spirosoma sp. | reverse complement strand
CGCCAACGTGGTCAAGACGACCGGTTCCTACTCGAACCCTACCTGGCTGAACGCCCTCGATCCTACCCGCATCACCCAAAGCAGCCTCCACCGGTTCGTCTCCGACAGTGAGAAAGAAGCCTGGAATAACAAACCTGACCTCGCTCAGGTGCGCTCGGCCATCAAGGACAGCCTGCGCACCTATACCTTCGTCAATGCGGGCGTTGTCACCAACGGCTCCTCCACCACTGTCACCATCCCGACCGGGAGTGGGGGTGCATCCATGCCGGTTGATAGTGTCCTGAGTAGCACATCGCCCAATGCCATTGCCAATGCGGCTGTGACCAAGGCCATCAACCAGGCCAACGCCAGCATTGCGACCAACGCCACGGCCATCAGTCAGGCCAACGCTAATATTGCCACCAACACAGCGGCTATTAGTCAGGCCAACGCCAGTATTGCCACCAACACGACAGCTATTAGTCAGGCCAACGCCAACATTGCCACCAATACCACTGCCATTGCTACTAATGCGGCCAGCATAACCGCTCTGCAGACCCAGGTGACGGCCGCAACGGCTACGCTATCAGGTCCGGTGGATGATGCCCGCCTAAGTGCCAACGTGGTTAAAACGACCGGCACATATTCAAATCCAGGCTGGATAAGTGCTTTTGATCCTACCCGTATTACTCAGACCAGTTTGTACAGATTTGTCAGTGATAGCGAAAAGGAGACCTGGAATAATAAGACCGATCTCTCGCAGGTTCGGTTAGCGATCAAAGACAGTGTTCGCGCCATCACCTTCGTTAACGCCGTGGTTACCAGCAATGGAAATTCACTCACCGTAACCATACCGAACGGGGGTACCAATGGTAGTTCGGTAACGGTCGATAATGCGCTGAGTCCCACATCGACCAACCCGCTTACCAATGCAGCCATAAACGCGGCCTTTAATCAGGTTAACAATAACATGGCGGCTAATACAGCAGTAATCGCCACCAACACGACCGCCATCAATCAGATAAATGCCACTATATCCAATTTGTCGAATACCGTTGCGGCAAACACAGCCACTGTGACTAGCAGCGCTGCCAGTGTAACGGCCTTACAGACACAGTTGGCCATAACCATGGCTCAGGTAGCCAGCCTGTCGGCATTGGTTGGTCAATTGCAGGAGCAGATCGCTGTTAATTCGGGCACATACACCATATCTACCCCAACACTTACGGCATCAATTTCCAGTAATACATCTATTTTACTTTCCTGGGGAGCATCGACCAACGCAACCTCGTATACGTTGGAGTCAGCGACGAACTCCGGTTTTACAGAAAACCTAACCATGCTGTCTGTACTCTCAGGTACCAGTTATACGGCAACCGGACTGACAGCTGGCATAACGTATTATTTCCGGATCAAGGCATCGGGTGGATCAAATACCTCACCATCCGGCTATGGCACTGTGTCGGCTACTATTTCAACGGTTCAGCCAACGCTCAGTGCGCCCACAAACATCGTGGCGTCGGTAATCAGTTCATCAGCCATTAACGTTTCGTGGACCACGTCGCCCAACGCTACCAGCTATTCGGTTCGTTACGCCACCAACAGCAGCATGACCTCGGCCACCATCATTACTACTTCTAACAACGGAATAGACCTTACGGGCTTGACACCCGGCACGTCTTACTTTATTGACGTTTCGGCCAGTGCTGCCGGTTTCACTCAGTCGGCAGCCAGCAATATCGTTACAGCAACCACCAGTGCGCCTGTACCAACGCTGGCAACACCGACAAACATCGTGGCGTCGGCCACAAGCGAATCGGCCATTACCGTTTCCTGGACGGGCACTCTCAATGCTACCGGTTATTCAGTCCGTTATGCGCTCACCAGTGATATGACCTCGGCAACGACCGTCACGACCGCTATCAACAGTGTTACACTGACAGGGTTAACGCCGGTGACTACCTACTTCATTGATGTATCAGCGATGGCTTCGGGCTTCACTCCGTCAGCAGCCAGCCCGACTGTTGCGGCAACGACCGGTGCACCTACGCCAACACTCACAGCTCCCACAAACGTAGCAGCATCGCCGGCTAGCCCATCAACCATTAACGTTTCGTGGACCGCGTCGCCCAACGCTACCGGTTACTCGGTTCGCTACGCCACCAATAGCAACATGACCTCGGCAACGACGGTATCCAGCTCGAACAACAGCATTACACTTACAGAATTGGCACCGGCAACCACTTATTTTATTAACGTTTCGGCCAGTGCGTCGGGTTATATTTCTTCGGATGCCAGCGCTGTCGTTACGGCAACGACTGGCCAGACACCGGTAACCCTGGCAGCGCCCACGAACGTAGTGGCGTCGCCACAGAGTACCTCAACCATCGCCGTTTCCTGGACAGCATCCGCCAATGCCACCAGTTATTCGGTTCGCTATGCTATCAACAGCAGCATGACCTCGGCTACCACAGTCACAACGACGACCACCAGCACGATCCTTACGGGGCTCAAACCATCCACCTTTTACTTCATTGATGTATCGGCGATGGCTTCGGGCTTTACGTCATCAGCACCTGCTACGACCACGGCCGGAACTCCCGACGCAGCAGTAACGCTGGCAGCACCCACAAACGTAGTAGCGTCGCCACAGAGTACCTCGGCCATCACCGTTTCCTGGACCGGGTCGGCCAGCGCCACCGGTTATTCGGTTCGTTACGCCACCAACAGCAGCATGACCTCGGCAACGACGGTCACGACGACCGCGACCAACACGACCCTTACCGGGCTAAAGTCTTCCACATCTTACTTCATTGATGTGTCGGCAACGGCTCCAGGCTTTACGGCTTCGGTGCCCACTTCGGCCACGGCCCGAACCAATGATGCGCCGGTAACACTGCCCACACCCACAAACGTAGTGGCGTCGGCACAAAGTACCTCGACCATTGCTGTTTCGTGGACCGGGTCGACCAGCGCCACCAGTTATTCGGTCCGCTACGCCACCAGCAGCAGTATGACTTCGGCCACGACAATCACAACGACAACGACCAGCACCACCCTCACAGACCTGGCCTCGGGAACGCTCTATTTTGTTGATATATCGGCGAGTGCCCCCGGCTTTGTCACATCGGCCACCAGTACAACGGCTTCGGCCAGAACGATTGGTAATCTGGCAATACCTGCTAACGTGGTTGCAACGGCGCTGGGTGGATCGGCAATTGGGGTTTCGTGGACCGCATCGCCCAACGCGACCAGTTATTCGATTCGCTATGCACTCACTAGTGATATGACCTCGGCAACGACGGTCACGACCGCTGCTACGAGTGCGACAATTACGGGATTAACTACCCTGACGGCCTACTTTGTTGATGTATCGGCTAGTGCTTCGGGCTATATCACATCGGCCACCAGTCCTGTTTCTTCGGCAACGACGACGGCCGCTTTTGTTGCCGAACGAACATTCAGGCTGGCCTTCCAGGGCGCTACTTCCGGCGTGGCAACGACGGGATGGAACCAAATAAAGCCAACGGCGGCTCAGATAACCAGCCCGAACTCATATACATCAGGCATGTTGCTAACAGAGTCGGGAGCTAGCTCAACTATCTTTGTAACGTTGGAGAGCCCTTATACGCAGGCAACGGCCAGCAGTTTTACCACCACAGCAGGTAGTATTTACCCACAGACCGTCATGCAATCGGCCTGGCAGGTAACATCAGCAAACCTGGCCGGTGGTCGTTACAGTATTAACGGATTGACACCAGGCAAATACTATCAGTTGTATTTTTTGAGTGCAACCACCATAGCCAGTAACGCCACGGTGAGTTACACCATAAACGGGGTAGTAAAAACGATCAATGCCGGTTTTAATTCCGGAGTTGGCGGAGGAGCTGAATTTGCACCAAACAAGGCTCTGGTCACTTATTTTAACGTTCAGCCTGACGCAAATGGCCGAATTACCGTTTCCAACAAGTATGTTTCGGGAACCGTATCGCCATTTACCACTTGCGTCATTCGTGAATCCAGCGTACCGCTTTAACATTATGAAAAAAATAATTATCCTGTTCCTGCTCCTGGCCAATCTGAGCCAGGGGCAGGCTCAATCGGTAAGGGGTCTGTACAGGGTATCGGGTAGCCGTTATGGGGGCAGCACTGTAGCGGGAGTAGCGTCGAATACAGTGACCATTACCGTTACGTACGCATCTCCCCCCATATCGCCATCGGCCACGTTTGCTCCACTCAAATACAATAAACTGGCCTGGTTTCAGTACGAACGGGACGACCTGCTTTCCGGCACCTGGACCGATTACGTCTTTTTCAATGGCGGAACAGCGGCCGACGGAAAGACCTATCCGGGTAAAACATTTACGGATGGCTGCGGCAATAAAGTTAAGTGGCGGGGCTCAGTAGTAAGTAATGCGCGTTCTAACTTCAACAACATCGACTTGTGGGGTACAACGGGCAGACTAACGACACAGCAGGTAGCCACGATGATCAAGACAGGTAAATGGGGAATACTGAACCACGGTTACTACCACGAAATAGCGACAACCAATAATTTTTACCCGCCCTGGAGCGCTACTTTCTCGCAGGCGGGCTGGGATGTTACCGAGAATCAGAAATTTACGTACACCAAGCTGAAGAGTCAGGATGTCGAATACCTGATGCGGTGCGTTGTTGTGCCCACTAACTACCCCGGCTTTACGAGGGGAGCCGATTCACTGAAATACCTGGGGTCAACGTCAACAAACTCCCTCGATGGGTACGACGGTATACCACGCTTTTTTGATCTGAACACGGCCAACAACGGAGGCAACTTTGCTCAGGACGAAACGATGCCCGTTACAGGGTATAGCAAGTTCAACAATGCCGGCTTTGTGCAGTACACCCGCAATTTTCAGGACTCCTGGACAACCTCCATTGTCAATACGCTCAAAGCCCAGTTCGTAGATTTACTGGCCAAGAGCAACGCCAACAAACACCTGGGCATGAGACTTGGTACGCACACAGGTACCTACCCGGAAATGAGTAACTTTTTCAATTATGCCGACTCCATTGCCGCCGATCGGGTCTGGTTTGTCGGCATGACCGAGCAGCTTGAATACCGGGAAGTGAAACGACTGGCGCAGAAAACCCAGTTTGTGAACGGAAACAGGCTGGTCATCCGGCTCGACCTCAGCGCCGTGCCGGACGTTACCCGGTTCCGGGACATGAGCCTGCTTATAACGGGCGGGCAGATTACCCACGTGACCGTATCCGGCGTCGATTCGTTCAGCTACGATACGGCGACGGGGCTGGTGAACGTATTTACTGAAAAAACAAAAGGGTTTCCGACACCCTGATAATTACTTGGGCGTGTAGGTCAATTGGATAACGGCACCCTGATTGCCATCCTGATTAGACCGGCGCCAGCCGAGTGCCAGAGCCAGATGCTCCTGCAAATAGGCCTCCACACCCAGTACCAGCTGCCCATACTCGTGCGTTCCGGTAGCCCAGTCGCCAAGGACGTGTATTTTCTGGTACCAGATGCCCGCGTCGAACCCAAGGTGCATCCCCACCGTCGATCCTTCGGCCAGGTAGCGATGCGTACCGGCATATCCGCCAACAACCAGTTGATAATGGTCGTCATACAGGCCGGCGCCCAGATTAGCATAACCCCAGCCTACCCAGGTACTGTGCTGCCCGGTGGGAAACAGGTTTACGCCCGTTTGGCCACCTAGACCGATGTGCAACGCATCGGTTAGGTTGATGGTACGCTGGGCGTTGATCAGCAGCAGAGGGGCGTAGGGTAATTGAAGGGTAGTGTCGTTGCGGAGCCAGGTGTGTTCCTGCCGCTGATAATCCACATTATACAGGTTCACCCCTACCTCCCAGTTGCGGCCCAGCCCGTAGTCGACCGTTGTCGAGAACCGCATCTGTTCGCCGTTGATATCGACCTGCTGCTGGGCCATGATTTTATGTTTCGGCACAATATCGGACGACGGAACGCTAAAAATAGTCTGTTGCGCCAGACCAGTCAGGCTACAGCAAAGGAGTCCGGCAAGCGTAAAAAGTTTTTTCATGTTGAGTGTATTGCGTAAAAAATAATAGGCGGCTATTCACCCGTTTCAGAATTCGGGGCATCCACCGGTTTGGATTCGGGCGAACCTTTCTGTCGTAAAAAAATAGATAAGACAACAATTGACAGAACCGACAGAAATTCGCTCTGCCAGTTTTGCAGGGATTGAAACCAGAACTCGCTGGTACCCAGAAACTCCCAGAGGGAAAGCACCTCCGATTTCCCTTTCAGAGCCGATTCGGTATTGTACTCCCGAACGCCCCCGTAAGCGTGCAGGAAAAAGGAAAGGCCGAAAAGCAGGAAGAATGCGATGCTAAGCGAATTTTCGTAAAGTTTCAGCACTAGCCCGCCCTGCCGTACGGGCCAGGGAGCTCCGGCACGGGTTGGCGACGGCTCCCGATCCACTTCTTCCGGTTCATCCAGGCTTTTAGACTCCGACGACCCTTTCTGCCGGAGCCAGACCGTTAGCAGCACATATAATCCCATCTGTAAGAACTCGCTTTCCCAGTTCTCGAAGACGGCTTCTATGCAGTGTCCGCTGGTTAGGTAAGCACCAAACGAAATGGGTGCCCGGCCGTAGTCGGCCAGGTCGCCGTTCAACTCATGCCAGCCAACCACAATTTGCCCCATCAGCGTCAGTAGGGTAATAAAAAGGAGTAACAGAGAAAGGCCGTTTTCGCGCAGGAGTTTCTTCATCGACTGTCAGTTAGTTGAGCAGTGTAACAAGGCATAAGAGCGTTTGTTTGCTTCGACCTGGTTGTCTATGGCATCCTGCCCTGCCTGTTCAGGCGTCTATATACGTTCAGGCCAACGCATTACATCCGTTCACCCGGCTTGCAACCCGCTTTATCAGAACCATACCACCGGAGTCGATACCCTGCCCCGTTGCCTCATTTCCCCTTCTACGTAACAGGCGTCTGCCAAGGTCTGGCCGTTAAAATCAGCAACAGGCCCACGCAGCACCGGGTTAGCAAACCGGTGTCCGGCCTTCCTCAACGATACAAAAACGAATCTATACGCGTATGACACACCTCATCGATAGCGGCCAACGCTCGCTGGGCGTCACGTTTCCCAACGAGCACGAAGCCAGCATACAGTTATGGGCACCCCTGGCCAAGTATGTAGCCATTAAAATATACGGGCATCCGATAGCCCTTCCCCTGACGTGCGAAGCACTGGGCTACTGGCAGTTGACAACTACCCAGCTTAAACCCGGCGATCTGTACACGTTTAAACTCGATGGGCAGGAAGAATACCCCGATCCGGTATCCCTTTGCCAGCCGCAGGGCGTACACGGACCGTCGCAGGCAGTCGATACAAGAACTTTTCGGTGGACCGATGAGAACTGGCAAAATCCAGAACTGGAGAGCTATGTGCTGTATGAACTTCATACCGGCACCTTTACGGAAGAAGGCACCTTTCAGTCGATGGAGAGCAAGCTGGACTACCTGAAAGCGCTGGGCGTAACGGCCATCGAGATCATGCCGGTGGCGCAGTTTTCCGATTCGCGCAACTGGGGCTACGATGGCGTGTACACCTATGCCGTTCAGCAGTCGTACGGGGGGGCCAGTGGCTTGCAGCAATTAGTCGATACCTGCCACAAAAAAGGCATCGCGGTGGTGCTGGACGTGGTATACAACCACTTCGGGCCGGAAGGAAATTACCTCGGCAACTTCGGCCCTTACCTGACCGACAAATACTGCACGCCCTGGGGAAAGGCCGTTAACTTCGATGATGCCTGGTGCGATGGGGTACGGCGGTACGTGCTCGAAAATGCCCTGATGTGGTTTCGGGATTTTCATATCGACGCCCTGCGGCTCGATGCTGTCCATGCCATAAAAGATTTCAGCCCGGTACACATTCTTCAGGAACTGCGGCAACAAGTCGATGAACTTATGGCCGCCACAGGTCGCCGGTATTACCTCATTGTCGAGAACGACCTCAACGATCCGCGCTACATCGACCCACTGTCCAAACATGGTTACGGCATGGATGCCCAGTGGAACGACGAATTTCACCACGCCCTTCGGGTAGCCGCTGGCGAAAAAAAAACTGGTTACTACGCCGATTTCGACGGGCTGAGCCATCTAGCAAAATCGTACAGAGATTCTTACGTATATGATGGTCAGTACTCAACCGTTCGTAACCGGTTTTTCGGTGGTAAGGCCGAAACGAATCCGGGGCAGCAATTCATCGTCTTTTCGCAGAATCACGACCAGGTGGGCAACCGCAAGCTGGGTGAGCGGTCGAGTCAGTTATACGGCTTCGGCGCCCTCAAGCTGCTGGCGGGTGCAGTACTGGTCAGTCCCTACATTCCGCTGCTGTTCATGGGCGAAGAATGGGGCGAAACGAGTCCGTTCTTCTACTTTGTAAGCCATACGGAGCCGGAACTGGTCGAAGCCGTTCGGCAGGGACGCAAAGAAGAGTTTGCCTCCTCTCACTCCGACGGCGACGACGTGCCCGACCCGCAAAGTCACGAAACCTACCGACAGGCCAAACTCCAGTGGAACCTCATCGGGCAGAAACCGCATCAGCTACTGCTTCGCTATTACCAGACCTTACTTGCTCTTCGCCGACAGTTGCCCGCCCTGGCTCATCTGGATCGGGCTACACTCAGCGTCATCGACGATCCGGAAACGGAGACGCTGGTGCTGCACCGCTGGCACGATGACCAGCATGTACTGTGCCTGATGAATTTTTCCAAACAACCCCAATCCATTGTTCTGCCAGCCGTTGGCGAGCCAAATACAAGCTGGCAAAAATTACTGGACTCGACCGACCAATGCTGGCTGCCGGAACCCGAATCCGACCCGAGCCAGGCCCCCGAATCGGTAACGGGTACACAAACCGTTTCAGTCCGGCCCGAGTCATTTATTATTTACGCACAATCTCATGAAAAATCCCGTTTCCACCTACCGGATCCAATTTCACAAAGACTTTACCTTTCGTGACTTTGAGCAGATTATCCCGTATCTGGACCAACTGGGTGTCCGTACGCTGTATGCTTCACCCATTTTTGAAGCCGTACCCGGCAGTTTACACGGCTACGATTCCGTGAATCCCCAGCGCATCAATCCTGAAATTGGTACCGAGACTCAGCTTCGGGCCATCAGTCGGCGGTTAAGCCAGCGGGGGATAAGCTGGATACAGGACATAGTGCCCAATCATATGGCGTTCGACCCGCATAATCAGTGGCTCATGGACGTGCTCGAAAAAGGCCAACTGTCGTCTTATGCTACATTTTTCGATATCGACTGGCAAAGCCCCGTGCATCAGGGTCGACTGATGGTGCCGTTTCTGGGCTCTCCGCTAAATGAAGTCATCGACCGCAACGAACTTACCGTCAACTACCAAAAGGGGAAATTCGTCATCACTTATTTCGATACGACCTATCCGCTGAATCTCCACGCGTACACGACCATTCTGAAAGCAGGCAGCACCAATTCCGATAAGGCTGTTCGGCAGCTACTCAACCGAATAGAAAAGAGCACGTCTGCCATAAAACCGGACCAGTACACCCGACAAACGGACGAATGCGTTCAGGCATTAGCGGAATTAATGACCGAAAAGGAAGGAAAAGCTTATGTGCAAAGCTGCCTGAAAACGGTCAACAGCATGCCAGCCTGCATCCGTAAAATCACCGATCAGCAGGCATATAGGCTGTGCTTCTATGGCGAAACCGATCAGCAGATCAACTACCGGCGGTTCTTTACCGTCAATTCGCTCATATGCCTTAACATCCAAGACCCGGTAGTCTTCGATGCCGTGCACCAGCTTCCCAAAACCCTGCTCGAAGCCGGCGTTTTTCATGGGTTGCGGGTCGATCATATCGACGGACTTCAGGACCCCAACCGCTACCTCCAGCGACTGCGCCAACTGGCCGGACCCGAGGCTTACATCGTCGTCGAGAAGATTCTCCAGAATAAGGAAGATTTGCCCGACGACTGGCCGATACAGGGGGCTACGGGCTATGCCTACCTCTCGATGGTCAACAATCTCTTCACCCGAACAGAAAGTGAAGCCAGCTTCACCCGCTTCTACCATGCCCTGTTGGGCGAGAAAATGGCCGTTCGGGCGGAGCTGCACGACAAAAAAGCCTATATCCTCTACCAGCACATGAACGGGGAACTGGACAATCTGTACGCCCTCTTCCTCGATTCAAATCTATTAGATGCGTCTGTCCTGGCGAGCGTACCGGCCGAGGATCTAAAAACGGCCATCGGGGAGTTTCTCATTCAGTGCCCAGTCTACCGTTACTACGGCAACCAGATGCCGTTGAGTGAGGAGGAAGCTACCGCTGTTCGGACGATCTTCAGCCGCATCCGGAAGAACAAACCCGAACTGGCACCGGCCGTTGGTCTGCTTGATGAAGCCCTACTGCAAAACCCGTCGTCGGGTACGGACGATTATCGACAGCAGGCCTTGCGTTTCTACCAGCGGTGCATGCAGTTTACGGGACCATTGATGGCGAAGGGCGTAGAAGATACGCTGATGTATACCTACACTCGCTTCATCGGGCACGACGAAGTGGGCGACTCGCCGGAGTACTTTGGCCTGACGGTAGATGCCTTTCACCAAAAGATGATCGACCGGCAAACACAATGGCCACTAGCGCTCAACGCCACCTCCACCCACGATACCAAGCGGGGCGAAGACGTGCGGAGCCGACTGAATGTGCTGACCGAT
>NZ_JAPLET010000030.1 GCF_026391055.1 Spirosoma sp. | reverse complement strand
GTCGGTTGCGGTTCCACTCGGTGGAGCCGTCGGTGCCGAAGAAGTACTGGCGCATGTTGTTGTCGATGCCGATGATGAGGTCGAATTTGTCGGCGAAGAAGGCGACGGCTTCACTGCCAATCAACCCGGCCGATCCTGTAATTACTGCAATTTTCATAGCTGTATTCTTTTGTTTGACTTTGTGAAATTGAAATGGATGGATCAACGCCACTGCGCGCTAACTGATCCTGTTCTGGCTTTTCAAAACCGGCATTGGCTGGCTGTGAACAGGCCGGATGTAATGGCAGTGCATCTGCGATTGAGTACTCGTGTTGTCTTGACGAACCAACGGTAACAATCTATCTTCTTCATATTAACTCGGCGTTATTCTGACTTAATATATAGGAGATGTAGCCTAGTTTGGATCAACGAATGCCGCGACCGCTTATGTAAAAAATTTGACTGCCGACAGGCTATTCAATTATAATTATGTCCGTATAATCTCATTGCCTTATTTTTTGCGCCATGTTGCAACACGCTAATGAGGTTCAGATTATACTTGTAGTGACTGCATTCTATTTGACACCATCGAAATCTTGACTCAGTGAAAAAATCAAAATTTCCGAATTTCATTCCTGGCCCCTGGACTGTTGTTGCGGTCATAAGTATGGGTCTGTTTTTTTTATTCCTCTGGCTGCTTACCAGACTGTAATCGTAATCACCTACAGCTATTTAGTTAATTGAATAGTTGAAAGGTAATTGGTTATGGGTACTATTGGTCAGTAGCTTTTTGGGCGGAAAACGTACTGATTACCGTATGAAGCGCGTCGATACGCTTGTTTGATTCTTTTGAAACTGTAGTACGTAAGTCCCCTTTACAAAGGTGGTGACATCGACTGCCGAATTTGACGTCCCCGTTGCCGGAACCCAACTCGTTATTTCCTTGCCATCCGGAGCGAATACCCGAAGTCGGCAATCGCCCTCAACGATGGGGTGATTAATGTAAAGAATGCCCTGCGTTGGGTTTGGGTAGACGCTGAATTTGATATCTGCTGATGCCGTGAAGGCCGGACTGTTAACAACTTCGCCCCCCGGTGCATCTAACTTAAATTTCCAGTACCCCTCAGGGCGTGTCTGATTTCCTACGTTAATTACCCTGGTGTAGGGAAGATAAGGCCCGCCATTTTCGCTTACCAGAATTCTGTATTGTACGGATGGGGTCGTCGCTGCGAGGGTATTGGCCTCATCGTCGGCATTCAGTAATACAACCGATGGCGAGTTATTGGCGTAAAAACGCATCTGTTCGATATCAACAACCCGGTTGACATTGTACCCATTTCCCCAAAAATAGATTCGGAGGGTTCTGGGCTTGTGCCAGTTGGCCGCCGGGTCCAGAACGGATGCGCTCACGGCATTATAGGGGCCGTATTTAATAACGGCGGTGCCATTTACCATCGTTATGTCGAGGGGTTGGGCACTGTTGAAAATCGGTGAGATTACATTGTTGTAGTCGCCCTGCGCAATGATTTTATCGTTGCCGTAAATTCTGCCAATGGGAGTAGGGTTCATGGTAACCTGGCAGTTTATGCGGGAGATGACCTTATCGGCGTCGTCGAGTAGTTCGATGTAGCTGCCACCGTTACGATTGCGGCCTTCATCAATGCTGAAAAAATTCCCTTCCTGATTTATGACCCCCTGCAATCGCCAGCTTGTACTCAGATTGGTGCTGCTGCCCAGGCTGCGGGTAATGGTGTAATTGCCACTATTCTGTCTGAAACAAATGAAAAGGTCTGGTGACGTAAACCGGTCGTATTTTTTAATGGTTGTACGGGCGGTCCAGAATTTGGCGTTCGGGTCGGAGTAATCTTCCTGCGCCGGACTTCGTTTCCAGCCATACAGGTCGTTCGTCAGAATACTGCTTGCCGTAAGGCCTTCCAGTAAGTCGATACCGTGAGTCGTATCCGTTTCAACGGGTGGGTAAAGGTATTTCGAGGGAATAATTTCTTTCGACTGGCTTTTGCTCGACCACGAAAATATGGCTCCACTACCGCCATATGACTCCAGACGAACCATGTATTGTTTGTGAGCATCTAGCGAAATACTGCCGTTGTACTCCGTCGACCCATTGGTAGTAGGCTGGTCGATCAACAACTTATTGTCGATCCAGAGCCGCACGCCTTTGGTGGCGTTCACGTAAAACGTGTACTGTTCCGAATACTGGGGAGTAACGAAGCCGCTCCATCGTACGGAGAAACTCGGTAAAGCCGATAGCCTTGCGCCAATGGGGCTCTCAGACCAGGTTACGTTGACCAGCTTATCGACCTGAATGAGCCGGGCGTTGGCGTTATTGAGGTCTACTCCTTCCGCGTATGTTCCAAGCAGGCCATTGGGCCGCGTTCGCGTGAGCGAAACCGGTATCGACTGTTGCTGAATCGTTTCCAGACCTGTCACTTTCCAGCGATGCACACCACTATGGCCTGCTTCTTCAGCATGCCAGATGTATATAGAGCCGTCAGACCCGGCAACTGCAGTGCCATAGAGCACGTTACCCGCCATGCCCGGAAAAGCGGCCTGACCGTTGGCTTCGGTTCCAAGTACGCCAAACTGACCAACAAACAGTCCGTTTTCATACACATGGTTCCATTTGTTGGTCTGGCTGTTTTTCCAGAATTCGCCGTGGTAAGACCAGAAAATATGCCGTCCGCTCACGGTTACATCGCCCCCGCCATACTCAACGCTGTTGCCCACATCGTAGGCTCCGTCGGGCGGGAAGTTGCCGGTATAATCTTCCGTAGTGGCATAGGCCGTTTTCCAGGCCCAGTTGGTAGTTCCGGGTTTGATACCTCCCAGATGAAAGCCGAATCCGTTCGATTTGTCGGCACTTACCTTGTTTTTATTGAACGACACCACCGTGCCGTTAGCGGTGGTCAATCCGGGACGCATACTGCCATAGCCGGTGAAATCGATGGGGTCTGTAGCGCTGATAACCGGGATACTGGCGGTACGGAGGGCGGGCGACCAGAGTGGGTTATTCTGCGGATCGAAACCCGCCAGCAACTTCTTTTGCCACCGGATGTTGCCACCCACTCCACTGGGCTGGCTGATGGTCTGGTTCAGCGAACCATCGGGTGCCAGGTAATACTGGGCATCGTCGAAAGTGATTCCTGTAAAGCGAACGGGGCCGCTTTTAGGTAGTTCGACCAGACTCCATTTTTTTGTTTTTGTCTGCTTCAGCAACCCGTAGGTCCGGTTGTTGCTAAGAGTCGTTACCGATTTGAACACATCGGTGATGAAGGTGTGATTGATATTCTGCTCGTCAAAATAGTCGCCCGGTATCGACGCCCGCCAGTTTTTAACCAGCGTCCAGGCGAAGGCCAGCGGTTTGGCATAGTCGACATCGAATTCGAGGTATTGGCAAAACACCCGCCGGGGGTTGTTCTGGTCGACTCCCGAGCTGTAGGAGTGCTGCATGTACTGAATCCGATCGATGAAGGTGCGGCTGGCCGAATAGTGCTGCGCCCGGTAGTTGCCCGAATCGCCCACCCAGAACGACCCATCAGCCTGAAAGGCCACGAACGTATCGTTGATCGTTCCGCTTATGTCCGAAAAGTAGAACTTATCGTTGCTCACTGTGGGGTCGGTTGCATACCCGCCCGGCTGACCCAGCGTCCAGCTCGATACACCACTTACGTTGTTATACGCTTTTAGTTGCTGGCTTTCTCCACCATCGGCCACGAGCACGGTGCCGTTGTCGGGCGATACGGCCAGCGCCATCGGGCGTTCCAGACCCGTCAGGGAAACCTTAGTCTCGGTCAGATTTCCATCGGTCTCCACGATGTATTTGCGTACCGTTACGCCGTTGATGACCCACAGCTGGTCCTGCCCGTCTACGGCCAGCCCGGCCGCATCGTTGAAAAAGAGCGTTTGGACCAGCGCACCGGTTGTTTTGTTATAAACCCGAATCTGGTGCTTTGCCTTATGCGACACGAACAGGTAGCTGCCGTTTTTCTGGACGGCAAGGCCCGTAATGGTGCCATTGGTTTCGCGGATTACGTCCAGGCAGGAGGCATACGTTTTGCCAAGGGTCGTTTTGAGCGAAATGCCTCTGGGAAAAAGCTTCTCTTTGTCGTCGCTGGTGTTGGTGCCATAAATAAACCAGCTGTTGCCGTTGCCGGGGCCATCGTATCCTGCCCAGTAGACGGTAGTGCCATCGGTAGCCGTAAACAACGTGGCCTGTGCTGTCTCGCCTTTTGGCGAAAACTCGATCCTCGACTGCGGATTATCGATGGTAAATTTGGCCTGTGAGGGATGCCCTTCGGCATAACCCACGCCAAAGTACGCGTTGGTGCCGCTGATGGCCATACTCTGCATCCTCAGAAAAGCCCGGTGCGTGTTGTTGCCCTTACTAATTCCGAAGGATGAGTTGCCGATAACGCCCTCCCAGGTGTAGTTTACGTTGTTCGATAGTACCCGTATGTCGTAGCTGCCTTCGGCCATAAGCCGACCTTCATCGTCGAGGCCGTCCCAGGTCTGCTGATGAGAACCCGCGGGGTAGTCGACCCCGCTCCAGAGGGTCCGGAGCAGTACGCTATCCTTGGAGAACACACCCGCACTGGTCCGGGCCGCCGTTTTCAGGGTAAACGAGAAAGGAATTCTGTCTTTGGGCTGAGCCGCTGCCAGCAGCGGCAACAGAACAAAAAGAACCAGACTTACCCGCAGGAGTACTATTGCCTTACTCGTTTTTAACATACCCATATACTAATCCCTACAATCATTAAACGACCACCATACAAACCTGTTGGTGTACTGTACTTTTCTTACTGGTTAACAACCTCGGCTTCCTGGATAGCAGGTACAGACTCGTCCGACAGTACCCGTGCAATGTTAGACAGCACCACTTCCCGGCCAAACTGCACAACGAATTTCTCGGCTTCCGACTTATAGTCTTCAATAACCGGATCGTTGGTAATTACCATCTCGATGTACTTTTTCAGCGTAGCCATATCGCCATAATCGCTGACCAGCGCGATGTCGTTCTTCTTCGTTGTTTTGTAAAGCTCCGATTTGGCGTCGGCGTTAACGATCAGCAACTGCCGCATGGCCATGATTCCTAACAGTTTCGACGGGAAGTAGATATCAAACGGTACTTTCACCTGCGAGATGAAGACCGCATCTACATCGGCCAGAAACTCAAGGTATTCGGAGGAATTCAGAAACGGCATAAACAGCACATTCCGAATCGACTTCTCGGCTGCGTAGGCCTTCAGGCGCTCCAGATCGGCTCCTTCGCCAATGATCAGGAACTGTACATCTGGCACGTGCGCAAATTCGACGGCGGTATCAAGCAAAATATCCAGCCCCTGTTTCTTACCGACGTTACCGGCATAGCCAATGAGTTTGGTCGATGGCGAGAAGTTGAACTTCTTGCGGAACAGCCCGGCTTCTGGTTTTACGAAGGTTTTTTCGTCGTTGTGCGTCCAGTTTGGCCAGAAAAGGATTTTGTTTTCCGGCAGCTTTTTCCGGTCCCGCAGCAGATCGAGCATACTGCCCGAGATACTGGACACGTAATCAGCTTTTTTGTAGCTCCATAACTCCAGAGCATTGATGATCTTCAGCATAGCCGATCCTTTCAGCATACCCAGCGAGTAAGCCGCTTCTACCTGAAAATCCTGCACATTGATAACCAGTTTCCGGCGCCAGAACAGATTCATGAAAGCCGCCAGAACGCCCAGCAGAACGGGCGTGGTGAAAACCACAATAACATCCGGCCGTTTCACCCGGAACGAGTTGATCATGGCAAAAAAGGTTAGCGATACTTCGTGCATGATTCGCTGAAAAGCCGACGGGTTATGCGGAACGTATAAGTACCCCCGGTGAACCGTGACGTTGTCGATCACTTCCGTAGCGAACAGCTTGCCTTCGTCCTCTTTGCGTTTCTGCCATTGCGGATAAAAAGGAAAACCAGTGATGACATCGACGTCGTAGCCGTTCTCGGCGCAGTAAAACGCGTAATCGGAGGCATAAATAGAAATGCCGCTATGATCGGGAGCGAACGTCTGACTGTAGATAAGAACCCGTTGTTTAGCCATGAGTCAGTATATGAGTTGTTGAGAGTCGTTTGTGAAAAATGTCCGGCTATGCCTATACTGCATGGCGGGTGTTGTTGGAACAACCGGTGTCTGGTTGTTCAGAAAAGAGATTTGATCTCGCGGCCTGCCAATATCAGGGCCGTAGTCAACACGATGCCGGCCGCTGCACCCGCTGCCCCCCAGCCAATATCGCCCCAGTCGAAGTGGCGGAGAGGAAGCAGTAACTGACCCGCTTCGGCCAGCGTAACAATGCCCACCAGCCCCAGCCATGCGGCCAGCCACATGGGCCAGGTGCGGTTTGTACTGACGAGCCAGATGGCCGAAAGACCACCGAGGAAAATGAACGGGATGGCCGTCCGGATGTTCATGTTGGCGTCGTCGTCTGCCCATTTGGTTACCCAGATCGGCAGGTAATTGGATAATTCAAGTCGGGGCTGTGGTAACCAGCTGAACAGGAAAACAACGATTAACCCAATTGCTAAGAGACTATAGAAGATGGTTGATCGCATGAATACTTGATTGGTTACTCACTGGCCACCAGCACGGGCGGCTGCGTCTTAACGCTGGCTTGTTTTTTTATCAGCTCCTTGGTCCTCAAAACGATAAAGTATTCGTAAATGGCCTGCAAGGTCGAGTAGGTAACTCCCGCGCTACCATCGAGGAAGGCCCGGCGCAGAACCACCATATACAGCCATTTGATAATTGGCCGACCGGGCATCTGGTAAAACAGCCCTTTCTGGTGGAATCGTTTCTCGGTGAAATCCTTACCGAAAAGCGCTTTCTGTACCGAAAAGGACGTTTGCCCGTTCATGTTAGCGAGGTGAGTAGCCGCTTCCATATCGGCATAGCCCAGATGCCGCTGCCACCAGAACCGGAACCCCTTGCTGAACGGGTAATGATCCAGAAAACCGGTTAGCCGACCCGTGGGGCCATCGGGCAGCGATACCGGGTTGACCAGCCGTTCGTAGCGCATCTTGTTGGGACGGAAGAGACGCAGGTAATAGGGCGACATCTGCGCGTGTTTCAGCCAGGTGCCATCCCAGGCAAAATCCCGGCGTTGTATTTCGAAGGCCACGGCATCCGTCCGGGTCGTGTCAAACGCTTTCAGCGCGGCCAGCAAACTGTCTGACACCCGCTCATCGGCATCGATATAAAGCACCCAGGGGTATTTGAACGGAATGTTGGCCAGTCCCCAGTTCTGATGCGCCGACCAGTTGTCGAACTTTCGCTTGGTGATGGTCGCGTTAGCGGCCAGAGCGATGTCAGCAGTCCGGTCGTCGCTGAAGGAGTCGAATACGTGAATATCATCGCACCAGCTAGTAACCGATTTCAGGCATTCGGGTAAATCCTGCTCTTCATTCTTAGTGAGGATCAGTACGGAGATCGGGATCATAATATCGTTATCGTATGATGTGTCTGAATAAATGTGTTTATGCTTCCTGCATGATGCGTTCCTTAAGCGGCTTGCAGGGGTGACCGGCACAGATGGTCCAGGGCGGCATATTTTTGGTCACCACCGAGCGAGCCCCGACAACGCAGCCGTTGCCGATGGTGATGCCCGGATGGACAAAGGCTTCGGCCGCTACCCAGGCGTGGTCGCCAATCTCGATCGGCATCGCTACCAGCGGAGAGCCGGGCCGGGTGTAGTCGTGCGTACCGGCGCAGATATGTGCTCCCTGCGAGACCACCGCCCGCTGACCAAGGGTGATTTTGGCCAGTGAATACAGGATGGCGCCATCTGCCACGCCACATTCGTCGGCGAGGTCGAGGTTCCAGGGTGCCCAAATTTTTACGTTCGGATAAACATGAACGCCACGCCCAACTTTTGCCCCGAAACACCGGAGCACGAACGACCGCCAGCTATGAAACGGGCGGGGCGAGAGTCGGAAGAACAGGGCGGCAAAAACACCCCATATAACCCGGCCAATTCGGTTCTTTAGCGAAAACGAAGGCCCCGTGAATGTATCTTGATTAACCATTACCATACTCGTACGAAGTTTCTGTTTCTCAGGCGCTGATGGCCTGCGCCATACGCGCAGCCGCCGGGTTGATGTAGAAATATTCCTCAAATGCGTACCGGGCCTGCTTTTCCATCTTACGCTGCTCGGGCGGGGTCAGACTCAGCCAGTCCTTCAAAACCTGCCGGGTCCCTTCTACCGTGTTCGGGGCGACGAAGCCACCGGCTGCCGAGGCAATTTCCCGCCAGATGTTGACCTGATTCGAGATTAAAACCGGCTTGCCGCAGGCGAGGGCTTCTACCACCGCAATGCCGAAGTTTTCCTGATGGCTGGGTAGTACAAAGGCCTCGCAGCCGTAAAAAGCACCCCACTTGGCATTGCCCGTAAGCATACCCGGAAACACGACCTTGTCTTTGATGAGTGGGTTACCGGCTACCAGTTGCTGCATACTCGCGCCATAAGCCGTTTCCAGGCCTGGTCCGGCAACAACCAACTTCGGAACGGATACACTCGTATGCTGACTGGCCGATACAACGTCGGCATAAGCCTTAATGAGCAGATCGACGCCTTTTTTCATGTGTATCCGACTCAAAAACAACAGATAAGGCTGGTTGGTAACCTCGGGGCATTTTTCCAGGAAAGCGGCTTTCATGGCTGGTATAAATGCTGGTGAGCTATCGATACCATAGCCAACGTTGATTTCCTGGCTAGGCTGGTACGGCTTGAATGGCTTTCGGGCCTGAATCAGCTCTTCCTCGCAGGTAAACAGCATTCCGTCGGCTTCGTTGACGACTTTATCTTCGATCACCTTCCAGTAGAGCCAGTTCCGCAGGGCTTTCAGCTCCCGGCCTTTGGCTTCCTGAAACCAGGGGTCGAGCATACCGTGCGGCATGATAAACACTTTGGGCATTTTGCCCGCCGATGGCTGCTCTTTCTTTACCTGCTGGATGGCTTTCCGGGCCGCATAGCTGTGGTAAAGCCAAAGACCATGCACAATGACGGTATCGAAGCGGGTCAGGTTATCTACCAGCCAGGGGACAAGCCGGGCGCTGTACTGCCACGACCGGCCCGCCGGACCGAGCGCGTGAATCGGGAACGGGTAGTCAGACAAATACGGGGCATCCGGCGCATCAATGCTGGCTACCTCGTTATGAATACCCAGCTCGGTCAATCCATTAATTATCGTGCGTATAGCCTGACAAACGCCCCCGGTTGTGGGGTCCATTCCGGCAACTACATGTAAAACGTTCATTGGCTTGCGTTATCTGGCGTTTTGCCGGGTTTATTAAATGACAAAACCCTCAGTACGGGAAAAATATTTAGCCGTTTTGGGCACCGGTTGCAGGGCTTTGGCCGGTACACCGGCGTAAAGCATCCACGGGTCCTCAAACGCTTTATTAAGGAGAGATTTGGCCCCCAGCACCGAATGGTCCGGTAAGCGGGAGCCACCCAGTACCACCACGTTGGTGCCCACGAAGGTGTAGTCGCCAATGCTGATGGGTGTGCTGTCCTGTCGATTCTCCTCGACGTTTATCGAATGCGTCAGGAACTGGGAATTGTACCCGGCGATGGTCGAGAACTTTCCAATTTCCAGCCGGTTGGTACAGTCCAGATGGTGGTTTTTATTCACCGATGCCGATTCACCCAGCCATAACTCCGGTCGGCGTGTAGCTGCCTGATGGCGGAAATGAGCCGAGTCAGCATCTTTGGAAAAGCCGGTAATCCAGTTGCTGCGTCCGATGTACGCATCTTTTTCCATATCGATCCGGTCGAGGTTGACGGCTACGGTGAAATGATCGATTCGGGCGTTATCTTTCATGACGAGCCGGGTCGGAAAAATCCAGGCAAGGCCAATGTGCGCTGTCGGACTGATCTCAAAGCCGAACCACTTGTTGAGGGCGCGTCGGCGCAAGCTCCACGGAAGTAAAAATGTAATGAGTTTCCGAAACATATTAATGGACCGTAACCGGTGCCAGGGTGTGAATGTCGAGGTAAGCGTTCATGATGCGGTCCGACTCGAAGTTGGCCGCATTGTCAAAACCCCACCGGATAAATTCGGCGCGGGTCGTTTCATCTTGTAAAGCCAGCAGGGCTTCGGCAAAGGCCAGTGGTTCGGATGGACTGGCATACAGAGCCGCGCCACCACTTACTTCAGGCATCGGTTCGATGGTACTGGTAATCACCGGTGCGCCACAAGCCTGGGCTTCGATGAGCGGCCAGCCGAATCCTTCCGAGAACGACGGAAATACAAACGCCTGGCAAAGGCTGTAAAGCGCCACCAGTGTATCGTGATCAGGTTGGGTTACGGAAACAACCCGGTCAGCTAACCCGTACGAGTTGGCCAGCTGAGTCAACTCGTCTTCCAGCGCATGACCCGCGTAGCAGATCGTACCGGTCCACTGCCCCCCGGTTTTAGCTGCCATATCGAGCAGCATCCGGCGGTTTTTCCGGGTCATGCCGGAGCCGACGTGCAGGATGAACGGCTCGGGTAAGCGGATGCCTTTTTGGTGCAGTAGTTCACGGGCTTCATCTTCGGGCATTGGCCGGAAGTGGCCGTTGAAGGCATTGTGAATCACGCGCCAGTCCTGCTGTGAAGTTGGATGGCCGGGGGCCAGCTCGGTCAACTGCTTCAGCGTAAGCTTGGATACCGTTGCCAGTATTTTGGCGCGTGACAAATGGCCAAGAATCCATTTCTGAAGGATTTTTCCGAACCCCGATGCCGGGCAATAGGCGTCATCGAAGCCCATTGCACCCCGAATAGCGAGTACGTCGTGGCAGGTAATGCCCGTACGCTTGTAGGGCAGATGCCCCAGGTAAGGCGCGTTGGAGTGATCGCAGATGTGGAACCGGACGGTATCGTAGCCCGTGCGCAACCGCCAGCGCAGCAGCAGCGGAAACAGCAGCCATTTGTCCAGGTAACCAAGCCATTTCCCCAGTCCGACGGTTGTGTTACTGGCTCCTTTGGCGAAGAAAACGACCGGACGCCATATTTCAGCGGTAACGCCCAGGTTCCGGAAGCCGGTCTGCATCATCTGCGCAAACCGCTCCATGCTCTCCTGTTTGTCGGGCAGGTAATTGCCAATTAAAATAATACGCATCGGTGTAGTCATTATTGTGTGTTGCCAGGGGCACTGGACCGGGCCTGATGCAGCGACGCCAGAAAAAGCCCGCCAATCATCGTACTAAAGCCCAGGGCCGTTGGTTGTGCCCACTGTGCCTGCGGTATCATCATCAGGATATAGCCGATCAGCACCCAGGGTAGAAAATCACCCGCAATCAGTCGTTTGTAACCGATCACCAGAAACTCAAGGCTGATGCTGACCCGTATCAGAATCAGGGAAAGTCCGAGCAAAGGGCCTAATTCCCCAATAACCCGGCCCCATTCGCCTTCCGAAATCAGGAAGGCCCGTGAACCACCGGTCAGCAGTGTGCTGCCTGCATTGGTTCCCATACCCTGTCCGTATCCCCAGAATGGCTGATCGAACGAGTCGTTCAGGGCACCCGTCAGGCCACCCAGCCACCGGTCGCCGAGGGAGCCTTTAAGACCGCCCTCTACATCACTGGCGCTGGTGAATCGGGAAACGAAGGCTTCGATGGGTGCCTGTAAAACCGGCAGCTGGCTTAGAATAGCCACCGCGATTAACGCGCCGACAACCAGCATAATCAGACGTCCGGCGTATTGAGGCTTGCGCAGAACGGCGATAGCCACAAACCCGAAGTCGATGGCGACGAACAGCAGCAGGCTTCGGCTGATGGAGAACGGTACGGCAGCCGCCACTCCCGCCGTAGCCGCGAGCAGAACCAGCCGGTTGATGCCCTCGGCATTGACCCAGAAGTAAAAGATGAAAATGCCCGCAAACCCGAAGAAGAGGTGAAGGCCGTTGGTAAATGAAAAGGTGCCCGGTGGCCGGAAATAGCCCATGGCTCCATCAAAACCAGCCCCCGCCATGTCGCCCCCAACGCCCCGGTTCACAAAGGCCGATTGAGGGCTGTAAAACTGGATGGCAATCAGCACAGACATGAACACCGAAATCAGTACGGTCATCTTACCGAGCTTGATCACGTCTTCGCGCTCAAAAATGGCCCCGATCACGAACATTAGCGGAAAATGGAACAGCACGATACGGGCACCGAACAGGGCCACCGTAAGGTTGCCGTGGCCCAGAAAAATGGCGGTATAGATACCCACCAGGCCAATAAAGACCATCCCGAGCATGTAGCCGTTTATGCGCAGCTGGCCGTTTCGCCAGGCACCGATAATCAGCATAAGCGCAATCGGGTCGCGCACCACGAGCAAGGGCGTTGCCAGACCCGGCAGGACCCACTTGCGTAAAGCGCCCTCCAGAATGAGCAGCCAGAAATAAAGCCAAATACCTCGCTTGAGCCAGCGGTTGGACTCCATCTGTTCAGGCATCGCCGGCCGATGGGAAGACAGATTTGCCTCCCATCCAGACTTCGCCGAAATTGGAAAATCAACAACAGACATTGCGTTCGGATTAAGATTAAGCGTTTGCCGCAACCTGCGGCTTACGTATTAGTTTGCTGTAAAAGTCATTGATCGAGTCAACGACCGTTGTGCCGTACCCGTCCCAGGTATAGGTCGATGCGTGAGCCTGGGCCTGCGTTCCCATTGTCGGGATCTGGTCGCGGTTGTCAAGAAACCAGGCCAGCTTTTCGGCGATGGCTTTCGGCGAACGAATGGGCACCAGAAAACCGGTTTCGCCTTCTTTAATTAAATCGGCACCACCCGTGTTGGGGGTAATGATGAGCGGCAATCCCTGGCTCATCGCTTCCTGCATCACCAGCGCCCGACCTTCTACAACGGAAGGCAGACAAAAGACGTCGCAGGAGCGCATCAGAGCAAGTACCTGATCGTGCGGGCGGCCGGGCTCGTAAATGAATCCGGCGTATTGAGAGCGGTAAAATTCCATCGGACTCAGCAGCGACCCCATTACCACCAGTTCCAGATCGGGATGGTTGAGGAGTTTAACCGCTTCGAACAAGTCGCCCAGGCCCTTTCGTTGCCCCATCGAACCGGCAAACAGCACGCGCAACGGCCGACGACCGTTTGCATCGTTTGCCTTGGGCTGATTGGCAGCGGGCAGCACCGGCGATCCGAAAGGGGCCATGATGGTCTGCTTATCGGCGGCCCATGCAGGGATGGAGTCCATGACGAACCGGCCCGGTCCGACTACGATATCGGCCAGTTCGAGTTCGCGGGTTTTGCGTTCCAGCTTGGCTTCCGAATCCTGAATGCCACCACCCAGGGTAGGGGCCCAGGCGGGCATGCGGTCGGCTTCTTCGAGCATCAGGCTGCGGCCGGTTTCCCAGTAGGCAATTGGCAGATCGTAGACGCACGTCAGGTTCAGTTTTCGGGCCTGCCGAAACGTTTCCAGTGCGCCATCTTCATACGCATACACCGCATTGACCGCCTGGCTGGTGGCCAGTTTGGCCAGCCGCTGAGCCGTAAGCCGGTCGAAATCCTGATACACCGCGTCGATACTGGCCCAGCCCTGCTCATGCCGGACCAACTGATTCAGGCCCAGTTTTGGAAAGGCCATGCGGGCAACTTCCCGGAGCGGGTGAGTCTGGATCTGTGATTGTGGTGCAGGAAACGTTCGGCGTAGAAGTTCGCTTCGCACGCTGCCCGGCAAGAGCTTCAGCCAGCCCGCATCGGGATTGGTGGCCAGGGTGGTGTTGAATTCCGCCAGGGCGTTCGCCTTCACCAACGCGCTCAGAACAGCGCGTACGTTGGCATTGCCGGTAGGATGCGAAAGCAAAATTTTCATACGATTTCTTTCTTGATTGAGGACCGATTTGATCAGGCCCGGAATAATTTCTTCGGTTCGAAATAAAACAGGATGTACAGCACCCGTTTTATCCCCTGCAACGACAGGATACGCTTTCTGTACCACTCGCTGAACAGAATCTCGACGGCTTTGCCGCGTTTGCCGAGGTTGACTGCTTCGGTTATGGCAATGGGTGCCCGCTCGTATAAGCGTTTGGCCCGTACTTCTTCGGAGAAAGGGCTGTTGGGCTTGCTGTTGCTCAGAATATGGTAGGCCTGGTAGGCACAGTCGCTGGTTTTGGAGTGGGAGATCGACCCGGCCGACAAACGGTACTTGCCCAGAAACTTGTTGACGAAGTACATTTTGTAGCCCGCCAGCCCCAGCCGGTAGCCAAACTCATAATCGCAGGCGTCACCGGCGTCGGTATTCCACTGCATTTTCTTGATGATATCGGCCTTGATCAGGTAGCCGTTGTTCGGAAACTGCTGGCAGAGGGCCGACTCGAAGGGGGATAACGCAGTCCCCTCAAATTTCTCGATCCGGTAAAAGTCCTGATTAAACGTAATAGACGACTCCGGGTCAATTTCGCCGGTATCGGTAATGATGTACTGTTTGCCAAACGCCACACTCACCGACGGGTCACGCTCGAAGACGTTCACCAGGGTTTCCAATGATTCGGGCATCAGCAAATCGTCGTCGTGCAGAATCATCACTTTATCGCCTTTGGCTTCGTCGAAAAGCATGTTCACATTCCGGGCCTGCTTCAGCGACGGCTTGTTGTGGATGTAGCGAATGGTTATCGGCGATTCTTTCTTTAGTTCGTCAACTACCTGAGCCGTCACCTCATCGGGTGAGTCGTCGCCGATGACCAGCTCGTAAGGCGGATACGTCTGCGCCAGACACGACTTAACGGCTTCCACGAGGAGATCGGGCCTTTTATAGGTCGGAATTAAGATCGAAACTTTAGTCATTGGTTTTAATTTTTTATCACCTGGATACGCAGATACGTTAATCCGGCAGGCAAATCAATTATCGTGTTCAGACTGTGCGCTGACGGCCGGTTTTCCGACCGTATTAAATACGAGCACTTTAGCCCGATGGGCAGACGGGGTAATCTTTATCGTCAGCTGTTTTACTTTGTTCAGCAGAAACGTAAAGAGCCGATCCCACAGGAATCTCTGCTTATCCATCAGCACACCCAACACTGCCGAAACAAGGGTGACAACGACAATCGCCTGCCACATGTCGGTCAGGCTTCCCGGCTGATAGCCCCTAACGGCCCGCCACAGAATGAGTAGCGGATGGTGCAGCACATACAGCGGGAACGTCATGTTGGCTATATCCCGGAACCGCTCGATCCAGCGATTGGGCCGGGCGGGTGCCTGGGCAACGGTGGGCAGGAGCCAGAGCGAGAAAGCAAAAATCAGCCCCGAAATCCAGTCGGTAATGAACTGGTTGGCGTAGTAAAGCGGACTTCTGCCGAGCTGGTACGGAATAGCGGGCAACGAGAGCACAGACACCACTACCACGCCAAACAGCAAAAGGATCAGGGCAAATAGTTTGTTGGACGTGCTAACAGGCCCCCGGTATTTGTAAGCCGCAACACCGGCCAGCCAGATGGGCATCATGCACAGGATCTTAGGACCGGCTACCATGCAAATCAGCAGGAACGGCAGGTAGGATTTGTATCCTCCTTTAGCATAAAACCAGGCTCCAAAAATGGCATAATACCAGAACTCGTAACTCAGCGACCACAGTGGCCGGTTAATGGGCGGGGTAGCCGACAGAAACCAGATTTCGTTCAGAAATGTGCCGCTGAGCAGGTATCGTGGCCAAGCCGCGCCCCGCGTATATTCGGCCATCAGTGCCGGGTCTGCCTTCGAAACGATGAGGCTGGCAACGATGGTTATTAACAGAGTAGGAACCAGCACCGAATACAGTCGGCTCAGCCGTGCTTTGGCGTACTGAAATTCGCCCCGGTTGTTGTTGGTCGTCGTGTAGGCGATAACATAGCCCGACAGCACAAAAAAGATAACGACGGCCCCGTGTGCTAACGATTTGAGCAGGGCTGTTTCAACCCCATACCACTGGTCGTGCGCGTGTACATACAGGACAACGAGGGCGGCAAGTAAGCGGGCGGCATCCAGATAAACACTTGATACCGGTGAAATTATACGGATAGATTTTCCAGGCATTAGGGTACTCATTTAGTGTTGGATAATTACTCAATGTGCAGCTTTTACGTGGGGTAAACTGCTTATGTATAGTGAATTGCCTGTCTGATCTATTCGAATAAATAGCCCGATTCGACAGGTGAATCAGGTGTGATCAATATGACTTAGTTATTATAGGAGGTACGGTAAAAATCCATTGGTTTCAGGAAGCCTTCGAGGGTGTCTTTGGCCAGTTTGCCGCGACGCTGGTATTCTGTTTCGTCCATGGTGGCAGCCATCTGCATACAACGCGCCAGGCCTTCCACATCGCCCGGCTCAACAATCAGCGAAGCCGCTCCACCCGCTTCGGGTAATCCCCCGTCGCGTGTAACGATAGACGGTACTCCTACGCTGCGGGCTTCGATGGGTGTAAGACCCAAATCTTCCTGCGTCCGGGCGGGGGCCAGCAGCCAGCGCGTCGACGACAGGTACTTTTGTTTGGTCGCGTCGTCGACGAAGCCCGGCATATTTACATGCTTGATCTTCAGTTCGTCGATCATCGACAGCACGACCGGTTTCAGTGGCCCGTCGCCCAGGATGGTGAGCGGATATTCGTTTGGGTCGAAATTGCCGAGGGCGTACGCTTTCAGGATTTCCTGAATGCCTTTGTTTTCGATCCAACGACCTACAAACAGGAACCCTTTGCGCTGTTCGGGCGGGCACCAGGCGGTTGGTAGCCGACATACGGTGGGCACACAATCGCTGTTGCTGGATTTTTTGCCATTCTCCCAGGTGCCCCATACAAAGTTGGAGTTGAACCACCGGCGGTAAGCGAACCGGATGGAGAAACGCCAAATCAGGTTGTGCAGGTTGAGTTCGGGCAGACGACGGTTATGCACGGTCAGGAAGACTTTCTTCGACATGAACCGGGCTGGAAAAACAATATCGGGCGGCATGTTCTGCACGTGCAGCACATCGGCCCATTTCAACAGGTCAACTAATTCTTTGGAACCTCGCCGAACAAAATAGACCTGTTTGCAAACCGCTTCAGCCGACTGTACCAGGTTTTCGACCGCGTCTGCACCTTCAATTATTTTAAAACACAATTTGACATCGAATTCCTCCCAGGAAGAAGCTGCTTCGGCCAGTGCGATCATGTAGGCTTCAATACCTCCGTAAACACCCTGAGATGAGCCGATGATGAGCAGGTTTTTTTTCATTGCAGATTCGTAGTTTAGTTGGCGTCGTTCTTAATGGTCACAATTCGGTGAATCCCGTACGCCAGGTGCATGATCAGATGCACGATACTTGTGAATATGTTGAGCCAGAAAATCCCTTTGAGGGTCGATACATCAATGATGGACACCCCGGCGATTATAGCCCCGATACTAATGGTGATAGAGATGGCGGGGTTAATGACCCAGCCTCTGCACGTGCACAGAAAAAACGAGGAGGTGGCAATGAAGCTGATCGTGCTGCCTACCATCATGATAATCAGTTCGCTGGTCAGACCCGTATACTGTGGACCCAGAATGGTCAGGATCGGCCCCGAAAAGAGAACCACGCCCCCAACAATGCAAAGGCCCAGAACCACCAGCCCGGCCTGAATTTTCAGGTACTGCTGAAGGACTATCGTTTTGACGGCTGGTGTGCGGCTGAAAAAAGGTAGTACCAGCGATCCGAATAATACGGTAAACAACGTCAGGGCAACCGGCAGCCGACCTAAGGCACCGGCCTGCGCCACACCCGCCGTTGAGCCGTAAATGGAAATAAGCCAAATTGTAAGCTGCCCCGACACGCAGTAGTAGATTGCTTCGGGGAGCAACCGTTTGACCATGTAGAGAATCTCTTTCTGGTCGGTCAGGTTAATGGCCTGTGTGGTGTCGGCAAAGACCGATGATATTTTGCGAATCCGTCGGTTGGCCCAGATCTGGGGCAGACCCGCCGACAAGATGGCGATGAAGGTGACCGGAAAGGTGAATATGCTCAGGCTGAGTAAGACCAACCGGCTCAGGGCAACACCCACCTGTATTTTTTGCAGCGGAGCCACCTCCTGATGCAGCTTCGGCGCAATTTCCAGCAACGTACCCGACAGCGACGTAAAGAAGGCCGGAATCAGGGCCAGTACAATGAGTATCGACATTGTCCAGCTGGCGTCGTGGTGGTGCAGCAGGTAAACCAGTATGGGTAAGGCAATGCACAGGCTCACGACGGCGAATTTTTTCCGCAGGTTAAAGCCTGTTGCCAGTACTTCGCCCAACCGCTGCCGGTCTTGCCATACTTTGCCCCCTTTGGCCATCACCCCTGTCGAGATGCCGCCATCGGCCAGTACCGTCATGGTGCCCAGCATGGTATTGGCCAGCGTATACAACGCATACTCCTGCGTGGGCAGCAGACGAATCACCAGAATACCGCTGATGAAACCAATCGCCTGAACCGTTACCTGGGCAGTCCCCGTAATTGAGACAAGCTTTATCCAATGCCATAATTTAGCATAAGAAGGATTATTGGTTAACTGCGAAAGGACTGCCTTCATAAAGTGAGTTACGTCTTAAAATCAGCCCGGTATGGTATGATGCCGGGGCCTGTTTGTATGGCTCCGCCCTTTCAGTCCCATCCGGGGACCTAAATCGGGCAAAAACCAGGGTACTGTATGCTTATTCTTACTGGGTACGCTTACTTGAACCTGACCGACGGATGCTTATCCGACAATAGCGGTAGTGGCCAGATCTACCTTCAATACCATCTGGAGTGACTCCAGCATAACGGTGACGATCCGGCCATCCTGACGCACAACGGTACCAATCGAGTCGCGGAACGAACCCGATTTGATGGTCAGTTGAGTGCCAGGATGTAATGGTTTAATATGAATCAATTCATGATCGACTTCGGCCAGCATCGTCTTGATGGAGTCGATCTCGGCATCGCGAACGATGGCTGGTTTGCCTTCCCAGAACAGGTACCGAACTAGGCCGGGTACCGAGAATACCTCGTGTCGTCGGCGTTCATCCAGCTTCACAAAACAATAGGAGCGAAACAGAGGCTCTTCAACCACTTTAACCCGGTCCGACCATTGGCGGGAGCGTTTGATCATAGGGCAGTACACCTCTATGTTCTTTGCCCGTAGTTTTTCCGCAACGATCTTCTCATTTCGAGACTTTGTATAAAGAACGAACCAAGGCATAATCTTAACGTTTGTTGAGTAATGGGCTGGTTTACAGCCTGTAGCAACGCTTAGTACGCTTTGCGCTTCGGGTAGCTATACCCATAGCCGAAATCCTCACTGTTGGGATAGTTGACGGCGTTGACAATGACGTTCAGCGATTTGAACTTGTGGCTGTCGTTTAAATTGGACAGCAAACGCATATAATTGCGTGGCGTGTACTCGTGGCGGACAACGTAAAAAGCGGTATCCGCGTAGGGTCCCAGCAGCGTGGCATCGGCCAGCATACTTACCGGGGGCGTATCCAGAACAATGTAATCGAACTCGCTTCGTAGCTGGTCGAGCAAGACCTGAATACGTCCGTTCGACAGCAGCTCGGTTGGGTTATTGGGAATTGGGCCGCTTGCTATGAAATATAGGTTGGGGTGAACCTGCGTTTGCTGAATCAACTGCTCGTGGCCAATCCGGCCGTCCAGGTAGCTGGAGATACCCGGCTTGTCGAGCTGAGTCATGTTCAGGTACTGAGCCGTTTGTGGCTTGCGCAGGTCCAGTTCCAGCACGATCACCTTTTTGTTGAGCAACGCCAGGCTCAGGGCCAGATTGATGCTCACAAAGCTCTTGCCTTCACCACTGACGGATGAGGTGATCAGAATCACCTGCCCGTCTACGCTGCCATCTTCGCGGGCGGCATACTGCAAATTGGCCCGCAGAATTTTAAACTGCTCGGCAATGAGCGAGTGGCTGGTCAGGTCAACGATGTTGTTCTTGAGCTGCTTTGGTTTTCTAGTGATTTCACCGAATACAACAACCCCCGTTTCTTCTTCAATTTCTTTCCGCGACTGCACTTTGTCGTTCATCAGGCCACGGGCACTGATAAACCCGGCCGGAATCAGCAAACCGGCAAAGATGGCCAGCATGTAAATGCTGCTGCGGTTTGGCTTAACAGGACCCGGAGAGCTGTAAGGCGCATCCATAACCCGGCTGTCCGTAACCGTAGGGGCGTGTGCGATGGCGGTTTCTTCTTTTTTCTGGAGCAGGAGCAGGTACAGATTTTCCTTGATGGCCTGCTGGCGTTTGATATTCACAAACTCGCGCTCCTTGCGAGGAATGGTTCGGATCGACGAGTTGAACCGCCCGTTCTGCTGTTTCAGGCTGCTTTGCGTGACGAGCAGATTCTGCCGCTGGTTGTTGACATAGTCGCGGATGGACGCTTTCGTACTGGCAATCTGTGCTTCAATCGTTTGCCGGTACGGGTTATCGGGTTGCGTAGTCCGGCTGTATTTCTCTTCCTGCGAACCCAGGTCACTGAGTTTCTTCAACAGGCCACCCAGTACGGCATCGTTGCCCATTGCTGTAGCGGGGGCCACGCCGTTCTGGCTACTCTTTAAATACGATTCAACGCCGTTCAACACCCTGAGTTGAATTTCAACGTCGTTCAGTTTGGCGTCGTTGTCTTTTACCGATTCCAGAAACAAGTTTCCTTCGGTACTTAGGTCGGTTATACCGGCCTCACTTTTATAGGATTCAACATTTTTTTCAACGTTGCCCAACTCGCTGGTAATCAGCCGAAGGCGCTCGTCGATAAACTGCATGGTATTGGCCGCTTCCTTGTTTTTGTCCGCCAGGGCCGCAAAAGTGTATTCGTCCATCAACTTGCCTAAAATCGCTTTCCCTTTCGATGGTACCGGCGTTTCCATGCCCAGTTTGAGAACCGTACTCTTCTGGTTGTTTAACTCTACTTTAACGGCAGATTGATATTGCTGGACAGTTACCTCTTTATCATAAAAAGCAACATTAATTACATCTTTTTCGGGCTTATAGAGCGAATCGATATACGTTATGTTAAACGTACCATAATCACTTTTTGCCAGCTCATTAAAACTGTATTTGCCTTTAGTTTTTCCTTCTTCATCCAGCAATTCGTATTGCTTTGGATTTAGAATATGGACCGAAACAGGACCTGCATAGGCGGCAGGAGTTAATTTAATGGGCCGTACATGAATGGGCGATTCGTCGTAAATTTCTTCATTATCCCGAACGGCTCCTTTTTGAAAATAACCAACGGTCAAATTCAGATCATCGACCACACGTTGAATTAATGTTCTGGACTTTAATGTTTCAATTTCGTTTTCGATATTTTTCTCGCTTACCTTCGTATTTTCGCTCTTAATAATATCTTCGCCGATCATCCCTTTATCTTCTTTTTTGATAAGGATGGCTGCGTTAACCTGGTAAATTGGTGTTGTGGTCCGAAGGTAATAATAGGCACCACCTAAGGTGGCTACCAGAGCAATAACAAACCAGTACCAGTTGCGTAAATACTTCGAAAAAAATAAGCGTATATTTACGGGCTTATTTGGCGTCGAATTAGTATACTGATTATCGATCATTTCTAGTTGTATTTATAACGTGAGTGGCTCGTTTACTGCTGTAAAATCTATCTGAGCAGGATATTGGCCAGGAATAATAAGGTAGACGTTATACCCAGGTAAATAGGTAATAACTGAACCGTCCGGTCGGCCGATGTAAGCTTGCCGCTGCGTGGTTCGATGTAGACAACGTCATTGTTTTGAACAAAGAAATAAGGAGAGTTCAGAACATTCCGTGAGGTCAGGTCCAACCGGATAACTTCGCGTTTCGCACCATTCATCCGAATCAACATTACGTTGTCCCGACGGCCATAAACGGTTAAATCACCGGCCATTCCCAGCAGGTCGGGCAGCGTTGTTTTATTATCGAGTAAACTGAAAATTCCGGGGCGGTTAACCTCGCCAAGCACCGTGACTTTGTAGTTCAATTGACGAACCGTCACAGACGGATTGGTCAGGTATTTTCCAAGTTTTTCGACCAGGAGTTTATTGGCATCTTTAATAGTCAGGCCCACTAATTTTACGTTACCAACGAGTGGAACATTAACGTTACCGGCATCGTCGACCATGTAGCCCAATGGCTGCTGTCCCTGCGTTGTTGCACCTGGAAAAATCGTTAGATTGAGCGGGTGAACATTGGGGAAATTGATAAGCTCATTCGATTCTTCGCTCAGGCTGGTTACTACAATGGCCAGAATATCACCAGATTCAATTGCTGATTGTGAGGGGGTTACCGGTTGTAGTGTGCTGTACCGGGCGGTGTCCAGTTGAGTTCCTCCTTGAAAGTAGGTGACTGATTTTGTGGATGTGCAGGAGTAAAAGAAAAACAGTAGAAAACCAAAGTTTACTAAGGCTATTCTCGATCTGCTAATACGTATGTTTTTAGTCAATATGGTCATGTCAATACATTGTCGGTGAAAAATACACACTCAAGTAGGTGCCCTGTTTACCAGGCATTTTTATCACCTTCAAGCATCGTTTTAATGGTGAGGATAAATATTTTTATATCGAACAGAAAACTTCTCTGCTTGATATAAAAAAGGTCGTAGCGAACGCGATGATCCATTTTCTGAGATTTCTCGGTTTCACCGCGTGCTCCACGTACCTGAGCAAGACCCGTAATACCCGGCTTGATACGATACCGATTTCTGTACGTCATGGATGTCCAGTAAAGCACATCATGTTGTACCGCATGTGGACGAGGGCCTACGATGCTCATGCTGCCCAACAAGACATTGATAAACTGAGGCAGTTCATCCAGGTTAGTTTTTCGGAGAAACCGGCCAACCCGCGTTACCCGGTCGTCATTGAGGCTGGTCTGGCGAAATTCGGTCTGCTTGATGTTGTACATCGTCCGAAACTTTATACACGGAAAGCAGGCACCTTTATAACCTGTTCTGGGCTGTATAAAAAATATCGATCCCGGCGAGTCAATAAAAATAATGATCCCGATTATTGGTAACAGCCAGCTTAAAACAAAGACAATAGCCGCTGCGGAAATTAATATATCAACAAGACGTTTACCTACGATCAAATAGAAAGAGTTGGATTCATCAACAACGAAGCTTTCGTCCTCTATCCACTGTAGGTACAGATTGCTTGTTGGTTTGGTTGAGAGGTAAAATTTAGAAAGAATGTTTTCCATGTTTCCTGGGCTAAAGTTTGGTGATACTTCGATTGTGTCTAGCTCACATTCTTTATTGATTTTTCCTGAAGAAACGGTTGAGTTTGTCATTGCCTAAGAGCGGTGTATGAAAGCTACTGCGAATAAAAAAAATTATAGAGCAAGTTTGTGCAGTAACTTTGTTGGGAAATTATCGACCAGCTTTTTGACGCCTGCCTTTGTGCCTCGCTTTAACTTTAGACGTTGAATTCGTCACAAAATTACCTGAGTAGCAGTAAGAAAATAGGATAAATTATCTAATGGGACTTTTACAATAATTGTAAAAAATGTTACCAAAATGCCCTTAATTGAGGTATTTAGAAAAATATATGTTACCTGTATTCTTTTTAATTGGGGTAAATGTAAATTTTTGTAGTCTTTTAAATTTTTATGTAAACAAAGCTACTAACACAAAGGAGAGAAATTATAGTATTTTATTTATAGCCAGCTCTGAAAAAAAAATTCGCTTACCTAGAAAATTTTTTTAAGCAGTTTTACGCTCTCTGCGATTGCTTGACCTTATGGGGAAATTATATAACTATTCCGCTAAGCTTCATTTTTCCATACTTGTCCGTTTAAAGGCTCTGCTGTATAAGATGTAGCCAATAATTTAAGCACTGAATTCGGCTGAAAGGAGTTTAAGGACTTGATGTTATTCGTAAAGTATTAATATATAAATGGCTATAAGGCAGCTTATTGTCTAGTAGTAACCAGGCAGGAGAATAGGTTATTTGTCCTGTTTTGCTATCGGCATCTAACAGTCCTTTTGAAGATTATACTAAAGAGTGTTTTAGATTAAGAAATTGTTACGGGGCATAAAAGTAAAATAGTACACGGTTTATTTGTGGTCACATATTGTATTTTACGGAGATTAGAATTCATTTGGTTTTCGTGTTGTTAACTGTTGAATCTGATTGAAGATGCACTTTGTAATCGATAGGTGGAATTGGCGCAAGCTGCTTGTAAAATGGGTGAGAAGCGCCTGTTTTTAGGGCTGGTTCGCAAGAAAATAGTAAGCTGAAATACCGGAAAAATACCACAATCGTACCACTTAAATGGGCCGTTTTACGGCTAGTAAAAGTTGATCCAGCAACTGTGCATATAAACGGTCTTCTGCCTTATAAATAGGAGTCGGCAGCCGCAAAATTCCCTGCTGAATGTCTTGCATAGCCGTTTCCAGAGTTAAATCAGCAAGTGCAATTGCGGCCTTTACCAGACAGGTTTGTACAGATGGTTTCATTTCCGGGTCTGGCTTAATTTGCTTCCATACTTGCCGGGCTTGTATAGCATCATGCCCTATATAAGCATGAGCAAATGCCAGTTCTTTCCAGATTTCCTGCCTGAAAAGCCGGGGTTGCTCATGAGCCAGATCATTGGCGGTGCAGATATGCCGGTAAGCCTCAGCCAACTCATTTCGGTCTAGGTGGCGATAATAGGCAAGTGTATGGGCATAGGTTTGAAAAAAGGTCTCTTTCTCCGTAAGAAGCAAATCGAGCTGCTCACTATCCAGCTCTCTGTAAGGTCGCCCCGACATGGAATGGGCCAGCGTCTCCAAAACAGCCTGCTCGACCTGCCCTATATGCCCGCCCCGAATGAGCCGGAAAAAACGCGCCCGATCGGTATAGAAAACGCCCGTTCGGTTGGGAACCGTAGTTGCTAAAAATAATGCGAGTGACGTAATGGAAAAGACAAGGCCAAAAATCAGGCTACAACGTAGTAGAACAGAGGTAGACACCGCCGGGTGGCCGATCCCCATGTAGATAAACCACAGGACAAGTGCGCCGGTTAGCAGGCTGGTGAGTGGTCCGGCCAGTACGACCCAGGCAAAGCGCTGGCGCAGGTCGGTCGTTTGCTGCGTGGGCAGGGTGGCCGCTACCCCGCCAAAAAGCTGAGCATCGCGGTTTAGGTACCAGTCAACGCGGTCTGTTTGTGTGTTTCGCCGAATTCCCAGAAAACCCGCTACGTAGAGGTGAAACCGAAACCCCTGCACCAGTCCGGTCAGTAAATGGCCTAACTCATGAATGGCCAGTGCTGCCCAGAGGGCTACCAGGCCCAGTATTAGCTTCGCTGTCGTTTCAGCCGGCCCTGCCGACGATTGCAAAACATGTTTAAGTAAGTCTTTCGGGAAAAGTTGGAAGGCAAATTTTCCCATGCCGAAGCCAACTGCTCCCCCAACAAGGCCACCCAGTATTACCTGAATAAGGGCACGCTTTTTCTTTTCCATCGTCTAATCGTCTAACTCGGTTAAACAAGTTTTTAACTGATCGAGATGGCGTCCGTAAAGCCATCTTATGTATGCTTTTACGAGAAAAAGAAAGCCAACCAGGCCCGCGACCAGAATGGCCAGCAGAATAAAAACAGCGGTTTTTGACAGTGCCAGGCTGTCCAGCGGAAGCAAAAGCGGATCATGTATCCGCTGAGCGGCCACCGTATAGCCGATATATGCCCCCAGGAAAAAACAGATGGGCACTACCCATAGGCAATAGCTGAAATACATTCGGATGAATCGTTCGACAACCTGAATCTGATGCCGTAAATGAGTACGCAGGTCGGTAACGTCGGGCCGAATCATTTGCCTGAGCTGCCAATACTGCCAGCTAAAGCCAACGATTTGTGTAATACTGATGATACCGATAATACCCGTCAGCCACCGGATGGTGTAGGAGTCGAGCCGGGTGACCAGAACCAGCATGACCAGAATGGATGCGATGGCTGTAATAACCTCCCAAAGTATATTACGGATGATTTTTTCAAGCGCTGTACGTGAGCGGCCCCGCAGGTGTTGTGTCAACTCCTGCGCTGATTTCTCCGGGCGGCCCTCCTGGAAACGAGCGTTGAATAAAGCGCCAAATTCGTCGAGTTCCATCGTTACAGGTGTTTCTTAACGGCTTCTTTCAGAAAAGTTTTGATACGGTTCATCCGAACGGCCACGTTATTGTCGGTCATGCCCAGCATCTGACCAATTGCTTTATAGTCGTACTGCTCCAGGTAAAGCATGACAACGGCCTTATCAATTTTGTTAAGATCGGCGATGGCCAGGTACATCGCCTTAAATTGCTGTTCGCTATCGTCGTCCGGTGCATCGGCGAGGGCCAGTTCGCCGTCCAGAATCTGCTGAGCGGGTTTTTTCTTTTCCTTACGGAAGTAGGAGATGGCCGTATTGAGCGCAACCTGATACAGCCAGGTCGTGAAGCGGGCGTCGTTTCGAAACATTGGCCACGACTTCCACGCGTTCAGCAGAATCTCCTGAAACAGGTCTTCGCGGTCGGTGGGGTTGTCAATATATAGGTGGCAGACCTTGTGGATAATCTTCTGATGCTGTCGGATGAGGTTGATGAACTCCGGCGCGGAAGACATAGCGTTTGTTGGGGCGGTTAGTTTACGGCTTTTACGGTGTAGCCTTTTTTGCGGAGTAATTCAATCACGCCCTTGTCGCCCCCGAGGTGTCCGGCACCAACGGCAATGAAAGTGGGCTTTTGTTTGACGGCCTGCTCAATCGTCGGAATCCAGTTGGCGTTGCGGTCGTTGAGCAATGCATTTTCATAACCGGCCATGTCGCTGAACTCACTCTGCCGCATCAGCTTTAGCAGCCCGTCGAGGTCCTGCGCTTTGTAGAGCGTAATCAACTGATTGAATTCTGTACGGGCCTTGTCCTGATTCCGGACCATATCTACCAGTTCGGTGGCTTGTTTCTCGACCGGAATTTTATCGAAAATGGCAAACTGCGACTCTACTGTTTCGAGTCCCAGAACCTCTTTCTTCTGCTCCGACGCCATTTTGGCGAAGGTCATGTCATACGATTCGGGCTGGCAGTTTAGCAGGGTCATGTAGTTCATCGACATTAGCGCCAGCGGTTTTAGCATTCCCAACTGATCGAGACCCGCGCCCATTTTGCTTTTATAGTAGTCACTAAGCAGGGTGTAATCTTCGGGTTTCAGCCACTCTTTGTAAGATTTGCCGCCTGTATTCATCATGCCCTTCTGCATCTTGGGCATCATCTGCGGATCGTCCATATCCAGTTCCAGATAAACCTGCTCCGTGCCCGACAATGCCTTTTTTGTCGGCTCGGTAATGGCAAAATCCGTAGGGCAGATGAGGTGAATGGTTCCGAAGAGGTACGACGGTTTGGTAAGCCCTTTGCCCGAAATCTCCCAAAGCATCGATTTGTTCTGGCCAAAGCCAAGCGTCGTCATCCCGGCGAAAGCAAGCGTTAGAAACAGTTTCTTAAACATGGTTGCTGCTTGTTAATGTTGTGTTTGACGGATGAGTCGCCGGATTGGCTGAAATATTACAGACTTGGTGAAAGTTTTTTTGTCTTACTTGAAAATTGATTGGCATGGGGACCGCAAGCCGGAGCCATGCGGTCCCCTATGCCAATCAATTCGCTTTTATCTTGCCAGCAGTGTTAGCCAGGCTTCTTTTATTTTGCGCTCGACTAGCAGGTTTTTGGCCCGCAAATGAAGCAGGTCGGGAAGGTATTGGCAACCATTTCGCGCTTCGTCAAATAGCTCCGTCAACGCACCGGATTCTTTAAAAGACGCCACTTCGTCGGCGGTAGGTAATGCCGAGATGCTGCCAAGTTTCCCCAGGTCATTCCCCGAGAGAATGGCGCTGTTGCGGATATTGACCGGAAGGGCATCTACGCCGATCCCTGTTTGCGGACGGGCCACTTCAAACAGCGCATCGCCCTGAGCACGGCAGTACCAGTCGCCACCCATCCGGGCAACGAGGTCGATCCGGTGCGGGTCGACGGTACCTTTTTCGGTGAAGATAGCCTCGTGAAAGTGCCCCGCTACCACTTCACAGATAACCAGATGCCCGGCTCCCGGTCCCTCTCCCGATGCGATGATCTGCTTCACGACACACTCAAAAACGGCGGGCGATTCGGCAACCCTCGGCGGACGAACCAGATCGGACGGAACAGCAGTAAATCCGGCTTTTTCGAATTCATTGACACCTCGCTCAAACTCAGCACTGGCCAGCGACATCTGCTCTACCATGGCGTAGTTAACCACATTGATAACTACCTCACCGACCTCTTCCAGGTTGAGTAGGGTATGTTTTTTGTGCCCGTGCCGGTTAATTGTCGGGGCAAAAACGAGCGTTGGCGGATTGTAGCCAAAAAGGTTGAAAAAGCTGAATGGACTCAGGTTGACAGTGCCATCGGTGGCTATGGTACTGGCGAAGGCAATGGGACGTGGCCCAATCGTACCGATCATATACCGGTAAAATTCGTTAGGGGGCACATCCGCCGGGCGAACAGTTTTAGTCATGTACTGAAGTGGCCGTTGGGCGCGGGTGAAGTTGGTATAACAAATGTATACCAACCCCAACACTATATACCAACGAATTACCCGCTACATGCCCAATTCCGGGGACAAAATACGCAGGCACGCCACCATCTTTAGGGCCAAACAGAGCGGCTGTTGTAATCCGGCCTGTCAGGCGCAGGGAAAACCGGGATGAGAGCGTCATCTGGTGTCCGAGCAGGCCCTCGACCCCAATGGCGGCATTGGTCCGGTTAGAAATGGGGCTTTCATAATCGCCGAATGTAGTACCTTTGAAGAAGTACGTGCCGGATTGGCGGTATATAGCAGCCAGCCCGTGCCAGCCAAGCACCAGCCCGCCAGGGCCTACGTTTTCAACCCCGATTTTGAGATAATAGCCTTCATCGTGGAGACGCATATTCCGAAAAATAGTGTCGGATTGGATACTGGTATAGCCGCCAGTAATGGATAGATAATTTGTTCTCAGGGGTATTTTAACGGTAGCTTCGGCCAATCGGTAGGCGTTATGGCCCGGCCGAACGACGGAGAAAAGGGGCTTCAGCACATCGACGCCAATGAGCGCCGAGGGCCTATTCTGCCCGAAACTCACTGAGGACGCAAGCAGTAGCCCGATACCAAGTAGCCGTGATTTCATAAGCGGATGACCAGTTCGATGTGCGTTTCCTGCGGGCTGCCGGGAAATGAACCGTTCCGATTTTGCCAGTACGATACGCTGGAAATAGTGCCCTGGGTCGTTTGGGCGGGTATTCCGTCGGGTTGGTATAAGTCCAGCACATAGCCGCACCGCTGATTTCGGTAGGCGAAGGAACGTCGGTAAAAAACGGTGACTGTATCCCGACGGCCATTGAGCTGAACTACGTATCGGCTCTGGTTGGCGTTAAGGTTAAGAGGTAGTTCGAGCCAGAGGGCACTCGTAACCGCTGACGTTGACAGGTCTTGTTTAGGCAGCGGATTTCGAGCGTTGAGGGCGTAAATCGTGTCGACCTTTGCGGGGTTTGTGAGTTGAAGTGACAAGTTGAGAAAGGGCTCTCTGGATGGGCCGCAATTCTCGCAGCTCATCAACGCCAGTGATAAGCCAAGCGCCGTCAATAACAAGGTAAACACAGGCCGCATAGGACACCAAAAGAATGTGGATAAGCAACTGACCCTCCATGGAATCGATTCGTTGGATTGGGTGAGTTTTATCGTCGCATTTTGGTCAGAAACTAAACGATTTTCCCCGTAACATCGCCAAGATCAACGCGTACGCCGTTTTTGAAGCCATGTCCCTGTAGTGTTACGGTATCGCCATTGGCCAGAAAGGTGCGAGCGGTTGTGTGAGATAAATGAAGGGGCCGTTCGCCGTTCCAGTTCAGCTCCAGCAGCGAGCCGTAACTGCCGGGCGTGTCGCCGGAAATAGTGCCGGTGGCCAGCAGATCGCCAATGCGGAGGTTGCAGCCACCAACCGTATGATGGGCAATCAGCTGGGCGAAGGTCCAGTAGAGGTACCTGGTATTGGAGCGGGAAATGCAGACGGTCTCGCCATCGGCAGTTTGTAGTGCCACAGCCAGTTCAAGATCGAAGTGGCCCGGCGTATGGGTTTGCAGATAGGGCAGGGGCGTGGGTTCCTGCGGCATTCCCACCACCCGAAACGGTTCCAGCTCATCAAACGGCAACACCCAGGCCGACAAGCTCGACGCAAAATTCTTGCCCAGAAACGGTCCTAAGGGCTGGTATTCCCACCGCTGAATATCGCGCGCCGACCAGTCGTTGAACAAGGCAACCCCAAAAATATAGTTTTCCGCTTCTGCCACTTCAACAGGCTCGCCAAGGGGATTTTCTTTGCCGATAACGAGCGCCAGTTCCAGTTCGAAGTCCAGCGCCTTCGAAGGACCAAATGTCAATTGTCCGTCATCCATAAACTGGCCGCTGGGCCGTCGGATGGGCGTGCCGGATACAACAATCGACGACGACCGGCCATGGTAGCCTACCGGCAATTGTTTGTAATTGGGCAGGAGCGGGTCGCCCTGAGGGCGGAACATACGGCCCACGTTTTCGGCGTGGTGAATGCCCGCATAAAAATCGGTATAATCGCCAATACGAACGGGCAAGTGCATTTTCACCCGCGATTCGTGAATAAAAACCTGATCGTGAACATCGGTCAGGGCAGGGGCACCGTTGCCGAGTAATTCGTTTAGTCGCTGCCGAATAGCACGGTGGGCCGGTTTGCCCAGGGCAATAAAATCGTTTAGCGCCGGTTGGGCAAACACGGTTGGCTCGACGGACAGGTCATCGAAGTAACCGAGTAGACTCACGACTTCGAGGTCGAGCACGAAGTCTTTATGGTGTACACCCACGCGGGGGCTGGCAATGTCGTAACTAAAAATGCCGTAAAGCATAAGGCCCCAAACCGTTTACTCGCTGATATTGCTGTAAATAGAGTCCATGATTCGGACAAAGTGCTGATAATCTTCGTCGCTGAGGTCGCCCCAGCCTTTGCGTCGCATGGCCGATACAATGGGTAGTACTTCGTGGTACTTCGCTTCACCGGCCTCGGTCAGATACACCAGAAACTTCCGCCGGTCAGTATCGGCCATGCGCCGTTCCGTGAGGCCTTTCTGACTAAGCAGGTCAATGATGCGGGTAACAGTTGGCGCGTCTTTGGTCGTCATTTCCGAAATCGTATTCTGACTGATACCCGGATTTCGGAACAGGTGGTCGATCACCACCCACTGGTCGACGGTGAGTTCGAAACCCGCATCGGTAAACTGCTTTTGCAGGGCATTCCGGATTTTCTTGATTGTGGTGTCAATCTTAAAAAAATAAGCACGCGTATCGGATGGATGCGTCATTCGCTGAAGTCAAGTTTCGTCAGTTCTATTCAGGCTGTTCAGTGCGTGTTAGCCGAACTTTATTTCGACTTTCGGCTCCTGATCAGATCGGATATGCCCGGCAATAAATGACAAATGTAATCAACTAACCAATAAGCTTTCCAGCGTCTCCTCAATCTGAGGTACGGACTGGTACAGTTGCTCGTACGACTCGATCACGAAATACTGCTCTTGGTAATGGTCGATGATGTAGGGCGTCTGAAGCAGCGTCGTTACGTCGTACGGAATACGTTTGGGTACCTCACTGTACAGACTGTGAGCCGTTTCGCCCACCGACGACAGAATGCCCCCGCCGTAAATCCGCAGTTCACTCCCTTCCCGAATCAGGCCAAACTCTACGGTGTACCAATACAGCCGCGAAATCATGGCAATGGCTTCTTCGCTGTCGATATGATCCAGCGCAATCCGGCTCAGCGACGCCAGAAAATCACAAAATGCCTGATTAGACAGCATTGGCACATGTCCGAAGGTATCGTGAAACATATCTGGCTCGGGCAGATACTCCAGCTGGTCGCGTCGGCGCAGCCAGGTCGTTGCCGGAAAATTCCGGTTGGCCATCAGTCCAAAAAAATCCCGGTTGGGAATGAGCCCATCAACAGCCTCGACCCGCCAGCCCGTAAGCCGTTGCAGATTCGGATTCAAATCCCGCTCAAAATCCGGGATACGGTCGGCCCAGAATCCCGTTGCCGGAATCCCGTCGAGGTAATCCTGACTGGCTTTTCCGGGCAGTTGGGCCATCTGCCGTTCGAAAAGCAGCCGCCAAACGGCCTGATCGTCCGGGGTGTATTTGGTGTATGTCTGCATAACTAAATGAGTCAATGATAGAATGCCTGAGTGATAGAATAAATGCCAGAAACCATTCACTCTTCTACCACTCAGGCATTCATAATTATCATAACGTTCCCCGTAATTCCTGTTCCCGTTCGATGGCTTCGAACAGGGCTTTGAAATTGCCTTTCCCGAACGAACGGGCTCCTTTACGCTGGATAATCTCGAAGAAAAGGGTAGGACGCGGGCAGATGGGCTTGGTAAAAATCTGAAGCAGATACCCTTCATCGTCCCGGTCGACCAGAATCCCCAGCGGGCGCAGCGTGTCTATTTCTTCGTCAATTTTCCCGATCCGTTCGGCCAGGTGTTCGTAATAGGTTTCGGGTACGGTCAGGAACTCGACACCCCGGTCGCGGAGAGCCAGAACGGTTTCCACAATGTTATCCGTAGCCACCGCAATGTGCTGAATGCCGGGACCGCCGTAGAAATCGAGGTACTCTTCAATCTGCGACTTCTTTTTACCCTCGGCGGGTTCGTTGATGGGGAACTTCACCCGGCCGTTTCCGTTGCTCATGACCTTGCTCATCAGCGCCGTATAATCGGTAGATATGTCTTTATCATCGAACGAAACAAGCTGCTGAAAGCCCATCACATCGTGGTAAAACGTCATCCACTGGTTCATTTCGTGCCAGCCTACATTTCCCACCATATGGTCTACGTATTTTAATCCGGCATCGGCCGGGCGATAGGTCGGACTCCAGGGTTGATAACCGGGCAGGAAGACGCCGGTATAGTCGTTACGCTCCACAAATACATGCACCGTATCGCCGTAGGTCTGAATACCCGACCGCACTACATAGCCGGTATCGTCCTGCTCACGGACCGGCTCCATATAGGGTTTTGCACCCCGTTTGGTGGTTTCCTCAAAGGCTCTGCGGGCATCGTCGACCCACAGCGCCACCACCCGAACACCATCGCCGTGCTGGTCGATGTGGCGGCCGATTTCAGAATCGCCGTGTAAGGGCGAGGTGAGCACCAGCCTGATTTTACCCTGCTGTACCACGTACGATTCCCGGTCGCGCAGACCGGTTGATAGTCCGGCATGAGCCACGGGTTGAAAGCCAAAGGCCGTCTGGAAGTAATGCGCCGACTGCCGGGCATTGCCCACATATAATTCGAGATAGTCCGTGCCGTTGAGCGGCAGAAAATCCTCGGTAGAGGAGTCGGTAATGGGTTGGGTTAGTTCGAGGGTTTCCATGTTTTTGTTGATGTGTGTAAGTGCTTCGAGTAAGCATCCGCATTACATAATCCATGATTTGTAATACTTCCCATCATCCAGCGCCACGGCCTGTTCGGTCAGCATGAGCGGGCGAAAGGTGTCGACCATAACGGCGTATTCCTGGGTTTCTTTTTTGCCGATGCTTCGTTCCATCGCGCCGGGTGCAGGGCCGTGGGGCGTACCGCCGGGGTGCAGAGTGATGTGGCCGGGGGCAATGTCGTTGCGGCTCATAAAATCACCATCGACATAATAGATCACCTCGTCGGAGTCGATGTTCGAATGGTTGTACGGAGCCGGGATCGACTTTGGGTGGTAATCGTACAGACGCGGGACAAACGAACAAACCACGAAAGAGTCGGTCTGAAATGTCTGATGCACCGGTGGTGGCTGATGCACCCGACCGGTTATGGGCTCGAAGTTGAAGATCGAAAAACCATACGGGTAGTTATAACCGTCCCATCCCACCACATCGAACGGGTGCGAGGCATAAACCAACGAGTGCAGCGCCCCCTGTTTTTTGATCTTCATTAGAAAGTCGCCGGTTTCGTCGTGCGTTTCGAGTGCGCCGGGCCGAATAATGTCTCGTTCGCAAAAAGGTGAATGTTCGAGCAACTGCCCAAACTGGTTCCGGTAGCGTTTGGGGGTATAAATCGGCGAATGTGATTCCACATAGAGCAGCCGGTTATCAGGCGTGTCGAACTCGATCTGGTAAATCACCCCGCGCGGAATAACCAAGTAATCGCCGTACTGAAACGGAATCGTTCCGAACAGCGTCCGGAGTTTTCCGGTGCCCCGATGGATGAACAGCATCTCGTCGGCATCGGCATTTTTGTAGAAATAGGTCGTTAATGACTGACGGGGAGCCGCCAGCCCGAAGGTGAGGTCGTTGTTGACCAACAGCGGCACCCGACTGTCCAGAAAATCATCGGCGGGCTCTACGCCAAAGCCGAGTAATTTCCGTGACAGCATGTTCTTCTGCACCGCCAGTTTCGGGGTCATATCGACGCTTTCCAACACTTCCCGCACCATCGTTGGCCGGTGAACGTGGTAAAGCAACGACGACATGCCTTCGAAGCCAATGGTACCGAACAGTTGTTCATAGTAGAACGGACCGTCGCCAAAGGGTGGAGTGGTGCCCTCCGTACTGGCAGGTCGGGCAAACTGCGTGTGGCGTTTAGGTGGAATCTGGCCGAGTGTGTGATAAAAAGGCATAGTGTCGGTCGGTTTATCCAGCGAACCCACGCACAAAAGGCTCGTCGGAAGTCAAGTTGTAGCGCTAAATTTGATTAGTTGTTTTAGCAACTGTTGTTTAGCGTACAATTATAACGACAACTATTGTAAATTGTACATTGCTTAGATTAATTTTTATTATAAGGGACAAAATAGGCCAATTAGGCATTAACATCACTTTAAATAGTAAAGCCCAGCCCGTTTTTTTAATTTTGGGCGGGCAGCCTTTACTGTACTTTACGACCATAAACTGTTTAACGCACCGGCGTACCGGTGATCACTGAAATGCAACCTACTCTTTTGATTCTGGCGGCCGGTATGGGCAGCCGTTACGGTGGTATCAAACAACTCGACCAGTTCGGACCTAATGGCGAAACCATCATAGATTACTCCCTTTTCGACGCTATCCGGGCGGGCTTTGGTAAGGTTGTCTTTATTATTCGGGAAGAACTTCGGCAAGATTTTGAAGAAGTATTCGGTAGTAAACTGGCGGGGAAGATTGAAGTCGACTATGCTATTCAGGCGCTCGATTCATACGTTCCGGCCGAGGTTGGAGAAGTAAGACGGACGAAGCCCTGGGGCACCGGTCATGCTATGCTCTGCGCCAAAGACCATACGCATACCCCGTTCGCAGTGATCAACGCCGATGATTTTTACGGTCTCGAAGCGTTCCAACTCATCAGCGATTTCCTGACAACGAACACCGACAACCAACTGCACGCAATGGTCGGCTACGAAGTAAAAAACACGCTGTCGGAGAATGGGTCGGTGTCGCGGGGCGTTTGCGAAGTGGCCGAGAATGGTAATCTTCTGTCGGTTATTGAGCGGACAAAGATATACGAACAGGAAAACGGTACGTCGGAGAAGAAGATTGTTTTTGAAGAAGCCGACAGCCTGACTCCCCTGGCCCCCGACACACCGGTTTCGATGAACTTCTGGGGCTTTAAACCCAGCGTCTTTCCGTTAGTGGAGCACCAGTTCGAGAGCTACGCCATTGCAAATATCAACTCGCCGAAAGCCGAATTTTATATCCCGACTGTTATGACGACTCTGATTCAGACCGATACAGGGCATTGTAAGGTGTTCCGCAGTCACTCCGAATGGTTCGGTGTAACCTATCCCGATGATAAGCCTGTGGTTCAGGCTGCCCTGAAGCAGTTACACGACAATGGGGCGTATCCGGATAAGCTGTGGTAATACGTGCAATCAATTGTTTAACCACAGAACTACAAAGGGCACAGAGAACTCAGTCTCTGTGCCCTTTGTGGTTGATAAGGCTCTCAAGCTAGCTTGTGCGCTCGGGGAATTTCTCCACGATGCGCTCGGCTTCTTTGCGTAACTGGGCCGCAATGCGGGCGGGGTCACCAACGGCATTCTGGACTGAGCCGCGCCACACGAGCTTACGCGTACGGGCATCGACCATATCTACCACGAGCGTACCGGCCTGATACTGCTGCTGCTGGTATTGTTGACCACCCCAGCCCCACCAGCCGGGGCCCCAGCCACCATAGCCCCAACGGCCCCAACCCATGTAAGGGCCGTAGTAAGGTGAGGGTGTGGCTACATTCCGGGTTTTGTCTTCCACAAAGAAGTGGTAGCCAACGATCAAATCGGGCTTCGTCGTTGTTTCGGTCAATCCCTTTTGTTGCAATACCTCAGCCATTGTACTCTCGACACTTTCGGTAGCTATCTGATTATAATACAACGGATTCTGACCTGCTTTGACATCGCTGTCCATCCAGGCGAATGTCTTATACTTGCTAAAGTCGGTCCGGGAGTTTTTATCGACGGTTACACGAGGGGCGCACCCGTAGGCTACTGCCAGAAAAGTTACTATACTCAATAATCGCTTCATAACGTAGAGTTGTTTGTGTTCACTCTACTTAACCTGCGACTATTTTAAAGGTTCGCTGTTTGTGAGGCTACGTTCCTACTGAAGCGACGGGTGCTTTTTGTTCCATTCCGTCGCATCCTGATACATTTTGGCCACGGCCAGCACCTTGCCTTCTTCAAACAACTGGCCCATGAACGTAATGCTGGTTGGCAGATTTTGCTTTGTAAATCCGTTGGGCAGCACCACGCACGGGTGGCCGGTCAGGTTGGTGATCGTGAGGTTGCCGCCCGCGTAAGCAGGTGATACGTACACGTCGATCTTAGCCGCTTTCAACTGGTCCGCCATCTCATTGATGAGTTTAGTGCGGGCGCGGTTCGCCTGAATGTACTCAACAGCCGGAACGAACCGGGCCGACCGGAACGAGTTTGGCCAAGCATTTTTCCCTTGCCGTACCATCAGATCATCGCGCCCCGACCGGGTTAGCTCATCAAAAGCAGCTGCCGCTTCGACCGTCAGCAGAAACGAAATTCGGCCCGCTGGAACGCCCGTCGGTAAGTCGAAAGGCACCAGTTCGGCGCCCAGCTTACGGAGGGTCTGCAAGGTAAGCGAATCGTTGGCGCGGTTCGGGTAATTGCTTTCAAACGCCTTTTTGACGTAGCCAATGCGGGTTCCTTTTAGGGTCGTCAGGGGCGAGTAGCGGAAGGGCGCGGTCATAACGGTGGGGTCGTTGCCATCGGGTCCGTAAATAGCGTTGAATACCAGCGCACAATCTTCCACGCTGCGGGTAATGGGCCCGATCTTGTCCATGCTCCAGCTCAGGGCCATCGCTCCGTGCCGACTTACCCGACCGAAGGTGGGACGTAGTCCGGTGGTGCCGCAAACTGTTGAGGGCGACACGATAGACCCCAGCGTTTCGGTACCAATCGCAAAGGGTAACAACCCCGCCGACACGCTTGACGCCGACCCCGCCGATGAGCCGCTTGAACCGGCGGTGGTACTCCACGGGTTACGCGTCATGCCGCCAAACCACACATCGCCCATAGCCAGCGCCCCTAGGGTCATTTTGCCACAGAGCACGGCCCCCGCTTTTTCCAGTCGTTGAATAACCGTAGCGTCGAGGTCAATCGTCTGGTCTTTGTAAGGCATAGCGCCCCAGGTCGTTTTGTAGCCTTTTTTGGCCAGCAAGTCTTTGGCACCGTAGGGAATGCCATGCAGTGGACCGCGATACTTTCCGGCTTTTAATTCCTCGTCCGCCCGTTTGGCCTGACTCAGGGCAAGGTCTTCGGTCAGGGTAATGACGCAGTGTAGTTTTGGGTCATAAGTTTTGAGTCGATTCAGGAAAAATTGCGTGAGTTCGACCGACGTAATTTGTTTGGTTCGAATTAACTCGCCCAATTGCCCGACGGTGTAAAACGCCAGTTCATCTTGGTTCTTAGGCAATGATACCTTACCCGCCACCGACGCTTTAAATGAGGAAGCCCCGACAGGCATAGTAAACCCGGCTGGCAGCGGATTGAAGTAAAGGGCCGGGGCAATGTCGTTGGGTAGATCAATTTTGCGCAGTGCCTCGTAATTGGCGCGGGCGTTGTTCAGATTGCCGAGCATAGAGTCGCGCTCGGCGGGGGTAAACTCCAGGCCAAACACCTTGGAAGCGACCTCGACCATTTCGGTTGTTAACGGTTTTTGAGGATCGTCGTTGGTGATAAATGCACCTAATAAAAAGCTGCCGGCGCAGGCAGTAAGCAGACGTACAGTTTGTTTCATTGATTTGGCTTGTTGATGTAGCAACAGGCCAAATTACGGCAGAAAGGCATTAAGTGAGCTAGGTTATCTGGTGAAAATTTGATTTGGCAGAAGGAAACAGTAAAAACCAAGCAATCGGACTTCACCCGTCAACCCACCGGCGAAGGTCGGGGGTACGACCCGTGCTGGCAATGAGCAATTCGGCATGCCCCCGCATCCGCACCGCCAGCCGGTCGTTGAAGTAAGGTTCTAACCGGTCGATGTAGCGGATGTTGATAATTTCGGAGCGATTCAGCCGGAAAAAATGAGCCGGGTCGAGTTGCTCTTCCAGTTCGGTCAGCTTGCCGTTTAGCGGGTATTTCTGCCCCCGGCTATCGAACGCAAAAACAACGCCCTCGTCGGCCTGAAGATACGTAATGTCTTCCACCGCCAGCAGATGGATGCCCTGACGCAATTTCACCGTAAATCGTTGCCGGTAGCGCGTTTGTATGGGCCGAATCGCGTCGCGTAGCTGGGCCAGAATAGGTTCCGTCAATATGGGGGCAGAAGGTGCAGAAGATGTTCGCAGCAAGGCGTATTTATCAAGGGCCTGCTGCAACTGGCTCATCGTAAAAGGCTTGAGTAAATAGGCGATGCCGTTGCCCTGAAAGGCCCTCAGTAGAAACTGGTCGTAAGCCGTTGTGAATACAATCGGGCAACGAATGGCTACCCGTTCGAACAGGGCAAATACGTTGCCGTCCAGTAGTTCAATATCGGAGAACAGCAAATCGGGGGCAGGGTTTGCCGACCACCAGGCCATCGCTTCCTGTACGCTGGCTAACGTGGTCAGCATGCGGGCGTCGGGCAAGAGCTTCTCCAGTGACTCGACGAGCTGCCGGGCGGCCAGGGCTTCGTCTTCCAGAACGACAATAGTTAACGACATAAGCTTACAAACGAGTAGCAAGAGGTTGAGTAGGGGCCATGTTGGCCGAGTGCAGCGTGGGCAGACTAACGCGAAATTCGGTAGCCGTTGTCTGAACGCTAACGGCCTGGTCGGATAGAAGCTTGTAACGAGACTCCAGGTTTTTCAGCCCTGTGCCGGTCGATTCTACGGGCGTAAGCTTGGCCCGGCGTTCGTTGCGTACCACGATAGCGTCGCTGGTGATGGTCAGCTCAATCAGCAAGGGATCTGTCTCGCTCGCCTGGTTGTGCTTCACCGCGTTTTCGACAAGTGTCTGAATACTTCCCGGCAGCACAAGCACGGCTAGCGTATCGGGTACGCGCACGGTCGTTAGCAGTTCATAGGCCCGGCCAAAACGCTGGCGAATCAGATACATATAATCGTCGAGAAACGTCAGTTCATCGGCCAATGCAACCACGTCTTCATCTTTGTGGCGAATCAGAAACCGATAAAGTGCCGAGAACCGATACAGATACGCGCTGGCCTGTTGCGGATTTCGCTCAATGAGGCTGGCGAGTACATTCAGGTTGTTGAATAGAAAATGCGGGTCGATCTGTGCTTTCAGGTGCCGGAGTTCAGCCTCCACCCGCTCTTTTTCGGTTCGTACGAGTCGCTCCTGGGTTTCAAAAAACTGTTTACCCGCCAGCACGGCTGCCAGTACCCCCGCCTGGGGAGCGATGCTAACCAAAGAGTACAAGATAGAGCGCCACTGAAACGCGCCCTCGTGGTGGTAGGCAAGCCATATGTATAACTGGTCGAGCGTGGCAAAGCCTAGCAGTGCAACCAGCATGAAACTGAACAGCAGCCAGTAGCGCCGGGTGAAGAGAAATGTAGGGAAAAGCCAATAGACAATGACCAGCACGATCCCAGTATGAACCGCTACGTTGACCAGCCACCCCAACCCAATAAGCCACCAGGGCTGGTTCAGGTTGCCCATAACCATGAATGGGAAGGCCATAGCCCAGAGCGTGGCCATCAGCATCCAGTCGGAGCGGGAGGGCTTCCGAACCGTGAATAGATTCGTTTTCATTAGTTGGCTCTGTTTAGTCCATCGAAATTAAACGGATTCGGGCTTTCGTCGCGCTGCTTTTTCAACCCAAAATTATAGCGTAGACTCAAGCCTACCCGCCGGGAGTCGCCCTGGCGCATACCCTGCGCGACGACGCTGCCCTGCTCAAGCATAAACGTATTCGGGTTGGTGAACAGTAAATCGGAAACCGACAGGGTAACGTTCAATCTGTTCTGCATAAACTTTCGGTTGATGCTCAGGTCGAGGGTGCCGAAATTACCCAGTGTATAAAACTGACGTTGCCCGCGAATTGACCAGAACCCGTTAACCTGCAACGTAGAGCGTTTGTCGAGTTCGAGTTGATGATACGTTAGCAGCGTCCACGACCCCCGGTTGAAGGCAATGGGTTTTCCATCGTATAGCCCTTCGTACTGGTTGTGGTTATACTGCCCGATGACGACGAAGAAATAACGGCCACCCGGCGGAATACCCAGCAACAGGCGAAAATAGGTTTCCCGGTTTTGACCCAGGTTATCGGTGGTGCGGTAAGCCTGGCTTGGATTGGTCGGGTTCTGATACAGTACTGTTGAGAACAGTTGGCGGGTGTAGTTTTGACCAATGGCCAGAATCGGCAGGCTTGCCACGTTTAGGTTAGCCTCTACATTCTGAGTAAACTGGGGCATCAGGGCCGGGTTACCCGTGTCGTAGAGGTACGGGTCGACGTAGCGGATGGCGGGATTGAGCTGTTCGTACGTGGGCCGGGCGATAGACTGACGGTAGATAAGCGAGAGTTGAACGGGAAAATTCGCAATGGAAACTACTGGCCGACTCAGATACACATACGGGAATAAATCAGTACGACGTACCCGAAATGTTGTGTCGGTTGGTACCTGCTGATGGCCGTCCATAGCCGTATGTTCAAGACGAAGCCCGGTTTTCAGGGTAAATTTTCCCAGTGTTTTGGTCGACTGCAAATAACCGCTGTAGATGGCGTCGGTATAAGTAAAGGCAGCCGTTCGGGCCGGGTCCAGCTGTTGCATGCTCTCGCTACCGATCCGATAATCGGACTGGCTACGGAACCATTGATTGCTGGTCTTGAACCCGGCTTCGAGGGTTAGTTTATGAGGGAATTTCTGGAGCCAGTCGGCTTTGGCAGTTATAAAATTACGGCGACTCCGCAGATCGCCCCCGCCTGTCTGATCGGTGGTAGACGGCAGTGGAGAGCGAGTAAGGTACTGCTGATCGGAGCGGTTCGACAGGTAGCTGTACGAGAGATCGGCGGTCAGTTCGGAACCGAGGGAGTCCAGCTTGTAGCGCGTCGACAGGCCCTGGGTCAGCGAACCTGTATGTCCCAGATTCTGCACCGTGTTCAGGTTTTGGGTCAGTAGCTGGCTGTTTTCCAGTGATCGAATGCGGGTTGTGTTATCAGAAAAACTGTTGGTATAGCCATAATTGCCTCGTCCGTCCAGGTTCAGTTCCCAGGTAGGCGTTAGCTGGTAGCCCAATCCATAGCCTGCAAACAGGGCATCGCCGGGAGTACGGGTGTGTGCCTGCTGGCTAATGATCTGGTTGCCCGGCAACTCTCGCGAACTGCTCAACTGCTCGTAGTTATCCCGTCGGCTATAGTTCAGATTGAGGTATGAATTACGCTTTCCGTCGCTGTCATTCAGGCTAAACCCTACGCCCTGATTACCGAGTTGGCCCTGATTCATATTGGCCGAGACGCTACCCGTGCGCCCGATTTTAACGCCTTTTTTCAAAACTACATTTACGGCTCCTCCTGCATTGGACGCATCGTAACGGGCCGAAGGCGTACGCATCACCTCAATTCGGTCGACGCTGTTGGGGGGCAGACTCCGAAGCAGTGTAGCCACATCTTCGGCACTCATCCGCTGCTCGCGGCCGTTGATATAAATAGTGGCAGGCATGGCGCTGTTCAGGTATATATGCCCCTCCTGATCCATAAACAGTCCCGGCGTTTTGGTTAACAATTCAAACGCGTTGGTACTGCTGCTGGCAATCAGTTCGGGGTTGACAATCATTTTATCGTCTTCCTGCCGCATCAGCGGCTGGCGCGCCGTTACGGTTACAGACGCTAATGTCTGGGATTCGGTTTGCAGGGTAAATCGATAGGTCGCCAGGCTCTTGGTGGGCCGAATGCCCTGCACGACAGGTTTGTAACCCATGGCTGAAATACGTACTTGATACGAAGCGTCGGCTTTCAGCGGGAGCAGGGCTACTCCCGTCGTATCCGAAATGGCCGTGATCGTATGAGTCGTATCGGGCCAGGAGCGCAGTTGTACCGTAACGCCAAATAAGGGTTGTCGGCTGGCATCGGTAAGCAGTACGTGCACCTGACTGGAACCGACCGGCGACTGGGCCAGCGATAAAACGGCGTGAACGAATAAACCTAAGGTTATGGTAAAATGCCTGAGTTGCATAGCTGGAACTGGTTTCGATTAACGAGACAAACCTAGGAATGCCTATGGAGGCAATACAGGGTTATTTGTTGAATCGAGGGGGAAAGCCGGGCAACAAGGGAAAAGTGACGATGAGTGCAGGAACCAATAACTCCGTAAGTACCGATTGAGCAATTGGCAAACACAACAGGAATTGTTTGGTGGGAATTCAGACTTGCCTATATGTACTGAGCCACCTGCTGCAGAAATTCCTCATGCAGCCGAATTATCTGCGGCAGCAACAATTGGCTCTCATCATTCTCAATGATGTAATCTGCGAGTTGGCGACGTTCGGCATCGCTGATCTGACGGTCAATAATATTCTGGATTTCAGCCTCGGAACGATGTGGATCGCGCTGACGGATACGGGCAATGCGCAACGCAATGGGTGCCTGTACTACAATGACTTTATCCAGTGAATTGCCCGACCCGGCCGCCTTCATCAGGGCGGCTTCTTTCACCACATAGGGTTTGTGGGCCTGTTCGTTTACCCAGGCGGCTGTATCGGCAAACACTCTCGGGTGAATGACGGCATTAAGGGCCGACAGTAGCGAAGGATCAGAAAAAACCTGGGAGGCTACCCACGTCCGGTTATACTTTCCGGTAGCGTCGTAAGCATTTGAACCAAGTACCCGTTGAATGTCAGTTTTTAAGATTGGGTCGTGTTCTGTAAGCCACTTTGCTCGTTCATCGGCTTCATACACAGGAATGTCCAATGCTTTAAACACCCTGCAAACAACGCTTTTGCCAGAGCCAATACCGCCCGTTACGCCAATCTGAAGGGGAGCTTTCATAAAGAACGAAAAAGTGAAAAAGTGAAAGAGCGAAAGAATGGCCAACTTACCAGTGAGCCACTCTTTCACTCTTTCGCTCTTTCGCCTTTTACTGAAGGTGGAGGAGACAGCAGTTCGCCTACTTCAAAACTAACCGCTACCCGGTCGGCACTGGTATGCAGGAGTGGGTGACGCAGTTGATTCAGGGGCAGTTCTTCGTCGTAATTGTCTGAGATACGTTTGCGGGGAATCCGTACCCAAATCGTATCCGGCAATCCTTTGACCAACTTTGCCGGACCGTCGATCTGAATGGAACGCGGAGTCATGTTGATGACACTGGATACCATAAAGCGCGGGGCCATATCCAAATGCAGGCTGTCGGGGAGGAGACGAACCGTTTTGGAGATATGCCGGTCGAAATTCAGTGCCAGCGTATCGGCAACAATGTAATTGACATGCAGCTTTTTTACCTGTTCGGCTAGGGCTGCCGCCAGCGAAGACGTATTGATAGCCGTTGCCCGCAGCGGGTCCTTTATGAGGTAGTCGACCGGTTCGATGCGGAAGGGAAGCCACGAATGGCGCAGCAGTCCCCAGCCATCGCTCGATACGTTTACCTGCATGGTATGGGGTAATGGCGAAGTGGGAATGAATAAAGAATCATCATAAACAAACCGGATTGGGTACTCTACCGTGAGCGTGTAACCCGGCTTGTTAAGAGCATTCAGAAACCAGAACAGTGCAGCCGCACCTATGCAAAGAAGCGCTTTAGTTGGTTGAAAGGAGCGGACGTTTGGGGCGGTATTCACACGCTATTGTTTCTCGGCTTCGATGGCCGGTTTTACCGTTGCCTCACGAGAGATGGAGCTTTTCTCGAAGGTCATTTTAATGCCCCGGTCCACTTCCAGCGTAACGGTGGTCGCGTCTACGGATGCAATACGGCCGTGCAAGCCGCCAATGGTAACCACGCTGTCGCCTTTCTTTAGATTATCAACAAAACTCTTCTGGTCTTTCTGCTTTTTCTGCTGCGGACGAATCATGAAGAAGTAAAACACGCCAATGATGGCTACCCAAAGGAGCACATTGTAAATCATTGAGGTGTTGGAGCCGGCTGCGGCCTGTAACAGAATAGACAACATAGGTGAGTGAGTTTAGGACGTTTTGGTGGTTTCGGACTTTGGGTTTACCAGGGCCTTAAATTGAAGGTCGGTCATGGACGGCTCCGTGTTGGCAAAGATGGTGATGGTTTTGTTCTGTTGGCCACTTTTGCCGCGGCTGTTGAAGCGCACCCGTACCGACGATTTGGCACCGGGGGCTACCGGCTCCCGTGGCCATTCGGGGGTTGTACACCCGCAGGAAGCCGTAATATTGTTGATAATCAGTGGAAATTCACCCGTGTTGGTGAACGCGAATACGTGCTCAACCGTATCGCCTTCCGTGAGCGTCCCAAAATCGTAAATACCCTTCTCCTCGAAGGTTATTTTAGGCATCTTGGTCGAAGCCGTTTCTTTGGAGGTTTGGCCCTGCTGCCGGTTATCGCAACTGATCTGGCCAAAACTTAATCCCGCGAAGGCCGCTATAAGCAGCCAGTTTTTGAGGTACATTGCTGAGGTATCGTTTTTTAGTGTACGCGGTCCATAACCTGAAGTAATGGACCGTGTACACTTAAATTATGCGTTTTGCTGTTTGATTTGCGCCATCAGCCGATCAACATCTTCCAGCAGGCGTTCCGCTTTTTCGCGGGCGTCGTTCACAACACGCTGACCTTCGTTTTTCGATGAATTTTCAGGCAATTCTACTGAGTTCCCCAAGTCTTCCAGCAATTGATTAATCTGCTCTCTATATTTCGACAAACGGAACGACAGACGGTCGCGGGTAATCTTACCCTTGTCGGGTGCATACAGCAAGCCAATAAGAGACCCGGCAGCAATTCCGGTTAGCAAAAAGGTTAAATCACGGCCAATTCTGCTCATTTCTAAAAAATTTTGTGGTTTGTGGTTTATAGCTGACGTTTTTGACGTTCGACTTTCTACAAGCGCAAAGGCCTTTCTTCACCCAAAAATCATAATCCGTACCCTATAAACTGGCAACTCGTTTATTTATTATCTAATAACCCGCGTCCGCTTTTACGCAAACGGCCCGAAGCCAGTAGCTTCTCGGAGAGGTTATCCAGAATACCATTCACAAATTTACCGCTTTTAGGCGTACTGTACGCTTTTGCCAGTTCGATATATTCATTAATCGTTACCTTGACCGGAATGTTTGGGAAACTGAGCAACTCGCAAACAGCCAGTTTCAGGATAATCTTGTCGATCATCGCCACCCGTTCAACGTCCCAGTTTTTGAGCTGATCGGCCAGGAGTTGCTCGTAGTCGGCGTCGTTCTCAACTGACTTGTTAAATAGCGTGTTCAGAAATAATTCGTCTTCCTCCCAGTCGTCGGTGAGTGGTTCGAGTTGCAGACCCGTTGCACTCTGGACGGATTTCAACGTCCGGATGGCAAGGCCACGAATCACTTCACTGTTTTCGGCCCAACTGAGATCAACCTCCGACAGGTGATCGCGAATTACCTCATGCTTGAATACCAGACTGCGGAGCACGTATTGTGCCAGGGCCTGGTCTTCGTCGGCGGTGTGGGTTCGGGTTGAGCAGTAAGCCCGGTAGGTATCGTCGGTTTTGAGGGCTTCGCGCAGGGCTTTCCGAACAAAGCCAAGATCTTCCGTCCATGAAATATTATGTCGGACGGCTTCATTCTGGAGCGGCTGGTGCTGTGCGAGCGCCTTGATTACGGTGTTGTCGTAGAGCGTCGATTCGAAGGGGAAAGGCGTTTCGTCGACGTCGCGGTACCGGCGTTCGCTGTCAATCTGGGCCGCCTGTCCGAGTTCAACAAGCAGGGTTAACACGAGCAGGTAACCGTCATAGATGCCATTTACCTGCTTCAGCATCATCTGCGCGAGGTGCTGTCGGTCTTTTTTTGCGCGAATCTGGTAGAATAAAAAACCGTCGTTGGCGGCCTTGAGTACATTACGGGGGGCGTCCTCGTCCTGAGCGGGCTGATTGGCTTTGATGGCCTCTTCAAAAAGAAGGGCGGCCAGTTTCCGGTAGCCTTCCAGTTGTCGCTTGTTCTGCGGCAACATCGAGTTCAGGTCGGGTTGGAAGAGGTCATTAATGCCGTCGATGGCTAGTTGTTGGTTGGAAAATTCGGCCTGCCGAAGCGCATATATCGCCTGCATGACCTTTATTCGGAGTAGTCGCCTATTGAGCATCCCGCCTTAGTCTATTTGCTACCAGTATGAAAAAGAACTGCTTAAATCGGGTGCAAAAGTACGGCTTTTTGGGGAGAAAGGCAAATTAGTACCTGGAGTTAGGAATGAGAAGTTGGGAGGTAGAAGGGGGGAGGTAGGAATGAGCAACTATCCTGTGGTATTGGGATGTAGCCGGATGGCTCCTAACTCCTTACTCCTAATACTCCCCTGCAACTTTTCCCCGTGCCCGAGGGTTACGAACTAAACGCTGCTGGTTGAATTGTGAAAGCTCTTTCCTACTTAAATAAATACCTTCTAAAGTATAAATGGTACCTGATTTTGGGGACGGTGTTCACCATCATCTCCAACCTGTTTGGTATTTTTCCGGCGCAGCTGGTTCGGTATGCTCTTGATCTGGTGCGCGAAACGCTGGATATCTACTACCTCTACGATAAATCCCCGCTTCAATCGGCGCTTTATGACGTCTTTGCTTTTAGCATTCTGCTGTTTGGCGTACTTACGCTGGTCATGGCTTTGCTGAAGGGGTTCTTCCTATTCCTGGTTCGTCAGACGCTTATTGTGATGTCACGTCATGTGGAGTATGACCTTAAAAACGAGATTTACGACCACTACCAGACGCTCCCTCTGAGTTTCTACCGACAACATAATACCGGCGATTTAATGGCTCGTATTTCGGAAGATGTGAGCAAGGTTCGGATGTACGTTGGGCCAAGCATCATGTACGGCCTGAACCTGATTGTATTGTTCATTCTGGTGATTACCTACATGGTAAGTATTAACGCCCGGCTGTCGCTGTACGTACTGTTGCCGCTGCCCGTGCTGTCGGTTGCGATTTATATTGTCAATAACATTATCATCCGTCGGTCGGAGGAAATTCAGCGGTCGTTGTCGCGGCTGTCTACCTACGTTCAGGAAGCGTTTTCGGGGATTCGCGTCCTGAAAGCCTTTGTACAAGAGAATAATTCGGCAGCAAAATTTGAGCTGGAGAGCGATGAATACCGTAACAAATCGCTCAGCCTGACGCGGGTCGATTCCCTGTTTTTTCCCATCGTTGCCATTCTGGTTGGTCTGAGCAACGTACTCGTAATCTTCGTTGGTGGTCAGGAAATTCTCGCCGGTCGACTTACGCCGGGCAACATCACCGAGTTTATCCTGTACGTGAATATGCTCACCTGGCCGGTTATGGCCCTAGGTTGGACAACAAGCCAGACGCAGCGGGCAGCCGCGTCGCAGGAGCGCATAAACGAATTCCTGAACATCAAAACCGACATCGTGTCGCAGAAGAATATTCAGCACACAATCAATGGCGAAATTGAGTTCAAGAACGTTCGCTTCGTGTATCCCGATTCGGGAATCACAGCCATTAAAAACTTCTCGATGCACGTCCGGGCGGGCGAAACGGTAGCTATTCTGGGAACAACCGGTTCCGGGAAAAGTACACTGGCTAACCTGCTGACGCGGATGTACGACGTAACCTCGGGCGAGATTCGTGTGGATGGTATTCCGATTAAAGATTATAACCTGACGTCTTTGCGCGAGCAGATGGGCTACGTACCACAGGACGTTTTCCTGTTCTCCGAAACCATCAGCAATAATGTTCGCTTTGGCAAACCTGATTTGCCGCAGGAGCGTGTGGAACAAGCCATTCGCGATGCCGATCTGTATCAGAACGTGCTGGAGTTTCCGGAGCAGTTCGATACCCGCGTTGGCGAGCGGGGCGTTACCCTCTCGGGTGGGCAGAAGCAACGACTGAGTATTGCCCGCGCCATTGCCCGCGACCCTAAAATTCTGATTCTGGACGACTGCCTCTCGGCGGTGGATACCAACACCGAAAACATCATCCTGAACAACCTCCAGCGCATTATGGCCGATCGGACATCGGTCGTGATTTCGCACCGAGTTTCATCCGCAAAACTCGCTGACTTCATCATTATGCTGGACGATGGCGACATTATAGAACAGGGTACCCACGACGATCTGCTGGCAAAAAACGGAGCTTACCGCGAGCTGTACGAGAAACAGTTGCAGACAGAAGAAGCGTAGGATCTACGGGTTTAGATGTACGAATTAAAAAGGGCGAAGGTCGTTAGGATCTCCGCCCTTTTCGATTTTTTCCAGTCGTTGGGCATAATCTATGACTATGCCCAACGACTGGAAAAAATAACCATGCCTGCGGTTTGTATAGATTATAGTGGCGTCAATTGAGTACGTGCAGGATGTGCCGATAGACCCATAAAGCAATATTTAGCAGAAGACGTGAAACCCTGAACAGGTCTTTGATGATGTAACAGACAAGTCGAGTAGGGAACAGATACATAAAGTCGTCGGCTCACGCTACGCTTCTTCCAGCACTTTCGTATCGATCTTCGTCATTTGCAACATAGCCTGCATCGCGCGTTTAGCTTTTTCGGGGTCTTTGTCGCCCAATAGTCGGCCGAGGGCTTCGGGGACAATTTGCCAGGAGACACCGAACTTATCCTTTAGCCAGCCACATTGGCCCGGCTCGCCACCCTCTGTCAGTTTGTCCCAGTACATGTCAACTTCCTCCTGTGTATCGCAGTGAACGAAGAGCGAAGTACCCAAGGAGAATGTAAAAGACGGCCCGCCGTTCATGGCTATAAACTCCCGCCCATCCAGCTCAAAACTGACCGACATAACGGGCCCCGTAGGTAAGCGTCGAATCTGGATGATTTTTGAATTTTTGAAGATGGATGTGTACAAGGTTGCGGCTTCTTCGGCCTGGTTGTTAAAGGTCAGGAATGTCGTGATCTTCGGCATGTTGTTTACGAGTTATGTTCAGACAAAAGTACGGTATGAGCCTTTCGTAAAGGCAGTGTGAAACCGACAAAGAGCGGGTGTATTGCGACCGTTCTGTAGTACCGACGGTCGGTACTACAGAACACTAGCCAATGGATATATGACATCGCCGTTCACCAGTCCAGTTGGCCCATGCGATTGGTAATACGTAATCGACGCAACGCCCGCCCTGGTGAGCGCCTGTAGGCTTCGGCGGGTCCAGTCGGCGCCGAAGTCGGTGGTTTGGCGTGGGTCGGCGGGTTGGTTCAGGCGTTCGGTGGCGGCTCCGGCGCGGGTTGTAAAGCGTAGCCGTAATGTTACGGGCGAAATATGAACGGGCTTACCACCGCTCAAATGCCGGGCCGATAAAACGGTTTCGACCTGTCCGGCAATGTTTTCCAGTAAAGTAAGATCGTCGAACGCATGAACTTGCGGATTTACCGAGTATGCCACGAAATCGACCAGCGTAAAGTCGAACGGATTCCGATTCAGCTCGGCAAAATTGTCGTCCGTGCCGCCCCCAATCAAAACGCCCGGCCAGCTGGCACGCAAGACCGGAACAAGCGCCTGTAGGAGTTCATTGGAAGTAGTGAGCGTCTCGGCATCGTACAGGATGATGGACTGAACGGCAATGGTCTCGATCTGTAAAAATTGCTGCAACCGATGTAGTTCACCGACCGATTCATTGCCGAAAAACACGGCCAGTTCAAGCGGAACCCGCAACTGGTTGGCATCGGCGATGGCGTTGGTCAGCCTGGTTTGCCAGTCGGGCAGGCTAAAGAACACATCGGCCCGCAGGTGCGAGAGGTTAAGTTTTTGCAGTAAGGCCGCTTCGGTAGTCGTCAGGGGCGGGCCATCGGTGCGCTGTCCAACGCCGATGCGCGGTTTGGCTCTGGTCGCGATGCCCGCCGTTTGTACTGGCTCAATGAGTCCTGGTTCGGCTGTAATTTCCTGCTTCGATTGACTGAATACAATGCGATGCCGGAAGGTATCGCCCGGCTGTACCGTAACCGGGAAGGGTAGGGAAAGTGGTGTTGAATAGGTCTTGAACGATGCATCGGTCCAGTTGCGCTGATCCTCCGTTTCGAATACATCGCCCGAAAAATCAAGCTGCCAGGTACGGTCGGATGCCGGTTTCCAGCGCATCGACTGGATATTCAGAAAGGGCTGGTGCGGGCTGATGAAGGTAGGGAAATACCCGTTCGTACGCTCTCCGTCCGGGGCGATCAACGTAGCGGGTTGTCCCGAAACGCCTTCAATCGGATGCAGCACGCACAAGCCAACCCGGTTTTTTCGGAAGGTATTCAGGGCTTTGCCCGACCAATCGACCCTAACCGTCCCGTCAGCGTCTCCCTGAATCGAAACCTGCCCCGTCATCTGAATACCGAGATCATCGGTATGCCAGTCGTACCGAATTGTGAACGAGTTATTGGTTTGCTCAATCACCTCATCAGACAGCGTCAACGCGGCCGTAAGCCAGTTGTGGTCGCGAATGGCGAAGTAGATCATTCGAACGATTTCGGTATCGTTAACCGACAGGTAACGCAGAAATCCGTTTTCGTAGCGAACGTGTATAAGGCCAGCGTGTAAGTGGTAGGGCATGCTAGTAGATTTAATGTATTATGCATCGTGCTTAGGAGTAAGCAGCGGACTGTTTCTGCCTTTTATTGTCACAGTTTTTCATCTCAAAGTCAAAATTTGATTTGTTGCACTGTGCGAATTAATCAGGCTGTTTCTAACCCGTATGAAGAAGTTTATTGCCCTGTTTTTACTTATCTATCTGCCCGGCCTCCTGTTGGCGCAACAACCTTTCATGAAGGGGCGCCTGAAGGTATCCGATAACAAAAGGTACCTGGTTCATCAGGACGGCACACCATTTTTCTGGCTTGGCGATACAGCCTGGGAGCTTTTCCATCGGCTAAACCGTGAAGAAGCCGATCAGTACCTGAAACGCAGAGCCGAACAGGGATTTACGGTGGTGCAGGCGGTAGCGCTGGCGGAGTTCGACGGCTTGAAAGAACCCAATCCCTATGGCGAGGTGCCGCTGTTGGATAACGACCCGACCAAACCCAACGAAGCCTATTTCAAACACGTCGATTACATCGTTGATAAAGCTGCCCAGTACGGCATTGTGATTGCTTTTTTGCCAACCTGGGGCGACAAGGTCTTTAAAAGTTCATGGGGGCAGGGGCCGGAGATTTTCAACCCGACCAACGCGCGAACGTATGGGCGTTACCTGGGTAATCGCTACAAAAACCGCGAAAACATCGTTTGGGTATTGGGGGGTGACCGCCAGCCGCGAGACGGCACATCTGACGTAGAGCTTTGGCGAGCTATGGCGGCCGGGATTCAGGAAGCGGTGGGTGGGGCGGATAAAGCCCTTATGACCTATCATCCGCAGCCCAACGGTCTCGACGGGGGCGCATCGAAGTGGTTTAAGAATGATGCCTGGTTTGACTTCAACATGCACCAGAACGGGCACTGCCGCAATAACACCATGTACGATAACATCACGGTGTCGTACAATAATCAGCCCGTGAAGCCTACGATGGATGCCGAACCGATTTACGAAGACCATCCGGTTTGTTTCAATGCCAAAGACCTGGGTACCTCCAACGCCTATGACGTGCGGCTTTATGCCTACCTGGATCTGTTTGCGGGGGCACATGGACATACGTACGGCTGCCACGATATCTGGCAGATGTACAGTGCCCAGCGTCCGGCTGTTAACAACCCGCATATTTTTTGGCAGGAAGCCCTCGATCTGCCCGGTGCCAATCAAATGAAACACGTTCGGCACCTGATGACGGCCCGCCCCCTGCTGGCCCGAGTACCTGACCAGTCAATCATTGTGGAGGGCAATCTCGGCCCTGCCGAACGCATTCAGGCCACGCGAGGCACTGACTATGCTTTTGTCTACTCGGCTGTTGGAAAGGCATTTACGGTCAATCCGGGAAAAATTTCGGGCCAGCGCATCACCGCCACCTGGTTCGATCCGCGTTCGGGAAAAACACAGTCGGCGGGAACGTTCGATAACCAAAAACCCATGCAATTTAAGCCACCTACGCAGGGGTATGGTCAGGACTGGGTACTGGTACTGGACGATGCGGCTAAAAACTATGCGGCTTTGTAATGTTCACTAGACTATTGAACCATGAAATCAATCTGGCAAATCTATTTACTTTTTAGTGTGGTCGGTCATGCCTTCATTGGGATACCCGTTTTTGCCCAATCGCCGGAGAAAGCGGTGTCGTTATTCGATGGAAAAACCCTAGCTGGCTGGAAGACCGTAGACCCCGCCCATCAAAAGCTGTGGTCGGTTGCCGATAGTATGATTAAAAGCGGTGACGGCGTGCACAAGATACCCGAAAACACCTATCTGCACACCCTGAAAGAATACGGTGATTTTGAATTTCGCTGCCTGTTCCGGCTACACGGTGACCCTAAAACGGGGATGATCAACAGTGGCATTCAGTACCGGTCCTTGCTGGAAGGGGGTAAAATAGTAGGCTATCAGGCCGATATTGGCAACGGGTTCTGGGGTGATTTGTACGACGAACACCGACGGGAAAAACTCGTGAGTGGCGATCTGCGAACGCTCCGGCACATCCTGAAAGAAGATGGCTGGAACAGCTACATCATCCGCTGCAAAGGCAACCGGCATGAGCTGTACATCAACGGCGTTAAAACCTGCGACTATATCGAGAAAGACAGCAAGATTCCGCAGAAAGGCGTCATTGCCGTTCAGATTCACAGCGGGGGCGTCGCTCAGGTCGAGTTTCGCGATTTGGTAATAGTGGAGTTGTAATTAGGGTGATGTCAGTTTCTTAAAACTGACAAGTGAGGTTTCTCAAAACCTAATTGATTCTTTCGGTTTGGAGAAAACTCACTTGTCGGGTTTGACCGGGCTGGCGCTCCAGGACCCGACACCACGACATCTGCCACACCACCCCCAATCAGTAGAAAATCAAGCCATTCAGTTTCCTAGATAAACACGTTTACATTCACCGGCTTACGACTTATTTCAATGAACAGGCCCACTATCGTCCTCGTTTTCGTCTGCGCTGTCCTCGTTCTGGCCAGCCCATACAGCATCGCCCAATCGACAAAAGCTAAACCGGCTGCTCAGTCCACTGAAAAGGTTGATCGCGAGTATGCGATGGAGGCCACCATGCTCGGCTACTTCTCGAAAGATGGCGCCCGCAACCCTACGCTGAAGGCCAACAAAGGCGATCGCGTTCGGATTACGATTACCAATGGCGAGCAGATGACGCACGATATTTCGCTGGAGAAATTAGGACTCAAAAGCAAGTCGATCAACGATAAAGGGGCCAGTACCAGTATCACGTTTACCGCCGATAAAAGCGATGTCTATTATTGCTCGGTTCCGGGCCACCGGGCGGCTGGCATGGTCGGCAACTTCGAAGTAGTAGAGGGTTCGCTGACCACCGCGGCCGTTGCCGGACAAGTGCCGATGAAGAACGGCAAACCCCTCAACCTGAACTTCGAGACGGGTACCCTGGCCGACTGGACCGCTACGGGCGATGCGTTCACGAATCCGCTCATCGATCAGGACCCGTCGCCGGTACACGACAAAGAGATGCATATCGGTTTCGACGGGAAGTATTTCCTGAGCAGCGGGGGGACTGTAAATTATAAACAAACCGGAACGTTGACGTCGGTTCCGTTCACCATCACTCAGCCGTTTGCGGCTTTCAAGGTGTCGGGTGGGGCGTTGCAGGATACGCGGGTCGAACTCGTGCAGGCCGGAACGGACAAAGTTATTTTTCACAGCACCGGGCAGGGGCGGGCTACGCTTCAGCCGGTGGTGGTCGATTTGAAACCGTATCTGAATCAAGACATATTCATCCGAATCATCGACAACGAAACCGGTATTTCGCAGATTCCCTATATCGCGAATGATAAGCTGGCGCATATCAACTTCGATGATTTTCAGTTCTATGCCACCCGGCCCGTTTTTCCGAATGAGCTGAACCAGAAAGACATTATCATTCTGCCGCCCCTCGACCCCGTTCTTCATGCCGGGCTGTCGGGCATCGAAGCGGCCAAGGTAATGACGCTGCCCAAAGGATTCAAAATCACGCTGGCAGCGGCTGAACCGGACGTTGTCAAACCCATCTGTTTCACCCTCGATCCACGCGGTCGGCTTTGGGTGGTTGAAGGGCACACCTATCCCGTTCCGGCACCGGAAGGACAGGGTCGCGACCGCATCCTGATTCTGGAAGACACCAACGGCGATGGCACGCTGGACAGCCGGAAGGTCTTCGCCGAAGGACTGAATCTGGTCAGTGGCATCGAAGTAGGGATGGGGGGCGTGTGGCTCGGTGCAGCTCCGTACCTGTTGTTCATTCCTACCGATTTCAAAACGGACAAACCGCTGGGCCCACCTCAGAAAATGCTCGATGGCTGGGGCACCGACGACACCCACGAAGTACTCAATAGCCTCCGTTGGGGACCCGACGGTTGGCTGTATGGTACGCATGGGGTATTTACGCACTCCAACGTTGGCAAACCCGGCGCACCCGATTCGGAACGGACGAAGCTGAACGCTGGTGTCTGGCGGTTTCACCCCACGACCCAAAAGTTCGAATTGTTTTCTGAAGGCACCAGCAATCCCTGGGGACTCGATTTCAACGATTACGGCCATGCGTTCGTGACGGCCTGCGTGATTCCGCACATGTACAACATGATTCAGGGCGGGCGTTATTTCCGGCAGGCCGGTAAGCATTTCAACCCCTACACCTACGACGATATCAAAACCCACGCCGATCACGTACACTGGGTGGGTGAACGCGGACCCCATGCGGGTAACTTCCGATCGGCCTCGGCGGGTGGTGGCCACGCCCATTCCGGAGCCATGATCTACCTGGGGGGCGATAGCTGGCCGAAGGAATACCGGAACGATATTTTTATGAACAATATCAACGGGGCTAAGCTCAATAACGACCACCCCGTTCGGGCCGGGTCGGGCTATATGGTTACCCACAAGCCGGATTTCCTGACCATGAACGACTCCTGGTCGCAGTGGCTGAATATGAAATACGACCCCAGCGGTTCGGTCTGGGCCATCGACTGGTATGACAAAAACCAGTGTCACAGCCCAAACCCGGATGTGCATAACAAAACGATGGGCCGGATTTTCAAGATCACCAACGAAAACGACAAATGGGTTCAGGTCGACTTGGCCAAAGCATCGGACATGGAACTGGTCAATTACCAGTTGAATGCCAACGAGTGGTACGTTCGTCAGGCCCGTACCCTGTTACAGGAGCGCGGCCCGAACAAAAAAGTACACAAAGCGCTGAAGGAAATCCTGGCGAAAAATCCCGATCCGACCCGTAAGCTCCGTGCGTTATGGACGTTGCACGTCACGAAAGGTCTTTCGGAAAAAGAGTTGACTGATTTGCTGGCGAACGAAAATGACTACGTTCGGAGCTGGGCCATTCAGTTGTTGACGGAGAATAAGAACGTATCGCCCGAAACCCTGAAGCGGTTTGCAGCTTTGGCACAGAACGACAACTCAGCGCTCGTTCGACTGTATCTGACTTCGGCCATGCTCCGGTTAGACCCGGCTCAGCGGTGGGACGTGATGGACGCGCTGGTGCAGAAAGTTCAGGATAAAGATGATCATAACCTGCCGCTGATGGTATGGTATGCCTCCGAACCGCTGGCGGCTATCGACATGAAACGGGCGTTGGCAATGGCTCAGAAATCGAAACTGCCCAAGCAACTGCCCTACACCATTCAGCGCATTGGTGCCATCGGTACGGATGAAGCTAAAAAGCTGCTGAAAGAACTGAACGACCGTGTGGGTAAACTCGACCATTCGCACGAGAACCACGAAATTCAGGAGTTGATTGCCAAGGTGCTTGAGGAATAAAAATTAAACCTACCGCCCATCGAGCCCGCCGAGGGTTTCACCCCCGGCTACCCACAGTCAACCCCTTCGGGGTTGTGATATGATAGACAGTACGCCAATAACCCCGAAGGGGTTGACTATGGATAACCAGGGGCACAGCCCTCGGATACAGACAGGGGTGCAGCCCCCGGACCGGATAACGACAAACGCCATGGCCATGACCAAACGTATCATATACACCATCCTCCTCGCCTGTTGCCTGACAAGCGTCTACGGCCAGGAGAAGAAAACCCTGTTCGATGTCCGTCAGAAGCAGGCCGAAACCGCCACACGGGCTACAACGACCCCCGTCGTACCCGCTGGCGACTTCAAAAAGACGATCCTCACCCGCGATTTTATCTCGGAAGGGGTAGCCGTGGCCGATCTGAATAAAGACGGACGCATGGATATTGTGGCGGGTTATTATTGGTTCGAAGCCCCCAACTGGACCCGCCACGAAATGGCTCCGTCCCGCACGTTCGACCCCCGAAAAGAATATAGCGAGTCGTTCCTGAACCTCGGTATGGACGTTAATCTGGATGGGTGGGACGATGTCGTCATCATTGACTTCCCCGGTAAGCCCGCTTTCTGGTTCGAAAATCCGAAGAGCAAAGCGGGTGCGGCCACCTCGGGCGAATGGACGAAGCATATCATTGCTGACTCCATTGGTATCGCCAACGAGTCGCCGGGATTCATTGATATTGATGGCGACGGGCGACTCGATATCTTGTGTGGTGACAAGGCTAAAAAGCAGATTGTCTGGTTAAAACCACCGTCGAAATCCGGCGAAACGGCCTGGAAACGCTATCCGCTGAGCAAAGAAAACGTGCCTGGTACAGAGATTTTCTCGCACGGGATCGGCTATGGCGATGTGGATAAAGACGGTATCAAAGACGTTGTGATTCGGGATGGCTGGTTCAAAGGAACGACCGATCTCAAATCGGGCAACTGGGTGTTTCATCCGGCCGATCTGGGCGAACCCTGCTCGCACATGCAGGTGCTTGACGTGAATGGCGACGGTAAAATGGACGTCGTCAGTGCATCGGCCCACGCATTGGGTATCTGGTGGCACGAGCAGGTGATGGATGAGCAGGGTGCCATTAACTTTAAAACCCACTTGATGAGCAACACCACCGCCCAAACCCACTCGTCCATCATGGCCGACCTGAACGGCGACGGTCGTGCTGACTACATCACCGGCAAACGGTTCCTGGCTCACCACGGCCGCGACCCCGGCGACAGCGATCCGGGCATCCTGATGTGGTTTGAGTTCACGCCCGGCAAGGCTCCGTACTACAAAGAACACATCATCGACAACGACTCCGGCGCGGGCCTGAACATCGTAGCCCAAGACATGAACGGCGACAAAAAGCCCGATATCGTCATCGCCAATAAGAACGGTGTTTTTCTATTTGAGAACAAGGTGAAGAAGTAGGGGTACGGTTTTTGGGTTACTGTTTACGGTTAGCTTTAGAAGATTCAATTCTGACAGCTAAGGCCTTTCTGAGTGTAGCCACTGACAGTACGAAACCGTTCGCAGCCATGGTTCGCGCTAACTTCCCGGACCTCATCTAACGCACGCCCAGCGCCATCACCTGCTTCCGGTGACGGTCGATGTGGAAGCGTAGGAACTCGAATCGCTGCCGAATATCCAGCGGGCCGGAAAGAGGGTGAGGGTGGATGACGGACTCCAAATCAGCGTCAGCCAGAGCGATGCTTAAATCCCGCAACGGTTGCTGAAGGCTGTTAAAGGCCGATAACCAGAACGCCACCGGGCCACCCATGCGGGGAGCGGCAATGAGGGGTACAATTTCTTTTTCCTGCCAGGTGCGCTCAATAATTGTTTCGATCGGTAGTCCTCTGTGGACTAATTCACCCGTCCAGATGGGGATGCCCGCCTGATGTGCATGAAAGGCCCGCCACATGCCCCAGATACCCCCGTGTTCTGCCCAGTATAAATGCTCGGTAATTTCAGTGGCACTCCATTCGTCGGCAGACGGTTTCCAGTGAGCTTGTTCTTCGTTGAGTTTCTCAACTTCGTATGTATACTGGGCTCGGGCCGACGCTACGTCGTCTAAGAGTTGATCAAGTGGAACCATGAAACGGTGCTTAAGAAGGGTGGGTGAAATATCAAATGGAAAGATGCCATACAAACCTACTGATTCCGCTCTTAGGGTGTTGACAGCGTTTTAGTTAACGGCGGTTATATACTTTCTTACTCCACAACCCACCAGCCGTAACTCTCCGGCTCAATCTCTACGGTTAGTTCAATTTCGTAATTCCGGTTTAGCTTGTACATCTTGGCTTTGCCTTCGCCCTGACGAATCATCGCCGTTTCGCGCAGGCCGGTATAATACAGCGGCAGTTTGATGATGCGGGTGACCTTCGTTTTTAGCGGGTTGAAGAGCATGACTAACCCTTTCTCTTTACCCGTTGGGCTGACGTGCATGAAGCCATCCCAGTCGCGGCCGTCGGCCCGGCGGAGGTGGATCAGGTCGGCGTTGAGGATGGTACGGTACTTTTTGTACCAATTGATGACTTCCGTTACGGTTTGTTTAGTGGCATCGGTATCGTAGAGTCGTGGGCCCCGGTAGCAGGCCTGCACACCCGCGCCGTAATATTGCATCATCAGCTGTTTATAGTCGGTCAGGTGTTCGCTGAGGGGTTCCAGTACGGCTTCGGGGCCACCGCCCTGGTACTTGGTGAGGGGCACAAAGCCCCAGCCCATCGTGGGCGTTTTCTCCCAGGTACCGTCGAAGATGTTTTGGCGGTTCAGGAGTTTCTGCTGCTCGCGGGAGAGTGAGAAATTAACCTCACGATAGCCCAGGGCAATCTTGTTGGTGCCATCCATAAAATACCAGTCGGGCGCGTTAATGTACACGCCTTTTTCATTCAGAAATCGGTAGAAACCCTTCTGCATTTCCATCTGCACCCATTGCGAATCGTGCAGCCCCTTATGGCCGGGGTGTTTGGTCGAGGCACACACATCGCCGGGGTAGGGGCCGTCGTGTTCGAGTAAGTCGAAGCCCGTCTCGGTGATGAACTTCTTCAGGCTGTTGAGGTAATTGATGCCCCACTGGCTGGCCAGACAAGGCGCGTTGCCGAAAAAAGCCCCTTTGTCTGGGAGGCCGGTTTTTGGGTCGATCACGTCATTCTCGTCGTCAATCCGGCGGCTGCTGAACAGCGAGTAACCACCCAGTAAAATACCTTTTGCGTGGGCGTAATCGGCCAGTTCCTTGAATTTCCTAATGTTCGTGTCGCTGGCGTCTTCCATGTTCAGGCCACTGCCGAAACTCAGAATGACCATCTCGTAACCCGTTTCGACGCACTGGTCAATGGCCCGCTTCACGATAGCCGGATCGGTGCTGACGAGGTGCATGAAAATGGGATTCTGGCTTGTCCAGGGCGTAACGGTTTTATAGAATTGCCGACGCGCCAGCCCGTTTCGCTCCCGGTCGTAGCCATCCAGCAGCAGTTCAAACGTGCGGATGGACGTGTACGTCTGCCCCGGCTCGGCTTCGATGCCAACGCCGAGGCCGGGGTAAACTTCGAGCACGCAGGGCGTTTCGTAATTATAATTCACCTGTGAGGTATAGAGTGAATCCGTTTTCCAATGCGTGGCCTGGTCGGAGAGATCATACCGCATGGCGTTGTTGAAGGCGAAGTTATTCTCGATGTAGATGCGCTGAGGCTTCTTCATCTGCTCCGGTTTACCCACCACTGCCGACTCTTCTTCCGGCGTGGCCAGAATTTCATTGACGACTTGGTTGATGTGAAGCCCTTTCTGCGTTTTATTTGAGATGGTCACCCACTTGCTGAGTACCGGCAGTCCATCGTAAAGTGCGTAGTGAACCGCAACGTCGACGCCCTGTAAATCGGGCTGTTTCGAGGCAAAATGCAGGGTAAGTTCCTGACCGGTAGGCTGCTTCCGGTTCAGTGTCCATGTACGGGATTGCCAGTTGATATACGGCTGTATCGGAGAAACGCTAAAGGATGTGTATTGAAAATCAGTTTGATTGGCGGTAAACCCATCGAGCCATTCTTCGCGCAGATAGGCCCGCTCTTTCTGGCCATACAGTCCGCCAACGGCGTAGGTTTTTCCGTTTAAGTTCACCCGCGCTTCGGGACCTACTGCCCGGATGAACTGTTCATTGGTGGATAAATTTTGAAAATCGACCGTTGCCACATTAGGACTAATCCGAAACCGGCGACTGATCAGGCCATTGGCTAACACTAAATCCTTGCCGCCGTTGGTCTGAAAAACCCCAGCTTTCTGGGTAACGGGCGTTATGAGCCAATCGCTTTTAACGGGCGTAGGCTTGTAGAATGGTAAGGTAGTAAGCTGGGCAAAGCTGGTTTGCGCCAAAAGGCCGCAAGCCAGCAGCCAATAGAGAGTACGCATTCTCGTGTAGTTTTGGTGAGTAGCCCTTTACATTAGGTATACAAACTACAAAAGATACGTTTTGGTAAGAGATACCGTATTTGGTTAAAAACAGGTAATGAACACATCGGACCGCCGAAGCGGAGACCGGAGAACACAGAGTTTTATTCTCTTTGTGTTCTCCGGTCTCCGCTTCGGCGGTCCGATGTGTTCATCAATTCGTTATGCGTGTTGACCCTGGTGCTTGCCTTCCCGTATTTCCTCGATCATTTTGCGGTTGAATGCGGGAATATCGTCGGGTTTGCGGCTCGTCACCAGCCCCTGATCCGTAACCACTTCTTCATCGACCCAGTTGGCACCGGCATTGATGAGATCTGTCTTGATCGACGGATAGGAGGTAAGCTTACGCCCGTTCACCACACCGGCTTCAATGAGCATAATAGGCGCGTGGCAAATGGCAGCTACCGGCTTGTGCGATTCAAAAAAGTGCCGGACAAATTGCACAGCTTTAGGCTCTGTACGGAGCGTATCCGGGTTCATTACGCCACCCGGCAAAAGTAGGGCGTCATATTGATTTGGGTCGGCACCGGCCAGCGGTAGGTCAACCGGGAAGCTATCGCCCCATTCGGTTTCGTCCCATCCTTTCACCTCACCGCCATTTGGGGCAATCAAGTGCGTAGTGGCACCAGCTTCCTGTAATGCTTTGCGGGGTTCGGTCATTTCGACCTGTTCAAAGCCATCGGTTAGCAGAATCGCCACCTTCTTTCCCTGCAATCGTTGCTGCGTTTCCATAGTACGTTGAGAATTTAGTTCTGCTTTTATCAACTCCTGAACTAAGAAGAAGGTTATCCAATTATTTCATGAAAAGGCTTATCGAATGAGTAATTTATGCCGATGCAGTTATTTATTAGTTGTCAAACCACAAAATCCGTTAACGGCTGGTATTGATCACTGAAACACACCTAAACAACCTGTTTTTGGTTACGTTTGTAATATGGATTCTAAATCATGCGAGAAGGCAACCGGTGCTATTGCCGATAAATACCGGCTCTCGATTTTACTGGAATTGGCCCAGCGCGAAAGCATGACGCCTTCTGATATTCAGGAATTGACCGGCCTCTCCCAACCCTGTGTTTCTCACCATGTCAGGCTGTTAACAGAGAGTGAATTAGTGATCGCGGCTAAAGAAGGAAGGAATGTCTATCTACGTCTGAATAAGAACACGACACGGCAGTTGTCGGACTTCCTGTCTAAACTGACATAAAATTTTCTCAAAAACATTTAAACTTTTAAATATTTGGTTTGGTTTTCTGTTCGTACATGAAAACCAAACCCGTAGATATACGGACCCTATCAATGGCACAAAAACTTTTTTCGGCGGCTACGCTGGGTGACCTGACACTTCAGAACCACCTTGTTATGGCTCCAATGACCCGGAACCGCGCCACGACCGATCACGCCGTAACCGACATAATGACTACGTATTATGAACAACGGGCATCGGCCGGTTTGATCATAACGGAAGGCATCGCGCCTTCACCCAACGGAAATGGCTACGCCCGTGTTCCGGGTATTTACACTAAACAGCAGATAGCCGGATGGAAGAATGTTACCGATGCGGTTCATGCCAAAGGCGGCAAAATCTTTGCCCAACTGATGCACAGCGGACGTGTTGGACACCCCGTTAACATGCACGAAAATGGTGAAGTTATCGCGCCCTCGGCCATTGCTGCCGCCGGGCAGATCTACACCGATACAGACGGTATGCTCGACCACCCAACCCCACGTGCTCTAACAACGGACGAGGTAAAACAGACGGTTCAGGAGTTTGTCCAGGCGGCTAAAAATGCTGTTGAAGCTGGTTTCGACGGCGTAGAGATTCACGGCGCAAACGGCTACCTGGTCGAGCAGTTTCTGCGCTCAACCACCAACCAGCGCACCGACGAGTACGGTGGCTCAGCCGAAAACAATGCCCGCTTTGCCCTGGAAATTGCCGAACAGATTTCGGCCGCTATTGGCAAAGAGAAGACGGGTATTCGCCTATCGCCTTATGGTGTATTCAACGATATGCCCTACTCACCGGACGACGATAAGATCTACCATTACGTAGCCCAAAAATTGTCAGATTATGTCGTGTACGTGCATCTTGTCGACCATGAGTCGATGGGCGCACCAGCGGTTGATCCGGCGATTGTAGAAGCCATTCGGGAAAACTACAAAGGTTCGCTGATTCTGAGCGGAGGCTACGATGCCGAGCGGGCAGAAGAGGCCCTGACGAGTGGAAAAGCCGATTTGATCGCTATCGGTCGGCCATTTATTGCCAACCCCGATCTGGTGGAACGTCTGAAAACCGGCGCCGAACTAAACCAACCCGATTTCTCGACTTTCTATACCCCCGGCGAAAAAGGATACACGGATTATCCGGTGCTGGAAGAAGTGAAGGCATAAGTATTTTAAGTAGTGAGGAGTCAGAAGCGAGGAGTGAGGAGCCATCCGGTAGCACAGTGTGCGCCAGCCATCCTCACTCCTCGCTTCTGACTCCTCACTACTTATACCAACACTGCCTTCAGAATCTGCTCCAGAATAAGCCGACCGTCGGTATTGCCGAGGACAGAGTCGGCGGCCCGTTCGGGGTGGGGCATCATACCAAAAACGTTCTTGTTTTTATTGGTTACGCCCGCAATATTTTCCAGACTTCCGTTGGCGTTAGATGCTTCGGTAACGATACCGTTTTCGTCGCAATATCGGAATAGCACCTGGTTGTTATCATTCAATGCTTTCAGCGTATCGGCGTCGGCAAAGTACCGGCCATCACCGTGAGCGATGGGTATTTTATAAGCAGGTTTATCAAGACCCGCCGTCAGCAGCGCGTCCGTCGATTCGGGTTTCAGGTAAATGTTCTTACAAACGTATTTCTGACTGCTGTTTTGCAGCAAAACACCCGGTACTAGCCGGGCTTCGGCCAGAATCTGGAAACCGTTGCAGATACCCATCAGGTAACCGCCCCGGTTGGCGTGGGCAATCACCTCGTTCATGATGGGCGAAAAACGCGCCACGGCACCCGTCCGGAGATAGTCGCCATAGGAGAAACCGCCCGGCAGGATAATGAAATCGCAGCCTTGCAGATCATGATCTTTATGCCAGAGTTTTACGACTTCCTGGTCCATCAGTTCCAGTGCATCGACTGCGTCCTGATCGCAGTTGGAACCGGGAAAAACAACAACGCCAAATTTCATAGCGGGAGAATTGCTAAATCGAAGTAATACACAAAGATAACAGTTCAATCGCTACTTCTGCGTATCAGTTACGGAAAAGGGAGGAGTGGGGCACCTCCTGGTTTCCCCTCGTCTCCTTCCTCCCCCTCCTCCCTTTTCCCTCTTTTCCCTACCTTTGCGGTATGCAATTGCTTTTTCATCGGGTCGATCTTCGCCTGAATCATACCTTTACCATTGCGCACGATAGCCGCGACGTACAGCCAACCCTGCTAGTCGAGCTGCGGGACGGTGGGTACAGCGGCTTTGGCGAAGCTACCGCAACCCGTTATTATGGCATCACGATTGACGGTATGGTGGCCGCTCTCGAAGCCCTCCGAGACACCATCGAAAGCTATTCTCTGACCAATCCTGAAACGTTCTGGGCCGATGTGCAGCCGCATCTGTCGCAAAACCCATTTGCCCTCTGTGCGCTCGATCAGGCCGCCTGGGATTTATGGGGCAAGCAGCAGCAACAGCCCTTGTATAAACTCTGGAACCTGGACCCGGCCAACGCGCCCCTGACGGATTATACCATTGGCCTCGACACGCCCGAACGGATGGTCGAAAAAATGCAGGAACGCCCGTGGCCACTGTACAAGATCAAGTTAGGTCGGCCAGAAAAAGACATAACCCTTGTTACCACGCTACGTGAGCATACCGATGCGGTTTTTCGGGTCGATGCCAACTGCGGCTGGACAGCGGCCGACGCCATTCGTAAATCGCGGGTATTGCAGGAATTGGGTGTCGAATTTATCGAACAGCCACTTCCTGCCGACGATTGGGCCGGTGCAAAGCAAGTGTATGAGCAAAGTACCTTACCAATTATTGCCGATGAAAGCTGTATTGTCGAGAGCGATGTTGACCGTTGCGCGGGGTACTTCCATGGCGTCAATATAAAATTAACAAAATGTGGTGGCCTGACCCCCGCCCGGCGGATGATCAGCCGTGCCCGTGAATTAGGCCTGCGTGTCATGGTTGGCTGCATGACCGAATCGAGCGTGGGAATATCGGCTATTGCGCAATTGCTGCCACTACTCGATTATGCTGATCTGGATGGGGCCATGCTCATTGGAAACGATCCGGCAACGGGCGTTACATTCGAAGATGGCCGCGTTATGTATGCGACTGAAAATGGGACTGGTGTGAACCTGCTGGCAAGCAAATGAACGAACGTATCCACATCGACCACCTGCCGAACCGGACCATCGCCCATAACGGTACGGATTACCTTTTCTTTAGCGGCACTGCCTACCTCGGGATGCCCCAGCACCCCGGTTTTCAACAGCTGGTGGCGCAAAGCATGAGCCGATACGGGACGGTTTTCGGTAGTTCCCGGAATGGGAATCTACGACTCGGCGTTTACGAAGAGGCCGAAGCCAAACTTGCGGCACGAACCGGTGCCGGAGCCGCGCTCACGCTCTCGTCGGGTATGATGGCCGGGCAGGTTATTGTCAACTGGCTGCGCCGGGAGCAGACTACGTTCGTGTATGCGCCTGGTGCGCATCCGGCTCTCTGGCACGCACCGGTGGTTGAACTGCCGAAACTGTCATTTCCGGACTGGACGGCCCAGTTACCCACCCAGCTACAGGCGCTCGACGCCGGACCGGTGGCTATTTTAATGAACTCCCTCGAAGCGGTCTGCTCGGATTATTACGATTTCGCCTGGATAAACGACCTCCCCGACGACAGATCGATTACGCTGGTTGTCGACGATTCGCATGGAATAGGGGTGTTGAATAACGGGCGGGGTATCTGGCCGCAGCTTTCTTCATTGCAGAACCGCCGGAGCGGACCGATTCGTATCCTTGTCACGGCCTCGCTGGCGAAAGCCATGGGCTTGCCTGGCGGGGCCGTTTTCTCGGATGCCGAAACAATAGCCAATCTCCGCGAAACGGCCTTTTTTGGCGCCTGCTCGCCCATGGCTCCGGCTTGTCTGGATGCCTATCTGCGTGCCGATAGCTTATATGCCGAACGGCAGGAGCAACTCCAGCACAATATTCGCCTGGCCGAAGAACGCTTGCTGCCATCCGGCTTATTTCGACATGCTATGGGTTACCCGGTGTTCTATACCGAACACGATGAACTGTACGCGCAACTGCTTGACCACAAAATTCTGATTTACTCGTTTGCGTACCCAACCGCTGCCGACCGGGCCAACACACGCATCGTAATTAGTGCGTTTCATGAGCCGGACGATATTGAGCAGGTTGCTCGCCGGTTGCCTCAACTATTTCAGGCTGGATAAGAAGTTCAGACTGGGCACCATCTGCTCCATCGAACGGGATGACTCGTCTTCGATGAAGAAATGCTTTACCCCCGATTTTTTGGCCTGTTTCATGATCGCGGCAATACCGACGTCGCCTTGCCCAAGGGTCACGTTCGATTCCACATCCGAGCGGCCGTTGTTGCTGTCGGGGGTGCCGGGTTTGCGGTCTTTCAGGTGCATGAGCAGGAACCGCTTGGGGTATTTCTGCAGGAGGGCTACCGGATCATAACCGGGGGCCTTGACCCAGAACACATCCATTTCGAAATAGACAGATTTCGGGTCGAGGTTTTCGGCCAGGTAGTCGAAGAAGGTGCCGTCTTTGTAAGTTTGAAATTCGTAGCCGTGGTTGTGGTAACAGAATGTAATCCCGTTTTCGGCCAGTAGTTTTCCGGCGGTGTTGAACACGTCGATAGCCCGGTCGGCTTCGTACAGCGTCAGGGCATCGGTAGCGTGGGGAATCCAGGTGCAGACTACGTACTTCGCCCCCAGCGCTTTGGCTTCGGCCAGTACCTTGGGTACATTGTTATCCAGGTCCTCAAAACTCGCTCCCGTACTGATGGCTTTGATCCCGTTTTGATCCAGCAACTTGCGGAAGTCGGTTAAGCTAAGGCCATAGGTTCCGGCAATTTCGGCCTCCCGAAAGCCCATCTCCTTCACTTTAGCCATTGTTCCCGGTACATCTTTCGCAAACTGAGTTCGGAAACTATACAACTGCAAACCCACCGGAGCAGGCTTTTGCGCCAATGAAACAAGATTGCAAAGGAGCAGAACGACAAATAACAGCGTAGATTTTGTATTCATGGAGTGAAGAGTTTTGGCGTATTCGGTTTACAGTTTACGGATGTCAGGCAACCAAATATCGTAAACCGAATACGATAAGCTATCTACCCGTTTGGGTGGTAAACGTACTCTCGAAAATCTTGTCGGCATTACCTGTTTCAAAACCTTCGCGTCGGTGCTGGCGGGTGATCTGGTCGGTGGGGAGGTGCTGAAATTCGGGCAGCACACGACGTTCCGCAAACTCCACGTACGAGCCCGCAATTCGGAATACGTCGCCACCGGCAAATTCAGCGTCGATCATCTGGGCCACGGTAGACGCCTGCCGTAGACCACCATCTGGACTGATTTTGATGGTTCCGCCAGCCGAGTTGAGCCGTAAACCGCTACTTTCCAGAAAAGCCACAAACTCGTCGATGGTGTTGTACCCTGGCTTGAGGTTGTGTACGCTGATGGTAAAATGGTTAAGGTAATAACGGTTATAAATCACCCAGGCGGCATACTCACTCTCGGCGAGCAGGGTTTGGTAGTCGGCCAGCGTGGGCGTTTGCCAGAGGGGTTGGTGCAAAAAGCGGTCGACGGCTTCGGCATCGTCCAGATCCAGCGAGTCGACGGGGTCGCTCGTCACGGTATCCGTGTACTTGTGAATGATGCGCTGCGCTTCGTCCGACAGCTCATGCACGCGCAGTTCACTAACAAATATGCGCGGGTAATGCGGCTGCGGAGGGCTATACCAATAAGCCGTTAGTTTCTTGCCGGTGAAGTTGAACTCGTCCCGTCGTTCGTAGCCGTAATGCGAAAAAATCTTCCCGAACGAAGCCAGCCCTAAATTCGGTACGCCCATTGTCCGAAAGGCAATGTGGTCGTTCTCGATCTCCTCTGCCGACTGAATAATCCCCGCAGCGATCATGGCGTCAGTTACTTTGTGAACATCGGGAACGCGTTCACTGTATCGGCTCATGAGGCCGTCCAGCACGGCGTCGAGGGTTTGGGTAGTTGATGAAGTAGTCATGGTTGTCTTGGAAATTAACGCCATCGGCTTCTGGCCAGAATCACATCTTTACCCGATTCGGTTTGAACAATTCGGTGCAATAGCGTGTCGCCCGTTTCAGTGGCAGTCTGTACGTCCAGCCAATCGTGCCAATGGCTTTCGGTCCTGTAAACTAAATCAATTTCGGCAATTTCCCGCGTTTGTAGTGTATCGGTGTTTATGGATTCGATCAGCCACTGCACATACGCCACATTGTTGACGTGCTGATTCTGGTCGATGCTCAGCCAACCCACCTCAACCGGCCTGGTTTCTGACGGGCTAAACGGTAATGTCTGGAAATCAGGTTTAAGGGGCAGCAGAGGCAGTGGCTCAACGTTGGTGGGCGGACTCAACTGCCGGATAAAATCGGGAAGGGGCACCATGCTTCGTTTTTCCATGCTGAACACCAGCCAGATGCTGCCTGCATCGGCTAGTAAGGTTCCGTCTTCGGCCAGCACCCGAAAGTCGCGGTGAATGAAGTACTTCTCCACCGTGGTAGGGTAGGTCATCAACCGAATCGTATCGCCGTAGCGCGGGTATTGGTGCATTCGCAGGCAAAAACGCATGAGCATCCAGCCAAAGCCCTTTTGGCCCAAATCGGCAATACCAATGCCGTAGTCAATCGCATTTCGGTTAGCTGACTCCTGCATTAGGTTCATCAACGCCGGTAGGCTCATCCGCCCGAAGGCATCACACTCGTAACCCCGTAGTGTAAAGGTATCTGTTTGAATAAACGCCATGCTGCAAAGAACGCCAGAACGCAGATTGGTACGATTAAACGGGGCGAAACATTATCCTGTTGTTAGGTTGTATCGGGTCGGGTAGCCGGAGCCATGCGGTCCGATACACCAATCACTAAATCTGGTGTACAGGGCCTTAAGGAAAATAAAATTACCGGCTTTTCTGCTTTCTTTTGCCGGTAATTAGTCAACTCGATTAGTCAGGTTACTATTGACAAATTTATTTTTTCTATGACGATCTGGTATATAACGGATTTGGTGGGTACGGGCGTCTTTGCCATTTCGGGAGCTTTATCGGCATTGAGCAAAAAGATGTACCACGATCTGTTTGGCCTTTTTTTTATAGGCTTCGTCACGGCCGTAGGCGGTGGTACCCTGCGCGACATCATTATAGGGGCTCACCCAATTGCCTGGATACACGACCCAAATTACCTGATCGTTATCCTCAGCAGTGTGATCCTGGCTGTGCTGTGCCGGAAGTGGTGGCTAAGTACCTTGCAACGACCCCTGCTCGTTTTCGATACCCTCGGGGTCGGAATCTACACCATACTGGGTATGCAAAAAGCGTTGGCGCTGGGTGTAAACGGCTGGGCGTCGGTACTGCTGGGTGTTATTTCCGCTCTGTTCGGGGGGGTAATTCGGGATACACTGGTCAACGACCTTCCCCTTATCTTCAGCAAACAACTTTACGCCACGCCCTGTCTGGCGGGAGCACTTCTTTATCAACTTGGCCGGTCGTTACCCATTGACCCGACCGTACTGTTCGTAACCTCTGTCGTTCTGATTACCGTGTTCCGGCTTGTGGCCATTCGAAAAAACTGGTCGCTGCCACAGATTCAGTAGAGGGGTGTTGACGGCGGTTTACCTTTTTGAGATAGTCATGTCCCAACGTTCTGATAAATCAGACATAAAAAAACTCCCCCGTCGCGTTTGACCGCAGCGGGGGAGTTTTTTTGTGCTGGTAGAAGACTACTGAGCCGTTGAGGTCGGCGTAGCGCTTTCTTTGGTACCGTAACGCTTGCGGAACTTGTCCACACGACCGGCGGTGTCGAGCAGTACGTTCTTACCCGTGTAGAACGGGTGCGACTGCGAGCTAACTTCAATTTTAACGAGCGGATAGGTCTGTCCTTCGTACTCGATTGTATCTCTTGTTTGAACCGTAGAGCGGGTCAGAAATTTGTAGTCGCTCGACAGGTCGTGGAATACCACTTCGCGGTAGTCCGGGTGAATGCCCTTTTTCATGATTAATCTCAGTTTCTTGTCATCTTCTCGGTTTCCGACCGAAAAGGATTGCAAAGGTACGGGGTTTGCGTTGAATAGCCAAGTCTTTTTTAGGTTCTTTTAGGTGTTGATAATGAACGTTCTAAATCTGTACCGTTGCATAATATTGGCTTGATGAAGACTTGACGGGACTGGGTTTTTATTTTTAACTTTAGAAAATCAAGTTGCCTTCCTCTACGGTTCACCCGGTCTCTTAAGCCCGGTTGCACCGATCAATAAATTCGATCTTTTTTATTTTTAGACTAGTTCTCCGGTGGGTTATTGGTAAGTCCTTAACACTGACGACTTAACAATTCCTTAACGCGTCGGGTAGAATTGCACCTTTCAACGATTCACGAAAATCACCGAACCTTACCGGTTGCTTTTCCGTCTATTTCGAAAGAACTTTAGAACGTCGACCTGTTAATAAAGTATCCGAATGCAATACTTGTGCCAATTAGGTTACAAGAGAAATTGGTATCTTTGGGAAGCTTAAAAACAGGTTGCCTGAGGCATTAATTTATCATTTTTTCATACATTAAAACTAACCCAAACGCTCATGTTTGTAGTCAAACGCGATGGTCGCCGGGAGTCGGTTAAGTTCGACAAAATCACGGCCCGGATCGAAAAGCTTTGCTATGGTCTCGACCCCGCTTATGTACAACCCGTAGAGGTAGCGGTGAAGGTCGTTAGTGGTCTTTACGATGGCGTTAAAACCACCGAACTCGATAACCTGGCTGCCGAAACAGCCGCGTCGATGACCACCAAACACCCGGATTACGCTATTCTGGCCGCCCGGATTGCCATTTCGAACCTGCACAAGGAAACGAATAAATCATTCTCCGGTACCATCAAGAAACTGTATCAGTACGAAGACCCCAAAACCGGTGAAAATGCATCCCTGATCTCCAAAGAGGTGTATGACGTGGTTCGCCAGCATGCCGCACTGCTGGACTCGACCATCATTTACGACCGGGATTACGGCTACGATTACTTTGGCTACAAAACACTCGAAAAGTCCTACCTGTTGAAACTCGACGGCCGCATTGCCGAACGGCCGCAGCATATGCTCATGCGGGTAGCGGTTGGGATTCACCAGGAAGATATCGACTCGGCCATCGAGACGTACAACCTGCTTTCGGAAAAGTGGTTCACGCATGCCACACCAACGCTGTTCAACGCCGGGACGCCAAAACCCCAGATGTCGAGCTGCTTCCTGCTGACGATGAAGGACGACTCCATCGATGGTATTTACGATACGCTCAAACAAACGGCCAAAATCTCGCAGTCGGCGGGTGGTATTGGCCTCAGCATTCACAACGTTCGGGCTACGGGTACCTATATTAAAGGCACCAACGGAACATCGAACGGCATTGTACCCATGCTGCGCGTGTTCAACGACACCGCCCGCTACGTCGATCAGGGTGGTGGCAAACGGAAAGGCTCATTCGCGATTTATCTGGAGCCCTGGCATGCCGATATTTTCGACTTCCTGGATCTGAAAAAGAACTCGGGTAAAGAAGAAGGACGCGCCCGCGACCTGTTCTACGCCCTCTGGACGCCCGACCTGTTCATGAAACGCGTAGAGGATGACGACGTCTGGTCGTTGTTCTGCCCGCATGAGTGCCCCGGCATGGCCGATTGCTATGGCGATGAGTTCGAAGAACTGTACACCCGGTACGAGCGCGAAGGCCGTGCCCGCCGGACGATAAAGGCGCAGGAGTTGTGGTTCAAAATTCTGGAATCGCAAACTGAAACCGGCACACCGTACATGCTGTACAAAGATGCCGCCAACAAGAAGTCGAACCAGAAGAACCTCGGTACAATTAAGTCGAGTAACCTGTGTACCGAAATCATCGAGTACACGGCCCCCGACGAAATCGCCGTTTGTAACCTGGCGTCCATTGCGCTGCCGAAGTTCATCACCCGTGGCACGGACGGTATTATGCGGTTCGATCACCAGAAGTTGTATGAAGTGACCAAAACGGCCACCCGCAACCTCAACAAGATCATCGACATCAACTATTACCCCGTCGAAGAGGCTCGCCGGAGCAACATGCGCCACCGGCCAATTGGGCTGGGTGTGCAGGGCCTGGCCGATGCGTTCATCATGCTGCGGATGCCGTTTGAATCGGAGGAAGCGCGTCGCCTGAACGAAGATATTTTCGAGACGATCTATTTTGGTGCCATGACCTCGTCGATGGAGCAGGCTAAAGAATTCGGTCCGTACGAGACCTGGAAAGGGTCGCCCATCTCGCAGGGTATCTTCCAGTTCGATATGTGGGGGGTAAAACCCAAGTCGAATCGCTGGGATTGGGAAAGCCTGCGCAAGGATGTGGTTGAGCACGGCGTTCGGAACTCGCTGCTGCTGGCACCGATGCCAACGGCCTCGACCTCGCAGATTCTGGGTAACAACGAATGCTTTGAGCCCTACACGAGCAACATCTACACCCGTCGCGTATTGTCGGGCGAGTTTGTGGTCGTGAACAAGCACCTGCTGAAAGACCTCGTGAAGCTGGGCTTGTGGAACGATGCCATGAAGAACAACCTGATTCTGGCCAACGGCTCGATCCAGGCGATTCCGAACATTCCGCAGAACATCAAAGACCTCTACAAAACGGTTTGGGAGATCAAGCAGAAGCACATCATCGACATGGCCGCCGATCGGGGCGCGTACATCTGCCAGTCGCAGTCGCTGAACATCCACATTCAGGATTCGAACTTCGGCAAACTGACGTCGATGCACTTCTACGCCTGGAAAGCGGGTCTGAAAACGGGTATGTATTACCTTCGTACGAAAGCCGCTGCCGACGCCGTGAAGTTCACGGTCGTTCAGCCACAGGCCGAGCCACAACTGGAGCCTGTAATGGCCGAAGCCGTAACGGTGGAAAAGCCACTCGATTACGTACAATACGCTAAGGAGCACGCCCAGAACACCACTCCGCAACCCGTACCGATGGTAACGGACCTCGAACAGCAGTATGCCGCTATGACCTGCTCGCTGGATGATCCCGAAGGTTGCGAGATGTGTGGAAGTTAAAGTTTAGACTTAATGAAATGAAGTTACCCCGGTTACTGAAGAGTAGCCGGGGTTTATTTTGAACTAATACCGTAGCATGACGCAGGAGGTTTATAACGTAGAGGTATTCAATAGTCATACAACCTATTATTTTGAGAGTAGAGGCCCCAAAGGAGCGATTGTAAAATTGATTCAGTTTGCCCTCATTGAGCGAACGGACCTAGGCAACATAGGCATTACAGACATATATAATTTAGGCTTTGGAGATTTTGACAGTGATACAATGCAGGTGAACGACCTTGCAGACTCTAGAAATGGAGATAAAGACAAAGTATTGGCTACGGTGGCAAGAGCTACACTTGATTTTTTGTCTACTTATCCACTGGCTACTGTTTATGCAACCGGTAGTACCGATTCGCGCACCAGACAGTACTAAATGGGATTGAATCGATTTTATACAGAGATAATAGAGAATCACATATTATATAGATTGGATAATGGACAGTGGTATCTATTTGAACGAAACAAGAACTATCAGGCGTTTGTCATACATAGACGACAAATCAGTATATTTCGCTTATGAAAGCTGGAACTGACAATAAGATGACTTTGTGTAACAACCTTGTCGTAGCCGAAAATCCGGAATTGGCTCGAGTTTTTGGTGACAGTGTTTTCTTCCCTCAGAAAAATGAGCAAGCTAAGGAACTGATACGAAAATATGGGTTACCGAAAGAATTGACCAAGTAAAAGGCAACGGATTAGGGAGTCCAAGGCAGTTTTCTTTGGTAACGTCCCTCGAACAGCAGCATGCAGCCATGACCTGTTCGCTGGATTACCCTGAAGAATGCATATCGTGTAGCAGTTAATAAACAGACATATTGAAGTTATACGCTCCCGGCTGTGGTAACAGGGCCGGGATTTTGTTTTTCAGTCATTTTGGCTTTGGGCAATCGGGCTGCACGTACGCATAAACTCATGGCTGCGAGAGGGAGGTAGTTGATGCTCGGCCCATAAAAATCAGCCTAAACCGAAACCTGGCCCAGGGGGCGCCCGTCTAAGCAGAGTGATAAGCGGATATGTATCGTTTTTATGCCAGTTGTTTGGCAAATCGGCCGGTTGTTGCTTTTCCCGATTCTCAGCGTTGCTCCTTACTAACTTGCCTACCTACCGTTCCGAAAAAATACGCTTACACGATGCTGCGCTGGTTGTTGTTGATGGCTTTTGGGCTTCAGAGTATATTGACATTCGGGCAGGAGTACCCCGTTACACGGTATACCAACCACGACGGACTGCCGCAGATGCAGATTCTCCGGGTATTTGAGGATAGCCGTGGCTACATCTGGATCGGTACGCGAAATGGGTTTTCAATGTTTGATGGCGAACAGTTCAAAAACTTCCGTACCCGCGATGGCGTAGGCAGCAGCTACATCGGTGGCTTTGTGGAAGATCGTAAAGGCAATGTATGGATTGCCTCTCTGCGGGGAGTTGTCCGGTTCGATGGGGATACGCTTGTCTCGTTCCATCATGAACGATTCATCGACCCAGGCACGATAGCCATTGATAGCCATGATCAGCTTTTTGCCCTGACCTATCCCGATCATCAGCTTACGCAACTGGTCAAATCGGCCTGGCAGACCACCAGGGTGGTACCCAACGGGTGGAAGCCGACGGGATTAATCTCGGATAAACGCAGCAAACAGCTGTATATCTCCTTCGAAAAACAAGGCCTTTTTTTACTGGACAATGGAAAACTAACCCCGGTTGCCAAAGACCTTATGTTATTGTCGGGGGTGCCGACTCCCAATTATACAGCGGAGACGAACGGATACAGTATTCTTGGTGGTGAATTGCCGGATAAAAGCCGATTGATTCTTTACCGGCAGGGGGCCAACTATGTACCCTTCCTGAAACTAAGGGCTGCTACGGTTGAGGTTCTGCAAACGGTGCCCTTCGATTATGTGTACAGCCATAAGGGGAATATTTATCTGCTGGAGCGAGGTAGTCGACATTCCTTCCTGCTGATGGCCGGGAGTGAATTACTCCATGCCACATCCGACGGAATCAGCTACTGGATTGGGACAAGAAAAGGGCTGCTTCGGGTATTTACGAACGGAATAAGGTATTTCTCTGAGCAGACAATACCGGCACCCCGCGCTGTTCTTGAGCGGTCTCCAGGAGTATTCTGGATTGTTAATAGTACCGGCCCCATCCAACAGCTACAGGATGGCAACCTGAGCAGGGTATCGGGCTACGAACAACTGGTGAAGCAGCACGATCCTGGTTTTACTAGTCATTGGGAGGAATCGGCCTCGGTGCTTGATAACCGGAAGGCGCTCTGGATTAGTTACGGATCGCATATGTTACATCATGGTGATGGCAACACCTTTAGCCGCATTGAGACCAAAACGGATACCGATAACCCGGTTGTCTACTTACTAAATGGCGCACAACGCAACCTGGTGCTTGCCTCCCGGGTAAAACAAGTCGACTTCTATTCGATAAAGCCACCTTATCGGGTTGTCCGCTCATTGACAGAAAAAGGCGGTCTGATGCCCGGCCCCTATATATCCGCTCTGGAAGACAAGCGGGGCAACTACTGGATCGGGAGCACTGGACTGACGCATTATAATTTCGACACTAAGGTAACCAGGCAGTATCCGCCGTTAAGCAAAAAACTCCCCGCCAGAGGTATACTAAGTATGTGTCGGGATGCGCGGGGTACGCTTTGGCTGGGTACCGGCGAAGGCGGTTGTTTGTATTTCGATCAACAAAAAGATGCCTTTATCGCGCTGCAAACAAACCTCTTGCAGAACATCATTTATAACGTGACCCCTCTCGATGCTACTCACCTGTTAATTACTGATTCACAAAATATATATATCCTCGATTTAGCGATATTTTACGCTACGGGGAAAGTGACGTTTCAGCTTTTTACAAGCCGAAACGGATTTCTGGGTATCGAACCTGTAGAACAGGGAGTTTTCAAGGACGCCAAAGGGATCGTCTGGCTGTCTACCGGTACCGGGCTGGCCCAGATTGACCCCAGGCGTCTGAACCTGTCGCCCAACCCTGTTCGAACCTATTTTACATCCGTAAATACCAAACGGATACCCTTCCGGCGCCGAACCCCCGACTCGGTGGCTGTACTGGCTTATAGGCAGAATACCCTGGCCGTTGGCTTCGAGGCTATCGGGGTCAACAAGCCCTTACGCACGCAGTTCAGCTACCGTATTCCGGGTATCAGCGACAACTGGAGTAGCTGGCAAACCAACAATCAGGTTACCATTACCAATTTGCCACCCGGCTTACACACCATCGAATTAAAAACGCAAACCGGCGACCTCACTGAATCGGGCGAGGCTGTGGCACGGCTTCGGTTCCGGGTGTCATTGCCTGTCTGGCAATGGCCCATGTTCCCATATCTGGCGGCCGGTATTATAGGCCTGCTGATGGTATCCTTGGGCTATGTTTACTTCCGAAGCCGCCAGAGTAGCCTTCGTCTGCAGCAACAGGAGCAGCAACTGCTATTCCTGCAGGTACAAACGCTACAGGCCCAGCTTAACCCGCATTTTGTTTTCAATGTGCTCGGAACGCTGCAGCGGATGATCCTGACCAACGATCTTGAGCAGGCTAATCGGGGGTTGTTACGGCTGGCGCAACTTATCCGGGGGTTTCTGGAATCGTCCGTTCGCTCCGAAATGCCCAAGAGCCGGTCGGCTGAAACGGAAGTCAAGCTGGATAAAGAGCTGGAAATGTTACAGATGTACGTCGAGTTCGAGCACCTGCAATACCGCGACCGCTTCACATACGCATTCGACGTGGCTCCAACACTTGTAACGAGCATGTGGTCCATACCGCCCATGCTGATACAGCCGTTCGTCGAAAACGCCATTAAACACGGCTTGCTGTATAAGGAAACGAGCGGCCACTTGAGCATCCGCATCTGGCCGGAAGACGACGACCGGCTGTGTATTCAAATTGACGACGACGGCGTTGGGCGGGAGGGCGCCCGGCGGCAGCAGGCCACCTCCATCAAACCGTATGTATCGAGGGGAAGCGGACTGGTAAAAAAACGCATCGAGCTGTTAAATCAGATGGGGTATCATATTAGCCTGACAACCAGCGACCGGCCAGCTGGAGGAACCCTGGTCGATCTTATTATTAATTACACACCAAAAGCCTAAAAACTATCCACCTAATTTTTTAACTTTTATGCTACCCATCAAAGCCGTATTGATTGAAGACGTCCCTGACAACCTGGTCAATCTGAAGAACATGTTAAGGCGGTATTGCCCACAGGTGGACGTTCTCGGCGATGCCGATAGTGTTGACAGTGGCTTTGACCTGATTATGCAACAACGCCCCAGCCTTCTTATTCTGGACATTGGCATTCGGGGAGGAACCAGTTTCGATATACTGAGCCGCTTACAACAGGCCGATAACCTGGATTTTGACGTGATTTTTCTGACGGGTGAAGCCCGGTATGAGTACGCTACGCGGGCTTTTGAGTACTCGGCCATTGATTTCCTGAATAAACCCATCGATCCCGAAAAGCTCTGCCGGGCTATTGAAAAGGCGGGGCAACAACTGCATAAACAGCAATACCGGCAACAGGTTGAGTTTATGCTGACGCTGCTTCAACAAGGAGCCCCGCGCGATACGGGCCGCATAGCTCTGCATCTGGCACGCGGCATTATTGAGTTCGTCGACATAAAAGACCTGATGCGTTGCGAAGCCGACGGCACGGTAACCTGGTTTTTCCTGACCAACAACTCCCGGCTGGCGGCTATGCGTAATCTTGGGCATTACAGTGAGTTGTTGGTCAAGGATTACAACTTCTTTCCCATCAGTCAGAGTGAGATCGTGAATCTGGCGTATGTCCGACGCTATAACCACGCCGAGCTGAGCGTAACCCTTACCGATGGCAGTGTCCGGTATGCATCGCGTCGGGGCGGGCAGGAGCTGCGCCATTACCTGAACAACAGCGCTCAGGCCAACATCAGTCAATCGGGTAGCCTTGTCGAAAAGCTCTGGAAGTGGTTTGGGCACTAGCCAGTTATTTGGCAAAACGACCAGTAGTTCGCTGAAGTGACCATTTGTTACGTATTCACTGACAAGCTTGTTTGTCACTGGTAGTTTCGTCTTACTAATTCCGCTTCTATTCACTCATTTTCCGGTCTATCAATCCATATATAGGTTGGGGAGGTAATCGTAACTGTGCGTTGTCATGAAAAAAAAACTGTACTTTTCCCTTTGGATAGCTTTGGTAAGCTGTGCCCAGAAAACAGAACCTGATCCACAGCCCAAACCCGCGCCCGTAGCCAGCTTTGCCTTCGCCGAGGGAGAGTATTATGCCCCGGCCGCTCTGACGTTTACTAACACATCCCAAAACGCGACTGCCTACGCCTGGGACTTTGGCGACGGTACCACGCCCGTTACAGAGGCATCGCCCAAACATATTTTTCACCAAAAGGGAACGTTTACCGTAACGCTAACCGCTACCGGACCCGGCGGCAGTCAGAGAATGACTAAGTCCCTGACGGTAAAGGAAAATCCTGAATATCGGCTGGAGCTGAAATTGAAAGACGGTCTGGCAGGTGGTATGCTCGGGATGCTTGCCAACGGGAAGTCGGCGCTGGCCTTTGAGGTCACGCTGTACGATAAAGCCGGGAATCCCATTCCGGCAGCCAGCGCCGTCAAGCTGTATGACAACGGCTCCGAACTAACATCGTCAGTTTTTAAAACAACCGCCGAGGGACTGCACGAAATTCAGGCAAAAGGCTACGGTATTTCGAGCAATACACTGGTCGTGAATGCCCGAAAAGACGCCGTCTTTGAGGTTGTTCGTATCCCATTGGTTTTTCACCTGATGTATAAAAACGACACCTGGACCACTGCCGATTTGCAGCAGATGATCGATTATGTCAACAAGCTCTATGCGGGTGCACTTTACGATGACACCTCGCCCAAACGCGATCCGAATACGGTCAATACCTATATTGAGTTCTATCTGGCCGACACCGACCCTACTGGCCGGACATTGCCTAAGAAAGGACTCGATAAGGTCTCGGACGACCCCACCCTGTATGGAACCGGCTCCGACCCGCTTGTCGTGAAGAATGCACTCGCAGCGTCGTGGAACCCGACCAAGTACCTGAACGTATTTTTATACAATTCCCAGTACCCTAACGCAGCCAATGGAGCCTACCCAACGCTTCCGGCTGATAAACCGCTGAAAGGTGTAGGCACAGGTATAGCCTCCTCTGCCAAAACAAGCTATGGTGTGTATTGGCCCGGCGATTTCCGAATAGACCCGGTCAATTATTTTCCGGCGTTTGCGCACGAACTGGGGCATTGCCTGTCGCTTTTACACGTCTTTCAGGAGGGTAACTGTAATCAGGATCTGGATTACTGCGCCGATACACCCGTTTTTTTGTTCGAAGAGGTCAACAAAGGTATTGTTCGCAACGCTTGTTCGGGTGTGAAATTTCTGGGGACGAATATCATGGATTATGGCGTACCGAGTTCGGGCTGCTTCACCTTCGACCAGCGCACCCGGATGCGACATATCCTCGATTGGGCGTATGACTTACCCACCAAAATCAATCAGACCCGAAAGTGAGCGTCTTTCTGAAAAGATAGATCAGGGGACTGCTTTTCTATTTTAATGCGGTGTGGAGATGTTCCTCTGTTCCGGCAATGGCCACCCAACCTGAGCAAGTAGACAACCAGGGTTACCTTAATAAAGCTGTTATAGACATGACGTATTGTTATTTTTTACGAGTCAACAAGTGCCACTTGGTGGTTGTATTGTGTTCCTTTCTGGCGATCTTCGGCCTGGTTCAATGTCAGCCTGCAAAGGATACGCCAGCGCCGTCCGTGCCGGTTTTGCCCGTTGAGGCTGACTTCTCCTATAGCGCGGAGAAATATGTAACGAATACCAACATACGCTTTAAAAATAGCTCCCAAAATGCTACCATATACGTCTGGGATTTTGGTGACGGCTCTGTTTCCGGAGAAGCGGAACCTACACACCAGTATGCTCAAATGGGGATTTATTATATCACCCTGACTGCCTCTGATGCGCAAGGCAATAAAAAATCCCTACAAAAAGAAGTACGGATAAATCCGCAGGGAAACTTTCAGCAATCTGTAGTAGTAGTACTGGACACAACGCTGGTAAAAGACCTGCACCAATCGCTTAATGTCTGGTTCAACGACATGGTCAATGATGGATACCGGGTCGTTATGCATCCCAGGCTTGAACAGCAACCTATTGATTTACGAAAACGAATTCAGACCTATTTTACGGACCTGACGCCCCGACTGGAAGGGGTGCTTTTTGTTGGACAAACGCCCATCCCATCCGCTCAATATATCTACCCGCCGTCGACACCCTACCGGGGACTTTCGATGCAGTTTTACATGGACCTCGATGGGCAGTTTACGAATGCCGGTCAACCCGCAAACATGGCCATTGATGCACACACGGGGCGGGTCGAAACTGAAATCTGGACGTCCATTTTGCCTTTTTACCAGAGCAAAGCCCAAACCATTGCCTCCATTCGGGACTATCTGACTAAAAACCATGCTTACCGAACGCAGGTAACTCAACTTCAGAAGGGGTTCATTAAGCCTGTCCTGGGCAGCCGAATCACGACAGAGGCCCTGTATGCCAGCCAGTACAAGATTATCCGCGACGAATATTATACAGCTCTGGCAAAGCGTGGTAACTTTTACGTAGGTATCGACAATACACTGGGCGATTTGGCCAGGTTTCCGACCTCGCAGGTAAGCTATGAACAGGAAATGCTCACCAATAAATATGACGTTGCCAGCATCGGAGCGCATGGAAACACGGTTTCGTTTGGTAGTTTTAACGAGTGGGGAAGTATTTTGATTGATGTAAACTATGCCCGCCGGGCAGCTATCAAACCTGTCTTTTTGCTTGAACATTCCTGCAATACAGCCGCTATTGACAACACCCCTAATCTGGGCACAGAATTTCTCTATAATAAAGCCAATAATGTCTTGATTTTCGCCGGGGCAACGGCTCCTCAGGGCGGAATGGGTCAAACGGCACTCGGCCGGGCCGACCAGCTCGAAGCCCGTCTGCTCACTGAAGGTAGCTCCATTGGAACCGCTCATTTTGCCCCCATGACTATGCCTTATACCGTCGAAAATTTCAAAAGCTTTCGGGAGGCCTATTCGGCTCAGCAAATTATGCTGGGCGACGGCACACTACGCCTACAGGAATTTTTGAAACGGTAAACTGGATTCGATGGCTGTTTCCGGGAGCCGGTAAACAATGTATGTGGTGTAAGCGCTATCAGATTCCAATCGACCGACTGGCCCGGTCGGTATTCCATCATCCGTTAACCGGCCGAGTCGATTCCTGTATTACCAGTTCGCCTTCCAGATTGACCTGCGTGGTGGTGTTATTTTTTTTGATGCTCTCCAATAGAATTTTAGTGGCCAGTTGACCCATTGCCAGCAAGGGTTGCCTGATATAGGTAATTGGGGTCCGGAACAAGTTATACGATTCGGCCTGGTCGATGCTCACGACGGCGACCTGTTCGGGGACGGTCAATTGTAGGGCGTTGATCTGTTGCAGGCCGTAAAGAGCGAGGGTATTGGACGCAAACAAAATAGCGTCGACGGGTTTCTGGCCTCTGAGCAGATCGTCGACCGCTTTGGCAATCGCTGGCCCGGAAGCATCAATCGGTAATTCTTTTAGCCAGGTTTTACGAAACGGGATTTTGTTCTCTTTGAGGGCTGCTAAATACCCGCGTTTACGCTCATTAATCGTAAACAGACTTGTGTGGAAGGTAACCATACCCACTCGCTCATAACCGGAATCGAGCAGATGCTGAACGGCTTTGTGAATCGCTTCGGAATTGTCCAGAGCTACATAATTGGTTTTAAGGTCAGGAAAGTACCGGTCGATGAGCACAAAGGGAATGCCCTGGTTCTGTAATTCAGTAAGTTGTGGCTCGTAGCCTTCCGGCGGAGAAATCAGTAATCCATCGACCTGCCGGTTAAGCAGTGCCGAAATGAGCTTCTGGGCCTTCTGAGGTTTTTCGTCCGAGCTGCCAAAGAGCACGGTATAATTGAATTTATCAGCTTCATCTTCAATAATACGAGCGAGCGACGAAGAGAATGGGTTGGAAATATCCGCTACGACTAGCCCAATGGTGTATGTCTTGTTCGTTTTGAGGCTTTTAGCAATCTGGTTAGGCCGGTAGTTCAGTTCTTCGGCCACTTCCCTGATCCTTTTAGCCACCAGCTTATTTATTCTGTTTTCTTTTTGATTGTTAAGCACATACGAAACGAGGGCGGTTGAAACACCCACCGTTTGGGCAATATCTTTCAATGATGTCTTTTTAGTCATAGCTGGCAAACATAAGAAAAAGCCAATTAATAATTTAATCGTTTAAACATTGACCTTGTTTAGACTACTTTACTAACCGCCGTAAAATCACAAAAAATCAATATAAATGTGACGTTATTTGTACTATTCTTATTTGTTTACGGGGGAATATAAAGAACTTTAGTCATTTTAGCCGTCTGGCGTTTAAACGTTTAAACCAATCCGGCTATGCAGGGGTTTTATAGCTGAAATACCTGTAGCGTGAACAGCCTTAGTACGAGTAGCTTACAGCGCGAATCAGGGAAAATGTGCTGGGAATTGTTGGGAGAAGTAGCCCGCCGATTCCATCAAAATGAAATGAATCCGGTTCGACGGCAAGAGGAGATCAGAACGAAAACTTCTCCAGCGCGGACCCTAAACAAGCGAGAAAAAATGGAACCTATATATAATAGCATCGGACACAGAGACATAACGGGCCTGCGCGCGTCGTTGCAGAAATCTGTATTGGCATTCATCGCCCAACATGCGGATGTGTTTGAAGCACTGAGTCGTACCCAGACACCATTTGGTGGTTCATTTCTGGTTACTAACCGGTAGTTCGACGAGAAGAGTAAAAACAAAAAGCGGCTTTATCCTGCCAAATGCGGATCGTGGATGAAAAGCCAGCATCGACAAACATTAATGACTACAACCATGAATCGTTTTTCAGTTTTATATATGCTTAAAGGACAGTACCATCACATTGGGGCCTCTACCCATGCGGAAGCGGTGTCTCTTTTGCAAAATCTGTCAACAAACACAAAACGAGTACCCATCGGTATCTACGATGACAAAACGGAACTGTTCGAATGGGAACCCAGCCGTCAGCAGATCTACACGACGGGAACCATTGAAGAGCAGGGTAAACTGGCCGATCAAATCATTACGATTGCCCAGTCGTTGCGCCGTCGGGATGCTAGCTGGCAACCAGCGGGTACGTTCAGACGCCCCAGTTTCTTTGCCTAGTAACCGGAGCGGCATTGCCCGGAGCTAGTTGTAAGCACCTTTTTTCCTGTTTGCGTAATTGCCTGTCTCCAACAGGCAGCCACGACGCATGGATTACCGGTCTGAGACCGGTACCGGCCAGCCACTTCGTAGGGTTAGGATAAACAATCGTGTCCGAACCTGAACGCGATGAAGAACTGACGTGGGCTAGTCTGCCCGCGCTTCATCGCGGTATTCCTATGTGGCACATCCCTCAATTGACTCAAAAACTTTAATCATCGAATCCGTATGTTCACAACCATTCAGGAAGTATCGACGGAATTGCCTGATGGCATCAGCCTGAAGGCGGCCCACAGCGTACTGGCTTATCCGGCATTTCTGGCCGGGTACCGAACCGTACACGAAGCTATGGAAGACAATTTTATTAGTGCGTATGTACGGGCTTTTCTAGCAACAACGGCTAAATCCAAAGTTCCTCTTTCCATCAGTCTGGAAGACGATATCAACTCGTTCATGGCCTATTTGGCTAACTCGGACGAAAATCTTCCGCTGGATCAATTGTGCCGGGATGGGGCTTCCAAGTTCTCGTCATTGGTTATTCCCATTCTGCTTGACCGGCTCCAGCAAGGTAAAGACGTATCGTCATTAACGTTTCTGCTGGCGGCTTACGGACATTATCTGCAAGCCGGTGTGGATGCTGAAGGACAGAAATACACGGTAGAAGAACCACAGCTTAGCCAGCACGACTGGGCAGTCCTGACCAATGGCGATGTGCTGTCGCTGCTGGATGTGTCAGCATTTGCTTCGGCTTGTTTGCGGTCTTTCCCGCAGGTAGTGGCGCAGTACAAGTCGTACCGGCACCAACTGGCCTGTTACGGACTGATTTTTTCGCTCAAGCAGACTTTATGTGCCTTTTGGGAAGAGGAAGCCAACATACATAGGTAGCTAGTGACGTAGGGACCGGACCGGTCAGCCTGTTTATGATATTATTTTGCTATATATAATACAACTATAGTAGTCAGGTGTTAATTTTGGGCTGTCGGCAATGGCTGAACAGAATTAACTTCCTTACTACTATGGCTACTAAAAAGAAACAGTTGATCCGGGTCGTCTTCGACGTACTGGATGAGATGAAACAAAACCTCCGTCTGGATGAAGATCTGTCCGTTTCGGCCAACGATCCGGACGAAGCTATTGACTGTGTTTTCGCCGAAATGCAGCGTCAGTTAAATCGGTCGGATATCCGCCTGTCGCGGGTGCGTATCTGTGCGTAACCTGTATTTGCAGCAGGCCTTCGGGATTGTTTTCGGATAAAGTAGAGGATGGCGCTTACGCAGAGTACCGACGGCAGAATCTGGCTATAAGGTTTGAATTGCGGAAGTACCGTGCCCGAAAAGGCCGATAGAACAGCGCTATAGGCCGATAGCATTTTGTAAATGTGTTCATAAAGCCACCATGTTCTGAGCCGTTTGTAGAGCCAGAAATGCTTTATTAAATCATATCCAGTCACCAACATCAGCGCGGAAAGTGTTGGGTAGACGACGGCCGGAGACCAGTTGATGTCTCCTGCCTGTAGCCTCCGCAGGTATAGGCCACTCGCCACAAGCACGATTAGCGTAATTGAAACATCCAGCGGAGTAGTCTGCCGCTCGCGGAGCCGAACGGCTCGGTAACCGGAAAACCCAACGTAGCCACCGAGTAGGGTAAGCATGAGCAAAAAGGAACTGGACCGAAAGAAAAGAATGCCGATGAATGCCGTAACGACAACGACCGTCAGGGTGTACAGAAAATAGCGTCCGTAACGGATATGTTGTCGGGATTTATTCCGATAGCCCAACGCCAGCAGACCAAGGAATAGCCCAAGGGTCCCAAAGCTGACATGCGTAAGAATGGTAAGCGTATGAAGCGTTTGCATAAACGAGCGTCCGGATGTTGATGTTTGCCGGAGGATGCTCAAAAGTGGCTTGTTGCCGCAGCTACCGCAAGGATTGAGTGACCGGGTGCCATTGTCTGTGACAAAAGCCGTTTGTCACGTTCCTGCTGGTGTTCTATCGTTCGGGTTGTAATTTGCCTGAATGAAACCGAGTCAGTTCCTGAACCATTTTGTTGTGCGCAACCTGCTGGGGTTGACGGGGCTGTTGCTGGTTCACTACCTGAGCGATCTGTATGCCATCGGTGAGCGGCCGGGATTTGCCAAGCTATCGCCTTATCTATACCTGGTGCTTTTATATGGGTGGATCGTTTTTCACAACCGAATCCTGTTTGAGCGCCAGTTCCTGCAAGGTCGAAAAGCGGTTTATTTTGGATGGCTTTTTCTGCTTATGACACTGGGCTCGTTCAACCTGAATTTTATTCTGTTGACCCAGTTTAATATATCCCGGTCATTACCGTATCTGGTTAATTTTTGGGTGTACACCCTTACCGGGCTGGGCGTTTATGTCACGTATCGCTTCTTGGGGACGCATCAGAAAGATGGCGGGCGACCAGTGGTGCTGCTCCCGCTTGCCTCAGCAGAAACGGACTATTTCTCATGTATGGTCGGGGGCGACCGGCAGATGATTCCGCACGCCGATATCCATTATATCGAAAGTTTAGAGAATTACCTGAAAGTCATTACCAAATCGAAAACCTACGTGACCCGCCTGACCATGAAAGAAGCGGAGGAGCGTTTGCCAAAACGGCAGTTTGTTCGTATTAGCCGGTCGAATATCGTAAACACGATGTATGTAGACCGGATGGAAGCAGACACCATTTGGATCGGTCTGAAAGAGTTATCCATTGGTAAAGTATACAAGCGCTATGTCGCCGATCAGTTCGGAGGTGTGCGGGGGGACGGCAGTTATAGCTGAGGCTAGTATGTTTTCAGACTGTATCTTTGTGCTTTTCCTGCCATCGGTCGGGAGTACGTGATTAACTGATTGGCTATGCGTTTTCTCTTCGTTCTACTGAGTTCATTTCTAACGACGGTTTCTGTTGCTCAAACGCCTTTTGCCGAGCAGCTTGCCCGGCATCGCGAAACGTATAAAAAAGACTTGATGGCGTCGGCAGGAGGGCCAATCAAGGTTGAGGCCGACCTGGCCTATGTGCAGTTTTACTCGCCCGATTCCACTTATCGGGTGATAGCTACAGCGGAGCGGATACCTAATGCCGAACCGTTCGAGATGCCAACGTACAATGGACAGACAAGGTCGCACGTGGCCTATGCGGTGCTGACCTTCGTATTGAACGGCCAAAAACAACAATTGACTTTGTACCGGAATCTGAACGTAATTCGGATGCCCGAATACCGCGATTACCTGTTCCTGCCGTTTAAAGATGCCACCTCGGGTAAAGAAACCTACGGGGGCGGCCGCTACATCGACCTGCGAACAGGCGATATCAAAGACGGCCGCGTAACCATCGATTTTAATAAAGCCTATAATCCCTATTGTGCCTTTCAGGAAGGGTATCCCTGCCCGATTCCCCCCCAAAATAACACGCTATCCGTTGCCGTGGAAGCAGGCGAAAAAGCCTATGGGAAAGTGCATTGATGCCCTTATTGCCGGCGGTCTGTTTACTGCCCTGTCCGATTTATCCGCTTAACCGTCCTGCCTCTATGACACGATTTGCCCTCATATTCATTGTCAGTCTGGTACTCAGCTACCAACTCCGGGCACAGTCTGCTTTTGCTGATGCCTGCGTGGGTACCTGGACAGGCACCATGCACATATATAGCAAAGGCACACTTAAAGACAGTGTTCCGGTACGCCTGACGGTAACAGTCGCCGAACCAAGAAAAGCCTGGGCCTGGAAAACCGAGTATCTGTCTAGTAAAATGCCGGTCGTCAAAGATTACACGCTGCGCCTGAAAGATGCCGCTAAACACGAATACGTTACCGACGAAGGAGACGGGGTCGTGTTAGCCGATTACCTGTTCGGGAACAAGCTGTACAGCGTCTTCGAAACACAGGGAATTGTCCTGACATCGACTTATGAGTTACTAGGCGACAGGCTTATTTTTGAGGTAACATCCGGGAAGAAACAGCCCGAGCCAAGTCAGGGCGTTACGAACTACTCGGTCGACAACCTGCAACGGGTCGTGTTCAAAAAAAACAGCTAAGTGCTCCTGGCTTATAGTCTCACAAATTCCACATGCTCGTCTTCGGCGGGCTCTTTGTTGTCTAGTTTTAAGCCCGAGGTGGTCGAAGCTGCGTTAATATTCCAGGTTGCGTTCAGTAGATCGAACGGTTTCGATGTTCCTATATTGATGGTTAAAGACGATAGGCCATTTCCACCATAATACGTCACCGCCGGTGAGTAAACCCACGTTCCTTTTGTTGTCTTGTTGTTTTCTGTAGCGGTGACCGTGCCATCGGCAGAAAAAACGAATGTGATTCCTTTAAAACCGGACGATTTATCTTCTGTCCGTTGTCGGAAACTGCCAACCGTCCAACTACCGGTAGCCATAACCCCTTTTACATCAAAGGTGGGTGTGGCAGTGGCGGGGATAAGGTTATCAGATGCCTTTTTGCAGGAGAATACTGATAGTGTCAGCGCCAGGAGTAGCTGTAGTGGGAGTTTCATAAGATAAAGCCGTTTAGAGTTTCGTACAATACGGAAACCGGCCAGTCGGAGTTGCGCGAGTGGGTCAAGAAATGTTACCGGATAGAGTGGCAGGCATAAGGTGGTTGCCGTTTACGTATATACCGTACGCTCATTAAGATTTATTAATATTCAGTCTGTTATCAAACACCAATGGTGTGCGGGTGGTTGAAAACGTACAGGCTTCGCGGTTCGACTGTCGATCGGTTGTGGTTGGAAGCCTGGGTTTACTCGTTTTCTTTTCATCACGTATTATGGCAAAAACAGGAGCCGACCTGCTGGTCGAACGACTTTTGGAATGGGGTGTCGATACCATATTCAGCCTTCCCGGCGATGGCATCAACGGTATTTATGAGTCGCTGCGTAAACGGCAGGATAAGATCCAGCTCATTCAGGTGCGGCATGAAGAAGCAGCCGCTTTTATGGCTTGTGGTTACGCGAAATTTACCGGTAAGCTGGGCGTTTGTCTGGCTACATCGGGTTGTGGCGGTATTCACCTGCTCAACGGTCTCTACGATGCCAAGTACGATTCGCAGCCCGTATTGGCCATTACGGGGCATACGGCCCACGATGTCAGCGGTACGTTTTACCAGCAGGATGTTGATCTGGTGAAGGTGTTTGCCGATGTGGCCGCCTATAATGAGCGCGTAATGGGTCCCGACCATGTCGTAAATGTCCTCGATCAGGCCGTTCGTACGTCGATGGGACAGCGTACAGTAACTCATATTTCATTCCCGAAAGATTACCAGGAATGGACCGTAAGTGACGACATCCGCTCGCAGCCTAACGTACCTAATCATAGTAGCGCGACGCGGGTAAGCCACAACGTCGTGCCCGATGTCCACGAACTGCACCGTGCCGCCGAGTTGATCAACGCCGGTGAGAAGGTGGTTATCTTCGCCGGGCGGGGTTGTCTGGATGCCCGCGACGAAGTGCTGGCCCTGTCCGATGCCGTTGGCGGACCCATTATCAAAGCTTTATTGGGCAAAGGTGTTGTGCCCGATACGGACCCGCATACAACGGGTGGTCTGGGTTTGCTGGGTACCGCCCCGTCGCAGGATGCCATGCAGGAGTGCGATACGCTGATTATGATTGGTACGCGCTTTCCGTATCTCGAATATTTCCCGAAACCGGGTCAGGCGCGTACCGTGCAGATTGACATCGATCCGGCGCATATTGGACTACGAACGCCGGTCGAAATTGGGCTAATGGGCAATAGTAAGGCTGTTTTGCAGGCATTACTGCCATTGATCAAGCGCAAAGATGACCAGAGTTTTCTGGAGAAATCACAGCAGCGTATGACGCACTGGAACGAGCTGCTCACCGAGCGGGCAACCCAGGAGGTCATGCCCATGAAGCCACAGGTGGTGCCGCACCTCGTTAGCCCGCTCCTCAACGACGACGCCATTATTACCTGCGACTGCGGCAACAACACAACCTGGGCCGCACGACACATTCAGATGCGGGGAACTATGCAGTTTTCTACCTCGGGACTGCTGGCTACCATGGCTTCCGGATTGCCCTATGCCATTGCAGCCTCAGTGGCGCATCCGGGCAAGCAGGTGGTGGCACTGGTGGGCGATGGCGGCTTTACCATGCTGATGGGCGAGCTGGCTACGGCGGTCAAATATAAGCTGCCCATCAAGGTGTTTATCTTCCACAATAACTCCTATGGACAGATAAAATGGGAGCAGATTGTGATGGAGGGTAACCCCGAATTTGCCGTCGATCTACACTCCATCGACTTTGCGGCCTACGCCAGAGCCTGTGGGGCAACCGGCTTCACCATCGACGATCCGAAAAATGCCGACGCCATAATCCGGCAGGCGATGGCGCACGACGGCCCGGTCGTTGTCGATGCTATTGTCGACGCCAACGAGCCGCCCATGCCCGGAAAAATCACGACGGATCAGGCCATCGAATTTGCCAAAGCCCTCGTGCGCGGGGAGAAAGACCGCAGCGAGATCATAAAAAATGTGATTACCGATCAGTTCAACGAAGCCGTGGCTACAAAGGGCCGCAGTTTGCTGAACGTGATTCCCGGATTGGGCTAATCCTAAAGGGGTTTGCGTGCCCAGATTAAGCTATAATCCAACTGAGTCGGAATGGTTGCCGGGGTTGGTTCCAAACCAGCTTCGGCAAACCAGGCCCGGTACTCGGTCCGGCTGTAGCACCGGCCTTTGGTTCCCCAAAATAACTGGGCTGAATAATCGGTAACTGCCAGCGGGCCATCCAGCGTATCATTCAGAAATGCATCGTGTACCCACAGTTCACCACCGGGTCGAAGCGCGGCCGCAAAGCGGTTGGCCAGTAGCTGGCAGGTAGATGTTGGCCAGTCATGGAAAAGGCTGGCTGCTAACAGAATATCCGTTTGTGGAAGCTCGTCCGTCAGCATATCACCCGGCTGGAATGTAACCCGACCCTTTACCTGTGCCGCTCCCGGCCGACCGCTCTGGCTGAATTCGTCCAGCAGTTCGGCCGCTACCGCCAGTACGGCTGGCCGGTCGAACAGGGTGGCCGTGGAGGTAGGGTTGGCCAGTAGCCACTCGTAGGTATAAAAGCCGGTTCCTCCGGCTACGTCGAGCAGGTGGCCTTCGCGCTTCGGTAAGTTTGCCGCCACAAGGGGCGACAGGTGCCGGGCGCGTCCGGCCAAACCCAGCGTAAATTTTCGGGATAACTCCGGGTCGTCCATGGGCGATGGCCCTTCGCCTTCTTTCACGAATGAAATACCATCATCGGTCTGGAGCGGACCGTCGTTTTTGAGCCGAACAGCCATTTCGAGCGCTCCCGGATCGTCTTTTTCCAGACCCGTGTAGCCCGTCAGGTTCGGTACGTGGTCAACTGTCAGAAAACGGCCCAGTTCTGTGAGGGCAAGCCGTCCGTTTTCGTCCCATTGAAGCAGTCCCATAGCACAGAGGGCCGGAAAGAGCGTCATAGCTGGCCGTTCGTTCAAGTCAAGTTGACGGCTCAGGTCGGCGAGGGGGAGCGGACCGGCGCTAAATGTCTCGAAGACGTTCAGGTGGTGGACGGCGGCCAGTAATAAACGTGAGCCAAACATGGCCCGTAAATGACGGGTAATTGGCGCGGGGTCAGGTTGAGGGACGTTGAACATAGTTGATGCCCGGCCTTACCAGAGAAACGGCCGGATGCCAAAGATACACGTTGACCTTCGTTAATGTTTAGTCGTTTGCCCCGGAGAGATCTTTGTTCGAGGCTGTTTTTGGATCGTACTGGACCATTGAGTTATAGCGGCCTATCAGTAACAGACGACCTGACAGTGCACGATCATTGATGTTATGAGTCAGAATATACTGACGTAGTTCCTTGTGGTAAGTGGTCATTAAAGGTTTATAGATGTCAGCGTGGAAGTTATTTAGCGCCAGCAATCGACCCGCATCGAAAACAAAATAATCGAACCTGTCTGTATCCTGCGCGAAGGTGGGCTGATCAGACGAATGATCCGGGTGGCTAAATGCATGTTTAAACGGCCCACGCGGCTTTCTAAACCGCCGAATAACCGTTAAAGGACCATCTATACAAACTTCAAAAAAACGCTGGCTGCTTCGTTCGTTGTCCAGCGGCCTTGCCAGCGAGACAAAGTTTCGACGTTTATTCTGCTCCTGGTCGAACCAGCTAAATTCGGCAACCTGATTGGCCGAGTAGGTTTGCATCCGGCCATCCGACTGCCGAAAGGAAACCATCTCCGCCGACCAGTTGTAGGCCAAATCGCCCTCCAGAACCAGTTTGTTCCAGAAGCGTATTTGTCCGGTCCGCCACAGTGGGTTGATGGGTTTAGTGTTGCCAGTGACGTGAAAAAATACAAGTAATAAGGCAAATGTGAACGTATAGGTCGTTTTCATGATTACCAGTTTTTCAAGTTGTATATCGCTAATCGCTGGCTTGTTTTCCTGCTTATTCAAAAAAGTAGGAAACAAGCTTATGGCAATATAAGTCGTAGGTAATCGCCTTGTTTTCAGATAAAAAATTGTCCTATTCTAAATTTTTTAATTATATATAGATACAATAGAACCGTCTGGAGAAATAGGTAAAAGAGTTGTATTTTTCTTTTTTACGATTAAACTCAGACTAAAATCGATACTTATTTAATGGCCTTCTCTTTATTTTGTCGTTTTCAGTCGTCTTGATATAATGCAATAAAAAAGCACCCTGAAATCAGGGTGCCCAGTTGAGTTTTAACGGTGTTTATCAAGTTGCTTGCTTAAATTCCGTAAATCGTTGTATTCAGGAAATCGTTGCGAAACTTGCCTTTCGGGTCGTACTGAGTAACCAGCTGCTTGAAAGCCGGTAGCTTTTCGTAGCGCGACTGGAGTTGCACAGGCGTCATGGTAAACAACTTGCCCCAGTGCGGTCGGGCGTGAAAAGGAGCCAGTTCCTTCTCAATCATCGGCAACACCTTTTTGACCGATGCCCAGTCCTGTTTCCAGGTGAAGTGAATAGCCAGACTGGGTTGTTTGTAACAAGGGCTCATCCACAAATTGTCGGCATCGATGGTTCGTAACTCCGAAATCATCAGGTGAGGGCTTACGTGCGCCTTGAGCCGTTCCACGGCCAGGATCGCTTCGACGGCGTTTTTGCGGGGAACAAAATACTCGGATTGTAATTCTTTACCGCTGCTGGGTGTAAAGCCCATCCGGAAGTGGGGCATGCGCTCGTACCACGGCCCCGGTATCCCCATCTGTTCGGTGCAGTTCACCGCCGAAAGTTCGGCAATGGGGTGCAGATTCTTTTTGGCAAGCGTTGCCCCATAATACTCCGGCTTCGCGTCCAGCTTCACGCCTTTGTCGATTCGGCGCTTGATCCAGACTTCGTTGACGCGGCTTTTCTGCCAGTCGGTGAACAGGCTCACGCTGTACCCACCCGAAACGATGGCTTCAAAATGCTCTTTGAGCTGAGCCATTGGCAGGTTTTCGTAAACGTCCTGCCGCATGAGAAAAGTGGGTTGTATGTCGAGCGTAACCTTCGTTACGACACCCAGTGCCCCCAAGTGAACAACGGCTGCGTTGAACGTGTCGCCGTCTTTAGCCCGGGAAAGCGTGCGAACATCGCCGGCGGCTGTAACGATTTCCATGCCCGACACCGCCGTCGAGAGATTGCCGTTCTTCACGCCCGAACCATGCGTAGCGGTGGCGCAGGCTCCCGCAATGGAAATGTGAGGTAACGACGCCAGATTGTGCAGGGCAAAGCCCTTTTTATCGAGGTAAGGTGCTAACTGGCCGTATTTCATACTGGCGTCGACGGTTACGGTATGCGCTTTTGTATCCAGCGAAATGACGTCGTCCATCGCCTTTAATGACAGCAGATTGTCTTTGCTGTCGGCAATGCTGTTGAAGCAATGACGCGTACCCAGCACCTTGAGTTTATCGTATTTTTTGACAAGCTCCTGCACCTGTCCAATGGATTTGCCTTCATACAGCCGATCGGTGCTGTATTGCAGGTTTCCGGCCCAGTTTTTTAATTTTTCGGGTGCTGCCAGATCAGCAAGTGGCGAGAGTATAGGTGCGGTCATTAGGGTCGATGATAATTTGAGGAACGTTCTTTTTTTCATGGTTAACGGGTTTTAGGCTAAACTAATTAAGTAAGGTAATGACTAAATTTAATTCTGCGTAGTTACTTCATACTAATAAAGCAGATTAAGCAACAAACTGGTAAGAGTTACCAGTTTGTTGCTTAATCTGCTTTATTACGTTTGGTAAATGCCGACCAAACTAGGCATACCCTGTCTATCCGAAAAACTGGGGCTTCGTCGAAGTGAGAGACAAAAAGCCGTTCCCACTCACCATCCATTTTCAGGTAATCCCATTTCCCCTCACCCGTAGGCAGACTGATTTTCTGAATAAATGAATAAGTCGGCTGGGCAATAACTAACACATTACCAGCAACCAACAGACAGGCAACCAGCGTAATCTTTTTAACAAAAGAGATCATAGTTCATTACTGAATACGACGATGTTTTGATTCTTTCAGCAACAAACTTATAGACTATTTCCAAGTTATATCGGGCACTGACTCTAAGTTAATTAGTTGATAATAAGTAGTTTATACTTAATTAATACTCGAATAGTATATGAGGAAATGCATAACCAGTCAACGATATCTACAGATTCGTTTAGCGGTTATGCGTACGATATAGTGGGTATGGCTAATTACTAAAGTCTACGTCTGGACGGTCCATTTTACGTTGGTTACGCTTGATGGTATCGCTACCCAATGGCAATTGTATTGACAGTTTATAAAACCGTACCTCCCGGCGGTTCATGGTCACCTGGTAGGCCCCAGGTTGATCGTAGATGCTGATGAACCGGCGGGAGTTGAACATGTCGTTGATCGTGAACGTAACGCTGGCGCGGTTTTGCCAGAATCCTTTCCGAACCGCAAAATCGACGCCACGTACGGCCTGCCGGTAGCCCTGCAGCGAGGGTGATTTGCCATCATTGGTGCCCGTTAGTTGCGCCGAGATAGCGGCTGGGAATCGATACGTCAGATTCAGCTTGGCATTGTAGGAAACCAACTGATTTTGCAGATCGACCGATTGCAGAATTACGTTAAACACGTTCAGGTTAGCCACCGCGCTCAGGTTCGGGCCAATGTTGAACTTTAATGTATTATCAAACCCGTAGCGGATGTCAGCTTTGACGTTGATGAACGTTGTGACCAGCACTGACGAATCAGTGGCCGAGGGGCGCGTGAAGGGTTTGATGGTATGGTCTTCGTAGATGTAATAGGCCGTAGCCAGCCAGCTTAGTGCGCCGAGTAACGGGCTATCCCAGCTCTTGTTGTAGTTGACCTCCGCCGTATTGACAAACTCCGGCCGCACGGCGGGGTTGCCGATGGTGATATTTTGCCGGTCATTCGCCTGAATGCCAATGAACAAATGCCGGAAATTAGGTCTTCCTACCTTGCGGCTTAGACTAAGGCCAATTTCGGCGCTTTCACTCAGCTTTTTCGAAAGGGCAAAGGAGGGGAAAAAGGATTGAAACAGATTCTGCCCACTGGCGGATGGATAGTTATAGCCAAACGTCGTCGTGTCGAGCCGGGAGGTGCCGTGTAAACTCGACTGCTCTAACCGCAAACCCGCCTGCAAACTGATATTCCGGCGAAACTGGCGCGTGTAAAGCACATAAATGGCGTTGACAGCTTCGGCAATCCGGGCGTCCTGCGAATAGCTGGGCAGTAACTGATACGCCTGTGTATCGTTGTTCAGCTTGTTAAAAAAATACTGCTGATCACGGATGTAAGTGTAACTGCGCAATCCCATTTCCAGCTTGGCCGAATCGCCCAGCGGATGCGTGTAGTCGAGTTGGGCAATGACCTGATCGCCGATGGTGCGACCCGTAATTTTATCCCGTTCGGGAAAACCCGGCTGAGACGTCGCCGGGGTTGCGCCCGACTCGGCATTCAATGCCGTCGTGTACCAGTCGGCTGCGTTGGACAGATGGTTTCGGCTGTACGACGTAACCAGACTCAACTCCTGTCCTTTACGGGCAAACTGGTGTTTCCAGTCAAACTCCAGACCAAGGTTGGTAAAGGTATTATGCGGCACGGTGTTCCGATTGCCGGAGCTAATCACGCGCTGCGACAGGTAGCGGTACTCGTAGGGCTGGTTGCTCACCGTATTAAATTCGCCCCCAACGAGCGTTGCCGCCAGCGATAATGTATTGCGCTTATTAAGGGCATAGTCAGCCGCAATGCGCCCGCTCTGGAACGTATTGTTCAGACTGATGTTGGTGTTTTGATTGAAGTAATTTATCGGACTCCCATCCGCGTTCCGGTTCGTCCGATACACATAGCCCGTCACCGGATTTTTGGTCGCGTTGATGGAGTAAAAGCTGGTCAGGTTCCATTTGCCCTGGCGCCAGTCCAGATTGAGCGTTCCATCGAAACGGGAATTATTCCCGATACCAACACTAACCAGTCCGTTGTAACCGGGCAGCCGGTTTTTCTTCAGCACCAGGTTAACAATGCCGCCCGAGGTAGATGCATCATAACGAGCCGATGGATTCGAGATCACCTCAACCGACTCAATCTGATTAGCCGGAATCTGGGCCAACGTCAGCTGGGTAGGTTTACCGTTGACGTAAATCGTGGTTGCCATATTCCGCAAACTTGGATTACCGCTTTCGTCGAGGGTGATGGAGGGGACGTTCTTAAGCACATTCTCGGCCGTTCCGCCGATGGTAGTTAGGTTTTTGGCTACATTGAAGGTGCGCTTCTCCATAGTCATGTCGATGCCGCTTTTCTCACCTGTTACCTGTACTTCCTTCAGTTGGCTGGCATCAGGTTTCAGGGCCAGCGTACCCAAATCAGTTTGCGCCTGCGAGATGCGAATCACCTGTTCCAACTGCTGATACCCAACGAACGTAATCCGGGCGGTTAATACACCCGCTGGCAAATTGGTGACGGCAAAGGCACCCTTTTCATCGGTCTGGCTACCGGTCAACAGACTGTCCTTTCCTTGTCTCTGCGTAATAACGGCTACCGATGCAAACGGTAGCACTTGCCTGGTCGTGGCGTCTATTACCATCCCCATCAGTCGGTTACCACTGCCCGTTGCTGCCTGTTGTGCCGCAGCCGAACCAGCCCAAAAAAGAATACTATGAACGAATAAAAGGCGGAGCACTGGCTTCATGATGCGGCAAAAATGTTGGTCAATCTTGAAGTAATTCTGAAGATTCTGCCGAATTACTCCAATTCTATAAATAGTATAATTTAAAGAGGGCTCGTTTATGTGGTCAATCGGTATTTAACCAATGTTTGACACTTATTAAGCATCAATTTTAGCTCGTGTAACCTATACTACTTGTTAACAGGCACCCCAATCAACAAATAAGGTGAAACTACTTCGTATACGAACAAACTTGCGATGTGAGTAGCCCGCGCCTTAAAACCGACTTTATACCTGCAAGTTTAACTTCGAGTCTGTTCATGACATCTTCCGAAATCAGTGCGCTCTTCCGGCGATTCTCAACCATCAGAGTCGGTGTGATTGGCGACTTTGCCCTCGATTTATATTTCACCCTGCAAACCCAAACCGGCGAACAATCGCTGGAAACCGGCCGGGATGTGTTCTGGGGGAGCCAGCCCCGGGCTTCTCTGGGCGCTGCGGGCAACGTGGTTCAGAACCTGATGGCGTTGGGCGTATCCACCTGCCATGTGGCGGGCTGCGTGGGTAACGACCTGTTCGGGCGCGAAATGCAGAACATCTTCGGTTCGCTGGGTGTACTTACTCAACAGCTACACATTCTCGATTCGGGCTGGGATACCTGCCTTTATACTAAACCCAACCTGAACGGGCAGGAAGCTAATCGGATTGACTTCGGGATTGCCAATACCCTGTCTGATGCCTTATTCACGGATCTTATGGCCGGGCTGGAGCAGCTATTGGCTCAACTAGATGTGTTAATCATCAACCAGCAGTTTGCTAACCCGTTGCTTAACAAACATCGGATTGCGGCCCTTAACGAATTGATTGCCCGTTTTCCGACCGTTCGGTTTCTGGCCGATATGCGCGATGTGGGAACGCTGGTTCGGGGAGCGACACTCAAAGTGAACACCAAAGAACTCGCGGATTTTTTGGCAATTGATGCGCCGGACTCTGACGATCTCGACTGGTGCATCCGGCACGGAAACGCCTTTCGGGCGCAAAGCAAAGGTCCTCTGCTGATTACACGCGGACCAGCGGGTATTCTTTACCTGGATGATGATGAGCAGCAGCTTGTCGATGGGCTGCCCCTTCCGGGCGAACTCGATACCGTTGGCGCGGGCGATACGGTTGTGGCTACCTGGGCCGCTTGTCTTGGAGCCGGAGCTACCCCAGCTCAGGCGCTGCATATTGCCAATATGGCGGCTGCGGTAACCGTTCAGAAACTACATCAGACGGGTACCGCCAGCCTATCCGAAATCCTTGCCCTGCATGATACCTACCATTCCAATGACTAACGAAACCTTACATCACTGCCGTCAGGAGTTATACAATCACCTGACCACCGAGCTGCTGCCCTTCTGGACAGCCCGCACCGCCGATCATGTACACGGGGGCTTCATTACTCATTTCGACGAGCATGGCCACGACTCGGGCGAAGATGAGAAATCGCTCATTGCTCAGACCCGGTCTATCTACACGTATGCATCGGCCCACCGGGCAGGCTACGGATCGGGTGAACTGGCTGATCTGGCCCGGCATGGCGTCGACTATTTATTGAGCCGCATGTGGGACCATGAACACGGCGGTTTCTACTGGATGACCAACCGCCAAGGCGAGGTAACGAACGACCAGAAAATTGTGTACGGTCAAAGCTTCGCCATTTACTGCCTGAGTGAGTACACCCTCGCTACCGGCGACCAACGGGGCGTTGAGTATGCTCAGAAGGTTTTTGATTTACTCCAAAAATACGGAGCCGATACTTGCTATGGCGGGTACTTCGAAATGTTTGACCGCGGCTGGACGCTGAAAGGGCCCGGTGCTGCCGGGGGGAACCGTAAGACCCTCGATGCCCACATGCACCTTATGGAGGCCTTTACTACTTTGTACGAGTGTACGCGCCAGCCCATCCACCGCCGGAAGCTCCTGGAAGTGATCAGCCTGTTGGTTGGTAAAGTAATGCATCCCGTATATGGTACGGGCGTGCCGCAGTTCTGGGCCGACTGGCGGGTGGCTCCGCAGATAAAATTCGACGTGATCTGGGGATGGGACCGCTTTACGGAAGATGGTGCAAAAGAAGCCGCCGAAGATAACACCAGCTACGGCCATAACGCCGAGTTTGCTTGGTTGCTCCTCCATGCACTCTTAATACTGGAGATTCCGCACGAGACCTATTTCAGTCAGTTGCAGAAGGCGTTTTCCCACGCAGCCGACAACGGTGTTGACTGGGAGTTTGGGGGCGTTTTTGTCGAGGGCTCGCATAGCGGGAAGGTCTATGACCGCGAAAAAGAATTCTGGCAGCAGGCCGAAGTACTTATTGGTTTTCTGGATGCGTATCGAATCTTCGGCGAGGAAAAATACTGGCGGGCGTATGAGAACGTTCACCGGTTTGTAATGGACAAAATGGTGAATCGTCCGGTAGGGGAGTGGTGGCCGCTCATGACGCGAAAGGGGGTGCCCATCTGGACGCACATGAGCCATTCCTGGAAGATAAACTACCACACTGTCCGGTCTATGGTGCAGTCGATCCGGCGTTTGGATATACTGCTGGAGAAGGTATAGTTGGTCGTCATAGTCACAGACTATGCTCAACGGGAGCTATTGAAATCCCTTTTTCGACACCTTAGTAATATGGTTCCTATGTATGAGAAACGTATAAAATAATAGTTGTTTATTGATATTTTCTGGCTAACTTGATGTGTCACTAAACACTTTCTGGTCATGAAAACGTCACTTTTAGTAACCGCTTTGTTGCTGAGTACCGTTACGTGTGGGTTGGCCCAGTCCGACAACGATGCCATTAAACGTGTGTTACGCAGTGAAACAGAAGGCTTTTTTAAGCGCGACAAGACCGAGTGGTCGAATGCATGGGCCCATACACCCTACATTCATTTTGCGGCCAATCTGTACGGGGGCGATTTTATGCTGGTGAAAGGCTGGAACAACCTGGAAAAACAGTTTGCCAGTCAGTTTAAAAGCTCGAAAGTATCGGATAAGGTTACGGTGCAAAATTCAAACTACACCATTCACCAGAATGGAAACATGGCTTTTGTAGCTTATGACCAGACGCTCGTGGATAGCCACGGAAAAACGACCTCGAAAGAGTCAAGAACGCTCGAAAAGATTAACGGTCAATGGAAGATCATTAACGTCACGGCGCTAACGAACCTGAAAGGCTTCGGGCTGGCGCAGAAGTAAACTATATAGTATACCGACCGTCGAACCGTCCCGGTCGGGCGAGTCAACTGATTTCTACTAAAGCCTTAAATCACTCTTTTGGTGAGTTGATCGGCATACGCTGTGACTATGTTCAATGAGGAGACCAGATCGACACTAGGGCTCGCATTGTGATGTCGGGTTTTTAAACCCAACACCCGGTAGGTTTCTCAAAACCTATTGACAGTTGTATTGACGTAAAAAAACCGACCATGGTGGTCGGTTTTTTGCTTTACATAGCTGGTATCAACGCTTAACTGCCAAACTGCTTCACTAATCCTTCCAGCGTATGTAGCGGCTGAACCCCCGACTGTCGCCAGACGATCTTGCCGTCTTTAAACATAATCATGGTCGGGATGCTCCGAATCTGGTATTGCTGGGCAGCCGCCTGGGCTTTATCGACGTCGATTTTAACCACGCGTACCTTATCGCCGGAACGCTCCGTCAGTTGCTTCAAAATAGGAGCCTGCTGTTTACAGGGTCCACACCAGTCGGCATAAAAGTCGACCAGAACCGGCTTATCGCCGTTTATGAGGTCTTTAAATGATTGCTTGTTCATGTTCTTTGTGGTTAATTGGTCAGGGGTAAGTTGCCCACTTATTCCTGTTCTTCATTCACCGGCTCATTCATGATGGTATGACCCATCTTATCCCGTTTTGTTCGCAGGTAGCGCTCATTGTGCGGGTTGGACTTTATTTCGAGGGGTACAGTGTCGACAATCTCCAGCCCGTAGCCCATTAAGCCAGCCCGTTTTTTCGGGTTATTGGAAATCAGTCGAAGCTTACGGATACCAAGATCACGCAGAATCTGCGCCCCTACACCGTAATCGCGGGCGTCCATGGGTAAGCCTAAGTCCAGATTGGCTTCAACGGTATCGCGGCCCATTTCCTGAAGTTTATAAGCTTTGAGCTTGTTGATCAGGCCAATGCCGCGCCCTTCCTGAAACATATACACCACCACGCCTTTGCCTTCTTTCTCGACAAGCTCCATGGCGGCATGGAGCTGCGGTCCGCAGTCGCAGCGGCAGGAACCGAAAATATCGCCCGTTACGCAGGAGGAGTGAACCCGCACCAGCACCGGCTCGTTGGGTTCCCATGTTCCTTTTATCAAGGCAAGGTGCGTATCGCCGGTGTTGCTCTGCTTGTAGGCGATCAGATCGAAGTGCCCCCACTGGGTGGGCATATCGACACCAATCTCGCGCCGGATCAGCGTTTCTGTCCGAAGCCGGTATTCGATCAAATCCTGAATACTCACCAGCCGCATACCAAAGCGGTCGGCCAGTACGCGCAACTCGGGCAGACGGGCCATGGTGCCGTCTTCGTTCAGTACTTCAATCAGTACGCCCACCGGCGACAGACCCGCCAGTTTGGCTAAATCCACCGCAGCTTCGGTATGACCAGCCCGACGGATAACGCCACCTTCAACGGCCCGCAGGGGGAAAATATGGCCAGGTCGGCCCAGATCGTCGGGGGTGGTATTGGGATCGACCAGCGCCTGAATGGTTTTCGAGCGGTCGGATGCCGAGATGCCCGTTGTACAGCCATTACCCAGCAAATCGACCGATACCGTAAAGGGTGTTGTATGAACCGAGGTATTGCTGGTCACCATCATGTCCAGACCCAACTCGTCGCAACGTTCCTGCGTGAGGGGAGCGCACATAAGCCCACGGGCCTCACGCACCATGAAATTGACCATTTCGGGCGTAATCATCTCGGCCGCGCAGATCATATCACCTTCGTTTTCCCGATCTTCATCGTCAACGACCAAGACAATCTTGCCTGCCTTTATATCAGCAATGGCATCTTCGATCCGATCCAGCCGGATGGGGTTCGGCTCGACAGGATTTTCCTCGTTCGCAGAATTTATCTCAGAGTTGGTACTATTATTGCTCATCATTTTCGTTGATGCGTGTTGGCGCAAATATCTTTGGCAGGTAGTTTCCTGATTCTGTTTAAGCTGAAAACTGATTTTAAGAAAGATACGTTTCGCCGGATGCGAAAATGTCCGCTAAAGCCGTTTCAGAGAATAGAAACGACTAAATTTATACGAACGACAAAAAATATACTCTTCGTGCGAAATTTACGACTATGGCCAACTAATAGTAAAGAGCAGACCGGTATCGTGATTGGTTGGCTGGTAGCGGTGTTTCTTTTTGTTCTGTCGATCAATACCTCATTCGCTCAGGACCCCAACAACAATTACTGTGTAGACCCTCAGGGAGCTGAAAGGGGAGGATTCACTTTAGACAAAATTCGAGTATGCGTAGGAACACCTGTTCGGGTTACAGGAGGCCTTCCAGCGGGTTTACTAAGTGTTGGATATGTAAAGGAGTATAGCGGAAAAGGCATTCCAACTAATTTCGAATCGGGGCCAAGTTTTCAGTATACCAAGCCTGGCTCGTACACTATTTTACAGGTAGGAACGATAAATAATGGACGGGCTTTAGCCTGTCAAACCATTACGGTTCTCCCGCTCGACCCTGTCAAGTTCACGGCACAGTCCTGTTTGGGTCGCCGGGCCACCTTAACCGTCGATGCTTCCACACTGGGTCAGTATGACTCTTATCTGATTCGGTGGGGCGATGGCGTTTCTGATCCGAAAAGCCGTGCGGAGATGCAGGCAAATCCGGCGCATACTTATAATATAGGCTCACCCAATTCGCCCACCATCACAGTAGAGGGTATTTATGGTACAGTCGCTTCTCCGCTATGTAACAGCCCCCAAACTCCTCAGCAAATCACCCTGCTGGCAGCCGCTACTCAGCCGATAATCAATGCGCTGACAACCATTAACGACAACTCCATCGAGCTTAAGTATCAAACCAGCGCGGGCGTATCGGTAGAGCTTTATCAAAAAGTTAACGGGACTTATGTAGCCACGGGCCAGAAAGGTACCGGGGGCGGTACGTTTACCGTTCAGACCGATGCCAAACAGGTACAGTGTTTTCAATTAGTGCCCCAGGATGCCTGCAACAGCCAAACGGCTAAATCGGATGAGGTGTGTAGTCTGGTGCTAACGGCTCAGTCGGCCAACAAGCAAAATAATCTGACATGGCAACCCTATGCCGGTACAACGCCCCGCTTTCGCTTTTATCGACTTTACAGGAACGGCGCGCCGATTGGACCTACAATGACGAGAGTAAGCCTAAACTCCTATAGCGATGCCGATAACATTGTTTGTGGCTCACAATATTGCTACAGTCTGGAGGCTACGGTTGAGGGGAGTGCCCAGACCGTGATAACGTCAGCGAAAACCTGTGCTATCGGCATTAACGGCGACCCGCCGGGCGAGATCGGTAGTATGGTTATATCCATTGAAGATGGGCGCCCACGACTGATTACTACGCCACCTGTAGGTATTGGTGCCACCGATAGTTACACGATGGTCGTTAGCCGGGCATCGGGTGCATCGGGAAGTTTCCAGCCTGTTGCCACCCTCGACCGAAAAAGCGCCTATACCGATGAAAGTGCTAACCCATCGGCAGGTTCTTACTGCTATCAGGTAGTCTATCAGACGAACTGTGGGCTGCAAACGCCCCCGTCGAAGACCGTTTGTACCGTTTATCTGGAAGCAAAATCGGCTAATGGAATCGACTGGAATGCCGATTCGCCTTTTGCGCCCGAAACCGTGGATAGCTATACGGTAGAAGTGATCGACTCCCTGAACGGGACAAGGCAGGAGATAAACATGGGTGCTAACACGCATTATGAACCAGACCTAAACGACCCGAATCTGCAATCGCAGAAATACCGGATCATTGCTCTTACTACGGGAGGAACCACTAGTTTTTCCAATTTTTACACATTCCGACGAGAAGCTAAAATTCTGGTGCCGGATGCGTTTACACCCAACGCCGATGGAATGAACGACGAGTTTAAGGCCTTCGGTATTTATGTAGATAGGTTTCTGATGACTATATACAACCGTTGGGGCGAAGTTGTGTATAGTACAACGAGCAAAAGCGAAGGCTGGGATGGGAATAGCAACGGACAGCAGGCACCCGCCGGTCAATATATGTACCGCATTGAAGTTATTGATTTGACTGGTCTGAAAACTGTTCGTACCGGAGCTGTGTTGTTGATACGATAATTAGTTGGTAAGCCACTTGCCAACTTACTGACTAAAAAAACTACAGCTATGAATATGATGGATATGTTCGGGAAGATGAAAGAAGTTCAATCCCGAATGAAAGATGCGCAGGAGAATCTTAGTGCCGTAACCGAAACGGGAGATGCGGGAGCCGGTCTGGTTAAAGTAACCGTGAACGGGCTTAAAAATGTCCTGAAAATTGAAATCGACCCCGATCTGATCAAGCCGGACGACCGCGAAATGCTCCAGGACCTGATTGTTGCCGCCACCAATAAAGCGATGAGTAACGTAGAGACAAAAGCGCGTGAACAGCTTCGTCAGGCAACAGAAGGCCTGCTACCAAACATACCCGGTCTGAACCTAGATGGGCTAATGTAGGAAAGTGTTTGTAAGTTTACGGCTTATAGTTTACGGTTTTTAGTTTGCTCAGGAACAATCTGGTCTGATAGTAAACCAGAAGCCGTAAACCGTAAATCATAAACCGTAAACGCGTACTGTGGATACCCTTGCCATTGTTATTCTTAACTACAACGGTCAGCCGTTTTTAGCTAAATTTCTTCCCACGGTTCTTGCCAATGCCGACGGCCATCCGGTTTATGTAGCGGATAGTGCATCAACAGATTCCTCAGTGCCTTTTCTGAAGGCCAATTTTCCGTCCGTCCGCGTTATTGAGCTTCCCCGCAACGAAGGCTATGCCGGTGGGTATAATCTGGCTCTTGAACATATCCGAACCCATTTCGGTGGAGCTACCTACTACGTCCTTCCCAATTCCGACATCGAAGTAACGCCCGGCTGGCTGTCGCCGGTGCTGGATTTACTGAAAGCGAACCCCAATATTGCGGCCTGTCAGCCCAAGATCCGTTCGTACGCCCAGCGCGATTTATTTGAACACGCGGGTGCCGCTGGTGGCTTCGTCGATTGGCTGGGGTATGTATTTTGCCGGGGGCGCATCTTCGCAACTTTTGAAACGGATCATGGGCAGTACGACGACAATCGGCAGGTGTTCTGGGCAACGGGTGCCTGCCTGTTCATGCGGGCCGACGTGTTTCACGAAACGGGGGGCTTCGACGGTTCATTCTTCGCGCACATGGAAGAGATCGACTGGTGCTGGCGAGTTCAGCGGCTGGGGTACGAAGTCTGGGCATGCGGGGAGTCGACGGTTTACCATGTAGGTGGCGGTACGCTTCATAAATCCAATCCTCACAAAACGTTTTTGAATTACCGGAACAGCCTGTTCATGCTGTATAAGAACTGGCCCGCCGATGGCTGGCTATGGCCGAAGATCATGCTGCGACTAATCCTTGACGGTTCGTCATCTATCCTCTTCCTGCAGGTTGGGCAATGGCGCGATGTCTGGGCTATTATACAGGCTCATTTTGCCTTTTACGGCCGGTTACCGCACCTTCATGCCCAGCGAAAGCTGTTGAAAGCACAACAGAAAAAAAAGGTAGAACTGTATCCCCACAGCCTTGTCTGGAAATACTTTGCGGAGGGGAAAAAGACGTTTAAGCAGATGTAGGCTGGGTAATATAAAATGGATAATGGGTACTATGACATACCCTGACTTTGTATGTACAGATACACTATAGATTATTCAGTAGCCATTAACTATTAACTAAATTATAGTTCCCAGATAGTTGGGTGGGCATGACGGCGCAGGTGCTTGTTCATTTCCATCCAGAAAGCCATAATCAGGTATAAAATAACGGGTGAGCCGAGCGTCAGAAAGGACGTATATATAAAATAGAGCCGAATACTACTAGCTGATATATTCATTTTCTCACCCAGTCGGGAACAGACGCCAAACGCCTGACTTTCAACGAAATATCTTATCTTGTTCATGTCTTTAGTTCGCGAAGTGTATTGACTAAATAAGTATCTCAATTGATAAAAGCTAACGACCGATCCAGATAGATTGTTTGCCGTTTACACATAAATTCCATATAAACTTAGTGAAAGTAGCTAAAAAAAGGGCGCAATCTAGTTGAAGTCGCAACATTTTTCTTTTCTTTGTATTGTAACGGCGTTCGTAGCCCTCAAGTGCCAGATGCGCCGTTATGCTCAACAAATTTCGCTGATTTTCAACTATGTATCAACTCTGTTAGGTACGCTGCTGTCTGATTTGCGTTTTTGTTATTAACTGACCCTTTAGTGTTTAATTGTTAAATTGTTTAAGTTTTATGCAAACAGGTGTAGTAAAATTCTTTAACGAAAGTAAGGGTTACGGATTCATTGTTGAAGACGATACCAACCGGGACATCTTCGTCCACATCACCGGTCTGAACGGGATTACCATTCGCGAAAAAGACCGGGTTCAGTTTGAAGTGGTTGATGGCAAGAAAGGACTCAACGCTGTAAAGGTGAAAAAGATCGATTCCGATTATTAAGCCGACAGTTCGTCTAGATATGAATGTGTAACCCCCGCCAGAATCATCCGGCGGGGGTTTTGTGTTTTGTCAGTCGATAATTCTTACTAACCAATCCACCCCTTCACTTCATCCAGAGTGGGCATTTTAGCTTCTAGTTTCAACTTTTTGCGAACGCCACCCAGATCGTTGAACAGTTTGTTAGGATTAGCTCCCCGAAGTTGTTCGATGCTCATAAAGCCCAGTTTCTGAACGGCTGGAACCCACTCGGCCGGAACACCGGCGGTAATGAAATCGCTTTCGTCTGACTGCTCCTGCTTCTTCTCGGGACGCATCTGCGGGAAAAACAGCACATCCTGAATAGACGATTGATTGGTCATGATCATCGAGAGTCGGTCGATGCCCAGACCCACGCCCGCTGTTGGCGGCATCCCGTATTCGAGTGCCCGCAGGAAGTCTTCGTCAAGGGCCATGGCTTCTTCGTCACCCCGTTCGGCCAGACGCAACTGTTCCTCAAACCGCTCGCGCTGGTCGATGGGGTCGTTTAGCTCGGAGTAAGCGTTGGCTATTTCCTTTCCGTTGCAAATGGCTTCGAACCGCTCAACCAAACCCGGCTTGCTCCGGTGCTTTTTGGTCAAGGGCGACATCTCAACGGGGTAGTCAGTAATGAATGTCGGCTGGATCAGATTGGGCTCGCAGGCATCGCCAAACAGTTCGTCGATCAGTTTCGACTTACCCATAGTGCTGTCTATCTTAATGCCCCGCTGCTCGGCAACCTGCCGGAGTTCATCTTCTTCCATGGCCGATACATCCACGCCGGTGTATTCCTGAATGGCTTCGAACATGGTCAGGCGTTTCCAGGGGCGTTTGAAGTTGATGATGTTTTCGCCAACGGTAACTTTCGTTGTTCCGGCTACATCCAGGGCTACTTTTTCCACCATCTCCTCGATGGTATCCATCATCCACAGGTAATCTTTATAGGCAACGTAGAACTCCACCTGCGTAAACTCGGGGTTGTGGGTACGGTCCATGCCCTCGTTCCGAAAATCTTTGGCAAACTCGAATACACCGTCGTATCCGCCAACGATCAGGCGTTTAAGGTAAAGTTCATTAGCAATGCGCATATACAGCGTCATATCCAATGAGTTGTGGTGCGTGCGAAATGGCCGGGCTGCAGCTCCGCCATGAATGGGCTGTAAAATGGGCGTTTCTACTTCCAGATAGCCTTTTTCGCTCAGAAACTGCCGGATCGAGTTAACCAGTTTGGTGCGTTTTATAAAAACATCGCGCACCTGCGGGTTTACAATCAGGTCCACATAACGTTGCCGATACCGCTGTTCGGGATCGGTAAAGGCATCGTAGGTTTCTTTTTCTCCTTTCTCGTTCACCACCTCTTTTACCACCGGCAAAGGACGTAAGGCTTTATTGAGAATCTTAAACTCCTTGACATATACCGACAACTCGCCGGTTTTTGTGGTGAATACATGCCCTTTTACGCCAATGATGTCGCCGATATCCAGCAGCTTTTTAAAGACAGTATTGTAAAGCGTTTTGTCTTCGCCGGGGCAGAGATCGTCTCGCCGGAAATAAAACTGCATCCGGCCGGTAGAGTCCTGTATTTCGGCGAACGACGCGCTGCCACTAATGCGAAAGACCATCAACCGGCCCGCCAGTTGAACATTTCCCCATCGTTCATCGCCGGAAAAATCCTGTTCAGGGGCAACTTCTGTGCCAGGCCCATCCGTCTGGAAAGCCGTCCGAATGTCGGCAATGGTCGTGGTTACGTCAAACAACTCGGCGGGGTAGGGGTCAATGCCCATCCGCATTAATTCTTCGCGCTTTTGTCGGCGATTTATTTCCTGTTCACTCAGCAGCATGGTCGTCAATGTGTTGGCCGGCCAGAAAGGCGACCCGTTTTAAGGGTGCAAAAATAGTGAAAAGGATTGGCGTTTACAGTGATAAGCCGAAAGAAGCCGTTGGTGGAGTTGGATAGCCGTTCTCATAAATCAGTTTAGAGTATATCTCTTTTATATCTATCATTGTGCTATCAAAATGATATTACTTTATTGAACTAGTCTTTACGAAAATGCAGGAAAAACCGCTTACATCAATCTCTGGTTATGTGTTGTTGTTTGTTGCCGTGGGCTGCCTGGTTGCAGCTGCTGGTTTGGGAATCGCTCTGAAGAGTTTGGTGATCCCGGTGGTACTAGTTATACTGGCCATTATTCTGTTTATGGGAATAACCGTAATCAACCCAAATGAGGCCGTCGTGTGTACGTTCTTCGGCGATTATGTTGGGACCATGAAACAGGGCGGGCTACGTTGGGTCAACCCACTATACAGTAAGGCCAAAATCAGTTTGCGAGCCCGTAACCTGAACGGACAAACACTGAAAGTCAACGACAAAATGGGTAATCCCGTTGAAATTGCCGCTGTTGTTGTCTGGCAGGTGAAAGACACAGCCAGAGCACTCTTCGACGTAGATAATTATGTGAACTTTGTGCAGGTACAATCCGAAGCGGCTGTCCGGAAGCTGGCCAACTCTTACGCCTATGACCACATGGAAGATGAAACCTCGTCGGTAACCTTACGGGACAGCACTGGCCAGATCAACGTATTTCTGGAGCAGGAGCTTAACGAACGGCTCGAACGGGCGGGTGTCGACATTATCGAAGCCCGGGTTAGTCACCTGGCTTACTCTTCCGAAATTGCAGGAGCCATGTTACAGCGTCAGCAGGCATCGGCTATGATAGCTGCCCGTCGACTGATTGTTGAGGGGGCCGTGGGTATGGTCGAAATGGCCTTGGAACGTCTTGAAAAGAATGGCGTCGTTGCGCTGGATGAGGAACGCAAAGCCGCCATGGTGAGTAACTTGCTGGTGGTGCTCTGTGGCGAAAAATCAGTTAGTCCAGTTGTTAACGCCGGAACATTGTATAATTAAGTAGTTAGGAGGTGGCAGCGAGAAGTGAGGAAGGCTGACGCAGGTTATGCCGCTGGATATCTCCTCGCCCCTCGCTGCTACCTCCTAACTCCTCAAAAAACACATGGCTGCCGAGAAAAAAGCATTTGTCTTACGCATTCAACCCGAAACGTTGAAGGAACTGGAGCGGTGGGCACAGGAAGAGTTCAGGAGTGTGAACGGGCAAATTGAATTTTTGCTCAACGACGCCCTACGCAAGCGAAAGAAACGGAACCCTAAAGTGGAGGAGTGAGTATCAGGAGTTAGAAGCGAGATGTGAGGAGGTCTGACGTAAGTTATGCCACCGGATGGCTCCTCGCTCCTAACTTCTAACACTCACTGCATCACCAATCAACCGAATACCGTCCAGCGTCAGCGAAGGGACGATATCGGTGAATACATCATTGAGCGACGTAATCTGCCCGGATAAACCGCCGGTGGCTACGGCTATGCAATCGCCGTCCAGTTCGCTCTGAATGCGACTGACCAGCGAGCGGATCAGGCCTTCGTACCCTAATATAACACCTGCCTGAATAGCGTGGGTGGTACTGGTGCCGAGTGCAGAAGCGGGGACTTCAATGGGTACTTCGGGGAGTTGAGCGGTGTTGGCGAATAACGACCGGATAGCGGTTTTCAAACCGGGTGCAATGGCTACTCCCAGTAGTTTACCAGTCCCGGATACTGTGGTGAATGTTAAAGCCGTTCCAAAATCGACTACAACGCAGGTGCGTTGATAGCGGGTATAGGCCGCCAGCGCATTGGCGACTAAATCGGAGCCAATCTCGTGGGGACGCAACACCTCAATGGGCAAATGTGGGTAAATATCGGGTCCGACAACTATGGGAGCAAAGCCAAACAGCTCTGTCAGCATGGCACGTATGGTAGGCGTAAGGGCGGGCACAACACTGCTTAACACAGTCGCTTTTATACTACTTAAGGGTAGCCCTGCTTCCAGTAACCAAAGCCGCAATCGACGCTCGTAGGATTCGGCTGACTCATCATGCCGGGCGGGCGTTCGCCAGATGTGCTGCCAGCTGGTTGCACTATAAAATCCGAAAACGGCGTCGGTATTGCCAATATCAACGATAATTTGCACGAGCGAAAGAAGTAAATGCCGGGGCGAAATAAGGAGAAAAACGGCACATTCTTAGCGTACTGGTAGTTCGTTCCGGCAATAAGGGGTTTGCAGCTGGTTAAAATGGGGACTTTTTAGGCTTTATGGCCATAAAATCTTTCAGGTAAAAGGGCTCAAAAGCAGCGGCATCTTCAAATTCGCTACGGGCATAAGCTACGATGGCCAACTTCCCAACGGTTCTGGCCGAAGGATGGATCGGTATCTTAGGAAAATGGGCGTTGACGTGACTGCCTAGCAGGGCTTCGCACTTTGCGGCTCCATCGCCAAAAAAGACCAGCGGCTTCTTCTCCAGCCACTCGTCAAATGATTGCTCATCAACAATCTGCGCCGTCGTTGGCTGCATTTCCTGCCCATCGGTATTGTATAGGGCGCAGTAGACTTCCATACGCCGGGCATCAATCATCGGGCACAGTATGTAGTTCTTGGGGTAAAAACAACGGACTTGTTCGGCCATAGCTGTTAGCGTATTGATGGCTAGTAGAGGTTTATCCAGCGAAAAGCAAAGGCCCTTTGCTGTCGAAATCCCAATGCGTAACCCCGTGTAAGAGCCAGGTCCTTTGGCTACAGCGATAGCATCGAGCTGGGTTAGCTCATAGCCTGCCTGACGTACAATATCGCCGATGAGCGTTGTGAGCATAGCAGAAGAGGTTCGTTCTGTGAAGAGCTCATAAGAGCCAAGTAACGAACTGCTGAGCGAACCGTCTGTGCTGTGCAAGGCTACTGAACAGATGGCCGTTGATGTATCAATAGAAAGAATGAGTGGCATATACTTAATAGGAAACGAGAGCAAAGTAAAGCGTCACCTACCGATTTGCAAGCAGCCAGACTCCTTTATGTTTTTAGAATTGGCGGTATTGTTGACAAAATAAACGGCTCGTACTTGGCTTATCCCGTTGTGCCTGCTACTGCCAGTGATGAAGTTTGTATATTTTTTCTCTATAACTACTTAAGAAAATAAAAATATATTTTATTGATAAAAGTTGCTGATTATTAGCTGTTTAATTGTTTTGCTAGAAGGCTACAGAAGGATTTTAGCTTTCGATTTGACTGTTTAGTATAGTAAATTGAAAGAGCATACGATAAAAAAATGGGCTAATATGCTACTTATTAGTATAAAAAGATGCTATTTGCTTCAGCTAATTACCGAAAATTTAATATTTACTTTTAGAGGGTACTGTTAATTTTAAGGAGGTGCGAAAAATAAAAAGTTGTTTTTAAGTGACTTTTTGTAAACTATAAATTCTACATTAGCAGTATATATCTAAGCTGGCTCAGATTATAGATGGAAAAAATTAGAAGAAATCGCGCGGACACCACACAGCGTATTGTTAACGCACTTGAAGATGTACTGGCTGAGCAAGGTCTTGAAGGTGCCAGAATTAACCAGATTGCTGAAAAGGCTGGGATTAGCAAAGTGCTTATCTATCGCTATTTCGGCGGTCTAGATGGGTTAATGGAATATTACGTTCGGATGGGTCGAATGTTCCCACATTTCACTCCGGCCATGCTAGATCAGATTCGTCCTATACACCAGGATGATCTGGCGAAAGTTTGGTACCGGCAGGCGATTCAGATGTTTCGTTACATGCGTACATCGAAGGCCGCTCGCGAAGTATTAAAGGCAAACGTTGTTGAAAATGATCCAACGGCTGATGTAATCAGTAAAGCACAGGATGATGAACTCCAGCGGTTAGTTAACCAGCTTTCGTTCATCGAAGGGCCTGATAGCCAGGCGATTTCGGCCGTTATGCTGGGCGCTTTATCTTACCTGACGATTCAGGCGCAAAACAACCACACAATGGTTGGTATTGATCTGCGTAGTGAGCAGGGATGGCAACGTATCGAAGGAGCAGTTAAGTTAATTTATCTGGCACTTAATAAAATGGCGATTGACACCCAATCCGTGAAGTTAAGCGCTCAAGCCAAAGCCCAGCCTGCTAGCCAATGGTAGACTATTATGAATCGACCCATAAAAAAAGCTTCTATTCGACCGAGTAGAAGCTTTTTTTATGGATCATACCTTAATTATAGTAGTGAGAAGTTAAGCATCTCGCGCCCAAACTGCTGAATCAGCATTTCTATCTTTTGGGCCTCCTGGGTGGAAGGATGTTGCTTGTTTGACATGAACTGGCTGAGTAAGTCCTGGGGGATGTCGGTCTGCTCGGCAAGATGATTTATTCTGAACTGTTGAAAGAGCTCCCGAACAGCAGTTAAATCGTGGTGAAAATTGAAGACATAATCGTTGGGCAAAATTTGCCTGTCGATATTTTGAGCTTGTAAATAAGTAGTCAACTCGTTGAGTTGAGCATGTAGCTTTTCGGTGATCATCTCGCGGGAAGCTCCGCAGGTAAGGATCAATAATTTCTGTAACTCGACCCGTCCCCAAAGCTGACTTCCTTTTTTTTCGAGTACAACCGGTACAGTAGGTACTGACAACTTTTTCGAATGCTGGCCTTTGAATGAAGCGGTTTGAGGAGCATAAGTAGCCCGGAAGAGAGTATCTAAGGTTCCGGCCGGCATACTGCCTACGCTTCGCAACGGAGTGACAAGGTACTGGGCCGCAGAATTATATACACAGCAAATACTGCTTTGATGGACTAATTTCCAGTCTCTACTTTGTAGAATATCCACTGACGTTTGTAAATTCATAGTATATACTTTCTGGATTATGCAAATATGCAACTTTTTAAAAACGCAGAATAGATAACCTGAGCTTATGTTTCTTATTTACAGTTTTATCCAATAAAAGTACAATAAAGCCATTTAGGGTTACATATTATTAATTTTATCGTCTATTGTGAAATATAAATATTCTTACTCTACAGAAAATGTTGCAGAAAAGGAGAGTTTATTGCTGCTTTATCTAATAAAAGATTGGTTTATAGACATTTAGGCTTATATGTAAGATTGATTTTGTTTTTTAAACGGTCAATATGTTTACTTTTATTTTAGATAGTAAATAAAATATATACTGAATTTCTTTGTTACTATAGATAACATGCGATATATTTGAAATGTGATAACAATGCTATTAGTTGACAACTAGTAGTAAATTTCTCTGTTCCTGATTATAAAATGTAGTGTATTGGATTAATAATATACACTATATGATTAATCGAGCTAGTAGTTTATTATAGTGTGTATTTATATCTCTTTCTTTTTAACATAGTTAATCTGGTTACTATATGACATTTGTTTATTATGCTAGAACGCCCTTACTCATTGCGTTAGCTTTAGTTACCTTACTATCAGGTTGTGTTTCGTCCAAGAAACTGGTTTATTTTCAGAGTCCATCTACGACTTCTGATTCAATAAAATTACTAAATCGCTTCAGCCCGACTATTCAACCGAATGATATCCTATCGGTTCGGGTTAGTAGCTTAAGTCCGGAGGCCAGTAATTTCTTCAACCCACTCTCGGCAACCATATCGCCCGATCGCTTAACAACGCAAGCAACAGCTTCGGCGCTTCCGGAATTATCCGGTTATCTGGTCAATGCAGACGGCACACTGGAGTTGCCGCTCTTGGGCAAGGTTCCTGTTGGTGGACTAACAACCAGTCAGGCAACTGACCTGATTCGTAACCAACTCAAAACGTATCTCAAGGAGCCAACTGTAGTTATTCGAAATCAAAATTTTCGGGTCTCGGTCATGGGTGAGGTTGCCCGACCCTCGCTCTTTACCATTCCCAACGAACGGATAACCATGCTCGAAGCCCTGAGCCTGGCTGGCGATATCACCATTTTTGGTCGTCGTGATAACGTGCTGCTGATTCGGGAGGTGAATGGTGTTCGAACCTTTACCCGTATTGACCTCACCAGCCGCGCTCTCTTCAGTTCCCCTTACTACTATCTGCAACCAAACGATGTATTATATGTGGAGCCTGGCAAATCTCGCATTGCCAGCGCTGATCGAACTTTCCAAATACTGCCAATAGCGCTAAGTGCCCTATCGTTCCTAGCTATCATATTTCGTTATTTCTAGTCTATTATCTAATATTAACTGGCAACTTCATGTCGAACTCTAGTAACTACGCTTACGCTCCGTACCAGGAATACGAAGCCGAAAATTCGCCGAATTTGCGGCTAATACTAATGCGCTATGCAAGGCATTGGAAGTGGTTTGTGTTGTCGCTGATCTTAGCAGGGGCAGGCGCCTATGTCTATATAAAATATCAGACTCCTATTTATAAAATTCAAACCAGCTTACTTATAAAAGATGACAAAAAGGGGCTGAGCGAAGATAATATTCTTAAAGAAATGGACATTTTCACGCCCAAGAAGGTCGTCGAAAATGAGATGGAAATCCTGAAATCCTTTGCCATGATGAATAAGGTGGTAGGGGAGTTAGGTTTGGATGTAAAATATTTTCGCTCTACCAACTTCGGTAAACGGGAAATTTATGAGTCAACTCCATTCCGATTAGTTATTGAATCGGCGCAGCCTTCATTATATGAAACCCCATTGGAGATTACTGCTACCAGTTCCCACGCTGTACGCATTAATGACAATGTGTATCCTGTTAATCAAACCATTCAAACGCCTTATGGCCGTTTACGGATATTTGCCAGTAAGCCCCTTTCGATTAATAGTGAGAAGGTTATTGTACAGGCTGTACCACGTCAGGTAGCGGTTGACGGCTATCTCAAGAACCTTAGCGTAGAGGCCAGCAGTAAACAGTCGACAGTATTACAAATGTCACTAGAAGACGCAGTACCCCGTAAAGGCGAAGCGCTTTTAAACAAACTTATTAGCGAATACAACCAGGCAGCCATTGCCGATAAGAATATTGTGGCGTCTAATACGCTTAGCTTTATTGAAGAACGGCTTCAATTGATCGCTGGTGAACTGTCTACCGTTGAAAAAGGTGTTGAGAACTTTAAGGCAGCAGAAGGAATCACTGATTTAAGTGCCCAGGCTCAAGTGTTTCTGGCAACTGTAAAAGAAAATGATGATCAGTTAAATCAAACCAATATCCGACTCGGAATGATTGATGATGTTGAGCAATACGTGAACAGCCGGGCCGAAGAACGGGGGGTTGCGCCGTCAACACTCAGCATAGGTGATCCCGTGCTTGTTGGCCTTGTTACAAAGTTAAATGAGCTGGAGTTGCAGCGAGATCAGCTCAACCTGACTACTACAGCCAGTAACCCACTGCTGCAATCATTAAATAATCAGATTAGGGCCACCAAAATAAGTTTGTCAGAAAATATAACCAATCAAAAACAGGCACTGCTAAGCACACGCCAGAAAATGCGGGCTACAAACAAGCAGTTGGAAGGGCAGATCCGAACTATACCCCACAAAGAGCGGGCATTGGTCAATATTACTCGCCAGCAATCCATTAAAAATAACCTTTATACCTATTTGCTGGAAAAGCGCGAAGAAACTGCCCTTTCTTATGCATCGAATGTAGCTGATAGCCGGACCATCGATCCACCCCGCACAGGCACAGACCCTGTAAAGCCCGTGAAAGCTACAATCTTGTTGCTGTTTGGAATGTTAGGCCTGATTATGCCCGTAGGTGTTATTGCTGTCCGCGACATGATGAATGACCGCGTAAGTCGCCGTGCAGACATTGAAGAAGCATCGCAGGTGCCAATTCTTGGCGAAATCATGGCCAGCAAAAACATTGATCCTTTGATAATGATTTCGGGTAAGCGTTCTGTTATTGCCGAACAGATACGAACTCTGCGGACTAATCTTCAATTTTTGCGTAGCAGCCCAACCGACAGCCAGGTTGTAATGTTCACATCCAGCATAAGCGGAGAAGGAAAGTCGTTCCTCTCACTGAATCTAGGTGCTAGTTTAGCCCTGGTAGACCGGCCAACGGTAGTACTTGAAATGGACTTACGTAAACCGAAATTACACGCTGTACTCAATGTAGCTAATACGGTTGGTATAAGTAATTACCTGATTCAGGAGTCTACACTGGATGAAGTTCTGCAACCTATACCCGGCTTTCCCAACTATCATATCATTACCTGTGGTCCAATTCCGCCAAATCCGGCTGAATTATTAAGCAGCCCTCAGCTGGAGCGGCTATTTACGGAACTTCGCCAACGGTTTGCTTATATTATCGTTGACTCCCCGCCAATAGGTCTGGTAACCGATGCTCAGTTAATAGCTCCCTATGTAGATGCAACTATGTTCTTGGTGCGCCATGACCATACGCCAAAAGCCTATATCCGAATGATCGATAATCTGTGGAGAGAGCAGCGATTCCAACGGCTGAATCTGATTCTGAACGGAGTCGGCGATGGAGAGTCGTACCAATACGGATACAGCTATAATTATGGCGGGTATTATGATGAGCCTAATCTCCCGGCTAAGTCGATAGCTCGTAAAATATCCTAATAAACCAGCTTAAACAGATCAGCTGTGGTTGCTTGAAAATGGGCGACAGGCTACGCCTTTGCCGTTCATTTTCAAGCCACTTGTAAAGAAGTATATAAACACCGTCAACTTATACAAATAACCACCCATTAAATCGCACATACTAATGGTCAATTTATCTCTACCATCGCTCAATGAGCAAGCTGAGTTCAATGAATCGGTCATTGCTCAAACGAAAGAGAATACAACGTCAGATGTCAAATTCATGCTGGCAAAACGACTATTTGATATTGTAATTTCCAGTATTGTTATACTTCTGTTGTTAAGCTGGTTCATTCCAATTATAGGAATCTTAATTCGACTTACGTCTCCTGGACCAATATTATTTGTTCAGCTAAGAACAGGCTATAATGGTCGGCCGTTTCGGTGTTTTAAATTTCGAACAATGACGTATGATCGAAATGCAGAATTTCGACAGGCTACCCAAAATGATTGTCGGGTTACGGCGATTGGCCGGTTTTTGCGCAAAACAAATCTGGATGAATTGCCCCAGGTCCTTAATGTATTTTTAGGAGAAATGAGTATCGTTGGTCCACGCCCGCATCCTGTACAGCTGGACGCACAATACTGGCGTACGATGCCGGGCTATCCGGCCCGTTATCTTGTAAAGCCAGGTATTACTGGGCTGGCGCAAGTGAGCGGAAGCCGGGGAGAAACTGAAACACTTTTAAAAATGAAGCAACGCGTACGGTTCGATCACTTTTATATTTATAAAAGCTCATTTCTATTCGACTTACGTATCTGCTGGTTAACCGCTGTCAATATGGTTAGAGGTGATAAAAATGCCTGTTAATATATAAAAGTATAGCTAAGAAAAAATTGAGGTTTGAGTTAATAAAATATACTAAGTAATCGGATAAAATAACAGAGATTAAAATAATAGGTTCTGTCGGAGGTACTTGCCGTGTGACACTTGGAAAGATAGATATAGTTTCACAGGTAATTGTCTCTGTTATAAACTAGAACAGTCAAGCGAGGCTTTATAATAAGCTAATGAGTTATTAACAATGATAGCGAAGATAGGTTTAAAGAAAATGAACTTCAATAAAGAAAGTCTAGCTATAAAAACGCTATTGCTTTCAATCGTATCCTTAGTGTCTAACTCCTTGGGGTTTTTGATACCTGTTTATATTGGATACAAATACAAAATATCTTCTGAAACGGATAATTTTTTCCTGAGTTATAGTATACTCACCTTTATAAGTACAATATTTTCATTTGCTGTTAGAGGGGTATCTATTCCATTTTTGAAGGAAAAGTTAAATGACACTAACGTATTTAATGAATTTGTTTCTACAGTCTACTTTTACTCAATAAAATATGTAGGGGGATTATCAGTACTTGTTTTATGCGCAACATTAACCTCATTGCTTATATCTGGTAACTCTACCTTTTACTACCTGAGTATAGGTGTACCAATTATTTTATTGACAACTATTAATTCTTTTTTCTATGGTATATTTAACTCAGTAGATAAGTTTTATATAGCAGAATCAACGCCACTAATAAGAGCAGTTGTCGTGTTGATTATGATATTTCTGTTTAGTGAAACATTTGGGATTGGAGCTGTTATTATTGGATACTCTTTGGGAGAGTTTGCAAAATTTATCCAGTTATATTATGTATTGAACAGTAAGTTGTCAATTACACTATCGCTAAAGAACAGAGATTTTAGCGTGATCCGTACTTTTGTGAAAGAGGGCTCAAATCAAATCATATCGACAACGCTAGTTTCGATAAATCCTCTGGTTGACAGGTTGGTTGCGTCTTTTTTGATAGTAGGCTCTATCTCAATTATAGATTATGGTGATAAAATATTTGTTATTTTTAATGTACTCCTAAACTCATTTCTAACCCTGATTTTGTCAAAGTGGTCGAATGAGGCAATTAAAAATAAGTTCGATCTCTCTAAGCTAGAAAAAATAATCAAGGTCGTTTTTTTTGCCGCTGTAAGCGCATTGATCGTTATCTTTATTGTAAAGCATGAATTGATCTCAAGGATATATCCCACATTTTCTGCGAACGACAAAGAATTAATAGCAACCTTGTTGGTGATCAATATGATTGGTTTTGTCTTTAATTCGGTAAGCCAGGTGATAAATCGAGCCTCTATCGTTTTAAAGCAAACTAAAATTATGATTACTACATCGGGATTCAGGGTAGCTGCTAATGTAGTATTTGATGTGTTATTTGCTGTAAAATGGGGGGTTATTGGTATTTGCATATCAAGTGCCGGTGTCCACTTTGTGGGTTTAACAGTTAATTATTATCTATTCAGAAGAAATTATAAAAAAAACGCTTTCAACGTTTGAAAAATTTACTAAACTATACTAGATATGTTATTTATTAAAAAAGCAAAAAAGGTATTAATGAGGGCAATCATTATTACTTTAAAAGGTAAAGAAGCATACGCTAGGTATTTAGGCGTAAAAGTAGGTGATGACTGTAGGATATATATTACAGATTTTGGCTCTGAACCATTCTTTATCAGTATAGGGAATAAAGTGACGGTGGCTCATGGGGTACGGATAATTACACATGATGGAAGCACTTGGCTCATACGGGACTCCTTAGGAAGGCGTTATCATTATCAGCGGGTGGTGATTGGAAATAACGTGTTTATAGGAATGGATTGTGTTATACTGCCCGGTGTAAAAGTTGGCAACAATGTGCTAATCGGTGCTGGGTCGGTTGTGACAAAGTCAATTCCAGATGATCACATAGTTGCTGGAAACCCGGCAAGAATTATTGGTAGATTCTCCGATTATAAGAAGAGAGCCCTGAGTAATTTTCCGTCTGATAAGGAAATTGACATAACGGATTCATATTACGACCGGGTTAATAAGATGTTGGATAAGTCCTTTAAAAAAGAGATGATGTCTTATGAGAAATTTAGTTAGGTTGTTGCTGTTGGTGTCTGTTATAATGGCCTTATTTTTAGGTACCAATGTACTACGCTCTTTAGGGTATATGATGGGTGAGGATTCGGCCCCGGCATGGCAGAAGCTGTTTCCTGCGCTTTATCCTATGGTCCTAGTCTTTATTCTTGTTCTCGCCAGATCTAATTTTAATACACTATATAAACGTAAAACGATAGAAGTGCATTTTTTAGCTTTTATGCTATTTTTCTTAGCTATGTTGAAATTCTTTAATGCACTTTCTTCAATTTCATTTATACCAAATACAATACTGTTACCCATACTATTTTCAATTTCATTAGATGAAAGAGATATTAGTAACGTTCTAAAGATTAAGCGGTTATTACTGACTTTTTTCCTTATAAATAGCTCACTTGCTATTGTCGAACGATTAAGAAATGCTCACTTTTTTGAGTCTAATGTCGAAAATTTAGATTTTTTTGGCTTTCGATCAACGGCTCTCCACGATCACCCACTGAATAATGCGTTTATAACGTCTATTATCATGGTTTTCATCTTGTTTTCAACAATGAAACTTCATGTGCGGTATGCCTATTATATGCTAGGCTATTTTAGCATTATTTGCTTTGGTTCTAGAAGTTCTATTCTTATTTGTACGCTGGTTTTAGTTATTTACTTTTTTAAAGATCTGTTCTCAAATGTACAAGTACATAAAAAACTATTAACCGTTTTATTCATGGTCGTCAGCGTTACGGCTGTTAGCTATGCACTTTTGTATACATCCATTGGTGAAAGATTAATGAATAAATTATATATGGATGAAAGTGCAAACGTAAGACTCAACGTTTTTGATATTTTTGATATGCTTGATTCCAGTAACTTAATCTGGGGAAATTCTAGTGAAGCTGTTGAAAAGTTTACATCTGAAATTGGCATAGCTACCATCGAAAACTTCTGGATAGGGTGGATCATTCGATTCGGCTTAGTTGTGGCGCCTATATTGATTTTTTTTCTGGTGAAATTTATTGCCAAGTTGCTGGCGACTTACCCTACTATAAGTAAAAGCATTATTACTCTTGCTCTACTTGGTATTGCATCTACGAACAACTCGCTGTCGAGTAATACGATCATTCTTAGTATTTTTGTATTGTGCTCTTATGCTTTCAATACTCAAAGAAAATACAGATTAGTTCGTGTTAATGTGCCCATAAAAACAAGAAGGGTGGATATTGACGAACAGGATCCTATACCTGTTTTATTGACGAGTTTTCATAGTTAATATAACTGTTTACTATAATATGAAAATCGCTGTATTCTTAAGAGATTTAAATAGCGGTGGTGCTGAGAAAATGATGGTTGGTTTTATTAACCACCTTTGTCAAACAACCTCGCATGATGTATACTTAATATTATCTCGTAATAGAGGACCATATATGTCTATGGTTGACCCAAAGGTAAAGATCGTTGTTTTGGGTAAAGAAAGGTCTATTGCTTCTGTAATACCTTTATTTATGTATCTTAGAAAAAATAGGGTAGATGTCCTTTATTCTACCTTATTGAATGCAAATCTCACATCTATTTTAATTGGTAAGTTGCTTGCTATTAAGGTGATAATCCGTGAGGCAAATACTATAAGTGAGTTTAAAAAGAGTAACCGGAAGACAAAAGATTCAATTACCCTGTCATTGATAAAGTATGTATATGGATTTGCGCATAGATGCATAGCTATATCCAATATTGTAAAATCTGATCTCTTGAATTATACTGGTTTGCCTTCTGAAAAGATAAATGTTATATATAACCCACTTGTTATAGTTGACGACTTATCATCTGCTGTTTTAGAGGATGATTTTTTTCACATTGGCTTGGTGTCCAGGCTTTCAGCGCAAAAAAACATACCAACAATTGTTGAAATAATAGAGACATTTTCTCATAAGCCATACAAGATTAAATTTCACTTTTTTGGAGAAGGTGAACAGGTCTCTTTGTTGAATGCGCTAAAAGAGAAATGCAAACCTTCTCTTATTGAGATTCATGGCTTTCAGTTGTCTTATTACTCGTATATAAAGCAGATGAATCTTTTTATTCATCTGCCTTTATGGGAGGGTTTAGGTAATAGTGTTCTTGAAGTATTCAATGCGGGAATCCCTATGATACTAAGCGATATTCGGTCTGGTTATTCTGAATTGATAGATGCTGACCAACCTAATGTTCACTATTTCGAGCCAACGGGTAAAGTGAGGGATATTGTAAATTTGATCGAAAGGTATATAAACAAAGAGATAGTCATAGAGTCTAATCGAGAAAAGTTAAAGCTAAAAAGTTCTGATATTTTTCAGCAGTATAAAGAACTGGCAGAGTGTTAAGTTTTCTCCTACAGATATATAACGAAACACCTTTTAATTTTTGTTGTCTACAATAGTAAATCTTTAAGCATAAACTATTCACATACCCATTATCATTTTTTGACATATCGAAATTGATGTTTATTTTTTAGTTCAACACATGAGTTAATTGAGATCCTCTTTTTAATTTGAAAATAGATTATACTATGGTAAACTCATCAGCCGCAAAAGTAGATGACATTTATGTCCCTTTATCTATAGCAAGAAAGGTTATAACAGTAGGCCCTGATCACATTGATTTTAGAGGTGGAATTGGTAGTGTTATGAACGTATATGCACGTCATTTTTCGGTATATAAGTTTATAACAACACATAAGCCTTTTAAAAATAAGTGGCGCTTAATACCCTTTTTTATCGTTCAGTATATACGTTTTGTGACCACGCTATTACAGGACAAGGATATTGAGATTGTACATATTCAGGCATCGTCGCACGGTAGTTTTTATCGGAAGCTGCTCTTGTTCTTTACTGCCAGATATGGATTTGGTAAAAAGATAATTTATCACATGCATGGTTCACGCTTCGAAGACTTCTATAGGAATAGTGATCCTGTTTCTAAATACTTTATCTCACGCCTTGTTGAAAAATCAGATTTGATTATTGGGCTATCAGTATACTGGAGAGAGTTTTTTCTGCAAAATTTTAAATTACGCCGAATCGAAATTCTTAATAATGTTATCCACCAGCCTAGCTCGAATCATTTACCTCTAATTAATAAAGAGGCTGATGTTCGTTTGCGCGTGCTTTTTTTGGGAGCTATTGGTCAACGGAAAGGGATTTTTGACTTGCTCGATGTGCTGGCCCGGCATCGGGATGTGTTTGAGGGACGTTTGGTTTTACGAATCGGCGGTAATGGGGAGACCAAACGTCTGCAAGACTACATAGGTGAACACAAGTTAACGAGTATGGTACAGTTCGAAGGCTGGGTATCTGGTGCCCAAAAGCACGAACTTCTCAGCACAAGCGACGTCTATATTCTTCCCTCTTATAATGAAGGTTTGCCGATCTCTATTTTGGAGGCAATGAGTTATGGTCTTCCTATTATATCAACACCGGTTGGCGGAACGGCGGAAGTCGTCCATCATGGAGACAACGGTTTTTTAGTTAATCCGGGAGATAAGCAAGCTCTGTACAATAGTTTAATGGAATTTGTTACCCAGCCTGAGCTAGCGCCGACAATGGGTTATGAATCTCTTCAGCTTGTTCGTCAATACCTGCCCGAAACGGTTCTTCCCGTACTAAGTACTTTTTATCAATCTCTCTTGGCAAAAGCAGCCTAAACAGAAACTACTCGTATGAAACAAAATGAAACTTCTCTTGCCGGTAAAGGCTATATAGCATCTCTGGATGGTTTTCGGGGAATCGCTATCATGATGGTTGTTATTAGTCATTGGGGGCTTGGGCATTTGATTCCTGGTGGCTTTGGGGTTACACTCTTCTTTTTTATCAGTGGTTTTTTGATTACTCGTCTATTAATTGCAGAATATGAGACAAGTGGACACATTGGCTTGGGTAGTTTTTATCTGCGACGTGTTCTTCGTCTTTACCCGGCACTGCTGGTCATGGTGACTTTGGCCATTGCTTTTACCATGGTTATGGGGTGCGGATTTCAACTAGGGGAGGTGCTGTCAACGTTGTTTTATTACCGCAATTACTATATGATCTACCATGATATAATCCCTGATAATTGTAATCGGATTTTTAATATCACCTGGTCTTTAGCCGTTGAAGAGCATTTTTACCTGTTTTTCCCCCTGTTATTTATGGCGCTTTACCGTCGTATTAATGTATTGATACTGATAATGGTAGGGATTATAGTAGCTGCTTTCGCCTTACGTATGAACATTGTGCTAACGCAGGGAATCACGCATGAATCGGTAGCCCGGATTTATTACCTGACAGATACCCGGCTCGACGCTATTATGTTTGGCTGCCTTATGAGTTTGATCATGCATATAGATAGGGCGGGGTATTTTATACGCCGAGCCAGTCATCCAGCCGTGTTTATCGCAGCCGTTGCTCTTTTGTTTTTTTCATTCCTATATCGCGACCCTGTTTTTCGTGAAACCTGGCGTTATTCGCTTCAGGGTTTGGCTCTTTGTGTCATATTACCAGCCACCGTATATGCCAGTTCTTATCAGTGGTTAGTACGTCTGCTGAGTACAAAGTGGCTGGTGATGGTTGGAAAACTCAGTTATTCACTCTATCTGTTCCACTGGGTGGGCATGAGCGTTGCCGAAAATCTGGTAGGTGGTCCGCGATTAACCGCGCCTTGGTTGTTAACGGCGGTACCATTGGGCCTGGTACTTAGCCTGCTTAGTTATTACTATGTAGAGAAGCCTACTGCTGGCTTACGGAAACGGTTTGGCTCTACAGTATTTGATGAGCCTAAAAAGGCCGAATTCACTCCTAAAACGAAACCAGTGCTTACGCTCGAATAATCGTATTCATTACCTGATATAAAGTCAGTATGTAAAGAAGCGTCATGACGCTTCTTTACATACTGACTTTACTTTTTCACCTACTAAGAGGTTGGTTTAGCTACGGGCTAAGCCAACCTTTTTTTGTTTTCATTCAGCTGTAAACATTAATTAAAAGTGGTGTATTTCTACTGTTTCTGTAAGTTATGGTTTTTGTTGTATTGGAAAAATATAATTTTAGTTATAAATTCTCTTGATATAATATTTTATACTTCTCATTAGTTTATTTATATATATTTACTACCCTTATTATATATAATATTGTAAATCAGTTGTTTATAGTTAATGATTTTTGTTTTCCTATAGGTTAATCATAATAAAAGTAATCAGATTTCGCTTTCTGAATCTTATATAAGTACAATAAAGGGGGTTGGGCCAGGTAATGAAAATCGGCAATTTCCTACCTAAAAACTGGCGAAATCAACAACTCATCTAATAGACAATACCCCCTCTCCGGGCCGAAGTAATATTTGATCATCTAAACCCAATAACGATCAAAGCCATGGCATACTTCGGATAATAACGACCTATAAAGTAATAGAATCAGGGCCAAGTCTGGTAAACAAAGCGTTTAGACGCGCTCGTATCCCGTCCAGTGGTTCGAATTACAGCTAGGGACTTCGTTACAAACCACAGAGCAGAATAAGGCTGCCTGATAATCAGATGTATTTCCCGGATATGCGTGGAGCATAGCTCGCCATGAATGATCTCTAATGGCATATCTTATATGAAACAAGACTATAAATCTAAACTAGATTTTAATGCCCTGCGCACAACAACAGCTAGTGAAAAACAGTATGTTAATACGACCAGTCGCTCTGTTTTTGCTGTTATGCTTACTACCGTATTCTCCTTACTAGTCAATTTGACAAGCTGTACGCCAATCGATACAGCAGCCCCGCCGGAAACTCACTCCGCTGCGCGTGAGGAAGCCAGCATCCTATTTAAAGACAATTTTGAAAATGACAACATAGCGTCATTCTGGCGGCCCAATTTCTGGACACCTACGGCCGGACTAATTACTAAAGAAATCAAACGGTCGGGCAAGAAATCACTTCGTATATCCTGGATGCTAAGTCAGGTTGATGGAACAAATAAGATGAAGCATTCGGAATTGTCCAGTAAACCTTTGGATAATGGCGAAACCGAGCGTTGGTATGGGTATAGCAGCTATATGCCGTCATCGTCAATGGCTGATGACGATCAAACTGTCATTGTGACTCAGTGGCACGGCCAGCCTGATCCGGGTTTCGAAGACACGGTTCCACCTGTTGCAATTTCAGTAGAACCCGGCAACAAACTGCAACTGGTTTATAGGGCCATGAACAAGCCCATTGTGAGGTCGATGCAAGGGCCGACAAGTCAGGTATACAAAGATTTAGGAGCCGCTATTTTTGATAAGTGGGTTGACTACGTTGTTCATATCAAATGGGACCCAATCGGATATAAGGGTATTTTGCAGGTATGGCAGAATGGTGAGTTAAAAATTAACGAGCAAGGTATCCAGATTGGCTACATGCAGGAACTTAAACCTTTCTGGAAAGCGGGTCTTTACTGCTGGACAGGCAAGTCGAAGTATGCCGAAAAGGTCATTTACTATGATGAGATGCGTATTGGCAATGCTATCGCCGGTTATGACGCGGTAAAGCCTGGTCGCGACGACAACTCTGCCCGGACTCATGATTAATTAATATTGCTTTCTTCTCGATAAACCGGCCTTTGTTCGCAGCATAACTGGGGCTGGATGACCAATGCCCTTCTGTCCAATACGTATTCTGTAACCCAGAAATAACTGGGTTACAGAATACGTATTGCCAATCGTATACGTCTAATATGTATTGAAATAAATACTTATTCTATCAAGTAAATATTTAAAAGTTTGGCCATAATTAAACTGCGAATAATGGCTTTTTTTTTCTCAGAAAGATAAAATACATAAGGAGCCACCAGCGATGTAAATAGACAATTTGGTGGTATTTTTTTTGAGGTAATAATATAAATGGCGCCAACTAATTTTCATTGTTCAAATATTAATATGTTGATTTATTGTTAGTTATGTGCGTATAGATTGTGGAATATTATTGAGCGAGATTAAAAAATAATTCTGATATAATTGATAATATTAATAGATGTTTATTGGTTTTTTTGAGTTAAAAAAAATGATAATTATTTAGTTCAAATTGCATAATAGAAAGTTTTATCCCGATTTATTTATTTATAGTTTACGCAAATATAGAATTTAGAAAAAACCATATTACTTTAACGTCGAGTTTACAGTATTTGATTTTCGATAACTAAATAGTTTCTTCAAAGAAGCTATTTTGCGACTTATAAAACTTGCTTATATAGATCACTTTATTCAAGCCATTACGCTCTCAATTCAACTGTTTATACAAGTGAGGGACTCTGTTATAAGTCCTTTGAGAATAAATGTAACCAGCACTTTTCATTGAAAAGAAGATTGATTATGTCATTAGTATACGGCCAGGTTGTTGATATAGAGAAAAGTCTGGTATTGAGAAATTATTATGGCTTACCGGTTTGAATTTAGAATGCTAAACTGTGATGGATAGTCGGTATCAAAAGATTTGTAACTGTTTGGAACACAATATTTATAACTTGTAAAACCGTAAAAAATGAAAGATTTAGGTAATGTTCTTCAATTCATGAACTACAATGCGCCATACGCCGGTAACTTCATCAGATCTTTAACAAATCTTGAAGAAACATTAAGCGTTGAGGGATTGAAAATGGTTTATCTTTTTCCTAAGAAAGTTGCGAACCGCTCCTGGGCACAGGAACTAATTGACAGTAATAAGGACGTGTTTTTCTTGTCAGATAATTTCTTCAGGGATATTGTAACGATTATGTCTTTGCTGAAAAAATTTAACATCAAGATTATACATACACATTTTACAGATAGCAAAATTCACATGTATTTTAATCTTGTAAGATATTTATTTAATAGAAAAATATTTATTGTTAGACATTTGCATAATCACTATAAGCCGAGTAATTATGTAGTAGAGTTTCTTAAAAGAGCATCTTCAAGAATAGATTTTTATATTGGGTGTGGCCAATCTGTTGCTGATCATTATTCGCAGGAGTTTCGTATAAGTAAAGCACAGGTTTCGTCTGTTCCCAATGCTATCGACTTTCAACGGTTAGAGAGTTACACAATTTTAACAAATGCTAGTTTGCCAGAAGGTACAAAGAGATTCTTGCTTTTTGGCTTTGATTATTACCGTAAAGGCGTTGATATCGCCATCGAAGCTATAGATGAGCTAAGAAAGGAAAATTATGAAGTTTGTTTATTGATAAGCTTGTCGAAGAATAAGGAGTTTATCTCTTCTAAAATAATTGAAAAATTTGGTGAGATACCTGATTGGCTTTTTTTAGTAGAGGCTAGAGATGATATTGCAACGTATTATCGTTCCAGCGATATTTTTATATCATCCAGTAGAGCAGAAGGATTATGCTATTCGTTAATAGAAGCAGCATACTGTCAGGTTCCAATTATTGCCAGTGATATACCCGGCCATACGTCATTAAATATTCCTTATATCACTCATTTTTTGCCTCAGGATGCCTCTAGCTTAAAACGAGCATTAATAGAGGTACTTTCGATGAATGAAGATATGAAACAACGGCAGGCAATTGCCCGAAAGGAATTTGTGAGCAAAGAGTTTGACTTGGCTGAATGGTCTGATCGAATCCTGGCAACTTATATGTCCTTATAAGTAGAGTACTTCTTTTAAAAAAATATGCGGTAGCGTCAGACGTTTATAGCTGGCGTTACCGCATATTTATACTTGTTAGATTTTAGTGAAAATCACTCGATATAACAGTTATTTTCAAGTAAATACAGTACCGTTTCGGTTGTCTGTTTTTAGCAGGTTGGCGGGCTCAAAATAAGCCAAATATGAGCCCTGCGTAGATAGTGACAATCCCTACACGCTTTACAGACTAATGCATAGCCTGTCAATACAACGCTTATCACTCTATTGTAAGCCCGTAGCTCCAGTTTATCCTAGCCCGGTAAGTCGTATGGTGTAAGTCGGATTGCAGGACTGGTATATCTGTATTTGCTTCATGTTGTAAGCACAAAGAGACGTTTCTCTTATAGCTTTGGCGTATGCTCAAGGCCGTAAAAGAAGCGTCTCTTTTAATGAATCTGCGTGAAGATAGTCGCTTACTTAACCAACAGCTGAGCAAGCGACTATCTTCACGCAGAGAGAGCTATATATAATGCAGTTTAGACAACCGATACCGTTGCGGCTTCGGGCTCGCTTTTTGGCTGGATCTCCGTGCTGAAAGAAGCCAGGACCTGATTGTATAAGCCTAAAAGCTTTCCTCGTTCGTGCGACCACGACAGTTCTGTAACGACACGATTATAGCCAAATTCGCCCATATTGGTACGTGTATCCTGGTGGTCGAGCAGGTACATGATTTTTTCAGCGAAATCATCCAGATCATTAGGGCGCGCATACAGCGAAGCCTTCTGGGCTGAGAATCGGCCTTCCTTCAGATCGAACTGAACGATTGGCTTCTTCAGAGCCATGTACTCCATTATTTTGTTCATGGTGGAGAGGTTGTTCATCTCGCTGGGTTTATCGGGATTAACGCACACATCAGCAGTGTTGAGCACATCTACCATGAGTTCGTCTGATACCCGGCCATAGAAGTCGACATAGTTGGCTAAGCCAAGCTTTTCGGATAACTCTTTCATCTCTGCCTGACCCGTTCCGCCCCCGATGATAGCTAATTGCACATCCTGCCGTTTGGCAATAAGCCGCTGCATAGCCATCAGCAGTAAGTCAATACCCTCCGATTCGCTGATCGTGCCAAGATAGCCCAGTAAATATTTGCGACCGTTTTTATACCTTACATTGCCCGGACCAAGTTTAAGCCGGTCGAGTTTTGGGCCGCTTCGAACAACGGTTACGTTTTCGGGCTGCATTTTACCCCGGCGCACGGCTATCTCCTTGTACGACTCGTTCGTTGCGATGCTAACGTTGGCTGTCATAAACGTCAGTCGTTCAAACAGCAGCATGAGCTGGTAGAAAAAGTCTTTCTTGCCGAATTTGGCCAGATAAAACTCCGGGTTGATGTCGTGGTGGTCAAATACATATTTCACACCAAACAGCTTGAACGGCAACGCTACCGTAAAGATCAGATCCGGCGGGTTACAGCCATGGATAACCTGAAACTTCTTTTTGGCGAAGATTTTAAAGGCATACCAGTACCACCAGAAAATGGAAGTTCCGTATTCAACCAGATAACCCAGTGCACCTTTCGCTTCAACAGGCAAGGGATGTCGGTAAATATCAATGCCGTCAATCTGTTCGAACGGCGTCGTGTACCCTTTCATCCGAGGGCAGATAATGCTTACTTCTGCACCTGCTTCATGTAACGTGGTCGCTTCCTGCCACACCCTCCTGTCGAAGGGAACTGGTAGGTTTTCGACAATTATCAGTACGTGCTTTCCCTCAATGTGACCGTATTGCTCCGTAGTCATAACCGGTTATCTAAAAGTGAGTTGAGCGGGTGAGTCGGCTGAGTCGAGCGACCAGTTAATACCAATATATTCATTACTGGGGTCAATGTCGGCCGGCAACCGCACAAGGTCTAAAATGGTCTTTCCCTGAACGTTTTTGAGTACTTCCGTGAACTCGGCCTCTTTGGTACAGATAACCAGAACATCAGCCCATTCGGCCAGTTCGTTCGCATCTTCCACCAAAAGCCGGGAAAGGTGGGGAATGTGCTGATCGATATATTCTTTGTTCGTACCAGTCAGCTCGGAGGTGCGTACGTTATCATCATAAATGCTGAGGGAGAATCCCTTGCCCATCAGTGTTTCGGCCAGTTCAACGGCCGGGCTGTTGCGGAGGTCGTCGGTACCCGCTTTGAACCCAATACCCAGAAAGCCTATTTTACGATAGCTATGGCGCATCAGAATCGAGATGGCGCGTTGCATCTGGATCTCGTTGGTACGGTGAATACTGCTGATCACGGGCACTTGAAGGTACAGATCATGGGCCAGGGTTTGTAAACCTTTGAGGTCTTTGGGCAGGCAGGACCCGCCGTAGGCAAAACCCGGTTTGAAGTAATAATTAGAGATGTTCAACTGCTTGTCTTTGCAGAAAATATCCATAACCTGGTGCGAGTCGATACCCAGCGACGAACATATATTGCCCACTTCATTGGCAAACGAAATCTTGAGGGCATGGTATGTATTGTTTACATACTTCATGATTTCGGCGGTGCGGATATCGGCCACAACTACTTCGGCGGGCAGTTCTTCGTACAGGCTGCGGATAACCTTACCGGCCCGTTCCGAACCGGCACCGATGAGCGTCAAGGGTGGATTATAATAATCATGAACAGCTGTGCCTTCACGCAGGAATTCTGGGTTGCTAACTACGGCAAAGTCAACGTTTGCGGTTAAGCCGGATCGGCTCTCGATCATAGCGGCAATTTTCTCGCAAGTGCCTGGCATTACCGTTGAGCGAAGGGCAATCACGTGGAATGAATCGGGCATGACGTCGGCTTTCTCCTTGAGAACATCGCCAAAATGTTCGGCTACATTCATAATGTAGCTCAGATTCAAATGCCCTTGTGCCGTTGTGGGTGTACCTACCGCAATAATTGATACATCGGTGTTAAGAATAGCTTCGCGGAAGTTGATAGTGGCGCGAATGTGGCCCAGACTATGCTGGATAGCAATGATGGTGTCGATATCTTTTTCGACAATAGTAGCACGGCCGCTATTAATCTGACCAACTTTGGTTGGGTTAACATCAACACCAACAACTGAATGCCCATTCTGAGCAAGGCACCCCAGGCTTACGCATCCTACGTAGCCTAATCCAAAAATACTAATATTCATATTCGTATTGATAGTTGAGAATAATTTTGTGATAAATGATTAATACTAAGATTGTCTTGTACAGCCAACTGGTGCGTGAGTGTCACCTTCTGGCGAGCTGCTATGTGTAAGTAGGCCCGGATGGTTGTACTTGGTTGTAATTGATAAAAGCCGTTTGAATACCAGCCCAGCGGTGTTGGTTCGAGTTGACCCGTTATAGCTTCTGCGTTCAGAAGCGCATCGGTCGTTAAACAGACCTGTCTAGAGGTTCCTGGCAGTGAAAGCAAAAACGCGTTGTGAGCCAAAGCCTCAACCTGAACGTCGGGGCCTAAATGGAACATTACCTCAACGAGTCGCGTCTGCTCACCACTATTTTCGATGGTGTCAGTAAGGCACAGGGTATCTGTGATACGATCGAAATCGAACTGACGCTGGTGCCGACATTCCAGTTGTTTATAGCCATTGTGAACCGCTTTCAGCTGATCCAGCGTATCGGTTGACTGTGCGCTTAACAACCAGGTTTTGTAATGATTTAGCCATAGGAGTGCCCCAGCCTGTAAGGCCTGATTCTGCCCGTCGATACATACTGTATTATGGGCGCGGGTGCTTATAAAGTAATTTCGCCACTGTGGGTCAGTTTGATAGGAATAAGTGCCGGGGTCAGCCAGAAATACATGCCCATCTATATGCATCAGGAACGAAAGCGCATCGGCATGACCGTGGGCCGCAATAGACAGATAGCCTAAGGGAGCCACATCGGCATGGATATAAATTTCCCGTAGTTGGTTCGGGTTATCGCTTACTTCCTGCTTACGGATAATAAAGTGGCCTTCGTCCGTATAGAATTTGCTACCCGACAGGTCTTTTTGAGTAGGTACGGCGTCAAAAGCGGCCTGCCCGTCGGTACCAAACAATACGTAATTCTTGAGGTCAAAGCGGGGGACTTCGCCCCAGCTTGCTGATTTCTGTTTGAACAAAGGCTCGCCGAATAATACAGCACCCGTGCGCAGCAGAGACCGGAAATTGTTGTGTGGATGCTCATCGTCTAGCAGCAATACCCGGCCATCGTCTTCGTCTCCGTAGCGTGGGAAGGTGCCCTCGCAGTCCAGAAACTGTGCAATGTAGTGTAGAACTTGCCGTAGGCTGTTAGTATACGTCGTTGAGAACGGGTTTTCGGTTCGGTCGCCCACTACCTGGGCAATCAGGAAGAAATCCGTTATGAACTGAATGTACTCCGCAGCTTCCTCACGGTTCACACCGTTGGGACTATGCTGTTCTACAATCTCGTGCTCCAGCCCCGCTTTGGCAAATGTGCGCCACGCTGCCGATTCCGGAAACTCCCAGAAGGAAGCCGCAACGAATAAGCCGGAATACTCTGAAATCAGGTGATTGTTAGCTGACGAGTAATGCGATGGATTTGTACGACTATAAACGCAGTGCTGATAGATAACCGGTACTAGTTCGGCCTCGATAAACTGCCGGAAGTCGACGTTCGTTTCTGCCAGGGCCGAGGCATCCAGAATGTTCCAGCTGATAAACCAGTTAATCAGCCGTATGTTGACTTCTATATTACTGTACCAGTTGACGCCGGTCAAGTATGGGTTCTCGGCAAACCACGACCGATTGATGGCTACAAACTGATTTAGGAACTTCTGATCACCTGTTTGGCGATACTGAACGGCTAATTGGGGTAAAAACAGCAGCCGATTGATTTCCCAGGTGTATTTGGCGCTACCAAAGCGACCACTCCGGACATCCGCGTCTTTAGCGTATGTTTTTGGAAAGCGTAGACCCGTGCTGACGTCCAGATGCCAGTCTATAGGGCCATTAATATTGGTTGTATACCGAAAGATAGGTTGCTCCGGCGAAAACGTGACAGTAGGTGTCTGGGTTGGCTCAAATGGTAGGATTGGTTCGGGGAGGTGTGGGAGCCGAACCGTAGGTTTCCAGCCCATACGGCTCCGATCCGCTTTTTTCTGTATAAACTGCCCACCCCGAAAAACCATTTCCGGGATTGACATTGACCGAAGTCTGTTATAGAGCCAAGTATAATTACGAGACATAGGTAGTGATATATTTTTGATAATGACTACTGGACTGACCTTATGCTTCTTGTTTTAATTTATTGATAATCAGTGGTATTTGGTTTTTATAGTTTGAATCTGTAAACGGGGAGCATCTTCATTAATTTATTTGTAGTGGTTGTTAATAATAATTTAGGTCTATCGGTAAACGAGAGAATTAGTTACCTAAGCAGGACAAAACAGCTGTTGTGTGACTTTATTTAAGTGAATGGTGGTAAGCGTAAGGATAGATAGCTGTAGGATTCTGGCATCGGTCAACTGATCTGTTGCGTTGGTAGTTTTGCTTGAATAATTCCTCTTGCCAATGGTGTATGCATGTATAAATTCGATTAGTTGATGTTGTGTCATTTATTTCCTAACGCAATATAAAAAGGAAATAAATACCTTCAATATGGCTATAATGAGTTTATGAAAATAAATATAAATAAACTTATTATAGTTTTATAGATCAATAAAAAAACACAATTTAAGTATTTATTTAAATTAAGTTAACCTAATATAATATAGCAGTCATTATTCTGTAGATAATGTTATCAATAGTATTCAGACCGTATATAATTAGATGTAAAATGAGAATCAATGGTAAATGATAGTTCGTTCATGCATTTGTGGTGACCGAGCGGACAGCGGTCATGGCCTATTTTTGAACAGGGACGGCAGTTAACAGTAGTATTTTCGATAATCAGATGAGATGTTTTGTACGGATACATACCCAACTGAGGGGTCGTGTTTCCCCAAATGGAAATGATGGGCTTCTTGAAGGCCGCAGCAATGTGCATAAGCCCTGTGTCGTGGCTGTATACCAAGTGCGCTTGCTTTACCAGAGAGGCTGACTGATTGAGTGTAAGCAAGCCGCACGTGTTGTAAATGAGCGAGTCGCCCAATGCCCGACGAATAGTTTCGCCTGATTCCCGGTCCTGCTCATCGCCCAGTAGTACGATGGGTCGGGCTATTTTCCGGCAAAGCTCAATCATACGCTCTACTGGCAAACGTTTGGTTGCATGCTGCCCCCCTATGGCGTAGGCCACAAACGCTGATTGATACGTGTAGGGAAGGTAGTGAGCGGGTATATGTTCTTCGGCAGGTATAAAATAGTCCAGCCCTTTGTTGTCATTGACCACACCCAGAGTCTTTACTGTATCCATGTATCGATCCACAATATGAACGGAGGGCATTACATTTACTTTAAAGCGAACATAGAGCCACTTTCGCATATTGATTTTGTCGAACGTAAACGCCCGTTTGCCCAGCGCCTGTTTGATCAGCGTTGTACGGAGGTTGTTGTGGAGGTCGATGACAATATCGTATCGCTCCCGTCGAAGCTGACCGATCAGGTGGGGGAGGCTATCGTCCAGATAATGACACTTGTCAATATAGGGATTGTTGACAATGAGCGATTGGTATTGACGCTTGGTACAATAATGAATTTCAACACCAGTAATCTGTTGCTTCAGGCAACGGATTACTGGTGTTGTCAGGACTATGTCGCCAATAGATGAGAAACGCAGGATCAGAATCTTCATTTGCAATACATGTCTGCGTTAATCTTTAGTGTCCACTCCGATTTATCGATCAGATAATTACTCTGACGTAATGGCCAGCTTGCTCCACCATCGGTGCTGGCTCTGAAGTCGTAATAACGGCCCATTTTTATTTTGTAGGAAACCACTTTCCGGTTGGTTCGGGTAACCGATATCAGGTCATTCCAGGCGTTTTTTCCGGCTTCGCTGTACTGGGTTTTCATAATTGCCGGCAGCGAGGCTTCATCGAGGACTGTTCCTGTGGGACAAGAGAACTTAATTTCCAGCGTTACCGGTGGTGGCTCCGGTAACGCCCCCAGATTAATCGGTATGGGTGTCTGGTCGCAGGTGAGGCCCGGTTCCGATTCGCCTATCAGTCCGCCTTTCGCCCCTTTGCCCCAGGCATCCGTTTCGTCGAAAACCTGAAGTTTAAGGCGCTGATTCTTCAACTGGTTGTACGCCCGTATAATTGATCCATTGTTTGCATTGGCGTAGAAAGTAGAAACTACGTTGCCGGTAGCGACGTCAATCAGTTTGCAGCGATAGTTTACATCAACATTAACCAGTCGGCTGTTTACTTTGAAAACTGGCCCCGACGCGCAGATGACCACGGCCCACCCGGCTACATAAGCTACTGCTCTGGTTGCCTGTATCATGTACTCCAGGCGGCCTGTTTGTTGGTTCTTCCTGACCAAGCCCGGTCTTTCTTCCTTCCATTGGTTCGTGAACTCATCGTAACTGAACAACGGAATGGAGTCGCCTGCCTGAATAACGCGATTTTGCTGCACGTTATAGGCCTGCTGATAGAGCTCCATAGTTAAAGGAACGGCGGGAGACAGGGCGGTAGCTAATTCGAATCGGTCATTATAAATCTGTAGAGTCGTGGAACCCGCAAGTGACATGAATCGCATATTACCTTGCGAAGCCCCACCGGTTCGAGTACCAACAGCAGTCATTATTCCACCACCCGGCACGTATTGGGTAGCCTGAGCGTTTCGGGCGTTGGTGTGAATAAGTACCATCGTCAGGTTACCGCCAACGGGGCCTCCATCCCGATCACTGACTGATGTGTTTGCCAGAAGGGTTGCCGATGCCCGGTCGACATCCGTACCCTGGGGTGTTGTGCTAAGGCTTACTGTGGCTGTGACTATACCATTGGCAGTAGAGTTAACCGGTGTACGGGCGGCATTGAGCGTAACAGGTGGTTTGGTGATATTAATTCGGCGAACCGAGCGGGATTGCTGTTTATCGTCGGAAATTACAACCGGCTGAATAACCGTCAAGTAGTCTTCAGCCTCCACAACGATGGAAAAGCGGAGCGGTTTTTGAGTAGAATAAACCGTTGTGGGGGAGGGAGCAACCAGTAGCACTCCATCACTATTTAGTTTATAGCGAGTGGAGTTCAGGGTGGTTACGATCTGGCTGGCATCGGGCCCAGCTATGGTAATCTGGTTGACAGACGGCATCGGATTGCCAGCCGGATCGTAAAACCGATAGGCCACGACACCGTTCTGTAATGGGTCTTTTAAGCCTAGTTTTACGCCATCGAGCGGATTCTTACAGGCTTCAAGCCCGGCCGCAGCCAGCAGGAATAGACAAATAAGAGAACGGACTTGCATACCGAAAGAGTTAATGAATAATAGAGGAAAGCGTGGCACGTGGATAAATCCGTTGGTCAGCTATGCTTTTTCAGCTACTTGCTCTTATTAAGTCTGTAGGATACTGTCAGATTGAGGGACGGCAGGTAGCGATAGTTCGATAAATTGCGCTCCGCAATCGGTACCTGTTCGTCGATCGTTGTCGTTTCCAGAAAACCTTCGTACTCGAGCTGTACGCTTGGTTTGCCCAGGTAAAAAACGCCCATTTCGAACCCGACGCCCAACCGGCTTCTGGGTATGCTCCGGCCAAATCCCCAACCCAGGTAACCGACTATCGGATGCCAGCGAAAGCCGAGGTTTACGGTGCCAACATCCTCCGGTAGCAATTCCAGCCCGTCCAGATTCAATTTATCCTGAGTTGTCAGGGTTAAACGCAGGTCCGGGTGCCAGGTGTAGCCTACACCGCCCGTCAAAAAAAAAGAACTGCGCCGGAAAGGATGCCAGGTTAGATTGGCCTGTGCAACGGCAATGGCGAAATCGGGTTTGATCTGTATATAAGAATCCGTTGCTACTTTGACCCCTACCTGCTGCTGATAAGAAAAATAGTGGCCACCTACCCGTAAGGTAAGCCGTCTGGTAGTGCTCAACGGCCAATTGTAAAACGCCCCCGGTCCTATTGTGCCAAGCTGCACACTGACTGACTGCTTTGGTAACGAATCAGACTGTATGCGTGTGGCCCAACACACCGACTCCATGCTTAACCAACTAAGTAAGATATAAACATAAATACGGATCATAGCATACACTGATTAGTACGTATTAGTGTCTTATTTGTAATACAATAGATTTATAATAAGCTGAATACATATATTTATTTTATTCATTTGGTAAATATAGTTAACTACTATAGTAAGTATTATACTTTTGTGTCAATAAATCGCTGGTCTCTGTCCGGGCGACTAAAAAGTGAGTGAACTTTTAAATCGATAACTAGTTGTTTATTAGCTGTATATGCCTACTCTGCGCATTTTCCTGACGGCCTGGTTGATACTGGAGAGCTGTGTAAAAGCCATCGGTCAGGTGCAGGAACCAGAAGAGCGGGAACTAGGAGTTGTTGCACTGGCTGGTTTAACGAAAGCGAGTCACATAACACCCGCTTCTACCCAAACCCCGGTTGGGATTGAAATTCGCTATAGTGTGTTACACACGCGTCGTCAATCGTGGGAACAGTGCCAGTGTTTCTTCCGGTCGGGTGTTTTTATCAATGCCTATTCATTCCGCAATCCGGGCGTTCTCGGGCAGTCGATTGGCGGGGGGCTGTTTTATGAGCCTGTACTCGTACATCGGCCCCGATGGGGGCTTTCGCTTCGGGCTTTGGCAGGCATCACCTATGTATCACGCAGTTACGGAGCCCTCACCAATCCGGGCAACGTTGCGTTTGGAACACCGATCAATGGATTGATTGGTGCCGGTTTATATGGCCGCTTCACTCTGGCAACCGGCTGGCGTTTGCTGGCGGGGCTGGATTACAAACACATCTCCAACGCGGGTATTCGCTTACCCAACCAGGGACTCAATATTCCGGCCTTATCCATTGGTATACAACGGTATACAATGAGTGGACGCTTGCCTGATACACGCACCTGGCAGCCGACCCGGATGGGTAAACGCTGGATGTTTCGTGCGTTGGTCATAGGCTCGGCCAAGGTGCTGGAAGCCAACGACCGTGACCCGGAGCGGGCTTACCCTATTTTCGGGCTGAACCTGATCGCGGGTTATCACCTGACCCGCTCGCATGTATTATCGGGTGGTTTTGAAGTGATCGACGATCAGTATTTCAAGGAGCAGATTTATCGATGGAAAGAGCGTTATCAACCTTATCGGCAAGGGACGCTGCTGGCGGGTTATGAGTTCTGGCAAGGGCATTTCTCGTTCACGGCTCACATGGGCTGGAATGCCGTGCGCCCACTCTGGTATAAACCCGCTACCTATCAGAAATACGGGTTGCTCTATCGGTTCGGGAATGGCTTCACCACGGGTGTTGTCGTGAAAGCCTACGGCGATAACACCAAAAACTTTCAGGCCGTTGCCGGAATGACTTTTTGATACAGGTTACTTAAAGAAATAAGCCTTGTGAGTTGAGCAAGTCAATTAATTATACCTGTATTTCACTAATATTGTAAACATATTATTCCCAGTATAGCTGAAAGGGTAAATTATTGATTGTTTTTTACTAAGATTGTAAGACGTTAATTTATAGAAAAAGAGAATTTATGTGTATAGTCTTAATAGGTTGTAGTATAAATACAAAATATAGTTGACTTCATGATAAATATAGTACGCTTCATTCTTTTATTTCTTGCCTGTATTGCTGTTCAACCTCGTTTGGTCGCTCAGGCTATCCCCGATACGGTGACCGCCCGGCAGAGCTTTATGGCCGAAGTAGGCGGCTTTGGATCGTCGGCCAGACAAACGCCGTTCTGGTTTCGGTCGCGCCAATATGGAACCGTACCCTTAACCGGGCCAGCCGGGATTGTTCGACTGGGTCTTACCAGGCAGTTCGGTAACCTGCAAAGGATTCATTCAAAAGTAGCCGTCGAAGGGGTGGCCAATGTAGGTACTCGTTCGCAGTTTATTCTGCCGGTAGCCTATGCCAGTCTGTTATCCAGGAACTTTGAGTTATACCTGGGACGTAAGCGGGAAGTGTTCGGGCTGGTCGATACGCTTTTGTCGTCGGGTTCGTATGCTTGGTCTGGAAATGCCCTGCCGATCTATAAAATCCAACTGGGTAGCCGTGGCTATGTGCCATTAGGCTTTACAAAAGGTGTAGTTGCCCTTAATGGAATGTATGCCCATGGATGGTTTAGTAACACCGATTCTATCCAAAATTCGTTTCTTCATCAAAAAGCCCTGTTTGTACGGATCAACCTTTTTCGGAGCCGGGTGAAGTTATACGGAGGGGTTACGCACTATGCACAATGGGGCGGTAGTTCGCGAACCCTAAAAGGGGCTTATACAGTGGATGGTAAAATTCCCAGTTCGCTGCAGACTTATAAAGACATCATACTGGTCAGACAACCACCTAATGATACGGCCCAGTATAGTCACTTCGATTTAATAAATCAGGCCGGAAATCACCTCGGCTCCATCGACGTTGCCATGGAGATTGACGCTAAGGAGGGCAACTGGTTTTTGTATTATCAACATCCTTTCGAAGACAAGTCGGGGGTGGCGTTTCAGAATATGCCCGATGGCCTGTATGGCATTCGCTGGAAAAATAAGCAGCTTGACGGCCGACGTGGCTTCGTAATCCGGCAGTTGACCGCCGAATTTCTGACAACCTTAAACCAGACAGATTTTAACTTTAACATTGGGAGCCGCCTGTACAACGGGGCCGACGATTACTTCAATAATTACCAGTACGTTGACGGCTGGACCCACCGGCAGCGGATTATTGGAACTCCCTTTATTACTCGCCTGATGGATTCCCGGGAGGATCTGCACAATTTAAAAGGTGGCCGTAAAAATTTTGGGCCCATGATGATCAGCAACAACCGCGTACAAGTAGGCCATTTTGGTATGCTGGGAGAGTGGCCATCTGGCGTGCAGCTCCGAACACTCTTGTCATTCAGCCGTAATCTGGGGCGACCTATGAGCAGCGACCCACGCACCCCACTAACCCAGTTTTCGGGTATGGCCCAACTCATGCTACCCGTATCGTGGCTGGGCGGCACCCAACTGAATCTGGCCGTGGCCCTCGACCAGGGACAGTGGCTGACGAATAACCTGGGTGGGTGGTTGAGCTTACGTAAAGTCATTCAAAAACGATAAACGAACTGTTCGGTATCAGATGGAAGCTCTCACAACTGCCAATCGGCTTACTGTTGGGTCAACAACCAACTGGTGGCCTTTAGTCCTCTGTGCAGGCCTGGCGTTCACGCTGGTGTCTCACCTGGGATTTATGCCGCTCGATACGGGCGATGAGGCTCGCCGAGCACTGGTATCGCTGGAGATGATGCTGTCCGGCGATTACATAACGCCTACACTGCATGGCGAACGGTATTTTAACAAACCACCTCTGTTCAACTGGCTCATCATTGCTTCATATCGGCTGTTTGGTAACTATTCGTCTTTCGCCCTGCGGTTCCCTATGTTCGTTTCGCTGCTGTTGCTGGGCCTGGTATTATTCCGGTTCGTGCGAAAGGAAATAAACCCGGTGGTGGGTGGGGCGGCTGCCCTGATGATGCTTACCAACGGGCGAGTGCTGCTGTACGATTCGATGCTGGGGCTAATTGAGATCACCTTCTCACTGGTTACCTATACGGCCATTGTGCTGGTCTATCGCTACGATCAGAAACGGTCGTACTGGTGGCTTTACCTCACAACGTATGCTCTTACGGCTGTCGCTTTTTTGCTTAAAGGACTTCCTCCGGTAGCTTTTCAGGGGTTAACCCTGCTGGGCTGGTTTGCGTATACCCGGCGGACTCGTTTGCTTTTCCATCCGGCTCATTTTGCCGGTATCGGGGTATTCGTACTCATTACGGGCGCTTACTACTGGACGTATTTCAGCCGGAACGCCATCCCGCTTCAGGATGTTGCGGGGGTCTTGTTTACCGAAAGTGCCAAGCGTACCGGACTGTACTTTGGCTGGGGCGCAACCCTGCTGCACCTGATTACCTTTCCGTTTGAGCTTACTTACCACTTTGCCCCTTTCACGCTATTGCTGGTGTTATTGATACGTCGCGGAATCGGCAAAGTTCTGGCAGGCAATCCTTTTATTGCCTTTAATGCGGTATCGTTCAGTTCTACGGTTGTCATTTACTGGCTCTCGCCCCAGGTATATGGGCGCTACCTGATCGGGCTAATGCCTATGCTGTTTACCGTACTGGCGTATCTCTATTATGAACACAGTAGCCCGGCTAGCCGTGGGCGGTGGTGGGTGGAGCGGATTTGGCTGGTCACAACGGTTGTGTTGGCCCTGGGTTGCTGGGCCGTTATATTCTACCCCACAACCCGTGTGTTGCCCGGTGCATTCGCCAAAACGGCCGCTCTCTCTGTTCTGCTGGCGGGTCTGGCTTGGTTTATGCTCAGGGATGCCCGCAATCGGCTCAGTCTGATGATTGCCGTGCTGATTGTCGTTCGGATGGGATTCAACTGGTTTGCGCTGCCGGGTAGAGCTGCCAAGCGTGAGTTTTACAGAGATGCGGCTGTTAAAGCAGCCCGCCTAACACTGGGGCATCCGCTGTATGGCTACAAAACAACCGTAGGGGACGGCCCGGCAACGGATGTCAGCTCGTTTCATATTACCCTTACACGGGGCGACATCTTACGGAAAACCAGCAAAAAGATACCGGGTGCTTATTACATCGCCGACTCAGTCAGTCTGGCGCATGAATCCGCCAGGACCGTTGCCCAACTTGTTCTGTTTGATCGGCACCCGGCGTCCATTGTCGTATTTGAGTAATGGTTAGTGGTTAATGGTTATCCGTAACACACTAACCACTAACGAATAACCAATCATCAATCAGGTAAAACGTTTATACGCGATGACGATTCTGATAACGGGTGGAGCGGGCTTTATCGGTCATACACTAACCCGTCATTTGCTGGCAATGGGGCACACGGTGCTACTGCTCGATAATTTCAACAGTAGTTACGACCCCGCCATTAAGTGGCAGCATATACAATCTATCCGGCATTTATCAGGCTGGTCATTGTACCGGGGAGATATCCGCGATTCAGGCTTACTGAACCAGATTTTTAGCGCCCACCGGGTCGATGGCGTAATTCATCTGGCCGGTCTGGCGGGTGTTCGGCCATCGTTACAGAACCCGTCTGCCTACATGGAGCATAACGTAAACGGGACGGCTGTTTTGCTGGAAGCCATGCGGTTATTCAATGTCAAGCGATTTGTGTTTGCCTCGTCATCGTCCGTATACGGCAGCCGGTCCGGGGGCGTGTTTCTGGAAACGGATTGTGCCGAAAATTCGGTATCACCTTACGCTTTCTCGAAACGGGCAGCCGAACGGCTGTGCCAGCAGCATCACCAGCTGTACGGTTTGCACGTATTTTGTTTGCGGCTGTTTACCGTTTATGGCCCGCAGCAGCGCCCCGATATGGGCATCTCCCGGTTCATTCAGCAACTAAAAAACCGTCAGTCGATTACCCTTTTCGGCGATGGGCTAAGTCGTCGCGATTATACGTATGTCGATGATATTGTGGCCGGCATAAGCCGGTCGATCGAGCGGGTAAAGGGCTATGAGATTGTCAATTTGGGCAGTGCTCATCCGGTTACGCTGCTGGAATTAATTGGTATGCTCGAACAGCTCACCAAACGGCGTGTGCCGATCAACTGGCTGGCCGATCAGCCGGGCGATGTGCCGTATACTCACGCATCCATCGAAAAAGCCCGACGGTTACTGGACTATCAGCCAGCTACCGGCCTGAAAGACGGCTTACGCAACATGGTCAATCAATATCAACGAACGCAGGCTTATGCCCAGCCCATCGAGTAAGTAAAAGCCTATGGAAAATCGACCGTATGTATCTATCGTGGTTTGTGTTTACAACGAATCAGGAAATAACAAGCCCTTACTTGATCAGCTCCATCGGGCGTTGCAATCGCTGGATTATGAGATTATTTACGTCAACGATGGCTCAACCGATGCGACGCTGGCCGAGTTGCTGGCCGTCCGAAACGAGCGGCTGACGATTCTGGACTTACAAAAAAACTATGGCCAGAGCGCGGCCTTGTCGGCGGGTATCGATGCCGCCAGGGGCAGGTTTATTGTTACGATGGACGGCGACCAGCAGAATGATCCGCTGGATATTATTCCCATGCTTCGGATTGCTGACGAACAGGACGTCGATCTGGTGATGGGTCGTCGGCATAATCGCCAGGACGCGAGCTGGTCGCGGGTATGGCCTAGCCGACTGGCAAATGGCCTTATCCGTCGAACGCTCGACCTGCCCATTGATGATAATGGCTGTGCGCTTAAAGTGTTCCGGGCCGATTGTGTAAAACGGATTGGCTTATATGGCGAGCTGCACCGGTTCATTGCAGCACTGGCCCACTTGGATGGTGCCCGGATTGTACAGGTCCCCGTTCGGCACCACCCCCGCCGGATCGGTCAGTCAAAATATGGGTTGGGACGAACGGGGCGCGTTTTAAGCGACTTGTTTCTGCTGCTGTTTTTTAAGCGATACCTGAACCGACCCATGCACCTGTTTGGCGGGCTGGGTATGCTGTTGCTGCTTGGTGGCCTTTTTCTGTCCATGCGCTTTTTATGGACGTCTGATGCCGCTGTTACGGATCTCGACCGCTTTGCCGTAGGTGCGATCTGGCTATTGGCCGGGCTCCAGTTTCTGGCGTTTGGCGTTAGCCTGGATCTGCAAATGCGTACCTATTATGAGTCTCAGGGCAAAAAAAGCTATATTGTCCGGCGTACCTATACGTATCAAACCAGGGTGCCGGAACCCGTGCGACAACATACGTATTACCAGACAGAGTTTGTTGGATGAGGGTATGTCCGCTCAACGCAATGACTCATTCCGCAGGGGCTGGGAGCGGAGTAGTTCATACTCCGGCAGGGTAAATAACGAGGCAAGCGTATCCAGGTCATCTGCCCGATGGAGATCACTGCCAATAAAATCGACCCAGTTATTGTGCAGTATGCGCTGTGCCTGAGTACGAACTTTTCGGCCGTACCTACCCGTCAGCGAAAGCCAGTTAAGCTGAAATAAACAGCCAATTTCATGGAGTCGGGCCAGCGCAGCTTCGTCTGTATGGTAGTAAGTGTAGCGTTCTGGGTGAGCCAGAACGGGCATGTAACCTTTGGTTTGAAGGCGAAATAACACATCTTCGAGCTGCTGTGGAGCGGCTGCCCAGCCGGTTTCTATGAGTACGTACCGTTCCTTCCCAAATGTCATCAGGTCGTTTTTATCAAGCAGTTCCGGGAAAAACTCGTCGAGCATATATTCAGCTGCAACGTCAATTTGCATGGACAGACCATGCGTATCAGCTAGCTCCTGCAATTCTAACTGGCCCGTCCGTAACGTATCGGACGAGTTGGGGTACCAGTCGCGGCTGACATGCGGTGTGGTAATGACCCGCTGAATACCCCAGGCGGCCATCTGCTGTAAGCAAGCCAGGGTTTCTTCTTGGCTACTAACACCATCGTCGACATTGGGGAGTAAGTGCGAATGCATGTCAACGCGCCAGAAACAGGCCTCCTCCACTGCTTTCGGATCGTTTGCCAGATTCTGTGTGAGCCGTGTTTTTAACTGTTTCCAAAGATTCATAATGTTGTAATCTCGTCAAATCTACAAAATCAGTTGGCTAACAAAAAACGGAGCCAATCCTACACGACGTGTGTGAGCCGATAAACGACAAGGCTGATACGAGTGATAGCTGCCCAACTGCGATTCTTTTACGAAGAGAAGCTGGGTTTAGTGTAAGTTAAAGCTTACCACCCACTAGATCTGCAAGATGTAAATCGATGTTTGATTTGATGTAAAGGTAAATTTTAAGTTAAAGACTTATTATATAAGTCTACAAAACTCTGTTATTGATAAAAAAGTTGCTTATCCATTGCGTCGGCAAAGTTACTAAGTCTGATCGTTACGGTCGTTCCTTTCCCCGGTTCACTGTCAATAAGTAGCTCACCCTGATTGAGCCGCATGAACTCCCGACATAGCTCCAGGCCCAGCCCCGTCCCTTTCTCGCCCGCCGTGCCCCGGCTGGGAACGACCTGCTCCGACAAAGAGGTCGGTCGGCTGATGGGCATGCCCACTCCCGAGTCGGTGATGCGCAGCCAGGCGGTGTGGTCGTGTTGGCCGGTGCTGACGTGGATAGAGCCGCCCGCCGGGGTGAACTTGATGGCGTTGTGGAGCAGGTTGCGCAGCACAATCTGGAGCTGCAGTTCATCGGCTACCACCGGGGCGGCTTGAAAGCAGGTGGTAAGGGAGAGGTTTTTTTCTTTCAACTCACCGGTGTAAAGGTAGAGAACCGATTCGATGAGTTGGGTCAGGTCGAGCTTTGTGGGTCGGGTCAGGAGATGGTCTCGTTGGAGCATGGACCAGTGGAGCAGGTTGTCCAGGGTCAGGTAGACGCCATCGACCATCTGCATGAGCCGTCCGGTGCGCTGCTGGAAATCGAGGGGGTTGATGTAGCCTTCGTGTATGCCCATGAGTTGGGTTTTGAGGCTGGCGATGGGGCTGCGCAGGTCGTGGCCAATGATGCCAAATAGCTTGTCTTTTAGTGTGTTAGCGTTGATAAGCTTGCTGTTCTGTTCACTAATCTCCCGCTGCATCTTAAGTGCTGTTTTTCTGACAATGTAGCCAAAGTAAATGATTAGGCTGAAAACAGTGGTTCCGTCTACAAAGTGGCCGATCTCGAATGGAGTAGGGATGTAATAAATGAGAAGTACTCTACATGAAAAATAGGTGAAGGCCGTTAGCAGAGCCATTAGTAACGAGGCTTTTCCGTCGAGTAGAATCAGCGACATAATGCAAAGGCCTGTTATATGTAAGTCCAGGTCAGTTTCATGACCTGTGGCCAGCCTCAGGAAAAAAGCGAGGAGTATTGTGATGTATAAAGAACCAACACAGTACCAGGCAGCACGGTTTATTTTATGTTTATAGGTGAGCCAAAGTGTAGGCACATAGGAAAAGGTAATATTAAATGCGTTGCTGAACACCCTATCGTATTTGTGAAAATAAGCGTTGGCAATTGCAACGAGAATCATTACCGCAATAAGTAACCAGGCAATGTTTAGCAAGGTCATGAACCTGAATCTGTCATATGGAGACAGTGATTCTAGGCCATACCTCGGAAATAGCCTTTGTTGTATACTTGATAGCGAGGGCATGATGGTTAGTTTGACTTAGCACTAATGCCAAGCTTTTGCATTTGCTCCTGTACCGTAGGCTGATAGGTAATACCAATAGGAATCTTAGTGGTTTTGATCCAGACCGCTTTTGATTCCAGTCGTTTCAGATGGGTAACGTTGACGATATACGATTTATGAATACGGATGAAACGGTCGTTCGGGAGATCATCAGACAGGGCAGATATACGTTTATTAACTGCGAAGACGCCATCCGGGGTGTGGACTTTAATGTAAAGACCATACGCTTCTATGTATAGAATATCACTAAAGGCGAACCGCTCCAACCGCCGTCCGGATTTAAAATATATTTCTTCCTTAATGGGTGCTGCTGGCTTTCCCTCGGTAACGGCTGCTGGCTGGATACGCTCAAGAACGCGTCCCACACCCCGCAAAAACCGCTTAAAGTCGTAAGGCTTGGGTAAAAAGTCAATGATATCGAAATCAAAGCACTCGATGGCTAGTTCACTGTAAGCCGACGTAACAATAACGGCCGACGTATTCCGGGAGGCTCTTAGTAAGTCTAGCCCATTCATGTCGGGCAGGGTAAGGTCCAGAAACAGGATATCTATTGGAGTGGTCGCCAGAACTTTTAAGGCATCAACACCCGTGTAGCATATGAGTGGCGGAGCGAGGAATTTTACCTGGTTAATATAACGACTTAGCTGTTCAATAAAAGTAGGATCATCTTCGACCAATAGGGTACTATAACGTACCGTTGATTCAACGTCATTCATATGGATAGATTTCTATAGTTACAGAGTTACGAAAAGGGCACTAAGGAAACATCGATGTCTTCACACTTATTGTGCAAAGTAACTCACTTTAAGATATAAAATACAAAACGTGGGTAAGGATACTGATAATTAGGGTAAGGAAGATTAGTAGGGTGGGTCTACCAATTAGTGTATATAACGGCTATAAGCGGTCATATAGCGAATATGACAAGTATAAAAAATTAAATGTATAGGAGAAATAACAAGCAAAATGAAGATACTGATGTGATAAGTAAACAAATATAACTTAACTGTTGAAATATGGGTAATATAATCGTGTGTATCTTTTTGATTTATTGTATAGTAAAACTTTAGTACATTGGTTTATAGACGGTTCTGGTAAAATTTTTAAGAAGTTCGCCCATCTTTATGCTGGTACGCTGGCCGGTTTTAAAAAGGGTATAAAGTAGGTAAAAGGCCGCTTTTAGAGCAGACCACTTAAGGAATAGTCTTATATGAAAAGCGCTTTTCTAGAAGAACTATCACCTACATACGTGGTCGTTTAACAGGACAAATAAAGGCCTGAATCAGACTGATGAAGAAAACAGCAGTATTTTTAAACGAGACTTCCCACAAAGTTGGCTGGGTAGATGTATGGCAGTGAAGGCACCTCCAAGTTAGCCAACCAGCCATAGAGCAAGTGAGCCCAATAGGGTTAAACCAGTGACGCCTATAGCCGTGAACAGGTATATTTCCTTTCGGTTAAGGCTGTACATCAAATGATGGTTCTCATCGACTCCCAGGTAATTGCTTTCAGAAAACCAGCGTGATGATCGTTTTAAGGCACCCGGCAGCCAAGTCGATTCTTCTACGTCGTTGATAACCAGCAACTCATCCAGCATTTGGCTAGTATCCCGTGCATTTGCCGTTATGACAGTTGTTGATATAGCAGGACGGCTGGTTACGCTGGTTGTAATGTTCATGTCTTCTGATCGTACTTGAGTTAGGGGTCTGTCTGGCTCGTTGACATAACAAAAGTGGTATGTTGAGCCTTGTAAGAAGCTGAGTTTTCGATGAACTGTTACTTTTACCCGTTTTTTGCCAGATAACCGGTTATAATGTAATTATAAAGCCGATAAGTTCAATAACTACTGAATAGGAAACCTTTAAATACCCTCAGTCATCTTAAGTTATAAGAAAGTGTTCGAAAACCTACACATGAATTACACATGAAAGTATAATAATGTTTTAGTTTTTAGTGTGTAGACTATTTGTTAATTATTCAATGGTCCCGGGGCTCTATTCGCAAGTAATTGCCTGGTAAGAACTAGTTGCCGCCTGGCATATTAATAAAGGTGTGTAACTATTTGGCTGTCAGGAGTAAACAAAGGATAAGTATTTATTAATGGATGGATTGATACAATTGAATAAAGGGTAATTTGCCGATCTATCTATCAGTTGTTCAACTAGTCATCCACCCCATGCGAAAAAAGTGTCTGTTGGCTGCCCTGCTTACTTGGGTAACCATCTCGAAGACGATTGGTCAGCCCCCCATTCACCCACCTGCCGGAGCAGTTCTCGATGTGGGTATCCGATTCCAGAAGTCAATTAGTTTTTATACCGAAAATGGTATTACTGCACAGTACGCACACCCTAAGTTGGTGTCGAAGCGTCTGTTTCTGGGTCTGAGTTATATTACCTCCCGGTTAGGGACAGCGTTTCAGTCCAATGCCATCAAACAGGATAATTTTCTGGTATCGGCCGGGTATTATTTCCGGCCAAACTGGGTGGTTCGTCCGATGGCCAGGCTAAACGTGGGCTACTTTGCGGCACACTACGCTAATCCTCTCTTCGATGAACTGCCGAAGACTTCTCCGTTGGCTTCGCCCGAATTTGGTTTATGTTACTGCCCGGATGTCCCGCTCAAAATCAATGCGTCGATCGGCTACAACCTTCTTACCGGCAATGGTGTGACCGGACCGGGTACGCTGTACCCCGTGTTTGTACAAACCAGTGTTACCTGGAACATTCTCAAAAACTCAAAAAACTGATATGAAAACAGTCATTTGTCTTCTGCTACTGGCTGTCATGGGCATTGCCTGTTCATCGGAACCGGCTATTACAACCGAAATGCTTGATGGTGGTACGTTGTTCGACCCTTCGATCTATAAACCGGAAAGTTATCTCGTCTCGAAAGCTATTCCGAACCCCACGCCCGATCAGGCAAAAAAGCCCGTTATTATCGCCTGCCACGGCTATTCGGCAACCACGTTCGAATGGGACGAATTCCGGGCTTGGGCCAATGGTCCAACCGACTTTTATCTGTCGCAGGTGCTTCTGGGTGGGCATGGACGTAGTTATGATGATTTCAAAAAGTCGACCTGGCACGACTGGCAGGCGGCTATTATGGAGGAATATGACCGGCTGGTAAAGTCGGGCTACACAAACATTAGTCTGTTGGGTTCATCTACCAGCGGGGCACTGTTGCTGGAACTGGTGTCGTCGGGTTATTTCGCTAATCGGCTGGCCCCTCGTACTATATTGCTGGTTGACCCTATTGTTGTCCCCTCCGATAAATCGCTTTCGCTGGTTGGTTTGGTTGGTCCTATGCTGGGTTACTTCGAAACGCAGCAGTCGGTTAGTGAGGATAAAGTATTTTTTCATTTCCGCCCTCAGGAAACCCTTCAGCAGTTACAGAATGTGCTGACTATCGTCCGGAAAGATCTGGAAAAGGGCATTACCCTCCCGAGCGGCTGTACCATGAAGGTGTATAAATCGAAAAAAGACTCGTCGGCCGACCCGGTCAGTGCAGTACTGATCGATCAGGGCACCAAAACCGCCGATGGAAGTCCCATTGCCGTTGAGTTGATCGACTCGGAACTGCATGTATATACGCGCCTGAATTTACGCGACCAGATAACGGTTAAAGACCGCCAAAACCAGACGGCAACCTTTACCGATATTGTGAGACAGGTACTGCGTTGATGGGTCATAAATGACACTCTCGGCTTGGGCAGATGTACGTATTCGAACCGTTCTGCTCAGGCCGAGAGTATGTATGTTAGAATTTCAACAGTATACCAGACAAGATATTGGGTAATACTCTGCCATTAGAATAGCCAGAAGTACCCCTATCGAGGGTCAAGTCCTGGCTTTTGGACTGATAGCGTAATCCCGCGCCTGAAAATAGTTCGAGACGGCTCCGAGATTCTCTGGCGAGTTGAATATCAATACCCATTTTCAGGTTTACGCAATAGATCATCCGGGAATCCGCTGAGGAAACCGACGTCGATGACCGCGTATAGCTGAAATCATCCTGAGTATATTGTTGCCCTTTTATCATCAGATTTGGACCTACGAAAAAACGGGCACGCTTTTGAGCGTTAGCCAGGTAAAACCGGTAGTCCATTTTTAGCGCCCAACCTTTCCTTAAAAGTGTATTGTTGGTCGAATTATCGCCCCAGAAATAACTACCGTCAAACACAATTGACTGCCGGCTAGCGGTCGGGATTTCGACTCCCATCCGTACTTCATGCATGATAAGCTCAAGCGGGTAGATACGGATGAACACGGGCCCATACTGTGGTCGGGGCGGGGTTTGGATGTCCTGGCTGTGTACAGCCGGAGTTTGTAGGGTCAATAAGGTGATGAGGATAGAAAGGGACTTCTTCATGCTACAGGATGGTTGATTTGGTGAATGAACACATCAAAAGTAGCGGCCTGTAACATGCTGGGGCCGGGCGAGTTTACGCCCGGCAGACTTGAGGTTATCTGCGGTCGGAAAAAGAAGCCGTGACTGTCCTATAGGTACGGCTTAATCATCCAATTCGCATAGTAATTAGCTTTCCAGCCCCATCTTCCGTAAAAAATCGGGCTTTACACGCCGGGCTACGTCTACTTCGCTACCGTCGCTCATCATAAGTGTGCCCCCATCTCCGCGCCGGTACCTGGTTATGTACTTGAGGTTAACCAGATGCGACTTATGTACCTTGAAGAAATGGTCGTGGTCGGTCAGTACCTGTTCAAACTCGGCCAGTGAGCGGGAGGCAACCAACTCTTTTCGGTTAGTAAAGTGAACGGTGGTGTAACTGCCCATCGCTTCGATCCGGACAATATCGTCGGCGGGAAAGAGCAACACGCTTTCTATAGTTGGAATGGGTATTTTCTTTACCCGCTCCCGTTCTTCCCGGATCATCCTGAGCACCTGCTGAAGTTCGTCGCTTGGGGGAGACGGTGCCTGATTGAGTTGCTTTTCGAGTACTTCATTATGCTGTTCGATCAAATTCTGATTTTCTTCAAGTCGTTTGAGCGCCAGTTCCTGTGCCTGGCTTATGTCGTGACGGAGTAGGTTGATGCGGTCCATCACGGCAAATGTAAGCAGCGTAGCCTGGCAAACGGCTCCGATCTGGTAGCCGTAATACGTGAAAACATGATCGAACGAGATCACGTTGAACAGCGTGAGTACCAGCAACAGGATTTCAACGATGTAAATACCCCATCCGAGCAGATAGAAACGGGCGGCCCGGAAGCCCCGACGATACAATACTAACCCCAGGCCTAGAAACGACAGGAAGGTAATCAGCACAACAACATTGAATACCATTTCAGCCTGTTGAATGCCGACAATTTTAGCGGCAACTACGCCGATGGCGAGCACCGCTGTTCCCTGATAAGCCTGGGCGACACGCGGGTAAACGGCCCGTAGATTCAGAAAATTGACCGAGAAGGCCAGACTCGTCAGCAGGGTGAATAGCCGGATGAGGCTGGAGTTTATACCGTTGTTCATATACGGCATATCCTGCCAGAGGAGATCGAACAGGTACCCTTCAAATGTGAGCAGCGTAAGGCAGGAAAAGACGACATGCAGGGTATAGAGCAGAAAGGTCCGGTCGCGCAGGGATACGTACATGAAAAAGCTGAACAGGGCAATGAGCGCCATAACCCCCGCCACAAACGAATTGATCATTGTTTCGCGGTAGACTTTCTGTACGATTGGCTGAATGCTACCCAGCTTGATGGGCAGAACAAGCCCATTCATATCTTTAAGGGCAATATAAACATGTTTGGGATGTCGCCCCAGATATAACGTGATGCTATTGATGCCGAAGTAGCGATTGGTAAACGGACGTAGCACACCCGTTTCCAGGAAATACGTTGTATCCTCACTAACGACGTAGGCATCGACGAAATCGACATCCTGCGCTTCCAGTATCGCGTAAACCGGCTCGTTGGTCTGGTTGCTGAGATCCCATTTCAGCCAGATGCGCGACGGTGTAAACCCCAGATTAAGCACCTTGTCGGGGCTGTTGGTAAACAACCTGTCGGGCAGTTTACTAACCTGAATGTGATTCAGCCGGCTGGTCGTATCTTCATAATAGCGGGCATAGGAGCCCATTTCAATCAGTTCACTGGCCCGCTGATACCGAATCGTGTGCTGGCCTTGCATGAGAGTTATAGTACTTAACCATACTAGCAGAAACGGAAGTATACGATTTCTCAAAATTCTTAATGGGTGGATAACCTATTTGTAGCCTTATCGTGCAATTAGTGCCGTAAGTATAATGCACGACAATTTGAATAGCTATACTTATTAACCACCTTTTAATGAAAAGTAGTTAACAGTTATTGGGGTCAGGTACGGGAAAGAAGATACCTGTCACCTCACTTCCCATTCGTGCGTGCCAGCCCCAACGGATGTGATTTTCCAGAAATTACCTTCGACAGCGGCCTTAATCGGTTTGCCGTTTTCCAGTACTTGACTTTTTGCCTTTTTGCGGGGCAGATAGACGACAGCGCTGGTGTTGGCGGGCAGGGTAGTCCGTAACACGAACTGGTCCGGCGTATTGTCGAACGCTACCGAGATGGACCCGCGTAGGGTAGCCAGTTGCAGCGATGCCTGCCGTAACGTATCGGGCTGTGGTTTTATCTGAACGGCTTCATAAGCCGGTGTCAGGGCTTCAACGCCCATCAGCTTTCGCATGATGATGTTGGCCGGGGCCGATCCCCACGCGTGGTTCCAGTCCTGATTGGGTTTGTAGCGGGTATCCCAGGCTTCGGTCGTCATGGTGGAGCCAGTGCGCAGCATGTTATACCAGCTTCGCTCATCGGTTGAGGTCATCAGGGCCAGCCCGTAGGCACTTTCGTTGGCGTTATAAAGCGCATCGAGCAAAAACTGTGACCCATATACGCTACAGGCCATCCCTCGCGAACGCATATGAGCCAGCACCTTCGATTGCAGTTTCTCAGGTACCAGTCCAAACGCCAGTGCCATCATGTTGGCGTGTAGGGAGGCATGGTCGGTACCTTCGCCGTCGCGAACCAACCCCGTTTTAGGGTCAATAAACGTCGCTTGAAACGACTTCCTGACCATACTGGCGCGGTTGGTATAGAAGGTGGCATCGTCGGTTTTGCCCAGGCGGCTTGCCAGCTGCGCCATAAAGACAAGTCCCTGATAGTGAAACGCATTGACAACGGCGTTATAATCAGTAAAGACAAACCCGTCTGTTTCGCCCGCTTCTTTCTTGCCTAACCCTAAAACACCCTGCTGCGGCCAGTCGACAATATCCTGAATGGTAGGCCGACCATCAAAAGTGTCGTAGTGAATCGACTTCTTGAACTCGGGGGTTTGCAGACCCGTTCGGGTACTGATAAGACCATCCGGGCGGGCGAGGGGCAGCAGAAGTTTGGCTTTCAGTTCAGGGTAAAGGGCCTCTACCGTGCGCGAATCGCCGGAGTAGAGGTAGTCGTACCACGCAATCAGCACATTTTGCAGCGACCATTCGGTGGGCTAGGTGGCATGAAAAACCAGGTAGTTCAGCGACCGTTTGGCCATGTTGTATTCGGCGTCGGTGGCGTAGTGCGACAACTGGTTGAGCAGAGCATCGGCTTCGTACGGAATTCGCTCGCGGTCGCCATCCACGTAATACCCGGTGAACGTTGTGGCTTTGATGGTGTGTTTGCAGAGGTCCCAGATCTGGTTTAGGGTCGAGTCTGAACTGCTAAAGGTCGTGGCGTTATCATCGAACGGGTAGGTGACGATCTGCCGAACGACCTGCTCAATGTGGGTGGCTGGATTGAACGCCAGTTCAACGTAGCGGAACGGCAGCACTTCGCCGATGTAATCGGGCATGAGTATAGCTTTGGGACCGGTGTTGCGTTTATCGGGTTTGAACTGAATGGCGTAGCGATGTGTCCCTTTTTGTAATGGCACCCGAATCTGGCGGTAGCGGAGCGTACCCGATGGTTTTTCGTTGACGTGCCCATCGGCGGTAACGGCTTCACCCAGGTGTACCATCAGCGTATCAGATTCCGAAGCGGACGAAACGGTCAGAAAAACCTGTCCGAACGCGTCTTTGCCAAAATCATACATAATTCGTTGCCCGGCCAGCGTCCGTCTCGACCGGGGGGCTTCTTCGGTTTTAACCAGCGGATAAAACGGTGTTTCGTAGGTTGTCAGGCGCGGGGCGGTGCGGAACGCTTTGGATTGAGAGAAGGTACTTTCCTGGTTACGCTCGTTCCAGACTTTTACTTTCCAGAGATAAATCTGATTGGTATCCAGCTTTTGCGAAGCAGGTAAAAGAACGCCCACACTCTGGCTGCTCATCACTTTCCCGGAATCCCAAACGTCGCCCGCATCGGTCTGATTTTTTTGTCGGGAGGTCGACAGAATAATCCGGTACGCCGTTTGCCGACTCGTTCCGCCGGTACTGGGAAGCACCCAGCTAAAGGAAGGCTGACTGCTGCGAATCAGGGCCAGTTGGCCGATAAACCGGGCAGAATCGGCCCCGTCGAGGGTGTAGTTCGTTAAAAAGCCGTTGCTCCACACCTTATCGGTATGGAGCAACAGGTCTGTCCGTAAGCTTGTGGGAGCCGTTTGAGCAAAAGCTGTCAGACCAGCGGCCAGCAGGCCAAGAAAGAAAATGTAGCGCATGAAATGGGTCGTTGTAGACTAACTACTTATTTCCCTAAACGCGCCAATTCCCACTGATCTACCCATTTTACGACTGGCTGGTTGTTTTCGAAGGTGATGGGCAGCCACAGGTAACGGCTATCTTTCAGATCTTTGGGATTCCAGCGGTCGGCCATAAAAATGAACGCATTCCGTTTGCCCTGAACGGGTTGGATATAGGTCGACTGCCCATCGAAGGTTTTGTCGGCCATCGGGCCTTGCATGGGGTCGCCCACCAGTTTCCACGGCCCAAAGGGCGATGTGGCTACGTGCAGACTGGCCTGATTGGGTGCCCAGCCGGTGCAGCCGCTGGTGATGAGGTAATAGTGATTGTCTTTCCTGAAGATGGCCGGTGCTTCGCGGTGGTTGCTGAACAGCAGGGTGTCCTGCGTGGTTGCCGAGAGGTAGTCGTCGGTTAGTTTCACTAGCCGCAGGTCGTAGTTTTCGCGGGCCGAGTAGATGTGGTAGGCCGAGCCGTCATCATCTACAAACAGCGTCATATCCCGCGACATGTGGCCGTTGGGCCGAAAGCTCTTTACGTACTGGTACGGTCCCGTCACGTTTTTGCTGACCGCCACTCCGGCACGGGCCGCTTTGTAACCCTGACCGGGCAGTTCGAGGTGAAACCACATCACATACTGCTTCGTCTTTGGATTGTAAATGACTTTGGGCCGCTCCATCAGGCCGTTCGTGGCAATTTCGCTCGCCGGGTCGGTGGATTTTGCCAATGCCAGTCCCTCATTTTTCCAGGTGTACAGGTCTTTCGACGAATACACATTGACGCCTTCCGAGGCCGATGAGCCGCGTTTCTCGCCAAACCAGTAGTACGTTTTATTCACATACAAGAGCCCCCCGCCATGCGCGTTAATAACATCGCCTTTGTCATCGTACCAGACCGCACCGGGTTTGATAAGCTTCTGCGCGGTGCTGATGAGCGGGAGCAGGATTATGGTAAAGAAAAGGAGGGTAAAGGAAATACGTTTCATAGTTGAAAAAATAAAGTTGCGCGGCTGGAGTCCCAGCCGCGCTATGATTAATACCCCGGATTCTGCGTCAGCACCGCGTCTTTGTTAAGCTGGATTTCCGTTAAGGGAATCGGCATCAGCAAGTGCGTACTGGTCAGGCTTCGCAAGGGGTTTACGGCGCTGTTCGCGTTGAGCCGGGTGGCACGGTCAACCAGCGTTTTAGTTCGCATCAGGGTCATCCGGCGGTTCTCTTCGCCGATCAGTTCGCGAACACGCTCATCGAGGATGAAGTCCAGCGTCATATCCGCCGAGGTTACTTTGCCTACTGTTGGGTAGTTGGCAAATGAGCGTTCGCGCAGTACGTTGATGCTGGCAGCTGCCGCTTCCAGTTTACCCTGCTTGAACTGCGCTTCGGCCAGTAGCAGATAGGTTTCGCCCAGACGCATCAGGATGAAATCCTTGATCATAGCGTAGCCAAATGTATCGTTGGGGTCGAACTGGTACCACTTGGTGGTGTGGGGTGCTATGTTGAACAGCGTATCCGTACCAGTGTAAGGCACCACTTTGCCATACGTAGCTGGCTTGGAAGGGTCGTTGTACACGTACCGCCGACGGATGTTGTATTGCGAATTGCGAACGTCGCCCGGCTTGTAAAGGCTGTACAATACCCAGTTGCTTAGCCGTAGTCGTCCCAATGCCCGGCCTCCGGTCGAATCAGAGAGGGCCATACCCTGCACGTTATGGTAAGACGCTCCCCAAGTCCGGCGCTGTTGCGGATTATCCGTAATACCACCCACAACTGTAGTTGGGTTTTCCTGCTCCAGTACCCAGATGGCTTCGGTATTGCCCTGCACCCGGCGCTGATTACCGTAGATGAACATATCGTGGTAATAGTCACCTGCATCGCCCGCTTTGATTCCGTAGCGGTTCTTGATAAGCTTAAACCGGCCACTGCTGAAGATCGACTGAAGCTGGGCTTCGGCCAGATCGGGCTTATCCATCCGCAGGTAGGCTTCGGCCAGGAGTTGCATCGCCATGAATTTATTGGCCCGTCCGTAGAGCTTGCCTTTGGAGTTGGTTTTCACGCTCTCAATGTCCGGCAGATTGGCCGCGGCATAGGTCAGGTCTTCCACGATCAGCTTGTTAACATCCTCTACCGGAGCCCGCACGAAATCCGTTTTGGGGCCGGTCAGCGCTTGTGTCAGGATAGGAACACCCCCGAAACAGGTAGCCAGATTGTTGTAGGCGTATCCCCGAAAGAACCGTGCTTCAGCATCAATTTTATCCTTACCGGTCTTGCTGATGGCCGTCAGGGTAGGGGCCTCAATGCCATTGATGATCGTGTTGGTCAGGTTGATCATCACGTAGTTGCGGTTCCAGGTGCGGGCCGCGGCTCCATCGGTAGGCGTCAGCAGGGCGTAGTTGTAGTAGGGAATTTCGATACCCTGCTGGTTGGCCGTCGCGTTGGCTACGTCGGTACCCACCTGCCAGACGCTGGGCCACCCCTGCTGGTCGGACCAGGAGAAATAGGTACTCGTGTGGTTGTACAACCCCACAAGTGATGCCTCGAACCCTAATGAGTCATTGAGGGTAACGGGCGTGTAGGAGGAAAAAGGTTTTTCTTCCAGAAAGGTATCCTTGCAGGCCGATGTCAGAACGACGGTCGACAGGGCCAGTACTTTTATGTATGCTTTCATCGAAGTTGATTTTGAGGCTGCGCGTTAGCGAAGGCTGATGTTGAGGCCCATCACAAAAGAGCGGGTCAGTGGGTAGTTGTTCGTCCAGTCGCCGGAGCCGCGGGAAGACTGCACCGCTTCGGGGTCCCAGCCAATCCAGTTGGTGAAGGTGTAGAGGTTACGACCGCTGGCATAAACCGTCAGGCTGCCGAGGTGCAGTTTATCGAGCAGTTTCTGGTCGAAGACGTAGCTCAGCGTTACGTCCTTGATGCGGGTATAGCTCGCATCCGACGCATAGCCGTAGCCCCGTGGGTTCTTGAACGCCAGCGACGGGCGGGTGTTGCTCTTGTTGTCGGCCGTCCAGTACCCCACGTCGATGGGCGTGTTTCGTTTGCCGGTTTCGTCGGCGTAGGTCAGGTCGGCGTTGTTGCGGGTTATGCCCTGAACCGTCTGAATAAACACGTTGAGGTTGAAGTTTTTGTAATGAAAGGTGTTTGTCAGACCTCCGGTCCACTTGGGAGCCGTCTGGCCCAGGATCATCCGGTCGCCGTCGGCGGTGATCTTCTTGTCGCCGTTGAGGTCGGCAAATTTCAGGTCACCGGCCACCGCACCGGGGTCTTGCGAAGACGCGTCTTCAGCCGTTTGCCACACGCCAGCCAGTTTGTAGTCGTACACCACACTAATGGGCTGACCAATGAACCAGCGGTTGCCGAGGTCGTCTTTCTTGTCGCCGTAGAGGTCGAGAATGCGGTTGCGGTTGGAGGCAAACACGACCGTGCTTTCCCATTTGAAGTCGCCACTCGTTACGTTCCGGGTGTTCAGCGTGAGTTCGATACCGGTGTTCGACGTTTCCCCGAGGTTATCGTATACGCTCGAATAGCCGGTCAGGATGGGCAGACTGCGCAGCAGGAGCAATCCTTTGGTGTTGTTCTTGTACAGATCGAGGCTACCGTTAATGCGGTTGTTGAGGATCCCAAAATCTACGCCGATGTTGCGGCTAAGGGTCGTTTCCCATTGCAGATTGGCATTCCCCAGATTGCCCGGCTGTGCGCCGATGGTGCTCACACCGTTGAAAGGCGAGCGAACGGTGTTGTCGGTCGTAATGGTCCGGTACACACTGATGGCTTCGTTGCCCGATTTACCGTACGAGAAGCGCAGTTTCAGGTTGCTCACCAGGTTCACGTTCTTCATGAAAGCCTCGTTGCTGATGTTCCAGCCGATAGCCGCCGAGGGGAACAGGCCGTATTTGGTCGTGTTAGCCCCAAACACCGACGAGCCATCGCGACGGGCCGTAACGGTGAACAGATACCGGCTGTCGTACGAGTAATTGATCCGGCCCATCTGCGAGTTCAGGCCATAGCGGTCGGCGTAGGAATTACTCGATTGGGTGGCACCGGCTCCCAGGTTATTGAACGACAACTGGTCGTTGACAAAGCCGGTGGCCGTTCCGGTAGCCGTGGCGTATTTCCGCTGCTGGGCGCTGTAGAGACCCGTGAAGTCGAAGTGGTTCTTACCGAAATCCCGGCTGTACGACAGGATATTTTCGAGCGTAAAGCTGTTGGTTTCGGAGAAGAACGTGTTGGCCGTACCCAGCAGGTCGTTGGCCGCCCGACCGGTATAACTCGCCGTGCGGGCCGGAATGTACGAGTAGCCGAGATTCATCCGGTATTTCAGGCCGTTCAGTTTGCCCGGCAGCTTCAGTTCGAGGTAGGCATTTCCGTTCAGGTTGGTGTTGCGGTCAACGCGGTCGACGGTCAGGCTGATCATGGGGTTGGTGTACAACTGCTCGGGGAACATGGGGTAAATCCGGTACGTACCATCGGCGTTGTATTCCTGCCCATAGGGGCTCATAGCCGATGCGTTGAGCATGTTGGCGCGGCCACCGTCGCGGTTACTATTGGCAATGAACAGCGAGGTTCCTACCGTCAGGTAATCCGTCAGGGTGACATCCAGGTTGGAGCGGAAACTGGCCCGCTTGTACTGATAGCCTTTAATAACGCCTTTCTGATCCAGAAATTCACCCGAAATGAAGTACCGAACGTTAGGCGACCCGCCCGAAATGCTCAGGTTGTGGTCCTGCAACACGCCTGTCTGGGTGGCTTCCTTCATCCAGTCGGTGGTGATGCCCGCGTTGTAGTTCGCCAGTTCGTCGTAGTTAGGTACCGGGTTGACCAGTTTCTGGCCGGTCTGGGCCATGTAATCGGCGTACTTCTGCACGTACTCAGCGCCGTTGCGCGGCCGCAGCATGTGGGCGAAATTCTCGATACCCACGTAGTTGTTATACCGAATGGTTGGCTTGCCGGTGTTACCTCGTTTGGTTGTCACGAGAATAACCCCGTTAGCACCGTTGGTCCCGTAAATAGCCACCGCCGACGCATCCTTCAGTACTTCCATCGACTCGATGTCGTTGGGGTTGATATCGCTCAGCGAGCCGCCCGTTTTGCTCAGCGGGATACCGTCGACAACCACATAAGGGCCGGAGTTGGCGTTGATGGAGTTCTGACCACGGATGGTCGTTGACGGCGCTGCCCCCGGTACCGACGACGACTGCGAGATATTAACACCCGCCACCGAGCCCTGAATGGCCTGCAACACGTTGGTAACGGGCAACTGCGACAACCGCGTTTTGGGTACGGACGCTACCGAACCGGTAATGTCTGAGCGTTTCTGGGTACCATACCCCACAACGACGACTTCGTTCAGGGATTTGGCGTCGCCTTTAAGTTGTACGTTCACCACGGTCTGGTTGCCGATGGCAATTTCCTGCAAGGTGTAGCCGATAAACGAAAAGACCAGCACCGGGTTCGGGGTGCCGTCGGGGATGCGCAGGGTGTAGTTGCCGTCGGCGTCGGTATTGGCACCAACTGACCCGCCTTTCAACGAAACGGTAGCGCCGGGCAATACGTCGCCTTTCTCGTCGGTCACTTTTCCCGTCACGGTAATTACCGCCGTCTCCGACGCACGTAATCCGGCAACCGTTGATCTGACAGAAGCATATAGCGGACTGCTATTGCTGGCGATTTGCTGGCCGAGTACTTCCTGTGCAGGAAGCAGGACGCCACAAAAAAGTAGCCATTTAATGTCCATAAAGAGGAATTTGGATTTCTTAGTTTTTTGATGATTTACTTTACGATGTATCAATCGTAAGCAAAATCATTATTTGAATAGTGCAAAACTAAGCTGGTCGCTCTGAATGGACGGGGGGTATTTTCGCCAAAAAAGGGGGCGTAATTGGGATTAGTGGGGTAAGTGGAGTGGGTGGAGTAGTTAACCCACGCCAACTACTCCACCCACTCCAATAATTACCCCTACTCTGCCAAATTTACCGCTGATAAACGCGAACGTAGTCGACTTCGTAGCGGGTGGGAAATGGCGTGTTGGCCGGATCTCCACCGTTGTCGCCACCAATGGCCAGATTCAAAAGGATGTAGTGGGGTTGGTGGAAGGGGTTGATTCCCGAACCATCTTTATTGATCGTCTCAGTCAGCGAAACGGTGTTCAGCAGCAGATCATCGACGTACAGCTTAATTGACTCTTCGGTCCAGTCCATGCGCCAGACGTGAAACTTTGTCGACCAGTCGGGGTCGTTGAACGAGGCTACTGTTTTTGTCTTACTGCGCCATTCGGCCGTCCAGCGTTTGTCGGTACCCCAAGCTACGTTGGCCAACAGTTTATCCTTGTAATATTCCATGATGTCAATTTCACCATTGGATGGCCATTCGCCCGCTACGCCTAACGTCCAGAAGGCGGGCCATAGCCCGGCACGGGCATCAATCCGGCCCCGCATTTCAAATCGGCCGTATTTGAAACTTTGCAGACCACTCGTGGTCATGCTGCTTGATGTATAGTCGATGGTTTTACGGCTGGTTTTCCAGTCCGTGCTGCCCGCTTTATAGGTTGGGTTGGGGCGCTGTTCCCGTTTGCCCTCAATAACCAGCAGACCGTTTTCGCAGCGGGCGTTGTCGGGCTGGTACCATTGCAATTCGTTGTTGCGGACAAATCCGTTTTCAAACGTCCAGTTTTTGGCGCTGGGAGCTCCCGTCGTGTTAAATTCATCCGACCAGGCCAGTTTCCAGGTCGTGTCCGACCCGGCCACCGGGTTGCTGACGGGATTTTCCGATTTCATGCAGCTGCCGAGGTTCAGCAGCAGGGGTAATGACAGCAAAACGAGTACTTGTTTCATAACGTTATGGTTTTCGTGCTTGTAATTGGCGGAGAACAGCCGCCAGCTGGGTTGGCTTATTCAGGTAAGGCGACAGATCGAACAGGTCTACCTTCCGGAATTCGACCGGATGGCTTTCGCTTTGCAGGGATATATATCCCCCTTTTAAAAGCTGACCGTCTTTCTTCTGGCCTGGTTCAACATTAATGACGTTGCCACCGCCAATTTGTGGTTTCGAGTACGTGAGCACGGTGTCGCCTTCCACAATATGTTTAACGAGTGAATCGCCCAGAACGAGCGCTTCGGCATGAACCCACTGGTCGCCGGCGTAGGTTTTTGAGTTGGAGTCAATGCAATGCGGGGTAAAGAGTTTACCGTCGAGCACAACGTTGGTGCCCGGCGTACACAGGTTGGCGGTATGCCGTTCGTGCTGGCCATCGCCACCCAGTAGCTGCATTTCCATCGAGATCGGAAAATCCTGTTTGAGCCCCATCGTTTTCGGGTCCTGGCCGTGCAGCATGGCACCGCTGTTGCGGATAGCCCAGCCCGGCCCCCCTTTTACCTGGTCCCCAACGAACCGGTACTCCATCACCAGCAGGTAGGCCGAAAAGGGCTTTTTGTAGAAAATATGGCCGTACTGCTCATCGAACGCTTTGTATTGGTCGTAGCGGACCACTAGCTTACCATCTTCGACCCGGAAGGTGTTGCCGTAGTTATCGTCGAGCGGGTGCCCGGTTATTTTGACGGACCAGTTGTCGAGGTTTTTACCGTTGAAGAGGTGAAGCCAGTTACCCTGTTCTGATGTCGACGGACACTGGCTCAGGCCGGTGGTAAGCAGTATACAAACGAATAAGACCAGGGAGCGCATAGGAAAAGAGTTTAGGGGTGAGTAGAACTGGCGAAAGGTAAAAAAGAAAAGAGACGAGACAAGGTCTCGTCCTTTCTAAACCAATCTAATCTAAAAATTTGGGCATGCACAATATGAAAAGGTATAAGGATTGGTATAGCACGTGTCCGGCGAAACAGGTCGGTAACTACCAACTAAAAATCAAAAATCACCAGTTGCCATTTTGTAGCCGATGTGACGTTATTATAGAAAAGAGGGTTAAAGGAGTGCAAAGCTAGTTATACTCGAAATCGGCAAAGGGGTTGGTTTTCGTCAAAAGAAGGGGGTAAATTGGTCGGTGATGATGAAGTGGGTTTTTCTCAACGTTTGTTGTTTTTGGTGCATTTTTCTGAGTTCTCCGGCCTGTTTGGCGCAACGGGAGCCGGACCAGTTTCAGTTTCAGCATATTACCGTCGATGAAGGCCTGTCGCACAGCGATGCCATGTGCGTTACGCAGGACAAAGGCGGGTTTATCTGGATCGGGACTAACAAAGGTATTAACCGGTACGACGGCTACAGCCTGAAAAAATACGAACTGCCCATCAATGATCAGGACGGCATTTCCAGTAACCGCATACGGGCACTCGAAATAGACCGGCAGGGAACACTGTGGGTAGGGGTGGAGCGGTCGGGTGTTTTCTGGTACGACCCCCGTCACGATCGATTCGTGAGTATCCGCGAACTGCCCGGTGCCGCCAATTTTGGCCCATATCTTCAGCAACTGACCCATACCAATGTACACGCCATACGGGCCGATCAACAGCATCGCATCTGGGTGGCAACGCAACATTACGGGGTTTTTGTGCTGCAAACCGACGGACAGGGAAAACTCAGTGATATTCGGCAGATCGCGATTACAAACCGCTCGAAAGCCGAGCCGCTCGTCAATAAACTGGCGGTCGACCACCGCGGCCGGGTCTGGATCGGCACCCTGGGCAAAGGACTCTGGGTCTTTGACGGAAATAGATCACTTGGGTCGAAAGCACCGTTGCGGGCGAGTCCTGTGTCCCCATTTTCGGAAACCAACATCAGAGCCCTGCACCTCGATATCCGGGGCGACTTATGGATTGGCACCGACAGTCGGATTTTCTGGCTAAGCCGCCAGGGGCTATCCAGCTCTCCCGGCATCCCGCCCCAAGCCCTGCAAAGAACGTTTGCGGCTATCGAGAACCTATTTCTGGACTCCTCGAAGCGGTTATGGATCAGTACCAATTACGGGTTGCTCCTTATGGATGCGGGGATGGCAACCGGTGTTAAACCACCCGTTGATGAGCAGGCGGTCCGAACGTTTCTACCGTTGGATACCGACCCCGCTAGCATCAACTCCGTTCGGGTGCACGACCTGCTGGAAGATCGGTTTCACAACCTTTGGCTGGCCACATCGGCCGGGGGGCTGAATCGGCTTCAACTGCGGCCAAAGCCATTTGGGCATATCCGGCGGCAAATGGTGGGGCAAACGACCCCCGCCAACAATTATATCAACACCATCTGGAAAGACGAAAAAAATAACCAGCTCTGGATGGGTACGCGCAATGGCTTTGCCAGCTACGACCTAAGCCGAAAAACCTACCGGAATTACCTCAACCGTGACCTGTCCGGTGATGTCAACGGAATCGACGTCGCTACGCTGTTTCAGGCAACCGACGGTACCCTCTGGATTGGCACCCGCTATTTTGGGTTATATACGCTGAAGAGCCCGGCGGGGGCAATGCCCAACCGGTTACCCGCGGTTATGGGTATGCCGGATCTGGGAAATACGAGCATCGAGAGCATTGTCGAAGATCGGCACGGGACCATCTGGGTAGCCACCTTCAGCGCGGGGATACATCAGTTTACCCGACAGGGGCACCACCTTAAAACATACGATACACTTCACCACGCCTTACCCACTCATCAGTTTACGACCCTGCTCTATGAGAAAGAAACCGATGTTCTATGGGCCAGTACACGAGATGCCGGTGTACTGAAAATACAGGTTTCGCCAACGGGCCTGCACCTGCTCAACCAGTTCAAACACGAACCCCACAACCCCAACAGCCTGCAAACCAATTATGCCTGGCCGCTGCTCAAGGACCGGCAGGGAACGCTCTGGATTGGCACCATTGGCGGGGGATTGCACCGGCTTACGAAGAATGCCGCCGGTAAGGAGGTAATAGACCGGTATAGTCGGTGGGTACCCGAAACGGATGTAGAAAGTCTGCTGACGGATGAGGCCGGGAATCTCTGGATTGGTGGTGCCGGACTGTACAAGTTCAACCCGGCCAGCAAACGGCTGTTTCACTACGACGTAACGGACGGGCTGCAAAGTAATTCGTTTAAAGTAGGGGCGGCTTATCGGGCGGCCGATGGGACTTTATACGTTGGTGGCACCAATGGCATCACCTATTTTCAACCCCGTACGCTGACCCCTAATCCGTATCCGCCCCTGGTGCAGGTTACGGAGCTACGCGTTCTTAACCAGCCCGTAACTATTGGCGATACGCTGAACGGGCGAGTTTTACTGGGAAAGCCCTTCACCGAACCGCAAACGATTCGGCTGGAAGCCTCAGAAAATGATTTTTCCATTGCGTTTGTCGGCCTGAACTATGCCAATCCGCAGAAACAGCAGTATATGTACCGACTGGTTGGGTATAACGACGATTGGGTACAGGCCGCGCCCGGTCAGCGGACAGCCAACTTCGCCAACCTCCCGGCGGGTGCGTATACGTTTATGGTGAAAGCCAGTAACGACGATGGGGTCTGGTCGGTTAAACCGGCCTTGTTGCAGTTTACAATTCTACCGCCCTGGTGGCGTACCTGGTGGGCGTATTTGCTGTACGCTGCCGCCGTTGTTGGGGCGTTCTGGTTCTACCAGCGCAACGAACTGGCTAAGCAGGAATTAAAAAACCGGCTGGCGCTGGAACAGTACAAAGTCGAAAAGGAAAAGGAAGTGACCGATACCAAACTGCGGTTTTTTACCAATGTGTCGCACGAACTCCGCACTCCGCTCACCCTGATTCTGGGGCCGCTGGAAGAATTGGCTTTGGCGGGGAGCGGTACCGTGCATCAGGCCAAAGACAAAGTCATGCTTATGCACCAGCAAACCCGAAAACTGCTGGACCTGGTCAACCAGCTGCTGGATTTTCGGAAGGTCGAAGCAGGCCATGTTACGCTGCGGGCCAGTCAGGGAAACATGATGGCATTCCTGACGGAGATCGTTTTGATCTTTAAACTAAAAGCCGAAGAGCTGCAACTGGACTATGCCATGGAAGCCCCGGCAACGGACATAAACATGTACTTTGACCGTGGCAAGGTCGAAATTATTCTGACCAATCTGCTATCCAATGCCTTTAAGTTTACGCCGGGAGGTGGCAAAATCAGGGTGCTCGTGTCCGTAGTCGGTTCACCAGCGGAGCCGGCCGTTTTTCACGGAAACAGGCTGCACACGAACTACCTCGTTCTGGTTGTCCGTGACTGGGGCGTGGGCATGAACCCCGATGAAGTCGATAAAATATTTGACCCGTACTATCAGGCATCGCATACCGAAACGATGCGAATGACGGGTACAGGGATTGGCCTATCGCTGGTAAAGCAGTTTATAGAAGCGCACAAGGGTGAGGTAAGCGTGCAAAGCGCCCCCGGTGCCGGTACGACGTTCACCCTGCGTTTGCCCTTTGGCAAGGACCACCTATCGCCGGAAACTATCCGTGACGATGCGCCCCAAACCGATAGGCCACTGCTCCTCACCGGCGATGCCACGGAGGTTGAACCGATGACTCCATCGGGGCTGCCGGTTCGCTCGGGCCGTATTCTACTGGTAGAAGACAACGATGAACTTCGGCAGTATGTACAGCAACTGCTGGCCCCCACGTTTGAGGTTTATTTGGCCGTTGACGGTCTGGATGGCTGGGAAAAAACACTCGGCCTTCTGCCCGATCTCGTCGTGAGCGACGTCATGATGCCCCGTAGCAACGGGCTGGAGCTATGTCGGAAAATTAAGCAGCATCCCAAGACCATGCACATTCCGGTGGTGTTGCTAACGGCCCGGGCGGCTGCGGTACATGAACTGGAAGGGCTGGAAACGGGCGCTGATGAGTACATGGCCAAGCCGTTTAACCCCCGGCTGCTGTACACCAAAATAGCCGTGATGCTACAGAGTCGCTATCGGCTGAAAGAATACTATCAGCGTCAGATTCTGCTCAAACCAACCGATATTGTCATTCCAAGCGAAGAAAAACAGCTACTGGAAAAGGCCATGTCCATTGTTGAATCCCATCTGTCCGATTCGGACTTTACGGTGCCCGTTCTGGTGCGGGAAATGGGTATGAGCCAGTCGGCTTTCTACCGGCAAATCAAAACCATGACGGGGCAGTCGGTAGTTGAATTTATCCGGGATGTACGGATGAAGCGGGCGGCTCAACTACTGTCGACAACAACGTTGCGCGTTTCGGAAATTGCCAATCAGGTGGGTTTCGATGATCTGAAGCATTTTCGCAAAACCTTCCAGAGTCTGTACACTCTTTCGCCCTCAGATTACGCCCGGCAGCACCGGCCGGAAGCAGGAACGAAACTAAACGCGATAGACTAAGCGTGTGCTTTAGGGCTGTTGCTAATGGATCATACCGCATCCTTAATACCGGAAAAACTTAATACGGACAATGGTATAGGCTCCAGTCGGATTTTTCTGAAAGCGGAGCGAGCCAGCTTTATTGTTTTTTACACCGAATGCGCCGATACCCCCGCCCCCGGTTCCTTCATCACCGTTCAGTCGGCGGCTGGGCACCCATCTGGCGTTAACGAAGGTACCTTCTTCCATGAAATCCAGATCGACACGTGGTTTTTGCGGGTTGGGGTTGGTGGGCGTGAAGGTTAGTTCATAATCGCGGCCAACGGCTATAAATTCGTCCGGCCCCGCAGCGAATACGATACCGCCGGCAAAGGGCGCTTTTTTCTCCGTTGTGGCGGCACCCGCAAACCCTCTCGGAACAACCAGGTTCGCCTTCACCGTAAAGCCATTCAGAGGAAAACTTTGCGACGCAACGGTCGAATCGACAAAAATACCGGCCATCGTGCCTTTTCCCTGATGAGACAGAATGAGTTCTTTCACCTGAGCGACGGCCGCAAAGGTTCGCGTAAACGGGTCTTCCTCGGCCGGGCTGTCGTCAATACCGAAGGGTGCCACACATAGGGCGTCATGCTGACCATACAGCCAGAAAGCCAGGTTGGCGGCTTCGGGGCCTTGTTTGATTTCCGGAATAAACAGCGGATTACCCGAGCGGTGGTATTGTTCAGCCAGGGCATACACGCCCTGTTTGGATGCGTACACGTTCGGTGTAATAAAATCAATGGCCGGAGCATTGGCCCGCCAGATGTCGAGCAGGTGAGGAACCGGTCCTCCGCTTGGGTATTTGCCGGGGGTGCTCATCAGCCCGGCGGCTTTGGGCCAGGCGTTGATGAACATGGGAATCGGATAGGCTTCTTTACCGGCGGCCGCAACTTTACCGATGAATTTGGTGTAGTGATAAGCGGTAAATAATTCTTCCGGGAAATACGATAGTCCGTTGGGTGTTTTGTCATTCAGCACACTTTTACCGAATACATCCTCCCAGCCTCCGGTCGTCTTATACCCATTGGCTTTCCAGGTACTGTCCAGACCGGGTTGCAGGTTGGCTTTATTGGCTGTCAGGTAGCTCATCAGGTCGGCCGGTACGCCTTCTTTGTAGGCGTTGGTGGCTTCGTCGCTGTAGTCACGCGGGTTATAAAACAGGCCGGGCTCGTTCTCTACCTGGGCCAGAATTACGGTCTGCTGCTTTTCGTCAATCTGCCGGATGTGCTCCATCAGGCGCTTAAACGCTTTTGCGTTGGCTTGTAGCGCATTGGCCGAAAAGACCGAAACGACCGGTATGGGTTCTCCTTCTTTGTTTTTTACCCGTGGGTATTTGGCCAGGTTCGCTTTCACCCACAGCGGTGCGTAGGTTGAATAAGTGGTTTTGAACAGGCCAAACCACAGGATACCCAGATGCAGGTTTTGTTTTCGGGCACCCAGAATCATGCTGTCTACCACAGCGAAGTCGAATTTACCTTCCTGCGGCTCGATCAGTTCCCAGTATACGGGTGCCAGCAGGGTGTTCACGTTTTTGGCCTTCATCTTTGCCCAGATAGGTCGCATGTATGCCGGCGTCGAAACGCTTGAATTATGAAGTTCGCCACCCAGAGCCAGAAAAGGCTTGTCTTTGACAATCAACTGCGTTGTATTATTCTGTCGCACCAAATGGGGCGGCTTAAATGACTGAGACCTAACCGTATTGACGGCTAACAGCAAGACCGGTAAAAACAAGTAATTCTTCATGTTCATAATCGGGGAATAGGAGTAGGGTTATTGGTTTCCAGCGTTTGGTTGTAGCCCGGTCGGGCTACGACCAAACGCTGAGATGAACTTTTCAACAGGGTCAGCGTATGGCTTTGGGGTATGTGCGTGAACAATACGCAAAATCATGTATTCGATTGTTACAGAAAAAGCTGATTTTATTGCAAAAGTAACAGTCGCCTTACCCGGCCAATGAGTCAAAACAAATCAGGTAATTGTCAAAAACAATCAAGTCGGGTTGGTAACGAAGTTTTTTCGTGTTAAACTCACTGGCTAAGCTGCCCACGATTCATCGAGACCTCCCTGTATGCCTGCCAAGACAGCACCCGTTCCGATTCTTACACCCAGTGCATTGAAGGAAGTTGCGTTTAAGCAGCCCAACTGGCCAACGCTCCATTTAAAATCACTTCATTACTTCCACATCAATTCGCTTGAGGATGTCAAAGATGCTTTGAACTTTCCCACCCAGCCGCATCGTAAAACCGTGACCGACTTTATGCTGGTTACCCAGGGTCAGCTGATTCGGCGGATTGGGCTAACCCGGCATATCATTCCCCGAAACCACATTGTCTTTATCCCGGCTCATCAGATCTATAATGAGGAGTGGATGAGCGACGATATAAAGGGGTATTACTGCCATTTTGAGCCTGACTTCCTGAGCTACTCCTGGCTAAAACCGGACATCGGGAAGGAGTTTCCAATTCTCCATATTGGGCAGGAGACTATCCTGGCCCTGAGCGAAGAGGTACTTGCTGCAATCTTATCGCTTTTGGAGCGGCTGGAGGCTCTGGTTGACAAAAAAAGCGCCGATTTGCCACTGCTGGTTCGGCTGTATCTGGTAACCCTGTTGACGGAATTGAAACAGGGCGGTGTGCAGGCCGTATCGCAGGATACGAAACAACGGAATGCCGCCTTCCGGATTACCCAGTTGTACAAAGAGGCTTTGACGAAGTCTATTTACGAAATATACACCGTTTCGGCCTACGCAGCGCTGTTGAACATCAGCCCGAATCATCTGAACAAATCGGCGAAGATGGCCACCGGCCTCTCCGCTCACGACCTGCTCGAAGAGATGCTTTTGCTGGAAGCCCGGGTATTATTAACACAAACCGAGTTAAGTATCAGCGAAATCGCCTACCTGATCAAAAAGCAGGACCCGGCTAATTTCACACGCTTCATCCGAAAAAAGACCGGCCTGACTCCCAAACAATATCGGTTGAGTCAGGCCGGTTAATGTGGCGTTTTCGGGCAGTCGTGATTCGGCGATAAGCCGCCTTGCTCACTCAAATTTCACTACATTTCGTTTGGAGATAGCCAGGGAAACAGATACAAAAAAAGAAGGTCTTAACACGCGTTCGGTGACGTTCTCAATTTTTAGGTCTTTATATAACTTATTAATACGGTATTCCCCCTCTTTCAGGCGATTCACATGTGAATAGCTCAAGCCTGCCGAAATGATAGCTTTCTGCGACCGCCCCACTATGGCGGAGCCACCAAACAAAAAGCCCAGATTAATGTCCGTCAGTTCCTTAAAATCAGCGTTGATACCAAACATCCCGCCAAAGGCTGTGGACTTACAGGTTCGCTTGTATACGTGCATCATAGATGCGATACCCGGTGTGACTGTTTTGAAGAACGTATCCTTCTCCCGCTGCCTCAATGTATCACCAGCCAGATAGAATTTGTCGTCAGAAATAAATTTCATGACAGGTCCTACGCTGTAATCTATTTTTAGTCCTCCTTTTACCCGAATTGTTTTCTTGAATGGGGTTTTGCCACTAAGATCCTCGTTAAGCCCCCCAACCTGTACCTGAAACTCCAACTCATCTACATCATCCTGGGCAAAAATTCGATCCGTCGATGTAAAAGCGTAGTTGGCTGAGTCCAATGCTTTCAGAAAAAAGTCAGTACTGTTCTGTAGCGCGTCTTCATACTGTTTTTCGAGCGCTTCATAATTTTTCCGAACCTGCTCCTGGGCGTCCTTGATGCGGGCAGCGTGGTCTTTGTCTCCTGCATCAATGGCAGCATTGAAAGCCTGTGTATACTGTTTGTTAGCCTTTTCATAAGCATCCTCAAACGCATCAAATTGTATTTTAAGGGTGTCAATTGTCGAAGCCGTTATCTTTCGGTCTTTTAATGCCCGCTCCATCTTGCTCTCGGTAGAATGAGTGCCATCGGTCATAGTTGCAGCCAGCATTTTCTGAACCTTTAATATGTTTTTGGCCTCATTGGCCTTCGCGTAATAATCGTTACAGGCAACAACCAGCGAATCCAACTGCTCTACTTCCTGCGTAATGGATGCCTTCCTGGCGTTTGACGCGGTGGTCTGCTTTTCTTTAGCGTCTGATGCCACAGCCAGCTTTTCATTGGCGTCTTTTTTGACATCAACCATTTTTGCTATCTCTTTCTGGGTATCATCCAGTTTCTTAGTGGCCTCTGTCTGTGCATCATCCGTCTTGATTCTAAATAAAGTAGCGATCTCGGTAGGCCTGTCGGTCGAGAAGCTGATCATCCTGCCGTTTATCAGTACCTTTTTGGCAAAGGTGTTAAGGTTGACAATCCGGTAGCCGATGGTAGCCCCCTGATTTACACAACTAATAGTAGGAGGTAAATATGTACTCGATTGCCAATCATACGTAATCATCTGGGCATAGAGACCCTGGCCCACCCCAAGGAGCAGGAAGGTAATTAAATATCTCATGGATGTGGATAGTTAGAGTGTGTCGATACGTTTCAGAAAACTCATGCTGGGCGCAAAGAAGTACTCCCCCCCTTTCAGGTGTACAAACTCATCAAATGAAGCGGATTTTAATGTGTTCGGGTCATCCCAGATTTTGGCAAAATCGCCCACGCTGTCCCCCGTCCCTTGTCCGATAACGGGGTCCTTACCCTGTGCAGTGCTATTGGCTCCTGTCTGAACAAACTCAAACTGGTCTTTAATGCTGGCCTGATAACTCATGAAGAGTAGTCCAACTTTACCCGTGGGCTTATTATAAATATTCCCGTCATTGGGGCCATCGGTTCGTCTCCCGAAAGGAATACCCCGCCGGGCCATAACCCGGTTGTTGGCTACCTGAACACCTTCTTCGACGGGTCCGACACGGGGGTTCGTTTTACGAATATGGCCGTGGAACGGGCACCGGCTGTTAACTGCCGAATCATAGGTAAAGTCGTTGAGTAGGGCACTATTGATCAGTCCCGGGTTTGGATTGAGTTCGATAGGGCTCCCATCTTCAAATCGACCTACCAGCATGGCCCCGGCCCGCTCCTTATCGTCTTCTTCCTTAAATGCCAGTTTACCTGCCAGATTGGCTTCTGCCTGCTTGAATCCTTTCACATTCTGTTCCAGTTTCCGAAACACGAAGTAGCTTCCCAATGCACTGGTGTCGTTGGGCAGAAAGGGGTCCTGCACTAACACCAACTTTTTGTCGGCACGAGGGTCGTACTTAATTTGGGCTTCATCTTTTACGTTATTATTTTGTTTATAGGTTTCCCATTCATCCAGAAAGAACAGGGGTTGCGATATGCCGTCTACATAGCCGAAGTGTTCGATGCCAGCACCTTCTTCGTTTTTTAGTGCATTTCCCCACGAAATGGTAGTAACATCGGCAAAAGATTGAATAGCTCGATTGATCTGATCTACGATGGCAGTCAGCCTATCTTCATTCGTATAAGCCAGCAGGAGCATAAAGTGGTTTTCTTTCCGAAATCCGGATTCCCATTCGTCTAATGTTGGGTCATTCAGCTCTTTAATGACATCCTTATGTTTCATGCCTTTTCTGAAAGACGGGTCTTTGAAGAGCTTGACCTTCTGGTCATTGAACAGATAACAATAGCCTGCCGCGCTGATATGAATGCAGGCAAAAAGGCCGGTGTCTATTGCCGGATTATCCTTGTGAAGCAGGTTGCTTCGTAGTTGTGCATAGCCTGACTGAATAAGTGCATCTTCCCCTTCTACCAGACTATGCAGCCAGGTTTTGGCTTCATCTACATGGTTTGGGCGGCAGTGAATGAAGATATTGGCCGTATAAGGGCGGCCATGCGATTTCAGAATGTTGCCCTGAATGCCGTCGAGCAATGAGCGATTGGATACAGATTGGGGGTCTAGTAAAACAGTCATGGTTAGCTAAGTGAAGGTAAATTCGAAAAGGATAATGGGTAACGTTTATGGGTGATGGTTCTGCGGATGGGATGGGTGTAGATAGAGTCGGAAAGCCGATGATGTTTTTTGTGTATTTACCTGAGTTTCGTGCAAGACTGATTGAATAGCTCAAAGGTCGGCATATACTACGGGCTTGTAAATCACTGAGAATGATGATTTTGTATCCTATAATTCAAGGATGTTGATCCCTTGATCTATAAAGTAGTTCCTGATTGGGATATTCGTACAGACCGTGTAAGTTTGTTCAAAACACACCTCTATGAAGAAGCTGCTACTTTTTTTGTGCTTACTGGCGCAAGCAGGGGTTGCTCAGACACCCAGGCTCGATAGCCTTAAACAGGTGTTGGCCAGGCTACAGAAATTACCCGGAGGCTACACAAACGATACCATCACCTACAATACCCTAAAAGCCATCATGACCGGCTATGTGGACGTGGACATTGATTCGTCATTCCAGTACAACACCCGCATGATCAGGCTTTGCCAGAAGGCGAATCTTCAGAAAGAACTTATCTACGCTTACCAGTACGCCGGTTATATTTATCAGTTACGGGGCGACTACGACCAAACCATTCGTTTTCACTACAAAGCCTTACCGCTGGCCGAAAAGCTGAAGCAGCACACCCGTATGGCAAGATCATTGGGCGCGTTGGCCCACGCCTACATGAGCCTTGAGCAATACGAAAAGGCAATAAAACTTTGTCGGCAGGGGCTGAATGTACTTCGGCAGCATCCCGACACCACCATACAACTGTCGATCCTGAACACCTTTGGGGCTATTTACCGGGGGCAGGGGAGGTTTGCCGAGGCATTGAAGGCGAATCAAACGATGTATGAATTGGCTCACAAGAAACATATCCGCTGGTTCGAAGCGCAGGGACTACATACAATTGGGTGGGACTACATGGAACTGGGCGACACCATAAAACCACTGGGCTATTTTACAAAAGCGCTGGTTCTAGCGCGGGAAATGGGGAGTGCAGATCTGGAAAAAAGCATCTTGATTCACATTGGCGATGTCTTCGCTAGTCAAAAAAGATGGACCCGGGCATTGACCTATTACAATATGGCTAAGCAAACGGCTATCCGGCTGAAAAATAGTAGTATCGTTGCCGAGGCCAATGAGAAGCTGTATAACACATTCAAACAGATGCACGAACCGGTAAAGGCGTTAAAAGCTTATGAGGAGTTCGTTTTCCTGAAAGACAGTCTGGCCAAAGAAACCAACGAACAGCGAATCGAGACGTTGCAGGCCTTGTACGAGAATGAGCAGAAAAAGAATCTGCTGCAGAAACAGGCGGCCCAGCAGAAGTTGCAGAAACTACAGATGGACCAGTACGCCCAGATTCAGAATGGGTTGTTTCTCGGGATTGTAGCCATCCTGCTTGGGGCCATGCTTCTCTTTCGCAACAACAGACAACTACAGGCGAAGAACCAGAAAATCGATCAGCAGCGAACGCTCCTCGAAACCGCCCGCGAGCAACTGGCCGACATTAACAAAACGCTGGAAATACGTGTAGCAGAGCGCACCGAAGAACTGCTATCGGCAAACCATGAGCTGGTGCGGAAAAACGAAGAGATAAAATCGGCGCTCTTTAAGGGGCAGACTATTGAACGCAAACGGGTGGCACTCGAACTGCACGATAACCTGAGCAGTTTGCTGAGTGCGGTAAATATGAGCATCCAGGCCATTAATCCGCAAAACTTATCCAACGCCGAGCAGTCGGTCTATCGAAACGTCAAACAGCTCATCCAGAACGCTTATTCGGAAGTGCGGAACATCTCGCACAACATTCTGCCGGCCGGGCTTGAGCATGAAGGACTGGTTGCTACACTGACGACGCTGGTTGGGCAATTGAATCAAAATTCACCGCTCCAGTTTTCGCTCCTGATAAACGGGCTAACGGCGCGGCTTCCGGTAGAAATTGAGTTCAATGTGTACAGTATTGTTTTTGAATTGATTAACAACGCTATCCGCCATGCCAACGCTACCCAGGTTATAATCAGTCTGATCAGAACAGATCAGGGCATCGATATATCGGTAGCGGACGATGGCATTGGTATGGGGCAATTTTCAACCAAACGCGGGGTGGGTCTGCAAAATATTCAGACCCGGCTGGATTCGCTGGGCGGCACGTTCGATACCGAGCTACCTGTTGAAAAAGGAACCTGCATCTGCATAAAAATTCCCATTGAAATGGTCAGTTTCAATGGGAATGCTGCGCTGGGATGAGATTTGTTGAGGCAGTTTGTTAGCCTATAACGGTATTATCGCATCCTGGTGGATCAGTCGAGGTCATGCATTTCGTGAATTTCGAGAGTCTTGTATCCGTTGGATCACTGATCATGGCAAGCTCCACGAATGGGAAATCGCTTTGGGTTATGGTTGTATTGTGTTTTGCCATCATCTGTGGACTGAATTCTGTAACCATATGCATATTCACGAAGCTTATCTGGCTACCCAATTGTATAGGATCGTTAATAGGAGTACGGTTTTTGTCCAGAAGGTATAACAGAATCTTTCCGTCCGTAGTAGCGTGAATCGTAGCTGGGCCAACCAGGTGAATGTAGCTGCCGTCTGATGTGTCGGTGCGGGCTTCCATAATGTAAGTGGGTTAGAGGTGAAAGGGTTTATTCAGTTAAACAAGGTTGAATTTGATGGCATACTTTACTAGCCCGATAGTCGTCTGAACACCCAGTTTCTGCATCAGGTGTTTGCGGTGAGTTTCTACGGTGGTAGGGCTGATGAATAGTTTCTCCGCAATCTGCGTTCCCGAATACTCCTGCGCAATCAGTTTCAGCACGTCCAGTTCGCGTTTGGAAATGGTTATCTTCTGAGGTTTATCCAGGTCGGGAGTTACTTCAATACCGGCTTCATTGGCCAGCTGCAGCATTACCTGTTCACTGTAAAATTTATTGCCTTTGCTGATGGTACGCAGAGCCGTTTCCAGTTCAGATCGCTCGGCGCTTTTCAGGACGTAGCCATCGGCCCCCGCACGAATGGCCTCTTTAATGGCTTCGGGCTGGTCGGCTACCGTGAGCAGGCATATTTTCACCTGCGGAAAACGCTGGCGTAGCTGGATGGTTAGTTCAATACCGCCCATTACAGGCATCTGTACATCCGAAACGACCAGCGTTATATCAGACTCAATTTCCAGGGCCGTCAACACCTGCTGGCCATTAGTATGTTTCGACACGACCTCAACCCCATCGATACTCGCGAGGAGCATGGCAAGGCTGTCTAGCAGGATTCGGTGGTCTTCAGCGACGAGAATGCGCATAAACTAAAGAGATATCGACTCAAATCAATAGTAAGCTGATGAATTAATAATTAAAGTGCAAATGGCTGTAAATCAGCCATGGGTTCTAAGTTGTCGAACAGCACTATCTCCTCTTGGCATACTGGTAAAACAAGATCAGCCCACCCGGCGAAACGAGTTACCCATACCGTTTTGCCGGGTGAGCTAAAAGAGATTTGGTGTGGCTAGAAACGTGCCCTAAAGGTCCGTATTCCGGCATCGGAGAACCATCCTTGATTCTCGTGATTTTGTATCCCCTAATTTAAGGATATTGTAAAGCTCGCCGGTCCGGCCTGTCATTGGCCTCCTCCAGACTACAATCCAGCTATACCGTCTTACCGTTATTTGAGTAGATCTTATAGGAGGTTCGTGACCGGATTATTGTAATTTGCTGCCATGAGAAACTTCACAAATTGCCTGGTTTTGTTGCTGGTACTTCCGGCTATGCTCAGTTGCGGTAGTGGCCCGCTGGAAAAAAAGTACCGTAGTCAAACCATGTGGTACGACATACGGGTCGGGTCGAATGCAAAAAATGATTCCATCAACCATGCGCTGTGCCGACTGGCCGTAGATGATAACACCAGCCGTAAGGTGAAAAGTGAGGATTTCACTTACCAGGAATTGATCGATCAGGGATACGACCTGTTAGCTAAAACGCATACGGAGGGTTATGTCGACAGTTTGCGCGAAGCGCACAGCAAGCCGTAGAGGAACTTTGTCCGGCTGACGTGAGCCTGTTCACCGGTTCACGAGTTGAGTCTTAGCGGTAGCCAACTGTGTGAATAACCTCACTGACGTACCTATTCAGTAAAGGGTCAATAGAGGAAAAGAAAAAAAGGTAAAAAAAATGAACATTGTTCATTTTTAATTTATCTTTGGCGCAACGAGTAGCAATATGGGTGTCAGTGAACGGAAAGCAAGGGAGAAAGAAGAATTATGGAACCTAATTCTGGAAGGGGCCATGAAGCTCTTTGCCGAAAAGGGCGTAGCTAACGTGACGATCCGGAACATTGCCGATGCCGTGGAGTATAGCGTCGGGACGGTGTATGTCTATTTCAAAGACAAAAACGCTATTCTGCACGCCCTCCACACCAAGGGATTTCTGGAACTGCGCGACCGGTTTCTGGTCTTGCTGAACGTGGAAAACCCGATGGAACGGCTAAAGGCTGCGGGCAAAGTGTATATTCAATTTGCTCAGGAGCAGCCAGATATGTACGATCTGATGTTCAATACACAGGCCCCGATGGATTTCGTAAAAGAAGGCGATGGCGATGTGTGGAACGAAGGGAAAGCAACCTTTGGCTTCCTGCGCACCATGATTCAGGACTGTCAGGCGGTAGGGCATTTTGAAGGGCATGATCCGGAAGCCCTGTCTTTTCTGATCTGGAGTATCGTGCATGGAATGTGTAGCCTGAGAATCTCGTGCCGTACCGACGTGGTTAATCTCGCTCAGCCCACCACGCAGGGTTACGCCGAGTTTTTACGGATGCTTGATAAATTTTAAAAAAATTTCCTCGTCAATGAACATTGTTCAATTTTAAATCCATGATCAGCCAGGAGGTAGAAACGCATATCTTTTTCCGCATCGTCATGCCGGTAATGTATGAATTTATCTTACCACTACTGAATCGAGCCGTGTGTCGCACGGGTGGGTGGTGGCAGCGACACCTGGCAGAACGGCACCATCTACGCCCCCCGCGAAGGCAAAATGTATTCCTGCAAAATGACCCTGAAAGACTCGGCCCACCTGAACATTCGTGGGTACGTCGGTGTATCGCTCTTTGGCCAAACCGAGGTCTGGACGAAAGAAAATTAACCTTTAACAGCCGTATTTTCATGACTCAATACCAGCGTACCTCCCTCTAACGCCTATGAAACCATTCTTACAACAACTGAATCAGGTAAATCCGCCCCTGTATGCGTTTGGGTGGGTTTGCCTGCTGGGGGCAGGGCTGTGCCTGGTGCTAACCCAACTGACCCATACGCAGGTAATGGGCGTGAATGCGTGGTACAAGCCGATGAAATTTTGCCTGTCGACAACGTTGCTGGTATGGACTATGGGTTGGTACGGGCAATACCTGGGTCGGTCGGAGGCCATGGTGGCCTATTCATGGGGGATGATCGGGCTGCTGGGTTTCGAAATTATTTACATTGTGTTACAGGCCGGCCGGGGGCAGTTGTCGCACTTCAATGTGAGCACCCCGCTATACGCCGGGCTGTATAGCCTGATGGCTATAGCCGCCACGGGCGCGTCGCTCTGGACGGGCTACATCGGCCTCCTCCTATTCCGGGCCGACCTCTCGGCCCTACCCCGTGCGTACGTCTGGGGCATCTACTGGGGAATTGGTCTCTTCGTACTGTTTTCAATGCAAGGCTTCGCGATGGGCGGTCGGCTGACGCACACCATTGGCGGGCCTGATGGTAGCCCCGGTCTGCCCATCGTGAACTGGAGCCGACGCTACGGCGACCTGCGTATTGCTCACTTTTTGGGGATGCACGCCTTGCAGGTGCTGCCCTTGCTGGGCTTTTACGTGATCAGGAGCAGTCGGTGGCTTGTGGTGATGAGTCTGTGCTACGCCCTGCTTACCGCAGCCGTGTTTTGGCAGGCTCTTCGGGGGAAACCGCTGCTGCCCCGCGTCAACTCATCGGATCAGTCACCCCCTAACCGCCTGACATCCGGGTAGTCAGTTTGGAGGGTTGTATAAATCCTCCTGAACAACGGGCTTCCATCGGGTAGTAAATCAGTTAAAGCCCTACTGTGTTCTTTTCCGACGGATAATCATCTCTTGGTGCTGACGATCACCCACGAAGAAATAGCGCGGAACCTGGCTACTTCCTGCGAGGTGATTTACCGACTGCTCAAGCAGTTGGAAAGGGAAGGTCAACTATTGCTAAAGCGCAATAAGATTGAGTTGTTGTCTGGTAGTGAGATGCGTGACATTTATCACTGACCGGAAACATAAGTCGAACTATATTTACGAATTGCCGGACAGTGTCGTCCAGTTCAAAACAGAATTACGCTATGAAAGCAATCTTGGCTCCTTGGGGCTTTATGCGCATCCTGCGTCTGGTTATGGGCGTTGTGATCATGTACCAATCCTTCGCAAACCAGCAGCCGTGGATCGGGGTGTTAGGTGGGTTTTTTGTGATCCAGGTATTGATGAATACGGGTTGTAACGCAGCTGGCTGTAACCCCACCATCACTCGTCGTAATCCATTGGATAAAGCAAAAGAAGTCGTTTATGAAGATGTTTAGTGCCCATAAATGGGTTATCGTAGGTACGATTTTGGGCGGTTTGGCCGGGCTTGTGTATTGGAAGGAAATTGGTTGTGTTACGGGCACTTGTCCAATCAAGTCAAACTGGCAGGCTATGCTTCCCTACGGCATGGTCATGGGCTATCTGGTCTCCGATTTCGCGGCTTCTTTCCTGAAACGGAATACGTAGTGCCGACCGTCGGCACTACAACGTCAGCTCATTACTTCTCCATACTCAGCGTACCAGCGAAACTTTCGCCCTCCTTCAAGCTTCTGGCAACTAGTCGTTTGTTGCCAATTTCCAGGTTTTTAAGTAGTAACTGACCCTGCAGAACCGTTAGCTTGACCTGTAGCTTATCGGCTTGTTTTGTCTTGGTACACGTTCCCCATGCGTAGCCGTTCGACCAAAAGTAAGTACCCTCCTGACCGTTGAACTGCATAATCTGGCTTACGCCCGAGTAATGGAAACCACTCAGGGCCAGAGTAGTGGCCCAGCTAACCATGGCGCGGGCATAATGGTGGCCACACTCCGCTTCGTCGAACGGGTTGCGTTTGCTGCCGTCGAACCGATTGCGGATGTTGCGGATGCAGAGCAGACCCGGCTCGGTCTGGTTTTCGTACAACATACCGATGGCTGCTGTGTACTCGAAGCCGGTCATCACTTCCGAGAAATAGGGAAACGGTACTTTAGGGCGTCCTTTGGGCCAGCTTGCCATCAGCAGCGACGCTTCATCGCCCAGCGCATACGACCGCATATTGTTGAAATGGTCGGTCATGGAGGCCCGGTAGTTGTACTTCAGAATAGATTTCAGCGTCGTTTTCACGTGATCCGGGTTCACCAGGTAACCCAGTCCGCAAACGTGCGCCATGAACTGCCCCACCAATTGATCGACTAGGCAACCTTTGGCCAGCTGGTAGGCCGGGTCGTTCTGTTCTACCTTGTTAAAACCCGAAAAGGTGCCTTTGGCAATCAGGTGGCCCGCCGGGGAGATGACCTGCTGCTCGTAATAGTCTCCATTGAACAGGTTGGCGTCTGTCCAGGTGCTGCCTTTCTGGAAAATCTGGTCGCAGGTTTGGGCAAACGAACGGTCATTCATGGCCGTCGCCATTGCCGAAGCGGCTTTCAGCGCGCCCAGGTACCAGAGCTGCATCTGCGGATTAGGACCAAAATACTCCACGTCCATGGTGTTGTGCTGCGCGCCTTCCATCACGCCATCGCGGTCGGCATCCCAGCCACCCGGTATCCAGGCAAACGCCAGCGCCTGTTTGACCTGCGGCCAGTTCTTACGCAGGAAATCGGTATCGCCGGAAAGCTGCCAGTCGCGGTAAAACTTCATGATCGTACCCATTTGCCCATCGGCGGCTGCTACGCCACCACCAAAGCCTTTTTGCAGCGGTAAGCCCACCCGGAAACTCATGAGCCCGGTGTTGTCCATAGCGTAGTTGAACTCAACATCCCGCATGGTTTTTGCCAGATTGCCGAACAGAAACGGGGTTGCCTGTTCGTAATTCCAGACGTGGGTACACGACCCCTGGCAGGAACCCACATCGTCCATAACACCCTCCCAGCCAAACAGGCGGCCATCTTCCGTTCGGAAAACCGTTTGTGAGCGCAAGGTACTGGTGTTGAATAAAGCCGCTTCTTTCACCTCGTCGGGGTAGCTGCTCTGAACCAGCGCGTTGACAAATTGCATTGTTTTCTGTTCCAGCTTCGGTAAAAGCGGGACGGTTTTGTCGGCCACGGCCCAGGCGTCTTTGTACTGCGTGGTATAATAGTTGCCTACACGGTCCTTCGACCAGCCGAAGCGGTTGGGGAAGTGCCAGGTCAGGAAAAAAGTGAACGCCTGGGTCTGGTTTGGCCCGATCTTCTTCTGCACCGCCAGCGAAGCCATCGGGTCTTCGTCGGCCGGGGTTTTCTTTTCGGTTAGTTTTCCATCGTCGCTGAAATCATCCCAGAAATCGAGTAGGGCGTTTTCCCAGGCATTTGTTACGGACGACGTACGGTAACTTACGCCTTCCGATTCGGCGGTGGTGAGGGCAACGGTACCCCAGGCCGGATCGGCTTTATCGACCCCATCGGAATACATATAGATGCCGGTAAGACCGTTCTCCTGCCGAAACTGATTGCGGTTCTGTTTCGCTCCCTGCGGCTCCAGTTCCCCTTTCCAGGATTTATGATTTTTGCTGCCGTCGCGCCCGATAAAATTATGCATCGACCCACAAATGGAAACCGTTAGGGGTTCGTTGCCGGTGTTGGTCACTTCGTACGTCAGGACGGCAATGGGTAATCCACTGGCGTCGGCATCGGCGGGGATGAGTGGGTTGAAGCCCTTTATTCGTACAGAAACTGGCATGGCGGCATCACTCAGGCTAACCTGCCCGAAGGGATACGCCGTTTCGAAACTGGCGTTGGCAAAGCGGGGAAGGCCATGATGATCGACAGGCCGACCTTCCATGTGCTGGTATTCGTGCGATTCAAGCGGGCCGAGCAGGGCTTTTGTCTTTTTGACTTCCAGTACATGAATGGCGAAGAAGGGGGCCGTATTACCCGTCAGTACGGTACTATATCCTTTGGCCGGGCGGTTCATGATCTCCCAATCCTGCAACTGCCCACGTCCGCCGAGGGAGACGGTTCCCGTACCAATGCCACCCAGCGGCAGGGCAATGCGGGTAAGGTGTTGCTGATCGTAGCGTTTTAATACCGGCCAGGGCTGAGGATGCCACAGCGATGACTGAGCCTGTGCTGTACAGGCTGCAAGGATCAGGAGCAGAACTATTACTTTTTTCATGATCTCTAAAACAGTAGGCAGGAGTGAAAACTAAAGAGCAGGGGGCGGTTGTCGGGAAGTTATTCCTAAAAGCGTCTGCGAGTCAGTTTCTTACCATCGATGAGTTGGCACGTCCGTCTGGACTAGGATAGTCCTGAAACAGAAAATCGGCACCGAACTGCTTCGGTGCCGATTTGATAGCGTGGTCCGGCTGATGCCAAACGAGCACTTACAGCGGATTTTGAACGATGGCTTTGTTTGCGTTGATTTCCCGACGGGGAATCAGAAACTCCCATTGAACATCGCCGGCAGGTACGTCGAAGAGGACAACCACTGCCGAACTGGTGTTGGTTGTACCGTTCCGGTTGAGAGCCATGTTCATGCGCTTCAGATCCGTGAACCGGAAGCCTTCGCCCCACAGTTCGATACGACGCTGGAACAGGATTTCGTTGAGCAACGTGCTACCCGTACTGGTCGATAACTTGTACGAAGGATCACGTTTGCTAACCAGATCGAACAGCACGCTGGCGGCTGCCGTAGCATTTCCCAACTGCGCCTGCGCTTCGGCTTCGATCAAGTGCATTTCGGCCACCCGCATGTACGGAATATCGCCCATGGCGCTGGTAGAGGGTGTACCCGGTAGTCGGAATTTCTGGTTCATGTAAGGAACCCGTACACCACCCGTTGGCACAATTGAGTTAGCCGCCGTTGGCGTTTTTACCCACATTTTCGACCGCACGTCCGTAGCCGGAATTTGGTCGTATAACAGGCTGTTGATGGCCTTTGGCGTTACCCGGATATTGGTGGAATTGTAGTTGCTGGACATGTAGGAATGAAACGCGCCGAAAAACTCCGACTGATCTTCGACGTGATCGAATCCCCACATCCACTCGGGATTACCTATGTCCGAGAAACCTTCCTGATACTGGGCAATACTCATCAGCGAAAAACCTTTGCGGGCTTCGGCGGCAAATTTTGCGGCATCGGCCCAGTTCTGCTGGGTCAGGGCTACCCGCGCCTGCAAGCCTTTGATCACCTCCAGGTTGATATGCGACTTGAAAGAACGAGCCGATGTGAGCAGGGTGGCGGCATCGGTCAGATCTTTATTGATCTGCGTATACACTTCCTCAACGGTGGCCCGGGGCAGCCCTTCGGTGGTGGGCGTCAACACCAGCGGTACGCCCAACTGGCTATTGGGTTTGGCCGCAGCATCGTACCGCTTTCCATAAAGTTGTACCAGATTAAAATACGAGAACGCCCGTAACGCCAGCGCTTCTCCTTTAACCTGATTGCGCTCCGACTGAGCGCCTGCGGCATTGTCGATACTAGCAATACCAATGTTGGCATTGCCGATTACCCGGTAATACAGCTCGTAAGGTAGCTGATCGCCCACTGATGTTTCCGAGCGGTGAGCCTGCCAGCGCTGTTCGGGCAAGTGCCAGGTATTTGACGTATTGCTCAGAAGCAGATCTTCACCTAGGGCGTCGATGATGATCATCATGGCCGGATGACCAAAGTGCCCCTGCGAGCTCAGGTACCGGACAACCATAGCCCTGTAAATACCATTGATGGCACTGGCGGCATTTTTTGTGGTGGAATAGGCCGCCCCGGCATCGATACTGGCGGTGGGTGCCGTTTCCAGATATTCTTTTTCGCAGGCTGTTGTCAGCAGGCCTAGCGCTAGTACTATAGTTAGATATCTTGCTTTCATGAATTGTCTGAAACTTAAAGCGTAAATGAAACACCCAGAATAATACTCTTGGCGGGGCTGAATACGTTGCTGGTTACCCCCGTGAAGGTTTGCTGAACGTTCATCCCTTTCCGGTGAGACAGGATAAGGAAGTTCTCGCCAGTGATGTACACCTGCGCATTCTCCAGGAAGGCTCTACGCGACAAGGTAGCGGGCAACGCATACGAAAGCGTTACGGTACGGAGGTTCAGGTAACTGGCATTCGTGAGCCAGCGGTCCGATGCGGCATCAAAATCCGACGTGCGTCCAGCGTCCATGCGAGGCACGTTGGTGATGTCGCCGGGGTTCCGCCACCGGTTCAGAATGTCGACGGATTTAGCGCTGCCATACCCGCCCGAACTCATCAGGGCTGCGTAAGCTCCATCGTAGGTCTTACCGCCTAACTGATACACAGTCAGCGCCGATAGGGTAATGCCTTTGTAGCGGAAGGTATTCGTAAACCCACCCGACACTGCGGGGATCGACGAGCCGCTGTAATGGTAGCGTGCATTATTGACGCTGGTTGTGAGCGTGTCACCGCCTTCGGTAATACGGGAGTTCGACGCCACATAGTTTGCCGCCCGGTATTGTGCTTCGCCCGTTGTTGAGTTCACACCCATGTATTCGCGGAGCCAGTAGTCATAGATAGACCGGCCAACGGCTAGTTTTTTCGTGCCATCAATAATTTCGGGATTTTCATCGGGCATCTTCGTAATCCGGTTTTTCACACGGGTGGCGTTCAGGTCGATGCGCCAGGTAAAGTCCTTCGTACGGATGGGTTCAATGCCCAGTTCAACCTCCATACCCCGGTTGTACATCGTGCCGATATTTCGGGTAACTGTCGAAATGCCATCCGACAGGGGTAAGGGTACGGCGAAGATCAGGTTGGACGACCGTCGGTCGAAGTACTCGACCGTGCCGGAAACACGTCCTTTGAACAGGCTGAACTCCAGAGCGGCATCGAAGGAGTTGCTCGATTCCCAGGCCAGGTTCTGGTTGCCAAGGCTCGTTTGCAGAATACCCGCTTCCGATGCGTTGTTCCAGCTCCCTAAGCCGAACAAAGGCTGCCAGGCGTAATAACTGATGGTATTGTCCTGGGCAAAAGCCGCCGTATTTCCTCCGCCATCATTACCGGTCTGACCATACGAAGCCCGTAATTTCATGGAGTTGATGGTTGGGATAGCCCGTAGGAAATCTTCCTGGTCGATACGCCACGCGCCACTCACGGAGTAGAACGTACCCCAGCGGGAATCCCGGTAGAACTTACTTGAGCCATCGCGTCGAACCGAAGTGGAGAGAAAGTACTTCTGGTCGTAGTCGTAGTTGATACGGGAGAAATAGCCCTCCACCCGACGCGTGTTGTATACCGACGACAGAAAGGTTGTGGTTGTGAAGTTGCCTAACTCGTAGTTGCCATCTACAATTTGCTGCGAACGCGACCCTTCCAGGTTGTTGTCGTTGATGCTGAAGTTCTCGTGGCCCAGCAGCACATCGAACGTATTTTTTCCAAACGACTTGTTGTAGTTCAGCAACTGGTTGAGGTTGAAGCTAGTGATGTTCTGAAACTGGTGGTTCGCACGGCCCGCCGGAGCACCGTCACCCACTTCGGGGTTGCCATAGGTGAACACATTCGTATTGGTAATGTCCGTACCGACGTTCACCGAGAACTTGAAATCTTTCAGGAACGAAACTTCGGCGAAGCCTCGTGCGCCCAGTACGTTACGACGCAGAAAATTCTGGTTCAGCAACGTCTCCGCAACCGAATGGCGACCACCGAACTGGGGTCGGGCAGGTAAGCCCAAGGACGTCAGGTTTCCGTAATCCCAGCGTCGCTGACCGTTCGGCAGCGTTAGAAACTGGCCGACATTATTCGGGTCGTACGCGTATACAGGATAAATAGGGCCGATATTTCGCGAGAAAAAGAACGGGTTCACAAAGTTGGTGCTGCCATCGGCATCTGCCTGGTTGGATTTCGAGATGGTCGTCGATAGGTTGGCTCCTACCCGAAACCAGGGTTTCATCTGAGAGTTGATGTTGATCCGGCCCGTAAACCGCTCGAAGTCGGAGCGGATCAGATACCCTTTGTCGTTGAGGTAACCCAAGGACACAAAATAGTCGGAGTTTTTCTGTCCGCCAGCGAAGCTTACGTTCAGCTCACGCCGGTTCCCCTGACGCGTAATCGGCTTCTCCCAGTTCAGATCGTCGGGCGAAAACAGAAGCTGGGCGTTTTGGTTGAACTGCCCGTCGGTATTAACCAGCTGATTGCCGAGTACGTTGTATACATTGTAGCCGACCAGACTAACCAGGCGGTTTGTGGCATCGGCGTTTGCCGTTGCCAGCGCAACGGGGTTAGTGGCCCGGTAGGCAATGCTGTTTCGGTAGGTTTCCCACATCAGCGGGTAGTACTCGCCAACGCCAACCCGGTCGTATTCGGGCAGACCCCGGCTGCTAAAGCCCTGTGTATAGCGCACGTTGATGGTACTCCGGTCTTTCTGGCCTTTTTTTGTCGTTACGACCACCACGCCATTAGCCGCTCGCGCACCGTAAAGGGCGGTTGAGGCCGCATCTTTCAGCACCGACACGCTTTCGATATCGCTCGGGTTGATGTTGGCAATATTGCCCGAATACGGAATGCCATCTACCACATACAGTGGGTCATTTCCCGACGAGATAGAGCCGAAGCCCCGGATACGAATTTCGGGAGCAGAGCCCGGCTGACCGCTGCCGGCCGTTGTCTGAACGCCAGATACCGCACCCGAAAGTGCCTGTGCCACGTTACTAACGCCACGATTCTGAATCTGCGTTGGTGACAGCGTACCCGCCGAACCCGTAAAGGATGCCCGTTTTGCCGTACCAAAGGTGGTTACGATAACCTCGTCCAGATTAGCGGCATCGGGCACCATGTTCACCGTGATGGTCGACTTGTTACCTATGGCAATCTCCTGAGACGCATAGCCAATGAAGCTGAATACCAACCGGCCCGTAGCGGGCGCGTTTAACCGATAGTTGCCTTCGGCGTCGGTGGTGGTGCCGCGCGTTGTTCCTTTAAGTTGTACGCTTACGCCGGGCAGCCCGCCCCCGTCTTCGGAGGATGTTACCCGGCCACTCACCGTAAAATCCTGCGCCAGAGCGGGTAAACAGGATAGAAGGGCCAGAAGCCAACTGCCCAATATAAATTTTCCCATGAAGTGTTACCGATAAAGTGTTTTAATTGAGTTTTAATTTCGGGGCAAAAGTACGTTATAATATATAAAATCAATATATTATTCTTAAAAAGTCTTTCATTGCGTATGATTAATACTGTATAAATATGATATAGACAAATTTATATTAAATGTTTATATTGTTATATAATGTTACTGATAAGCTCTTAATTACTTATTGAAATCATTCAACGATTGCTGATGGTTATCTTATTTTTGTGATAATAATTGTTTGGTATATAGTGTATTAGTAGGAGTTTACGATTTAAGAATAATTGGTTGTGTGTTCTATTTTTTGTTACCTAAGTAGGGATTATTTGGAAATGTTAGCACGAAAAAAAGGCTGTTCGAACAGCCTTTTTTTTGTGCTATTTACGATGTTGTCTATCCGATTTTAGGTAAGTGATTGGCACTACTCGAAGCTGGTAACCAACCGTATACATGCGGCAGACGTTGGAGTTGGACAGAGTATATCACTATGCCTAGCTTTACCCGCCTACAATAAAACTGTGGTTTGTAGGAAGGTAATAGTTTCTAATACACGCCATCTGGCGAGTTTTAGAAAACAAAACGAGTAACTATAGACCAATCATATAGCCTTATATGATTTCATCAGTTCCTGAATACGACGGTCGTGTTCCTAATCACTGTAAAAACCACCGGCTTCACAGTCCCAGCGTCGCTGTACCGATTGCCGGCCATCGGCTTGTTTCCGTCGCTCGTCAATGGGCAACCGCCAAATTTCTTTCAAGTGTGTTTGGCGTTCTAATTCTTATTGATGCCATTGAATGTTCTTTCCTTTTCGTGGACTTCTGTCCTTTTTTGCAAATGGATTTTGGGGTTCTTCTTCCATTCTATAGCATAGCGTTAATGGCCTTTGATCCTACCAGTCTACCTTTTGGGAGTCTACAAATGAAATGTAAAACGGTTGTTGTACCTAACAACGAAAAGGCACTTACCATTTCTGATAAGTGCCTTTTTATTCTGGTGGGAGTTGACGGGTTCGAACCGCCGACCCTCTGCTTGTAAGGCAGATGCTCTGAACCAGCTGAGCTAAACTCCCTTTTCTTTATATTTTCCCTTGCGATTGTCGTCGTTTGGGAGTGCAAATATAAGAGCCTAAAATGCCTTTATGCAAGCCTGAGGCCAAAAAAAAGTGAATTATTTTTTAATTGCCTGATTGACAGTGATCTTTTTCTACTCGAAATTTAAGTAAAGCGTTACCGAGTGCGTGGTTAGTTTATTGATCCCTATACTAGCGGCATTGGTGCCAGGACGGTAAAGATTAACGAGCCCATGGGAGAAGCGGATTTCGGGTGCGAATTTAAAATACTCGAAAAACTGCTCGAAGCCAAAACCATATTCAACCGCAAAATCCATCGTGCTGGTACTCAGTCGGCTTATACCTTGCGTCTCTTTTCGGCGCACGTTACTCTCAACGCTGAACGTACCGCCCGCCAGCAGATACATCCGGCTGTTGTTGCGCCGTTCAGATTTGTATTTGAGCAACAGCGGGAAATCAATCCAGGTCGATTCCCGAATTTCCGTCTTTGACGTGCCGCCCGGATAATCGTACTGGACCTCCCGGCTAAACAGGGATACCGAGGGTGTAAGCCGCAGATCGAAGCGGTCGTTTAAATAGGCATTGACAACAAACCCAACACGAAATGCTGGTTTATTCGGCGAATAGATACGATAGGCCGAATCCGCCGTCAGAAATTGCGGGCTGTGTGTAACGCTGAATCGGGTAATCGGAGCGGCAAAGAAAAAACCGTAATGAATGGTCTTGTCATCGTACCGCTCAAGGTGTTTTCGTATGTATTTGTAGCTCGTTTGGGCCTGTGTGCTGACCGAAACGAGACTAAACAGCAACAAAAGGAAGCCGGTCTGCACCGATAGTCGGGCAGTTATGGGTAGTAAGACAGCATTGGTTCGAGATGAACCAGCCGGAATTAGGCCTTGTGGCCGATGTAAATTGACGCAACGCCGAAGGTGAGCGGTATCCATTTGGTGTTTTTGAATCCGGCCGCTTCATAAATGCGCAGAAAGTCAGGACCATCAGGAAACGCCTGTACCGATTCAGGTAGGTAGGTATAGGCCGACGAGTCTTTGCTTACTACACGCCCGATGAGCGGCAGAATGGTACTGGAGTAAAAACTGTAAAGCTGTTTAAACGGAAACTGGCGCGGATTCGAGAACTCCAGCACGACGCACACACCACCGGGGCGCGTTACACGGTGCATGTCGGTCAGACCTTTCAGCAGATTCTCGAAGTTACGCACACCAAATGCAACGATGACAGCATCGAAATCATTGTCTGGCAGGGGCAATCCTTCTGAATCACCTGAGCGCATTTCGATAATCTGGTCGACGCCACGCTTCTTCATTTTCTCGCGGCCCACCGAGAGCATCCCTTCCGAAATGTCCATTCCTACAACTTTCTCGGGCTTTAATGCCAGGGCCTCCAGGGCGAAATCGCCGGTACCGGTGGCTATGTCGAGGATGCGTTTGGGGGATTGAGCAGACGCTTTCCGGAGTTCGCGGATGGCTCGTTTACGCCACAGAATATCTATACCACCACTCAGAACATGGTTCAATAAGTCATACTTCGGCGAAATACTATCGAACATCTCCGCAACCTGCTCGCGCTTGGAGGTGTCTTTATCTTTATAGGGAACGACGGACATGGGTAAATAAAGAAAAAGTGAGTAGTAGAAGTGAGTACCAGGAGTGAGGAGGGCTGACCACACCAATAGACCGGGGTCAGCAAAAAGTATGCGCCAGCCCTCCTCACTCCTGGTACTCACTCCTGCTACTTAAATTGCGGTGCCACAAAGGTAGTGCCATAACAGCACGTTTCGGATGAAAGTTTGATATTCAGAGAGGCAATGTGTAGTTTCGAAAGAATGTCTTTTTCTACTACAACCTGACTCATTATGATCTCTACCGTTCTGTCAATACTACTTACATTCAGCTCGTTTAGCGCAATTTCTCCCGGCAACGACGATCCGATCACCAAAAAAGCCCATAAAATTCACCAGCGCGTGCTAACGCTCGATACTCACGCCGATGCACCAATTATGCTGCAGAAGCCCGGTTTCGATGTGGGCGCTTCGCACGATACCAAACGCGACGGCTCGCAGATCGACTTTCCGCGCATGAAAAAAGGGAGCATGGACGCTATGTTCTTTGCCGTATATACCTCACAGGGGCCGCGTACCGACGAAGGCCATGCCGAAGCCAAACGCAATGCGCTGAACCAGTTCGACCTGATTCACAAAGCCCTGAAAAAATACCCAAATCTGGCCGAACTGGCGACCACACCCGCCGATGCCTACCGAATCAAGAAAGCCGGTAAACGGGCGGTATTTATCGGGATGGAAAACGGTTACCCGGTCGGGAAAGACCTGTCGATGCTCAAGACCTACTATGATCTGGGCTGCCGATACATGACCCTGACTCACTTCGCCAACAACCTCATCGGCGATTCATCGACCGACCCCGACGGCCCGATCTACGGCGGTCTGAGTGATTTCGGTAAGCAGGTAGTACCCGAAATGAACCGCCTGGGCATCCTCATCGATGTGTCGCACGTGGCCGACAGCACCTTTTATGACGCGCTGGCGCTCTCCAAAGCGCCCGTTATTGCATCGCACTCCAACTGCCGGGCGTTGTGCGATTTCCCGCGAAACATGACTGACGATATGATCAAAGCTATTGCCGCCAAAGGGGGTGTGGTGCAAGTCAACTTCGTGAGCGATTACTTAAAGAAGCCTTCCGATGCCAACCGGGCTGCCAAAACCAAAATACGCATGGCGCGGGTCGGTAAAGTCGTGACGCCGGAAATGGAAGCACGAATGACGGCTATGAGCGACTCGGTATCTAAAGTATATGCCTCTGAACGAGCCAGCCTGTCGGATATTATCGATCACATCGATCACATCGTTAAACTGGTGGGTATCGACCACGTGGGCATTGGTTCGGACTTCGATGGGGGCGGGGGTGTTAATGGGCTCGAAGACGTGAGTGAAATCGAGAACCTGACCGTCGAACTCGTCCGCCGGAACTACTCGGAAGCCGACATCGCCAAGATCTGGGGTGGTAATCTGTTGCGGGTTCTGGGACAAGCTAAGGTTGTTAAGTAGTGAAGTAGGTAGAGCGGACTAAGTATATAGTTACCAGCTACGCCTTAACAACCCCTGTACTTACTCCACTACTTAACCACTCCACGTACTTAACCAATCACGTACTCCACCAATAACCATGACTCCCGAAGCCGTTTTTAGCCTTGCCAGTACCCTTGTGTTGCCGCAATGGATGCTGATGATTTTTGCGCCCCGCTGGTTCGTGACGAAATGGTTGATGAACTCATACCTGATTCCGGTGGTGTTGGCGATCATTTACGTCATCTATCTGTTCGGCGGAGGTCCGGTCGATTTCGCGGCTTTCGGCACTCTGGCGGGAGTTAAAGGCCTCTTTTCAAACGGGGGCGATGGCGTTATGCTAGCTGGATGGGTGCATTACTTAGCCTTCGATCTGGTAGCTGGAACGGTCGTTGTGCGGGATGCACAGGAAAAAGCCATTCCCCAGTGGCTGATTGTACTTCCTTTATTTTTCTGCTTCATGCTGGGGCCGGTTGGGTTGCTGCTCTACTGGTTGATTCGTGTTATTCGCACCCGGCAGCTATCGGTCTAACATTCCCTTTAACGACAATGTAATGACCACTTTTTTTACATCATCATAGGAGAGGAACACCGTCCTGTACCAATTAGGGTAGTTATGCGTAGCGGCTACGCTTAATAGAGGCCTACACCTGGATGTTCGTCGCCGTGTTTGCCTAAAGCTAGGTATTACCATCTGGCAGGCCAGCCGGGGTAAAGTGTCACATTTTAATGTGTGTACGCCAGCGGATGGCTTTCTGTTTGGCCTGATGAGCATCGCCAGTACGGCGTTTACCGCGTGGACAGCCTACATTGGGTACCTCTTTTTTCGGCTCGATACAGCGGCTATTCGTACGGCTTATATATGGGGTATCCGGTTGGGAATTTTGCTGTTTGTTGTTTTTGCGTTAGAAGGGTTCCTGATGGCCGGTCGCATGGCCCACACTGTTGGTGCTCCGACGGTGATCCGGGTCTGCCTGCCCTGAACTGGAGTAGCCGCTACGTTGACCTTCGGATTGCACATTTTTTTTGCAGGCACGCACTACAGCTTATTCCCTTGTTCGGGTATTACATTGCCCGGCAACCGCGCCAGGTTATTATCATAGCAGCGGTCTACTTCATAATAGTTACCGCTTTGCTGATGCAGGCACTGGCCGGTAGGCCGTTGGTAGCTGGTTTGGGTAATTGATGGTAAAAAAACAGAAAACCCTGCTTTGGTTGAATGGATACTGGCAGTGAAGGCTGTCTCAACGTCATTTTAACCAATTCCGGGCAATCTTGCCTTACCCGATGAACCGTACTGATTTCCTGAAGACATCCGTTCTTGCCGGAGCCTCGCTGATTACTGATCCCGCTGAGGTTCGGGCGTTTATTACCCGTAAGGCTCCTCAAAAATACCGGACAGCCGTTGTTGGGGCTGGCTGGTGGGGCGGCAACATTCTGCGTTGCGCCGTGCAGGCGGGCGAATCGAAAATTGTGGCCCTTTGTGATGTTGATACGCGTCAGCTTAAAAAGACCAGCGAGGAACTCAGTAAGCTAACGTCCGACCAGCCGAAGCTATACCGGGATTATCGGGAGATGATTGCGACCGAGAAACCCGAAATCGTTATCGTCGCTACCCCCGACCATTGGCACCCGCTGGTGGCTATTGAGGCTATGAAAGCAGGCGCTCACGTATATGTCGAAAAGCCCATCAGCCATACCATCAATGAAGGGAAAGCTATGGTAAAAACGGCCCGGCAAACGGGGCGTATCTGTCAGGTAGGTATGCACCGGCGCGTATCGCCCCACAACGTGTCGGGTAGGGAATTCCTTCGATCGGGCAAGCTGGGCAAGATCGGTATGGCGCGGGCGTTTGTGCATTATGGCGGTGGGGCTGGTCAGCTTACACCCGATGCCGAAGTCCCGAAAGAAATGGACTGGAACATGTGGTGCGGACCGGCACCCCTCCGGTCCTTCAACCCAACCATGCACCCACGGGGCTGGCGTAACTACCTGAACTACGCAAACGGTACCCTCGGTGACTGGGGCATTCATTGGCTCGACCAGATTTTATGGATAACGGAGCAAAATCACCCGCGCAAGGTGTACTCAACCGGCGGGCGAGCCATTAAGAAAGACAGTACCGACGCCCCCGACCACCAGGTGGCAACCTTTGAATTCGACGATTTCACCGCTGTTTGGGAACACCGGACGTTTGGGGCTAACAATGCCGAGAAAACACATCCACAGCAGGCCGTAGGTGTGTACTTCTACGGCACAGAAGGTACGTTCCACCAGGGCTGGCTCGATGGCTGGACGTTCTACCCATCTGATTCGAAAAAGCCTGTTATCCATCAGGATGCGCAACTGGATAAACCCGATGATCAGAATATTGCTTTGCTCTGGGCCAATTTTCTGGATAGTATCAAAACCAAGAAACTACCCGTTTGCGATATTGAAATTGGTCACCGTTCTACTAATATGGCCTTGCTGGGTATGCTGTCTATGAAACTCGGTCGGAGTGTGGAATGGGATGGGAGTCAGATTCCGAACGATCCTGAAGCAAATAAACTCCTGAGCCGTGCTTACCGGGGTGAATGGCAGTACCCAACCTAGGTTAAGGAAAATTTGCCGTCCGCTCATTCTAAAAAAGCCTTCATATTTCAATGATATGAAGGCTTTTTTATATCTAATCAGATGATTTTCGTCAGCAAGAGACTATTTTTGATGTTGCCTATTTTACCTATATACATATATGGCGTATATTGTTTCAAAAAAATATAAACTATGATTTTAGAAGAAGCACTCACCGCAACCGTAATTAACGTTAATTCTACTGTTGAGTCCTTTATGGGCTATGTGGCTGTAAGTCACGTATTAATGCAAACGGAAGGCTTCGCCGACTTCCTGTTTGATAATTTCCGTATGATTGAAGACATAACAACGGACAATGACAGCTCGCTTGGGCTAAATCGGTTTGTTATGAAATCGATCCGATTTGTTGAGGGATACGGTCAGTACAAAATCAGTGTTGAACGATCCGTTTATGGCGATTATACCGTGAAAGGTGTGTGCAAAGTAAGATGATGCGCACACGTCTGTTTATCTTACTGTGTAAGCCCGGCCATAGCCGGGCTTTTTTTATGAACACCCCAATGAGAGGTTACCGGGGGACTGGTATTTCGGTCAGGAAGGCATCGAGCGCTCTGGTGGGCTTGCCATCGTCGCCCCAGGCGTTTAACTGGTAATTACTCCAGCTTTTGGCGCCTTCCGGCTCCCAGTAAAAAACGCCCAGCCCGCTCGAACCGGGTACGGCTTTCACAACCTTCTGCACGGCAACGAGCATGTCGTAGGTCTTCTGCACAGCGGTATAATCGTCACCCACTTCGGCCACAATCACGTCCTTACCATACCGGCTCGCCATGTCGTTGAGGTTAGCCGCCAGATTGCCAATGGATGCGGTATAATCTGAACCGATCCAGTATGGGTAATAGGACAGGCCGATGACATCGAACCGGGCTCCATGGACAGTTACGTTATCGAAAAACGTTCTGAACTTGGCGTTGTCATTACCGCTTTCGAGGTGAACAATTACTTTGGTCGTTGGGCTAACTGCTTTCACGGCCTTATAGCCGCTGGTAATTAATTGGGCTAGCTGCGGATAGTTCGTTGTGCTGCCATCGGGCCATAACATGCCATTTCCTATTTCGTTACCAATCTGAACCCACTCCGGCGTAATACCGCTGGCTTTTAAGGCTTTTATGACATCGAGGGTGTGGTCATATACATCGGTCTTTAATTGACTGAAGCTGTGCTTGGCCCAGGCAACTGGTTTGAGCTGATGGCCGGGGTCGGCCCAGGTATCGCTGTAGTGAAAGTCGATCATGATTCGAAAGCCAAAAGCCTTCGCTCGTTTGGCCATTATAACAACTTCGTCCCGGCCGCAATGGCCGTTGACCTTATCGGCCGATGGATTAACGAATACCCGGAACCGGACCGAATTGATGCCTCTATCTTTCAGTATCTGAAAGCAGTCCTGCGCCACGCCCTTGTCGTTATAGAACACATAGCCAGTGGCTTCCATCTGCTGAAGCCAGCCTACATCGGCACCCCTGGCAAACTTCTGAGCTTGCGTAACACTACTGGTAAAAAATAAAGCCAGTACGCTGATGGCGGACGAATAGAGAAATGTAATCGACTTTTTCACAGTAGCTGAGGGGGGGGAGCCTATAAGCCGTTAAACCGGACGGGAATAAACAAAAAAAGCCGCTCAACATCTCTGTTGTGCGGCTTTTTTTGTTGTGGGCCAGCCTGGACTCGAACCAGGGACTTACTGATTATGAGTCAGGCACTCTAACCAACTGAGTTACAAGCCCGTTGCTGATTGATTGCTCAGGTTCAGCATGCAAATTTACAAAATTTTTGACAGGATTGCAGAGTTGACCGGTTTTTCGGTCTATAATCCTGTTAATCCTGCAATCCTGTCCGGTATCTTTGCTGAATGTCAGCGCCTAACAAAAAGAAAATTCTCAACGATCCCGTTTACGGGTTTATCACGATCCCGACCGAATTACTTTTCGATTTGGTTGAGCATCCTTACTTTCAGCGTCTTCGGCGTATCAAGCAGTTAGGTTTATCGGAATACGTTTATCCAGGGGCTCTGCATACCCGCTTTCATCACGCTCTGGGCGCCATGCACCTGATGGGACAAGCGATGAGTACCCTGCAAAGCAAGGGCCACAGTATTAGTACGGAAGAATGCGAAGCTGCCCAGATTGCTATTTTACTGCACGACGTTGGGCATGGGCCGTTTTCGCATGTGCTGGAATGTTGCCTGCTGGAAGATGTACCTCACGAGGAAATTTCGCTACTGCTCATGCGTGAACTCAACCAGCAATTTAATGGGGCTCTCTCGCTGGCCATCCGAATGTTTGAGGGGACCTACGAGCGCCCCTTTTTTCATCAGTTGATATCGAGTCAGCTGGATATGGATCGAATGGATTATCTCAACCGCGACGGCTACTATACGGGTGTGGCCGAAGGAGCCATCGGGGCCGAGCGAATCATTAAAATGCTGGATCTGGTAAACGATCAGCTGGTGGTGGAAGCCAAAGGAATTTTAAGCGTCGAAAATTTCCTGAATGCCCGTCGGCTGATGTACTGGCAGGTGTATCTACATAAAACCTCGATTTGCGCCGAGTCGATGCTGATTCAGATTTTACGGCGGGCGCGTTTTCTGATTCGGCAGACTGGCGCCGAGGCCGTTTTTGCACCGGAATCGTTTCGGCTGTTCTTGCAGGATAGTATTTCGCTGGCCGATTTTCGAACGAATCAAACCTATTTAGATGCCTTTACCCGGCTCGACGATTTTGATATCTGGTTCTGCATCAAGCAATGGGCTCGGCATCCAGATTTTGTCCTGTCGACACTTTGCCAAATGCTGCTCGACCGGAGGCTGTTTAAAATTATGTTGTCGACAGAGCCCTTTGCCGCTGAACTACTCGCCGAGCTGGAAAAGCAACTGCATCAACTGGGGTTAACTGATGAGGAGCTTTCTTATTTTCTGGTTGAAGGACAGGCGACCAATGCCGCTTACCTACCCTCCGGCGACCGGATCAGTATCAAACTCAAATCAGGAAAAGTTATCGACATTGCCGATGCCTCCGACTTATCGAATATTCAGGTGCTTACCAACATCGTACGGCGCTATTACGTCTGTTGGGCAAAAGAATTGACATTGTTGAGTAAACCGGTGAGTCAGTAACTGACTACAATAGGTAAACCCAGAATGGGTAACTTACCAACTTACGAACTATTTCCGGTCGATTTTATCCGCAAAGTGCAATTTGTTAGCTACCTTAGCGGCCCAATCGCTCGCTAAAATCGAGTGTTTTGCGACGGCCGTCATACGCATATGAAGTTTACAGTCAAGCAGATTGCCACACTGCTGGGGGGCGAAGTCGCCGGAAATGATACATTGGCAATCACGGGATTAGCCAAAATTGAAGAAGGAAAGCCAGGCGATATTTCGTTTCTGTCGAATCTTAAATATGAACCGTTTCTGTATACAACTCAGGCATCGGCGGTGATTGTTGATCGTTCGTTTCAGCCGAAAAAGCCTGTTTTGTCCTCCCTGATTTTTGTGGAAAATTCCTACTCAGCCTTTACGCAGCTGCTGGAGGAATACTACAGGCAACTGAGTTTTGCCAAAGCAGGAGTTGAGCAGCCATCCTACATGGGTGAAGGCTGTCAGATTGGTGACCATATCTACCGGGGTGCTTTTTCGTACATCGGTCAGAACTGCCGGATTGGTCGGAATGTGAAGATACATCCACATGCGTATGTTGGCAACAACGTCTGCATTGGCGATAACACCATCATCCATCCCGGTGCCCGTATTCTCGACGACTGCGTTATCGGAAAAAGCTGCGTGATTCATCCCAATGCCGTTATTGGCAGTGAAGGGTTTGGGTTTGCTCCTCAGCCCGATGGTAGCTACAAGACCATTCCGCAACTGGGCAACGTGATCCTGGAAGATTTTGTCAATGTCGGTTCAAACACAACCATCGACTGCGCTACCATGGGCTCTACCATTATTCGCAAAGGGGTTAAACTGGACAACCTGATTCAGATCGGGCATAATGTCGACATTGGTGAGAACACAGTCATTGCCGCGCAGACTGGTATTTCGGGATCGACGAAGCTTGGTCAGAACTGCGTTATCGCCGGACAGGTTGGCTTTGCCGGTCACCTGACCATTGCTAACGGCACCAAAGTAGGTGCTCAGTCGGGTGTTGGTAAAAATGTGTACGAAGAAGGAACATCCCTCAATAGTTCGCCTGCTTTCGGTCTGAAAGAAAGTATGCGTTCATTGGCCATATTCCGGAAATTGCCGGCCCTGGAACAACGGCTGACGAATCTGGAAAAGAAAAATGCAAAATAAGTTACGGCTTATGGTTTATAATTCACCGTGTATGGTTTGTGGCTGGCTGCCGCGAGAAGACACCGCCTATCCGCCAGCCAGAAGCCCAAGAACCGTAAACTGAGAACTGAAAAAGAATAATGAATACCAAACAACAGACGATTCAGAAATCCATATCGGTATCGGGCGTGGGCCTGCACACAGGGGTCTCTGCAACCATGACTTTCCTGCCCGCACCAACAAACCACGGCTATAAATTCCAGCGCATCGACCTGCCGGGGCAGCCCATTGTGGATGCCGACGTGGATAACGTGGTGGACCTGTCGCGGGGAACGACCATCGAGCAGAGTGGCGCACGGATTCATACCGTTGAGCATACGCTGGCGGCTCTGGTTGGTTTACAGCTGGATAACGTCCTGATTCAGCTGGATGGCCCCGAACCGCCCATTATGGATGGGTCGTCCATTCAGTTCATCAATGCCCTGCGTGAAGCCGGTATTGAGGAGCAGAACGCCAGCCGTAACTATTTCGAAGTAAGCGAATACGTTCATTACCGCAATCCGGAGAAAGACATCGAACTGGCCGCCTTGCCGCTGGATGATTATCGGCTTACGGTGATGGTCGACTATAACTCGCGGGTAATCAGCAGTCAGCACGCGTACCTGAACGACATCAGCCAGTTTCCAGAGCAGATTGCCAACTGCCGGACGTTTGTTTTTCTGCACGAACTGGAAGCGCTGTACAAACAGAACCTCATTAAAGGGGGCGACCTGACCAATGCCATTGTTATTGTGGATCGGGAAGTGAAAGATGGCGAACTGGACTACCTGGCCGATCTGCTCAAGAAGCCGAAGGTAAGTGTCAACAAACAGGAGGGCATTCTGAACAATCTGGAACTGCACTACCCGAACGAAATGGCCCGCCATAAACTGCTCGATATGGTGGGTGATCTGGCTCTCATTGGCCGACCCATCAAGGCGCAGATTCTGGCCGCCCGGCCCGGCCACGCGGCCAACGTGGCGTTTGCCAAAAAAATCAAGAAACTGATTCAGAAGAACGCGGTTAACCAGGTCCCCAAGTACGATCCTACCCAACCGCCGGTTCTCGATATCAACCGGATTTCGCAGCTGCTGCCGCACCGCTACCCATTTCAGATGATCGATAAGATCATTGCGCTGGACGAAAACAGCGTAGTCGGGATTAAAAACGTGACCATGAACGAACCGTTTTTTCCGGGCCATTTTCCCGGAAATCCGGTTATGCCGGGTGTCATGCAGCTCGAAGCGATGGCGCAAACGGGTGGTATTCTGGTTCTTAGTACCGTTCCCGACCCGGAGAACTACTGGCCGTTTCTGGTAGGTATCGAAAACTGCCGGTTCCGGCGCAACGTTTTGCCCGGCGATACGGTAATCTTTAAGTGTGAGTTCACATCACCCATGAAGCGCGGTATTGTAAAAATGCAGGGCCGGGGCTATGTAGCCAATCAGTTGGTTTGTGAAGCAGACATGATTGCCAGCCTGGTTAAAAAGAAATGATGAATGATGAAACCGTTTTCATTCATCCTTCATCATTCATCGTAAAAAACATGATTCAACCATTAGCTTATATCCACCCTGAAGCGAAAATAGCGCAGAACGTGGTAATCGAGCCATTTGCTATTATCCATAAAGACGTTGAGATTGCCGAAGGGACCTGGATTGGTTCTCACGCCGTTATCAACGAAGGGGCTCGCATTGGCCGCAATTGTAAAATTTATCCGGGAGCCGTTATCTCGGCAACACCCCAGGATTTGAAATTTAACAATGAGTATACCCGAACGTACATTGGCGACAACACGACCATTCGGGAGTACGCTACCATTAGCCGGGGAACGGAGGAGCATTGGAAGACGGAAATTGGTGCCAACTGCCTGGTGATGGCGTATGCGCACATAGCGCACGATTGCCGGATTGGTAACTACTGCATTATTACAAATAACGTGCAGATGGCGGGGCATGTCTTTATGGGCGACTGGGCAATTATCGGCGGGTCAAGTTCGGTACTTCAGTTTACCCGTATCGGTGCTCACGCGTTTATTTCGGGAGGCTCCCTGGTTCGGAAAGATGTTCCGCCCTTCTCCAAGGCCGCCCGAGAGCCGCTTACCTATGCCGGTATTAACTCGGTAGGTATCCGTCGGCGGGGGTATACGAACGAGCAGATCAACCAGATTCAGGAGATTTATCGGTATATCTACCTGCGCGGCCTGAACAACGCCGATGCCCTGACACAAATCGAACTTGAGCTGCCCCCATCTGATGAACGCGACGAAATTGTGAACTTTATCCGATCGTCGGAGCGCGGGATTATGAAGGGCCCGTCAACCAGTAACGCAGAGCGGGAATAAAAAGCTAACTAAAAGGCACAAGGCCGAGCCTTGTGCTTTTTTACCCTCATGGCGCAAGGCCGGGATACCACATAATGTTGACAATCAACGCCGAAGGGATCGGTAAGAAATACAGACGGGAGTGGATTTTTCGGCGGGTAAACTTAACCCTCCAGGCTGGAACGAGCTACACCTTTGTGGGACCAAACGGTAGCGGAAAGTCTACATTGCTTCAATTACTTGCCGGAAACCTGCCCGCTACCGAAGGCAACCTCACCTACACGAAGAGCAATGCCCTCATCGAACCCGACAACTGGTTTCGGCAGGTGAGTATTGCCGCGCCTTACGTCGAACTGGTCGAAGAACTAACGCTGGATGAGTTGCTGACATTTCACCAGACGTTCAAGCCGTTCAGGAATAAACTCACCCCCGAAGCCGTTGCGGAGCGGTTGCTCTTAACGCAGGCCCGGCACAAAGAAATCAAGTACTTCTCGTCGGGGATGAAGCAGCGCGTTAAGCTCGGTCTGGCTTTCTTCTCCAATTCACCTATCGTTATTCTCGACGAGCCAACCTCCAACCTCGACCGGCAGGGGGCCGCCTGGTACCACGAGCAGGTACGACAGCTCGACGCCAACCAGCTTCTGCTCATTGGCTCCAATCAGCCCGAAGAGTACGATTTTTGCCCCAATGTGCTGGATGTGATGCAGTGGAAAACGCGCTAAACAGCTGTGCCGCCCGGTTCAAAAACCAGACGGCACAACATTAATCATTGAAAAGAAACGTTTTAAACAGCTTCGGTCATTTGCCCCGCATCGGTCCATACCGATGAGTGATACAGCTTCCTCATCAGAAAGCCGTGTTCAATCAGGAACGACAGGTTAAACTTCCGTACCATACCGTGATTGGGTAATACGGGACTTTCAACGTGGTTAATTACATAGTTGGGAAAGTACGACGAAACATCGCGGGGCGAAATGCTGAAAGGGGGGGTAGGCATGGTGGGGGCGTATTCAACTGTATTCAGGAAGGTCAGTGAACCTACCGGTGTCAGTTCTTCGAGGGTTTGCAGGTAGCGCATTCGCATGGCATTGGGTAAAGCCACCAGCGAAGCCCGATCATAAACAACATCGATCGGGCCAAGATCGTCGGGAGTTAGGGAGAAAAGATCGCAGCAGAAAATGGTGATGTTTCCCGAGATGAACCGATCGCCAACGCGCCTGTATGTCAATTGGTTTTCGGAAAAGAACTGGAGAACTGCCTTCTCAACGAGTTCGACCCCGATCACCCGATTGGCGAAGTGGCTGAAGTAAATCATATCGACGCTTTTACCGCATAGCGGAACGAAGACGGACTTACCTTCAAGAGAGAATGGCGGAAGGTGTTTGATCAGGTAAGGGTGGATATCCTTGCGGTGAAAGCTGGTATAAGGGCCTTCTAATTCCCATGAGTTCATCCAGAATGCTTTTTCCATGACGTAAAGAGGAGAGGGTTTTGCGTAGTTTGATGATGCAAAGTTCTCTCCTCTTTCATCCGGTTTTTAGCGCGGATGTACGGGTTCTGTAAATGCCGTATATTCCCGTAGATCAGCAGGATGCACAGGGGAAACTACGTAGAAGGAGCCACTGTCTTACCCCTCCGCCCGTAGTACGTCCAGCGGTGGTCTGACCAGCACGTCGCGGCTATTGAAAACGCCGATCACGACAGTCAGGGCCGTAACGGTGAAGGCAATGACGACCAGCGGAAAGGTACTCGGCTGGTAGGGTACCTCGAAGACGAACCGGGCCAGACTCCATGTGCTGACCAGCGAAAGCAAAATACCCGAGAGGGCTGCCAGCAAACCCAACAATCCGTACTCCAGTGCCGTAATTCGCAGAATCTGCCCGCGGCTGGCACCCAGTGTTCGCAGCAGTACGCTCTCACGCATACGCTGGTATTTGCTGATAACGACCGAACTGGCCAGAACCAGCAGCCCCGTCAGAATGCTGAACAGGGCCATAAACTGAATAACAAAAGAGATTTGCCCCAGAATTTCGTCGACCGTTTTCAGGATCAAACCTAGGTCGATGGCCGACACGTTCGGGAAGTTACTAACCAGCGCCCGCTGAAGTACCGCCGACGTTTGGTTATCTGGTACGCGAGTCATCAGCACGTGAAACTGCGGTGCCTGCTCCAGAACGCCCGATGGAAAGACGACCAGAAAATTGGTTTGCACCCGGTTCCACTCTACCTCACGAGTGCCGCCTACAATTGTTTGAATAGGTGCACCCTGCACGTTAAAGTTGAGCGTATCGCCCAGCTTTAGGTGCATCCGATCCAGAAAGCCATTTTCAATAGACACGTAAATAGCTCCGTTTTCCTGGTAGGGGGCTTTACCCGATACCAGTTTTTCAGACGAAATAAGTGTGTCGCGATAGGTAACCCGGTACTCGCGGGTGAAGGCCCAACTGGGTGTTTTGGCGGTCGTGTCTTTGGCATTCTTAGGAACAGCATTGGTGGTTCCGTTGATGTCGTTCAGGCGCATGGTTACCACCGGCACTTCCTGCAAAATAGGCAGCTTCTGTTGCGTCACCAGCGACCGGATGCCTGCAATCTGGGCATTCTGAATATCGAACAGCACCATGTTGGGTTGTTTACCACTCGCCGACAACTCCACCCGGCCCAGCAAAAGACCCTGGGTAAGGTAAAGTGTTGCAATCAGAAACGCACCCAGACCAATGGAGGTGACGAGGATAAGGGTCTGGTTGTTAGGTCGGTATAAATTGGCCAAACTTTGCCGCCAGACGTAGCTCCACGATGCCGGGAAGAACTTACGCACCAGCCAGATAAGCCCCAGGCCAAGCAGCGTTAAAATGCCGAAGGCCACCGCCAGCCCACCCGTAAAACCGACGGCCAGCATGAAATTCTTTGTTTGTAGATACGCAAAACCAACGATAAAGCCCAGCACCAGCAGGTAAACCAGCCACCGGAATGGGTCACGGTTGCTGAGGTCGGCTTCGTACGAACTTCGGAGCGTACGGAGGGGCGACACGTTTCGAATGGCCAGTAACGGAAGTAACGAAAACAGCACTGAAATGAGTACCCCCGTTCCAATGCCGCCGAGAATAGCTGTGACCGATAGGCTGGTTTCGACTGTTACCGGCAGGAAGTTGCTGAATACACGGGGTAATAGCAACTGCACCACCGACCCGGCCAGTGCGCCGATAACTGCGCCAAGCAAGCCCATCAGGGCCGTTTGAATGAGGTAAATCAGAAAGGCCTGTCGCCCGCTGGCACCGAGTGTTCGCAAGATAGCGACCGACGTTACCTTCTCTTTGACGTACAGCTGAACGGCGCTGGCTACGCCCACGCAGCCCAGTAAAAGGGCCACGAAGGCTACCAGACTAAGGTATTTGGTCAGGTCGGCGAAGGAACGGCCGGTTTGTTTCTTGCGCCCGTCAACGGTGTCGTAGCTTATACCTTCCTTATCCAGCCGGGCCGAGATGGTCTTGATGTATTTTTCTACATTGGTGCCGGGCGCAAACTGGTAATAGTATTTATAGGCTACCCGGCTGCCGCGCTGCAACAGGCCGGTACCAGACAGAAATTGGTTTGGAATGAAGACCGTTGGCGCAACGGTAGCCGCAATGGCCGCCTGCCCCGGTGTTTTTGTGACCCGCCCCGCAATCAGAAAAGACAAGTTGCCAACCCTTACCGAGTCGCCGGGTTGAGCACCAAGCTGGACCAGCAGCCCATCGTCGACTAACGCTACCCGCTCTGTGGCCTGCCGGAAGGATTTGATGGCCGATGCCGGTTGTACTTCCCAGGTTCCGTAATAGGGAAAATTTCCTTCCAGCCCTTTCACCTGCGCCAGTCGGACACCCCCCGTTTTGGGGATAGAAACGAGCGAGGCAAACGAAACTTCGTAGGCCCGGTCGCGGCCCATTGTCTTTACCAGTTTCGTTGTTTTCGGCGAGGGTGGTCGGCTCCAGGAAAGCGTCAGGTCTGCACCCAGGAGTTCGCGTGCCTGGTCGTCAATACTGCGGGCGAGGTTATCGCCAAACGAGTTGATGGCTACTAAAGCGGCAATGCCCAGCACAATGGCCGACATAAATAGTAGTAACCGCTGTCGGCTCCGGCGGCTATCGCGCCAGGCCATTCGAAAAAGCCAGGACATAATTTAAAGAGTGAATAGTGAAAGAGCGATTTGCCAAGGTGGTGAACTAGTGTGAGTGTTGTCACTCGTTCACTCTTTCGCTCCGATTCGGCGTTCCGATTCGCTCTTCGGTATCAGAAACGACCGTTCCGCCTTTTATACGGATAACCCGTTGAGTACGGGCGGCCAGTTCCATATCGTGCGTGACCAGAACGAGGGTTGTTCCGGCTTCGCGGTTGAGTTCAAAGAGCAGATCGACAACGGTGGCGCTGGTGTCGGCGTCGAGGTTGCCGGTTGGCTCATCGGCAAAAAGTAGTTTAGGCCGGTTGGCAAAGGCACGGGCCAGCGATACGCGCTGCTGCTCGCCACCCGAAAGCTGGGTAGGGTAGTGGTGCCCGCGCTTGCCCAGCCCGACGCGTTCCAGCAGGGCCTGAGCTGCTTTGGCGGCTCCCTTTTCGCCACGAAGTTCGAGCGGCACCATCACGTTTTCGAGGGCGGTGAGCGTGGGTAGTAACTGGAAGTTCTGGAAAATAAAGCCAACGTACTGGTTGCGGATAGCCGCCCGCTGATCTTCGTTGAGTGTATCCAGCCGAACGTCGTTCAAATAAACGCTACCCGACGAAGACCGGTCCAGACCCGCACATAAGCCCAGCAGGGTTGTTTTGCCGCTGCCCGATGGGCCAACGATGGAAAAGGTATCGCCGGGTTCGAGGGTGAAGTTGACGCCGTGCAGAACGGTTAAATCCTGCCCCCCACTCGAATAGGTTTTCGTCAGATTTTCGACGCGAAGAATGCTCATGGAACAAAAAAGGGTTGTTGCGACTTTCTTAGTTAGTGGTTATTGGGTTATTGGTAAAGCCGTAAACGACTACCTAAGCCAACGAATACAAGGAACAAACGGATAACTAATTGACGATCATCGCTGTGTTCTCTGCGTCGCAATGGCGCACCACGTTGTGTTCATCAAGTAACTCGTATGAAAACAATGAAGTTCTGCACAAATAGTAAATCACTCCATTCTGTGATAAGCGGGTTCTTGCTGGTCTTAACGGTCTGGGGCTGTGGTTCATCTGATACGAAAACGAACGATGCCGCCACAAGCACATCCGCTCAACAGGCTGCATCAAAACCGGAGTCTCCGGCCAAGAAACAAACCATTCTGTTCTACGGGAACAGCCTGACGGCTGGTTACGGGGTGGAGCCGTCGCAGGCGTTTCCGGCTTTGATCGGAAAAAAGGTCGACTCGCTTGGCTTGAATTATACCGTTGTCAATGCCGGTTTAAGTGGCGAAACGACTGCCGGTGGCAAAAGCCGCATTGGTTGGGTACTGCGTCAGCCGGTGGCGGTGTTCGTGCTGGAACTGGGCGGTAATGACGGACTCCGGGGCCTGCCGCTAGCCGATACCCGTAAGAATTTACAGGCCATCATGGATACTGTCCGGCTCAAGAGCCCGCAGGCTACGATTGTGCTCGCTGGTATGCAGATTCCGCCCAACATGGGCACGAGTTACGCCAACGAATTTCGGGGGTTGTTTAAGGAACTGGCGGATAAGAACAAGGCCGTTCTAATTCCGTTTCTTCTCGAAAACGTTGGCGGTATCCCCAGATTAAACCAGCCTGACGGTATTCACCCAACCCCCGCCGGACATAAGATTGTGGCCAACACTGTCTGGCAGACTCTCCGGCCTGTATTGAAGTGATCCGGCGGGGGGCTTCAACCCGCGTAGCCGAAGGCAAGTCGACCTTGCGTTACGGACCTTCTGTTACGCGGGCTAAAGCCCCCGTTACGTACGTTAAAACGGGTAACCAACGCCTATATTAAAGACCAGGTTTTCTTTTCGCCAGGTTGGGCTGCCAAAGGCCATTTTATCAATAACCCATTCACTGCCTTCTGTTTTATAAGGTTTGCGAAGCGGAGTGGCCACATCAAGTCGCACCAGGAAATACGATAAGTCAATCCTGATACCAGCGCCCGCGCCAACGGCAATCTGGCTATAAAAAGCTTTTGAGAATTGAGCTCCCTCTCCAAATGTATCGGTATTGGCATAGGTCCAAACGTTGCCTGCATCGACAAAAACGGCCCCTTCGATATACTTGTTGAACTTGGCGCGTATCTCTGTATTCGCTTCGAGCCTGATATCGCCCCCGCCGTCCTGAAACAGAGGCAGGTTACGGATGGTGTCACGCGTGAACAGTCCCGGTCCAATGGCTCTCGGCCGGAAAGCCCGGATGCTATTGCTGCCGCCCACAAAATACTGTTTGGTGAAGGGAAGCTGATAGCCTTTCGAGTTGCCATAGGTGATGCCAACGCCTGCAAACAGACGGTTTGCCCAGGTTATTTTTGGTGTCAGCCGACGGTATAATCGACCGTCGACATCGAACCGAAGAAACTGGGCATAGGAGACGCCAAAAATGCCATTCCGGTCTTCACCCTCTATCGGTTTTCGGAAGAAAAGGCTTGCCAAGTTACCCGCAGCTTCTGCATTTGCCGTTATCCGGAACGAAGTTGGAGAAAGGGAACGGATAGGTGAGTTGAAATTAAATGTATAAAGCGAACTTAAAATAAGCTGGTTAGAGCGGAAAACGGTATTTATGTATTGTCTTCTGATTAGGTCAGAAATGTCTGGATCTTCAATGATTTCAAGAACTCGGGGCTTAATCTGGCTTGATGGTACATAAACGTAATTAACGTTAAACGGCTGAAAGACGTGCTCCAACTGCTGACTCTGCCGCCAGGCATAGCCAAATGTTACTTGAGCCGAGTTAATTCGGTAAAGCCCTCCCCTAATGATCGTTTGATAGCCGACAGTAACATTTGTTTTTGGCAGGGCCTGTCGCTGGTCGTATAAAAAACGATGGGGAGACACAAGTCTGGGGAAGCTCAACGTAGCATCGGCCCCAAACCGGTAGTTGGTAATTCCTTCGCCCGCCGAGGCCACCTGAAATTCAATACCAGCGTTGGCATTGATGGTCAGTAATTCGGCCCGACGCAGCGCATTGCGGTTTCGCCAGCTTAGAATAAGCTGCGTACCATTGAAGTTGTTAGAACGCGACGTGCCATCCAGTTCGGCCCGCACCGATTTGGCCGGGGAAGGTGTCAGGTAATAGTGAACATCGAGCACGGCACTGTCGCCCTGCTGGTCAGGCTCGAAGCGGTTACGGACAAATTTGAAGGCGCCCAGATTAATGAACCGGGAGAGGGTCAAATCCTGCATCCGGCTATTGTACCGCTGGCCGGGTCGTACCGTTACAATGTCGCGGAACAGTTTATTGTCGAACCGCTGTGTAGAGTCGATGATCCTAAACTGTTCATTCGTCTGAAATGCTTGCCGCCGGTTGGTGTCATTACGGGCGGTCGACAGGTTGTAGTTCGAATAAATAAAGACGTCGCGGATGTAATAGGGTACCCCGGCTGCTTCGGGCATATCCGGTTTGATGGCGAAATATAGTTTTGTCCGGTGGCGGGCGGTATCGTTATCGGCGATGACGGCAATGTAGTCGGGCAGAAAGTAATAGAAGCCGCGCTGCTTGATAAACTGACTGATGCGCTCCCGCTCCAGTTTGATGTTTTCGAAGAGATACGGACTTCCTTTCTTGATAACCGTTCGTCGGGCCGAGGCAAGCAGGGCTTTTCGAACCGGCGTAGAGTCGACCAGAAAGCCGGTAGAGTCGATAATAAAGCGCTGTTTTACATCAACATCGTAAACACCCCGTGCCTTATACCCATCTTCAACAATCTTACCCGTGGCATCTGATCCGAAATAGCCCTGATTTTGCAGGGTTGCCTTAAAAACAGGAATATTCGATGAAATGGCTTTGGCGCTGGCCAGTATGGGCTCCTGACCAAACTTACGGCGAAACCATGCCCGGAAACCATTCGGTTTTTTAGGCTCGCCGAAGAGGTAATAAAACCCGACTTTATACGGATAGCCGAACAACTGTTTGTTGGGTCGGGGCCGTGCCTGCTCTTCCAACTGGGTTTTCAGACCAGCCTGCTCTGTTGACGAAATAGTGGAGTCGGCCTGAATCCGCACATCCGTCCCCATATATAGTCGTTCATTGGCCGGCAAATGTTTAGCTATGTTGCAGCCACTGAGCACCCAGATAGTGAACGGCACCGCAACCACCGCATAAGGCACACGAATTGTGCCCTTTGCCCGTCTGCGTAAAGCGGTAAGGTGATGTAAGAAAAGTTTTAGCGTCGATACGAAAGTCATAACGGTTTAATTCAGGGCAGGGGCAGGCGATGACCGACGAAAGATCTCGGACAGTGTATTGAAATCCATTGAAATAATGAAGCCAACCCCCGTTTCAATAATATAGCCATCGAGCACGGCCTGGTAGTCGTTGCGACGATACGCCCGTAGTACGTAGCGACCATCGCGGGTAATGTTATAGTTGGCCGATATGTTGTCGAAGACTTGATTCTGGCTCGGAACAGCCGCGTTGGCCGAGTTGTCCAGCACAAAGTTTTTGCCGACCGAAACGGTTACCCGGCCCGCCAGAAAGCTCTTCGACAGGCCAACGTTCAGGTCGGTCCGGCTGCCGTTTGTGGTGCCGCCCGTATTGGCGCTACCCGCCTGCGAGAGCAAGTTGAAGTCGACATCGAAGCCTTTCAGTACACCCGATGCCAGCCGGCCTAACTGATCCGAAATGAGTTTGCTGACACTGCTGCGGGCAATGTTCTCGGCCTGAGTGTTCAACCCGCCATTGTCCGATCCCGAGAAGAAATCCGCGGAGTTCTCCGGCAGGAACCGACTCAGGATAAGCAGCGCAAACACCTGTTTGTTGATCTGCGCCGGGTCTTGGCGGAGTGTCCGCAGCTTCGTTTCAACGCTGGTGGCAAGGGAATTGTCTGATCCTGCCCCGTTGTTTTCTATTTCCGGAGCCCGAATGTCGAAACTAAGTTTGGGAGCCGCCAGATTGTCGCTGATGGTTAAGTCAACTTCAAACGGAAGTTTGCGCTTGAGTGATGCCGCACCAATGGCGTTAGACTCACTGCCGATCAGGTCCGACGGAGGGGCCGATACTTTATAAACGGCCGTCATGTTGATGTCGGCTTTGAGCGGATCGCCGGTAAAGTTGATGTAGCCGCCTTTCTGAAGCTCAAACTGTCGTTTCAGGACCTGGTAGGTAAGCGAGTATTCACCCTCGGTCACTTCGTACCGACCCAGTACGGTCACTTCGCCCGAAGCCGTAACGCCAACGTTGAGTCGGGCGTTGCCCCGTGCGCGGAGGTAGTCACCGTTCAGTTCGTCCACCACAATCGTCAGTTCCGATTTTTCATCAGCTTCCAGATCGACCGAAATGGTGGAGTTGCTTAACTGCTCAAAGGCCAGCCGGGGCCCCAGGGTATCCTGTTTGGGCTTGTACAGGTACTTTACCAGCGCCAGCGAATCGCTGTGGTTAATGAATGTCACAATGCCGTTAGCCTCATTTGCACTAGCCGCTTCATCGGGCAGCACCATCGAAATTTTACTACCGTCTTCCAGCCTGACGGTGCCATTGACGGACGCATTGGTACCCGTTCCTTTGATCCGAAGATCGGTGGTAACGGCGGCCTGTCCATAGGCGTAATCGTTGTCCTTCCGGCTGGCATTGAGCACCTGGAAATGGTCGGCCCGGACGCGCAGGTTGTACGCAGCATCGGGCAGATTTTTAAGCACCACGGTACCGTCTGTCGTTAACGTCCGGCCCTGTTCATCGCGCAGATCGAACCCGCTTAGGGTAATGGTCTGCCCCGAGAAAGCCAGCTTTTCCTTGTCGATGTTATACGTGGCATTGAGTTGTTTGATGTTGAACGCAACCGAGTCGAAGGATACGCTGCCATTCATCTGAGGATTGTCGACTGCCCCCGCAACGGTGAACTCGCCGGTGAGCTGTCCTTTTGCCTGCCGCAGTTCGCCAAAGCTAAAGGCTTCGATGGTGCGGGCGTCCAGCCGGTTTAGTTTGATGGCCAGATCGAGGGCTTGTTTGGCATTTTCGGGATTATAAAAGCCGGTAACTGTGGCATCATTGTAAGGGCCCGCCAGAACGGTATTTACGCCAATTCGTCCGTCGGTGTCGTTGCGGAAGCGGGCCGTGAGGTTACCAATCGGTTTGCTCATGACTTTCAGGCTGTCGACGTAAATGGAGCCCGTAAAGGCCATCTTACTATCCTGACTCATGTAGTCGCGCACGATCACAGTTCCGTTGAGCTGTCCGCTGGCCAGGGTAGTATCCTGATTGGCCAGGCGGGCCAGATTGCCCAACTCAATGGCGCGGGCCGTGACCCGTATGGGTGCATTGCCGTACTGTTCGGTACTACTGATTTCCAGCGATTGTTGGTCTGTTTCGATGTGCAAGCGGTTGATCAGCACACCATCACTGCCGTACTGAGCAAACCCCGACGTATCGGTTTGCCAGCGTTGGTAGTTCGTCAGCAGACCGTTGGGGGCAAACTGAAACCGGTAAGTGGAGTCGATTACAGTGAGCGTTCCCGAAAGGCCGTGCAGATCCTGGTTGATGGAATCTTTATTGACGACGGCAAACCGGAAGCGATTGTTGGCCGCAATACCATTTATGTTGGTCTGTCGAATTGTAATGCCATTATATAGTACGCCGTCTATGCGCCCGTCTACTTTCAATTGGTTGTTAGCACCTCGTATCGCCATTGTGCTCCCTTGTAGCGTAGTTGTGTCGTATACGACCACTCCGGTGCGCAGCGTTGCCGATAACGTTGTATCACGTGTGTTATCCAGATAAGCGTTGAACCGAACGGTGTCCATCCGGGTAAGTGCCGGGACAAACGCCTGGAACAACGGGTTTTGATACGCCTTCAGATTAAGCGTAAACGCATGTGGGGGCGGAATGCGTTTGTACGTCAGCGAGGGAAGGGCAATATATTGGCTAATCTCCCCGGCAATGATGTCGTACAACTGGGCATACTCGAACTGCCCGTTCAGGCGGAGTTGAGCACCCGGCAGTTGAGCGACAACATTTTTAATGGCCCCATCAGCCGATAGGCGGGCATAAAGAGAATCAACCGGATAGCTTTTGCCACTCAGGGTCACTACGGCATCGCTGGCCGAAACGGTACCAACGGGTTTAGCGGGGTCCGTAGAAGCCATGTCGAGGTTGATCTTGCCTTTCAGCGAGAGCGGGTCTTTGTACAGTTTTAGTTGCTGAAGGTTCAGCTCATTAATGACCGTTTGTCCCGCCACGCTTGGGAAATTACCTTTTAAATTGGCTTTGATGTCGAGGGCCAGGTTGGCGTTCGGGTCTTTCAGCGCACCCACCAGATTAAGATTTCCATTCGCCAGTCGGCCTTCGGCGTCGAGATTCTGGTAGCGGTATCCGTTCAGCTCGGCCGATTGTATGGCCAGATCGAAGCGGGTAGTCAGCGTATTTACATCAATGCCTCGCCCATCGACCGTAGCGCGTCCGGTAATTTTCCCAACCGTACCCGTTTGTTTGAGCCATTTACCAGCATCGAAATCGTTCAGATTAAGCGTGCCTTTGTATGTCTGGTTCTTTCCGGCGACGAACCCGGCCAACCGCCCATCAAACCCGGCCGTACCCCAAGCGGTGTTCAGTTTGGCATCCAGAACAAGGTCATTTAGCGCGCCTTTCAGCTTACCCGTCAGGTTAAAGGAGGGAGGTAGTGCAATGGATGAAGGTATTGTTCCTTTTGGCACCAGCTTGTTGATGTCGGCCAGATTCGTGGTTGCATCCTGAATGGCCATATCGACGCCGATGCGGTCGGGGTCCGTTACGTTGGTTAACCGGCCGCTGGCTCTGATTCTGGTCCCGGACAGCATATCGAATTCCAGACGGGGCAGGTTTAGGGCAGCTAGTGTACCCGTGGCCTGAGCATTGGCCCGGAAAACACCCCCTCGATTACCCGCGAAGGGCGGTGTATCGGCCAGGAAAGGTGCCAGTTGAAGAACATCCTCAACCGATAACCGGCTTTGCCGCAGGTTGACCCGAACGGCTACGCGTTTGGCAAAACGGGGGTCTGTCAGTTGGCCGAGCGAGTCATACCGAAGCACCAGTTGATCCCGCAGCAAACTTGTTGGCGTTTGTACGTAGAGTTTGGTGATTGTGGTTGTCGTGTCGGTATATAAAATGTTGCCTTCGAGTTGCTGAAGAACGAAGCCGCTGGTGGCTCGAAACCGGCCATTTCGCAACTGTCCACTAATGCGCTGCCCCCGTTTGCCCAAGTCCTGATAAACCAGGAAACGGCCGTCGATGCCCAGATTTTGTAAATCGAGGTGGCCATAGTCAAGGCCTGTTTTTTGCCGGGGTGCCGTTTCATCATCGTACCGTATGCGATTGTTGGCAAACCGCACATTGGTTAGCCGGGCCTGCCAGCCGGGGGTAATCGCCGACGTTGCCGATGGTGGGGTAGGGACGGCTTTTTTCGTCGGTTTCGTCAGGGTAGCTGCCACATCGGCGTTAGCTAGGTCGAGGGATTTAATGCCTATCTTTTCGCCATCCAGGTAAAAATAATCGGATTCCATGGCCAGCCGTTCGGCACTACCTTTGGTCTTAAAGTCGGCCGTTTCGACCCGGATGTCCCATCTGGCCCGGTTGATCTGCCACTTTCCGAGGGCCAGATCGAGAGTATCGCCGGGTTTGCTGGGTGCGCCGGGGGGCGTTGGTAACCCTTCGTACAATCGGGTATACACGTCAAGTCCGTTGACGGCTACATTAGACAAATGGTATTTAGAAGTAGTAACGTCTGTGGCGCTAAAGCCCGCCCGCAGACTGTCCATATAGGCATTGACATCGGCCCCGGTAACGTCGTCCTTATACTTGATACGAACATCTTTCAGGGCAATCCCCGTCAGGTTGATGGCCATGGGTGTCGACACCGTATCGGATGGTTCCGGCGCTGCGCCTGTATCAAATGCGTTAAGGATGTATTGAAAGTTGAAAGCCGTGTCGGGTAATGTTCGGCTGATATTCAGGCGAATATGTTCCAGTTCGATCTGGTTAATGGCAACGCGGTTGTTGAGTAAGCCCCACATATCGAGGTCGACACGCATTCGGCCTCCGTTGAGGAGTGTATCACCTTTCGGGGTTTTAAAGAAAACATCTTCCAGTTCAACCCAATCGGGAATGGAGTAACGGATACGCCCGATGTGAAAGGGCGACTGAAGTTTCTGGGCGAGATAGGAGTTTACCTGCCGGGTAACCAGTTGCTGCCCCCAGGGTGTTGTGGCAATAATGACCACAAATCCTGCCAGCAACAGCACGATAGCTAATAAACCAAGTAAAATTCGGACAAACAGTTTCGACACAAGACGCTGAGTTTTGACGGGTAACTAACCGGTTTAGGATCGAATCAGATTACTACGCATTGCGTTTATAACGAGCCAACGGTAAATATGTTACCAGCTTGTTTTAAAGCAATCAAATGTCCACAAATATCTTTTATTTATGAAACTGTGCAGTTTCTGTTGGTAATTTTCGACGCTTCCTGTTAAGCTGGGTCACCCTGTGTAGTATAACTATACGAAGCTAATCCTTGTTTCGTTGCCAGCGCCCCAGGGTTGTGGCCATTTACCAACCGTCAAACCTACCCACCTTTTGTCCGATGCAGCGTTCTTTCTTGAACAAGTTGTTGCAGACCTGAACGGCAGGGGGTAATTTTGGCCTTCACCTTTGTTCACGTATGAGCGATCTTTTTACTGCTGAGTCCATCGTCAGCCTGCTTACCCTGACATTTCTCGAAATTGTTCTGGGTATCGACAATATCATCTTCATTTCCATTGCGGCCAATAAACTAGCCCGGAATGATCAGCCCAAAGCGCGGAATATCGGCTTAATGCTGGCCATGGCTTTCCGGTTGGCGCTATTGATGGGTATTTCATTTGTTATATCACTTAGTAAACCTTTCACGCACATTGATGCTGGCTGGTTTAAAGCGGCTTTGACCGGTCAGAGCCTGATTCTGTTTGCGGGCGGATTGTTCCTCTTATATAAAGCCACATCCGAAATTCACCACAAGTTGGAAGGGGGTGAAGAAGAAGAAATTGAGGGAGGGGGTATCAAAGGAAAAGCCACGATCTCCAGTGTGGTTACGCAGATAGCCGTTACCAACATCGTCTTTTCCATCGACTCCATCCTGACAGCCATTGGCCTGACCCAGAACGTAACGATCATGATGATTGCAGTGGTTCTGTCGGTGGTAATTATGATGTTTTTCGCCGGGCCTGTCGGCTCGTTTGTTAATGAGCACCCAACCATACAAATGCTGGGATTGGCGTTTTTGATCATGATCGGGTTTATGCTCGTGGCCGAAGGAGCCCACCTGTCTGAAGTTGTCATTTTCAAGCAGGAAGTGGGCGTTGTGCCAAAAGGGTATTTATACTTCGCCATTGCCTTCTCGCTACTGGTCGAATTCCTCAATATTCGGTTACGTAAAACGCAGACGCCGGTAAAACTGCGCGGCTATGAAGGACGACCCGACCGCGATGGGATGATTTAGGTTTCATTTAAGAGTGTGGAGTAGTGGAGTGATTGAACTAGTAAACTCAATCACTCCACTCACGCCAACTACTTTCACCTACTCTCACCACTTTTACCAATCACTATTTTGCCGCTTACCGACCAATTAAACGACATTTTAAGCAGCCTCGGCGGTTTCGGACCGGAAATCTGGCTGTCTGTAGCTTTTTGTGTTGTGTTAATTGCCGAACTCCTTCTGGTTCGGTCATTAGCCTTACCCAAAGCTCGTTTATACCTGGCTGGATTAAGTGTTGCCGTACTGCTGGTGGCTGGCGGCTGGGCCGTGCTCTTGCCCACACGCGGTTTTCTGTTCATGCACCTGCTCTTTGTCGATCAGCAGGCCATTTTTATTCAGCTGGTCGTTGCTCTGAGCGCTGCGTGTGTCGTGTTGTACGAAGCGTTTACATCGCCCATCAATCAGGCCATCGACCGGCCGAAACTGCCGCTGGAATGGTATTCCCTGCTGATTGCCATGACGCTTGGGTTGTTCCTGATGACTTTGTCCGTCAACATGCTCAGCATCTACCTGAGCATCGAACTGGTCTCCATCTGCTCTTACTTATTAACTGCCCTCACCGCCGACCGGAAAGCCTCCGAGGGCGGTATCAAATACCTGCTGTTCGGGGCGATCAGTTCGGCCGTTATGCTCTACGGTATGTCGTTGCTGTATGGCATGACCGGCACCCTCGACCTCACCGCTGAAGCATTCGGAGCGGAGCTGGCCCGGCAGGACGGGGCAATTGTTGCTGTAGCGATGCTGCTGACGCTGGCCGGACTGTTATTTAAACTGGCTGGCGTGCCGTTTCACGTCTGGACCCCCGATGCTTACGAAGCGGCCCCTGTGCCGGTAGCCGCTTTTTTTTCGGTGGCTCCCAAAGCCGCTGCGGTGCTGGTGTTGATGCGGGTGGTAACGGCCTTGCCTATCGAAGTACCGGCGGGTGGTACAACGGCCGTTGTGCTACAAACGCCATTGGCCGTTCTGGCGCTGGCGGGTATCTTGATCGGTAACCTGTCGGCTCTGCGGCAAACAGATGCCAAGCGGCTGCTGGCGTATTCGACCATTGCCCACGCCGGTTTTCTGCTGGTGGGTGTGGTTGCGTTCAACGAAGCCGGTTTCGATGCGGTATTGTTTTACATTGGTACTTACCTGTTTATTTCGCTGGCTGCTTTCTTTCTCATCGACCTGTTGGCCCGGAGTAACGGAAGCCGACTTACGATCAAAAATTTTGCCGGTTTGGGGGCCAAGCAACCATTGCTGGCTGTTGCACTGACGGTCGTGATGCTGGCCCTGACGGGCCTGCCGCCAACGGTGGGCTTTACAGCTAAGCTCCTGTCGTTTTCTGCCTTGTATGACGCTTACCAGCAACGTGGCGATACCTGGCTGCTGGCGCTGTTTGGCTTAGGTTTGCTTAACGCCCTGATTTCGCTGGTCTATTACCTCAAAATTCCGTTCCTGCTATTTTTTCGTCCGGCATCGGAAGACTCCGAACAGAATATCCCTGTTCGCCTGCCCGCAGCAGCGGTCTGGCTGGCGGTTGGTTTGGTGGTACCTATCATCGTGTTATTTGTAAAACCCGATCTGTTACTCAACCTCATTACGGTTCGATGATCGCTCCATTCCATCAAAGACAATACATGCTTTCGGAAAAGGCGTTGCCGTTTCGTTTCTTTGTATCCTGAAACAAGCTGTTTGGTGAATATGAGTCCGGTTGGTGTCTTGGATATGTCTATTGACGAGCTGTTCGATCAGTTCGATAAACTTCGCGTGTTAATTGTTGGCGATGTGATGCTCGACTCCTACGTATGGGGGCGCGTTGAGCGGATTTCGCCCGAAGCACCGGTTCCTGTCGTAACGGTCGACCGGCGCGAGTTACGTTTGGGGGGAGCCGGAAACGTACTGCTGAACGTACAGGCGCTGGGAGCGGAAGCCATTATTTGCTCCATCATCGGTACTGATGCACCGGGCGACCAGCTCGAACAGGAACTCTGCAACCGGGGCCTCAACTGCGATGGGCTCATTCGAAGCGCAGACCGGATCACGACCATTAAAGAACGCATCATTGCCGGTTCCCAGCAGGTGGTTCGGGTAGATACGGAAACGGATAAATACATTACTACCGACGAACGAACGCGGTTAATTACCAAAGCAAAAGAACTGATCCCAACCTGCCATGTCGTTATTTTTGAAGATTACGACAAGGGGGTGCTCAGTAAAGAAGCCATTGCCGAAATAACGGATTTTGCCAATGAGCAGGGCGTTCCAACGGTTGTTGATCCCAAGAAACGAAACTTCCTGTCGTACCAGAATACTACGTTGTTCAAGCCGAATCTTAAAGAGCTGCGAGAGGGGTTGAAAGTAGATTTTGACGTCGATAAACCGGAGGAGTTTCAGGCCGTTGTCAACCAGTTGAAGGAAACCCTGAACCTGAAAGGTGCCCTGATTACGCTCTCGGAGCGGGGTGCTTATATTGATTACAAAGGGGAACGGCTGAAACTACCGGCTCACATCCGCAAAATTGCCGATGTTTCCGGCGCGGGCGATACCGTTATCAGTATTGCGGCCTGCTGTGTGGCTCTCCAGCAACCCCCTCACATTATTGCAGGGTTGTCGAACCTGGGCGGTGGACTGGTTTGCGAATCGGTTGGTGTAGTACCTATTGATAAGGCCCTGCTGAAGCAGGAAGCCAAAGAGAGTTTGTAAAGAGAAGGCATCATGATGATGTGACGCCGGGTTCTTAAACCCGGCATAGTAAGGTTTCTCAAAACCGTCTATGTGTTTAAACGCAAAGGTTTTGAGAAACCTTACCTGTTAGGTTCTTAAACCTGACAGCACCGAACCGGGGCCTGACGTTATCGGGATCAGGCACTATTGGCAAACAACGCGTTTACATCTCTTTAATGGCATCCACAAAACACCGGGCCTTGTCGGGATCAGTATCGGGGTAGATGCCGTGGCCGAGGTTAGCAATGTAATGCTGATGACCGAAATCGCTAAGCATCTGTTTCGCTTCTGCCCGAATCTGAGCAAAATCAGCGTATAACACACAAGGGTCTAAATTGCCCTGCAACACCCGGTCCGGGATTAACGCCCGCGACTCTTTGGGGTCCATGTTCCAGTCCAGTCCTACCACGTCGCAACTCAGCTGACCAATTTCGTGCCGGGCGAAGAAAGCCCCTTTGGCAAAAACTGTCACGGGCACGTCACGGTCCGGCGTTCCGGAAATCACATCACAAATCTGTTTGATGTAAGGCAGCGAAAACGTTCGGTATTGCTCCGGCGAGAGAATGCCCGCCCACGAATCGAAAATCTGAACCAGATCGACGCCCGCCCGAATCTGTGCCTGTAAATACGCGATCGTACTATCCGTAATTTGCTGAAGCAGGGCGTGAGCAAAGTTGGGGTCGGTATACAGCAGTTTCTTGGCTACTGAGAAGGTCTTCGAGCCTTTGCCTTCGGTCATGTAGCAGAAAATGGTGAACGGGGCTCCGGCAAAGCCAATGAGTGGCACTCGATTGTTCAGCTCTTTTTTGGTTAGTTTAATGGCGTCGAGCACATAGCCCAGATCGCTTTCAGCATCGGCCACGCGCAGGCGACTCAGATCGGCCTGATTACGGACGGTGGTCGGGAAAACGGGTCCCCGGCTTTCGATCATTTCGTAGGGGAGGCCCATCGCTTCGGGTACGACAAGGATATCCGAGAAGATGATAGCTGCATCTACATCGAAGGCGTCGACCGGTTGGATCGTCACTTCAGCGGCCAGCTCGGGGGTTTTAGCCAACGTGATGAAGCTCCCGGCTCGCTCCCGAACAGCCCGGTATTGCGGTAAGACCCGCCCCGCCTGCCGCATCATCCAGACCGGCACCCGCTCGGTCAATTCACCCCGCGCGGTGCGGAGCAACAAGTCATTTTGTAAAGTCATGGTGCAAAAGTAAGTCTGAACCGGGATTTTTATGATTGAAATGATTCGTGTGATTTGTTTTGTTTAACTGAAAGTAAAAAAGCCGTGCCACGGTTCAGAATCGTGGCACGGCTTTTTTACTTTCAGACGAAGTACTCTTAAAATTTCCCAATTTTGTCGAAATCTTCAACTGGTATGCCTTCTCTCTTTATCGACGCCGAACGCCTGCGCGACCTCAACAGTGGTCTGGGCCAGGTTTGTTTACACCTCGGCCACGAACTGGTTCGTCAGCGTCACGACGGGTGGAAATTGACGTTTCTTGTTCCGAAAGGAGAAACCGGTGTATTCGGCGATACGGTGTCGTACATAGAAGCGTCGTGGCTACGAAAATTTTGGACACCCGGTACTTATGAGGTATGGCACTGCCTGCATCAGGAGTCGGCCTACCTGCCGCACGACAAGGCGAAGATGATTCTGACGATTCATGACCTGAATTTTCTGGAACGCGTCGATTATTCTGAGGCCAAGAAAGCCCGTAAGCTGGTAACGCTACAGCGAAAAGTGGACCGGGCGGATGCGCTGACGGCTATTTCGGTCTACACGGCCTCGGTGGTAAAGCAGCAGCTTCGTGTGCCCGATACAAAGCCGGTTCGGGTGATCACGAACGGTGTAGCGATTAGCGAACACGATCTTCGGGCCGATGGCCCGCGACCGGCTTTTCTGGAGGGCAACGATCACCCGTTTTTTCTGTTTGTCGGCGTTTTGCATCCCAAGAAAAACATACACACCCTCTTGCCGCTGCTCGAAGCTTTCCCCGACTACCGGCTGATCCTAGCGGGTCCGGATGGACACCCCTATGCGCAGCACATCCGCGAGCAGGCACAAAAACTGGGCGTCGCTGACCGGTTGCTAATGCCTGGCCCGGTCGATGAAGCGACTAAGTCGTGGCTTTACGCTCATTGTGAAGCATTTTTGTTCCCCTCCTTGGCAGAAGGGTTCGGTTTGCCCGTTGCCGAAGCCATGACATTTGGCAAGCCGGTGTTCATTTCCAACCTCACGAGCTTACCCGAAGTAGGTGGCAAAGAAGCGTATTACTTCGAAGATTTCGAGCCGGAGAATATGGCCAAAGTACTGCACGATGGGCTCCACGATTTCGGCCAGAATTCCCTGCGCGAGGAGCGTCTCCGCAGACGGGCGGCCGGATTTAGCTGGCCAAAGGTGGCGACAGAATATTGGCAGTTATATGAGGGGCTGGTGAATCCCTAACCAGTGGCGTCCGGCTTTGCGCTATTGGTTCAGGACTATTTATCGATTTGGATAAACGTCATACAGCGATTCATACATAATATTGCCGGTTCGCGTGTACAGGCCAACGAATCCCAGGTAAAGCGAAATGAGCATAGGCTGAACAGGATAAGGCAGGAAGGGGAAAATTCCTAGAAACCCCATTCCTCCTGCTCCATACATGATGAGAAGTAGTACGGAATGGCGTGTGACCAAATACAGTGCTTCGGTAGGGACGTTGTAAAATCCATGCCTGAACACAGTTTTTAGGTAAGGCCACATTAAGCTCATTAGCAAGATAATAAACCCCAGAAGCGTTCCACTTGCAAAGCCATAATAGAAGTCGTCATCCAACTCCAATCCATTCGCTGGATTAGGTGAGTAAATAACAAAAGATAGGAGAAGTATAACCGCGTAGATGGGCAGCGTTTGCCGCCATAACAACGGTTTCTGAAATTGCATAACTAATGCCTGACGCCAACGCTCATCGTACTGCCGGAAGGTGACCCGGTTGTACTGACGCTCCATTTTCTGCAACCCGTTACGACCCCCAAACGCCTGTTGGGTATCCGTCAGGGCGGTTTCGAAGGTCATGCCCTGCGCCATACGGTCGAGCAGAGCCGTGGTGTAATGGTCAGTCAATTCGAGAATTAATTCCTCGTTTGTGAGCAGGTTCGTCTCGCGAAGGTGATAACCGAGGGTGGATTGCTGGGCGGGCGTGAGCATGGGATGATGTAGTCGAAAAAGGTGAGTCAGACGGGGGTAAAGCCTTTCGTAGATTGCTGTTTATAAAGCTCGACATAACTAAGCGTGTACAGCATGGCTACGAATGTTAAGGCAGCGGATAAACCGGTGTGCCACTCGAACAAGTAAAGGCGTTTTGGATCATTCAGGAAGAATATACCTGCCAAAGCAGGGACTTGAATGACAGCCAGACACAGATAATTGCCATAGCGGGCCTGCCGGTATACAACCTCCCGCCGAAGCGAATGGAGCGTTTGGTGTCTTCGAACCCGTTGTTGCCAGAAAAGCCGTACTTCACCCGGAAGGAACAGCAAATAGGGGAAGAATGATAACGCCATAAAAGCGACTGGCAAAACAAACGGTGATACTTTGCCGGCCGCTAAGTACGCCAATACACCAGCCAGCAGGGTTGTAATGATTGTAGGCCAGCGAAAATAACGGCGCACAATGGCCCAGTGCTGCACCTGCATTTGCTTCAACAATAGTTTCTTATACCGCTCCTGAATGTGAGAAATGCCCTGTCCGCTTCCCAAGCTGATCCACGCTTTTCGGCTGGCCTCGTCAAACGAGTAACCTTCGTCTATCCCACGCTCGGTCAGGCTGGCGTAATGGTCCAGTAGTTCGTCCAGCACCTCTTTGTAAGAAATGTTCGCTTCCTCAAGCAGGTCCTGACGGAGAACAGCGAGTTGGTCGGATGTGAGCATGTTCGGTTAGTTAAGCGGACTTAGGGAGACGTTGGTTACGTTCTTTCAATAAAATGTGTCTCATAGCCAGCACAATGGCCGCGTAATAAACAAGGCACAGCGTCTCCAGCAAGGTTTGCAGCGATAGGAGTACCGACGCCGGGAGGCTTAAATCGTACTTTGGCAGGCCGTATTTATTGAGAAGTAACAGGGACATACTAAGCAGATAGGCCGTAATAAAAACCGGCGAACTCGGTTGCCCAACGGCCTGACTAACCTCATTCCGATTCTGATAAAGAACGAAAATACCCTTGGCAATACTAATAAGAACAGAAAACGTAACAAATAGAAAGCCAACAGCCAACCCTGTTTTTACCATATCCTCCGCACCAAAATATGTATTGATTATATACAACCCAATGAATAGGCTGGTGGTAATCGGCCGTCTTGATCCATTCATAAAGGAACGAATCACCTGCCATTCCAGCTGTCCGAGTTTTCGGTAACGCTGCACCTGATAGTCCTCTTCCATTTTAAGCAAGCCTTTGCGCCCGCCAAAGCCGGTATGTATTTCCCGCAGGGCCAGATCAAAAGCCATCCCCTGCGCCAGTCGGTCAGTGATGCCATTGATGTAATGATCGGTGAGTTCGGTAATTAGGTCTTCGTTGAGCAACCAGTTTTCCTTGCGCAGATGCTGGTCGATGGCGGTGAGTTGGGCGGGCGTGAGCATAGCGGCTTAAACGAATTTGTGTTTATACTGATGCTGGAATAGTTGGATGAAACTCGCGGTGTAAAGTAACAGGAGCAGGCAAATAAGAACCGAAATAGTGGGGTATGTCTGCAAAAACGTTCTTGTTGACTCAGGAGCGTTTTCTAAAAAGTGATTGGGTAGGTTTAGGCTTAGGTGGAAAAGACAAACGGCTAATCCGCATTTATTTAACAGATATTCCCAGATTAGTTTGCCCGTATCAGTTTGCTGATGAAATCCATAATAATACCCTCGAAGGATGAATAGAAACGGTATTACACCAATAAGCAATGTGCACACTATTAACCGTTTTACCGGTATCAGCGGAACTACCATGTACACTAGCAATCCAACAAGTATGGTAGTGACCAGCGTGGGCCAGCGGAAATAACTCTTTAAAATGGTAATATGCTGCATTTTGATCTGCTGCTCAATGGCCTTAACAAACGACGCCTGAATTTTCTGAACGCCTTTTTCGGCCCCCAGCTCAGCCCAGGCCTGTTTGCTGGCTTCCTCAAAGGCCATACCAATCGTCATTTTCTGTTCGGTCAGGCTGGCGTAATGGTCGAGCAATTCATCAATGACATCATCGTATTTGATGTCGCCAAGGCCAATCAAATCGAAGCGCAGGTATTTCAGTTGAAAAGGTGTCAGAGCCATGATTACATGGATGGTTTAAGTTTCAGAACCAGATTCAGGTTTTCCAGAAAGGCGGCTAACTCGGCGATGCGCCCGGCGGCTTCGGTATGGCCGGTTTTAGTGAGCGAGTAGTATTTACGGGTGCGTCCGTCGACAATCTGGGTTTCGGTGGTAAGCAGCCCATCAGCTTCGAGTTTGTGCAGAGCGGGGTAGAGGGCACCTTCGGTAATGGTCATTTCGCCCGCCGTCAGGTCTTTCACCTTTTGCGTAATCTCGTAGCCGTACATCTTCTCGCGGTCTTCCAGCAACCGCAAAATCATAACCGACAGGCTACCTTTTAGTAAAGAGGAATTTGAGGACGTATTCATGACCCAAACGTACAAAAGAGTTTTATATACCTCCAAATCTTAGGTATACTTTTTTGACCTGGATTTATGTGATTTTTTTGATTACTCTGATTTTTTCAGGGAAGGCAACCTTTTAAAATCATGGTCTGTCAAAAAAATCACATAAATCCAGGTTCGGATTAACTTTGCACCATCAATGAAAACATACCTTCGATTACTTTCTTTTGCCAAACCACTCGGGCGTTTCCTGACACCGTTCGTGTTTACGTCGCTGTTGTCCAGTGTTTTTGGCGTGTTGAATTTTGCACTGCTCATCCCGCTGCTCAGTACGCTATTTAATCAGGTTGATACCGGGCAGGTAAAGAAGCTTTTAAGCCAGCCTTCCCCTTCATTTGTATCCTTCTTTACGTCGCCAACCAAAGTCTTTAATTATTACTTTGCTCAGGCCTTTCAGGAATATGGAAAAGTTGGGACACTTAAGTTCGTTTGTGTCGTTATTATCCTATCCGTACTGCTTAACAATGTTTTTAAATACTTGTCAGTTAGGCAATTGGAGTCGTTCAAGGCCAGAATGGTGGCCAGGCTGCGCGAGGCTGTTTTTGCCAAAACGCTGCAACTTCACCTTGGTTTTTTCTCGAATGAGCGCAAAGGCAATCTCATTTCCCGGACTACCACCGACGTACAGGAAGTAGAAAACTCAATTGCCAACACCCTGTCAGCAGCTTCCAAAGAGGTGTTTCTGCTGATTGGTTACGTCGTTGCGCTACTCAGTATTTCGATCAAACTGACGCTTTTTGCCATCGTCGTTATTCCCATTTCTGGGATTTTTATTGCCACGCTGGTTCGCCGGATGAAGCGCGACGCGCAGGAAGGCCAGCAACGATTGAGCGGTCTGGTGAGCCTGCTCGACGAGACCTTTGGCGGTATGCGCGTGGTGAAAGGGTTCGTGGCTGAAGGCTTTATTCTGGACAAGTTCCGGCGTGAAAACGAAGGCTATCGTGACGCCATCCGCTCGCTGGCCAACCGGCGCGAACTGGCGTCACCCTTCTCGGAAGTGGTTGGTGTGGCCGCCGTAGCCAGTATTCTGTACTACGGTGGATTGCTGATCCTGAATGGACAGTCGGACTTGACGGCGTCGGAATTCATCGCCTACATCGCCATTTTCTCGCAGGTGACACGTCCGGCCAAAGATATCTCCAACGCCTTCAGCGGGTCGCAGCGGGGGCTGGCTTCGGGCGAGCGGGTGCTCGAACTGATCGACACGGTACCCACGGTGCAGGATAAACCCGATGCGGTGACGCTGACTGGTTTCCGCGATAAGATTTCGGTGCAGCATGTATCGTTTGCCTATAACGTAGATACCCCCGTGTTGCGGGATATTACGTTCGATCTTCAAAAAGGCAAAACCATTGCGCTGGTGGGTTCATCGGGCGGAGGAAAGTCTACCATTGCCGATCTGATTCCGCGTTTTTATGATCCTACGGCCGGGCAAATCCTGATTGATGGCGTCGACATGCGCGATTGCAGCATGGCCTCACTGCGAGCGCAAATGGGTATCGTGACGCAGGAGAGTATTCTGTTCAACGACACGATCTTCAACAACATCGCCTTTGGCAGTGCTGCCACCGAGGCCCAGATTATGGAAGCGGCCCGGATTGCCAATGCACACGACTTTATCATGGCCCAGTCCGATGGGTACCAGACTATCATTGGTGATCGGGGCGGCAAACTATCCGGTGGGCAACGACAGCGCATCAGTATTGCCCGCGCCATCCTGAAAAACCCGCCAATTCTAATTCTGGACGAAGCTACCTCCGCTCTAGATACGGAATCCGAAAAACTGGTGCAGGAAGCCCTGACGCGCCTGATGGCTAACCGCACAACGCTCGTGATTGCCCACCGGCTCAGTACCATTCAACACGCCGACGAGATTCTGGTGGTCAATCAGGGACGCATCGTAGAGCGCGGACGGCACGATGAACTCCTCACACTAGATGAAGGATTTTACCGAAAGTTAAGCACGATGCAGAGTGTGTAATTGTAGTACCGACCGCCGATGCGTCGGACCGACCGGTCGGGTGAATGTGGTTGTGGTGTCGGGTCCTCAGACCCGACACCACAACCACCAGTATCATGAATTGAAACCCGACTACACCTATTTCACTTACTACACTAGTTACCACTAACCACAATTCTCCAGTCCGGGCCACTGAACACTTTGTACTTCTCCGAAAAATTGCCCTGATTGATGGCGATGGAGAAGTTGAGCAGGCTGTTTATATAAGCTACATCGTCGCCAACAGGAGCTTCACCAAAAGTATTTACCATCCGAACGGTTTTATCGTACAGGCTCGTTTCGCCATGGAAGATCTGTACCCGCACCGATTCGCCGGGTCTTACGCTTAGCTGGTTGATCAGGGCGCGGGGAATATTGCTCCAGACGTTGCCATACTGAACGTCGAGCACCGGAATATTTCCCTGCACAATACCCTCTTTATAAGTCACCTTCTGATAGGCCAGCTTTACAACCTGATTAGGCAATTTCGAGCCTACCTGTTGAAACGTGATAACCTTTGCTGCCAACCGGGCTGCCGTATACGCATATACATCGCGGCCATGAAAGGTGTAAGAGGCCCCGGAGTTCTTCAATCGGTTGATCGCTTCGTCGATCTGCCGGATTTCGGCAATGCCAATGTGTTCGGCCAGCAGGGTGAGCGTGCCGTTATCGGGTGTAACAATGTAGTGCCCCGATTTAGTGAGCATTACTACCGATCGCCGTTCTGTACCCACACCAGGGTCGCAAACGGATACGAAAACGGTGCCTTTGGGGTAGTAGGGGACGGTTTGGTGTAGACGATAGGCCGCTTCCCAGATGTTGTACGCCGGAATTTCGTGGGTTAGGTCTTCCAGCTTAAGGGTTGATGATACCCCCAGTGCCACGCCTTTCATTGCTGATACGGCTCCATCTTTCAATCCAAAATCAGATTGAAAAACAACGATGCCATTTTGCCCCTTTGCCAATGAGGCCAGCGAAAGAATAAACAAGCAAATTAAGCCGTAAATAAGTCGCATAGAGTTCCCTTTAAGTTTTACTCTGAATGGTTTTGGTGAGGGTAAAATACGCGGCCAGCCCCAAGCCGACTTTACTGATCAAATCAGTGGTTGTATATAGAATGTGAATTAAGTTGAAGTCAATAGCGGTAAGCGAGAGAACGTAGCCGATAGGGTAGGCAACGGCAAAAGCTGCTACAGAAGTTGCCACCAGTTTAGAAATTCGTCGTTCGTCGGGTTGAACCTGATCGGCTGATTGTCTCCAAATTCCGAGTAGTATTCGCCCAATGAAGGCATAGCCAAGCATAGAAATAGCTCCCCAGATTAATTTGGGGCCGACCATAATCTCGTTGTCGAAGGCGAGTTGTTGATGACCTATGTAGCCGGTCAGAATCGTAAAAAGACCGGCTGTCACTAGCGTAACGAGTGTTCGGGTACTCCGGCCCGAATTCGTATTTTGTATTGTAAGCGCCTGAATAAGCAGCAGGGGAATCGTTACGGCCCAATCCATAAAGCGGTACTGACCGATGGCATTGTACGATTCGCGAATGAGTACCTGCCGGTTTTCGGGATCAGTAACTGTTACCAGTTCGGCCAGCATGTCGTGGTAATACCCCTGAATCTGGTAGTAGGAGAAGCCCGCAATAGCCGTAGTAACGGCCGTTAAAATGAGTGGTAAGGACTGATCGTGTTGGGCGGGCATGGCCGGCCGCACAGCTAGAGCGGCAATGAATGTACCCACAAAAGTATAGGTAGCTACTACTAAAAAGAAGTAAGTGACTAATGGGAGAATGCCAACGACACCTGCCGTTGGAACAAACGAATCGGCTATTTCCATGAATGTACTAACGTTAGTAGCGTCAAAACTAACGTTAGTACATTCATGGTGCAACGATTGGCTTTATTTAGGTGTGGTCACCATCGTTTTCATTTGCTGCATCTGTTGCGTCGATTTATCGATCAACTGCTGAGCGTAGGCCTTGAGTGTGCTGTTTTTACCGTATTGCAGGTAAGTTTTAGCCAAGTCGATGGCATCCTGGCGCTGGTCGATCAGAAGCGTCGAGAAGTTATTATCCAGATTACTGGTCAACTTATCGCTGGCTCCCGTTTGCTGTAACTTCAGGCTCATTGCTTCAACATTTCGGCCTTGCTGTTGTGTATATGCCTGATTTGGCCGGGTTGGCTTAAGGCTGGTCAGGGTGCTGGTCAGCTGCGATAACTCGGTTTCACTGGCTGTCAGCAATGTCTGGGCCATTTGTTTCAGAGATGAATCTTTCCCGTTCTGGATTTCCTGTTTTAGCAAATCCTGCGCTCCCTGTGCATGGACTTTAGCCTGAAAAGCATAGTCGAAGTCAGGGTCGCCGGTTGCCTGTAGCTTTTTCATTTTTGTAACCATCTGCTGAAGCGGTTGCAGCAGCATTGTTTTGGCCGGGTCGCTTGCTGTTGAAGCACTGGCTGTTGCGCCACCCGTTGTGGCCTGGGCGCAGGCTACCAGCGAACTACCGGACAGAAGGGCCGCCAGTGCCCAAACGGCAGGGTTGGATTGGAACGTTTTCATTAGATGTACTTATTTTTTGCTGTTAAACTAATCCTAATCTATGCTAAAGACAAAAAAGTGAGGGTAAGGTTTAAGGGTACGTGTACACAAAACGAAAAAGCCCGGTCTGCATCTTGCAGACCGGGCTTAAAAATATCGAATAATTGGTTACAACCTGATGATCTCGGCACCAATGGCATTTAGCCGGGTGTCGATGTTCTGATACCCCCGGTCGATCTGCTCAATGTTATCAATTATGCTAGTACCCTGTGCCGACATGGCCGCAATCAGTAAGGCAACTCCCGCCCGGATATCCGGCGATGACATGCGGATGCCTTTCAGCGGAATCTGGCGGTTCAGACCAACAACCGTAGCGCGGTGTGGGTCGCACAGGATAATCTGGGCACCCATGTCGATGAGCTTATCCACAAAGAACAGCCGACTTTCGAACATTTTCTGGTGAATCAGCAGGGTTCCTTGCGCCTGTACGGCGGTGACGAGAACAATGCTCAGCAGATCGGGGGTGAAGCCAGGCCAGGGAGAATCTGAAACAGTCATCATGCCCCCATCCAGAAAGCTTTCAATCTGATAGCGCTCCTGAGCCGGAATGAAAATATCGTCTCCCCGAAATTCCATTTGGATACCTAACCGCCTGAACTGATCGGGAATAATTCCTAATTCCGGAATCTGGCAGTTTTTAATCGTTATTTCAGACTGTGTCATGGCGGCCAGCCCGATAAACGAGCCAATCTCGATCATGTCGGGCAGCATGGTGTGCTCTGTTCCATGTAGCTCCGATACACCCTCAATGGTGAGCAGGTTAGAGCCAACGCCTGTAATTTTGGCGCCCATAGAGTTGAGCATTTTGCTCAGCTGCTGTAGGTAAGGCTCACAAGCTGCATTATAAATCTGCGTTGTGCCCTCGGCCATAACAGCGGCCATTAACACATTGGCCGTACCGGTTACAGAAGCCTCGTCTAGCAGCATATAAGTACCGCGTAGGTTGCTGGCATCTACTTGGTAGTAGCCGCCATCGTTGGCATCGTAGTTAAACTGAGCACCGAGCTTTTCGAACCCCAAGAAGTGGGTATCCAACCGGCGACGGCCGATTTTGTCGCCACCGGGCCGGGGAATACGTCCTTTTTTAAACCGGGCCAGCATAGGACCCAGCAACATGACCGACCCTCGTAAGGCGGCTGCTTTACGCTTATAGGTGTCTGTTTCGAGGTAGTCGAGATTAACATCGCTGGCCTGAAACCGGTACGAACTTTCGCCAATCTTCGTCACCCATACGCCCAGATCGCCCAGTAGGTCGATGAGTTGATTCACATCCCGAATACCGGGAATGTTGTGAATCGTAATGGGTTCTTTAGTCAGCAATACGGCGCAAAGAATTTGTAGAGCTTCGTTTTTTGCGCCCTGCGGATTTAGTTCGCCTTTTAGTTTACGTCCGCCTGTGATTTGAAAGGATGCCATTTAGGGAATGATGAATGATGAATTATAAATGATGAACGAGTTAGCGGAACAGATGTGAATAAAGAAACAGTCAAAAGTCGCCCTGAACCCGTTATCTTTTATAACTGAAATTTACCGTCTGCGACGGTCGTTGTTTCTGTTTTGGTCGTTACGATTACGGCTGCCGAAGTTCCGTGGGTTTTGTCCGCCATCGCGGTCGTTTCGGTTATTTGGCCGACCCTGCGGATTATCGTTCCGGTTTCGGTTATTGACATTACGCGGGTTTTGCCCGTTCTCATTGTTGCCGTTCCGGTCGTTTCGGTTGTTTGGCCGTCCCTGAGAACTATTGTTACGGTCGTTGCGGAAGTTGTTACCGCCACCATTCCCGATGCGCTGCGGCTGGTCGCCGGTACGTTCGCGGGGGGTCGATTCAACAAGCCCCTGCTCCCGGATGAGCTTAATGTCGTCGTGCAGTTTACCGTTCGAGAGTTCAATCAGGCTTTGATAAATTGTCTCATCTTCAACAGATTCTTTATTCCATGCCTGATAGAAGGTTCGCATCAAACGCGCCAGGTATGAAACAAAAGCCCGCCGTTCTTCGGGTTCTTCCAGAGCAACTGCTTTAGCGATCAGTAAATCGACATTCCGGCCAAAATGTCTGAATTTCAGGTTATGAGTATTGTAAGGAACCCGCTGAGGCTTTTTACCGAGTGCTTCTTCCGATGGAGGTGGGTAGGGGCTATCCACATCCAGCGTAAAATTAGACATGATGTACAGGTCGTCCCACAACTTATTGTAGTAGTCCTGACCATCCTTCATGTTGGGATGGATTTGCCGCATCAACTCAATCAGGATATGTGCATACCGAGTTCGGGTTGAGCGATCGTCAATGTTGACCATGTTGTCAACGAGCTTCTGGATACTACTGCCGTATTCTTTCAAGGGCTTGCCCGATAGGTGATAAAGTAACAAAAGTACGAAGGAATGGGCCAAGGGGCAAGGGGTAATGAGCGTAGGGCCTCGGGGCATGGCGTAGGGAAGCATGGGCAAAAGGGTAAGGGTAGCAAAGTATGGAAAATAAGGAAGTGCTATCTTTGCCGTTAGTTCCCTCCGTCGATACGCTATGCCTATTGCTCAACGTCCGCTGTTGCGTACCTACCGCGCCGAATTTGCCGACACCCTTCGCCTGAGTATACCAATCATTATTGCGCAGCTAGGTGTGGTTTTGATGGGCGTAACAGACAATCTGTTCGTAGGCCGATTGCTGGGAGCAGTGCCGTTAGGTGCTGCCGGTCTGGCCAATTCATTATCTTTCCTGATGTCGAGCATTGGCGTAGGGGGCATGTCGGTGGTGGCCGCGCTGGTCTCCAAAGCTAGCAACCAGAGCGATCCGGCGGGGGTAAATCGGCTTTTTCGGGCCGGGTTACGGGTTGCCGGGCTACTGAGTATTTTGCTGGGCGGTCTGTCGGTACTGTTAGCCTTTAACTTTAGTCTGTTCGGACAAACGGCCGAAGTAACCCGGCTGGCGCGCGACTTTATGCTGATTTTAAGTGCCTCGCTCTTACCGCTATTGATTTTTGTGGCGGCTCGTCAACTGTGCGATGGCCTGCGTTATCCTCGGGTAGCCATGGCCATAACCTTGTCGGCATTAGGGATAAATGCCCTTTTTAACTACATATTTATAAAGGGTGCTGGCCCATTCCCGGCACTGGGACTGATGGGGTCAGCGTTGGCTACGCTACTGTCGCGAACGTTTATGGCGGGGGCAATGCTACTCTATATTTACCGAACGGCACATTTTCGGGCTTACCTGAAACGGGAATTCAAGTTACTGCCGTCAAAAGAAGAAGCCTGGATCATACTGCGGCTGGGTATTCCGGGTGGACTGACATTTTTCTTTGAGGTAGCTACTTTTTCGCTGGCGGTTGTGATTGTTGGCTGGCTGGGAGAAGCTCAACTGGCTGCTCACCAGATTGCCATCAATATGGCGTCGGTAACGTATATGATGGCAACGGGCATTTCGTCGGCGGCTGCGATTCGTGTCAGCGCGGCTGTGGGGCGCAAAAGCCGGGAGGAGGTCTGGCGAGCCGGGGTGGCGGCTTTTCTATTGTCGGTAAGTTTCATGAGCGTTACAGCCCTCGTGTTCCTGACTGCCAACGATTGGCTCGTAACGCTCTACCTTCGGGATAATCCGGCCGTGATGAGCATTGCGGCTTCGCTGGTAATTATGGCTGGGTTCTTTCAGCTTTCCGATGGCGTGCAGGTGGTGGCGCTTGGGGGGCTGCGTGGTCTGTCGGATGTGAACGTGCCTACGCTGATTACGCTGTTTTCCTATTGGGTGGTTGCCCTGCCGTTGAGTTACGTCCTGGCTTTTCCGATGGGTATGGATGCCGTAGGGGTTTGGATTGGGTTACTGGCGGGTTTGTCCATTGTCGCTGTTTTGCTTACCTGGCGCTTTTTCCGACGGGTAAAACGCGTTGATCTGTTTGTTGGGTCTACTGTTTCAGATACGCCGATCGCCTGATAGTTAGCGCATGATATTCAGTATTTCATCGCGCGTTGGCCGTTCAGTAGCTAAGTCGTAACCAATCCCGGCGCGGTCCAGATGGTCCATAAACGCGGTATAGGCATCTTTCTCAATTGAAAAGACGTACCAGTTTTCGTAGGGTTCGTTAAATAACTCGACTTCGGTAAGTGCAGCCCGCTTTTGCAGTGATTGATACTGCACCCGATCGAGTGTGTTTTGCTTAATTAGAAAGTACCACATGCGGTGATTTGCGAATCATTTATTGGTAAACATAAAAAACGCGCAACGGTTCGCTGCGCGTTTCTTATCAATTCAGATATTAATTCAGGCTTATTTGTTCACGGCCAGATGGGTGGCCATAATATAATCTGCCAATACCAGACCTGCTTCGTTCAGATACAGGTCTTTTTTCTTCTTGGGAGTTGCTGCCGTCCCGGTGGCCGCGGGTTCAGCTTCATCTCCTGAAGCCGATATCTGCGATACCTTATTAGCAGCCGTGCGCTTACGTTCTGCTTCATCCCGCTCTTTCCGGCGCTTGGCCTCCTGCAACGAGACAACGGTGTTTTCTTTTGCTTTCTTGAAGTCGGCCAGATCCTGGGCTAGTTGCTTCAGTTCAGGGTCCGACTTCAGGCGCTGATCAAAACGGTCACGAAGGCGGCTCAGGATTTTGTCGTCAATACCACGCGACTGCTCGTATCGGGTCGAGTTGATTTGATCCCAGGGCAGGGCACTTGGCTGTGAACTTTCGCCATACTCTTCAGCCGAGAAAGCCGAAGGCAGTTGAACGTCGGGTGTTACCCCTTTATGCTGTGTGCTGCTGCCATTAATGCGGTAGAACTTCTGGATAGTCATTTTTACCTGACCAACTTTTTCGGGCTCTTTAGGCAGCCATTGGTTCAGGTCGATCATCGTTTGTACCGTGCCTTTACCATAGGTTTGTCCACCCACAATAATACCCCGCTTGTAATCCTGAATAGCAGCCGCGAAAATCTCTGACGCCGACGCACTAAAACGGTTTACCAGAACGGCCATCGGGCCATCGTAGGTAACGGACGGATCGGGATCCGTATACACTTCTGTTTCGCCGGTTGCTTCGCGCACCTGTACAACGGGGCCTTTCGGAATAAACAGGCCGGTCAGGTTAATGGATTCGACTAATGAGCCACCGCCATTGTCGCGAAGGTCAATAACGATACCGTCCACTTTCTCGGCTTTCAGCTCTTCTACAAATTTCTTTACGTCGCTCGTCGTGCTGCTAAAGCCTTCCTCGCGCTTGCGGGCCCCTTCAAAATCACGGTAGAATATGGGGATGTTGATAACGCCAATCTTGAACGGTTTGCCATTGTCCGTCACTTCAATGACTTCTTTCTTGGCGCGTTGTTCTTCCAGCTTTATTTTTTCCCGAACCAGTCGAATTTCCTTTGGTGGAGCGCCCGCCAGCGAGTTTGGCGAGATGACCTGTAACCGAACAATCGTTCCTTTCGGGCCTTTGATGAGCTTCACAACTTCGTCGACTTGCCAGTTCATGGTGTTGACCATCGGGCCATTGTCACCCTGAGCAACACCAGCTATTTTATCGTCCTTGTTAATAAGTTTGCTTTTGAACGCCGGACCACCGGGCAGAACGTCCATGATACGAATGTAGTCGCCATCTTCGCGTAAGATTGCACCGATACCTTCCAGTGACTGGCTCATGTCCTGATTGAACTTATCGGCAGAGCTTGGCGACAGGTAGTTGGTGTGCGGGTCGAGTGCTTCGGCAAATGAGTTCATGTACATCTGGAACACATCCGCGCTTTTCACCCGATTGATAGCTTTATCGAGGTTGTTGTACCGCTGGGTCATCAGGGCGGCTACAGCACTGTCTTTTCGATTACCCAGCTTGAGTTCGAGCGCCTGATTTTTCAGGATTTTGGTCCACAGGTCATTCTGCTCTTCCACCGTTTTGGGCCAGGGCATTTTCTCCCGATCGGTGTTGAAGTTTTCGTCGCTGGTAAAGGTAAACGGCTTTTTGATTTGCGCTTTAACAAACTCACTGCGCTCCTGGTAGCGTTTCCGGTACAGGTTGAACAAATCATAAGCTGCCGTCAGGTCACCGTTGATAAGGGCATCATCAATCTGATAACGGTACTTCTCAAAAGAGGCTACGTCCGACGCCAGGAAATAGGTTTTGTTGCCATCCAGCTCTTTCAGGTAGTTGTCCCAGACCACCGATGAGAGGGAGTCGTTGAGTTTTACCTTGCGGTAATGGTAAGTCGTCAGGAGCTTCGCCACCAGCGTTTCCACTTTCTCCTGCGAGATCGATGGTTTCAGTTCCTCAACGGGTCCCCCGTTTTTATCTTCATTCACAACGCCTGTAGAAATGGTTTGCCCATGTGTTTTGGGGGCACCATTTGAAGGCGAATCCGGCTGAAAACTCAGCATCAGCACGGGCACTAGGGTCACCAGATACTTTTTCATCTATATTACCCAGGTTAATAGCGAAAGAGCGAAAGAGTGAAAGAGCGATATAACAGTCTGGTAATTCGCTCTTTCACTCTTTCATGCTTTCGCTCTTTATTGTTTAACTATATCAAGCAACTCTACGTCGAAGACTAATGTTGAGCCGGGTTTGATATCAGCACCAGCACCACGGTCTCCGTAGGCCAAATCAGACGGAATGTAGAGTTTCCACTTTGAGCCTACTGGCATCAACTGAAGGGCTTCCGTCCAGCCTTTAATAACTTCGGTTACGCCAAATTCAATGGGCTCTCCCCGTTCTACCGAGCTATCGAACACTTTGCCGTCTAACAGGCGGCCGGTGTAATGGACCTTAACCCGGTCTTTAACGGTTGGCTTTGCGCCAGTTCCTTCTTTTTCAACTGAGTACTGTAAGCCGCTAGCGGTAGTAACTACCCCCGCCTTTGCTTTGTTCTCCGTTAAAAAGGCAGCGCCGATCTTTTTGTTTTCGGACGAGGCTTTCATGCCTTCCGCATTCCGGACAGCCATCTGCTTTTGCTGATAGGCGGTCATAACCTGACTGCACTGTTCCAGCGTAAGACGGGTTGGCTGACCGCTGATCGCGTCCTGAAGGCCACGTGTCAACAGAGCGGCATCAAGATCGGTAATTCCTTGCTGTTTCAGGCTCTGTGCCATAAACACCCCAATGCTATAACTAACAGAATCCTGAGTAGAGGTTATGGCCGAACCGGTTGTGGCAGGTCTGGCTGCGGTGGCTGATTTAGCAGGAGCAGCCGGTTTTTTAACGGTTGACTTCTTTACCTGAGCTGTTGCGGAACCAGCAACAAAAACGGCTGACGCAATACCGGCCAGCATCCATTGATTAAACTTCATGCGAAAACGAAACGGGGTGTATATAAACAAAACTTGGTACTATTGAAACGTGAAAGAATAGGATAAAAGTTTAAAGACGGCTCTGTTTGATGAAAAATTGTACGGCACTTCGCTGTTAATAAATCTTAATTCTATATAAGGCCAGACAGATAAAAGTAGTTGAAAAGTTGGCGTATGCCAATTTTCGCGGGGTAAAGTACTGTTATTTTGGATGAACGGTTTCCAAGGTGCCATTAATGGCTGAAACTAGCTGAACGATTTAGCGGAAAAGTCTAACATTCAGCCGTTGTTTCTTTGTTTCATCGCAGTTTTATTAAATTTTAATCGTACCTTTGCGGCCGAAAAATCAACATTAAATTCTCATTATACACATATGGAATCCGTAAGACCCGACGAGATATCAGCCATCCTGCGCCAGCAACTGGCCGGTACGCAAACCGAGGCTGAACTCGAAGAAGTCGGTACGGTGCTGCAAATCGGCGACGGCGTAGCGCGTATCTACGGCCTCTCGAAAGTGCAGGCCGGCGAATTGCTGTCGTTCGACAATGGGCTTCAGGCCATGGCTCTGAACCTTGAAGAAGACAACGTTGGAGCTGTATTGCTCGGCGACTATTCAGAAATCAAAGAAGGGGACACCGTGAAGCGGACCGACCAGATTGCTTACGTGAATGTAGGCGATGGCATTCTGGGCCGCGTGGTAAACACCCTTGGTTTGCCTATTGACGGTTTGGGCCCTATCCAGGGTGAACTGTACCAAATGCCGCTGGAGCGTAAGGCACCGGGCGTTATCTTCCGTCAGCCGGTAACCGAGCCGCTGCAAACCGGTATCAAGGCTATCGACGCCATGATCCCCATTGGCCGGGGCCAGCGTGAATTGATCATTGGTGACCGCCAGACGGGTAAAACCGCCGTGGCTATCGACACCATCATCAACCAGAAAGAATTTTACGACAAAGGTCAGCCTGTATTTTGTATCTACGTTGCCTGCGGTCAGAAAGCCTCTACCGTGAAGCAAGTTGAGCAGACACTGCGCAAAGCCGGTGCTATGGATTACACCGTAGTTGTGGCTGCCAACGCATCTGACCCATCGCCGATGCAGTTCTTCGCGCCGTTTACCGGTGCCGCTATCGGTGAATTCTTCCGCGATACAGGCCGTCCGGCACTGGTTGTTTATGACGATCTGTCGAAACAGGCCGTTGCCTACCGCGAAGTGTCGCTGCTGCTGCGTCGCCCACCAGGACGTGAAGCGTATCCCGGAGACGTGTTCTACCTGCACAGCCGTTTGCTGGAGCGGGCCGCTAAAATCAACCAGAACGACGACATCGCCAGAACGATGAACGACCTGCCACCAAGTCTGAAAGACCGGGTGAAAGGTGGTGGTTCGCTGACGGCGCTTCCAATCATTGAAACCCAGGCGGGTGACGTATCGGCGTATATTCCAACAAACGTAATTTCGATTACAGACGGTCAGATCTTCCTGGAGTCGAACCTGTTTAACTCAGGTATCCGTCCAGCCATTAACGTAGGTATCTCGGTATCGCGGGTGGGTGGTAACGCCCAGATCAAGTCGATGAAGAAAGTAGCCGGTACGCTGAAACTGGATCAGGCCCAGTTCCGCGAGCTAGAAGCCTTCGCCAAGTTCGGTTCTGACCTTGACGCATCGACTAAGCTGACGATCGAACGGGGTCGGCGGAACCAGGAGATGTTGAAGCAGCCTCAGTATTCGCCGGTACCGGTTGAGCAGCAGGTGGCGATCATCTACGCATCGACCAATGGTCTGCTGGACAAAGTGCCGGTTAACAAAGTGAAAGAATTTGAAAGCGAGTTTGGTATGATGTTGAGTGCTCAGCACCCAACCGTTCTGAACGACCTTCGCGCCGGTAAACTGACCGACGAAGCAACGGCAACCCTCAAGAAAGTAGCGGCTGATCTGTCTGCAAATTATTAGTTTTAAGGAGTTAGTAGCCAGGAGTGAGAATTGAGGAGCCATTCGGTACCCATATTCTCTCTCCTCGCTCCCCGCTCCTAACTACTTAAAAAAATGGCCTCACTAAAAGAAGTACGCGCCCGGATTTCGTCGATCAACTCGACCCAACAGATAACCAAAGCCATGAAAATGGTGGCGGCTGCCAAGTTGCGCCGGGCACAGGATAACATTACGCAACTGCGGCCTTACGCTCAGAAATTGAGCCAGATGCTCGGAACCGTTTCTGCCGGTGCAGAGACCGCGTCGGAGAATCCGTACAAGCAGACACGGTCTATCGGTCGCGTTCTGTTGATTGTGGTCACCTCCGATCGGGGGCTGTGCGGTGCCTTCAACACAAACGTGGTGAAAGCGGCTCTGACGCTGATTGATGAGAAATATTCGGCTCAGGCTCGTTCCGGCAACGTTGAGATTATGGCCATTGGTAAGAAAGGTGCTGAAGCTTTTCAGCGTCGGGGCTTTAAGGTCAACACTTCGCACGTTGATGCGTTCGGTTCGCTGAGTTTTGCCACCGTACGTACGGCCGCCGAAGAAGCCATGGAAGGCTTTGCCAACGGTCGCTACGACATTGTTGAGGTAATCTACAATGAGTTCAAAAATGCGGCCATGCAGATTGTTCGGACTGAGCAGATGCTTCCTATAGTTTCGGCCGACAAGCCGGGTTCGGGCGTTGCAGCGGCTTCTGTCAACTACATCTTTGAACCATCGGAGGTAGAGATCATTACTGAACTGATCCCGAAAACAATTAAAATTCAGCTGTACAAAGCGGTGCTGGATTCGAATGCATCAGAACATGGTGCCCGGATGACCGCTATGGATAAAGCAACTGAAAATGCTGGTGAACTGCTCAAAGAACTGCGTCTGGTTTACAACCGGACTCGTCAGGCGGCCATTACGACCGAGATTCTCGAAATCGTGGGTGGTGCCGAAGCACTGGCAAGCGCTTCTTAATTCCAACGATTTATTGTATAACAGAAAAGCCGCTACTCAACAGGGTAGTGGCTTTTCTGTTATACGATTAAGAGTCTGTTAAAAAAGCTTAATGATAAAGATGGCTTTGATAATCAACTGTTTATGATGCGTAGCACGCCTTTCAAATCACTGGCTTTCCTGAACGAATACGACCTGGATTTAGTTATTTAGTTGTGATATACGAACGGCTATTTTTAAGCGTTTATTTATCGGTTCGATACCAACTAACGATTCAACAAAATGAAACTTACCCACATAATCACCAGTTTGTTCGTCGCCGGTACGCTGGCGTCCTGCGCTCCGGCCATTACGGTCAAGTACGATTACGACCCGAAGGTGAACGTTCGGCAGTTTGCCACCTATCGCATTGAAGCAGACCGTCAGCGGAATGCCGACCCTATCGTAGGCAGTAACCTCAACCAGCGTCGTATTGCTGATGCCCTCGATCAATCGCTCAAGGCACGTGGCTACAAGCCTGTAACGCAGGGCGAAGCCGATCTGGTTGTCCGGTTCTTTATGGACTCTAAAGACAAGCAGCAGATTCAATCTAACAACATGTATTCGCCTTATTCGTGGTGGTACGGTGGTATGGGAAACAACGTATACTCCCGTCAGTACGAAGAAAACAGGGTAGTTGTTAACGTATCGGATGCCCGCACCAACGACATCATCTGGCAGGGCTGGGCTACCGGTCAGCTGAACACCCGCAACAAGGAACGTGATCGTGATCAGGCTTTCCGCGAAACGGTCACTAGCATTATGAAAAACTTTCCCGAAAGCGCTGGACAGGATTACGGTGCTGCCCGATAATTGGTAAAGTATAGAAAATAGTAAGCCTGTCAGCCCAACGGTTGGCAGGCTTTTTTATGGCCGGGTAAATTTGCTTAATTTGTCACTTTGTTATACCCTATGCCAGCTGTAAACCGAAGAGCAACCTATTCGCTCACAGCAGCCGTACTTCTGTTACTGCTGGGGATGGTGGCCCTGTTTAGTGTAGCCAAACGTCGGAACCAGCGCTTAGCAGATTCTGCCATTGATCTTCAACGAAATACTAGCCAGCAGGAAAAAATTATAAAGGAACTTCAGCAGCGACTCGACGACTGTGCACCGATGGTACTACCTACTGATTCAAGCTGGAGAAACGCCAGTCAAATTGATTCTGCCAGCGTTATTAGTCAGACTATATCTTCAAGAAAATAAGCCGTCAGCCCGGTGCCCGCTGAGAGTTACCAAACGTAGGTCTGGCGTACGAGGCAGCTGATTCACCAATACCCCAACAGCTTCACAAAAGGCAATTACTGGTTTCATTTCCACTCGCTGGACCCAAAAATTTTACCCACATTAGCAGTGTATCTCTATAGGGTTTTCCCTAAATTTATAGTTCGTTGGGTTTTCACTATTCTATACATCGTGTAGTTAGTCCTACTTTTGCTAAACAAAATTCTATTTAGCTGTATCGTACAAGTTAATAGTAAGCGAGTCAAATTTTAGAAGCTCGTTTTTGTAAGCTGGCAAGAAAAAGATAGGTAATAAGAAGGGTTGATATCGTGCGGATTAACAGATTGTCTGCCTCTGTAGCTTATTTTTAACGTATACGAACTAATACATTACATGATACGGGTACTGATTGCGGATGACCATAATGTCTTTGTCGAGGGTATCGCATCGCTCATTTCTGGCTCATCGGATATTCAGGTGACCGAGCGCTGTTATACGGTGCCATCGGTGATTGAGCGGTTGAGTGAAGAAGCGGTGGATGTCGTATTGCTGGACATATCGTTTCCACAAATTGAAGATGGTCTTAACCTTTGCGAGCACATTACCCGAAGCTATCCAAAGACTAAAGTGGTTGCCTTAACCATGCACGATGATGCCAGTCTGATTAAACGGGTTGTGAAGAAAGGAGCGAAAGGATATTTACTTAAGAATACAACCAAAACAGAGCTATTGCAGGCTATTCAGACGGTTTATCATGAGAAGCAGTATTTCAATGAAACCATCATGCACATACTGCTGAATGATAGCCCTAAAACGAAAAAACCGGCAGCAGGTGTAGGTATTAAACCAAACCTGACACCCCGCGAAACGGAAGTGCTGACACTGATGTCGCAGGGGCTGACAACCCAGCAGATGGCTGCGCAACTTTTTGTTAGTGCTAAAGCCGTTGAATTTCATCGTAGCAGTTTACTGATGAAATTCGGCGTACCTAACACGGCGCTGCTGATTAAGACGGCCATGGAAATGCAGTACATTGATTGAGCCATAACGGTTGTATTCGGTAAATAGATGTCGTCCAATTCCGGGTTTTTCCTGCATCAAAAAAGATGGATACTGGTCATCCTGCTCCTTGGAGTGAGTGGCAGGTCTCGGCAGGGATGGGCGTTGTCGGCTTCGTCGTCAATCGACAGTCTGAAAAGGCAAATCAGTGTGTTGGCGAAGGACCGGAAGTATGGCGAGGTGGCCCGGTCGTATGATAATCTGGGGTGGCAGTATCACCAGCAGTATGGCTACAACAAGTATACGATGGATGCCTTTTTCAACAGCCTGAAGTACTACAGCCTGTTGGGCGATTCGCTGGGGTATTACAATGAGCACATTGTTATTGGCGATTATTACACGCATGACGAGTTCATGCAGCCCTACGCCGAGAAGTACCTGAAAAAAGCGCGTCAGTATTTCGAACGGACGCACAACATTCCGAAGGTGATCGAATGCCGGCTGGGGCTAGCCGATATTGACCAGAAGAAGGAACCGATACCCGGTGGATTACTAGCAGCATTGCGCGAAACCGAACAGATGAGCGAACAGCACAAACTGGCCTATTCGCAGGCGTATGCGCTGAATTTGCTGGCCAGTACCTATTCCCGGATCAAGCAGCCGGATTCGGCGCAGTATTTTGCTAGTCGGAGTTTGGTGATAGCACAGCGGCTGAAAATCAACTGGCTGATAGCGCTGAATCATTTCTACCTGGGCATAGTCAACCAGTTCAGAAACCAGTCGAAAGAGGCTATCGTAGAATATCGGAAGAGTTATCAACTGGCTGAGAACGAGAATAATGTGACTATGCTGAGGGAGTTGTCCAAACACATGGCGGATAGTTACTCGCGGATGGGCGATCACAAAAATGCGTACGAGGCTTCGTTGAAGGCGCTGGATTTTACAACACAGTTTTACACGTCGGAACAGACTAAAAGTATTCGGTTACAGGAGTTAGATAGTCAAATTAAAACGCTGGCTGTAGAGAAACAGCTGGTTGAAGAACAAAGTCACAGCCAGCGCGTGCTGAACTCAATGTTAGGTATTGGACTGATTATTAGTGTTTTGGGCGTGGGTGCACTGGTGTTTCTGCGTCGCCAGCAAAAGCTGATCGCGCATCAGGAGACCGTTATTGCTCAGCAGCAAATTCGGCAGTTAGAGCTTAAATCGCTGCGGGCCATGATCGAAGGGCAGGAGGGCGAACGCAGCCGCATTGCCCGCGACCTGCACGATGGGCTGGGTATCCAACTGTCGAGAATCAAGCTGTTTGTCGAAGCACACCAGGAACAGTTACCCTTATCCGTAAAAGAACCATTAAACCAGTTTTTAGATGAAGCCTGTACCGAAACTCGACTGATATCCAATAATTTACGCCCATATGCCTTATCAACATTCGGCTTAATTCCGGCTTTGGAAGATTTGGTGCAAAAGTTAAATCTGGTCAATCAAACCCGGCTGATTCTGGAACACTATGGCGAAGTACCGGCCCTGGATGATGAATCCTCCGTCATGCTCTATCGGGTGGTGCAGGAACTATTGAACAATGCCCTAAAACACGCCAATGCGCATACCATTACCGTTCAGCTAATGGCCAGCGACGAAACAACCCTGATCAGTGTCGATGATGATGGGAAAGGGGGCGATTTTGAGAACATGCCGGTCCGGGGAAACGGCATTGCCAATATTAATTCACGGATTGCCTACCTCGGCGGGCAGGTCATGTGGCAGAGCGAAGAAGGTAAAGGAACGTCCGTTATGATCTCGCTGCCCGTAAAGAAGGAATCACCCGTAATCACTTCAGCTGCGTAATTTTCAGGAAAGGCCACCCTGTCAGATACGCTAAAATTTAATTTTCCTACTTGCTCTATATTGTTGCTTTTCAATTAATTATCTTATGATTAAACATATGCTTTCAGGCGCGTTTGTCCTGAGTAGCTGGCTTACTGTCCACGCTCAGGATCGAACCGCACCCAGATTAGCCCAGTTGGACAATCCGGCTGTTCTGGCCACAAACAGGGGTGCGAAAACGCGCATCGACATCCAGTCGGATGTGAAAGTCCTGATAAAAGGGACGGTATCCGACGAAAAAGGAAATACATTGCCCGGTGCTACAGTATCGGTGAAGGGCACGCAGTTGGGAACGACGACGGACGTAAACGGAGCCTTCTCGATCAATATGCCCGCCGGTGCTAAAGTGCTGGTGATCTCGTTTATCGGGATGAAAACGCAGGAGGTTGAGGTTGGTAGCCGCACAACGCTCAACATCACCCTCCAAACCGGCGATCAGTCGCTGGACGAAGTGGTCGTTATCGGATACGGTACGGCTAAACGGTCGGATGTTACCTCATCCATCACAACAGTAAAAGCCGCCGATCTGAAAGACATTCCGGCAGCCGGTATTGACCAGCTTTTGCAGGGTAAAGCGGCCGGTGTAACGGTAACCAGCAACGGCGGTCAGCCGGGCGGTGGTGTATCGGTGAAAGTGCGCGGGGTGACGTCCATCAACAGCAATGACCCACTGTTCGTGATCGACGGTGTGCCTTTCGTGGGTGGTAACACATCAAACAGCACGGGCTATGCCGGTCTGGGTGGTGGCGATGGCCAAACCGGAAACAGCGTGATGGCCATGCTGAACCCCAACGATATTGAGTCGATCGACGTATTGAAAGATGCCTCAGCGCAGGCTATCTATGGTTCGCAGGCGGCTAACGGCGTTATTATGGTGACGACCAAGAAAGGCAAGCAGGGCGAAGGCAAGATCAACTACGAAATGTACACCGGCGTTTCGGAAGTGGCTCGTCGGCTGAACCTGATGAAGCTGCCCGATTTTGCTCGTTATCAAAACGAAGTGCTGCCGATCATTGGTAACCCAGTTGCCGACGAGTTCAAAAATCCCGATCTGCTCGGGCCCGGCACCGACTGGCAGGAAGCGATGTTCCAGCAGGGTAAAATTAACAACCACCAGCTGAGCTTCTCGGGTGGACGGGACAAGACGACCTACTACCTGTCGCTGAATTACTTCGACAACAAAGGGATTCTGCTTGGTTCGGACTTCAAACGGTATTCGTCGCGATTTAGCCTCGATACACAGTTGAAGAGCTGGGTTAAAGTGGGTCTGAGCGCCAACGTATCGCGCAGTATCCAGAACGTATCGCTGGCCGATGCTGCCGAAGGTACCATCTGGTGGGGAGCATCGACCAGCCCGCTGATTCCCGTTAAAAATCTCGACGGTTCGTGGGGTGGCGGTCAAACCGTCGGTGGGGTGCAATACAACAACGCCAACCTGGTCGGTAACAGCCAGTTCCGGGGCAATACTAAGACCTCAAACAACGTGTTCGGTAGCCTCTATGCTGAATTTCAGCTGCTGAAAGGGCTGTCGTTGCGTAACGAACTGTCGTACTCGCTGGGACAGGATAACAACATTGCGTTCCAGAAAGCCGGTAACGTGGGTGGTACGTCGTTCCGTAGCAAACTGATCGACTCCCGGTCCGACAGCTATTACTACTCGATCACCAACTACCTGAACTACAACCTGTATTTCAAGAAGCACGGCATTCAGGCTACGCTGGGTCACCAGGCGCAGAACTCGTACTACCAGTCGATTTCGGGTACGAAAGTGGATTTGCAGGCCAACATCTTTGACCTGAACACGGGTAGCTCCGACCAGACAACCTGGGGTCTGAGCGGTGGTAAAGGGCAGTGGGCTATGGACTCGTACTTCGCCCGGGCTAACTATACCTACGATGACCGCTACTCGGTTTCGGCTAGTTTCCGCGCCGATGGTTCGTCGAACTTCGGTCCTAACAACCGCTGGGGGTATTTCCCCGGTGTGTCGGCGGGCTGGACAATCTCGAACGAGAAGTTCATGAAAGGCGATATTTCGAAAGTGCTGACCTATGCCAAAGCCCGTATCGGCTACGGTATTGTGGGTAATCAGAACTTTCCCGGTGGCGCACCGAACCCGGCCTACGTGGGTGCAGTTCAGTTCTTCTCCGGTCCGGTGGGCTTCGGCTCGTCGAACATGATCAACGGTATTCCGAACCCGAACCTGAAATGGGAATCCGTGAAGACGGCCAACGCCGGTGTTGACCTCGGCTTCTTTAACGGCCGCATCGACGCGACCATTGATGTGTATAAGAAAGTAACGTCCGATATGATCATCTTCCTGACCGGCCCTAACCTGATCGGGGTAGGCGACCAGTGGGACGACCTGAAAGCACCGCTGGGCAATGCCGGTCAGATGACCAACACGGGTGTCGACATTGGCCTGACTACGACCAACATCAAGAAAGGTAACTTCAGCTGGAAGAGCAACGTCGTTTTCACGCAGTTTACCAACCGGTACGACCGGGCTGCCAGTGCTGCATCGGCGCTCGATGGTAAGGTATACTACAACAACTACCTGATTACGCACACCACGCCGGGCACGCCTGTTGGCTCATTTTGGGGATTAGTAACGGACGGTTTGTTCCGTACGCAGGCCGATCTGGATGCCAGCCTGCCGCAGTTCGGCTACAAAGTGAATCAGACCGAAACCTGGCTGGGCGACATCCGGTACAAAGACATCAACGGCGACAAGAAGATCGACGCGCAGGACCTGACCTTCATTGGCAGCCCGCTGCCGAAGTTCACCTGGGGCTTTACCAATACGCTGAACTACGGGGATTTCGATTTCACGTTATTCTTTCAGGGAAGCCAGGGCGCCAAAGCCTACAACTTCCTGCGCTGGCAGTTGGAAGGGCTGAACAATGCCTACACCAACCAACTTAACACGGTAACGGATCGGTTTACCGAATCCAACCCGAACGGAAGTCTGCCGCGCTTCACGAACACCAACAAGAATAACACGGCTATGTCGGACCGGTATGTGGAGGACGCATCGTATGCCCGTATCCAGAACATAACGCTGGGTTACCGGCTTCCCCGCACGCTGCTGAGCAAAGTGAAGATTACTAATCTGCGGGTGTACGGGTCAATCCAGAACCTCAAAACGTTCACCAACTACTCGGGCTATGACCCTGAAATCGGGGCCTTCAACAACAGCATCAAACTCATGAACGTGGACACGGGCCACTACCCGAACCCACGGACGTTCACCGTAGGCGCTAATCTGCAATTCTAATACTCAATGATTGAATGAAGGAATGATTGAATGGGGAGGTGGGCTTGTGCACCGTTGCTTAGACAGAGTCGGAAGGTTTACCTAGTTTCTTTTCGTTGAAAGTTTAGCCTCATTCATTCACTCATTCACTCACTCAATCATTCAAAATTAAACAGATATGAAAATCAAGCCATTATATGCCCTTGTTCTGACGGCGATGTTGTCTTCGTGTTCGAAAGACTTCATTGATCGGCCATCCCTGTCGGGCACCACAACGGGTAACTATTACAACAACGCCGACGAAGTACGGGCGGCCACGAGTACGCTCTACAGCGGTCTGCCCTGGCGCAACTACGAAAGCCGGGCGCAGGACGCCATCGGCGATGTTATGTCGGGGAACATGTTCACCTATACCGACGTCGAGTACCTGAACTTCACCGTGTCGTCGGCTTCCGAGCGGATTGGCGCGTCGTGGGGTGCGTTCTATAAGATCATCGGCTACGCCAACGTGATGATCAAAACCTTTGAAGAGAAGAAATCTGCCGGTGGTGGAGCCGCTTATTTGGACCCCGCCATTGCCGAGTGTCATTTTATTCGCGGTATGCTGTATTTCTACATTGGTCGTACGTGGGGAGCCGCGCCGATCATTACCGATCCGGGTGCTACGGCCCTGTCGGGTAACTTCAATATTCCCCGCTATATCCAGAAAGACGTACTGCGGTTTGCCCTTGAAGAGTTACAACTGGCCGAAACCGGTTTGCCGGAGTCGGACGTGCCGGGCCGGGTAACGAAGTATGCCGCAAAGGCGATGATGGCAAAACTGTATCTCTACAACAAAGATTACGCCAACGCCAAAACGAAAGCTGAAGAGGTGATCAACTCGGGCAAATACAGCCTGGTGGCCGATTACACTGGCATGTTCACCAAAATGAGCATGAACAACAACGCGGAGTCGATCTTCTCGATCCAGCACCAGTTGGCGCAGGACCCCTGGGGAACGGGCAACATCAAAAACCCAGACCGAGGAGCCGGTGCCCTGCGGACGTCCGAAGCCGATGCCTGGGAAATGTACGTGCCATCGCTGGATTTGCTAAAAGAGTATGAATTTGGCGATCTGCGTCGTACATGGTCGGTGATGGAACAGGGCTGGACCAATCCGAACTGGAAGCCGCAGCGCGTTAATGCCCCCAAGTACAATGCGTTTATGGCTAATGGATTCAAGTACGACACCCTTCAGCCTACTGCCGATGGCGGAAGCCTGAGTCCAACCCGCGCGAACATAGTTAAATATTTTGCCGGTCCGGGTAAAAGCTTCGGTGGCGATGCCGTACTGGGTCAGAACTCGGGCAATAACGTGGTGCTGCTCCGCTATGCCGACGTGCTGCTCATTTATGCCGAGGCCGTGCTGGCTGGTGGCGCATCGACCAGCGATACCAAAGCCCTTGACGCGATGAACAAGGTGCGAAGCCGGGCGGGTCTGTCGCCGAAAACAGCGATTACGCAGGACGATATACTGCACGAACGCCGGGTTGAATTTGCCTTCGAAGGCGATTACTGGTACGACATTCAACGCCAGGGCTACGCCAAAGCGAAAGCCATCATTGAAAAGCAGAACCGGGGAACAGTAACCGGGGCAACCTACATTACCAACTTCACAGAGGAAAAAATGTATCTGCCCATTCCATCCGGCGAAATCGTTCAGGACCCCGAGTTAGGTAAAGACCCCGTTCCGTATTACAAATAAGCCTTGTCTGCGAGCAAGTCGCATCAGCGATGAAATGTAACTCGATCACAACTAATTAACTGGTTTCAGTATCAGGTTCCGGGTAGTACAGGTAAGCAATTTTAGGTCAGAAGACACAATAGCAACTAACCTGAACAGGTACACTTTAACCGTAAAACATAGTTAACATGAACTTCACTAGAGTTAATAAAATCGTGGGTATGGTATTAGTGGCGGGGCTGACCAGCTTCGTGATGACCTCCTGCGAAAAAGATACGGACGGAAGTCCACAAATTGCCCCCGGAAACCCCGTAGCAAAGGCGTTTACGCCTGATTCCGCAGCGGGTGGTTCTACGGTTACACTGACTGGTTCCGGCCTCGGCGACATTCGGACAATTGTCTTTGAAAAAAATAGCGTACCGGCTGGTTTCCAGCCAACGCTCAACACCGATAACGCCCTTATTTTCCGCGTTCCTACCGAGGCTTTGGGTGGTAAACAGAAGGTGACCTTCACCAACAGTGCTGGACAGTCGGTTTCGGTGGACTTTAAAGTGCTGGCCTACGCCACAGTCGCCGACGTATCGAACTACGATTTCGCCAAAGGTTCCGAGATCACGCTGACTGGCAACAATCTGGACGATGTATCGTCGGTGGCTTTTGCTGACTCTGTAAAAGGTATTTCGGATGCGGCCACCATCGTGTCGAAATCGCAAAAACAACTGGTAGTTAAAATGCCAGCCTCCGCACTCACACGCGGCACCCTGACAATTGTTAACGGCACAGGCCGTATGCGTACCAAGCAAGAATTCGTGAACATGGACATGGCGTACAAGGTCTTTGCGGATGCTTATGGTACCGGCTTCCAGGATGGGTCCTGGGGCGATGCCGGGGCGGTGTCTGCGAAAGAGTTTAAGACCGGAACTGCTTCGGTAAGCAAGACTTTCCAGAAAGGGAACTGGCATTTGATCGGTTTCGCCAACTGGTCGGGTTCGGCGCTGGCCTATTCGGCTGATTACACTTACGTTACGGGCTGGATCAAAGGCGCATCGGCCGACTACTCACTCTACCTGACCACCGACGCCAGCAAAGCCGGTTTTGGCGGGTTCGACGAGAAAAATAAGATCAATGTGAAAGCGGGCGTCTGGAATTACTTTAAGCTCAAACTGTCGGACATCGACTTCTGGGCACCCGGCAAAACGCTGACCCAGGTTGGCTTCCGCATTCAAGGACCCGACAAGCAAGACGAGACATTCTACTTCGACGATCTTCTGCTTGTGAAGTAATTGATGATAAATTTTGAGTGAGCTACCCCACCCCCGGCCCTTCCCTTTTTTAGGGGAGGGGCTGGGACGGTCGGCCACTGCTGTGGGGTAATTTGCTTTACGACTATTCCTATACCCTTTCCTTTTCATGATTCCGGCTTTACTCAATTTGTTAAACCGGGCGATACGTCGTCCAAAGGGAGCAATCCCTTTTTTTTTGCCCATATGGCTGATTTCTGGTTTTTTTGTTAACGCTTTGTCAGCTCCCGGTCCCATAAAAGTTGAGGCTGAACTGGGTGAGTTGACCGGTGTTCAGGTAGCTTCGACTAATCCGGGTTTTTCTGGAACGGGTTATGTAACGGGGCTGGATAATGCAACCGATAAGGTCGTTCTGACGGTCAGTGCACCCGCCGGATTGTACGAACTGGCTATTGGCTATGCTTCTCCCTACGGGGATAAAGGAATTGACTTCCAGGTCAACGACGAGCGGGGGAGCGGTACGCTGAAACAAACGTCTGCCGGGTTTACCACCGCCGGGTTGGGCAAGTTTCTGCTAAATGAAGGTACGAATACCATTACCATATACCGGGGCTGGGGCTATTTTGATATCGATTACCTTTTACTAACATCAACAGCGGCAGTACTGCCCGTCAAACCGTCTAAAACGCTTGTCGATGCTCAGGCTACGTTATCGACAAAGGGCCTGTTCTCGTATCTGGTCGATCAGTATGGTAGTAAAGTGATTTCCGGTCAGCAGGACGATGTCGAGTATATTCTGGAAAAGACGGGCAAAGAACCGGCCATCGGCTCGTTCGATCTGATCGAGTACTCACCAAGCCGGGTTCAGTTTGGGTCGAAGCCCCAGCGGAACAGCGAGGACATTATAAAATGGGCGAAAAAAGGCGACGGGCGGGGTATCATTAGCCTGATGTGGCACTGGAACGCGCCCACCGATCTCATCAATCAGGCACCCGATAAACTCTGGTGGCGCGGTTTTTATACCGACGCTACCACATTCGACATTGCCGCTGTGCTGGCCGATAAACAAGGCGAACGCTACCAGCTCATCCTGCACGACATTGACGCTATTGCCCTTCAACTAAAGAAATTCCAGGCGGCCGATGTGCCCGTCCTCTGGCGACCGCTGCACGAAGCCTCCGGCGGTTGGTTTTGGTGGGGTGCCAAGGGTGCCGGGCCACTGAAGGAACTCTGGCGTATTCTGTACGACCGCCTGACCAACTACCACCAACTCCACAACCTGATCTGGGTATATACCGCCACCGATACGTTCAAGGCCGACTGGTATCCGGGCGATCAATATGTTGACATCGTCGGGATGGATATCTATACCGACCCGACGGCCAACATGAGCGGCAACTGGAGTAGTGCGCAATCGCAACTGAACGGGAAGAAACTCGTGACCTTATCCGAAACCGGTAATCTGCCTAACCCGGATAAAATTCGGGGGTTTGGTACGTGGTGGTCGTGGTTTGCGGTCTGGACCGGAACGGATTATATCAAAAAACAACCCCTCGATTTGCTTAAAGTGGTCTTCACCGACAAGGATGTGATTACGCGTGATGAACTGCCCGACTGGCGGCCACCCCTAACGCTGGCAATTGAAGAGCCTGCTGCTGGTAAAGGCAACACGCCTTTGGTGGTTACTTTGCTGGGAAACCCCGCCCTGGGTGACAAGGCTGATATTAGCGTGAGGAGCGCCGGAGGAGGGCGATTGAAAGTTATCGTGACCGACGCTAAAGGAAACCAGTTGCTCACGAAAGAGATTGAGCGGGCTACCGATGTTGAAGCGTACTCATTACCACTGGGTAAAGCTACGGGCGTTTACTTTATCCGGGTCAGTACCCAAAACGAGAGTCAGACGCTAAAAGTGGTGAAGCCGTAAAAGGAAATTGTTAAAAATCTTTTAGTATAAAACCTGATTTACCTGCGTTTGCCTGATAAATTTGGTTAATGCGGTATTCCTGTAGTAGTTCGTAAAGTCAGGCTAACTGGCCTCAACTGGAAGAAAGAGCGTAAACACAGCCCCTTCATCCTCGCTTGAGTGGGCTGTTACGCCCCCCTGATGATTTTCCATTACCTTGCGCACAATGGCCAGGCCGATCCCCGTGCCCCCATATACACTACTTTTACTGTGGAGCCGTTCAAAGGCACCGAAGATTTGCTGCCGATACTCATCTCCGAAACCAATGCCATTGTCAGTTACCGTAATCTGCCAGTAAGAGCCAGGAGCCAGCCCAGTCTCTTCCGCAAGTTTGTTGTCCCTCAGTGGCTGGGCTCGTAGTATGACTTTGGGTAAGCGGCCCGGTTTAGTAAACTTCAGCGCATTGCTCAGTAGATTCTGGAATACCTGTCGTAGCTGAAGTGCATCTCCAGGTATCGTCGGTAAGTCACCCAGTTCCAGAACGGCCTCTTTCTCTTGAATGGCCACTTCCAGGTCATTTATCACTTCGGCAACTACGCGGTTTAGATCGACAGGCTGAAAAGTAGTATGCTGTTCCTGCGACAAACGCGAATACGCCAGTAGAGATCGGATGAGTGTTTGCATTCGGTCGGCCGCCGACTGCATCCGGGTCAGCAAACCTACGCCATCACCCAGCTTGGGGGCGTACTGGTCCAGAAGGATATCGCCGAATGACTTGATTTTGCGGAGCGGCTCCTGTAGGTCGTGGCTGGCTACGGCGGCAAACTGGTCAAGGCTGGCGTTACGTTGTTGAAGCTGTTGGTTGAGTTGCTCAACCTGAAGCTGGGCCTGCTTCAACAACGTAATATCAAGGGAAGACGTCAGTAGCCCGTCCTGGCCAAAGCGGACGGCGTTCGCCAAAAACCAGCGTCCCTGTCGATAGCGTTCAAACGTTACCGGCAGGCCGGTTTCAACCACTGCGACGTATTGGTTAAACACCTCGCTATTGACAAGGTCAGGACTTACTTCCAGCAAGGTTCTGACATGCAGTTCCTCAGCCGTTAGGTTGACCACCTCCAGGGCGGCCTGATTGGCCATCGTAAACCGAAAATCCACGATTCGGTTCATCGGGTCGCGGACGGCCTGATAAGTAGCGACCGTATTCAGGGTCGCATTCAGCACACTTTGCAGTAGGTCGGCCTGCTGTCGCATCACCACTTCGGTTTGCTTATAATCAGTCACGTTCATAAACGTGAGCACAATTTTATCCGGGGCGTACCGGACAGCCGAGGCCTCAAACCAGCCCTGATAGCCATTGACGTCAGTGTAATGTAGCGTTGCCTGTTGTAACTCCCCGGTGTCGGCGGCTTTGGCATAAAGCGCAAAAAAGCCGCTTTCTACATTACCCGGATACACGCTTAACAGCGTACGGCCTTCCAGTTCGGCGGGTGTCTTCCCTAAGCTACGTTCAACAGCCTGGTTGGCCTTATCCATCCAGAAGTCAGTAATCTGTCCTTGTGCATTGCGAATAGCGGTCATAGCCAGAATGCTGCCTATAGATCCATCCAGAGTAGCCTGAAGCTGTCGGGCCTGCTCTTGGACAAGTTGCTGCTCTCGGTATCTGGCAGTACTGTCTATGAAATTTACTACCAGGCCATCCCCGAACGGACTCAGTGATAAATCGTACCAGAAGGAGCCGGTTGAGTTGGAGGAATATTCCTCTCCTCGAAATACCTGACGCGTTTCGACTACCTCTATGAACCGTTCCAACAGGGATGATTGAGCCCATTCCGGATAGAGGGTCAACAGGCTCTGGCTTCGTAACTGATTGCCGGTATACCCGCTTCGTTCTCTAAAGGTGGGGTTTGCCAGTACAATCTGGAAATCGATAATTTGCCCGGACTCGGGGTGTCGTATCGCGTTAGCCGCATATATGTTTGTAAGCGAATTGGCTAACACAGCCTCGAGTAATTCAGGTGAATCATTCGCATCCATGTAGGTAGGTGCTAATTTCTGGTTTGCTGAAAAAAGTCTAAAACTACAATAACCTATGCACAAATAGATGTAAATAGTTATATGTTTACTTTATGTTAAATCAGTGAAGAAACAGGAGGGGGTATCCGGGCTGAATTTGATCAGTAGCTTCCCGAAGCTTGGAGCCCGGCTTAATGTGATGCCGAACGCCAATGGTCAGGTATATCAGGAGGAATGGTTGAAAATCTATTTCGTAAGTGGCCCCTTTTTAACTGCGGTCATTTGCGTTTTCTCAAAAACCACCAAAGAATCACGACAAGTATAATAATCGTCAGGATCGGCACAATAAGGCCGCCTTTGTAGACGGTGCCGTAATAATCACCTGGAGCCGGTGGAGTTTGTCTGGACGTGTTCAGGGTGTCTGGCGTTAAGGATGTTGGCTATACAAACGGTACATTCAGCTGAATGCAATATATGCATAAAATCATCTTTCTCTGCCTTTGTGTTTAACTGTCAAGCACTTTAATCCAGCTGAATAACGCGTTTACTGATTCGATAGATAGCCTTCTTCCCGTTTGGCTGCGTACAAAAAAATGGGTACTACAGCTCCGAACAGTAGCACCCAGTTTAATTATACCCGACAGGACGGGCCGACACATTGATGATTGATGTTACTTCAAATATTTCTCGATCGTCTGCCGGATGAGCTGCCGGCTTGAGACTGAATTATAAGTTGCTTTTTGGGTTGTCTCGGCCAGCTCATCCAGCTCACGTCCCAGCACCTGACCTTTAACCTGACCCTTCAACGCTACAGTGCTTCGATTAGCCAGCACTTCACTCCATACGTTGCGGACATCGACCCAGTAGGCCCGGTTCTTTGTCCACCATTCTTTCGCCACTTTGCATTTTGCGTCGTCCGTACGCTGGTAGGTGTTCAGTCCTTTTTCAGAAGCCAGCAACTGGTCGCCTGCTTCGGAACGAATGATTTTGTCGTTGTCCTGTTCGTGGATGTAGCCGTCCGGGCGGATTTCGTGGTGGTTGGTTCGGCGCATTACGTTGTAATCTGTCCGTTTGGTGTATTCACGGCGGGGGAGGGGCGCATCGACCGTACTTTCCCAATAAGTGCGCCCATCGACATGCACCCAGGTGGCCGAGCCTTCATATCGGGGGCTGTCGTCAACTTCAAAGACTTTCTGAGTCCATTGACCTTTAGCCTGCTCGGGCGTTAGCTTCACCCGTTTCCAGGTAGCATTCTGATCGAACCTGAGCAGGCTTGTATTCTGAAACTCCCAGTCTTCCCGCCAGTGCTTGATCACCATCGAATCGCCTACTACGAGTAAGTGCTGAATAACCAGTTTCGTCGGGCGATTGGCAGGGCCAACCTGTTCATCGACGAGAACCAGCTCGGTGCCTTTGGCCGTGTATCTGTCTTTGAACACGTAGTTTTTATCCGGGGCAAACGTCTCGGCGTATAGAAAGCTAACATCATGACAACCGCATTGGCTCTTAATTGCCGCAATGTCTTCAGCCTTTGGTGTTTGCTGTGCCTTCAGCAAACCAATTGTCAGTAAAAAAACGGGTAGTATAAACGATGAGCGCATAAGAAAGACAGGTTTTATAGTTATGTAGCGATGCAGCAAAGGTATTGTTATTTAGAATCTTTACAAATAAAATAGGTATTTGTTTGGACAAATTCTAAATAGAGTCTACGTTTGTGACATCGATTCAGCCGATGCCAGCCGAGTGGCTCTGCGCTTGAGAGGCTTTACAACCGTTGCTATGTCTTTGTTTATACTACTTACGCTATCGCTTATGCAGCCAGCGCCGAAGGATACCCTCAAAGCCAGACCTATCGATGAGGTTGTGGTTACGGCAACGCGTGCAGAGCGGCCCATGGGTGCACTGCCCTTGCCGGTTACGGTGATTAGCGGGAAACAGATTCAGCAGATGGGCAGTCTGCGGCTCAACGATGTGTTGCGCGAACAGACGGGGTTGGCCGTTGTTACGGATCACGGACAGGGAATTCAGGTGCAGGGCTTCGGGCCCGATTACACCCTGATTCTGGTCGATGGTGAACCCGTCGTGGGGCGAACGGCGGGAACACTCGACCTGACGCGGCTCGCCGTTGGTAATATTAAACAGATCGAAGTGGTTAAGGGACCGTCATCCAGCCTGTATGGTTCCGAAGCGCTGGCGGGTGTGGTAAACATCATTACCCAAACGCCCGGCGAAACAGATATGCGGGCTAAAGGCAGCTTGTCGGCACGCTACGGAGCGAACAAAACCAGCGATTTTTCGGGGGATATTACCAAACAGTGGGCGGTTGGCCAATCGGGTAAACTGAGCGTTTATGCCTTTGGGAATCGGTATCAGTCGGTGGGCTATTCCCTCATGGAAGGAAGCCAGACTGTGGCGCCGTTCACCAATTATACCGGCAGCGGCCGACTTACATACACGCTGTCGCCAACCCTAAAGTTATCGGTGTCGGGGCGCTTTTTCACCGAGAACCAGTCTAATGCGTTCATCGTTGGTCAGACTACGCAGGTGTCGGGCCTCGGAACGGTTCGTGATTATTCCCTGAACCCGGTTCTGACGCAACAGCTCAGGCCGGATTGGAAAATGACCTACCGATTCTACCGAACCGGTTATTTAACCGAAACGAACCTGCGCTACACGGCCGGTCAGGAAGCTTACGATGCCAGCTTTTTCCGGCAGACATTCAATCGTCCGGAAGTTGTAACCGAACGGATTTTCAATCCAAAGAATATACTGATCCTGGGCACCGGCTTCATTGCCGAAACGGTCGAAGCAACCCGTTACACCGACCGGAAGCAGTTCAACACCACCTATGGTTTCGTGCAGTATGAATGGATGCCCACGCTTCGCTGGACGGTTATTGCCGGTGGACGCTACGATGCCCACAGCCAGTATGCCAGTCAGTTTAGCCCTAAGCTGTCGGCCCGGTACGCACTGAGTTCAGGCATTGCTTTGCGGGGCAGTGTAGGGGTTGGCTTTAAAGCCCCCGATTTTCGGCAACTGTACCTAAACTTCGATAATGCCGTAGCTGGGTACAGTGTCTTTGGAACGCAGGAGGCAGCCGCCGGGATCGCCCGCCTGAGGCAGCAGGGGCAGATTGCCGACATTGTGCTCGACCCCGCCCGGTTGTCGGCCATCCGTGCCGAACGGTCGGTGGCCTATAACCTGGGGGCGCAGCTTAAGTCGCCGGAGCTACCCCTGACGGTGAGTCTGAATTTGTTTCGTAACGACGTTCGTGACTTGATTGAAACGCAGGTGATTGCCCGCAAAACGAATGGGCAGAATGTATTCAGCTACAACAACCTGAACCGGGTATTTACGCAGGGGGCCGAACTGGAAAGTAGCTGGCGCTGGGCCGTTGGTACCGGCTACCTAACGCTTAGTGGCGGCTACCAGTACCTTGTTGCCAAAGACAAATCGATTATAGGCAGAATAAAGGCCGGAACGGTTTACCGACGCAATCCCGAAACGCTGGCGAGTGAGCGGGTGAGGCCAGCCGAATACGGCGGCTTGTTCAACCGCTCCCGACACATGACTAACCTGAAGTTTTTTTATGAGCAGCCCAAAAAAGGCTTTTCGGCCTCATTGCGCGCTATTTACCGAGGGCGCTACGGCTTTGCCGATCGTGACGGCAACCTGATTCTGGATTCCGATGCCGAGTACGTCCAGGGGTATATGCTCTATAACCTGTCGGCGGCCAAAACGTGGAAGTCAATTACGTTACAAGCCGGTATCGACAACCTTACGGGTTACACCGACCCGGCTTATATACCCAACCTGGCCGGGCGGCTTTGGTACACAACCCTGCGGTGGGCCTGGAAGGCCTGATGTAAGGAACTGTAGAAATCATAAAAATTATTGTAAACCCCAAACGCTCACTGCTTATGAACTGCCAGTGTCATCTTTTATCCGATTCTGCCCATGGCCGCATTACCCTTTACGATCGGCTGAAGTCCGACCATGCCGACCCGGTTACTTCACTCAGCCAGGACGAGTACAACATAACGCTGGAGTTTAATAATATCACGCAATGGCTGTGTTATGAGGATTTTTTGGCTCTGGAGTGGAATGTTCGCAGTATCGATACATCCGCTTATTTCGAAGCGCATCCGTACGAAGAGCGCATCCACTTGAGCACACCATCCCGCTTTCTGACGTTCAGCTTCCGGGTTCACGAACTTCTCGAACTGCGGAAAATGCTAAGCAGGGCAGTGGCACGGCTACACTGGTTCGAGGTATTGCGAAACGCCCGCAATTAACCCCTTTACGGTATGAACGTCCTTGCTTTTCGAACTAACATCAACACCGACGAACGGGTGCATCGGGCGGCCTGCCGGTTATGCAAGCTCCGGACCATCTGCCGCTGGAGCATCGACCTGGAAGACTGTGTGCTCCGGGTCGAATCTGAATCCCTTACCGAAACGGATGTCATTCGCCTGCTGACGAAGGCCGGATTGCAATGTGATACACTTACTTAATCCCTATTTACCAACAAATCAATCAATTATGCGTATTTATTATGTACTTCTGGCGGTTTGCCTGAGCACCGCTTTCATTTCCTGCAACAGTGAAGATAATCCGGTTGTGGTACAACCTTTAACGGCTACGACCGTCCGGGATTTAGCTGCCGATCCAACCAGCATGACGTCGGCCAGCGGGCAACAGCCGGTTGCTGCAACCGGTAAATTCACCCTGTTCAGTTTCAAAGACAATAAACAGGTCGCGAACACCGATTCGGCAACGAATAAATGGGACGTTGGCTTTCGGGGAACAATGATTATTGTAAACGGTGGCGCAATCCGTACCGGGCAGGGGGGCGCTTACGTGCATACGGGAACGTTTGATGAAATATCCACGGTGCCCGCGTCGGCTACGTTTGCACAGGACCAAAGTGCTACGCAACTGGCTATAACGGCAAGCTCGGGTAAAGGCTGGTACAATTACGAGCCGACGACAAATATTATTTCGGCCATACCCGGCAAAGTACTGATCATTCGCACGGGCGATGGCAAGTACGCCAAGATGGAAATACTAAGCTATTATCAGGGGGGGGCAATAACACCAACGTCGACCAATGTAGCCCGATATTATACGTTCCGATATCTGTATCAACCGGATGGAAGCCAGATACTAAAGTGAGAAAATGGCTTCAACAAACGCTATATCTTGGAGATATGGCGTTTGTTGAAGCCATTTTAGCGCAAAAACCCACCTTAAATGGGTGGGTTTTGCATATATCCGGCTAACGAAGCAATTACTCGAAGGGATTGCCGTCGTAGGTAACGCTGGCTAGTTTTTTGTCGAGGTAGTAAACCTGATCCGATGGAATCTGGTCGATGAGTTCGAGGCAGCGACGGGCAATGTATTCCTCTTCCATTTGTTCCTTCACGTACCATTTCAGCAGCTCTTCGGTTGCGTAATCACCTTCCCGACGGCAAATGCCAATGATTCGATTAATGGAATCCGTTACGGCAATCTCCTGATCGAGGGCACCTTCAAACACCGAACGAAGTGTATCGAACTCCTGACTGACGGCTGGAATCTCGGGCGAAAAAGCCGTGCCGCCCTGGTCGCACAGGTAATGAAAGAGCTTCATGCCGTGCTTCCGTTCTTCTTCCGACTGGTTGTAAAAGAAGCCTGCACAGTGGTCGAGACCATTGCGGTCGCACCAGCCAGCCATGGCCAGGTATTTCGACGATGAAATCATTTCCATCTGTATCTGCTGGTTCAGTGCCAGCTCAACGCTTTCCTTTACGGAACTGCGTAATCGTGCCAAGTCTTTCATAATGAGTGACTGTTTGCGGTGAGAAATTTATGGTAACAAAACAACGAAAAAAAACCGACTGTTGTTAAACAGTCGGTTCAATTGTAGAAAACCTGAGGTAAAGTCTATTAAACGTAATTAGTCATTGAACAGCCGCATTCCCGCAACATTGAGTTCAGCTCCAGCATAAGCCGGGCACCGGCAAGCAATTCCCGCAAATGCACGACCTCACAAAGGGTGAGCACATAACACCGCTCAGAACGGGGCAGTGTCAGGATTTCAACATCGTCGGCTGCGGCTGTGCTTAATGCCATTTGCCTAAGGTCGACCGTTTGGACCATGCGCCGGAACTGGGCAAAATCGCGAGCCGATAGATAGGTATGTGTATCCCAGAATTCCAGTACCAATCGATTACTGGTATCGCACTGATAAACAGCACCTTTATCAGTGCGGAATACTTCCTGAAGTGTTGTCGTTACGTCCTTACTCACCGTTGCTCTAAATGGATGAACAAAGATACAACGCATGAATTAGTTTAGATAGTTTCTAAACAATATTTTTAGTCAACGACTGATGCTTACTTAGGTAAGGGCATATCCTGAAAATCTTCATCCGTCAGCTTAATGGTAGCCGCTTTAATATTCTCTTCCAGGTGTTTTACGGATGAGGTTCCGGCAATGGGCAACATGACTGGTGATGCAGCCAGTAACCAGGCTAGCGCGACCTGATAATCTGTAGCACCGTGGCGTTCTGCAACTTTTTTAATCGCATTTTCGGCGGCTACATCACCGGCATTGAGTGGGTACCAGGGGATAAAGGCGATGTTGTTCTGCTCGCAGTATTTCAGTACATTATTCCAGCGTTGCTGCCCGAAGTTGTACATGTTCTGAACAGAAACAACCTCGAAATATTGTTTGGCCTCTTCAATCTGCTCGATGCCAACTTCCGACAAACCAATATGCCGGATTTTACCTTGTTGCTGGGCTTCTTTCAAAAAACCGAGGAATTCCTCAGAGGGTACTTTATCATCGAAGCGGTGAAGCTGATACAGGTCAATCCGGTCTAATTTCAGGCGTTTCAGGCTGCCGTTCAGGGCTTCTTCGAGGTGTTTGCGGCTCCCATCGACCGGCCATTGGTTCGGGCCTGTGCGCAGCAAACCACCTTTTGTTCCGATAACCAGACCATCCGGGTAGGGGTGCAGGGCTTCGGCAATTAGTTCTTCCGATACGTGCGGGCCGTAACTGTCGGCAGTGTCGATAAAGTTGATGCCCAGTTCGAGGGTACGGCGCAGCACCCGAATGGCTTCATCGTGGTCTTTAGGTGGTCCCCAGATGCCGTCGCCGGTGATGCGCATGGCTCCGTAAGCCATTCTGTTAACGGTTAAATCGCCACCGATAGTAATTGTACCGGCCTGTAGAGCGGGTTGTTGATCGCTTGCTTGCATGAGTGTTTCTTGTTGTTGAATAAGCAGTCAGGATACTGATTTCCTAAATACTGTATAGTAACTAACAGAAACACGTTTTGGATAAGTTGCATTATCAAGTTTTTGTGATGTTACCGTTTCTCAATCCCATCCAGTACGCGCCGGATGACGTTGGCCCGCTGCATGAAATCGAGAGAATTGGTTACGTCCTGATCGTCGATGATTTGCTTGAACTGCTGCAAGAAGTCGATGTAATCGGCCAGCGCCTGCGATACGTTTTGCCGGTTCTGGTCGAAGATAGGTGCCCACATGGCGGGCGAGCTTTTGGCCAGCCGCACCGTAGAACTGAAGCCGGTACTGGCCATGTCGAAGATGGCCTGCTCGTCTTTTTCTTTTTCCAGTACCGTCAGGCCAAGGGCAAAGGCACTCACGTGGCTCAGATGCGATACGTAGGCGAGGTGCAAATCATGCTCCTGTGGATTCATGTAAAACAACTTCATGCCCACATCCCGAAACAGGCTTTCGGCAAGGGTAAGGCTGTCGGGGTGACTTTTTTCGCGGTCGCAGATGATGAGGTTTTTACCAAACAAAAGTTCTTTGAAGGCGGCCCCCGGTCCAGAGTTTTCGGTACCTGCCATAGGGTGAGCGGCTACGAACTGGGCCCGTTTGGGATGGGCATCGGCCACGTCGCAAATAAGCCCTTTAGTGGAGCCCAGATCCAGGACGGTTGCCCCCGGCGGCAGGTGATCGAGAACGGCGGGCAGCATGTCGATGATGACATTGACAGGTGTTGCCAGTACGACCAGTGTGCTTTGGGCAATGGCTTCGGGTAAAGGCATTACGTCGTCTACAATGCCTTTTGCCATTGCCAACTGTCCATTTACGGGCGATGTATCGACACCGATGAACCGCATTTTCGGGTATTTTTCACGAACGGCCAGCGCAAACGAGCCGCCGAGTAAGCCTATTCCAATTATACTGACAACCATCTGAACCGGGATTTTTATGATTTTTTTAACAGGCTATGATCAGCTGAATAATAGCCTAATTATGCTTTGCTGCCAGGCTATGATTAGCTGAATAATAACTTGGTTTGTGATTTTATGAGCTGTTATATAGTGCTGCTACTCGTTCGAAAGCTGATAATCAGTTCGGTTAATTCGGAGTATTTACATTCTGACTTTATTATCTATGTGATTGTCTACAGATTGCTTCAATTGGCTGCAATCAATAGTAGATCACCGCAAAAACAAAGTTATTCAGATCAGGATACATAAAGGCCTGATCATTAGAAACAACCGAATCAAAGAAATAAAATCATAGTCTATCAGGTCAATTATACCAATCCGGGTTTAGCCGTCTTATTGCCTCTTCAATACGCTCCTTCGGCATACACAGCGACACCCGCACGTACCGATTTCCTTTTGGCCCGAAAATAAAGCCGGGGGCAATGAACACATGTTTGGAAACGAGCAGGTCGTTGACCAGATCTTCCGCAGATGCTACCGAGTCGGGGAGTTTGGCCCAAATGAACAGACCCTCCTGATCGGTGGAGTAGGTGCAGCCCAGTGTATCCAGAAACGCGTGAATGGCATCCAGCCGCCCCTGATACACGGCATTGCGTTCCCGATGCCAGTCGTCGGAATTGGTGAGCGCTTCGGTAGCCGCGTCCATCAGGGGCTTAAACTGCCCTGAGTCGACGTTACTTTTGATGGTTAGCACGGCATCCACGTAGGCTTTGGCGCCTGCCATCCAGCCAATCCGCCAGCCCGCCATGTTGTGCGACTTGCTGAGGGAGTTCAACTCAATAGCCACGTCTTTAGCGCCATCAATGGAGAGCAGACTAATCGGTGCTTTTTTGTTGAGGATCAGGCTATATGGGTTATCGTGGCCAAGCAGAAGTTTATGGTCGTGGGCAAAACGAACCGCCCGCTCAAACAGGGCACGGGTAGCCGGTGCGCCAGTGGGCATGTGCGGGTAGTTCATCCATAGAATTTTCGTCGGGTTGGCCGACACTAAATCGGTCAGAGCTTCCCAGTCAGGTTGCCAGCCGCCATGTTCCAGCAGCGGGTATTCGCGGACGGTTGCGCCCACCATCGCGCTTACTGCCCGGTAGGCGGGGTAGCCCAGTTCAGGAACCAGCACGCCATCGCCCTCATTCAGAAACGTTAACGAAATATGCGTAATGCCTTCTTTTGAACCGATCAGCGGCAGAATTTCGGTGTCCGGCTCAAGCGCGACGCCGTAGGTATGCCGGTAAAAATTGGCAATGGCCTGCCGCATCCCCGGCGTGCCTTTATACGGTTGATAGCCGTGCGAAGTCGGTTGCTGCGCCGACTTGATCAACGCATCAATTGTATTGGCCGAAGGCATCAGATCGGGGTTACCAATGCCTAGGTTAATAATATCATGGCCAGCCGCCAGTAAACGACGAACTTCGGCCAGTTTTACTGAAAAATAATATTCCTGCGTTTGGTCAGCGCGTTGGGCGAGGGGTATTATCACAACCGAGATTTTAACAAGATTTGAAGGATTTTCAAGATTAATGACATTGACTCATTGAGAGCAATACCATTAGGTAATAGCAGTAAGGATAGTAGATGCTGATGAATTTTGGGACAACAAAGATACGGGTGTAATCAATTTGTCGACGCTAAGGGCTATCAATAGATTACATGAATGTTCGCATCAACTGCTGTATTATAGTATCTTGTACATCATCGTTTATGTCATCAATCTTATTTAATCTTTTAAATCTTGCTAGAATCCCGCAGGGCCGCCCGTGCGGTTTAGGAGGTATTTCAACAAAGGGGCCAGGTGCAGCGACTGCATCATCTCGCCTGTGTTGATGATTTCCAGTGCCCGTTCGGGTGAGACAATGTGTACGGTTATCTCTTCCGTCGACTCCAGCTGTTGGGCCTGTTTCAGCTCGACACCCGTGGCTAGATAAGCGTAGGTTACGTTGGAATGCGTGCCCGGATTGGCCGAAAGCGTCATGAGCAATTTCCACTCACCGCCACCAAAACCCGTTTCTTCCAGCAATTCGCGCTGGGCGGCTACGAGCGGTTCTTCATTCGGGTCGACCACACCCGCGCAGAGTTCATAGTGAACCCCCGCAATGGCATGGCGATATTGCCGGATCAAGACCAGTTGATTGTCGGTTGTGACGGCAACGACATTAATCCAGCTAGGGTATTCAAAGACAAAATAATTGGGAATGGTCCCGCCATTTTTCATGCGGATGGCGTCTTTCCGAACGGTGAACCACGGTAGATTGTGGATGTATTCCGATTGCTCGACCTGCCAGGGTCGTGGGTCATTTTCGTGAATCATACCGTAAAGGTAGGCAGACCTATCGGACTAATTCATCCGCAAAGCGCAGGTATTGCTCCCAATCGTAATCCGTTACATCATGTTTTTCGGTTCGGTCATAGTAGCGAACGGTTTTACCAATGGGTTTATCAACGGCCGGAAAAGATGTTGTACCCAGCCCGGCTTTGCCGTACAACTGGTAAACCGGTTTGGTATGAAGCGCACCCAGAAGCTCCCCCTTCAGGTCCGACCATTGGTCCGCCGTCAGCACTGGCCATGTACAGCGGTCGTTGAGCGACAAGGGCCAGTAGCTGCTCGTGCTGATCGACGGGTAAGTCGGTTACGCGTTTGTTATAGGTTTTGTGTTGAGGGGCAAACCAGTGCGAAAAGCTGGTGTTTATTCGGGCAACGGTTTCGCCGTACCAGCATCGGGCCTTTCCGTTGCCTTGTTTTTATAAACAGCGTCGAAGAAAATGGGCACCTGTTTATGGACAGCCAGCCCATTCAGCGCTGAGGCATCGACCGAAGTTGTCTGAAAATGCAGCTTAACGGGGTTGGCGGTTATTTGACCATATCCATTTTCAGCAAACAGGTTTAGGCGTTTGGCCCGCCGGTTGCGCCAGTCAGCTTTGGCCTTAACCTCTTTCCCAGGCTCGTTTTTTAGTGGATCGGGCAGGGTTTAGGTACCCACTTTAGCTTCGTCATAGTTACAGCCTTCGGGGCCTTGTTCGTTGGCAAAACGATTCGAATGCAGGATAAGCGGTGAAAGGAACAAGAGTCGACTCATAAACAGATTTGAGAAAAGCTTGCCCCGTACAGGCAAATCAGCTGTTCTTCATACCTGTAGTAACGTTTTGTAAAGTACTGACCGTCGATGCGTCGAACCGTCGGTACTACATGAAAGTTTTCCGACAAATCATATTAACCACCCTGTACAGTTCGTTGTAAAGAGGATTTTGCGTTTTGCCGATTACGTTCGAACAACCCTTAACCTGATGAGGAACACCATTGCCCTGTTTGCTGCTGCGTCATGCCTTTTCTTTTCGTCCTGCCAGCGTCCCGTGGCGTATTTTCAACCAACAGCGCACCCGGCGGCTTCCAGGCTCGTCACAAAAAGAGCGGAGAGTAAAGAACATAAGCCAACGGATGTTGCCCCAACGGATGTTGCCTCAACGGATGTTGCCCCAACGGATGTTGCCCCAACGGATGTTGCCCCAACGGGTGAGGTTTCTATTGAGCAGACAAACTCCCTTTTGGTAGAGGAAGGAGAGCAATCGACTATGCCAATGGCTCAGGTGCCAAATCCGGCAAGCCCTGCCGTCGCCAGCCGGACTGTACAATCTGGACAAACGACGGCCAACCGTATAGAACACCGGATGCAGCGGGTTAATACACTACTGTCGGTACTGGAAACGCGTACAACCGATCAGCAGCCGGGACCAAAGCCCAAGAAAAAATTGAAGTTAGGGAATCAGATTCGGCAGAGTCTGGGCATGAAACTACGTCCCGAGCTAAACTGGTGGCAGCGCATCAGCTGGAAGCTGAAAGCGTCGGTATTCGTCATTCTGGTAGCCGTGGTATTCGCCATCCTGGGCATAACCACGCTGGCCCTCATTTTCGGAATATTAGGGGCACTGCTGCTCATCAGCGGCCTGAAACGGTCGTTTAAAGTGCGCAGACCCTGGTTTTGATTGTCGATGGCCATGAGACCGTGGCCAGCTATGGTGTCAGTTTTGAGAAACTGACACCACACGAGCTTAGTCAATCATGTTAACCTTGTCAAAAAACACTTTACGGCAGCACCTTCACGGCGTCGTAAATCAGTTGGATGTATTTCGCCCGGTCGATGTCATACACAAAATCGACGTTTGGCGCTTGCTTCAGCACATTGAAGAAATCGACAACTGTGGTGCCAGCCGTTAACGTACCGGCCACTTCCACATCGACATAACAGAGTTTGGTTGTGAACATCGACGGGTCGATCAGCCACGCGATGGCACAGGGATCGTGAAGGGCGGCCCCACCTTCCAGCTCGGGACGTTCGCGCCGGTAATAGATCGAAAAGAAATCCATCAGCTCGGCCACCACCTTACCCGACTTATTGCCAATGGCTCTGAATCGGTCAATGTCTTCCTGAAAGACCAGCGCTTTATGCGTCACATCGAGTCCGCACATAGTAATCGGAACGCCCGACTTGAACACGATGGCGGCCGCTTCGGGGTCGACGAAGATATTGAATTCGGCCGTGGGGGTAATATTTCCCCGGAAAGCTCCGCCCCCCATCAGCGAGATACGTTCGATCTTCGGTTTGAGGTGCGGGTAAGCCAGCAGAAATGTAGCAATGTTGGTGAGCGGGCCGGTTGGAACGATGGTTATTTTCTCGTCACTCCTGGCCAAAATCTGCGCCATCGCTTCAATTGCCGACAGCGGTTGGTGCTGTAAGGTTGGTTCGGGCAATACAGGGCCATCCATTCCCATTTCACCGTGAACATTGTCGGCGATGATCAGCTTGCGAAAAAGGGGTTTGTCGGCTCCCCGGTAGACCGGAATATCGGCACCAATCAACTCGATAATACGCATCACGTTTTTGAGCGTTTTTTCCTGCGTTTGGTTTCCCGCCGAGCTGGTAATCGCTTTGATATCGAACAGGCCGCTGCCAAATGCCAGCAGTAACATCACAGCATCATCGTGGCCGGGGTCGCAGTCAATAAGTACGGGGATTTTATTCATGATCGATCAGTTGAGACACATATCTCAAGAAGTGAATACCGGCTGTGTTCCTTTGTGGGGCGAAGATACAATCGTTTACTCCGTTGAATCATTTAATCACTATATACCACGGAAGTGACGGTAAAGTTTGATCTGGGCGAACCGTCGCTTATTTTAGCTATTTGTTCTGTTTTCGTCACTCCGCCAACATGCGTTTTTCTCTTTCTCTTCTGTGTAGTCTGTTTGCTGCTCATGCAGCCACGGCTCAGTCAAGTGATATTCCAGCCGATGCCCAGCGCGTTGTTCAGACCGTACGGCCCGACGCCATTCGTAACCACATGCGTATTCTGGCAAACGACTCGTTGAAAGGCCGCAAGCCCGGAACACCGGGTTTTGCCATGGCGGCCGAGTATGTGATGGCACAGTTTAAAGCCCTTGGCCTGAAACCCGCCGGAGAAAATAATACCTACAAGCAGAATGTACCGCTTCGGCGGTGGGCTGTGCGCGAGGATAATAGTACGCTGGCGCTGATTTTTAATGGAAAGGAGCAATCCCTTGCCTACGGGAAACAGTTTATTTACAGCCCAGCGCCCGATCATGCCACCAGTGATCTTACCGCTCCGGTCGTGTTTGTCGGCTTTGGCGTTACCGCGCCCGAACTGGGGTACGATGATTATACCGGCATCGACGTAAAAGGGAAAATTGTCGCCTTCCTGAACGGGGCACCGTCTACTTTTCCATCCAACCAGCGGGCGTATTATTCGTCGGCCAAAGCCGAGAACGCCGTGGCGCACGGGGCCATTGGTACGCTGGCGTTCAATCTGCCTACCGACTTGCGTAACCGTATTGAAACGGCAGCACCCCGCGCCCGGCAGGGTGTGTATCGTTGGGTGGATAAGCAGGGACATCCGCAGCGTACCTACCCGGGTATACAGGCTTCGGCTTCGCTGAGTGATTCAACCGCCCGGCTGCTCTTTGCTAATGCGGGCACCCCCATCCGGGAGATGTTTGCCAAGGCGCAGAAAAATGTGCCTCAGGCATTCCCGCTCAATGTGTCGGTACATATGAAAGCGCAGACCGATGTGGTGGAGGACGTAGCCGGACTGAATCTGGTGGCGATGTTACCCGGCTCCGACCCGGTACTGAAAAATGAGTACGTCGTGTTCGTCGCCCACCTAGATCACCTGGGCATTGGTCGGGTCGTGAAAGGTGATTCGATTAATAACGGTGCCCACGACAACGCATCGGGTGTGGCCATCAACCTCGAAACGGCCCGCTTATTTGCCTCACTGCCCAAAGCGCCCCGTCGTTCGATTTTGTTTGTGGGTGTTACCGGAGAAGAAATGGGACTGCTGGGTTCGGATTATTTCGCCAGTAACCCGACCGTGCCGAAGAGCAATATCGTGGCCAATTCGACGCTGGATATGCCGTTTTTCTTCCATCCGCTGCTCGATATTGTCCCCTATGGCGCGGAGCATTCGAGCCTGAATACCCCGGTTAGGCAAGCCGCCGGGTTTCTGGGAGTAGGCATTAGTCCTGATCCGATCCCTGAGCAAACCGTATTTATGCGCAGTGATCACTTCAGCTTTGTACGGCAGGGCATTCCGGCGCTGTTCATCAAAAGTGGTTCGCAAACGGGTAATCCCGACCTCAACGGAACCAAACTGAACCTCGACTGGCGGGCCACTATCTACCACACTCCACAGGATGACATGAACCAGCCATTCGACTTCAATGCGGCAGGCAAACATGCCCAACTGCAATTTCTGGTCGGCTATCTAACCGCTCAGGCCGACCAGCGCCCGGTTTGGAACAAAGGCGATTTCTTCGGAACGAAGTTTGGGAAAGCTGATAAACGTAAGTAACAAACAGGCTGTTTTCGCAGGAAACAATCTGGTAAACAGATTACTGAGATCGTTAGGGTCCTTGCCTCATAGGTCAACCTTATTTTGCGACTAAGTATATTTAACTATTTTTTAATTGCTATTTTACAGTGTTTTAATCGCAATTTTACCGTTTTAGGGCACCTGAAGTGTTAGCCTATTGAGGCCCTGACAACGAATGAATCTGCGAAAATTAACCCTATATCTTGGGTGTATGGGTGCCGGTTTCATGGCATCTGCCCAGACGACGCTTACCTTGCGGCAAACGCTGCAGCAGGTACGCGAAAATAGTCCGGCTTTGCGTGTTGAACGGTTAAACGTCAATGCGGCTCAGGCCGATCAGGTAACGGCCAACTTGCGGCCAAACCCGGTTTTAAACAATCAGACCCTTTTTCAACTGGCGCAACCAGCGGGTGTATCAGTCCCGATGCCCGGCGCTGAAGGGGTTAGCGTGCTGAACCGTCAGCGCCGGCAGTTCTGGCTTCAGGCTACGAAGGAATTCGATATTCATAACAAACGGTTGTATCGAAACCGCTTTGCCGAAGCCAGTACCAATCTGGCAGTGCAGAGCGTGGCCGAAACCGAGCGGGGCATACTGTTCGATGCGGCTAACCGGTACCTCGATGCGTGGTATGCACGTGTACAACTGGCGCTGCTCCAGCGGGCTAAGGCTAACGTCGACACACTGGTGCAACTGAATAAGGTACGGCTTAAAAATCTGGTCATTACCGAAACCGACCTTACCCGGACACAACTTATATCGGATCAGTACGACATCCAGACCCGCACGGCCCAGCAGGACGTACGCAACCGACTGAACGAACTGCGGCTCGTGGTTGGTGTGGCCGATAGCATCAATGTGGCGCTGAATGACTCCATTATCAGTCCTGCTTTTACAAACCCGCTGAGCCTGTACCCGACGATAACCGCCAGCGCCGACAGCCTGTTGCGGATCGCGGCTACGTCCCGAACCGACGTGCGTGTGGCCGAAGCCAATTTGGAAACGGCCCGGCGTAATGTCGACCTTCAGCAAGTACTGGCCAAACCTCGTAACGAAGCGGGCTTGATCTGGAACCCCCAGAATGCCGTGCCCTACGCAGGCGTTTTCCTGACCCTCGAATTGCCGGTCTATAGCCGCAATCAGGGTGAAATACAGAAGTCGAGGGTATTACAGGAACAGGCCGGGCAGGCCACTAAACTGGTACAGGCACGGATACGGTCGGAGGTAGAAACGGCTTATCAGTCCTTTGCCACCAGTCGTCAGAACATCGACCGCTATGTAGGTATCCGGCGCGATGCCGACCGCGTGCTGGCGTCTGTCCGCTATGCCTATTTGCGTGGAGCCACCACTCTAATTGACCTGCTTCAGGCCCAAACGTCGTGGTTCGATACCCAAACCGCCTATTACCAAGCCCTTTATACACACCGCCAAAACTACGTCCGGCTGCTGTACGCAACCGGGCAAATCAACACGTACTGAGTATGAAATTTCATTCTGTAGTCTTACTGGCTCTCCTGACGGTTGCCTGCAAAAACAAGCCCAAGCCGGTTATTACGGCTCCGCCCCGCCCAACCATCAGTACCGATGGCGTCCGTATCAGCTTTCCGGATTCGGTGATGATGCGAGCATTCTCGACGCAGCCTGCTCGTTCGGGAGCTATCCATACCGAATTTTCGGCTCCTGGTCACGTAGCGGCCATGGTGGTGCGGTCAAGTGAAAATCCGGCGGAGCGGCTTGTGTTATTCGATGATTCGGGCCTGTCCGATAACTATACAGCCATTTTGCAACACCGGATCAATATTCAGACGGAGCGTGGCAATCTGGAACGGGTGAAGGATTTACAGGCACACGGGGCCGCTTCGGGCAAGGAGGTGATCGAAGCGCAAACCCAACTGGCCAACGAAGAAGCCGCCATTATTTCGGACGAAGCAACGCTTAAACTGGCGGGTTTCGACCCCGAAGCGCTGCGTACCGCACGGCCCAACACCATTCTGGTTGTCTGCGAAATTCCGGAGAATCAGTTTGGCAGCATTCGGCGCGGAATAAACTGTACGTTAAACTTCACTGCTTTTCCGAACGAGCGGTTTGCCGGTCGGATCGACAATGTAAATGATTATGTGGATAACACCACCCGCCAGATAAAGCTGCGTATTTCCGTAGCTAACCCAGATGGACGACTGAAAGCGGGCATGTTTGCCACCGCCGAATTTGGGATAAAAGAGTCAGGACAATATATAACCGTCTCGCGCGATGCCATCGTAACCGTACAGGGACGCGATTACGTCTTTGTCCGAACCGCTCCTCAGGTGATCGAACGGCGACCGGTCGAACTCGGCCAGCAGCGGGAAGACCGGGTGGTGGTGCAAAACGGCTTGAAAGAAAGCGACCAGGTAGTTACGGCCAACGTTCTGCAACTGAAAGGCTTAAGCTTTGGGTATTGATGTCTGGGCCAAGCGGGAGCTTGGCCTAGACGAAACGAAATGATTCAGAAACTAATAATATTCTCCCTCAAAAACCGCTGGGTCATCGTTGGTCTTGCGGTGGCGATTATGGGGCTGGGGTTATGGTGCTTCAAACTGCTGAAGATTGAAGCGTACCCCGATATTGCCGATACCAACGTCATTGTGATTGCCAAATACGATGGCCGCGCGGCTGAGGAAGTGGAACAACAGGTGACGATCCCTATCGAGCGGGTACTCAACAGCGTACCGCACGTTACGGATCGCCGGTCGCGGACGATCTTTGGGTTATCTGTCGTGCAGTTGAACTTTGACGAAACCGTTACCGATTACTTCGCCCGCCAGCAGGTTATGGAACGGCTCACGGGCGCGCAACTGCCTGATGGCGTCGCACCCGAACTGGCCCCGCTGACAACCGCTGTCGGTGAAATCTATCGCTATGTCATTGAAGCTCCGGCCAGCATGACGCCCATGCAACTGCGCGATTTGCAGGATTGGGTAATCATCCCGCAACTGCTCCAGGTTCCCGGTCTGGCCGATGTAACGACTTTCGGTGGGCCTATCAAGCAGTATCAAGTCATACCGGATCCGGCCAAGCTCCGCAAGTTCAGTCTGACCTTGCAGGATGTGATTGATGCCGTTCAGAAAAACAACCAGAACACGGGTGGCAACGTCATTTCGCGCGGTGGACAGGGTTTTGCCGTGCGGGGACTGGGTGCACTTAAATCGCCCGACGATGTACAGAACATTGTCCTGAAGGCCAATGAGGGCGTGCCCGTTCTGGTGCGCGACGTGGCCAGCGTCGAAATCAATCCGCCTTCGCCATCGGGTATTTTAGGCTATCGGATTCCGGACGAAAAGCTGGACGTGGTTGGGGCTACCGAAGGGATAGTTCTGCTGCGTCGGGGTGAGAACCCAAGCGAGGTGCTGGAGTTACTCAAGGAGAAAATCGCCGACCTCGAAGCCCGCGAATTGCCCAAAGGGGTTCATCTGCGAATACTGTACGACCGGGGCTTTTTGATCGACCACTCGCTGGAAACGGTGGCGCATACGCTTATCGAAGGGATTTCGATTGTTGCCATTCTGCTCGTGTTGTTTCTGGGTAGCCTGCGGGCGGCTCTAGTCGTAACAGTCACCATTCCGTTTTCGCTGCTGTTCGCGTTTATCCTGATGAAACTAGTCGGTATTCCGGCCAACCTACTGTCGTTGGGCGCTATCGACTTCGGAATCATCGTAGACGGAGCCAGTGTAATGGCCGAACACCTCATCAGGCGATACCGATCTTCCGGCCCAGCCGACCGAAATCAGGGTATCGTGAACGTGACGGCCCGCTCGGCAGGGGAAGTGGCGCGGGAGATTTTCTTCTCCGTCACTATCATTATTCTGGCTTATATGCCCATTCTACTGATGCAGCGGGTTGAAGGTAAACTGTTCAGTCCAATGGCGCTGACGTTATCCTTTGCGGTAATTGGCTCGTTGATTTGTGCTCTGACGATTATTCCGGTGCTCATTTCGTTCGCTTTCCGTAAGGCACTCGCACCGGATGGCAAGCCGCTAAAAGAGCATAAAAATTTCCTGCTGTCGCCGTTGGAAAGGGGGTATCAGTGGTTATTGAAATCGACGCTGTTCAAAGCACCAGCAGTCGTTGTGGGTGTGGGTATGACGGTTGTGCTGGTCATGATTGGCTTTGGTCTGAAACTAGGTACGGAGTTCCTGCCCGAACTCGACGAGGGCTCTATTTTCATGCGGGCCTTCATGCCGTCGGGCATCACGATTCAGGAAAATGCGAAGATTGCGCCCAAGATTCGGGAGATCATCAGCAGTTATAAGCCGGTCAGTTTTGTCATCACCCAGTCGGGGCGCAACGACGACGGCACCGACCCCTTTCCCACCGACCGGACCGAAATTCTGGTGGGCCTGAAAGATTACAGCACCTGGTCGGATACGATTTCGAAAAAAGAAATTGTGCGCTCTATGCAAAGCAAATTGCAGGAAGCCTTTCCGGGCGCGTTCTTTTCATCGGGTCAGCCCATCATCGATCAGGTGATGGAAATCGTGACCGGCAGCGCGGCCGACCTGGCTATCTCGGTCGTCGGGAATGACCTGACGTTGATGCGGGCCAAAGCCGATAGCATTGCGGCTCTGGTAAAAGGCATGAACGGAGCCGTATCGGTAAACATTGAGCAGGAGGGACCACAGGACCAGTTAGCGATCAATATTAACCGCCCGGCGGCCGCCCGCTATGGTATTAACGTGGCTGAAATCGAGAACATGATCGAAGCGGCCATTGGCGGTAAAGCTATCGGAAATATTTACGATGAAGCGAAACGCTATGACATTGTCGTGCGCTTCACCCCCGAAAGCCGGGGTAGTATCGACGCGATTCGGTTATTGCAGGTGCCTTCGGCCACAGGGGCGCTGATTCCCATGAGCGAACTCGCCGATATCCATTATGTGCAGGGCCAGACGAATATTTACCGGATCAACGGCAAACGGATGGTGACGGTCAGAACAAACATTCGTGGCCGCGACCAAGGCGGATTTGTGAAGGAGATCAGCGAGAAGGTACGCCAGCACGTGAAAATTCCCGAAGGCTACAGCGTCATTTACGGCGGTCAGTACGAAAACCTTGAACGAGCGGGCGGTCAACTGGCCATTTCTATCCCGCTGACCATTGTCGTTGTGTTCTTGTTTCTGTTCATGCTCTACGGCAACGTCCGCGATACGCTACTAACACTCACCTGTCTGCTGTTTGCGCTGGCGGGTGGTATCGGAGCCTTACTGTTGCGGGGGTATAATTTCAACGTATCGGCGGGTGTGGGCTTCGTGTCGATCTTCGGTATTTCGGTGATGGCGGGCGTTTTGCTCGTATCGGCGCTAAACCGAAACCTGATGAGTAGTTCAAAGTCATTGAAGGACGTTACCATCGAAACGGCGCAGGAGCAGTTTCGGGCCATTATGGCGATCATGGTGGTCGCGATCATCGGTCTGGTGCCAGCGGCTATCTCAAGCGGTATCGGCTCCGATGTGCAGCGTCCCCTGGCGACGGTCATCATCGGTGGTCTGACCACGACGCTGTTTTTCGCCCCGCTGATCATCCCGCCCCTGTTCTACCTGGTTAACCGCAAACGTCCCCGCCCAGCTCCGCTGGATTCGTCGGGGAACCATGTACCAGAACCGATTGAGGAAGGTACGGAGATTTAGTGTGTCGAATTGCAACCCTGAAAGGGTTAACAGTAGATAACCCCGGGCGTTAGTCCGGGGTTATTGGCTATGTGGGTAATTGTGCAACCCCGACGGGGGGGTGACTGTGTGGTAGGCCATGATTACGATCAAGCTACTAGCCTATGTTCGTGTCTATCCCCGTTCCATGTCCCTGTCCATCTGTCCCCGGATTGCATCCGGGGTTATCCAGCGTCAACCCCTTCGGGGTTGGGACGTGGTTTTCAAGGTACTTCCAATATAATCTTACCAATGTGCTCACTGCTAGCCATGAGGTCCTGTGCTTTGGCGGCTTCGGCCAAGGGAAAGCTGCGGTAGACGACGGGTTTTAGCTGACCGATCGTTACCAGTGGCCAGACTTGCTTTTCAACCTCAGCGGTAAGGGCGGCTTTGAAATCGGCGTCACGGGGTTTGAGCATGCTGCCGCTGATGGTGATGCGCTTCTGCATCAGCGTCGGGATGTGAATCTGACTGTCGGCACCCTGCATGGCGTTGATAAACATAAGTCGCCCGTCGGGAGCGAGCAGACGCAGATTTTTTGGGGTATAGTCACCGCCAACCATGTCCAGAATGACGTTGATATCGACGTCATTTAGTGACTCCTCGAAGTCCTCTTTTTTGTAATTGACGCACTTAATGGCCCCCAATTGTTCGCAGAAGGCACCTTTGTCGTCGCTGCCTGCCGTAGCATAGGCGTTGGCTCCAAAGGCTTTGGCGAGTTGGATAGCTGTTACGCCAATGCCGCTGCTGCCGCCGTGAATCAGAAAATTTTCGCCTTCCGACAACTGCCCCCACTGGAAAACCGTCGACCAGACCGTCAGGATCGTTTCGGGCAACGAAGCGGCTTCGATAAAGCTGAGGTTGTCGGGTACGGGCAGGCAATGGCGTTCATCCACAGCTACGTATTCGGCATAACCGCCCCCGCTGATGAGGGCGCAAACGGCATCGCCAACCCGCCAGCGAGTGGCGTCGGGACCACAGCTTTCCACAATGCCGGCTACTTCCAGACCCGGAATCTGACCCGACGGATCGGCACCGTAGCCCCCCGTTCGTTGATGAATATCGCTTCGGTTGACGCCCGCAGCCCGTACGCGAATGAGCACCTGGCCTGATGCTGGTGTTGGGGTGGCTTGCTCCTCTAAGGCCAGAACTGAGCTATCGCCGGGTTGAGTGATGATGATCGCTTTCATGCAGGTATAACTGTATCCTGGTATCTTTTGTCAGAAAAAGTCAAACCCTTTACCCCAAAATGGGTAGTTAGCTAATAAAACCCAATCTGATCATGATACCATCTAGCCAATCGGTTACTGATATAAATTCGGCTGTACGGAAGCAGTTGATTTCTTTACTGACGGGCAGCAACGCTCATCAGTCTTTTGATGATGCCGTGAATGACTTACCGGCTGGCCTGCGGGGCATAAAGCCCGATAAGCTGCCGTACACCATCTGGCAACTGGTTGACCATATCCGAATTGCTCAATGGGATATTCTCGAATTTTCCCGCGATGCCACGCACCAGTCGCCACCCTGGCCATCGGGCTACTGGACCCAGGAACCGGCACCCGACGACGAGGCTGCCTGGCAGCAGGCACTGGCTCAAATTCAACAGGACCGGGATGCGTTTGTTGAATTGCTGAACGACCCGGAACGTGATCTATACGTGCCTTTCGAACATGGCGACGGCCAGAATCTGCTTCGCGAAGCTCTGCTTATCGCCGACCATACGGCCTACCACGTGGGGGAGATCATCATCATCCGGCGGTTGCTGGGCGTTTGGAAGTGAGACCGTTCTTACAGCAGTATTCCCGCCAACTACCACATACCATCTATCCCCGGATGTAATCCGGGGCTATTCGGAGTCAACCCTTCGGAGTTGCGGGGTTAAACGAATTTCTCTAACTGCTTTACGAGCACATTAAAATCCTTAGGGTAGGGGGCTACGAAGGTTTGTTCTTCACCGTCCAGCAAAGCAAACGTGAGCGAGTGGGCGTGAAGGGCAACCCGATGAATGAGGGGTAACTCTTCCGTACCCTCCTTTAAGTTGAACTTACGCTTCACATCCGACAGGAACACCGGTTTTCCGCCGTAAGTCGGGTCGTTGACGATAGGTGCTTTAAGACACATCAAATGCACACGAATCTGGTGCATCCGGCCCGTAACCGGCATACACTCTACCAGTGTTGTGGTACGGTAGGCTTGTAGCGTATTAAAAATCGTTTCGGCGACTTTGCCTTTCTCGCGGTCGATTCGGACGGCGGTGCCGTCTTTAATGGGAGAAATGGGCAAATACACCGATATACCTTCGAAGTTATGCACCCCGTTAGTTACGGCATGGTAGCGTTTCGTTACCTCTCGGTGTTCGAACTGCATGGCGAGATGCCGGTAAGCCTCTGGATTTTTGGCAATCGCCAGAATACCGGACGTTTCCTTATCCAGTCGGTGACCCAGTTGCGCATCAGCGTGATAGGCTTTCGCGAGCCGCAGAATGCTCTGCCCGCCCCGGTCTGTCGTTCGCTCGTCGAGCGAGGCAACGTGGGGCGGTTTATTGATTAATATATAATCCTCATTCTCAAAAACGATGAGGTCTTCGAAGTTTAGCTTCACGGTCGTCAGTTAATAAGTCGGTAAGTTAGTAAGGGGCTTCGCTTACTGACTATAATCAAACACAAAAAGCCTCCTCCCAGTCGGAAGAGGCTCTGAGGGGAATATTTTTCGAAAGACTATACCGTCAGCGTACCGCGCTCGTAAGCTTTCTGTAGCGTTGCTTCCAAACCATTTTTGTTAATGGTTTTGATAGCCGACGTAGCTACTCGTAGTGTTATCCATTCGCCGGTTGATTCGACGAAGAACCGCTTCTTCTGCAGGTTCGGGAAAAATTTACGCTTGGTTTTATTATTAGCGTGAGAAACGTTGTTTCCCGTGCGTGTGCGCTTTCCTGTTATTTGACAAACTCTGGCCATTACCGTACTCGTTATCCGTTTGAGGGCGCAAAATTGGCTAAATAATTCATAATCTGCAAGTCATTCTACCTTTTTTTTGAATCCATAAGGGCAATGCCGGCAGCCGCTCTTACAGCAGTAGCCTCTTTTGAGGTGATAAGCAGCCGTAAAAACGACGTATCCCTCGGGCGTGTAGTAATAATCGTCATCGGCTAAACCGGGTATTTTTTTCCTGGGTGGTCGAAACGTCATGCTTTTGGGCGTCTGTCGAAGAAACCGTATTTTTGAAAGCCAACGGACTGTGACGCCCGTTAGTTGCAAACTTACAAATGGCTTAGTCAACAAATTCATTTTAACCGCTTTTCACTATGATACTCGAACCAACAACGCCCATCTCATCCGCCGATAAGGCTATGCAACTGGAATGGAAGTACGGTGCGCATAATTACCACCCCATACCGGCGGTGTTGTCTCGGGGTGAAGGCATCTTCGTTTGGGATGTCGACGATAAACGGTATTTTGACTTTCTGTCGGCCTATAGCGCCGTGAGCCAGGGGCATTGCCATCCGCGCATTATCAACGCCATGGTTCAGCAGGCCCAGCGATTAACACTAACCTCCCGGGCTTTTTACAACGACAAAACCGGGTTGTGTGAAAAATACCTTTGCGAGTATTTCGGCTTCGACAAGGCACTGATCATGAACTCAGGAGCCGAAGGGGGCGAAACAGCGCTGAAACTAACCCGTAAGTGGGCGTACAAAGTCAAAGGAATCCCACAGAACGAAGCGAAAGTCGTGTTTGCCGCCGGGAATTTCTGGGGACGTACGCTGGCTGCCATTTCGTCGTCGACAGACCCCAGCAGTACCAACGATTTCGGTCCTTTACTACCGGGGTATATCGTCATTCCGTACGACGACCTGACGGCATTGGAAGACACCTTCAAAAGTGATCCGAATATTGCCGGTTTTATGGTCGAACCCATTCAGGGCGAAGCGGGTGTTGTGGTTCCGCACGAAGGCTATCTGCGTGGTGTGCGGAAGCTATGTACAAAATACAATGTCCTGTTTATAGCCGATGAAGTTCAGACGGGCATCGGCCGGACGGGAAAGCGCGTTGCCTGCGATCATGAAGGCATAAAGCCCGATCTGCTCGTACTGGGTAAAGCGCTTTCGGGCGGTACCATGCCCGTTTCGGCGGTGATGACTTCCGACGAAGTGATGCTGACCATCAAACCCGGTGAACACGGCTCTACGTACGGCGGCAATCCGCTGGCGTGTGTGGTCACGATGGAAGCCCTTCAGGTGGTTGAAGATGAGGGATTGACGGCGAATGCAGCCGCCATGGGCGAAGTCTTCCGTGCTCGCATGACAGCGTTAAGTCAGAAGACAGAGCTGGTGAAGTCGGTACGGGGTAAAGGCTTGCTTAACGCCATTGTCATTAGTGAACGTCCTGACCTGGGTTCGGAAACGGCCTGGGAAATTTGCCTGAAGTTGAAGGATAACGGTCTTCTCACCAAGCCAACCCACGGCGACAAAATCCGCTTTGCGCCCCCGCTCGTTATTAATGAAGAGCAGATGCACGAAGCCTGCGATATTATTGAAAAGACGATCCTGGAATTTTAAGGAATCAGGGCCAGACCGAAGTCTGGCCCTGACAATTTAGTTACTACCAAGATTCCTCAACTGATCAATTATGGATACGAAAACGATTGGCATTATAGGGGCCGGAAACATCGGACAGGCGTTTGCCGGGCACGTAGCGAAAGCTGGTTATCCGGTTATTATCAGCAACAGCCGGGGACCGGAGTCCCTGACGGAACTGGTAGTAACGCTGGGTGAAGGCGCTAAAGCGGGTACCGTTGCCGAAGCCGCACAGGCTCCCATCGTTCTCCTGGCCCTGCCCTGGACACACTTGGCTGATGGTCTTGCCAGCCTGCCTGACTGGGAGGGTCGTATTGTAATTGACGCTACCAATTTTATCGTTTTCCCGGAGTTTAAACCCGCTGACCTGGGTGAGCAAACTTCCAGCGAAGTCGTGGCCGGATATGTACCGGGTGCTCGGGTCGTGAAAGCGTTCAACACCCTCGATGCCGCTATATTAGCGGCTGACCCGCAGGTAGCCGGGGGCCAACGGGTCATCTTCCTGTCGGGCGATGATGCCGCTGCGAAAGAAGATGTCAAGCAGCTTGTCAAGGCGATGGGCTTTGCGCCTATCGATTTGGGTGGTTTGGTAACGGGCGGAAGATTTCAGCAGTTTGGCGGGCCTCTGCCAACGCATAATCTGATCAAGTTACCGAAGTGAGCAGGGGAGTGGCAATCAGCACACCTGGATAACCTCCACATCCAGCAACTTGCCCAGCTTTTTTAACTTACCCGACATGTGCCCCACGCCCACAGCGCAATGGTGGGCTGGCCCGTGGCTATTCCAGTCGTTGACAAACTGACGGGCACCGATCGGGAACCGATAACGGCTGTTGGTATTGCCGATTTCAAGGATCGGCCCCGCTACCGATTCACCTTCGGCCAGCAGCAGTTGTAGCTTGCCGTCAATGGTTTCGACAACCGAGAGTAAGGTTACCAGTCCCTGTTTCACCGACATTTCTACCGACAGGCCGTTTCCTACTTTACCGTGATAGACCTGAAGCGGGCGCACTTTTGTTTTGCCTTCAGCAATGGCGATATGCCCCGGTCCGTCGTGTCCCATCAACACCACATCAGTCGTGAAGTCCATGGCGTAGTATTCCGTAAAGGAGCCGCCTACGCCAAATGCGTCCATGATTTTCATAGCCTGTACGTTTTTAACCTCATACTCACCGGCAACGGGAATGCCCCGGGCGGTCAGTAATGAACTGCCCAGAATAACCGAACTCATCGTGTCTTCATTGGGGGTCGGGCCGGCGTCCCGGTTGCCGGTGCCTTTGTAATAATACGCCATAGAGCCCAGGTTCAGCTCAGCCACCAGCCGGTCCAGAGCGACCGACGTGCGGGCAGCCCGTTTCAGTTCGGCCGCTGGACAGTCGGGTTGTACCTCGAAGGTTTCGGTGAAAAGAGCCACTCGTTGTTGAATTTCCTCATCGGATACCAGTTGCCGCAGAGCCGACAACTGGTCGACCTCAACCATTTCGATATGTCCGCCGAAGGTTGCGCTGTGCAGTGTGAGGTTAGCGTAAATATCCAGCATACCCCCGTAATAGTTGCCCATTAGGCCCAGGCGGTTGTGCGCCATGATATTGGCCACGCGAGCCGCTTCGATCCACTCATCGATCTCGGTCCAGGCCAGCGGATCGTTCCGAAGCATGCCCGTTACCTGATAGAAGGGGATATTTGACCGCTTAAAGACCGACGCAATTTCGGGTACCGGACAGGCTGAGCAGTAGGCCAGCCATTCGCCGGTCATGCGGGTGCGGTCGCCCAGCGCATTGAACCAGGTGTAATCGATGGCTGGTTCGGGGGCCAGATTAAGCACAATGACGGGTACTTTGGCCCGGCGTACCACCGGCAACACGGTAGACGACAGCGCGTAGGTAGTTACGTAGAGGAAAATAATATCTACGTCGGCCTGTCGGAACTGGTGCCCGGCCAGCATGGCTTTTTCGGGTGTGTCGATGAGGCCGAGGTTAACGATGTCGACGTCCGGCCGCTGCATAGTCGTTGCCAGCTGACTCAGGTAGCCCTGTAGTCGAGCTTGCAGACCATCGAATTGCGGCCAGTAGGCATCGAGACCAATACCAAATAAACCAACTTTAAGCGCGTACGAAGTGGCTGGTGTCTTTGTGTCAGAATGAGCCGCTGGCTGCGTTAGGGGTGTAGGCTGCATACGAAATACGAAACAGATTAATAAACGGTAGACGTGTAAAAGTAAGCCTAGCAGGCTGTAGTTGCCATATATTTTGCTCTTTATCGTTGGTCCGGTAAATCGCATATGTTTATATTTACAAAATATTATTTTCGGAAACTTATTGCATCAGTCTAAGCTCTGACTGGAACTATCTATACTCTTATAAATTTTTGTAGTAAACTTTATTAATGTGATCATCCTCTCTGCATTATACATTCGAGCATGAAAGGGCACTTTAGTTACTTCTTTTATGCAAAAGATAAAACTAGCTGATGTTAGATTTTTTTTATTAGTATGAAGCGAAACCAGCGTATAGCGCTAATGGTCGTGATAGGCCTGCTAATCACGGTAATTATTGGTATAAATGCCCGTCAAACCATTCATCGCTTGGTTGAAATGAACAACTGGGTGGTGCATACCTACAAGGTACTTAGCAAGGCCCAGCGCATAGAGTCGCTGCTGACCAACATGGACAACGACCTCAGGGGCTATCTCCTTAGTAATAATTCGTATTTCCGGTCGGATTTTGAGCGTACCAGCCGCGAAATGAGCGTAGAACTCAAAGGGGCTCAGGAACTAATGTGCGATAATCCAGATCAGACAAAGCGTGTGCAGCTTCTAATCCGGCTTTATCGGGAGAAAGTATCCCGTAGCCAATCGCTGCTTAAGGCTGGACTTGTTCAGCCGGGTATGCCCCGACTGGATTCCCTTGATCTTTATCTGGCGCTGAGCAGCGACTTTTATCAGGTTGTCAAAGCGACGGTGAGTGATGAGAACAGGTTGCTCGAAACCCGAATGGTTGAGAGTAAACGATCTGCCTCTTATGCGTTGATCAGTAACCTTGTGGGTGCTACGGCTGCTTTGGTAATGATCCTGTGGGCCATTTATGTGCTCTACCGCTCGTTAAGGAAAAGCACCTTACTCAATCAGCGATTAAGGCACAGCGAACAGCAAACCAAGAAATTACTGGAGGCCGTTCCTGTACCGATTGTTATCGTTAATCACCAGGGCAAGTTCTATTATGCAAATCAGGCGGCCAGCCACTTAATCGAAAATATAAATGAGTATGATCCCTACGACGATGAGGTAAATTCAAATCGGTTCTTCCGATTTCCCGAAGGGGTGCCCTATCCACGGGAGCAACGGCCAACGTACCGGGCCCTACAGGGCGAAGCAACCCAGGTTGATGACCTCGAATTACGGATGAACGGAAAACGATTTCAGCTGCTCAGTTCATCGTCACCGGTTTATGACGCCAGCGGAAATCTGCAATATGTGATCACGTCGAGCATTGACATCAGCGACCGTGTGCAGTCGCAGCAGCGATTGCAGGAAGCCCGAATCATGGCCGAAAAAGCCGCCAAGCTTAAGGAAGACTTTCTGGCCAATATGAGCCATGAAATTCGTACACCGCTGAATGCCATGCTTGGCTTTTCCGAATTAATGGAAACCACGAATCTGGATGCCGATCAGCAGGAGTTTCTCCGGCTGATTCGAACGGCTGGTAAGAACCTGCTGACCATTGTCAATGATATTCTGGATATATCCAAGATCGAAGCAGGGATGATTCAACTGGAGTCGATTCCATTCAGTATCCAGATGCTCACGGCCTCGATCAAGGCGATGTGTCAGGGGGCAGCAACTGATAAGGGGTTGCAACTGATTGTTGAAATCGACCCGAACTTGCCCACCGTTTTCATGGGCGACCCAACGCGACTGACTCAAATTTTACTTAATTTAATTAACAACGCTATCAAGTTTACGAAGCAGGGGAGTGTAACGCTCCTGATTGAACAGGGCGAAAGGACAACGTCCGCTTCCGTACCGGTTCGCTTTATTGTTCAGGATACAGGTATCGGCATGGCCACGGAAGTCCTGCCAACCATTTTTGAACGATTCCAGCAGGCCGATAAATTCACGACCCGATATTACGGTGGAACGGGCCTGGGCCTGAACATTGTAAAATCCCTGACCGAGTTGCAGAAGGGCTTTGTTGGCGTGGAAAGTACCCTGGGGCAGGGGTCGCGGTTTACGATCGAAATCCCGTATGTGCTCGCGAAAGAGCAGATTAACTTCAATCAGCCACATATCCTGACCCCCAGCAGCAATCAGCGGGCGGTGCGGGTGCTGGTGGTAGAGGATAACTTGATGAATCAGAAACTGGTTCTTCAGGTACTCAAGCACCTGGGGTATCAGGGTCGGGTTGCCGATGACGGCCGGAAGGCAATCGAAATACTACAGAACAATACGTTCGACATTATCCTGATGGATCTACAGATGCCGGTGATGGATGGGTACGAAACAACTCGGTATATTCGGTCAAAAATAAACGCGACGGTACCGATTATTGCCATGACCGCTCATGCCCTGCCCAGCGAGAAAGAAGAGTGTCTGAAAGCAGGAATGAATGATTTTCTGTCCAAACCTTTTCAGATCGAAGAACTCCAGCTGCTTATTCGGCCATTTCTACCAACCGAAACTTCGGTGCTTAAAACGCCGGAGCCTACAGTGGTAGCGGCACCCGTTTCCGGACATTTCTCTCCTGAACCGATATTGAAAATGCTTGGGAATAACGTGGAGGCCGTGATCGAGATACTGGGCACCTACCTCAACGACACGCCCGAAGACATTGAAAAGCTACAGCAGGCGCTGGACCAGCAGGATGTGAAGGAAGTAAAGCGCCTGATTCATATCCAGAAGGTACACACAAAAATGCTGGGCATGGACGAAGCGACCCGTTTGATTCTCGAAACGGAGGCATTGATCATTGCCGGCAACGGTATAGAGGCTATTACACCCCTAATGGAATCGTATGTTCTGGAAGTAAAAGCAACCTTACCGCATATCGGTAATTTTGTTCGGGCAAAAAAAAATGAGATTGCCTGAACGGGGGGTACGGTATAAAGGTCGCGTTCAGCGCTGTCTGCTTTGTTCTACTTTTTGTTGGGTTGGTATGGCTCCTGTTTCGTGCTCCCGTTCCGTTTGCTCGACGTACACGGCGTTTTCTGATGGCTCAATCTTAATACCAAAGCGGTTTGCATATGCCTGGGTGAACTCGGCCCCGAAGTACAAAATAGCGGCTGTATAGTAAATCCAGGTCAGGAGTACGATCAGCGATCCGGCGGCTCCGTAGGCCGAACTGGTGGCGGTGGTGTCGATGTACAACCCAATTAAATACCGCCCCATCATGAATAGGAGAGCCGTAAAAATGGCTCCCCAACGCACATCTTTCCAGTCAATTTTGGCGTCGGGCAGAACCTTGAAAATAACCCCAAACAGTATGGTAACCACGGCTGTGCTGACCAGAAAATTAAGTGCACTAATTATATAAACACCTAAGCCAGGCATAAAACGGGTTAGCTGATCGCTTAACGCCAGTACAATACCATTGACGACCAGCGAAACCAGCAGCAGGAAACCTAAACTGACGATGAGGGAGGACGACAGTAACCGATCTTTAATGAGTTTGAGCCAGCCTTGTTTAGGTTTCGCTTTAACCCGCCAGATCAGATTGACAGAATCCTGAATCTCCACGAAAAGGCTGGTGGCACCAAGCAGCAAAGTGCCTATTCCGATGATCAGAGCTGTATTAGTCTTGCCCGAAAGGCCTACATTCTTGATCATCTCCTGAATTTGCTTCGCGGCCTCATTTCCCACCAGGCCATTGATCTGCCCGAAGATCTGCCCCCGAATAGCTTCTTCACCCAGAAAAACACTGGCCAGCGACATAACTAGCACCAGCAGGGGAGCCAGCGAAAAAATGGTGTAATAAGCCAGTGCCGCACTCAGCTTCAGGCAACGGTCATCCAAGAAACCGTTAAACGAATCGCGCAACACGATCCAGGCATTGCCGAAAAAGCCTTTCGGCACCACAGCGGGCGCATCAGGCTGGGGGATTGAGTCTGCAAAGAGTCGCTTGTAAAACCCTGTCATTAGATTTGTCATGAGCGTAGCCATTTTAGTGGTTAAGCATGCGTACGCTACAATATGCCGTAGCGGTTCAAGCGGCTTTTACTCACTAAAGAGGTAACTCAAACGCAGACGAGTTGTTACTGAACTGAACCGGTTTAAGAGGTAACGTGCCGGTTCCGGCGACTTTAACCCCTGGGTTAAAGTCGCCGGGCTTTTAACTCCCGAACGGCAAAGTCGGCAGCACGCGCCGACAGGGCCATGTACGTTAATGACGGATTGACGCAGCCCGACGAGGTCATGCAGGCACCATCGGGTACAAATACATTTTTCACGGTATGAATCTGATTGTGTGCGTTGAGCACGGAGGTTTTGGGATCGCGGCCCATCCGGGCGGTGCCCATTTCGTGAACGGCCCCGCCCACAACCGATCCCTGATCATAGCCTTTTACGTTGCTTATCCCCGCCGATTCGAGCATCTCCTGCGCATCGTTGAGCATGTCTTTGCGCATCTTTCGCTCGTTTTCGCCAATCTCAGCGTCGAAGGCTACAGTGGGCATTCCCCATTTGTCCAGTTGGGTTTTGTCCAGATACATGCGGTTCCGGTACTCGGGCAGTTGCTCACCAAACCCGATCAGGCCCATCGTCCATAGGCCGGGATGGGTTAGTTCTTCTTTCAGCGATGCGCCGAAAGACAGCTCCGCAACACTGCGCTGCCAGCCCTGCCGTCCGCCCCCGCCCTGATACCCGAAGCCACGCAGGTAGTCACGTTTGTCGGTCCCAATGTTTCGGTAGCGGGGAATGTAGATGCCGTTGGCCCGTCGGCCGTAAAAATACCGATCCTCACCGCCTTCCCACACGCCCGAAGCGCCGATCCGGAAGTGGTGATCCATCAGGTTATGGCCCAACTGCCCCGAATCGTTGCCCATGCCATTGGGATAGCGGTCCGATACCGAGTTCATGAGCAAAGCCGTGGAAGCCATGGCACTGGCACAAACGAAGATGACTTTGGCGAAATACTCCCGGTGTTCCAGCGTTTCGGAGTCGACGACCCGCACACCTGTTGCCCGCTGTTTCTGGGCGTCGTGCATGATCTCGGTCACAACCGAATTTGGGCGTAGCGTCAGTCGGCCGGTTTTCACCGCCGGTGGCAGCGTACAGGATTGGGTACTGAAATAACCACCGTAAGGACACCCCCGAATGCACTGGTTGCGGTACTGGCAGGAGGAACGGCCATTGTCGAGCTGTATTTTTTTGGCTTCGGATAAATTAGCCGTTCGGCCAATGGTCATGATCCGCCCCGGAAAGTTCTTCTCGATCCGTTTGCGCACTTCCTTTTCGACCAGAAACATATCCATAGGCGGCAGAAACTCACTGTCGGGAAGCTGCGGTAACCCTAGCTTTTCGCCCGAAATACCCGCTATTTTCTCGACGTATGAATACCAGGGCGCGATGTCTTTATAGCGAATGGGCCAGTCGACCCCGACGCCTTCGCGGGCATTGGCTTCAAAATCAATATCGCTGAACCGGTACGACTGTCGCCCCCACATGATGGATTTCCCGCCCACGATACCGGGCCTCAGCCAGCGGAAGGGTTTATCCTGCCGGTAGGAGGTATCGGCACCCGGCATCCAGTAACTCTGAGCGCTTTTGGCCAGGGTCGAATCCTGCGGTGCCTGTGGGTATTTAGGGGCCAGATCGCCCAGGCGGCTCGTTTCGGGCATTTGCCAGGGACCTTTCAGCGCATCTTCGTAGCCCGTTATGTGTTCCAGCGGGCGGCCACGTTCCAGCATAAGCACCCGTAACCCTTTTTCGGTCAATTCTTTAGCGGCCCAGCCACCGCTAACCCCCGACCCAATCACGATGGCGTCGTAGGTCATTTCTTTCTTGGCGTCGATTGTAAGGAGCATGTTTTTTTAGGAGTTAGGAGCGAGGAGGTAGTCGGTAGGAGCTTGTAGTAGGAGTGAGGAGGCAGACGCACGCTTTTATGCCGCCGAATGGCTCCTCGCTCCTAACGCCTACTACTAACCTTCACACTGCCCACGTTTTCTGGCCTGCTTTCATGGGAATGTCACCCTGAAAACGGCCGGGGATGGATACATAGTCGAGTGCTTTGGTAGCGCCTGTTTCGGAGGTGAAGTAACCAACGATGGTTAGCTCACGCAGGGTCAGGAAAAATGGCTTTTGTTGCTGAGTCAGCTGCGTAACGATTTCGGTTTGCTGCGGCTGGGTAAGGGCAGAAAAAGACTTGCCGAACGTTGACCGACTCAATATGTCGGTTTGCTTTAATCCCTGCTGAAATGCTTCCTGCTGGCTGGCAGCGCTGCAATGCCCTATAACGTATTCGATAAAATCCCCCACACCGGCGGCTTTAGCACCGGGCGTGTCGGTGGTGGGAATGATCACGTCGGCCAGATCGGCAATGAGCGTTTGCTGCTCTGCCGAAAACCGGTTGGCGGTAGCGTGAATGACTTCGCCCCGCAAGGCCGCCTGCACCGGTAGAGATAGCGTTCCCCCGACCAGTAGCGCCAGTCGCTGCAAAGCCTCCCGGCGGGGAATAAATGGGTTAGTTCGTGGCTGGGTGGCACTCATGATCCGTAGCAGACAGAATAAAAAGATACTGATTACTAAAGCGTCGAACGGCCTTTACTTACCCGGATTAAGTTATAGTTTACCTGTTAATACTTCTATAAAACACACTTCTCCGCCGTATTACAGCGGATATCGGCCAAAGCTTACGGCTATTTTTCACGCCTTTTTTATGTGGATTAATACTCAGTAAACGTCTACACGATGCATCGGTTATTATTATAATCCTTTAATCCTTTATTAATATTTAGTTAAGGAATGCCAGTAGTTGTATAAATAAGCTGTCTTTTCTCTGTGTTATTCTAGGATCTTCTTCGATAGATTTACTTCTTTTTAATCTCTAAAACGTCACATGAACACTCCTTAAAAGGGCTCTTTTAGCCCATACACTTATGCTTAAACCCTTTACCTCAACGTTTCGAAAACTACTGGCTCATGGTACGCTCGCAGCTTGTCTGCTGCCCTTAACGCCTGTCCGGGCAATCCCCGGAACCAATTCACGCCCGGCTGTCGGGTGGTTTGTCGATAAACCTGTCAGCGGTCAGGTTTTATCCAAAGATGATAACACACCAATACCCGGCGTAACTGTTGTTGTCAAGAACACCACGAACGGCACAACCACGGATATTGACGGAAAGTATAAACTGAATGTCCCCGACGATAAGGCCATTCTAGTGTTCTCTGCTGTGGGCTACATGGCTCAGGAAGTAACGGTTGGCAACCAGAGTGCTATCAATATCTCCCTCGCCAGCGACCAGAAGATGCTGAACGAGGTGGTCGTAGTTGGGTACGGTACGCAGAAAAAACGGGACCTGACCGGGGCCGTTTCGCAGATCAATACCACCAAACTTGATAACGAAAACCCCAACTCCGTACAGGATATTCTGCGGGGCAACGTGGCCGGTTTGAGTGTGGGCATGTCGCCGTCGGCCAAGGGCGGTGGGAGCCTGCTGGTGCGCGGACGGAATTCGCTCAATGCCGCTACGAGCCCGCTGCTGGTGCTGGATGGGGCTATCTACTACGGCGAACTGTCCGACATAAACCCGAACGACATTGAAACGATCGACGTATTGAAAGATGCCAGTTCTGCCGCCGTTTTTGGGGCCAAAGCGGCCAGCGGGGTTATTCTGATCACCACCAAAAAGGGAAAGGAAGGCAAGCCGGTTATCAATATCAACACGAACATCGGGATGTCGACTCTGAGCCGAAATCAGCCTGTTTACAGTCCCGAAGGTTTTGTTAGCTGGCGCAGCGATGTTATGAAGAACATCAACTCCAGTTATAAGCCGGGTCAGTTCGATAACCCCGCGAATCTTCCATCGGGCGTAACGCAGGACCAGTGGCTGGCTTACGACGGTTCTAAAGGCGATCCAACCACCATCTGGCTGCAACGTCTGGGCATGCAGCCCATTGAAATCGAGAATTACAAGGCCGGTAAAAGTACGAACTGGTACGACCTGATTTTTCAGAACGGCATGCGGCAAGACCATACGGTGAGTGTTTCGGGCCGGAATGGCGGTACCAATTACTACTTTTCGTTAGGTTACCTTGACAACAACGGTATTCTGCACGGCGACCAGTTCAAAACCGTGCGGGGACGGCTGAATCTGGAAACCAAACTGACCAAATTCCTGTCGGTGGGCGTTACCACGCAGTTCTCGGATCGGGATGAAAGCGCCATTCCGGTCGATTTTAATCTGGCACGAACGCTCTCCCCCTGGGGGTCGCCGTTGAATGACGACGGAACGTACAAATGGCGTCCGAATAACGAAGCGAGTGGCGGTATTCACCCGTATTACACCCCAAGTCTGACCGACCGGAAGGTGAAGTTCACAACCCTGAATACCACTCTGTTTGCTTCGGTCAATCTGCCGCTGGGTATTACCTATCGCGTCAACTTCACCCCCCGCTACGAGTTCTACGAACGATACGATGCCATATCATCGAAACACGCCGACTATGCCGCCATTGGCGGTAGCGCCAGCCGGCAGATGGCAAAGACGTATTACTGGCAGGTCGATAATATCTTCAAATGGAACAAAACGATTGGCTCCCATAATTTCGATGCGACGGCCCTGATCAATGCCGAGAAATACCAGAAGTGGGACAACACCATGACCAACAAGGGCTTTCTGCCCACCGATGCCTTGGGCTATCATGGCATCAGCACCGGCACCAACCCAACGCTCAGCAGTACCGATGAATACAGTACGGGCGATGGCCTGATGGGCCGCCTGTTCTATTCCTTCAAAGATCGCTACATGGTTACCCTCTCGACCCGGCGGGATGGCTATTCGGCCTTTGGGCAGCAAAACCCGCGAGCGCTGTTCTCATCGGCGGCCCTGGGCTGGGTGTTTACGGACGAGAAGTTCATGAAAAGCAGCTGGCTCAACTATGGTAAACTGCGGCTTTCGTGGGGAAGTAACGGTAACCGGGACATTGGCCGCTACGTGGCCCTCTCCGACCTGAACACTGGCAAATACCTGTATGTGCGGCAGGATGGCACCGTGTATCAGGCTAATCAGCTGTATGTGAACCGGATGCAGAACCCGAACCTGAAGTGGGAGCGGACCTCTTCGCTCAACCTGGGTTTTGACTTCGGGATACTCAACAACCGGATCGACGGCTCGGTTGAAGTGTACAAATCGTTCACCAAAGATCTGCTGGTTCAGCGGTCGCTGCCCAACGTCGTTGGCTTCGATTGGGTGATGGATAACCTCGGCGAAGTGCAGAACCACGGGGTCGAGTTCAGCCTCAACTCGGTGAATATCAACAAGCCCAATTTCTCGTGGCGAAGCTCGGCTACGTTCCAGCTCAACCGCAACAAGATCGTTCACCTCTACGGCGATGTAGACGCCAACGGCCGGGAGATCGACGATGTAGTAAACCGGTGGTTTATTGGCCACTCGATCGACGAGATCTGGAACTTCAAAGTCGATGGTGTCTGGCAGGCCAATGAAAAAGATCTGGCGGCCAAATACGGCGTTCGCCCCGGCGATTTCAAGATTCGCGATGTCGACAACGATGGGAAGTACACCAATGCGGACAAGGTATTTCAGGGCTATACCAACCCTCGTTTCCGCTGGACACTGCGCAACGAGTTCAAGCTGTTCAATAACCTGGATGTTTCGTTTGTGCTCTATTCGTACTGGGGTCACAAAGCCGGTTTCAATCAGGCGAAAAACATCGACGGGTTCCTGGACCGGACCAGTTCCTACGTTACGCCCTACTGGACGGAGTCGAACCCCGTCAACGACTACGCCCGGCTGTATTCCAGCGAAGGCGGGGCTACGGGTTTCAGCATCTACCGCAATCGCTCGTTCATCCGGCTCGACAACATCTCGGTGGGGTACACGCTGCCCAAAGCCTGGGTACAGAAGGCCAGCATTCAAAATCTGAAGTTCTTCGCGTCGGTCCGTAATGTGGGGTACTACGCGCCCCAATGGAGTTACTGGGATGCCGAACCCGACAGCGATGGCAATAATGTACCCGTTCCGCGCATCCTGACGGCAGGCATCGACATTTCGTTATAAACCTTTTCTTTTCAGATATCATGAAACTTACTCATATCAGCAGCAAGCGGGGTGTACGACTGGTGGCCTGGCTACTGCTCGTTTCGCTGACTAGCTGCGACAAATCCTGGCTGGCACCCAAACCCCTGTCCTTTTTCGCTCCGGAAAACACCTTCAATGACCCCAATGGGTTGCGGGCTACGCTCGTGGCCTGTGAGCGGAATATGCGTTACGAGTGGTACGGCGACGCGCCACCGCTGGTAACGGAAAGCATTTTCTCGGATATAGCGGTGGAGGGAACCACCGACAAATCGGGTCCGGCCCAGAACATGGACCTCCAGATTACGCCCACTGCCCAGCTCAATAGCGGTGATTACAACAAAATTGGCTGGTACTGGAGCGAGGGCTACAAAGGCATCAAGTACGCCAATGCAGCCATTACCCGAATCGACCAGCCCAAATACAGTTCGGAGCAGGAGCGAAACACCATTCTGGGCATGGCCTATTTTCACCGTGCTTACCGGTATTATCGGCTGGTGCATCAGTTCGGCGATGTGCCTCTGATTCTGGATGAGGTTAGCTCGCCCAAGCTGGATTATCAATCCACAAAACGGGAGGTTATCCTGAAAAAGATGAAGGAAGACCTGGAGTTTGCCGAGAAGTGGGTGCCCGCCATTATGGATAAAGGGACGGTCAACAAAGGGTCGATCAGTCATTTGCTCACAAAAGTTAACCTGTCGCTGGGCTTGTTCGACGATGCCATTACCTCTGCCAGCAACGTAATCAATGGCGGAACACACAGCCTGATGAAAACCCGGTTTGGCATCAACCAGTCCGACCCGGCCCGCAATGTAGTCTGGGATTTACACCGACCCGAAAACAAATCCATTCCGGCTAATCGCGAAGCGCTCATGCTCGTGATTGACCGGCTGTTGATTGAAGGTAACTTCGACGGCGGTATCCAGATCATGCGGAATACGTTACCCTTCTGGCACAACAACATCAATACGCCAGCCGGAAACCGGGGGACTATCGACACGTATAACATCGAAATTGATCTGATCAACAAACTCGGTCGTGGGATCGGACGGGTTCGGCCCACCTGGTATTCAACGAACAGTGTCTGGGATGATCCGAACGATTTGCGCCATGCTCCCGGCAACTGGATGCGCATGCAGGATATCGTCTACAACAATCCGGCTATCAAAGGCAAAGACCCGTACTATGGCAAAAACCTGCAACTGCGCACCGATGCCGGTACGCTGCTGACCATCGACACGATCCGGTGCTGGTTCGACTGGCCTGCTTACAAACTGTTTGTTCCAGACCCGGAGCGCGTTCAGCCCATAGGCGGGCATACGGACTGGTACGTGTTCCGTCTGGCCGAAACCTACCTGTTGCGGGCCGAAGCGTATTTTTGGAAAGGTGACCTGGCCAATGCCGCCAAAGACCTGAACGAGATACGGGCGCGGGCCGGAGCTGCCCCGCTGGCCCCATCGGCCATAAATATCGGTACCATTCTGGATGAGCGCGCCCGAGAACTGTACTTCGAGGAACCCCGCAAAACCGAGCTTACCCGAATTGCCTACATCCTGGCGCAGACGGGTAAAGCGGCTTACAACGGAAAAACGTATAGCCTGGCCAATTTTTCGGAAAACAACTTCTTTTACGACCGGGTCATGGAGAAAAATAATTTCTACAACAAAGGCGTAAAGACCCGCCACGGCGATGAATACAAGATGAGCCCCTATCATGTATTGTGGCCCGTTCCGCAAAGTGCTATCGACGGAAATTCGAAGGGGATCATTAACCAGAACAAAGGGTACGACGGCTACCAGCGCAACATTGCCCCGTTGACTGAAATACCGAAGTAAGTGGGGTTGGCTACTGGTGATTAGTTAGTTTACGTATCTACGGGCTTCAGCCCGTAATTCAGCTCGCTTAAAAGTGTAGTCTGAGTTACGGGCTGAAGCCCGTAGATACGTAAACTAACCACTAACCCTGCCTCAGTACAACAATCAACCTTTATCGAAGGACGTAAAAATATTTTTAGAAAAAAAAGGATTAAAATCGATCAGGACAGGCATTAGTAAATAGCGGCCTTTGTTTAAGCCAGCTAAATCCACGGATTGTTTTATTGATACTCAACTTAACCGTTCCTGATCCCTGTGTTATCTGCTCGTCCTCACTCCGCCCTGTGGCACGCCTTTCGACAGGGGGACCGGGCGGCTTTTCAACAGATTTACGGCTTGTACGCCCGCGATTTACTCAATTACGGCTACAAGGTCACCCATGATGTACCCCTCATTGAAGACAGCATTCACGATCTGTTCATCGAACTCTGGCAAAGCCGGGCCAATCTGAGCGATACGGATTCCATTCGATTTTACCTGTTTCGGTCTCTGCGCAACAAAATCACCAAAACGCGCAACCGGGATTTGTTCTTCCAGGCAGCCGATATCAACGACGCACCCTTAGCAGTCGATGACTTCATCATTGAAAATACCCTTATTGAAGGCGAAGAAGTCCAACGCATCAATCAGCAGCTTCTTAAAAGTTTCGCGCTGCTCACACCCCGCCAGCAAGAGGCTCTGAACCTGCGCTTCTATCAACATTTCAGCAACGAGGAAATCGCCCAGATCATGGGCGTCAATTACCAGTCGGCTTGCCGGTTCATTTACGCAGCCCTCAAAACGCTTCGCGAAGTTGTCCGTATCCTGAGTGTCGGTTTGCTGTGGGTGGGATTAGAGGGATTTTAAGGAGACAATAACACCATGAACTACTATCTATTCAACGCGGAAGACCTGGCAGCCGACGACTATTTTAAGGAGTGGGTCTGTTCGCCCACACCCGACACCGATGCGTTCTGGAAGACCTTCCTGCACGAATATCCCGAGCGGTACTATCAGCTCGAAGAAGCCCGGCAACTGGTTACGGGACTTCGGGAAATTCAGTGCCAACCGGGGCAGGACGCCAGCGTCGAGCGTATCTGGCAACGAATTGATCAGACACTGGAGCCTGCGCAACCCATACTCCTGACCCGGCAGATAACCTGGCAGCGGGCCTGGCAGATGGCGGCCCTGCTTCTTCTGATACTGGGCGCCGGTTGGCTGGGAATGAATCAGTTACAAAACGGTAAGACGCCGAAGCCTAAACTGGCTCAGGCGGGTAACGATTGGGTCGAAACGCTCAACGAGGCCAGCCAGAGCATGGAAATCCAACTTGCCGATGGTAGTCTGGTGAAATTACAGCAGGGCGGACGGCTGCGGTATCGGAAGGAACTCGCCGGTCCCCTGCGCGAAGTGTACCTGACCGGAGAAGCCTTCTTTCAGGTTCGGAAGAATCCAACCAAACCCTTCGTTGTGTATGCCAATGGACTGGTGACCAAAGTGCTCGGAACCAGCTTTCGGGTTAATGCGCCCGCCGACGCGTCGATCGTGACGGTTGACGTGAAGACCGGCCGGGTATCGGTCTACGCGAATCAGCCGAGCCGCGTACAAGACCCCGAATCGAAAGGGATGGTGCTGACACCCAATCAAAAAGCGGTCTTTCATCGCGACGCAGTCACGCTCGATAAAATACTGGTCGACAGTCCCAGCCTACTTATCTCCCGCAGGGAACTACAGCAGTTCGTCTTTGAAGACGCGCCCATTGCCCGGATTTTTGGGGCTATTGAGCGGGCGTATGGAGTGGATATCATCTTCGATGAAGAGGTGATGCAGCATTGCACCCTGACCTTGAGCCTGGACGACGAAAATCTTTTTCAGAAACTGGATGTCATCTGCAAAGTACTGGACGCGCAATACAAGCTCATCGACGCTCAAATTGTCATCTACAGTAAAGGGTGCCCGAGAGTCAACTAATTCCATGCTGAGGTCTGGTCAAACCTCTGTTCTCAACGATAAACGAAAACCAGTTAAGCCAATGAAAAAACCAATACCAGTTAAAACTCTGCTTTATTTTATGAAACTCTCGGTGGTACAGGTGTGTCTGGCCATAACGTTCACGGGTGTTTCGCTGGCACTCGATGTTACAGCTCAGGAGATATTGACGAAACGGGTAAGCTTCCGGCTGGAAAACCAGGGCTTACGCAAAGTGTTTAAGGAAATCGAACAGCAAACCAACATTCGATTTGCCTTTCGGTCGCAGGTGATTCCCTTCGATCAGAAAACGACCATCATCGCGTCGAACGAACCGCTGGGCGATGTGTTGAACAAGGTGGTTAAACCGCTCCGGCTCCGGTACGAAGTGGTAGGCCGTCAGATCATCATCAGCCCTGTTCCCCAACCAGCCGAACCAGAAGCTTTGCTGCAACGTATCAACGGTCGTGCAGGGTTGTTGGCTGCGGCTGAGCAGACCGTTACGGGCACCGTATCGGACGAAGCGGGCGTAACGCTGCCAGGGGTAAGTGTGGTCATAAAAGGCACCACCCGAGGCACCTCCACCGACGCTGATGGCGCTTTTCGGCTCGTTGTGCCCGATGCACAGGCGGTGCTGGTGTTTTCCTATGTCGGCTACGAGCCGCAGGAGGTGAGCGTCAGCAACCAGACGGCCTTTAAAATTACCCTGAAGGCCGACAGTAAATCCCTCAACGAGGTGGTGGTCGTCGGCTATGGTACGCAGAAAAAAGCCGATCTCACTGGCGCTATCGCGACCATATCGGCAGAGAAGTTGAAGAGTCGGCCCGCCGTGTCTTATGGCGAAGCGCTGGTGGGGCAAATGGCCGGGGTACAGGTGCAGCAAACCAACGGCGCTCCCGGTGGCGAAGGGCTAACGATCCGGGTGCGGGGTACCGGCTCCATTTCGGCTACCAGTTCGCCCCTCTACGTGATCGATGGTTACCCGATTGACGGCAACGCGTTTTCGCTCGTGAATCCGTCGGATGTTGAAAGTATTCAGGTGCTGAAAGATGCTTCGTCCACGGCCATTTACGGTTCGCGCGGGGCCAATGGCGTCGTGATCGTTACCACCAAGAAAGGGAGCGTTGGCGCACCAACCATTTCCTATAATGCCTTTTACGGCATTCAGCAGGTGGCGAAGAAAATGAACGTCATGAATACCCGAGAATACCTCCAGTTTTTCAAGGATGGGCATAATCAGGCCTGGCTGGACCGGGCACCCATGCCCGGCGACGCGCCCCACACCATCAATGACCCTAACTCGATTCGGGAAAAATATACCAATTCCAGCTTTTACGTCATTCCCGAAAGCTTCAACGATCCCAACAACTTTGCCGACATCAACTGGCAGGACCAGATTTTCCGGACAGCACCTACCCAGCGGCACGAGCTATCCGTAACGGGGGGCGTCGAAAAAACGCGGTATGCCATTTCGGGCGGCTACACCAACCAGCAGGGTATCCAGATCAACAGCGACTACAAACGGTATAATCTACGCACCAACCTCACGTCGAACCTGAGCAAAAAGCTGGAAGTGGGTGTATCCATCAGCGGCTATTATTCGGAGAATAACAATGTCGACAACGGGAAAGACAGCCCCTTGTCCTACTCCGTCTATCTGCCCCCGATCTACCCCCTCCGCAACCCCGACGGCACCTACGGCTCACAGGTACGCAACCCGGAAATCTGGGCGGGCGACGTCGCCAACCCGGTCGGTATTGCCACCGCCATTACGAACTACACCAGCCGCAACGGCTTTATCGCTTCTGCCTATGGCCAGTATGAAATCATTGAGGGCCTGAAGTACCGAATAAGCCTGAACGGTACCATGGAAAACCGGCGGCTGAAATACTACCGCCCATCGTATGTAGATCTTGACGGCTCGCGGGCACCCCGAACGGCCGACGCCCGCAATGAAACCTGGCTCGACCGGAACTGGCTGATCGAACACACGCTGAATTATAACAAAACGCTGTTCACCAAACACAGTATCAATCTGCTGGCGGGCTACACGGCCCAAAAGTCGTATGGTGAGTATGCGCGGGTCAATGCGCAGAACTTCCCCAACGATGTAGTACGCACGCTGAGCGCCGGTCAGATTGTAGGCGGAACTAATACAGAATACCAGAACTCACTGATTTCCTATCTGGGCCGCTTCAACTACGCCTACGACGATAAGTACCTGCTGACGGCCAGCATCCGGACCGATGGCTCGTCTCGCTTCGGGTCCAATAACAAATGGGGTACGTTCCCGTCGGTTTCGGCAGGGTGGCGGGTGAGCGGGGAGTCGTTCATGCGCGACGTTCGCCCCATCAGCGATCTGAAAATCCGGGCTAGCTGGGGCTTGGTAGGCAACAACCGCATCGGCGATTACGACGCTATTGCCCGCACCGGCAACAGTTATAATGTTCTGAACAATGCACTGGTCAATTCGGTCGACCCGATCAATTATCCTAACCCCGACCTCGGCTGGGAGAAAACCCGGCAGTGGAACATCGGTTTCGACCTGGGGCTGCTCAACGAACGCATCCGGCTCGAAGCCGACTTCTACAACAGCCGATCCGTCGATCTGCTGCTCAGTGTTCCGGTGCCCACGCTGACCGGCTACGCCACCCAATTGCAGAACATCGGCCAGCTGGAGAATAAAGGCATGGAGTACATGGTCCGGTCGCGCAACCTGGTTGGCGCGTTCAAATGGTCGACGGATGCTAATATCTCCTTCAACAAGAATAAGGTACTGGCGCTGGGTCCCGACAGACGACCTATTTATGCCGGAGCGGCCAACGCGGGCAATACCTTCATTACGACCATCGGGCAGCCCATTGCCACGTTTTTCGGTTATAAATACGACGGCATTTTCAAAAATCAGGCCGAATTGGATGCGGCTCCGCACCTGGCCAACGACCACCCCGGCGACCCACGGTATGTCGACACGAACAAAGACGGGCTTATCAATGCCGACGACAAAACCTTTCTGGGAAACAACCAGCCCAATTTCATCTTTGGCTTCAGCAATGATTTTTCCTACAAAGGCTTCGATCTCAACCTGCAGCTGACCGGTTCGCAGGGGGCTAAACTGTTCAGCTTTTTCAATCGTATGGTGGGAATTTATCATGGCGACCGCAATGGGCTTGTCAAGTTAAACGACCGCTGGCGTTCGGAAACGGAGCCCGGCTCCGGCGATATTCTGCGGGCCAACCGCGACCCCAAGGGGCTGCAAAAAGAACCGTCGAGCTACTGGGTGGAAGATGGCTCATTTGTCCGCATCCGGAATGTATCCCTCGGCTATAACTTTAACAGCATCCTCCTTAAGCAGCTGCGACTCAAAGGACTGCGGGTTTATGTAACGGGACAGAATCTGTACACCTTCACCAAGTATCCTGGTTTCGACCCGGAAACGAGCAGCGAAGGCGGCAGTCTGTCGCGCGGTGGCGATTACCTGGGGTATCCCTCGGCCCGCACCCTCATCGCTGGTCTTAACGTAACGTTTTAATCACTTTCTGCTCAATCAGTTACTCATGAAGCGATTTATCCTATTGGCCCTTCTTGCCACGGCCTCTTTTTCCTGCCGAAAGGAATTTATTGATCTCCAGCCCATTTCGGAAATGAACGCGGGGACGTTTTACAAGACCGAACAGGACATGAATCAGGCGGTAATGTCGCCATATGCATCCCTGCGGTCTTTGTATAATCAGCCGTTTATCTACGTGAGCGAAATCCGTTCGGATAATACCACCTTCTCGTGGGTTCCCGGTAATTCCAAAGACATGACCTCCATCGACAATTTCGGGGATGTGCTCCTGTCGGACAACGGGTTTATACTAACCGTCTGGAACAACGCTTACAACACCATCCTGCGCTGTAACCTCGTGCTGGACAAAATAGACGCGGTTTCGTTCAAAGACCCTAAACTGAAAGAACAGTATAAAGCCGAGGCAAAATTCATTCGGGCGTTGACGTATTTCTGGCTGGTACGCGTGTATGGCGATGTGCCGAAAGTCGAGAAGCAGTTGTCAGTAAACGAGGCTTATACGCTGGGACGGGCACCAGCGCAGGAGATTTATGACCTGATTGTCGCCGATCTGAAATTTGCCGAAGCCAACCTGCCCGCTTCCTATGCAGCCGTCGATAAAGGGCGCGTGACCCTGGGCGGGGCTAAAGGACTGCTTGCCAAGGTGTACATGACCATGGCCGGGTATCCGCTCAAAAAAGGCGCAGCTTATTATGCCCTGGCCGAAACGAAAGCCCTGGAAGTGATCAATAACCCGCAATATTCGCTCGTCCCGGATTACAAGACGCTGTTCGACGTGACCAAGAAAAACAGCTCCGAGTCGTTGTTTGAAGTGCAGTATAAAAAAGGAGGCACCAGTACGGGCAGCCCCTGGAACAACGATTTCGCCCCCCGGTTCTCTAATAAGGAAGTCGTTCTGGTAGGCGACAAGAGTGGCTTTAACGCCCCAACGCCCAGCATATCCAACGCTTACGAAGCCGGCGACCCGCGAAAATCTATTTCGATGAGTGACGGCTATGTGTCTACCGCAACGGGTAAGCCCGTCAACGAAAAATACGTAAAGAAGTATTACGATGTGTCGTTCAGCGCTTCGGACAATGACAACAACTGGATTGAATTGCGGCTGGCCGATGTCTATTTACTGTATGCCGAAGCCTTGGTTCGGCAGGGTAAACAACAGGATGTAGCGCTGACATATCTCAACAAAATCCGTCAGCGCGCCAGAAACAGCAGTGGTGGAGGACCGGGTATATTGCCCGATTACAAACCTTTTACGACTGATGCTGACTTGTTGCTGGCTATCGAGAAAGAACGGCGCGTTGAACTGGCCTTCGAAAACCATCGGTGGTTCGATCTGGTCAGAACCGAACGGGCGAAAGAGGTGATGACGCAGGAACAAAAAGAGCAAACGGGATTTAACCCGACTGCCTGGAGTGACAACATGTTACTGTTCCCGATTCCGCTTCAGGCCATTCAGGCCAACCCCGAAAAAATTAAACAGAACCCTGGCTACTAAGGTGAATGGATTTATTGAACAAAGACCGCGGACGGTCGGCAACCCGGCTGACCACACGAAATCCAACTAATTCGCCTTCGGTTAATAACCAAAATTTTTGATCAAGTAGTTAAATCGAATGAAACGAAAAAGTAAACACATACGGCTCGGTAGTCTGGTCATCTGGCTGATGGTTTCAGCCCCGGTATTCGCCCAGCAAGCCAATACGTTGACGCGCCAGGAGAAGAAAGAGGGCTGGGCGCTGTTGTTCGACGGCGTCAGCACTGCGGGCTGGACTACCCCCGCCGGCAAGTCGGTTCCGGCGGGCTGGGTAGCCGAAAGCGGGACGCTCACGGCTAAAAAAGGTGCTAAAGGGGGTGATATTATTACTGCCCGTGAATACGCCGACTTCGACCTGAAGTTCGACTACAACATCGAAGCGGCAGGTAATAGCGGAGTCAAGTACTTCTATACGAACTACGAAACGGGTGGTAAACTGGGCATGGAATACCAGCTACTGGACGACAAACTGGCGGAAGATAACAAGAAGGAGAATCACCTTACGGGTTCCTTTTATGATGCGATACCGCCCGATGCGTCGCGCAAAAAGGTAAATGAGCCTGGTCAATGGAATACTGTACGTATAGTAGCCAAAGGCCGACAGGTCGAGCATTGGCTCAATGGGGTCAAGATTCTGGAATTTACGCGGGGGAGTGCGCCTTTTACGGAAGCCATAGCGTTGAGTAAATTTAACAAGACAGTACCTGCCTTCGGGACGGTTGAAAAAGGTCATATTCTCTTGCAGGAGCACGGGAGTGAAGTTTCATTCAGAAATATCAAAATCAAGGCGTTATAAGTCAATTTCATGCAGAACAGACGTGATTTTATCAAGAAAGCAGCTGCCGGTTCGGTAGGTATGGCCGTGGGCGGGACCGCCTTCGGTTTCAGTGCCAAAAGCTACAATCGAATCATTGGGGCCAATGAGCTGGTGCGGGTCGCCACCATTGGCGTCAACAGCCGGGGCAACAGCATGGGCGGCACCATTGCAGGCCAGAAATTCGCCGAGGTGGGCACCGTTTGCGATGTAGACGAACGCGCCATTCCCAAGGCGATTGAAACCATCCTGAAAACTAAACAAACTCTGAAACCCAAGTCCGAAAAAGACTGCCGACGGGTACTGGAGGACAAATCCATCGACGCTATTTACATCGCCACCCCCGACCACTGGCACGCTCCGCTGGCGATTATGGGGTGCCAGGCCGGTAAACACGTGTACGTCGAGAAGCCGTTGAGTCATAATCCACGGGAAGGTGAGATGGCCGTTGCTGCCGCCCGCAAATACAATCGGGTGGTTCAGATGGGCGCCCAACGACGGTCGGCGCCTACCTTGACGAAGGGCATCGAGGAACTGCACAATGGCGTTATTGGCCGGGTCTATCTCGCCAAAACATGGTACACCAATAAACGCAAAGCCACGAATCTGAAACCGGGAACAGTTCCTTCCTGGCTCGACTACGATTTGTGGCAGGGCCCCGCGCCACGGATGCCCTATCAGGAAGGACTTATTCACTATGACTGGCACTGGTTCTGGCACTGGGGCACCGGCGAAGCCCTCAACAACGGTACCCACGAGGTCGATGTGGCCCGTTGGGGCCTTGGCGTCGATTTCCCGACGCGGGTTAGCTCCGTTGGTGGCCGGTACGAGTTTAAAGACGACTGGCAAACCCCCGATACACAGATCGTTATTATGGATTATCCAAATCGGGTGTCCCTGATGTGGGAGTCAAGAAGTTCCAACGGTCGGAAGATCGAAGGACTGGATCGCGGTATTATTTTTTACGGCGAAAACGGAAGTCTGGACACCGGCGGGGACAGCTACAAAGTCTATGACCTCGACGGTAAACTGGTGAAAGACGTAAAACCGTCCGTAGCCGAAAGTGATGTACAGGGTCGCAACACGGCTAGTCCCAGTTTAGGGATGGATAGTTTGCACGTAGCTGATTTCCTTGACGCGATCAAGAACAACCGTCGCCCCAACTGCGATGTTGAACTGGGTTATAAGAGCGTGGTGGCTATGCAGTTGGGCAATATTGCCTGGCGGGTTGGCCGGGATTTGAAAATTGACCCGAAAAACGGCCATATTCTGGATGATAAAGAGGCTCAGAAACTTTGGGGCCGTGATTACGAAAAAGGCTGGGAACCTAAAGTTTAAACGTATACGGTACGCTACGCCAGTTGTGTGCTGGTAGTAAGCGTTAATTTCTTGGTCGTCATTTGGTTAGAGGGTGCCAGGGGCGGGTGGAATAACGCCATATCTTAAAGATATGGCGTTATTCCACCCGCCCCTGGCACCCTCTAACGTTATCGAACGATCGGTTATTGGCAAATACCCAATGACTTATTACTCATTAACCAATCACTTCACAACTAATTGCCGATTACTAGAAATTTTAAACAATTTCAAATTGTACTTATCTCCTGATTGTTAGGAACTTATCAACAAATAGGATAAATATACATAATCTATAATGTTCATCTATTAAAAAATATTTATTTTTCGGTCAATGTTCCGTAACTGTATACCAATCTTTATTTTAAGCAACTAATGATTTGCCGAATTTTTCTCCTCTTTTTTACGCTTTCGGTCGCCATTTGCTCGCTCAGACCCGCTCTGGCTCAATCTAAACGTCTTGTTCCTTTTACGTTCACGCTCGCTGGTGACAAGCGCACCAGTGCAGGTGTGTTTACCAAAGATGGTGTTCTAATCCGCACACTCTGGAGCGGTGTCGATTTGAAATCCGGTTCCTATACGAAATATTGGGATGGTCTCGATGACGAAGGTCAGCCAGCTCCGTTAGCTTCGTATGACATCAAGCTGATGTCGAACACTGTGAGCTATATCTGGGAGGGTGTAATTGGCAATTCGTCCTTTGGCAAAAGCCAGGGTAATGCCCTTCAGCGTGGTTTTCTGCGGATTCAGTCTATGGCCGTTACGGGCAATACCGTCTACTACGGTGTAGGGTATGCCGAAGGTAATCCCTCGCAGGCTAAATTCAACGTCAGTACCCCTCAGCAACGAATTGAATTTTCACCCAAAGGCAGTACAGATCAGGCTACTCTGTTTGTGGCTACGGATGGCACTACAGTGTACTGGGCAGGTTACGATGGCTATAACAACGGCAACAACTGGTTCATCTATGGCACCAACACCAGCGATAACGCTCAGCGGCAGTTTCCTTACGGGCAGTCGCAGAAGATGGTCATGGGTGGTACATACAGTTCATGTATCGATGTTATAAGCGACTCGAAGGGCACCATAACGGGGCTGGCCGTGCAGAAGAAGGGACGATTTCTGTTCGTATCGCATAAGGCCCGCCATCAGGTACGGGTAATCGACAAAGTTAGCGGAGCACAGGTACAAAGCCTTTTTTTCAACGATGCCGCCGGTTTAGCAGTAGACCGGGATGATAACTTATGGGTTATCAACGGAACAACAGTGGGCAAGTTCAGCGTCCGGTCCGACGGTACGCTGTCTGACCCGCAACTGATGCTGTCGGGTATAGAAGCTCCGATGGCACTGGCGGTATCACCCGATAATAGTACAGTCCTAGTGGCCGATGGTGGGTCCAGCCAGCAGGTAAAGGCTTTCAATAATCAGACGGGTGAAGCTGTCTGGCAGTTGGGTCAGCCAGGGGGGTACAGTTCAGATCCCAACGTGAGCAATGATAAATTCTATTTCTCGGACGTGAGTGGCGGTATTAACAGTACGTTTCTTGCGTATAACGAGGATGGTTCATTCTGGGTGGGTGACTCGGGCAATTACCGGGCCCAGCACTACTCCGGCAGCCGTACGTTTATTGATCGAATCCAGTACATGCAGAACAACTACAGCTGTTATGTAGACCAGAACAATCCACGTCGTGTGTTTGGTCAGTACCTGGAGTTTGCCATCGACTATAATCAGCCCGTAGGTTCGGGCTGGACGCTGGCCAAGAACTGGCGGGCCACAATTCCGGCCAGCTACTTCGAAAATCTGACCATCAACCACATCTACATCACCCATATTTTTCGCGATGTAGTAACACTTTCAAACGGGCGTACATACGGGTTTTTGCGTCGTTTTACTGACAACAAGTGGGTATTGGTGGAGTTGCCCGCAACGGGTCCCGTTCGTATGACCGGTATCGCCTTCGATACCGACAACCGGTACACTTATCACCTCTGCGCCGATGGCTCCCTCAAGCAGTCGATCGGTAACCTCAGCGGTACGACAGGAGCCGTTAGCTGGCAAAATCGGCCATTGGCGGGCTTCGACGGCAACAATGATCCCATTTGGGGACCGGCCGTGCCTTATGCTGTAGCGCCCATTGCCAGCGGGGGCGAACCGATTACCTGGCAGGGGGGACAGTCACGAACGGGCGAAACCACTACGTCGAATGTTATGGTTACGTTCGATGCCGGTAAGGTCGACGGCGATAAAGGGGGTGGGTACCATTTGGGGGGTATTCGGGTTAACGACAACAAGTGGCTATGGAAAACCGCCCGCGCCACGTCGGTCGATTATCAGGGCCCCTATCCCATCGACGGGGCCTACGATGTAGGTAACGACGTCGAGTACGGCGGGGGGGGCGTGAGTGTTTTCGAGCGAAATATTTTCTGGAATTACCACGGTGAGTTCTGGAAAGATACCCAGGTCAACAAATGGCAGCACGTGTATGACAACGGCCTGTTGCTGGGGATATTCGGAAAAACGGGTCTGGAGGCCCGGGCTGAAGCACCCGACGGCGGTCCCGTGCCGGGTATGGCCGGCAACGTTTACTATGGTACGGTGATCAAGGCACCGAACGGCAACGTGTACCTCTACCACGGTGAAGAAGCAGGCTGGTCGGGTATACATCGCTGGCGGATAGACGGACTCAATACCATTCAGGAGCAAATCGTTTACCTGCAACAACTGGGTAACTACGGATTTGGAGAAGAGCCGTCGGGAGTGGGGGGCGTCGATCTGCTGAGCGGGCTGCCCCAGCGCGGAGTGGTTGCCGATAATACTGCCGGATGGAAACGAAATCCGGCGGGTGAATCCAATACCGCGTACAACGACAAATGGACGGTGAAAACGGGCATCATGAGCTACGATCGCTTCAGCAGCCCCGATCTATACACGAACTTTTCCAAATCGGGCGGCATCTACACTGTAACCCGCGACCTGGGCACCACGGGCAGTTTATCGAGCTGGAGTTTGAAGGGCGTGCTTACGTTCAATGGCACCAACCCCAACAACGGTACACCGGAGCAGTCCGATTCGGGGGGTAGTTATTTTGAGGTGCTGGACAACAACGGGAAAGTGCTGGCCCGAATTTTTAACCAGGTATTTTTTGGTGAAACCAATACGCCGGTGCGCTTGATGGCAAACCGTCAGGTTATGGCACAGGGTGAGTTCTTCAACCCGGCCACTGCCACTGGAACAACCTCTGATGCCATCGACATAAGCATGTCTGGTGGAGCGCTGACGGTGAAATACGGTAATTTTTCGCCCGTTACGGTACCCGCTTTCGATAACAGTGGTAATCTGCAAAGCCCCAAAACTGTTCGGCTGTTTTTCTGGAGCAATGGCCGGAACTACGAACGAACCATCGACATCCAGCGATTGCGTTTTTCGTCCGGTTCGACAACCAGTTCTACGTCTTCGGCTCCCACTGTGGCGATCCCGTTGGCCGATCAGGTCGCTACTGTCGGGCAAAATCTGTCTTATACCTTCCCGGCTGGCAGCTTTGCTGATGCTGATGGCGACAATCTGACCTATTCCGCCAGTTTATCGAGCGGGGCGGCCCTTCCCGGCTGGCTAACTTTTAACGGATCGGGCCGCGCTTTTAGCGGGGTAGCCACAACCAGCGGTTCGTTAACCATTCGGGTAACGGCCAGCGACGGCCGGGGCGGACTGGCTACTGATGACTTCAGCCTGACGGTAAATCCGGCCCCCGTTTCTCAACAGGCGGTGGTAAGCCTGAGTTTGATGAATGTCGATAATCAACAGGAAATTAAAGTGCTTGCCGCCGGTGATCAGCTTAACCTGGCTACGCTGCCTACGCGTAACATCAGCATCAGAGCCAACACTAATCCTGGCACAGTCGGCAGTGTGAAATTTTCTCTCAGTGGTGGCCGGATTCATAGCATTGTCGAGTCGATATTGCCTTATGCCCTGTTTGGTGATAACAGCGGAAAATACAACGGCTGGACACCCGCCGTAGGACAGTATAGTCTGACGGCTACACCCTATACGAGCAGCGGGGCGGGCGGTACAACTGGTACGGCGCTGACTATCAACTTCTCGGTCATCAATCAGGCCCCCGGCGGACGTTTGGGCGCAACCGAGCCGCAGGAGTTGAACGGCCTACAGATCAAGTACTACCCAAATCCCTTTACCGAGTCGTTTACGGTGCAGGTGCAGGGCCAAACATCGGCCAAGCTGCCTTTGCTGATGTACGACAGCTACGGTCGGGTGGTGTTACAACGCGACGATCTATCCCCTGAAGAGGTCATTAATGTAAGCAGCGGGTTTATGCCGGGCGTGTACCTGCTTCAGGTAGGAACAGGCGCCGAGACCAAACGATACAAAATCATAAAAGCGCAGTAGAGCATACGACCTTCCGGTCGATTAATCTTAAAAGCCGTAACCCCGGCCCCCGTTATAGGAACCTTCTGTAACGGGGGCCGGGGTTACGGCTTTTCGGGGCGATAAAGTTTGCCCATATATGAAGATTTGTTATAAATCCGGTCTACCTTTGCCTTGCTGAAAAAGCAAAGCTTTAGGGGTGCCCAAGTCGGGCTGAGAGATCACCCTTTGAACCTGAACAGGATAATACCTGCGGAGGGAAAAGCGAGAATACAGGCCTTTGTCCAGTGCTTCGTGCCCGCTAATCGCACGATTTGCCTGAGGCCGTTCTGCATTTTCCCCGTTCGTTTATCCGTCAGGTTTCCCCGATAGCCGTTTTTCTGCATAACCTGTGCACGATTATGACGCTAACGGTCAACCATCAATCCGTCGAAATCGCAGACTCCTCATCGCTGGGAGCCCTGCTCACTCAACTGACCATCGCTAACCAGAAAGGCATTGCGGTGGCCGTCAACAATGCCATTGTTCCCCGCGCTGCCTGGGAACAGTTTGTTTTATCGGGAAACGAGAAAATTACCATTTTACAGGCCACTCAGGGCGGATAATAATGAGCCAGAAAACCGAACAAGTACCTTCGGCGCAGACGATCACGCGCCAGCCACTCACGGGGTCGCGCAAAATTTATGTGCCGGGTCAGCTGCACGACATCCGCGTGGCCATGCGCGAAATCAGCCTCTCGGATACCGTTTCGCACGTGGGGAATCAACAAGAGCGGCAGTGCAATGCTGCCGTAACGGTGTACGATACCAGTGGCCCTTACACAGACCCGGCTATCCGGATCAATCTGGAAGAGGGACTTCCCCGCCTGCGGGAGTCGTGGATTGCGGGCCGTGGCGATGTGGAGCAGCAGACTGCCTTTGCATCCGACTATTCGAACCAGCGACTGGCTAATTCAACCCTGGATTCGCTGCGGTTTGCGCATATACGGTATCCGTATCGGGCCAGAGAGGGGCAGAACGTCACGCAACTGCACTACGCCCGAAAAGGCATCATCACGCCCGAAATGGAATATATCGCCATTCGGGAAAACCAGCGTATCGATGCGCTCAACGACCAGTCATCACTCTGGCAGCAGCATCCGGGCAACAGTTTTGGGGCCAATACGCCGAAAAACTTTATCACCCCCGAATTCGTCCGGCAGGAGGTAGCGGCCGGGCGGGCCATTATTCCCGCCAACATCAATCATCCGGAGAGCGAACCGATGATTATCGGCCGTAATTTTCTCGTCAAGATCAATACCAATATCGGCAACTCGGTCGTCTCATCGAGTATTGACGAAGAGGTAGAGAAAGCCGTATGGAGTTGCCGATGGGGTGGCGATACGCTCATGGATTTATCGACGGGTAAGAATATCCATGAAACCCGCGAATGGATTATCCGGAATTGCCCCGTACCCGTTGGCACGGTACCGCTTTATCAGGCGCTTGAAAAAGTGAACGGCAAAGCCGAAGCGCTGACCTGGGAGCTGTTCCGCGATACGCTCATCGAACAGGCCGAGCAGGGAGTGGATTATTTCACCATCCATGCCGGTGTACTGCTCCGCTACATTCCGCTTACGGCCCGCCGGGTTACGGGGATCGTATCGCGCGGAGGGAGTATTATGGCCAAGTGGTGCCTGGCGCATCATAAAGAAAACTTCCTGTATACGCATTTTGAGGAGATCTGCGCGATCATGAAGGCCTACGATGTCTCCTTCTCGCTGGGGGATGGACTTCGTCCCGGCTCGATCGCCGATGCCAATGACGCGGCTCAGTTCGCCGAACTCGAAACGCTGGGCGAACTGACCAAAATTGCCTGGAAGCACGATGTTCAGGTTATGGTTGAGGGGCCGGGCCACGTGCCCATGCACCTGATCAAAGCGAACATGGACAAGCAGTTGCAGCACTGCGATGAAGCACCGTTCTACACGCTTGGCCCTCTTACAATGGATATTGCACCCGGTTACGACCATATCACATCGGCTATTGGAGCGGCCATGATCGGCTGGTTCGGGACGGCCATGCTCTGCTACGTTACGCCCAAAGAACACCTTGGCCTGCCCAACAAAAAAGACGTGAAGGATGGGGTCATTACCTATAAAATTGCCGCTCATGCGGCCGATCTGGCAAAGGGCCACCCCGGCGCTCAGTATCGCGACAATGTGCTGAGTAAAGCTCGATTTGAATTTCGGTGGGAAGATCAGTTCAACCTCTCCCTTGATCCGGATACGGCGCGGGAGTTTCATGATGAAACCTTGCCAGCCGAAGGCGCTAAAACCGCTCACTTCTGCTCCATGTGCGGCCCGAACTTCTGTTCAATGAAAATTACGCAGGACGTGCGTGACTACGCGGAACGAAACGGGCTGGCCAGTGACGAGGTGCTCGAAAAGGCAATGCAGACCAAAGCAAGGGAATTTGCAGAACAGGGAGGCCAGCTCTATTTATAAGCATCCAGCCTGGCCATCGGCCAGGCTGGTTAACCGTTTTACGCCTTTGTCCAATGAAGATTAGTTCGCTACACTACATAACGACCCGCCCCGAAGAGGCCGAGCTTGCCTGCCGGGCCGGAGCCGACTGGATTCAGCTCCGGCTGAAAAACCGGTCGTATGCCGACTGGAAAGCCGTGGCGCTGGAAACGCTGGCCGTTTGCCGACAGTACAAGGCTACACTGATCCTTAATGATAACCCGCTGCTGGCCGCCGACATTGGTGCGAATGGCGTGCATCTGGGTCAGGAGGATATGCCCATCCCGGAAGCACGTGCCCTGCTGGGCGATACATTCATCATCGGTGGAACGGCCAATACGCTGGAAACTATACTGGCGCATCAGCGGGATGGCGTTAATTACGTGGGGCTGGGGCCATTTCGGTTCACAACGACCAAAGAGAAATTAAGTCCTGTTTTGGGGCTGCAAGGCTATGAGCAAATCCTCTCAGCGTTGCCGCGTCAGCCGATTTCGCTGCCCATTATCGCCATTGGCGGAATTACCCTCGCAGATGTGCCCGCCCTGCTGGAAACGGGCGTGTATGGTGTAGCCGTCTCGTCGGCCATTACCGGGGCATCCGATCCGGCGGCCCAAACGCGGCTGTTTCTCCGTCAGCTAACGACCTCACCTTCTTTTTTTGATTGATATGACTACACAATCGCTGATCATTGCCGGTAAATCGTTTGCCTCGCGGCTGTTTACCGGAACGGGTAAATTTGGTTCCGCGCAACTCATGGAAGAGGCCCTGCTGGCTTCGGGTACAGAGCTGGTAACGGTGGCGCTGAAACGGGTTGATGCCGCCAATCGCCAGGACGATCTGTTGTCGCACCTGACTCATTCACAGTTCAGCCTGTTGCCCAATACATCCGGTGTGCGAACGGCAAAAGAAGCCGTCTTTGCGGCACAGATGGCCCGCGAAGCGCTGGAGACGAACTGGCTGAAGCTGGAAATTCACCCCGACCCCAAATACCTGCTGCCTGACCCCATCGAAACATTGAAAGCGGCCGAAGAGCTGGTTAAACTGGGTTTTGTGGTCTTGCCGTACATCCATGCCGATCCGGTGTTGTGCAAACGGCTGGAAGAAGTTGGGGTGGCGGCCGTAATGCCGTTGGGTGCGCCCATTGGTACGAACAAGGGACTACGAACGATTGATTTTCTGGAGATCATTATCGAACAAAGTCGGGTGCCCGTCGTTGTGGATGCCGGTCTGGGGGCGCCCTCTCATGCAGCCGCTGCCATGGAACTGGGAGCCGCTGCCGTACTCGTCAACACAGCCATTGCCGTTTCGGATGACCCGGTACGCATGGCCCTTGCCTTTAAACTGGCTGTCGAAGCCGGTCGGTTAGCCTACGAAGCGCGGCTGGCCCGACCGTCCATAACCGCCCACGCCAGTAGTCCGCTCACCGCTTTTCTGGACGAATTATGAGTACAACAACCTGGTTTGACGCCCACGACTGGAATACCGTTCAGCGGGATATTCAGGCCGTAACGCCCCGGCAGGTAGAACGGGCGCTGGGCAATACCCGCCGGACACTCGATGATTTCAAAGCCCTGATCTCACCGGCGGCTCAGGCGTATCTGGAACCCATGGCCCGGCTTAGCCACGAGCTAACGCAGAAACGGTTCGGTAAAACGATCCAGCTGTATGCCCCGTTGTATCTGTCCAACGAATGCCAGAACATCTGCACGTACTGCGCCTTCAGTCTCGACAATAAAATCGTTCGTAAAACCCTTACTGATGCCGAAATAGGGCGGGAGGCCGCTGCCCTGAAGCAACTGGGCTACGAGCATGTGCTGCTGGTGACCGGCGAAGCAAACCAGACCGTGGGCGTACCGTATCTTCGAAATGCTATTCGGCTGCTGCAACCGCACTTCGCCCATATCTCCATGGAGGTTCAGCCGCTCGATCAACCTGAGTACGAAGAACTGATCGCCGAGGGGCTCAATACGGTGCTGGTGTATCAGGAAACGTACCATCAGGAAACGTATAAGAACCACCATCCGAAGGGAAAAAAATCAAATTTCGCCTACCGGCTCGATACCCCCGACCGGCTGGGAAGGGCGGGCGTGCATAAAATGGGCCTGGGCGCGTTGCTCGGATTGGAAGATTGGCGTACGGACAGCTTTTTTACGGCGGCCCACCTGCACTACCTCGAACGAACGTACTGGCAGACCAAATACAGCATTTCCTTTCCGCGTCTGCGACCCATCGACTTACTGCAAAATGATACCATTACGTCCAAGTCTTTCGAGCGGTGCATGTCTGATCGGGATCTGGTCCAGCTGATCTGCGCCTATCGGCTGTTCAATGAGGAGGTCGAGCTCTCGCTATCGACCCGCGAAACGCCCCGTTTTCGCGACCACGTTCTCAAATTGGGCGTCACCAGCCTGAGCGCCGGGTCGAAAACCAACCCCGGCGGCTATGCCGTAGAGCCCCAGTCACTTGAGCAGTTTGCCATTTCGGACGAACGAAGCCCCGCCGAGATGGTCGACGTTATTTGTAAACAAGGGTATCAGCCAGTCTGGAAAGACTGGGATAAAACGCTCGCTGCCGTATGACCAGTGGAGAACTGAACCGCTACAGTCGTCACATCAGCCTCCCCGAAATTGGGCTTGCCGGGCAGCAGCGACTGAAACAGGCGCGCGTGGTTCTGGTTGGCGCGGGTGGATTAGGGTGCCCGGTGGGGCAATACCTGACGGCTGCGGGCGTCGGTACGCTGGGAATCATCGACGGCGACGTAGTGGAAGAAAGCAATCTGCAGCGGCAGATTCTCTTTTCGCCCGAGCATGTTGGCCAGCCAAAAGCTACCGTAGCGGCCACTCTGCTGGCGCGGCAGAATCCATACAGCCAGGTAGTGGCGCACCCGGTCTTTCTAACCCGCGACAATGCGTTATCCATCCTGAGCGACTACGATATTGTGGTGGATGGCTCGGATAATTTTGCGACGCGCTATCTGGTCAACGATGCGTGCGTTCTGCTGGGGAAACCGCTGGTGTTCGGATCTATTTACAAATTCGACGGGCAGGTGAGTGTGTTCAATCACGAGAATGGCCCCACGTACCGGTGTTTGTACCCCGAACCCAGCGAGCTGGCTGCCTGCGCCGAAGTGGGAGTGCTGGGTGTATTGCCGGGCCTGACGGGTTGCCTGATGGCCAGCGAAGTGATAAAGCTGGTAACGGGCGTCGGCGACTTGTTGAGTGGTACGCTGCTGGTTTTCAACGCGCTTACGCTCTCTTTCAATACGTTTTCGTTTACCGCTGATCCGGTCAACAAATCGATTACGGCGCTTACTCCATCGGAGACCGACTGTGCCTTGCCTGTTCCGGAAATAACGGTCTCGGACTGGCTGGCGCAGACCAATCGTTCCTTTTTAGTCGACGTGCGGGAGCCGCACGAGTACGAGCGGGAGAACATGGGCGGGCAGTTGCTGCCCCTGGCTGAACTGTACAAGCATCCTGAGCGGGTGCCGAGCGATCGGCCGGTCGTTATCCATTGTCAGTCGGGGGCACGAAGCCGGAAAGCCGTAGCTTTTCTGCGGGCGCAGGGGTATCAGAACGTGCTCAGTTTGCAGGGCGGCCTGAACGCCCTTAAACGGCTCTAACGGGAAAGTGCTTTCCGGATTTGATTGAGTGCATCGACCGCATCGGGGGCCTGCCAGAGTGCCCCCATCAGCGCGACCCCGTCAAAACCAGCTCGACGTACGAGGGCGACATTCTCCGCCTGTATGCCCCCCAGTCCGATCAGCCTGGGTAAGTCCTTATGTCGTTGCCGAATCGCCGACACTTCCTGTCCGATAATCTCCAGGCTACTCGACGGGCCGTAACCCGGTTTACTGATACTTGGAAAAAGTGGGCTGTAAAAGACCATGTCAACCTGTCCGGCCAACTTTGGCCACTCGCTGAGGGCATGAACACTCGTCGAAAAAGGAAAACCGGCTATGAAGGTTGCCGCCTGACGATCCGTGTCTTTAAGATGCCAGCGAAACGACGCGGGTACATCGCTCCCTTTCGTTGCCGGAAGTAATACCGATGACTGGAAGCCAGCAGAGAGCTGGGTTAACCCGGCGCTATCGGCGGGAGCGCGCCAGTATAGAAAATCAAGACCGCCGGTCAGCAGTGCCTGAATCGTTGGTATATCCAGACTTTGCGGGCTGCCATCGGTAATGCCCACTAGTAGGAACGGATTTTTATTCACTTGATAAACGGTCCCGAAATTTTAACCTAAAAATAAGCAAATTGATGGACCAATAGCCTGATTCAGGCCAACTGGCGTATTAAGAAATAGACTCTTTATTTACTTTCTTATCACGTGACTAAAACAGCTTCTATGGGCTTATTGGCCATATACGGTGGCGAGAAAGTCGTCAAGACCACCTTCCCGTGGCCCATTTACGATGAGCAGGATGTGCAGGCCGTCGCTGAGCTGGTGCGGAGCGGCCAATGGGGAAACCCGGACTGCGCCGGGGCCGTTGCCGACTTTGAGCAGCAGTTTGCCCGGTACTGCGGCAGTAAATACGCCATAAGCTGCGTTAACGGATCTGTCTCCCTGCGGCTCGCGCTGATTGCCTGTGGCGTACTGCCCGGCGATGAAGTCATTGTGCCACCGTACACCTTCATTGCCACAGCTTCGGTAGTGCTGGAGGTCAACTGCGTTCCGGTCTTCGTCGATATTCAGCCTGATACCTATAACCTCGACCCCGCTGCCATTGAGGCCGCCATAACGGAGCGCACCAAAGTGATTATCCCCGTTCATTTTGCCGGTCTGCCCTGCGATATGGAGGCTATTCTGGACATTGCCCGTCGGCACAAGCTGCGGGTTGTAGAAGATGCGGCCCACGCGCATGGCGGGATGTACAAAGGCCGGAAACTTGGGTCCATTGGCGATGCGGGTAGTTTCAGCTTTCAGTCGTCCAAAAACCTGACCTCGGGTGAGGGCGGCATGGTCATTACCAGCGACGACGACCTGTACCGAACCATGAACTCCCTGCGAAATGTGGGTCGGTTGCCGGGCGGGCAATGGTACGACCATTTCAATCCGGGTTGCAACTACCGAATTACGCAGCTACAGGCCGTTTTGCTGAGCGAGCAACTGAAGCGGCTGGACGAGCAGACACGCATCCGCAACGAGAACGGACTTTACCTGGACAGCCTGCTGGCCGATGTGGCGGGCATAACCCCACTGAGTCGTGGAGGGGACGAACTGATCCATCCGTATCACCTCTATATTTTCCGGTACGACAAGGCCAAATTCGGTCAGGTGCCCAAGCAGGAGTTTGTGGCAATGCTGGCGGCAGAGGGCATTCCCTGTTCGGCGGGTTATCCGCACCCGCTGTACAAACAGCCCGTTTTTCAGCAAAAGAACTGGCTGTGCTACGCCCTGCCCGACACCGTCGATTATACGAATGTGACCTGCCCGGTTGCCGAACGCGCCTGCACCGACGAAGCGGTGTGGATTTTTCAGCAGGCCATGCTGGGGTCGCGCTCCGATATGGACGCCTTTGCCGAAGCCATTCGCAAAGTGCAACAGGCCGTTGTAAACTAGTCTTTTCTTTCCCACCCGATCTATGTACTTAACCTATATCGTTTCCCGACTCGCTGCTTTACTTCTTCTCCTGATCGTTGCCGGAGCGGACGCTCTGGTAGCTCAATCAATTAACCTACAGCGGGCAGTTGTGCTCGTATCGCCTTCTGTTCCGGCACCGATGCGCGTAACGGCTCCCCAGATGCTGACGGAAGAAATTGCCAAACGAACGGGAATAACCTTGAAAAACGTGACCAGCTGGCCAAAAACGAGCCCCGTTTGTGTGGCATTTGCACTGGCGGGTGATACCGATGTTGCAGGGGTTCCGGTGCCCGTAAGTCCGGACAGACAACGCCCGGAAACACGGTCGGAAGGGTTTCGGGTTGTGAGCGATGTTACGCCCAGAGGCACCACACTATGGGTTATCGGAGCCGATGCCCGTGGTATTTTATACGGTACCGGCTGGCTGCTGCGAAATCTTAGAATGGACCGAAAGCGGCTCGAATTGGCCGCACCGGCCAATATGGCTACGGCCCCCGCTTACCCCATTCGGGGACATCAGCTGGGGTATCGGTCAACGGCTAATTCATACGATGCGTGGTCGGTGGCGCAGTTCGATCAGTACATTCGCGAACTAGCCATTTTTGGCACCAACGCCATTGAGGGCATTCCGTTTCACGAAGAAGAGAAGCCAAGTCCTCATTTTAAGTTACCCGCTCCGGAGATGCGCGTAAAAATGAGCGAGATATGCCGGAAGTACGATCTCGACTACTGGGTGTGGACCCCCGCCACGTTTGCGTTGACCGACGCGGCCAAACGAACAGCCGAACTCGATTTGCACGAGGCTTTTTACCGAGCCTGTCCCCGGCTCGACCATATTTTTGTGCCGGGGGGTGATCCGGGCGATAATCACCCCCGGGAGGTGATGCCTTTCCTGAAAGACCTGCACACACGTCTGATAAAGTACCACCCGAAGGCCAAAATATGGCTCTCGCTGCAGGGGTTCAGCGTTGAACAGGTCGATTATTTCTATGGGTATCTGGTGCAGTACAAACCCGACTGGCTGGCCGGTCTGGTCCATGGGCCGGGGAGCCCCTCACTCGCCGAAACCCGCTTCCGGCTGCCGAAGCAATACCAGCTTCGGCAGTACCCCGACATTACCCATAACGTCCGCTGCGAATACCCGGTCGAGCGCTGGGATCAGGCTTACGCGCTGACACTGGGCCGGGAAGCGGCTAACCCGCGCCCCTATTTCTTCGCCAAAGCGCAGGCAGCCGCAGCTCCGTTTACCGACGGCTTTGTGTCGTACTCGGATGGCTGTCATGACGATGTAAATAAGGTTGTCTGGAGTATGCGCGGCTGGAACCCGGAAGCCGATGTAAACGACATACTCGCCGATTACGGCCGTTTTTTCTTTGGCCCAACGCTGGATGCCGCCACAGCCAACGGCATAGCAGCTCTCGAACAAAACTGGCAGGGGCCACTGGCCGAAAACGGTGGAGTAGAAGCGACGCTCGCTTTCTGGGAAAAGCTGGAAGCCGATCAGCCAGCTTTGTCGACCAACTGGCGGTGGCAGCTTTTCCTGCTTCGGGCAACGTACGATGCGTATACCCGCAGGCGGTTGCTGTATGAGCAGGGTCTCGAAAAGACCGCCAGTCACCTGCTCGCCAGGGCCGATATAACCGGCCCCGAATCAGCCATGAGTCAGGCGCTGGATGTGGTGAATCAGGCCGATAAAAATCCGGCTTCGCCCGAGTTGAGGAGCCGGATCGAAAGCCTGTGCGCCGATTTGTTTGCCTCCGTTGGCTTACAGACCAGTGTGCCGAAATACAAAGCGAAAGGCTACGAGCGGGGCTGTGTGCTGGATTTTGTCGATTACCCACTCAACAACCGCTGGTGGCTGGCCGATGAGTTTATAAAAGTTAAATCCTTGAAAACGAAGGCGGAACAGGTAAGTCGTTTACTGGAAATCAGCACTTGGGAAAACCCCGGCAAGGGCAGTTTTTACGACGATGTATCGAGTGTGAGTAAAGGCCCACGTGTGAAAACCATATCCGACGATGCCACCGACATTGCCTGGTGGCAGGATGGCCGTAGCCGTGCCCGCCTATCGTCACAAACCTACCAGCGGAACCCGTCGCTCACCTACGAAAACCTTGATCCCGCTGCCCGGTATGTTGTTCGGGTGGTGGGGTTTGGCGAAGCCCTGTTGCGCGTTGATGGCCAGCGGCTCGAACCAACGGTCTACAACCGGGAAGCCGACACGATGAAAGAATGGATTGTACCGCTGTCGGCCACGATGGACGGGCGCATCAGCGTCACCTTCGATCAGCCGGAAGAGTCGCACCTGAACTGGCGGCAAAACTCCCGCATTTCAGACATCTGGCTGCTGAAAGAAAAAGGAACTGAATAAGACGCGAATGAGCCGGCTATCCGGTTCTAAACTCGTGGCTTTACTAACTCACTGCTATACCAAGACTTAACTCCCGAAAAAATTTTTGCCTGTACCTCTTGCCTGATAAAAAAGAATATTAACTTTGAAATACAAAGTACTTTATATATCACAGTTAAGTTCGTCTGAGCATCATATTCGTTTTGATGGTAACAGACGGGTTAAGCCTTCTCTTTCATATTCTACGTCTATGCACGAAGAGATTCTGTCCAGCCTGAACAATCCCCGGCAACTGGAAAAGTTGTACTGGACCAACAAGACAACGTTCAAAGCGGCTTTTAACGCCCTTTATCCAAGCTTACAGGATAACCCGCTGGCGGAGGGATGGTACCAGCGACTGAACTACAGACCCGATGATCTGAGCTGGGGGACACCCAGTGAACGGCTTTTTGTGGTAGTGGCGTCTGGGTTGGCCGCGCTGCTGGCCCAGTTACCCAAACTATTGTCACTGGATCAGGAGTTATTTTATTCCCGTAATGTGGGATTCATCGTGTTCCCAATATTGATCGCCTACTTTGTCTGGAAAAACAAAATCTCCTGGAAAACGGCTGCCTGGCTGGGCGGACTTACCCTTTTCGCCGTTGGGTTCATCAACTTTCTCCCTAAAAATCCGACCAGCAATACGCTGATTCTGTCCTGCATTCATTTACCCCTGTGGCTGTGGTCTCTGCTGGGCTTCACTTTTGGCGGAGGGGGGGTAAAAGGCGAGGTGAACTGGCTGGGCTTTCTGCGGTATAATGGCGAACTGGCCGTCGTTACGGCCCTTCTGTTGATCGCGGGCGGACTAACGACAGCACTTACCATTAACTTATTCGCCCTGAGTGGCCTGAAGATCGAAACGTTCTACTTCAACTACATCGTAATTAGCGGATTGGCCGCAGTGCCCATAGTAGCCACTTTTCTAACCCAGGCACAACCCGCGCTGGTCAATAAAGTGGCACCCGTCATCGCGAACCTGTTCAGCCCGGTGGCGCTGGTGATGCTGGTCGTTTACCTGACGGCAACGGTTTTTTCGGGGAAAGATCCCTACCATGACCGCGATTTTCTGCTGCTGTACAATGCGCTGTTAATCGGCGTGATGGCGCTTATTTTCTTCTCGGTAGCCGAGGCCACACCCAACAGCAAAAAGCCTGTTCAAATTCTGATTCTTTTCCTGTTATCAGCAGTAACCGTAGTGGTTAACAGCATTGCGCTGTCGGCGGTTCTGTTTCGTATTGCCGAGTGGGGCATAACCCCTAACCGAGCAGCGGTACTGGGGGCAAATGTGCTAATGCTTAGTCACCTGCTGTATGTAGGATCACAGCTTTTTCGGACCATGACCCGAAAAAACGATCTCTCGTTGGTGGGCCGGTCAATGACCTTCTTTCTGCCCGTCTATAGCTTGTGGAGCGCCATTGTAGTCTTTTTATTCCCACTACTCTTTGGCTTTAAATAAGGCGTTAAAGTAGAGTCAATACGCCAGAAGGGCATGAACGTAGCTACCAGATTCAAAGCAAACCAAATTCACAGTAAGACTTGCCGAATTCACATTGATCTCAATTATCATCGGAAAAGAGCCTTTTTTTGATGCTATAACGTCGGGAACATGAAAAAGGCAGTCTTATTATCGGTGATGGGAACGATACTGACCATTGCTGCTGCACAAGCTCAGATCAAGTGGGGCGACTATTCGCAAAGCTATTCGACTGGTGCAACGGGCAAATCGCGCACTCCTGGTTTGCTGGTCGCTTTGCGTAAAGGCAACGACTGGCTATGGTCGGTACGGGAAACGAGCGTCCATTTTTCGCTTGTAAATGATGCGTCTTTCCGGCGTTTGCGTCCCGACGAAATCATAGCCCGCACTACGTTCGATACGGCCAATGCCCAGTTCTTTGTACCCGGTGTTAGTCCGCAAAATGCCCGCTTGTTTCAGTTTCGGGTTATGGAATATCCCGGTAACCGGGTTCTGGTACCCTGGCGGGGTATCGACCGGTTTACCGATTCCACCCTGATTCGGGCCTCGGGGATGCCTAAAATGGCATACCTCGGCGGTTACCGAACCACCCTCGGCAAGATGCTGATTGTGGATGTAAGGCAGGTAGAACAGGAGCGTATCGTGGCTACCTCGCTGATTGCCTGGGAAGCTGTCAAGCCGGTAGTGACGAATGTGTACACGTCCGAAAATGTTGACCAGTTTCTTAAAAAGTTGCAATATCCCTGGGCAAAAATTAAAGAGCCTACCGGCCAGCAGTCGCCCGTACTTACCGTGCCATCGACCAATACCAACCTTATCTTTGTGCTCAGAGGGCCTATTTTTGCCAAAGATCAAATTCAATATGAGCTAATCCGTAATGGCAGCGTGTATAGCCCCTGGCGGTACAATGAGTATGACAACAGCTTTATCTGGCTCAACCAGTATCCGCCAGGTAGGTATACCCTTAAAATACGGTATTCGGCTCAGCCACAGCATATCGCCGAATACCGTTTCGACGTACAGCCTGCCTGGTACCAAACGAATCTGTTCCGCATAGTCGTCGGCATTTTTGTGGCGGCCATACTGGGTGCCTGCTTGTTCGTCGTCTTGTTCATCTGGCAACGCCGAAAAACCAGGCAGGAGCAAATGAACAGAACCAGGGTACAGCTCGAACTAAAGGCAATTTACGCGCAGCTAAACCCGCACTTTGTGTTCAATGCGCTCAGCTCTATTCAGGGCCTTATCAATAAGCAGGACATTAAAGGTGCCAACAATTACCTGTCAGACTTCGCCCGGTTGCTGAGGGAGTCGCTCAACCACAGCAATAAAGACGAAATTTCGCTTCAGGAAGAATTGCAAACGTTAGACACGTATTTGAAACTGGAGCAACTGCGGTTTAACTTTCAATACAAACTCAGCATCGACCCGGCGGTGAATGCGTATGAAACAAACGTACCGGCGCTGCTTCTGCAACCTTTGGTCGAAAATGCCGTGAAACATGGCGTAGCCTCCTTACAGGAAGAGGGCCGCATTGCTATAAGCGCTAACCGGTCGGCCCACACCCTGATGGTTACCATAGCCGACAACGGGAAAGGCTACACCGAGAGGAAGTCGGGCAGTGGGGTGGGCTTACGGCTTGTGCATGACCGGATCAAGTTGTTGAACGAACTTAACCCGAAACAGCCCATCACCTTTGCCAGCAACAACACCGGCACGGGTACGCACGTTACGCTTACGTTTACAGACTGGTTTTTATGAACGCGAAAGCCCTTTTGATCGACGACGAGCAGCCTAACCTGGACAACCTACGGGCGCTGCTCGATGTGTATTGTCCGCAGGTAACCATTTGTGGCACAGCTCTGAACGCCGAGGTCGGCCAACACTTGTTGTATGCGCACCAGCCCGACCTGCTGTTTCTGGATATACAGATGCCTCAGCAAAGCGGCTTCGATCTGTTACGGAGGCTGCCCGAACACGATTTTGAGGTGATTTTCGTGACGGCCTACGATCAGTATGCCATACAGGCCATGCGGTTTGCGGCAGTCGATTACCTGCTGAAGCCGCTGGATATTAGCGAGTTGCAGGCCGCAGTAGACAGGGCCATTAAACAGCGCCGTCTGAAAGTTCAGAACCAACAGCTCGAAAACCTGCTGAACTTACTGAAAACTGGTCCTGCTAACGAAGCGCAGCGTATTGCCCTGGCAACAGCCAAAGAGACGCGGTTCGTGAAAACAAGCGAGATCATCCGTTGCCAGTCATCAAATAATTACACGACGTTTTATCTGGCCGATGGCGAATCGCTGCTGGTATGCAGACCCATTTATGAGTACGACGATCTGCTGAAAAGCCATGATTTTATACGGTGTCACCAGTCGCATCTGGTCAACAAAGCGTTCATCAGGAGCTGGAAAAAGGAGTTTGGCGACTTTCTGCTGTTGACAGACGGTACCGAAGTGCCCATCGCCCGAGGCAAGAAGGACGAGCTTAAAAAAGCGCTGCGGTTATGATCTGTCCAGGCCTGTAGCAAACACCAGCCCCATTCCGCTACTTACCGGCCAGGTACCGATGCCGGTATTTGAGGGGCGTACACCCTTTGATCTGCTTGAACTGACGGGCAATATTCCGAGTGTCGTTGAGGCCTAAGTCCATCGCAATCTCGAACACCGCCTGATCCGTTTCGAGCAGCTTTTTGGAGAATTTCTCGATGCGTAAATTCTGGATGTACTTGTAGATCGGGTAGCCGATCACCTGCTGGAAACGCATTTCGAGCGACCGTCTCGACAAGGGAACCTGCTTCACCACATCGTCGACCTGTAAGTTCTTTTCGATATTCTGGTGGATGTATTTGAGTGATACGGCAATGTATTCGTCGGGGGTGGCGTAGATGTCGGTCGATTGGCGGGTAATGACCTGCGTGGGTTCAACAACGATGTCGTACCCCTCGGTTATTTCTTTGCGAATCAGTCGATCGAGGAGGTGGGCGGCATCGTAACCGCCTTTCTCGGCATCAAGGGTGATGCTGGACAGGGGCGGGTCGGAAAGTTCGCAGAACATCTCGTCATTGTCGACACCCAGCACGGCCACTTCTTCGGGGATGCGGATACCCGAATGCCGGCAGGCCTCCGTGATGTGCTGCCCCAGCCGGTCGTCGCAGGTCATGATCGCAATGGGTTTGGGTAGCGACGCCAGCCATTCGCTCAGCGAACTAGGCTTGTAATACCACAACTCGCTGGAACGGGCTTTTTCGTGTTCAAAATACGTGACCTGATAACCCGCCCGCGTTACCCGCTCGTCGAATCCTTCGGCCCGCTCCCGCGACCAGACGATGTTTTTGAAGCCGTAAAAGGCAAAGTGCTGGAATCCCTTTTTCAGGAAGTATTCGGCGCCCATCGCCCCTGTTTCGCGATAGGCTCCAGTTATATTGGGTATATCGGTGAAGCGTTCTTTAAAATCCTGTGCAATGACGGGAATGCCCGCCTGTACGATCTTCTCAACACTGACATCATTATACAATTGCCCTACAATGCCGTCGGCTTCCCATTCCCGCGCCCAGTCGAGGATGCCATCAATGCCCATCGTTTCGCGGTGGAAAAGGGGCATCCGGCAAAACACCCACGGGCCGTGTTCCCGCGAATATTTGGTAATGCCTTTCAGCAGACTCTTGCTGTACTCTTCCGAGAAGTCGATCAGTAGAATAATCTTGTGCATAGGAGAGGAATGGTGAAAGAGTGAAAGAGCGGTTCGCTGGTAAGTTTTACCGCTCGTTCATCCGTTCGCTCTTTCGCTCTTTCACTCTTTCACTTTTTAAGTTAATCGTTGAATTACTCACCAGGGGCTTTGCCCAGAAACCGATACTGACAATGTACCCCAGCGTAATCAGCATGAGCAGCATAGCCCAGCGTAACCCCACCAGTTCGGCTACTCCGCCGATGAGGAGCGGAGTCAGTGCGCCCCCGACGATTCCGGTACACAAGATACCTGAAAATGTGCCATGATGATGAGGTACCGAATTAAGGGCGAGCGAAAAAATGATCGACCACATCACCGACGCAAAAAAACCAGTGGCCGGTAAGGCAAAAAGCGCCCACTCTTTGGGGCCAAACAGACCAATGACCAGCGTCAGCATGGCACCGAGCGTGAACGTAATCAGGACTTTCCGGCTGTCGGTGAATTTTAGCAGCACTAGTCCCAGCACACAGCCAACGGTCATCAGTCCCCAGAAATAAGCCACGGCCGTAGCACCCGTTGTGGCCGGGTCGACGCCATGATACAGTTGCAGAAATTTCGACATCCAGTTGGCAATCCCCTGCTCCGTACCGACGTACGCAAAAATACCGGCGAAAAAGAGGAGGACCGTCCGATTACGCAACAACTCCTGGAGCGTGCCGCCCACTTCAATCCGTTCGTCGTCCTGAAGAACAACCGCTGGGAACCGGATCAGGCCCACCACCACGATCATGAGCAGGGTAATGACGGCGAAGACCCAGTACAACGACACCCACTCGAAATGCAGCGGCACCAGCCGGTTGAGTAACTGAATAACAAAAGACGGATCGTCGGTATGCACGGTGCGGACAAAATAGCTGTATAGCAACGGGCTTAAAAACGAAGCCGCCCCCGTAAAAAGCTGCGCCAATACCGAATTGAAGGCAAAGTGCTCTTCGCCACCCGCTACCCGAAGCAACGGGTTGATGGCAACCTGCAACATCGCCATGCCCATGCCAATGGAAAATAACGAGACCAGCGCTACCGAAAAATGGGGAATCAGCGCAAAGAGCAGCGCCCCCAGCAACGCTAGCAGAAAAGCACCCAGCAACACCGGCTTCTCGTGGTATTTCTCCACCAGAATACCCGATGGCATAGACACGCCGTAGGCGACAAAAAAAGCAAACGGAAGAAAACCCGCCAATCCGATACTGAGCTGAAAACTGTCGACTAGATCGGGGATAATCGGCCCGAGAATATTGGTCAGAAAAGAAATGACAAAGAAGATCAACAAAATCAGGACAACCAGCAGGGGGTTTCGTTTCATAGCTTTTAAAAGAGTGAAGGGTGCTTTAGACAAACGCCATATCTCCAGGATATGGCGTTTGTCTAAAGCAAAAACCAGCAGGGTTTATACCAGTTGGCGCACCAGCGCAGCCGCGCCCAGCAGAGCAATGTTCTCGTTTTGTGACTGAAAGATCTGTAGTCGACGGAGCGTTACCGGATACGCAAAGTCGGCCATGCTTTCGTACATCGACGCCCGGAAAAATGGATACGCCTTGGCAATAGAGCCGCCCAGGATAATCACTTCGGGGTCGTAGGTGTAAAGTACTGCTTTGACAGCCACGCCGAAGTGCTTCCCGAAATCAGACCAGAGGTTCAGCGCGTTTTTATCCCCGAGGGTAGCCGACAGACTGGCTTCCAGTGCCGTTGTTCCGTGAATGGACTCGAAGAACTGCGTTGCAGCATACGACTCAATATTTTTGTCGAGGTACGGTAGCAACCCGATTTCGCCCGCCCCGCAGTTACTGCCTGCATACAGCTGGTTGTCAATGATAATGCCCGACCCCAGCCCCGTTCCGATAGACATCCCCACCGCCGACCGGTAGCCTTTAGCCAGCCCAAACTGATGTTCGCCGAGAATGAAGCAGTTTACATCGTTATTCACGAAAACGGGAAGGTCGAACTCTTTTTCCAGAATATCGCGCAGGGCCACTTCCTCCCACGAGGGGATGTTGGCGACATTATAGACAATCCCCCGGTCAATATCGACCACCGATGGCACCCCAATGCCGATGCTGTTTACAGAATTGTCCGCAAAGGGCTGAATAAGCGCGATGAGTTGCGCCAAGGTGGCCGAAAGGGAATCTTTTTGTTCCAGCGCCATACTGCGCTGGCGAACGAGTATACCATTATCGACCAGACCAACGCGCACATTGGTTCCGCCTAAGTCAACTCCGATAGTCATAGAAAGCAGGTTTTGGTTTTAATCTATACGGCTGGTAAGACGCTATAGATTTGTACTGGTAACGACTGCCGACCGGCTCGACCGACCGGCGCTGTCAAAGCTTTTTAACTTCACCGTACCTGTTATGGGCACTGGATTTTTGTACAAGGTCGATTGGCTGGTTGGTTCAGTACCGTCGGTGGTATAACGAATCAGGAGACCGGGTAACTCAACATTAGCCTTGAGCGTTCCCTTGTCGATGAGCGCCCCCGGCGGTGGAAGCCGGTAGGCATACCCTCCGTTGATGCGGGCCAGCCGGGGCAGGTCTTTCTGCGCGAGGGTATTGGCAAACACGTTCCAGCCCTCGCTGATGGCTTTTTCGCGCGCCTGCCGGTTCTCGATGGTTTCCCAGGGGCGCTCCGGTGCCCAGGCACTTTCGGCGAACCCCATCAGTTTGGGCAGCATATAGTACTCCGCCATGTCGCGGCCTTTGACGGTCTCGCTCCAGAGTTGAGCCTCAAGGCCCCGGATGTTTTTCCGGGCTTCGGGCTTCATCCGTTCCAGGCCGGTAAAGTCGAGGGGTTTGCCCATGGCCGTTTTGTAGGTTGTCTTAAACATATCGAACGGGGCAAATGCCCAACTATTGCGGGTGTCGACGTAGCCCGCCCAGTAAAGTCCCGGCTCGCGGGGGTCGTTGGTATAGGCCAGGTCGAAGTAAAAGTTCGATACGTTACACAGTACGACCGGATAACCGGCATTGGCCAGGCGGTTGCCCAGGTCGGGATCGAAGAGGTTATTCCAGATGTAGGGAACGACCTTCTGGCCAACAAAGGCCGGGTTGGGAACATACGCGCCCGCTGCCGATTTGGTGAGGGCGACTTCCTCCCAGCCGTGGACTTCCAGATTACGCTTTTTGAGCCGTTTCAGCAGGTTCTGGAAGAAATAGGCCTGTAAATTTTTCGGGTCGCCGATGGTCGGGTTTTCTCTCAGCAGTTTGGCCGCAATGGGCGATTTTGTCCAGGCACCCTCCGGTACTTCGTCGCCACCGGCGTGCATGACATCCATCGGTACCCCGGCTTCTTTGTACAGTTTGGCAATTTCGTCCACCACTTTTTCGTAGAAATGATAAGTGGATTCCTGCCCAACGCTCACCACATTGTCGGTGTATCCCTGTGCAGACAGATAGACGGATTTATCGTCGGGGTCGATGAGCCGGTACTCGTTTGCTTCGCGCTCTTTCCCTTCTTTCATCAGCCGTTGGTAGCGGGCTTCCATGGCTTTGATGGCGGCTCGCGCGTGCCCCGGGAAATTCAGCTCCGGAATCACCTTGATGTGCCGCTCCTTCGCGTATTTCAGAATTTCGACAAAATCGGCTTTGGTGTAATAGCCGCTGCCGTATTTTCCGTCGGCGTAGGCCTTGGGACCGGAGCCGTAGGCCGGGTGCAGCACTGGCGTTTCCTTGCCGGACGTATGTTGCCGCTGGGCACCCACGTTGGTCAGCTCGGGGAGCCCGTCGATTTCCAGTCGCCAGCCTTCGTCTTCGGTAGTGTAGAACAGGAACTGGTTGACTTTGTAAAAGGCCAGCAGGTCAAGAATACGCAGAATAGTCTCTTTGGTCTGGAAATTCCGGCTGACATCCAGATGCAGCCCCCGAAACGCGAAACGGGGCGCATCCTCAATTTGCGTATATCGGACGGCCATATCGGCGGTGGGCGTCAGATAGGCTTCGGTAGGCAGGAGGGCCAGCAGGCTCTGTATGCCGTAAAATACCCCGGCGGCATCGCTCCCGGTAATGGAAATCCCGTTTCCATCGATACCAAGCCGATACGCTTCGTTGACCGTACCGTTAACGCTGACGCTGCCAGTTTTCAGGAAAATACCCGTTGCCGGTGGCGTTCCCGTCGTGATGGACAGGTCTTTTCCCGTCAGGGCTTTCAGTTTCTGCTTCAGGAAATTCGCTTCGCCTTCGAGTCCTTTTTCGGCATAGATCGGCATGGATGCGGCCAGGGCCAGCGTTTCCGTACCGATAGCCAATTTGACGGGCGAGGGGATGATTTTCTGAAGCTGGTTGGTAGGGAGCAGCGAAACCGACAGGTTGTTTTGGTAGGTGTTCTCGGGGGTATAGCGGGGTTCCAGATCATTGACGCCCCGTAGTGCCTGCTCCTTGCGGGTAAACGGCCGGATGGTGTAGTTGGCAATTTCGGCAACGCTTTCTTCCTTGCCCGATTTGTCGTACAGCACAACGTACAGGCCCAGGGGCGCATCGGTAAGTTTGGTAACGGCTTCGGTGCCTTCATAGCTGATTTCGGTCGAGGCACCCGGTTTGAGCGAAAAGCCTTTGTTCGGGACGAGCGTGTACCAGTCGCCGTTAATGTGCCGAACTGTAGCCAGTTGGGGTGTTTTTGGCGTGATGATCGGGCGGGGAGCCATGTTGAAGAACAACGCCCAATTGGCATCCGTGAGCGTTTGGTCGCTGTTGTTAGTGAGCGTAAAACGGGCTTCGAAGCCGTCTTTCACATTCGTGAAATTACTGACCAGCTCCCAGGAAACCACCAGTTGCCGCCCCGCTCCGCCGTCTGCCGTGGGTGACTGCCGACAGCCGATAATGCCAGCGACGACCAGAAAAACGAGGGCGGCATAAAAACCAATACGCATAAATAGTCAGGTTAAGTAGCCTATATAGTACTCAATTCAGTACTAAAGATACTATTGCTGTATCCGTGCTTTTTTATTTTTAAATGACACCCCAACCGAGCCGCCTGATTTCGCTGGATGCCATGCGTGGATTTACCATTGCCGCCATGATCGTTGCCAATTTTCCGGGGAGTGAGGAGTTCGTGTATTTCACGCTGCGGCACTCCCGCTGGAATGGTCTGTCGTTTACCGATCTCATTGCGCCTTTTTTCCTGTTTATCGTGGGTGTTTCCATTGTGCTGGCCTACGCCCGGAAGCGAGCCGATGGCAGTCCGAAAGGGCCGCTGGTGCAGAAGATCGTCCTTAGGTCGCTGAAGATCTTTGCTGTGGGCATGTTCCTGAACCTGCTGCCCGATTTCGATTTCGCCAACCTGCGCTGGACGGGCACCCTCCACCGAATCGCCATTGTGTTTCTGGTCTGCGCCCTGCTTTTTCTGACCACCAACTGGAAACAGCAGGCGTGGATTGCCGCCCTCACACTACTGGCCTACTGGCTGGGCATGACCCAAATTCCCACGCCGGACGCGGGTGGCGTAGTGCTGGAACCGGGCCAGAATCTAGCCGCCTGGCTCGACCGGCGCTACCTGCCCGGCCGCATGTGGCAGGGCACCTGGGACCCCGAGGGCATCCTCAGCACGTTTCCGTCCATCGTAACGGGCATTCTGGGCATGCTGGCCGGTCGGCTGATGAGTAGCGCCGTCAGCCCCACCGAAAAGGTGTCGTACCTCATGACCACCGGGCTTTTTACGGCGGCTCTGGGCTACTTCTGGGGGCTGGCGTTCCCGGTCAACGAAAAGCTCTGGACGAGTTCGTTCGTGCTGGTAACCGCTGGTTTTGCGGCTCTTGTACTCGGGGCTGTCTATTTTCTGGTCGATGTGTTGGGGTACAAGTCCGGCACGAAACCGGGGGTTATTTTCGGGGCCAACGCCATTGCAGTCTATGTACTCGCCGACCTCTTTGCACTCGTTTTCTACCGGCTTACCGTTGGCGGAAAAGCATTGAATGAGCAGGCCGTAACGGGGCTGACGGCCGCGGGTGTGCCGCCCGAACTCGCCAGTCTGTTGTATGCCCTGCTGTTCGTGGGTATCAATTTCATTCCGGCTTATGCGCTGTACCGGCGGCAGATTTTTATAAAACTTTGAACCGCTGTAGGGTAGGGGCCGCCCCCAATTTTCCTTACGCATGACAACACCCTGATCCTAAACCATCTCCGATACCTTGTAGTACCTCCATGAAAAACCTGCCCATTTTTGATTTGGCCGTAATTGCCGCCTACCTCGTTGCGATGGTGCTGGTGGGCGTTTACTTTTCCCGGAAAAACAAAAACGCCGATCAGTTTACCAAGGCTTCGGGGCTTATTCCGGGCTGGGCGACCGGCTTGTCCATCTACGCGACATTTCTGAGCAGTAACACCTTTCTGGGTGTGCCGGGGAAAGCCTTTGGCGGCAACTGGAATTCATTCGTGTTCAGTCTGTCCATGCCCCTGGCGGCTTACATGGCATCCCGCTTTTTTGTGCCCTTTTATCGGCAAACGGGCGAAATATCGGCCTACACGCACCTCGAACACCGCTTCGGGCCGTGGGCCAGAACCTATGCCGTGGTCTGTTTTCTGCTTACGCAGCTGGCCCGGATGGGCTCCATCTTCCTCGGCATTGCCCTGAGCTTACAGGCGCTAACGGGCTTTTCCATGCAGATGATCATGGTCGTTATGGGCGTTTGCATCATCATTTATACGGTTCTTGGAGGCATGGAGGCCGTTATCTGGACCGAGGTGGTGCAGGCGGTCGTCAAAACCTTTGGTGCGTTGCTGATTCTGTACCTCATCGTGCAGGCCATGCCGGGGGGCGTCACTCACATTGTCGACATTGGGGCTACGCACGATAAATTCAGTCTGGGGACGTTCTCGCCCGATTTTACCCAGTCCTCGTTCTGGGTGGTGCTGCTGTATGGGTTCTTCATCAACCTCAATAATTTCGGGATGGACCAGAATTACATCCAGCGCTACCACACCACGGCCTCGGCCAAAGAAGCGTCCAAATCGCTCTGGCTTTGCGTATGGCTGTATGTTCCGGCGTCGCTGCTCTTTTTCGTGATCGGCTCCTGCCTGTTCGCCTACTATCAGGTCCACCCCGAATTCATCGACGCCATCAAGCAGAAAGTGGCGCTGGACCGGTTGCCCGCTTCGGCATCGGCGGCCGAGGTGTCGCGGCTGGTGACTTCTCTGCAACCCGCCGACTATGGCGATAAAGTGATGCCGCATTTTATGGTGACCAACGTGCCGCCGGGCCTGATGGGACTGATTATTTCCGCCATTCTGTCGGCAGCCATGAGCACCATCAGCTCGGGGATGAACGCATCGGCGACGGTCTTTACCGAAGATATTTACAAACGCTACATCAACCCGAATCCCAGCCCGAAGAAACAGCTGGCACTGTTGCACCTGGCTACGGTGGCGGTTGGGGTGATGGGGCTGGCTGCGGGGCTGGCCATGATTGGGGTAAAAAGTATTCTGGATGCCTGGTGGACGCTTTCGGGTATATTTGCGGCCGGTATGCTGGGTTTGTTCCTGCTGGGGCTGATCAGCCGGCGCACCAGCAGTCACGAAGCCCTGACGGCCACGGTCATCGGCGTGCTGGTCATTCTCTGGATGACCTTTTCCGGCAGCCTCCCCGACGAGTATGGCTACCTGCGTAATCCGCTGCATAGCAACATGATCATCGTGGTGGGCACGCTCACCATTTTTCTGATTGGGGTGCTTCTGACAAAATTAAAAAATGGCCGTTCAACGCCCCGCGAACAGACGGCTGCTCTGGTTAAATGATTGATATGAAAACAGCGACAAAAGGCTTCATTCCGGTGATGCTTACGCCCTTTACCGATTCGGGTGCCATTGATTTCGATGCCCTGACGCGGCTCACCGAATTTTACCTGGAGGCTGGTGCCGCCGGTATGTTTGCCAACTGCCTGTCGAGCGAGATGTTCGAGCTGAGCGAGTCGGAGCGGCTTCAACTCATTCGTCACGTGATCAAGGTGGTGAACGGGGCGGTGCCGGTTGTGGCCACGGGCACGTTTGGCGGGCCGATTGAACAACAGGCCGATTTTGTTAAACAGGTACACGATACCGGCACTGAGGCCGTCATTCTGATAACGGGTTTACTGGCCGACGAAGCCGATTCGGAGGCTGTGTTCAACGAGCACGTTTTTCAGTTGCTGGACCATACGGAAACCATTCCAGTTGGGTTTTATGAGTGCCCCGTTCCTTACAAACGCCTGATCTCCCCGGAAAACCTTAAGCTGTTCGTGGATACCGGTCGGGTCATTTACCACAAAGATACCTGCCTCGATATTCACCAGATCGAAGAGAAACTGCGGCTGGCGTCGCGCCCCGGCTTTGGCCTGTACGACGCCTACATGGCCCATGCCGTAGCGTCGCTGAAGGCCGGTTCGGCGGGACTTTCGTGCATTCAGGGCAACTACTTTCCCGAGCTGATCGTCTGGCTTTGTCAGCATTACGACAACGCCGACCAGCAGGAGAAAGTAGCCCGCGTGCAGCAGTTTCTGATCGACAAGATGGATGTGATGCACCATGTGTACCCCATCACGTCGAAGTACTTTCTGCAGCAGCGCGGGCTCGACCTCTCTACGTTTACCCGCCGAGAGGTAGGCACGTTTACGCCGGAAATTGCCCGACAGATCGACGGCCTACTGGCCGACTATACCCGGTTGCAGGAAGAACTGGCGTAAGCCGGCCTATTCCCAGCCACCACCCAGCGCCCGGTACAGGTCGGTGAGCGACAGGAACTGCGATTGCTTCGTGTTGATGAGGGCCAGTTCCGCTTCCAGTACTGAGCGCTGCGCCGTAATGACTTCCAGGTACGAGGCATAGCCGCTGGAAAAAAGGTCGTTCGACGTGGCAACGGCATTTTCCAGCACATCGACTTCCTGCTCCTGTAGGTCTACTACGGAGCGGAAGTTTTCGACCCCCCGCAAGCTGGTAACGACTTCGCCGAAGCCGGTTACGATAGTTTGCTGGTAGCGGTAAAAAGCTTCCCGGCTCTGGGCTTCGGATTGCCGGAAGTTGGCTTTTACGAAACGTCGGTTAATGACCGGTCCTGCCAGACCACCCAGTATGCCAGCCGCAATGGACGCCGGGTTGAACAGCGACGCGGCTCGGAAGGAGTTCAGCCCCACGTAGGCCGACAGGTTCAGGCTGGGCAAAAACTCCGCCCGTACGGCTTCTACGTCGATATTGGCGGCTGACAGTTCGAGTTCGGCCTGCCGGATATCGGGCCGGCGGGCGAGCATCCGGGAGGGCAGGCCCGTGAGCACCTGACCGGGAAGTGCCCGTTCCTGAAGCGATTTTCCGCGAATAATGGCTTGCGGATACCGGCCCAGTAAGCGGTTCAACTGGTTTTCAGCTTCGATAATCTGCTGCTGAATCTGTTTTTGCCGACTGCGGGTATTCAGCAGTTGGGCCGCAAATTGCTGAACGGCCAGCTCCGTAACCCGACCGGCCTGCTTCTGAATCCGGACCAGATCGAGGGCCCGTTGCTGAAGGGCAATGTTCTTCTGAAGGATCTCCTGCTCGCCGTCCAGCGCCAGCAACGAATAATAGTAACGGGCCACTTCGGCAACCAGGGCCGTTATAACCGCGTGACGCCCTTTTTCGGATGCCAGAAACCGGATGTACGCGGCTTTTTTGCGGTTGCGGAGCTTGCCCCAGATGTCAATTTCCCAGGTAGAGCGGGCACCCAGAAAATAGTCTGGGGTAGGGTTGGGGATCACCAGATTGCCCCGAATATTATCCGACAGGTTCGTGTCGAAGTTACCCACACCATTCAGGGTGGTTTGCCCATACCGATCTAGCCCCGCCGAGCCCACTGCGTTTACCTGCGGAGCCAGAAACCCCCGGCTGTAGTCGAAGGAGGCTCTGGCCAGTTCGATCCGCTGGGTGGCAATGCGCAGATCCAGATTACCGGCCAGGGCCGTGTCGATGAGCTGCACCAGGTTCGTGTCGTCGAAGAACTGTCGCCAGTTCTGGCTGGCAATTCCGACAGAATCCGTACTGCCCACGAACGAAACGGGCGTTTGCCGGGCCTTTGGCGGCTGCATGATACGAGGTACCTGACAGCCGCTCAGCAGGAGCAGGCCGGCTATGAAATAATAACTTATACGGGTTGATTTATGAATGAATGACTTTTCCATTAACGTGAGTTTGGGTGGACACGGGAACGACACCCGCATGGGTTGGCTTGGGGTGATTAGGGGTCGGTTGGTCGTCTTCCGTGTTTTTGGATGCGAAGCGTTCGGCAATTTTGGCGAAGATGACGTACAGTCCCGGTATGATCACCAGTCCGAAAATAGTGCCGGTAAACATGCCGCCAGCCGCTGCCGTACCGATGGAGCGGTTACCCAGCGCCCCGGCCCCGGAGGCCATACAAAGCGGAATCAGACCGGCAATGAAGGCGAAGGACGTCATCAGGATGGGGCGTAGCCGGGATACGGCCCCCTCCAGCGCGGCTTCTATAATGGGCAGCCCTTCTTTCTGACGCTGGTTGGCAAACTCCACGATCAGGATGGCGTTTTTACCCAGCAAGCCAATGAGCATGACCAGCGATACCTGCGCATAGATGTTGTTTTGAAGACCCGCCAGTTGCAGAAAGGCAAACGAGCCAAAGACGCCTGTGGGCAGCGATAAAAGTACTGGCAGGGGCAAAAACAGGCTTTCGTACTGGGCCACCAGCAGCAGGTAGACGAACACCAGGCAGATGGCGAAAATGTAGATCGCCTGATCGCCCGACATTACTTCCTCCCGCGACATCCCCGACCATTCATAGGCGTATCCTTTGGGGAGTTCTTTGGCGGCTACTTCTTCGATGGCCTTGATCACGTCGCCACTACTGTAGCCGGGGGCGGCATCCCCGTTGATCATCGCCGAGGTGTACATGTTGTAGCGCGTAAGCTGCTCCGGCCCGTACACCCGCTCCAGTGTAACAAAGTTGGAGTACGGCACCATTTCGCCCTGATCGTTCTTGACGCGCATACTCAGTACATCTTCGGGTTTGGTCCGGTAGCTGGGAGCGGCCTGCACCATCACTTTGTACATTTGCCCGAACCGGATAAAGTTCGACGCGTAGTAGCTCCCCATCAGGGTTTGCAGTGTGCTCATGGCGTTGTCGATGGATACGCCTTTCTGGGAGGCTTTCTCCTGATCGACGTGCAGCATATACTGCGGGAAGTTGGGGTCAAAACTGGTAAAGGCATCCCCGATTTCGGGGCGTCGTTTCAGGGCGTCGATAAAGTTCCGTGCTACTTTAGCCGTTTTGTTTAGGTCGTCGCTCCGGCCCCGGTCCAGCATCCGCAGCTCAAAACCGCTTGAGTTACCGAAACCCGGCACTGTAGGCGGAGGGAAAAACTGAATGCTGGCATCTGTTATGCCTTTGGTTTTTTCTTCCAGCGTAGCAATCAACTCCTGCATCGACTCTTTCCGCTCTTCCCAGGGCTTGAGATTGATCATGGCCATACCGTAGGAAGCCCCGGCGCCGTCGGTCAGCAGACTGAACCCGGCCAGTGTAGAGACGTTATCGACCGATTCCTGCTGGGAGGCAATCGCTTCGATGGCGTCCAGCACTTTCTCGGTACGGCTCACGGTGGCCCCCACAGGCGTGGTTACGTTTACATACAGCATACCCTGATCCTCGGTGGGAATAAACCCCCCCGGCAGCACAGTGCTGATGCCCCAGGTAGCCAGAACGAACAGTAACAACAGTCCCCATGTAATAATACCCCGGCTCACGACCCGGCGGAGTAGTCTCTGATACCAGCTCGCCAGTGATTCGTAGCCCCGGTTGAATTTGACGAAGAACCGACCCAGTAAACCCGTCTTCTCGCCGTGCATGGGCCGGAGCAGAATGGCGCAAAGGGCGGGGGTGAGCGTGAGGGCGTTGATACCCGAAATGACAATAGCAATGGCCAGGGTGAGTGAAAACTGCCGGTAGAAAATACCCACCGGTCCCGACATAAAGGCAACTGGCACGAACACCGCCGACATCACCAGCGTAATGGCTACAATAGCCCCGGCGATGTCGCTCATAGCGGCAAAGGTGGCGGCTCGGGGTGTAAGATGCTCTTCCTCCATCTTGGCGTGAACGGCCTCCACCACCACAATGGCATTGTCAACTACAATACCGATGGCCAGCACCAGCGCAAACAGGGTGAGCAGATTTATGGAAAAGTCGATGGCACTCATGAAGGCAAACGTACCCACCAGGGCCACCGGCACCGCCAGAGCACAAATGAGTGTTGAGCGCCAGTCCTGTAAAAAGAGGAATACAATGAGGAACACCAGCACGAAGGCTTCGATAAGGGTACGGATCACTTCGTGGATGGACGCATCCAGAAAGCGCGACACATCGTAAGCGTAATTATAGGTCATACCCGCCGGAAACGACGTTTCTTTCAACTCGGCCATGCGCGTTTTTACGTTGGCGATAACGTCGCTGGCGTTGGAACCGGGCCGCTGCTTGAGCATGATAGCCGCCGAGGGGCGACCGTCGTTCTTGGACAGTACGCCGTAATCGAGCGAACCGAATTCGACATCGGCTACATCTTTCAGGCGTAGCAGTGAGCCGTCGGCATTGGCCCGCAGTACGATGTTTTCGTACTGCGCCGGTTCAAAGAATTTCCCCGTATACCGCAGCACATACTGTAGTGATTGCGGTGTCTGGTCGGCACTTTCGCCCGCTTTTCCGGGAGCTGCTTCGACGTTCTGCTTTCGAATACCAGCAATGACTTCGTCGGCCGAAATGTCGTAGGCCGTCATGCGGTCGGGTTTGAGCCACACGCGCATGGAGTAATCCCGGCTGCCCATAATGGCGGCAAAGCCCACCCCGTCGATGCGCTTGAGTTCGGCCAGGACGTTGATATCGGCGAAGTTATAGATGAATTTTTCATCCACCTTCGGGTCGTCGCTCACAATGTTGAGGTACAGCAGCATACTGTTCACCTCTTTTTCGGTCACGACCCCGGCCTTGATCACCTCTTCGGGGAGTTCATCCATCACCGTTGTTACTCGGTTCTGCACGTTGACAGCCGCCAGATCGGGGTCTGTTCCGACCTTAAAAAATACCTGAATCAGGGTGGAGCCGTCATTCCCTGAAATGGAGGTCATGTAAGTCATGTTAGGCACCCCGTTGATGGCGCGTTCGAGCGGAGTAGCTACCGCCTTGACGCATACGTCGGCGCTGGCTCCGGTGTATTTGGTTGTGACCGTTACGGACGGCGGAACGATGTCCGGAAATTGTGTAACGGGCAGACTGGTAAGGGCCAGCACACCCAGCAACACGATCAACACGGAAATAACCGTTGAGAGTAAAGGCCTTTTAATGAAGGTATTGAACATAATTGAGGCTATCTATAAAGCGAAGGAACGGATAAGGACAGGCGTAGTCCTTCGTTAGCGGGCAGAGGCATAAAGTGCTTGCAGACTCTTGGGGGCCAGTGGTTTTGGTACAATGGTCATCCCATCTTTCAGGCTTTGGATACCTTCGTAAACAATGCGGTCGCCCGCTTTCAGACCCGATTGGACGATGTAAAACTGGTCGACCCGGCTGCTGGGGACAAAACTTATACTTTTAACTTTATTAGTAGCGTCGATCACGTAAACGTAGTTTTTATCCTGCACTTCAAAGACGGCTTTCTGCGGTACCAGAAGTGCATCGTCCACATCGGTGCTCATCCGGATTTTGCCCGTAGCGCCATGCCGCAGCAGTTGTTTGGGGTTGGGGAAGGCAGCCCGGAAGGCAATGGTGCCGGAGTTGCCCTCAAAGACAGTCTCGGTCGTTTCGATTTTGCCTTTATATGGATAGACCGAATCATCGGCCAAGAGTAGCTCTACTTCACGGGCGGTCGCTTTGTTGGGGTCGTGCCGTTTTTTGATGAAAGCCAGGTACTCTTTTTCCGACACGTTGAAGTAGGCGTACATCTGCCGGAGGTCAGAAATGCTGGTGAGCAGCGCCCCTTCTTCAATCAGGCTGCCCCGTTTAAACGGAATTCGATTAATCACCCCGTCGAAAGGTGCCCGGATACTGGTCAGCGATACATGAAAGCGAGCCTTGTTTAACGCGGCTTTAGCTCCGTCGATGGCTGCTTTGGCCGTTTCCATCTTGGCACGGGCGAGTTTGGATTCGGAGGGAGAGATGATTTTTTTGTCGACGAGTAACTTCACCCGTTCCATCTCTACCTCCGCCGATTGGGCTTCGGCAGTGGCGCTTTCGAGGCTGGCCTGAGCGCGGGATACTTCCACCTGATACTCTGTTCCGTTGAGTTGGAATAAAAGCTGTCCTTTATGAACGGGCTGGCCCTCGTCAACCAGAATATTATCCAGATAACCGGCGACTCTGGCCCGAACTTCCACATTCTGAACGGCTTCCAGCTCACTGGCATAGTCGTGGTCGAGGGTGGCTTCCTGTTTGGTGAGCTGAATAATGGGGATCGTCGGTGCTGATTCTTCCTGCTTTTGCTCGGGTTGAGACGAACAACCGGTCAGCAGAACGCCGGTCAACAGGGCTAGTATGCCTGAATAATATTGCATAAAGAAAAGTTGATCTAAGAAGGTGTCTTTTCGGGGTCAGCGCTGGTTCATTGGCGAACTGATACACTGAATTCGTCGGTAAATAAGCACACGCGACTAAGGATCACCTTAGAAAAGTATTAGAATTTGATTAGAAAGAGCCAGGAGGTTGATTTTTGGCTAAAAGAAGCATATGGATACAGGGTTGACTTTACCGCATCAGGCGCAGAAATAGCCATGGAATAAGTCAACAGGCGCTAGCTTATGGGAATAAGGCGAAAAGCCTTGTTAAATCACCAGGTAGTGCTCCCTACCAACTCTAAAGGCAATAGTGGACTAGGCGATAGCCGATCAGCGGCTAAAATGTACTCTAAAACTTCCGTTTTTGAGGGTCAATTTAGTGGTGCCTCTATAGACATCGAAGTAAAAAGTGCCTTCGAGGATTTTATCGTCAATTTTAGTGACCGTAAGCATCCCATTGACGGAACCAGAAATAGTTTCGTAGCTATCCGTTCGACTCCGGGCGAAATATCCTGTCATTATGGGTATGCTCTCCGGTTTGCCCGTTAATCCTTTTGTTGTATAAAATACCAATTGTTGAGAAAAATCGTCATTGTCTGCCCCAAACATGAAATACTCCGGTGTAGTATAATAGCCGTATTTATTTCCATCGAATGCGTACTCTACTTCGCCCGCAGTTACTTTAATAAAATAGTCAGTCGCCGGTTTTGGTGGAATGACGTCTTCATTGCCTGACAACAGAAGATGACCCGTTGGACTAGTAAATTTCAGCGTACCTCCGCTATATATTAATCGTTTGGCCCGAGCTGAATCGGTTGACACGATTACGGTATGACCAGGATTGAGAACGACGGTATCTGTCAAGCTTGGCTCGTGGCCGCACGACCAGGTGGAGGGGGAAGACCAGTTACCCGACAGTATGCTTTCGCAGTACGTATTTGGACGCACCGGCTCGTAGCTAACAGTAAAGCAATCCGTTAGCCCAACCGCCGTTAAGGGTGGAGGAGTCGAGGTTACCGATAGATCACTTGTTTCCTTAAACGTACCTACCCGGAAGACCTTACCATCCCCAGCTGGAAGCGATCCTCCGCACTCGTCGCCCCCTGTAGTCGATCCAATCGTAAAAGCTTGTTCTATTTGTCGCTCCGGCCGGTACAAGGCCACAAACGCATCCTCCTGATAGCCGAACAGAGTCATCGTCGAACCAATTGTAGCCGTTCCCTTTGTATTGAGCGCAAACTTTATGCTAGGGAGTTGAGCCGTGGCGATTATCGAATGAGCGAGTAGACAAACGAAGGCCAGCAAAACCGTAAGGGCAGGTAACGATCGGCGCATGCCGTGATTCGGAGTAAGTATCCAAATAACAAATTAACAACTTTACTACTAAAACGTCAATACGCGCTAACGAAGACAGATTGACTCCCCAACCGCATTGCGCCACACTGTTTTCGGACTAAATACTATTGTCATTTTTGAGTTGCCAAAAACGCTCACAAATCGCCCTATCTCACAATAATTAATCTATTCACAAAGCTGATTTAAAAAAGTACTAGAAATCGCTGTATTATGATGTGCGGCAGCTCTAGCCTTTTTCGTAGTAAAGTCGGCATACTACCTAAGTCGGCTATCCTCATTCCTTGTAGACGAAAACGGTGAAATCATCTGGCCAGTAGCCGACCTGAAGTTGTACCTCGTTCGATAGGGTCCGGCAAAAGTTGAGTATGTCGTCGGGTTGGTAAGCTCTCAGTAATGTGTCCGACTCGACTCCTCCACTTAACAGGTTAAATCCCAGGGCAATACGACATTTGGTGAACAGGGTCTCAATAGCGTTGTAAATAAAATTCTCATCAGCATGCCCATAACTGAGTGAGCCGCTAACCAGTACATAATCGGTCATGGGCATGGCTTTATCAAGAAAGTCTCCTTGCAGGAGTACAACATTGTTCTCGTGTTTGTATCGCTGAACAGCGATCTGGAGCAGGTCTGGTAGTTGCTCACAGCCGTAATACGTAATCGAAGAAAATCTCTTTTTTAAAAAAGGGAAAAGATCGGCGTGCCCACATCCGGCATCCAGCACAGAATGTCCGCTTAGATTCCCTATTTGGCTTAACTTATCAAAGCGCATGGTCTGCCCTTCTATTTTCTGCCACCCCAATGCTCGGGTTGTACCGGCACCGTGCCGTTCGATTAATGTTTTGTGAAAACGGGAAATGCCAGCCGTACCGAACAGCTTTATAGGCTCTTTATCCATAGTGAATTACGCCAGACACCGCTTCAGGGAGAACAAAACCGAGCTTATTGTAATAAGGCAGCGGCCACATTAATGATAGAACATCTTTATGGGTGGGGCAATATTTTGCCCAGTAAGTAAATTACACTATTCCTGGAAGAACCAGCTATCATAGTTAAGGAGAGGGGTGTTTAGTAATGTATTTGTTGATGAATTCGCGGTTCCACTCCGTTAGCTGATCATTGACGAACTTTAGCCTGTACTCTTCATTAATATCACTCTTGTAAGCGAGCACCTCTACTGGCTTTCCATAGTCGTTTTTCGAGGAAGAAGCGATCAGGTAGTCCTTGCCTAAAATCGTAACGACCTGATCTTTGCTCATGCCAAGAGCTATCTTTTTGATATTGGCATTTGCACTCCAAGTGACATAATTTGATACACACCCTATTAACAGGCATCCGGCACAATAGATGAGCAAGAAGCTTTTACTAATCAATTTGGCATTTTCCATAAAGACGGTCTATAACTGATCTCGGGTAAAAAGAGCAAATTCAGATTCGGTTAAAAACGGTAAAATAGCTAAATTTTGGACGAGTATTCAAGGTAACTTAGCTTTAAAAGAACCGTTTTGAAAATTGACTATTGGGGCTGCATCGGATGTCATCTGATTACGATTGTCTTTAACGAGGGAAACGTCGAATGTCCCCTCAATTTCATCTGCTTGTGGGTCATACTTAGTAATCCTAATTGTGCCAGTCTTGTTTGAATCCGGTTGATATTGATCTCTAATTACATCGCCCCCAATTAATGTCGTGAAACTCACTCCCACCTGATTTGTATTCGCTGAGCAAGGCTGATGAGTTGAAACTGTATAGACTCCAACTGCTAAAGGTATGCTGGTGAAGGTAAGCGATTGATCACCGCAATATCCTGCACAGAGGGCGGGAGCTTGTAAGCGAGCTTTAGGATAAGATAACTTGTTCTGAATATTCAGATTGATTGTATTGACTCCACAAGAGTCATTGGGGTTTTTCCAAGTAGTTGAAAAACCACCCCAGGCTTGTCCGTTTAGGGTAGCTCTTGTATCTCCACTGAACGCGGGATCTGGAGTAGATTTTGAGCAGCCTAACACCCCAACAAATGCAATAAGCAGCCACTTAAGAGTCTTCATAGAAATATTTTCTTAACTGGACCAAGATTGAGTGACAAGCGTTGGAATAGACTGCTGCATAAGTTGTCCTTGCCCTCTTTAGTGAGCCAGTATTGACTGGCCAATACTAAACCGGCCTGGCCCGATTTCAATGGTGGGTCGCTAGACTATCCAATTTCCTGATTAAGTTTAGCCGATTGGTCAGCAGCTTTTATATCGCTTAGGCGGGCACTGCCGTTTTTGATCTGATAAGGTGAGGTAGTGCCGACTGGTATGGGAAGGGTAAGTTTTTTAAGCCTGAATGCACACATACTTTTCGGTAAATGTCTGAACTAGTAGAGGAAGACAAAAAGCAGTTTAATTCCTCATTTGTGTTTAGGGCTAACGTTAAAAACGTAACTCGTTTATCTAGTTTATACCGGTCGTAGACTGTTTGGAGTTCAGGTAATTCTTTAAGATATGGACCACAAAATATTGGCCATACAGGCAGCAGAGTAACTTTATTTTGGGTTGCTTCTGTAAATCGATTGTACCAGCCTCAAACAAGTTGGCTTTGACGTCTGGTAGCTGTGTTTCAACAGCAAAACGCTTGCCTGCTCAGAGGAAGGGACTTCGAATCAGGCGGGTAGATAGACACTAAAAGTCGCCCCCTGGCCGGGCCGGCTCGTGGCGGTAATGGCTCCGCCATGATTGGCCGCCACCTTCTCGCAGATAGCTAAACCAATACCCGTACCCTCGTACTGGCCTTTGCCCTGCAAACGCTGAAACACCTGGAAAATGCGGTCTATGTACTTCCCTTCGAAACCAATACCATTGTCGATGACCTCAATTTGGTAATAGGCCGCAGCCGCCCGGGCGGGGGTGATTCCAGCCGGCAGAGCGCGCGCCACGATAGTTTGGAAACGGACCTGAATCCTGGGCACGGTATCCGGTCGACGGAACTTCAGGGCATTGCTCAGGAGGTTCAGGAAGAGCTGGCCTAACTGCGAAGCGTCGCCCAGTACCAGAGGTAACGATTCGACCTCAATCTCGGCTCCGGTTTCCGCTATCCGAAGCTCCAGATCACTCAGCGCCCACTCCACTACCTTGTTCAGGTCGATGGCCTGATTGGACTCCTGGCGGGTAGAAATGCGCGAGTACGCCAGCAAATCCCGGATAAGCACCGACATTCGGTAGGCGGCTGCCTGCATTCGGTCGAGGTAGTCGACGCCCTCGCCTAACGTTTCGGCATATTGTTCTTTCAGCAGATCTCCAAATTGCTGAATCTTGCGCAGGGGTTCCTGCAAATCGTGAGAAGCCACATAGGCAAACTGCCCGAGGTTCTCGTTGGAGCGCTGTAAATCCTGAATAGAAGCCTGTAACTGCTGGGTCCGCTGCTGCACCTGCAAGTCCAGTTCGGTAGACAGAGTCCGTAAACGGGCTTCGCTTTCGGCCAGTTCCTGACGGGCTATCCGCTGGTCATGAACGTCGACCACGGTACCAATCATTCCGGCATAGGTGCCATCAGCCTCAAATCGAGGGCTCCCCAGGTCAATTGCCCAGCGGTACTGCCCATCGCGCTGGCGTAAGCGGTAGAGTGCCTGAAAGGGAACCCGTTTCTGGTTAGCCTCACGGAAGACTCTACTCGTTTCGGCCCTGTCGTCGGGGTGGGTAGCGTCGAGCCAGCCAACTCCCCTGGCTTCGTCAGTAGTCTGGCCGGTGGTTTCGTGCCACTGTTTGTTAAGGTAGGTGCAGTACCCGTCGGGCTGCGTTTCCCACATAATGGCAGGCACAGCATCCGTCAACCGGCGAAAGTATGCTTCGCTTTCCAGCCGTTGTTTTCGAGCCAGTACCTCCTGTGTCACCTCAACGGCCATTTCCAGCACCGCATAGACCTCGCCAGCGGCATTTCGCAGCGGCTTTAAACTAATGTCAAAATAGTAGGTTCCGGGTATGCCATTGATCACCAGATCGGCCGGCGCTTCCGTGGCATCAAATGACTTACCCGTAGTAAATACGTTATCCAGGAGCTGGATAGCGGGGGTATCTACCGGTCTTTTCAACACCTCCCGAATGGGTTTGCCCACAATGGATGGTCCCTGCCCAAAGAAGGTGATCATGGATTCATTGGCAAGGTCAATCCGCATTTCGGGACCTACGAACAGACAGGTAGCAACGGGAGCCTGCTCAATGAGGGTGCGAAATTTGGCTTCGCTGGCTTCCAGATCCTGCCGGGACAGTACCTGCGCGGTCACATCCTGGCAAAGCAGAATAATCCCGCTAATGGTGCCGTCGGGTTCCTTGTAAGGCTGAACCGTCAGATTCGCATAACCTTCCTTCTTCGTTCCCTCAACGACCGCAACATAAGGGTGATCGTAGCGGTAGAGGGAGTCGCCGGTTTGTTTGACGTGCTCAATGAAGAGGCTGAGGTCGGTCTGAGCTTCGGGAACGACATCGAAAAAGCGGTTTCCCTGTAAGCTGTCCGGACGGCGACCAACGAGTTGAGCATAAGCTTCATTAGCGATCTCTACGTTGAGGTCCGGACCACTCAGTACAGCAATGCCTACAGACGCTTTTTGCACTAGTTGCTGAAAGCGTTGCTCGGAGGCTTGCAACCGGTTAAAGCTTTGTACTTTCTGGGTAGTTTCGAAGCAGGTGACCAGCACCCCGGCAACCTCGCCGGTCTCATCTTTTATGGGACTATGGCTAAATGTCCAGCAGGCATCTTCAAGCTGCCCATTGCGGTAAATGGGAATGAACTGGTCTTCGCTCCAGGTGGCCTCTCCTCCGTCCAGCACTTGCCTGATCAGCGGGTAAACAATCGGCCAGATCTCCGGCCAGCAGTCTTCTCCTCGCTGCCCCAGGGCGGTAGGGTGTTTGCCTGTGTTGCCCAGGCTGGGCCGGTAAGCATCGTTGTAAAACTGGATCAGCTCCGGTCCCCACCACAAAAACATGGGAAACCGGGCGTTTAGAATAATACTCAATGTGGCCCGCAGGCTTTGCGACCAGTGGTCGGGTGTACCCAGTGATGTCTTTGACCAGTCATACTGTCGGGTAAGCATCCCCATCTCTCCGCCATCGGCCAGGAAGGGGTACGTATGGGCGGTAGCAGTGGTTTCCAAACAATTACAGTCTATGGATATAGGCAAGTTAGCCAATCAGGAGCAATTAAGTAAACAACCATTGTGCAAATGAACGGATCTGATTTGTTACGGCTATCGCACTGGCCATGGTGAAGCCCCATATAGCAACCGCCCGCTTTAGCGGAGCGTACCCTGTGTGAAGGGCTGCGACGACCTGAATCATGCATCAAAAACTGGTTCGTTATTGTACGTACCCTTTCGATGATGTGTAGCAGTAAAGATGGTACTTAATGTAGTCCGTATAGGTAATTGTTTCATTTTCAGTCGTCTGATTCTGAAAATAAGAAACTATTTTCATTTTAAAGGGTTCGTTAAATAAGAAGAGGTGTATACGTTGGTTGCAGGTGTAATCATTTTGCCAACTCTGGCAATACGTTGAATCAGATTCGACTTTAGCATCGCAGTCAGCCTGTTAATTCTATCCAGGAAGATCACCAAGTATACTATGAAACTCTACATCAAATATATGGTCAGTATGCGTTGTAAAATGATTGTACAGGCCGCACTTGATCAGCTCGGATTGGAGCATGAACCAGTCGAGTTAGGAGAGGTAGAACTTAAAGAAGGAATTATAGGTGAACAGCGGGATGAATTGAACCGCATTTTGGTGAAAGTAGGCCTCGAATTGATGGATAATCGAAAAGCTATACTGATTGAACGAATAAAGACAGTCATCATTGACCTTATTCATTATGCCAGTGAATCGCCTAAAATCAATAACTCTAACTATATCAGCGAGAAACTACACTACGATTACACATACCTGGCTAATCTGTTCTCAGAGGTAACGGGTTCCACCATTGAGAAGTATATCATCAACCAGAAAATTGAAAAGGTAAAGGAATTGATACTCTATAATGAGCTTAATCTTACCCAAATAGCCAATAAACTAAATTATAGTAGCGTAGCGCATTTATCCAACCAGTTCAAAAAAGTAACAGGCGTGACGCCCCGTTCTTATAAACAACTCTCGGCTAATAAGCGAATTGGGCTTGAAAATGTAGGGGTTTTGGTGCCGTGTAGTTAACGATGTGGTAATAATGTAACAAATAGGGTTTATTGTGTAAGATATGCTCTTTTCGAATAATATAAGTTTGTTGTATAAAGGACTTGTTAATTTATTACAATCAAATGGTACAAAAACCTCTACTTTGTCTACTTCTGGTAACCCTGCTGACTGTGCCGAAAGTTGTGTTCGGTCAGACGCTTAACCTGGGGACCACATCCGGATTTGCGCTGTTCACCGCAAACGGAGCACTTACCAATGCAGGGGCCTCTGCTATAATAGGCGATATTGGTACGAATGTGGGAGCCATCAGTGGTTTCGAAACGGCATCCGTAACGGGCAGTACGCGTCTTGCTAGCAGTACGCAGTCCATGCAGGCGGCCCTTGATGTTGTATCGGCCTACAATTCGATGGGTTTGTTTACCTGCGGTACCCAGATAGCCGCTGAGTTAGGCGGTCAGACGCTGTCGCCGGGAGTCTCCTGTCAGAGTACGGCTTCACCTACCACCCTGAACGGAACGTTAACATTAAGCGGGTCAGGAACTTTCATTATCAAACTAAGTAGTGCTCTGGTCACCGCAACAAACTCCAGTATTGTGCTGACAAATGGTGCTACGGCTAACAATGTATTTTTCCGGATAGAAGGAGCGGCAACGCTGGGTACCGGTTCTTCGTTCAAGGGAACTATACTGGCCCTGGGTGCTATCGTCCTGAATACTACAACCCTTGAAGGAAGAGCCCTGTCGACAACCGGAGCCATTACCCTGAATGCCAGTAACGTTACGAATGTAGGAGTCGCCAACCCTCTGCCGGTTTCGCTGGCGTCCTTCACGGCAAAGGCGCAGCCCAACCATACTGTAAGAATAGACTGGGTAACATCGCTGGAAACCAATAATAAAAATTTCCTGATCGAGCGCAGCAAAGACTTAAGGCTCTTTGAGACCGTAGGTGTCGTGAGCGAACTGGCCCCGATGAGTAACGCCCTGAAGACTTACAATCTGATTGACGCGATGCCTTATGCAGGTACCAGTTACTACCGCCTGACCCAAACCGATCTGAATGGTAAGGTCAGCGTTTACCCGGCTGTTTCGGTCGTGTTACGGGACGATGCCTATGGTGTATTTCCCAACCCGGTTGTGGGTGAAGGTCGGTTTGGCCTTCGGCTGGATGAGCCCGAAACGGCAACGGTAAAATTTTATAGTGCGGATGGACGTGCCTTACCACTTCAGAAAACGGGCGTTGAGTCGGGCAATCTTCTCCTGAAAATGAGTAGCAAACTCGCAACCGGGGTGTACGTACTAACCGTTGAAGAACGGGGTCAGTCCCGTCAGCACCGTATTGTTATCGAGTAAGGGTTTACGTATCAAATCGCGGATTTTATCCCATTAAATTTCATGACTCATGAGCAAAAAAGCTATACAATATATATCCGCTTCTGTGCCTAAAAAGGCCTATAAAACCCCCAGGATCAAATCGCTGGGTAGTGTGAAGCAACTGACATTAAAAACGGGTTCGGCCGTAGATGGTTTTGGTACGTTTGGTTAACCGTTTCGGTTAACGTCTACATAAAAAGAGCCTGACTGGTTATTCCAATCAGGCTCTTTTTATGTAGACGTTAGGAGACTTACACCCGCAGGAATACTTTTTTCTTGTAAAGCAAGTACAGAAAAGCCCATTTAACGGCCAGAAAGGCAACAACCGCCCCAACGGCAGTTACCACTTCGGAAGAGGACTGCTTGAGCAGACCGCCGAAGAAAAAACGGGCAGCGTACTCGAAGTCGATGAATTCGCCCGCCAGGTAAATCAGAATGGAGTTCATGCCGATGACTGTGAAGAAAAACGTCCAGCGTTTGATACCTTTTACGTCAATAACCCAGTAAAATACGGCCAGTAACAGCAGACTTAATCCACCCGTAACCAACACGAACGAGCTGGTCCAGAGGTTTTTATTGATGGGGAAAACGAAATTCCAACCCCAGCCGATCAGCACAAAAATTGCCCCGGCACCGAGCAGCATTACGGCCTTCTGGTTGCCCGTTCGGCCATGGGTTCGCAGAAATGTACCGGCAAAAATACCAAGCAGGGTATTATCAATGGCGGGGAGTGTGGAGAACAGCCCTTCCGGATCGTGAATCGTTTTATACAAATGCCCCGGTACCACCATGCGGTCGATAAAGCTGGCCAGGTTACATTCCATAGTAAGTACACCCGCTCCACAGCCGGGTACGGGTACCAGCATCATCAGCGCCCAGTAGCCCAGCAGTAGTCCGACGAACCAGATATACTGAGCGCGGGGCTGGAAATACAGGTAGATTAACTGCGCAAACATCCCGGCCAGACCAATGCGGCCCAGCACACTCGGGAAACGCATATCCTCGAAAACCCGGTTAAACAGCCCATTGTTATAAATGATGCCCAGCACAACCAGAATGAGCCCCCGGCTGATGATCTTGCGGGCAATCTTCGTTTTGTCTGTCCCCTGATCGAGCCGCGACCCGACCGAAAAGGGAGTCGACACGCCCGCCATGAACATGAACAGCGGAAAGATGAGGTCGTAGGCCCGAAACCCATTCCAGGCGGGGTGCGAAAACTGGTCGGCCAGCAGAATAGCCCCTGCCCATCCGGTCGTTTTGGCCAGCACGTGAAAGATTTCTTCCCCGCCCATGATCCAGAACATATCGAAGCCGCGCAGCGTATCGAGTGAGAGCAGTCGTTTAACGGGTGTTGGCTGAGCGATAGCCGGTTCAATGGGCGTGTGTAATGTACTCATTTGATGTAGGTTCTGGAAAAAACAGGCTTTTGATGAAGGAATAGGTATAGTGCCAGCCCAAATTAGTCTTTTTTTGCCTGTTTTCGGGCTTTGTACGACTTAAAACGATTATTGTATTCCTCCATCTGGTCGGGTTTGTATCGTTGGCGGTATTCGGCTGGCAGATCGAGCCGTTCGGGGGCCAGCGCCGGAGCCTGATCTGCCAGCGTATTTTGCCCTTTGGCGTTTTTGATCAGCTCAAACGAATCGTATTTCTCACCCGTCACGGTATAGGATTGATACGACAGTCTATCGCCGTCTATTGAAATCGTCTGGTACAACTGGGTGTTGGAAGCCGCCCGGTCCATCCAGTCCTGCAAGCCGATGTCATACATTTTAGGGCCGCTGACCGACACCACATAAATGGGTCCATCGGGGTGTTTTCGACTCTTGCCCAGCGGCATGTTCAGCCCCCGGCCGTAGGTATGGTCATGCCCCTGCAAGACCAGGTCGACCCCCATTTTTTTATAAATCGGCTCCATCCGCTCGCGCCATTCATTGTTATCACGTCCCTGCTTCGTGGAATAAATGGGGTGATGGTGCACAACGACCGTCCAGCGGCTGGGATTGTTGGTCAATACCTGCCTGAGCCAGTCGGCCTGAGCCGTCAGTACGGTCGAATCAAGCAGGGCCGCCTGCGAATTCAGGGAGATAAAGCGTGTTCCTTGGTAATCAAAAAAATACGTGGTTTCTTCCAGACCCTTTGGACCATTTTCGGGCAGTACGAACGAGGGGCGCCAGTGCCTCGATACCTGGGTCTTTCCCTGTTCATCCTTAAAATACTCGTGGTTGCCGGGCGTTGCCAGGGTTGGCACCATGCCATTGATCCAGCCTCCTGCTTCGAACCACTCTGCCCATTGCCAGTCAGCGTTGGAGGTGGTAATCAGGTCGCCCGCATGAATCATCAGATTCGCTTTCGGCAGGGTTGAATAAGCTCCCCGGATGGCGCGTGACCATAGCGACCGGATATCGTTCTGCGCATCGCCGAAATACAAAAAAGAAAACGGCGCGGGCCGGTCCTGCGCCGTTTTAAACGGGAACCACTCGCTCCAGTGGGTGCCATCGCCCACGCGATAGCTGTACTGCGTGCCAGGCTTCAGGTTTTTAAAATGTACTGAATGATACCGAACCGCTTTCCCGTCGAGAACAACCCGCTCGGTGGTGGCGGCCACAACCGAAGCACTGTTGACGAAATCGGGCGAGGGGTCGGCTTCAGCAATGGCCCCCACAGCGGTTGTAACGGTCGAGTCGGTGCGCCAGTTGACCGACTGAGACGTGGCTGGATTGCCCTGCCAGCCCAGGATGAGCCGGTCGGGGTAGGCCGTTGGCGAATAATCTTTGTGGAGCTGCGCCCAAGCCGGCGACAGGCTCAGGACGAGCAGGCAAGTCAGAAAATGTTTTGTCATACTGATGAGGAAAGTATACGCTTAGTGGGTTGATTTGGCAGCCAGGGTTCTGTAGACCAGAAGTACCTGATCCGTTTGGATGACGTCCACGCCGAAGTGAGCCGCTTTCTGGTATTCAGCTGGGGTGTCAAACCCGTCCAGCAGATCAGAAAATACCTTTATGTTTTGCTGATGAATCTGACTGGCAAGGGCTTCGGTCAGGGCAGACCAGCTTACGTCGAACGCATATGGATGCAGACTGGCGATTTTAGCGGCCATCTGGTCAGCTCGTTTCAGACCAGGCATAAGCCTGGCTCTCGGTGCTGTGTTTTTCAGCGCCAGCAGTTTTTCGTCGGAGCCGTAAAAAACGGCATCGGTAAGTAACCCATAGCGGGTCAGGGTGGCCACCAGCGGCTCGGGGGCCACGTCTTTGCAGTCGACATACAGGTTGGTTTTTACCGAATGCCGGGCATTCCAGTCGGCCAGCAATTGGCAAACTTCGTTCAGCGTTGGAACTCGTTCGGTTTTAAAGGCATCTCTCATCCCGTTGGCGGCCGATAATTTTTTCAGGTCAGCCAGTGTCTGTTTGCTGACCGGGCCGGTGCCGTCGGTCGTGCGGTTCAGGGTGCCGTCGTGCAAAATCACCAGCTTGCCGTCTTTCGTCGTTCGAACATCAATCTCGATGTAATCGACCTGCATTTGCAGCGCCAGCCTGAACGTGGCCAGTGTATTTTCAGGTGCCGCCGGAGATGCTCCCCGGTGCGCTGAAATACCCATTTTGTGATGCGTCGCAAGACTGTTTCGGAAATAGGAGATCGAGTCCATTCCCGGCGACTGGCTCCAGGCGGGGTTTAATCCAATAAACCACCCGAACAGTAATCCCGGCATCAGGCGTCTTAGCACTCGTTTCATTTATGCTGTGCGTTTTTGAGATTGGGTTTGGCCCGCCAGTCGGCTTCCGGACCAAACCGGAGATGCATCGACTTGTCGGGTTTTTCATAGGCCGGATAGTGGTAGATCAGCCGGTTTGTCAGCAGGAAACATACGCTCGAAATCGTTACGGTAAGTGCCAGACGCAGCCAGAGCTGTCGGTAAACGGGCGCAAAAGAGGAGAGAGGCTGGATATTGACCGTTTCCCGTTCGTGCGGTACCGCCAGCACTAGTCCCGTGGCCAGGATGGCGTTTACCATGATGACCCACTCCGTAAGCAGCCGTTGGGGGCGCCAGTCGACCAGAGCCCGTTCAAAATTACCGATGACCATCAGCCAGAGCAACACCAGAAAAATAAGCTGCCCACGCCCGAGCCAACTGGCCGTAACAATGGACAGCGGTTCGCGATTGTGCCGACGAATGAGCAGGATAAACAGCAGAAGAATCAGCAGCCAGGTTACGGTAAACCAGCCCGCGGGTGTCATGTGCAGCAGGTTGACGCCGGGCAGTCGCCCCAGGTAAGGCGCATCCCACAAAGCGGCCGTGGTCCTGGAGGTACCATCCGGCGAAGCAACGGTTTGTGCCCACACGTCGGGGTTCAACTGCTCACTCCAGTCCTCGACATTCTTAACCAGATTGACGTACGGAATGGCCAGCCAGACGAAAACAATAGCGACGCCCAGCGTCCATTTGCCGTTGTCGGAAGCCCGTTGCGAAGAATCGGTATGAAGCGGGATTCGGGTTGCCAGATAGCCCAGCGCCACTACAATGGCGATGCCGTTCACGAAACCGTAACTCTGCTCCAGAAAGCTGTGCCAGTTCTGATTCTGCCAGTTGCTCCAGCTGATGGTGATGGTTTTAAACGCGTCGCTTTCGGGTGAAAGCCCTCTGCCGATTAGTATACGTGGATTTCCGGGTGCCATCATCAGTTGCTTGACCCACTGAATCCCCGAAAAACCGAGTCCGCCAATAATACCGCTGATGAGCGATGCCACGGCGACGGGTACCAGTTGGTTTCGGCGCATCCAGCGAATCATGCCGATAAACGCGCCTGTAATGCCTGCCCAGTCGTCGCTGCGGGGCGGGGTCATGCGGAGGCCTCCGTAACTGGCGAAGAAGACGCTGCCGAGTACAGGGACGATCAGGAAGAAAAGCAGCCAGCCAGCCGCCATGTACACAATGAGTGAGGCCCCGTGGCGGAACTTGCCGAACCGGTAAAAGTAGGCCGTTGCGCCCAGCAGCAGCCCGATGATCCAGCCAATGTGCTGCGGATAATCGCTGAACCACTGGGGCCAGTTATTGAGAAAATTGGCCGAATCGAAGACCAGTGTCCCTGTTTCGGGATTAATGTAAGCCGGGTCGCCAAGCGGGTAAGTTAGCAGCGACGCCAGTTTCCGATCCAGGCCGACCAGTTGCAGCGTAAGTTGAACTAACCAGCCGAACAGCGCCCCAAGGCCCGCAAAAACGGGCAAAAACAGGCTGTTCTTCTCGTTACGGTCAATCAGGTCGTACAAGGCCATCGCCAGCAGCGCAGACAGTGCCGCCAGATAATCGGCATCGAGCCAGTACAGCGGACTCTTGTGCCGCGACCAGGTATGATCGGCCGGAAGGCCCGCTTGCAGCCATTCCACCAGCGGGTCTTCCAGTAAATCCTGAAGAAGCCAGCTGCCGAAAAGAAACAGAACGGGTTTGACGAGTTGAACGAGCCGTTCGCGCTCGGCCACCGCTGCCAGTGCCGTTCCCGCTCCGCCCAGTGCCGCCCATAAAAAGCCAAGGTAAAACAGACCAACGTACCCGAACCACTGCGAGGCCGTCTGGCCGCTCTGGGTATAGGCAATAACCTGCATGTAGGAGATGGAACCACCAAAGCCCCAGCCAATAGCTCCGAAGAAGGCAAAATAAAGAACACGCTGGCGCCAGTCGGCCCGCCCCGACAGCAGGGGGACAACAATAGCTGCGAGGCACCCGGCAAAGGCGGCTCCGTACTCGTGGCCGAAATTACCCCGAATGCCCCAGCCAATGGACAGGGACAGGCCAGTCAGCAGGACGGCACCGAACCGCCAGCCAGGCGATTGTGTAGTTGAAAGGCGCATGAACTGTCGTTAAATAACGGGCATCCCAACCAGCTCCGGCCCCTGATGGTCGCCCACGGCGTCCCGAATAACGGACAGGTCGTGGCGAAGACGCTGGCTGAAGAGGGCAATGTCGAAACTATGCACGATGATGTTGACGCCCTCGTTTATCCACTTGATCTGGCGTTCGGGCTCCAGCGAAAAATGAATGCCGATGAACAGCCCTTTCGAACGGGCGGTGTGAATAATGGTGCGAACGGCCGCGTCGAAATCGGGGTGGTCGTACTGCTCCGGTAAGCCCAGACTAACCGATAAATCGTGCGGACCGATGAACACGGCATCGAGACCCGGTACCGACAACAGTTCGTCCAGCCGATCCAGCGCGGGTACGCTTTCTATATTGGCAATGCATAGCTGATCGGCGTTATAAGCCGCGATATACGCCTGCATATCGGCCGACAGAATTTCGGTGCCATTCAGCACATTGGCTAGCCGTTCGCCTTTTAGCGGCCGATATTTAGTAGCACCCACCAACTCCCGAACCTGCTCTGCCGATTCGAGGTACGGGGCTACCACGCCAATGGCCCCGCCATCAATTACCTGACAGGCCCGGAATGGGTCGGGGCTGGGTATCCGGACGATGGGCGTAATCCCGTAGGACCGGAACTGCTGGCAGAGGGTAGCTAGTTCGGCCCGGTCTATCGGGATGTGTTCGGTGTCTAAAAAGACGAAGTCCAGTCGGACCTGCTGAACGGCTTTCGGCCACATGGGTGCAGTCGACGTGATGCAGGTGCCATAAACACGATGGCCCTGTTGTAATTTTTGACGGAGACTCGGTTGGGTTGACCCCTTCATATTGACCACGGATTACATGGATAGTTAATGGCTAACTACTCCTAGTCGTACTGATTACCGGCTTAGTGGAGCGCTGATCACGCCCAGGTAACGGCCCATCCAGTAAGGAAGTAGCCAGATGTCGCCCGCACTGTGTTCCGATGCGCCATTGCCGCGCGTCCGGTCCAGGGCAAAGGTGTTGCCGTTGTGCCGCTGGATGGGCCGTTCGGCGGGTGAAAGCACTTCTTTGGTGGTTTGCCCCCGGAAGTTATCGGCCAGCATCTCTATATCCTCCCGGTGGCTGTTACGGATTTCCCAGTCGATCAGGTCGAGCGGGTGCTCCCTCAGGTACCAGGCGGCTTCGTTAAGGTCAAAGGTTTTGGTGCCGGTAAGGGCCGTGAAAATATTCCAGGCACCGTCTTTTTCGGGCCGTTCAATTTCCCAATGGTCGAGTATCGCCTTTTTGTAATTTGCTTTCAGGGTATCGTTGAGCGCATAGCGGTACAGCCCCCAATAGCCCACAAAATACATCTCATCGTCGGAGTGGTTCCAGCCGTCCGACATGTGCTTGCTGTGTTCATCGGCATCGTCTGACGCCCTCCCGATCACCCGCATGGGGCGCATCATATTTTCCAGGTAGCCGTGTTTCTGCATCAGATCAAAGGCCTTTTTGCGGTACTTTTCCTTTTTGGTGAACTGGTAGGCTGTTTGCAGCATGGCGATGATGTTGGACGAGTTCAGCTTGCGGTCGCCCACGTTGACGGGAAACGCGTTGACATAGTCGGGGTTCCATTTACCCCAGAGCGTTGGCTTGCCGTTGAAGTCGATCAGGTACAGGTCGTGGCTCAGGATATGGCTCATGAGGGTGTCGATGAGGGTAATGGCCCGTCGTTGCATCGGCTTGTCGTCGACCAGTTCGGCCATGGCCCCGAAGGCGAAAATATGGCCAATCACTTCGTCGCTGCTGGTAGTCGATTTCCAGTCCCAGCCCGGCTGGGGCGAATGCTGCCAGCGTTCGGGGTCGCTAAGCCGGGCAATGTAGCCCGCCCGTTCAAACGACCGCGCCGGAAAGCCGGGCACAGGATTGATGGTATACAGCCGCTCCATGGCATCGAGCGATTCGCGGCAGTTTTGCAGGGCGTCTTTTTCTTTTGTGACAGCGTACCGGAAAATTTCTCCCGCCAGATACATGGAGGTCCACAAACCGTCGTTGTCCGAATCGGCCAGGTATCCCGTTGCCAAATTCCCTTTCTCAAGTCCATCCAGCGAGGCATTGAAGCCATTCCGGATGTGTCGGGTCCGCACCTGTTCTTCGTAAAATACGGCTTTATCGTGCAGGGTCATGGATTTGGTGGCTAGTTCGGCCATGCCTGCCGTGGTGAGCACCAGAACGCTATTTTTAGGTCCGGCAGCCAGCTGCGTGACTTCATTACCCGGCAGCCAGCGTTCGCCGTTATAATAATTGAACTTACCATCCGGCCGCAGGGAAAACGCGCCTTTGGTGGAGCCGAACCAGAGCTGCCCGTTTATGTCGGCCACGGCTGTTAATTCGGTCCAGGGTAGTTTGCGGTGGATGTCTCCGGTCTGAGTTTTGGTGAGCGGGTCGAACTCTAGGTAGCCGTCAGTGGTGCCAATAACCACCTTTTTGCCCTGACCGGTCAGGTCGAAAGCGGTGAAGTTCTCTCCGTGCAGGACGTTGGTAAGTTTATACCCCTTATCGGAAAGGGTGTACAATCCCTTTTTGCCCAATATCCAAAATAGACCGGTCGTTGGTTGGTACCGCATCCCGATGACCTGATCGTCGGGCAATGCGCCTTTCCACAGTATCGATGTTTCCTTTACCAAATGCAGGGCTTTCCCATCCGAAACGAGGAAGGTGAAGTTAGCGCCACCTACAAACAACCGCGCCTGCGGTAGCTGGTGTTGGGCGTAGAATTTTCCGGCCCAGGCATTACTCAGCACCGCCTGATCGTCGAGGTAAATGATTTGCTGGTCGTATGTGCCTACTGCAGCCAGTTTCCGGTCCTGCAAAGGGCGATAGGTGCGGTCGGGTTGCAGGGTGCCGGGAATCAGAAACTGCCCGCCGTGGGAATGGAGCAGCCCATCGGTACTCATGAGCTGAATTACTCCGTTGCGGTCACAAGCCAGACTCGTGAGTTTGCCGGTTGTTTTCTCCGAATAATATTTGATGCTGTACGTCTGCCCAAAGGGTTTGTCCTGGTAAACCGACTGGGCCATCAACAGCCCCGTACAAAGCGTAAGTAAAAGAATAAAAAGTCCGGTAGAGTAACGTTTATACATAATAGTCGAGGTTCAATTGATATACGGCAAAGCAGCGCTATCGGGCTATCTGCGGTCCGGTAAATTTTATACGCATCGAAAAACTGGCTCAGCTTATACTGAACGGAAGGTGTGATAAAGATGAAGCGCGTATTATTTAATTGTTAAAAAGGCCCGAAAGAGGGTATAAATAAAGTCCTGATACTAAGCGATTAACGAAAGGGGCTGTCGTCTTTGATTATGTAAATATAAAATCGGCGCCGTTTGCGCAAATAGAGGGTATTAATACGCAAAGTGCGAAGATTTATTGAAATATCGTGCTCTATATTTGTTTCGAAGATCGGGAGGATGCCAAATATAATTTGGCGATGTGAGGGTATGTGAACGCGAGATTGCTAGTTCTTAGTCAATTATATACGAAATATTTGGCAAATGATCCAAATATAATTTGGATATATGTCAGAATCATAGTAAAAGATTCGTAGTCCTTAGTTTACCCAACCCTTACCACAAACCTCCTCCATGAATAGTACCTATTCACTCGAATCTATCCTTGGCAACGTCATTCAGGGCGACCAGGCTGCATTTGCAAAACTCTACCGGCATTACCGTTTGCCAGCCCTCAAATTTTGTCTGTATCTGGTAAAAGATCAGGAGGAGGCCGAGAACATGATTCATGACGTATTCATAAAAATCTGGGAGCGACGTGCCCAAATTAATCCGGGCCTGAACTTCAATTCCTATCTGTTTACCTGCCTTCGAAACATGGCGTTCGACTATCTGAAGCAGGTTGAAAAAAGCCAGCTCCTTCGGCAACGCTACATGGAACAGATGCAGAGCCTTCCGGAAGATCCTGACGATCAGGAAGCCCGCATTCAGTTGCTCGAAGTAGCCATCAGTTCGCTTTCCGAAAAGCGAAAGATGATTTTACTCCTGAATGTAGAGGGCGGCAAGTCGTATCAGGAGATTGCCGAAATGCTGCGTATTTCCAAAAACACCGTTAAAAATCAGCTCGTAAAAGCCAAGCAGCTCCTGCGCGAAAAGCTGGATTTCTCACTTTCTTAGATACCTATATAGGTACCCGGTTCATACATGGTGAATAGTGTAGAGAACCGCCTGACTCCGGCCACCCGGCTTGCGGTCCCCTGGAGCATCAATATCTAAAGTCGCAGGTGCTGGTCAGTTGCTGCTCGTTGAAAAAATAAGTGGCTTACGGATAGTCCTTTATATGATGTTGCCAGTATTACTGGCAAACCAGCTAAAGGTTACGATACAATGTCAACGTCTGACAGTAACTATCTGATCCAACAACTTCTCCGTAACAACCTGACGCGAGCAGAACTGGACGAATTTCTGGCTGGCCTGCATGATGAAGACGCTGTCCGGGCATATTCGGAGGTGCTACAAACCTTCTTTACTGCCTTATTGAATCAACACGACTACCAGACTGAACCTGACCCGCAAACGGAATAAGCGAAACACGGGTAGCCTTTTTTTTCTGTATTTACTGACTATTTATAACCGAACACGCATGAAACCACTTTCTACATTTCAGCTGATTCTGAGGAAAACGCTGGCCATCGCTCTGCTGATGGGGGTTTGCGCTGTGCATGCGCTGGCCAGCGGACCAGCTAAGAGCAAACCGGCCCGAATGATCACCGGGAACGTTACCCTAGGCGTGAACAACCAGGCTGTGGCGGGCGTCAATGTGCTGATCAAAGGCACTCAGCTCGGAACCGTGACCGACCAACGGGGTAATTATGCCATTACCGTAAATGCCGACAATGCGGTGCTCGTTTATTCGTTCATCGGCTACAAAACGCAGGAGGTTACCGTCGGAAACCGGTCGGTCATTGATGTGGCGCTGGTCGAGAATAACGAAGTACTGGGCGAAGTAGTCGTTACGGCGCTGGGTATCAAGCGCGAAGCCCGCTCACTGGGGTATGCCGTGGGCGAAGTGCAGGGTAAAGACCTGAGCCGGGTGGCGCAGGAAAATGTGCTGAACTCACTGGCCGGTCGCGTGCCGGGCGTACAGATCAGCTCAACGGGGCCGTCGGGTTCGTCGGTGAGCATGATCATTCGCGGGGCCAAATCCCTTAATACGGATAACCAGCCGCTGTTTGTTGTCGATGGGGTTCCGGTTGCCAACTCCCTCAACAACGTCAGCCAGATTGGTAATGACAATCGCGTCGATTACGGAAACGCTATTTCTGACATCAACCCTGACGATGTGGAGAACATATCCATCCTGAAAGGCCCCAGCGCGGCTGCCCTGTATGGCTCGCGGGCGGCTAACGGCGTGGTGCTGATCACGACCAAGAGTGGCTCCAAATCGCAGAAGATGACCGTGTCGGTTACGTCGAATACCGTTTTTGACCAGCCTTACAAATACCTGAAAATGGGTTCTAAATTTGCTACCGGTATTCTGCCCTTTACGCCGGAAAATAACCCCTATCCGGGCGGTATCCTGCAAATCGACGAGAGTTCGTCGGGGGGCGTTGGCCCCGAACTGGACAAAGGTTATAACGCCATCCAGTGGAACAGTCCCATAGGTCCCGACGGTAAGCAAATTCCTACACCCCTGGTGTCACATCCCAACAACATCCGGGATTTTGTCCGGACCGGCATTACCAGTACCAACGGGGTGTCTATTTCCAACAACTCGGAGAAGGTTACCTACCGGCTGTCTTATTCGAACATGAACAGCCGGGGCATTGTGCCGAACTCCGATCTATTCAAGAATACGCTGGCAATCAATACATCGGTGCGCGTTAATGATAAGCTGACGCTAAGCACCAACCTGGACTTCAGCCGCAACAACTCCAACAACCGACCCGCTGGCGAACGGGGCACCAACCCGCTGCAATGGGCTTATGCCGTTGGCTCGCACATCGACATCAATGACCTCCGGGATTACTGGGTGCCCGGTAAAGAGGGGTTGCAACAGAAGTCGCAAAGCATTGGCAACTACAATAATCCCTACTTCCTGGCCTACGAGGTGAATAACAGCTACGTCCGCGACCGGGTGTTTGGCAACCTCAAAGCTGAATGGCAGCTTACGCCCGACATCAAACTGATGGGCCGCTACGCGCTCGATACCTACTCGGAACAGCGGGAAACCAAAATCGCCAAGAGCTACACTGGTGAACCGAACGGCGCCTACGGGCTGATCAACCTCAAACGCTACGAACGCAACGCCGACTTCCTGGCCACCTACACCAAGCGGATCAATGCCTTGAGCGTGGTGGTATCGGCCGGGGGAAATAACCGGTATTCGCAATCGTCCGACCTGAGCACCAGCAGCCGAAATGGCGCAGGACTGATTATTCCGGGTTTATACACCATTCAGAACATAGCACCGAACAACCTTCAGTATAATAACTACCTGTACAAACGGGCTATTTACAGCGTTTACGGAACGGCCAATTTGGGTTTTAAAGATATGATCTACCTCGACCTGACCGCCCGCAACGACTGGTCGAGTACGCTGCCGGTCGACAATCGGTCGTACTTCTACCCGTCGGCTTCGCTGAGTGTGCTGCTCAATGAAATGATCCATATGCCTAACAGCGTCGATCTGTTCAAGATTCGGGGCGGTGTCGCGCAGGTGGGTAACGATGCCAATCCGTACAGCCTGTTTGCTACCCTGGGCGATGCCGGGGCGTGGAATGGCGTAACCCGTCTGTCTAAATCGGGCGGTATCCTGCTGCCGAATTTAAAACCGGAGATCGCCACATCGTATGAAGTAGGGATCGACTACAACATGTTCCGGAACCGGCTTCGGTTCTCGGGAACGTACTATACCTCCGAAAACCGAAACCAGATCCTGCCTTCGCAGATTGCCCCGTCTTCGGGCTTTACGACCAAGAGCATCAACGCCGGTTTGCTCGAAAGCCGGGGTGTTGAACTCTCGCTGGGCGGTACGCTGGTCGACAAAGGCGGCCTGCGCTGGGACCTGACCACGAACTTCACCAAGAACACGACCCGCATCAAGGAACTGGCGGAGAGCATCCCGTACTATACGTTGTGGACCGATGCCAAGGGCGGTGCCTGGACGTACGTAGGCGATAAAGTAGGGGACATTTACGACGCGGAAATCATTACCGTAACCGACAAAAACTCGCCTTACTTCGGTTACCCGATTCTGGATAACGACGGTTCGTGGCAGAGCAGGAGTGCGTCGACCTCCAAAAACAAAATCGGAAATTTCAACCCCAACTTCATCCTGGGCGCGCAGAGCTCTCTTTCGTACAAAGGCTTCACGCTTAACTTCTCGCTCGACTGGCGGTCGGGTGGGGATTTCGTATCGCAGACGTACCGCTACATGGAATCTGACCTGCGTTCGCAGCGGTTTCTGGACAACCTGATCAACCCCGGCGGCCGGACCGGCGATGCACTTCGCAACTGGCTGGTCGAGAATGCCGATCAGTACATCAAAATTCACGGTAACAACTTCCCGATTGTGGGCGGACCAACCAGTGCATACGGCGGCTATCCGTTTGAGTTTGGGGGTAAAACCTATGCCTATGGTGTGTTCAATCCGGGTGTACTGGCGCAGTACGATGACAAAGGAAACATCATCGGCTACACCGAAAATCTGGGTGGTGCCGATACCAAAATCATCCCCTATGGCGACAATTACCCCTGGAGCTTTACCCGGGCGGCTACCTTCGATGCCTCGTTTGTGAAGCTGCGGGAGATTTCGCTGGGTTACGACCTGCCCGCCAAATTTGTAAAGTCCATTGGTTTGCAGAACGCCAGTTTCTCGGTCTACAGCCGCAACATTATTCTCTGGACCGCTGCCAAAATCAATGTCGACCCCGAAATGGCTTTCCAGCCCCAGGCCAGCCCGCAGGCAGGTACCCAGTTCAAACAGGGAATTGAACGCTACAACGTAACGCCCTGGGTTATTCCGGTTGGTTTCAGACTCGGTCTCACGTTCTAAGCACGTCAAAACTAGTTAGCCATGAAAAATATCCTTAAAAAAAATACTGTCTGTCTGGTTCTGTTTGTGTCTTTCCTGTTTTCCTGTAAAGACCTGAGCCAGTTGAATATAAACCCCAACGGCGTTCAGCCCGAAACGGTCAACCCGAACCTGATTCTGCCCACCGTCCTCACCGAAACCGGGAAAGCCTTCGTAAACCTTGGCTTTCAGGACATTGCCGGGGTGGTTCAGCACACGCAGAAAGATGCCTGGTTTAACGGGCACAACGACTACGACTGGGGGGGCGACCAAAGCTGGACCCCTTACTACGACCTGCTCCGCAACAATGATCTGCTCTACCAGCGGTCGGTTACGCTCAATATGGAGTTTCAGCAGGGGGTCGCGCTGGTCATGAAATCCATGATCTTCGGCCTGATCACCGATCTGTGGGGCGATGCGCCCTATACCAATGCGCTGAAAGGTGAAGCGGGTGGGGCCGACTACATTACGCCTAAATTTGACGATCAGGCCACCATTTACGCGGGTATTCTGGCCGATCTGGACAAAGCCAGCACCTTGCTGTCGAAACCAAAAACGGCCTATTCCAGCATTGTGGAAAGTGCCGATGTGTATTACGGGGGCGATCCGACCAAATGGCAGAAACTGGCCAATTCGCTCAAGCTCCGGTACTTGATGCGCATTTCGGCCAAACAGCCCGATGTAGCCAAAGCGGGTATCGAGAAGATTGTTGCCAATCCAGCTCAGTACCCAATTATCGATGATGCATCGGCCGATGCCACCATGGCGTTTGTGGGTAATAACTCGGGGGATGCCTGGCCGTCAAATACGGTATTCGACATCAGCGGCAGCAACTACCGCCGGATAAAAATGTGTTCGACCCTGCTCAAACCGATGCAGGCTACCAATGACCCACGGCTCGCGATCTGGGCGAAGAAGGTAGAGATTCCCCTCTCGGTCGATGCCACGCTGCCCGCCGGTACAGACAAGATTGTAAATGGTGTGCGGTACCTGTCGCCGGACAAAGTGGGCGCAACACCCATCGATACCGACCCAAATTACGTAGGGTTACCCCCCAGCGTATCGCAGCTGCCATCGGGCTATAACTTCAACCCGACACCGGGCCAGACCTCGGTTAATCCGCACGTTTCGTATCTGAATGAGATATACATGCAGGCCAAAGGCTCGTTGCTGAAAGCCCGGCTGATGTCGGCGGCTGAAGTGCGGTTTATTCTGGCCGAAGCGGCCCTGAAAGGCTGGGCTGCCGGAGATGCCAAAACGCAGTACGAAGCCGGGGTTAAAGCATCGCTCACTACCTGGGGAGTAGCCAGCAGCTATCCCACGTTTATTATGCAGAAAGGGGTCGCTTACGAGGGTACACAGGCACAGATAATCGGGCAGAAATGGATTGCGAGCTGGACCAACGCCACGGAGGCCTGGTTCGACTACCGGCGAACGGGCTTACCGGCCCTGTCGGCGGGTGTTGCTGCCAAACGGAAAGCCCTGCCGCTGCGGTTTTACTATATGCGGGATGAGCTGAACCTCAACAAAGCCAATGCCGGTGCGGCCGTCGATAAACTGGAGGTGACCACAAACTCGCAATCCGACGGGAAAAACAGTGCCTGGTCGAAACCCTGGCTGGTTCAGGGAACCGGTAAACCCTGGTAGATTTTTTGTTTCTGTGGTGGTTTTTTCGGTGTTCTTGTATGGTATCAGCTTTGAGAAACTGACACCATACAAGAACACCGAAAAAACCACCTAACGGTTTAGCTGACATGAAAAAAATCGTCGTTGCGCTTCTATTCTTCGGCCTGACGGTCGTTTCCGTTTCCGCCCAAGTCTTTAAGGTAGGGGCGGCTGTCCGGCTGATTACGCCCAACCCGTTGCTGCCCGTTTCCGGCGGAATTGGTACGCCCAAAAAAGCGGTCGAGGCAAAAGGGGAGTTATTTGTCCGGGCCTGTGTTTTCGAACGGGGGAGTACGCGCGTTGCCATCGTCAGCGTCGATAACCTGGGCTGGCCATCGGTACTGGGTAACAAATCGAGGGCGCTCATCAAGGGAATTCCACCCGAAAATATCCTGATCGGTGCTACGCACACCCACAGTGGCCCGGATGCCTATGGCTTCCCGAACGAAAAAGGGGAGTCGTTTGCCGACCTTCCGTATCTGGACAAATGCGTACACGCCATTGCCGATGCCGTTAATGAAGCACTGGCAACGGCAAGTCCGGCCACCCTGAAAATTGCCGTTGGCGATGCCAAAGGGCAAATTGCCTACAACTATTATGCTCCGGCGTTATATGACCCTCGCTGTGGGGTCATACAAGCTATTGCTACATCTGGCACGAATACCGGAAAGCCCATTGTAACGCTGGTCAACTACGCCATTCATCCGGAGGTGATCGGCTCGGACCGAGGTATCCTCAGTCCGGATTTATGTGGTCCGCTTTGTCAGCGAATCGAGTCGAAAGTGGGGGGTGTGGCCCTGTTCATGAACGGCGCTCAGGGCGGCATGGTCACGGCCGACAACCGGCGGGAGAATGGCAAAGAAGCCAATACCTGGGAAGAATGTATCCGCATTGGCGAGCTGCTGGCCGACGAAGCCCTGCGTATCGTAACTCCCGTTGAGCCGCAATCGAACCCTACCTTATTCTGTACCACCCGTAACATTACATTTCCCATCGAGTCGGAGGTGATGAAGTACATCGTCAAGAACTCACCGTTGAAGTACCCCATTGCCGCCGGGGATAAGGTGGTGGCTCAAGTGAACCTCCTCAACATTGGCAGCGCACAGGTACTGACCATTCCCGGCGAAGCCCTGCCGAACATCGGGTATTACCTAAAGCGACACATGCACGCCCATGTGCCTTTGTTATTTGGCCTGACGAACGATGCTTTCGGGTATATGCTCACGAAAGTAGACTTCAACAGCTTTAAACGGTACGAGTACATCAGCCGGACCAGTCTGGGTGAAAACACGGCCGAGATTTACATGGACGAAGCCCTGAAATTAATTGCCGGTTCGCCAAAAGCGGATGACTATAAATAGCGTAAATGCCCTGTATTGACTAATTTCCTAAACCCTGTCTCCCGCTTCTGAAAAGGAGCGGGAGACCCCTTTACTCCATGAAACTAAATCGATTCAAACCCATTGCCCTCGCCGGTCTCCTTGGCGTCAGCGCGCTTTTCTCGTTCGATCTGCCCGAACCCGCCGATGGCATTACCCCGGCCACTGCCCTGGAAAGCTATCTCAAAAACGGCGACCAGTCATTTAAGTGGGAAGTGAAAGATACGTACACCTATGGTGATATTACGGCCTATGAAGTGATGCTCACCTCCCAAAAATGGCGTGAACACCTCTGGAAGCACCAGTTAACCGTAATGGTGCCGAAAGAAGTCAATCAAGATGGGGCTTTGCTGTTCATCACGGGCGGGTCGCTCAAAGAAGGCGAACCCAGATGGAATGGCCGCGAGGATGGCTTTAACCGGGCTATGAGCACGCTGGCTACGAAAAACAAAGCCATTGTGGCCGTACTTCGGCAAACACCCAATCAGCCACTATACGATAACCTGACGGAAGATGCCCTGATCTCCTACACCCTGCATCAGTTCAAAAAAGACGGGGATTACTCCTGGCCGCTGCTTTTTCCGATGACGAAGAGTGCCGTTCGGGCCATGGACGCCGTGCAGGAACTGGCTAAACAAACACTGCACAAAGACGTTAACCGCTTCGTTGTGTCGGGAGCTTCCAAGCGTGGCTGGACCACCTGGTTGACGGGGGCCAGCGACAAACGGGTTGCGGCCATTGCGCCCATGGTCATTGATGTGCTGAACATGCCCGTCAATCTGGATTACCAGATGAAGGTCTGGAACAAGTACAGCGAGCAGATCGAAGACTACGTGAAAATCGGTATTCCGCAAACGGTACACAGCAAGGAAGGAGCAGCTATTAACCAGATGATCGACCCCTATTCATACCGTAAAAAGCTGACCATGCCCAAAATGCTCATTATGGGTACTAACGATGAGTACTGGACGGTCGATGCCGTTAAGCACTACATTGGCCAGATTCCGGGCGAGAATTTTATTCATTATGTTCCGAACGTGGGACACGACTTGGGCGATAAACGACAGGCGCTGGAAGCACTAAACGCGTTCTTCGGGACGACTCTTACCCGGCAGCCCTACCCAGCCTGCCAGTGGACCGTTTCGACGACCAAAACAGGGGTGAACCTGACCGTAAAAGCAACGGCCGATTTACTCGAAGACGCCGTCATCTGGTCGGCTAATTCAACGGATATGATTTTTCAGGACGAGAAGTGGGAAGGCAAAAGCCTGGGAATTAAAAATAAAGGAACCGTTACACTAACGGATACGTATCCAGCATCGGGTTTCCGGGCGTTTTACGTTGATCTGAAGTATAAATCGCCAACGGGCGGCACCTACACGGAAAGTACCCGGATGTTCGTGACCGACAATGACGAGATTTTTCTGAAGTAACGACCTTACCACTTTCATTTCAAAAATGGTCAGCCCGTTCGGACTCTACTGAACGGGCTGACCATTTTTAAAAGTTGCTTCAATTTTGTCGCCACCGGCAAAAAAGTAGGTGCCTTTGCCATTGGGCACGTTATTCTTGAACCATCCCGCGTATTTGTCGCCGTTTCGATAGTAATATACGCCGTAGTCGGAGCGGAGGTTATCGCGGAAATTGCCTTTGTATTTTACCTTACCATCGGCGTAATACTCGACGCCTTCGCCGTGCTTGTCGCCCTCTTCGAACTCACCGGCGTAGCGCTCACGCGTTGGGTAAACGAACACGCCTGTTCCATCTTCGCAATCGCCCGATACACAGCCAACGGTTGCCCGATTACCGGACGGCTGGGGTGCCCTGCCGGGTGTCACAACGGGCCGGGCTGTGGCTACGGCAGCGGGTGTCGTATTAATGGGTTTGGGAGCCATAGCCGTTGGGGTTTTTATAGTCGTTCGGCTTTTGGGGTACATGGCTTCCGCTTCCAGCCACCCTTTTCGGATGGCCTCGATACGGGCCGGTTTGGCCGGGTGCGTTGAGGTAGCATGGTCGTCGCCAAGCGCCCTGACGGCTACGGTGGCGTCTTCCAGCGATGCTCCCAACTGATGCAGGACAAAGCCCGAAAATTTGTCGGCTTCGATTTCTTTTATCGGCTGCCCACCTCGCCCGTCGATGGTGTGGCCCTGCAAGTGGTGCCCGATCTCGTGCGCCATGATGCTGATTGCCGACCAGTCAGTTTCGGTTTCCTCTTCGATTTGCTGCATGAACGCGCCATCGTACACAATAAAGCGCTGGCCTTTCAGCACGGTGGCAAAGCAATTGTCGGTGTTGGAGCATTCAATGACTTTGAAGTTCCGCATCAGCCCGATGGGTTTCAGGATGCGGTCAACGACGTTCTCAGCGTGGCGGTTTGAAGAGGTCGTAGGCGAGCAGATAACGTCTGGACTCACTTTGCCGCCCGTGTAGCTGCAAATGAACGCGCCGGACGCAAACGGCAGGGCTGTTGGGGGTGTCTGGGCAAATAAGGGTACGGCAAGGGCCGTTGTCAGAAAAAAAGAGGATAACACTAAAGCCGCTCTCACAGGCATAACCGGGTGGGGTTAATCGTTCAACACGGCAGAATAACGAAGAAAACCGGGTCGCTATTTTAGACCCCTGCCGGGAAAGTTTTGCGGGACACTTGCCAAAAAGGTGTCCGGCGAGGGTAGACCGTTGCGGCTATTTACCGAACTTGCCTATAAAACCCGCAGATAATGAAATACAGAAAACTTGGCAATACAGATGTTAACTTATCGGCCATCGGGCTGGGCTGCATGGGTATGAACCATGCTTATGGTGAACCAAATGATGAAGAGTCCATTGCCACTCTCGAAAAAGCCCTCGACATAGGCATCAATTTCTGGGATACTGCCGACGCCTATGCCAATGGGAAAAATGAAGAACTGGTGTCGAGAGTGCTGGTCCCTAACAGAGACAAAATTTTCATTGCCACCAAATTCGGCTTTCGCGCCGATGCCGACGGGAAACTGACGGAGTTCGATGGATCACCGGCTTATATAAAAATAGCCGTGGAAGCCAGCCTGAAACGACTGCGAACGGACGTGATCGACCTGTATTATGCCCACCGGATCGATCCTAACGTGCCCGTGGAAGACATGGTTGGCGCAATGGCCGACCTGGTAAAAGAGGGTAAAGTACGGTACCTCGGCTTATCCGAAGCCTCTGCCAATTCCATCCGCCGGGCCAATGCGGTGCACCCCATATCTGCCCTTCAAAGTGAATATTCGCTTCTGACGCGAGACGTAGAAACCGAAATTATGCCGCTTTGCAAGGAGTTGGGAATATCCTTTGTGCCGTTTAGCCCGCTGGCGCGTGGGCTAATAACCAATGCGCTGGATGTGAATGAGCTGGCACCAACGGATTTTCGGAAAACGTTACCCCGCTATCAGAAAGAGTACGCAGAAAATAACAAAAATCTGGCACAAGGCTTCGCCGAAATCGCAGCGAACAAAAGCTGCACACCTGCTCAGCTGGCGTTGGCCTGGGTGCTGGCGCAGGGCGACAACATTATTCCCATTCCGGGTACCAAACGCAGAAACTACCTGCTGGATAATGCCGGGGCCGTGGACGTTAAGTTGACGACTCATGACATTGCCGCTATCGAAACCCTGCTGGCAACCTACCCGAACACCGGCGACCGCTATAACGAAGCGAACTACAAGTTTGTGGACAAGAACTAAAGAGTGGCAGGTTTGAGAACCTGCCACCACAATACCTCACTTAAACCGCTGCATGGCTACTTTTCCTTTGGCACCAACGGCGTAACAGGTGCCTTTGGCGCAGGCCACCGAATGAAACCCGTCATTGTCGAGTCGCTGCCAGGTCTGGCCCTGATCGGCGGAAAGGCTCGTGCCGGAAGGCCCTACAGTGAGTAACCGGTCGCCGGGGAGCAGGGCAACGGCTTCTTTCAGGCCGGGCGGGTCAGTAGGGGTAAGCAACTGCCAGCTTTGCCCGCCATCGCGCGTGATGGCCGCATTCGCGCCAGGCAGTTGTTCCTTCTTATAATTACCGCCGACAACAACCCCGATTTTGTTCGTAAAAAAGCGCATCCCGAACAGGCCTGTGGCTTCGCCCGCTGGGAGAGGAGTGTTGCTGACCGCCCATGTACGGCCCCGATCGGTAGATCGGAAAACCCGCCCGAACGTACCTCCACCCGATGCAATCCAGACATTACGCTTGCCCTGCACAACCAGACTGGTACCGCTGGCGGCAAAGGCCGCTTCGTTCGGTTCCATCAGGGGTAATGCTGCGGACGAAACCGGCTGCCAGGTTTTACCCCCGTCGTCGGTCGTTAGCATGAACCATTTCCCTTCAATGGGATCACTGAAAACAATGCCGTGCTGCTCGTCCCAGAAGTCGATGCCGTCAAAAAACACCCCTTTCTGCTGCGTCTGATAGAGAAGTGTCCAGTGCTGCCCGGCGTCGGTCGTTTTATAAATACGAGCCTGTCCCTGTTCGGCAGGTCCGGCGCTCATGAGGTAGGCCGTTTGGGCGTCGATGGCCTGAACATCGCGAAAGTCGCAGGTTTGGGCGTCAGGCACGGTGCCGGTTTGCCACGTTTTCCCACCGTCGACGGTTCGGACGAAGGTGCCTTTGGTGCCACCAAGCCAGGCAACATCCGGGCTGGCTACGCTAACCGCCCTGAAACTGGCATCGGTCGTTACGGTTTGGGGTTGCCACTGCGACAAAGCGGGCAGCGTCAGTAAAAAACTGAAGGTGATACTAAGAATGATGTGTTTCATCGGGCGTGTATTGACTGCAAAATGAATAAAATACCGTCGAAAGCCAATCCGTCCGATTGGCTGATCAGGGTGTTGCCGGACGTGAAAGGGGACTTGTTTGCTGTATCTGGGCTTTCAGTCGGTCGATTTCATCGGCCTGGCTGGACGCTTTGAAGTAATAATAAAGACCAAGAATCAAAAACACTTTCGACAGGATGAAAATGGCGATAAAGGCGGTACGCCAGTACTTATGCACCCGGATGTGCGTGTTATCTACCTCAACGTGTACATAAGAAGGCCCCCTCTCTTCTGATTCCGTTGATTTAGGCTCCGTGTAAGTATGGGGTGGCTTTTCCCATTTTTTTACTTCTGTCTGGCTGATGCGTAGCTCAACGGCCTCCCGGATGCCGGGTGGGGGAGGAACCGCATTACGTAAAAAATAGTCTTCCATGCTGGCTTCCAATTCGTTTAGTTCAGCCAGTACATCCGCATCTGTTGTCAGAAGTTTCTCGACTTCTTCCTTTTCTTTTTCTGTGGCCGACCCCAACAGATACGCTTCCAGAATACCACTTCTTAAATACTGATAGGTCTTCACGGTTCATGCAATTGAGAAGGGCGAAGGTACTTAAAATACGTGTAAATCGGTTCTGGTACGCTTTTAGGGTACGGTTGTAATCCTTATATGCGGGTTTTTGACAGATGCCCCGGTAGATACCTAAATTGACGTTAAGCGAAAAGTCATATTGGATTACTGGCGGTATTGATGCTGAATGCTTTGTGTGAGTAACTGGTAAATCTCGGAGAGCTTCGGCTGGTTGCTGAGGTAGGCCAGATGCGTGTCAATGGTGGTCAGGTCACCACGGCGGGCGGGGCCTGTCTGTACATCCGCCGGATCGGAAGCGGCCAGTCCTTTCCGAAAAGTTTCGCCGATGATGGGCCGGAGCAGGTCGAAATCCAGTCCGTCCTGTACGGTAAGGTCGTGGGCGAGTGTGAGCAGGTGGTTGGTAAAATTGCAGGCAAAAACAGCGGCAACGTGCAGCGCCCGACGTTCTTCAGACGTGATAATGTAAACAATATCGCTGATGTCCTGACCCAACTGTACCAGGGTTTCCTCCGTTACGCTGTCGCCCGATTCGATGCAGAGTGGAATTTCGTCGAACACCATAAACGACTGCCCTTTGCTGAACGTCTGGAGCGGATAAAAGACACCCGTTTGAACGGGTACATCACTGTAAATGGCCATCCACTGTTCCAGCGAGGCAAGCGTACGGGCACCGGCTGTATGTACCAGAATAGCATCTTCCGGTAAAACCAGTTGCGAACAGACCTGTTCGAGGGCATCGTCGGGAATGGCCAGGATAAATAATTTCGATGGGCTATCGGCGAAGTTCAACTCCGAATGGGTATGCGCGTCGTACAAGTTACTGACCAACTGGCGCGCATGTTGCAGCTGTCGGCTATAGACCTCATTGATGTGATGGCCAGCGTTTTCGAGCGCCGGAGCGAGGTGCCAGGCAAGGTTTCCGGCACCGATAAACGAAATTTCCATGTTCAAGTATAGGCTATTTTACGCGAATCTGGGTTTAGTGCCGATAGGCTCGTCTGGAAACTTAGCCAACATATCCCGAGACACAGCCTAATTAGACCCTTCATCCGCTAACCATTTGGCTACTTCTCCAGTTACTCATAAGCTTAGTCTACTAAAATATTAGATTACTAGCGCATGGCACTATCGTCTCGTCTTCGTCAATATGGAAATTCTGGTCCTGATACTATACGCAATAGCCTTACTCCTGTTGTTTGTATATAACTGTGGTCAATTAAGTCTGATAATTAGTTATTTACGTTCAGAAAAGAAGCGTCGGGCACTCGCCCAATCGGCCGCTGATTATTCGCCGGATGCCCTGCCCAGGCTCACCGTTCAACTGCCTGTTTACAATGAATTGTACGTCGTGGAGCGACTGATCGACGCCGTCGTGCTGTTGAAATACCCAAAAGATAAGCTCGATATCCAGGTGCTGGACGACTCAACAGACGAAACCGTCTCTATTATTGCCCGAAAAGTGGCCGAATACAAAAAGCAGGGATTTGATATTGAACACATTCGTCGGCCGGAGCGCAAGGGGTTTAAAGCCGGAGCCCTCGCCTATGGACTTACGCTGGCGAAAGGAGAGTTTGTCGCCATTTTCGACGCCGACTTTGTGCCGGACCCTGAGTTTCTGCTCAAAACGGTGCCGCACTTTGCCGATCCGAAAGTAGCCATTGTGCAAACCCGCTGGGAGCACCTGAACGAAGACTTTTCGCTAATCACGCAATTGCAGGCATTCGGGCTTAATGCCCATTTTACGGTTGAGCAAAGCGGGCGCTATGCTGCCGGACTGCTCGCTAATTTCAACGGTACGGGTGGCGTATGGCGCAAAGTGGCCATCGCCGATGCCGGTGGCTGGCAAAGCGATACGCTGACGGAAGACCTGGACCTGAGCTACCGGGCACAGCTGCGGGGCTGGAAGTTTGTGTACCGGGAAGATGTGGGCTCACCCGCCGAGCTACCCGTGGCCATGAATGCCCTCAAGTCGCAGCAGTACCGCTGGATGAAAGGAGCCGCCGAATGTGCCCGCAAACTGTTCGTCAACGTGCTGAAAACACCGGGCGTTTCGCTGTCAATGAAACTGCACGCATTTTTTCACCTCTTCAGCAGTGCCACCTTTATTCTGGTGCTGATTCTGGGCGTGATGAGTGTGCCCCTCATTTACATTCGTAGCCAGCATCCCGAGTGGGAGTGGGTGTTTGTTGTGATAAACCTCTTTCAGTTTAACCTGCTCATCCTGATTACCTTTTACGGCATACCCGTGTGGTTTTTAAAAGGTGCTAATAAAGCCCGGCTCGCGTGGTATTTTCCGATGTATTCATCGCTCATGATGGGCTTGTCGCTGCACAACACCATTGCTGTAGTTGAAGGATACATGGGGCGCAAGACGCCTTTTGTCCGGACACCCAAGTTCAACGTGAAAACAGCCGCCGACAGTTGGGCTGCCAACAAGTACATCAGCCGCCGGATTAGCTGGCTAACGATTGCTGAAGGATTCCTTGCTTTATACTTCTTCTTTGGTCTTGGGCTGGCCGTTTACCTACAGGATTTCCGGATGTTTTTTCTTCATATCATGCTGATGGTGGGATTTGGTATGGTTACTATTTATTCGCTTATTCAGGCCGTAAGGCGCTCATCGCCAGTGTCTGTTTTGCCCTTGACGGGGATAACGGTTAAGGAGTCTCACTAATCATTTTTAGATTCTGGCCTGGTAATTGTAAGGCATTAGGTGATAGGTGCGGAGAAGTTCACGAACGAAAAATATTTCAAATCGTCGTGACACTTATTCGTATGCCATTCGCTTAATGCCTACTTTTGTTATATACATATGCTATACCGAAAGAAAAGAGCTATATAAAAAATCTGTCATTCAATTAGACGATTGGGCCGATTTCGGCCGTTTGATAGAAGAACGTCCCATACGCTACAAATTCTGAACTATAAAGTACCCTCAATGGTGAACCCTTACTTTGTTCACACGTCTGTCGTTAGCCACTTAATTCCCGCTGTCACCAGGCTCCTGTTTGTTCCAAACGGGTGGCTCATGATGGGATGCTGGTTGCTTATTGGACTGGGAGTGAGTTTAGGACAGGAACAACCCACTACAACACCCGCCCGGCGCGGAGCGGCTACCCGACGCCAACAGGCTGCAACTGATTCGGCACGCGCCAACGCCCGTCGACGGGCCATTATGCGAGCCGACTCGGCCAAACAGGCCCTTCAGGAGCGTACTGATAGCATCCGCTCACTGCGAAGCGCCAACCGGCGGCCAACCGTTAACTGGCCCGACCGACGGGCCACACGGTTTTCGGAGCGGTCATCAAAATCACCATTTATTCTTCGTGATCCCAAAGGTGTTTCCACCGATTTTCGGTTAGGTCCCGATGGGAATATTGCCATTACGGAACGGGTACGGTCGGGCGTGTCGCTTTCCGGGGCACCCATGAGCAACACGGCTACCAGTTCGGCACCGGTTGTGAGTACCACCGTTCAGGGGGCTATTCTGCCGCCTACGCAGTTTGGCTTGCCGTACCGCCCCGGCGAAACAATTCCTTTCTCAACCTACAACCAGCTCCAAAACCAGCGGGTTGAACAAAATATATGGCGTGAATACAGTGCCAAGCGTGATGGGCAAAGTGCGCTAAGTGGGCGGGGACTGGTCCCTAAGCTCGAACTGCCGCCCGTTATTGACCGGCTTTTTGGCGGTAGTCAGGTCGACTTCAAACCCAATGGATTTGTGACCCTCGATTTTGGGTACCTGTATCAATTCATTGATAACCCGGTTCTTCCTGTTCGTCAGCGCCGGAATGGCAACTTTCTGTTCAATGAGCAGATCAGTATAAATTTCAACGGCAAGATCGGCGAAAAGCTGGGCGTACTGGCCAATTTCGACACCAAAGCCAGCTTTAACTTCGAGAACGCCCTCAAACTGAATTACCGGCCGGGCGGTGGTTTACCCGCGTTGGGTACCGGACAGGGCCTTCCAGGAATGCCTAATCTACCCAGCGTTCCTAACCTGCCTGGTACACCCAATCTGCCGGGTATGCCGAATGTACCGGGTATGAACGGATCAATGCCCAATTTTACACCCCAGAACGAAAGCATACTGCAAGGGCTGGAAGTGGGTAACATTAGCTGGGCGGTCAATAGTCAGTTAATACCGGGTGTACAGAACCTATTCGGTATAAAAACCCAGTTGCGGTTCGGTAAGCTGAACGCCACGCTGGTCGCTTCGCAACAGCGGTCGCGGAAGAACGAGATTGTGCTGCGTGGGGGAACGTCGAGCCGTCCGTTCGAAATCCGGGCCGATCAGTACGACGAAAACCGGCACTTTTTCCTGTCGCAGTTCTTCCGGGCCAACTACGAATCGTCGCTGAAAACGCTGCCCCAGGTAACCTCGGGAGTAAACATAACACGCGTGGAAGTGTACGTGACGAACCGGACGAACACGACCGAATCCCTGCGAAACATCGCTGGCTTTCAGGATTTGGGCGAAGGCAACCCATACGCGCAGAACAACCCGAACCTGCCGCCCTTTTCCCGCAATAACCGAACCCCGACCGACAACGCAGCTAACAGCCTGTACAATAAACTCACCGCCAATACCGCCAACCCGTTTCGGCAAGTGGACCGGGCCAATGAGGTATTGACGGGTACTTATACACTTAATAAAGGAACGGATTACGACCTGCTGCGGGGGGCCAAACGCCTGACCGACCGGGAATACAAACTCCAGCCCGAACTGGGCTATATCTCGCTGGTAACGCCCCTGCGAAACGATGAGATTCTGGCCGTTGCCTACGAGTATACTTACCAGGGCCGACGCTATAAAGTGGGTGAACTAACCGAAGATTATCAGGCCCGGCGTGACGATGAGGTGCTGGTACTGAAATTGCTAAAGTCAGCTACGCTCCGTAATAATCTCCAGTTGCCGATGTGGAACCTGATGATGAAAAACATCTACTCCCTCAATACGGCACAGATTACGCGTCAGGGATTCCAGTTACGGGTTATTTACAAGGACGACTTAACGGGTATCGACAACCCCAACCTTCAGGAGGGGCCGATTCAAAACATACCGCTGGTTCAGGTGTTCGGCATGGACCGACTCAACCAGCAGCTGGACGCCCAGCCCGATGGTAACTTCGACTATGTCGAGAACATCACCATCGACAGCCGGTACGGCAAGATCATTTTTCCGACGCTGGAGCCGTTCGGGGCTTATCTGGCTACCCGGCTTGGTAATGACGCGACTTTGCGGTCCAAGTACGTGTTCGACCAATTGTACCGAACCACGCAAACCGACGCTCAGCAGATTGCGGAGAAGAACAAGTTTTTCCTGAAAGGGTCTTTCCAGTCGGGGAATGGAGCCGAAGTGCAACTGCCTTATGGCGTCAATGAGCAGTCGGTGACGGTAACCGCCGGTGGTGTGCCGCTGGTAGCCGGTCAGGACTACATACTCGAAGCACAGATTGGCCGGTTGCGGATCATCAACGAGAGCGTAACGAATTCCGGCCGCGAGATTCGCATCAGCTACGAACAGCCCGACCTGTTCCAGAACCAGATTCGTACCCTGATTGGTACCCGACTGGATTACGCCATCAATAGAGACGTTAGTATCGGGCTGACGGCTATGCACATGAAAGAGACGCCCGCCGGTTTTCTGACCCGCGTGGCCCTTGGCAATGAGCCCGTCAACAACACCATTCTGGGCGTTAACGCCAACATCCGCAAAGATGCTCCCGGCCTGACGCGCCTGCTCGATGCCTTACCGGGCGTGCAGACTAAAGAAATGTCGACGGTTCAGCTCAATGCCGAAGTGGCTCAGCTGTTTCCCGGTACGAACCAAAAGGCGCGGAACGAAAGCTATCTGGATGACTTTGAAGCGGCCCGCACCATCTTCGATCTGACCCGTCAGCCCACGCGCTGGCGACTGGGTGCTACTCCCCAGCAGTTTCCGCAGGGCTCCTTTGCCGACCCGTTGCCGTTTGCCTACAACCGTGCCCGTATGTCGGTCTACACAGTCGATCCCAGTATTTTTGGCTCGACGGGTACGCTGGGCGTTGCTTCGAATATTGATTTGGAGGACGTAAATGGGCACGTTTACGAGCGGCCTTTCCTCCCTCAGGATCTGTTCCCGGGCCGGTCGGCGCGGGTGGTTCAGTTGCCCGAAAGTATTCTCGACGTATCGTATTTTCCGGCCGAGCGGGGGATGTATAACTACAATACCAACCTGGATGCCGCTGGTAGACTGCCGAATCCCAGACAGAATTTCGGGGCTGTAACGCGGGCCATCGCGTCGGACATTGATTTTGATAACGCCAATATCGAGAACGTAACATTCTGGCTGATGGACCCTTTCGTTCCCGGTGAGGCCGGTAAAGTGCGGGGCAGCAGCGATGATACAAAGAATATAAACAACACCTCGGGCGGTAAACTGGTCTTCAACCTCGGCGATATTTCGGAAGACGTTATTAAAGACGGCCGGTACGAGTTCGAAAATGGTTTCCCAGCCAGTGCCGATACGACCAACAACCCCAGAATCGGGGGTGTTCAGACAACCAACTGGGGGAAAGCGCCCACGCAGCAGTTTGTCACAAACGCCTTTCAGAGTGGTGTTCGCGAACGGCAGGATATTGGTCTGGACGGATTGAGCAGCCAGCCTACTATTCCGGACGGGGTGACATCCGAACAGCAGTTTTTTCAGAATTACTTACGGGCCATCCAGACGCGCGTAACTGACCCGGCGGTACTGGCTGAGATTCAGCAGGACCCTTCCGGCGATGATTTTAAGTTTTACCTGGGCGAAGAGGCAGACCAGCAGAAATACCTTGTTGCGCGGTACAAGCGGTTCATGGGCATGGAGAATAACTCTCCCGAAAACACCAGCACCAACCAGTTTCTGACCCCCGCGTCGTCGACACTGCCCGATATTGAAGACCTGAACATCGATAATACCATCAATGATAACGAGGCATATTATGAGTACGAAGTAGACTTGCGGCCCGGTAAACTGGAAGTGGGCGCATCGAAATACATTGTCGATAAAGTATCTGTACCCACAAAAGGGGCGCCAGGGGGCGTTGTTACCTGGTATCAGTTCCGGATTCCGATTCGTGAGCCACTCCGTAAAGTGGGCAGCATCAACGGCTTTAAGTCCATGCGTTTCATGCGGATGTACCTGACCGACTTTGCCGAGCCGGTCGTGCTGCGTTTTGCTCAGTTGCAGATGGAGGCCAACCAGTACCGCAAGTATACCGGCGACCTGACCCAGCGCGGCCTACAGGAAGTGCCCGAACCCTACGATGCTAACTTTACGGTGTCGACGGTGAACGTAGAAGAAAACAGCAGCACCCAGACGAGCGCTCAGGGAGGTGACAAATACATTTACTCCGTACCGCCGGGCTACGTTCGCGACCGGGACTATACTCAGCCGAACGTCGTTGAGCTGAACGAACAGTCGATGCGCCTGAGTGTAACCAACCTGCGCGATGGTGATTCGCGCGGGGCGTTCCGGAATACCAATCTTAATCTGCTGTTCCGGGAGCGACTCAAAATGTTCGTACACATGCACAATCCCGACAACGAAAGCGGGCAGGTGTCTACCTTCATTCGGGTCGGAACCGACTACACGGACAACTATTACGAAATTGAAATTCCCGATCTGGTGGCTACTCCGTCCGGTAACCAACCAGCCGACGTGGTCTGGCCGAGTGCGAATGAACTGGACCTGGCACTGGAAGAACTCATCAATCTAAAAGCCAACCGGAACCGGTTGTACACCCGCCGGACATCGCTCCCGTACTCGGAACGATCAGTGAACAACCGCTATATACTAACCGTGGTTGGGAGCCCGGATTTGAGTTCAGTGCAGTCGATCATGATTGGCGTGCGCAACCCCAAAATCGCTGGTGACGGCGAACGCCCCAAATCCTTTACGGTCTGGGTCGATGAACTCCGGGCGTATGGGTACGACCAGCACGCGGGCATGGCCGCTATCGGGTCGCTGAATATGAAACTGGCCGACATTGGTACGCTGACAGCCTCCGGCCGCATTACGACTTTTGGATTCGGTGGGGTGCAAACGCGTATTGGCGAGCGGGCGCTCGAAACAACAACAGAATTTGGCTTTTCGTCGGCGCTGGCCGTCGACAAGTTCCTGCCTGCCAGCTGGGGGCTTCGTATTCCGCTTTACGTGAACTACGACCACCGCAATGTTGACCCGCATTTTGACCCGCTGGACCCCGATACGCCCCTGGAAACATCGCTGTCGACGAAAGCGGAGTCGGACCGGGACAGCTACCGCCGACTGGTACAGGACAACACAACCCGCCGAGGGTACAATTTCTCAAATGTCAGAAAAGTAAAGACCAACCCGGAGTCAAAATCACACTTCTGGGATTTCGAAAACTTTGCTTTTACCTATGCCTTTACCGATGCCAAACGCACAAATATTCTGACGCAGGAGTATTTACAGCAGCAGACGCGCGGGGGCATTGCGTACACCTACACCGGTCAGCCGAAAGCGTTTGAGCCGTTCCGCAACAAGGCGTCTTTCGAGGCTCCCTATTTACGCTGGCTTAAGGATTTTAACCTGACGCTGCTGCCCACGCTGGTGTCGATTCGGACTGATCTGGACCGAAGTTTCATCAAAACGCAGCTTCGCTCTTCGGACCTGACAACCAATGGCATCATTCCGCAGTACGAAAAGTACTTCCTTTTCAACCGGTATTACGACCTGACCTGGAACCTCACGCGCAGTCTGGTACTGACCTACCATGCGCAGGCCAACGCCATCATCGACGAACCTGCGGGCGATATCAATACCCAGGCCAAGCGCGACTCCATCCTGACCAGCCTCAAGAACCTCGGGCGGATGAAGAATTTCGTGCAGGATATCCGGGCTACATACCGGTTGCCGCTCGACAAAATTCCGCTGCTCGACTGGATTGCCGCCGATGCCGTATATGGAGTCGGGTACCAGTTTCAGGCTAACTCCTATGGCGTGGCCGATTCGCTGGGTGTACCCTTTGGTAACGTGATTCGCAACAACCGGGAGCGGGGCATCACCGGACGGGTCGACTTAATTCGGTTGTACAACAAAATCAGGTATCTGCGTTTTGCCAACACCCCGTCGCCCATTCGCAAGAACTTTGCCCGTAACCCCGGCGACGTTGAGGATGTTGTCCGGAGTGAGAACACGGTGCTGAAAAACTTTACGCGGGCTTTGCTAACGGTTCGGGGGATCAACTTCTCGTACATTCAGCAGGAGTCGACGATTCTACCGGGCTTTTTACCAACGCCCAAGCTGTTTGGCGTTAGTTCCGGGGCCGGGAGTGCGCCGGGACTTGGGTTTGTACTGGGTAGTCAGGACCCAAACATTGCGTACCGGGCCGCTGATAAAGGATGGCTTTCGCCAAGTACGGTACTCAATACGGCCTTCCAGCAGAACATTACCCGAAAGTTTACGGCCAATACGACGCTGGAGCCTTTCAAAGATTTCAGGATGCAGATCAACTGGCGTCTGGACCGAACGGATGCGTATCAGGAATACTTCCGGCCGGGGGCGCAGGGCGGCCCGTTCGAGACGTACTCGCCGGTGCGTAACGGGCAGTTCAGCATGTCGTTCTGGTCGTTCCGTACGGCTTTTGAAGGATTGCGGGGCGATAATACCTCGCCCATTTTCGACCGGTTTGAGAGCTACCGTCAATTTTTTGTTGAGAAGTTGACTAAAGCCAATTCTGAGGGTGTGGTGAAAGGAGAGTATACCAAAACATCGCAGGATGTGCTGATTCCGGCATTCTTTGCGGCTTATAGCGGACAGCCGGCTGAGAAAGCACAATTGTCGCCGTTCTATAATTTCCCCCTGCCGAACTGGACAATTGCCTACAATGGCCTGTCGGGACTGGGTATTATTCGGAAACAGTTTAGCGCGTTTACCATCAACCACAGCTATTCGTCGACTTACAGTGTCGGAAACTTCATTTCGAACCTGGACTATACAGCGGCTTACGTCAACCTGGCCGTGCAGGGTTACCCCATGGCAGCGGCTATTAATCAGTTGGGGCAGTATGTACCGGTGTTTGCGATGAGTACCATCACCATGTCGGAGAAGTTTCAGCCGTTGATAGGGGTACAGTTTCAGACCAAAAGCCGCATTAGCGGACGTCTGGAGTACAACCAGAGCCGCGACGTAGCCCTGAATCTGTCGAACTCGCAGGTGGCCGAACTGAGCAATAAAGACCTGACGGCTTCGGTGGGCTTTACCCGGCAGAATGTACGCATCCCGTTCCTGATAAACGGGGCCGTTAAGCGATTGAAAAACGACCTGACCTTCTCCTGCAACCTGACCCTGCGCGATACGCGGGCCATTCAGCGAAAACTGGATGCCGAGCAGATCATTACGGCCGGTAACGTGAACTTCCAGCTTCGCCCGCAGATTAGCTACATCGTTAACCGCCGGTTGAACTTCAACTTCTATTTCGACCGTACGTTCAACGATCCGCTCGTTTCGAATTCCTTCCGGCGCGCCACAACATCGGGCGGTATCCAGGTGAAGTTTAATCTGGCAGAGTAGGAAGATTGTCAACAATCGCCCTCATGCACCAGTTGACTTACCAACTACTTAGCAAACAATTATGAAATACAACCAACTTGGCAGTACCGGCGTACTCGTCTCCGAAATCTGTCTCGGCACTATGACTTTTGGCGGCAATGGCTACTGGAAAGCCATGGGCGAACTCCAGCAGGATGCCGTCAACGAGATTGTGAAAACCGCTGTTGATAACGGCATCAACTTTATCGACACCGCCAACGTGTACTCTTTCGGTGAGTCGGAACGGCTACTCGGGCAGTCGATCAAATCGCTGGGTCTGTCGCGCAGCGAACTCGTGATTGCCACGAAAGTGCGGGGCCGCATGGGCGAAGGGAAAAATCAGGTTGGCCTGGGCCGTTTGCAAATTATGCAGCAGATAGAGGATAGCCTCAAACGCCTGCAACTGGACCATGTCGACCTGTACCAGATTCATGGATTTGACCCCATCACACCCCTCGAAGAGACCATGCGCGGGCTGGAAGATGTAGTCCGGAGCGGCAAGGTGCGCTACATTGGCTGTTCGAACCTAGCGGCCTGGCAGGTCATGAAAGCCAACGGTATTGCCGATAAGCACGGCTGGACGAAGTTTATTTCTACCCAGAATTACTATTCCATTGCTGGTCGCGACCTCGAAAACGAGATTGTACCGATGGTGCAGGATCAGCAGATGGCAATTTTGCCATGGAGCCCACTGGCGGGTGGTTTTCTGTCGGGTAAGTACACCCGGAATAATAAACCGGAGGACGGGTCACGGCGGCTCAACTTCGACTTCCCGCCCGTTAATCAGGAGCATGCCTACGACATTATTGAGGTGATGCAGTCCATTGCCGAAGCGCACCGTGAAGACGGATCGGGGGTATCGGTCGCCCGGATTGCGCTGGCCTGGGTGCTGGCCAAAGCTGGCGTTACGAGTGTAATTATAGGGGCTAAGAATACCGACCAGCTTCTGGATAACATCAAAGCGGTTGACATACGCTTAACCACAGAGCAACTTCAGCAACTTGACGAAGTGAGTGCTAAGCCAAAACCATACCCGCAATGGATGATCGAGCGGCAGGGCAACGACCGGCTGGGGGCAGCTAATTTCTCCCCGAACCAATCAGCGGTAGCTGCCAAATAGTTGACTAGCAGTAAATTCCCATTACCGGCCAGGACGTTCTGGCCGGTATCGCTTGCAAATACGCCCTCATCTGTCGTATTTTGCGGCCATAAATCAATTTCCCTACAATGAATTTTCCTGCAGAACTAAGCTATACGGAGGATCACGAATGGATTCGGATAGAAGAGGACGGTACGGCCGTAATTGGTATTACCGAATTCGCACAACACGAACTGGGTGATATTATCTTCATTGATGTTGCGACCGTTGGTCAGTCGTTACCGAAAGGTGAGGTTTTTGGTGCGGTTGAGGCTGTTAAAACTGTATCAGATCTGTTTCTGCCGGTAGAGGGAGAGATCCTTGAGCTGAATCCGGCCATCGAAAAATCGCCGGAACTGCTTAATAGCGACCCATATGGTGAAGGCTGGATTATCCGCCTGAAACCCGCCGATGCGTCGCAACAGGACGGCTTGCTAACCGCCGATGCTTATCGGGAATTGGTTGGTGCCTGATTTACCGCATTGAACTCCAGAAGGCTCCGCAAGGGGCCTTTTTTTTAAACAATCATTTTTACCCGGCCCCTGCCCCCGAAAACAGCCGGGACGTCACTCATGCAACTCCTGATTCGTTCTGCCCGTATTGTTGATGCTGCTTCATCGTTCGATGGACAGGTATGTGATATTCTGGTTGATAATGGCCTGATTCGTCAGATTGGCAACAACTTGCCCGTCGACGCGAATGTCCGGGTCGTTGAAGCCGATAATCTTCACGTCTCCCTCGGTTGGGTCGATATGCGCGTGCTGACCCAGGACCCCGGTTACGAACACAAAGAAGACCTGACCAGCGTGTGCCGGGCCGCAGCTGCCGGTGGATTCACCGATATTGCCGTACTGCCCAACACGCAGCCCGTTGTGGATGCCAAGGGGACACTGGGCTATATTCAGCGGATGGCCGAGGGGCAGCCGGTACGGGTACACGTCATTGCCGCTGTCACAAAAAAAGCCGCTGGTGAAGATTTTACGGAAATGCTCGACCTGCACCATGCAGGTGCCGTTGCGTTTTCGGATGGAAATCACCCGCTTCAGAACCCCGATCTGCTGCTTAAAACACTTCAGTACTTACAGCCGGTCAATGGTCTGCTCATGAACCGCCCGGAAGAAACCCTGCTGACGCGTTTCGGACAGATGCACGAGGGCATTCAGAGCACATTGCTCGGCCTGAAAGGCATACCTGCGCTGGCCGAAGAGCTGATGATTGAGCGCGATTTGCGGCTGCTGGATTATGTGGGTGCAGGACAGACGGAACCCCACGAATCAGAACACGGATTTTCTCCCGCATTACACTTCTCGACTATTTCAACGGGCCGGTCGGTAGAGTTGATCCGGCAGGCCAAAGCGAAAGGGAGCCCGGTGAGTTGCGACGTGGCGGCCCATCAACTGGTTTTTGACGATTCGGCCCTGTCGAGCTTCGACACAAATCTGAAAGTAAACCCGCCATTCCGCTCGGTGGCCGATGTGCGTGCGTTATGGGACGGCCTGAAAGACGGCACCATCGATGCGATTGTATCAGACCATACGCCCCACGATCCGGAATGCAAAAACCTGGAATTCGACCAGGCCGATTTCGGTATTATCGGTCTGGAAACGGTTTTTTCCAATGCGATCATGCACAATCAGGATTTGCCTTTACCGCAACTTATCGAGAAGCTGACTACCCGGCCCCGGCAGATACTACGCCTTCCGGTAACGGCCATTGCTGAGGGGCAACCAGCCACCCTGACGCTCTTCGACCCCGCGGGTAGCTGGACGTACGATCGTACGTTCTCTAAATCGAAAAACTCACCATTTCTGGGCCAAACGCTCACGGGCCGCGTAATCGGCACGGTGCATCGCGGCCAATTGACGACTACCTTATGAAAAGTATCCTCAATTATTTTGGGCATCCGCTATTAAAGTTTCCGCTTCTTGCCGGGCTGGCTACGGGGGTTCTTTGCTTTCTTTATTTTCTGGGTCTGTATGCCATTGGCGTACCGGCGCTCGGGAATATCCGCGTCCTTGATTACGGGATTCACATCATCGTAATGATTGCCACCGTCTGGTATTACCGAAAGCACATTGGTCAGGGGCGGCTTCATTTATGGGAAGGCTTAACCATTGGTTATGTTCTCAATACGATAGCTGCCCTGGTAACGGGCTGGCTTATTTACCTGTTTGTGACCCAGATCGATCCGGGCGTTTTTGCCGAGTATGTGACAAATTCAAAAAAGCTTTTGCTGGAAGGCAAGAAGCAGATTACCGATCAGTTTGGCCCTGAAACGTTTGCCCAGCAGTGGGAAAAAGTATCGACCATGCAGCCGGGTGTATTGCTGCCCGACGAACTTACCAAAAAAACAGCACTAGCCGTACTGCCCGTTCTGATCATTTCGCTTATTTTTCGGAAGCAGGATTACAGCATCATGCAGTAAAATCGACTTGTAACTATGAATGAACAACCGTCTACCGCTCGTGTAGCCCTGAAATGGGGCGTTATCTTTGGCCTCGTACTGATGGCTATTACGCTGGTTATGTACCTCACCGACCAGACGACCAATCCGTTGTTCAGCGGACTGACTTTAGGGGCAATGGTTGCCTTCCTGATTCTTTCGATGCGGGAGTTCAGGTCGTTAAACGGCGGCTATATGGCCTACGGCGAAGGGCTTGGCCTTGGGGCACTTACCTCTGCCATAGGCGGGATACTCTCTTCGGCTTTTACGACCTTCTATAATGTATTCATTGATCCAACGGTACAGCAACGGGCTATGGAAAAAGCCCGCGAGAAGCTGGAAGAACAAGGAAACATGTCTGATGAAGCCATTGATCAGGCTATGGAATGGTCGGAGAAGCTACAGTCGCCGGGATTTACGTTTATTGCCGGGGTGTTTGGCACGTTAATCGTTGGCTTTCTCTTGTCGCTGATTGTGGCCGCGTTTATACGCCGGAACAAAGCAAATCCGTTTGACTAAGTACTTGTGTACCTGTTTTTGTGGTGAACCGTAAACCGAGTTCTGTCCGTGCTGGCTATTTTTCGTAAAGAGGTCAACCAATTCTTCTCGTCGCCAATCGCCTACATTATCATGGGCGTATTTCTGACAGCCGTAGGGCTATTGCTCTGGGTGTTTCCGGATACGAGTTTGCTGGAGAATGGGTATGCCGATATGGGTACTTTTTTTAACCTGACGCCCTATGTCATGCTATTTCTGGTGCCTGCCATTACTATGCGCTCCATTGCCGATGAAGTGCGGGCGGGTACCCTCGAATGGTTGTTGACCAAGCCCGTCAGCCGATGGGGTGTGGTAGGCGGCAAGTTTCTGGCGAGCTGGCTGCTTGTTGTAGTTACGCTGGTCCCCACGATACTGTATTACATAACGCTGTACCAGCTTGGTTCGCCCATTGGTAATATCGACTCGGCGGGCGTATTTGGGTCGTATGTAGGTCTAGTGTTGCTGGCGGGCGTATTTGTCGCCATTGGCTTATGGGCTTCTTCGCTCAACGATAACCAGGTAGTGGCCTTTGTACTGGGGGTTTTCTTCTGCTTTTTGCTTTATGTTGGCCTCAGTGCCCTGGCGGGTCTGACCCTGCTCGGCGGGCTTTCGTACTATTTATCGCTCTTCGCACTGGATGAACAGTACCGGGCGCTGGGCCGGGGAATTATCGACACCCGAAACGTTGTGTATTTGCTCAGTCTTGTTATACTTTTTCTTCTTCTCACGGCCAACAGGCTGAAATCAACCTGATGAAAATTACTCCGATTTTAGTGCGATGGATGGCCATTGCCTGGACGATCATAATGCTTATCGGCTGCTTAACACCGCATTCTGACTTGCCGGATGAGCTATTGACCTGGAATGACAAAGGGCAGCACTTATCGATCTTTGCCCTTTTTGCCATACTCTGGCGTATGACCGGTTTTCCGTTCATTACGGTAATGGTGGCGGGTCTGCTTTTTGGGGCGTTGATCGAAGTGCTTCAATACGTGTTACCCATCAACCGCAGCGGAGACTGGATGGATCTGGCTGCCGATTTTGTTGGTGTCATTATCGGCTTGTTGCTGGCCCCCGTCGTTCAGAAAATGGTGAAGATCGAGTATTGATCGCTGATCGGAGTCAAGCAGGTAAGGGCCTGACGTTGCGAGACACGTCAGGCCCTTTATCGATAAACCATCGCTAGCGCATGGCTGTTGGCCGGGAGGCCGCATTGCATTTGGTACTGATAATTTTGTATGCCTGTGAATAGCCCAACTCGCCCGATCGGCTCAGATCAATGCAGGCTGCGGCTTCATCGCCCGAATCGAAACGGATGATACCCCGCAGGTAATACGCTTCGGCATGACGCGGGTTTAATTTGATGGTATTATTGCAATCAATGAGGGCACCTTTCTGATCGCCAAGCGACGACCGGACAACACCGCGAATGAAGTACGTTTCGGCATTCGTTGGACTTAGTTCAACGACCCGGTTGAGGTCTTGCAGGGCCAGCTTACTATCGCCCTCCGAGTTTCGGATGAGGCCTCGTAACAGATAAGCATCCGCACGGTCGTCGGCTAATTCCGTGGCCTTGTAGCGGTCCTGAACAACCGAGCCGAATAACTGTAGCGTACTGGCCGTAATGAAATCACTGTAATAAGCTTTGTTGGTTTTGTTGGCCGTACCCATCTCGATGGACTTGTCGATATCGGCGACGGCCTGTTTCACATTGCCTAACCGGCTCTTGCAGAAACCACGGCTGAACAGCGCCCTGAAATGATTGGGATTTAGTTGCACTGTTTTATCGAAATCGGTAAGTGCATTTTCAAATTCACCTAGCCTGGATTTAACCAGCCCTCGCCGGTAATACAGTTCAGGATCGTCTTTGCTTAATTCGACGGCCCGGTTAAAATCGAGAATTGCGTTTTTGTAATCTTCAAGTTTAAAACGAGCATACCCACGGCCTGCCAGTGCCAGTGGTTTGTTGGGCGATTTTTCGAGACTCAGATTATAGTCGGCCAGCGCCCCTTTGTAATCGGTCAACTGCATTTTGCAGTTTCCTCTGGCGATCAGCATCATAACATCGCTAGGTGCCAGTGTCACCGCTTTGGTAAAGTCGGCCAGTGCCGTGGTTGTGTAGTTGATCTGAAGTCGGCAGAGGCCCCGGTTGTAATAAAATAGTGCATCGTTCGGGCTCAGTTCAATAGCTCTGTTGAAATCCTGCATAGCGCCCCGGAAGTCTTCCTGGCGGGTTCGGTTTATGCCCCGGTATAAGTACGCATTCGCATCGCCGGGGGTAAATTCAATGGCTAAATCGAGATCGAGATTAGCCCCCTGAATGTCATTCAAACTGATTTTGGTGAGTGCCTGATTATAATAACTCGGTCCATTTTCTGGATTCTGGATAATCGACATTGTAAAGGCCTGCAAGGCACCGGGGTAATCTTTTGCGGCACTTTTCTGAATGCCTTCGTTAAAGTAATCAGTAGCTGTTTGCGTTTGCGCTGGCTGAGCAAAGGACGAATGCATCTGCGCAGTCAGGTACAGAAAAAGAAGGGATACGTGCAACGTTCTCATGTTTATTATATGAGTTGATTTATGGAGAATACCGGCCTGAATCTATTTTTGATACAAGTAATGCATAAACAGGCACATATATGTATACTAAATATAAAATATGTCTTCTATGTTGATTTGGGTAACAAATGGGGTATATGCTTGTTGTATATACATGTATAGCTACAGCCCACAGCCCGCAGGTCAATCAACAAATGTTTGAGCGACTGGCCGTACTGCAAAGACGGCTGCTGCCGTGACTCCCAGTGGAATACGGGCAGGGCATTACCGGAAAATCGCCAACTTAACCGCTCAAATTATTGATTGCTATGAATATTGGATTTATTGGTTTAGGCAAGATGGGGTTTAACCTCGTTAGTAACTTGGTAAATCATGGCCATACTGTTGTTGGCTACGATATTAACGAAACGTTAGTGGATGCTGTCAAAGGCGAGGGAGCCCAGGGCGCAAATACATTGCAGGAACTATATAATGCGCTGCCGGAAAAACGGGTATTATGGCTGATGATTCCGGCCGGTCCGTTGATTGATAATGTGATTGACCAGTTATTAGCGGTTATGCAGTCGGGCGATGTGATCATTGATGGTGGTAACTCACATTACAAAGACTCACTCCGGCGGCATGCTTACCTTAAAGAGAAGGGCATTGGTTTCCTCGATTGCGGAACCAGTGGCGGAATTAGTGGAGCCTTAAACGGTGCCTGTACTATGGTTGGGGGCGACCCGGACGTGATTGAACCGCTGCACAGCATTTTTCGTGACATTTCAGTGGAGGACGGCTATCTGTATACCGGCCCGGCTGGTAGTGGCCACTTCACCAAAATGGTGCACAATGGTATTGAATACGGTATGATGCAATCTATTGCCGAAGGATTCGAGGTATTAGAGAAGAGTCAGTTTCCCTTCGATTTCGAAGCCGTTGCTAAAATGTGGGGACATGGCTCGGTTATTCGTGGCTGGCTAATGGAACTGACCGAGAATGCCTTTAGCAAAGATCCCAAGCTCGATTCCATAAAAGGGCGCATGTTCTCGTCGGGCGAAGGCCGGTGGACACTCGAAACAGCGCTGGATCTGGGCGTACCGACACCCGTTATTGCACTGTCTTTACTGACACGCTATCGTTCTTTGCAGGACGATACCTTTACGGGTAAAGTCGTGGCGGCTCTGCGGAACGAGTTCGGCGGACACGCCGTTGAGAAAAAATAAAATTTATCTTACTAAAGTACTATCCAATTAAATTCACGTAATTTCGTTGGTAAAAGGAAGAGGTTCAGGTCACTTCGAGTTCGCCAGGAACGAGAATCGAAAGGCCTGAACCTTTTTTATAACTACTAGACATCTTAATTCAACTCAGCGTACTTATACATGAAGGTATTAAGCACCCTACAGGACCCTACTTTTCAGGGGCGCGATTACAGCCGATTAGATCGTTTTTTTCTTCACTATATCAAAGACGAACGGGATCTGCCCTTTATCTACCTCACGCTTCGCATTAGTCTAACCCTTATTCCGCTGAGTATTCTTCTATTTATGCCGTTCGTAACCGGCTGGATTTGGTGGACTGTAGCGGCTGTTCATTTTTTTATCAGCAACTTCAGGTTCAAAGGCCCCTTCGGTCTGATGCTCCACTGCACCAGTCACCGTCCGTTTTTCAAGCCTGAGTATGGCTGGATGAATAACTACCTGCCCTGGATACTGGCACCCTTTTTTGGACACACCCCCGAAACGTATTACAGCCACCACATTGGCATGCATCATCCCGAAAATAACCTTGAAGATGATGACAGCAGCACAATGACGTTTCAACGTGACAGCTACCGGAGCTTCCTGGCTTATTTTGGTCGGTTCTTCGTGGTTGGCGTGCGGAACCTGCTGGATTACCTGCGGCTGAAAAACCGGGCTAAGTTAGCTACCCGCGCCCTGACGGGCGAGATTATCTTTGCTGTCATTTGTGTGGGACTATGTTTCATAAACTGGCCTGCTACGGTGTTGGTGTTTCTGTTGCCGCTCGTCATCTACCGCCTGATTGCCATGCTCGGCAACTGGACGCAGCACGCATTTGTTGATGGTGAAGATCCCGGAAATGCTTACAAAAACAGCATCACCTGCATAAATGTAAAGTACAACAAAAAATGCTGGAATGACGGGTATCACATCAGCCACCATGTTCGCCCTGCTATGCACTGGACTGAACACCCGACTTTTTTCCTGAAAACAATCGATAAATACGCGCAGAATCGAGCCATCATCTTCGACGGTCTGGATTTTGGACAGGTGTTTTTCCTGCTCATGCGCGGTAAGTACGACGTATTGGCTCAGCATATGGTCAATATCAACAATACCTTTACCGACGATGCAGATGCGATTGCGTTACTGCGTCGCCGGACGCAGCGGATACCGGTAAAAATGGACGTTCCGGCTATGAGCCAGGTGAGCGTTGCTACGGCCTAAGGGTTTGTGACATAGCTGGTTACAGAGGCCCGAAAAACACAGCGATAAAAGGAACTCCTGATTGTCTGTGTTTTTCGGGCCTCTGTTTATTTGTACTTGTCAGCTGTTGCTGCCGTCAATTCGCTTTTCAATGATGCGTTGAACATCGACGGATACTGTTGAAAGGAAATCGTAGCCGGTCATGGATTCGATGGCATCAATACTGGTTAAATAAGCACGCCAGGGCTTATCGGCAGCCGCCTGCGTATTCGGAATGGATACCGCAATGACGCGGGTGTTTTCGGTGAGTTGAAATGTGTTGTCACCACTGGGTGGAACCACAATCAGTATTTTCCAGAGTATGGCTGGAACGGTTAGTTTTCCATTGCCTATAGAAGTGGCAAACCCATTAAGACCCGTGCCACCGGTACCACTTGTACCGGCCAGAATGTACACATCGTTGCCGTTGCTGATAAGCTGCCGTTCATACTCTTCCAGATTCTTCCAGACTTCACGATTATGACGGGGCGCTTGTGGCACGATGTTGGTAAGGAGAAAGGTAGCGGCATTATCTTCGGACGTGGCATCCCGGTCGTCGGAAGGGCAAAGGTGACCCCGGTCGAAGCCGGAGTTGGTATAATCGGACGTTCGGGCCGTGGACCAGCCTGTTGGCAAAGCCGGGTCAGGACGGAAAAGGTCTACTCGTTTGGCATCGCCTTTCCAGGCCGTACTGAGGTGCCAGCTCACCCAGTTGGCAATGCCACGGCTGCGGCTGTAGGAGAGCGTATACTGGGGTCGGCTGATGAGGTAATTATCCGGGTCACCGGCAGTTGCGTTACTTGGGTTGCCCAGGGCGAGGTTATCGGTTCGGCTTAGAACGGCGGATGTGGTTGTTCCCGGTAACGACGGACGAACGCTGAGACAACCGTTGAGCAGCAGACCCAGACCCAGCGCCCAGCTTATAGTTTTAAGTTGATCGAAACCTTTCATTGATTTTACTGACATTCTTGCGGAACTTTACAAATAATCCATAAATGTACTGATTCTCTACTTCAGCTGCCCGGCCTGTGAAAGGAAAGAATCAGCATTAACCCAATTGACGAATACCTGCTGTTATGGCTAAAAAGAAGCAATCACAGGGCTACGAGAACCCTCGGCCGCCCCAGGAAAGAGCGGTTACTCCTAAACCTGCTTTGACGAATGCTGGCAGTACCGGTCGGCCCCACACCACCGAACCCGGCCAGCGCCCATCGGTACGTACCCAGCCACCAAAATCAACTGACCCGAAGACTGACTTGCCCATTGAGGAACGGTACGTTAAATGGTGGCCTCCCGTTGTACTGGCTTTGCTGGGTGTTGCCCTGTATATCAATACTTTTGGGCATCAGTATGCACTAGACGATATAGCCGCTGTGGGGCAGAATCTGTTCGTGAAAAAAGGTATTGCCGGTATTCCAGACCTGCTTCGCACCGAGTTCTGGCACTTTAGTAATATTTCGCTGGGTTACTACCGGCCTTTATCCTTGATTACGTTTGCGTTGGAGCAGGAGTATTTTAAGGATAATCCGAATATCAGCCACATGATCAATGCGGGCCTGTACGGCCTTACGGGTCTGGTAGTGGGTATACTGCTGCAGAAATGGCTTACCAATCAAACCATTACGGCATTCCTGATCGGGCTGGTTTTCGTGGCGCACCCGCTGCACACCGAAATTGTTGCCAATATTAAAGGACGCGACGAAATACTGAGCTTTCTGTTTATTGCGCTCATGCTGCTGTCCTACTGGCGGTATCTGGAAACGAATCAGCAGGGTTGGATAATCGGGGCTTGTGCCTCCCTGTATCTGGCTTTTCTCTCCAAAGAATCGTCCATCGTTAGCCTGGCACTGATTCCGGCCATGCAGTACTGGTTTGCCCGCCGTAATCTCTGGAATTCGCTCATTAGCCTATGGCCATTCCTGATTGTGGCGGCTCTGTTCTTTTACCAGAAACAGAAAATGATCGGTACCCTCAGCGGTACGCCCCCCGTCGACTGGGCCAATTATCCGTATGCTATTGAGAAGACCCAAAAGTCGACCATGTTCAAGTTTCTGGAATACTACATCCGACTGCTGATTGTTCCGCATCCGCTGGTGTATGATTATTCGTACAACGTGATTCCATCGGGGGGTAAGGGCGATTTGCTGACCTGGGCGGGTTTCTTCACCTTTGTGGGGTTAATCTGGCTCACCTGGAAAGGGTTTGTTAAACGCACACTTTGGGGATTCGGTATTTTCTGGTTCTTTGTTACCATGGCGCCGGGACTTGGCTTCATCTGGATTCGAGGAGGTATTTTCGCTGAACGCTTTACGTATGCCGCCGTCATGGGTTTTGCCTTTGTACTGGTCTGGGCATTGCAGAAGTTACTGGTACGCAATCCGGTCGACGCGAATGAATCCCCAACCCAGTTACGTCTGGTTCGCTACATGCCATTGCTGGGGCTGATGGCGGTTGTAACGGGGTTGTACTCGTTCAAAACCGTTGAGCGCAACCGCGACTGGGAAAATAACTTCGTTCTTTTCAACTCAGCACTCCCATATGCACCCAACAGCTGTCAGGTACAGCGGCACGTAGCTAATGAGTGGATTGAAAAAGGGTTGAAAGACCGCGCCAAAGCCGATTCCATTGCCAACGCAACGAACGCTATTAAGCCCAGGCCAACGCCTGAGCAAATCAAAAAAGCACAGGTGCTTATTGATACAAACATTGCTCATGCCAACAAACACGGGCGCTGGGCACTCGACCATCTTCAGGAATCGACCCGGATCTACCCAAGCTTCGGTGAAGCGTACTTCTCGATGGCGTACGTGTTTCAGAAAATTACGCCTAATGTCGACTCGGCCAAATATTATTACAAGCAGACGATCCGGGCGGCCAACGCTTATGCCCCCGCATACAACAATCTGGGTGTAATTTATCAAGGGGAAGGAATCGCGCAGAATAACCGGCAGAAACTGGAACTGGCATCGTATTACTACAATCGCTCGATGGTGGTGAACCCCGCCTACGTCGATGGGCAGAACAACCGCATGAATCTGATGAAGGCCACGGGAATCGACGTACAAGCGCTGCCCGATTCAATTATCAATAAGTATTAACGGCATACTGGTTTATTTACAAGAAGCCCGATTCTGATCAGAATCGGGCTTCTTGTAAATAAACCAGTATGCATTCAGGGAAGCTGGTCCAGCGCTATCGTCGGTGCCTGATGTTGAGCCGGTCTCGTATAATCAGATTTAAGGGGCGTGTACATATCGAAGAAACCGCAGTTACGCAGAAAGAAACGCTGATTCTGAGCAAGCCCACCGGCAAAGTCCATCCGGTACGCTTTCTTCGCGGTGTTGTCGCCCGTGAACTGCGCCTGGGTTAACTCCAGCCAGTTTCCGTCTTTGCTCCTGACCCATTGGTTTGAGAATTCGACTTCCCGCTGCACATTGCCCGTTTCGGGTGTGAAATTTTCCAGAAAGGAATAAAGTGACTTAAGATAGGTTGTGGTTTTGGGGCGTTTAAAACTGGCGATCAGTTGCCAGCGAGCGCCATCCGCTGGCATAAAATAGGCAGTATAGGCTGTGTACCCGCCTGCATCGGGTTTGCCATGCAGCAGAAATCGGTAAGTTTGTCCGGCTACCCAGTTGTAGCGCAGGTAGCTCTGCCCGCCTGAACCCTCGTTGCCAAACTCATTCGTGACAACCTGCTCGCCCTTGCGATCAAGCAGAATTTTCTGGTCGGCCGGAATCTGGCTGGGGTTATCGGTCTGAAACGGACTCCAAACAGAAAACAAGATTCGGCGTTCGGTGGGTGAGTTGACCTGCATCCCGAAATACCCTTCGCCAAAGCCATTGGCCATGTAATATGACCCGATGATGTCATTCCCTTTGGGAACGGTTATCTCATTATAGAACCATTCGGCGTCGATACCCTCGGGAACGGCGTAGCGCAGATGCACCGACGGCCCGCGCCGACCCCAGTAGAAAAAATTGCCGTCGTTGTTGCGGACAAAAGCCGTTTGCTCATCGACGACTGGGCCACTGATACCAAAATTGGTTACGTCGGCGTAGGTTGCGCCAGTCTTGCTGATTCCCTGCAACGTCAGTTTCACATAACCCGCTTTCGAAATCGTCCACTGGCCGAGCGGGTAATCTATAAATGTGCTACCCTGCACATCGATGTCCTTCGACTTTCCCAGCAAAGTGATCCGCAATCGGCTCTTACCGGTGGGAACGCGCAGGTTGATGGACAGATGCAGCGTGCCCGTTTGGGCAACCCGCACGTACGTATCGACCGTACTGGCCGGGCTCGACCAGTTTGTCAGGCCCTCTTTCGAGACAGTAGCCGCCAACGATGGTGCATTGGTCACCCAGCTATTGCCGCCAAGCGGAACCCGTACTTCGTTCGGTTCATGATGGGGGCGGGTGGTGGCGGGGCCAACCGTTGTCAGGAGCAGACAGCCCAGTTGCAGCCAGTGGAGTGCGATCATGGATAAGACAGGACGAAAACGGTGAATGAGGGAACCGTGGGCAAGGTAGCTCCCTCATTCGATAAATGCTGACTTAAAGCGGATTTTGCCGAAGGTTTTTGTTCAGTACGATCTCCGATTCCGGAATCAGGTTAACCACTTGCTTGTCGTCCGGCAAAACGGTCTGCTGCCCGTTCTGGGTGTTGTGAAAGCCTGGATAGCTGCGAGTGAGGCTCCGGTTGTTGCGGAACAGATCGTAGGGGCGATGCCCCTCGAAAGCCAGCTCCAGCCGACGTTCCTGAAGCACCACGTCGAGCACCGAAGGTAAGCCTTTCAGATCTGCCGCAGTATAGAGTTCGGTACCAGTCAGCCCCGCCCGCTGGCGAATCAGATTGACATCACTGAGGGCTTTGGCAGCATCGCCCTGTTTGGCGTACGCTTCGGCCCGGTTCAGGTACATCTCCGATAGCCGCAGCACAACGGGCGAACTTAGCGTAGGGATACCGCCCTGGTTGGAAAATTTGGTAATGTACACTTTATCAATACCGTTGCGCTTTTCCTGAAGCCCCTGACTCGTCAGTTTCCTGACCAGAAACGACCGGCGTTTATCGTTCGGGTATTTGTTGACCAGATCCTGGTATTCCTGCGAGGCATACACTTCGCCCCAGCCAACGCCCCCCGGCGATGTGTAATACATGGAGCCAATGGCGCTCCAGGTGCGGTCATCTTTCAGTGTATGCTTGATCGCGAAAATAACCTCGCGGTTCTGCTCGTTTTCCAGCGTGTAAAAATCCGGCACCTGCGTGGGTGTTGCCAGCGCAAACCGGCTATCAGCAATAACCAGATCGGCATATTTGATGGCGTTGGCATTGTCGTTCATGTACAGGTACACCCGCGAAAGCAGTGCATTGGCCGATGCCGGACTGGCGTAGCTGCTTGTGCGAAAAGAGGTCATGAGTTTGGCGGCCCGCTGAAGCTCACTGAGCACGAAGGTATACACCTCTTTGACCGTGTTGCGGCTGGCGTTGTCGTCGGCTTTGGCGTCGGTTTTAATGATGATGCCGAGGTTCGTTTCCGGGCTTTGGGTGTACGGGCGGCCAAACAGCCGAACCAGGTCGAAATGCACCATAGCGCGCAGAAACAGGTTCTCACCCAGAATCTGATCAAGCTCCGGCGAAGTGCCTTCCTTGATGGCGACAATCACTTTATTACAGCCCACAATGACCTGATAGCCCTTCCGGTAAATGGCCAGCGCGTTGGCCTGGTCGGAGGTGTGACGGTAGGTGTACGTCAGGAACAGGGGATCGGTGGTGGTGCCGCTCAGGGTGATGTTATCGCCCGGATATTCGTTCATGATGTACAGATTACGGGTGTAATCCGAATCTTTTATGAACGTGTAATTGCCATCTGTAGCGGCCCGAAGTCCTTGTGCATTTTGTAGAATGGCATCCTCCGCCAGACCGTTGTAGGGCTTTTTTTCGATGCTGCAGGCCCCCGCCAGAACGAGCAGGCCCAGCAGCGTAAAACGGGAAAAATAAGATTTCATAAATGCGGTTGCTTAAAAGCTGAGTTGAACGCCAAAGACAAATTTCTTGCTGAAGGGGTATTTCGTCCCGACTTCACCCGTTTCTGCCACGTCCGGGTCGATACCCGAAAATTTCGTGACTGTAAACAGGTTATCGCCCGATGCCGTCAGCCGGACGCTGCCGAGGTGGGCTTTGCTGACCAGGGCTTTGGGCAGGTCGTAGTTTAGGCTGACGTTGCGAAGCCGGAGGTAATTGCCGTTTTCGAGGAAACGCGACGACGGGCGCTGGGCGTTTTTATTGCCGCCGATCACGTATTTTGGGTGAGTGGCGATGTCGCCCGGTTTTTCCCAGCGGCTCCAGCCGTCCTGCAGGGCCATCAGGTTGTACCGGTCATAGGCCCCGTCGTTGTCGAACAGGTTCCGGTCGCCGTTGTAGAGCGTTACCCCGGCTGCATAGGTAAAGAAAGCGTTCAGCTCGAAGTTCTTCCAGTTGAGCACCTGACGAATACCGCCAAACAGTTTTGGGTTAGCATTGCTGCCGATGAACTGAAGCGTGGCTTCGTTGTAATTGTTGGTCGTGGCGGTCGTGCCGTCAGCATTGACCTTTTGCCAGAGCGGGTCGCCGGTGGGTGCATCGACGCCCATCCACCGACGCATGTACCAGCTGTTCAGCGGCTTGTCGAGCGCAAACGGACGCTGCCCGTTGGCCACGAAGGTACGGTCGCCGTAGAGGGCCGTCAGTTCGTTGCGGTTCATGCCGACGTTCACTTCGGTGCGCCATTTGAGGGCGGTTTTTTGCAGGATATCTGCCGATAACACCACCTCAAGTCCCTGATTGCGTACGGCTCCGATGTTTTCCGTAATGAACGCGTAGCCGCTGGTTCCCTGCAACGGTCGGTTGAACAGCAGGTTGTTGGTCAGCCGGTTATAGAGGTCGACGGTAACGTTCAGCCGGTTCCAGAGGGTAGCGTCCACACCGAAGTTAGCGTTGTTGGATACTTCCCACGACAGGTTGGGGTTCTCGATACGGGTAGGATAGGCCGAGGGCACCCCCGCATACTGACCCGTGAGGTTATACAGCCCCTGCGAAGCATAATCATTGATACCGTCGGCATTGCCCGTAGTACCGTAGCTGAGCCGGAATTTAAGGTTGTTCAGCGTCGGGTTGTTGTTCAGGAAGGCTTCGTTGGAGGCAATCCAGCTCAGACCCACGGCGTAGAAGTTGCCGTATTTACGGTCGCGCCCGAACTTCGAGGAGCCATCCCGCCTGAACGAGGTTGTCACCAGATATTTTTCCTTATAGCCGTAGTTGGCCTGGAACAGGTAAGACGCAAAAGCATTATCGGTTTTGGTGCCGTTGATGCTTTCTGGCTGGGAGGTTGCGTCCAGAATGTTCAGTCCCGAGAAAATGCCCTTTCCCGTTGCGCCCAGCGATTCGAAATAATAGGTCTGGTATTCATAACCAGCCAGTCCGTCCAGGCTGTGCCCGTCGCCAAAGCTGTGCCGGAACCGAAGCAGATTGGAGGTGAGCAGGTTGTAGTCGCGGCTGGTGTAGTCCGTTAACCGGCCCAGCACGTCGGCTGCGGCATTACCCCGCAAATCCTGGCTGCTTTCGCTGCCGTAATAGTTGGTTTGGGCGCGGTTGGTTGTCGAGAGCGAAAGCCAGGGCAGCAGGTCGTATTCGGCTTTAAAGAGCACATCTCCCGCAAAGGTATTTTCTTTGAACGTGTTGAATGGCTGATTGTATACGAAGTTAGCGTTATCGCGCCCGTACCATTTTTTGGCACCGGTAATCGGGTTGTACGGCTGTCCGTTGTCGTACGGGTCATCGTAGGGCAGGTAGGTGTAGGCGCCGTACAGCGAGCCATTGCTGTTGTCGTACCCACGGGTGTAGGTACCGGCGCTGTTGAGGCTCACCCGGAACTTCTCGCTGAGGTTATGGCTGAAATTTAGCCGTAAGCCAAACCGATTCAGGCCCGTTCCTTTCAGGATACCTTCTTCCTGATAGTAGTTGCCGCTCAGGAAAAATCGGGTTTTATCGCTTCCGCCCGATGCACTAACCTCCGCCAGGGTGTTGGTGGCGGGGCGAAAGGCGATGTCGAACCAGTTCGTATTGGCGTTGGCTTCGGGGGTGGGCAGGTAATCATTGACGTTACCGTTGGGCTGGTCGCGCTGGTACACGCCTTTCTGAAGGGTGTACAGCTCCTGACCGTTGAGGAGCCTGAAATTGCCCAGGCTCAGGTAACCAACGCCTTTGTTCAGCCGGGCCGTAACCTGAGTTTTGCCCGATGCGCCCCGGCGGGTGGTCACCACAATGACTCCGTTGGAGGCCCGGGCACCGTACAAAGCCGTAGAAGCCGCATCTTTAAGCACGGTGATGGACTCGATATCGCTGGGGTTGGGAATGCCGCCAATTACGCCGTCGACTACGTAAAGCGGGTTGGAACTGGCCGTGAGTGTACCAATCCCCCGAACCAGCACTTTAGGCGGCACACGCGGGTCGCCGGAGCTGTTGCCCACGAACACACCGGCGGCTTTTCCCTGTAATAACTGCCCCACATTGTTGGCCGTTACGTCTTTTAGCTCCTTCGCACTAACGGCCTGTGCGGAGCCGGTCAGGGTTTTCTGGCGGGTCGATGTGTAGCCCAGTACCACCACTTCGTTCAGGCTCTTGTTGTCGCTGACCATGCGCAGGTCGATGGTCGTCTGATTGCCAGCGGCAACTTCCTGCGAGGTGTACCCAACGGAACTGAATACCAGAACGGTGCCGGGCTGAATGCCAGTCAACTGATAGCGGCCGTTCCCGTCGGTAGTGGTCCCCCGCGTTGACCCCTTGGCCACTACATTGACACCCGGCAGTCCCTGTCCGTTTTCCGAATCGACAACGGTACCGCTGAGATTGCCCGCGGTTTGGGCATGGTTGGTGATACTAAGCAGAAAGAGCCCTAGTGCCAGCAGCCAGCGGGCGGGCGGACAGACCAGCGTCTGTACATACATAAACGTGCTGTTCATACGAATAAGATGGAGTTGGATTGGTGTCTTTATGAAATCAACCGAAAATCAGTACACATCGGTAAGGCCGAAGATGGGCTTGTTGGTCTTCCATTTGCCACGGGTAAAATCGGGGATGTCGACGGCTTTACTGCCGCCCGCAATGCTCTGCTCCGACAGCGGGCTGATGGCACTCCAGGCCGCGGCATCGTAGACGTCGATGGGCGGGGCTACCTGATTTTTGATGGATTCGATGAAGCCGCGCAGCACGAAAAAGTCGATGCCGCCGTGTCCGGCATTCTGCGCCGTTTCGGCATGCTGTTTCCAGAGCGGGTGGTCGTATTTTTCCTGGTACGGGGTGAACGATTCCCATTGGTGCGGCTTGGGGCTGACGCCTTCCAGATAAATGGTGTCGCCGTCGTCCATCCAGATTCCCTGCGTACCCTGCGCCCGGAAACCCAGTGAGTAGGGGCGGGGCGAGTTCGTGTCGTGGATGATGACGATATTCTCGCCGTTGGCACATTCGACCATGGTGGTCACCACGTCGCCCAGTTTGAAGTTCACTTTGGCATTGGGGTGATTGGCCCCGCCTTTGTCCACAACATACTTGTGCAGGCCCCGGCTCTTAGTCGCCATGGACGTCAGCCGGACAAACTGGTTGCCCCGGTTGATGTTGAGCCAGTGGGCCACCGGCCCCAGGCCGTGCGTGGGGTATAGGTCGCCGTTCCGGTCGACGGAGTGCTGGGTGCGCCAATGGGCTTCCGAGAACCCTTTTTCGCCGAATTCAGCGCCGACGCCACGGGCGGTACCGTCGTTGAATTTGATGTTCCGCAGATCGTGTTCATAGCCGCAGTGCGCGTAGGTCATCTCGCCGAACATACCCTGACGTACCATGTTAAGAATGGCCATGACATCGCGCCGGTAGCAGACATTCTCCAGCAGCATGCAGTGCGACTTAGTCTTCTCGTACGTATTGACCAGATCCCACGACTCCTTCAGCGTAACCGTAGCCGATACTTCGAGTCCGGTGTATTTACCCGCTTTCATGGATGCAACGGCCATGGGCGTGTGCCATTCCCAGGGGGTAGCAATCACGACACCGTCGATATCGTCCCGTTTGAGCATGTCCAGAAACGCTTCGTCGCCTTTGGTATAGGCGGGCGGAATTTTACGACCTGCCTTTTCAATCATGGCGTTGGACTTGGCGATGGCATCGGCCGAAATATCGCAGAGGGCAGTCACTTCGACATCGGACCGGTAAAGGGCCTGCTGAAGGTGGTTGCGTCCGCGCAGACCAACGCCGATGAAGGCCAGCCGTACTTTTGATAAAGCCGGTGGTCGACTGCCAGCCTGAGCGGTCGTATAGAGCGAAGGCATGAGCGGAACGGCAGCCGTGGTCAGGGCCGCCGTTCGAATGAAAGAGCGTCGAGTTGGAAGAGACATAAGTAACGAGGGGTTAGTCAGAAGATCAAGCCTGAACAGGTTACCGTCAGGCCGAATTGATTAATGACTGAAGTTAGCCGCAAGACTTTCTATTCTAAATAGCCGGAAACAGCTGAAGCTGACAATAATGCGCCCGATACTCTGCGCAAACGTTTGTCCTGCCGTGCGCAAACGTTTGTCTTAAATTGACGTTAATTTTGTGTTAAAGGCCGAAAAGGCTATTTTATGCAAGCGATCAGCTCAACGTATGAAAGAAGCGATTACGATCAAGGAAATTGCCCGTCGATTAAAGATCTCCCCGTCCAGTGTGTCGCGGGCACTTCAGGATAGTCCGCGCATCGGGCAGAAGACGCGCAGAGCGGTGCAGGACCTGGCGGCCCAACTGCGCTACACGCCCAGCCAGACAGCCCGTAATCTGCGCCGGGGTAAAACTGGCGTGTTTGCTATGGTGCTGCCTGAAATCCGGGAAAACTTCTTCTCTGAAGTTGTCAATGGCGTTGAAGAGCTGGCGTTTTCGCACCAGTATTCGGTAGCCCTGTATCAATCGCACGATCTGTTCGAACGGGAGCAGCAGATACTGGCCATGCTGACCCGAACTCAGGTCGACGGGGTGATGCTGTCGGTGGCTAAAGAGTCGCGGCAGTTCGATCATGTGCAGGATCTGATCGACCGCGGCATTCCGGTGGTGCTGTTCGACCGGATTCCGCCCAATATCGATACGCATCAGGTAGGCTGCGACATGGAGAAAGGCGCGATGGAAGCAACCCGGTGGCTGGCCGGGCGTGGGTTCAAACGAATAGCGCTGCTGAACGGCCCGCAGCCGCTGGTAGCCAGCGAAGATCGGTACAGAGGCTACATCAAGGCCTTGCTAGCCGAGAACCTGCCAGTCGAAAATGCGCTGGTGAAACGGGTCGACCTGAGCCCGGAAGATACCATCCAGAAAATGACCCAACTGCTGAGCGCCAGCCACCCACCCGATGCCGTACTGGCTTTCAATGATTATGTGGCCCTGGACGCCATGCAGGTTTGTCGAAAAAATGGGTTGTGCATCAATACTGACATTTCGTTTGTCAGCTTCGCCAACCTTCCCCTAACGGCCTACATGGACCACTCGCCCCTGGCGTCGGTGGAACAGCATCCGTATCAGATTGGCCGCAAAGCCGTCGATATTTTACTATCCGTTCTTGATTCGGGCGAAGTTGAGTCAGGCTTTCATCGGATCATGCTCGAACCGGAACTGGTTGTCCGGGCGGTTTCGTAGCGAAGAGGGTATTGATTTGCATCGAACCGCTGATGGGCGTGGTGTCACTTCTCTTGCCGGATCAGGCTTATGGCTTTTTCGAGAAGTTCGTCACGGCCAGCTTCAATGCCCCGACGGGTGGGACGCATCTCCACATCTACCCCTACGCCAATGCGCTGGGTTTCGCGGCTATCCGGATAGTTCACGCCAATGCCGCTGATCATGGTTGACAGACCGCCGGGCAAATAGAAAGCAGAGACGTTGCCATCGGCCGCAGCGGTTGTACTGCCCAGGACGATAGCGCCAGGTGCTTGTCGGAAGGCCATCGTATGGTACTCCGCCGAACTTTGGGTCATCTCATTGACTAGAATAACGACTTTACCCTTGTAAGCCTCCCGCACACCACGCTCACCGACCAAGATGGGCGACTGCCATCGGAAAAGGCCGGGCGTTTCCACGCTCCCTGCCGTGAACTTAGCGAACAGCTTAGGGGTAGTGAGGTACCTACCCAGCGAAAAAACGACAAATTCCGATGGGTAGCACCGCAGATCAATAATCAGACCTTTGGTGCTGTTGAACAGCCGCATGATGTCGGGCAGTTTGCTGGCCTTTATGTTCCCCAGGAATAGGTACCCAATATCCGGGTGGAGGAGCTGATAGCAACTGTCTTTGGGGAAACTGCTGTAATCGATGCGATCGCTGAACTGCGCCTGCCCTGGTTTATACCGATTTAAAACGACTGTCTGCGTTTTTCCTGCTCGCTCAATTTCCAGCCGAACCGTGTTTGTATGACCCGACAACAGGTCACGACCAATATCGCGAAGCTGGGTGGGTTCATTCGAAGCGGGATAATAAGGCTTGCGCTGTTGCACGAGTGAGCTAGTCGAAACCCCGTCGACAGAGGTAACAACATCGCCCAGCTTTAGCCCCGATAATCTGCCCAGCGAGTCGTTAAAGAAATTAGTAACCACGAACTGATTCTCGATATGCCTGACCTGAACGGGCGAAAAGAAGGCTCCTTTATACTCCTTCCGAATAATTGGGTCGCCCCATACATTGGCGTGCGTATCGTGAATTCGTCCGATGAGGGATAGCGCGGCCAGTCGATACGACAGCGAATCACGGGCATTGACAAAGGCCGGAATGGACGTCGGCAGAACCTTGGTCCAGTCTTCGCCGATGAGGTGCTTGTAAGGGAAAAAGTACTGAATGATGTTCCAGTAGCGATAGAGCGACAAAAGCCGGTAGCCCGCATCCGGTGTGGTCATCCGTCGGTAAGGCAGTTCATTTTTAAATTCGGGATTGCCCACCTGCGGAAACAGGCTGATGTAATAGGACTTGTTCGGGCGTTTGGTTTGCCGAATGGCCGCTAGTTGTGCCTGTAAAGGCTCACCCAGCCGGGCTACATCTGTAAGCCAGGCGAGATCTGGGCGTAGAACCGCCTGCGCCGTGTCGGGCTCTTTGGCGGTCGCTTTTACTGGGCCAAATGTGTTCAGCCAGTTTAGTAACACTTCGTTTCGCTGGGTCGTAGACGTTGCTTTCAATAGGGGAGGCATCACGCGAAATAGTTCGGCATCCATATTATGCTTGCCTTCGGCCACAGCAGGATGGTAGTATTTGACAAACCCCCATACTTTACCCAGCAAATCCAGGTTGTCGATTTGCTGTTTGGTGAGTGAAGTAAGTTCAATGCCCGAACCACTGGCAAAAGCTGTATCGGTCTGGGCTTTCATGAGTTTCACTACCTTTACCGGGGCATTTTCGACGGGCGTTCCATCGACCGTCAGTTCAACATCGTCGAACCAGGCGGTTCCTTTGCCGACCAGTATTCCCCCCATATGAATACTGGCGGCTTCGTCGGGCATGGCGAGGGTAATGGTGACTTGCTGCCAGTCGGTTGTACCTTTTATACCCCGGCTGGCCATGTTGTCAAATGCCAGCGCCTTGCTGGCCGCATCGTCGATTCGCATCCACAGGCCTGCGTAGGTGTTTGGCTCAGTACCCGTACCGCTGGTTTTGATGAAGGCTTTCAGTGTGAGTTTTTTGCCCGCAAAGGTGGCCGGTATCCGCCAGTGACTACCCCCGAACGTGCCACTATTTTTATAGGCAACCTGAAGCGCATACCGGCCGCCGTGCGTTACCGACGAATCGAGGGTGAACAGGTAATCGTTGCTAAGGCTATTCCAGCCAACGGGCTGTCCGGTAGCGGTACGTTGTTCAAACCCGAAGTTATCTGTTTGTGCGTAGAGAGAGAGGCTGGTCAGGTAGGCGAGCAGAAGGAGATAAGGGTTTACCATACAGGTTGAGGGTGTTGGCTATTGACTCACAAACGAGACCATACGGCAAACTCTACCTGTTGGGTTTAGTAAATTAGGAAATATTAACGGATGGCTATGGGTTAAACTCTACTCCGCCATCAACTCCGTCAGAATCTTCTGAGCCGCTACGGAGATGACCGTGCCGGGACCAAATACGCCTTTAACGCCCGCATCGTACAGATACTGGTAATCGCCCGCCGGGATGACCCCCCCGGCAATGACCATAATATCGTCGCGGCCAATCTTTTTCAGCTCATCGATGAGTTGCGGCACCAGCGTTTTGTGCCCCGCAGCCAGACTCGATACGCCCACAATATGCACGTCGTTTTCTGCCGCCTGCCGGGCTACCTCGTCGGGTGTCTGGAAAAGTGGCCCCATGTCGACGTCGAAGCCAAGGTCAGCGAAACTCGTAGCGATGATCTTGGCACCCCGATCGTGACCGTCCTGGCCCATCTTGGCCACCAGAATTCGGGGTCGCCGACCGTCGAGTTCGGCAAATTTGTCGCTCATTTCGCGGGCGATGCGGAAGTTTTCATCGTCCGATACTTCGGCTGAGTAGATGCCGGATACGGCCCGGATGGTGGCCTTATGGCGACCAAATGCTTTTTCCATAGCGTCAGAAATTTCCCCAAGAGTAGCGCGGTGCCGGGCTGCTTCTACAGCGAGTGCCAGAAGATTTTTCTCCGTCCCATTAGTTTCGGGGGAGGGTTGGGGCGGAGTCATGGCCGCTTCGGTTATGGCATTCAGAGCCTGCTCCACTTTCTGATTATCCCGTTTCGCCCGAACGTCTTTGAGTCGGTTCAGCTGGCTTTCACGTACCGCTTTATTATCGATATTGAGTAATTCTATGTCTGTTTCCGAAGAAGGCTTGTACCGATTGACGCCCACAATTATGTCTTTGCCGGAGTCGATACGGGCCTGTTTTCGGGCTGCGGCTTCTTCAATCCGAAGTTTTGGCAGACCTGTTTCAATGGCTTTTGTCATGCCACCCAGTTGTTCTACTTCTTCAATGAGCGCCCATGCTTTTTCGACCAGTTCTTTAGTCAGGTATTCGACATAATACGATCCGCCCCAAGGATCGACAGCGCGGGTGATGTCAGTTTCATGCTGTAGATAAAGCTGGGTGTTCCGGGCAATGCGAGCCGAAAAATCAGTTGGCAGCGCAATGGCTTCGTCAAGCGAGTTGGTATGCAGACTCTGCGTACCCCCGAGCACCGCAGCCAGAGCTTCGATGGTTGTTCGGGCTACATTATTGAATGGGTCCTGCTCAGTCAGGCTATAGCCTGAGGTCTGGCAGTGGGTGCGTAAGGCGAGTGACTTTGCGTTTTTCGGGTCGAACTGCTTTACAATTTTGGCCCAGAGCAGTCGCCCCGCCCGGAGCTTGGCAATCTCCATGAAGTGATTCATGCCAATACCCCAGAAGAACGACAGACGTGGAGCAAAATCGTCGATACCCATGTCCGCCCGCAGGCCCGTTCGGATATACTCAAGTCCATCCGCCAAGGTGTAGGCTAGTTCAAGCTGTGCTGGTGCGCCCGCTTCATGCATGTGATAGCCGCTGATACTGATGGAGTTGAACTTAGGCATGTGCCGGGCCGTGTACGAAAAAATATCGCCCACAAGGCGCATGGATGGCTCCGGTGGGTAGATATAGGTATTCCGGACCATGAACTCTTTCAGAATGTCATTTTGAATTGTACCCGCCAGTTTTTCCGGTGGCACGCCCTGCTCTTCGGCAGCTACGATAAAAAAGGCCATAATGGGCAGTACGGCCCCATTCATCGTCATCGACACCGACATCTGGTCGAGGGGTATCTGGTCGAACAGGATTTTCATGTCTTCGACCGAATCAATCGCTACCCCGGCCTTGCCTACGTCGCCTATCACACGTGGGTGATCGGAGTCGTAACCCCGATGAGTCGCCAGGTCAAAGGCCACGGATAAGCCCTTCTGACCGGCGGCCAGATTACGCCGGTAAAAAGCGTTTGAGGCTTCGGCGGTCGAAAAGCCGGCATACTGGCGGATTGTCCAGGGCTGACGGACGTACATGCTGGCGTATGGCCCCCGCAGAAACGGCGGAATGCCGGCCGCATAGTTCAGGTGATCGGCAGCCTGCAGGTCGGTCCGTGTGAAATGCGGCTTCAATTTGATGCCCTCGGCAGTCGGGAAGGCACGGTCGGAACGCACGGACGAGAGTTGATCATCGGGTAAGGCATTATCGGCCGTCGGGGAGAGTTGGATGGTCTTAAAGTCGGGTCTCATGACAGGTACGGTGACTAAAGTTTATTCAAATGGTTGAGCTAATCGACGGTATGGCAATGCTGTTTCAGGAGCTATCGGCGGCTTATAGGACGCAGAGCCGGGTTCGTTGAATCGAAACTTCGTAACCCCCACCAGCACCTTGCCCGCCTGTACTGCCTCAACCTTTTCCTGATAAGCTTTGTCCAGTTCAGTTTGTATGAATCCAGCGGAGATGGCTTTGGCATACCCGCCCTTTTCTTCGACTGTCAGAAAGAGCGTCCAGGCGGATTCGACCAGTTTATCGGTCAGGATTTCTATGTAGTACGAGCCAGCTGCCGGGTCGGCCACTTTATCCAGATAACATTCATCCCGCAACAGAAGTGAGATGTTCCGTGCCATGCGGGTAGATAGATCGGAATCGGCCGAAGTGCCCAAAACGGCATCGTATGGGTGTACGGTCAGTGCATCGCACCCACCTATAACGGCGGCCATAGCCTCAGTAGTAGCCCGAAGCAGGTTAGTATTGGGCGTGGCCGCAGCATCGTAAAACGTCGATGTCTGGCCGTGAATAAAGAAAGTCGACTGCCTGATTGATGGGGAATAAGCCGCTATCAGGCGGTTTAGTAACACACGCAGGGCCCGAAGTTTGGCAATTTCAAGAAAAAAACTGGTACCTATCGACATCGACACTACCGTTTTGGGAATGAGCTGCTCAAGGGCCAGTCCGGCATCGGTCAGCTGATCGTAGGTATCAGTTAATGAAGCCAGGGTAAAGGCCAGTTCCTGCGTGGCCGTGGCTCCGGCATTATGAAACGCGTGACCACTGGCGCAGATAGTACGAAACTGGGGTGAGTCGAGTGTCTGGCGGGTTATGGTTGCGGTCGACTCGCTGATAGCAGTCAACAGGCCACCTTTAAGCTGATAAGGAGCTACGCTTTTGAGGTCCTGTATGAAGTGAGCAGTCTGCTCGGCAGGTAGCCGGACGAAAACCGGTATGTCGCTCAGTTTTATGCCGTTCAATAAACGGGTAAGATTCTCGGTTGTCCAGTTGATATGCGCGGGCATCGACAGCACAAGTGCATCGGCACCCTGAGCAAGGGCGTTCCGCAGCCCCTCGTTATCTGATTTGTCGCCGGTAACCAGTCTTTCCGGAGCGTTGAGCCATCCCGGCAGCTGCTTTTGGGCCGCTTGTACCGTTTTTACCGAAGTCGTTCCTGTTAGTTCCTCGGCGGTAAAGTAAGGGTCAAGGCTAAATCCCTCCGGGCTGTGCCAGCGAAGACTTTCCATGGCCTCAGCGCCATTTTGAGCGGGCTTAAGCTCTTTGAGTACTTGCGCCATCCAGTCTGATTTGCTGGTGGAAGGGAATATCGTTGAAAAAGAAGACACCATCAGGTTTGTTTAGTGCGAGATACCGGTAAAAGTACTGTTTTTCTTTTTTACAGAGATAAGGCAAAAATTTCACGCATTTGCTATAAGCCCGATTGCATTATTCAAAGGTATTTTCATCCGGCATTGCCCTTCTGTTCGAATAGCGTATTTTTAGCATACCATTAAAAGAATGACCAATAAGTCAGAAAAACGTGACCTAGGCAGTATGGGCCGGTCAGATATTTTCATACATTTGTCTCCCTTTTTTGACGGCCCCCAACGTAACAGAAGTATAAACCCGTGAATGTAACTCCTCAGACCGGCATGCAGCGTGAAGTAACGACGGTGTGGAATCGCTGTCTGAATGTCATACGGGAGATTGTCCCCGAACAGAGTTTTAATACATGGTTCGAGCCAATTGTTCCCCTGCGGCTAAATGGTCATGTCCTGACCATTCAGGTACCGAGTGAGTTTTTCTACGAATGGCTGGAGGAAAACTTCGTACACGCCCTGCGTAAAGCCCTTGACACCGCTATTGGACGCGATGGCCAGCTCGAATACTCCATCATTGTCGATAAAGGCAACGAGCAGAACCGGCCGCTTACGGTTAATGTGCCCACTACCAAATCGACGCACACCTCCAAGCCGGACAATGTCAACCCCGATATTCTGAAGAGTCCGTTCCAGCTCAAAGACCTCGATTCGCTAACGCTGGACTCGTACCTGAATCCAAGCTATACCTTCGACAATTATGTGGAAGGTGATTGTAACCGGCTGGCGCGATCGGCAGGTTATGCCGTTGCCGAGCGACCGGGCGTAACCTCGTTCAATCCGCTCATGATCTATGGCGGGGTGGGGCTGGGTAAAACCCACTTGGTACAGGCCATCGGTAACTTTATCAAGAATAACAACCAGGGCAAGTTTGTCCTGTATGTTACGTCGGAGAAGTTTACGAACCAGTTTCTGAATGCCGTCCGTTCGGATGGTATTCGCGACTTCACCTCGTTTTATATGCAGGTCGATGTGCTGGTGATCGACGATGTGCAGTTTTTGCAGAAGAAAGAGAAAACGCAGGAGATTTTCTTCCACATCTTTAATCACCTCCACCAGTCCGGTAAGCAGATTATTATGACCTCCGACCGGGCACCGAGGGCACTGGACGGGCTGGAAGATCGGCTATTGTCGCGTTTTAAGTGGGGGTTATCGGCCGATTTGCAGACGCCCGACCTCGAAACCCGTATCGCCATCATTCAGAAAAAACTTCAGGCCGAAGGGATTTATATTGACGACAATGTGATCGAGTACCTGGCGCATAGTGTCAATACAAACGTTCGGGAACTGGAGGGCGTCATTGTGTCGCTGATGGCGCAGGCATCACTCAACCGGCGGGAAATCGACCTTGAGCTGGCCAAGCAAACCCTGCGCAACATCGTTGTCGACTCCGATCGGGAAGTTACGATCGACTCGGTTCAGGAAGCCGTTGCCAGCTTTTTCAACGTAACCATTGCCGACCTGAAAGCGAAAAGCCGAAAACGCGAACTGGTTCATCCCCGGCAGATTGCTATGTATCTGGCCAAAGAGAAAACCGACCTGTCGCTGAAATCCATTGGCTACCATTTTGGCGGGCGTGACCACAGCACCGTCATCCATGCCGTACAAACGGTAAGTGATCTGGTCGCCAAACATGCCGAAACCCGTGATATTATTGAGAAGCTAAAGGGCCAGTTCAAATAAATGGAACCGGCCAACTGAATCGGGATACTCTCGGAAAGAGACTTTACCCCGGTTTATTCGTCAGCATGTTTATCATGCTGAAAACTATCACCCGCTCTGAACTTAATACCGATGCCTGGGATACCTGTGTAGCAAGCTCCCGTCAGGTAAGGGTATACGGCTATTCATGGTATTTGGATGCCATACTGCCCGCACCCGAGTGGCAGTGGATGGGCATCGTGAAGGTAGATAAGTCTGGAGCGTACCAGGCGGTGATGCCGGTTCCATTACGTCGGAAACGGGTTGCCGGGATTGCGTACCGGTGGGTTGTACACCAGCCGTTTTTCTGCCCCTTCCTGTCCATCTTTAGCGCTGGCGTATGGCTGAATACGGCCCCATTCTTTGAACAACTGCTCGAGCAGTATCGGTATGGTTCGCTGTTTTGTATACAGCAACAACCCGGCATCGATCTTTCTTCCGTCGCCTGTCATTCACGGACTACCCATACCATCGACCTGTCGGTCGGTTACGATCGTGTTTACGCTGCTTACACACGCGACCGTAAACAGAACCTGCGCCGTGCTTGCCATGAATTTGGGGTTAACGCTCGCTGGGCTTTCATTGAGTCAGCAGATATTGGTCCGTTGCTGATATTATTCCGGGAAAACCATGCCGATACCATTGATGGGGGCGTTGCCGACTGGGCCTATGAACTGTTAAGGATGCTGGCTCAGTCGCTGCATAAACGTGGTTTATCTGTGCTGCGATACGCCGTTTATGATGGCCAAATTGAAGCAGGTGCTTTGTTTGTCTGCGAGGAGACCCGTATTACGTATCTGTTCAACGCGGCCTCTCCATTAGGTCGAAAAGCGAATGCCCGCACGATGCTTATCGACCAGTTGATTCAGGAAAAAGCGGGCCAGCCGGTAGTCTTTGACTTCGAGAGCCCCGAAAAGCCTTCAATTCGTAGCTTTTATCAGAGTTTCGGGGCGATTGAAGAACCATTCTGGGCGCTGCGCTGGAATCGACTGAGTACAATTGAAAACTGGTTACGCACTGGCTGGAGCTACTTTAGAAAGCTACGATGATAACGTCAGACCAACCGAAAAACCGTTTACCTGCAATAGGTGAGGGGAGACACCAGCTTGTAGTCCGGATTTGCCTTGACGAGTTCTTGTAATACACCAACATGAGTCTGCCCAAAGAGTAACAGCAGTTTCTTGCCCTGATACTGACGCTGGCTTATCAGGGCATTGCTGTAAATTTTCAGGTTTCGATTGTAAAACAGACTGATAAATTCGGCACCGATGTACCGTTTGTCAATTTTGCTCACATCCAGGGTGTTCGTGGCCGTTTTGGAAAACTCGCCGTTTACCACTAGAGCCGGTAAGTTATAAAACAGGCGATGCGTAAGCGCGATCATTTCCGGCTGATTGAGCCTGCGTATGTATTCGTATACCGATAAACTGTCTTGCTGAACCTGTTTTTTTAACGGACGGGCAAGTCCCTGCAACTGTTGCAGCGCTCGTTGATACACATCAATGTTGGTTCCGTCGGTCAGTAGTGACTGCGATGTGGCTTCGTAATGATCAACGCAATAGACACGCTTATGCTTTAAGCGTTTTGCCAGGGCAAACCCAATTTGGTAGGTCTCACTACGTCCGTAAGGCAAGTCATCCAGGGTCAACTTCCCCGCTGAATAAAGGGCGAATAAACTGTCGATTCGAGGTTGTTCGATGGGGTCGACTTCAACCATAATCATATCGGGGGCGTAGGCCTGAAAGCAGGTATTGAGTTGGTTGATTTCTGCCTGTTTTTTAGGACTATACACATCCGACTGGGGCTGTTGGTTATAGAGTTGGTTCAGGTGGTCGAAGCCTGCGAGCATAATCTGAACGGAAGGTTGGTTTTGGGCACTGGCATCAATAGCCAGTAGGCCAACCAGGCAAAGGCCAATAAACTGGCGGTATAAATAAATCATATGGGTGAATTAAACCTGAGCAGAGGGCAATAGCGCACTGGTCAGGCATCAGGGCGATGGTTGTTTGTCAATGACTGTTTGAACAGGGGAGAGCGTTAGAAAAGAAAACCGAGCTTGACACTTACATTGTCAGAATGTTCGGAGCTGTTGTACCGGTCCCCATTGTAGTCGGCCCGATTAAGTACATACTGTGACAAATAACCAACACTCAGCACAAGCGCCGATTTTTCGGACACGTAAGTGCGAATGCCAATGGCCGGGTTAATGTATAGATCTCCCTTGCTGCTGGTGTAGGTCGTTTTGACGTTATCGAGCAGTAGACCGTAACCAATATCGCCTACCAGCATCAAGGCCGTTCGCCCACCGATATAAGCCCGTACGTCAGCGAAGATCGGCATGAAGTTGACGATATTGGTAGAGCCCGTACTGAAGCGTACATAAGAAACGCCCAGGCCTGCCGAGAAGTGATCGTTTGGTTTGTAGCCGTTGACCGTTGAAACGGTTATGGCCCCGGCACGCCCGTCGATGCTGGGCGCGTACCCAAATTCACTGATATTGACGTAACCCGATGTTCGCTTTTGTGGGGTAAAGAAGGATTGCCCAATCACATTGGTTGTTATGACCAGAAAGAACAGTAGAAAGAATGATTTTTTCATAACGTTTTTTTTACTGAACGACGAATGTAGGAAATGACGCGAACATGAGGTAGCGGTAGTTACAGATAAATGAATGAAATAGGTGTTGAGTCGACTATAATATTATCCTATAGTCTCTGTACTATAAATAGTGTAATGTGGCTTTAAGTAACTACTATAATGAAATAATCATATTTTACTGTAGTTCAACTTTCTTATCCTCTTACTTTTATTTTGTGGTGAAGATGCCTACTTTACTCAACAAGGCACTTTTATGCCGTCTGCCGGTTACTTGTCTATGGCTACTAACTCCGGTGTATCTATGGGGGCAAACTGTTTACGTCACCCCCGCCGGAGCAGGGCCGCAAACCGGTGCCGACTGGGCCAATGCGTTACCGGGTTCAGCCTTACAGGCTCAATTGGCCAGCGCATCGGCGGGTACCGTATTTCGACTGGCCGGAGGCCTGTATAAACCTACAATGACGAGTGATCGCTTTTGTCGGGAATACGGCTACGAGCCGGAGGGGCATGTACAACGATGCCCGGGGAACAACGTCTCTCCAGACCCTGTCTACCTTGATCAACCGTACGCTGAGCGACACTACCACCCCCGTGGGGGCGCATTTCTGAATACTGCAACGCCACTTTTCACCCGGTTTGTTCTTGTCATAAGCCAGCTTAACCTAACCAATTGTATCCTTTGGAACAACGGTGGCACGAATGCTGTCGTTAACGAAACGTACAGCCCGCCATCTGGCGTAACTAGTGGTGGCCAGGGGCATACTGTGTCAACAATTAGTGTTCTGGAAGCAGGTGTTGTGCTGACCAGCGGCAGTGCCAACCAATTTATCACTATTGCTCCCTTCGTCCGTGAGGGGAGTCTGCAACTGTCTCCTTGTTCACCAGCGGTCAATACAGGGCTGAACTCAGCGTACACCAGTGCAAATGGTCCGGCTACCGATCTGGCGGGTAATTCCCGCCTGTTTCCTGCCGGTGGCACGATTGATGCTGGTGCCTACGAATCGCAGCAGACCAGTGCAACACCAATTGCCCTCACCCAGCAGCCAGTGAGTCAGTCCAGCGTGCAGGCCGGGGCTACTTTGCTTGTAAGTTCATTAACTGCCACAACATTGAGTCTATGCGCTGGTTGCCAGACGCAGCCTGTAGCACAGGCCAGCGGAGGCACAGCGCCTTACACCTATTCGTAGTATTCCACTGGTGACGCTATTCTAAGTAATGCTGTTGATAATACCATTCAACTTCGGGCGAACATGGCTCAGGTGATTTCGGTAAACGTAGTAGTTACCGATGCGACGGGGGCGACCAGTAGCGCGAGCCTGGCCATTACCATAAACAGCCTTCCTAATGCTTCGTTTACCGGCCTACCCGCCAGCCTATGTCAGGAGTCTACTCCCGTTAATCTCACTGCCAGTACACTGGGTGGCATCTTCGCGGGGGTTGGTATAGAGAAAAGTATGTTCTAGCCCGGTCGTGTTCAGGCGGGTGGACCGTATACGATTATGTATTCAGTTACCAACCAGGGCTGTTCCGGTACGTCTACGCAAAGCATTAGTGTGCTGTCGGCACCTGCCGCCCCCGGTCTCGTTACCCTGAATGGTCAATTTTATGCCGGTAATCAGTCTAGGGTGGAGGGCATGCTGCTTCCAATACACCGCGCTTAAGAGTAAGTCTGTTAAAGTGCTGATAACACGATAAAAGACGTTTTTTGTCAGATTCATTACGAAGATGGGGGCTACAGGTTAAAGCTGCAGCCCCCATCTCCTTATGTAGGCGTATTGATTCGTCTACTTATAATAGCGCAGCGGCTGTTTCAGCCCCCCATCGCGTTTGAGGTCCATTTCCATGGAGCCGACAAAAAAGTCGACTTCTACCTTGATGGGTACTTTATTCGCATCGTCGGAAACGAAAATTCGGATGGATTCTTCTTCCTTGATGAGTTTATTCTGCGGCAGAACCGGATTCAGCTTAATGACATTGATCTTGCCCTGCTTTGTCTTCACAACATCTTTACCGCGGTAGCGCACCTTCATGTTATAGACAGTATCGTCGTAAAAAGCCGGGACTTCGATTACCTGCCCGCTGCTTAATTTACTGAAATCAATGGTGCGCAGGAAGTAGTAACCGCTAATCAGGTCATGCACATTATCCGGGACTTTAAAAACGTCCTTCTCGGTGCGCTCTTCAGCTTTCACCGTATTCGCTTCGTGGTTGAACGTAATGTTCTCTTCCTTACGGTAGCTGTTTTCCTGAAGGTTGGTATAAAATTTCTGCGGCAGAATAGCCGAGGTGTCGATGTACGACCGCCAGGTATCCCGGATGCGCGTAACGAGGTCGAAAGCACCCAGCGTCCGGGCGTCGACGTTGACCCGATAACAGGGACGCTCATTGACTTTATAGAGCGTAGGACTTACATCGACAACAGCTTCGGCTGCGTTGATAAACCCATAGTGTACCCGATATTCCAGGTGCTCGCCCGGACCAAAACTGGTATTATGAACGCGTCGATAGGTATTCATCGCCACAAAGCCAGTGCTCAGTGCAGATAGGATACCCAAGCTAATCAATAACTTCTTCATACGAACAACCGCCCGGCCACCGGGCTTCGTTTATAAGGATGGATAGGTTTGTTTCAGGTAAGTCAGGTACCGGTTGAAATCCCCTCCAAACCGATTTTCAAATTCCTGCCGAAACCGATTCTGCTGTTTTCGATAGGTCAGATAACCAATGAAATACGCATTATTCGGTAAGTTTAGTTTTCCGGCAGCCCGCTTTTTTATTGAACGTTCGCCGGTGTTAATGGTATCCGACGAAACAACGATTTGCCGGATGGTCTGCCACTTCAACGAATCTTTGATCATCGTAGGCGTGGTTGGTTTAAACGTCTTGTACAAACTGTCGAGTACTCGGGTGCCATGCAATATATGCTCATCGTACTTTTCATAAAACACTTTTGTGGCCAGATAGTCACGATAGGGCACGGAATTTCTGCCGTATTTCTGAGCCATAAAGCGTAATGCACCGTATTCGCCTACAAAATCAGCCAGATTTTCATTGTATTCAAGGCTGTTTTTGATAAATAATGTACCATGCGTCAGTTCATGAATAATCAACTCGGCCAAGCTTCCGACCGGTCTATCCAGAAAGCTGGATAGAATCGGATCGTTTAAAAATCCTAATGTCGACCAGGCCGATACTTCCCCGATACGCGTATCCAGACCGTCCCGTTGCAACTCCGCTTTGGTCGTGTCGGCCCGGTCTTTTTCAAAAAAACCTTTGTATGAAAACGTGCCGATTATAGGGAAATGCCACTGCTTTGCAACGAGTTGGTACGGTTGTGCGGCTGTAACTACCCATAAAATCGGCTTGCCCTGCTGGTCATAAAACGATTCGTAGCTACCGGACTTATCCAACCCGAGCGAGTCGATGGCAAAACGCTTGATTTCCCGGATTAGTTCTATTTTTTGCTTTGTCGAATCTGGGTAGGCCGGATCGGCCAGTACGTCGGCTACAGGTTTTGTATTCCATAAAAGTCGCACCTGTCCTTTCGCCTGCATCCATCCATAGCTAACCAACTCCCATTGCCAGACAACTAACGCCAGCAAAACCCCTACAAAGACAAGAGCAATTTTTTTGACCATAGGTTGGAATAATTCAATACAAAAATAGAAAAAATGAGTCCATGACATATGAAAAAACCTATAAGGTCTCAGATACCTTATAGGTTTAGGGGAAACAGAATGGATGAATCTTAAGCCGAATAACCCCGCGTTTCGACTTTCTGAACGGTCTCGCCCGTTAGTTCGTCCAGAAACTGCGTGTGCGTCATGGGTTTGGAAAACATCGGGAAGTTTTTAGCGCAGGCAAAGGCCTGTTCTTCTTCACTGAGGGTGGCCGTACAGTCGGTTAGGGTAATAACTTCAAACCCTTTCTCATAACCCGACCGCATGGTCGATTCGACGCAGCAGTTGGTCAGGAAGCCACCCAATGCAATGGTTTCTATGCCTTTACTGCGGAGAATGAAGTCGAGGTTAGTACTGGCAAACGCATCTAAACCACGCTTGCCTTCGAGCACAATATCGTCGGATTGCGGTGCCAGCGAATCAATGATCTCAACACCCCACGAGCCTTTGCGAAACGACTGGCTATCCACCACACCTTTCAAAATGCCATACGGATGCTTCGTGATCTCAAAATAACCTTCCTGAAAGCTAATTGGCGAGTGGATGATGACAGCACCGGCCTCCCGGGCTTTGGCAACGAGATCGAGGGTATTGTTCAGCATGTTCGATGAGTCCATCACCCCTTTCACGGCATCGTGCAGGCTGCCCCCCGGCGACGTAAAATCATTCTGATATTCAATCAGGACAACGGCTGTTTTTTGCGAATTCATGGCGTTTCTGGTTTGAGTTGATTGTCCGTAAAAGCTTGTCAGTACTATCGTTTACTCCAACGCCTGATAAACAGCTATCCTAAACTTTTTAACGAAATCGCCGTAATAAGCGTAAGGCTGTACGTTCGTGAAAATCAGGAGAATAAGCTCCTCTTTTGGGTCGATGGTAAATTCGGAACAGTACATGCCGCCCCAGGTGTAGGAGCCCGGTGTGGCCTGATCGCCGTAGTGAGAACCCTCGGTAATCAGCTGGAAGCCAAGGCCGAATTTGTCCTTTCGATCCCATACTTCGGCGGCTCCGATCTGGTTGCGGAGCATCATCTCGACGGTTTTGCGGCCAATGATGCGCTTGTTGTTGAAGGTGCCGCCATTTAGCAGCATTTGACAAATCTTTGCATAGTCTTCGATAGAACTGACCAGACCGGCTCCGCCCAAAAAGAGCGTTTTGGCTCCCGAGGTAGCAAAGTTTCGGTAAGCTTCATTCGGGTGGAGGGCCAGCGGCTTGTCCATGCTCGGTTTTTCGTACAGTTCCACCAGTCGGCTGGCTTTGCTGTCGGGCAGGTAGAAATAGGTGTCGGTCATGCCGAGCGGTTCCAGCACCCGTTCGCGCATGGCAACGTCGAACGGTTTGCCGGACAGCACTTCGATGAGTCGCCCGATAATGTCGATGTTGAGGCCGTAGGTGAAACCCGCGCCGGTAGAGTCCGTTCCGGGGTCGCGCAGCAGGGGGCGCTTCGCCAGTTTATTGATCACATCTTCGAGCTTATCGGGGGCCGTCGAGTTAAAGAATGGTACCTTAAACTCGGGACGCTGGTCGAGAGGGTGTTCGTAGGGAATGCCCGCGTTATGGCTCAGCAGCTGGCGGATCGTGATTTCGCCTTTGGCCGGACGGGTATCGTAACTGCCGCCAACAGGGTCTTTTTTATCGTAGCTGACCAGCACTTTAGGGTTCTTAAAGGCTGGAATGTATTTGGAGATGGGGTCGTCGAGCAAAAACTTCTCTTCTTCAAACAAGGTCATCAGCGTGACTGTCGTTATGGCCTTTGACTGCGAGGCAATCCGGTAAATATCGTCGCGTTTGAGGGGCGTTTTCTTCGCCAGGTTGCTATACCCGAAGGCTTTGTAATGGACGATTTTTCCTTTGTGTGCCACAAACGTTACGGCATTGGGAGCAATGTCTTTGTCGATTAACCCCTGCAACCAGATGTCCAGCCGTTTCAGCCGTTCGGGCGAGAAACCGGCCTCAGCGGGCGATTTGACTGGGGTAAAACGTTGCGCGGCTGCGCAAGGAGCGAAGTTGTAAGCAGGAGCAGGGGTAGGAGTAAGCGCATTTGTATATCGGGTTATTTTTATAATGTACCCACGGGCTTCAGCCCGTGTTTATGTTGAGATGAAACACGGGCTGAAGCCCGTGGGTACGTTACTTATGCCAATCCCATACTACCACTACCCAGGTTTCGCCAATGGTCGAATCGTGGAACTCATGAATGGATTGGAATCCAACACGGGCATGTGCTTTTAGGGAGCGGGCATTATTAGCCGAAATGTCGGTAATCAGCAATTGAAAGCGGTTGCCATAGACCTCCTGGTGGTGCTGGTACATCCGGTCGAACACCCGCTGACCTCGGTAGCCGTTGGCTACGCAAACCTGACCCATGACGTAGTACGGATACTCCCCAAGGGGTTTGTCCTGGTAAGTAATCGAGTTTATGAGGGCAAAAAGGGGCAGTAATTCTGGGATGTCGGTGCCAAATTCGGGCAGCATGGTTAGGGCATACCCAACAACTTTATCACCATCTTTAGCAATGATGCTGGGTGCCGCCCGGTTCATGCGGGTCAGTACGCCGGGGTCGTGCTCAACCGTTACAAAGCCTTGAGCGAGCTGCACGTCGAGTGGTACGTTTTTGCGAAGATTGGCCTGTTGCAGGTCAAGAATACCCTGCACATCGGCGGCTGACTGAACGGTGGTGATGGCAAGCATATAAACGTCAGGAGATGGTTTTATGCGGCAATTTAGCCAGAAAGGCGGAGTCTATCTCGGCACCGATTCCCGGTGCATCGGGCAGTTCAATCTGGTAACCGGTATAGGTAATGCCGCCGTATACGGGATCATCGGCATGTTCAAAGCAGGCATCCAGGTCGTAGAATCGAATATTTTGACGAGCCGTCGCAAAATGGGCATTGGCCGTTAGCGCCAGCCTCGACTCCGACATGCAGCCGATCATACAGGGAATCCCGGCGGCTTCGCCAATAGCGTTTATCTTAAGCGCGTCGAAAATACCCCCGCTTTTGGAGAGTTTGATGTTGAAATAATCGACCGCTTCTTCGCGGACCAGCCGGATGGCATCGACCGAGTCGAACAGGCTCTCATCGGCCATAATAGGCACGGTCGTTTTCTGCCGAATCTGCCGTAATCCGGCAATGTCGTGCCGTTTGATGGGTTGCTCGCAATACTGAACGTTCCAGTCGCCGATGGCCCGTAAGACGCCGGTCGCCGTCACCACATCCCAGCCCTGATTGGCGTCGGTACGGATAGGCGTCGTGTCGCCAATGGCGTTACGGATGGCTTTTATGCGGGCAACATCGTCGTGGAGGTTGGTGCCGAGTTTAACTTTGATGGCTTCGGCACCTTTTTCCTGAATACGCAACGCATCGTCTACCATACGTTCCGGCGTGTTGATATAAATCGTTTCGTCGGTAACGAGCGTCTTTTTCGTTCCCCCCAGAAACTGGTAGAGCGGCATCCGGGCGGTTTTAGAGGCCAGGTCGTACAAAGCCATGTCGAAAGCCGAGCGGGTGGTGGGATGGCCGGGCAAATAGCGGGTAATAGCCGTCAGGCAACCCTCAATGTCGAGTGGGTCGCGCCCGATCAGGAGCTTGGCCATATCGTCGGCAGCAGCCAGGGCTGAAGCTTGGGTTTCGCCTACGATCATCCAGAACGGAGAGCCTTCGCCCCAGCCCGTAATGCGCTCGTCGGTTTGTATCTCAACCAGAATGTTCCGGGCGTTCTCGATCGTACCGAGCGAAATGGCAATGGGCGCTTTGAGCGGAATGTCGTACTGGTAGAGGGAAATCTGGGTGATTTTCATTGGTATCTAACCGCAAAGGCGCAAAGGGTTAACGCAAAGGTCGTAAAGGTTAAATAACACACGTAGTTTCTTTGCGAACTTTGCGTTAACCTTTTGCGGTTAAGAATCACTTTGGGAACTGGCTCTTATCCAAACCCGGCACGAGCCTGAGGGCGTTTTTGTAATAGACTTTTTTCAGAATCTCATCGGGTAAGCCCATGCCGTACATGCGCCAGAAAGCGTGGTATTTTTTGTGATACGGGAAGTATTCATCCTCTGTTTCAAGCACGCGGAAATAGGTGGCGTACTCAGACGGTACCCAGCTGTCTTTTCCGAACAGAATCCGGTCCTGATATTTCTCGAAGAACTTCCGGCTGGCGCGTGGCTGGCGGCCCAGTTCAGCGATGACGGCCCCAATCTCGACGTTCATGTTCGGGAAGATCGTCATCAAACTATCAAGTTTGTTGAGGTCGTTGGGGTACCATCCCATGTGAGCGGCAATAAATGTTGTTTTCGGGTGTTTCCGGAATACATTATGCTGCTCAGCAATGAGCTTATCCCAGGGAACAGGGTCGTTGGGCGAGCGTTTGCGACCGCCGTGTAGTTTTAGTTCGAGCCAGCGCTCATTGTAGCGGTCCATCGGGTCCCAGAACGGCTTGGGGTCGGCGGTATGAATGAGTACCGGAATACCCAGTTCGCCACATTTGGCCCAGATGGGGTCAAGGCGTGGATCGTCTACCCGAACGCGTTGGCCAGATTCGTCTTTGCTATTCAGGCCGAGGTTCTTGAAAATCTTGAGTCCATGGGCGCCTTTTTTTACGTCTTCTTCGAGCAGTTTAACAGCATCGTCCGTCCAACCTTTCCGGCCAATCTCATCGAAGTTGAGGTTAGTGAACATCGCCAGTCGCTTGGGCGCTGCTTTGGCCGCATTGGCCATTGCATTGTCGAAAAACTGGGTTCCCTGAGCCACGCTGCCCCAGCCCCGGCCGCTGAGGTTGATCATAATACCCATATTCAGGCTGTCCATCTGGGCCAGAAGCGGTTTGAGGTTCGCCTTGTCCATATCCCACTGGTGGTTATGAACGTCGATGAACGGAAACTTCGAGCGCGTCAGCTTGTGCTCTGGCACTTTCAGCGTCGAGACAGGATCATACTCCTCGAAACCCAACGGCATATCAGGTTGACTTGGTTTGGACTGGCCACAAGCGAGCAGGCCTGTTAGTAAAAAGGTAGACAGGTAAAGGATTTTCATAAACAGGTCAATGGGTCGTTAAAACTAATCCTTAAAGATAAGCGCCACACAATGGGCCGCAATGCCCTCGCCCCGACCAACAAAGCCAATGTGCTCGGAGGTGGTGGCTTTAATGGAAATATCGCCCTCCGGAATGGCCATGACCTCGGCCAGACAGGTTTTCATGGCCGGAATGTGCGGGTTGAGCTTTGGCTCCTGCAACACCACCGTCACGTCGACGTTGGAGACTTCGTAGCCTGCTTCGCGCACCATCCGGAGTACTTCGGCCAGCAGCAGTTTGCTGTCGACGCCCTTCCAGCGCGGGTCTTTGTCCGAAAAATGGTAGCCGATGTTGCGCATGTTGGCGGCACCCAGCAGGGCATCGCAGAGCACATGACACACCACATCAGCATCGGAATGGCCCACCGGTCCAAACGTACTCGGAATCTGGATGCCACCCAGCCAGAAGGCGCGGCCTTCTTCCAGTCGGTGTACATCATATCCCTGTCCTACTCGTATTTTCATGAGGTAAATCCGTTTTCACGGAGGTAAGCTTCAACCTGAAGGAGAAATTCGGATGCAAGATCAATAGCTCGACGGGTGTCTTCTTCTGATATATCTTCGTCCGGATCATACTCTCCGGCTTGGCGTAATTCGAACAGTTCGTTTAGATAGGTCGAATCTTTCTTTTCAAAAGGGCCTGCTTTAACAAAGTTGGCACTAAATAGTCCACGGGCGGCAGCATGCGATTTCGTTGTAATTTCTTTAGTAGCTAACAGAATAGCATCAAAATAGGCATAGTAGGCTCGTCCGCACGCTCCCCGGAATTTTTTGTTTTGAAAGAGAATAGCTGCTTCTTCCAGACAGTCCTCTGCAATCAGCATGTAGTTTCCTGGTGTACTCATAGCCTTTTACCCTCTCTGCGTACGTTCTTGTAAAAAAGGAGATCTGAGAAGAGGTATTTATTTAATGATGCTGGTTTGAAAGAGACATGAATATCGAATTTGTCAATCAATTCACTAGCAGTTTCGCCAAAGAACCAAATCTCTTTCCCCGCTTTCACCTCGTCGTCATTCAGCACCACCAGGTAGTCGACATCCGACTCGGCATGGAAATCACCACGGGCATACGACCCATACAGGACTACCTGGGCCAGGCGGTCGCCGTATAGCCGGGTAAGTGCCTGCTTCACCTCCTGCGATAACGCCTGAAGTTGCTCGGCAGATAAGGCCCTGGGTTGATAGGTGGTTTCCATGACGCGATTGGGTTGGGCTAGGCTTCTGCCTGTCGGTAGTAGAGGGTCGAGCAGTTATCTTTCCGGAGTACCTGACGGGCCATCTTCTGAATCGAGTCCGGCGTGACAGCCTGTATCTGTTCGGCTTCCTGATTGACGAAATCGGGGTTGCCTGCGTTGGCTGCGTAGGCCAGGTTCATGGCGCGGTTCAGCAGTTCGACTTCCGAGAACGCCAGCGTGGCTTCTGCCTGATTTTTTACCTTCGCCAGTTCATCGTCCGGTACAACCTCATCGATAAACGCCTGCACCACCGATTCCACGGCCGCATCGGCTTCTTCCAGCGAAACACCTTTGTTGAGATTACCCTGAATCACCAGCAAACCGGGATCGACGGAACCTGTAATGTACGCATTGACGCTGCTGAACAGCGGGTTGTTCCGTAACAGCTGCTGGTACAGGCGCGACGACTTGCTGCGGCCCAGGAGGTCGCCCAGCAGGTCGGCAGCGTAAAAATCGGTGTCGAATCGGCCGGGCATGTGGTAGGCTTTGTACAGGCCGTTGAGCGGTACTTTGGCCGATGTTTCCAGCTTACGGGCTTCCGTCTGAGTTGGCTCTGCCGGAAGTTGCCTAACGTAGGAGGCTCCTGCCTGAATGGGTGCAAACCACTTGGCGCACAGCTGCTTCACCTGCTCAACGGTAACGTTGCCGGCTACGACCAGAATGGCATTGTTGGGCAGGTAATACTTGAAGAAAAAGGCCTTTACATCGTCCATCGTGGCATTTTCGATATGGCTGATGTCCTTGCCGATGGTGGCCCAGCGATAGGGGTGCTGCTGGTAGGCCAGCGGGCGGAGTTTCAGCCACACATCGCCATAGGGCTGATTCAGATAGCGCTGCTTGAACTCTTCGATCACAACTTTTTGCTGAATGTCCAGCACCTGCGGGTCGAAAGAAAGGCTCAGCATCCTGTCCGATTCGAGCCAGAAGGCTGTTTCCAGATTAGCCGCCGGGAGCGTAATGTAATAGTTGGTAATATCAGGGCTGGTGAAGGCATTGTTCTCGCCACCTACTTTTTGCAGCGGCTCATCGTAGCTGGGAATGTGCTGCGATCCGCCGAACATCAGGTGTTCAAACAAGTGAGCAAACCCTGTTTTAGCCGGGTCTTCATCGCGTGAGCCTACATTATATAGTATATTAACGGCCGCCATGGGGGTCGATTCATCTTCGTGGACGAATACCTGAAGGCCATTATCTAACACAAATTTTTCGTAATGAATCATCGAAAGTGGTTCCTTGTAGTCTTATCTATGTACTACGCATTGAACAAAAGTAAGGTTCTGGTCGTATAGAATCAAACGACGTAATTTCAGCAAAAGCTTTGTCCATTCTAAAAAATACGCTTCTCATTCTAAGCGGTCTTGTGCTTTCCCTGACGGCTCCGGCGCAGGTGCTGACCGATCCGACGGTTCAGCAAACGGTTCAGAAAATACTGGATAATATTTATAACCTTGACTTTGCCGAATCTGATGTACAGATTCGACAGATTCAAAGCCGGTTTCCCCAGCACCCGATCGGGCCTATTTTGCGGGCTACCGAGCTGGAACTTCAGTACCTGCCGGTGCATGAGAACCAGGCGGCATCTGCGCAGTTCATACAGGCCGTAGAGCAGGGATTGGCCCTAGCGAAGAAAATGCTTGACAAGGACGAGAGCGACCCGGAAGGTGTGTTCTTTGCGCTGACGGCGCATAGCTATCTGGCTTCCTTTTACAATAACAAAAATGAATCACTGAAAGCCGTTGGTGAATCTAAAAAGGCGTACAACTACCTTCGGGATGGCTTTGTGCTGATGAATAAAACGCCGGATTTCTATTTCACAACCGGACTCTATAATTACTATATAGAACGCTACCCAATGGATCATTCCATTGTTAAGCCGTTTCTGGTTTTCTTTGAGCGTGGCGACATGGCGAAAGGGCTAAAGCAAATGGACGTAGCCGCCCAAAAAGCCGTTTTCCTGCGTCCGGTGGCCAACTATTATCTGGCGCATATTTTAGTGAAGCATGAAATGAGTCCCGGCCGGGCGGTTGTTTACGCTAAATCGCTGGCCGACAAGTATCCCAATAATCCATTGTTTGGCATGCTAGGGGCCGAATCACTCCTGCTGGCAGGCCGATACAATGAAGCCCGCCCGTACGTACAACGGCTAAAACACATGTCCAATAAACTGGTGCCTGTGGCCGTGCATACGTTTAGCGGGATGCTGGCTGAGTATGCCGATAAAAACGATACGGCAGCGGCTGAATCCTATGAAACAGCCCTCCGTCTGCCGTTCAATGAACCATATACCAAAGAGTACCACGCGTTTGCCTACGCCGGTTTAGCTCGAATTGCTGCCCGCGCCAATGATACAAACCGGGCTCGTATTTTCTACAAAAAAGCACTTGCCGCGGGTCAGTACAAAGCACTGATCCGCGAGGCCAAAGCGTATAAGGGTTAGCTTTAGCAGCCTGTATTTACCTCGGATTGGTCTGGAATCAGCAGAACATAACATTACCATAATATAACAGGTCCATCAGGCTTTCGCTGCTCTGATGGACCTGTCTGTTTAGCGAGCTTCTATAGGTAGACTTTCCTACTAAAAAGTGCTATTCCAGCTCATCAGGAATAGTTTATAGCGTATATGTACTCAAATGAAAAGGGCAGATAATTCGGAATGAGTATTTTAAATTTTTTTTATGCTTATTCGCCCAATTGAAAAAAAATAATTAATAGAAGGATTTTTGCGCTCACACATTAATCACCAACACTATGACGTTTTTTTACCCCTCTCCACCGCCATGTACCTACAGATGGCGGTTCTTGTGCTTCTTACTGTTGACTGTCAGTTCTTTATCTGTTTATGGAACGAATTCCCTGACGTCAGCTTTGCCGGTGGTTCATCGTTCGGATGAAAAGCCAGCGGCCGACATAACCATCAGCGGCCGGGTTACGGATGCCACCACCAACGAAGCTCTCGCAGGGTGTTCTGTTGTGCTGAAAGGTTCACAGAAGGGAACGACGACGGATGCCAACGGCGATTACAAAATTGTAGTGCCCGATGGCAAGGCCACACTGGTGTTCGGGTTTATCGGCTTTGTGTCGCAGGAAGTACCCGTAGGAAACCGAACTATTGTTAATGTATCGTTGAAATCGTCGGCGTCCGAATTAGACCAGGTCGTTGTCATTGGTTACGGAACCACCACGAAGAAAGACGTAACCGGATCGCTCAAAACAATCAAAAGCACCGACTTTAACCGGGGTATCATGAACTCGCCGGAACAGCTTTTACAGGGTAAAGTAGCGGGTGTAAACGTCACGTCTGCCAGTGGTGAACCCGGCGGTACACAGAACATTACGATACGTGGGCCGGGTGGCGTTCGGACGGGGAGTACGCCCCTCTTCGTGCTGGACGGTATTGCCCTGGACAACTCCAGTACGGGTGGGGCGACCAATCCATTAAACTTCCTGAATCCACAGGACATCGAATCCATCGACGTATTGAAAGATGCCTCCGCAACGGCTATTTACGGAGCGCGGGGTGCCAATGGCGTGGTTCTGATTACCACCAAGAAAGGCAAGGCTGGTGCAACCAACCTGACTATTTCTTCCAATGTAGGCATCTCAACGATGGCCCGTCCCATTGGCCTGTTTTCGGCGGATGAGTACAAGCAGCAGGTAGCGGCCATTGGTGGTGTAGTCGACGATCAGAAAGCCTCGACAGACTGGCAGCGTGAAATCAGCCGGACGGCCATTACCCAAAACCACAACCTGTCGTTTGGCGGGGGTACTGACCGGCTCACCTACTATGGTTCTGTTGGTGTGCAGGACCAACAGGGTATTCTGAAGAACAGTAATCTGAAACGGTACACGGGTCGTTTCAACGCTTCACAAAAATTCCTGGAAAATCGGCTGCTGCTGGATGTCAACATGACAGCCTCGCAAACGGTCAATGAACGTCCGCCAATTGAGGGCATAATCGGGGCGGCTCTGTCGGCCAATCCAACGTATCCGGCACGCGATGCCAATGGTAATCCGGCCCGGTATCAGGCCTTCACCAACCCACTACTGGCGCTGGATCTGAATAAGGATCTGACAACCATTAACCGGGTTGTGGCGTCGGTATCACCATCGTTCAGCATTACCAAAGATTTGGTTTACAAGTTGAATCTGGGCGTTGATAATTCAAGTTCCACGCGCGATCAGCAGTCTTACGCCAGTACGGTACCCCAACAGGACGGTCGTCTGGATGCTACCTACCTGAACAATCGGAACGTGCTGATCGAAAATTATTTCACCTACACCAAAACTTCGGGCGATCATAACCTGACCGCTTTGCTGGGGCATTCGTATCAGAAATTCACCATTCAGGGGCGTAACTGGAGTATCAATAAATTCCCGGTATCGCCCATCGAGCCCGCCAATAACCCTGGCCTGGGGCAGGACCTTACTCTGGCTAACAACCGCCCCGGCGGCTATGCCATCATCAACGAGTTGCAGTCGTTCTTCTCACGGGTTAATTACGCCTATAAAGATCGCTACCTGTTTACTGCTACGGTTCGTGCCGATGGATCGAGCAAGTTCGGCGCAAACAACAAGTATGGCGTATTCCCTTCGTTCTCGGGTGGGTGGCGGCTGTCGGAAGAAGGGTTCCTTAAGTCAGGGCCATTCTCGGATTTGAAACTGCGGGCCGGATGGGGACAGACCGGTAATCAGGAGATTCCGTCCAAAATCACGCAGGCCCTGTTCACCTCGAACGTGTCGGCCTCAACCAGCTACCCGCTCGACGCATCGACCAACTATCCGGCGGGTACCACGTATACTCGTCTGGCCAACCCTGACATTCAGTGGGAAGTATCGACCCAAACCGACCTGGGCCTCGATTTCGGTCTGTTCCGGGGAGCGTTGACGGGTTCCGTCGATTATTTCCATAAGACATCGGGTAAGATTCTGCTCGAAGTGATTCCTTCCGATCCTATTCAGCCTGCTTCCACTTACTGGACCAACGTGCCGAATATGACCATCACCAATCAGGGACTCGAACTCGACCTGAACTACCGGTATGCTGCTACAAGTGGCTTCCGGTTCGACATAGGCGGTAATATTACGTTTATTAAAAACGTAGTGAATAACTCCCCTTACACGGTAATCACGTCAGGGTCAGCGTCGGGCCCCGGCCTCACGTCGGCTACGGTAAACGGCTATGTGAATGGCCAGCCCATCGGCACCTTCTTCCTGCGGGAATACCTGGGCGTTGATGATAAAGGGGTTAACCGGTTCAGCGACATCGACGGCGATGGAATCGGCGGGACGGACAAAGACCGGATTGCTGCGGGCAGTGCCTTGCCAACCCGACAGTTCAACCTCAATTTCAGCACGGCTTACAAAGGGTTTGACCTGACGGCCAATTTCAACGGTGTGTCGGGCAACAAGCTTTACGACAACACGACCAACGCCTTATTTTACAAAGCGCGTCTGGTAAAAGGGCTGAATGGACCCGTTGAATCGATTGGTGAGCCAACCGAGTCAATTAATAACCCGGCTCCTGTGTCGACCCGCTTCCTGAGAGACGGCGCTTTCTTCCGGCTCAATAACCTGTCGCTGGGCTACAATCTGAATCCGCGTGCCCTTGGTATGAATCGCTGGATTTCGAACATCCGGCTATCTGCAACGGGCCAGAACCTGTTTGTTATAACCAAATACAAGGGGTATGATCCTGAAGTAAACATCGACCGTACGGTTAATGGTATCTCGTCTTATGGGATTGACTACCTCAGCTATCCTAAAGCGCGTTCGTTTGTATTTGGCTTAAATCTTACCTTCTAACAGGCATCATTGATCAGTAGAAGCTAATAAGCCGTCTGATAAACAATGACTTATACTATGAAAAAGACATTTTTTAGCACGCTGACCATCCTCAGCCTGCTTTTCATGAATAGCTGTACGAACCTGGTTGAGCAAGTGCTCGACGAATCGTCAGTAACGGGGCAGACCGACAAGCAACTGGCTGATGGAAACATTGCGCCGGTATACGCCCGTCTGGTGGACATTTTCAACCATACGAACTACTTCACCATTCAGGAGATTTCCACCGACGAAGCCATCCTGCCGTATCGGGGTGGTACTGATTGGGGCGATAACGGTATCTATATCGCTATGCATCAGCACACGCATACGAGCACAGATCCTAATCTGCGCAGCACCTGGTTGTTATTGACGCAGGAAGTATCCCGGGCCGTTTCGGCTATGAGTGCACTGCCTACCGTGAATGACCCCAACGCCAAAACGTATCTGGCCGAAGCGCGGGGTATGCGGGCGTATTACAACATGGTTCTGCTGGATTTATTCGGCGTGGTGTTCGTAAAAGAAGACCCACAGGGTATTTCTCAGGTCTTACGGGGTGAACCAGCGTATGAGTACGTGAAAAACGAGTTTTTGGCCGTTGAACCAAGCCTACTAACAACGGTTGGGCCCGGCCGCCTTACTAAAGGAGCCGTATGGGGCCTGCTGGCGCGTCTGTATCTGAATGCTGCCGTATACCGCGACCGGTACGCTGCCAGTTTTTCCTTTAAATCGGACGATATGGACAAGGTGGTGGAGTACTGCGACAAGGTGATCAACTCCGGTCAGTATCAGTTGGCGAGAGATTATTTCTCAATCTTTAACTCCGATAACCACGATAATAAGGAGTTGATCTTTGCCGTCGACCAGCGCGCTGAACTGAATGGCCATAATCGTCTGGCTTATTTCTCGCTATCGGGCGACCAGTTTCCGCTGCCTGCTTACCCCGCTGCCAACGGTACCGATGGTCCGGCCATCACGCCTGATTTTTACCGCAGCTGGACAGCAGCTTACGCACCAAGTGATCCGGCCGGTACCGATCCCCGCTTTTTTAAACAAAACTGGACCATCCCCGCCGATTCGTGCATCAGTGATGCCAACTTCAATTTCAACCGGGGTATTTTACGGGGCCAGCAGTATGGCCTGCTTCGTGTGAACGGTGCCTTTACGCGGTGTGGCAACAACTACAAAATTGGTAAGCTCTTCAACGTAACCCGTAACCGCCCCACGCTACCCGTTGACTTCACCGAGCAGGTTGACTTCTCGGTTGCTGGTAGCAATTACAACACGGGCTACCGGGTGTTGAAATATGAGTTCAGTAAAAAATCGCAGTCGGGTCGGAATTTTGGTGATGCCGATATTTCCATCGTGCGTCTGGCCGATGTGTATCTGATGCGGGCCGAGGCCAAACTCCGTAAAAGCAATGATGTGGCCAGTGCCCTGGCGGATGTAAATCTGGTGCGGGCGGCTCGTACGGCCTCTACGCCAGCGCCAGCCCTGACAGCCATGACCCTCGATCTACTGCTTCGCGAACGGGGCTTCGAATTATACTGGGAAATGGTACGCCGTACCGACCTGGTTCGGTTCGGTAAGTATGAAGGTCTCTGGACCGAAAAGACCAACACCGACAGGTTTAAACGGGTATTCCCCATTCCGCAAACCGCTATCGATGGAGCGTCGAACCTGCCAGGGTACCTGAAGCAGAACGATAGCTATTAAGTTGACTATTAGCTTAAATTGTGAAGGGCGGCCACAAGTGGCCGCCCTTCACAATTTAAGCTAATAGTCAACTTCCAGATTCAGTACTTTTCTTAACTCATGCAGGGCCGGGTTCTTTTCGGCGAGGTAATTGTATTTATCCTGCGAGCTATAAATCATCTTCTTAACCTCCTGCACCGTGACCGTATGCTCCAACTGAATCTGGCTGTTCTGAAGTTCGGCGCGTAGATAGCCCAGTAACTCCGGCTTTACTTCGGTCAGGTACCCCACTTGCAGGGTGTTGTCGAGCGTGATATGGATGGTTGTTCCTTTCAGAACAATATCCCGATTAAGGATAAGCTGCTCCGACGCCGAATCATTCTGTTGCTGCCTTATTTTCGAGAAGGCGCGCCATACGGCCTGCAAGTCCTCAGATGTAAACGGCTTATCAGGCCGGGTCGGGGCTGTTGAAGTGACATCCGCAACGGCTTCGTTCGCTGGCTGAACCGGCCCCGTTGTTAGCGGAACTGTCGATCGCAGACGGCTCGTGGCAGGGCGCTGGGGTGGGGCTATTACTGGTTTTGGCCGAACCTCCGGCCTACCTGTCGTTTCGGGTTGAGTCATGACCGTATCGGCTACGAGAGCCGGGCGGGCAGGTGTCGTGACCGGAGCCGTAACGGCGCTGGGTGGAGCGACATCGGGCGGTGACGCCAGCGTACCCATCGACGCAACAGCGTACCCGTTTGACCGGGGCTGACTGGCCTCAGCTGCTCCGTTTGCCGGTTGGTAGCCGTTTACGGGTTCACTCGTAATGGGGTGACTTTCGACTAGTTGAGGGCTAGTTGGCGCTTGCCGGGACTGGCTGGGCTGGTGTTCGCCGTTTTTTTTTTCGTCTACCGGTTCCGGTGTAGTAAAGCGTTCGGTCGAGTGGGCACCGTTCTGTGGCAGCGGTAACTCGGGCATGGCGTCCCAATTCAGCAGGTTACGCAGATTGGCCAGCTTCATGAGCCAGAGTTCGGTATGTAGCCGCTGATCTTTGGCCTGCTTGTAATTCATGTCGCACTGGCCGCCCAGACTGAGCGCCGATAGAAGAAACGACATTGGAGCCCGCATGGCCTGATCGAGGTATTGCTTGCGAACGTTTTCCGTTACCTGCAACAGCTGCACTGTAGCGGCATCCTTACAAACCAGCAAATCCCGGAAATGGCGGCACAGACCAACGATAAACTGGTGTCCGTCGAATCCCTTCCGTAGAATTTCGTCGACTGTCAGCAGGCTTTGCGGGAGCTTTCCGGCCAGCAGCAGATCGGTTAGTTTGAAATAGTAATCGTAGTCGAGAATATGCAGGTTGTCCAGTACTTCCTTGTACCGAATAATTCGGTCGGCGGCAAAGGTCACGTTCAGGTCGAACATGGATAGCGCATCGCGCAGGCCACCATCGGCCTTCTGGGCGATCAGGTCGAGGGCTTCCGTTTCGGCGGTAATACCTTCTTTTTGGGCAATGCCAGCAAGGTGGTTGGCAATGTGCTGTGGCTGAATCCGGTTAAAATCAAAAATCTGACAGCGCGACAGGATCGTTGGCAGAATTTTATGTTTTTCGGTCGTTGCCAGGATAAAAATGGCGTAGGTGGGTGGCTCTTCCAGCGTTTTCAGAAAGGCGTTGAAAGCCGCCGACGAGAGCATGTGCACCTCGTCAATAATATAAATCTTGTATTTACCCGACTGGGGCGGGTAGCGCACCTGATCGATCAGGTTACGGATATCTTCAACGGAGTTGTTGGAAGCGGCATCCAGCTCGTGAATATTAAAGGATGCATTTTGGTTAAAGCTCACGCACGATTCACAGGCATCGCAGGCTTCCCCGTCGGCGGTCAGGTTCTGGCAATTGATTGTCTTGGCCAGGATCCGGGCGCAGGTGGTTTTGCCGACACCCCGCGGGCCACAAAATAGAAACGCCGACGCCAAGTGATTGGTCTTGATCGCGTTCTTAAGCGTGGTGGTAATGTGTTCCTGTCCTACCACGGTGTCGAACGTAGCGGGGCGATACTTGCGGGCCGAGACCACGAAATTTTCCATACTCAAAGTTAGCAACGGTGGGGGTGAAAGGCAAATTGGATGTTAGTGGAGTGGGTCAAATCTCCTTCCCGCAATGAGGGCATACTTTTCGCTGGGGAGCTTTACGGTCGCGGATGTGCTCGTTAAAACCCGAAACTAAAATACCCGTCGGTAGCGCGAATAGACCAATACCAATAATGGCCGTAACGCCACCAAGCAGCTTTCCTAACGGCGTTATGGGGTGAATATCACCATAACCAACGGTTGTCATGGCCGTAACGCCCCACCACATGGTGGCCGGAATACTCGAAAACTTATCGGGTTGGGCCGGGTGCTCCACGTAATACATCACGCTCGATACAATGATCAGCATGAAAATGACGAGCATGGTGCTTAGTATCAGTTCTTCTTTTTTCTCCGTCACCACAGTCTGAATCATGCGGAATGCGTGGGAATAACGGGAGATACGGAAGAGCCGGAAAATACGAAACAGCCGCAGAATGCGAACAATGGCCAGATCGGTGGCGAAGAGCGTGAAATAGAACGGAAAGATAGCCAGGAAGTCGATAATGGCGCTGGTCGAGAAAATATAACGTAACCGCCCCCAAAACCAGTGGCCATACTTTTCATTCTCGACACAAACCCAGATGCGCATGATGTACTCGATGGTAAAAAAGACGACGGAGAACACTTCAAAATCCGTGAAAAGAACGGCAAATTGCCGGTCGTACTCGGGTACTGTGTGCAGTACAATGGCAATGGCATTCAGGGTAATAATAGTGATTAGGAGAAGGTTGAACGCGAGGCTTATGCCCCGACGCTTTCCCGCCGAGGTCTCAAGAACCCGGTATAACGATTTACGGAGGTGTGACATGATAAGAACGGTCGGTCGTTCTGCAAGCTACTAAGCAAACGCCGAACTTGTATGGAGTTCGGAGCGAAGCCATTAGCCTAGCGCAAAGGTTGCCCGTCGGTAGCATCTCGCGGTCTGTAATGCCGTACGGTGAGGAAGATAGTAATCGCTGCCACGGTGGCCAGCCCTCCCGCAAGAAGACCTATTGTTGGGGCTGAGATATAGTCCAGGGCGTGGCCTGATACGTAGGAGCCAAGAATGTCGGACAGGTTAACGAAGGCCATATACGTAGTAAACTGTGACCCTTCCACCCCTTTTCGGCAGATAGCCATCAACACAGGCATGGCCGCAACGCTGATGCAGGGGTCCATAAAATACAACGTGACAAGACCCGTTTGAGCCACCGGCCGTTGCGTCCAGTACGTTGCCAGACTATTAAAACAGATCAGATAAACGGCTACTACGGTTAGTACCACGACAAGGAGCCGACGGGGACTGATTCGGTCGGCAATGTAGCCACCCATCAGTGCGGCCCCCGTGGCTACGAGCATGCCGTACGTACCGGTTAGCACAGATACGGACGTATCGGCCCAGCCTAAAACGCGAATCAGTTGGTAGCTGTAGGCTCTTGAAAACAGGCTTATGCTCACGTAGGCGGCAACAATAGCTCCAAACAAGAGCAAGCTTCGCGTGGCGAAAAGACCTTTGAATAACTCCGTAAACAGCCATTTGAAGTTGTGCTCAGGCAACGTTGCCCGCTTTACTGAGTTAGGCTTAGCGGTAGCAGATGATCGTGTAAAGGAGGGTAATAACTGGTCGCCGGGTTGTTCGCGGATAAAAAAAGTAATGACTGTTAACGTCAGCAGGCAAAGGGATTGACTAAGGGCTGCGTTAAAGAAACCATACTTACGCAGTAGCTGCGAAAATATGGCGGCTCCAACGCCGGTACCAATCAGGAAGCCCGCTCGCATGAAGGCATTAACGCGCCCCCGCTCATCTTCGGCAATCACCGTAATCGCCATTGCATCCACACTGGCATCCTGGACTGCGGCAAAGATGCTGTGGGCGAAAAAAAGCCAGGCTAGCGTGGTAATCTGTGTAACGGGATTATGAACAAACAAAAGGCTCAGCGAGGCTAGAAACGCCAGAAATTGTGCGCCCACAACCCAGGGTTTTCGGCGACCCATCGGAGAACCCTGATAGCGGTCGATTAGCGGCCCCCACACAAACTGGAAGGCCCAGGGCAGTCCGACAATAGCAGCAAATGAACCAACAACCGACGGTTTCACGCCTTCAGCAGTGAGGTAGTTGGCCAGGGCTGTCAGCGAAAAACCAGCCGGAATTCCCTGCATCACATACAGGTAAAAAAATACAGTATAACGCAGCCACCGACTTCGGCTTAGTGTGGGCGGATAAGAAGAAGCAGGGAAGGCCGTTAGCACAAGTCTGGTTAATCTATTCGTTGACAGATTAAAATATCAATAACCAAACATGTACGACTGAACGATTAATAAATATGTTTTACCAATTCTCGAACTATCCTGTAAAAAATCCGTTATTTCTATTGCAAGACCCGGATAATCTCTCTAACATTGTCCGCGTTTTCAGCGCAGAACCAATGGCAAAGCTCGTTTATCTACCGACTTTCTTCCATACTACGCTATTTCGGTTTAGGTCCGAAAGGACTATATCATTTTGTTTGCCTATGTGGTAAACTATTTCCGCCTTTTTTCTCGTTTTATTCATCTAACAAATCAGCACGGATTACGCTGTCTCCGTTTTGCGGCTTTACAACCGCCCAATAAACGACAATGATCACACCCGAAATAGTTAACGATCTTTATATCGTCCAGGTTGCGAATGAAAATCATTTGCGGTTAGCCGAAACCATCTGCCATCAAATGGAAGAGAGTGCCAAAGCCCGGGGAACCGGTATTGCCAAGCGCTCACCTATTTATGTGATGGAGAAAATGCTGGAAGGGAAAGCCATTGTAGCCATGACCCTCTCCGGCGAATGGGTTGGCTTTTGCTACATCGAAACGTGGGAGCACGGCAAGTTCGTAGCTAACTCCGGGCTGATTGTCCATCCCGACTACCGAAAAAGTGGTATTGCCACACGGATCAAAGCCAAAGCTTTTGAACTATCACGGACGATGTTCCCAACGGCTAAGATCATTGGTATCACAACGAGTCTGGCAGTCATGAAAATTAACTCTGACCTTGGCTATCAGCCGGTAACGCTCAGCGAACTGCCCGCCGACGATGCCTTCTGGAAAGGGTGCCAGACCTGCACTAATTTTGATATCCTGACGCGTACCAACCGCAAACACTGTTTGTGTACTGGTATGCAGTATGATCCGGAAGAACATAAGAAGGAGCAGAAAGACGAAAACTGGAACTTTCTGAAAGAATCGAAATTATACGAACGCTGGATGCGTATCAAAAACCGCATCCTGATGCGCATCAGCCCGACAGAGCGTTCACGAGCCCAGCGCAATCGTGAGTTAGAAACGGCATAAGAAACAGAACCAGCCTGAATTTTGAGGTAGGCTATTCGTTGTTGGACAAGCGTTGGCAATGGCCAATGAGGTTTATAAAAATCGGCACCGGAGCAATCTGGTGCCGATTTTGTCTTATTGGAATCTGAATGCCAGTTTAAGGTTTCCCCCTGTTGCTACTCAACGAAGCCACGTATTGAAAACTGGTTTCAACTCATCTGTTTCTTCGACAGGACCAAAAATGATTAGGGACGTTCTTCTTACTTTGCTTTCGCTAGCTGGTTCAGGGCTGACCAATCCGGTATCAGCTCAATTGGAAAGACCGGTTCATCGGTTTGCCGACGAGGTTTCCCCGCGCTTCGATACCGTGAACAACGTTAGTTACGGACAGGCTATAGACCTGACCCGTACATCGTAGATGTTCCCGTCGACAAAACGCCGTTGCAGGTGCTGAATTTAGTTAAAAACGTTACCCGCCAGGTGCAGGCCATTCACCCTGATCTGCCGATTTTCTGGATTCAGGTATCCCCGGACCCCCGAACGCTGGGCCGTTTGGGACCAGACCAGTGCCGCCAACGAGCTAGTTCGACAGTATTGTGAGCATACGCCTACTCTTCATTCTATTGAAACTGCTTATACGTTTCTTAGCCCGGATGGGAAACCCATTCCGTTGTTATACGATGCCGATACGCTGCATCTGAACGAAGCTGGGTATAAACGTTGGGTCGTTATCATCAAAAAAAGTTTGATGATGCGTAACTAAGTGAAAGGGAGCGCAGACGCAGATTCTGCATAACCCGCATTGGTCAGAGGTAACCCTTTGTTGGTTAAACGCGCCAGTCTCTATACCTGACAAAAGCTGTAAAATGTGTGCTATATTTCCTTTATTAACAAGAATATTGCTAGTGCTTAACATTAAGTTAATATTGGCTATTTGGGGAAAATTAGGACATAGTTAATAATGACAAAATATTATAAGGAAGTAGTTCATATATGTGATACTTATCAATACAATATATTGTTTATACTCACATTGATAAAACGGGCTTAAAATGATAACATTGATTTTCTTTGTGATTAGATAATATTACCTTAATATTGACGTAACATTAAGGTAACATTAGTCGCCGATAGCATTTGGTTGGCTTGCGACAAGGGTAGTTGTTTAATCATTTAATCACATTGAAGTCATGAAAAAGAATTTTGCTCTTATCATGCTGGTAGGCTTCCTGGCAACGCAAGCCTACGCTGCGCCGATAACAACAAGTAAACCCAAGGCTGCTAAGGCTACCCTGGAAAACCAGTTATCGAAATATGTTTCGTACCCCGATGCTCTCAAGCCAACGCAACAGGCGGGTGTTGTCGTGATTCAGTTCAAGGTAAATGCCGCCAATGAGCTTTGCCAACTGGAAGTATTCAGTAAAAACGAACAGCTTAACAATACATTGATTCGCCAGTTAACGGGCAAAAAAATAAATGGATATGGCAGCGATGCGGGCGAGTTACACACCGTTCGGCTTCGTTTCCAGCCAGAATAAAAAATTACGTTATCAGTAGCCGGAAGCTGTCGTGGTATTCATTCACCTAACAGTTTCCGGCTTTTTCTTGCCCAACTTTTTTGGTTCACGACGGGTTAGCCGATAAACAAACCAACCAAAACATGTCTGAACCGCTCTCGCTGGTCTGGCTTCGGCGCGATTTGCGTCTGCACGATAATGCCGCTTTATACTACGCCCTCAAAAGTGGCCGCCCCGTTATTCCTGTATTTATTTTTGACCGTGTCATTCTCGATGCGCTGGACGACCGGCTCGACCGTCGGGTTGAGTTTCTGGTTCAGGAAGTTAATCGCCTGCATGATGAGCTGGCAAAACTGGGGTCGACCATCATCGTGCGCTATGGCAAGCCGGTTGACGTATGGAAAGAGTTGATCGAAACGTATACAATTGGTGATGTGTTTACCAACCATGATTACGAAAGGTACGCCAAAGAACGTGACAAGACTATTGACGAGTTGCTGGCCGGACATGGCATTGGGTTTCATACCAGTAAAGACCAGACTATCTTTGAGCGCGACGAGGTGCTCAGCGGCAAAAAGACACCCTACACGGTTTTTACACCCTATAGCCGCAAGTGGAAAGACACGTTGACTGATTTCTATCTGAAGTCGTACCCAACCGAAAAGTACAAAAAGCAATTCTGGCAAACTAACCCCGAACCCCTACCCACGCTGAAGGAAATGGGTTTCCAACCGGTGGGGGAGCCTTTCCCTGATCGGACGGTAGCTGATAAATTGCTTGACTCGTATAACAGGACCCGTGATTTCCCAGCACTACCGCATAGCACCAGTCAATTAAGTATTCACCTGCGCTTCGGCACCATCAGCGTTCGTGAACTGGTCCGGCAGGCGAAGGCAGCCGACGATCAAACGTTTCTGAATGAACTCTGCTGGCGTGATTTTTACTTCCAGGTACTCGACCACTTCCCGCACGTGGAACAATACTCTTTTCGGCGGGAGTACGACCAGATTGAGTGGCGCAATAACGAAGAGGAGTTTGACAAATGGTGCCGGGGCGAAACAGGCTACCCGATTGTCGATGCCGGAATGCGGCAGTTAAATACCATTGGGTGGATGCACAACCGCGTCCGTATGATTACTGCCAGTTTCCTATGCAAACATCTGCTCATTGACTGGCGTTGGGGTGAAGCCTACTTCGGTAAAAAACTCCGCGATTACGACCTCTCTGCCAACAACGGCGGCTGGCAATGGGCGGCTGGTTCAGGTACCGATGCCGCACCTTATTTTCGGGTCTTTAACCCAACGGCCCAGGCACAGCGGTTCGACCCCAAAAGCGTTTACATCCGCCAGTGGGTGCCCGAAGTCGATCAGCCAGCCTACCCCAAACCAATGGTCGACCATGCCATGGCCCGGCAACGCGCCATCGATACCTACCGAAAAGCATTGGCCAAAGTGAAGTAGGGCAGGCTGGGGCGTTTGCTGGCGCGGGTATTACCTCTGTCTGTTCATAAAGTGTGTATTCTCTGATGCAAGCGAAGCGGGAAGCCGGACCGGCTTGCTCAATGACAGGCACGGGAGAGCCGCCTTTGCGGTAAATACCCGCGCCTGCGAATGTTCGTATGCACAGGTTTTTGTAGATTACGGCTCTTTTTATAGACTATTCCATCATCCGGCGTTATGAAGTTACGGCTACTGCTGATTTGTTTCGTTTGTCTTTACAGTTTTCACTCGTCTGTAATGGCCCAGCAGCGACTTCGGCTGAGTATTATTGTTCGGGACGGTATTACCCGAAAGCCAATTTCCGGGGCCAGCTTATTTATTGCTGAAACAAAACTGGGCGGACGTGCTGATAGTGCCGGGGTTATTTCAATTACCCATCCACCGGGGGTGCTCACGGCCTACGTGTCGGCAGTAGGCTATTTTCGCGGTCGCGAAACGGTCGTTCTCGATTTTAACAAGCGAGTCGAGTATTACCTGCAACCCCGCTCAACGGATCTGGATGAAGTTGATGTACGCGCCATTCGCAAGGACAAAAACATTAAGGATGTGCAGATGGGGCAAATCCAGCTCAGTATGCCCGAGTTGAAACGGATGCCGGTTGTTCTGGGCGAACCGGATATTCTGAAAGCACTGTCTTTACAGGCTGGTGTCACAACGGCGGGCGAAGGGGCGGGGGGCTTTAATGTCCGGGGCGGCCGGGCCGATCAGAATTTGGTACTGGTTGATGGAGCGCCCCTGTTCAACACATCGCACCTGCTGGGCTTCTACACAAACATTAACCCCGATATGGTGCAGGACGTGAGCCTCAGCAAAGGGGCTTTTTCGGCGCAGTATGGTGGTCGGGTATCGTCGTTACTGCTCATGAGTACCCGAAATGGCAATAAAGATGGCTGGCGGGTGTCGGGTGGGGTGAGTCCGGTGAGTGTGCGGGCGGTGGTTGATGGGCCAATTACAAAAAAGCTAACCTTACTCGCTGGTGGGCGCATTGCTTTCCCGAACTACCTGCTACAGCTATTTCCAACGACAAGCGTCAAAAACAGCCGGGCCTTCTTTTACGATGGCAATCTTAAACTAACGTATACACCCGACGAACGCAATACAATTTCGCTCTCGGCTTATCGAAGTCAGGATAATTTCCGGTTTCCGGGCGACACCCTATACGGCTGGCAATCGAATGTACTGGCGGGCCGCTGGAGTTACTTGATTCGACCCAACATGCAGCTCAATCTGGCCGCTTTGTACAGCGGTTACTACCTCAATGTTGATGGCGTAACGCCCAATTTGGGTTTCCGCTTTACATCGCATATTGAACAGCGGGAAGGAAAAGCGGATGTCTTTTATACCATTGCAAAGAAGCATAAAGTTCAGGTTGGTGTCAATGGCATTCTGTACGGTATCCAGACGGGAGCTATTCAGCCAGCGGACAATCAGTCCAGCATTAACCCCAAACAAGTCAGCCCCGAACGAGGGCGTGAACTGGGGGCTTATGTGAATACCGAGTGGGAGTTGATACCCACCGTTACCCTGATGGCCGGGCTTCGCTATTCAGCCTTTGCGTTGCTGGGACCACAAACGGTTTACGGTTATGCGGAGAATGCGCCAGTCTCCCCGGAAACCGTAACCGACTCGGTGCTTTACCGTTCGGGTCAGGTGGCGCAGGCGTATGGTGGTTTTGAGCCCCGGCTAGCTCTGCGCGTGCAACTGGGTAAACATACGGCCATCAAAGCCAGTGCGGGTCGAACGCGCCAGTACCTGAACCTTATCTCCAATACAACCGCCATTACACCCCTCGATTTCTGGAAACTGAGCGACCGCTACCAGCACCCTCAGATTGCCGACCAGGTATCGCTGGGCGTATTTCAGAACTTTCTGGATAATGGGCTCGAACTAAGTGTGGAAGGGTATTACAAACGCCTACAGAACCAGATCGAGTACCGCTACGGAGCAAACCTTATCCTAAATCCGAAACTCGAAACAGCACTGGTGCAGGCTGCCGGAAAAGCTTACGGAGTTGAATTGGGACTGAGCAAAACTAGTGGACGACTGACCGGGCAGCTTAATTATACGTATGCCCGCTCGCTGATTGCGGTGCAAACGGCGTTCGATGCCCTCCGGATCAATGGCGGTGCGTATTATCCGGCCTACATCGACCGGCCCCATACGGTCAATGTGCAGGCCCGCTGGTCAATGTCGCACAACTGGTCTTTTTCGAGCAATTTTGTTTATTACACCGGTGTTCCGGCTACGTATCCAGATGGGCAGTATACGTATAACGGTGAGCCAGTACAGGACTATTCCCGCCGAAATGCTGACCGGATTCCTGACTATCACCGGCTGGACGTTGCCTTTTCCAAAGATACCCGCTTCAATAAAGCACAAAAGCGGTATGGTATCTGGACACTGGGTATCTACAACCTGTACGCACACAAGAATCCGTACTCCATTTATTTCACCCGGTTTAACCAGCGAACCGAATCGTACCGTCTTTCGGTATTTGGTACGATGATCCCATCCATCGCTTACAACTTCTTCTTTTAGCCATGCGTCAGTTTATCAGTTCTCTACTTCTTCTGACTGTTCTGGCGGCCTGCATCGATCAGGTTCAACTGCCCATCCGGACGGAAACCCCGCGTTTGGTGGTAGAAGGTCAGATTACCAACGAAGCGCCCCCATATATCGTCCGGCTGACGTATACCGGTAACTATGGTGGCGAGGGTGGGCAAAATGTTAATGATCAATACGTAACCGGTGCCCAGGTTACACTTGGCGATGATCAGGGCCGTTCCGCTCGCTTTATGTCAACTGGTTCGGGCATGTACCAAACAACCGATGCCACCTTTCGCGGGCAGGTTGGCCGGGCGTATAGCCTAACGGTGACATTGACCGACGGCAGACGCTACATGACCAAAGAGGAACGGATGCCCGCCGTACCACAACTTGATAGTATCTCGGCCAGACTGGTTAAAACCGGAAATCTGGCCATTCCTTACGCGTTTGCCTATGGAGCCAATATGAGTGATCCAGGCAATGAGCAAAATTATTACCGCTGGACGGCCTATGGCTATACAAACCGGCTGTCAATAGGCGTACCCTGCAGCTTGGGAAGCCCTAACTTATGCAACAATCGCTGCTGGACAATGGTATCTACCAATGTGGTGAATATATTCAGTGATGAAGCTATCAACGGTAATCCATTGCGGAATCGGTTTGTCTTACAGATACCGATTTATACGGTAGCTCCCCAACTGGTTGAGATGCAGCAGTACGCCATTACGCAAGCGAATTACCAGTTCTGGAAACTTTATCAGCAGCAGAACGCCCGTACCGGAAGTATTTTTGATCCCTTACCGGCACCCGTTACGGGCAACCTCGTGAATGCCAGCGATCCAACCGATTTGGCAAGAGGGTATTTTGCCGTTACGTCTATTACCCGCCGTCGGCTCCGTCTACAGGAATATCCAAGGGTTTCTTTTTATCCTGCACTAACCAGTTTTATCAGTAGTCAGATAATTCCGCCCGGCGATTGTAGGGATACATACGGTCGAAATACCCCCTTATTGGAGCCAACTGGCTGGTGATCCTTAGAGTTTCCACTGCACTACCCAGCCGGGCTTCACCACTTTGGGGCGCGGAATACCGGCCAAACCGGTTGCCGGGTTCAGCGCAATGAGTGTAAGCGGAATGGTCGTTTTGGTTTGTGCCGAGATGGCTTTGGTCGCCCGGAAGAAAAGATTGCCGTAGGTATCAATATCATCGATAATAGCGTAAAGCATATCGCCCGCCTTAAGGGTACTTTCGTCAATCTGGACCGTTTCGGTGAGCGCAAATGACCAGCTTTGGCCTACTTTTACCTGACCCGCCTGTACCAGACGCGCAGCTACATCGCCCACAACGGCAGACGGACTACTCGGCGTGTTTTTAAGCAGTTTGCTTAACAAACTGTCCATGACGACCACTTCGTGACGGCCCGTTGGTATCTGATCGTTTAGCAAAGCATCCGGACCCGACAGTGACTCAACCGGAATCCCGCTCACTGCCGGTTCCTGGTCCTGAAGCCAGCCCATTCGCCGGGCCTGTTCGCGCTCCTGTTCGTAGGCGTTACCTCCCGATGCCAGCATCAGGCCCACGGCGTCGATCCCATAGGACGGATTCGTAAATAGCTGTTTCATGGCCAGAATCCGGTAGAGATAATAGCCGGTTTCGGGATTCATCGCCATGGTGTAATAATCGCGATGGCCTACTTTGGTGATCTTCCGTTGAACCATGCCCACGCCCCCATTATAGGCCGCAGCCACAAGCGTCCATGAACCTAATTTTCGGTACAGGAAATTGATGTACTTACAGGCGGCTTCGGTTGATTTAAGGAGGTTTGTGCGTTCATCGTGGCCGGGGGCTATCGATAGCCCCATATCCTGTGCCGTATCGTCCATAAACTGCCAGTAACCAACCGCTCCGGCCGAGGATACGGCATTTGCCTGCCAGGCACTCTCGATCAGGGGCAGGTACTTAAAATCGTCAGGGATACCGTACCGCTCAAGAATAGGCTCGATAACGGAGAAGAAAGGAGCCGAACGGGTCTTTAGTGCATTCAGCCGACGGGCATATCCCGAACTACTCGCCATAGCGAAGGCCAGCTTGGCCGAAACGTTACCCTGTTCAGTTGGTACGACTTCACCGCAGAAGTGAAGACGCCCCGGTCCGCTTAAGGAACGTTTATGAGCAGAAGAAAGATTGGGCCTGTTCTTTGCCGTACTCGCCTTTTTTTGCGCCGAGATAGGGATGTTCAGTAGTAAACCACTTAACATCAGTACAACAATGCGCATAGTGGATAGTGTCAAAACAAACGACCAGTTGTTGAACGCCTAAATAACGGTGCGCCACTGTCGTTTAGTTCGTCGGAGACAAGACTATGAGCTACCGGTTGTTAGAAAACCGGCGGGCTTTCCAGGGTGCTAAAGCGACTTCCAGGTTAATATCCAGCCTGACTTTAGCTGACTAAGATCAGACAGGTTAATGCCAATGCGCCCGGTAGAGGCATCTACGGCCGATAAAGCAAGTGAATAGGTTTGTCGCTCGCTGGTTGAATAGAGTTTGTCAGAGCGAAGGTAAACCTTGTTGGTTTTGGTGTCGATGTCTTCAATAACAGCATACAAAATATCGCCTTCCTCAACGTCATGACCACCCGCTATTCCATCTCGCGTGAGGTGAAACACCCATATCTGACCACGTTCTAAACCAGATGGCTCAACCAGCTTGGCCTTGATGCCACCCCGAAACACATCGGCGGCATTGGGTAGGGGAATATCCATAGATTGCCCTTTTGCCGGTCTCAGCGGATCGTTGATGGGCGTATTAATTGCTTCCTGTGTTGCTTCATTCAGAATAACTTCGGGAATCAGTATTTCATCCTCCGCTGCTGCGTCGTCGGTTAGTGTATTCAGCGGACTGGTTAAGTTGGCCATCATTCGCTCCGGAATAAGGTGCTGGTAGGAGCGATAGTTGGTAAACAGTTCTTTAAACGCCAGAATGCGGTACAGGTATTTGCCCGTTTCGGCATTCAAGTGCAGGTAGTAGTAATCGCGCTGCTGCTGTCGACGGATATTGCTCAAAAGAGCACCTATACCATTATTGTAAGCGGCTGCGGCTAGTGTCCAGGAGCCTAGTCGATTGTGCAGATACCGCAAATACCGGCAGGCGGCATGCGTTGATTTTATCAGATGCTGTCGTTCGTCGACACCACGTTCTATGTTCAATCCCAGTTCGCGGGCGGTGGCGGGCATAAATTGCCAATACCCCGCAGCCCCTTTCGGCGACACCGCAAACCCTTGTAGTGCGCTCTCAACGAGCGGTAGGTATTTGAAATCCAAGGGAATACTGTGCGACAGCAGGATTGGCTCAATAACCGGGAAGAAAACCGCGGCCCGCTGGCGTATGCGTAAAAAGGCCTGGTTCTGCGACGTGTTGCGCACCAATGCTGAGACTAGCCGACGAGCTACCACTTCTTCATGAACAGGTACTGACTCACCGCAGAAATAGACGGGCGGCAGCATTGTTTTAAGAACCGGGTCGATTGTCGGGGTAGCTGGGCTAGGCAGGGTATTGAGCGTATAAGGTGATGAAACACTTGCCAGGACCAGTACAGTCGCCAGTACAAGTGAAGCTAATAAGTTTATCAACGGTCATGTACAAGTTTAGCAGATTCGAATCTTTACCGATTAAATGATCACTTGTAACGTGATCCCTTTACATATTATACCAATTGAATTATTTTGGTAACAATCAATAATTATGCCAAGGGTAGATTTAATATCGGTTATCGAGCCACCTTTTTTGGTACAATTTTGTAGCGAACGGGTTAAGGTATTCGATATGAAAAAAGCCGCTTCGTAGAGCGGCTTCCATTCAATAAACGTAGTGCTGGCTACAACCAGTCCCAGAAATGTAAAGGACGGATGCCCTCACCTTTCTTCCTGTCCAGGAAACGTGGTCGGCGGAACCGGAGCACCATCAGGCCCATCATTAACTTTTTTATGGGTAAGTGCTTTCCCTGTTGTTCAAGATCGGTGTTTGGCAGACTCTTTGCAGCAACGGCCTGGGCAATAAACTGTTGTGTATCGGATGGAGCCTGCGTTAGCGCCGTATTAGGGCGCGGGCCCCAGGTGTTCATGAACTCCTCATCGACCAGTTCGATTGTTGGCGCGTCTTTTACTTTCTTCGGCAAGGCAAGTGGCTTATGCCAGCTCGGTAATGGTTTGACAAGTTCGGCAATGGTTGCTCCGCTAACCAGCAAAGCATACTGTCGCGGGTTACTGAGTAGTTCTTTAAACGCCAGAATTCTAAACAGGTAGTGGCTCGTTTCCCGATGCAGCCGGAGCCGGAAGTAGTTAGACTGGCCCTGTTGCTCCATTTTATTTCGGACGTGGGTGATTCCTCCGTTATAAGCGGCTGCAACCAGCGTCCAGGAGCCTAACTCCCGATACAACTGGTGGAGATGCCGACAAACGGCAACTGTCGCTTTTTGCAGGTTATAGCGTTCATCCACCGTACTATTTACCGTTAACCCCAGTTCGCGGGCCGTTCCCGGCATAAGCTGCCAATAGCCCGATGCCCCTTTATAGGATACGCTGCTATTGTCGAGCGCACTTTCGGCCAGGGGCATAAACCGGAAATCGCGGGGGATTTTATACTTACGAAGAATAGGGTCGATGATAGGGAAAAACGTAGATGCCCGCGACCGAAGGTCCATCAGAAAGTCTTGCTGGGCACCGTACAGGCGAAGGGTTTGCAACCACCGGCGCGATACGCGGGGTTCATCGACCGGAACCTCTTCTCCGCAAAAGTAGATTGGAAATACGCGCTTTGTCGAGTCTACGACGAGTAGTTCGGGGTTATTCAGCCCACCTGATGACAACAGTGACCGGCTCGTGTCGGCCCCGAAGTTGGAGAGCGCAAGGGCTGGCGTAACAACGCCCGACATAGCGATTCCCAACGTAGCGACGCCCGGTTTGAAAGCGGCCATGAGTAGTGAAAAACTTACCTTTTTTATCAAAATTGCATTAGTTGTTGTGGCACATACAGACAAGAAAACCCGTACCTGAGTAGCGGGTCTGATCTGGTTTTCTATACGAACTTAACTGATTTTCGGCTACTTGCCAAATAATCGTCTAAGAATTATCCAACGGTCTCGCCAAAAACAGGATTTTATTTCTATAAAAGCCCGGCAACCAGCGTTAATTTGCCATAATCGTATCGACCTTCCAAATAGTCGAATACGGGCTTTAAACGGCCTTCTTCCATACCCACAACCCCAATTGCCTTCTCTATTTCGCGCCGTTCAAAAGGGTCGATAAGCGAGACTAAATCAATATCGTATCCAGCCTTCGCTAACTGAACCAAATGCCCCGCCACAGACCCCGTTGTGAGTTGTCGGCGGGTGGCAATCTCTTCGATGGAGAGGCCATCATTATACAAATCGAGGGTAATGAGCTGGGTCGATCCTTTAGGCTTTTCACCGGCGTCTACCCGGCCACGTACATGCCCGACAATCTCCTCCAGAAAGCGCTTGCCGAAGAGTTGCAATTTCCGCTCGCCAACACCACTCACATTACGCAGAGCGTCGGGGGTGGTGGGGCGTTGCCGGGCCATGTCTTCGAGCGTAGTATCCGTAAAAATAACGTAAGCCGGAACGTTCTGTTCGTCGGCGAGTTGCTTGCGCAGTACCCGAAGCCGTTCGAAGAGATCGTCGCGCTGGGTTTCGGTCTTCGCCCTCGTTTTCTCAACCACTGGTTTTGGCGCATCGTCGGGACGGACGAGGTCAATTTTCCGTCCTTTATACAACACCTGATCGGCCAGGATACCGCGCCGAAGGGCGTAATGCTGTTCGTAGGCAATCTCGATAACGCCGATATTGATGAGCTGGTGGATGTAGCTTCGCCAGTCTTCGAACCGAATATCGCGGCCTGCCCCGTAGGTTTTTATCTGGTCGTACCCGCCTTGCAGCACCTGTTGGCTGCGGGAGCCGCGCAGGATGTCGATCAGCAGGTTCATAGGAACCCGTTCGCCCGTGCGGATGATGGCCGAAAGGGCTTTCTGGGCTAGAACGGTGCCATCGAAAGTAACGCGCGGGTCGCGGCAAACGTCGCAGTTGCCACAGGGATCGGGCAGTTCTTCCGAGAAGTAAGACAGCAGAATTTGTCGGCGGCAGGTATGGGCATCGGCGTACTGCTGCATTCGTTCCAGCTTCGCCAGTTGCAAGCCGAGGTTGGCCGGGTTGTTTTCGGCCAGCATGTCTTTATAGGTTGCTACATCGGCAAAGCTGTAAAACAGGACGGTTTGGGCAGCCGCGCCATCCCGACCGGCCCGCCCGATTTCCTGATAAAAGCTTTCGATGTTCTTGGGCATGTTGTAATGGATAACCCACCGCACGTTCGATTTGTCGATCCCCATCCCGAAGGCAATGGTGGCGCATATAATCCGAACATCGTCGCGCAGGAAGGCTTCCTGGGTTTTGGAGCGGTCGTCGGGGTCCATTTTGGCGTGGTAAAAAGCCGCACTGAACCCTTTTTCCTGCAACTTGGCCGCCAAAGATTCGGTCGATTTACGACTGAGGCAGTAAATAATGCCCGAGGTGTCGGGTTTTTGCTGAAGCAGCCGGATAATCTGCTGGATGCGGTTTTGCCCGGGCAAAACCTGCAAGCTCAGGTTTTTGCGGTTAAAGGAGTCCACAAAAATAGCCGGGTCGTTCATGCCGAGCCGGGTGGCAATATCCTGCCGGGTGAGTTTGTCGGCGGTTGCCGTCAGGGCAATGGTCGGCACTGTTGGGAACTGCTCTTTCAGGACGTGCAGTTGGGTGTATTCCGGCCGGAAATCGTGCCCCCAGGAGGAGATACAGTGCGCTTCATCAATAGCAAAAAGAGACAGATTAGTCAGGCTCAGGAATTGAAAAAACGATTCGCTGAGCAGTTTCTCGGGCGAAACATAAAGAAGTTTGAGCTTGCCGCTAATGCAGTCGTTTTCGATTTCGCGCTGTTCCCGGCTGGTTTGGGTGCTGTTATAAAAAGCGGCCTGAATACCGTTCATATGCAACGCACCCACCTGGTCTTTCATGAGGGCGATCAGGGGTGAAACCACAACCGTCAGACCCGGTAGCATCAGGGCCGGAATCTGGAAACAGACCGACTTACCACCTCCCGTAGGCATCAGCACTACCGTGTCACGACCACTCAGAATCGACTGGATGATGGCTTCCTGCATGGGCCGGAAGCGGTCGTAACCGTAATAGCGTTTGAGGTAGTCGGCGGGCTGCTGGGTATGGGCTGTTGAAACGGTCATTTCTCTACTGGTGAGCAGGATAAGTGAGCCTAGCTGGCCAAATTATTTTACAGGATAAGTATATAGACCCTGACTAACAGCTTACTAAGGCTATATCAAATTTAAGAAAAAAATAGGTCGTTTTCACGGCGGGAGATGTGATTTTATGAGAATCGCCCCGTCTAAAAGGCGCAAAAGGTTTTATACACGTACAAACCCATTTAATCACGATGAAAACGAAGCTATTAACTCTATGCTTGTCTTTAAGCATGCTTATGGCTATGAATGGTGTTGCTCAGGACAGCAAACCAGGAAAAAGCAAGGCAAAAAAAGAAATGAGCGAAGCTGACGCGTCGGCGAAAGCAGCTGCCAAAGCGGAAACCAAAGCCGCAAAAGACGCAGCCAAGGAAGGGAAGAAAGAGGCTAAGGAAGCTAAAGCCGATGTAAGCGCAGCAACGGATGCGGCAAAACAAGCGGCCGTAAATGACCGAATGGCTGCTGCAAGGGCTGCTAAAGCTGCCAAGAAAGCAGCAACTGATGGTGCTACTGCCGCGGCTGCTACACCAGACAAGGCGGTTAAGAAAGCTGATAATGCTGGCTTGAAAGACGATAAAATGAGTAAGTCGGCAAACGCATCCATGCCGAAAATGAAGGAAGAAAAGGCGACACCCGCTGATTACAAAGCGCCGGTCGATCCATCGCAGAAAGGCCCGAACGGAGAAAAAGTAATGACCGGCCCGCGAGGAGGTAAGTATTATATCAACAAGAACGGAAACAAGACGTACCTGAGCAGCGTGAAGTAGGGTATAACTAGTCGACAAACATGAATCGTCCCGAAGTATAGCGATCTAGCTACGCTTCGGGACGATTCATGTTTGCTGTAGGAGCCCGGCTTCTGAAACGAAACGGCCCATCGCCAGTCATATACCGACCTGTTAATAATCGGAACGGTAGTATTTCTGACCAGGGAGGGTTCCTTTAATGATCCCGTCTTCAATAAGCTGGTTAACTACCTTATTGGCTGGCACTTCGTTACTTCCGCTTGTCGTGACCACCGCTTTCCAAAAGGGCTTTCCGTTAGAAATGTTGATCAATTGCAGCAATAGCTCATCGTTCGACGAAATGTATTTTCCATATCCTGATAAATAATTCCGACTGAAATCAATAGTGAGCATCACTTCACTATGGCAAGTTTGCTGCTGCTTTTGGATAGCCTCCTGCGGACTATCGAATGAAAGCGGGCTGTTCGATACACTGCACACCTGATAGCCTTGCGGAAAGGCCGTTTGAAACGAGGCCAGATAAGTAGGGTTGGCACGGGTTAAGTTCGACACCACCAGAATGCGAGTAAAGTCCGTCTTATCCTCCCGGTTTACATTGGACTGTATGTACACGTTCGAGCAGCCTGTCAACGTCACCAGAAAGCTGATAGCGAATGCAGAATAGCTGTTTTTCATTACGTTTTCGACTTTTTTTTATGCATTGATACGACAAAATAAGTACATAAGGAAATTTAACCACAGAGTCCGCCGTTGTAGGGACTCTGTGGTCAATAAAATGTACCCTACTCTGCCTGATTACGTAGTTGTGTTACCATCGTAAAATTCCCTCAGCGCGTTGCAAATGGCGATTGTTGGCTATCTTACTCACAAATTAAGCAAGGGTATGCGTCAACTACTTCTTTTCCTTATTATCATTTCATCAGCTTATTGCCGGGCTCAATCCAGTCAAACGATACGCACGGCTGGCCTACGGCAGCCCGTTGAAATTATTCGTGACCGGTGGGGTGTCAATCATATCTATGCCAAAAATGAACACGACCTGTTCTTTGCCCAGGGCTATTCGGCGGCTCAGGACCGGCTGTTTCAACTGGAAATCTGGCGTCGGCAGGCTACCGGAACCGTGGCCGAACTGCTCGGCCCGCAGGAAATAAAGCGGGACATCGGCACCCGCCTGTTTCGGTACAAGCCCAATGCGACCCCCGCTGACATTGATAAAGAACTCCTGCATTATCACCCGCACGGGCCGCAGATTGTAAAGGCGTTTGTGGCAGGTATCAATGCTTACGTTACCGAAATTCTGAAAACGCCCGAAAAGCTACCGTTCGAGTTTCGGGTGCTCGATACGAAACCCGGTTTCTGGACGCCCGAAGTCGTTATCAGCCGCCATCAAGGACTGATGTATAACGTTCGGGAGGAGCTAAACTACGGGCGGCTGGTCAACTTGATTGGTGCCGATAAACTCCGCGAACTGCAATGGTTTCACCCACAATCGACCTTGCCAACCACGACGTCTCCAGCACCCGATCTGACGCTTCATGTAAACGGCGACGAACTATTTCAGCCAATTCTGGAACTCTACGAAGCGTTCCGTCTGCCGCTTAAATTCAGAGGGCAGTCGACAAAGGCCGACGAGGATGAAGCCAGCCTAAACCGAGGTTTCGAGGCCGATAAACAATACGTTGGCTCCAATAACTGGGTTATTTCGGGTGATAAATCGGCCAGCGGCTATCCAATGTTGGCCAATGACCCGCACCGGGCACAGTCAACGCCTTCGCTGCGCTACTGGGTTCATCTCAATGCGCCGGGCGCATCCACGCTGGGCGCATCCACGCCGGGCTGGAATGTGGTTGGGGCCGGAGAGCCAACGCTACCAGGCGTGTCGATCGGGCATAACGACTACGGCGCGTGGGGCTTGACCATTTTTGAGACGGATAACGAAGATTTATACGTCTACGAAACCAATCCCGCTAATCCAAACCAGTACCGATATAAAGGCAAAGGGACAACCTATCGCTGGTTAACAATGAAAACCTTTACGGAAACGATTCCCGTAAAGGGCGGAAAGCCGGTAACTACCATACTCAAGTACACCCTTCACGGGCCGGTAGTGTTTGAGGATGCGAAACATCACAAAGCCTATGCCATTCGGTCGGGTGGGCTGGAGATCGGTTCTGCGCCGTATCTGGCCAGCTTACGTATGAATCAGGCCCGCAACTGGATGGAGTTTCGGAAAGCGTGTCTGTACAGTCGGGTGCCGGGCGAAAACATGATCTGGGCCGATAAAACCGGCACCATCGGTTGGCAGTCGGTGGGGCTGGCTCCCATTCGGAAAAACTTTACAGGACTGGTACCCGTACCGGGAGACGGCCGGTTCGAGTGGAGTGGTTTTCTGCCCATCGACCAGTTGCCGAATAAACTTAACCCACCCGAAGGCTACGTGGCTACGGCCAACAATAACCTGACCGCCACCAACTACCCGCACCGGGATGCTCTTGGCTGGACCTGGGCAAGCCCCTCGCGGGCGCATCGTATTGAAGAAGTCCTAAACGACGGAACCCGGAAAACGATGGTCGATTTTATGGCGTTGCAGGCCGATTATCTATCCATTCCGGCCCGAACACTGGTGCCGTTATTGCAAAATCTGGCGTCGCTCAACGACCGTACCGAACAGGCGCTTAGTTACCTCCGCCGGTGGGACTACAAACTGACGCCCAATTCTGTTGCAGCGTCTATTTATGTAGCCTGGGAGGGCCAGTTGAAGCAGGCTGTTTATCAGGAAAAAGTACCTGAAGTAGCCCAGCCGTATTTTAAAACTTTGCCTACCAAGCGGGTTTACGATGCCTTACTCGTGCCAACCTCCGGCCGCGATAGTTTGCTGCTGACCTGTTTGGACCGGGCCGTAGCAGAGTTGACCAAACGACTGGGGGCCGATATGGACGACTGGTCGTACGGGCAGCGCAAAAACAAACACATTACCATCACACACCCGATGAGTAATCTGGTCGATAAGGCCATGCGGCAAAAAATAAACTTCGGTCCCGTGTCACGCGGTGGTTATGCCGAAACGGTGAATGCTACGGGCAACGACCTCAACCAGACGCATGGTGCCTCCTTCCGGATTTTGGTGGATACCGAGGACTGGGACAAAACGCTGGGCATCAACACACCCGGCCAGTCCGGCAATCCCGAGAGTCCGCATTACGGCGATTTATTCCCGATCTGGGCCGAGAACAGCTATTTCCCGGTATTTTTTACAAAGGAAAAAATCAAGACTGTTGCCGAAGGTACAACAGTGCTGACGCCCTGATGCAGCGCAGACGGTGCGCTACAGCGATGGAAACCGGTAGTAGCGTGACTGTTATTATTTGACAACTGGTGTGTGGCTACGCGTCTTTCCAGCCACGCTACTTACGTTACATTTCGTACTTTTGCGGATAATGGATACTCAGTCAATCGTACAAGCCGATATTACACGGGCAATTGCCGAACTCTATCCGGGCAATGCCGGTGAGGTGCAGCTTTCGCCCACCAAAAAAGAATTTGAAGGACAGTACACCTTCGTTACGTTCCCTTACACCAAATTCCTTCGTCAGGCACCTGCCCAAATTGGTCAGGCAATCGGCAACTGGCTGGTCGAAAACAGCCCGGTTGTTAGCAAATTCAACGTCGTACAGGGTTATTTGAACATTAGCCTGGCCGATTCGGCCTGGGTTGAGGTATTGAACGATATGGCCACCGATGCCTCGTTCGGTACACTGCCGTCGAAAGGCCAGTCGGTGATGGTTGAGTTTTCGTCGCCCAACACCAACAAGCCGCTGCACTTGGGGCATTTGCGAAATAACTTCCTGGGCGATTCGGTGAGCCGTATTCTGGTAGCCAATGGCTACGATGTTGTCAAAACATGTATTGTCAACGACCGGGGCGTACACATCTGTAAATCCATGCTGGCTTACCGGATGTTTGGCAGCGATGCGTCGGGCCAATGGGAAACGCCGGAAACGTCGGGTCTCAAAGGCGACCACCTGATCGGTAAATACTACGTTCTCTTCGACAAAGCGTACAAAGTGCAGGTCGAGGAGATGGTGGCGCAGGGGACTACCAAAGAAGTAGCCGAAAAGACCGCGCCACTCATGCAGGAAGTACAGCATATGCTTCGCCTTTGGGAACAGGGCGACCTCGAAACGGTTGCGCTCTGGAAACAACTGAACAACTGGGTATATGCCGGTTTTGACGTTACCTACAAAAGCATTGGCGTCAGCTTCGACAAGACTTACTACGAATCAAACACCTATCTGCTCGGCAAAGAAATTGTTGAAGAGGGAATCCAGAAGGGTGTCTTTTATCGTAAAGATGATGGCTCCGTCTGGATTGACCTGACGGAAGAGGGGCTGGACCAGAAACTCGTGTTGCGGGGCGATGGTACATCCGTTTATATAACTCAGGACCTTGGTACTACAGATCTGAAATTTCAGGATTTTGGCAGCGACCGCCAGATCTGGGTGGTGGGTAATGAGCAGGATTACCATTTCAATGTGCTGTTCGCTATTCTTCGGCGGTTAGGTCGTCCCTATGCCAATGGGTTGTATCACCTCTCGTACGGTATGGTCGACTTGCCAACGGGCAAGATGAAATCCCGCGAGGGTACCGTTGTCGATGCGGACGATTTGATTCAGGAGACAACGGATGCCGCATCGAACGCGGCCGATGAAGCGGCTAAAGGTAAGCTTGATGAGTTCAGCGACGAGGAGAAAAAAGCGTTGTTTCAGATGCTTGGCTTAGGAGCGCTGAAATACTACCTACTGAAAGTCGACCCACAGAAACGGATGCAGTTCAACCCCGCCGAATCGGTTGATTTGCACGGAAACACGGGACCTTATATTCAGTACGTTCATGCCAGGATTCAGTCCATCCTGCGAAAAGCTGCCGAAACGGGTGTAACGCTGGACGGTACCGTGATGGCCACTGGGTTAGACGACGTTGAGCAGCAGCTAATCTTGATGCTGAGCCAATATCCACAGCGGATTGCCGAAGCCGGAGCAGCTTATGCACCGTCTTACATTGCTCAGTACGCATACGATCTGGCGAAGACATTCAATCAGTTCTATGATAAGCTGTCCATTCTGAAAGAAACGGATTCGGTAAAGCTGCACAGCCGCCTTGTTTTATCGAAACTGGTTGGTGAAACTATTCGTAAGGCAATGGGTTTATTGGGCATAGAAGTGCCATCGAAAATGTAGTTAGTCGGTTCTAATTCAGTACTTTTAAATAACTATTGCCAAATTCTACCAAAACGAAAAACTAACCATGAAAAAGAATTTAGTTTTTACTTTAATCGGCGTCGTAGTGATTGCGACCCTCACCAGTTTTATGTCACTTTCAACACTCGTCAAAGGCATCTTCAGTAACAAAAGTGAAGCCATTGCAGCCCCTGCCAATGCGGTTGCTCCCGCTAAAAGTCTGTATGATTTCACTGTAAACTCACTCGATGGTAAGCCCGTAGCCCTGAAAGCCTACAAAGGCAAGAAGGTTGTTATCCTGAACGTCGCTTCGAAGTGTGGTTTCACCCCACAGTACGCCGACTGGGAGAAGTTTTACAAAGAACACGGTAATAAGATTGTCGTGCTTGGCTTTCCTGCCAATAACTTTGGCAGCCAGGAGCCCGGCAGCAGCGAAGAAATCGCTACCTTCTGCCAGAAGAACTACGGTGTAACCTTCCCCATGTTCGAGAAAGTATCGGTACTGGGCGATGACCAGGCTCCTTTATACAAGTGGCTGACCGACAAGTCGATGAACGGCTGGAACGATAAGGTACCAACCTGGAACTTTTGCAAATACGTTATCAACGAAAAAGGCGAACTGACGAATTTCTTCGCATCGAAAGTGAAGCCAACTGATGAAGAGTTTAAAAAAGCAGTAGGTATTTAATAGCGAAAGAGCGAACGAGTGAAAAAGCGAAAAGCCACATACTGCTTTTCGCTTTTTCACTCGTTCGCTCTTTCGCTTTTCAAAATGATGAAGAGCTGGATTGCGGCTGCCCGGCCGCGTACGTTACCGCTGGCCCTGGCCAGTATTATTCTTGGCAGTTTTCTGGCTTTCGCCAACCAGCATTTCGACTGGAAAATAGCTGTACTGGCTGCGCTGACAACGATTTTCCTGCAAATACTATCCAACTTTGCCAATGATTATGGCGATGCCGTTTCGGGCAAAGATACCGAGTTGCGGGTAGGCCCCCGCCGGGCTGTTGCTACCGGCGATATTACTAAAGAGGCCATGCTCCGGGGCATAATCCTGATGTCCGTTCTCTCCCTAGTGTGTGGAATCGGGTTGCTGTCTGTTGCCTTTTATTCGGTAGAACCCAGGATCTTTTGGTTTTTCTTCGTGCTGGGATTGCTCAGCATTGCCGCGGCTATTGGGTATACCAATGGCAAACGCCCATACGGTTACGCTGGTTTCGGCGACATTGCCGTGCTCATTTTCTTTGGTTGGGTGGGGGTACTAGGCACGTATTTTTTATATACCCTGTCATTTAGCCCGCTGTTACTGCTTCCTGCTACCAGTGTTGGCCTGTTTGCCACCGGTGTACTGAACATCAACAACATTCGCGATATCGAAACCGATACCATGACGGGTAAGCGGTCCATTCCGGCGCGGCTTGGTCTGCCACTCGCCATTCGTTATCACTGGGGGTTACTTATTGCCGGTATGGTCTGCGCGCTTATCTATTCCTTTTTTACGGATGCTTCGGCGCTGGGATACCTGTACGTATTAGCTTTTCCGTTATTTTTCCTGAATGGCCGCGCCGTTGCCACGCACAACCGCCCCGTTGAGCTAAACGCCCGGTTGGGTCAGCTGGCCCTTACCACGCTGCTGTTCGTTATTCTATTCGGGCTCGGCCAGGTTCTATAAAGAGTTGCTGGCACGGGCGAATGCCCGCGCCAGCGTTCGCGATTACACGGCTACTGCTTCACTATTTTCCTAATTACCTTACTTTGCCCAGCCTGAATGGTGAGCAGGTACACGCCCGTCGCAGCGGGTAGTTGAATGGATTCAGAAATTGACGTAACCCGCCCAAACTGCTTTTGAAATACAGAGTGCCCCTGTGCATTAAACAGCGTCAGGCTCACATCTTTCTTTTGCGTTGTTTCCAGTTCAACGAAGACCAGTTCATGAGCCGGATTAGGATAAACGTTCAACTGGCCACCTGCAAACGGTTGTTCAGCCGTTGGGAGAAGTATAGTTATTGTAGCCTCTCCCGATGCGGTGCCTACCCCACAGCTATTCTCAACACGCGTCACTGTATACTGCGTAGTTTTCTCGGGTTGACGCGTCACAATCATCGGGTTAACCTCTCCTATAAACGTCGTACCGTCCGACAGGCTACCCCGCCAGGGGCCATCACCAGTGAAGTTGATTGTTAGTGAAACCGATTGTCCCTGTAACGCGGTTGTGGAGCCGGTTAAGGTCGCTGTTGGGGCAGGTTTTACCGCGAAAACATCGCTCGCAACAAGTTGAACATAGGGAATGCCACGCGGTCTTATCCGCAACTTATACCCTGTTCCGGGCAGTAGGCCAATGGGCAGGGTGGCTTTCAGGGCACTTAACGTACCTGACCCAATGATCTGTTCGGGTGTGAAGTTTCCCGAAGCATCGGATAATAACACATCATATTGCCAGCTACCAGCTTTGGTCGTGTTTTCAAGCGTAGTGATGAACGCAACAGGACTTCCGGCGCAAAAAGTAGCCGGGGTCGCTATTTTGGTTGTCAATTTTGGCGGCTGCTGTACGGAGATGGTAAATTGGTCGGTCAGGCACTGGCGATCATCGGTGACGGCGATCGGAATTGTACCCGACTGGTCGGCCACATACCGGATGCTTCGACTGGTCTTGCCGTCCGGCCATCGGTAGTTGCCCATCCAGGAAGCTGTCAGCTGAAGCGTGTCGCCGTATTCGGCCGTTAAGGAGGGTGTTTTGTTCACATTTTTCATGATGGTGAACTTGTCCTGCACGGAGCCGTCAGCCATGACCAGTTGAGCGTCCAGCCGATTGTCGGTTACGTCCAGCAGCATCGAGCCTCCGAGTGTTGTGTTGTTATATACGGTGGCCGGGTGCGGAAAGCCGGGAGATTGCCCGCCAACTTGACCACCAGAGCCATTAACAATATAAACGGTACCCTGGCCTTTGGTGAGAATAGGGCAGGAGTTGGGCGAGCCATCATACCGTCCCGTTGTCGTCTCGGCGATATGATCTGCTTTGTCGAACGTATTGGCCAAACCCCGAAGGCCTTTAATCCGGTAAGTTCGTTCGTAGCCATGGCTATGCCCGTTAAGGACCAGGTCTACACCGTATCGTTCCAGAATTGGGGTCAAATTTTCCCGGAGTAGTTTCATAGACAGCTGCGTATCGGAGTTATGACCGCCTTTGCTGTAAGGGGGATGGTGGAAAATGACGATTGTCCACGGAAGTTTATTGGCCGCCAGGTCACGTTTTAACCACTGTACCTGAGAAGAGGTAGTATCATATAACCGGTACTGTCCATCCGGTCGGCCCTGCGAGTCGAGCGAAACGAGGTGAACATTGCCATAATCGGCCGAATAGTAGGACTTAGAATCGGAGGGAACGCCACCCGATTCGCCTTTTTCCGGGAAAGAAAACAGCTTGTAATAAGCAACGTTGAAGTTGGTTTCGCTATCAGCGTAATCGTGATTGCCGGGCGTTATAAAAAGTGGTGTGTTGCGTAACGTTTGTGGATAAACGGAAAATACATACTGCTGAAATTCATCCTCAAAGCCGAATGAGTAGGCGTTATCGCCGAGCCAGAGCCAAAGGTCGGCTGGGCGGTTGGCGGTAGCCTTCTGATAAGCCTGATAGACGTTTCGCTGGTTTTCCGAACCGTTGCCGAAATCGCCTAATGCCCATAAGCGTACAGGTCTGGTATCGCCGGCGGGTAGCGCCGTTTTTACGTAATAATCCGGTCCATTTGTTAGTTGGGTATCATCGAAGCCAACGGCATAGGCATACCGGGTGGCAGATTGCAGGCCCGTGAGGGTCAGGCTGTGCTCAAGGGCTGGCTGCGATTCGCGGATGGTCTCTGTCAATGAGCTTGCCGATATGCCAAACCAGACCCGGCCCGTTGTTGGCTGATCGGTACGCCAGCGAACGACGACCGACGTTGGGGTGACAACCTGCAGATAGGGCCCCCGGACGAGTTTAGGGGCTTGAGCGGCCGCAAATTGACTAATAACTAAAAGGACACTTATGGGTAAGTAAAAACGTACGTTCATCGTTACAGTGGTCACTAAATCTACCGTAAAGGTACATTTGGCGCGAGTAACATCCTAAGATCAGAACGTTAACCTGAATGTAAGTGAGTAACTATTTGTTATTGATCAATGCCTGATGCATCCGAAGTAAATACCGTACCGGCCAATCGCTCTGGTTATACGATTCTAACTGACTTAGCTTAAAAAGTAGTTGACGTTCAACCCGTCTTCGCTCCTCGGGCGGAAGGCTTTTTAAGGTATTGGGTAAGTCGAGAAGTACCTGATTCAATTGAACGCAGGCGGTTACGGGCAACGCAAAGTGGTTGGCCAGCCGTTCAACATCCGATAGCTTCCATAGATCGGGTTTAGAACGTCGGTTCCGGATGGCGTTCCCGCTTAAGCCAACGGCAATCCCCAATTGCTCATCATTGAGCGAACACTCACGCAGCCGCCACATAACAGCCTGATAATTATTGATGAATGAGTGTAATGTAGTGCGTAGATAATCGACCAAAGTATTAGGCGTTTAATGTATCGATTTTATGAAAACTGATACATGCCTGTGTACAACATTCGTGCCGTTGTAAAAGAACTTGCGTTAACTATTGGTCTTTGGTATTCGTTAGTTCGCGAACGTAGTCGAAAAGCAAAAAGTCACCCCGGTTATGGGATGACTTTTTAATAGGTCAGATTAGTGTAATGATCGAATTATGCTTTATCGACAAGAACACGTAACTGAAATTCGTCCATCTCAATTTCGGCAACTGCGGGCGATCCGTTCAGATCACTGACCAGATCGAGCGAAACGGCCTGCACTTCCTGCCGAATGTAATCACTGTTGCTTTCAACCGCTTTGGCGAGCAGGTCGTGGTTGTTTTCCAGTGTAATCCGGATTTTATCGGTTACCGAGAAATCGCGGTCTTTACGCAGGTTCTGAATCCGGTTTACAAAGTCGCGGGCAATGCCTTCGCCACGCAGTTCGTCGCTCAGGGTTACGTCCAGCGCCACGGTGATGCCGTCTTCACTGGCCACCAGCCAACCCGGAATATCTTCCGTCAGTATTTCGACATCGGCCAGGGTGATGGACTGGTTGAGCGATGGGATAACAAATTCGCCGGTTTGTTCCAGACCCTTCAGTTCCTCTGCGCTCATAGCCGTTATACCAGCGGCTACGTCTTTCATCTGCTTGCCGAATTTCGGACCCAGCGCCTTGAAATTCGGCTTCACTTTCTTCTTGAGAATGCCGCTGGCATCGTCGACAAACTCAACTGCCTTTACGTTCACCTCCGACATGATGATCGGCGTGACGTGCTCAATCTGACGGCGGGTGTCGGTGTTCAGAACGGGTACCAGCACACGGCTCAACGGCTGACGCACTTTCAGCTTATGCCCTTTGCGCAGTGAGTGAACCAGCGACGAAACCTGCTGAGCCAACTCCATCGACCGTTCCAGCTCGGCATCGATCAGGACGTGGTCACCAACGGAGAAATCGGTCAGGTGAACGGAAACCGCGCCTTCGTTCAGATTCCGGTATAGCCAGTCGGCGTAGAACGGCGCAATGGGCGACATCAGCTGGGCGACCGTCGATAAACATTCGTGCAGGGTTTCGTAAGCCGCCCGTTTATCGGTGGTCAGTTCGCCGTCGGGCGCGGCCCCTGTCCAGAAGCGTCGACGTGATAACCGAACGTACCAGTTAGACAGTTGATCATTCACGAAATCCTGAACCGCCCGTCCGGCTTTGGTTGGGTTGTAGCTGTCGAATTGCTGCTCGACTTCCAGAATCAGCGATTGCAGCTTGGACAGAATCCAGCGGTCGAGTTCCGGACGTTCGGCCACGGGCACGGTGCGTCCGCTAAACGTGAAGTGGTCCAGGTTGGCATAAAGGGCAAAGAAGTTATAGGTGTTCGACAGCGTGCCGAACAGTTTCCGTTGCACCTCGCCGATGCCGTCGGTATTGAATTTCAGGTTGTCCCAAGGTTCGGCGTTGGTGATCATGTACCAGCGCGTCGCATCGGCCCCGTACTTGTCCAGCGTCTCGAACGGATTCACCGCGTTGCCGAGCCGCTTCGACATTTTGTTGCCGTTCTTGTCCAGCACCAACCCCGTTGATACCACGTTTTTGAACGCTACTGAATCGAACAGCATACCGGCAATGGCGTGAAGCGTAAAGAACCAGCCCCGCGTCTGGTCGACACCTTCGGAGATAAAATCAGCCGGGAACGCTTTTTTGAACACATCTTCGTTCTCGAACGGATAATGCCACTGGGCATACGGCATCGCGCCCGAATCGAACCAAACGTCGATCAGGTCGGATTCACGCTGCATCACCTGGCCGCTGTCTGAAACGAAATAGATTTCGTCGGAATAAGGGCGGTGCAAATCGTATGAACCGTCTGCATGAGCCGCCAGGAACGCCTGGTTTTTGTCAATGTAGGCCTGGTATTCGATTTTGCCTTCCTGAACCCATTCACTCATTCGCTCATTCGCACTTTTGCTCTTTTCAACCAGCTCAGCTACCGATCCCACGCACACTTCTTCGCCTGACTCGCTACGCCAGATGGGTAGGGGAGTGCCCCAGAAACGGCTGCGGCTGAGGTTCCAGTCGACGAGGTTTTCGAGCCAGTTGCCGAAACGACCCGTGCCAGTGCTCTCGGGCTGCCAGTTGATTGTCTTGTTCAGCTCAACGAGCCGGTCTTTTTTTGCCGTCGTCCGGATAAACCAGCTATCGAGCGGGTAGTACAGGATCGGTTTGTCGGTGCGCCAGCAGTGCGGGTAGGGGTGTTCGTACTTCTCAACCCGGAAGGCTTTGTTTTCTTCCTTTAGCTTGATGGCGATGAGCACGTCGGTCGGTTTGAACTCCGGGTCTTCGCGCTCCTCATCCGAATAGTATTCTTCCTTGACATACCGCCCGGCAAACTCACCGATCTCTTTCACGAAAAGACCGTGTTTATCCACAATGGGGACATCCTTGCCGGTTTCATCCTTCACCATGATCGCCGGGATGCCCGCTGCCTGCGCGACCCGGAAGTCGTCGGCACCAAAGGTTGGCGACGTATGCACGATACCTGTACCGTCTTCCGTTGTTACGAAATCGCCCAGGATAACTTTAAAGGCCGGTTTGTCGGGTTGTACATACGGCATCAGCTGTTCGTATTCGATGCCTTCCAGATGCTGGCCTTTAAACTCGGAAACCAGTGCCCAGGGAATCACTTTGTCATTCGGTAAATAAGCGTCGAAGGCTGGACTGTTGACGGAATCGACCTGTGCTTTCTCGTTCAACCAACGGCCAACCAGATTTTTGGCCATCACCACATGTACCGGAATGTGCGTGTAGGGGTTGAACGTTTTTACCATTACGTAGTCGATGTTGGCGCCAACGGTCAGGGCCGAGTTGGCTGGCAGCGTCCAGGGCGTGGTCGTCCAGGCCAGGATGTAGATGTCGGCATCGGCCGAGTCGAAGAACAGGAAGCCCGACTTACCGCTGGGTTTCACCTTGAACTGCGCGACAATGGTCGTGTCCCGAACATCCTTGTAGGTGCCGGGCATGTTCAGTTCATGCGAACTTAGCCCCGTACCGGCCTTGGGCGAATAGGGCTGGATAGTGTATCCTTTGTAGAGCAGGTTCTGGTCATATAGCTTTTTCAGCAGCGACCAGACCGACTCGATGTATTCGTTTTTGTAGGTGACATACGGGTTTTCGAGATCAACCCAATAGCCCATTTTCTGGGTCAGGTCGTTCCACTGGTCAGTAAACCGCATAACCGTTTCGCGGCATTTACGGTTGTATTCCTCCACGCTGATACCACCTTCCGATTCGGGTTTGCCGATATCATCTTTGGTGATGCCCAGCTCTTTTTCAACCTGTAGTTCAATGGGAAGGCCGTGCGTATCCCAGCCGCCTTTCCGCTCGACCTGAAAGCCTTTGAGCGTTTTGTAACGGCAGAAAATATCCTTGATCGTCCGAGCCATCACGTGGTGAATACCCGGAGCGCCATTAGCCGAAGGTGGGCCTTCATAAAAGGTGAAGCTGGGCTTCCCTTCGCGGATGGAAACCGACTGTTCGAAAACCTCATTCTGGTTCCAGTACGTTAAAACCTCGGCTGCGATCTGCGCATAATCGAGGGACTCATATTGCTGATAGGTCACGTCTGAGAGGATCATACGCGCCAATTGGTCCGTATTTGACAACCGATGCCAATTGGGCGGTTAAAAAATAAGTGCAAAGATAGGGAAATAGATGGCATAGGCTGGCTACTTCCCTAGGGCAAAGCGCTGTTGATAGTCAACAAAAAAGCGAACCACCGTGGTTCGCTTCAGGGATATGGATAACCCAGTGCAAACCTTATGGGGTATTGGAGCGGTTAATTTCGCCAATAATAGCCTTTACTTCGTCCAGCGGCAGTTCGGTCGCCGAGGCAATTGCAACGGCATCGTGGTTCAACTTCAGCATAGCGGTGATGAACTTGATCTTGTTCTGCTGACGCTCCAGTTCGCGTCCTTCCTGTATTAATTCTTCGGCGACTGTCATGGTAGAAGAGTTAGCTTTTGTCGAAATACGGCTAAAAATACCAAATAGTTCAATCCTGGTCAAGTTGGTGGATTGTCGGGTTGCGCGGCCATCAGATCGCCAGAATGACAAATTCGACCCGGCGGTTCACTTTCCGTTCTTCATCGGTGCCTTTGGTCAGAATAGGGCGCGTATCACCGTAGCCGATGGTCTGAATGCGATCTACATCAATGCCCTGCTGAACCAGGTACCGCTGGCAGGCAATGACCCGGTCGCGGGAGAGTTGCAGGTTCTTGTCATGGTCGCCAATAATGTCGGTATGTCCTTCGAGCCGGATGGTCATCTTCGGGTTGTCCTGCATCATGGAGACCAGTTTGTTCAATTCGGCAAAGGAGGCCGACAGCAGGTCGGACTTCGACATCTCGAAATAAATATTCTTGAGCGTGACCTTGTCTCCTACCGCCAGGGGCGTCAGCGCAATGTCGCGCGTCAGCTTTTGACCACCGGCCACTTTGCTTAAATCCAGTACACCACTGGCCGACTGATACCCACGCGCCGATGCGATGTAGGTGTATACCTGCCCTTTGTTGAGGCTCATCCGGTAGGCACCCGTTGAGGCAAAACTCTGCACCGAGTCGATGGCCTGTTTGCTGGCCGATAGTTGATAGTCGATGGTTGCCGTAACGGGCCGTTTATTTTTGGCATCGCTGACAATGCCCGATACGGCCACCAGCGTGGGTACAGGAGCTGGAGCGGGTTTGGGCGTTTCTTTCTTTGGAATCTCCATTTCACCGCCCGATTCGCCGGATGGCTGCGGTAGTGGGGTCTGCTTTTTAGGCAGTTTGGGAACAGGTGTGGGTGCCGGGGCTGGCGTAGTGGGTGGCGCATAGACAACTACGTCGGCGGGATTGCTAACGCGCAGGTTGTAGATATTCCAGCAAACGATCTGGTCATAATCGTTGCATTCGAACAGGTCGAAATTTTCCAGCCCTTTGTCTAATCGCTCGAAATAGAGCGTAAACGTAACCTGGTCGCCGGGGCGTGTGATGAGTCCGCTCGGCAGAGGTTGTCCGAATCTGTCCCGGTTAGGGCGTTCTGATTTAACCGGAATGCCTTCTACTTTCAGAAAACCAAACTTACGGGCACCGTTAGCCGCCACTAGCTGGCCCGATGGGTCAAACTCGACGAACTCCCGATCAGCTGGCTCCCCATTTTTGTCTACTCTCGGTTGATTTTTATTCGTAAACGTCAAATTCAGAATGGTGTAATCCCGTGTTAGCCGAATGCTGTTGACCGTTACGCCAGGGTCGGCCGCGCGACCGTTACCGGGCTGGTTACCCGAGTTAGGATAGGTGTCGTCTGGTAACTGCTGACCACCCTGCGACGGATAACCGGATGGGTAGGAACCAAACATGCAGGAGGAGCAGAGCCCAGTCAGAAAGAGGAACAAAAGACAGCGTTGTGGCATATGTTACGGTGGGTGATGGATATCCATCAGCGATTGATACACAAGTTGCGTTTATACAGCCGTAAGACGGAAGGGGTAGGAAGATGTAACATTGCACCTGATCATACGTATGCCGGGTTGTTGTGATATGGCCTTCCGAGTAGTAGTAAAAATCAGCTGCCTTATTCTTACTATATCATATAAAGACTCTGAACCCTGCTGCTTATGGCATCCGATAAAAAATCGCTCGTCACCCGGAGAAAGTTTCTCGATTTGACGGCTAAAGGAACCCTGGCTTCTACGGCCGTTATCAGTGGTTTTCCAACCATTGTCCCGGCTTCTGTATTCGGTAAAAATGCCCCCAGCAACCGAATTAATATAGGGGCCATTGGTACCGGCCGCATTTCGCGCGGGCATGATATGCCCGGCGTCTGGCAATATGATAACGCGCTGATCATGGCCGTTTGCGACCTCGACAGCAATCGCGCTGAATCCGCCAAACAGCTCGTTAACGGCGTTTATGCCAAGAAAACGGGCAAGGATTACGACGGCGTTCGGGTCTATACCGACTATCGCGAATTGCTGCTGAATAAAGACATCGACGCTGTGCTGGTCAGCACCCCCGATCACTGGCACGCGCCCATCGTGATTGATGCCGTTCGCGCCAAAAAGGACGTATACATGCAGAAACCGGCATCACTCACCATTGCCGAAGGACGCATGATGGCCGATGCCGTGAAGAAATCGGGGCAGATTGTGCAAGTGGGTAGTCAGCAACGCTCATCAGAACAGTTTCGCTATGCCGCCGAACTGGTGCGTAATGGCCGGATCGGTAAGCTGAAAACGGTGTACGTTGGTCTCCCCGGCGACCCATCGGGCGACGAAGAACCGCAGATGCCCGTACCCAAAAACCTCAACTACGACATGTGGCTGGGCACTACGCCCGAAGTGTATTACACCGAGAAACGGGTGCATCCGCAAGCCGACTTCGACCGGCCGGGCTGGCTCCGCTGTGAGCAGTTCGGGGCCGGGATGATTACCGGCTGGGGCGCTCACCACGTCGATTCGGCGCACTGGGCCATGAATACCGAATACACCGGCCCGGTCGAAATTTGGGGAAAAGCCGATTTTCCAAAACACGGGTTGTGGGATGTTCACGGCATCTTCCGCACCGAAGCCATGTACGCAAATGGTGTCCACATGATCGTGACGAACGAGATCGCCAACGGCGTGCGGTTTGAAGGAACGGAGGGCTGGATCTTTGTATCGCGGGGTGATGCCGCCGTAACGGCCAGCGACCCGATTGCCAAGCAGAATGCTGCCAAAAAGCTCGACGCCAGCGACCCGAAAATTCTGACGTCGGTTATTGGCCCAAACGAAATCCATCTGCCCGTCAGCAAAGAGCACCACGGCAACTGGCTGGAGAGCATCGTAAGCCGCAAAGAGCCGATTGCCCCCGCCGAAGTGGGCCACCGCTCGTGTTCGGCCTGTTTGCTGCACCACGCGGCCATGAAGCTGAACCGCAAACTCTACTGGGACCCCAAAAAAGAGCAGTTCAAAAACGATCCCGAAGCCAACAAGCTCCTGTCGCGCCCCCAGCGGGCACCGTATGCCATTAAGATGGTGGCCTCGGCGAAGTAATCGTTTAAACCTATAAGGTCTTCGAGACCTTATAGGTTTGTATTCATTTTCAAGCTTAAACCAACTTCAATGAAGTTAATACCCGCCGTTGGTAGCCTGTTGCTGGCTGCTTTAGTTACTGCCTGTCAGTCGTCCGAGAAAAGTGAGAAAAGTATGGCTGATTTTCGATTGATTACCCTGGACCCCGGCCATTTTCACGCGGCCCTGGTCCAGAAAACCATGTACGAAGGTGTCGACTCGACCGTGCATGTGTACGCGCCCGATTCGCCCGACCTGCAACTGCACCTCGATAAGATCGAGGGATACAACACCCGCGCCGAGAATCCGACGCACTGGAAGGAAGACGTCTATAAAGGCGCTGACTTTCTGGATAAAATGCTGGCTGATAAACGGTCCGTCGCCACGGCTGGGGATGTGGTTGTGATGGCGGGCAACAACCGGCTAAAGACCGATTACATCCAGAAAACCATTGGGGCGGGCTTCAACGTGCTGGCCGATAAACCAATGGTGATCAGCGCATCGAACTTCGACAAGCTCAAAGAGTCGTTTGCCACCGCCGAAAAAAACAAGGTGCTGCTGTACGACATCATGACCGAACGATACGAAATCTCGACCATGCTGCAGCGGGCGTTCTCGCTCCAGTCCGAGGTGTTCGGCACGCTCGAAAAAGGTACGCCCGACAAACCCGCCGTGACCAAAGAAAGCGTTCACCATTTTTATAAGAACGTATCGGGCAGCATTCTGACACGTCCGGCCTGGTTCATGGATGTAGAACAGCAGGGCGAAGGCATTGTGGACGTAACCACGCACCTGGTGGATCTTGTGCAGTGGGAGTGCTTCCCCGAGCAGACAATCGACTACCAGAAAGACATCAGCCTGACGTCGGCCCGGCGCTGGACCACCGACATGAGCCTAAGCCAGTTCAAAGCCATCACCAAACAGAATGCGTTTCCGGACTACCTCAAAAAAGACGTGGTCAAAGACAGTATCCTGCGCGTGTACAGCAACGGCGAGATCAACTACACGCTACGCGGTGTGCATGCCAAAGTATCCGTCACCTGGGCCTACAAGGCCCCCGAAGGCGCGGGCGACACGCATTACTCCATTATGCGCGGCACAAACGCCAACCTGATTATCCGGCAGGGAGCCGAGCAGAAGTACAAACCAACGCTCTACATCGAACCCGTTGCCGGGAGCAAAGACATAGCCGGTGCCCTGAAAACGGTTCTGCCCAAAATCCAGCAGGAGTTCCCCGGTGTGGAGGTGAAGAAAATAGCCTCCGGCTGGGAGGTTGTCATTCCCGAAAAATACAAGGAAGGGCACGAAGCCCACTTCGGCCGGGTGGCACAGAAATACATCGACTACCTGAAAGCAGGTAAAATGCCCGCCTGGGAAGTCCCTAACATGATTGCCAAATACTACACAACCACGCAGGCGCTGGAGCTGGCGAAGAAAAAATAATTGTCATGGACTCATCACAAGGCGCAAATCGGCGCAACTTTATTAAGGAAACTATTGCTACAGCCGCTGGTCTGGTCGTATTGCCATCTTTACCCATTGAAACCATTGGCGCACCGGCTATTCTGCGTACCGGTTCGCTGGGCAGCGACCGGATGCCGGTCGCGGCTTCGCGGATTCGCTTTGCCGTGATCGGCATCAACCACGGGCACATCAATAGCCAGGTCGAAGCGGTGATGCGGGGCGGGGGCGAGTTCGTTTCGTTCTATGCCAAAGAGCCTGAGTTGGCGGCTCCTTTTGCCAAGCGATTCTCACAGGCCAAGCAGGTGAAGTCGGAGAACGAGATTCTGGACGATAAATCCATTCAGCTGGTGCTGACCTCCGGCATCCCCGAAGAACGGGCACCGCTGGGCGTTCGGGTGATGAAGTCCGGCAAGGATTTTATGACCGACAAACCCGGTATTACCACCCTCGAACAACTCGCCGAGGTGCGCAAAGTGCAGAAAGAGACGAAGCGGATTTACTCGATCATGTACAGCGAACGGCTCGAAAACCGGGCCACCGTGAAAGCGGGTGAACTGGTCAAAGCGGGGGCGATCGGCAACGTGATTCAGACCATCGGTCTGGGGCCGCACCGCATGAGCCCCAAAACCCGCCCCGACTGGTTCTGGGACAAAAAGAAATTTGGCGGCATCATCTGCGACATTGCCTCGCACCAGTTCGACCAGTTCCTGTTCTTCACGGGCTCCAAGAAAGCGGATATCGTAGCTGCGCAGGTGGGTAATGTCCATTTCCCGCAATACCCGAAGTTTGAAGATTTCGGCGATGTGATGCTCCGGGGCGACGGCGGTATGGGCTACATTCGCGTTGACTGGTTCACCCCCGACGGACTCAAAAGCTGGGGCGACGGCCGACTGACCATTCTGGGCACTGAGGGCTTCATGGAACTACGCAAGAACGTCGACCCCGCCGGGCGCGACGGTGGCAATCACCTGATTATCACCGACAATAAAGAGTCGCGTTATATCGACTGTAGCAACGTACAACTGCCCTACGGCGAGCAACTCGTCAACGACGTCATCAATCGCACCGAAACCGCTATGCCGCAGGAGCATTGCTTCCTGGCCATGGAACTGGCCATCCGGGCACAGAAACAGGCGCAGGTCGTGAATTTTAAGAAGTAGGGATTTGGTATTTCTTCATTCTAATAAAAGTATCAGACTGCCTTTTCTTTTTGAAAGGGCAGTCTGATACTTTGGTTTTTCTAGGGCTCCGGACATATAAAGTTGGGAAGGATTTCTTGCATATTCGAATTGAATCTGTGAGATTGCTGATAAAATTATGGGTATTAGCAAAGACAGGTTATCATCACAAGGAGTAAGTCGAAGAATAAAATTTTAACCCTACACAAATCTCTAATAGAAACAGCTCAGCTTGGGGCTATAGCTTGTCAGCATCTGTATATTTTTACTCTACTTTCATTGCTCCTGTTACTGAATGGAAAACAAATTCGTTTGGCATAATTCCATTGAATGTATTGTCGGGTTCTAGCCAAACTTGTCGAATATATTCGAAAGTTCCCTTGTTAATTTTGTGGAGAGCATTTGGATTGTGAAATAAAGTTACGCTTTCGCACCAATTTTCTATACCTTGATTAGGTTTAACTTGATATGTAAATTCTGTAGCTTCCTCTCCTAACTCAGGATTATACTTTGCCCCTGCTCTAACTATTATTAGCTCTTCTTTACTTAGTGCAGATTGATATGCCATTCTGTTAAATTTATGCAAATCAGAATTGTTAGTAAATAAGACACCACTAATATTTTCCGCTAATTTCTGCCCAAAAAAGTTAGCTGGTATAACTTTGTTCTCTGATTTAAATTCAGTTATAACTTCTGCGCCAAGGTTTTCCACACCTTCTTTTGTAATATTTACTTTTTGTTTAATACCATATAAGTATTCAATTAATTTGGCATCTGGCAAGAAAGAAGCTAAATAGTTATGTGCAGGAGTAATGGCAATAACCAAAGGCTTTCCTTTTACCCAATCTAATTTCCAATATTCTTTATTAAGCTTTGAAAACAAAACACTACCCATTCTAATTATATAATAGTCAATTAACCTTTGCTGAGCTATTAAATCATTTTTTGCTTTAGATGAATCTATAAATTCCTTACTAAAAACGTCGTCTTCTTTCTTGGCTGATAAGCTAGCTTCAACAAAAATTTCAATATCTCCTTTTATTAAATGAAAATCTGGTCTATCATATTTATCGCTTTGGGAAAATCCGATTTCTTTAAAAAGAACAAATAAGTAAATTTCCCATAGCCTTGCATCAAATCCATCAGATTGAAATTGCTGAACAAAATTGCCATCTTTATCTGTCATAAGTCTGACGATATTTTCAATTATATTTCTCGCCGGGTCAAAAAGCTTACTTTGCGTTAGTAATCTAAACTTCTCATTAAGCTTTTTATCCGAAACAATTTGTTTGTATATGTCTTCCACTTTTAAAGTCTGTTTATTTTGAGACAACAGTTTGCCTTTTCGAACTAGTTGATGTTCAGTAATCACGGAACTGAAGCGAAACAGCCAACAAAGAGCTGATGGCAATTCTGTATGCTTCTATGTATTAGGGAGGCAAAGTTTTATGTAGTTTTATTGATGCTTAACGAGTTTGAATTCTTTGTTATTGAGAATTAAAATAGCGTCCCCGCCAATGTAAGTTGATCCACCCCGTATTTCACCTTCGGTGTATGTTAATACAATTGGGTCAATGAATGTGTATGAAATGGCGTCATAATTTTCACTATATAGTCCGTCTTTACTAACAGGGTAATTATTGAATAGTTCCTTGTTGTAAGATGGTTGCATGGCTTTAATTAAAGCTTTTTCAGCATCAAGAAATATTTTTTCTTGGTCTGGATAATTTTTTTCCTGTAAAGATTCAACCATGTCTTTTAAATTTCCATTCTTTCCAAATGATTGGATTTGCAAGTTATCTCGAAACTCAAAAGGAAGTATTACAATTTCATTTGCTGGTAATTGTTTTTTAGTGACTGGTGCTTCCAAAGATAGGATGTCTTGAAACGTTGAATGTCCAGTTAATCTTTTTAATATACTTTGCTTAGTTGCTTTACCTACATAATGTACAATGTAATTGGTAAGTGATTTCCAATCACCTTGAACTTTACAAGTAATAAGTCCCTTCCACCAATTTTGGAGAAGTTTTTCTGGTGAGAACCAAATAATAAATTCTTTTCCTTTTAGCGTATGCCTAACTAGTGAGAACCCATGTATATTTCCAAATGGTGGTTTTTCTTGTTTAATATCTCTATCAAGATAGTTAAACGCTACATCAACAACATTGTCTTTCATTAAATCAAAAAGTTCTTGATCAAATGGTAGTTGGCATCTCAATATATTTGAATTGCCTCTTTGATGAATTTCAAAGTTTAATTGATATGCGGTCGTATCAGGAATTACATTTTCGAAAGTGATAACTGGTCTTTGAGCAATTAGATAAAGGCTTGCTTTTTCAAGCGCTTTTTCAACAAGAAGGTCATCCTTAATGGTTGCGAATTCATATGCTGTCAATGGAGCATAAGCTAATTCAAGTTGATTTAACAAGCTCTTTCGGTTCATAAGATTTTACTTGCGTATTTTTAAGATACAAGTTTTGACTTACATGCTGTATTTATCTTAATTAGGAATCATAAATTTTCGCAGTAAAAGTGTATTTCGTTCTACTAGCTAGGGCACTTCCAAATGTACTAATTTTACCGACTAACAATCTGCACAGCACATCCGCCCCCTTTTGCTAAATGAAACGTCAATTTCGTCTTAGCTGTAACGGGCTTCTTCTCGATGACGTACGCTTCCGGGTTGGTGGCCCAGTCGGCGGTGGGGGCGTCGCGGTAGACGATGGCTTCGTAGGTTTTGCCGGGCTCCAGAAACGACAGGTCCAGCAGCAGGTCGCGGCTGTTCTCGTCGGTGATGGCCCCTACGTACCAGTTGGGCGCTCCCTTTTCTTTGCGAGCAATCATGACATAATCGGCGGGTTCGGCGGCCAGCACTTTGGTATCGTCCCAATCGACCGGCACATCGCGGATAAACTGGAAAGCGTCCAGGTGTTTCTCGTAGTTTTCGGGTAGGTCGGCGGCCATTTGCAGCGGGCTGTAGAGCGTGATGTACAGCGCCAGTTGTTTGGCCAGCGTCGTCCGTACCACCGTCGTGCGCGTGCTGTCGAACTGGTTTAGCTTGAAGCGGAACAGGCCGGGCGTGAAATCCATTGGGCCACCCAGCATCCGCGTAAACGGCAGAATGGTCGTGTGTTCGGGCGTGATGCCCAGCGTGGGCGCGTTGTTGAATTCGCTGCCCCGGGCGGCTTCACTCGCCATCCAGTTCGGGTAGGTTCGGTGGAGGCCCGTCGGGTGCGCCGACTCGTGCGAGTCGACCATGATCTTGTACTGAGCCGCTTTCTGCGCCACCCGCTGGTAATGGTTTACCATCCACTGGCTGTCGTGGTGTTCGCCACGCGGAATGATCCGGCCCACGTACCCGGTCTTCACGGTGTTGATGCCCTCTTTCACCATGTACTGAAAGGCGGCATCCATCCGGCGTTCGTAGTTCGTTACCGAGCCGGAGGTTTCGTGGTGCATGATCAGCCGGACGCCTTTCTGCTGGGCGTAGGTCGTCAGCGAGTCGATGTTATAATCGGGATAGGGCGTCACGAAGTCGAATACATCCTCCTTCCAATTGCCGAACCAGTCTTCCCAGCCCTCGTTCCAGCCTTCGACCAGCACCCCGTTGAAACCATATTTGGCGGCAAAGTCGATGTACTTCTTTACGTTCTGCGTGTTGGCGCCGTGTTTACCTTCGGCCTTGGCCCAGTTCGCTTTTCCAATGTGCATCTCCCACCACATCCCCACAAATTTCTGCGGCTTTATCCACGATGGGTCGGCAATGGTAGAGGGCTCGTTCAGGTTCAGAATGAGTTTGGAGGCCAGCAGGTCGGTGGCTTTATCGCTGATAATCAGCGTGCGCCAGGGTGTTTTCGCCGGGGTTTGTAGGTAGGCTTTGTTGCCCACCGCATCGGGCGTTAGCTGCGCCGTAAGCGTTAGGCTTTTCTTGTCCAGTTGCAGGTGCATGACCGGGTAATTGAGCAAAGCCGCTTCGTAGAGGCTCACATACAGGCCGTCGTTGGTCTTGAACAGCAGGGGCGTCTGCACAGCATTCGGCCCGATAATAGACTTCAGGGCTATGTCTTTTTCCTTATCCGCAGCCGCAATCGCGTCGACCTCGGTCAGTTTGGTCTTGTTGTAGAAATATTCGTTCGAGTCATAATCGCCCGGCATCCAGAACGTCTGATGGTCGGCGGCTAGCTTGAACTGGGTTTTCTCATCATCGACCACAAAATGAGTCAGCTTAGGCTGCTGCGGGAATTCGTAGCGAAAACCAACGCCATCGTCGAACACCCGGAAGCGCACCCGCAGGCCAATGCCCGACCCGGATTTATCCTGAAGGTTGAGAATAAGTTCGTGGTAGTGATTGCGAACCTGGCTCACTTCGCCCCAAACCGGTTTCCAGGTTTCGTCCGTCTGCGACGAATCGACGCGGGTAATCGTGAAGCGGTTCAAGGACACCTTGGGCTTGCTCAGCACAAAGCCCAACCCCGACGGCTCAATAACGGACTTGCCTTTGTACCGAACCTGATACGTCACCTCACCCGTCGGCGTATTTTGGGCCGTCACGGTAATGAGCCGGTTTGGTGAGCTTATGGAAATGGGCTGTTGAGCAAGGCCGTTGACCCAGAAAAAACTGAGCAGAGCAGCCAGGTGATGTTTGGTAAAAAAAGGCATAGCAACGTAGATTAGATCGCTGGCCGGGTAAGGCTGTTTATAGAGCTGTTAACACATGCACTGACTCAAATGTAAGCCATTTTGGTAATCGTACCTACGGGCCGGGCCGCGTTCGGCTTCAGCCCGTATTTGTATGTAATTGAATTGTATGCATATAAAACACGGGTTGAAGCCGAACGCGGCCCGGCCCGTAGATACGTTTCTCTGAATTTTTACCATACCTGTCGTTGTTAGTCCTCTGAAATCTTCATACCCCTTGGCTACCATTTTACTTATTGACGATGAATCCCGGCTTCGTCAGCTTCTCGCCCGGATTCTGCAACTCGAAGGCTACACCATTCTGGAAGCCGAAAACGCCCGCGCCGGTCTGAAAATCCTCGAACGGGAAGAGGTGCAACTTGTCATCAGCGATGTGAAGCTGCCCGATAAAAACGGTATCGAACTGTCTGCCCAGATCAAGGAACTATACCCTGCCACAGAAATCATTGTGCTGACGGCCTATGGAACCATTTCGGATGGGGTAACGGCCATTAAAAACGGGGCGTTCGATTACATCACCAAGGGCGACGATAACGACCGGATCATTCCGCTGGTGAGTCGGGCGGTGGAGAAAGCGAACCTGCAATTTCGTATCAAACAGCTTGAAGAGCAGGTTAGTCAGCGGTACGGTTTCGACCGGATCATTGGCCGTTCCCGACCCCTTCAGCAGGCCGTTGACCTGGCGCGTAAAGTCGCCGTGACGGATACGACCGTTCTGCTCACGGGCGAAACGGGTACGGGTAAAGAAGTATTTGCTCAGGCCATTCACCAGGCCAGCCCTCGCCGGACGGGGCCGTTTGTAGCCATTAACTGCGGGGCCTTGGGAAAAGACATTCTGGAAAGTGAACTGTTCGGGCATCGGAGCGGGGCCTTTACCGGGGCCAGCCGCGACCAGAAAGGGCTCTTCGCCGAAGCCAACAAAGGCACTATTTTCTTGGATGAAATCGGCGAAATGCCCCTCGACCTACAAGCGAAACTCCTGCGCGTGCTCGAAACCCACGAGTTCCTGCGGGTGGGCGATACCAAACCAACCAAAACGGATGTTCGAGTCGTTGCCGCTACCAACCGGAGTCTGGAGCAGGAAGCCGGCGCGGGCCGGTTTCGGCTCGATCTCTACTACCGGCTATCGGTCTTCCAGATCGAACTACCCGCCCTCCGCGACCGGCGCGATGATATTACCGACCTTGCCAATCAGTTTGCACAGCAGGAAGCTGCCAAAGTAGGCAAGCGCGACGTTCGGCTGAGTCCGGCCTTTGTGCAGAAGTTGACGGCCCATCGCTGGAAGGGCAACATCCGGGAGTTGAAGAACGTCATCGAGCGGGCCGTTATCCTGGCCGACACCCGCAACGGAACCCTCGAACTCACCCCCGAGTTGCTGCCCTACGACATGCAGACAGGCTCGTTCCCCACCGACGCCACAGCACTCGACCTGGCCACCGTGGAGCAACAGCACATCCGCCGGGTGCTTCATCAAACTAATGGCAACAAAACCGAAACCGCCCGGCTGCTGGGAATTGGTTTGACAACGTTGTACCGAAAACTGGGGGAAGCGGGGATTGGGGAGTGAGTGGAATAAGTGGAGTGATATTTCATTACCCCTAAATCTCCTGAAGGGGATTTCATTCCTTGTTAGACAAAGTCCCCTTCAGGGGATTTAGGGGTTTCATAGGTCTGCTTATAAATAGAAGTCATCTTCTCAAATACCAACTTCAAATCATCCTCCCTCGTCCGCCAGTTAACGAAAGCCGCACGGATACCGGCCTTACCTTTATACACGGTGGGCGTCATGAAAACCAGCCCTGTTTCGTTCAGGGTTTTCAGGAATGAGTTCACTCGTTCAGGCTCGGCATTAGTCAGTGTAAAACAGACCGTATTCAGCCGGACGGGGGCCAGTAACTCAAAATAAGCACTGTCGGCGAGCATTTTGCCAAAGGTCTGGGCCAGCCGGATATTGGTTTCCACCAAGGTTTGATAGCCTTCTTTGCCGTAGGCCATCAGGCTGAACCAGGCGGGTAACGCCCGCAGTCGCCGGGAGCTTTCGGGCACCAGCGTCTGGTAATTCACGTTCGTCAGCAGGTCGCCGAGGTAAGGGCTGTTGAGCGGTTGCAGCGTTTCGATATGAAGCTGCCGATGCTTCGTCTGCATTAAAAATATGGCGCTGTCGTAGGGCACATTCAACCATTTGTGGCAGTCGATGGTGAGACTGTCGGCCTGTTCCCATCCGGCCAGCAACTGCTGATAGGCCGGAGAGCAGGCGGCAAAGCCGCCAAAAGCGCCATCCACATGCCACCAGAACGAGTATTTCTTTTTCAGTTCGGCGATGGCTGTCATGTCGTCAAAATCGACGGTGTTGACCGTTCCTGCGCTGGAGATCAGGATAGCCGGTTTTCCGTCGAGCGCCTGTAGTTTCGCTTCCAGATCGCCCACGTCCATCGCTTCCCGGTTACCGTCGAGGTACTTGATTCGGACAACGTTGTTTCGACCAATACCCAGCATGGCCAGCGACTTCACCGCCGACGCGTGCGGCTCAGCCGACAGCACCGTGATACCTGGCACCATGCCGTCGTTGGCAATATCAACACCCAGTTGCTTCCCTGCCCATTGCCGGGCCACGCTCAGGCAGGTGAAATTCGACATCGTAGCTCCCGAAACAAAACCACCAAGAAAGGTGTCGGGGAGGTTGAATAGCTGCCGCAGTAACTGAATCGTTTCAACTTCAATGTTAGCCGAAATGTCACCCTGTCCCGCGGTGGCGAAACTGCACTGATCGAAAGCCGTAGCCAGCCAGTCGCCCACGATAGAAGCCGGAGTAGTGCCGCCAATGACATACCCCCAGTAACGCGGTCCGGATGAGGCTACAATCACGTTGCGCAGTCGGTCATTAAATTCATCGAAAGCATTCAGGGTTCCCATTCCCTGTTCCGCCAACTGGTTTCGGACCGAATTGGTGGTATAGGTTCCCGTTGTGGGTAGTGTACTGAGGGCGGTCAGATGAGCCAGACTTTCGGCCTTGGCTCGTTCGAGCAGGGCGGCAAGATTGGCGGAATCCTGTTGTAGCGGTGAGGTCATGTAGTTTAATGGAAATATAATGTAAATAAAGGTAAACTAGTGGCGCATTAAGGAGTTCTGTCAACGATTCGTCTATCCTTAGTTCATGTCTTCATCCCATTCGTCGTTAAATAAAGTATCCCCACAAGGCTTGTTGGTGGCCATTGGCATTGTCTTCGGCGATATTGGTACATCACCCCTCTACACACTGGCGGCCGTTATGCGCGGCAAAGAGCTAACCGAAACGCTGGTGCTGGGTACGCTGTCCTGTGTGATCTGGACACTAACGCTTCAAACGACTATTAAATATGTCGTTATCACGCTTCGGGCGGATAACAAAGGCGAGGGTGGTATTTTCTCCCTATACACTCTTGTCCGGCGGTTTACGGGCGGCTGGCTGAAATATCCGGCCATTATCGGCGGGTCTTTTCTACTGGCCGACGGGCTGATTACACCGCCTATTTCGGTTTCATCGGCCATTGAGGGGCTACTCATTTTTTACCCACACCTCGATACGGTTCCCATCGTTATTGGCATTCTGATTGCCCTTTTTGTGAGCCAGCAATTTGGTACGCAGTTTCTGGGTAAGCTGTTCGGACCCATTATGCTGGTCTGGTTTTCGTTCATTGGTGCCATTGGGTTCTGGGCACTTTTTGGGCATCTGGGAGTGCTGCGGGCATTAAACCCGGCCTGGGCCATGCGGCTGCTAACGGTATATCCGGGCGGTTTCTGGTTGCTGGGTGGTGTGTTCTTATGTACCACCGGGGCCGAAGCACTCTACTCCGACATGGGGCACTGCGGTCGGGGTAACATCCGGGTGAGCTGGGGCTATGTTAAGTTCATGCTACTGTTATCCTACGCGGGTCAGTCGGCCTGGCTCATGCAGCACCTCGGTCAGCAACTCAGCGAAACCAGTCCCTTTTACTCCATCGTTCCGGCCTGGTTAACCGTCTTCAGCATCGGGCTGGCTACGGTGGCCACGATTATTGCCAGTCAGGCACTCATCAGCGGGGCGTTTACACTGGTTGGCGAAGCCATGCGACTTAACTTCTGGCCCCGCCAGCGCGTCGTTTACCCATCTTCTGAACGCGGTCAGTTGTACGTTCCTTATGTCAACTGGGGCCTGATGGTCGGGTGTATTCTGATCGTGCTGCACTTCCGCGAATCGAAAAACATGGAAGCTGCCTTTGGATTGGCCGTTACGCTCACCATGCTCATGAGTACGGTGCTGATGAGCATGTTCCTGCGCGTCAAACGAGTCAATCCAATATTGATCGTGCTAATTACGGGCGTCTTTCTCACGGTAGAATCTACCTTCCTGATTGCCAATCTGGTCAAATTCGAGGAGGGCGGCTGGATATCCATTACGCTGGGCCTGCTGCTGATGGCGCTGATGTTTTTCTGGTATAGGGGCGAAGCTATCAAAGCGGAGTCGATTCGTTACGACTCTCTGCCCGACAACCTGCACTTGCTGAAACAACTCAGCATCGACGAGTCGATTCCGAAATACGCGACTCATCTGGTGTACCTAACCACAGCCGAAGATACCCGAAAGATCGAAGCCGAAACGCTCTATTCCATTCTGAACCGTGCGCCCAAGCGAGCCGACATTTACTGGCTTCTGCACATCTGCGTCGAGGATGAGCCGTATGTGATGCGGTACAAAGTAGAAACCCTGGCCGAAGAAGATGTTTATTTCATTACGTTCTACCTCGGCTTCCGGGTACAGCCACGCATCAACTTACTCTTCAGGATGGTGGTGGAAGATATGGTGAAAAATAAGGAAATAACCCTCGAAACCCGGTACAGGTCGCTGAACACCCACCGCGTTCCGGGTGATTTCCGGTTTGTGCTTTTTCGGACATTTCTTTCCTATGAAAACGCCCTGTCTATCAGCGATAAACTGATCATGAATATCTATTTCCTCATCAAGAACATCTCGTTACCCCCCCAGGCGGCTTACGGGCTGGACACCAGCAATGTGGTTGTTGAAGATGTGCCCATCGTACTGGCGCGGCCTGCCAATCTGCGACTAACACGAATAAAGCCGAAAGAGGAACCTTATACAGGATAAGTCGTAGTTGACCGTACCAAATTGAAAAGCCGACCCTTCCATTTTGGAAGGGTCGGCTTTTTTTTTGTGTTTACCCTTCGTTCACAAATAAAGATAATTAACTAATAATCAACAGGATACCAAGATAAATAAGCTTTTTTCATTTTTCTGGACCACTTCTTGGCATGGGGGTATCGACTGATTAACACATTACCCCAACTTCCATGAGTACTCTGCTGCTTCTCGTTGTATCGGCCATCGGCTGCTTCATTTTCTTCTACAAAACCATCGAATGGTTCGAACGGATTTAAACACTCTTTAACATGCTCACTAGCTTGTTCATCATCGCCCTGCTGGTATTCGTGTACATGCTGTATGTACTCATCAAACCAGAAAAATTTTAACCTGAATAGCTCGCACCAGCGGGAGTAACTCAATCGAAATATGTCAACTGAATTAATCGGCGTTATTGTCATGTATGGGCTGACCGTCCTGCTGGCTATACCGCTGGGCAAGTACATTGCCAACGTCTTTAAACCGGAGTCGGCCAACGGGCCGCTGGAGCGGTTCATCTATCGCGTCGGCGGTATCGACCCTACCCGCGAGATGAGCTGGAAAAAGAATCTAACCGCCCTGCTCACTATCAACGCGGTCTGGCTGGCGTTTTCGTTTACCCTGCTGCTGTTGCAGGGGGGGCTGCCGCTCAATCCCGATGGGAACCCGTCCATGACTCCCGATCTGGCGTTCAACACGGCCATCAGTTTTATGGTCAACTGCGATTTGCAACACTATTCGGGCGAATCGGGGCTAACGTATCTGACGCAACTGGGGGGCATTACTTTCCTGATGTTTGTTTCGGCGGCCACGGGCATAGCATCGCTGTTGCTGATCGTCCGTTCGTTTTTACCGAAGGTTGTCGATACGGTGGGTAACTTTTATGTCTTCTTCGTGAAGGCGATCACCCGGATTCTATTGCCCCTTTCGTTCGTCGTGGCTCTGATCCTGGTCTTCAACGGCACTCCCGCTAGTTTTGACGGGAAAGATTCGGTCGTAACCATGCAGGGCGATACCGTTAATGTTTCGCGCGGACCAGCGGCTGGCATGATCGCCATCAAACACATCGGTACCAATGGCGGTGGCTGGTTTGGTGTCAACTCGGCGCACCCGCTGGAGAATCCAAACTACTTCACCAACATGGTCGAGATGGTGGCGCAGGTGCTGCTACCAATCGCCATGCTGTTCGCGCTGGGTTTTCTGATCAACCGTCGGCGGTTTACGTGGGTGGTGTATGGCGTCATGACCCTTGGTATGCTCTGTCTGCTCATCCCAACACTGGTTACCGAAGTGCACGGTAATCCGGCCATTGCGCAACTGGGCGTGAGCCAGCCAACCGGCGCGATGGAAGGCAAAGAGGTTCGGTTTGGCCCGCTGGCATCGGCTTACTGGAGCATTGTCACGACAATCATCTCGACGGGTTCGGTCAACTCCATGCACGATTCGTCGATGGCCTTATCAGGTACGATGGAACTGCTGGGCATGATGACCAACGCCTTCTACGGCGGCTGTGGCGTAGGCTTCCTGAACTACTATTACTACCTGATCATTGCCGTCTTTATTTCGGGCCTTATGGTTGGGCGAACGCCGGAGCTGTTCGGGCGGAAGGTCGAAGCGCGGGAGATCAAAATTGCTTCGATTGTAGCCCTGCTGAGTACGTTTCTGGTCAAGGGCGGCACGGCGCTGGCGGTCTGGTTCTTCGTCAAATATCCCGATGCCGCCTGGGCGGTGAAGCCGTCGGCCTGGCTCAACAACCCCGGTAATCACGGTTTCTCGGAGATATTATACGAGTTCACCTCGGCCAACGCCAACAACGGATCGGGTTTTGAGGGACTGGGCGATAACAATTTTTTCTGGAACTACGCTACCGGTATTGTCCTGATTCTGGGTCGCTTCATCCCAATCATTGGCCCGGTAGCCATTGCCGGTTTGCTGGCGCAGAAGAAGTACGTTCCTGAGTCATCGGGTACGCTGCCAATCGATACGGGCACGTTTGGGCTGATGACCTTCGCGGTGATTCTGATCATCACGGCCCTGTCGTTCTTCCCCGCTCTGGCCCTCGGCCCACTAGCCGAATACTTTAGTCTGAAATAGCGGATTGGGACAACTGACAGGTGATGAAGGTGAGGACTTTTTTAGTAGTAAGTAATACCGCGAACAGCTTCAGTTTCCAAAGGCTCCTCAGTAAGGTTAAATGAGCTGAACAAGCCGATTTTCAGGACTGAACATGGCGGTCTGCGCTAATCCTGGAAATCTATTAAATCATATTAAAATCCCGGTTCTGACACTATAATTATGGCAACGCAAAAATCATCCCCTTCATTGTTCCAGCGTGAGCTTGTGGGCACGGCTATTCGGGAGTCGTTTGTCAAACTTAACCCGGCTGTTCTGATCAAGAACCCGGTCATGTTTACCGTCGAAATCGGCACTGTTGTGATGGTGCTGGTTACGGCCTACATCGCCATCACTGGCGACACGACCCAGGGGTCATTAGGCTATAATGGGTCTATCACCCTCATCCTGTTACTGACCATCCTGTTCGCCAACTTCGCCGAGGCCATTGCCGAAGCGCGGGGCAAAGCCCAGGCCGAATCGCTCCGAAAGACACGGCAGGAAACACCCGCTAAAGTGATTCGCTCTGTAGGGAACATGTATACCAATGAACGGTCGGAGAGCCACACCACCGACGATTCGGTGCAGGTTATTTCCTCGGCGCAACTCGTCAAAGGCGATGTGTTCCTCTGCGAACCGGGCGACATTATTCCCTCCGATGGCGAAATCATCGAAGGGCTGGCAACCATTGACGAGTCGGCCATTACGGGCGAATCGGCCCCGGTCATTCGGGAAGCCGGTGGTGACAAATCATCCGTAACGGGTGGTACGAAAGTGCTGTCGGACCGTATAAAGGTGCAGGTAACCACCCAGCCGGGGGAGTCGTTTCTCGATAAAATGATTGCGCTGGTAGAAGGGGCCACCCGGCAGAAAACCCCCAACGAAATTGCCCTGACGATTCTGCTGGCGGGTTTCACGCTGATCTTCATCATTGTCTGTGTCGCCCTGAAACCCTTTGCCGATTACGCCAATACGCCCATTACCATAGCCGCCCTGATCTCGTTGTTCGTCTGCCTGATTCCCACAACCATCGGCGGGCTGCTGTCGGCCATCGGCATTGCAGGCATGGACCGGGCGTTACGTGCCAATGTCATTGCCAAATCGGGGCGGGCGGTTGAAACGGCGGGCGACATCGACACGCTGCTCCTGGATAAAACCGGAACGATTACCATTGGCAACCGGAAAGCGACCCATTTTTACCCCGCACCGGGGGTCTCCGAAGTTGATATGATTCGGGCATCGGCCCTGAGTTCACTGGCTGACGAAACCCCTGAAGGTAAGTCTATTGTTGAGCTGGCGAAAAAAATGAATAATGTACAATGGTCGATGACTAATGATCAATTTCATTTTCAAATGGGGGATAGCCAGAGCACGCTTCATTATCCATTGTCAATTATTCATTTTGTAAAGTTCACGGCCGAAACGCGCTCATCGGGAATCGATATGCCTGCCGGAGTGAATGGTTCCCCGGTGCGGATACGGAAAGGTGCGACGGATTCTATTCGGAACATTGTCACAAAAGCGGGTAATCTGTTCCCAATCGAAACGGAAAATCAGGCGAAGGAAATAGCTGGTAACGGTGGTACACCACTCGTGGTGATCGAAAACGAGCAGGTGCGGGGCGTTGTCGAATTGCAGGATATTATTAAACCCGGCATCTCCGAACGCTTCGACCGGTTGCGAAAAATGGGCGTAAAAACGGTCATGGTAACCGGCGACAACCCACTGACGGCCAAGTTTATTGCCGAAAAAGCCGGTGTCGATGATTACATCGCCGAAGCCAAGCCGGAAGACAAAATGAACTACATCCGCCACGAGCAAACGGGTGGCAAACTAGTGGCGATGATGGGCGATGGGACCAACGACGCCCCCGCTCTGGCCCAGGCCGACGTGGGTGTGGCGATGAACTCCGGCACTCAGGCCGCTAAAGAAGCCGGGAACATGGTCGACCTGGATAATGATCCGACCAAGCTGATCGAGGTGGTTGAAATTGGGAAGCAACTGCTCATCACACGCGGTACCCTGACGACGTTTTCGATTGCCAACGACGTGGCCAAATACTTCGCCATTGTTCCGGCCCTTTTTGTAGTCTCTATTCCAGCCCTGCAGGCAATCAATATCATGCGACTGCACAGCGCTGAATCGGCGATTCTATCGGCGGTACTTTTCAACGCGATCATCATTCCAATGCTGATTCCGCTGGCCCTTCGCGGGGTCGAGTACAAACCCATTGGCGCATCGGCCCTACTCCGCCGTAACCTGTTCATCTACGGTCTGGGCGGAATTGTGGCTCCGTTTATCGGGATCAAGTTGATTGATCTGGTGGTGGGGTTATTTGTGTAGCGCCGGGCGGGACCGCCCGGTATAGTCATCAACGTAAACAAACTTTTATCATAAACAGCCGGGCATCCTGCCCGGTACTACAATGAAAAATTATATCTCACCAGGCATTCGGCTTACGCTCGTTCTGCTGGTTATCCTCTCCATCGTTTACCCGCTCGTTATTGCCGGGGTTGCCAGACTGGCACCGGGTCAGGGCAAAGGCGAAACCGTTACCGTTAACGGGAAAGTCGTAGGCTATGCACTGGTTGGGCAGAAATTTGCCGAAGACCGGTATTTCAACAGTCGCCCGTCGGCCGTTGAGTACAAGGCTGATGGGTCAGGCGGGTCGAACAAAGGACCGTCGAACCCCGATTATCTGAAGACGGTTCAAGCGCGGATCGACACCTTCCTGGTGCATAATCCGGGCATTAACAAAATCGATATCCCGACTGAGCTGGTCACGGCGTCCGGTTCGGGTCTAGACCCTGACCTGTCGCCCGCAGCCACTAGAGTACAGGTTGCCCGAATTGCTAAAATTCGGGGCATCAGTACTGAACGATTGAATCAATTGGTTGACGAATACACCAGAGGGCCATTGATAGGCTTGTTTGGGCCATCGACGGTGAATGTGTTAAAACTAAACGTGGCACTGGACGCCATAAAGTGAATGATTGATTGTACCGAACAGCTTCCAACTGTTCGGTACCAGGCAAATGAGTACAACAAAACAACCATGAAAAGTAAAGCATACCTTTTTTTAACGACGGCATGGTCTGCGTTTACGCTGCCTGCGCTGGCGCAAACGGCGGCTGATTCTACTGTCAGTACAGTATCATCTGCACAAGCAGGAATCACTTTTGCCGGCTACGTCGAAGCGTATTATTCGCACGATTTTACCGCGCCGAAAACGAATCAGGAACGGCCGGGCTTTCTATACAATCACAAGCGAAACCGGGAAGTGAACGTGAATCTGGCGTTTCTGAAAGGAGCGTACACCAGCGAGCGCATCCGGGCGAATCTGGCGATTGAGGTGGGTACCTACGCTCAATACAACTATGCCGCCGAGCAGCCCTTGCTCCGAAATATCTTTGAAGCCAATGCGGGCGTGAAGCTGAGTAAAACAAAAGACCTGTGGCTCGATGCGGGTATTTTTACGTCGCACATCGGGTTTGAAAGCGCCATATCCAAAGACTGTTGGACCCTAACACGAAGCATATTGGCCGAAAATTCGCCCTATTACCTGTCGGGGGCCAAGCTGACCTACAATACGGCCAATGGCAAATGGACCTTGCTGGGTTCGATGCTGAATGGCTGGCAGCGGATTGCCAGACTGCCGGGTTATTCGGGGCCGTCGCTCAGTACGCAGGTGCAGTACAAACCAAACGCTAATCTTGTTCTGAACTGGAGTACGTTCATGGGCAGCGACCGGCCCGACTCGCTGAAGCAAACGCGCTTCTTCAATAATTTCTACGCCATCATCAACCCGAACAAGAAGGTCAGTGCCATTCTCGGCTTCGACATTGGGTCGGATCGGAAACCGGTGGGTGCCGATGGTCGTCGGGTTGGGTCGGGGAATTATCTGTGGTATTCGCCGGTGGCTATTGTCCGGTACTCGCTGAGTGATGCCGTAAAACTGGCGGGACGGGTTGAGTATTACGACGATAAGAACGGCGTTATCATCACTACCGGAATGCCTAACGGCTTCAAAACATGGGGGTATTCACTCAACGTCGATTACTTCATTCTGCCAAATGCGTTGTTTAGGGTTGAAGGGAAAGTATGTGACAGTCAGGATGCTATCTTCGAAGCGAAGTCAAGTTTGAGTAAGACGAATACATCGCTGACAACGAGTCTGGCGGTGAGTTTTTAACGTCTGGGCCAAGCTCTGGCTTGGCCTTGGAACGATATGCATGGGCCAAGCCAGAACTTGGCCCAGACAAACATGAACCAGAACGCCGAGCATTTTCTGAATCTCCTCCGCCAGTCCCGGCGGGGGAAATTCAAGGTGTATATTGGGATGAGTGCGGGCGTCGGTAAATCATATCGGATGCTCCAGGAGGCCCATGCCCTGCTGCGGGCCGGTATCGATGTGAAAATAGGGTTTATCGAAACGCATAACCGGACCGAAACCCAGGCACTGGTGGCAGGGCTCCCCCTTGTTCCCCGACGACGCTTGTTTTATAAAGGGCGCGAACTGGACGAGATGGATTTACAGGCCATTCTCAACCTGCACCCCGAACTGGTGATCGTTGATGAGTTAGCGCATACTAACATCCCCGGTTCAAAAAACGAAAAACGCTGGCAGGATGTCGTTGAGATTCTCGATGCCGGTATCAATGTAATCAGCGCCGTCAATATTCAGCATATTGAGAGCCTTTATACGTCGGTTCGCAACATCACGGGTATAGACGTGACCGAGCGCGTGCCGGACCGGATCCTGCAAATGGCCGACGAGGTGGTGAACATCGACCTCACCGCCGATGAACTGATTACGCGGCTCAAAGACGGGAAGATTTATGATAAAGCGAAAGTAGGAACTGCCCTGAACAACTTCTTTCAGGTAGAGCGGATTTTGCAGCTGCGCGAACTGGCTCTGCGCGAAGTGGCAACCGCCGTTGAGCGAAAGATCGAAACATCGGTGCCAACCAGTGTGAAGGCGAAGCCCGAGCGATTTCTGGCCGCTATCAGTTCCAACCACGATATTGCCCGGCGGGTTATCCGCAAAACGGCTCGTCTGGCGGCTTATTACAACTCGCGCTGGTTCGTGCTCTATGTGCAGACACCAGCAGAAAACTCCGACCGAATTAAACTGGATCTGCAACGGCACCTGATTAACAACCTGAAACTAGCCACTGAACTTGGCGCGGAGGTGATTCAGGTGAAGGATAGTAATATTGTGAACAGCATTATGGCTGAAGTGGAAAAACGGAACGTCACCACAGTTTGCATCGGGAAGCCGCATCTGACGCTGATTCAGATTATTTTGCGAACCAATGCGTTCAATCAGCTCCTAACCAAACTGTCGGGGTCGGATACAGACCTGATTATCCTCTCCTAGCCATGAGCATTAAAAGCAAAATAGCAGCCGCCCTGGTCTTTCTGTTCGCCATTATCCTTGCGCTGGGTGGCCTCGGTGCTTATTACCTCAACGAACTGGCCAACGATTCGCGTGCGATCCTGAAAGACAACTACATCTCGCTCGAATATGCCAGCAACATGCAGAAAGCCTTGGCCACGATCGCTGATCCTGATCCAGCCGAGCGTCAGCGAGACACGTCTGACCCCGACGGTATTCCGGAATTTGACCAAAACCTGAAAAAACAGGAAGCCAATATAACTGAGGTGGGGGAGCAGCAAACGACAACGGACCTCCGCCGGGAGTTCAACCGGTTACGAAACGGCGATACTAACCCGGTTATCGTGGCGCGTATCCGTCAGCACCTCTTTGCGCTCGAAGATCTGAACCGGCAGGCCATTATCCGGAAGAATGACGTAGCTAAACAAACGGCCAAAGATGCCTTGCTATGGCTGCTTTCTGTGGGGACAGGCTGCTTCCTTATTTTGTTTTCCTTCATCATTAATTTCCCTGGTTATGTAGCCAATCCCGTTCGGGAGCTGACGCGGGGTATCCGGCAGATTGCCAAACGGAATTTTGAAGAACGACTGCACATCGACTCCAACGATGAGTTTGGCGAATTGGCCCGCTCTTTTAACTCGATGGCGCAAAAGCTGGACGAGTACGAACACTCCAATCTGGCGCGGGTACTCTTCGAAAAGCGACGCATAGACACCCTTATCCGTATCATGAGCGAAGGCATTGTGGGTATGGACGAGAACAAACGTATTCTGTTTGCCAACCCGGTCGCCTGCCGGTTGCTGGGCGTTAACGAATCGCAACTGCTGGGCCAGTACGCCCCCGATATAGCCGCGTCGAATGACCTCATGCGAACCCTGATTCAGGATATCATGACCGCAAATCCAGCCGGGCAGGAACGCAACGGCTTTTTGAAGATTTACGATGCTGGCCTGAACGGGGAAGGCAAAGAGAGTTATTTTAATCGGCGTACGCACATTGTAGAGGTGACACCCACGGGCGAGGAGCAGCCGCAACTGGCGGGTTATGTGATGGTCTTAGAGAATATTACACCTTACAAAGAACTGGACCTGGCGAAAACCAACTTCATTGCCACCATCTCGCACGAGTTGAAAACACCTTTGTCGAGCAGCAAAATGAGTCTCAAACTACTGGAAGATAGCCGGATCGGGCAACTGAACGACGAACAGAAATCGCTGGTGGCGAGCATTGGCGACGATATAAACCGATTGCTCAACCTGACGGGCGAACTGCTCAATATGGCCCAGGTGGAGTCGGGGCAAATTCAACTGAACATACAGCCCGTTGCTCCCGCCGATATTGTTACCTATGCCACTAATGCCCTGCGCGTAGCGGCTGAAAACAAACACATATCGCTGGCTTTGACCGCTCCCCAAAACTTGCCGACCGTGCTGGCCGACCCCGACAAAGCGTCCTGGGTACTGGTCAACTTTCTCTCAAACGCCATCCGGCACAGCCCCGACGATAGCGTTATTGAGGTTGTGGCGCGAAAAGCCAATGCATTCATCGAATTTCGGGTGCGCAACTACGGGGCCGGTATCCGGCCCGAGCACCAGAGCCGGGTGTTCGACCGCTACTTCAAAGCGCCGGGACTTCAGCCTAAGGGATCGGGAACAGAGGAAAAAACAACCGGTGGTACCGGTCTTGGTCTGGCCATATCGAGCGAATTTATTCAGAGCATGAACGGCCAGATTGGACTTGATACCACCGTAACGGACGGAGCTGCTTTCTATTTTCGGCTTCCTGTCAGTCAGGAGCTGGTGAATACGCGTAGATAAAGCGGGGAGAGTGCTTATAGATTTATCAACTAAGCTCTCAGATGAATCGAATCAGTACAATTCTATCGTTCTGCTTTTTGCTGGTATTTTTCGCCACTACCAGCCACAGCCAATCTGTTAACTGGAAAAAAGTGAAGGTACTGGTCTACACCAAAAACGGCAAAGGCTACGTCCACGACAATATTCCGAACGCCGTTGCCTGCATCCAGAAGCTGGGCCAGCAGCATGGCTTCTCGGTGGATGTGTCCGACCAGCCAGCCGTCTTTACCGAAGACAACCTGAGAAAGTACACCCTGCTGCTGTTCCCCAGTACCAACAACGACGTGTTCGACACCGACGACCAGCGATTGGCGTTCCGGCGGTACATCGAAGCGGGGGGCGGTTTTGTGGGTATCCATTCCGTGATGGGTACTGAGCGTAACTGGGCCTGGTTCAAACGCATGATTGGCGGCAGCTTCGCCTGGCACCCCAAGTTCCAGAAGTTTACCGTGGAAGTAATCGATACGAAAAATCCATCCATGCAGGGTTTGCCGAAACAGTGGCAGCGGGAGGATGAGTTCTATTTTACCAAAGAGATGTCGCCGGGACCAACCGTGATCATGGCGAACGATCTGACCACGCTGAACAATGACGAACCCGAAAAGGTGAAAATGTTCGGGGGTACTTACACACAGTTGTACCCGTCGGCCTGGTACTACAATTTCGACGGGGGCTACACCTGGTGTACTACCCTCGGCCACGCCAAAACCGATTACCTAAGTGATGAAACGTTTATCAAACACATCTTCCAGGGTATTCGCTACGTGGCCGGTCAGGTAACCAAACTCGACTACAGTAAAGCCTACGCCGATTCCAGAGATACGCCGATCCGGTAACCCTACACAAGTATGATCGATTCTACTACATCACCGCGTCTTACAACCGGCATTCTGGGCAGTGGGCAAATTGGAGCGGCATCCGCAGTGTTAGCGGCCCGGGCGGGGCATCAGGTGCTGCTCTGGACACGCTCTGCCCATAAACAGGCCACAATAGTGGCCGAACTGGATAAACTGTCGGCCTTCTGCGAGGAGCACATGGGCAAACCAACGCAGCCTGCTGGCTCTGTTCAGATCGTTACCGACCTGAGCCGGGTAGAGACCGAAAGTGATGTACTGCTGGAGTGTATTATTGAAGATATGGACGAAAAGGTGGCCTTGCTGAGCCGCCTGACTGCCTGCGTTGATCAGGATAAGCTGGTACTGTCGGCCACGAGTGGGTTATCCATTACCGAAATGGCCCGTCGAAGCGGGCTGGAAAAGGTGCTGGTTGGGGCACACTTCTGGAACCCGCCTTACCTTATTCCGATTGTGGAAGTTATTGCCGGAGAAAACACGCCCGCGCAAAAGGTAGAACAAGCCTGCGCCTGGCTCGACGTTTTGGGCAAACGGCCCGTTCGCTGCCCGGACATTCCCGGTTTCATCGGCAATAGGCTTATGCACGCCCTTTGGCGGGAAGCCCTTGCGCTGGTCGACGCCGGAGCCTGTTCGCCCGCCGACATTGACGCCATTGTCAAGTATACCTTCGCGCTACGGCTACCCGCACTCGGCCCAATGGAAAACATGGATCTGGTTGGACTTGATCTGGTGAACCGGGTGCAGACCTATCTACTGCCCGATCTGGCCGCGAACGCCATACCGGCCGATTCGCTGCGAAACCGACTGGCGGCTGGCCAAACGGGTATGACCGTCGGACAGGGGTTCTACGACTGGCAGGTACGGGATGCTGCCAACGTGATCCGGCAACGCGATCTGACCATTCTACACCTGTTGCGGATGCTGGGCGAACTCCCGGAAAAAACAGATTTATAAGCAGTTTCTTAGCTTTAAGGCCTGTTGGCAACATCCGGATGCCGATCCATCTTTTTTTTTGCGCCCTTGTAACAAACGGACTGTTTGCCGTACTAATGGACAAAAAACAGATGGATTATGCAAACGTTGCTGAATAAATCGTCAAGGGCTTTCTGCCCATATGCCCAATTGCCTATCGAAGCGCTGACCGATGAGCAACTCTATATTCGGCGAAGCAAAACCCGGCAGATGCTGGTCGTCGTTATCTGCCTGATGCTGCTGGTTGTGATGATGGCGTTCGTAGTAGAGCAGTACTTTCTGATGGCTACTTCGGCCGGTATGATTCCCGCACTCGACGACTACGAGAAAAAAAGAAAAGCCATTGCCAACCAATTGCGCAAACGAAATCTGCGTTGACGCTCCAGGACGAATTTATCGAACAGATACAGAAACACCAGGCGTTACTCAATAAACTGGTGTTTCTATATGCTGATCAGACCGAAGACCGGCACGACCTGCACCAGGAAATTTTACTTCAGGCGTGGCGGTCGTACCCGGCTTTTCGGGGAGAGGCCAAGTTTTCGACCTGGCTCTACCGAGTTGGCTTGAATGTCTCTCTGACCCGGCTCAACAACCGGCAAAGACAGTCGTCGGTCGAACTAGACGAGACCTTTGAAGGTAGCCCGACTACGTTTGAGTCCGACGACCAACTTCGGTACATGCTCCAGCAGTTCAACACGCTGGACAGAACGCTGTTGGTCATGAGTATGGACGGCTACACAAACGACGAAATTGCGGAAACAATGGGCATAAGCTCCGGTAATGTGCGAATCAAACTGCATCGAATCCGACAGAAAATTAACAAGCTATGGATCTGACAGACCGCTGGAATGCCATGGACTGGCAAGCGTCGGAGTTTTCGTATGCGAAAGCCGATCTGCTGGCCGAACTCAAAAGACAATCGAAAAGCGACATTACCCGTCTGCTGAACTCTTATCGACGGTCGTACGGGCTCATGCTGGTGTTTACTGTTGTAACACCCCTGTTTGGCTTGCTGAAGCCCAATGATCCGGCGTATCTGCTATCCATTGGCCTGATCTGGGCCTACTGCCTGATACTGACCGGATTTTTGCAGGTAAAATTCGCACGGTTCAGACTGCCGGATTTATCCATGCAAACGCCCGATGCCATTCGGGCGTCGCTCGCACTGGTTCAGTCGATCAATCGGTTCGAGGCTAATTTTGTGGCTCTGTTCGCCCCGTTCGTTTTTCTGGGGAGCCTGTTGGGCATACTGATTTATAAAGGGCGTACCGTTTCGGATCTTGTTCATAACCCCGTCGCGCTCACCATCATTATCGGTTCGACTATCCTGATCGCGCTATTCAGCGGAAGGCTTCAGAAATTTAGTACGAATCGGCAATGCGCGGCCCTGATCAGGAAGCTGGAAACAAACCTGCAGGCACTGGAGCAAGCCTGATCGGTGGTAAGTAGCCTAAAACAGTTGTAGTACCAACCGGGGAGCCTGGCCAAATCCGGCCCTGACTAATCCGAATGAGCGCGAATTCACGTTAAATAAGCGGGGCTCAGGGTTAGTTTTCGGCCTGTATCCACTTACTGATTATAAAAAGGACATTTACCTAGCAGTTACGCTCTCACATGAACAATTACATCCGGTCCGGCTTTATAATGGGACTTTCTCTGGCTATGTCGGGGAATCTGTTTAGCCAATCCAGTACCATGACACAGACCGATTCTGAAACGCTTATTGCGCCAAACGCAACGCTTCAAAAGATATCCAGTCAGTTTAAGTTTACCGAAGGACCTGCCGCCGATAAAAAAGGCGCGGTCTATTTTACGGACCAGCCCAATGACAAAATCTGGAAATACGATGTTGACGGGCAGTTGTCGCTGTTTATGGACAAGACGGGGCGTTCAAATGGCATGTACTTCGATAAAAAGGGTAATCTGATTACCTGTGCCGACGAAAAAAACGAGATATGGTCCATAAGCCCCGATAAGAAAGTTACCGTCCTGTTCACTGATTTTCAGGGGCATAAACTCAATGGCCCTAATGATCTGTGGCTCGATTCAAAAGGCGGTATCTATTTCACGGACCCCTACTACCAGCGCGATTACTGGGAGCGTAAAAAGCCGGAAATCGACGGGCAGAAAGTATATTACTTACCCAAGGGCATGAAGGAAGCAAGGGTCGTTGACGGCGATTTAAAACAGCCAAACGGTATTATTGGTACGCCCGATGGCAAGCATCTGTTCGTTGCCGATATCCGGGACAACAAAACGTATCGATACGATATACAGGCGGACGGAGCGCTGATAAACCGTGAGTTATACGTAAGTCAGGGGTCTGATGGCATGACGCTGGACAACAAAGGAAACCTGTATATAACGGGGAAAGGCGTAACGATCTACGGGCCGGACCGGGTAAAAATCACGAACATTCCGGTGCCATCAGGCTGGGTTGGTAATGTCTGCTTTGGCGGTAAAAACCACGATATGCTTTTTATTACCGCATCGGAATCGATTTATACCCTACAGATGAAGGTAAAGGGAGCCAAGTAAGCATACGGGGCTGGCGCGGGCGAATGCCCGCGCCTTTATAACTCTATTGCTACCCGGACGGTTATCTTCCTGCACCCAACCGTTACGCCATTGAAAAAGGTAGCGCCTGTTTTCCGGCTTCTCAGGCAAGCGTTCATCAACCTACAGACAAATGACCCCATTCGTATGGCAGGGGCCACGGCTTTCTTTTCCTTCTTCGGGTTGCCGCCTATCGTCATTATTCTTAGCCGGGTTTTGAGCGGTCTGTTCAACGACCATTACCAGCGCATCAGCGGACAGTTATTCGATGAACTGGCCGACCTTTTCGGGTCCAGAAGTGCCAATCAACTGGAAGATATTTCGGAACGGCTGCAACTGCCCAAGCCTGATATAGCCCTGACGGCCCTTAGTCTTTTGCTGCTGCTGGTCGCGTCGACCACCTTATTCACCATCGTCAAAAACTCACTCAATCAGCTCTGGAACGTAAAGCGCAAAACCGGGCGTCAGGCGTATCGGGTCCTCGGCGATAAGCTGATTGCCCTGGCAATCATTCTGGGTTCTGGCCTACTGTTCAGTATATCGCTGGCACTGGAGCAGTTGATGAGTCAGGTGAGCAGCAGTCTGTCGCTTTCCTCGCTGGTGTACTATCGGGAAATAATGACCCTGGGCCACCAATTTGTTTCTATTCTGATCCGGATGGTCTGGTTCGCCATACTGTTCAAATTTCTGCCCGATGTGAACATACCCTGGCGGGTTGTCTGGCCGGGGGCGTTCTTTACAAGCCTGTTGTTCAAGTTTGGGGAGTGGGTCCTTGATAAGCTGCTGATAACGAGTTCGGTAGGGCCTATGTACGGACGGTCGGGGGCAATTATTCTGGTATTGCTCTTCGTGTTTTATGGCGCCCTAATGTTCTATTATGGGGCCGCTTTCACCCGTCAGTATAGCGAGTGGTCCCATTTGGGTGCAACGCCAACAAAGAGTGCCATCGCGTATACCATTACAGAAGTAGCGTCGTCGGATAATAAAAAAGAGTAGTTATGGGCGTCTATATTGGTACATCGGGCTGGAGTTATGACCATTGGCAGGGCGTATTGTACCCGAACCCAACCCCCGTGGCCAAACGGCTGGATTATTACGTGCAAAAATTCCAGACGGTTGAACTCAACAGCAGTTTTTACCGCTGGCCCAAACAAACGACGTTCACTGGTTGGGAGCAGCGCTTGCCCGACGGCTTTCTGCTGACGGTAAAAGCACCCCGAGGACTGACCCACGCCAAAAAGCTGTATCAGCCTGAAGTTTGGATGGAGCGCATCAAAACCTGCTGGCATGAGCTAAAGCAGAAGCGGGCCGTTCTGCTGGTGCAACTGGCTCCTCAGCAGGCGTATGACTACGACCGGTTAGCGTATTTTCTGGATCAGATACCGCCCTGGCTACATACCACCGTGGAGTTTCGGCATCCAAGCTGGAACAACGAAGTCGTTTTTTCTCTCCTTGAACAGCATCAGGTTGCGTATTGCATTATGAGCGGTGCCAGGTTGCCCTGTATCCTGCGCGTTACGGCCCCGTTTGTATACGTGCGTATGCATGGCCCCGATACCGAGTATTTGTACGGCGGCTCCTATTCCGATACCGATCTGCATTGGTGGGCCAGCCGAATTAGGGAGTGGGCGGGGATGGGAAAAGATGTGTTCGTTTATTTCAACAACGATGGTGGAGGCAACGCCGTACGAAATGCCCTGGCTCTACAGCAATTAGTCGGGTAATTACCGGGTAGCCAGTCCGTAAGCGTACGGGATGTGACTGAGTTAGACTTTTATCTTCATGGCCCAAATCGCCAAGCCAGTCAGAAAGGGAACTAGTGACATTGGCCAGTATCCATAGCATCGTGTTCATGACAGAGGCAATGTTAAGAAATTGTTAAGTTGCCTCCACGAAACGGACAAAGCCGCGTTTGGTTTACAAGGTATGGCCCGTGCCTGACTCATCCTCCAGCTTTTCAGACGCATCTTTAATGGCTTCTTCAACCGAATGAGACTGGCGAAGGTCCGACGCTTTTTTGGTGATTTCGGCCATCGTCTGGTAGTGCTGCTGCAAGACGGCCAACTCTTCCTCAGTCAGGTTCTCGACCGACACCAGCCGGTTACTGGCTCCTTTGGTCGCAGCTATGAGTTCATTGAGTTTCAATTGAACCGACATCGACTCCTTATTTTGCGCTTTCTGAATTAGAAACACCATCAAAAAGGTAATAATGGTTGTGCCGGTGTTGATAACCAATTGCCAGTCTTCTGAATAACCGAAAATAGGCCCGCTCAAAGCCCAGATGATGACTGTGGCTAGGGCCAGCAGGAAAGCTGCCGAGCTGCCCGTGGCTCGCGCGACAGCTGAAGAAAAACGCTCTAAAAGGCCTTTGCTGGCAGGTGTTGAGGATTGGGTTTCCATAAAAAGGTATCTGTTCGTGTACAGTGAATTGTACTGTATAAAACAGGATAAGAATACCTTTGTCTTGCTTTAATTAATTTTTAACCGGGGCGTTGACCCGCAGCGGTTCCTGCGAGTTGATAACTAAGCTGGTGCTGGATGCGCACAAACTAACCCCGTAATAGGGTTAGCCGCCAACCCGTCTGGGAAACAGCTGCCGGGTAGGCGTAGTATGATTAAAAAGAGGGAAGGTGAAAAAAACAGATGTGGATAGATATTGTCGCGGCTCATGCGCATTGACATGTCAAAATTAAAGCTATTTTTTAATTAATCAATAACTTTATATATGTTAATAAATAGTTATAAAGTTACTTATCGGGTGTTCTTATAACTTGAGAGGCAGTTAGTTAGCGTTATTTAGGTAAAGGCAGTACGCTACCAATCAATAGGTAATGCCGTTTACTCAAGTAATTGAATAGGGTAAAAGCCAGACTATTTATAGACGTCTAACGTCTATAAATAGTCTGGCTTTTACCCGCGCAAAAACAGGATATTTATTAATTGGATACTTGTACGAAGGTAAGTGTGTCTAGTTTGTATCGCGCTTCTTTATGGTTTGAATAACTTTACCGTTTTCAACGAGCCGGGTTTTCAGCACGGTTTGCTTCGGGATGCTAAGCAACAGCAGAGGCTGAGCAGGCGATTGTAAGGGAGATTTGGTAACGGTGGTATCTACCATACGAATGTACCGCACGGTAAGCGTTGAGTCTTGTACAAATACGCGGCTAATCGAAAGTTTCGGGGGTGTTTTTGTAGGAGCCAGGGCGATTCCAATGGCCATTTCCCGATCAAAATTGGGGGCGTCGGCTTTGCGTTTGCCTGTAGGTGCTGCTTGCTGAAACACCTGCTTGAACGTATCGTCCTGCTCGAAGACGAAAAGAGTGGGTTTCCCTTTAGTAAGGGTGGCGTTGCTGTTTAGTAGATAACCGGTGAGTAATCGGTATTTGAGATTGGTTTGAGCCAGCGCGAAGAAACTTAAAGATAAGCTGGCAATGAAAAACAAAAGAACGCGGAAACAATGATTAAACGAAGAGGAAGAAAACATATTCAGACAAAAACAAAGTAATGACACTTCTTTGGTAACGTCTGTTTTCCTTATTCTGTGTACAGGAGAACAAAAAAATGATCGCTGCTTACTTTATTCATCCCACAGAATCTGTCAGATTATAACCACAAAAATCCTAGGAAACGTCTGGGCCTGTGATGATAGGGGGTAAGTTTGAACTGGTTTCTGCGCAATCGGTACCGATAGTAATGCGTTCCTACCCGGAGGGTTGTGGCATTAGAAAGAAGGGATGGGTCGAGGTCGTCCTCCAAGGTATGCAAACTTCCGTTTGTCTGGTTGGCAATGGTATAATAGGCTGGTTGAAACGCCTGAGTCGTATCGCCACCGGTGGTGCCGCACAGGATAACATGTACAGGTTTTTTAACGGACTTCAGTAAATTCATATCTTTAACGCCACTCAAATTATCGGCTATCAGAATCAGGTGCCGGGCTTCGGGGAACTCTTTCTGAGCCGCCAGAAGTGCTTCGATCGTGTTTTCTGCATCATCGGTGTTGTACACCGTGTTGCGGGCAGCCTCCAGCATAATTGGCAATACACGAGCTGTTGCGGTCTCACGGCCAATGTACATCTGTCCGGCGGGGCCGCCTGGATAGGTTTGCCGACCGAGGCTGTCGCAGTCGGTAAAAAACAGCATTCCCTTTAGAGCGGGATGGCTTTCGTTTTTAGTAAACCAGGCGATCAGCTGGGTCGTATACGGGTACATGCTCGTAGTAAGATCGCACACGATCACGGCATCCGGCCAGTTACGGACATTGCGGTCGAGGGTTCGGTAAGACGTTGAATCAAAGCCAAATTTTCCCGTTAGCACTTGCCGGGTAATCGCTGTTTCCTCGGGACTTAGCGCAACCCGCCGGTGATGAATTGAATTGTTTAGCCCGACAGGCAGTGGGCCAAACGCCTTTATAGACATTAATTGAGCCGGTGCTTGTAACCAACGCGGCCCTTGAAAAACCGGGCGGTTGGCAGAATGGACGCTGTTACTTCTTTGCTTACGTTTATCTGGTTCATCCCTCGACAATAGGGAAACGGGTCGTTCCCGATGATTGGATGGCTCCGTCGTAACGGACGCGGCAGGTCTGCTAACGGTTATGGTCCGGTTGAATGGCAGCATTGCCGTCCGGTAAACCACCCAACTCAAAAAGCACACCACTAGTCCTGCACAGCCAATGACAATACCTCGACGCCACCAGCGTCGACGCCGGATACCACGCTGTACCTGCGCCCAGCCCGCTGGTTTCTCATCGGGGCGGTAGGCATCAAGCGACCGGCGTACCCAGTCGTGCAGCTGTTTATCGTCCGGTTCGTTCATGGTTGATGGTGGTTTGAGAGGCCAGTGCCCGGCGTAATCGACGGTTAGCTTCGGTTAAGTGTGCCCGCGAGGTACTTTCTGCTATGCCCAGTTGTTCCGCAATTTCCTGGTGGACGAATCCATCCAGCACGTATAGACTGAAGACCAGCCGGTAAGGGGTGGGTAGTTGGTGGAGCACGGTGATGATGTGTTCCGCCGACAACTGCGCAAAAATAGCGTCGTCGTTCAGATACGGTTCCTCCAGGCTATGTTCAACAACGTCAGTTGACACATCGAACGCCCGCTTTCGGCGCTTACGGTAATAGTCAATGGCGGTGTTAACCACAATTTTTCGCAACCAGGGGAGTACGGATTCTTCATTTTTTAGGGTGTCTATGCTTCCAAAGGCTTTCAGGAAGCTGTCGTTGACCAGTTCAAGAGCGTCTTCCCGGTCGCTGGCATAGGCCAGTGCAACCGAGAGGGCATAGCTATAAAAACGTTCATAAAACGCCTGCATGGCTACCTCCCGACCCCGTCGGCAACCCTTAAGAATATCGGCTAATGAAGTGTCAGCCAAGAAAAGAGAGCAGTTGAGTATGAATTACTGGCAATTTGAATAGGTATAGGTTTCGGCGGTCGTGTAATCCTGTGAAACCGCAGCCGGGTTCGGGTGTTTGGCTGTAATAACTGTAGTTGTTACTAACCCCTGGCTGTTGGTCTGACTAACCGAGCTTCGGGTAACGAACGTTTCTATCGTTTTGCTGACGCTATTCCAGTACGAATTAGTAGAGGTCGATAATACGCCTGTCTGGCCAAATTCAGACGCAGGAACCGTTACCGGAAAACCCTTGAATACGGGCAGAGAAGCAATGGATGGTTTGGCGTCGCTCCAGGTTTGGGTCGTCATAACCGTGAGTGTATCGCCCACATAATCTGCTGCTTTTGTCTGGCGGTTCTGGCTGTCATATTCCCAGACCGTTTTGTAGTTGCCCGCGGTGCTATAACCTGTCACGAGACCATTTACGATGGTAAGTGGCCGATACTCGGCTGTTCCGGATCGCTCAACATAGTCGACCAGCCTGTTCTTTGTGTACGTCCAGATACATAGAGGGCCGGTTGGGTTTGCTGGAATTTCTTTCGTGATTGCCGGGTCATAGGTATAGGTGCTGAGCGACGTTTTTTTGGTTAACCCGCCGGATGCATCATATTCATAAGATTCTGTCGTGTTTGTAGTTACGCCATAAGCACCAATATTTTTGGTGACAGCGGTTGCCAAGCGCCCGTTCGTATACGAATAACTAGAGGCTATTGACACGGTTGCTATGTTCGTTTTATTACCGGAAAGAATATCTGTTGTCTTCTGCTGCGAAGTTGAGGCTGTTAAATAACCGGCTGCATCGTAGCTATACGCAACCGTCGTTGTGCCGGTTTGCGTGCCAGCGGTTCCGGTGGCGGGTCGCTGATCGAGTGTGGTAACTACGTTTGTTAAATTACCCTGCGGATCATATTGGTAATTGGTTTGCCTGGTTGAGTTAAGGCTTGTAGATGTTGTTGTTGCCCTGTACTGCTGAATTCGGCAAGTGCCCTGAGCGGTAGGCGTCTGTTCCTGGCGGGTACAACCACCCGTAAACCAGCCAATGAGTATAGAGCCCAGCAGGGCATACAGGACAGAAAGAATCGTTTTCATGCAGCCAGAAAAGTTGTCAGGTTTAAGAAGGGTAACGTGAGAAAACCCACTACTAGCCTGGACGACTAATTGGTAGAAAACGCTGGCAGAAAATGCAAATAATTTTAGTGAAGGTATGTTTCAGATCGATTTAGGCACGAAATAGACCTTTACACCGTCTAATTCTGCTTGGCTTCCGGACTTGCCGGATTCTGAATGGTCATTCCCGCTACGTTAAAACAGGAGTTTAGGTTATCGCTCTTGCATTCGAAAAGATCGAAGGATTCAACCCCCTTGTCTAACCGCTCGAAATACAGTACGAATGGTATTTTTTCGTCATTCTTGATGTCGCGGGTTTCCGGCGACATAGGTATACCTTCCGTTTTAACCAGGGCGTACGTTTTCTTGCCATCGGCCGATGCCAGAACGGCCTTTGGATTGAAGGAGATGCTGCTGGTGCCGTAGTAATTATTATTGCGGTCGTTGGGGTCTTTACCAAAGGTCATGTACAGGACCGTATAGCTGGCCGTCAGCCGGATGTCTGTTACCCTGATATCCGGGTCCTGTGAGTGACCAAGCCCACCCTGCGGGTCGGGGTAAAGCCGGGGCGTACTCACCGATACCGGTTGGTTAGGCTGGTAGTACTCCGCGCCATCGGCTGGCGCATTGATGGCGGCCGGCCGATGGCTGGTGCAGGCTGACGCTAACAGAAGGAGGGCGACGAGGGCTTTCATAGAGTTAATTTACGTCCTTTCGTCCAAATAACCAATAACTTACCGTGTCTGTTTTTCGGTGATTTCGGTGGCTATCGTGTCCCATATCCGGTCGTAAACGTCCGTGGCGGTCATGGATTCGCCCACGTTCTGGCTACTTACGTAAACCGGGTGGTATTCGCGGGGGGTATCGATCCGTCCGTGCGATCCTTTCACGAGGGTAGCATCCAGCGAAATAACGTTCATCAGGTATCGGAAGCCAAGCAGTTTACGGCCCAGCTTATACCCAGCCTTGAGTTTAATAAGCGGATTAGTCTGGTCCATAAACATCTCCGCGGGGTCGTAACCGGGTTTCTGGTGAATAGCCACTAGGCGGGCATAGTCCGGGGCGCGGGCATCGTCGAGCCAGTAATAGTAGGTAAACCAGCTATCGGCATCGGCCACGACGACGAGATCGCCGGAGCGTTCGTGGTCAATGTGGTAATCTTTCTGTTGGTCTTTGTCCAAAACCAGCTCAATGCCCGGCGTTTGCTCCAGCAGTGTCCGCACTTGCTCAAAGACGCTCGGGTCGTTGATGTACACGTGGGCAATCTGGTGATCGGGGGTGGCAAAGGCGGGAGATGCTCCGGCGTCGAACATCTCCAGTCCACGCTCTTCGCGGTAACGAATCATACCGGCTTCGCGCAGAATCCGGTTGATGTGAATGGGCTTGCTTACGTTCGTAATACCGTATTCCGACAGCACGATGATCTCGGCACCCTGCTTTTCGTAATACTGAATCAGGTCGCGGCAAACATCGTCGATTTCGCGGAGGTCGTTGCCTATTTTCGAGAAATCCTGTCCAAACTTCTGAAGGCAGTAATCCAGGTGAGGCAGGTAAATCAGCGTCAGGGTTGGGTTGTGCCATTTGTCCACCAGCATGGACGCATCGGCAATCCAGCGGCTGCTTTTGATGGTAGTGGCCGGTCCCCAGAACTGAAACAGCGGAAAAGTACCGAGTTCTTGCTGGAGCCGGTCGCGGAGGTCACCGGGATGGGTATAGCAGTCAGGAAGCTTCATGCCGTCTGACGGATACTGCGGCCGGGGCGTAGCCGAGTAGTCGGCGGAGGAGTACATGTTGTACCACCAGAACATTTTGGAGACAGTAAAGCTGGGGTCAATTTTCTTGGCCCGCTCCCAAATCTTTTCGCCCGCCACGAGCTTGTTGGACTGTTTCCAGAATTTTACTTCCGAATCGGTACGGTCGTACCAGCCATTGCCAACAATACCCGTTTCGCTGGGCCATTTGCCGGTAACGTAGGTTGACTGCGCCGACGTCGTTAGGGCGGGCAGCATGGGATCTATAGTGGCCTGGTGTTTACCGGCAAACCACTGTTTCAGAAAAGGCGTGTGCTCGCCAATGAGCGAATACGACAGGCCAACAACGTCGAGTACTACGGTCTTTTTCATAATGATGAATAATGAATAGTGGATAATGAAGAGTGGATAATGGTACTACTAGCTCATCATTCTTCATTATCCATTGATTTAGACACCCACTTCATTTCTCGTTCAATCGAATCAATCAGCTCTTTTTTCAATTCGTCCGGCAGCACCCCCCAGGTGTAGGTTTCTACTTCCATCTGGTTGGTAAAGCGTCGTTCGGCCTGTAACTGAAGTACCTCCCGAATGTCATCCTGCGTAGACTGCAACACGCCATAGTCCGATACGAACAGCGGAACGTGGAAATGTGCCCGCCATTCGGCATGAGTGTCGTCCAGCGCGGCCAGCGCTTCGGGTAAGTCCGGGTAGCGGAGCAAGGTGCCGGATGTTGTTCGGGCTACCACCTGATGCAGGTACGTAGGTTCATTAAATTGCTCAAACGCCTGCCGAACCGCTTGCCGTCCCGCCGGATCAGCCGGAAATTCAGCTTTTAAAGCGGCACTGATCTGAATTTTACCGACGCGCAGACCATAACTTCTGAGTTTGTCCAGCACATCAGCGGCCCGTTCGTAGCCTACTGCAAAATGGCACACGTCGTAGCATAACCGAACGTGTTCGCAAATGGTGGCTTCGGCTTCTTCGTCGGTCAGTCCAAATTCGGTGCTGAACTGGTCGATGCCCATGGGGAGCAGATAATCCGTAAACCAGCTGATAAACTCGTCGGATGTTTCGATAACGCCGTCCGGTTCGGGCTCCAGGTCGAGGTGCATGAGCCGGTCGGTCTGTCGGCGTAACCGAATCAGGTCTGCTACTACTTCGAGGACATTCTGAGTCGTCTGAGAGTAGATATAATCACGGGCCGCCGGTTGATCCCATTCAAACCAGTGCCGGTAGGAGAGGGGTGAGGTAGATACGCCCCCCTGTATGCCGTTGCCCAGCTCATCGACCGGCAGCAGCACCGATAAAATCCGGAACAGCCGTTTGGTGTACTCGACCCTTGCTTCGGTAGTCCAGTCGGGCGTATGCACCTGATCTTTAACGGCGGTATCGTGAAAGCCACCGAAGGGGAAGCCGTTCATGGTGAAAACGTAACACTCGTTTTCGGCCAGCCAGTGCTGAAAGGCGATTAGATTTTCGGGAATTTCCAGCTCTTCACTGGCTGCGTTAGACAGCCGTAATCCAATGCCAAAGGGCGCATCGGGCGAAAGCCGCTGTTTCAGCGCCGGTATGGCTTGTTGCAGGGCAGCAAAGTGGTCTGTCCAGGTTTCGCCCGCATGAATATTGGTACAGTAACCCAGGTGTCCGAGAAGCGTTTTCATAAAACAGTAGTAACAGAAAGCGGCCCGTTTTTAGAACAGGCCGCCCCGGTTAACGATAAGACTAAACTGTGGTTGATAATTCGTGCTCGCGCAGGGTGGCAATCGCCTGCCGAATTCGGTCGGCATCCATCTCATGCACTTCAACGCCATAACCGAGACCTTTTAGCAGCATGATGGTCAGTTGTCCCCCCAGGTGCTCCCGGAACTCCGACAGCCCTTTCAGGACGCCCGCGCTGTTATCGGCATCGAGCATGGGCTGATAGAGGGAGAAGCCCAGGGTACGGAGCGTAGCCAGAATACGGTTGGTGTCGACTTCGGTGAGCCAGCCGAGTTGCTGCGAATACAGGCTGTCGAGGGCAATGCCAATGGCAACGGCTTCGCCATGGCGTAGCTCGAAGTTAGTAAGCTGCTCCAGCTTGTGCGCGCTCCAGTGACCAAAGTCCAGCGGTCTAGACGAACCCATCTCAAACGGGTCGCCCCCGGCAATGTGCTGAAGGTGCATGTCGGCGCAGCGGTGAATGAGGTAACTCATAACCGTCATATCGCGGGCCGCCAGGGCTTCGGCGTTCGTCTCGATCCACTCGAAGAATGCCCTGTCTTTGATGAGCGCAACTTTGATGGCTTCCGAAATGCCCGCCCGCCAGTCGCGGTCGTCGAGCGTTTGAAGAAATTCGCTGTCGTTGAAGACCGCTACGGGTGGAACAAACGTGCCGAGGAAATTCTTTTTGGCCTTGTAGTTAACGCCATTTTTCACCCCCACGCCCGAATCGTTCTGCGAAAGAACGGTGGTTGGAATACGGATATGGCGAATACCCCGGTGCGAGATGGCGGCTGCATAGCCCACCAAATCGAGAACGGAGCCGCCCCCGATAGCGGCTACATACGAGTGGCGGTCAATACCATATGTATCAACAGCGGCTACAATTTTTTCGACCAGGTCAGGGTCATTCTTGGCTGCTTCGCCCCCCGGAATAAGCAGAAAATCAGGGACAAGCTCGACAAGGTTGGTATGGTGAGAAAAATAAGATTTTATCTTTGCGGACAAATCAGGATGTGAGTCGATGACGCCTGAATCAACGACGAACAAGAGTTTTTTCTTTAAATCACCGGTGGCCTGTTGAGTAAAAAAATCGGCGAGTAATGGATTGGTACTATCAAAAAGTTTTCCGGTAAAGAAGACGTTGTAGACGAATTTAACCGTGAAAGACTGCTGCAAATGACTCATCTCATTATGATGTAAAAACTCAAAATTACCCAAAAAACACCAGCATTGCCTAAAAAAGTCCCGCACTTTACATTCATTTATCAGGAGATTTCATGAGTTTGGTTAATTCGGTTGATTTGGTAAATTATTGACCTTTTTACGGTTACAGAATTGCCTGCTGTGGCCGTAAACCATCCGTACCCGTTTATCTTTGCGGAATCATCTTTTTACAGCTTTCATATGTCTCGTATTGCTCTCATTACCGGCGCAACCTCTGGCATTGGCCGTGCTACGGCTAAAGCATTTGCCGATCTGGAATATCGTCTCATCCTTTGCGGTCGTCGGCAGGAACGTCTGGCCGAACTGGAAGAACAGCTTGGTGCACAGACGGCTGTGACTACCCTCAGTTTCGATGTGCGCGACTGGACCGAAGTCAGTGACGCCATCAGCAGCCTGCCAGATGAGTGGAAGGCCATTGATATTCTGGTGAACAATGCCGGAAACGCCTTTGGGATGTCGCCCATTCAGGATGGCGATGTTGCCGACTGGGATCTGATGATCGACGGAAATGTGCAGGGGTTACTGTATGTGTCGAAGGCCGTAACGCCGGGAATGGTAGAACGCCAGCGGGGCCACATTGTCAACCTGAGTTCAATAGCGGGCAAGCAAACTTATGCCAATGGGGCTGTGTACTGCGCCAGCAAAGCCGCCGTGGAGGCCATCAGCACGGGTATGCGGCTGGACCTCACCCAGCATGGTATTAAAGTGACGAACATTGCGCCCGGTGCCGTTGAAACGGAGTTCTCGGTGGTGCGCTTTAAAGGCGATTCCGAACGGGCGGCTAAAGTATACGAAGGGTTTTCGCCCCTCACCGCCGACGATATTGCTGATACGATTGTGTACGCTGTAACGGCTCCGGCCAACGTCACCATTGCCGATATGACTATCCTGGCTTCGGCGCAAGCCGCTGCTACGACGATTCATCGGAAGTAATAGTTTCTTTAAACCTATAGGGTCATAAAGATCTTATAGGCTTAAAAACATTCAACTACATGGCTAAGACTATCTTTATCACAGGCGCATCGTCAGGAATTGGGCGGGCTACGGCTATTCTGTTTGCCAACCACGGCTGGAACGTTGCCGCCACCATGCGTAACCCGCAACAGGAAACCGAACTGGTGCAGCATCCGTCCATTAAAGTCTATGCGCTGGATGTTACCCGGCCCGAGAGCGTTAGCCAGGCGGTGGAGCAGGCACTCGCCGACTGGCAGCAGATCGACGTATTGTTGAATAATGCGGGCTATGGTCTGGCTGGCCCATTGGAAACGGCTTCTGAAGAGAAGATCATGGACCAGTTCAACACCAATGTATTCGGGGTGATGCGGACGATCAAGGCGCTGCTGCCCAATTTCCGGGAAGCGGGCGGTGGTACCATTATCAACGTGACCTCAATTGGCGGACTGGTTGGCCTGCCGTTCAACTCCATCTACCACGCCACCAAGTTCGGTTTGGATGGTCTGTCCGAATCGCTGAATTATGAACTGCGTCCGTTTGGCATTCGGGTCAAGATTGTGGCACCGGGCGGAGTCATTACTGATTTTGCCACCCGTTCGCTGAAACGGACCGTAGATGGGCCCAGTGTGTACGACGCCAGTCTGGAGAAGGTATTCGCGGCATTTGGTAAGAACTCGTCCAATTACTCAACCGCTGAACAGATCGCCGAGGTGATCTACCAGGCCGCTACCGACAATACCGACCAGATTCGCTACGTAGCCGGGCAGGATGCACAGGCCACGTACGGGGCCTGGAAGAGCATGAGCAATGAAGATTTCTTTGCGATGATCAACCAGCGGTTTGGCCTGAGCGAGTAAACCGTCAGCCGTTTATGAAAATCCGGGGAGGAGAGTCAAGCAGCAGCTGACTTTGCTTCCCGGATTTGGTTGTTTAGGGGGAGTCTTACACATGCCACCGTATAATTAGCCAATCCTCTGAACGAATAGACTTTATCGCCATCGACAATTTTCTGCATCGGGTAATTGATCCTGCTCAGCAAACCTTCATTCGGGATTACCTTATAGAAACGGCTGAGTATCCATCGGAAAATGTATATGGCCTTGACAGTTGGTAAGATGTTAGTTGGCTTGGTGTAGGCGTCACCTATTCGGGCAAGACAAGCGCCATCAACACGGCCGGTTCCACCCGGTGCGTACCGTCAAAAGCCGTGATCTGAAGCGTGGGAGCATCGGCTTTGAGCCGGTTGATGTATCCATTTACATCGGCTAGTTCCCGAATGTATTCGTCCTGCCGCCCGTATACGTAGTGCATGTCGGTATGGCTGAATTTTGCCGAATCGATCATATCGGCTAAACCCTGCGGGAAGTAGCCTGCCCACAGAATGAGCCGGTCGGCGTGAGCGTGCCCGTTGTTCAGCCATCGGCAGGCAGTAGCGGCACCCTGCGAAAAACCAAAAAAAGTAATGTGTAAACCAGCTTTGCCAGATTCATGACCATTCAGGATGAGGTCGTAGAGGTCGTTCAGGTAGCTTACATAATCGCTGATTTCGTGGTCGCGGTCTTCGCGGCTCATCCACGAAGCGCCAATTCGCTGGTAGCTGGTATCCAGATACATACGGGATAGGCCTTCCGGCACTACAATCAATGTTTGCCCGTCGTCCAGGTCGCTGAATTTCCGACCGAAATACTGTGCCAACTGCCCGAAGCCGTGCAAACAGAACCAGATGCGTTTAGTCTGCTCCGTGAGCTTTCCTACTGTATAATACCGGGCGGTTCGCCGGACGGGCAGGTGGTGTTCCTGAAGCATAATGGCTTATCGGTGAAATCGTGATTTCTGGCGGTCGTTTTTCCGCTGCTCGTAATGCTGCTTATCGGCAATGTAGCAAAGTCGCTCGATCTGGGCGTGAACAACGCCTTCGGCGTCTACCCAGTCCAGCGTAAATGTCTGCTCGGTTTGCCCGTTTTCCGCTACCGCCCGCCTGATCGTGTCGAGTTGTTCGTCGGTGATGTTAAAGCGGGCGTAGAGTGTCTGGCGGCCGGGTTTCCGAAACCGGATGCTACCCGTTTTGTCCCAGACCACATACGACTTTCCTAAAATGCGTAACAGCATGAGCATGTAAAAGGGATCGGCGGCAGCGAACATACTGCCGCCGAAGATAGTGCCTACGTAGTTGTACGTCCACAGGTTTCGGCGTAGCCGCAGATGAACCTCCCGCGAATCGCCCGACCAGAACAGAATTTTGCCGCCCGTGCCGAAATACATCGGGTACCAGTTCATAAACTGACGAAAGCGCCAGGTTTTAAACGACTCGGTCCGGTTAGTTTGCAGAGAAGCAGGTTTCATGGAAGGTACTGACTATACGGTTTGTTGCCAGATTAGTAGCCTGTTATGGGAAAAATCTGCCCTTTTTTGGTTGCCTGAGCTATTTGCCCGGCATGGTAGGAATTGTGGTGCATGAGAAAGGTAAGCAGTTGCATCTTCGACACCTCGCCAAAGGGCGATGGCACAATGTCGGCCCATTGCTCATCGCTCATTTGTTGAATCTGGTCGGCAATCATCGCGAAGCTATCGTCATAAAATTGCTGAACCACGGCCAGGTCAAGCACTCGTCCGTCGTCCGAAACACCGCCCACGGCTTGCAGCGGAATTGTTACCTCCCGACCAAAGAGCATGTAGGCAAATCGGTGCATGACCTCGGCGGTATGCAGGGCCATGAACCCGGCCGAAGCCGTTTCGGGAGTTAGTCGGTGGCGGTAGTTGTCGGGTGTTAGTTTACGAACCGGGCCGGAAGCTGATGCCTGATTGAATTGCCAAAGCTGGGTAAGGAGTTGTGTTGTCATGGGTGTAGTAATTGTAAATAGTGTAGTGGGTGAAGTACGTAAAGGGCCGCCGATGCGGTAGTACAGTTATTGATTTGGTAAAAATTTTAGTAGTACGTGGTTAGAAAACACGCTCAGGCCGTCGATGGCATCGGTTCCCAACTCGTTATAGACCTGTTCGTTGAGTACTCTCCAGATTTTATGGCATCGCTTGGCAAGTAGCCTGCCATCTTCGGTCAGGAAAAGGCCGTTTCGCAGGTTATCCGTGAGCCAGCCTTTCTTTTGCAGAAGCTGAACATCGCGGCTCATGGCCGATTTCTCGATCTGTAGTCGTTTTGATAATTCCGCCTGCCGAATACCCGGTTGAGCGAACATGTGCATCAGCAGCCCCGCCTGGGCAAACGTGACCCCTTCGGCCGCGAAAGCCTCGTTGTAATGTCCCGTAACCACCCGCGCCAGCATCCGCAACCGCCCTGCAATGCAGTAATTATCAGTGGATTTAGCCGGTTCAGGAGCTTGTTGTGGGTTCATGGGGTAAATATAGAAGATGAAGTTGCATATACAACTTAAGGTGTTAAAAATTAAGTCCGCATACATCCTGCGGACTTAATTTTTAGGGATATGCATTAAACGTCCTGCGACGACACCGACTGAATGGGTGATGTTTCGCTGAGCGCCACATCTTTGGGTGGGTTCTGGCTCCAGTAGGTGGCCAGCAGTGAACCGGTCGTGTTCATGATGGGGCCGAAGAGGGCAGGAGCGAGGCCCACCGTGGCCACTTTGCCCATCTGAACGGCAATGCCAGAGGCTAACCCGCCATTCTGTAAGCCTACTTCAATGGCTACGGTGCGGGCACTCTGTTCGTCCAGACCGAACAGCCGGGCACTCCAGTAGCCCAACGTAAAGCCCGTCAGGTTGTGAATCAGCACGCACAGCGCCAGTGTCCAGCCCACCGTCAGCAGGCTATCGCGTCCGGCGGCTGTGATGATGGCCACGATCAGAACGATACCACCCATGGAAATAAGCGGCATAACGCGGTTGAGCATCACGGCCGACTTATGGAAAATCCGGTTCAGCGCCAGCCCAACCAGCACGGGTAAAATGACGATCTCCATAATCTCAACCATCATTTTCCAGAAGGATATTTCAATGAACTGACCCGCCAGCAGCGTCATCAGCGCGGGCATCAGGAAGGGGGCCAGCAGCGTCGACAGGGTCGTTACCGTGATGGACAGCGGCACATTGGCTTTAGCGATGAAGCACATGACGTTGGAGGCAAGTCCACTCGGCGAACAACCGATCAGTACCACACCGGCCGCTATTTCGGGCGGAAATTTGAACACGTTGGCCAGCGTATAACCCAGCAGGGGCATGATCATAAAATGGCAGGTGACGCCAATGAAAACAGCTTTGGGTTGCTTGATGACGCCTTCAAAATCCTTGATCGACATGGTGGTGCCCATGCCCAGCATGATGATTTGCAGGAGGGGAACAATCAGTTTTTTCAGAGGGAAGTCGCCGATGCTGGTGAAGGGTCCCGGAAAAATAAGTGCTGTAGTTACCGCCACAATGATCAGGGCCGTATAAATCAAATTGCTGTATGACGAGCGGTCATTGGTTTCAGCTTTCATTTTCTAAAAAAGGCGTAAGACGGAGGATGATGCAAAGAACAGGTGTAGAGGTAAAAAGCAACCGCCCGGCTAAACTTACCCATGCCTGTTGCTTGTACACGAAACCTACCTGATACCACTTTCCCTAAGTGGACAGCTATACTCTCTGATCCTGAGACGCTATTCTTGTAAGTAACTTAATTGTATGTTAGGCAAATAAAATTTGCTTTAACATGGCGTTTGCAAAATTTTAACTAAATGATAACTTTGTCCTTTATCTCTTTTTTAACATGATCTTAATACTTACTCAACTATGGAAAAACTGATACGAATGTGTTTAGTGATGTTCCTTTTGTTTTGCTCGTCGCTTGTGATAGCGCAGCAGATCGAAATAAGCGGTATCGTTACCACCGATGGAGATGGCACCGCACTGCCGGGCGTAAACGTGTCCGTAAAGGGCACAACGGTTGGTACGCTGACCAACGAAAACGGACAGTATACTATCCGGGCCACTCCCGGAAGTTCAGTTCTGGTATTCAGCTACATTGGGTACGAAAGCCAGGAGGTAGCCGTAGGGAGCCGCACCAGCATCAGTCTGGCATTGAAGACGGACAATAAAATGCTTAACGAGGTGGTGGTGACGGCCTTGGGTATCAGCCGCGATAAAAAAGCCTTGGGATATGCTACACAGAGTGTTAATGCCGAGCAAATCGTTCAGAACCGACAGACCAATCTGGTCAACGCCCTACAGGGCAAAGTGGCCGGGGTAACGATTTCCAGCACTGGCGGGGCACCAGGGCAGGGGGCACGGATTCTGATCCGGGGTATCAACTCCATCGACGCCAGCCGCGACAACCAGCCGCTGTTCGTTGTCGACGGTGTGCTATTCGACAACAGCACATCGACCGGAACCACCAATTCAGGGGCCGAGTTTCGGGGGGCGTCGAACCGGGCTGCTGATATTAACCCCGACGATGTGGAAACCATTAACATCCTGAAGGGCGGGGCGGCTACGGCTTTGTATGGGTTACGGGGTGCCAATGGTGTGGTCGTTATCACCACCAAGTCCGGTAGAGCAGGTGCGTTACGGGCTAATTACAGCGGTACATATGGGTTCGAGAATGTGAACAAATACCCCGAGGTGCAGGATAAATACACCATCGGCTATTCGGGCGTGTATAACCCGCAGGACTTTTTTCCTTCCTGGGGGCCAACTGTAGCGGAGGCCATCAAGATCGACCCGACGCACCCGCAGAAGCTGTACAATCACTTTCGGGATGCGTTTTATACCGGCAAACAGTTCCAGAACAACCTGTCTTTTTCGGGTGGGAGCGACAAGATTACTTATCTGTCGTCCATCGGGCATGTGACGCAGGATGGCGTTATTCCGTTCACCAACTACAACAAACTGTCGGTTCGCCTGAACACCAACGTGAAGTTCAGCGACAAGTTCAGCACCAGCGCCAACCTGAATTTCATTAACTCGGGTGGCGACCGCTACAACGCCGATCGCTACAACGAAAGCCTCAGCTACTGGTCGCCCCGTTACGACGTTCGGGATTACCTCAATGCCGACGGTTCGTACAAGACATACGGAAATGGTAACCCTATCTACGGTGCCATGACCAACAAACTGCGGGATAATGTGAATCGTCTGGTAGGCGGGTTAAACTTCACCTACACCCCCCTGTCGTGGCTGACGCTGAACTACCGCGCTGGGCTGGATACCTATTCCGAAGATCGTAAACGGACAGCCCCCGGTCCATCGGGCATTGCCAACGAACGAATTTATGAAGACAATGGCCTCGGCTTTGTGTACCAGTATAACACGAACTTTCGCGCCATTACCTCCACGTTTGCGGCCAGCGCCAACACCAAGTTTGGTTCCGATATAAACGCGACCCTACGCGTGGGGCACGATTTATACGACCGCCGGATTCGTGGTTTCGGGGCCGAGGGGACGGAGTTGACCGTCTACAACTACTTCGACCTCAGAAATGCCAAAACGATAGTTCCTACACAAAGTGCCGAAGACTACCGCCTGATGGGTATTTTCGGGGAGCTGACCATGGATTATAAGGACTACCTGTTCCTGACGCTGACGGGCCGGAATGACATTACCTCCTCGCTCATGGCCCCCAATAATTCGTTCTTTTACCCCTCGGTAAGCCTTGGCTATCTGTTCTCGCAGCAGTTTCAACTTCCTCAATTCATCAGTCTGGGCAAGCTGCGGGCATCGTACGCCAAGATCGGTAAAGATGCCGCTCCGTACTCGACCGTTACGGGCTATTCGTCCTACACCCAACTGCCCTCCGGCACAACGGGATTCACGCGGGGGGCACTGCTTGGCGACCCAAGCCTGCGCCCGGAATTCACCGATACTTTTGAAGGTGGTCTTGAAATGAACTTTCTCAACAACCGCTTCGGGCTGGACTTTACGTATTACAACTCCATCAGTAAAGACCAGATCATTCGCGTCGACGTGACCTCGTCCACGGGCTACGTAAATGCTGCCATCAACTCCGGCTCCATGCGTAACCGGGGTATTGAACTGATTCTGCGCGCTACGCCCATCCGGACGGGCAAATTCAACTGGGATGTAAATCTCAATTTCTCGGCCAACCGCAATAAAATCCTGAGCATTCGAGAGGGGCTTACCGAAATCAACTATGCCTCACAGTTCGGCTATTCCAGCTCGACGGTCACGATGAAATTGGTGCCGGGCTATGCTTATGGAAACCTCTACGGACGGAGCTACAAACGGTATTACGCCAACCCGACAGAGGAAACCGTCGAACTCGACCGGAGCCGTCCTGTTGTGATTGGAGCCAATGGGTTTCCGGTTATCAACACGGCGCAGAAACTGCTGGGCAACTCGCAGCCCAAATGGATTGGCGGGATCACCAACACTCTCCGGTACGGTGATTTCTCCCTGACTGCTTTGTTTGATGCCCGCGTTGGACAGTATCGTTACAACCAGTTGAGCAACTTCTTCTCGGCCTTCGGCATTGCCAAATACACCGAAGACCGCAACGATACGAAGGTCTTTGAGGGTGTGCTGGCCGATGGCACGCCCAACACCAAAGCTGTTTGGCTGGGTCAGGGTAAGGGACCGGATGGCGTCGATTATGGCAATGGTTTTTACCGGAACATTCACCGGGGCGTATCGGAAAACTTTATCGAAGATGCCTCCTGGGTTCGGCTTCGCTCGGTTGGGTTTTCGTACAGTCTGCCCACCACGCTGCTGAAGAAATCGTTCGTGAAAAATGCCCGCCTGGGGGTAACGGGCAACAACCTGTGGCTGTGGACTAAATACACGGGCTATGATCCTGAAACCAGCTCGACCAACAGCGGCAGTAACGTAGATGGCTTCACTGGCTTCACTTATCCCGCCGTGCGAAGCTTCCTGTTTACTCTCAACGTTGGTTTTTAAGTATCACTTTCTTTTCAAGCTACTATGAAATTCTCTCCGAACTATATGCGTTCGCTGCTGGCTCTGCTTCTTATCTGGAGCCTCGGCGGGTGCAAGGATTATTTTGAATTGAATCAGAATCCGACGCTGATCGACAATCCGCCACTGAGTGCGTTTCTCTCGACAACCACCCAGAAAACGGCCCTTAACTCGCAGCGGGTCGGTAACATTACGTCGTATTTTGTGCAGTATCTGGCGAGTCCGGGCGCTGGTGGATCGACGGATACGTACCAGATTACAGACTATACCGGAACCTGGGACCCCGTTTATTTTGGTATGGCTGATCTGTACGACATGAAGCGGAAAGCGCAGGAACAGGGTGCGTCGGAATACGTTGGGGCGGCCGATGTTATGCTGTCGTATCACCTCACGCTGATCGCCGACACGTTTGGCAGCGCGCCTTTTTCCGATGCCTTCACCGGAACGACCCTGACGCCGAAATACGACACCGCCGAAACGCTGTATACCACGGCGCTGAATCTGCTGAACGAAGCCATTACGGAACTGGCCAAAACCGATTCGAAGGTAAAACTTAGTGCTGCCAACGACCTGATCCACAAAGGAAGCACGGCTGCCTGGACAAAAACGGCCTACGCCCTCAAGGCGAGGATGCTGAACAAAGTCTCTAAAACAAGTGCTTACAAGCCTGCCGATGTGCTCGACGCGACAGCGAAATCGTACACGGCCAACGCCGATGATGCCCAGATGTCGTCGTTCCTGCTGCGGAATCCCTGGGCGCAGGTGGCCCGAAATAATGCCGCTTTGGTACTCGACGGCTGGCTGTCGACGCAGCTGGTGAATCAGCTGAACGGCACGACATACGGGGTTTTCGACCCGCGAATTGAGAAGATCACGGATAAAACCGTTAACAACGATTATAAAGGAACCATAAACGGCCAGGGTAATGTAGGCGGCAACAACACGACAAAAGACGAGTCGTACATCTCGCTCAATTCGCCCCTCACCGGCGATGCGTCGCCGGTGTTGATTGTAACCTTCGCGGAAATGAAGTTCGTGGAAGCTGAAGCAGCTTTGGCAGTTGGTGACAAGGCCCGCGCCTATGCCGCTTATCTGGCCGGTATCCGGGCCAATATGGACAAGTTCGGCGTAGCCACTGCGGCCCGGGATGCGTACGTCGCAAATCCAGTGGTCAGCGTGGGTGCCGACGCCCTCACCCGCGACCTCATCTTCAAGGAAAAATACGTGGCCATGTACCTGAATCCCGAAGCCTGGAATGATGCCCGTCGGTACGATTACCAATACAAAGGCTTCAAACTGCCGGTCAATGCTGCTCTGCCAACGTACATCCGCCGGGTAGCCTACCCGAACGGCGAAACAACAAAGAATGGGATCAATGTACCCACAGAAGTAGCGCTCTCGGAACCGCTCTGGTGGGATAAACGATAGTCGTATTCTCTAATATCGAGCGACCGGGACGGTCGCTCGATATTACACTGGCTCGGTACTACAGAGATGCAAGCACCCCTTCTTTGAGTGAATAGGTCGATGTGCGGATTTGCGAAATACCGTAGGTTTTGAGGACAAAGTCGATCAGGCAGACGGCCACCACGATCATGTCGACGCGCAGCTCGATCATGCCGGGAATCTTCATGCGCTCGGCGTGATTACGGGTAATCAGTAACTCGTAAGCCCGGTAAAATTCGCCAACGGGCAGTGTGAACGCGGCCTGCTGCGGGTCGGGCAGGTGCCCCTGTTCGTGCATGCACCACATATCGACCAGTGTGTCGAAGGACCCCGATGAGCCAACCAGCACCGTTGGCTCGTACTGGTGAATGGCATTGGCCAGTGGTACTAACTGTTCCTGAAAATAATCGTGAAGCCGCCGGATGCTGCCCGGGTTGATAGGGTCGGTAGACATAAACCGTTCGCGGAGCCGCTGTCCGCCAATCTCGAAGCTCTGTTTCCAGAAGATACGCGATTGATTGCCCAGGATAAATTCGACGCTGCCCCCGCCAATGTCCATCACCAGCGAGGTGGCTTCGTCCAGCGCCCCGGCGGCCCGAACGCCTTTATAAATGTATTCGGCCTCCTGCTCACCGGAGATCACCTGAATCGGGATGCCCGTTGCGTCCCGAACCCGATCGATGAAGTTCTGCTGATTTCTAGCCACCCGAATGGCGCTGGTACCCGTGGCTATGATCTGGTCGAACGCTACAGCATGGTAATCGAGCACCTGCCGGAAATACGTGAGTACGCCCAGGGCCCGTTCGATACCTTCCTCGGTGATGATGCCCTGATTGATACCGGCCTGCCCAATCTTGGCGGGCCGACTTTCGCGAAACAGCGTTGTATAGCCGGTATCGGTTTTTTCGGCAATGAGAAGATGAAATGTATTGGTACCTAAGTCGATAATGGCTTGCTTCATAGATGCAAAACTATTACCTTTGCCGTCCGGTTTTAGCTAAAACAGAAAAATTAGAACATGCTTATCATTAACGTAAAAGACAACGAGTCGATTGACAAGGCCCTGAAACGCTTCAAGAAGAAATTCGAGAAGACGGGCGTGTTGCGGCAGTTGCGGTCGCGGACGGCTTTCCAGAAACCGTCGGTAAAGCGTCGCACAGAAATCATCAAAGCCGCTTACAAAGAGCGGATGTACGGCAACCATACCGAGCAATAGAATTGTTCGGTCATCAGCTACGCTGGTGGTGTGAAGTTGGTCGTGGATGAATCGTTGATTGCGCAGTCAACGATGCCGAATCACCAGATAAAACACGAATAAGAGCAGCAGACAGAGATGTTTGCTGCTTTTTTTTGACCAGGATTCTTAACCTAGATTTTTTTGATCTGCCTGATTTATCTTATTCGTGCTGTCGATTTAGGTGTAGAGCTTGTGTTTGCAGGATTCAGTCGATTGTCGTGGCTTGCTTTGGCAGCAACGTCGGGAGCATCAGGCAAAGTAAATAAAGCCAGGTTCTAACGTAAGATGATTAAATTTGGTAAGCCAAAATCATTGGAATCAAATGAATCAAATAAATCCTGGTCAAGATTTCCTCGCTCACATACGCTACGAAAAACGGCTGAGCCATCATACCCTGACGGCCTACGCCAATGACCTGGAGCAATTCTGCACCTTTCTGCTTACCGAGTGCAACGTCGACCAACCCGAACGGGCCGACTTCCGGCATGTGCGCTCCTGGATTGTGAGTTTGGTGGAGAGCGGCATGGATAAATCGTCCGTAAACCGGAAAATAGCAACGCTCCGGAATTTCTTTGGGTTTCTACTGCGTCGCAAAGTGATTGACTTCGACCCCATGTCGAAGATTCAGGCCTTGAAAGCCAGCAAGCGACTGCCGCAATATGTCGAAGAAAAGCCGATGGAAATGCTGCTCGACGACATCGAGTTCCCAGACACTTTTGAGGGGATCCGGGATAAACTGGTGCTGGAACTCCTCTACGGAACCGGCATTCGTCTGAGCGAACTGACTGGCCTGAAAACCACCGATGTTAATCTTTACGAGAAAACCATTATCGTACTCGGCAAGCGGAACAAACACCGTATTGTACCCTTAAACCAGCCGCTGTTCGAGCTGATTCAGCAATACAGTCTCCTCAAAGAAAAAGAGTTCTCGGGCCAGGCCGATGCTGTTCACTTAATCGTCAGCGACAAGGGTGTGGCTGCGTATCCGGTACTCATCCAGCGCATCGTAAAACGCCATTTAACACTGGTCACTACCCTTGGCACCAAGAGCCCGCACGTGCTACGGCATACCTTTGCTACCCATCTGCTCAACCGGGGGGCCGATCTGAACGCCATTAAAGATCTGCTCGGACACAGCAGCCTGGCGGCTACTCAGATTTATACCCACACCAGCCTCGACCAGCTAAAGAAAACATACGATCAGGCCCATCCAAAGGCGAAAAAATAGGAAGTTGTTTGAGTGAATCGCTTTGTGGCCAAAGCGATTCACTCAAACAACTTCCTGGGTCCAGGGCTGTGCCGCTTCATATTCCTAATCAAAGATTATACGTTCTGTATGTTTGGGTAATTTGTTGTTGACAAAAAGATATAATCATTTACAGTTCTCTGTAAGAAGTTTATGAACTTAGGTATATACATTTAATAATCTGCTTTGATATGAGTAATTTTGCGTGGTGTTGTTTAGGTAATTACTGAGGTGTGAGCTAAATAAACGTTTGTTAGCACTAACCACCGGTATTACTGGAAACGTCTATGCCGACCTGTAGCGCTAGCGCCCAAACTGTATACTATGAAAGTAACACCTGATCTGACCAACTGTGAAAAGGAGCCTATCCAATGGCCTGGCTTTATTCAGTCATATGGTTTTTTGATAGCCATTGATCCAGTTGCGTTCACCATTTGGCAGGTTAGCGAAAACATAGAAGGACTGGCTGGGCAACCTGTAAACAGTCTTATTGGTCAGCCTTTAGTGAACCTTCAGCTAGGCGATCTGTCGGGCAGTCTGCTTCACGACATGCTCGTAATCGCTATGCGCAGCGGGACACCGGAGGCCTTTAATCCGTACCCCCTCAAACTTCACGGACGCGATTGGCTGGCTATCGTTCACCGCCACGACGGAGCCCTGATTGTAGAACTGGAGCCGACGAGCCAGCTTTATGGCGGCTTGTCGAAACCCCTGCACACGCTGCTTGCGCAGGCTATGAGCGATATCCAGCGGAGTAAGACCCTCGCTCAACTGCTGGAAAAGACGGCTCAGCAGATAAAACAGATTACGGGTTTTGACCGGGTAATGATCTATCGATTCGGCGAGGACTGGCACGGTGAGGTAGTTGCTGAAGCGCGCGAGGAACATCTTGTGCCGTTTCTGGGGCTGCACTATCCGGCTTCCGACATTCCCCGGCAGGCGCGGGAGCTTTATAAAATTAACCTGGTTCGGGGTGTTGCCGATGTTAACGAGCCCCGGGTACCCATCTTGCCGGTCAATGTTGCGCAGTATGACCGTCCGCTCGACCTGACACATGCGAACTTACGCGCCGTTTCACCAGTACACATCGAGTATCTGTCGAATATGGGCGTTGGAGCGAGTATGAGCATTTCCTTACTCTACCGTTCTGAGTTATGGGGCCTTATTGCCTGTCACCATTACAGTGGTCCCCGGTTCATCGACTACCCCGCCCGGCAGTCAATTAAACTCGTGAGCCAACTACTATCGACGGTACTGGAAATCCGTAAAGACGATGAAGACGCTGAGGTTTCGGGACGGCTGCACGACAATGAACAGGCTCTCCATCAACAGATGACGGCCGATTGGGATGTTGTACAGGGGCTAACCAAACATCCCATTACCGCCCTGGATCTGAATGAAGCCACCGGCGCGGCTCTGCTATTCGAAGAAGAACTGCATCTGCTGGGCGATACCCCGGCACCGGACGACATACTAACCCTGATCGACTGGCTCAAGAATACAACCTCCGAAAGTGTATTCCAGACCAACCAACTGCCTAATCTATATGCACCGGCAGAAGGGTTTCGTGACAAAGCCGCCGGGGTTTTAATGGTCGTTCTGTCGCGGCAGATGAATGAGTACCTGCTTTGGTTTAAGCCCGAGCAGATACAGCAGGTTTCCTGGGGGGGGAATCCCGATAAGCCGGTCGAGCGAACGAACACCGGTGATGTGCGACTTAGTCCGCGTAAAAGCTTTGATAAATGGACCCAGACCGTCCGGAATAAATCCCTGCCCTGGCAACAGGTGGAGGTAGCGCTGGCCCTGAAACTCCGCGAAGATCTTTTGCAGATCGTAGCGGGTAAAGCCAACCAGATTCGTTCGCTGAACGAACAGTTGCGGCTGGCCAATGAAGAACTGGAAGCCTTCAGCTACACGGTTTCGCATGATTTGCGGTCACCCCTGTCGTCGATCAAGCGATACACTGAGATTTACCAGGAAGATTACGGCCATCAGATGGATGAGACCGCCAGAGGCATCTTCGACAGGATTACGAAAGCCAGTGACCGGATGAGTATGCTCATTCGCAACATTCTGCAGTATTCGCAGGTAGGCAGCTCGGGATTGACCCGGCGATTGTTGCCGATAAGCGAGATGCTCCAACAACTGCGCGAAGAGCTGCTGATGGGCGAAACCGCTCGTACCATTACCCTCCAGATCGGCGAAACACCCGATCTGGAGGGCGACCAGACCATGGTGAATCAGGTGTTCAGTAACCTCCTTTCCAACGCCATCAAATACACCCGCCCGGTGCCCGAGGCCCGTATATCGGTGAGAGGTATGCAAAGCAACCAGGAAGTCATTTACGCCGTAACGGATAATGGGATTGGCATTGACATGAAACAGGCGGGCAAAGTATTTGAACTTTTTCAGCGACTCGACTCGGCGGCAAGCTACGAAGGCTATGGCGTAGGACTGGCCATCGTTAAACGTATCCTGAGCCGTCACCAGGGCAAGGTCTGGTTTGAGAGTGTTCCTTACCAGACAACAACCTTTTATGTATCTTTTCCCAGACGCATTTCCTGACTTTTATGCTTGATATTCTTTACATTGAAGACAACCCCGACGAAGCTGATATCTTCAGGCGACTTATCAGCCGCATGGAGCACCCGCCTGGTTTTTTAATCTTAAGCAGTGGTAGTGAAGCGATTGATTACTTACTTCAGCAGGGAAATTATCAGGGGCAAAGTACGCCTTTGCCTCATTTAGTACTGATAGACCTTAAATTGCCGGGGCATAATGGCTTTGAGGTTATTCAGCAGGTTCGGGCTACCAGCCGCACCTGTTACCTGCCGTTAGTCGTGTACAGCACCTCCGATAACCCTAAAGATATGCGTCGGGCATACGACCTGGGAGCCAATGCTTATTTAATAAAGCCCGAGAGCTATCATCAGGTGAGCGAAATGATGCGCCGGGCAATCGACTTCTGGTTAACCCAGAGTCAGTATATACCTTAACCGGCCTGATAGATGGATATATCTATCGATAGTCTATCCAACATTTATAACAGCTAGTCTGAAAAGTTATGTCGGTCACAAACCACTCTTCCCCGGCTTTGGTGCAAAGCGTTTTGCAGGCATCACAGAATGGTGTTCTGGTCTACAAAGGCGTTCGTGATGATGCCGGAAGGCTGACAGGCTTGCAGTTGATGTTGTCGAACGCAGTTGCCGAATCTAACCTGAACCGCCCGTATGCAGACGCAATTGGTACCACCTGCATCCGCAGTGGGCAGAAACGAATCTGGAGCATCAATACCGGCAGGTGATCGAGACAGGGCAACCGTCTCGTTTTGAATTTAAGTTTGAACAGCCAGGGGAGTCATTACCTGTCTGGTACGATATATCGGCCGTGCGGCTGGAAGAGAACAGTGTTGTGGTGTCCTACCATGACATTACGCAAAGCAAAGCCGATGCAGAAGCCAGCCGATTGAGCAGCGTGCTGCAACAGGCCTTCAATGCATCTGTAAACGGTATTACGGTCTTCGAGGCTATACACGACGAACAGGGTGAAGTTGTCGATTTCCAGTTTGCCGTGATCAACGATGCGGGTGTACGCCTGGGAGGGTACAAACGCGAAGAACTCCTGGGGCATACTTTGTGGGAGATCTACCCGGCTACGAAAATCAATGGTCTTTTTAACGATTACGTAAAAGTCTACAAAACCGGGCTACCCGTTGAGAAAGAGAATTACTATCCCGAATACGATCTCTGGCGGGACGTAAAAATCGTTCGCGTACCCAAGGGGGTTATGGTTACGTATGTTGACAGTACTGATATAAGAAAACCTAAAGAGGCAATCCGGCAACAGGCTCAGTTGTTGAAGCGGGTGCTGGAAGGTGTGCCGGTGGGAATTGCCGTACTGGATGTTATCCGCTCCGAAGAAGATCCGGATAACCGCCCGCCCGATTTTCGGATTAGCCTGATTAATTCCCTGCTGGAGGAAATTCTGGGACAGTCGGCGATAAAGGTAGTTGGGAAAAAACTGACAGATGTTTTCCTGGACGCCAATGCGTCGGGTTTGCTTAGCCGCTGTATAACGGGCGTTGAAGGAGGCATCGTTCAGGAGTTTGAGCTACCGTTTACGCTGGGCAGACATGCTGGCTGGTACCGGGTGTCGATGGCCCCTCAGGACGAACAGCTGATTCTGGCGATGACCGAAGTTACTGGCATGAAACGGGCACAACTGGGGCATCACCGCCAGGCTGAGTTACTCAACTCGGTGCTCAACGGTTCGCAGAATTCAATTATTGTCCTGGAGGCTATACGTGATCCAACCGGTCGAATTGTTGACTTTCGGTACGTATTGCAGAATGACACCCATCGGAAGAGAATTGGTCGTGCCGACAATCAACTGCTTGGCCGCACGATGCTGGAACTGTTCCCCCAATTCCGGCATCTGCTCGATCACTATGCTGAAGTCGTTATCACCGGCCAGCCGTTTCGCACAGAAACTGAGTTTAATTACGGGAAAAGGACTGACTGGTGCGATATATCGGCCGTGAAACGCGAAGATGGTGTTATCCTGACCATTCAGGATAAAAGCCTCCAGAAACGGGCCGAACAGCAGCTTCAGGATCAGGCGCAACTGCTGAAGTCAATCAGCGATAATACCCCGGCGGGTTTGGTTCTCTGGGAAGCCGTTCGCGACAATACGCCCGAACGTAAGGTGATCGATTTTCGATACCGCATGACAAACCTCATGAACACCTACGTAACAGGCTACCCGGCCGAAGCCCTGATCGGACAGGATTTGCTAACGCTATTTCCCCGTTTTCGAGGTACAGAACTGGAGATGGCCCTTCGCGAAACCATTGAAACGGGCCGCACACAGCGTATGGTTTTTACCTATTACCGGGAGACTGCCGGCGGATGGTTCGACGCGCAGTTTATACGCATAGGCGATGGTCGTTCGACGGATAAGGTGCTGATGACGTACATGGATGTAACGGAAGCCCATCAGGCGCAGCTCGTTCAACGACAGCAGGCCGACCTGATGAAACTCGTTATCGACGCTCAACCAACGGGCATTGTTCTGTATGAACCCATACGGGAAGAGACAACGGATGGGAAGCCGGGAAAGATCATCGATTTTACGCTTGTACTGGTTAATGAAAAGCAAAGACAACTTACCGGCCGTTCGAATGCGGAACTGATCGGTCATCGGGTGAAGTCGCTCTTTTCCAGCGAATCGGCTAATGAACTGTTTGCCGAATTGGTAGAAGTGGCCGAGACCGGGCAGCGTAAAGAATGGCTGTTACCTTATTTTAGCGATGTTATCCAGGGCTGGTTTCAGTCATCCCTGATTCGTCACGGTAATCAGGTACTGTTTACTTTCCTGGATGTTACCGACCTTAAACAGCAGCAGCAGGCGCTGGAACTAACGAACTATGAACTGCGCCGGAGTAATGAGAACCTCCAGAAATTTGCTTATGTTGCCAGCCACGACCTGCAGGAACCGTTGCGGAAAATTCGGTCTTTTGGCGATGTACTGACCAGCAGTTATGGACATGTGCTTGATTTGACTGGGCTGGATATGATTAACCGAATGCAGGGATCGGCCCAGCGGATGTCTGAACTAATTCGGCATTTGCTGACGTATTCACGGCTGTCAACCCAACTGGTTGAGACCGGCCCTGTGCCACTGACCGATTTAGTGACCCAAATCCTCGATGACCTGACCATACCTATACAGGAATCGAACGCGGCCATCGAACTGGACGAGTTGCCGGTAGTTCATGGCGATAAAGGGCAACTGCGTCAGCTGTTCCAGAACCTGCTATCAAATGCCATTAAGTACCGGTTGCCCGGTAGCTCGCCAAAGGTGCAGATTACTGGTCAGCCGGTGAAAAGAAGGGATTTACCCGCCACGCTCAGGCTGACAAGGATCGTTGGCGAAAAGAACGGGAATGGCCCGCAGTATTACCGGATCGATATAAACGACAATGGTATTGGGTTCGACGAAAAGTACCTGGACCGCATTTTTGAGGTCTTTCAGCGATTGCATGGTAGGGGGGTGTATGAAGGTACCGGAATCGGCCTGGCAATCTGTCAGAAGGTAGTCGAAAATCATCAGGGCACCCTGACAGCTACCAGCCGCCCCGGAGAAGGGGCTACCTTCACGGTTTACCTGCCTGTGCTCCAAAATCACTCATCTCGCTGAAGATTAACCAGGTATTAGTTGAATTTATAGCCAACCCATGAATCAGACAGTACATTTTTCCGATTTAAACCTCATCGACTGGCTGGAAAAGCAGACTGATGAGCAGCTTGAAGACGCTCCTTTTGGGGTGGTTCGTATGAGCCGTGATGGGCTAGTCGTTGCGTACTGTAAATCGGAATCCCACATTACAGGTATCTCAAAAGAGTACGCTGTGGGCAAGTACTATTTTACTCAGATTGCCCCCTGCGCCAACAATCAGATGGTTGCCGCCAAATATGGCCAGCCAACGCTCGACGAAGAGCTGGACTATATTCTATCCTACGTAACGGCACCAACTAAGGTCCGTCTGAGGCTGCTCAAGTCGCCGGAGAGCCGTTATCAGTATTTTCTGGTTAATCGTAAGGCATGATCTGGACATCCGCTAACGTCCGGCGAATCATTCTCGATACGGCGGGCCGGATTTTGCAAAACCCCCATGCCGGTTTGCCATCGGCTGTTTCGGCAGAGCTGGACCTGTATCGGGATGTAGGGCTCGACTCCATCAGCCGCATGGAGCTGGCTGCTTACCTCAACGAGTTCTTCGGCGTTTTTGACACTTCCGTTGAGAACTACCTGCTGGCTGGAACCACCCTCGACCACTGGGTGAACTGTATTCTGCGAGCCCGCTCACAAGTAGACGATTACCTGACGTTTCGAACGTCAGGTACCAGCGGAGCCGCCCGGACCGTCCGGCATTCGATGGCGTCGCTACTGCACGAAGCCCGCTTTCTGACAACGTTGTTACCGCGCCCCGACAGGGTGATCAGCCTGGTACCGGCCAATCATATTTACGGGTTTATCTACACCGTCCTGCTTCCGGCGCTCTGGGACGTTCCTTTGTGTTTGCTGGCGGATGTCCCGGCAACAGCCATAACGGCCAATACGCTGTTGGTAGGCACCCCCTTTACCTGGGAGTTTGCCTACCAGTCTCTGCTGGCCGGAAAATCGCAGCCGTGTCGGGGGGTATCATCAGCCGCGCCCATGTCGCCGGGCCTGTTCGACCAGCTCATCAGCGCCAGCGTGTCCCTAACGGAAATCTACGGCTCATCCGAAACCGGTGGACTTGGGTACCGGCACCGGTCCGAAGCGCCATTTACGTTGTTTCCCTATGTAACCCGGTTGCCGGAGGAGCCCGTCAGAATGTGCCGGACCGATACGGGTGCATCCTTTCCCGTCCCCGACTGGCTGGAGTGGGTGTCGGCTACCGAGATACGGGTGCTGGGCCGGTTAGATGACAGTGTATCGATAGCCGGAGTCAATGTATACCCAGCCGCCATCAGGCAGGTGATCAGCGAATGCCCGCTGGTAGCCAACTGCGACATATATGCTAAAGCGGATGTGGGCGTTCAAAAGCTTTACGGAGCGGTTCAGCTTCGGACGCTGACGGAAGCGAACCGCGACGCGTTCCTGCATTGGGTTCGGCAGCACCTGAGTGCCCCCGAAATTCCGCAGAATCTGTACATCTACTAGAGTCGAAGTCGGCCAGAGGTATTGTATCAGACAGCATCCTGCTGTCGAGCTATTAGGCTAAGAAAAGACCCGCAATAATTAGTTGGCTTAAGCTAATCGGACGACCCGGCAGCAGGATGCTGCCGAGGATAAGCTCATATTTTGCATTTTCTAAATAAAAAATGACAATCGATTGGGGGATTTTTGGCGTGAGCTTGTCTTCTGTCTACTAGACCCTTCGATTTAATGTCAGCTAACGCGTTTCCATTCCGGCATGTACCGGGCCCGGCACCGTCCGGGTCATTGCCTTTGCTGCGGAGCGATACCGAAGCTTCACCCGCTCTGACGGCTGACAGCGAGTTGTTCATTCGCAACGCCTTTGCCGATGACCCTAAACTAGGTTGTGAACTGCTCTTCCGGCAATATTTTGCGCCCCTTTGCAGCCATGCTATTCGGTTCATGTACGACCGGCAAGCCGCCGAAGACGTAGTAGCCGATCTCTTCTATACCTTCTACCAGAAAGAACTTTACAAGCAGGTTAGGGGATCGTACCGGGCCTATCTCTACCAGGCCGTACGAAACCGGGCCTACAATTGCCTGCGCTGGGAGCTGAACCGGCAGGAGACACTGCCCGAGGACCTGGACCCGGCCGATCTCGATGCTACCCAGCCCGACCGTCTGTTGCAGCAGGATGAACTGTACCGGGCGCTGGAGCAGGCCGTTCAGCAGCTATCGCCCCAACGGCAGCGGGTTTTTCTGTTGAGCCGATTCGAGGGGAAATCCTACAAAGAAATTGCCGCCGAGATGAGCCTGTCGCCCAAAACCGTTGAAAATCACCTGCTGCGGGCCATTTCCACCGTTCGGCAGTTTCTCCGGCAACAGAAGCTGATTAGCTGGGGGCTGCTTCTGCTGACGATTTTCTCCTAACGCTCAACGATAGACGACCTCATCATGAAACCAACTAAAGAACTGTTATTTACCTACTTTGCCGGGCAGGCCACGTCTGTTCAGCAGAAAGTAATTGGTGAATGGCTGGCCGATGCCGGGAACCGGGAAACGTATTTCCAGTGGCTCGACGAATGGGAGCGAAGTTTCCCGCAATATGCCCCCGATGTACCCTATCATCTCGACCAGTTCCGCCAGCGACTCGATTCGCCCGTACCGCAGCAGACATTCCGGTTGCGTCAGCTACCGGCTGAGCCACGAACGCTCTGGCAACAGGGTAGCTGGCTGGTTGCTGCTTCGGTTTCGTTGTTGCTGCTGGCTGGGGGCTGGTTCGCCGGAGAGCCTATACTGTATAACACCATCACGACGGGAGCGCACCAGCTCCGTTCGGTGAGTTTGCCCGATGGCTCAACGGTTGCCCTTAACAGCAACTCATCGCTGCGGGTGCCGCGTGTTGGCTATGGCTGGCTTTCCCGCGATGTCGTGCTAACGGGCGATGCCGTCTTCAACATTCGGCACCTGGCCAACAACCAGCCCTTTGTGGTGCAGGCCGCCAACGGGCTGGCGGTGGAAGTGCTCGGGACCGAATTCTCCGTGCGCAGCCGGGCCACCCTGGCTGAGGTGGTCCTGAAACGGGGTAAGGTCAACCTGCACTACGCTACCGCCAATCAGCCACCCCAGAATCTGCTGATGAAGCCCGGCGACCGGGTAACGCTCGACGATAAAGGAGCATTGCAGTTACAGGCCCGCGCCGACACCACCCGGTTTGCCCACTGGCGATACCGCCTGTTTAGCTTTAACGATACTCCGCTACGGGAAGTGGCTTCTCAAATGCAGACCGTATTTGGCGTAACGGTGCAGCTTTCAGACCCCGCACTCGCCCGACGAACCCTGACGGGTACCATCCGCGCCGGTTCGTCGGACGAACTGGCCGACGCCCTGGCCGAACTGCTTAACCTGCGGGTTAGCCACCGCGATCAGTCTATCATTTTTTCAACTCCTTTTGAAACCCAGCTCAATCAATGAAGAAATCGTTACCGCTCCTCCTGACAACCGGCTGGTTGATTAGCGTGGGCTATGGGCATACTGTCGCTCAAACTCTGGCGTTTGCCCGCCCTCCGCAGCATACCGATAGTAAACAACCCGGTAAGAACACCACTGGTATCGGTACCAGCCAGCCGCTTAAGCAAACGCTATTGCAGCTAAAAGAGCATTATGGAGTCGATATTCTGTTCGAAGAATCGGTTATCTCGCGGCACCTGAGCCCGCTCGAACCGCTCAACTTCAATGCCCGGCTCGAAACAAACCTCGATTTGCTTCTGAAACCATACGGACTTAGGTTCAAGAAACTGCGGTCGGGGGCGTATCTGATTTTGCCGCCTAAAAACAGCAGCCGCGCAATTATTAACCTGCCTGCGCCAATTCCTATGACGACCGCCGGAACAGGTTCTGTTTCACTGGCCGGTCTTGCCAATCTGGCGACGGTGCAGCCGATGGAAGCACTGCAGACCGATGTCCGGATAACCGGGCGCGTAACGGGCGAAACCGGAGAGGACCTGCCGGGCGTAAGTGTGGTTGTGAAAGGGTCTTCGCGCGGCACAACGACCGATGCCCAGGGGCGCTACCAGCTAAGCATCCCAACAGATGCATCGGCCGTTACGCTGGTGTTCAGCTTTGTCGGCTACGTCAGCCAGGAGCGGGCTGTTCGGAACCAGACAATTATTAATGTGCAGTTGCTGCCCGATACCAAAGCACTCAACGAAGTGGTAGTCGTGGGCTACGGGCAGGTAAAGAAAAGCGACCTGACGGGCGCCGTATCGACCGTACCCGTCGACGAAATCCGGAAGGTGGCTGTTACCTCCCTCGATCAGGCTTTGCAGGGCCGGGCCGCCGGGGTGCAGATCACTCAGAACTCGGGCGCACCGGGTGGCACGACAAGTATCCGGATTCGGGGTGGCAACTCCATCCAGGGCGATAACGAGCCGCTGTACGTCATCGACGGGATTCCCTTCAAGAACGACGGGGCCAGCAGCGGGTCGAGTTTTAACGTGCTGAGTACGCTAAACCCTAGCGATATCGAGTCGATCTCGGTCCTGAAAGATGCCTCGTCGACGGCTATTTATGGATCGCGCGGCTCGAATGGCGTGGTGATCATCACAACCAAACGGGGGAAGGCCGGCAAATCGACCATCAATCTGGATACCTATTACGGCATCCAGACGGTTCGCCGGAAATACCCCGTTCTCAATGGCCGGGAGTATGCCCAACTGGTGAACGATGCCAACACCAACGAAGGTCGGCCGGCGGTGTATACCCAGGAGCAGGTCAACGCTTTTGGCGAAGGAACCGACTGGCAGGACGAGATTTTCCGGCAGGCTCCCATTGCCAACTACCAGCTGTCGATGAGCGGTGGCGACGAGAAAACGCAGTACGCCATTGCCGGGGGGTATTTTAAACAGGGCGGCATCATCGTCAACTCCGATTTCGACCGGTATTCCTTTCGCATCAATCTGGACCGCAAGCTGACCAACAAAATAAAGATCGGCAATAGCCTGACGATCAATCGTACGGTCACCAATCAGGCGCGTACGGATGGGGACTTGGGCAGCGCGGGTTTAGTGACCATTGCGGCCCTGCAATTTCCGCCCATTCTGCCTGTCACCAATCCTGATGGCTCGTATCTGCTGACCAGCCCGGCGCTGGCCTTCACCGCCGATAACCCCGTAGCACTGGCCCGCGACAATAAAAACCGGAACACGGCGTATCGCATCTTCGGCAATGTATTCGGCGACTACCAGATTATTGACGGACTCAGTCTACGCGTGTTGCTGGGTATAGACGGGGTATTGCAGAAGCAGGATTCGTACCTGCCCCGCTCGGTGTCCAGCGGGCTGGCGCAGGGGGGAGCCGCTTCGATCTTCAACGGGCAGTCAGTGACCTGGCTCAACGAAAACCTGCTGACCTACACCCGTACGTTCAATACGGTGCATAACGTAACGGCATTGCTTGGCTATACCCAACAGGCAAATCGTACGGAAAATACGCAGGCTCAGGCCCGTAACTTCGTGAACGATAACCTCGGGTCGAGCAACCTGGGTTCCGGTTCGGTGCCGCTCACGCCCTCGTCGAGCATTGGCACCTGGGGATTACAGTCCTATCTGGCCCGGATCAACTACGGCTATAAAGACAAATACCTGCTCACGGCCTCATTCCGGAGCGATGGTTCGTCGCGGTTCGGGGCCAACAAACAGTACGGTTATTTTCCCTCGGCAGCTTTGGCCTGGCGGGTATCGGAAGAAGCATTCCTGAAAAATAATCGGGTGATCAACGACCTTAAATTCCGGGTTACGTACGGCGCAACGGGTAACCAGGATGGGGTAGGCAATTACCCGGCCTACTCACTGCTGGGCACCCAAAACTACGTGTTCGGCAACACTGTGTCGACGGGCTTAGGCCCCAATCAGATTGCCAACCCCGACCTGTCGTGGGAAACGACAACCCAGGCCGATATGGGCGTCGACGTCGGTTTGCTCAACAACCGCATCACCCTGACGGCCGATCTGTACCTGAAACGAACCAAAGACCTGCTGCTCAACGTGACGGTGCCCAGTACATCCGGCTTCTCAAGCGCCTTTAAAAACCTTGGCAAAGTGGAGAACAAAGGGTTTGAACTCAGCATTTCTTCACGTAACCTAGACGGGGCTTTCAAGTGGAGCACCGATCTGAACTTCGCCCTCAATCGGAACAAGGTGCTCGATATCGGCGGGGCTCCGCAGATTTTTGCCGGTAGCGTTGCTAACATCGGACAGGGACTGAATTCGGGGATTATCCGGGTAGGGGAGCCGCTGGGGTCATTCTTCGGCTATGTCACGAACGGCCTTTACCAAAGCACCGATGAACTGGCCGCCCTCACCGACCCGCAGGCCCGCAAACCCGGCGACCGCAAGTACCTCGACATCAACGGCGATAAGAAAATTGACGATAACGACCGCACCATTATCGGTCGGGCGCAACCCAAGTTCCTGGGCGGGCTGAGTAACACTTTTTCCTACAAAGGCATTGAACTGACGGCTTTTCTGCAAGGGGTATACGGAAATAATATCCTGAATGCCAATCGGTATGAACTCGAATACCTCAACGCCACGACCAACCAGGACCGCGACATGCTGAACCGTTGGACACCCACCAACACCAATACCGACATACCGCGGGCCTCAACCACCCGTCCGGCCAACCGCGTGTCTACCCGACAGATTGAGGATGGGTCTTATCTCCGGCTGAAGAATATTCAACTGGCTTATAACCTGCCTGCGTCGGCGCTCAAAACGCTGAAAATCCAGTCGCTGCGGGTGTACGTGACGGCGCAGAACTACCTGACCTGGACCAGCTACTCGGGCTACGACCCGGAGGTAAACCGGTTTGGGCAGGACAGCCGCAGCCAGGGCTTCGATTATGCCAGCTATCCATCGGCTAAAACTATCCTGTTCGGCCTTAACGTAGGATTTTAATGATGTAGCCTACATCTCCTAATAATCTTTGAGCCATGAAAAAAAACATATTCATTCTTTGCCTGATTGGGGTGTTAACGTCCTGCGATGTGCTGGATCAGAAGCCCGAATCCAGTTTTACCCCGGCCAATTTTTACAAAAATGCCGACGATGCCAAAGCGGCTGTCAGCGCAGTTTACGATCCGTTAAACAGCACCAACCTGTATGCGCAGGTGATGTGGATCTTGCAGGATCAGGCTACCGACGATGCCGAGTGGGGCAATGGCCGCTCGACCGCCAACCAGCCCAAGAACGACCTCGATAAATACACGTTTACGCCCGCTACCAATACCTTTCAGGCCATCTGGTCGACGGTGTATTCAGCCATCAACCGAGCCAACGCCGTAATTGCCCGGGTGCCCGGTATTCCGATGGACAATGACCTGAAAGCCCGCTACATTGCCGAAGCCAAATTCATGCGGGGCTTTTATTACTTTACCCTTGTGAGACTGTTTGGCGGGGTGCCGATCATTACCGTTGAAACAACTTCGCTCAATGACCTGACCGTGGCGCGGGCATCGGCCGACGACGTATATAAGCTCGTCGTTCAGGACTTCACCGATGCCGAAGCCGTGCTGCCTGCAACCTACTCGGTCGCGGATCGTGGCCGGGCCACCAAAGGTGCTGCCAAAGCCTTTCTGGCGAAAGTGTACCTGACCCGGCAGGACTGGCCGAAGGCAGCGGCAAAAGCCAAAGAAGTTATTGACCTGGGCGTTTATGACCTTTGGGCCAACTTCGCCGATGCGTTTCTGATTGCCAATAAGAACGGGAAAGAAGGGGTTTTTGAGATGCAGGCCTTGAGTGGTGGTTTCGGCGAAGGAAGCTGGATGCAAGGATATATGCGCCCCAACTTCGACCGCGTAAACGGCGTGGCCGGATTTGGCGATGACCCCGCCACCGAAAATCTGTACCGGGCTTACCGCGCCGACGACAAACGCCGGAACGTGACGCTGAGGCTCTACAGTGCTACCAGCAGCCCGGCGGCACCGGCCAGTGTGCTGTTCCCCTGCTACGTTTACAAATACCTGGACCCAACGGCTACCGGCAATGGCGATGGCGGTAATAATTACCCCATTGTGCGCTATGCCGATGTGCTGCTTATGTATGCCGAAGCCCTCAATGAGCAGACCGCCAATAATGCCGATGCCTACGCCACGGTAAACCGGATTCGCAGCCGGGCGGGGCTGCCCAACCTGACCGCTAACCTGAGTCAGGCGCAGTTTCGGGATAGTGTGCTGCTGGAACGTCGGCTGGAACTGGCGTTTGAAGGCCATCGGTGGTATGACCTCGTTCGTACCAAACGGCTGGTGAGCGCCCTGAAAGCACAAAACCCAACCATTCCCGTGGCCGAATACCATTACCTGTTCCCGATTCCCCAGACCGAGCGCGATGTAAACCCCAAACTGGACCAGAATCCGGGGTACTAACAAGCTATAACCTGCTAATTACTTATGCCTAATTCAGTTCGTTTACTTTTTTTAGTGTGTTTCCTGGCAGGTAAGCTAGTCGCACAGACCGCGCCTGTTACGGTCGATATCTGCGTGTATGGCGGCTCGTCGGCGGGGGTAATCGCGGCTTATACCGCCCGTCAACAGGGGAAATCCGTTATCCTGATCGAGCCGGGGCGTCACCTGGGCGGACTCACGACCGGCGGGTTGGGCTACACCGACATCGGCAACAAGTACGCCATTTCCGGCATTGCCCGCGATTACTATCGACAGATTGGCAAGCATTACGGGACGTTCGAGCAATGGATTTTTGAACCTCATGTGGCAGAAGACCTATTTAAATCATATATCAAACGAGGAGATGTCAGCGTCCTTTACGAACATCGGCTTCAGTCCGTAAAGAAGCAGGGCAACGCCATCCAGAGCATTACCCTGGAGTCTTCATTGGCGGGGACTGCCACCCGAACCGTTAACGCCAAAGTCTTTCTGGATTGTACCTACGAAGGCGATTTGCTGGCCAAAGCGGGTGTCAGCTACACCGTGGGTCGCGAAGATAACAAGACCTATGGCGAAACCTACAACGGTTTTCAACTGCTGGACAAGCACCAGTTTGTCGATGGCGTGGACCCGTATAAAATACCCGGTAAGCCGGAGAGCGGTTTGCTGTGGGGTATCAGTACGGCGAAAGTACTGCCTGCGGGAACGGGTAATAAAGATGTACAGGCCTATAACTTCCGCATTTGCCTGAGCAGCGATCCGGCCAACAGCATTCCCATCACCCGGCCCGAAGGCTACGATTCAACCCGCTACGAGCTACTGTTGCGAGCCATTGAAAAAAATCCCAAACTGGCGTTCAGCACCATCCTCAAACCCGACCGGATGCCGAATCAGAAAACGGATATAAACAACAACGGCCCGTTTTCGACTGATATGATTGGCCTGAACTACGACTTTCCCGAAGCCGGTTATGCCCGTCGGGCGGCTATTCAGCGCGAGCATGAGCTGTACAATAAAGGGCTGCTGTATTTTATCGGACATGACCCACGGATGCGCAAAGACATCCAGACCGAGATGCTCAAATTTGGTTATCCGAAAGATGAATACACCGACTCGGGCAACTGGTCGACGCAGATGTACGTTCGCGAAGCCCGGCGCATGGTGGGGGCGCACGTCATGACCCAGGCTAATTGTCAGGGTCGCGAGGTGGTGCCGGATGGCGTGGGCATGGCTGCTTATACGATGGATTCGCACAACTGCCAACGGCTAGTGGTTGAGAAAAATGGTGTAAAAATGGTCAAGAACGAAGGCGACGTACAAGTGGGTGGTTTTCCGCCTTACCCGATTTCGTACCGCTGCCTGACGCCCAAAGCTGCCGAATGCACGAACCTGCTGGTGCCGGTTTGCCTGTCGGCGAGCCACATCGCCTATGGCTCTATCCGTATGGAACCGGTCTTTATGGTGCTGGCGCAATCGTCGGCGGTGGCCGCGAGCATGGCTATAGATGGAAAAACATCGGTACAGGGAATTGATGTGAAGAAACTACAGCGCCAGCTAAAAGCCAACCCGTTAGCCGATGGCAGTACGCCCGAAATTTTGGTTGACAACGACGACCCGATTCAAACAGCCCGCACCGGCGAGTGGACGCGGGATGACAACCCGAAAGGTGCGTATGGCCCCAGCTATTTTACCACGTCGGGCAGCGGGTCGGCGGTGAAGACGGTACGGTTCAGCCCGGCGGTGACCAAAGCGGGTATCTACCACGCGTACATATACATCCCTAAACTGACCGGTGCTTCCAGTAAAACGAACTTGCTGGTGTCGGATGGCAATCAGACAAAGCCCATCACCATTCGGGAGGGCGACATTCGGGTGGAGGGGCAGACATCGGGCGAGTGGGTATCGCTCGGGTCATATAATCTGTTGCCGGGAAAGAAAAGCTTTGTTGAGGTATCGACAAAAGATGCCGACGGAATTGTCGTGGCTGATGCGGTCCTGTTTGTGCCGAATTGATTAATTAATTTATGTGGTGTCGGGTTCTCAGACCCGACACCACATAAACTCAGTGCTTCGGTGGGCCGGGGCGTTCGAGCAGCACCAGATCGAGCTGGCTGACTTTGGCGAAATTGGGTCCGCCGGATGGTATCTGTGGATAGACGTGGTCCTGATAGGGATGCGCCGACCGGAAAAAATCCTCGAAGATGCCCGGTGTCAGCATACCCACGAAACGGGTGTAGTTGCGCCGGAGCTGATACGCGTGGATAGCCCCGGCAGGAACAGCCACGTAATCGCCCGGATAAATATCGAGCAGGGATTTGTTTAGCCACATGCTCATCATACCATCGACGCAGCAGAACATTTCGGTATGCTCCCGATGGTAGTGTTTGCCGATCATATCCCCGGCGGGGCCTTCGGTCATGACAACCAGCAGCTTGCCGTTGGTGCTGGCGTTATCACTCATGATACTGAATAACTGATCGCCCAGGGTGTAGCGGTCGCCTTCGCCAGCGGCCAGCACATAGGGCACCGCGGTAGTTGGGACAATGGTATTCGTAACTGGCTCGAACGTCTGCCCGTTGAGTGATTTGCCGTCAAAAAGCACATCAGCCACCTGCTCAGCCGCTTTTAAACGTTCGGTATCCGGTTCAGTGATGGCATCGCCGGGCTGAACATAGCCTGCGTAGGGCGTTCCAATCGCTTTGTACATCGCGCTCAGTTGAGGGCCGCTGCTGATCGAAATTAGTTGCGTACGGTGGGAGTTTGTCCGAAAAGCATGGGAGACGGATGGCGGAATGCTGGCAAAATCACCTTTCCCCAAGCGATAAGTCTGTCCATCCAGCCACAACTCAACTTCCCCGTCGATGACGAAAAGGGCTTCATGCGTAGTCTGATGGACATGAGAAGGCATAGCTGCACCTTTGCCGCCCGTTATAACGGTCCATTCGTACAAATCGCCGGTGTCGACACCGCGTGCCGTCAGGTTCACGACCAGGCTACCCACCAGATATCGTTCGCCATCACCACTGCGAATAAAATAGGGAATTTTCTGACCGGGTAGTTCGCCTTTTGGCTCAATGCCCTGAACGCCTTCCAGGCCCCCCAGTATTTCAGTCCCTTTTTGTAATGTCTCGGCATCAGTTATGGATGAATAGACCTGTGAAGGCGAGGATTGATTTGTGTTTGTGGACATTTCCATGAACAAGTAGGGATTGGGCTTGATAAGCCGCAAGGTTAACAAAATAGACGGGTATAAAAAAGCGTCACGAATCCGGCTAAAGAATAAACTATGCCTGCCCTAGCCGGTTACCTTTTTGGATACAGTCTACTAAATAAGTATGGAATACGTTCGATTTGGAAACACCGGCCTTATGGTCTCTAAACTTTGCTTGGGATGCATGACCTATGGTCGGCCAACAGACCGCTGGCCCTGGGCACTTGACGAAGAAAAGAGCCGCCCCTTTATTCAGAAAGCCCTCGACCTGGGTATCAATTTCTTCGATACAGCCGACGTTTACTCCACCGGTGCCAGCGAGGAGGTAGTGGGTCGTGCCCTGCGCGATTTTGCTTCCCGCGATGAGGTGGTATTAGCTACGAAGGTGTTCAACCCGATGGGCCCCGGTCCCAACGACAGAGGGCTTTCGCGGAAACACATCATGAGCGCTATCGACGCCAGTCTTAAACGACTCGGTACAGACTACGTCGATCTCTACCAGATTCACCGCTGGGACGAAAACACGCCCATCGAAGAAACGATGGAAGCCCTGCACGATGTGGTGAAAGCCGGGAAAGCCCGCTACATTGGGGCTTCGTCCATGTATGCCTGGCAGTTTGCCCAGGCGCAATACACAGCCGACCTCAACGGCTGGACCCGCTTTGTATCTATGCAGCCGCAATACAATCTGGTTTATCGCGAAGAAGAGCGCGAGATGCTACCCTTTTGCCGGAATCAGAACATTGCCGTCATTCCCTGGTCGCCACTGGCGCGGGGACTGCTGACAGGCAAACGGACGAAAGAACGCAATGAGACAGAACGCGCCAAAACAGATGCGTTCGGCAAATCGTTGTACACCCGCGACGACGACTTCGCCATTGCTGATCTGGTAACGAGGATGGGTGACGAGAGGGGTATCCCAGCCACCCAGATTGCATTGGCCTGGTTGTTTTCCAAACCGGTTATTACGGCCCCCATTATTGGAGCCAGCAAACCCGGACATCTGGAAGATGCCGTTGGCGCCCTTACCGTGACGCTGTCGGACGACGAAATCCGGCAGTTGGAAGAAGCGTACCAGCCCCATCCGGTGGCCGGAATTTAAGCGAATACACTCAACACACGACTCGACAAACAACTCAACGCATACGATGACGAATCAGGATAACAACGAGGAGCAGGCAGAAAACTCAGGGTCATCGCGCCGGGGATTTCTAAAGCAATCCGCTGCGCTGGGCGCTTTTGCGATGACGCCCCCCTCCGCTATGAAGGCGGTGGATACAGGCCTGCACGAAAAGATTGCAACTGCCTTCGAGCAGATGCCCCTCCAGGTTGAAATTAATGGAACGCTGCAACGGCTTAAAATAGAACCCCGTGTAACGCTTCTCGACTTGCTGCGCGAGCAACTCAACCTTACCGGAACCAAAAAAGGCTGTGACCTCGGTCAGTGTGGAGCCTGTACCGTACACGTAGACGGCCAGCGGGTCAATGCCTGCCTGACGCTGGCCATGACCACCGAAGGCTGCAAGGTGACCACTATTGAAGGGCTGGCTCCGGCCGGACCCGATGGGCCGTTGCACCCCATGCAGGAAGCGTTTATAAAACACGACGGCTTTCAGTGCGGCTATTGTACACCCGGCCAGATTATGTCGGCGGTGGCCTGTATTCGCGAAGGACATGCCGATAACCCCGATGAGATTCGGGAATATATGAGCGGTAACATCTGCCGCTGTGGTGCATACTCGAATATCGTCGATGCCATTATGGACGTAAAAAAGGGAGGCCAGAAAGTATGAACCAGTTTCAGTACGTACGGGTCACGACCCCCAAAGCGGCCGTAGCGGCTGTGACGAAAGAAAACAACAGCCTGTTTCTGGCGGGAGGCACCAACCTCATCGACTTGATGAAACGAAACGTGATGTCGCCCGAGAAACTGGTCGACATCAACAAACTGCCCCTCAACACCATCGAGAAAACCGCCACCGGTCTTCGCATTGGTGCGCTGGCGAAGAACACTGCCGTTGCGGAGCACGAGTTGGTCAGGAAAAGTTTCCCACTGCTATCGATGGCGCTGAACGCCGGGGCCTCGCCCCAGTTGCGCAACATGGCAACCGTGGGTGGCAACATGATGCAGCGCACCCGCTGCGGCTACTTTTACGATACGGCCATGCCCTGCAACAAACGCGAACCGGGCAGCGGCTGCGGAGCTATCGGCGGTTACAATCGGATGCATGCCATTTTTGGAACAGAATCATCAGACCGTTCGTCGAAGTGCATTGCCGTACACCCCAGCGACATGTGCATTGCGCTCGTAGCCCTGGACGCTACGGTGCTGGTGTCGGGTTCGAAAGGCGAACGTCGGATTCCGTTTATCGACTTTCACCGGCTTCCCGGCGATGCACCCGAAAAAGACAATACACTTCAGAAAGGCGAACTGATCATGGCTGTCGATTTACCGAACAACCCGTTTGCCGATCATTCACATTACCTGAAAGTGCGTGACCGGGCGTCGTACGCCTTCGCGCTGGTATCGGTCGGGGCGGCTCTAAACCTGAAAGGAAATACGATCCAGGAGGCCCGGCTGGCAATGGGGGGCGTCTCGCACAAACCCTGGCGGCTGACCGAGGTAGAGCAGTTTCTGAGAGGTAAACCCGCTACGGAGGCTACGTTCCGCCAGGCGGCAGACGTTGCCATGAAAGGGGCCAAAGGCTACGGTGAGAATGATTTCAAACTGACGATGGCTCCCAATACACTAATCGACGCCCTAAAGACGGCTGCTAAAAATGCCTGACCCCAAACTGATGAAGAACGACGAAAAAAGTCCGGCCATTAACCGGGTTGATGGCCGATTGAAAGTGACGGGTGGGGCGAAGTACTTCGCTGAGTTCGAGATTCCGGGAACAACCTACTGCGTACTGGTCACCAGTACCATTGCCAGAGGGAGCATTGCCAGCATGGAGACCAAAAAGGCGGAAGGTGCCCCCGGTGTGCTGGCGGTATTTACGAACCTGAACCTGCCCAAAATTCCGGGATTGAACACGCCCGAGGGCAATAATGCCAAGAAACCGTCGGGTGGCGAAACGTACCAGATGCTGACTGATAAAAAGATCCTGTTTGCTGGTCAGCCCATCGCGATGGTCATTGCCGATACGCTGGAACGGGCGCAGTATGCCGCTACGCTGGTTAAAACAACTTATAGCAAACAGCCGCACCAGACCGATCTGGAGAAACATAAGGCTAAAGGGGTAATGCCCCAGGGCGAACGAAATGCCGATTACAAGCGGGGCAATCCAGATACGTACAAAACGGCCCCGGTGGTGCTGGAAGCCAGCTACACGCTGCCCATTGAAGTGCACAACCCCATGGAACTGCACGGTATCCTGGTAAACTGGACCGCCGACGATCAGGTGATGATCTACGCTAAAACGCAAGGGGTACAAATGACCCAGAAAGCGGTGGCTAAGGCATTTAAGCTGGATGAAAAGAACGTGCATGTACACACCGAATTTATGGGGGGCGGCTTTGGCATGGGTCTTAAAACCTGGCCGCAGGAAATTGCCGTGGTGGCAGCCGCCAAAAAACTGCGCAAACCTGTAAAACTGGTCGTTTCCCGCGATCAAATGTTTACGATGGTGGGCCACCGGCCGTATACGACGCAAACCATTTCCATGGGCGCGGACAAAGCGGGTAAGCTGGTTGGTATCGTGCATGAAGCCACCGCCGAAACGGCCAGTTACGAGGACTTTACGGAATCGACGGTGGGCATGACAAAGTTCATCTACGACTGCCCGAACGTCAGTACCACCTACCGGATTGTACCGCTCGACCGCGGTGTGCCCATCTGGATGCGGGGTCCCGGTGAGGCTACGGGTGCATTTGCGCTGGAATCGGCCATGGACGAAATGGCCGCTAAACTGAACCTCGACCCTATTGAGTTTCGGCTGCGTAATTATGCTGAAACGGACCCGGAGAAAAACCGGCCTTTTTCGAGCAAACACCTCAAAGAAGCTTACCAGTTGGGAGCAGATAAAATTGGCTGGTCGAAACGAAAAAATGAGCCGGGTGCTCTTCGCGACGGCGAATGGCTGATTGGTTACGGCATGAGTTCCGGTACGTTCAATGCCAGTCGGGGGCAAGCTTCGGCCAAAGTCATTCTGAATCAGGATGGGTCGCTGGTGATACAGAGTGCCGTCACAGACATTGGGCCGGGGACGGGGACGGCCATGGTTTCCATCGCCCACGACGTGCTTGGGATTCCGGTCGGCCGGATCAAATTCGAAATGGGGGATACAACCCTGCCTAAAGCCCCCACACAGGGTGGTTCAACCATCACCTCCACGGTGGGTTCGGCCGTGTATGACACCTGCACTGCGCTGAAAACGTCATTGGCTGCGCTGGCTATTGCACAAGGCAACTCGCCGTTTATGGGAAGTAAAGCGGAGGACCTTGTGTTTGAAGACGGTATGATTCAACTCAAAGGCGATCGCAAAAAGAAGCTGCCTGTTGGCGACGTGCTGAAAGCCAATAATCTGCCAACACTGGACAGAGCGCTGGATTCGAAGGGAGGACCCGAGCAGGAGACCTATTCAATGTATTCGTTTTCGGTTCACTTTGCCGAAGTACGCGTCAATCCGGTTACGGGTGTGGTGCGGGTGAGTAACGCCGTTAGTGTAGCTGATTCGGGGCGGATTGTCAGCCCGAAAACGGCGGCCAGTCAAATGATTGGCGGGGTTACGGGCGGTATTGGTATGGCCCTGACCGAAGAAGCCGTACTGGATCATCGATTCGGCCGCCTGGTTAATAATAACCTGGCCGACTACCACGTACCCGTGAGCGCCGATGTGCCCCACATCGACACGATTTTTATCGACAAACCCGACCCATACATTAACCCGATGGGAGCCAAAGGCATGGGTGAGATTGCCCTGATCGGCTTTGCTGCGGCCGTAGCCAATGCCGTTTACAACGCCACCGGCCAGCGCATCCGTGATCTCCCCATCACACCCGATAAAGTGATAAAGCGCGTGGCATAAAACAGCTCCTTCTGTCCGCTGTTATGTCTCTGTAAATGAGTAAGATAGTGCACTTTATCCGTCAGGCAGGGTTGTTGAGTATAGGATATAGTCCTCAGATTCGACACCACGGTTAATAACCCTGCCTGATCCCGCTAACTAGTGACTGGAGCCGTCCCTTACAATAAGGTTGGTATTTTTTACGCTTTTTAAAAACAATAAAATTAGACAAAGTCTTGTTTTTAACGTGTTTTTAATCTCTAACGATAAACCAATTATTTCTTAAAACTCGACTATTTATGAATCTCAAATCAATTCAGTTCAGCCGTAAAACGTCTGGTATCTTAGCCTCTCTTCTGGTTGGTTTTTCATTGACACTTACATCTTGTAATGACGATGATAACCCAAATACAACACCCACCCCCGGTTCATCGACCATCACCGATCTGGTCGTTGCCAGTGACCAGTTTACATTTCTCGAAGCGGCTGTTGTGAAGGCTGGTCTGACCACTACCTTATCGGGGACAGGTCCCTTCACCGTTTTTGCCCCAACGGATGATGCGTTCCGGGCGGCCGGTTTTGCCGATGCTGCGGCCGTGAGTGCGGCACCGGACACCACATTACGCCGGATCTTGTTGTACCACGTTGTGGGTGGTTCTTACCCGGCGTCGGCTATTCCCGCTGGGCAAACGGCTTTGCCTACGTCGTTGAGTGTAAACGGTACAACGTATGTCAGTAAGGCGACTTCTACCAGCGGAACGGGTGTTTCTGTAAATGGTGCGCGGGTCATTACGGCCGATGTACAGGCAACCAACGGTGTTGTTCATGCTATCGACCGGGTGCTTATGCCCCCAACCGGTAACGTGCTTCAGGTAGCTCAGGCCGATACATCTCTGAGTTTGCTTGGTGCAGCCGTAGCCCGTGGCGGTGCCGCTGTGGTGACGGCTCTGTCGGGTGCAACGCCATTGACCGTTTTCGCGCCAACCAATGCGGCTTTCCGTGCAACGCCATACAATACGGTTGCTGCCATTAATGCAGCTCCGGTGGCTGCCCTGACAGCTATTTTGACGAATCACGTGGTTGTTAACCCCGGTCGTGCGTTCTCGCCCACAATTGTAAGCGGACCTATCACTACCTTCGGTACCGGCAGTGTAACGGCTACCGTGGGAAGCGGTAACGCCTTGACGTTACTGAGTCCGGGTAATGGTGGTCAGGTATCTACCGTATTGCAGAATACGACGGGTGTTCAAAATCGGGATATCACCGCAACCAACGGCGTTATTCACAAAATTGACCGGGTATTGTTACCGTAGGTTTGTGGAGACGTGAAGAAGTGGACTAGTCAGCTTTGACAAGTTCAAATAAGGTTAACCACAGAGGCACAAAGTACACAGAGAGCTTCATTTAGCGAACTCTGTGTGCTTTGTGCCTCTGTGGTTTAACAGCCCACGGTAAGTGTTGTGTAGGTGTTGGGCATAGTCACAGACTATGCCCAATGTCAGTGTGAGTATGAATAAATCTAAAGGACACTATCCGGTTCAACACACCAACAAGTAGCAATGGAGTCGAATAAACTTTACCTGAAAGGTGAATAAACCGCTCCTCAAGTCATGGCTACAATCGACAGAAAAACGTTTCTCAACCAAGTTTCTTTGCTGGCGGGCGCTTCTCTGCTGACAGGTCCGGCTTTTGCCGTCGAACCGGTGCGGGCCAAATCGGCGGTTAAGCTGGGCTTCGTTACCTACTTGTGGGGTAAAGACTGGGATTTGCCAACACTGATTAAAAACTGTGCGGATACCAATATTCTGGGCGTTGAACTACGCGTCGAACATGCACACAACGTCATGCCTGAACTTAACTCGGCACAACGCCGGGACGTGAAAAAACGATTCGCCGACAGTCCGGTGAAGCTCGTTGGGCTGGGCACCAATCAGCAATTCGATTTTGTCGATCCCGATAAACTGAAAACCTCCATCGAGCGGGCCAAGGAGTTCGTCCGGCTCAGTGCCGACGTGGGCGGAACAGGCGTAAAAGTGAAGCCTAATGCCCTGCACAAAGAAGTGCCCGTCGACAAAACGGTGAACCAGATTGGCGAATCCCTCAACGAACTCGCCCGGTACGCAGCCGACTTCGGGCAGCAGATCCGGCTGGAAGTTCACGGCGACGAAACGCAGGAATTGCCCATGACCAAACGAATTATGGACGTGGCCACCCATCCCAACGCCACTATATGCTGGAACTGTAACCCGCAGGATTTGAACGGCAAGGGTTTTCAGGCCAACTTCGACCTGGTAAAAGATCGCTTCGGTGCAACCTGCCACGTCCGCGAACTCGACCGGATCGATTACCCCTATCAGGATTTGCTTAATAACCTGGTGGCTATGGACTATAAAGGCTGGGTACTCCTCGAATGCCACACCAATCCGGCCGATAAAGTGGCGCAGATGAAAGCCCAACGAGCGGTTTTCGACCGGATGATCGGGAAGATATAAGGAGTGTGCCGGGTTGGCATTTACCATACGGACAACCGACAACCCTGTAATCTTGAGGGTATGTGTGAACGGTAATCAGCTGTGCCACTTTTCCGGAATAGGCTAAATTTGACCCTCAGAAACATTACTTCCAACTTTTTGGCCGCTTACACAGTATACCATCCTGTAAAACGTCCTCTTGATAGAGTTGTATCCTGTCGAACAGTACGACGGAAATGCTGGAAAGCTACATGTTACGAAAAACTTTACTGCTTCTGACGGTGACCCTGATCTGTCTGGTATCCGTGAACGCGCAAACCCTCGTGAGCGGGCGAATTCTGGATAAAGTCACCAGTCAGCCGGTTCCGTTTGTAAGTGTGGCGCTCTATCGCCAGCCCGATTCGGTGGCTGTTGGTGGTGCCATAACCGATTCCTCCGGCCAGTTTCGGATTGCGGAAGCGAAAGCCGGAGTCTATACACTGCGTACTTTTTTTGTTGGCTATAAACCGGTTTCGGTGCCGATCACGGTTGTCCGAAATAAGCCCCTCGATCTGGGCACGTTGCTGCTGGAAGGCGATTCCCGGTTACTCAATGAAGTCCGCATTGCCGGACAGCGAACCGATGTAGCCATGCAGGCCGACCGCCAGACCTACCGGGCGGCTCAGTTTCAATCCGCTGCCGGCGGCACGGCTACCGATATTCTGCGCAATCTGCCTGGCCTTAGCATCAACGCAGAAGGCGATGTGAGTCTGCGGGGTGCCAATGGCTTTCTGGTGCTGCTGAATGGCAAGCCCGTTCAGGCCAATCTGGGTACGTTGCTCAACCAGATGCCTGCTAACAGCATCGAGTCGATAGAAGTCATTACCACACCCAATGCCCGCTATGACCCCGATGGCAAAGCGGGTATTATTGCCATTGTGACCAAGAAAGGTGTCGATACCGGCTGGTCGGCGCAGGTGAACGTCCTGATTGGTCTGCCCAGCACGAACGCGTTCGGGAATACCTACAACCCCGTTCGCTATAGCCCGGATATGACGCTCAACTACCGCTCGGCGCGTTGGGATGTGACGTTGAGTTCGGCCTATATCCGCAACGACATTGCCGGACGACGCGAGGGCGATGTGAACACCACCATCGGTAATCGCTTTACCCGCTTCCCTTCCACCGGCGAGCGGAGTTTCGACCGCTATACCTTTACCAATCGCATCGCTGTTGCTTTTGTCCCCACTAAAAACACGACCTTGACGCTGGGACTATACCAGAGCCAGCGTACCGAAGATCGGCTGGCCGATATTGCCTATACCAACAGCACGACCAATTTACTAACGGGCCTAGCCTACAACCAGCGTGCTTATTTCAATAGTAATCTGGTGCGCAAGGGGGGGCGGTTCTACACCGGCAACCTTGATTATGCACACACCTTTGCCAGTAAAGCCGCGCTGAGTGTGGGTGCCCTCTACGAGTATGACCTGATCGACGGCTTCACCAGTAACCGCAACGTCAACCGAAACAATTACCGCGATACGCTCCAGTATTCGTACTCGACTACCAACCGGCCTATTCAAAACTTCCGGGCCAACGTCGATGGCAGCATACCCTTTTTAGGCGGAAAGCTGGAAGGCGGTTATCAATACCGCTACCAGGAAGACACGGGCGATTACCGGTATCGGCAGCAGGATGGAAATGGGTTGCCGTTGCTAGTGGTTCCGACCTTTACCGGCCGTACCGCCATTACCAACCGCATCCACAGCTGGTATACACAATATGGTGCGGTGGCAAAAAAACTGGAATATACGCTGGGTCTGCGCTATGAATACGCCGTTCGGGAGGTGCTGTCGATGCCCGCAAATCAGACGTATACACTGACGTTGAACAACCTGTTCCCGTCGTTCAACATGCTCTACAAACCCAAAGGAGGACTGGCCCTGCGTGCCGGATTCAGTCGGCGGGTGCAACGCAACAGCAATTTTGCCCTCAATCCCCTGCCCGAACGCGAACACTCCGAAACCCTCGAACAGGGCGACCCGAATCTGTTGCCCGAGTTTGTTAATTTGGCTGAATTGGGCGTAAGCAAAGATGTTGGCCGGAGTACGCTGCTGGCGACGGTCTATTATCAGGGCGTATAGAACACCATCAACCGGGTCAACCGGGTGTTTGCCGATACCATCCTAAGTCGCATTTTTACCAATGCGGGCTTGACCCAGCGTCTGGGTGTCGAGTTAGCCACCGACCTGAAGCTGACCAAAAGCTGGAAGCTCTACGTGGGCGGAACAGTCTACCGATTCACGCAACAGGGGCAGCTTTTCCAGAATGAAGTTATATTTGACCGGGCGGCTTGGGTATATTCGGTCAATGCCAATTCGACGGTGCAGCTCAATCCGACGCTGGTCTGGCAGGCCAACATCAACTACCTCTCCCGGCGCATCACCGCCCAAGGCGAAGATTCCCGGTTTCTGATACCCAATATGTCGCTGAAGAAGAGTTTGATGGGCAATCGCCTGACCATTATGGCGCAATGGCAAAACATCGGTCTGGGCTTCCTGCCCACCAACGAGCAGCGGATTACCACCTACGGGAAGGACTTCTACACCACGACGAATTACATTCAGGAGAAAGACATTTTCCTGATTAACTTAAGCTATTCATTCCGGCAACTCAGTAAACGGGCAAAACTGCCGGGAAATGATTTCGGCGAAAAAGAGTTTTGACAACGGGAGTCATCCCGAATGCTAACTATATGAGAATCCCGTTTTAGGTGAAGTCTGGTTCTTAAACCAGACTTCACCTAAAACGGGATTCTTGGCTTCAAATCGTGGTGTCAAGTTTGAGAACCCGACACCACAGAGAGAACCTTACTCTCCTCCCAAAAGCACGGCCTTATTGTCGCCGGGCCTGATACGCACGCAGGATATGTTCCCGGATTACCTCCGTTCGGCCAATCCGTTCGCTGGTTAATCGGCTTTGATCGATATAACTTTTCAAGCGCCCAACCGTAATGTGCAGCTCCTGAGCCGCTTCCCGAATTGTATAAAATAATGTCCCTTCGATTGATTTAGGCATAACTCAACGAAATTGATTATTCCACCCTGCCGGTATAGACAGGTAATCAGTCAAGATGTTGTTGAAGAAGAATGTTCTTTCTGTACCAACAAAGCCCATTCGAACAGGTTTAGTAAGAACAGAGACTATTCGATAAAGGGTACATATGGCAGTTATTGGGGAATTGATCAAAAAAGCGATTGATGTATATGGGTTTGTAACGTCGGAACCCGATCCGGCAAAAGCCCAGCGGGAGGTACTGCAAAACCTGTTGACAAAAGCCCGGCTAACGGCATTTGGCAAGAAACACAACTTCACCGAACTGCTCCGCAGCGACGACATCGTTGCCGCTTTTCAGCAGGAGGTTCCCGTCCATGATTACGATAAACTGCATACCGACTGGTGGCACTACCTGCTCGAAGGACACCAGAATGTGACCTGGCCCGGCGGGCAGCGCTATTTTGCACTCAGCAGTGGAACCACCAGCACCAGCAAGGCCATTCCGGTAACGGACGACATGATCGACGCGATCCGTAAATCGGGTATTCAGCAGGTCATGAGCCTAAAAAACTTCGACCTCCCGTCTGATTTTTTCCAGAAGCAGATCCTTATGCTGGGCAGCAGCATCAACCTGATCGAAAAAGACGACCATGAGGAGGGGGAAATCAGCGGTATCAGCGCGGCCAATATCCCGGCCTGGTTCAGAGGCTATTATAAACCGGGTATCGAGATTGCTTCTCTCACTGATTGGGACGAAAAAGTACACCAGATCGCTAAAGAAGCGCCCACCTGGGACATCGGCAGCCTGAGCGGGATTCCGTCCTGGATTGAAATGATGCTGAAAGAGGTGGTTCGGTACAACCGGCTCAGCACCATTCACGACATATGGCCCAATCTGCACGTTTATACCTCGGGTGGTGTGGCTTTTGAACCGTATCGCAAAAGCCTCGAAACGTTACTGGCCCGACCGCTCACTTATATCGATACCTACCTAACCTCGGAAGGGTACCTGGCCACGCAAAAACGCCCCGGCACCTCGTCGATGGCGCTGATCGTCGACAATGGCATTTTCTTCGAGTTTGTCCCGTTTGTGGACGAAAACGTGGATGAGGATGGGCGCGTAAAGCCCGGCGCCACCATTCTTTCGCTGGAACAGGCGGAGGAAAATGTCGATTATGTACTGCTGATATCGACCGTTTCGGGCACCTGGCGGTACATGATCGGCGACACCGTTATGCTTACCGACAGGCAGCGAGCCGAGATAAAAATTACCGGCCGAACGAAGCATTTTCTGAATGTCGTGGGCGAACAGTTGTCGGTGCATCAGATGAACAAGGCGATGCAGACCATGCAGAAACGCTTTGATATGGAAATCAAGGAGTTTGTCGTGTCGGCCATTCGGAAAGAGGGGGAGCACATCAACAAATGGTACATCGGCGCCAATAAGGAGGTCGACGGTGCCGAAATGGCCGCTGCACTGGACAGCGAGCTGTGCGATAATAACAAAAACTACAAAGTGGCCCGGAGCAAATCGCTGAAGGGCGTCGAAGCGGAAGTGATACCGGTTGAGAAGTTCTACCGCTGGAGCGAGGAGTTCAAAAAACTGGGCGGCCAGGCTAAGATTCCCCGCGTGATGAAGGAAGAAGATTTCCTGGAGTTTGAGCAATACATACAAAGCCTTGCCTAGCGCCAAAGCCGCAGAAACGAAGCAGTAGACCAACTGATTGACCAGCTTCCGGGTCTGTCTTTGTAAACAGATTACTGATGATAAAAACTAGTTTACTGCGCTTGTTGCTGGGTATTGTTGTGCTGAGCAACACGAACAGCTTCGCACAAACCTCCGACCGGGAGATAACGGATAGTCTACTGGCCCAAAAAGGCATATACAAAACGGTTCGGTCGTTTTATATCAAGCCTGTTTTTGAGCAGTATCAAAGTTTAATTACGGTAGTGGGTAATGGGTTTAGTTCGCCCAAAGGCGACTTAGCCCGTAAGCGGGGTATTGGTATTCGGCTGGGGTACAGGTGGAAATCGTTTGAACTGGAAACTGGTTTGTCGGGCATCAGGCCAGCCGTCGGCTTTAGGTATTTACTGGATGGCCCAAATGCCTATGGGCATACAACGCGCACGATAAGCACCGATTTTTACCATATCCCCCTTTTGTTTCGGTATCGTTTCTGGCAGCCAACCCGGGAGTTATCTTTACGAGTTGGAGCCGGTGTTGCCTACAATGTTGATCTGGATAAACTGAAATTGGCACCCACGAGTAGCTCAGAAGAAAGTACCGTCGACCCTGATGGGAATAGAATCGTCCTCGCCAGAACCAGAAGCCTGTATGAGTCAAAGAAATCATTCGTTTCGGCTGAGGTAAACCTCTCTGTTCAGTACCAGTTTTCGGCTCATTTCAGCACCAGTGTGGAGGCCAGGCGGCTCATTAGCCCCACGAACACCGTCCGTGTAACAGCGAGTCAGGAGACATTCTATCCGCCTGCCGTCCGGACTGTTGAAGCCATTGGCGGGGCTAACAGCTTAGGTATCAATATAGGGTTGGCCTACCAGTTCGGCTTCAATAATCGTTATCGACTTCAGCCAAAAACGGATCGGTGACGGGGTTAATCAGCTTCAGAGCTTATGTTACAGTAAACCTGTCCGAATCATCCCTGATCCGAACAAGTCCGTTAGAAATGCCAGATAAGCTGTGTTTGTACGCCAATGCTGTAGTTCGAATGACGATACTCGAACAGCGGGTCATTGACGGATCTATAAAAGGAGTAGCTGGTAGTAGGTTGAAGCAGCAGGGATACCCCCAACGCGTACAATTTGTTTGCGAAAGGTCGGCTCCTCACCAAAAACATGATGAAGTGGTTTTGGGGTAACTACCTGCCCAACAGCAGTAAGCGTAACGAGATTTATGCATCGCCCTTACAGGCTACTACTGACGAGCTGAAAGACTTGCCACCAGCGCTGCTACAAACCGCCGAAAACGATGTATTGCGGGATGAGGTCGAAGCCTAGCAAACGGCCCTGTTGCAGGCGGCTGCGGTGATCAAAGCGGCTCTAGAGGCTTAACCGTTTCAAAAACAGGAATGAAGAAATGCGCAGTACATCACCAGTCATACGCTGAACGTCGACGGAGAACAAACTGCGTGATACAAGCTCATTATTGATATATATCAACGTGTCGCTTCAACGGCAACGCTTACTTTTGAGAAGCAAGACATAAGAAGCTGTTTGAGTGAATCGCTCTGGCCGCAAAGCGCGGCTACTCGACCTAAAGCGCCTACTCAAACAGCTTCATAAGGTGTTGAGAAACTTACGAGCAAGATTCCATATGGATAACCAATCATTAACTAAACTCCAGCAAACCCACCTAGCTATCTGGAACGAGAAGGACCGTACAACGCGTGATGCACTGATGCAAACCATCTATGCCGACGATATAAAGATGTACGACAAGGATTTTATTCTGAACGATAGAGCAGCCGTTTCTGACTTTATTGACAAGCTGTTTGCGGGTGATGCCAACTTTAACTTCACCATAATAAAACCTATGGAAAGCACCCAACATGGGGCTCGACTATACTGGGAAATACGAACCGGCCCCCAGCCGAATGTTCTGACCGGTATGGATTTTTTTGTGGTAGACGATGAGAAAGTAGCCCATCTGTTCGTGTTCATGGATGCCGAATAAAGGCAGATTTATTGCCACATAAAGCATATCCAAATCCAGTCTTCATCCTACCCGGGCATACGTTGATTTGTACGTAATCAGCTTGCTTTTTTTACGTATTGATGGCGAATACGGCTCAGTGTTTCTTTGGTAATACCTAAGTAGGATGCGATAATATGCTGAGGAAAACGCTGTAAGAATTCAGGGTATAGCTTAGTCAATTCTTCATAGCGGTAATCGGCCGTATAGTTTTGAGCCATATTCAGGCGTTTTTGAACAGCCATGTGCTGATTATCATCAAGCTTTATCCGCATTTCGTTGAAGGCAGGAATGGTATTAACTCGTTCGTAATAGCCATTTGCCTTTGGTAATAAGAGCAACTCGGTTTCTTCCCAGGCATCTATATTGTAAATAGACGGTGTTTCTTTATGAAAGCTCTCCCGGTCAGATGTCCACCAGTTTTCGATGCATAAATTAAGCACGTGCTCATACCCTTTTTCGTCGACCGTATATTGCCGCGTAGCTCCCTTTACGATGAAGGCGATGTGTTTACAGACTTCGCCTTCCTGTAGCAGGAATTGTCTCTTTCTTAATCTTTTTGGGATAAATGCTTCCTCAATCAGGCTGATATCGGTTTCAGAAAGTGGTATGGTGGAGCGTTCCTGTATGTAGTGAATGAGCGAGTGAACCATCAAACAGCGGACAAAGAAAAGTCTAAGACAACGTTTCAAGCGCTAAAGATAGTAACTGGCAAAATAGGGTTTACTGAAACGAAAGCTGTACAGACCGATGGCTGTCTTATTCTAAATATGTACCGAGGTTTAATTGAGCGAAGTTGGGTAAGGGTGTACTAATACGTAAAATAGCCGTTGATCCCTATGGTCTGGGTAAGTGGGCCCGGCACCGACGGCCGCAACTCAATTTGTAAGGCAAGTGCTTTAGCCCGTTCGGAGACGGGGCCCGCAAATAACTCATCGACTGTCGAACAGAATAAGGTTTGCCACCGCCTGAAGTAAGTTGATTCCAGCAAGGGTGTTAGGTTTTTCTCAACGTGACGTTGAATCAGCTCTGAGGGGAGCGCAACTGGGTTGAAAAGCAACTGCGCCCACAGATCCACAATTTGCTGAAAGTGAGTAGCCGGCGACACCCGAGCCGCCAACGTAACGATTAGTCCGATTTCTTCATCGAAGAAAACCCGATTATAAAAGGCGTCGATCAGCCGTTCGAGGTCGGCGCGGTTGGTGATATCAGCCATAAGAAAGAAGTTTGTTGCCTGAACTAGCTAAACTGGTGCATGTAGTAACGCACCGTCGGGCGTTTGGCTGTTTACGCTGGTGGGGATGCCCTGGTCGGTGAGTCAAGGGCCTCTTCCTGCTGCGAACGCCCGGATACGGGTTGGGGCACCTTCTCCGAAGAAGATCTCAGAATGGCTTTTACTTCGGCCATATTGACGACGGGCAGAAACTTGGCGAATAGGAGGAATAGGGTAAAAAATAACCCCATTGTGAACAGGAAATCGCTGATATCGAATAGGGTAGGGTGAAACATAGCCCAGCTGGAAGGCAGGTAGTCGCGGTGGAGCGAGGTAACGATAATAACGAACCGCTCAAACCACATGCCGATGTTAACCACCACAGCTAGCACAAATGACCAAACGACACTACGCCGAATCGTACGGGACCAGAACAACTGGGGCGTAATGACATTGCAGGTCATCATGGTGGCATAGGCCCACCAGTAGGGTCCCATGGCCCGGTTGAGAAATGCGAACCGTTCGAATTCATTGACCGAATACCAGGCAATAAACAATTCAGTGATGTAAGCTACGCCCACAATAGAGCCGGTAAGTACAATGATCTGGTTCATTGAATCGATGTGCTCCACGGTGATGTAATCTTCCAAGTGAAAGACTACCCGCGTGACCAGCATCAGATTCTGCACCATCGCGAAGCCCGAAAAAATAGCCCCGGCCACGAAATACGGAGGGAAGATGGTCGTATGCCAGCCAGGAATGAGCGAGGTGGCAAAGTCCATGCTGACGATTGAATGTACGGACAACACCAGGGGGGTAGCAACCCCAGCCAGAATTAGACTCACATATTCATACCGCGCCCAGGTTTTGGCCGAGCCGTTCCAGCCCAACGCCAGCGTACCGTAGATGTATCGTGATATGCGGTTTCGAGCCCGATCGCGGATGGTGGCCAAATCTGGCACCAGTCCCATGTACCAAAACACCAGGGATACGGTGAAATAGGTACTGATTGCAAATACATCCCAGACTAAAGGCGACTTGAAGTTAACCCAGAGTGACCCAAACGTATTGGGAAGCGGTAAGGCCCAATAGGCTAGCCAGGGCCGCCCCATATGCAGCATGATAAACATGGCGGCACAGATAACGGCGAAGATCGTCATGGCTTCGGCGGATCTGTTTACGGAGGTCCGCCATTTCTGACGAAACAGCAGCAGCACTGCCGAAATCAGCGTACCAGCGTGTCCTATACCCACCCACCAGACGAAATTGGTGATATCCCAGGCCCAGCCAATGGTTTTGTTCAGCCCCCACACCCCCAGGCCTTCCCACCAGGTCCATAACACACAGGCAATGCCGTAGAGAAGTACCGTGAGGGATATACCGAACCCGATTTTCCATTCCCGGGTAGGCCAGGCTTCAACCTGTCGACAAATGTCTTCGGTGACATCGGCGTACGTTTTGCCACCCGTCACCAACGGCGCTCTTACCGAAGCAGTGATGGAACCATGCGAGGAAGGAGATTGTGTTTCCATAAGGCAGGTCGAGTAAGTAGTAAACTAAGTTAAGGCCCCGCTTTATTGGAGACCACCGCAATGATACGGTGCAGGCCTATGTTGTAGATGAAGACATCTGATGGGATGCATTAAATAATCCTAAAGCCGTTTGCCCGGATGAAACAGACTCGTTGCCGGGCGAGGGAGGGTAGCTATACTATGCGTATTCTGATTGTTGAGGATGAGATTAAGCTGGCCCTTTCCCTCAGGCGTGGTCTGGAAGAATGTGGCTTTGCGGCTTCGGTGGCGCTGGATGGAGCTGCTGCCCGGCGGATGCTGGCACTGGGCGACGTGACGCTGATGCTGCTCGATATTGGCCTGCCGGATGTGGATGGCCTTACCCTGTGTCGCGAGATGCGTAGCCATTATCCTCAGATTCCTGTCATTATGCTGACGGCTCTGGGGTCGCTTGATGATAAGCTGGCAGGCTTCGACGTGGGAGCCTGTGACTACGTCGTTAAACCGTTTGAGTTCGGGGAGTTGCTGGCCCGCATTCGGGTGTGGCAAAAGCGGGCTGCACCAGTTGGAGAAGATGAGATCACCAACCTGCTGACCATTGCCGATCTGGTATTGAACATCGCCGAAAGGCGGGTAAGCCGGGCCGGTCAACCCATTAATCTGGCTCCCCGCGAACTAACCTTGCTGGCTTATTTTTTACGTCATCCCGGCGTGGTTATCAGTCGTCAGCAAATTGCCGAACACGTATGGGATATTCCCGTTGATTCCGGCACCAACCTTATTGATGTGTATATCAACTCGCTGCGTAAAAAAATAGACCGGGACTTCCCGGTGAAGCTAATTCACACGCGGAAAGGTATCGGGTATATACTCAACGTGGGCCAGTAAGCTTAATGCGTCCATGAAGATTCGAACCCGACTTTCGCTCACATTCATCGCCGTGGTGCTGCCGGTGTTGCTCCTGTTGCTGGTCACGATCTATCTTTATGTTGATCGGTCGAAGCAGGACGACTTTCTGATCAAACTCCGCAACCGGGGCATTACGATGGCCCAGCTTCTGGTGGAGAAACGCGTCATTCGGGAGCCGCTGCTTCGGCAGATCGATCGAAAAACACAAACTGCTTATTCGGATCGGCGGGTTGCCATATTCGACAGCCAAAATCGCCTGTTGTACGATAGTGGTGAATTAGACAACCGAACCGGCACCAATTCACCCATCTCCATTGACGCCCATTTACTGAACCAGATCGATTCAGAACGAGAGGTACGTTTTAGCAATGGCCGACGGGTGGGGCTGGGGCTGCTGGTGGAGCAGCCGGGGCAACGGCTCAAGGTGATCAGCTACGCCATTGACGATTATGGCATTCGCAGGATGAAAGAGGCCGTTGCCGTTATGGGGTTTATGCTTGGCATAGCGGTGCTACTTGTGGTCGTGCTAAGCCGTTTATTTGCCAGTCGTTCAGTTAGACCCATCACCGGTATGATTCGGCAGATCAATCAGATAACACCATCAAACATAGATGTTCGGCTGACTACGCCGAGCCATACCGACGAACTGGCGCAGCTGGCACATACATTTAATCTGCTGCTCGACCGGCTATCGGCCTTTGAATTACAGCGCAGCTTTATTGCCAATGCTTCGCATGAATTACGAACGCCCTTATCGGTGCTAACCAACCAAATCGAGGTTGCCCTGATGAAGCCCCGCCCGGCTCTGGAATATGAACAGTTATTGACCTCGATGCAGGAAGACATCCGTCGGCTCAATTCACTCTCAAACGGGTTACTCGAACTGACGCAGTTGGATAATCGCCAGGCTGGCCCAGGTGGAGACGTGATCGCCCTCGATGAGGTACTGTACGAGGCCGTAGGGCTGGTGATCCGCAAACAGCCCACTTACCGTATTACGTTGGGTGAATCTACCGCGTCAACGGACGAATCGAATGATGGATCGAATGAGGCTTTGCCTGACGTGATGCTGAATGGAGATTCATCGTTATTGAAAACGGCCTTTATCAACCTGATCGACAATGGGTGTAAATTTTCGGACAGTCATCAAGTCCATCTCAAGGTGGTTGTATTTGACACATTGGTCCAGGTCGCCATTTCAGATCAGGGTATAGGGATTGCCGCCGACGAACTAGATTACATTATGCAGCCCTTTTATCGGGCTGCCAACGCCCGCGCTATTAAGGGGAACGGTATCGGCCTGTCGCTTACCGCTCGAATTATCCAACTTCATGGGGGTACCCTTACGGTCAATTCGCAGCTGGGCTGTGGGACAACGATCACGGTGTCGTTACCCCGGATGCAATCCCCCGGACGCTAAAATACCCGCCTGCTTTGGCGTAGAAATGGGGCCGGGGCGGAGCATTCCAGGAAGGCTTCAAGCAAACGGTCGACCGTGTATTGTCTTGGCAACTGATTCCAATTGACAGATAGTAAACATAGCGCCCGGCGTACCGATTGAAAGTGATCGTGTTTCTGAACGTTAGTTTTAACCACAAATCAGGTATTTAATAGAGTCGATAATTGGGCCTCGTCCAGGATAATCAGTCGCTTATCAACCGGTTGAATCAGCCCCGCAGTCGTTAATTCATGAAGCATACGAATAAAGGTTTCGTAGGTGGTACCGGCGTAGGCTGCCATATCCTGCCTCGTCAGTGCTATATTGATCCGACCCTCTTCATCCTGGCCAAATTTGCTCTGTAGCATCAGCAGCGTTTCGGCAACCCGCCCTTTTACATCCATCAGGGCCAGATTACGCATCCGTTTTTCGGCCTCCTGCAACGCATTGGCGTAGAATTTCATCAGCGCGTAGGTAAGCGGTTGGTTCGACTGGATAAAGAGTTCAAAGAACGGTAAGGTCATAAAGCAGATGGTTACTTCATCTAAAGCCGTAGCCGTAATGGGTAGAATCTGGTCGTTGCCCAACGCCCGGTAACCAATCATATCCCCCTTTCGGGCGAAGTTCAGCACTAATTCTTTGTTAGAGCCCCAGGCTTTATGAATTTTTACCGTGCCCGAATACACAAAATAAACCCCGGCGACGGGACTACCCTCTGAAAAAATCACGTCCTTTTTCTTGAAGGACAGCATCTGTCGATTCGTTCCAATCAAAGAGAGCCATTCTTTCTGGCTGCTTTTGCAGAGCAGGCAACAGCTTAAATCGCAGGACGTTGGTTTAGGTTTCATTAATGGCTTCGAACTCGTTTTTGGGAGTTGGTCTGTTGGCTTGATTTCTTTAGCGGCTTAGGCCAATGGCCCCGATGGCTTCTCCAACGAATGGGCTGACTTGGGTAAGACCGATGACGGGGAATATTGTTAATCAACAGGGCCAGTACCAATAAAATCAGTACACCCGTCAACACAGGGGTCAATATATACTGAAAACCCAGCGATTTTATTTTTTCTGAGCCAATGTTAGCAATAAGGGCCGTTGCGCCCGCGGGTGGATGCATCGTTTTGGTTAGTTGCATAACCACTATCGAAAGGGACACCGCCAGCGCTGATGCTAACCAGAGCTGGCCGTTCAGCAGCTTGTAGGTGCTCACCCCAATTACAGCGGCCAGCAAATGCCCTCCAACCAGATTGCGGGGCTGGGCAAGCGGGCTGTGCGTTGCGCCAAAGATCAACACGCAGCTGGCTCCGAACGAGCCAATCAGAAACACCCGATCCGGGTCGGTCAGTTGAGACTGGTTCAAAAGACCAAAGGAAGCGATGGCAATAAATGACCCCAGAAACGTCCAGAAATGATCAACGGGATCGATCAGGGTCTGTCTGTAAATAACGTAGCGAGCAATCCGGTACGGCCTTTTTAAAAGCATAAATAGAAAAATCGTAATTAAAATATGATTTATATCACAAAAATAGGCAACTAAATTTTATAACTTGCAATTAGTATTGATATGTATCATAATAAGTATATGATTAGCTATGCATGGACCACGACCTGTCTCTGACTTTATCCCTATTTCGACCTCCTTACCGCACAGCCTCGGTAGTAAATGGCTAAAGCAGTTCCGAAAGGGAGCAAACAAACGGATTCTCTGGATGGCTATACTAGCTGTTGGTCTGGCGGCTGGCATAGCTCTGGTTGCCAGAGGGCTGGTCTATCTCATTAATCTAGTAACCAATCTAGCTTTCTTTGCTCAGTGGTCGCTGGCCGAACGGAGTCCGGCCGATTCGGCCTTGGGAATGTGGGTCATTGGCGTACCAGCCGTGGGTGGGCTGCTGGTAGGCTTAATGGCCTTTTATGGTTCCAGGGCTATCCGGGGGCATGGAATACCCGAAGCTATGGAACAGATTTTAGTCAATAAAAGTCGGATCAACCCCAGCATCGCCTTTTTAAAACCGCTTTCAGCAGCCATCTCGATTGGTACGGGTGGACCTTTTGGAGCCGAGGGGCCTATTATTGCCACTGGCGGAGCCTTGGGCTCTACATTAGGTCAGCTACTCACGATCAGCGATGCGGAGCGGAAAACGTTGCTGGCGGCTGGCGCGACGGCGGGTATGGCCACCATTTTCGGTACTCCCCTTGCCGCTATTTTCCTGGCTATTGAATTACTCCTGTTCGAATTCTCCGCCCGTTCTATTATTCCGGTAGCACTGGCCTGCATTACGGGGGCTGCCGGTCATCACCTGCTGTTTGGCAGCGCACCCGTTTTTGCCCTCATGGGTACGATACCTAAAGCCAGTACGATGGCCCTGCTGGCTTACAGTGCTATTGGACTGGTTATCGGAGGCTTGTCGGTGGCGATTACCAAACTGGTTTATCTGATCGAGGACGGCTTCGAAAAATTGCCCATTCACTGGATGTGGTGGCCCGCTCTGGGCGGGTTAGTAGTGGGGTTTATCGGCTATATATCGCCCAGAACGCTGGGGGTAGGTTATGACAACATCACCAATTTGCTGACGGGGGCCATGCCGGTAGCGGTTATACTGCCCTTGTGTTTGTATAAACTGCTTTCCTGGTCTATTGCCTTGGGCAGCGGCACCTCTGGCGGTACGCTTGCTCCCTTGCTGACGATTGGCGGGGCTCTGGGGGCGCTGGCCGCTCATACTTTACATCTGGTGTTTCCTGGTCTGGATATCAACCTGTCTCTAGCCGTTCTGGTCGGCATGTCGGCATTATTTGCCGGAGCCAGCCGGGCGGTGCTGACCTCCATTGTTTTTGCTCTCGAAACAACTCTACAGGCCAATAGTCTGCTGCCCCTGCTGGCTGCCTGCGTTGGCTCGTATAGTATATCGTTGCTCTTTATGGAGAATACCATAATGACTGAGAAAATAGCCCGGCGGGGCACCAAAACCCCCAACTCGTACGAACCCGACTGGCTGGAGAAATGGACTGTTGGCCAGGTGGCTTAGCCCTGTACTAGTTTTCTGGCCGAAGACAGCACGCTTAGTGAGGTCTATCAAACCATTCGGCAGACAGCGACCCAAAGCCAGCGTTTTGTGGTGATCGACCGGCATCAGCAGGTTCGTGGCATCGTTCGTTTATCAACGCTGATCGCCTATTCGGATCAGACAACCCGGCTGAGTACCGTTTTGGCGGATCACTCGTATCCATACATTTCAACTGAAAGCACACTGAAAGCTGCCATTGAGCTGATGAACCACAACTCGGTCGACATGCTGGCCGTCGTATCAGCCGATCCGCTGACGGTCTGTATTGTGGATTATGCCGATGTGTTTTCCGCTTACCAAGTTAGTGCTCAGGAAATTACCCTTCGCGAAAAGCATCTTTCGGTTAGACGGGGGTTACGAAGACGATTAGCTTATTGAAGCTGTTCAGGCAGGATACTGTAAAAGACTTCCGAAGAAGGGCGAAACTTGAGGTGCGAAACACAAATTTTAGCCTTTCATGGAAGTCTTTGACAATGAGTTTGACCACACTGCTTGCAGACAAACCCTGTTATACCATTTACGAATCTACCTGATTCAACGCAGTTAGGCCATTAATTTCCATTAAAGTACCTCTAAGATATCCGTTAGGTTTTCTCTGGTAATAGGCTTTACATAGAAATGAGAAACTTCTTTATAGGCTGCCGCTTTAATATGGTCTGCCACATCAATTGAAGAACTTACTATATAGATCGTTATTTTCTTGGCAGGCTTAGTTTGTACAAACTCATCCAGAAACTGCCAACCATCCATAACTGGCATATTCAAGTCCAGTAGAATCACCTCCGGTAGTAATTCCGGCGATGCCATGATCGGTTTCAGATAATCCAAAGCTTCTTTCCCTGTATGGAAAGTCAATAAGGTCTCACAGAAATTGATTACTTTCATCTGTTGGGAAAGTAAAAGAGTGTAAATTTTATCATCATCAATTACACAGGCAATATCTATTGTTTTCATTTGTTATGATTTGATTGTTATCGTAAACGTTGTTCCCACGTTTACAGTGCTTTCTACAGAAATTCGGCCGTTCATAGCTTCTACATGGCTTTTAGTCAGAAATAAGCCCACACCCCGTGCGTCCGTATTTCCATGAAACGTCTTATACATACCAAAGAGCTTGTGGCCATGCATCTTCAGATCAATCCCTAACCCATTATCCGTCACTTTTAATAGGACAGATCCTTCGCTATAGAAGGCCGTTATATTGATTATCAGTAGTCGGTCAGGGTGCCGGTACTTGATGCAGTTACTGATGAGATTTAATAAAATACTCTCCAGGTAAGCCGGATCATATCGAACCTCTATCTGCTTACTTACCTCGATATACAACTGGGCTTGAGCATGTCGTATCGACTCGGATAACACCGTCAGAGTATTTTCTATTTCATTGAGCAGCTTTAATGGTTTCTTATTTTTTAGATCAGATCCTTGTACTTTAATGACCTCATTAAGATGCACAAGTGTTTCCTGTAGGTTAACTGTGTTGGTAAGGAGCATAGTCGTATATTCCTTTCGCCCTTGTTCATCTTGCTCATGAGTGAGTATATCCGCCAGCATTTGAATATTACCGGCATGAGAACGGAGGTTATGAGAAACAATATGAGTGAAGTTTAACAGACGGCTGTTTTGTTCACTGACAATTTCCAGCATTTTTCTCTGTTCTTCTTCCAGGCTTTTGCGCTCATGAATATCCAGGTATGTTCCCAACATAAGCAGCGGCTGATTCTCCTCCGTCCATTCAATTATTTTTCCTCTGATTTCTATCCAGATCCACCGCTCATCTTTATGAAGCATACGGCATTCTGATGCATAAAAATCGACTTTCTGTTGCAGGCATTGCTGAAGCAGTAGTTCATTGGCTTGCCGATCTTCAGGGTGAATCAAACCATACCAGGTGGTCATTTGGCTATTTCCTAATTCATCTGAGCTATACCCTAAGATAGCTAATGATCTGGCGTCATAAATGACTTGATTACTGCGCACGTCCCATTCCCAGGTCCCGACACCAGTACTCCGGATGATATTATCCAGCCGTAGCCTTTCCCTTTGTACTACTTCCAAATGTTTCTTTCGTTCGGATATATCCTTAACCTGAGAAATAAAATATAGAGGGGTATTCTGGTGATCACGTACTAGCGACACATGTAGAAGAGCCCAGATAAGTTGGCCATTTTTACGGATGTATCGTTTTTCTATACTATATCTACGAATCTTGCCTGCCAGTAATCGATACATTTGTTGAAGGTCAGAATCGAGGTCATCTGGGTGAGTAAGATCTTGAAAGGTGAATTTCAGAAGCTCATTTTCAGAGTACTCCAATAGTTGACATAGGCTATCATTAACCTTGAGCCAGTTCCCTTCCAGGGAAACCATGGCCATACCGATTGGGGCAAAATCGAAAGCCTGCTCAAAACGCTGTTCTCTTTCAAGGAGTGTGTTGAGCATGATGACCTCTTCAGTAATATCTTCTATTGTGCCATATAAAGCCACACATACGCCTTCTTCGATATGAACATTTGCTTTCAGCCGTACCCATTTGACAGTCCCGCTTGTTGCACGAAGTCGAAACTTCCCTGTTTTAGGCGTGCGAGACTCAAAAACTTCATTTAATAATTGTTGGACAGCGGCACTATCGAGATAAAACATTGACTCACCTTCAGCCGATGGCATAAGATCGACATCAACTTCGTAAATGTCTCTCACGATATCATTCCAATAAAGTTTACCTGTTACCAGATTTCTTTCCCAGATACCCAATTGGGCTAAAGGCACTGCCCTATGGTAAAGGTCAAGTTTAGTCTGCATTATTTGATTAAGATGATTTTTTAATGAACATATTAGTAATGATTAATTTATTACGCCGAATCTAAACATATATAGTTTACTATAAAAGATATATAGTGTCCTTGTGACTCATTAATAGAAATTAAATTAATCTAATAATATACGAATAGCCTTAAAGATAAACGTCTTGTTATAGTAATTCAATAGGTCTTCTTGATCCCAAAGGTCAGATTTATACGCTAAGCAATCACAACGATGGACCGTGAATTTTATAATCTTATCTACCGGCTTATTGATAATCAACCGTTTATTTTAAAAATTTAGGCTTTCGATGCAGTATCTGAAATAAAGCAATGAAGAGGACAATCGATTAAACAAGACGGATAACGCACCAATTGTTCATTTTTAAATAAATACAATTGCGTGTCTTTACTCTTTAATCGCCGAAATTGCTCAATGAATCGGTAGACCAGTGAGCGTTTTCACTGTCTGTGTTTGTACTTCTGCTATAAAGTATTCAGCAAACATTACGCATGGGTTAAATACATCCTAAAATTCCGACTCTTCAACGAAATTAATGCCTTGTACGGTAGCACTGTAGCAAGACCATCCCCAAAAATCATTACCGTCCTCTCTTATCCGCTGAAAGTAGTGGTTCAAACAAATTTGCTAAACAGCCTGTCGTTTGGTAAACCCGTGTAAATGAAACAGATAAATAAGACCCTTTTTGCAATCTTAATCGCGATAGTCACCGTTACGTTTTCCTTCAGTCAGCAAACAACCTATCAGCTATCAAGCCACATTCTGGATGTTTCCAAAGGGATGCCTGCGAGTGGCGTATCCATTAAGCTGGAGAAGATGAATGCCCAGACTAAAGCTTGGTTGCTGGTCGATGAAAAAGTTACCGACAAGAACGGGCGTATCGCCGATTTCCTGCCTGCCAGTGCCTCAAATCCGGGTATTTACCGGCTAACCTATCTGGTGGCCCCTTATTTCAGAAAGAACAAAATGGAGAGCTTTTATCCGTTCATCGAAGTGGTGTTCGAGCTGAAGGGCACCAGTCACTATCACGTGCCCATTACGCTGTCGGCCTACGGTTATTCGACCTATCGAGGCAATTGATTCGTTGATAAATCGGAGCAAAGGTTAATACTTTCACAAGTCTATTGGTCAATCCCATAGCCGTATGCTAGCCAGTTGATCAGCAGCATGGTAGCAGCTTCGAGTCTGAAGAACTCGAAAAAGGGACCAGACCCGGTTTTTGATAGGCTGCTTCTACTCAGCAGGATTTTGGTGTGCCCGATTGCATGGTCGGCTCTGACTGAGACAAAGTCAGAGCCGACCTGAACTGGAGTCAGGTAGCTGAAGTCCCTAAAGCACTGATTGCTGCCGGGTAAATTACCCGTTGCTTAATAGCGGGTATTCATCCCTATTGAAAACGGTGCCAGAACAGGCTCAATCCAATCATCAGTACCAGACCTATTTGTAACGCCGTCAGGACGTAAATGTAGTTCGTTTGCCCTCTCGATTCATTCAGTAGTTCCTCACCAACGGTAAGTTGCAGAGCAGCCAGTTCATCAAGCGTTTGGACCACCTGGCCAAAAGCTGTACTGCCACTACCGGCAAAGAGAGCCTGCCGGGCCGCTGGCGAATCGACTAAATTGGTCGTTAGCTCGCCTTCCAACCGATTATAAACGGTCAGCCGTTGCCTGAATAACCGGAGCCGCTCGGCTTCCTTTTCCGTTAGTTTGGTTCGTTCAAACTCGGTCAGTAAGGAGTCTGTCCGTCGGTTGAATCCATCAAGCGTTGAGGTAATCAGACCCTTATTTGGTTTATCGGTGGCCAGCGCGTAGGTTTCCAGCAACAGTCGTTTGCGGTAAACGGCGGCTGTCAGATTGACCAGCATACCGGTTGGTACCAGACGATCTTTATAGATGGATGCAGATGCCTGCTGTATACCATGCACACTGCGACGGCTCAGAAAGATGCTGGTCAAAATTAAACCCAGTAAAGCAATCACCAGCAGGATGGAGCGTACCGGCGAATAAGAGTCAGGAGAAGGTGCCATGGAGTAAGGTGGATTAGCCGGTTGTCAACCCGTTATACAGATAAGCCTTGTGCTATTTAAATTATTCCGTCAATAAGAAAGCCCCGTTTTTTAGTTAACTCGCTTGGTACCGGCTTTGGTTACCGTCTTCATCTGGATTAGATCAACCAGAAAGGCGAATGCCATAGCAAAATAAATGTACCCTTTGGGTATCTCGACGTGCAGCCCTTCGGCCACTAAGGACATACCAATGATGAGCAAAAAACACAGAGCCAGAATCTTGAACGACGGGTGTTTGGTGATGAATTCACTGATAGGTTTAGCCGCCAGCAGCATAATGCCCACCGATACGACAACTGCTGTATACATTACCCAAAGCTGATTGACCATGCCCACGGCCGTGATGATGGAATCCAGTGAAAAAACCAGGTCAAGAATCAATACCTGAATCAACAGGTCGCGGAACGAATGTTTGGTCGTATCGGGGGCATGGGCATTATCGCCCAATTCAGCGTAATGATAGATTTCTGCAGTGCTTTTGTAAATCAGAAACAAGCCCCCGGCCAGTAAAATCAGGTCTTTCCCGCTAATGCCGATGCCGACCACGGTAAACAGGGGGGTATTTAGTTGCATGATCCAAGCCAGCAGGGTTAACAGGCCCAGTCGCAGGAACATTGCCAGGCCAAGGCCCCAGTACCGAAATCGATTTCGTTTGGCGAGGGGCAGTTTACCGGCCAGAATAGAAATAAATATTATGTTGTCGATGCCGAGAATGGTTTCCAGCACTATCAGGGTAAATAAGGGGATCAGGTGATTGAGACCATCCATAAGGCAAATTGAGGTAATAATAGATGAATTACGGTATTGATTTAAGCCCGACGTCTATCCCGCACCGGGATGGATAGACGTTTCTTGTTACATTCGTTGCAATTCCTGCCAGAACTGCCGAATAAAGGCCCTTTCTTCCCGTGAGATGCCCTCGTGTGCCCGTGCCACGCGCAACAGGATACGGATGAATCGTTTCTTAGTTTCCTGGCTGACGTTAACCCGCTTGTCGGCCATTCGGCGCAGGCCAAATGCGGTAGCCTCCTCGGTAGGTTCGCCCACATTGTCCCGTAGGAACATCGCGCAGATGGCCAGATCACTGTAGGGGCCCTCAGCCAGCAGGTCACAGGCCAGCTTTGTCTCTTCTTGATGAAGCTGACCGTCCAGTTTACAAAGGGCATAAACGATACTGCCTAATCCCATAGCTACATCGGGTGAATACATAGTGGTTGAGTTTATAAATTCCTTTGAAGACGCGTTTATAGCTGGTTGGTGTGGTATTTCAGGCATACGCCTGAGCGGCCAAGTGATGAAACACGCGCTCATCCAGGCGATATCGGTCGTTGAGTGTCAGGCTGCTGCGGGCCGTAAACAGGGCGTAATTGACGGCGTTGTAGATAAGCCAGCAGGATGGGGTGGAGTTTAACAGCCGTTGTTCCAACCGAAGACGCTCACGGGCCTGTTTGATCAACTGAACCGGTACGGGCAATTTTCGAAGTACGTTCTCATGATTACCCGCCATGTCCGTCTGCTGAAAATGGTCATAGACGGCCGCTGTTAGCGTAACGCCGGTTGTCAGGTGATCGAGAAGCAACTCATGCAATTGCTGCTGAAACAGCGGAATGGTTAGCGCACTTTGATGGAGTTTACGAATATCCGGCGTAGACCGCTGTGGCCGAGACGAATGGGGCAACGGCGTTTTGGCAGCCGGTGTTTTTTGAGACCCTTTTGCCCAGTGGCCTAGCCAGGTCTGATAGGTATCCAGATCGGCAAAGGAGTCCGCCCAGCCCAGCAGCCCATTCTGGCAAACGTTGCGGTATACACTACTACCCAGATGGGTAGAGGGGTCCAGCAGAGCCGTCAGCGATTGCCCCTGAATACTGAAGGGCGTTTTTCCGTTATAACTGTTGGTAATAGTCAGACTACGTTGCAGTTGCTCAGTTCCTACCGACAGCGATGCAGGCAGAATAATACTGATGCTAAACTCGCCCGTGTTAGTATGTTTAATCAGGAGCTGATAATCTGGGATCAGTTCGTCGACGACCTCCTGAATGGCCCGGTTGGGAATAATGGTGTAGTCGGCACTCTGAATGCCAAACAGGGTTTTACGCCCCCCTGCTAATTGGCCCACAATCAGTTTCTGACGGTCGGTGGCTATAATGTCGTAGTCCGGCAACAGATCGCTGAGCAACAGCGGCTCTACAGGAAAACAGATGTCCTCCCAGGTAGTCGATAGTTCCGGTTGTGCACTAATATAGGTCATAAACTTGCATTTGTATTTTTACAACTGTAAATTTACAGCAGGAAATTAAGGAAACCAAATGCCCATGCCATGGAAAGACTCATACGACGAGTTCCCCACGCCAATAAGATACTTATAGTTAGTCTGCTGGCTGGCTTTGGGATCGTCTTCAACTATACATACGCTTGGTTTCAGCAAGGTCATAAAGCAGGAGCACCGCTCAGGCAGCGCAGCGATTACCCGACCGAGTGGCTGGGTATCTAATCGAAATAGACCCACCTAAGTCAGAATTGGCCGACGTACAACCGACGGCAGGGATGATCAGCCATTTTGCCCGCCCCTTATCTGTTCACTACTAATCCGCAACAAGTATGGAAACGCATCCTATTGTTCCGTTGAAGGAGAAGATACCCATCGATCACTGGTTGCCAGTAATTTATCTGCTCTTTTTTGGCGGGGTGTTACTGAGCTGTTTGTGGGCGGAGGTGAACCGGCGACAACAACTTCTTAAAACGCAGCCTGCCTGCTATGACCTTGGTGCCAACCCGTTATCGATGCCGACAACGGCTATGTTTAACCCTTAACCTACTATCAATATGTCCTGGTTTGAGTATAGTCAGTGCGTCCTGGAAAAAGTAAGCTTTGATAAGTCACTTTTCCGCAAAGAACTTCGCAAGTTACTTACCTACCTGTCAGTTGGAGAACGTATCCAATTGCTGCGTTGGTGTCGGCGGCAAAAGCCCTGGCATCGGGCCGAAGCCGCGCTCGTGTCAGGATAAAAACGTGCTCAATGCCAACACCCTGTAAACGCATTGCTGGCCGTCAGTAAGCTATGAGCCGAGCGTAAATTTTTCCTGAATAACATGAAATGGTCTTTCGTCCTCCAACAAAAACTCAAAGCGGCCGGGCTGTTGCTCAGCCTGATGCTGGTCATTTTGTATACGGCGACCAGCCTGAAAAATGACGTACAGGACATGGAACGAGCGGTGGTCACCCTCTACGCTGACCGTTTGCAGCCTGCCATCGAATTGGTTCACATTAACGAAAGTATCTACGCCAAACGACTTCTGATAGAAGATCAATTCACTAATGAACGGCCCGTTTCACCCGCTGCTTTGGCTGAACAGCTAAAGCATTACGACCAGCGAATAAACGAGCGGATCAGTCAATTCGAAAAAACGAAACTGACTACCAGTGAGACGCGCTGGTTGAAGGCATTCAACAAGAAATGGAAGCAGGGCCAAGGCCTTGAGAAGTCTATACAGGCCTTGTTAATCGCTGAACAGCCGTCCCAAGCCCGTCAGGTATTTTACGGACCCGGGGCACTCGTTTTTAAACACAGTGTTCAGGCACTCCATGAACTGGTTCAGATTCAAGCCGAAACGGGCCAAAAATCGCTGAAGGATGCGCATCGGATGGCCGCAGGCGGATCGCTGAATGTAACCCTCTTAACGGCCGTTTCACTCCTGGTGGGTCTGGTGATTCTGGCCCTTATTCACAACGCGCGGTTAATACGCCAGCCAGTCCAGCCATTTCACCTCAACTAATGGATTGCTTTTCCGCAGCTTCAGGGTTGAGCAAAGCATCTCTTTAGGAATTTATTTGTCGTATTTATCATCAAAAACAACGAATTATGAAGAATCGAATCATTAGTAAGCTGGACTATCAGCGCTTAAAAAAACGCATTGAGCAGGCTAAAGTCAATGCCCGAATATCCCCTGCGCAGCTCATGAAACTGTTGCGGGGAGTGGAAGGAGCAACCCTGCTTGACCCGGTCCAAATGCCAGCGGATGTGGTCACCATGAATTCGGTGGTAAGCCTGGAGTACATCGACCTGGGCAAGCACCTGGACATTTGCCTGGTATATCCCGAAGAGGCTAATGGTGCACATAACCGAATCTCCATTTTCGCTCCCTTAGCTACCGCCCTCTTGGGCTATCAGCGGGGAACCGTGGCTAGCCTGTCTACCCCATTTGGTTCTGTAGACGTCCGAATCAACCACATAATTTACCAGCCCGAAGCGGCTGGTGATTTCTCACTTTAATCCTCAGCCAGGTTAATGTACCCATTAGTTCGTTTTAGTGCTTCTGATGTTTTGGAAATATACAGCTTCCCGGTACCACCGACGAAGCCCGGCTCAGGGCTCGACTAAATGGGAAAGAACTGCCGTTAACCACGCAGACAGTACGAATCGATACCGGGCGGCAGCAAGTGCGGGCAACGTGGCACCGGTCATGTCCTACCACAATTATTTCACCACCTGCGATGATGCCAACCTAGTTCATACGCGCCAGAAAGCACTGGGCGCTGCCCGGCAGGTGGGCCTGCTGACGCTCTGGCAACCCGAGTTTGGTATCCTGGGTGATATTTGCGGTAAATACAACGGCTATCCGCGTAATACGAGCATCGACTAGGGATTATACGTAACCAAAGTGATCCATAACGACCTGACGGTGGCTAATGTGGCATCCTGGCAATGGTGGCTGGCCATCAATCCGTACAACTATAGCGATAGATTGGTGGACATTAATGGCCCAAACGGACAGTTTACCGACCCGAACAATGCCCGTCGGTCAGGACTGGTGGTCGACTCCAAGCAGTTGTGGGCATTCGGCAATTACGCCCGATTCGTTCGGCCAGGTATGAAGCGAATCGATGTGTAACTCGACAACCACACCGATCCGGTGACTCAGGCCGGTAGCTATACGCTTTCGGCCTATAAAGACGAAGCCGCGAAAAAAGTGGTGCTGGTAGCCGTTAACATGACAGTTTCAGTCGTAACGCTGTCCTTGTCGGGCGTTTCGGTAAAATTCAGTCAGTTTACGTCCTATACAACAAATCGGGATAAACATCTGGTGAAGCCCCGTTTCATCGAACGGAGCCGCTTACGCCATCTGGATAACGTAAATTACGGGGAAGTTAGTGGTTTGGACTTCTGCCATCACAGTGCTTTCCGCTGCCAGTCGAGCTTCTCTTCTTCCAGCCGTTTCACCTGCTCCGTTATCTCTTCGGGCGATACATACAACCGCGCAATTTTGTCTTTGTAACTCTGCGGAAGTTCGGCGTGGTCGAGAATAAACCGCTTGGTTTCAATGAGGTATTTGCCCAATCCGTGCCGAACGGCGTGGGCATCGGCAATGCGCTCTACTTTTTTTACGTAACCGGCTGAAAAGACATAACCCAACCCAAACCTGACCATATCCAGGTTGGTGCGGCTCTCATAGTCCATAATGTGTCCCAACTCATGACCGATCCAGCCAATCATAATAGCCTCGGGAAGTTGATGAATCGGAATTGCCGTGTGCGTCAGCTTGAATGTTGAACTGATGTTGATGCGGTACGCTCTGGATTTTCGGCTGGCCAGTATAGTGCTGAACACGGGCTGTGCCTGCATCACCGATGATTTTATCGACTGCTTGAACACGAACTGGATGGACGTTTCGACCAGTTCCGGGTAGAAGGAGAGGGCTGTCAGAACACTGTGTTCGAGGATCGACGGTATCGTTTTGTTCGTGCGAAACCGGGCCAGTTCCGGCGGGATTTCGTGCGTCAGGCTATTGATTCCAGGTATCGACATAAGAAAACGGGTTTACTATACCTGTCTTCTTAACGCGCTGGGAGGGGATTGGTTTTAAGGGGTGGTAAAACACTACTTCTCGCCCGACAGCGGCACCATCTGCGCCGACAGATTTGGGGTGGCCATATCTTTGTCGAAGGGGAAAATTGGCCGCTTAATACGCTTGAAGGGTAGTCGGGCCAGATCCTGATTGACGCCCCCCGGAGTGAGCGCCATAATCCAGCCTTGCTGCATGGCGTAAAGCTCGGGTTCGAGGTAGCCGATTTTCACCACCACAATATCGGCTTCACGGGGTTTGAGGCCCAGCCGAGTGAAGTCGATTTCCTTGTGATAAGGCTTACGTTTCTGCGTGACGATCACGTGCACGCTGCCCACTTTCACCACCACTTCTACTTCAGCATCTTTGTCGCCTTTTACAATCGATTCGACCGTGCCTTTGAGTCTGACGGGGGGCGCAAAGCGGGAGTCGACCCGCGCACCGGCCACACCGTCGACCTGCCCGCCTACGCCAGCGGCCATGGCTTTTTTGACCAGTTCTGGGTCGGGAATGGATGCGTAGATCAGCGATGGGCCATCCGCCTTTTTAAACTCCGGCCGGGCCAGCAGCTGCGTAAGTGTCCAGGTCACATCGCCCGCGCCACCGGCCGTTGGGTTGTCGCCTGTATCGCTGATGAAAAAGGGGTGCTTCTTACTGGCAAATGCATCCGACAGGCTTTTTTCCAGTGTGCCGGTTGGCGCTACGAAGTCGAACTGATTCCGGACGTTCCAGAAATCGAGGGCGAGCTTCTCGGCGGTTTCGGTCACTTTGGCTTTGTCATCGCCGGTAACCATTACCACCGCATGGTTACGCGGTTCATCGGCCCAGGCGTAGCCAATCCATATAGCAGCATCGACAATGCCCTCCCGGTGGTCGGCAAGGGGCTCCACCTGTTTGTAGAGGCTCTTACCGGGCTCAATGCGCGTGCTCGTTTTTTCGCCGGGCAGCAGAATCGGAACCGGAATCCAGGCTTTATAAGCTGGTTTGCCTTTGCCACTTTTAAGCCGGTCGAGCAGGTTAACAACGGCCCGCTCTTTGGTCTGCATGGCATCTTCGTGCGGGGCCATCCGGTAGCAAGTGATCAGGTCAGAGTTCTGCGCCAGTCGCCAGGATACATTGCCGTGCAGGTCCATAGAGGTAGAAACCAGCGTTTTATAGCCGATAACTTTCCGGATACGGGCTAGGAAATCACCTTCGGGATCGTCCAGACCTACCACGCTCATGGCCCCGTGGATGTCGAAGTACAGGCCATCGTAGGGGCCGTATTTTTTGAGCGAATCAAGGGTTTTGTTGACCAGCGACTCATAAGCCTCGCGGGTAACGGCCCCACCCGGCAATGATTTTCCGACGATGGTAGGGAGCCACATCGCCTGCTTACGCAGGGGCGATACGGGCATCATGAACGGGTACGCGTTGAAGACCTCCGGGCCGTATCGGGCATGGAAGGCCTCTTCGGTAGTTTTAGCCGGCGAAAAGGTACTGGATTCGATACCCAGACCCGCTATGGCAATACGGGGTAAAGTCGTTGATGCTGGTTGCGTGGCTGATTGCGAAAAGCCACAACTCAAGGTGAAAATCCAGGCCGAAATCCCTAAGATGATGTGTTTCATGTCCACAAGTTAAGCCCATTCAGGACAGCAGGCCAACAATTGATCGTTTTTCGGGGAAAGATGCTTTCTGCCGGATTCGTTGCCTGCATAACGGCCACTCCGTGTTTACCCGTACCGTTCCCTAATAAGCTACCAGCCTGTCCGCTACCGGCAAACCTGTCGATACAATTGAGGTTACACTCAAAGCCTTGTCGAGACCGGCGTCAGCCTCCACCAGACCGGGCATGAGTGACTTGCCAATAACCTGTTTATGGAACAGACCCGCGACAGCATTACGGATATCTGGGGTGAGCGTACCCCGCATTTTGGCGACTGGCCCGTTCGGGTCGACCGCCGGACTACCGCCGAACCCGATCACTGGGTTCAGTCGGCCTGCGTCCTTTGCTCAAACGGATGCGGCCTGGAAATCGGCGTCAAAGACGGTTGTATCGTGGGCGTTCGCGGTCTGGACCGGGACCCCATCAACCACGGGCGGCTGGGGCCCAAAGGGCTACACGGCTGGGAGGCAAACCACAGCCCCGACCGGTTAACGAAACCGCTTATCCGTCGGAATGGCGTGTTGGAAGAAGCAAGCTGGGACGAGGCCATGAGCCTGATTGTGGAGCGGTCGAAGGCTATTATTCAGCAGCATACCAGTCTGGCAATGGGCTTTTATACGTCCGGGCAGTTGTTTCTGGAAGAATACTACACGCTGGCCGTACTTGGGAAGGCGGGCCTGAGTACACCCCACATGGATGGTAATACCCGTTTGTGTACGGCCACGGCAGCGGCTGCCCTCAAGCAGTCGTTCGGCTCCGACGGGCAGCCCGGTTCCTATATCGACCTCGATACGACTGATACCATCCTGCACGTTGGCCATAATATAGCCTCGCAGCATACCGTGCTCTGGATGCGGATTCTGGATCGGCTGGCCGGACCCAATCCACCCAAGCTTATCGTTATTGACCCGCGCAGGACATTTACGGCCGAGAAAGCTCATATTCACTTAGCACCCCGCGTGGGTACCAACGTGCCGGTGCTGAACGGCCTGCTGCATTTGCTCATTGAAGCCGGACAAATCGATCAGACCTACATCGACGCCCATACTATTGGTTTCGATGAGTTAAAAAAAATGGTGTCGTCCTGGACACCGGAACGGGTTGAAGCCCTGACCGGTGTCTCTGCTGATCAGATGCGGGAGGCCGCTCGGTTGCTGGGGTCAACAAAAACGCTGGTGAGCAGTGCCTTGCAGGGCGTGTATCAATCTATGCAAGCGACGGCAGCGGCCGTTCAGGTGAACAATATCCACCTGATTCGCGGGCTGATTGGTCGGCCGGGCTGCGGCATTTATCAGATGAACGGACAGCCAACGGCCCAGAACACCCGCGAAACGGGCGCCGACGGCGATATGCCCGGTTTTCGGAACTCGGGTAATCCAGAACACATGAATCAGTTGGCTCGGCTCTGGAACGTGGATGTCCGCAAGATTCCGCATTGGTCGCCCCCAACGCACGCCATGCAGATCTGGCGGTATGCCGAACAGGGCTCCATTAAGTTTATGTGGATCAGTGCCACTAATCCGGCGGTGTCTATGCCCGAACTGGCCCGTATTCGCCGGATTTTGCAGAAAGAAGACTTGTTTATTGTGGTGCAGGATGCGTTTATGACTGAAACCGCCCGCTATGCCGATGTAGTTTTGCCAGCCGCTATCTGGGGGGAAAAAACGGGCTGTATGACCAACGTTGACCGTACTGTTCACCTGACGCAAAAGGCTATTGAACCACCGGGTGAAGCAAAGTCTGATCTGGAAATTTTTGTGGATTATTCACGACGAATGGATTTTCGGGATAAAGATGGTGCTCCACTCATCAAGTGGGATACCGCCGAGGGGGCTTTTGCTGCCTGGAAAGAATGCACGCGTGGTCGGCCCTGCGATTATACCGGTATGTCGTACGAAAAACTACGTCGGGGCGGGATTCAGTGGCCTTGCAACGACGAGCACCCCGATGGTACATCTCATCTGTATACCGATGGCGTTTTTCACACCAGTGCCGATGACTGTGAGGCATACGGCTTCGACATGACGACCGGCGGAGCCGTTACTCCCGAGGAATACAAAGCCAACGACCCCAAAGGGAAAGCCTTTATACGGGCCATCGACTATGAACCACCTCACGAAGAACCCGATCAGGACTACCCCCTTTGGCTAACAACGGGCCGACTGGTGTACCACTTTCACACCCGTACCAAAACGTCCCGCTCCAGAGCGCTAGACGAGGCCGCGCCCGATTCGTTTGTTCAGATTGCCCGTGAAGATGCCGACCGGTATGGCATTGCAGAGGGTGATCTGATTGAGGTGGAGTCGCGCCGGGGTCGAGTGATCGAACCCGCCCGCATTGGCGATATTGAGCAGGGACTGGTGTTTATTCCATTCCACTATGGCTACTGGGATGACCCCAAACGAAGCCGGGCCGCCAACGAACTAACGCTGACCGAGTGGGACCCTGTGAGCAAGCAGCCCCACTTCAAGTACGCAGCCGTTCGCATCCGAAAAGCCAGTGCGGCCGACGAACGTGAGCTGGTTGCCGATCAGGCCGGACTGTTCCCAGAAACGGGTACCAACACTTTAAACAAGTAGGCGTCATGCATGTAGGAAATTACATCGGTCTTGTTCAGAGCAGTGAACAGCAGTTGGCGAATGCGTTTGCACAGGTGGCCGACCATCATGGCGATGAGCCGGACATTTACCAGGTGTGCCAAACCCTGAGTGGTTGGTCGCAGCAGCACGTAACGGATCTGCAGCCGCTGGTTGACCGGTATGCGGCTACCAAAAACGATGAGCCGGACCGATTGTCGCAGACACTCTTCAAGGAGCCGCGTTCGGGGGGCTTGGCATTGCTGCGCGATCTGCACGATTTATACCTGTTGGCCAGCGAAGTAGAGTTATGCTGGGTGGTGCTGTTGCAGGCGGCCCGTGGCCTGCGCCATCAGGAGCTGGAATCCCGTTGCGAGGAGTTCGACAAAACCACAAAACGACAGATAACCTGGCTGATGACCCGCATTAAGCAAGCCGCCCCTCAAACGCTGATCGTGGCTGAGTAATGTGCCGATTCGTACAAGAAACAGCAGCCAGAACAAGTGGTGAAATGCCGTCTAGCCCGGTTGCTGGCTGAGCGACCGGGCTGTCTGTATACATAGGCCTAAAAACGTGAGGGCCCAGGCAATAAGCGCCACGTATAAACAGGCGTGTGCCGCGGGACGCAAAAAGGGCAGGCGCAGGGCTTCCGATAATCGCCAGGTACAGACCGTGTACATGCCCAGTGGAAAAACGAGGCTCCAGTAAGGTGGGCTGTAGGTAAGCGGTACTCTTTTGACCCCATGCTGCCATATTTCGAGCAGGATAATCAACGGGATCCACCAGGTAGCCGTGGCCCAGGCAAGGATACTGATGCCTTTGATGAAGGGCAGCATATCGACTAGTCCGGTGCCGACTGTCGTTTTGATGGTTTCGGTCAGGGTAGCTCCTGCCAGTGTTGTAATGGCAACGGCCCCCATGTCGATCCAATAAGGCGGGGTAAAGTTTTCGGCCTTTTCTGGCATGAACAGTAACCGGTACAGAATAAGCGTGACGAAAATGAAGTAAAAAAGAAACCCCAGCAAGAACGCGCATACCGTGCTAAGCAAACCGACAGCAGCTGAATAGGGGAGGTGGGGCGTTAGCAGCGTACCCAGCACCGCCAGCGACTGTGTCGAAACAACCAGTAGCAGCCAGGTGCCGTTGAGTCCTTTCTCCAACGTCGGTTTTTCGGATTCGACGATCGTGCCAACGAAAAACGTATACACGACCAGCACCCAAACTACCACCGCAAAAACCAAGAGCATCATTGCCCGCTCATTGTTCTGTTCCAGTAGTTTATATTGAACGCCCAGCACAGCGGAACCAGCCACGATTGTAAAGAAACCGGGCCCTTTGTCATGCGATGTTAACTCAGTAAGGAGGGCCGGGAAGAAGAAAAGCAATCGCCCGGCCAGAAGAATCATCAGGTAAACATACACTGCCTTGTTCAACCAAAATAAGGGGATACTGATCGTTTCCAGACCTGCCACGTGCGCTCCGATGGACACAATACCCGTTGCCATGATGAACGAAAAATAAACCGGCGGCAGGGACTGCGTCAGTTGCTGTAGTCGGGATGAACGCATAGGCGGAGAGTCCGGTGGTTGATGGGACTCTCTGTCAACAAAAAATACCTGTGGGCCAGCGGGGGAGACAGTTGGTTTTTCGGGAACGGCCTGCGGCTAAACTCGACTACTTCCTGCACCAACTTGCTCACAAACGAGCGTAAATGTGCGTTGTCGTGAAGTAAAACTGGCTGGAGAACGTAAACATCTGGGCAAAACCAGGGGTTAATTCAGTGACTAAAAAACTTCAACGAATGAAAACGATCAACTCTGTAGCGATAACTCTCTTTGCCTTTGCCGTTCTGGTTGGCTGTACACCGAAAATGAATTTTGTTAATTCCACGATTGCCCCGGCCGCTACCGGAACGATAAACGTGAAGAAAGACAAAAACAATAATTACAAAGTGACGGTAAATGTATCTAATCTGGCAGAGTCGAAAAAGCTCTCGCCTGCCAAGGAAACGTATCTGGTGTGGATGGAAGCGGATGGTAACTCCGTGAAAAAGCTGGGCCAGCTCGCTCCCCGTGGGAAAGCACTGAAAGGAGAACTGACCGCAACTGTGGTCGATAAGCCGAACGAAGTTTTTGTAACGGCCGAAGATAACCCGGAGATCGAGTATCCAGCCGGCGATGTGATCCTGACCACCCGGAAATAAGCGTAGGTAGGGGACCATTCTCTATCTATTTATAACTAACGCCGAATTCCTCTGTTGCGTGTAGACGGGCAATCTGCCCGATACACGACAATGGAAAACAAACCAAATACACCCGTATTGATTTTCGATATGGACGGAACACTGATTGACAGTAACCCGGCTCATAAGCAAGCTTACACCGAATTTCTCAAGCGACACGGTATCGAACTGACTGATGCTGATTTTATCAACTATATATCAGGGCGAATGAACCCCGATGTTATCAAGCACTTTTTCGGCGCCGACACAGACACTGAACGCATTCAGGAACTCACGAAGGAAAAGGAAACCCTTTTTCAGGATATATACGGGCCGCAGATCAAGGCTATCGACGGGTTGATCCCATTTCTGAACAGCGTTCGTGAAGCCGGATTCTTGATGGTTCTGGCTACCTCAGCGCCCATGATGAACGTCCGGTTCGTGTTCGATCATTTGCCTATTGAACAATTCTTTACCACAATCATTTCAGAGCAGGACGTTGAGGTTGGTAAGCCAGATCCAACCGTATTTCGCCGGGCGGCCGAACGAGTGATGGCCCAACCGGCAGACTGCCTCGTTTTTGAAGACTCCCAGGCCGGTGTTCAGGCCGCTCACGAGGCAGGAATGAAAGTAATTGTGCTAACAACCACCCACACGGCTGATGAGTTAGGCGCTGCCGAACTGGCCATCGGTGATTTCACGCAGGTGTCGGTTGCCCATCTACGCCAAATCATGCAACAAGCCGCGTAATTAGAGAAAGTCTTCTGGGTCCGGTTGGTTTTGCGCCAACCGGCATATCCTCCTGTTTGGTAGCGCCGAAGGTTCGATTTAATCTTGTTTTAATCTAATTCAGCGTCTGGTATAAAAAACAGACTAAGTGACAGGATAATTTCTGGTAATGGTTGTCGGCATCGGTTGGTGTTGCCAACGTCTCCTTCCTGGCAAATCGTTCAGTTTACGCGAGCGTAAATCCTGTTGCAAGCTCAAAGGTTGGTTTCAAGGCTTGTGAACCAGCCTGTGGCAATAGGGGGAACTGGTCGCTAAATTCATCTTACCAGGACATCAACCGACCATAAAAGTCACGTATTGTCGCGGAAAGGATATAAGTGGTACCGGATAGTATAAAATAAAGTTTACTCTATAGGCTTACATATGCTGCCAGCGAATGAAGAGGTTGGTACGGCTACTAACAACTACATACAGGGTGAGCCCGGTTCAACGAGCGGTACTCTGTACGATAACATGGTCAATAATCTTGATAATCTTCATTATGTAGGTGATTTGAGTAGCTACGTTCCCGGTAGTTTTTACGGAGGTCACCCCAATCCAACGCGGGCCAATCCATCCGGTGCAGGTCTATACACCCATTCGGGTGGGGTAGGCGTATGGCGTACCGGTAAGACGGGGGCTAACCCATTACCTGCCGACTGGCCCCCGCTGCCACTTACAAAAGCCCACCCCATTGAGGGCGATTACCAGAACCCCGGCGAAACCGATAACGCGGTACTGACATTTCAAAGCTCTACCAACGGCATTGTCGAGTATACCGCTTCCGGATTCAGGGGAACGATGAAAGGACACTTACTGGTCGCTTCCTTCGACGGTACCATCCATAAAATCACGCTCGATGATGCTGGTACGGCGGTTATCAGTACGCAGGGAAACAAACGGTTGAATGAAGATTTGCCCATCGCTTCAAACTTTGGTGCGGAGCCTATAGACCTGACCGTTCAGGGTGATAACGCTATTTTTCCCGGTACAATATGGGCTGCTTGCTATGGTGGAAACTCTATTTATGTGTTCGAGCCCGAAGAGGGCACGACTTGTGATGCGGTCTACAGTGCTACCGTGGATAACGATGGCGATGGCTTTAGTAATGCCGATGAAATCGACAATGGTAGTAATCCCTGTTCGCAGGCAAGCAAGCCTAAGGATTCGGACGGCGATGGACAGTCTGACTTCAATGATGCCGATGATGATAATGACGGCATTGCGGATACCAACGATCATTTTCCGCTGGATGCGGCCAATGGAAAGACGACCAACCTGCCAATCACCTATGAACTATTTAATAATGATCCTGGCCGAGGGCTGTTTGGGCTGGGCTTTAAAGGGCTGATGCTGCTCAAACAGAACGGGTTTAATTACCAGGATCTGTTTGATGAGCAGAATCTGGTAGCAGGCGGAGCCGTAGGTGCCTTATCAGTCGTGAGTGTTTCGTAGGGCGATCCGTACAATGCTCTGAACAATCAGGAAAATGCATTTCAGTTTGGCGTGAACGTAAGTCGCAGCACAGGTCCGTTTACGGTCAGAACCCGAATGCTGGGACCTTTCTTCAATGCTCCGCACGCCCGGGATCACTTTCAGGCGGTTGTCATTGGTAATAAACTTTACGCGGCCGGTGGTCGGCGGAGTTCGCAAAATACAGGTCAGACGTTCATGCTGACGGTGCCCGAAGTGGACATTTACGACTTTGCAACGGGCCAGTGGTCTACGTCAACAAACCCCATTCCGACGCAGCGGGCCGGTACGACAACGGTTGCACTGGACGGTAATGTGGTGGTTATTGGGGGCGAAAGCAGTCAGGCAACCGCCCATAATGAAACGGAGGCTTTTTCGCCAATGACGAAAAGCTGGCTTCGGCTGGCCAACTTACAGCAGGGCAGGCACGGTACACAGGCAATTCTCAATAACCAGGCAATCTATATTGTAGTTGGTTCCGGTTCGCAGGGGGGGAATTATGAACTTAGCTCTCAGGAGGTCTACTATAAGTCGGCGCCAACAACCCCCACCGGTACTCAACTGGCCCAGAGCCAGCTCGTATCGCCTACGTCCGGTGCCTTCGGGCAGGTGGCCGTTAGCTCAACCCAAAGTTCGTTGATCAAACTGACCAATTCGGGTGGTAATCAGGCGATACTGGTAACGGGAATCAGCTTGTCGGGCAGTACCAACTTTACCTTCCAGTCACCCATCACGCTGCCGTTCATTCTTCCGGTTGGTCAAAGTGTGGATGTGAAGGTCGACTTCAAGCCGTCGTCTACCGGCAGTAAAAATGGCAGTTTGGTCATTGCCCATTCCGGGGCTGTAGGAACCCTTTCGGTGCCGTTATCGGGTTCAGGAGTAAGCGGTAGTCAGCAGGCAGTAACTAGTTTTTCGCTTATAAATGCCGATAATGATCAGGTTATACGCGTACTGGCAAATAATGATGTGATCAATCTGCCCAGCTTCCAACACTAGTCCCACAACGGTAGGCAGCGTACTGATGGCCCTGAGCGGAACCCAGAATCAGGCCGCTTGGGAAACGACAGCGCCCTATGCCTTATTTGGCGATAATAACGGCGATTTTAACCCGTGGACACCCGCCGTAGGCAACTATACGTTGAACGGAACCCCTTATACCGGTCCTAATGGGGCTGGAACCGCCGGTAACCCGTTACGGATTACGTTCACGGTAACGAACACGGCCGGGGCGAAAGTGGCCGCGGAGAGCCTGCCGTTAACGGAACAGGGGCGGGGATGGCGTTTCTTTCCGAACCCGTCGTCGGGTGTGATTCGGATTGAACTGGAGCCCAACCATACGCTCCCCTTCACCGTTGATATTATGGATATAATGGGCCGGTCGCTGCTGCACGAGCGCAAAGAGAGTCTGGAGGCCGTAATGGTCAATCTACATGACTTCCTGCCGGGTATTTATATCCTTACCATCCGTTCCAAAACGGGTGTAGTGAGCCGTAAATTGATAAAACAATAACGTTCAGGCGGGTTAGGGTGCTGCGGGGGCATGACATTAAACGGGGCATGTCCCCGCAGCGCGTTTGATAGATAGCCCTACTGCATCGATAAAGTAGTGGTTGGTTCTGATATTATTATTGATTTGATCTACAGTAAAAGCCGACAAATGGGAGACTACGGGAACCAGCGTGGAGTGTGATGGTTTATACTCTGTGAATGCGTAGCACGACTGATCTTATACGACGAGGCTGGCAGCGGCCTTTGTCCCTTCTCTGGCAGGCAATGGGCGGGCTGCTGGTTCTGGCTTTGATGGCTGCCAGCACGGCACCCCCACGTACGCGCACGGTTCACTTCAGCTACAAGGCGGTGATCGGCGAGCTACCCGCCGGAACCCGGCAAGTCGACATCTGGATACCTGTTCCCCACAGCAGCGCATTTCAGCAAATTTCGGACTTGACTGTTGCCTCGCCATATCCCTATCAGTTCGACACGGCTCAGTACGGCAACCGGATGATGCATTTGCATTTGCAAAAGCCGCCGGGAAAAGAGTTTGCGGTAGAGATGCAGTTTACGGCTACCCGAAGAGAGCACATTCAGCCGCAGCAGCCAACGGGTAATGCCGAAGCAAAACGTCCCATTGATCCATATATGAAACGCTGGCTACAGCCCGACCGGCTGGTACCCATCGATGGATCGATTAAACGGTGGGCCAGGGCTGTTGTCGATTCGGCGGGGGCAAAAACGGACCTCCAGCGCGCAAGAGCCGTATACAATCACGTTATTGCCACTGTCAAATACGATAAAACCGGTACGGGCTGGGGGCGGGGAGATATTTATTACGCCTGCGATACCCGCCGGGGAAACTGCACCGATTTTCACGCCATCTTTATCGGCTACTGCCGGGCGTTGGGTATACCTGCCCGCTTCGCCATCGGGTTTTCCTTACCCACCGACCGTCCCGCCGGTCAGGTGAGCGGTTACCACTGCTGGGCTGAATTTTATAGTAAAGACCTGGGCTGGGTACCCATCGATGCGTCGGAAGCAGCCAAGAATCCCGCTCGGCGTGCCTATTTCTTCGGGGCTCATGATGAAAACCGAATTGAATTTAGTCTGGGTCGTGATCTGATCCTGTACCCTGGGCAGGTCCAGCCGTTGAACTACTTTATTTACCCACTGGTCGTTGCTGACGGACAGTCGCTTACACCCGTTATGCCCGCCATCACCTACCGCAATGCTGGCCGTTAACTTCTACTGACTACTGTTGCTAAATCGCCCCTAAACTGCTTTTCGGTTGATGAAAGAATAAAGATTCAAATAAGTTTCTGTAAACTGTTATTTTAGTATGTCTATGCTACTGTAAATAATATAAAAATAACTATTAGTTTACTTAAAATTAATTATAATACAAATAATATACTTTTTGGTAGAATTGTTACATGAATGATAATTCATTTTAGTAGTTTTATCAGCTTTATCATTTTCGGGCTATGAACTTACTGCCAGAAGGCGCTTTTCAGCATTGGCCTGGTCAAGTTTGCATCAGTTCGTCCGTGGCCATTGGTCCTTACTCAACACCGCAGAACGACAAACTAAACTCATCGTCTCCGTACTCACCTCATGCGTAAAGGAGCCCGACAGATTGGTTGTTAGGCGCTTAACTAAGTTAACGTTCGCAAGGAGGTATTTTATTAATGCACGGCGTGGCCAATAAGGTCAGGATGTACGTATACATGGAAAGTTTTTTAGAGCTTTGGTTTGAGACGTCTGAGCAGGGAGTCGCTTTCCTGAAGCCCATTTACCAGGAGTTGGATCAAATCACAACGTTTCATTGCCAGCGGGTTAACAAAACACTGGCTCAACTGCTGGGTAACTCCCCTGATGAACTGATCGGGGAAGTCATTGATCCGTTCGTTCCCTGGATACCGCAGGCTGATTTACTGAATAAGCAGTTAACCGTTTTGCAAACCGGAGAGCCCCGGAAGGGCCACTACTACTACCCTGAGAAGAAACGCTGGTTACAGGTCAGCCTGACCCGGCTTGCCGATCAGGTCGTGATGAGTTTTCTGGATGTGAACGAATACCATAAGCCAGCAGACCAGCCCCCGGTCCACCCACTCGCCCGCCTGTTTCTCTGGCAGGACACGAACAAACAGTCTGTCACACTAGCTGAAAACAACCAGTTATTGCAGACGATCATCGATACCAGCCCGACCAGTTTATGCCTGTTGCAGCCCGTTTGGCAGGAGGGAGTTATTGTTGACTTTCGCGCCCTTATCAGTAACCCACAGAGCGTTAGTATAACCGGGTTAGATTTAGATACGCTGCTGACCGGGTCGCTGCTCACGCTGTTTCCTCAATTTTTGCTGAATGGCATATTTGCCAAAATGGTCGACGTGGTGCTTACTGGCGAGGCTCAACGTTTTCAGATGATGGATGAATTGGTCCTGGGGGCATTCTGGGGAGATTTTTCGCTGGTTCGGGTTGGTGATGATATCCTGTTCAGCGTCAATGATATTACCCGGATAAAACAGGTTGAAGAAGAACTACGGACTGCCAATCTGGAACTGGAGCAACGGGTAGCCCAGCGCACGGCCGAAGTCCGGCAACTGTCGGCGTTACAGGGGGCTATCCTGAAATACGTTGGCTTAGGAGTGGCTGCCACAGATACCAAAGGTATTATTCAACTGGTAAACCCGGCATTGGAAGCCATGACCGGCTACCGGGCGGATGAGTTGGTAGGCCAGCGCACGACCGGTTCGCTACGGGAGCCGGTGCTGCACCAGCAACAGCTTGACCAGCTAAAGCTTGAATTGGGTGACGCTACCGAGCAGGGCGAAGAGGTAGTAGCCAATTATGTAGCCAGACATAATTTTTTACGCCTTGAAAATACCTTCCTGACAAAAGATGGACGTGTTATTCCGGTTCTGTCGACGGTGACCGGGCTTTACGATGAGCAAAGCGAATTGGTGGGCTACGTAGACATCAATACGGATATATCTTACCGGAAAACCGTTGAAGAGGCTCTGATGCAGGCCAGCCAACGCAGCCAGCTAGCCACAAAAGCCGGTAAACTGGGCATATGGGAATGGAATCTGCTAACCAATGAGCTGATTCTTGACGAGAATTTTTATACGCTGGTGGGTATTCCCAAGCGTACAGCCCTGGCCCGAATGAGCGATGTGGAGCCGCTGGTGCACCCCGGCGATCTGGCGTTTTTTATGGATAAGGTACAAGCCATTATTCAGAAACAGCAGCCTTTCGAGATCGAGTTTCGGATCATCTCCCCAATTGATGGGTCTATACGCTACATGAAGGCTGACGGGCTGGTCCTCCAGAACGAAAGTGGGCTAAGTGATCGAATGATTGGCGTACTCCGGGATCGTACCGCTAAACGGAAGGCTGACCATGCCCTCCGGGTTAGTGAACAACGCTACCGGTCGCTGGTCGACCATCTGAGTGCAGTTGTCTTCCAAGCCGATGCCGCCGGGTTGTGGACGTATCTTAATCCAGCCTGGGAGGTCATAACCGGTTTCTCCATTGAGGAGTCGCTCGGTCGCTTTTTTCTTGACTTTATTGTTGCTGACGATCAGCCCAAAATCACTTCCCAGTTTGATCACATTGTAGAAAGTAATAGGGAGGTGGTCAAACAGGTAATTCGTTACATTCACAAAGATGGGGGCTATCGATGGATGGAGGTCTTTGGCCAGATAAGCCGTAATCAGCAACTGGAAATAACGGGTGTTACGGGTACATTAACTGATATCACCGATCGCAAGCAGGCCGAGGAAGCCCTGATTGAAAGTGAACGGAGGTTCCGCGAAATCGCCGAAAATGTCGACGAGATGTTCTGGATTCGGGATATAAACTCGCCGGTATTCCTCTACATGAACCCGGTATTTGAACTATATAGCGGCCTTACCGTAGAGGCCCTGTACGAAGATCCGCTGATTTTTGCCAAGAGTATTATAGAAGAAGACCGCGCGGCAGTAGTGGCGGCTTTTATGAGTAATGAACCAAAATCTACTTTTCTGTTCAGGATTATTCATCCCGATGGTAGCCTTCGCTGGATCAATGCACGAATATTTTTACTGACCGATGAGGATGGGGTGCCCGTGCGTCGGCTGGGGGTAGCCACAGATGTGACAACCGCCATTGAAAAAGAGCAGATTCTGGAGGAGTCGCTGGCTAAAGAACGGGCTTTGAATGCGCTTAAAACACAATTTATTACAACAGCTTCTCACGAGTTTCGCACCCCTTTAGCCTCCATTATCTCAAGCGTCGAGTTAATAAAGTATTATGCCGGTCTGGAAGACCAGCTCGCAGAAAACACATTGATTAACAGGCACGTCCACTCGATTTCGAAGCAGGTCATGGCCCTGACGGACTTGATAGCGGATACGTTGACCCTGAGTAAGCTGGAAGAAGGGAAAACACTGATTCAGATAGAGCCGACTGATGTTGTAGCCCTCACGGAGGAGTTGATTGCATTTAACTTCAGCAATCGGGAGGATAAGCGACAAGTGGGGCTGGACGTAACTGGCTCTCCGGTTCCGGTGAGCGTCAATAAGAAACTGATGGCCCATGTATTATCGAATTTATTATCCAATGCCTTTAAATTTTCTGCCACCAGCCCAAAAGTACAAATCCGGTTTGAGCAGGAGTCTTTTCTTATTTCGGTGATCGATCAGGGCATTGGCATTCCACGCAAAGATGTACCACATCTTTTCGGTAAATTTTTTAGAGCGAGCAATGCATCTCATATCAAAGGGACTGGTTTAGGTCTGTCTATCTGCCTGGAATACATTACTTTACAGAGAGGTAGCATTGACATTGTCAGTACCGAAGGAGTAGGAACAACCTTCACGATTACCCTACCAATTCATAAACACTAAGCGTGTTATGAAACTAATAAGTACCTAATGTGGATTAATTAGGCACAATTAATTTCCAATACTAGTTTTTTTATATACTTGTTTTGCTTATTTTACTAACTTTTTGGCGTCAGTGGGAAGAGGTCAATAAATAGCCCGTCCTACTATATTGGTATTCTTCTCCTGGTATGAAAATAAAACAAGAACTATTCACAGGTACGAGTTGGAAAACACTCTCAGAAGCTGACGGCTTTAAGGCGTCTGCGTCACAGCTGGTCTTGGCTTTTGGGGAGCGTATCCTACTCAGCAATACCGACGTTTATGGGCAGCTTCGGGACCGATACCCAGCTGCCGCTATTGTGATTAACTCTACAGCTGGCGAAATCTTCAGCGATCATGTGGCCGATAATACCATTGTCGCTACAGCCATTACTTTCGATAAAACCACGGTCCGGACGGTACAGATCGACATCGAGAATTACCAGGAAAGTTACCGGGCCGGTCAGAAAATCGCTGAGGCACTGGACGATCCAGCGCTGGCCGCGTTGTTTATTGTATCGGATGGTAGCTGGGTAAATGGCAGTAAGCTGATCGATGCGCTGAATGACTCCCTACACCGCGTTGTTCCGATTACTGGCGGGCTGGCAGGCGATGCAACACGGTTCGCATCTACGCTTGTCGGGCTTAATGAGCCGCCAGCAACCGGTAAAATTGTGGGCATTGGCTTTTACGGCGATAGTCTTTGCGTGGGTACCAGTTCTATGGGTGGGTGGGATGTCTACGGACCCGAACGGGAGGTGACGCGTTCAGAATACAATGTACTGTTTCAGATTGGCGACACCCTGGCACTCGATCTGTATCAGGATTATCTGGGTAAATACGCTGAGGGCTTACCTTCGGCAGCTTTATTCTTCCCGCTATCTATGCGCACCACGGCCGACTCACCGCCACTGGTGCGCACAATCCTGTCTATTGATGAAGCCGCCCGTAGCATGACCTTCGCCGGGGACATGCCCGAAAAAAGCCTGGTGCGCTTTATGACGGCTAACCTCGACCGCATCATTGAAGCGGCTGCTACGGCTGCCCATACGGCTATGTCAGCACTTGCACCAACACCCGAACTGGTCATTCTGGTGAGTTGCGTGGGGCGAAAGCTGGTGCTGGGGCAGCGCACCGATGAAGAAGTGGAGGCCGTTCGGGATGTATTTGGCGAGGCCACCGTGCTCAGCGGATTTTATTCGTACGGCGAAATTGCCCCTACTGCACCCGGTGCCCGGTGCGAACTCCATAACCAAACAATGACCATTACCGCCTTTTCGGAGCAATAAGTGATGAATGAGAAACCGCTGCACAAAATACTGGCCAGGCAGATTAAAAAATATTTACCCGAAAACAGCTTATCGAATACACAGCTCGACCTGTTTGTACGGGCGGTAAACGAGTCGTATTACAATTTTGAGCGGGATAAGGAATTGTTTGAGCATTCATCATTTATGAATGAAAAGGCTTATGCCGAACTTACCTCTCAACTGAAAGCCGAAATAGGGCAGCGTAAACAATCGATTGAGAAACTGATCGATGCAATCCGTACCCTGGACATGCCCAACGAAGAAGGAATGGCGGATTTTAATCCTGATAACCTGCTTGAGTTGGTCGAGTTTCTAAAACGGCAGATCGAACGCCGGAAAATGATTGAAAATGAGCTTCGGCAGGCCAAAGAACTGGCCGAACAGGCTACAGTGGCCAAGTCCGATTTTCTGTCGACTATGAGTCACGAAATTCGAACGCCCCTCAACGGTGTTATCGGGTTTACCGACCTGCTCCTGAAAACGAAAACGGACGAAACGCAACATCATTACCTATCGCTGGTTAATCAGTCGGCTACCAGTTTGCTCGATATTATCAACGATATTCTCGACTTCTCCAAAATTGAAGCCGGTAAGCTGGAACTCGTTATTGAGCAAACCGATCTGCTGGCCATTGGCCGTCAGGTAGCCGATATGATAAAATTACCCGCTCATCAGAAGAAGCTGGAGATGTTGCTCAATATCGACCCTTCCGTAGCGCGGTTTGTCTGGGCCGATCAGATTCGACTCCGCCAAATTTTGGTCAACCTGCTGAGTAATGCCGTGAAATTTACGCAGCAGGGTGAAATTGAGTTGAGAATAGAGCGTATTCATGACCAATCCGCAGATGGCTTGACCAGCCTTCGGTTTGCTGTGCGGGATACCGGTATCGGCATTGCCGAACGGAATCAGGAGAAGATTTTCGAAGCCTTTTCTCAGGAAGACTCCTCAACTACCCGGCGGTTTGGCGGAACCGGACTGGGGCTGGCCATATCCAATAAATTGCTGGGACTTATGGGCAGTCGGCTTCAGCTAACGAGTGAATTAGGCAAAGGCAGTACATTTTTCTTCAACATTGAGTTTAAGTCACTTCCCGGCGAAGTGAGCCAGTGGACAAGGCTGAACTTGATCCAGCGCGTACTCATCGTAGATGATAACACCACCAACCGGCAGATCCTGCTGGCCATGCTCGACTTGGTGGGTATTCAGGTGGAGCAGGCTGCCAGTGGTCTGGAGGCACTGGAGCGGCTGAAGGGGGGCGAGAAATATGATGCCGTGATTATGGATTACCATATGCCGCTTATCGATGGGCTGGCCACCATCCGGCTGATTCGGCACGACCTGAACCTAACGGCCAGCGAGTTGCCGATCATTCTCCTGCACAGTTCGTCGGAAGACGAAAAAGTAATGAATGTTTCCCGGGAGTTAGCGGTAGACCGGCGATTGGTTAAACCCGTCACCGCCGACCAGCTGTTCGAAGCCTTGTCGCACCTCAAACACCGGCCCGACGCACAACCCGCAGGTACGTCGACGCCGTTAAGGCTTTCGCCTGCCGTGGAGCTGGAGTCCGTAACCATTTTGCTGGTTGAGGATAATCAGGTTAATATGCTTCTGGCAAAGACCTTGCTTAAGCAACGGTTGCCAAACGTTCGGATTGTGGAAGTTATAGACGGGCAGCAGGCCATCGACGAGTTTCAGGCAGTAAACCCTGATCTGGTTCTGATGGACATTCAGATGCCTATTGTAAATGGCTACGAAGCCACACGGGCTATCCGGCGGCTTGAAAGCGGAAAACGAACCCCAGTTATTGCGCTGACGGCGGGCACTGTGCGCGGAGAAAGGGAAAAATGTTTGATGGCTGGGCTGGACGACTACCTGAGTAAACCCATTATTCCCGATGCCCTGAACACCATTATCGATAAGTGGCTGGGCCAGCAGGGCGATGTATCTAGGCCCAAAGAAGAGGCTGACCTGCCCGTACAAGGGCATTTCGATCAGGTAGGGTTGCTAGCCCGAATGAAACAGGACCAGTTGCTGGTCGACATCCTGATTGAGGGAACTCTGGAATATCTGAGCGCTTTCCCGGCCCGCTTCAAGGCTACTCGCCAGGAGGGTGTTCTATCAAAGCTGAAAGCATTGGCCCACCAACTGAAAGGAACTGCCCTGACTGTTAACCTGCTTCGTCTGGCAGAACTGGCCGGAGAACTGGAACATACCTGGCGTACCGACTCGGGTGAACTGGCAGAACTGTGTACGGATATCGAAACAGAGGTTGAGTATGTTCGTGGCCTACTGGAAACTGATCGGAAAAAGCGTCCCTGATTCCAGGACGCCCGCTACGCTACGTAACACTACGAAAAAGACAGCGCAACGCTTAAAAAAAGTCCGGTTTGGTAAACGTATAAATTTACTTTGAATTATATTTGGTTTAATTTATTTAACTACAGATTTAATAATATTGATTTTACTTAACTAATCGGGTCGGAAGTTCTCGAAATTAATGTAATATATAATACTCAGGTATATTCGATTCATAGGGTCCCGGAGAAAGCAAAGCGGTTTGTTTCCAGAGCTCAGCAATAAACAACCGGCTGCTGATTTCCTGCATTTACATCCCGATCAATCAAGCCAGTAATGTCTACTGCCAGCGTTGATTCGCTACGGGCGAGCGGCCTTTTTTTAGCTGACGTGGTATAGCCTACTTAAAATCCTGATGGCGGCTAAGTACTAAGCAGTTTCGGTTGGCACTGGGATAAATGAGTGAAAAACAGTGTTAACGGCTGGTTGAGCTGACTTTACTTTTTTATGAACCTTCCTTTTCAGACTGTACACATAACCGGCCTTGCCCCCACGTCTGCTCCGCGTAACTTGTTCTTCTTTGCGCCCGTATACAATGAACATGGCAAACTGGTTGATTTACAGCGTCGGATGGCCGCACCGGCAACACCATCCGATTACCTGGCAGGAACCTGCTTATCCGACTGGATCGCCCCCTCGGCCGGGGCTGTGCTCGATCGGCTGTGGTCGTTGCTGGAACAGGGTACCGTTTGTCGACTTACTTATCAACCGGCAACCGATAAAGTGGGTCAACTGCTCATTACGCCGATGGATGGCGGATACCTGGTTGAACTGCTGGCTGATCTCCCGGCCGATGCTATGTCGGTTGGTGCTGAATCCGAGCTTGTGTCCGCTGGGCAGACCACTGAGCAGCGTACCGATTATTTTGCCCAGGCCGGTTCTTGCAGTTTATCGAAACAGGACTCTTCGCTGGATGCTACCAACCAGTTATTAGAAGCCATTGTCTCGAATACACCCGTTGGACTGGCCCTTCTACGGCCTATCTGGCAAAGCGGATGCCTAACAGATTTTAGCTACTTATGGACTAATCCAGCCCATGCGGCTCTTATCGGCTATAGCACCATTCAGCTGGCCGGTCAGCGATTTAAAGCGTTACACCCTTCAGCTACCAGCGCCGGCCTATTCGATCGATTGGCCAATGTAGCGCAAACCGGCCAGTCATTGCACTACCAAAAGCAGGTGCAGCACGATGGTCTTTCTTTATGGGGTGAGTTTGCGATCATTCGGGTAGGTGAAAACGTACTGTTTACCGTCATGGATATTTCGCCCCTGATGGAGGCTAAAGCCCTGCTGAGTAAAAAGAACAGCCAGCTTGAAATAGGTATGGCCGAGCGCACCAAACAGGTCCGGCAGCTGTCTACACTGCAAAATGCCATTCTCAAGCATGCAGGGCAGGCCATTATTTCGACCAATTCCGATGGTATTGTGCAAACGGTCAATCAGGCCACAGAAACGCTACTGGGTCTTTCGGCCAGTGAGCTTATTGGTAAGGTTGCCCGCCTGAAGTCTGAAAGTACCCACAGTTCGTTGCCAGTGATTACATTTTGCCCGTATGATTCTGAGGAAGTGTACAACTTTTTTGCCCAGCCGACAGAGGAAGAATGCGGCTATGTACAGCAGGAATGTTTGCTGGCAACCCGAAACGGTCGTCTGGCACCGGTTCTGCTGACGGTTAGCCAGTTGAAGAACGAGGACGGCTCGGTTCTGGGATACATGGGTATCGCTACAGATATCTCGGCCCTGAAACTGGCCGAAGCCAAGTTGCGCCAGAAAAATCAGATACTGGATACGTTTTTTGCCGGTGCGCTGGATATGCACTGTATTGCCGACCGTAAGGGTTTTCTGCTGGAGGTTAACCGCGCGTTTCAGGACGTGATGGGCTATTCGGCCGGTGAGTTGAGAACGATTCCCTTTCTGCAGCTGATTCATCCCACCGAACAGGCAAAGGTGTCCACAGAAGTACTGAAAAAGAGTCAGCAGCAGCCGGTTCGTAATCGTATTAACAAGTGGCGTTGTAAAGACGGCACGTATCGGATTGTTGAGTGGAGTGCCCTTGGGGTTGATGGATTGGTGTATGGCTCGGCTCGGGATATTACAGACCGGCAGGCTGCCGAAGATCAGCTCTACCAGCTCCACGAACGGCTTCAGTTAGCCACTAAGGCGGCCGGGCAGGGTATCTGGGAAAATGACTTGATCAACGGACAAGTAATTTGGGATGAGCGTCTTTGGGAGTTGCACGGGTTATCGTTGCCCGTGCGTCCATTAACCTTTGCCGACTTTTTATCGTTCGTTCATCCCGACGATTTGCCTGCTCTGATGGCAAAAGCTCAGGCGGAACACGTTGGGAAAGAAGACACGGTTACTAATGTATACCGGATCGTTTGCCCAAACGGTGCGGTGCGGTATCTGGAAACCAATGGACGTATTGTCCGCGATTCTTCAGGGAAGGCGATCAGGCTCATTGGTGTCGCCTGGGACGTGACGCGCCGGAAGCTGGACGAAGAAAACCTCCGGGCCAGTGAACAACGGTATCGTTCGCTCGTGGATCACCTGGATACAGTTGTCTTTCAAACCGATGCCGAAGGAAAATGGGTTTACCTGAACCCCGCCTGGGAGGTCGTTACTGGCTTTTCGGTCGAAGAATCGCTGGGAGGGTATTTCCTGGATTCGATTCTACCCGAAGACTATGCCGAAACCCGGCAGATGTATGAAGAGATCAAGGCCGGCCAGCGAATGGGCGTTAGGCATACCATTCGCTACATCCGTAAAGGGGGCGGCTATCGCTGGGTCGACGTAAATGCCCAGGTATTACTGAATGACGTTCATATGCGGATGGGCATAAGCGGAACATTGACGGATATCACGGAGCGAAAAATGGCTGAAGAAGCGATTCAGGAAAGCGAACAGCGTTTTCGTGAGATTGCCGAAAACGTCGATGAAGTCTTTTGTATACTCGACAGTAAGAAGCCCCGGTTTCTGTATGTAAATCCAGCTTTTGAGAAGTTTACCGGTGTGTCCTCTCCGGAAATTTATCGGAAGTCTTCGTTATTTCTACCACGCATTGTCGAAGAAGATCGAAGTCTTATTCAAACGATATTCCAGGACTCTGTTTCAGGTAGCGAACTGACCTTCCGGGCGCGACACCGGGATGGCAGCCTTCGCTGGTTAAACGCCAGGGTGTTTGGGGTTACCAACGAGGCCGGTGTGCTTATCCGTCGTATTGGTGTTGCCACTGATATTACGACAGCCATTGAAAAAGAACAAATTCTGAAAACTTCACTGCAAAACGAACGAACCTTAAATACGCTTAAATCGCAGTTTATTACAACGGCCTCTCATGAGTTCAGGACGCCCCTGATGGCCATCAGTTCCAGCACCGAACTGGTAAAGCATTACATGGCCCGGGAAGATATAAGGCCGGTATTGCCAATCATTAACAAACACCTCACGGCCATTCTTACAAAAGTAGCTTCGCTGAATGAGTTGATTGGCGATACACTGACGCTGAGCAAAATAGAACAGGGAAAAATAGACGTTCAGTTAGCCAGCACCGATCTGGCGGCACTCTGTAAATTTCTGGTTGTTTCTACCTCTGCCGATTCCAAAGATAAGCGGCAGATCGATTTTCAGGTCATCGGAAAGGACGTAGCACTACTGGTGGATAAAAAGTTGATGAACCATATCCTGACCAATTTACTGATGAATGCCATCAAGTTCTCCACGAAAAGCGTAAGCCTGACGATTACTTATGAGCAGACGGATGTGAAAATTGCCGTGAGCGATCAGGGCATTGGTATACCCAAAAAAGACCTGCCTCACTTATTTGATAAATTTTTCAGGGCTAGCAATGCTGCTAATTACCAGGGGAGCGGTCTTGGACTGGCCATTTGTCAGGAGTACATAAGCCTGATGCAAGGTCAGATCGGTGTAACGAGTAAAGAAGGAGCAGGTACTACGTTTACCATTACACTTCCGTATGCCTAGGCTGGATTAGCTTATTCATTTGTTTAGAAGCCATTGTTTTTACTGCCTGATAGTAACGTGTCGTGATATTCCATAAAGTAGGTGCCAGATAAAGCGCAGCCACTACGGTACAGGTCAATAAAGTTTCCAACGGATAAAAATAATAACTACCAAACACACGGTACGCGCTGAGACTGGTAAGATGAGCGTTGAACGACGAAAAAAGTAAAACCAGAATAATATGGAAGGCAAAAACTTCCAGCGAGTTTTTGCCAAGATAAGCGACGGGCTTATATTGAAACCAGGTAGGTTTTTTTACCATCAGCCAGCGAATCAAAATAAAGACAGCGGCAACGTTAATTAACCGCAGTGGACGGAGATATTTTTTTGCGCTCCAGAAGTTTATATCATAATCTGTAATTTCGATCAGGTGAAGCGCCACTAAATTTTTAATCAGAAAAAGGGAAACTGCAACAACTAGCGCAGCCCATACAATGTAGGGTTTATCGAGTAGATCACCCAGTTTTTTCTTGTACGCCAGGTTTCCTAAAATAATCCCTACAACAAATATAATCTGCCAGGAAAGCATGTTAAAATAGCCCGGATCAACCCATCTGCTCCAGCTATATCGGTAATGGTTAATTAAGAGCAGTTCAAACGTTCCGATTAGGTAAACAATCGATGATATCAGCAGTACGACAAAATAACCTTTAGGATGCTTTTGCAGATGAACAATAATCCAGGGCACAAACAGTAAAAACACAGCATACATGGGTAAGATATCCATGTTTTGTGGCTGGTAGAGAAAAAATAGTGCTAGTATAGACGCTGCAATGGGGTTTGCCAGCATGGTACCGTAATAGGGCGCCCAGTGAGCACGCACAAAACCCAGTGTCAGTACAGCTAGTAGAGTAACAAAAAAAACACCGATGTGAAATTTGTAAATAAGCCACGACCGCTTTATGGCCGCGCTGCGGATTTCGTTTCCTCCTTTTTTAATAAATTTGTTCGTATACACCAGCCCAACCGTAAACCCGGACAGATACACAAATCCGGATGCGCCCTCTACCCAACCAATTGATTCTCTGGTGAGACGAATAATAATATTAGTTTCTGATACGAAGTGGTTAATCGTTATTAATATCAATAAAAACCCTCTAAAAAAATCGATCTGGTTATTTCGTTCCATACTAGTTTAACTGTTCGTTACGGCGCAGTAAATAAAATAAATTAATAAAATGCTGGAATACCAGCTAAAATTAGACAGAGAAGAAAAGAGGAAAACTGCGAGAGCCAGGTAATGGACCGCTGTTCTATTTTTCAAGTCGAATGCTGCCTTTTAGCTCAGGCAACAAACCAGTTAACGTTGACGTTGTTATGCTATTTATATAGATTGGCTAAAGGAAATATCTGTATTCCGGTTACTAAAATAGGTCAGGTATTAGCTTATACGAAAAGCTATGTGTAGCGTTTTGTACGTTCTGCAAAATTAATATAAAAAGATTAGCTAACGCTAAAATAAATTGTTTATGTCTAGTAAAGAATGAATATAAATTAAGCTGTATTTATTAGATGGTATAGTATAAAATATGAAAAAATATTGACTTCATATAGTGCTTATTTGTTGGGAGCCGTAGTGTAGATGAACGTAGGGCTCCCAACAAATAAGCACCATATGAAGTATTAGGATTGACAGGCAGTTTATCGCATAAAACAGATACCAGATATGGATTTACCTGCCAGCATCAGTTCTTAGATGGCTTACTTAACGTATACTCTTACCCAATCCACTTGCATAATGCCTTCACCAGCGTTGAGGGGAATCTGGCTGGCTGTTGGCGCATAAAAGAAGTCGCCACCTACAGCCTGATTTAACGTAAGTTTTTCGAGCTTTCCAACAAGATTAGACACGTAACCTCCGGTTTTGGTGTCAATCACCTGGCCATCGAGCATGAATGTAAGTGCCTTTCTGGTCCAGATAAGTTCATAAACGTGCCAGCAGTCTGTCAGGCTGGTTGACGTCGTCAGGAAGGTGCCCACGTTTCCGGCCAGATTCTGGTCACTTTGAGTGCCGTACAAATAGTTTGTCTGGTATTTGTTAGGCTCATTGCCGCGTGCTTCGAGAATGTCGATCTCCCCGTTAGTCGGCCAGTTGTCGCCATAGGACCAGAAAGCAGGCCACATACCATAGCCACTCGGCAGCTTTATGCGCGCTACCATCCGTACCTGACCATTCGGGCCATTAGGCGTAAACATGGGTTTCGACTCAATGCGGGCCGATGTAAAGTCGAAGTTTTTAGGGGTTGCATCGACATCCTGACGGTATTTAGGACCTGTTACCTGTTCCTTTACCGCTTTAATAAGTAACATGCTGTTGGCTGCATTATCGGGGTCCTGGGTAACAGTCAGGTTGGTGGGGCTAGCTGTGTACATCTGTAACTCCGTATTGAAAGACCCTCCAACCCATACATTCCAGTTTGTATTCGCCGGATTAGTGGGGCTTACATTAAAGTTGTCTTCGAAGGTTTTTCTCCAGCCGGCAGCTGTCAGACTTGATTCAGTAGCGGCTGTGTAATCGTACCCGCATATACTCGTTACAGAGACTGTATTATCGACAGTGGCTACAGCCGCTTTACGAGCATTAGCTGACGAGCCGATAGATACTGGTTCGGGTCTTATTGACTCAGAATTTGTAGCACATCCGGTAAGTAATAAGGTGGAAAGTGCGCATGACGCTAGTGTAGGTACACAATTTTGGAAAGGTAAAAATTTCATATTAGATCATATTAGATAGTAAACTCGGGTTAAATAAATGAATTTTACATTTTATAAACTAAGACTAAAATTTATTAAACGGATGATTAACATCATGTTCGCGTTATTCTTATTGTATGACGCTATAGAAGCCTAAGTCTAGAGTTTTGATATATATTTGATAAATTACATATGAAAAAAATATGTTATTTGGGCTGCTGTCCCTCCTTGCGTATTAACGTATTGATATTGAATAATTTACCGAAGCAAAAACGATGATGTAATGGCTGTGTAAGAGCCAGCTTGTTTAATTATTCCTTCAATAAATACAATAACCGAGTTGAACGGTACCTTTTGGGCCGTTCGATAAAAGAAATCGGTTCAATAAAAAATAAACAAAATTTTTTCGTGCAGCGGTTGTGCACGTTGATGTGAGGCTATATGACTTTGCCTTCTTTGGCGTACTCCCGCATGATGGCGTGTTCCAGTTGCTTTCGGCTAAGCTTGGGAGATTGATCGGCCAACAATTCAATGGCGCAGTAGTGGGCCACGTTTATGATACTGGCCCCGGTGAGTTCGTACCGGCTGGCTACCTGGTGCCAGTCGATATCATCGGCAATCGGCATCTGAGCCGGGAACGTTCGCTCCCAGATGGCCTGCCGCTCTTCGGTGCGGGGAATGGGGAAGTAGACAATGGTTTGAAAACGCCGGATAAAGGCATCGTCGATGTTGCCCCGCTGGTTGGTGGCCAAAATAACCAGGCCGTTATAACTTTCGATACGCTGGAGTAGGTAAGCCACCTCCTGATTGGCGTATTTGTCGTGGGCATCGCGGATGTCGGTTCGTTTGCCAAACAGGGCATCGGCCTCGTCGAAGAATAGAATCCAGTTTTTGTGCTCCGCCTTATCAAACAGCCGCGACAGGTTTTTCTCGGTCTCGCCAATGTACTTGGACACCACCCGCGACAGGTCGATCCGAAAGACCTCCTTACCCGTTTGCTTTCCAAGCAGTGTAACCGTCAGGGTTTTGCCGGTGCCGGGCGGGCCATAGAACAGGGCGCGGTAGCCGGGCTTGATTTTCTTTTTCATACCCCACGTATGTTGTACGGTATCGGTATGAGTAATCCAGTGTCCAATTTCCTGAATCTGCCGCAGCGTGGTTGGGTGCAGCACCAGGTCGTTCCAGTCCATATCGGTTTCGATGTACTCGGCCGGAAACTCCATACTGAACTGCGGCCGACTGCTGATGCCGGTGGTCAGCAGTTCAACAACATCAGCGTCGAGGAGCAGTTGGCCACTCATAAACGGTTCGCCTGCCGGTACGCTGTCGACCCGAAGCAGCTGTTTCCAGACAAAGTTGGGATCGTTGCTCAGCAGCCGCTGGATGGCAAGCCGTTTGGCAAGGTCGCTACCCGCCAGAATAAACTGGGCCGTTTCGCCGGTAGGTAAAATTCCCCGGTGATTCTGGCCCTTTACGCCCCCAAACTCGGGCAGGTCGCCACCTTCGGGGTAGTGTTCGGCAATGATGTGATTGAAAAAATGGGGATGAACATGCGGAGCCAGTGCCAGCAGCAGCAGAATGTATTCGTCGAAGCCCGGCTGGTGCTGGTCGATAAACGCCGAAAAGGGCGAGTCGTCCTTATAATAAGCCGTACCGCTAACGTCCTCGGTCTCGACCTGGCCCGAATGCACCTTCAGTCGGCTTACGATTACGGCCCGAAGGTAAGCCAGAGCAGTAGTGAGGTTATCGGCGTTGGTCATATCTGTCATAAAAATGGGCGAGAGCCTACACTCGCCGGGCTTTGCCACCAGAAAGTTGAGCGAGTAAAATCAGATGCTCCTTCATTTTTACTACCTCCTCTTTTGACGTTTCGAAGCTTCCTCCCAGTGGTAGAGCAGGAAACAAGGCCACGATTTCATCCGGTTGTAACGTCTGCACATCAACGCTAAGATGTTTAAACTGGTTGATGAAAAAGCCGTTTTCCAAAATTGTATCGAGCATTAACATCATATTCAGTAAATCGTCAAGGTCTTCCGCTAAATCCATCATTCGCCCTAATAGAGGGTCGAGTAGATAGATTTTTTTATTGCGACGATTATAGTAGATAAAGGCGCCAAAAGCAGTTCGCAAAAATGGAATACACGTTGATTCGTTGAGGCCCCACTGTGCCAGTACGCCATTAAAATGACCAGGGCTGGTTGTCCACAAAAAATTATTACTGTAAGAGCATATACCTTCGCTGGTCAGAAATTGAACGATTTCATCCGGTAGCTTCTCTGTCATTCCCTGAAGTTCCGAATCGGAAAAGTAACCAAATTGCCTTTTGGGAATGTGCTCTTCTAAAAATTCGTCGTAGTTGACCATATATTGTGTAAAAACTAGTCGTTATCAGCGTTCAGTTATCTTGGAGTTAAGTCAACATTGACTAACGCAGTTGGTTTAACATTCTTCGCTGCCTTATCTACTACGTCAATTTTTTGCGCCCATTGTGAGCCTATCGAAGAGTTGATATCGCTTTGGCCAAAAATGCTTTTCTCGTCGCCGTAAATGTCGGCGCTTCCGCCCGCTACCTGGTCTACTGTATGAAGTACGGCCAATTTATTACTGCTGTAAAGTCCCATGATTCTACTGACGATGTTTTTCATCTGCTTCTCATTCTTTACCGTGATCGCCGTTTTTAAGCGTTGGGCATCCCTGGCTGAAATAATCTTCAGGTTTTGCAGTTCGGCAATAGCTTTATCTCCTTCTACCTTCAGTAGGTCTATGACTGACTCTGACCGGGTTTCTTTCGTGTCTGATTTTTTGTCTCTACCAAACCCTATAAACCGAGCTCGGTTCTGTTGCCATTTTCCTACTTCTGTCTTGTTCAGCTCCTGGTGCTGCATGCCAATTTGCCGCTTAAACTCGGCAATGGAAGTGGGATTGCTTTTAGCCGGTGGCGTAAAACTTACGCTTGTTTTCTCCATTGTCTCCTTTGTCCCCTTTCCATACTTGAGCTGGACAAGCAAAGCCACCGCTTTGGATACTAAACCATTCACTTCTTTCTCTGCCGCGGCTTTCTGAGTCGGATTGGTAGCGTCTTTCAGTTTTTTGTTGGCTTTTCCTAAATCTTTGGCTAATCCCGGATCGGCTCCCAACTCTTTTAAGGCTGCCTCAAGTCGTTTTGGATTTGAGCTGGCAACCATTGGTTCACCAGAATTATCAGGGTAGAGCTTGTGATCTTCGTCTTCTACTTTAAAGGATTGCGGTGAAAAGAAAGAGGACAAAGCTCCCCCCAGCTTTTTCAGCATATTGCCCAGCCAGGCCACGATCTTATCCAGCCCTTTGTCGATTGGCTGCCGGATCTTCTTCACAATCCCAACCAGCTTCTCCGGAATATTCCCCAGGCCGGCGAACTTGGCCAGAAAGGCGATGATGACGGTGAGCGTGCTGGCCATGGTGTCTTCTACTTTCTTGGCCGCCCCCTCTACCTGACCGGACGCTATGGCCGAAATGGAGTCGATGAACGATGCCACCACGGCAGCAATCTGGTTTATCTTCTGGATGAAGAACGTAACGGTGTTGTAAATCGCCAGAATCGCCTGAATGACGGCCCCCGCCGGGTTGATCATGCTCACCAGTTTTGCCACGGCGGCTTTCACGACCTCTGTGGTGATCATCTGCGTAACCTGCGAAATCATCTGGTCTTTCAGTTCCGTCAGCTCGGTCTTGATCTGCTCCCAGGCCGCTGCCGGGCCATCTTTTACGAGGGTGACCAGTACACCCGCCGTTTTTTCGAGCACCACCAGCACGGGTTCGGGAATAATCTTGACCAGCTTGCTCCGGATGTTCTGCCAGGTCAGTCCCAGCACCGACAGCACCAGTTTAACGATCTCGATCAAGTTGAACGATTGGGGAATGTAAACGCCCGCTTCGCCCAGTGGCCCGGTAATCCATTTGATGAGGGCCGTTTTAAGGTGCTTGCCAATGTTACTCGCAAAAAGTTGGAAGCCCATTTTGCCCGCCCGCACCAGGTTGTTGACGAAGCCAATGGGGTTTTTCAGAATCGTCTGAAAGGCTGCCCGCGCCTTGGCGATATAAGGCATTACGCCGGGTGCCACTACCGAGAAAAGGATTTCCAGCAGACTGATGACCTGATTGAGCGCCCAGCTGAAAAACTCACCCGCAATGCTGGCAAACGAGCCGACAATTTTGGTGAATGCCCCGGCCACGGAAAGGATGTCCTGAAAGGTAAGGGACGTGAGTGTGTCGATAATTCGGCGGGGAATGGTCCGGGCAAAATTCAGCAAGCCGCCCAGTGCGCCCTGGAACCACGCCCAGGCGCGGGCCACGGCATTGCCCTTCTTGATGTTTTCCCAGATTTCCTCCTGCCCGATCAGTTTCATGAACCCGCCAATGAGGGTGTCGGCCGTGCGCGGAACAGCTTCGCCCGTGATAGGGTCTACGCCGAGCAGGGCTTTGAGCAGGTCGTAGCCGCGCGTTCCCTCCGCCAAAGCCGCCAGCGGTTTCAAAATGGCGTCTTTAACCATTTTGAGGATTTCGGAAACCACACTGCCCGCAAAAGAAATGAGCCGCCCGATGGGGTCGGTGAAGATGCGTTTGGCCCGCTCCCAAACCCCGCCAAGATCAAAAATGTCCGACCAGCTCAGCGAGTTGATGAAACTCCTTAGCCCGGAGATGATCTCACTGCCGATGTCGCCCAGGGTAGCCAGCTTCTGCTCGATCCAGGCCCCCGCTTTGGCAAATACGCCGTGGTTGTCGAGGGCCTGTGTAATAAGGTGACCACCCGGTACCAGTTCAATCAGTGCCCGCAGAATATTGGCTGCGCTCCGGTCGGTAGACTGCCTGTTGATGGGGTTGAAACCCAGCACAATAGTCAGCATCCTGAATCCGGGAATGTTATACGCTTTATCGGCGAAGTAATCCAGCGCATCCTGCATGCCCAGCCGCTGTACGGGTGGGGGCGTAGCGGTTGTGGCTACCTGCGGACTGCGCTGCACGGCATGGCCCTGTTGTACGGTATGGGTTAGCTCGTGGGCCAGCAACTGTTTGCCCTCGCTGGTGCCGGGCTGGTACTGGTCGCGGGAGAAAAAAATGTGATTCTGGTAGGTAAAGGCCCGCGCACTAAGGTGGTTGCTCAGCCCCGCCGATTCGGCATTGGTATGGATACGGACGTTGCTGAAATCGGCACCAAAACGAGGCTCCATAAACGTTCGTACATCGTTGGACAGGGGTTGCCCACCGGAGGTTTGGCTCTGAATGGCCGACTGGGTGTCGCTGGTAACGGCTGGCGTACCGTCGCCGGTTGTCTTCCCTGCCTGTGTGCTCTCTTTCTTCTGAAGTTTTTCTTCCTGAGCCGGTGCCTTCTGGATTTTATCGTCCTTCAGTTCGGCCTTTTGTATTTTCTCTTCGGGAAGGGCGGCTTTCTGAAGCTTATCGTCTTCTTTTTTCTGTAGTTTGTCGTCGGTTTGTCGTTGAAGTTTCTCGTCCTTCCCGGTGATGGCGGGTGCTGACATGGGTGCGGGCATCCGCATTACTTTATCGGCTGTTTTGTCGGCTTCCTGTTCAAACGAGTCGCCGGGTTTATTCACCGTCAGTTTCATCTGAACGGCGGGCGCTGGCGTTTGCCGGGTGGGCTCAGAAAAATCGCCACCACCTGCTTTGGCAAAAAAAGGCTGGCTGCTCGTCTGCGTAGCAGGCGATGGCGTGGTGGTGGTCGATTTGTCTGAACTCGCTTTCATGAGTACATCATACGTTTAGCCGATAAGTCAACGCCACTCTACCCGAAGCAGCCGGTCCATCCAGGGCAGTTTTACCATCGCTATTCCCCAGGGCAACTGATCCAGTAAAATATCGTACGGCTGCGACTCGACCTGTAGTAACCAGTCGCCATCCGGGCGGAGAGTGAGCTTGCCGGGGCGGATCAGAAAAGTGCCCCTCAGGGCATCGGGCGACGTATTTCGTAAGGCTTCCCAATGATGGACAACGGCTTCGAGAAGTCCATCGGCTTCCTCCAGTTCGTTGGGTGTTAGGGTCACGTCGGCCTCAACGGGTGTTTCGAACGGTACGTTGCACAACAGTTTCGGGAACAGCAGTTCATGCTCCGGCGCAACGGCTTGGCCGGTGGCCAGAAAATGCAGGAGGCATAAAGCCCGTTCGGGTTGCGTCAACTGCCCATCGGCGGCAACGCCCAGTGCCCCGAAAAACTGCGCCAGAAAAGGATGCAGCAAGATCAGGCCGGCATTGTCGATATAGAGGCCCTCGTTCGTGTCGAACGGCTGTGACAGTCTGGTGTTATCTGTCAATCTCTGTGGTAAGTCTGTTTCCTGATTAGTGGCCGGATGGTCGGTTGGTTGTCCGGTCGTTTCCTGTTCCGCCGATTTGTTTTCTGCCGGAATGGTCTGCGTTACGCCCGGCCAGTATTGCTCCAGTCCATGCGCCAGTTCGTCCGATGATGGCATTGGATTGGGCAGGGCCTGCCAGGCTTCCCGAACGAGTTGCCGCCCGGAAATGGCGGTATTGGTTGCGGTATGGGCAAAGGCCGTTTCCCAGAGCCCACGCTCAAAAAGGGCCACAGATTCGGGCCGGGGATATACGTAATTCAGTACGCTTAAGAGCGTCGTTACCGTTGCTTCGGCCACTGGATTTATACGGCTCAGCAGCCGGGTTCGGAAAGCAGTCGAAAACTGCCGGGTAAGCCGCTGGCGAACGGGGACTGCGCTCAAAATCGACCGGAGAGCCTGATTTTGCCGACGCTGCTCCATGGCCGATTCCAGTTCGGTTTCCCAGGCATCCAGCAGGGCCTGTTCCAGCGTTTTATCGGTCGGGAGCCGGAAGGACCAGGGTAGGGTGCCGGTTTTTAGAAAATGAATAAACGCGTCAAAAACCGTTTGCTGGTTCGTTTTTCGGGTCACAGCGCCCACCGGCTTCGCTGGTGCCTGTTCGGACGTCGGAGTTTGTTGCCGAAGTGCCTGCTCCAGCGCCTGTTCGACCAGCAGGGTTATGTCCTGTTCCAGCCGGTCGAGGTTCAGCACACCAGCATCAATATCCAGCCGGTCAATAATCAGGTGCCCATCCGACGGCGCACAGCGGTCCAGCACTCGCTCAATGGCGGGAATCAACCAGTTTTGACAGACATCCGAGAGCTGGCGCTGGAGGGCCATGCCATCGGATTCGGTGCCGTTGAGGTCGACGTACAGGTACTGTTGCCGGATGATGTGGGTCATGATTATTTGATTCGGCTATCGAGAATGTTGAAACAGCCTTTGGTCGTTATGGCGGTCAGGCGAACGGGTAACTTGTTGCTTCTCAGTGGTATGTCCATGACTTTCTGGCCTACGTAGACGGGTTCCTCTGCCAGGGGTAAATCCCAAATCCAGCCTAAAATCTCACTACGATCCATATTGGCAACTTTGCCTTCAAACGTGGCATTAAACGAGGGAACATTAATAGTCAGGATAACAGGAGGAATTGTCGTGAGCCTTCCAACCGTTTGGGATTCAAGAACGGGTTTGGGACCGCTGCATTCGGGGGTAAAGTTGGTTCTAAGGCATTGGTTGCGTTGTACGTAGTTGAAAGCGGGTATCTGCGCGCTTTTCTGAGTTTTCTGATTGAACAGAATCACCCCTTCGAAGGGGGCACTTGCCAGATCTACTTCGTTGGTATAGCGAACGTTCAGGCTATATCTCTGTTCAGAAATGTCGGTTGAGTAGCTAAAATCAAGCGTAAACCGATCGCACACGAAATACTCGATCATCAGTACTCCGAACGGATCGTCGGCTGTTGGCATATACGTTAGCATGAGCCGTTTGCTTCCCGATTGGCCAAGCTCTTTTGTGAGTGTATCATCGATAATCGTGTTCAGGTTTTTGATGACCTCCCCCAGGGTTTCCTGAAATTTGGAATTCAGCGCATCGGCCGATAGATTCAGCAGGTCCAGCGTTTTAGGTAAGGCGAAATCCTTGCCGTTGAACCGGAGCTTGATCGGGGTTTCCTGATTGTAGGCGTTATACCTGGTGGAATCGCCGGGCGGTTGTATCCACAGCCGGTACGTTCCGCGACGGGATTGCCCATCGCATGGCAAATCACAGCACGTGTGGTTTATAATCAGCTTGGCCGAGGCACATTTGTTGGAATCCCTGACCACGACGGTGGCTTCCTGACCACTTGGGATCGGATCAGTAAAGAATACGGTTTCGTTAAATTTCAGCTCGTCGGTAGCTCGTTTGTAAAAGTAAGGTGGTGTGCCACCGGCAACACGCACAAAGGCCCGGTATTTCCCATCCTCGCAACGGTAGTCGGTTTCGCTCACAGACAGGGTCAGCAAGGCCGGGACGTTGATCGTTTGCGGGGGAGCCGCTTCGCCAACCGAATCGGTAACGAGCAACGTGTGTGGGCCAGGGGGCAGCAAGGTCGGATTCTTGACGTCCACGGCAGCCCCCTGGTCGATTTGCACCCGATACGGCTTTTTGCCCCCCGTTGGATTAATCGTCACGGGGGCTACAGCTACGGCTACGTTATTGGTGGGCGTCGTGGTGAGCGTCGTACAGCCAATGTCAACCGTAAAGGCGACTGGCGGCAGGCAGGATTTCAGAAGCACTCTTGTAGCCTCGCAACCCTGGCTGTCCGTGATTTTGATCGTCGTCTCCACATCGCCGGGCAGCACCTCGCTGGTGTACTGGTTGGTGTTGGTGATTGTGCCTTTTACGGCTTTGTACGGTGCTTTTCCGCCTTTTATGGTCAGCGTAGCCGTATAGGTATTGCCGCCGGCAAGGCAGGTATAGGTCGGCTCGTCGAGAACGAGCTGCTTTTCGATTTTGATCGTCTGCGGTTCCGATTCGGTCGTTTCGGCATCCTGAATGCTGATTTTCCGCGAACCAACTGACAGCAACAGGACCCCGTCGAGCGGTTTGTAGCCTTCATCATCAACCTTGACGCTATAAGGAGGCACGCCACCCTGTGGTTTCAGCAAAACCTCCGCCCGGTCATTGGCTTTGGTACAACCTACGGTGTAGGTAAACGAAGGCTTTACTTTGGGAAGCACAAACTGCACCGGTGTGCCCCCCCCGCTGAAAAGGTAAGGCAGGTAGAAATCGGCAATAACCGTTCCATCGACCAGTTCGTTAACGGCCTGGTCGATAATCTTTTTATCCGGATCTTCCTGACCTACCACAATACCGGTGGATTGGGGCGGGATGATGCCGAACAGCATACCCATCAGAAAGCGGACATCTTCATTATCCGTCAAGGCCTGGTTCTTACTGATGCGTTTGTACGCCTGGGCCAGCGGTTCATTCGCTTCCTGGCTAAATGTCGCCGTTCCCTGAACGCCGAAGGTGGGCGTTTCCTGAACATTGAGAAACGTATTGGTAAACACAGGCGGGAAAACTTCCATCACTACCGGAGCCGTACTGATCACGGGTTCGGGGTCGTCGTGGTAGACGAGGATGAACGTTCCGCCCAGCGGTACCCCGGCTTTGTGCTGAATGCCGGGGTTGTTCTGTAAAAAATTACTTAAAAACTGTTTTTGTTTCAGCTCTTTCAGCCGCTGTTTGTACTCGTCGATGAGCGAGCGGATGGGTTCGAGTTTGCAGGTGAACAGAATCTGGTCGAACTGGTCGATCAGGTCTTCTTTGGGCAGGAACTGCTCCAGATTTTTGGGAACATCGCTGACTTCCAGGTTACGGAAGTAACGGGCCAGCTCGATCAAGTCCTGGTATTTGTTCTGAAAGTCGGCAAACTTAAGCTGGTCTAAACTCGCGGGCAGAATCTCGGCCAGTTTAGACAGGTAATAGATCGATACAACGCGTGGCTGGTATTGAGCTTCCAGGGCAGACGTACCGATAAAAAGGCCGCAATACACCGTCAGGATGGTACCGGCATTGATGTTGTTCTGATCGACATCAATATAGGGGATGGCTTGCAGCTGCGCCAGGTATTTCTCGTACCACGCCCCCAGCGAACCTGTTTTGCAACTGTAATTAGGCGCGTATTTTTTGAGCAGGGGTAACTGGGGCTTTCCGCCGGGATCTTTGCCGTTTATCGGCTGCTCGTAAAAGGTACGGGCACCTTCGGCCAGTGATGACAGCAGCTCCTCCCGGAAGGCATCATAAACGGCTTCCAGATCCTGAAAACGGGCTTTTTCTTTGGTCAGATCAACGGGCATGGTCTCGTCGAAAGCCCCCGTCCGCAGGGCAATCACGTCGATGGGAAGCCGGTATTGCGCTTTCAAGGCCAGCAACGTGGTTAGCACAGACTGGTAACTTTTGCCCAGATGCCCTTCGATCCGCAGGAAATTATAGGGTTCCAGATCGTACCGTAGCGGGTTGGTCACAAAGGACGGGGCCACCGGCACGTATTCCGAAGCGCGGTAGCTCAGGTTCTGATTGGCCCGGTTTCGGCGGGTTTTTTCCGGGTTCCAGAGCTGGAACAGGGGCGTAGTGCCCGTTTGCTGGTAATAATACGGAATGGCTTTCTCCGACAGCGGGGCATCCGACAGTTTGCTGGGGGTAATTCGAATCTGGGTATCAGTAGCCGAACTGGTGGATAGGACCGGCAAAGGCGGGGTAGGGGTGAACCGCTCGATCATGGTCGCCAGCCGCCGGAACAGCAGCCGCAATTCCTCCTCCCGTTCTTCGCAGCCGCTCACCGCCGACGAGGGTTTGAACCCATGCCGATAAACGCCCGCATTGGCCGCCGGATAGAACAGCCCGACCATCAGATGCCGGGGAAACAGGCCCTCCGGTGGGCAGCAGGCACACATGAGTTCCAGCCCTTTCAGGCAGAATTCATCGTACCCGCGAATCAGGTCGTCGAAGAAGTCGTAATAGTATTGCAGGAAGCGCACTTGCCCCGTGTTGGCCGGTACCTGCTCTAAAAAGCTGAATTTAGCGTTGAAACCCACGGATGGGTCCGGAATAGTCTGCAACACCGGCTTGAAGGCCGTATAGGCGGCAGCGAGTGCCTTGCTGAAAGTAGTGACAACTTTATCCGTTTTGAAAATGGCCTGAAACGCAGTCAGTACATCCTGTGATGTAGCCGGACTAGTGTTGGGCACATCGTACCGGGGCAACCGCAGGTCGGGCAGATTCAGGCGGGCGAGCAACGCCGTTTCCAGCTCGGTAGCCGTTACGGTGGTGTTCAGCTGATTCTCCTTTGCAATAAGCTTGATCAGATACTTCTGCTGAATGAGCATTGGCCGTACGCTGATGTTGACTTCGGCTCCCTTGTCGTCGCAGTTAATTGGGCCGCAATTGCGCAGTTTGGTGTTTTTTAGCTCCAGGAAAAGCACCAGCGCCTTGTCTTTCAGGAAATTGGCGGGCGATTCCAGCGGTTCTACATTGGGCTCGTCTTTCGGGAACAGCTCCCACAGATCGTACTGGGTGTTGAGGGCCGGGTCGAGGTCGACGGGGTTGGTGTTTTTGAACAGCGGATAGGCCAGATCCTCGGTTACTTTGCGGTACGAGACAAGCTCTGTATCCTGCTGCTGCACCATCAGGTACCCCTCCGAGGTAATGCCGCAGCCCTTCGACAGACGGATGGTTTTCGACACCTCATCGTAGCTAAGGTCGAACCCGCACACGATACCAATGCCAATCAGGTTAGCCCGCGTGAGTCGTTCCTGCTCGTCTAAATAGATAAAGAGCTGATTCAGGTGTTCGTTGGTAAGTACCTGATTCGCTTCAAATACCGGATATTTTTCTTGAGTCGCTTGCATAGCAAATAGCGGTTATAGCCATTTAGAGAAACAGGTTATTGCTTTTTGGTGGGGTAATTGCCGAGGGCGGTGCTCCCCAGCCGAACGGGGTTCTGGTCACTGCCATCGTCGCAGTCGTGGAGGGTAGCCCCCGGATATGTATTCCTGAGTTTGCTGAGCAGGTTCACCACCACCCGGAGCCGATACGAGACATTCACATAGGTCGCGTAACGTTCGGACAGGAAGGTTTTTACTGTTTTCAGCGTATCGGCTGAAAAGATAAAACCGGGGCAGGGCGTCAGCGGATCGGGTTTGTCGGGGTCGAACTTGCTAAAATCAAGAGCTTTGACATCGACGCCCGCTTTGACGTTGGTTTCCATCCAGCTGTAGAAATTCATGCCGTAGGTGGTCAGAATGGCCGTGGCGCACTGGCACAGTTTCGCTTTTTGATCAGCCAGCGGAACCAGGATTTTTTCGATGTTCGTGCTTAGGATACCTTCCACCCGTTCCTGCAACTGCTGCTCCGTCCAGTCGATGGCGGCATTGGCCAGTAGCCACGCTTGCCAGGCGTCTTCGAAGCGTTCGAACTGTAAACCCGACAAGGCAATTTGCACAAAATGGCTCACCATAATGGACTGCACACTAGCCCACAGGGTAGCGTCAAACACGGTGGTACAGGAAATATCGGCGGGCTTTAGCCGGGCCGAAAACTCCGCGTCCAGTGCCGTTTGCAGGGCGTCGGGGTGGAAATACGTCAGGATTTTGTCAGCGTACCAATTCTTGAACGCCAGACTGAATTTGGTGTAAACCGCCAGCGCGCAGGCACAGGCTTCGTCCGGATTTGGGCGCACATCGGCATTGGTTTTGCCTTTTTCTTCAAATAACTCCGCCAGTTGGGTAACCACCGGGTCGCAGGGGTTTTCGATAAACCCATCGTTGCTCACCCAGCATATTTTACCGAGCAGGTGAGCGGGAATTTCCTGCTGAATGGTGCGGTTGGCGAACCGGCGCATGTCGAGGTTTTCGCTGAAGGGCGCCGTCCAGCCGGGCATCACGTAGGTCAATCGGAAGGAGTAGGGGTCTTCGTCGCCACAGGTGCCGCAGTCGCCATCGGCGCAGGCGGGGTATAGCGCATCGCCCGGAAACTTGGGCCGCAGCAGTAAATGCTCAACGACCAGTGCCCGTTCGTTGCTGCTCCAGCTCAGAAATTCGTTGACAATGCCCTGCGCGTCGACTTCGGTATTAAACAAGGTAGGGTGCGTACCGAGCAGATCGCCATTATCAGCCCTGACGTTGAGTCGGAATTTCCCCTGCTCGGCTACAATCTCGTAGGAATCGGGCTGGATCATCTGCTCCAGGATCTCCCCAATCTCCTCAAATGCCTTGAAGCGGGCGGTTTCTTCGTCGGCCTCGCTCACGCCGACAGTCAATTTTCCGCTGAGCCAGACCGTTGCGGCTTCGTCCGTCGCGTCCGTTTTGTAAGGTGTATCCGCCAGTGTATAGCTGGTAACCGTGTAGGGAGCCAACGTGCTGAGGTTGATCGAGAACGTTAAGTTAGGGTAGCCAAGGAACAGGCTGATCCGGCGTTTCAACCCCGACGCGTTGGCCGGGTCATTCTGGATTTTCTGGTAATTGAACGCCTTCCCGCGGTCGTGGCTGATGGTCGGGTAGGCTTTCAGGAACGAGATTTTATCGTCGATCAGGCGCTTCTGGGCTACGTGTTGCCCTTCCAGCGTGGTGAGCATAAGTGCGTACTCACTGAACTGCTCGCCAAACCGAGCCAGCAGGTGATCCAGAAACCGGTTGCGACGCTCTTCAAATTCGGGCTCCGACTCGACCAATTTCTGTAACACATCGGCTGTCAAATCCGCGCTGACGATGTCTTTGTACCCCTCAATAGCTGTCTTCTCGAACAGCCGGCTAAAATATGTTTTGTCGATGGTTGATCGAAGCGAAAACAACTCCCCGGCATGGGCCACCTGTGACAGCGTATTGCCCAGCAGTTGTTCAAAAACCATCAGGTAGGCTTTCAATTGTTTAGCCTGCGCCCGGCGCTGGGGCGAGGCCGTCGAGGGCAGCCCTTCCGCACCAATGCCGTACGTCAGCGGGAAGCTGTACTGAACCGGAAGGTAGTCTTCCGGATTGCGGAATTTGCCCACCGGGGCAGTTAGATCATTACTAGTCGTAGCCAGCGTGGGGTTGATTTTCGGGCGTTCGGCCTCTCCCCGAAGCTCGGTAAGTGTGTCCAGCGCTTCGTCCATGCGGGGCCGGAAGGGCAGTCCGTTTTTATAGAACAGAAACTGTGACTGGTTATAATACAGTCGGGGCTGATGCAGGGGACTCACCCAGAGCTGCCATTTGGCGCTGAACTGGTTGGGATCAAAGACCAGGCCTGCATTGGTTTGAACAGGGTCCGCAGCTCCTTTTATGATAGTTCCTTCGGCATCGTACTTGGATAGCAGGAGTTCATTGACGGCAATAACGCCCTCAATGTCCATCAGCCGGTTAATGATATCCGACGTACGGAGCACGGTTTTCAGACTAGCCGCCTGTAACTCATCGGCCTTGATAAACCCATTTTGCAGGGCGGGTCCGTTGAAAATAGTCTCTACCGGCTGCCCGGCGTCGAGGAGTTCCTGTAAGCTGTAAAAGGGAATTGGTGGGTTGAAATAGCGGTCAATCTCGAACCAGATTTGGGCCTGGATACGCTCAATATCGGCATCGGGGGTCACTTCTACGTCGGCGCAAACGGCTACATCTTCCACATCGACTACCTTGATCCGGCAGTAATCTTCATCCAGATTACGGTAGTTGTGGAGAGTTGCTTTGGCGGCTGTTACGGTATCGGCAGCTTTTCGCAGTTTCTGCCGATACCGCTGGATGGTTCCTAAAACGGAAGCTTCCTCAAGAATTTTGGTTACCTCAAATTGATCGGCCACATCGGGGTCACCCGGCTCTTTTTTTACAATGGTCCGACCTTTAGTGTCCGTGCCGCCGTAAGGCCGAAGGGCCGCATTGGTAATAACGAGCGGGGAACCGGTATCGAACGTAATTTCGAACGAGACGTAAAAGACATCGCGCCAGTACCGCTGAAGCAGGGCCGTTGTGATAAAGGCGGTTTCGGGTTTGGTGCGCGAAATTTTGAGCACCCTGACCTTGGTGATCTTCCTGACAAACTCGTTCGTCTGGCTGTTGAACGCCGTAAAGCGGGCATAGTCCGATTGGTCGGCTAGTGCCAGTTCCGGAAAACGTAGTTCGAGTTTGAGAGAAACCGGTTTATTATCGGCATCGAACACCACCTGCGTGGTTTCAAGTTTGCGGTCGTTGAGGTCGCCCAGTTCGGGGTCGGCTTCCAGTTCGAGCAGCACTTCGTACAATCCCCTGGGGTCCACTTTTATGGGTTTCAGCAGCGGATTGGTTGGTTTTTTGTACGAAAGCATCAGCTGACCGGCCTCGCACCAGGCGTAATAATGCAGTTCGCAGGCGCACTCTTTGCCGAAAATCCACGCATTCCGAACCCGGTCGAGGTCGATCAGCAGACGGCGGAAATCGTCGGGTGTAACGGGGTTGACGGTCAGAATATCACGCGCCGTAAAGAAAGCCTGATCCCGGTAGGGCAGTAGGGGCTTCGGGGGTTTCAGCGCCGGGGGAGCAGGCGCCAGCAGGTCTTTTATGTCCCAGCCAATGCGGTAGGCCAGGTCGGTGAAAGCGTAGCAAAGGGCTTCGAGAATGGTGATACCGGGATCGTGGATGTTGTAATCCGTCCAGAGGTGGCTTCCCATCTGCTCGATAAAGCCAATCCCTTCCCGGCGGAGACGGTAGAAGTCTTCGGCGGCTTTCAGCACGGGCTGTTTAGGGATGGGAGCGAGTTTCTGAATCATGCTTCGCAGGGACATTGTTCAGCGGAAGTCGCTTCCTCCGTCGGTTTGATGGCAGAAATGGTATGGAGTTTGGCCGCTACAGAGACCAGAATGGAGATAGCTATCGACCCTTCTACCTCCTGCTTATCTTCCGTTCCCGGTACGCCGTTTATGTCGTGGAAAAGTTGAAAATCAGTAACATAATCGACATAGGGCTGTTCTTCCACGAAATTGATCAGTACCGATTTGTAGATTTTGCCACCGAACGAAGGCCCTTCGCCCCCGGCAAACGCCCAGGGCGACAGAAAGCGGGTGATGGTTTCCTGTAAGCGGCCGATGTAGAATGTTTCGTCGTAGCCGTCAAAGAACCGTACCCGAAACTTGACCCGGACGCCTTCGAACTGTGGGTTTTTGACGTGCAGCTTAACAAAACACGAAAGCCGGTTTTTTAAAAAAGCGTCGATCTCGGTCAGCAGCCCCAGGCTGGTGTACGGCTTGAGCGGGTCGCGCTGGTTCTGAAATTGCTGATTTGGAATGGCGACGAGGGTAACGTGACCGGGAGCCAGCTCTTTGTAAATGCCCGGCTCATAATGCGTGTGGTTCAGGCACTTTACTTTGTAAATCTGCGGGAAGGCTTCCAGCACCAGCCGCTCGTAATCCCAGAGCGCGATGCCCCGATCTTTGTGCCGCAGCCGTTCGCTGATGCGGTTATAAAAGGATTCGGACGTTTCTTTCCCGCGCCCGCCAAACGTTTCAAAAGGCTGTTCGACTTTTTTGACGGCCGAATCGGGCTGGTCGAGTTTGTTGATCGTACCGGCGGGGAGCACCGTGGCCGGAAACGCCGGGTCGTTCGCGCGGTCGACAAATGTAACGCGTGCGGCCTGAGCTGCCACCGCCAGCAGGCGACAGGCTCCCTCACTGGCAGCGACCACCGCTACCCGAATCCAGTGCAGGCCGGTGGGCATAATGGTATGGGTGGCGGTCGCGTTGGCGGGGATGGACAGCGTGACGATGCCCGAGCGGGTAAAGTCGTTGGTGGAATCGCTGAGGGATTCGTTCGTGACGTCTACCCAGTTGTTATCGTGCAGGTAACTCCAGTGGAGTTTGGTTTTTACCGAGTTTGGGTCCGCCGTACCGTCGGCCACCTGAATCAGCATCGACAGGCTCCGGGGTGGTAGCAGACCGCTGATGCCGATGTAGAACTCGGCTTCGTGCGGCTGGCTAACGCCCCCTTCGGCATGGCTGAATTGAGGTAGTAGGGTCGTAACCCCGCTACCCTTTAGTTGCGGGTGCCGCTCGGCCATACCGAAAGGCGACAGGTGGTAGAATTTAGCACCGGCCGCGTCTTTCGAACTGGTCGAATTCAGCGGAATGGGTGGCGATGTGGCCGAGTACCCCAGATTGATAGCCGTAATTTCGGGGATCTCCGGCACGGTGGGTAAAGGAACCGGCGTTTTTGCGATAAGTTTATTCAAGTAATCAACCAGCTCCGTTTGCCAGGTTGCGTGGCCAAAATCGCCGTTAGCCGAAATTTTCAGGAAACCCGATACCGACGAGGTTGTCAGAAAATCGTTCGGGCCATAGTCGACCGGGGCCGCGTCGGCGGGTGGAATCGTCAGGGTATTCGCGCTGCTGTTGACGTAGATCGAACTGGTTAAGGTGCTCCAGACGGCTTTACTGAGGTAAGCCGCCGATAAAAAAGGGGTGGCCTTAAACGTTCCCCGCCAGGTAAAACTAAGTTTGACAATGGCATTGGCTTTCTGGAAGATCTCTTTGCTGCCGATGCTAAATGCCGAGCCTGCCTTCGGGTTTGGTCCAAACGGCTGAAACGGCTTGGAGATGTCGACCGGGCCAAAATCGGTGCTGACCGCCGGTGATTTCAGGCCCGGTATAAGCGGGTCCATGTTGCCGTTGCCATCGAGCCCGACAGAGACCGAGATCGTGCAACTCTCAACCTGTGCTGCTTCCAGCTTTTTGTATTCATATAACTGATTAGCAGCGTGGTCGAGCACCACTTTCAGGACAGGGTGCCCGGTCTGGAAATCGCCCCCGTGTAGGTTGGCGACATACGGCAAAATGGCGGGTGCGTCTGCTTCCAGCGCGATCAACAGGCTGGCTGTCGCTGAATTCGATGTGGTAAACTTCGTTTTAATGGAGTGCCAGCCTTTTTCCGTAGTCAGATAGACTATAACGGTCGAATCGGTGGTAATGGGTTGGGTTAGCTGAACGGTCAGGGTGATGCGTCGGTACCCTTCCGTCAGATACAGGTAATGAGATGCCACCGCAAACCCCACCTCGGCTTTGGGCATGTCAATGCTGATGAGCTTGCCGTCTTCGTAGGTTTTGTTGAAAAACGGATGCCACGAGCCATCCGCCGACGTAAGTTTGGCCCCCAGTCCATTTTTTGAGTTGGCCATCGGCGCGGCATATAGTCGACCCTCCTGCTTGGCTGCATTGGTACCCTCGCCGGTAACGGCTTGTTTGTTATGGCGGTACACGGTTTTGAGGTCGGCTACACGGGCGGCATTGGCCACAAACGCCTGGTCATTGGCAAAAAAGACGTCTTTACTTAACGCATCCTTTCCGGCTTTGAGCAATTCACCTTCCTTCAGCAGATACGAATCGACATGCCTGGCCAGCTCCAGTAGAATGTGAGCATGAGCAGGTTCGGCAGGTCGTTCGCGCAGCCGGAGAATGTCGCGGTAGTAGAAATCGAGATGGCGGGCGGTGAGCGTATTTGTCTCATGCCTAACGTACTCCTGTAAACGCAGAAAGGCCAAAAACAAGGCGTAATGCGGATCGTGGCTGTCCTGGCTGGTGAGCGACGCATCGAGAGCCGTTTTGGCATCGGCCACTACCCTGGCGTACGCTTTCAGAAACTGATCGAAAATGGACGTAAAGAGGGCGTGGGTAGCCAGATGATTAGCTTTCTCGAAGACGCTGGCTCCCGTGCCGTAAACCGATTTTTGGGTCGGAATGGCATTCCGGTAGGTTTTCCAGTCGGCAGACCCGTCCGTGATCCAGTCGGCCGATAGCCCGGTCTTGAAGATCGTGCTGAAGGCCAGCATTGGGCCTCCCAGCAGGATAAAATCGGGCTTGACTTCGGCAATGAGGTTTTTGGCTGGATCCAGCTCTTCCGTCGACCCCGCTTTCAGGTTCGGTTTGTAATAGGCAATCAACCGCCCGAAGCCGGGTGCCAGCTGATTTTTGATCAGATTTTGCAGCGTGGTTTTGAGTGGCGTACCGGCGGGGAGGGTTTTACCCAGAGTGTCCAGTTGCCGCGCCAGCGTACCCAGGTAGCTGAACAGGTAACCGAGGTGGTTTTTCAGCCCGGCTACGTTTGCCTGATTGGCACGGTCGTTCAAAAAGGCAAGCGTTTCTTTAATGCGGATTTTGTAAGCCTCCACGTCCTGCACGGCAGCAACGGCCAATTGAACGGAAATGTCTTTCGAAAAGAACGGCTGCCAATTGTCGGTAATTTCGTTGTTGCTGTTGTAGTAGTTAAGGTATTGGGCATAGGCCTGGGCGAACACCATTCCGTGCGCGGGGGGGCGCTCGTTCACCGGCGCGTAGGTAGGGTCGAGCGCGGGGCTGTTGCGCTGTTTCCGGCTGGTTCCTTCGCGGACGAGTTTTAACGGGTCGATGTTCTGGGTACAGTCCATACAGGTTATGGCTTAGTTGCTGTCTGGCAACACGTTAAGCGTGGTGGTCAGGTTGATATCGGTGCCCTCCTGTTTATAGAAAGGGAATACAAAGTTGAACCGGGAGTTGGTGGCCCGCACCCGGTAGGTGATCTCGATCAGCACTACCCCTTCCAGTTCGCGGGCTGTGTTCAGAGTCACTTTTTCCAGGTCGATACGCGGCTCGTAATACAGGATGGCCGACTCTATTTTATCGGCCAGCAGGGTCTTGGTCGTCGTATCCAGGTTCTCGAAAATCAGCTCGGCCATGTTGCAGCCGAAGTCGGGCAGCATCACCCGCTCACCCGGCATGGTGGTCAGCAGGATTTCCAGGCTGGACGCGATGTCGTCTTCCTGCTCCCGCATCTCTACGCCGTTGATTGCCAGGTTGAAGGTGGGTGGAAAGGACCAGCCGCGCCCAAGAAATGTCAGATTCATACCCTATGCTGTTGGTAATGGTTACGTTTACTTACCCGCCAATGAGTACCGTTGGGCAACCGGGGGGCATTATGGCACCACCCGCTGCGGTCAGATCACTGATGCGGGCGGCTGGCAATCCGCCAATGAACACCGTTGCCGATCCTTTGATGATCGCGTCGACTCCGCAGGTGTCGCCCATACGGGCGGCCGGCAGTTTCCCGATGAACACGTTCGGGGTGCCCGGCGGAATGATGGGCGTGGGTACGCCAACCGTGGCAGAACTGACAATAAGGTCGCTAACGCGTGCGGCTGGAAGCATGTCTTGGTTAAGGGTTAATGGTTAATGACTAAGGGGTTAATGGGTTATTATTTGGTAACCTTTTGATTAACTCAATAACCACTAACTAATTGATCTGCACGACGCCCCCCTGAATGACGGTGGTGCCGCCACCTTTTACGGTGGTGCTGGCTCCGGACGACAGTTCGGCGCTGCCGGTGCCTTGCGCTTTCAGGGCCGACTGCGCTTTGATGTCGATGTTCACGCCTTCGACGGTAATATCTTTGGTCACTTTCATGGTCATGTCTTTGCTGCTTTCAATGGAAATGCCTTTGTCGTTCATGATGATCTTGTTGCCGTTCTGATCGCTGAAGGTGATGCCTTTCTCGTCTTCCGAGAGGATAATCTTATTGCCGCCCGGCGTTTCGAAAGCCATGATCTTCTTCTCATCATCGAAGGTCATTTTCATCTTCTCCCGCGATACGTACCCTTTTTCGTGGTTGTTGTCGGACGGGGGTTTGGGTGCCGGTTTGCTGCTGCTGTGGCACATGCCCAGCACCACCGGATGGCGGGGGTCGTCGTGCAGAAACCCGATGATTACCTCATCGCCAATTTCCGGGCGGAAGTAGGTGCCGCGTTCTTTGCCCGCATCGAGGGTGGCAATGCGCGCCCAACTGCCTTCTTCCTGCGCGCTGATGAGCGGCAATCTTACCTTTATGCGGTCTTCGCCGTCGGGGTCGCCTTCCAGCTTCGTGACTACCCCAACTTGCAGGCCACTCACGGCGGGTATCAGCCCCGCAGCGGGCAGCGGGCGCAGGTTGTAGGCCTGGACGAAGGGTTCCGGGCTGAGGCCAAACTGCACGTCGGTTTCCCAGTTGCCGCCTGCAAACTGATGCCGTACCCCGGCCACCAGCACCTTGCCCTGTAGCCGGTCGCCGATTCCGCCGAGTTCGATGACTTTCCCCGGCAGCACATCCGCCGATCCCTGAAAGCGGGCGCGGCCCCGCACTTTGGCCAGCCGCTCGCGGAGGAGTCGGCCATCGGCCCAGGCCTGTAGTTCTGCCGTCGAGAGTTTGCCGCCATGCCGAAGCTCGTGCGCTCCACCGCTCAGTGTTTCGGATAAGGTTGCCGGGCTGAGGTTGCCGGTATTGGTGGTGGTGGGTTCGGCGGCTTCGGCTTCAATAACCTCCTGGTCGGTAGCGTTCCAGCTATGGGCTTTGATACCGGGACTTTGCAACCGGGCGTCAATTTCGGCGTCCAGTTCGAGGATAGTGGAGCCAAAAGCCAGATTCAGGATGGCGCTTTGGCCCATATTGGGTTTGGTAATCTTCAGCTTATCGTCTTCTACCATCACCAGCAGGCCGTTGGCCTCGGCCCGGCAGAGAGCAAAATCCCAGTCGGTAGCTTCGTACTGCACTACTTCGCGCAGGGTGGGCCGGGTAGCCGTTACGTCTTTGGTGAGTCCGTAACGCCCGATGATCTCCTCCAGAATGTCGCTGTCTTTCTTGTCTTCGTAATAGCGGTTTTTCAGGCCGGACGTCATTTTTACGGCTTCGTGCCGACATTCGACCAGCAGAAAACTGCCGCTCTTCCGAATCTTGATGCTGTATTTAATAACGATCCCTTTAAATACCGTCGACTCCTGCGAGCGGTAGCCGAGTTTGATCTCGATTTTTTTCCCCGGAACGAAATAGGCTTCATTCCCTACCGCAAACTTCCCCGTCGAAGCCTCGCCATCCTGAATGTGCAGCGTGGCCCACGGAATCCGGTTCAGATCCCGCACCACCACAATGGAACTGATGTTGACCGTACCGGGCAGTTCGGTACCGTCGACCAGCACTTTTGCCGTGCACACATCCGGAGTTGCCGGGGTTGGAATAGCCGAAGCGTTGTTGACCACGTGTCGATTCAGTTAGTCGTTTTGTCAATGGGCGGAAACACAAGCTCCGTACCCGGAACCAGTCGCCGGAAATTGGTAAGGCCGTTGAGGGCCGCTATCTGTAAATAATAGCGGGCGTCGCCGTAAATCCGCTGGCACATCAGCGGCAGTGTATCCCCGGCTTTCACCAGCCGAATGTGCGTCAGGTCGGGTGAGCTTTTGTTCTCTTTGGCCGCCCGTTTCAGCTCTTCGATGCTGCTTTTGAACTTCACTTTGGCCACCGCCCGGATGGGGCTACCATCGGGATTGAACAGCTTGTACGTGATGCTCAACTCCGTGACTCGGCCTTTGAAAATAGAGTTTTCGCCCCAGACCAGCTTAAAATGACGCGGCTCGTGCGAATCGCCCTTGTATTCGATAAGGACCTTTTTAAACCGCTTGATGTCGTCGGCGATGTTTTCGCGCGGTTTATCGTCAATAATGCCGGTATTGTCGAAGAGGAATTCAAAGGTGATCTCTTCGGGTTCGGTATACTCATATTTCAACTGTTTGCCACTCGTTCCCTGGCCCTGCCCCGACTCCGAAAACTTGAGCTTGTAGTCGAGGGTGTAGGTTTCCGGATTGATGAGTGCTTCGAAATAGGCTTCGTTTGCCTTCGCTTCGGCTTTGCCGCCGTTTTCGGCCTCTTTCGAATCTTTGAAGCCCAGGATGAGCATTTTCTCCAGTTTTCCCGTAGCCATCAGCGTTCCTGTTTTTCCCGAAGGATCTGTAAAACCTGTTCAACGCATTCAGCCACAAGGGCTTCTTTATCCGCAGAGCCGCCCCCGCCCGCTGGGGGAGCCGACGGCGATGGCGCACTTCCCCCGCCTGCCGGTGCATTGACCGTGACCCGGATGTGGAGTTCTCTGATTTCAATAGGCATCGCTGGGGCGGTTTAAATACGGGCTACTTAACGGTGAAATACTGGTACATCAGTTCGAGCGTTTCGACCACTATGGTGTTGTCGTTGGCGTTCAGATCGGACACGGTCCATTTTTTCGGGATGGCGTGAACGATGTTCCAGGTACGCAGCGGTTCACTTTTCTCGTTCATCAGAATCACGCTGATGTCTTTCGGGCTGAACTCGCGGTCGCGGAAAGCCGCCGTGAACCACTGCGTCACGTCCGAATCGGTGAGCATACCGCGTTTCAGCACGAGGTCGGTGTACTTGGTCCGGACGGGGAGCTTGTGGGTGAATCGGTTTTCGCCCCCTTCCTTGAACTCCTCCATGTCGTATTCGACCGATAAGCCCGACACGGACTGAAACCGGATGTCATTCTTATTCTTGACCGAACTGAACTCCACTTTGTAGTAGAACCCCCAGGGCGGATAGTAATCGACCATACTCCCGGCGCGTTATATCTTCATCAGTTTGAGCCCTTCATGCGCGATTTCGATGGTTTCCACGGCAATCTCGTTAGCATCCGATTTGAGGTCCGGGGCCGTTACTTTGACGGGGAAACAGCGCGTTGCCGACCAGGCTGCCACCGGAACGTGCTTTTCGTTCAGTAAGCGGATTACCACGTCGCGCCGACCATTGACCCGCTCGTTGGCGATCTCATCGAGCCAGTTGTTGTAGTCGAAGTCGCCTTCGAATTTGCCGCGTTTCATGGTGAGGTTGTTAAATTTGCGCATCCCCGGCATTTTGATTTTGTTGAAATCCTTGCTGTCGCTGTGCCGGTATTCGATGACCTCCACCTGCATATCGAGGCCGGTAACTTCGGTAAAACTGATTTTTGCGCCACCCCAGTCGACCTGAAAGTGAAAACGGGGTAATGGATATTCCTGTGCCATGTTGGTTTAGCCAGTAAAAAGGTGAACGTATAAGTTGAATGAGAAGCAGACACGAAAGCCACCCGTCAGGACTCGGCCATTTTGTGCGAGAACTTGAGAATGATGAATTCGGCGGGGCGAACGGCAGCCATGCCGATCTCAATGATCATGCGTCCTTCCAGAATGTCGAGCGGGGTCATGGTTTTGCCCAGGCCCACCGCTACGTAAAATGCGTGTTCGGGTTTGATGCCCTGCAAAGCGCCCTGCCGCCAGAGCGTGTTGAGGAAGTTCTCGATCATAGCCTGAACCTTTACCCAGGTGTTGGCGTCGTTAGGCTCGAACACAAACTGCTCACTGGCTTTTTTTACGGACTCCTCTACGAAGTTAAAAAACCGCCTGACGGGCACGTAGCGCCACTCGTTGTCGTTGCCGGCCAGCGTGCGGGCACCCCAAACCAGCGTTCCTTTTCCCGTAAATGCGCGGATGATATTGATCGACTTGCCCGAGTTGACATCCACGTTGTACTCGCCCTGCTGTTCCTGCGAAATTTTGACGCCGGGGCCAACGACCGCATTCAGGCTCACGTTGGCGGGTGCTTTCCAGACGCCCCGGTCGCGGTCGGTGGTGGCGTAAACGCCCGCAATAGCGCCCGAAGGGGGCAGCAGGTTGAAGGCTTCGGTGGCTTTGGTTACCAGGTCTTTGTACGTGCCAAAGGAAGCCATCAGCGCATCGTTGAGGGTTTTTTCGTAGTTTTTCTGGGTGTTGCTCAGAAAACGGAAAAACGTAATGGCCTCATTGGCGGCTGCTAAAGCCGGATTTAAGGCTACGGTTCCCCTTTTTTTAGCCGTATCAGCACTCGCGTAAGCCGCAGCAACATCAGCGGGGTCGGCAGCGGCAAGTAAGGCCACTCCATCGGCGAAACCCAGTAATTTGGCGGCTTTGTCTAGCTCAACCCCGGGGGTGAGCACGTTTATCGCATCGGTGGCAGGGAGAAGGGCACTCAGGTGTTTGTGATGTTTGGCTACTAGGGTCAGATCGGTCTTTGCGGTCGACTTGGCCAGGAATTTGTCAATGTCGGTTCGCAACTTAAACAGGCTATCCGTCGCTATGGGAGCTGCTGTATAACGATCCTGAATGTTGGCAAGCAATTTGACTGTAATGGTTGTGATAGCTCCCAGTTTAGTCTCAATATCTGCTTTGTTGGCATTGTCGGGCAGGGCTTTATAGTTATTCAGCGCAGCAGTCTTAAAGCTTTCAAGGGATATATCTGCCGAACTCGTAATGTCCTGTTCACTAGAAGGCAGTGTATCCACTGCCTTCTCGACATCATTTAGATTGGTAAGTAGCGTCAAAATGTCCGTGTCGGTTGTCAGCTCGCTCAACTTTATGGGGTTATTCGTTACCGCTCGTTTCAGGGTAAGATTACGGCGCAGCAGCGTTCGGGGTAGGTTGGCCTGAATCCAGGGACCGTAAGCCGCGCCGTATTTGAGGTAATTGATTCCGATTTTATCCCGAAAATCCTCAACCGTCACGGCAAAGGCATCGGTATCCGTAGACCGGGTCAGATCGCAGAGGGTAAACCGATCCTTGAGTTTATTACACTGAGCCAGCGCCTGTGTCTGGAATTTGTAGGGGCCATTGGCTGCATCCGAAACAGAATCGGGCGACAGAATAATGGTTGGCTCATCTTCCTGCTCCAGCAACAGCAGGGCCGCTTCCAGATCGGCAGAAGCTACGTTAGCCGGGTATTTCCCTGCCGAAATAATGTAGCATTTTCCTCCACCATTGGCATAAAACAGCCGCAGGCTATCGTATAAGTACAGTTTTGCGTTGGTTTCGGCTTTCAAAAACTGGTTGTTGGTATCCAGCGTAACCGTCACATTCTGAGAAGGTCCAGTACCAAAGATGGCTTCGTATTCGGCGATGGATTCGATCCGTTTTGGCTTATTGAACAACGATTCTCCGTTCTGTTCGGCCTTTTCTGTGTACCCTATAAAAGCGGGTATGGCGGTTTCTACAGCGGCTATTGAAGGCGGAAACTTGGGGATTTCCTCGACATATACCCCCGGCGTGTTATACGATGCTGCCATGGTTTGTGTGTTACTTGTTAGGAATGAGACGGTTATTTTAGAATTTTCGAAAACAGTCCCGTGATTTTTTCGGGGTTGTTGGCGTCAACGGTAAGTTGTACGTAATCGGGTGAGGGCTTGAGTTTGGTGTTGTTGTCCGGGCTGAACAGGGTCAGCGGGAGCGGGTCCGGCTCCGTGGAGAGTAGGTCGCCCGTGCGTTTGTCGATGTATTGCCAGATTGTAGACCGGTTTTTGAACCGGATCTCGAAAACGGGCGGAATAGCTTTGGGAATTCCATTCGCGACACAACTAAAATCACCATCGCCGGGCCGTTCGGCTGCGATGCTAACGAGAGTATATACGTTATCGGGAATTTCGCCGGCCAACTGGATTCCGCGTAGCCCGGTTGGCGGAAACCCATCCAGGGCCGGGGGGGCATTGATGAGTGGTACATCGTCCTGATGCACATAGACCGGCTGGGTGTTGGCCTGAGCCGCCAGTTGCTGGGTGTTGGCATCCGGCTGACTGCTCGTTAGCTGCAGTAACTTTGCCCCCGACCGCGCCAGTGATTCCACGTTAGCATTTGCGCTGGCCGCCAGAGTAGGGATTTCTTTCGATAGAAATAAGGACTTGACCCCGTTGATGGTCCGGGGAATACCGGTGAGGTTCGACAGAACGGGTACGCCAGTTTTATACCGATCATAGCTGTCGTTAGACCGGTTGTAATACTCCCGAATTGTTTGTCTGGGCAGGGTTAGGGCTGTATACTGAAAGAAGGCGGGACTTTGTACGGTCAGGATCAAATCAAACCGGGTATCGGCGGGCACCTTTGTGCCGTCGGGTACGGCGATGACGCAGCCGAGCGTCGTTGTTCGATAGACACCGCCCAGTTTTTTCAGCATCTTTTGGGTGGATTCGGTAGGGGTAAGGCTGATGAATTGCCGGACATCGTAGGTCAGCAAACGCCGGTTTTTCACGGCATCATCCAGCATGTCGAACAACATAGAGCCGTTATCCAGCCAGTAGTGGTGGAGTATTCGCAGCTCAAAAAGGCGCTTGTACCGGCTCGTTGTGCCCTCTGCCATGTTAGTTTACCGCCGGTTTTTTGTGGTAAAAATTACTAATGATCTCTGTAATGACGCCACGTTCGGGTTGCCGGGATTTGAACTTCAGATCGAGCATTCGGATAATGTAAAGTGCGAACGGATATTGCTTACCACCCAGCGTTCCCCAGAGGTGGTTGACTTCTTCCATAGATGGTGAGTATAACTCGACATTCAGTTTAAAGGACACCAACTGATCCAGTTCATTCGTCAGCGCAGGCGGGGGATTCAGCGATACCGGGTCCACACTATCCTGCGTAAACGTTTGCTGATACTGAAAAAACTGAAGCCCGCGCGACAGCATCAGCATCGCATTTATATAGTCGGTATGGGTAGCGGTAATGAGTATTTTGAGATTCAGGAATATGGGTGGATTTTCATATCTAACGCTTAGGTTACCATCATTACGGACAAAGTTTGGCGCATTCTTAAGCGTTTTATCCTCCTGAATATTGACCACTGATAGAACAAGCCGATTGCGGGGAACACCGTTCGTTGCGTTACCTGAGGCAAATCCTTCGGCCAGATTGCCCAGCACAGCCCGATTAGAACTCGCATCAGAAGGTTGGGGTGAGTCGTAGGCCGTCAGATGCCTGTTCAACTCATTCATGAGAATACTTAAGGCGTGGGCAATCATGTCGTTTTATACTATGATAGAATCGGTAACGAAAAGGTTGGTCGTATTAACTGTTAATATCATGAGGATGAACATAATTCATGATCTTGCTCCTGCCTGTATACTTTGATCAAACGGTTAAAAAACTGTATAAAAGCAATTTTTAAGAGAATATATCCGTGAGTGCCTTTGATTTGCAATTGATTGCTTTAATACTGATATTGTCCCTTCTGAAGAGACAATGCTTTCGCGAAGCACCAGTTATAAAGACAAGCGATGGGAGTTGCCTAGTTAGTCAGTATAGTGCTCAGTGAGTTACATAAATGTCTATAGAATAAGTATATATTATTTTTTTAGAATATATTAGTATACTGTTTTAATGTATTCGTTGCTTTGTTTTTTATAAAATTGGGCATTGGTTAAATAAAGTTCCGTTAATATATTAAAGGACCTGTTTTAGTTGCTACTTTTATACTTGGTTTACAGCTTGCCCCGGCGAGCGATTTATAAGCCTTATTTAGCTACTCATCGATTATTTACAGTGCTGTCTGCCAATCCTGTTAGTGACACTAATTTGAGTGTACTGCCGGGAACCATGGCAGTCGGCTTATTAAACTATTAACTACAATGGCTTACTCGACAATCCGGAGTTTATGGCCAATTGATCAAATTAACTTCAGACAGTTATTCCTTCTCCTCTTTTTGCTGTTTTTGGGTGACTTCGTTGCCGAAGCCGGTGAACAGCCCGTTGCCCTTCGCGGCACGCTTGATCTAAGAAAAGTGGATTTCATGAAGCAGATCATTCCGTTGCAGGGGCAATGGAAGTGGTACTGGCACCAGCTTCGCTCACCCAATCAGCCCGAATCGACAGCTGAATACGTTGACTTTCCCCAACAGTGGTCTGCCGGTACATGGCAGCAGCAGCCGCTGCCCCGCCAGGGGTTTGCTACTTACTGCCTCACCGTTTTGCTGCCTGCCAACCACGCACCGCTTTCGTTGAAACTACCGGATCAAAATACCGCTTACCGGTTATTTGTTAACAGTAGGGAGCTGGCTCACGACGGAAACCCAACAACATCGGCCGCTACAACAATACCCCGCTGGTCAACACAATTAATACCGTTGGCTGCTTCTGGCGATACCCTCAGGCTTCTTCTGCAACTGGCCAATTATCAGCATGCCAAAGGTGGAACTACAAAAGCCATTACCCTTGGCGAATCGACGCAACTGGCCTCCGGCCTGGCAATGGATCAGGCTATGGCTGTATTTCTGACGGGCTTTGTCCTGATGAGCGGCTTGTTTTTTCTGGGCTTGTTTGCGTTTAGCTCCATGGATCGGCCCATGCTCTATTATGGCCTGTTCTGTCTAGCCTACAGCTATCGGGTGATAGGAACCGACTCCTATGTGCTCCATACCCTGTTTCCACAGATACCCTGGTTTGTCAGTATCCGCTTCGAATATGGGTCGCTGTACCTGGCAATAGGGCTCTTTGTCAAGTACACACAGTCGTTATACCCCCGTGATACGCACCCGCCTATCGTCAGGGTAATGGCCTGGCTCTGTTTTGCTTTTGCTGGTACGGTGCTGTTTCTGCCGCCAATGCTGTTTACCCGCCTGATGGACCCATTTCTGGGGCTGATGGTCACCTACATCGGGTATGCGATTTATGTGTACTGGATGGCCTTTCGCCGGAAGCGGCCGGGGGCAACGTTTTCGCTGATGAGCACCGGACTCTTGCTAACCGTTTTTACCCTGATTCTTGTTCAGTATTTCGGATTTGCGGCCCCCTTACAGATAGAACTGTTTGTGGGATATATAGGCTTCTTCTTCCTGCAATCGCTGGTATTGGCTTTTCGGTTTACCTATGCACTGAACGAAGCACGCTATACCGAAAAACAGTTTCTGGCGAACATGAGCCATGAGATTCGTACACCCCTTAATGCCATTCTGGGCTTCTCGGAAATGCTGGAGTCAGCTCCTCTCAATGAAGAACAGAAAGAATCGCTGCACTACATTCGCACAGCGGGCAAGAACCTGCTCACTATTGTCAACGACATTCTGGATATTGCTAAAATTGAAGCCGGTATGCTGCCATTGGAGTCTATTCCGTTCAGCATCAGTGCTCTGTCCGATTCGATTCGAACCATGATTCAGCCGGTAGCGACGGATAAAAACCTGTCGCTGGTGGTAGAAACGGATCCAACGCTGCCAGCCATTGTGTTGGGCGACCCTACCCGACTGACCCAGATTCTGCTCAATTTGCTCAGTAATGCGGTTAAATTCACTTCACAGGGCAGTGTAACGGCGCAGATTATCAACGCAGGTGAAACCGCCGATTCGGTCCGTATACGTTTTTCGGTACTGGATACGGGTATCGGCATGGCAGCGGAGGTATTGCCGCATATTTTTGAACGGTTCCGGCAGGCTAACGACTTCACCACCCGGTATTACGGAGGTACGGGGCTGGGCCTGAGTATCGTCAAATCACTGACGGAGATGCAGGGGGGCTGGGTAACTGTTTCGAGCGTGCTGGGCAAAGGGTCCTGTTTTACGCTGGAAATTCCCTACAAGCTGGCCGCTAACCCACAGGAGCCAACGGTAGATTTGTCGGTAGAGCCCCAACTGGCAGCTACACAGAATGTCCGGATTCTGGTGGTAGAAGATAACCTTATAAACCAGAAACTGGCTCAGCAGGTACTCAAACGCTTCGGCTACTCCATCCAGATTGCAGAGAACGGACAGGAGGCTCTCGACCTGTTGAAGAAATCGCAGTACGATCTGATACTGATGGATATTCAGATGCCCGTTATGGACGGATATACAACTACCCGTCATATTCGTACCACCCTGCAAAGTTCCGTACCTATTATTGCCATGACCGCTCATGCCCTGGCCAGCGAGCGTGAGCAGTGTTTGCAGGCGGGTATGAACGACTTCATTCCAAAGCCGTTTCAACTTGATGAATTACAGCGAATTATGCGTAAATACCTTCCCTCGGCCCTGAAGGCTGTACCGGCTGAGCAGGATAAGCCAGAATCTATCCCGGCAACTGGTTTTATACTTGAGCCGCTATTGCTTTCGGTGGATAACGATCTGGCGTTTGCGGCTGAAGTATTGAGCCTGTTTTTAAGTCAGACCAGCCTTGAACTCGGTCAGATTAAACAGGCTATGGCCCATGACGACAACGCCACGATCGGACGTCTGATTCATACCCAGAAGGTAGCCATTCGGACCTTCGGTCTGACACAGATCAGCCAGTTGATTGACTCGCTCGAAGCCCGTCTGGCTGCGGGCAACGACCCCGTTCAGATCAATCTGCTGGTGAAGCAGTATGTGGCAGCGCTCGAAGCCGAATTGCCGGTGATGCAGCATGTTTTATCGAATCTGCAAAAAGATAGTGTAGCTGACTGATGTAAGTTGAAAGAGCACATTATCTGAGTTGACCTGTTGTAACAGCAATAATGCTAAACGTTAGTTTACTTTAAAATGAACGGGATGAATGAGCCATTAAAGCCTGATCCACGGGCCACCGGCCGACTCAACGGAAAGCCATTGCAGGGTATGTTTATCCTGCTGGTGGAGGATTATCCACTTAATGTACTCTTTGCCCGGCGGCTACTGGAAGGCTGGGGCAGCAGCGTTGATGTAGCCGCTAACGGACAGGATGCTCTGGATCTATTGAATTCCGACAAGCATAAACTTGTTTTAATGGACTTACAGATGCCCGTTATGGATGGCTATGAGTCGGCCCGGCGCATGCGGGAACGGGGCGAAACCATTCCCATCATTGCGCTCACGGCCGATACAAATCCAGACGTCGACCAGCACATACAAACCCATGGGCTGAACGGCGTTCTGACCAAGCCTCTCCAGCCTGAACCTCTGCTTGACCTTATTCTGTCGCTGGCCTGATTCAAGGCTCAGCTAGCGCGAACGGCTTAGCTGAAAAGGCTCTATCGAAAAGCTGGTTCTGTTCTGAAGGGCTAATTCAGCCAGAATCTGCCCAACGGCTGCCGAGTGTTTGAAGCCGTGCCCTGAACAGGCCGAAGCCAGCAGTACGTCGGGATGGTCCGGATGCTGGTCGATGATAAAATCGCCGTTTGGGGTCATCGTATACAGGCATACAACGGACTTGACACAGGCCGGACCCACCCCTATGAAGTTGGGCGCAACGTGCTCTTCGTACATACGTCGTGTTTCGGCTTCGCTGACAGTGCGGTCTACAACCTGCGGACTAGTTGCGTGGTCGTAAGTTTCGGTGGCAATTTTCAAGCCACCAGCGGGACCGCCCACTGCCGGGAATCCGTACAGGTCGCGCTCGCTCAGAATAAATACAGGTAGCTTATCCGGCGTATACTGCGTATAGTCGCCCTCAATAGCGAACCAGTACAGCACCTGCCGGTATACAGTAAGCAACTCCTGATAAGGCGTATGGCGCAACGACTCCCTAATCCAGGACCCGGTGGTTAAAATCAGCTTGCGGGTTTGGTAAACGCCCTGCTCCGTCCGAACGGTAATGCCCGTTTTCGTCGCGTCAAAAGCGACCATCCGTTCGTTGATCCGGACAGATGCCCCATACTGCTGGGCCTGTTCCAACTGAACAGAAATGCATCGCTCCGGCTTCAGATAACCGGCCTCTTCTTCATAATATCCAATATCGCCGGGGCAGTACCTAAACTGCGGAAACTCCCGCCGAAGAGCAGCATGATCCAGCAGCCGATGGGTGATACCAAATTGTTCGGCGGCCCGAATGGTGGTGGTAAGCCAGCCGGGCTTATTGTGCATCTGAACGGGTGAGTGTTCCTGCCCAATAAATAGCCCGCCCGTAATAGTCAATAATTGGTCGCCGGTCCGCTGTTCGAGTTCGCGCCAGATGTCATAGGAGCGAAGGGCCAGCGGTACAAAGTGAGCCCCTTCGCCAATGGCCTGCCGGGTAATGCGGGTGTCGCCGTGCGTAGAACCCAGGGTGTGCGGTGGTGCAAACTGATCGAGGCCGAGTACATTAGGGGTCTGTTTGGCAAGCTGGTAGAGGGCTGCACTGCCCATAGCGCCTAATCCAACAACAATCGCATCAAAGATCATACGGGTTAACGGCTAATCAGAAGTTTACGCGGTAATAGAATACGGGCAGAAAACCAAGCTGGTACTCCTGCTTCACAAAGGTACCGTCGGGTTGGGGCGCATAGCTGAGTGACAGCAGATTTTTAATACCAAGCACATTCACGAAATCGACAGCGATGGTATGCGTAAGCCGCTGTCGGTTGATCTTATAGTCGATCTTGATGTCGAACCGGCGGTAAGGGGCAAACTGGAGACTGTTGCGCGTAGCACTGGCAAAGACGATCTCCTGATTCCGGCGGGAAGCGGCCTCATCGACGGGACCATACCAGCGTCCGCCGGTAGCAGTAAATTTAGCGCCCACGTTCAGGCTGGATCGCTTGAAGGGTATCTCTTTGGCGAACAGGGCGTTGAATGCGTATTTGCCATTAAAGTCGGTATTCCGCCAGACGTTGTCCGACCCTTTATAGCGGGCATCAAACAGCGAACCCGTTACCATAAAGTAGTAGTTGTTACTGAAAAACTTCTCCAGCGTTAGTTCTACCCCGTAGTTTTGTCCGACGCCCGTGTTTACCAGCGCGCCGGGGAAGATGCGAGAGAAAGCCGCGCCGGTGTTCAGCATGGAGAACGACGATGCTAACCGCTCAACGGGCACATTGAACAACCGCTGGTAATAGGTTTCGAGCAACAACCGCATATTCTGGCCCAGCAGGCGGTTGTAACTCGCCACATAATGCCAGCTTTTGGTCAGCCCTATCGCCCGGTTTTCTTCCACCAGTGGGGCCGGGTAGGCCGATGAAGCTAAGTTTAGCGTTTTGTAAAAATACGTGTAGGTGGGTTGCATCTGGCTGTGCAGGCCAACTGCAACGCTCAGTTTCTGGCGGTTGGGCAGGTCATAACTCAGGCCTAGGCGGGGCTCAACGGGCGACGAACTTTTGGCATTCAGGGTTAGGAACAGGGCGTTTAGTCCAGCCGTCAGGGTAAGATTGCTGCTCAGGCGGGTGCGGTAACTGGCGTAGGGTTGCAGCAGTGCAAAAGTCTCGTTGGCACCCCAGCGCGTTTGCCATCCCGTGAAGCGCGTGGAGGTTGGCAGCTCGAAGGTCCGCACACTGTCGAAGGCCGAGAAATTGTAGACGTCAGTGTTCAGACCCACTTTAAGCGTACTTCGAGCGCCGGTTTTATGGTTGACAAAAGACGAGAGCGTATAACGGACTTCTTTAAAACGGTAGTCCAGAATGGGGCGCAGGGAGTCGACCACAAACCGGCTGTTCTGCACAATTGGGTTACCGCTACCATCTTTTCGCAAGAAGAGATAATCATGGTTAGCATCCTGCACATTACCCGAAACGGCTAATGTCGTCTTCCAGAATGTCTGTTTGCTGACCGGTCGGGTGTAGGTCAAACCAGCCACGCCCATGCGCGAGGTATAGTACTGGTCGCGGTCGTTCTGCCCGAAAATATTGCGGTCGTCGGCTTTCTGCTGGCTCACCAGAATATCGACCGTGCTGGTGCCGCCCAGTGCCCAAAGCGCAATGCTTCCGGCGGGGGCGCCCGTGCGGGTCGTCAGCGGGAAATTGAGCCGGAAAAAGCCATCCTGATACGAAGGCACTGCCTGGGTACCGATGTCCAGCCCGATTTTATTGAAAAGACCAAGATTGGCGTACCGGAACGAGGCCATGTACGAAGCCCCCGACATGGCCTTACCGGCCTTGCGGGATACGGGGCCTTCGACCATTGCTTCAGTACCTAAAAAGCCGAACTGTACCGTTCTTTCGTGTTTCTCGTTGTTGCCGTTACGGAGTTTAAGGTCAAATACCCCGGCCACCGTGTTGCCAAATTCGGCGGGGAAAGCGCCCGTAAAAAAGTCGGAGTTGGCCAGATACCGGTTATTGATGATGCTCACCGGCCCGCCCGAAGTTCCGGCAATAGCGAAGTGGTTGGGGTTGGGAATGCTAACGCCCTCCAGCCGCCAGAGTACGCCCTGCGGGGAGTTGCCCCGGATCACGATGTCGTTGCGCGAATCGTCGGCTCCCTGCACCCCGGCGAAGTTAGACGCCATACGGGCGGGTTCGCCACGGCTACCGGCGTACCGGTCGGCTTCATCGACGGTAAACTGCCGCGCCGACACTACGGCCATGTCGTTGCGGGCCTCGCCCGTGCGCTGCGCCCGAACCGTTACAGAACTCAACAGTTGAACGCTTTCTTCCAGTTCGATATCCAGAATGGTTTCGCGACCCGCGTCGATAATGATGTTGTTGAGCAGCACATCTTTATACCCCACGAGCGAAACGCGCACCGTTCGTCGGCCAACGGGGACTTTAGGGATGCGGTATGCACCGGCGGTGTCGCTGACATTGCCTAACGACTGATCAACTATCTGAATGGTTGCGCCCACGAGCGGGTATTTGGATTCGTTGTCGACTACCCGGCCCCGGAGCGTTTGAGTGAGCTGGGCGTGGCAGTGAAAAGACAGGAGGAAGACAATAAGAAGAAGAGGTAGTTTTATGAATTTCATGATGGGATATTGATTCGTGAAAGTTAGGCGGAATTAAACTAAATGGATGCGAAACTATCGGAATTGCACTCGTAGACCAGTGTAACAAGGATAAAAGGGATATATTGGGAACAACCAAAAAACGCATACTACGAGCGAACCTGCTTCGCTTCTTTACTGGTCTCACATAGTACTTCACGCTGTAAAGGGCATTGGGGGCATTTTCCAGCGACACGTACTATACGAGGTGGTATAGCCGTTCCGGTTAAGGAAGCATTTCGACCAGTCGAGGTAGAGCAGATGACTGGTTTTGTTAAAGAGTAAAAATCGCATACGGCCGCCCTCTCCCAACAGGTTATATAGAACTTTCAGGTCGTCATTTTTATAGACGAAATCGTTGTCGACGACTTTCACCTGATCCGATTGCAGCTTTGTAACATGGTATACCGATGGGCCGCAACCCGACATGTAAAGTAGAAGAAGGAGAAACGTAACATTTTTCATTAGGCAACCAAAAGAGGAATACAGTAGTGGATGGCTGTTTTATCCGTTTTATGGATCAAAATTGAAGACGTAAGCTTACACAAGCCAGTTGCAGTTGAGTAACGGGGGGCTTGAGTTGATCAACGGGGGCATTTGGCTCATAATAGGCCTGTAAGAAACGCCCGGCTACAGTCTGTGAGGTAACGCGTCGGGTTGCCCATCGCTTAAACAAAGTGCAGTCCTGCCTTGTCTATGCAGAAGCGAGTGCTCCCGATCAGGCACGGCTCAGTCACTTAGTCTATTGCCTATGTTTATCACCAGCCACCCAACGGTAGCCATTGGCCTCTGTCTGTTTACCATGCTTTGCTGGGGTTCCTGGGCCAATGCACAGAAATACGTTACCCAATCGTCGCCATTATATGTGTTTTATCGCGACTACGTCTATGGTATTCTCCTGGCATCGTTGCTGATCGGGTTTACGCTGGGCAGCTTTGGCGAACAGGGCCGCTCACTGGTCACTGATCTACAGCAAGCACAAGTGAGTAGTTTGCTGATTGCGCTGGCGGCTGGTGTGGTGTTTAACATCGGCAACATGCTGCTAACAGTTGGCATCAGCGTGGCCGGTATTTCTATTGCCATGCCCGTGGGTACGGGCTTGTCCCTTGCCATCGGACTTGTTATCAATTACCTGGCTGAGCCCAAAGGAAGCATTCCACTGCTGGTGGCCGGTGCAGCCGCCATTCTGGTTGCCATGGTATTCAGCGCGCTGGCGTACCGAACCAAACAGGGTAAGGAAGATACTGGCGCGTCATCGGCCAATAACCGTGGCATCTGGATTGCGCTGGCTGGTGGATTGGTAGCGGGTTTTTTCTTCCGCATCACGGCTGAGTCGCTGGTTACCGATCTGGAAAGCCCCGAGTCAGGGTTGTTAACGCCCTATACGAGTCTGTTACTGTTTGCCGTGGGCGTCAACCTGAGCAATCCAATGATAGAGTATCTGGTCCGGCGTTTTTTGCAGACCGAAGAACAGGGTCAGCCTTCGTACCGCCAAACGCCATTCAACGTACACCTGGCTGGTCTGGGTGGGGGCGTAATCTGGGGCCTGGGCATGATCACGCTGCTACTGGGCACCGGGCAGGCGGGCGATGCCGTATCGTATGGACTCAGCCAGGGTGCTACGATTGTATCTGTCCTTTGGGGGCTGTTTGTCTGGCATGAGTTTAAGGATGCCCCTCCTAAGGCCAGTCGCTACCTCTGGCTAATGGGTACCACATACGTGGTAGGTCTGGTGCTTATTGTGCTGGCCCGGGCGTAAGCAAGAGCCTCCGGTAACGTCAGCGGTCACTCGGTCCAGTAGGTCCGAAGCATGGAAAAGCGCTCCCGCCATTCGTCGTACGTAAAGGGTTTGATAATGTACGAGTTGCTGGAATGAGTAAGCGCACTCTCAATATCGTCGGGGTTATTGGAGCGGCTAATGATAACTGTAGGAATAGCTCCGTATACCGGATGCTGCTTGATTTTTTGCAGAATACTGAGGCCCGATTGTGCAGAAGGTAGGTATAAGTCTACCAAAATTAAGCGGGGTAAGTCGATTTCACGCTGAACGCATTTGTTTAGATAAGGCATCACCCGGGTGGAGTCAGAAATCCAGATCACCTGCGTGATGGGAAAGTGCTGAAGTAATGCCCATCGAATCAGGAACCACTCATCTGCATTATCCTCAATAACAAGAATTGTTGGTTTAGGTGATTTAACCTGCCTGTTGGCCTGAGGGTCTTCAGGCTGAGATACCGTAGGGGCTCGTGACAGGTACGTTTCATACACTCGGCTCCGATACAGTGCCAGCCAGCTCTCAAAGTTCTGTAATGTTGTCTGATCTTCGTCTGTATTCGAGTCGTTCTCCGAAGCCATACGTTGCGCTAATTATAGGTTTTGTGCGTTCTTCGTCTATACCTTAATTGTACGAACACGATTTATTTCGCTAAACTAATTGGTAGACAGATCTTATACGTTTATAAGTACATCTTGTGAGCGAATGGGCCTTTACACATTCTTGTATTTAATTCAGGCTGCTTATCGTATCTGTTGCTAAAGTACACAATGATTTCTCTGCTTCGGCAACTCTGGGGTAGAGAAGTGATTTTTTGATCTACTGTCGTTATTTGTTACTTTTATTGTCTTTAATTGGGCTATGCTAGGATTATGTACAGATAAACTAAACTATTCTGCCGTTTCCTGATTCCGTACGTAACCATAGGGCAGAAATCAATAAGAGGGCAGCGCTGATAGATAGGCCAGACGGCCGGACCACTTTGTGTAACCCTTATTGTATGTGTATATGGTTGACTTATTACTATGATTGAGCGTGAATCGTCAGAGCCGTTTTTAGCCGGCGGTGGAGAGATGGGCCACTTGATCCGATCGATGGATTGGGCAAATACACCCCTTGGTCCTATTTCTTCCTGGCCTCAGAGCTTGCGAACATCGGTTAGCTTGTGCCTCTCGTCAACGTTTCCTATTCTTATTGCCTGGGGTCCAGAAACCATTCAGCTTTACAATGACAGTTACCGACCCATCTGTGGTGCCAAGCATCCAGAATCGATGGGACAAAATTTCCGTATCTGCTGGGAAACGGCGCTGCCCGTTGTTGGGAATGCCTTTACGCGGGGGCAGCAGGGTGAAGGGACCTACATTAAAGACCAGCGTATGTTTCTGGATCGGTATGGCTATCTGGAAGAAGCGTTCATGACGTTTTCTTTCGCGCCCATCCGGGATGAGTCCGGTGGTGTAGGCGGTATTTTCCACCCCATCACCGAAACAACCGACAAGATGCTCAGCGCACGCCGTACCCAGGTTCTACGGGATGTGGCTGCCCTCGTTGGACAGGCAAAAACCAATCAGGATATCTACGTCAGTTTAGTAGAAGCGCAGAGCGGGTTTGAACTGGATCTGCCTTATTTACTGCTTTACGAACTAGAGGAGGATGGAAAACATGCCAGGCTCGTCAGTACGGCTGGTCTGGTAGCCGATGTACCGGTACCGCTTGGTTTGGAACAGTTGGTCGTAGCCGAAACGGACTGGCTCGCCAATTTGCCGGAAACGCTGGTTATTGACCGGTTGGCCGAGCGTGTCGGACCCCTTGTGGGCGGTCCTTATCCGGAGTTGCCCCATACTGCCGTCCGGCTGCCCATTCTTTTGTCGACCCGCGAGCAGCCCACCGGATTTTTACTCGCGGGTGTCAGTTCACGTCGGGCACTCGATCAGGATTACCTTAACTTCTACGCGCTTCTGGCCAATACTATTAGCACGGCTTTCTCGAATGTGCATGCGTATCAGGAAGAGCAGAAACGAGCCGAAGCACTAGCCGCTATCGACCAGGCCAAAACCGCTTTCTTCAATAACGTCAGCCATGAATTTCGGACACCGCTTACCCTGATGCTCGGCCCGCTGGAAGAGCTGCTGCAGGATACTGCCCTCCAGGAATCGACTTATAAACAACCCATAGAAGCCACTCACCGCAATGCCATGCGGTTGCTGAAACTGGTCAATAACCTGCTCGATTTCAGTCGTATTGAAGCCGGTCGGGTAAAAGCCAGCTTTCGTCCTGTCGATCTGGTCGGGCTGACCGTCGATCTTACCAGCAGTTTTCGCTCCCTGATCGAACGGGCCGGATTGGAATTAACCGTCGACTGTGAGCCGCTACCCGCTGTGGTGTATGCCGATGCCGAGATGTGGGAGAAAGTCGTGCTCAATCTGCTGTCGAATGCCTTTAAGTACACGCTGAAAGGCCATATTGGGGTTCAACTGACTGCAGAATCCGATGGCGCTGTCCTTCGGGTGTCAGACACCGGTGTGGGCATTCCGGCGGCAGAGTTGCCCCATATGTTTGAGCGTTTTCACCGGGTTGCCAATGCCGGTGGCCGGACTTACGAGGGCAGCGGCATTGGTCTCTCGCTGGTGCATGAACTGGTGCGTCTGCATGGCGGCACAATTACCGTAACAAGTCAGGAAGGCGAGGGGAGTACGTTCACGGTACGTCTGCCACTGCGGAAAGATCACCTGCCCCAAGATCAGGTGATCGAAGGCAGCTACCAGAATCAGAAGAGCCTGTTGACCGATACGTTCCTGCAGGAAGCCCGGACGATGCTCTCGGAAGAGATGCTGCCCATAGACGTTGGCATAATGTCGTCGGAATCGGTTGAGTTCGATCAGGCAACGAAGATTCTGGTGGTCGACGACAATGCCGACATGCGGGCGTACCTGACCCGGCTGCTGGCCCCTTATTTCACCGTTAGCACTGCCGTGAATGGGGCCGATGCGATTCGGCAATTGGCAACAGACCTGCCTCAGCTTATCCTGAGCGATATTATGATGCCGGTGATGGATGGGAAAGAACTGCTGCACCGGGTGAAGCAAAATCCGGTTACGGCTTCTATTCCGCTTATCTTTTTATCGGCCAGAGCCGGTCAGGAAGCCCGAATAGACGGGCTCGAAGCCGGAGCAGACGACTACCTGGTAAAACCGTTTTCGAGCTTGGAGCTCCTGACCAAAATTAGGGCGCAGATTAACCTGAACCAGACCCGTCGACAGGGCGAAATCCGTCTGCGAAGTCTGGTAGAGCAGGCTCCGGTAGCCATGCTCCTGATGAAAGGCAGTAATTTAATCATCGATCTGGCTAACCAGGCCATGCTGGAGCTTATTCAGCGGGAAAAAGATATACTAGGCAAACCCCTTGTCGACGCAATGCCGGAATTGAACGGTCAGGGGTTTATAGACCGCTGCCTAACGGTGTACCAGACGGGTGTTCCCGATCAGGGGTGGTCCATTGCCATACCCGTTAACCGGAACAACCGGGTCGAAACGGGTTATTTCAATATACTGCTTACACCTTATTATGAGGGAAATGTCATTACGGGCGTACTGGAGGTATGCACCGAAATCACCGAGCTTGTAAAGGTTAACAAGGCGCTGGCCATCAGCGAAGACCGGTACCGACAGCTATCAACGGCCCTGGATGAGCAGGTTCAGCAACGCACGGCGGAGCTACAGGCGTCGATCCACGATTTGCAGCGGTCTAACGACAACCTTCAGCAGTTCGCCTATGTGGCGTCGCACGATTTGCAGGAACCGTTGCGCAAAATACAGTCGTTCGGTGATCTCCTGAAAAATCAGTATGCCGACAATCTGGGCGAAGGCATCGACTATCTGAAACGGATGCAGACGGCGGCCAATCGAATGTCGACGCTCATCCGCGACTTGCTGAGCTTCTCCCGAATCACCACTCGCCAGGAAGTGACCGAGATTGTTTCACTGACCGAAGCGCTCAGTCTGGTAGTCCTGGATCTGGAGGTAATGATTCAGGAGACCAGCGCCGAGATGCGAATCCATCCGTTGCCAACGGTATTGGGCGACCGTTCGCAACTGATTCAGCTCTTTCAGAATTTGCTATCCAACGCCCTTAAATTCCGCCGGAAGAGTTCGACCGGTGTGCCCGTGCCGCCGGTAGTTGAGGTAAGTGCCCAACTGGTAAACGTGTCGCAACTTCCTTCCACTGTAAGGCCCACCCGCTCGGTGGATGCGTATTACCGCATCGATGTGACGGACAATGGAATCGGATTTAATGAGAAATACCTGGATCGCATTTTTCAGGTGTTTCAGCGGCTGCATGGCAAAAGCGAGTTTCAGGGTACAGGGATCGGTCTGGCCATTTGCGAAAAGGTAGTTGCGAATCACGGGGGCGTAATTACGGCCCAAAGTCAGCCCGACGAAGGGGCTACCTTCAGCGTATATCTACCAGCAGTTTCGTTTCAGGACTAGTAAAATCGCGCGAAATTCGGCTGGCTGGCAGTATAGTTACTTCCTGCTCCTCTTTACTTTTGCACCAATAAAATCCTGCGAAGGCCTATTTTTGCGTCATGAATATCCTCTCAATGAGCCAGACGCTGTTTTACCTTATCGAACAGCAACCGAATTCTGAAAAAGCCGTAACCTACCTGCGTCAGCAGGCCGATACCTTTTCGTCAAACCCTCAGGTAGCTGTCTTTTACCGGGTTTTTACCGCCTTACCGCGTTTTGTGGGGAAACAACCCGTCGCTGTTCCGGCGGATATACAGTTTGCTTTGCTGCGGGTACGGCCCGGCTTCACCGTTCAGGACTGGACCCTCGACCGGCTGGCGCGGGTATGGTGGCTGCTGCAACTCCCCGCCGATAACCAGACTACGTACGTTAAAACCATCAGCGAACTCTTCAAAGCGGGCGAACTGAACGAACTGGTTGCCCTGTATTCGGCTCTGCCTGTATTGGCCCATCCCGAAGCCTGGAAGTTTCAGGCGACGGAAGGTATTCGGAACAACATCGCCGATGTGCAGTCGGCCATTATGCTGCACAACCCGTATCCCGCCGACTACTTCGACGAACCCGCCTGGAATCAGCTGATTATGAAGGCGTTTTTTACAGATAAAGACGTTACGCAGATCATCGGTCTGAATGAACGCAACAACGCCCGGCTCGCTCAAACGCTGACAGACTTTGCTGCCGAACGCCGGGCGGCCGGGCGTAGTTTGCCCGCTCACATGGAGGAGTTAATGTGATCAACCAGACCTGTAAGCCGGGCCGTCGAAGCGGTTTCAAAAACCTTGTAGGTCTATACTTGGTCTACTAATAAAACCGGTACGAAATACCCGCTGAGATCATGAGCGAGGGGGCACTATTCTTCAATAAATCGTAGTTGAAGAAGATATTCTGGTACTGCGCCTGAATTTCAGCCCCCAGCCCCTGTTCGCGTTTGCCGTAATACTTTACGCCAATGGCGGGTGCTATTGCACCCTTGAACCCGTTCGACTGGTCGGCCAGCGTGCCGAAGTAATTGGTATAATCGACATAAGCGCCACCACCAGCCATCTGCACATAAGGTCGAAGGGCGGCTGCATTATCGGCAAAGTAATAAGAAAGCGACACCATAGCCGGAATAACCGACAGCGTTCGGGTCTGTACAGCCGAAATAGACTGGTCGCCATAGTCGTACACTTGCCGGTCGAGTCGCTGCTTGTTATACTGATAACCGGTTTTTATGCCAATGGCGAACCGCTTTGGAAACAGCCATTCGCCTTCCAGGGCAAAGTTAGTCGGCGATACTTTGTCTATATACCCCTGCGTACCACCCATCGGGAAAGCAACGCCGTACCGGGCGGCAATATTGAACGTCACGTACTCCTGATAGGGCGACGGGAACTCGTTGTTACCCGAATTGTCATTTCTATACTGTGCCCAAGTCGTTGTCGTTAACGCCATGAGGGCCGCAAATGCGATGATCGATTTCATAATATCTTATTCAGAAGCCTTTAAATAAGGCGATTGGTTAAAAATGGCCGTTATAGCGTTGTCGACGGCTTGCTGATCTGTAACATCAGCACCCCGGATGGTAGCGTCATAAATGACGTTCAGCTGAGGTTGACCGGTGCTGGTACCTGTTCCGGCAGTTGGCCGGTTTTTCAGGTCCACAATCTGAACTTCCCAGTACTGGTCGGTTACCTGATACGTATAGTAACTTGGGTAATAGGGCGAATAGCCATAACCGCCCAAACCGCCAAAACCACCCCAGTAGCCCGAATAATACGAGTACGGATTGGAGGCTACACCGGTATACTGGTTGTTGACCTGGATGATCGCCACACCTAAGTCCGCATTGTCGCCCCGGTTAACCCGCTGAAACCCTTTTGCCGTCAGGGCATTTGCTACGTTTGTCACAAACCGGCTAGAAAGAGGTGTTTGAGACGTAGCGTACGAATCGTTCGACTCAATAATGACGGAGTCTGGAAGGCTGAACGTCTTATACTGACCAAAGTTGACCGAGCGGTCATAGTTCGTTATATAAACCGGGCTATCCGCCGGGCTCAGGTCCTTGATGGCATTTTCCCGGCAGGAGAGTAATCCGCCACCCGCTATAAGCAGTAAAACTGCCCCCAGTTTCCACTTTCCTGCTTTACGTTGTTGATGCATGTTCATATTCATGGTTGCATTTGTTGTAAGACTATCTATAAAACGAATAGAGTAGTGTGAAGTTTGTGCCGATTGAATTAAATGTTGCTAAAAAACGTGCAGAACGGGGGTAATTTTTGCAGAACTTTGCTGCCCAATTAACGAGTACTTAATGCCTCTAACGTAGAACTATTATGGATTTTATGGATTCAATTCGTGGCATGTCGTTTTTCGATATGCACGTCCACATGACATCCCGTACCACAGACGACTATCAGGCGATGGCCGACGCGGGCGTAGTGGCCCTGATCGAACCGGCTTTCTGGCTAGGACAGCCCCGCACGGGCGTCGACTCATTCCGGGATTATTTCGCCAGTCTGGTAGGCTGGGAGCGATTTCGGGCGTCGCAGTTTGGTATTCGGCACTATTGTACCATTGGATTGAACTCCAAGGAGGCAAATCAGGAAGAATTAGCGGAGCAGGTTATGGAAATCCTGCCATTATTTATCTATAAAGAGGGTGTAGTTGGGGTAGGCGAAATCGGCTTCGACGATCAGACGCCCGCCGAGGATAAATACTACCGGGCACAACTGGAATTGGCTCGGGAAGCCGGGTTACCCGTACAGATTCACACGCCCCACCGCGATAAAAAACAGGGCACTAGCCGGAGTATGGATATCGCTATCGAGCACGGCATCGACCCCAGCATGGTGATCGTTGACCATAATAATGAGGAAACGGTGCGCGAAGTGCTGGACCGTGGTTTCTGGGCAGGTTTCACCATTTATCCGTTTACTAAGATGGGCAACGAGCGCATGGTTGAGGTAGTAAAGCAGTACGGACCTGAGCGTATCATGATCAACTCGGCCGCCGACTGGGGCATCAGCGACCCCCTGGCTGTACCTAAAACGGCCGCCCTGATGAAACAGCGCGGTATTTCGGACGAGGCTATCAAACTGGTGACGTTCACCAACGCTGTAACGGCCTTTGCCCAGAGTGGCCAACTGAGTCTGGAAGAACTCACGCAGCCTATGGGTATCGACCAGAGCCAGCGTTACAACGGAAGCTCCGTTCTGCGCGGTGGCCAGGCCCCACGAGTAGACAAGGAATCGACGATTATTAAATAGAACGATAGCGTTTGTGGTGTCGGGTTCTGGAGCGCCAGCCCGGTCAAACCCGACACGCTTGCGTCAGCAATTGGTATCGGGTTCTTAAACCCGACACCACGGCCCGACACCACTTCATGAGTAAGATTAAAGCACTTCTCTCCCTAACCCGGCCGGCCAATCTGGTTACGTCTGTTGCCGATGTACTGGCCGGTATGGCTATTGCGGGTTATTTTGGCGTTTACGACCCGGCTCCGGCTCCGGTTGGCTGGCTTTGTCTGGCAACAGTTGGGTTGTATGGCGGGGGCGTTGTTTTTAACGATGTATTCGATGCCGAGCTGGATGCTGTCGAGCGGCCCGAGCGGCCCATTCCCAGCGGAGTAGTCCCTAAATCAACGGCTGCACTGCTCGGAACGGTATTGTTTGTGGTTGGTATAGCTGCGTCGTTTGCCGTTAACCAAATGGCGGGTCTACTGGCAATTGCCATTACCGTAGCCTCGCTGGTTTATGATAAGTTCGGGAAACATCATAACCTGCTTGGTCCTGTAAACATGGGTCTCTGTCGGGGCCTGAATCTGTTGCTTGGTATCAGCATCATTCCCGATCAGGTTATGCCCTGGGCGTGGGTTGGTCTGGTGCCCATTGCCTACATTGCGGCCATCACCATGATCAGTCGGGGGGAAGTGCACGGCGGAAGTCCGACGACACTCCGGTTTGCCGGTATCCTTTATGCGCTGGTGATTGGCTGCCTGGCCGCTCTGGCGCAACGGCAGCAACAGTTGGGTACGGCTCTGCCGTTTCTGCTTTTATTTGGCTACTATATTTTCCCGCCCCTCTGGCGAGCCGTGAAAGAGCCCGTCGGCCGGAATATTGGCCTGGCCGTTCGGGCGGGGGTGCTGTCGCTCATTGTCATGAACGCGGCCTGGGTAGCGGCTTTCGCGTCGTTCCCGCTGGCTATGCTGGTCTTTTGCCTGCTGCCTCTTTCCAGACTACTGGCAAAAGTTTTTGCGGTAACGTAGTGTATGTAAACGGGAATGGGTCAAATGCCATACCTTAAAGATATGGCATTTGACCCATTCCCGTTTACATACTACCACTTACGCGTTAGCAGGCGTGCAGAACTCTTCCAGCGCCATTTCGAGGTGCTGGGCGATCATCTGCGCTGAACGGCCTTCGATGTGGTGCCGCTCAATAAAATGTACGAGTTCACCATCTTTGAAAATACCAATGGCGGGCGACGATGGAGGATAAGGCAACAGGTACTCCCGCATCTTAGCGGTTGCTTCCAGATCGCCACCGGCAAATACCGATACCATTTTGTCAGGCTTAACGGGACTAGCCGCCAAAGCCGCTTTCACACCTGGGCGAGCCGCACCGGCTGCACAGCCGCAAACCGAGTTTACGACGACCAGCATAGTGCCTTCGGTGTTTTCTACTGCGTTCACCACGTCGTCGGCGGTGGTCAATTCTTCAAACCCAACGCTTGTCAGGTCTTCCCGCATCGGGATAAGCAAATGAGGAGGATACATAATTGTTAGTTAGTTAATAAGTTGAGTCGGTAATATTTACCGACTATTTTTTACATAAACCCAAGTTCCAGTTTAGCTACTTCCGACATCAGTTCGGTGGAGTAGGGGGGATCGAAGGTGAGTTCGACGCTCACGTCGCTGACGCCCTCAATGGCCCGTACTTTCTCTTCGATTTCGGCAGGAATCGACCCGGCCGAGGGGCACGAAGGCGAGGTCAGTGTCATGAGGATATACACGTTGTTGACCGGAAATATCTTAATGTCGTAAATGAGACCCAGCTCATACACATCCACCGGAATTTCGGGGTCATAAACACCCTTCAGGGCCAGTACAACTTGTTCTTTAAGTTCTTCGTCTGTCATCTTTTTAGGTCATGTTGTGGTCAAAAGTGGTCAGCGTTTGTCAAAATGCTGCAAAATCCTACCTGATTTCTGACTACTAGTTACCGGTTGAGTATCCCTTCCCGAAGGCTTTCATCCGTTCGATCATAGAAGCTAATCCACCGGCGCGCAGGGATGTAATTAAGTTACCCATGCCCACGCGGGGAATAAAGTATAAATCGGCATTGGCAATATCCTCTGGTTTTTCGCCCGAGAGCACCCGGATCAGCAGCCCGACTAGGCCTTTCGAAATCTGGGCCGTTGGCTCGCTGTCTCCGTAAAAATACAGCCGGTTGTCTTTTAATTCGGCATCGACCCACACTTTCGACTGGCACCCCATAATCCGGTTCTCGTCGGTTTTCTTCGATTCGGGCATAGGGGACAGTTTTTTGCCTAAGTCAATGATGTATTGCGTCTTGTCGAGCTGGTCGTCAAACAAGTCAAATTCCTCGATAATCTCGTCCTGCTTTTCGTTAATAGTCATGCTACTTATAACATCATTTTCTGAACCCGTCGAAGGCCCTGAACAAGCCGGTCGATTTCGTCTCTGGTGTTATAAACCGCAAACGACGCCCGCGTAGTTCCGGCAATGCCAAAGCGCTGCATGAGCGGCTGGGTGCAATGGTGACCCGTCCGGACGGCAATGCCCTGCTGGTCGAGAATAACGCCCGTATCCTGATGGTGAATGCCGTCGAGCACAAACGAAACAACGCCAATTTTGTGTTTTGCCCGGCCAATGATCCGGAGTCCGTTCAGCTCGCTTAACTGCTCGGTCGCGTATTGAAGCAGATCGTTTTCGTGGGCCGCAATGTTCTCTTTGCCCAGACCCGCCATATAGTCGAGCGCCGTTTTGACGGCAACTACATCGGCAATATTGGGCGTGCCCGCTTCGAATTTATAGGGTATCTCGTTATAAGTCGTTTTAGCAAACGTTACTTCCTTAATCATTTCGCCACCACCCCGGTAGGGAGGCATCGAATCCAGTAACTCCTTTTTGCCGTACAGCACACCCATGCCCGTTGGGCCGTATAGCTTGTGAGCCGACAGAACATAAAAATCAGCGTCAAGCGCCTGAACGTCAAGGTCAAGGTGCGAGCTGGCCTGTGCACCGTCGATCAGCACCACGGCGCCAACGGCATGGGCTTTGTCGATGATGGTTTTGACGGGATTGATGGTGCCCAGCGAGTTCGACACATGAACACAGGAAACGAATTTGGTGCGTTCGGTCAGGAGTTTTTCGTACTCGTCAATGAGCAGCTCGCCTTCGTCATTTACAGGAATGACTTTCAGGATGCAGCCCTTTTCTTCACACAGCATCTGCCAGGGCACAATGTTGGAATGGTGCTCCATAGTCGAGATAATGATCTCGTCGCCTTCGTTAAGGAAACGGCGTCCGTAGGTCTGCGCTACCAGGTTGATACCATCTGTGGTGCCGTAGGTGAAGATGATCTCCTGCCAGTGTTTGGCATTCAAAAAATCCTGAAATGCCCGACGCGACGCTTCGAAAGCCGCCGTCGCTTTTTCGGCCAGGTGGTGAATACCCCGGTGAATATTGGCATTATACCCTTCGTAATAGTCCGTCAGCGCATTAATGACCGCCGTGGGTTTCTGATTGGTAGCGGCATTATCTAAATACACCAGCGGACGACCGTTCACCTGTTGATCGAGGATGGGGAAATCCCGGCGGATTTGCTGAATATCGAGGGTTGTTTCTATCGCTGATTGCATGTCGTGTTCGTATCGAAAAGAGGATAAATAGTCATTCTATTCACCCAAAGGTCATTGATAAAACGTAAAGTAAGGGCGGTTAGGTTCGTACGCAGACTACCGTCTTTTCAAAACGATGACCTGATTGCGCAGCGTTTTGTTTACCCGGAAATTATCATCGGCCATGAGAATCAGCGTCTGATGCTGTTCATCGGCCCAGGCCATCGCTTCCAGATTACAGACGCTACCCGGAAACTGCCGGTTAAAATCAAACGCCAGCTCTTTCTGCAGTATGTGGGTGGTTTCGTCGGGTGTGGCCAGATAGAGGTTTGCCGTTACCCGTTTCTGTACATTATCATAACACCGTTCCAGTATTAGTAATCGTTGGTCATCGACGGCCAGTATTTCGGAGATGCCGCCCGTTCGTTCTTCGCCCTGCGCAAATAGACAACGGTCGATACGGTATTTGTAACGCGCTACAACGGGGTCGGCATCCAGTGGATGTTGATACCGGAAAAACGTAATCGTGTCCTGATTCAGATTGGTTTCACCTTCCCAGCCCGCTTCTGGAGCCACCCAGAGTGCGCCAGATGGCATAATTGCTAATCCTTCGAGGCCTTTGTTTGGGGCGGGGAGGGGTATTTTCAAAACTGTCTGAGCGGCACTATCGCGAATGGCTTTACCATATTGTATAGAGGTTACGTGCTCGTGCTCATCGGTCCAGAAGTACATTCCTCCTTTGGCATCATACCGGGCATTCTCAAACCAGTAGGGTGTTTTCTCGGCTGCGGTCAACTGAGAGGCATCGCCCAGATCGCGAATGCTGCGAATGTTGGTGAACGTAAAATGCCATCCCCGGTCACTCACCAGATGCCACTCGCCCGTAGTCGGTATGATCTCCAGCCCCGAAATACCCCGTAAACTATCCTGAACGAACGGCATCGTGATCGAATCGCCCTCGAAGATGAACCGGACATTCTGCCCGTAGGTAGTAGCGTAGGTGAGGAGATAGGTTAGAAGGGTGAGGAGCCGCAGAGCCATTCGGTGTAGATTAGAAACGTATAATGGTTAATGTATAATGAATAATGTTCCATCGGGCAGCCATTGTTCATCATACATTAACCATTATACATTAACCTTTTTACTTCGTCAGCTTCTCCCGAACGACCCCTTCGAGGTATTCGCGGATGGGCTTGATTTTGATCTGGCTCAGTACGTCCTGCGAGAAGGCGTACAGCAACAGTGTCCGGGCTTCGTCTTTAGGAATACCGCGCGACCGCATGTAGAAAAGGGCTTCGTCGTTCAGCTGGCCGGTAGTCGTTCCGTGCGAACACTTCACGTCGTCGGCATAAATCTCAAGCTGGGGTTTGGTGTTCATGGACGCGCCCGGCGATAGCACTACATTTTTGCAGGACTGGTAGGCATTGGTTTTTTGCGCGTCGGGCCGAACAAAGATCTTGCCGTTGAATACGCCCGTGCTGTTATCGTCCAGAATCCCCTTATACAGTTCGTTGCTGTACGAGTTGGGCATGGCGTGGTCGACCAGCGTATGGTTATCCACGTGCTGGCGACCGTTTGGCATGTAGAGACCGTACATAAAGGCTTCGGCATGTTGGCCGTTGAGCACAATATTCAGGTTGTTCCGAACGAAATGGCCGTTGAGGGTAATCGACGCGGAATAAAAATGGCTGTTGTCGGACTGGTGAACCTGGGTGGTGCCAATATGATACGCTTTCGCCGTTTCGTTGAGTACTTTGTAGTACTGCATACGGGCATCGCGGTCAAGCACAATTTCCGTTACGACGTTGACGAAGCTGGAGCGATCGCCCAGCGTACGGTATGATTCGGCCATCATCACCTCAGCATTCCGGCCAACAACAATGAGGTTGCGGGGTTGTGAGGTTATGTTGTTGACACGGGCATCCGTAACGAAGCGCAGGATGATTGGCTGTTCAACGGTCGTATTGTTTGGCACCCGAACCACTACACCATCACTGGCCATGGCCGTATTGAGCGCCGTAAACGCACTGTCCTGATAATCGGCGTAATGAGCAAAATGTGTTCCGACAAACTCAGGATCTGCCTTAATGGCTTCGGCGAAACTGGTAATTTGTATTTGTTCGGCCGGGCTCACTATCCGCGACAGTTCGGGATGGTAGATACCGTTGACGAAATACAGAATGTTGCCTTCCAGGTTCGGGATTTCCAGCGGAGCCAGATCGTCGGCCGTTAGCGATGAGGTTGTATCGAGAGCAAAGTCTTCTTTTATCAGACTATTCACGTTCGAGTACTTCCATTCTTCGTGCCGGATTGTCGGAAATCCTAACTGCTCGAACTGTTTCAGGGCTGCCCGGCGAAGCTGGTGTAACGGCGATTTTCGTTCGCCGTTCATGCGCTCTTCGTTGTCCCGAAAAGACGCCAGCAACTGCTCCTTAAAATCGTTATATGATGCGTAAGAGGGAGTCATTTTTTTAGGTATGATGTATAACGGTGTATGATGTATGATGTATGATATAAACTATACCATACATCATATATAATATATCATACATCAGATGGCTTCAGCTTCGGCCTTGATCCAGTCGTATCCTTTTTCTTCCAGTTCGAGAGCCAATTCTTTCGGCCCCGACTTCACGATACGGCCTTTGTATAGCACGTGTACATAATCGGGTACGATGTAATCCAGTAACCGCTGGTAGTGTGTTACGACAATCGTAGCCCGCTCCGGCGACCGAAGTTTATTGACTCCATCGGCCACAATACGTAGGGCGTCGATGTCCAGGCCGGAGTCGGTTTCGTCCAGAATGGCCAGTTTCGGTTCGAGCATGGCCATCTGAAAAATTTCGTTTCGTTTTTTCTCCCCGCCGGAGAAGCCTTCGTTCAATGACCGGCTGAGTAGCGACTGGTCGATATTGACGAGTTTCATTTTCTCCTTCATCAGCTTCAGGAACTGCACCGCATCGAGCGGGTCCTGCCCGCGATATTTACGGATTTCGTTCAGCGCTGTCTTCAGGAAGTTTGTCGTACTAACGCCGGGGATTTCGATTGGATACTGAAAGGCCAGAAAAATACCCTCGGCTGCCCGTTCTTCAGGAGCCATATCCAACAGGTCTTTTCCATCGAAAAGTACGCTGCCACTCGTTACATCATAATCCTCACGACCTGCTAATACTGACGCCAGCGTGCTTTTCCCCGCACCATTGGGACCCATAATGGCGTGAACCTCACCGGAGTTGATTTCCAGGTTGAGGCCTCTTAATATTTCTTTCTCGCCAATCGAGGCATGTAAATTACTGATGGATAACATAATAGGTTCTATCGTGACACCTCTAAATAAAGCCGCAAAGTTAGCACATGAAATGGCATCTGCGCTGTTAGGTAACAAAATCGGCTGTTTAAAAGTTGACCCAGCCCCGCCTTATTCGCTGATAATCAAAAAACTCGTCTCCGGAAAAGATGTAAGGCCTGTTATGGATGCCAATTTTGTGCGCCATCTATTCATTATCGGTTCTTCTCTAACAGCAAGGGTAATGTCCTGACTTATTTAGGTTGGCGAATAATAAGCCAGCGGCCATTACTAAAAAAATACGGCCCGCAACGTACATATTGCGGGCCGTAGATCAATCTAACCGGGTAATCAGACTAGCGGGGGTCGCCGATGCGTTTGACCCGTTTGGTTTGCTTAACCACAAATGGAACACAGATCTTGGCAGGACAGCAGTTTGTACTGGCAATGATTTCCAGCGGACAGCACTGATTGTTCGGGCAAGTCCCGGTTATAGTTTGCACAGTGTACATACCTGGCTCCGTAATCACCAGTTGAGCACCACTGCCAACCAGTACGCCGTTGCGATACCATTTCAAGTCCGTACGGCCACCAGGAGCCGTCGCCATGATTTGTTCGCCAGCACACAGTTCCATCGGGATGGTTGTGCATACCCGCTTAATATCGCCCGGAATGCTGGCGACGTTGTAGATCACACCACCAGTCATGACCCGGACACTTAGCGTCAGTGTTGCACTGCTGCCAGCGGTTACCACAGGAATTGTCCAGCGACCACCGAAGTTAGTCGTGGCGAAGCTACCAGACGATGCCTGAGCAGATCCTGCCATGTACTGTACACCGGAATCCAGCGAATCCAGAACGACAACGTCGTTGGCGGCACCCGTACCGATATTCCGAATGATCAGCTTGTAGGTAAGTACATCACCGATCTGCGCTCTCGAACGGTCGACCGTTTTCTCCAGTACCAGCTTAGGCTGGGGCACATCCATGCGGTAGATCGTAATCGAACCTTGCGAGGTACATCCCGAAGCGGCTGTGCAGGTAACTGAGTAGAGCGTGGTTGCCTGTGTAGGCTGTACCATGATCACAGACGATGTCTGACCACCTTCTGACCACTTCAGACTGCCATTCGTACAACCCGTAGCCGTTAGCGTTACGGAGCTGGCTGCCGTTACCGTCAGGCTGGAAGCCGTTATGGTTACCGGCGATACAGGTAGAACCGTTACCGTGCCCACCGCCGAAGCTGTGCTACCGGTCGATGTGGTACACGTTGCCGTATAGCTGGTCGTAGTAGTTAGTACGGGCGTTACCAGCGTGCTCCCGGTTGCACCTGTGTTCCAGCGTATCTCACCGACACAGCCACTGGCGAACAACGTACCCGTATTACCGGCGCAGATCGTAGTAGAGGTGACAACGATGGTAACCGGAGTCTGCTCTGTCATTACGGTTACCGAAGCTGTTGCGATACAGCCTGGGGCCGATGCGCACGTTACGGAGTAGACATTAGTTACGTTCATTGGCGTCACGGTGATGTTGGCACTCGTGGCACCCGTCGACCAGGTCAGGTTACCTACGCAACCTAAAGCGGACAAGGTGACCGGTGTACCAACCGTTACCAGCGTGCTGCTTGCCTGCAGGCTAACCACAGGTTTGGGCGTCACGGTAACTGTACCGGTGGCCGACAGCGAGCTGCCTGTTGTTGTTGCGCAGACGGCTGTGTATGTAGTACTGGCAGTCAGGATTGGAGTCACCAGGTTGGTACCCGTTTCTCCCGTATTCCAGCTTACCGTACCCACACACCCACTGGCTGTCAGCGTGGCGCTGGTACCTAAGCAGATCGTTGCCGAGGTGACAGTCAGACTTACCGGAGGCTGCGTCGTAACAATTACCGAAGCCGTTGCCGAACAACTTGCTCCTACGGTACAAGTGGCACTGTAGGTATTGGTTGCGTTGGTTGGCTGTACGATGATGGACATGGTGTTGGCACCCGTCGACCAGCGAATCGTTTCCGAACAACCCACGGCGGTCAGCGTTACAGAGCTACCGGCGGTTACCAGCGTGCTGCTAACATTCAGCGTCAGTACTGGCTGCTCCTTCACGATCAGCGTTACGGCTGCCCGTGTTGCACTCTTACAACCCGTCGATGGATCGACGGCTTCTGCATAGTAGGTTCCGGCTAGCGTTGGCTGATAGCTTGTTCCCGTTGCCAGCAGTGTACCACCCGTTGGGGTAGCATACCAGTTGGCGGTCATACCCGGCAGAACCGTTACTGTCAGTACTGGTATAGGCGCGCCCTGGCAGATCGTTTTATTGCTGCCACTGATTGGCGGAGCCATCGATGAACAATTGAAGTACAAGCCCGCATCAACAGTCAGGTTATCCTTCAGGATACCACCCGCAGCCGGATCAATGATGATCTCCTGCGTCAGACCTGTGTTGAAGTCTGCATCACTGTCGATCTCATCGTTCGTACCTGTGTTTGGTTTCAGGCTCAAGGCGCAACCCGCTGGGAAGGAGCTAGACACGAACTTGACAAGGTAAACACCTTTCGACAGGCCTCCGAAGAGGTAATAGCCGAGAGAGTCTGTTTTCGTCGTTGCCAGTGCTGCACCAACCGGCTGACCAGCCGACGAGGCAAACAGTTGAACGGTTACGTTACCAACTCCTTTTTCGCTCGCATCCTGCAAGCCATTGTTGTTGGCATCTTTCCAGACGTAGTTTCCGATAGACCCTAACTGGCAGGAGCTAACCGTTACCGGCGCACCGGCAGCATCGAGGGCTGCACACAGTTTGCGGGTTGCAATCAGATTCAGTACGTCAGCACCCGTGGTGGTACCCGGTACAATTGCGGACAGATCCAGGTAATTCGGATTAGCCGCGTTGTCGGTGTAAACCAGCGTGTGAATCGTATACAGACCCGTTGCATTCACTACAAACTTAGGTTGCGTACTCGTTGACCGGATTACCAGGTTCGAACCGGACGTCAGTACATACAGCACTTTGTAACCGGCAGGAACAGATGGGGCCGTGTTCATCGTTGCCGAGATCGTCAGCGAGCTACCCGCGGTCAAACAACCCGGTGCATTTGCCAGTAAGGTACCGGCATCTGCCGTGCAAGGCAGCAAGCCGATGTCAACCGTGGTGATGTCTTTCCGGGTTGGATCATTTGGATCAATGACTACATCATCGGAGAAGCCAGTCGTTGGGTCGACGTCGCTGTCTTTGCTATCGTCCGAACCTACATTCTGTTTGGGCGAGATCGCACATTCAGATGGCAGGCTGGAAGCGATAACCTTCACCCGGTAGCTACCGTTCGTCAAATTAGTGAAGAGGTATTTACCCGAAGCATCGGTCGTTGTCGAAGCCACCAGTGAAACGCTGCCTGTCGACAAAACCGTATACAGTTCAACTTTCACATCTTTCACCCCTGGCTCGCCAGTATCCTGCAAGCCGTTGTTGTTTATATCCTTCCAGACAAAGTCACCCAGTGAGCCGTTGTTGGTCGTATACAGACCCGCGTCGACGGTTAGGTTGTCTTTCTTGGATGGTACATCTGGATCGATGCTAATCACTGGCGTAAAGCCGGTCGTTGGGTTGGCATCACTATCCTTCGTTGTATCCGTACCCGAACGTGGCTTGGTGCTAAGGGCACAGTTGGCCGGTAAGGTGCTGGTTATAAAACGTACGACATAGTCTCCTTTCGGAAGTTTATCGAACAGATAATTGCCGTTCACATCCGTGGTGGTGGTTTTAATAGCCGAGCCGGAAGGCTGACCATTTACCGCAGCGTACAGCTCAACCTGCACATCTTTCACACCCACTTCGGTCGCATCCTGAATGCCATTGTTATTGGCATCTTTCCAGACGAAGTCACCAATCGAGCCTGTTGGCTTGTTTACCAGACCGGCATCCACCGTGCGGTTATCCTGGAAGTTTCCTCCGAGGATCGGATCGATATTTACATCACCCGTATACCCGGTAATTGGGTCTGCATCGCTGTCTTTGCTATCGTCGCCTACCGCATTAGCCTTGCTGGATAGCAGGCAGTTTGCCGGAAGCGAGCTTGGAACAAAGCGTACCCGATAGGTATTCTTGCTCAGGTTCGTGAACAGATACAGACCATTTACGTCCGTAATCGTTGACGCTGTCTTCGTCAGAGCACCGGTCGAGGATACCGTATACAGTTCGACGGTAACACCCTGCACACCTACTTCGGACAGGTCCTGGATACCGTTATCATTGGCATCTTTCCAGACATAATCCCCAATTGTACCCAGCGGCACCTGCGGGTTGTACAAACCAGCGTCAATCGTCGGGTTATTCTGGAGAATACCGCCTTTTACGGGGTCCAGCGTAATCACCTGCGAGAAACCGGTAGCCGGGTTGGCATCACTATCCTTCGTATTGTCCGTGCCCACATTTGGCTTGGTGCTTATGGCACAGTTAGCCGGGAACGAGCTGGCTACGAACTTAACGAGGTAGTCACCTTTAGGCAACTTATCGAACAGATAGCGTCCAAGCGTATCGGTCGTCACAGTGCGTATGGTACTGCCCTGAGGCTGGCCATTCACCGCTGCATACAACTCAACCAGTACATTCTTCACGCCGATTTCACCGGCATCCTGCAAACCGTTGTTGTTAATATCTTTCCAGACATAGTCACCAATTGAGCCGGTGGCCGTGTTATACAGACCCGCGTCGATGGTGAGGTTGTCTTTCAGAATACCGCCCTGAACAGGGTCCAGACTGATGACTTGTGACAGACCCGTGGTCGGGTCAGCATCGCTGTCTTTGCTGGTGTCAGTGCCTGACCGTGGCCGGGTGCTGATGGCACAGTTGGCCGGGAACGAGCTACCAATGAAACGAACCAGATAGGTTCCTTTCGACAACTTATCGAAGAGGTACTTCCCGTTCACGTCGGTCGACACTACTCGTAAGGCACTACCCTGAGGCTGGCCATTGACGGCAGCGAAGAGTTCAACCTGTACGTTGGCGACACCCGCTTCCGACGCATCCTGGATACCGTTGTCGTTGGTGTCCTTCCAGACGTAGTCACCAATTGAGCCGGTACAGACCCGCGTCGATGGTGAGGTTGTCTTTCAGAATACCGCCCTGAACAGGGTCCAGACTGATGACTTGTGACAGACCCGTGGTTGGGTCAGCATCGCTGTCCTTGCTGGTGTCAGTGCCTGACCGTGGCCGGGTGCTGATGGCACAGTTGGCCGGGAACGAGCTACCAATGAAACGAACCAGGTAATCTCCCTTTGGCAGTTTATCGAAGAGGTACTTCCCATTTACATCGGTCGATACCACTTTGAGAGCCGCGCCCTGAGGCTGGCCATTGACGGCAGCGAAGAGTTCAACCTGTACGTTGGCGACACCAACTTCCGATGCATCCTGGATACCGTTGTCGTTGGTGTCCTTCCAGACGTAGTCACCAATTGAGCCAGTGGCCGTGTTGTACAGACCCGCGTCGATGGTTGGGTTGTTCTGGAGCAGACCACCCTGTTCAGGATCCAGCGTTATTACTGGAGACAGACCCGTGATTGGGTTGGCGTCACTATCTTTCGTATCATCCGTGCCCGTATTTGGTCGGGTGCTGATCGCGCAAGCTGTAGGGAATGAGCTGCTGACAAATTTCACCAGATAATCACCCTTCGGTAACAGGTCGAACAGGTACTTACCGTTGATGTCTGTCGAGACAATCTTCAAGGCCGCGCCCTGTGGCTGACCGTTCACTGCTTTGTACAATTCAACCTGTACATCTTTTACACCCGCTTCGCCGGCATCCTGTATGCCATTGTCGTTGGCGTCCTTCCAGACATAATCACCAATAGAACCTAATTTAGGCGTATACAGACCCGCATCAACGGTCAGGTTATCGCGCAATAGGCCCGGACCCTGATAGGGGTTGATCGGGATAATTGGGCTCAGCCCTGAGATTGGATCAGCATCGCTGTCGATCGTATCGTCGTTACCGGTGTTTGGTTTGAGACTCAGGCTACATTCGGATGGGAACGTGCTGGTCACAAACTTCACCTGATAGTCGCCAGTATCCAGGTTCGGGAACAGGTACTTACCATTTACATCCGTCGACATAGTGGCAAAGGCTGGTGAAACCAGTATGCCACGGACAACTTTGTAAAGTTCAATTACCACATTCTTCACACCGGCTTCACCCGCATCCTGAAGGCCATTATTGTTGGCATCTTTCCAGACATAGTCGCCAATTGAGCCTTTGGCATACACCAGGGCCGCATCGACGGTCAGGTTATCTTTCAGCAGACCTGTTTTGTAAGGATCGAGACTTACCACCTGCGTGATACCCGTTACTGGGTTTGCGTCCGAATCGAAATCATCGGCAACACCCGTCCAGTTGTCCTTCCTGGAGAGCATGCAGCTATCGGGCAGGCTCGCTGGCACAAACTGCACCAGATAATCCCCTTTGTTCAGTTTAGTGAACAGATACTTACCTGTCAGATCTGTGGTGGTTGAGTCCAGTTTCGCTTTGGGCGTGCCGCTAGCCGTTGCTGACCACAGAATCACTTTCACGCCTTTCACCCCTGGCTCACCCGAATCCTGCCGTCCGTTGTCATTCTTATCTTTCCAGACAAAATCACCCAGTGTACTGGTCGGGATATACAGGGCCATATCAATGGTTGGGTTGTTTTTCAACAAACCACCTTTGATGGGGTCCAGACTTATCACCGGGCTAAGCCCTGAGATTGGGTCAGCGTCAGAGTTCAGACTATCGAGCACACCAGCCTGTTTGTATTTCGGGCTGATCAGACAACTGTCTGGCCAGGTGCCCTGCACAAACTTCACGATGTAGCTGTCCTTGAGCAGATTTGCGAACAGATATTTACCCGTTGCACTGGTTGTTGTAGAGCTAACTTTTGTTGCTGGGGCGCCATTGACCGCTTTCCACAGTTCGACCGTTACACCCGGTACGCCTGGTTCAGCGGCATCCTGCCGACCATTATCATTCTTATCTTTCCAGACGAAGTCACCAATGCTGCCGTAGCATAACTGCTTGCGCAGGTCAGCAACGGTGAATGGGAACTGCGTCAGACAGCCATTTGCATCTTTCACTTCGGCGATATAGTCACCACCAGCCAGACTACCGTAGGTAACCGGGCCAGCACTGAATGCTGTAGCCGTTGGTGATACCAGGCGAACCTGGAACGGTGCCTTGCCTCCGCTAACAACTTTGATCGTAGCCGTACCATTGTTGATGTCACAATCATTGACCGCCGTTGTCTGGATGTCGATGATGGGCACCTCTGGTTTTTGCACCGTTACTGTTGCTTTCGATACGCAACCGTTAAAGCCAATTACCTCGATTTCGTAATCACCGGCGGCCAGATTCGGAATAACCTCGTTGGTGATCGCGGTTGGGTACGGTGCCGAGTAAGGCTTCGACACAACCCCTTTCACGATATAGCCGATGATCGACTGTCCGTTGCCACTGGCATTCAGTGTAACCGCGCCGTTATTAGTACCTATACACGTTACCAGACCAGTTTGTACGGCCGTCAGTGTTGGACCATCGCTATTGTTGAGAATAATCTCCTGCGTACTGGAGCAGCCATTGCCATAGCTAACCGTTACGTAGTAGATACCCGCTGGTAACATCGTTGCCTTTTCCGGTATAGGTGGCGAGAACACGCCGTCCGGTCCCGACCATACATACGTTGGTGTGCCTCCCGGAGCCGTCTGGCCCGGAAGTGGGCTCAGGCTGATCGTGATTTCGCCGAGTACCGAGCCATCGCAGGTTGGTTTTTTCAGCGTCGACGTAATAGCCATTGGGAACGTTGCTGACCGTATGTCGACCGTTGTTGTCGTTACACAGCCTTTGCTGTCCTTTACTTTCAACACGTACGAAGCTGCCAGCAGGTTACCCAGTGTAATGGCGTTTGGTACGTTGATGATGCTGCCTGTAGCCAGCTCCACCGAGCTGCCTACTCTGGTGAGCGTGTAGGTAAACGGTTTGTTACCCGTTACGGAGAAGCGGATGCTACCCGTAGAGGCTCCACAAGCCGATGGTGTTGTACTGTTGATGACCACCGTTGGTCCACCCGACTGGCCGATAGCGACAGATATCTTCTGCTTCCCGCCATCCGGGCCACCGATGGTACAACTGTTGGCATCGACTACGGATATGTAATACACACCTGCAATCAACTTGTCGAGCGTATTCACCGAATCAGCCGATGTTACCTGTGAAATAACCTGACCCAAGGTGTTGTACCAGGTGTATTTGAATGGTGCTTTACCGCCCGTTACCCGGATACGCGCCTTACCGGTGTTGGTACTGTCGCAGCTCATATCATAGCCTTCGACATCTTTCGCGCAGAATTTATCACAGTCATAGCAGACCGCTGGCTGGGTAAGGCTGACCGGGAAGTTAACGTAGCAGTTCAGCGAGTCGCGGATCGTTACCGTATAGTTCGTGTTGGCATCCATACCGAACAGGCAATTAGTCATATTCCGCGTAAACGGCGTCGGATTAATAACCGTTGGCGATACGCTCACTGTATAACGCTGACCGGTGGCCCCGTTGATGGTCAGGCATACCTTGCCGTCTTTGGCATCGCACACCACCAGGTTATCCCGGTCGACCAGTACTTCAAAATGATCAGGATCGGTCACCTGGAAGGTTTGATAGCCAACGCACAGAGTCCGGTCCGTGATGGTAAGCAGGTAGGTGCCTCTTGCCAGGCCTGTAACGGTCAGGTTCGTATTATCGACAACCGTTCCACTGCGAACCAGTCCATCCTGCGAGGTCGTATTACGCAGCGTATAAGTATACGGCCCAATATTCGTTAGCGGGAAACGGTTTTTATCCGGGGTACCGGTATCTACATTTTTATTGACAATGAAGGTGACGCTGCCATTGTCGAGATCCGGACAGGTCGGGTTTTTCACCGTTACCAGTTCCGGTTTCGGGCCTTCGGACGGATTCAGAATCAGCATCGTGCTGTCGGTGCAAATACCACCACCGGCGGTATTGCTGGAAACTTTCAGCTTATAGACGCCGGTCGCTAATCCGGTTGGATAAGTGGGGCTCGATGGCGTGAAGGCTTTACCGTCAATGCCATACCATGTGTAGGTATACTGAGCGCCGAGTGGGCTGGTTACCTGGAATGCACCCGTTTTTGGATTCTCGCTGCCATTTGGATTGTATGGGCACGAGCCAGGTGTTGTTGTCACTGCAATACTGAAGTTAGGAGCCAGCGCACCGACCGTGAACCGCTTCACCGTCACACATCCGTTAGCATCGCGTACCGTCAGGACATAGTCACCTGCTTCCAGGAACTCCAGCGTGACCGGAATACCCGCCAACGTAATCGTACCGCCCGGATACGGATTGTCTGAGGCCAGCGAGTAGCTGAACGGTGCTGCCCCAAAGATGGTGAACTGCACCTTACCTGTTTTATCGCCACAAGGGGTAGGCGTAATCTGGGCAATTTCAACCCGTGGTCCGCCTGCGTTATCCAGCACGATATCGCCTTCTGTGCTACACAGGTTGATATCTACTACTTTAACGTGATACTTACCTTCGCCTAAGTCCCAGACATAATCGAGGGTGTCCGAAACGGTATGTTTACTCAGTAACGCACCCGCAGCATCGTAATAGAAGAACGTGTACGGAGCGGTACCACCTACCACTTCGGTGTGGATACCGCCATCTTTCTGACCACAGGTTGCTTTGTAGCCGACCAGCGCGTTCAGACCCAGGTTTTTGGGGCGCTTGATGTCTAGGTCAAACTCGTACGCGCAACCACCGATACTGTTGTCGACACGCACATGATACGTGCCCGGTGCCAGGTTGGTCAGGTTCGCGCCCTGAGGAGCCGCAGCGATCAGGGTAAAGCCGTTTGGTCCGGTCCAGGTAAAGACCAGGGTATTGGCGACATCACGATTCGTGATTTTTTCCAGCGCCGATACCAGCGTGATTTTGCCATCGGTTCCGTTACAAACCGACGCATCTGTGGTTTTCCACACGACATCATAGCCACGCTCAATGCGGATATCTTTCCGACGGGTGTCGGTACAGCCACCGTCATTGACCGTCAGCGATACAACATACGTATTGCCAAAGCCAGGATACTTGTCCCACTGAATATCATGGGGGCCAGGGCCTTCGGCAATGCCGTCGTAGGGCTTGCTGTCATTCGAGTAAATCACTTTGGCACCCGCAAAATCCCAGGTATATACAGCACCTGGCTTCGCGTTGCCATTGAAGAGCACCTGCGCTTTGCTGCCCAGACAGATATAACTGTCCATTGTGAACTCCACAATAGGACGCGGGTTTTCGTAGCCAAAAAACTTCGTACTGGCATAGCAGGTCTCCGCGCTGTTGAGCGTTACAGTGTATTCAACGATCTCATTGGACGGCATCACATCGAACGATAACGTGGCTCCATTGACCACTACGTTGGTGATACCTACCATAGGCTCAATCTTATACTGAGCGATACTGACCGGGTTGCCGCTTACCAGTTCGCGCAAGGTTGTCGAGCGTCTCTGCTTAACTGCAATGTATTCGTTACAAACTGTTACATCGGCAATCGCATCCACTTTCAGTACGGGATTGACGATAATCGTCACCGTAGCCGTAGTTGGGCACTGGATGTTATTGTCGGCTGTAACAATGGCCGTTGCGGTATAGCTGATTGTGTTGGCCGTATAACCAGCGGGTACGGTCAGGGTTGGATTCGCACAAACCGAACAGCTCAGGAACTTCGCTGTTGGATCATCTTTCGATGTCCAGTAGATCGTTGCCGCTGCGGGCGTGAAACCACTGAGGTTAGCCGCCAGGGTAATTGTTTCCTGACTCAGCGGACAGATATTAGGCTGAGTGGGCACAATCGTCAGCACCGGATTGCGAGTAACCGTAATCTGTACCCAGTCGGTATTGACGCAACTGGTGATCCCGTTCGGACTCACCTGCGTTACCGTTGCCCAGAACTTGTACACGCCGGGGGCCAGGGCTCTGGTGTTGACAGTATAACCAGCCGTAGCGGCCAGGTTGTTGCCGTAGTTCGTATTGCTGATATCTTCCGTCCAGGCAACCGTTATCGTACCGTTTAGGGCACTGGTTTGCAGATTGGTCGTTGCCGACAGCGGGGTTGTTGCCTGTTGGCAGATGGTGACATCTTCGCCTGCATATACCCGAATGCTCGGCGTTACCGTCACACTCGTTGTCGCCGATGCGAAACAACCGTCGGTGTCGGTCACTTTGACGGTATACAGGTTGGTTTTGTTTTCCTGTAGCGAACCGGCCGGTGCGGCAATCGGGCTCTTGATGATCAGGCTCGACAGGGCCGAGCCGGTCCATTCGTAAGCGGCAACCGCCTTGTCCGAATCAACGTTCAACTGTACCGAGCTACCGTCGCAGATAATCTTCGGGGAGGTGATGGTCAGCACCGGTGCTTTCTTGATGGTGATGGTCACCTGAGCCGAAGCCGTACACTGCTGGTTGTTGTCGGTCGTGACAATAGACGTGGCCGTGTAAGTGATCGTTGCTCTGTTGTAGCTAACGGGCACGGTCAGTACCGGGTTGGCGCAGTTGGTACAGCTCAGATAAGCCAGCGATGGATCGTCCACCGACGACCAGAAGATGCTGGCCGGGGCGGGTGTGGCATTGTCGAGCGTTGCGGCCAGCGTCACCGTCATGGTGTTGTCGCTACAGATATCGGTGCGGGTTGGCTTGATCGCCAGGATCGGCGCCGTCGTAACCGTTACCTGAACTTCGTCGGTTTTAACGCAGTTCGTAATGCCGTTGGGGCTTACCTGGGTAGCGGTAGCCGTGAATTTGTAAACACCCGGTGCCAGGGCTTTGGTGTTGACTGAGTAGCCGGTTGTCGACGCTAGGTTGGTGCCCGTTGCCGGGTTGGTGGCGGCTTCGCTCCAGGTTACGGTTACCGTACCGTTGGTCGCGTTGCTTTGCAGGTTGGTCGTTGCCGACAGGGGCGTAGTCGAGCGTTCGCAAATGGTGATGTCGCTACCGGCAAATACATTCAGACTTGGCGTTACGGTAACGCGGGTCGATGCTTCGGTGAAACAACCATCGGCATCCGTCACTTTTACCGTATAGATATAGTCTTTGTTTTCCTGCAACGAACCGGCCGGAGCCGCGATCGGATTGGAAATGACCAGACTCGTCAGAGCAGAACCCGTCCATGCATACGAAGCCACGGGTTTGTCGGCGGTCACCGTCAGTTGTACCGACGACCCATCGCAGATAATCTTCGGTGGGGTGATGGTCAATACTGGCGACTGCTTAACGGTGATGGTTACCGTCTGGGTCGAAGTACATTCGATATTGTTATCGCCCGTTACTGTTGCTTTGGCGGTATAGGTGATCGTCGCCTTGTTGTAGGAAGGCGGAATCATCAGCGTTGGGTTGGTGCAGGATGAGCAGCTCAGGAACGCCAGGCCGGGATCATCGGTAGATGTCCAGGAGAATGTAGCGGCTGCTGGGGTAGACGCATCGAGTGTGGCGGCCAGGGTTACCGTTTGCGTGCTGTTGTTACAAATCCGGTTAGCCGTTGGGTTGATGGTGAACACGGGCTTTTTAATGACCGTAACCTGCACCTCATCGGTTTTTACGCAGGCGGCATCCCCATTGGGGCTCTGCTGGGTAACTGTGGCGGTAAACCGATAAACACCCGGTGCCAGCGTGTTTGTACTAACCGTACTGCCCGTAGTACTCGCCAGGTTTGCCCCTGAATTTGGGTTGGTTGGCGACTCGCTCCAGGTAATGGTTACCGTGCCGTCGACAGCATTGGACTGTAGATTAGCCGAGGCCGTCAGGGTAGCTTTACCGGTTTCACACAATGTCTGGTCTTTACCGGCACTGATCGTGAGCGATGGTCCTACCGTAACTTTGGCCGTGGCTGTCGATGAGCAACCATCCGTATCCGTCACGTTCACGACATAGATATAATCCTTATACCCCTGCTGTGATCCCGCCGGACAAACCTTGATGGTGGTTCCCGTTAAATTAACAGGTGTCCACAAAGCCGACTGGATAGACTTATCGGCGGTTACGGTCAGGTTCGCACAACTTCCGTCACAAATAACCTGTACGGGCACCGTAATGGTGAGCTTAGGCGTTTGCTTCAGATTGATTGTCGTCGACGCATCGGTCGAACACAGAATAGTCCCATCAGTGGCCGTAACGGTCACTGTGTAGGTCAGGCTGCTGCGTGTTTCCGTAACCGGAACGGTCAGCACAGGTGCTGAACAGGTTTTACAGCTCAGGTACGTGAGTGCTGGATCGTCTGTCGACTTCCATTGATACGTAAAAGAGCCCGAACTGCCTGCGGCCAGGGTAGCGGCCAGCGTAATTTGCTGCTGGTTGCTTACACATACGTTAGGTGTCGTAACGGGCTGTAGGTCTTTATTATACAGGTTGATCGCGACAGTCGGTTTGTTCACCACCGTCAGCGTAATAGCGGTCCGGGAAGAACTCTTACAGCCCGAAACCGGACTAACCGTTTCGGCGTAATACGTACCGGCTATCGGCGTCGTATATGTCAGGCTATTGCTGGCCAGTGGTACACCACCCGATTGGGTCGCGTACCAGTTGACCTGTAATCCTGAAGCCGCCGTTACGGCCAGTGTAGCCGGTAACTGATCGTTACACTTGACCACGTTCTGACCGGCCGGTGGCGCGACGGGCGGACACGTACAATCTTTCAGAACGTCTTTCGATACCATACAACCGGTTGAGGTAGCTGTTATCGTCACAACTTGTCCCGTTGGTACGCCAACGATCTGCCCGCCCGAGATATTTCCCAGGTTGGCCGTTACGGTGCCCGTACTCGTGAAGGGAACACTGAACGACGACAGGTCTGCCGTACATACGGGCGCTCCCAGATCGAGGGTTGGTAGCGGGTTGACCGTTACGGTTCCTGTTGCCTGGGGAACCGTACAAACGGGGTCTGTACAGGTAGCCTGGTAGGTAGTGGTGGCAGTAGGCATCACCTGAAGTACACTGCCCGTCTGTCCGTTATTCCACGACACCAGTCCAGCGCAACCCGATGCCACAAGCTGGGCCGTTTGCCCGGCGCAGATGGCGGCACTCGATACGGTAAAGTTTGGTCGGGGCTGTACCGTCACCAACTGGTACGCCTGCCCTTTACAAGTAGGGTCAAGCGGGTTGGCGCAGGTTACGGAATAAAGTTTTGTAGCGTCCGGGCTAACCGTGATAAACGCATTTGTTTCGCCGGTACTCCAGGTAATGAACCCGGTCGTACAACCGGTTACGTTTAACACGGCACTGCTACCAGCGCATATCAGCGATTGCGATACGGTAACGGTTGGCGTGGGTGGCGTACAGGAAGCCTGGATGAAGTCGATGGGACAGCATTCTGTTGCGGAACAGCCAGCGACATCTTTCGCCGTCCAGGTATAAGTACCAATTGAGGTAACAGTATAGGCGGCAGATGTAGCTCCGCCTATTATTGCCCCGTTTTTATACCATTGATAATTGGTCAATCCGGCCTGTGCCGTCGCCGTGTAGGTTTCGCCAGTATTCAGCGTATAGGTTATCGGTGTGGTACAAATTGTACTCGCATTTTGGGCGTTTGCAGTATATATCCCGCCCAGCAACAGGATCAGCAGCGCACTTACTACGTTGCGCTTCAGTGTATTGGCGTTATTCAATAGGGCAGGTCCCCTGATTTCCTGCGTGTGTTTATCCCACTTTTGTCGCACAGGCCAATACCGCTGCTTTCGGGGCGATGAGGTTCCCGCAGTACGTAGCCTCCGGAATACCGGCAAACCAGGCTCGACGCGACACAAAGCCGCCAAAAACCACCTCAGGTAGTTTAATACTGGCGGCCAGCAAGTTTGTAGTAATTGCTTCATAGTGGTTGATCTAAAAGTTGTTGCAGCGGATGCCGGGGAAGGCCGTTGCGAGGCTGTACTAGGGAATCTGGGTGAGACGTTTTGCATGGTCTGGCAGGCCGCCTTAGAGACTAGTTGGTGGGTTTGAGGTGAACATCTGGTTGCTTGGTAGCCAATTGAGTACATCCCACCCCCGACCTGCTCGTTGAGAGAAAGCCGAAACCAGGGCGAATACAAAGGGGCGGGGTAGCCTTTTTGTAGCGACCCTGACGGATGATAGGATGTAATCTTTGAGAGCATAATCTGCCAGAAATTTTTACTATCTGATGAATACGTATGGACGCGAAGTGGCAAAGTCTTTTCTGACTCCGAAAACCGTGTATACACGACAGTGAATTCTTCGGCAAATGCTATGCTAGATCACAGTTAGCAAGGGGGGATGGGGACAATCAACAGATATATGGAAATAAACGACATTGTCACTCTCTGTACTCAGAAGTAGGATACGCTGTATTGTATTTAATATATATTGTTTACAAAAAGTGAACCAACTTAATCGGCTGGCTTTTGGAAATGTCTGGCAAGTGCCTGTAGGGGCCATACCTATTAATATTCGCCCTAAAAACGACCCTATCACTAGCCTGAATCGCCATTGGATGCTTCTTTCAAGTCTGGTGCTTCATCACGTTTATTGGTAAATAAGTCGACGATGAACAAAGGCAGATAGCCAGCCTTTACTAGACGTAAAGGGCTATCTACAACATAAAAGCCCCGTTAAGGACGTCCTAACGGGGCTTTTATGTAAGGTAAATTATACCCGGTAGGTTATACCAGTGGTCAGATCGGAGAGGGTAAAGCTGTCCTTCCGGTAATTGATTGCCCATTCACACAGAGGCTACCGGCGGTTATGATCAAAACAAGTATCAGTTAGCAATAAAACCGAACTTGAAGGATTTGTGAGGCTTCGATCGCAACAGGCCTACAAAAGTGATGCCGCCCCGGATAAATGTTAAGCGGGTTTGATCAGACTGTATCAGGGGATAACTATGAAAGATGATAGATACGCGGTGTGTCTGAAGCTAGCTGAACAGGCTATTTCAGACACACCGCGTATTCTATTTAATTTTTGGTCACCGTGGTAGGATAGCAGTTAATTGAAGGCGGGATCGACGCGGTAACCGTTACGCAGTTACTATTATCGGAACAGGTGCCCGAGCTACAGGTACCTTTGGCGGTGGCCACGATCCGGTAATAGGTCGTTTGGCTAATGGCAGGCGGGTCGTAGCTGAAACCGGTGGCTCCGGTAATATCGGTAAAACCATCGGTACAGGAGGTAGTGCTTTTTTGCCATTGTAACGTTACTGTGCCGTTGGCTGTAGCCGGGGTAGCGATGGTTATGAGCGTAGGGTCTCCCTGATTAGCACATACGGTTTGATTGCCAGTGATAACCGGAGCCGTAACCAGCACATTACTGACATTTACGTTGATCGTGAAATTACCACAGGTACCGCCAACATTTTTAAGGACAAACTTACCGCAGGCGTTCGCTGAGGTGAGTTGGATGGATTTCGAACACTCATCATAGGCAAGACCAACGTTGGCTGGATCGGCCGACCAGCTTCCTTCGCCAATGATTCCTTCGCATTTTAGGAGTTCCTGGAGGAATATCTGTTGGTTGAGGTTTTTGCCGCAGAAGGTCTGGTCGATGTTAACCACCGCCGGGCTGGGACAGCATTCCTTAATAATGGCTAATGCCTTAGAGCCACCCGTGCCGTTGGGTGGGTTTGGTACGACGGTTCCAATATACGCCAGCGTGTTGGCATCAAAGGCAGATATACAGTCCTCCGATGCTGCACTGTTCAGGTTTGACATATACAGTTTGTTTGTACCCTCCGACCAGATAATACCAATTCCTGCAATACCGGCCCCCGTTACACTACTGGGTTGCGATTGGGCAATAAATCCACCCTGGGGATCATATTTCAGTATATAAGAGCCTCTGGCGTTGGCTACCGGACCACCGTCGATGCTGCTTTTTACTACATAAATGTTTTTTTGATTATCGCTGACAACGCCAAAAACACCTCCATCTGAGTTTGGCATGAATTTCTCGCCCACATTGATCGTTTCCGAAGGCCCTTCCTTAATAATAGGGTTGATACAGCTACCATTGGCCAGAGCGGCCTCAAGCTGGGCTCGGCTAAAGGCCCATATATTACCCGCGCTTCCGGCTGGAACACCGGAACCTCTACTTCGGGAACTGGCATATACCATTTCCGTTTTGGGATTGTAAGTCAGCCCCCAGAGGTTCTGACCAGTTACCTGAATCCCCGCCGAACTGTTCAAACAAACCTGCCCTATAAATTGCCCGGTACAAAGGTCATAAGCCTTTGGGCCATTGTCGGCATTGATATAGAATGTATTGCCTATACTGAACGTATTCTGGTTTGTATCGTCAACAAGCAGGTTAAAGGTGCTGGTAGGAGAAATAATGCCATTGGTGGTGAATTGCCGAACGTGGGTACCACCACCACCAGTTTCACCAATGTAGAGCCGACCATTGATGTCCGTTCCCAAGCCATGCGGGCTTGGTAACTCGCTGAATGGGTAGTTGCCCGGATACCAGGGGTTTCCGCCAACTAAAATTTCAGTTAGGTTGCCATTACTCTCTACTCTAAACTTATGTACTTGCCGAGAGCCTGGTTCATTTAAATAGATGTATTCGTCACAATTACAGGTTAGGCCGGTAGTTGTTACCTGCCCGAATAATCGGTTTGGCACTAACAGCAGCGATATGCCAAATGCCAGCATCAGGTACGATAGAGTTGCTCTATATATGCCTGGTTTACCAGGTCGATGCAAGTTGATATGAGCCACTGATTTGTAGATACATGAAGTATCGGTAGACCTATCCGATGTCAAAAACTGAAATTGTGATAATACGTTTTGCATGGTTTTAAACGCAACTTGTGATAGTTAGAAGGGTTTGGTTAACGAAAGTGTGTAGTGAACTTTCTAAAGCAAATGCTATGCTAAATCCATTAAATGAGATGATTATGGGGATAATCAACGGCTTTAGGGGATAATCAACGTTATTGATAGATGGTATACGACGTTAATAAAGTAAAATAAATATGTATTTAGTATTCGAAATATTATTAACAGTATACATGTGATGTATACCGAACATAAACTATAAGCTTACTTTGGCTGATATGTATCTAGCTTGCAAATGAAAATTGTTATAATCTACTCATGCGGTATAAGCACTGCCTGTTTCATTAAATAAAAAAAGCCCGATCTCTAGTAAAGACCGGGCATGAATAATAAAGGAAACCCTACTCCCTGATGTTAATTTTTGTTTACCAGTGTGAGAAAGCAATGAATCGTGTTGCCATCAATATCGGAAAAGATCGACTCCGGATAGACGAGAATGTTGCCGTACATGTCCTGAAGACCAGCCATTGTCTGATCTGAATTCACGAGGGTGACAGCGCTTGCTCAGTTGTTCGTCCAGGGAAACCAACCTGTCAGGTTGACATAAACTATAAATAAATTCTGGGAACAGTCAGCGGTTTGTGTATATGGACGATTCTTTCAGGAGTCCCATGGATTAAAGTGTAGGTAGTATAATAAGACAGATTTAGATGCCAAATGTGTAGATAGCTGTAGGCCATATCTAAACAGTTATACTAATAAGAGCAGCCCGGTACTCTCGTGAAAGAATACCGGGCTGCTCTTATTAGTATAACTGTTTAGATATTCTAGTTTTTAGTGATTGTGGTTGGATAACAGTTTGGCGACGGGCATAAACACCCGTCGGGTGCTATATACGTTCTCGTGGCCGTACCGCAACCCGGCAGACTGACACTAACTGTATGCTGGGTTACGCCTGAGGTTAATCCTGTTAGTGTGTACGATACTGAGGTGGCTCCGGCCGTAACAATAACACTTGTATTCACACTCCCGTCCGTAATTGTGGCCGTTCCGGCGACAGCATTAGTCAGCGTTAGGGTACCCGTTACGGTATACAGATTAGTAGCCTGAACGCAAGGGCCAGGGGCCGCCGAAATGCTCAGCGAACAGGGTAAGGTACAGGCAGGCGAGGTAATGGTAGTGGTAGCTGCGGTACAGGCTGCGCTGCTAGGGTTAGCCGTCAGCGTTACGTTGGTGCCCACAGGAATACCCGTCACGGTGTTGCCGCTAACCGTACCCGCCGAGGCGGTTACCGTCGAGACGCCCCCGCCGGTCGTGAAGTTGATGGTATAGGTGGTGCCGTTGGCATTACAGGTACCCGACCCGCTGATGGTGGGCTGGTTGGTGCAGGGTACTGTACAGTTAGGAGAATTCACCGTGGTCGTAGCGGCTGTACAGGCTGCACTACTTGGGTTGGCCGTCAGGGTTACGTTGGTGCCCACAGGAATACCTGTCACGGTGTTGCCGCTAACCGTACCCGCCGAGGCTGTTACCGTCGAGACGCCCCCGCCGGTCGTGAAGTTGATGGTATAGGTGGTGCCGTTGGCATTACAGGTGCCCGACCCACTGATGGTGGGTTGGTTGGTGCAGGGAACCGTACAGTTGGGCGAGGTGACAATGTTGGTAGACGCCACACAGGCTGCATCGCTGGGGTTGGCCGTCAGGGTCACGTTGGTGCCCACCGGAACACCCGTCACGGTGTTGCCGCTAACCGTACCAGCGGATGCGGTTATGGTCGAGATACCCCCGCTACTGGTGAAGTTGATGGTGTAGGTGGTGCCGTTGGCATCACAGACCCCGGTGCCACTGATCGAGGGTGGGTTGAGGCAGGCGGGGTTACAGTTGGGTGAACTAACGGTGGTGGTAGCTGCGGTACAAGCTGCGCTGCTTGGGTTAGCCGTCAGGGTTACGTTGGTGCCCACAGGAATACCCGTCACGGTGTTGCCGCTAACCGTACCCGCCGAGGCTGTTACGGTCGAAACGCCCCCGCCGGTCGTAAAGTTGATGGTATAGGTGGTGCCGCTGGCGTCACAGGTACCCGACCCACTGATGGTGGGCTGGTTGGTGCAGGGAACCGTACAGTTGGGGGAATTCACGGTGGTCGTAGCAGCTGTACAGGCTGCGCTGCTTGGGTTGGCCGTCAGGGTTACGTTGGTGCCCACAGGAATACCCGTCACGGTGTTGCCGCTAACCGTACCCGCCGAGGCCGTTACCGTCGAGACGCCCCCGCCGGTCGTAAAGTTGATGGTATAGGTGGTGCCGCTGGCATCACAGGTACCCGACCCACTGATGGTGGGTTGGTTGGTGCAGGGTACTGTACAATTAGGCGAGGTAATGGTAATCGTATTTGCCGGACAGCCATCGGGAGAGGTAGCCGTCAACGTTACATCCGTCCCAACCGGAATACCTGTCACGCTGTTGCCACTGACGGTACCCGCCGACGAGGTCACACTGTTTGTAGTGCCGCCCGGTGTAAAATTAACGGAGTACGTAGTCCCACTCGCGTCGCAGGCTGGCGTACCCGCCGTGATAGATGGTCCAACTACTGTAATTGTAGCCGAGACATTACCCGAACAGCCACTCTTGAACTGGTCACAGGTACCTGTATAGGTTGTTGTCACACTGGGGCTCACGGTTCGGGTGTTACCAATAGGCCCATCGCTCCAGGTTACCGTACCGACGCAATCCAGCACGGTTAACACGGTGCTCGTACCAGCACAAGCCTGTTCACTATTAACACTGGGGCAGGCGTTGGGACAAACGATTTCGCCACAAACGAAGGCAATTCCTTTTCCGAAGGAGTCAGGTACGTTCGGAAGGTAGGTACTGGTCGAACCTGAACCGGCATCGACCCGTATGACGCAATCGCCGTAAAACGTGGTCACATAGATATTGCCATCCGGTCCAAAGGCTATATCGTAAGGCTCATTACTGGCAAGACCAGTAGCCACCGTACGATCAGGTAAATTAAAGGTGCTGATAATCCCACCGTTCGCGTCCATTTTCAGGACTGCGTCATGAATTCCGTTACGGGGGTTACCCGCCAACACAACGTACAGATTTCCGTCCGGTCCGAAAACAGCACCCCGGTAGTTAGTACCGGTTGGACTGTCACCCAAGAACGTCGATGCGCCTAAGTTTGCATCTGTCCGAGATAAGCCGCTATGGCCCGTTTCAGAAGGTAATAAGTCCGGATCGTCGTTACGAAAAAAGTTTTGTGTGTAATAGACATCGCCATTAGCGGGGTTGACCGCAATACCCCAGGGGCTACCCGACGAGCCAAGGCTGTTGGTCGAACCGACAACCGAAAGCGAAGAAGCCGAAATTATACTAATCGTCCCGTCGGCCGTATTGACATAGATGGAGTTGCCATCATTAGAAATCGTTACGTCCAGCGGACTACCGGCCAACCCGATTGTGGCAATAATTTTACCTTGTCTATAGTCATAAACGGAAAGAGTTTGCGCGGCAATGTCAGCCAGATAAGCCCGCCCCCTTCTGCTATCGACCACAATCCCTTCGCCACCACCTTGCAAACTACAGTTCGGTGGATTGGACCCGTTGAACTGGATGGTCATGATCTCGCCGGGAACCGGAGTTCCGTTGACAGGTCGCTTGTATTCAGCCACCAGCATAATGGTGTTGGTACACCCATCTGGTGCATTCTGCGCCCAGGCACCACTACTAGCAAAAAGTAATAGTATGGTCAGTAAACAAACTGATTTGTAGGAGATAAGCGCCTGTGTCGAAGCGGCAAATCGGTTCAATAGACCTTTTGCCGACCCAGTATGGGTTGGTCCCCGAACAGGCGTATTGGTCTCAAATCGTTTCTGGTTCCCAACCCGGGAAGCCTCCTGAACGGGCTCTTCGCAGGAACCAGGTCTGGGTAGCCTGCTTACCGTCGGCATAACCGGCATAACACGTATCAGGGCTGCCAGAAACCACCTCAAGTGGTTGACAAACTGCAGCCAGCACTCTTGTAGTAGTAGCTTCATAATGGTTGAAATAAACGCTCTTTGCGCGGGCTTCTGCGTAAAAGGCACACGTTGGAAATATGAAAATCGGGTCAGTACGTTTGGCATGGTGAGTCTGGCAAAAAGAAATGCGGTAAATAGTCCGCATCAGATAGACCGATCAAACAATTGAATAATGTCAACCGCTGATTGCTGACCATCTGAGATGCAAATGCCTTTTGGTGGATAGACAGGTGTTGGTCCCTGCTATCCCTAGATGGTAAGTGCCTGAAATAGATCTGTTCCCTCTCGGGAGAACTCAGATAAGTTGATAGCAGAGGTCGAACAGCTCCTGAAACGTATCTGAATTGTAAAGGGTATTTAGACATTAATCGCATAGTCTGCCCTAAGTTGTAACGATTGACTGATCGCTCTGATCCGTAGGAAGCGGTTGCACAAGCGATGACATATGATGGCCAGATAGCTAATGGGCAAATACTATGCTGATGCCGAAAAGAGACTAAGATTTAGTGACAAACAACAAATATTAGTAGACAAACGGCGAAGGCTATTCTTATAGCTGTGGACTTTACTTACTTCTAAGAATCCAGGCCACTTTAGCAAATAGCAGGCCAACATAAGGTAGCCGAGGAATACTTAACGGATTTAGTCTGCTTATTGAACGTTTTACCTGTGGGAATTGGCTGAAAATGATTGGCTCGGCGCGGGGAGCTAACAGAAAGACAGCTGACTCAACGGTATTGCGTTGTAGATAAAGGCTCAACTTATTCTGGACTTGTAGGATAGCAAGTAAAAGCTCGTACTTAGTAAGTATTGTAGCCTTTTACAGAATATGAATTTTTAAGACTTTGATAAACAAACAGCCTAATTTTTACTCACTACCGTAGGGTAACAAGTTGGTGAAGTACACAAACAGCTCGCCGGTGCGGTATAGATAGTCGATGTGGTTCCACAACCCGGCAGGCTCACACTCAGGGTATGGTTAGTCCCATCGATAGGTAGTCCAGCCAGCGTATAGGGAACCGAAATATCCCCGCTACCTATTGCTACCGTGGTCGTCTGGCTGCCATCGGTAATGGTTGCCGTACCCGTTATCGCGGTGGTTAGACTGATGACGCCGGTAACGGCGTAGGTACTCGTCGCCGTGTTACACGAGATCGGCGTCGCTGTCGCCGTCAGTGCGCATGGGGGCGGGGCTGCGATGGTAATCGACAGGGACTGAGCCACCGTGCAGGCCAGTGCATCCGTCACTTTTACCGTGAAGCCGCTGGTTGTGGCACTGGTTGTTGTACTGGCAATAGCACCCGTGGTCGTATTCAGGCTCAGTCCAGGGGGCAACGTGCCTGCCGTGACCGCGAAGGTCAGCGGGACCGTGCCGCCCGTGGTGCTGATGGTCTGGTTGTAGGCCGTCCCCACCTGACCGTTGGGTAATGTGCTGGTCGTGATGCTCATCGAGCAAACCGTACAGGCTACGGGGGCGGTGTAGATCATGCTGGCGGAGATCCCGCCCGTCAGGATCGCCACCACGGTGTGGCTGGCCGCGTTGCTGATCCCGGATACGAGAAAGCTGGCCGTGGCCTGATCCGCTACGATATTGAGGCTACTAATGGGGGTGCCATTGTCGGTGATGGTCAGGGTACTGGCTACCACGTTGCTCAGCGAGACGGTGACCGTGGCCGTATATTGGTTGGCAGTCGGTGTGCCGATGACCGAATTACAGACGGGTGTACTGACCACCACCGTCAGCATCGGAGCGGCAACTGTACACGAAAGGGGGGCGGTATAGGTAGTAATGGCCGACTGACTGGCATAACTGGCCAACACCGTATGCAGCCCTGTACCGCTGGTCAGTCCACTTAGCGAGTAAGGTACTGCACTGATTCCAGCCGTAACCGGAATGGTCGTAGAAGCCGTTCCGTCTGTAACGGTGGCAGAACCTGCAACAGCACTCGTCACCGATAGCACTCCGCTAATGGTATACTGATTGGTAGCCGACAGGCAATCGCCCGCCGTAACCGTAACCGATACCGTGGTTGCCGTACAGCTTTGAGTCGCTGTAGCGGTTGCCGTACAACTGTTGAGGGTAGCCGTCAGTAGTACCGGCTGGCCGGTTGGTATGCCGGTTACTTTGCTTGCAGCCGTATCCAGAACGCCTATGGTGGTCGTCACTACCGCGTTAGCAGTGGCAGTATAGGCGAGTTCGTACGTCAGGGCGTCGTCCGAACAGCGGATCTGATTCGGGTCGATGGTGATCGTGGGCAGGGCGTTAACCGTTACGGTTACGGTCGTTCGGGTAGTCGATTTGCAGCCGGAAAGGATGCTGTAGGCTTCAGCAAAATAACTCCCCTCAGTGGTGGGCATATATGTTGTCGTTGCCGATGCCATCAAGTTTCCCGCGCTATCATACCAGTTGGCCGACTCGCCAATGCCCACCGTTACCGTCAGCGGGGGCAAGGCCGTACCCAAACAGACGGCTTTATCTCCCCCACTAACCGGCGGGTTTATAACCGGACAGGGGCAGTCGTTTGTGGCCGATACAACGGTCAGGCAACTCCCCGAACAGGCAGTCAGACTAACCAGTTGCCCGGCGGGTATGGCACTCACTGTGGTTCCCGAAAGTGAACCCACATTGGTCGTTACGGTACCATCTGACGAAAACGTGATCGAATAGGTCTTTAGATCCGGAGCGCAGGTAACGGATGTGATCGAAAGGCTTACGGCTGGTGTTTGCGTAAGGCTTACCTGACTGGTGGTTGTGCATCCTGCGGCATCGGTCGTTGTTACGGTATACGAGCCGGGAGCCAGATCAATCGCCAACGGTGTTGTTTGCACCGGGCTGGTGGTCCAGGCGTAGGTGTACGGTGCCAGCCCTCCCTGCACAATGGCCATAGCCCTGCCGTTCGACAGCCCACAGGTGGCATGGTTCAGCGAGTCGATGGCCGACGAAAGAATAGCTCCACCACAAAACTGAGCCTGGAGCGTGTCGCCAAAAGCATAGGTCAGAGTTTGGGGAATGTCGTTTGGTGAGTCCAGGTTGATGTTGAACGTAAGGTCCCAGGTTTGCGTAGCCGGGTCGAAATCCGTTTGCCAGAAATCCTTGCCATACACGGCCTGGTTGATCGCCTTCCACTGGTTGTTTTGCCGAATATAGAGCGTATTTTTCTGGTAATCCGACACGCCACTGAAGGTAACGGGTACGTAACCCATTCCTCCTTTTACCTGAAAAACAGCGGCATTGGCTGTCGTCCCAATCCGAATCGGATACTTGGCGAGAACCGTTCCCTTTTGCGCCGTTACCGTCAGGTCATTGCCCGTGGCTTCGCGGTAAACCATTTGCCAGGTATCAGCTTTGGTAGCGAGTGCATTTTTCAGGTTTTGATTTGTGCCATAGTAATTGGCCGCTACTTTGGGGAGGAGAAACACCTCAATATCGGCCTCAATGTAATCACCGGCTTTAAATTCGGTAACACCGGGTGGCGTGGTGATGTAGAGGTTAGAGCTGTTACCCCCGTTGGCGAAGTTAGCCGCTGCCACCGAATTCTCGACCAGATAGGGGATGGCGGGCTGACAGTTGATCTGCGCTTTCCACGACCGAATCACAAAGCCCCGGTTGGCATCGTAAAACTGCGCCGAAGGGGCTTCGCTGGTTTCAGATTGGTGCATCGACACCCAGGGTACCCGGCCCGTCATGGGTCTGGCCGCACCAATGACCGCGTTGGTCCCGTTAATGGTTGCATTCCACTCTTCGGTCAGGCCATCGGTATTGCCCACGGCCAGTTTAGCGGACTTCGTGGCGTGATACCAGTACGTACCTAATTCGAAAATTGAGAAATTTTTGAATTTAGTGTTTTGTAAGACTTTCATACGGACCTTATACAGTCCGCGCGTCATGTCTTCACTTCGATAAATAGCTGTACTATATTCCAGATTCAGCTTATCGTCGTCGCTGACCCCGGCATAGGTGGTTTCGGTCAGGTTGGGGCTGTACCGCTTATACTGCGTTCGCACGTTGGTGTGCATGCTGCGCTTCCCATCAGACCGGGTGTAGTTGAGTAGGCCCGCCCCCCCGTGATTACCGCCCAGATTATACAGTCCTCCATCTTTCCACTTCAGGTATAAAGGCCGAAAATCATTGATGATCGAGCTGGTCGTATCCAGAGAAACACCATAGGTAATGGTTTCGCCCCAGGAGCCAATCGCCTGTTGATTCCAGAGGAAGTTAAAGCAGCACCCCACCAGGCTCACCTGGGATTCCGACGCTGCGGGTAACGTACCCCAGAGTGCATTGACGCTCACATATTCGAGCGACAGGGTGGTATTGGCCGGAATCACCAACTGGCTGTAGCCATGATACCACACCCCCCGGTAGTAGTGGTTTGGAACATTGTTGGCATCGGGACCGGGGTGGAAGTTTTTCGTTAACTGAACGGGTAACCCCACCGGATTCCCCTGATTATCCCGCAATACGGCCGATAATCCGGTTACGCCGAACACATCGTCATACGGCCCTTTTGCATCTCCGCTCTTCCATTTGCGCTCCTTAGCGAAATTAAGCCGAACGACCCGATCGGTAGCGGTTGTGTTGGGTATCGAAAACGCGACTTTTTCGATTCGGTTGTTGCTCGACGCCGAATAATAGGCCGTATTTCCGTCGTTACGCAGATCGAAATGATACGCACCCATATCCTGATCGTACTGTACGTCAATGGACGTGCTGGTTGGTGAGGTTTGCTGAGCTGTGATGGCCAGTGGCTGGCTTTCAACAGCGGCCAGTTCAAGGAGTCTGGCGTCGATGTTAGCCGCAATGGGATAAATAATAATACCTACATTTCTTTCCTGGCCAGCCGTCCAGGTACCGGCGGCTGTCTGAGCCGTAACCGTGCGTGTCGAGGCATTGACGGAGAACGATGTGCTTGCACTGCTTTTTAGAAACAAAAACCCACTGCCATCGGCGGCTTTGAAACCCTGAACGGCACCGTTCTGGATCAGGGTCGGATAGGCAGCGGGGGCGGTCCAGGTCATCTCCAGCGTACCAGCGGTTACGGCAGCTGTGGGTGTGTAGCGCATCAGCAACGTTAAGCGGTCTGGCCAGGCGGCCACCTCGACACCGGTATTGTATACATCCTGAGCCGGAGCACCAGGTTGAAAATTAACCTTCTCGATGAATCGGCGCTGAACGTATTTTCCGCTTTCCACTACTTGACAATCCTCCATCTGGTTAGACGTCGATATAGCTCTGTAGCGGCTTGTGTTCTGGAGAATCGAATAGGTAACTGCCGTCGGGTCGACTGTGGGGAAGCTCTGACTCTGGGCCTCGCGCAGGCTAACGTCTGACGTAGTGGGTGCTTTATTGATTAGAAAATTACTGATGGTCAGGTTCGTGTAATCAAACGATAGCGCGTAGTAGTTGCTCTTGATGGCAAAACCTTTCTGTGGCGAGGTCTTGGCTTTGTTGGTCCACCACATGTAGGAGTAATCACCGGTTTTCCCGAGTACGCTCGTCGGTACTGCCTGTCCAAAACCGGTTAGGGTATAGATACTGAACGAAAACAGGCAAACCAGCAGTCGCATCAATCGGCAGTTATTTCTTATAATAGAGGAAAGACACTCCATATTGAATCGGCCCGTTTTTATCTAATGAATGGAACAAATACAGTACCAAAAATTGGGCTAGGTATTATAAAAAGTATACCGATTATATGTTATAGCTAATTAAACGGGATATCTGCCTGTTCGGCCTTATAGGTGGTTGTCTTTAGGGTTCCTCTCATTAGTTAGCTACCTATTTTAATTTCTTGGGTAGCGGATTTATCCCTTTAGGCCGGGCCGTTGTTACGGGGCGTAAAGGAAATAACACTCAAAATCTATATCAGAGATAAGATTATCAATAGGCTTTGGTGTCTAAAAACAGGATCGCGGGCAAAGCTGATTTGTCAACTTCGCCCGCGATCCTGACTACTGGTTACTTGCTGATCACCAGTTTCTTGTACAACTTTTTGGGGCCAGCCATATCCTTCATCTCGCTGATACGCTCAACGGATAAATAAAAGAGTCCCCCAGCCTGGCTGGGCACCGGCATCCGGTAGGAGATAAGTTTGGTAACATCCTCCTCCATTGACCGGAATTCAACCCCTGAAGCCGACAGTAAGCGAAGCCGTACCCGTTCGCCAGGGTTATACTGCTGGGCCGTAACCGTAAAGGCATCGCCAGCAATCGGGTTTGGGTACACGAGCACTGTTGGGTCTTTAAGTTCTGTAGGGGCGCTAGCCAATTGATTCAGGCTAGCTTTATCAAAGGCGCCCATAAAGTAGTCTTTACCGGTAAAATCCTGAATGATATTACCAAAATCGCCCCCCTTCATACCCATCTTGTCCGACGTAGGGTCCTGTCCATTTACAAACAGTCGAACGCCTTCCGTATAGCCGCCTTGCAGCGAAAACGTAAACAACAGAAAAGGGGTATTTTCCTCGAAGTCGATCAGTTTGCCCATGCTGTGAATGCCATGAAAGTCCTCCTCAGGAGCCGCAGCAGGCGCAAACACGGTTGAATAATCCGACCAGCGGGCCGTCTCGCTGTAGATAGCCAGGGGTTGATCGGCAATCGACTTTGGCACGACAATAGATACTTGGGAAGGCCCCAAGTTAAACCGGTTACTTTTAAAGTTAGGCCGGGCATACACTTCGTAACGACTTTGCTCACTGTTATATGTCAGGTTAACAGCAAACTGTGATACACTATGGGTAACTTGAACTGGCTGTGCAATGGCTAGCGTAGTGGCCAGAAGTCCTGACCAGAAAAGAAATATCGTTCGCATGGTAAAACAGTTAATAGGGTATCTGGTCATTTCTTTATTAGCGTATTCGGCGAACCGTAATGGGTATGCAAGACGGTGGACAAACCGCATCACAAAGTGTCAGCAACAAGGGCGATGACACGGCAAGACACTGAGCCGTTACGGTAGAAAACGCCTTACCTACCTGTAGATTCTGAATGCTTTGATCATCTGTGTAAATCAGGGCATACGCACTATACTGTCCACTCGTAAGCCCGACCGAAGAAAACGAGGCCAAACTACTCAGTTGTGTAATCACACCGTTACTGGCAACAAGTACATACCGCGTTAAGGTACCCGTTGATGGGCTACCGCCTGCGCTGGTTAGCGTAATCGGCATCCCAATCCTGTAGTCGCAGGTAGCTGGCGGAGGTGGAGGTGGAGGTAAGCTCACACAAACTCGAATGGGCAGCGCATCCGACCAGTCGAAGCAGGTCGCTGTCACGCTGCTTAGTGGCTGACCTACGCTTAGGTTGCTCACCGATCCATCATGAGTGATGGAGAGTGCCATGTACGTACGGCTACCCGCCAAGCCCGAAAAAGTGGCCGTCGAACTTACCCGGACAATGATGCCGACCGAATCGGCCAGCACGTACTGGGTGGTTCCGCTACCACTGCCACCGCTGGATTTGAGGGTGATGGTGGATGAGGTGAAGTCGCAGCTGGCCAGCGTTAGCGGGCAACCATAGGCGTTCACGCTCGTACCGGCGGGTGTCCCCGGACACAAATCGCTGGTATCCGGTACGCCATCTCCATCGGTATCACTGGCCCATACCATACCAGTAGATACGGATTTATTTACCGCTTCTGTTGGAACTGCCCAGGTCGTTATCGGGAGCAGAAGCGCGATCAGAATAAACCGCCATCTGAAATTTGAAAACAAAAAGTGGATCATGCACTTGGTGGGTCTTTACCCATTTTCTGGACACTCGAAATTTGATTACTTACTCAGCGTAGGAGCCACTAAGTTGCAGACGGTACAGACAGTTCCTGTATTTGCGTAGTTAGCCTGATACAAATTGGTTTGCTGTTGGTTGGTACTGGTGGTGTAAACAACGTTGGTGAAGTCCCCCCCCTGCATACCGGCACCCGCCGAATTGGGATCACTACCGTTCACATACAGACGTAACCCGGGTACGCAATTTCCCTGGGGCAGCGTGAAATAAAACAGCAGCGTTTCCTGGTTAGTCACCAGGTCTATTTTTTTGCCCTGCGAGCCAATACCGTGAAAATCCAGCGTCGAGGCAACTGCAGGGGCATATACCTGCGACACATCATCCCAACCGCCACCGGCCACACTGGTCACCACAAATGGCGAGTTGGCGATTGATGCAGGAGCGGCCACCGATACCTGAGCACTCCCCCAGTTGAAATTAGCTTGTGAGAAAGTAGGCCGTGCATAGACCTCATATCGGCTCTGACCGATGTTGTATCGTAATGTTAAGTCGATCAGTCCTTGTGAATAGCCAGTAAAAGCTAGTCCGACTAATACAATAAGCGAAGACAGGAATTTCATTTGTAAGAATGTTTAGCGTTTGTTTAGTTAAAGCCGACAGAGTAGGTCACTCTGTCGGCTCGTTAGATTACGGCAACTGCTCAATAAATAAGTCGTAGTTATACACCTGACCTCCCTGAACATTTAAGGAATAGAGCGCTAACACATTGCTGAAGATGATCGACGTGTCGTTAACCCCTCCCTGGTATTTGGCCTTTCCATTCATATCGACATCGCCGTAGAAATAACCATACGCAAGGTCGTAGTTGTAGGCAGGTGTGGCATTACCTGGCTGGGCGTTGATTACGTCGTTGAGAATCGTCGTGTTATCATCCAGCCCGCCTACGTATTTCACCTTGTTGTCATGATTGGCATTACCTGCCCACAAGGCTCGCTTCCCACCAACCGTCACCATTTCCAGACCATCATAATTGATAGCTGCCGTCGATTTGTCGTAGGTGGCGGCTGCCGACAGCGTGGTGAAATCAACCAGCGTTGTCGTGCTACTCAGTGGTATGGCCGTTGCCGTCATCACACCCAGATGGTTTCGGTGTTTAATCGACACATAGTAACTGCTGCCGGTCAGTGAACTGAACGAAAGGGGCGATGTGCCATCAGATGCCAGTACGACATCGCCGTCGCGTTGAACCAGGGCGGATCGAGTGGCGACTATGTTTGCTGAATTGGCAGCATCCCGTAGTTCAACCAGTACCCAATCCACAATGGCGTTGGGCGTACCTCCATTGGCCGTTAGCACGGTAGCCGTTGTGGTTTCGCCACCACCGCCACCCGTTTGAGCAAAGCGTGGGCTAACCGCAGCCGAGTAAGGCGTTGTCATTGGCAAATAGCCCCCCGTCCGCAAGTCGTCACGCATGAGCGGACTAGCCGATGAGTTGATAAGCGCCCCTTGCAGTAAAACTTTCACCCTCAGCGATAATGCTGACACTGGTGCGGGCGCTACGGGTCCTGCCGTCACGGGTGTAGCCTGGTTGTTGGCCGGGTTTCCGTCGCCGGGGGTGTTCACCCCGCCGGTGAAGGTTGGCGTGCTGCCCACTGCTCCCGCTGTCGGGGTGAGCGGTACGGCTAATGTCGTACTGCTACCCGCCGTGATGGGGGTATTGCTGGTACAGGTCACCGTCCCCGAAGCTACCACACAACCAAAGTTGCCGGTGGTGAAGCTGGCGGGTACGGTAATGTTGGCTGGCACATTCACCGTGACGATGATAGGCCCTGTCGTGACCGCCGTACCGATGTTGCTCACGGAGATGGGCAACGTACTGGTCACCCCAACCGTGAGGGCCGGGAAAGGCTGGCCGATGGTGATCACCAAATCCGGTGCCAGTGCGGGCGCTACGGGTCCTGCCGTCACGGGTGTAGCCTGGTTGTTAGCCGGGTTTCCGTCGCCGGGGGTGTTGACCC
>NZ_JAPLET010000013.1 GCF_026391055.1 Spirosoma sp. | reverse complement strand
ATACTGCACGCCCGCTTTACTCAGGGGCTTGGCCTGGGCATATTGCAAATACGACGGGGTATTCAGGTCGTTGTTGGCCACGGGGAACACCGATAAGATATGAACCGGCAACCCAAGGTTTTGATCGCGGGCCATCATACTGACCGTGATCGCCATATTCCCCCCCGCACTTTCACCGGCAACGGCTACTTTAGCGGGATTACCATTGAGGCTGGCCGCATTTTGCTTCACCCACTTGTAGGCCGCAAAGGCATCTTCGTGCGCAGTTGGAAATTTGTTCTCGGGCGCCAGTCGATAATCGACCGATACCACAATGGCTCCCGTTTCTTCAGCGAGTGCCAGGGTGGAGTATTCATACACTTCGGGACTGGCAATGACCCAGCCGCCCCCATGATAGTAGACGATGACGGGTAGTGTTCCCGATACATTGTTGGGTTTATAAACGACAATCCGAATGGGTGTGCCCCCCGCGCCCGGAATCATTTGCTGACTTACGGTCACATTGGCCGTAGGGCGTGGGATTTTATTTTTGTCGAGTAGCGAATTGACGGCATCTTTGAAGGATGGTTGCTGGCGGGCCTGTTGAGGGGTTAATTGCTCGATGGGGGTGGGCGCCAGCCGGCCTAGTTCTTCGATGACGGCCTGCATCTGGGGGGTAATCGTCGGGGCCCAGTCGGGCTTGGGGCCACTCGGTTGAATGGTCTGACCGGGTTGAGGAAGGCGGTGATCCTGGCAAGCAGTCAGGGCTAGTAAAACAGAATTAACCACTATGAGCGGTAATAGGAGTCGAGCGAAGAACTTGTTTTTCATGAACGTTGATTAATTTATGAAGTAAACCAGCGGGTGAAGTAAGGGTTATTCTTTATTTATTGACTGGCTATATGGAGTGCGTTCCAGGCGGGCGGTCAACACCGTCATCGTTGGCGTACTTTTTACTTTTCTACTTGCCCGGCCTTTAAGGCCGTTACCAATTCGTCTGACAACGGCTTGTGGGGCCTGCTTTTGTTTCCCCTTTTATTGGTGGTCGAATGAAGCGTTGTAACTTTACGCCTAGTTTGAAACTGGTTACGGAAACGACCATGATTCCTTCGTCCGGTACAGCCGACTAAAACCTGTATGGATCATTTTACAATCGTCTACTGCGATAGGTCCTATACCGTTGTGGATCAACCGCCAAAGCGGGGTGATTTATTATACCACAAGCTTCTCAAACAAGTGGATCGAGTAACCGATATATCCCTGAACGGTAGATTTGTAACCGGCACCAAACTGGGGGTTTGTCGAATGAGTAACTGCCTTTTAGCTCGTGCGCTTACCTAACTATTGGTTGAAACAGGGATGAGAAGCGAGTGCTTGATAAGCCGTCAGGCCATTGTAAGAAAAGAGTGTAGCTGACCCCCTGGCTATCAACTTCTGAATAGCTAGGGTCAGCTTAAGTTCTTGTACAAGAACTTAAGCTGACAAAAGGAGACGTTAAGAGTTTGCCTGCTTAGGCGAGTTCTTTCTTGTGAGGGTAGTCTACTAGAGTTATATGGCGTGAGTCATTTCGAGGTATCCTCATTTCTGATCGGATTGGGCTATACTTTGGATAGAGAGTAATAATGTTTTCACGGGCGATTATAACGAGTAGTCCTTAATTCCTTTACAAAAAATCTGGCCATTCCCTACCAGAGTGACTCAATCCTGATGTGATCGTTGAGCAATTGAATGAACGTACAGTAGCTTTTAGCTTCTGCCGACAAGCCTATCTTGTTAAAGCGCCAACGTAACAAATGACGCCCGAATTAATGAGCAGATATATTTTACTCTATTCGTCTTAAACAGGAGCCATTTTAAGAGAGTTGTGTTTGAAAGAATACCTCATAGAAGGCCACCCAACCGAATTACCCAAAGGCACCGTTTAACTCCTTATGCTTAGCTGGGTAAGTAAACGCTAAACGTGGCGCCCTGACCCGACTGGCTGGTGGCCGTAATCGCCCCCCCATGATTGGCCACCACCTTTTCACAAATGGCCAGCCCGATGCCCGTGCCCGCATACGCGCTTTTGCCGTGCAAGCGTTGAAAGACCTGGAAGATGCGATCCAGATATTTCTCCTCAAAGCCAATCCCGTTGTCCACCACGTCAACCCGATAATAGCCATGGCCCGCTCGATGGGGCGTTAACGCCTTGGGTAAATCAGCAGACGACACCCGAGCTGACCGGATCTGAATCAGGGATGTCACCCCTGGCTTTGAAAACTTAAGGGCGTTACTCAACAGGTTCTGGAACAGCTGGCCGAGCTGGGAGGCATCGCCTGAAAGCGTAGGCAGCGGATCTACCTGAATCTGAGCCCCGGTTTGCTGGATTGTCCAGTCTAACGTATTGAGCACAGTAGCGACAATGGTCTGCAGACAGACGGGCGCACTCTTATCGCGCCGGGTGGAAATACGCGAGTAATCCAGCAAGTCCCGAATCAGCGTTGACATCCGGGAGGCCGCCAGCTGCATCCGCTCCAGATACACGACTGCCTCCCCGGTCGAGTCGGTATACCGCGTTTTCAGGAGATCACCAAACTGCTGAATCTTGCGCAGGGGCTCCTGTAAATCATGGCTGGCCACGTAAGCAAATTGCTGGAGGTTGGCATTGGAGCGGTTCAATAGGGAGTTGGTTTCTTCCAGTTCTTTATTGCTGGTGCTCAACGCTTCGTTGGCCGCCGTCAGGGCCAGGGTCCGTTGCCGGACCTGCTCTTCTAAGGCGGCCGACAGCTGCCGGTAGCGCTCTTCGCTTCCCCGCAGCTCGGCTTCAACCCGCTTATTGGGGGTGATATCCGTCGCCAGCACAATAAGCCCAACTACCTGACCCGCCTGATTGGTGTGGGGCGTATAGACGATACTTAACCACCGATCCTGTTTCATGCGGCTGGGCGCCAGCAACTCATAGCGCTCGGACTGACCGGCGTAAGCCCGGGCCAGGTGAGGCTCCGTTTGCCGGTAAGCGGCTTCCCCCAGAAACTCCCGTACCGTTTTACCCAGCACTTCCTGTTGATCAACGCCGAACCAGTCCTGAAACACGGTATTGTAAGATTGGTAACGCTGCTGGTCATCGAGGTAAAAAATCATGGCTGGCACCGCATCCCGTAAGAGCTGTAGGTGTTGCTCGCTCTGGCCCAGTGCCTGCTGGGCTTTCACCTGGGCAGTGACATCAATGGCAATAGTGAGGATGGCGTAGACCTCCCCGGCGGCAGTACAAATGGGGGAATAGGAGATGTTATAGTAGTTTTCATTCAGCACCCCGTTCAGCTCAATCGTTACCAACGAGACCGGTGAGATGAAGGGCTGACCCGTGGTGAAGACTTTATCAAGGATCTGAAGAACCGGTTGGCCTTCCCTCTGTAGTTCGGGCACGGCTTCCCCCAGCGGCTTGCCCACGATATGGGGACCTTTGCCCATAATATCGATGAAGGTTTGATTGGGATTTTCAATCACCAGCTCCCGCCCCACAAACACACCGATGCCCGCCGGCGCCGTGGCCAGAATAGCCCGCAGTTTGCTCTCACTTTCTTCGATCTGCTGGCGGCTGATGACCAGTTGGGTCACATCCGTGACCACCACCAGGAGACCGGTTACCTCACCCTTCTGCCCCTGTCGGGGCTGGAAGGCCAGATCTACGTAGATGGTAGTCAACTGGGCTTCCCGCCGGATAGTTACGGCTACTTCATGGGCACTGAAGGGGATGCCCGTTGCCATCACCTCTTTCAACATGGTATCGAAGCCCTGGTCTTTGAGTTCAGGTAAGGCCTCCAGTAAAGGTCTGCCCACCAGGGTATGGGCAGGCCGGGCTACCAACTCGGCGTAAAAGGAATTGGCCCACTCAAACACCAGTTGGTCATTGGCCCCGATGGTAGCCAAGCCTACCGGTGACTCCTCAAACAAAGCCAACAGCTCACGCTGGCCTTCCTGGATGCGTTCCTGGGCTCGCCGGATGTCAGTAATATCGCGCGTGGTACCCGCTACCGCTTCGACCTCTCCCTGCTCATTGAGCACCGGGGCAAACACGTAATCGTAGATGCGTTTTCCCAAGGTGGCGTGGGGAAAGGACACCTCCCCCCGGATCGGTTGTTTGGTGGCTACCACCTGATCGATTTCCCGCTCGTGCATCCGGGCGTGCCAGGGTTCATAGCCGTTTTCCAGTAGGCCTTTCCCGATGGCTTCCTCCCAGCTGCTCCCCCACATGTCCAGCAGGGCCTGATTGGCGTAGGTAAAGCGGTAGTGTAGGTCAAAGACATACATCAAATCGGGGCTACTGGCGGTAATGGCTTCCGAAATCCGCTGCTGGCGCTGGGCTTGTTGGCGGGCCTCGACCTGTGGCGTGACATCTTGGATGACACCCGCAAAGCGAACCGCTTGACCGGCGGAGTCCAGGTAACGGCGGCCCGTAGACTGAACCCAGCGCGTGAGCCCATCCTGGCCAATCGACCGATAGGTTACCTGATAACGGCCATCCGATTGCAGATTCAGGGTCCTCTGTACAGCTTGATTCACCCGCTCCACATCCTCGGGGTGGATGTGGAGCAGCGTATCCGCATAAGCGATTTGGTTTTGGTCAATGCCCAAGAGTTGTCGGCATCGATCATCCCAACGTACTTGATTGGTGATCAAGTCGACTTCCCAAAGGCCGAGCCCGGCGGCCTGAATGGCCAAGTCCACATCCAGTCGCTCGGTAAGTTTCTTCGTTAAGTCAAAGGGCCATTGGTCGCCGGTCATAGGAAGTCAAAAGGGAATGGAAGGCAAGTTAACCAAAAGGTATAAATTGCTTCATTTCATCAATTGAAATATTCTAGCTACCCCTTTATATTGGTAGAGTATTGCTGAATTGGGTGCTTTCAATAAAAAAAGGAGCATATTCATCTCAAAGACGCCTATGGATGGCGCGGTCTCAAGTGAGAGCGTTTTCTGAGAGGACATATACTGGGGTTTAAAAACCAAGAGTGGATAACTACTTCCTAAAAGTAGGAGCTCCTCCGTTTTCCTTGACAGCGCTACTGATAAAGTACGAGCATATTGATGGTGCGGGTTTGTTTACTTAACCCCAATCCCAATTCAGCTAAACTATCCAATAAGCTTTGGGGATTTTCAGGTTGAAACGAAAATTTGATGTCTAGCTTTTCATGATTCATCGTCTCGTCAACCACTAACCCTTTAGTCATCCCATAATTTTCTAAGTAATTCGCTAAATCAGCCATGGTCATCGACTGCTGATCTAATTCGCCTGGACGAGCTGAATAGGTTCGTTTGCCGGATTGATTACGGGGGATGCGATCAAAATGGAGCCGGTTCGTGATCGTTAATACCTGTACGTCTTTCGCCTGAGCTTCCATCTTGGTCTGTACATCAAATCGGCTGGCTAACTCCTGCTGTAAAGTAGGTAACAGATCATCGGGAGTAGCCACAATCAAATCCAGGCAGTACACCGGGGCAGGACTCCCTTTCGTCGTTTTATCAATCAAGCGTCCATAGGGAACATCGCCATAGGCAAATTGGTAGAGCATTGTCAGGGGTAGGTTCAGGCAGGTTAACCGACGGTTTTTAAACGTACTATCATTTAAGTGGGTGGTGCGGACACTCGGTAAACCGGTCATTTCACCTTGCAGCATAAACCGGCTTTTTTCCTGCCCGGTTACCTTATAATACGTCTGAATCACCTGGGCCACACTCAGCACGTTGTCCTTCTTTTCGGGCAGATGCACCGGCTGCTGCTGTAACAGACTATCGATGATTTGACTGGTTACCGCCTGGGGCGTGGTGGACCCAAGTAGCCTGCCATCAGTCGATATCAGAATCGTGTGGGGAATCAATTGGTGAGGAAATAAACGGGAAAAGGCGTGAGCCGAGTCAAGAGCAACCCATAGATTAGAGGGCCTGGCCGTTAAGTACTGCCGAATGCGTTTCGGTGTTTCGTCGGTTACCGTAATCACTTGCAGTTGCTGAGCATATTGGCGCTGTAGCTCCTGGAGATGGGGCAAGGCCTCCAGGCATGGACCACACCAGGTTGCCCAAAAGTCAATCAACACCAGTTTTCCTTTCAACTGACTTAACGTTGTGGCCTGGGTAGGCGCGTTGAGCAAGACGGGAAAGGTCATAGTGGGAACAAGTTGTCCCTTTTGAACTTGGGCGACGCTCGACTGAGCCGTCGCCAGGAGTAGGAGTACGAGTAGCTTTTTCATCCGTTTTTAGTTTGCTCAAATGACGACCATAAAGGGACACGGACGAGTTAACCACCGTTAAGCTGAGTTAATTAGTGTTAACGTTTAGGGAGCGAAGGCGGAGATGGTCTATTTTAACGGTATGAAAAAGCATGTAAACCTAATACTGGTGCTCATGGCGCTCTGTGTGGTCGGCATTATTGGCTTACAATGGTTCTGGAACTATCAGAATTATAAAAGCACCATCAACGCCTTTCACCATGATATCAATCAGTCGCTGACGACGGCCGTGGATCTGGAGATAGCCCAGCGTCATCAGGGGTTAATCGATCAGGTGAAGGGTTGGCTGGCCGATACATCGCTTATTCAGATCACCTGTGATACTAAGAATCGGGATAGGAATACCGTTTTTCACATTCAGGACCGCTACCCCAAGTATGCCGGTAGTCCGGCATTTACATTCGGTCTGGCGAGCTTTAAGCCTCAACTAGATCACATGACTCCAGCGGCCAAACAATTGGTTATCAATCACTTTAGCGATACCCGGCTCCGACGTGATTTACAGCGGGGAACGATTTATTATTATACCCAGCGATTGGGGGATAGCCTAACCGTTGCATTTGACAAAAGCCACGTCCGGATGAACGCTTTGGCGACCCTTTATCAGCAACAACTTCGTTCGAAAGGCATCTATAGTGCCTTCCGCTTTAAGCCGGATGATCCATCCCAGGCGGTTTATTTAACTGAACCCGTCAATACGGCCCTGGCCCGGCCCTATCGAAAAGAGTGGGTACGGGCTAGTTTAGAGAGTCCAAACCGGTATTTCCTGCGGGCCATGAAATGGGTCATTCTCAGCACCCTGTTACTGACCGCGATCAGCTTGCTTTGCTTTGGCTACACGGCTAAGACGTTGTTGTCTCAGCAAAAGCTAGCCCAGTTAAAGACTGATTTCATCAATAATATGACCCATGAATTGAATACGCCCCTGACGTCGATTAAGATCACCGCCGAGGCCCTAAACGCATTTGACCACCCGGCTGACGTTCGGAAACGGTACGTAGCCATCATCAGCTATCAGGCGGAAAAACTAACCCATCTAACGGCCCAAATATTAAGTACCAATCGAGGGCTCGTCACCAACCAGGAGGATTGGCAACTCCTTGAGGTAAGCGGCCTGATTGACCAGGCCATCGAAGATCTTGAAGGGCGGTCGCAACATCAGCTAGCCATCCTTAGAGATTATATCCAGGGTGATCCCATCCGGGTTTATGGACAAGCGGCCAGCCTGTTAAACGTATTTGCCAACATTATGGACAATGCGTTGAAGTATGGATCGGCTACCCCTGAACTGGCGATCAAACTGGCTACCAACAATAAGTGGGTGGATATTGCCTTTGCCGATAACGGCCCTGGTATACCCCCTGAATACAGCACGAAGGTCTTTGATGCCTTCTTTCGGGTTCCCCAGGGAAATGTGCATGATGTGAAAGGGTATGGCTTAGGCTTGAGCTATGTACGTCAGGTTCTCCACCAGCATCGGGGCTCCATCACGGTTGAGCCCAATCAACCGACTGGCAGTGTATTCCGAATCAAGCTCCCCTTATATTAATGGAAACTGCCCACATCCTGTTAGTCGAAGACGAACCCTTTCTGGCACAAGTCATCAAAGAGAGCTTGGAACAGCGCAACTACCAGGTTACGCACTCGGGAGACGGTCGACGTGCTCACCAGTTGTTTAGTCAGTATCCTTTTTCGCTTTGCATTGTCGATGTGATGTTACCCTATGTGGACGGTTTTAGCCTGGTCAGACAAATTCGAACCATCAACGAAAGGGTACCTGTCTTGTTTCTGACGGCTCGAACGGCGACCCCTGATGTGATTGAAGGTTACGCGAGTGGTGGTAATGATTATTTGAAAAAGCCATTCAGCCTGGAAGAACTCTTTTTACGAGTCCACGAACTGCTCAAGCGGACCAGTGTTCCAGCCCCGGAGCCCAGTGGTTCATGGCTGATCGGCCAGTATGAATTCGTCCCCCATAAGCAGACTCTACAGTTTCCTGACCAGCCGAGTGTTCGGCTATCTTACCGGGAAACCCAACTGCTGCAACTCCTTTACGACCACCGAAATACTAGCTTAGATCGTCGGCAGGTGCTACTAGGTCTGTGGGGTGATGACAGCTATTTCCATGGCCGAAGTCTGGATGTATTCATTACCAAGTTACGAAAACATCTCAAGCAGGATGAATCGGTAGAAATTCTCAATCTAAGGGGAATCGGTTATAAATTGATCTGTTAAGTGTTTTCCGTAAATACCCTCATAAAACGCCCGATTTAAGAAGCAGATATCTGAACGATCCTTCGTACAATCGGGAGCCAAAACATGACCACTCTTCCGTCTCAAGTAGGAGCGTTTTTGTGAGAATTTATAGGAAGTTAATTGAGCTTTACTTTGTTCTCGGTTCAAGCTTTCTGCTCACGTTTTCAGCCGCTCCATCAATTCCCGACGATACGTCAGGCCGACTGGGAGGGCGGTTTCGCCGACAAAAATCTCGTTGCCACTCATCCGGCGTATTTTGGCCAGGGGAACCAGATACGATTTATGAATCCGCATAAATTGGTCTGAAGGCAACCGGCGCTCCACTTCCGTCATGGTCATCGACGTCAGGTACGTCTGCTGAGTTGTGAAGAGCTTGACGTAATTCCCCCAACTCTGGATATACGCCAAATCGCCGTAAGCAATACGGACCCAGTCGGCGTCTACTTTGACCACCAGAGACTGCTCAGAAACGATAGAAGGGGCGGCTTCTGGTTTGTCAGCCTCCGTTGTGGTAACGACCTTGTCAATCGCTTTCAGAAACCGGGGAAATTCGATGGGTTTCAGTAAATAATCGACCACGCCATAGTCGTAACTTTCCAGCGCAAACTCCGAATAGGCAGTGGTAAGAATGACGCGGGGCGGATTGACCAGGGTTTGTAGTAACTGTAATCCATTGATTTTCGGCATGTTGATGTCCAGAAACAGCAGATCGACCGGTTGGCGGTGCAGGAAATTGATCGCTTCCAGGGCATCGTAGCAATTGCCCACCAATGTCAACTGATCGACCTGCTCAATGTAATGCTGCAATACGTAGTGGGCAGCCGGTTCGTCATCAATAAGTAAACACCGCAACGGGTTGGGCATCGGCTCGGGTAGCTAGTTGGATTTCTAATTCGGTAATGTAGCGGTCGGATTCAGGGGTCAACGTCAACCGATGCTTTTCCGGATATAGCATGTCCAGCCGTTGACAGGTGTTCTGCAAGCCCAGACCGGTGGATGCTCCGCCCAGTTTGTGAGTAGTAATCGAGTTTTCAATCGACAGTAGCAGGCGATTGTTCCTCAGTTGCACAGTAATATACACAAAACAGCCCTTGATATCGCCCGTACCGTGTTTAAATGCATTTTCGACTAAGGGCATCAGCAATAGTGGGGCCAACTGGTAGGTTTGCAGCTGACGCTCGTCGTTGGGGTACTGATAGCTAATCTGGCAACGCTTTCCCAGTCGTTCCTGCTCCAGCGTTACGTAGCTGGTAATGAACTCAATTTCCTGCTGGAGCGATACCCACGACCGCCGACTGCTCTCGACCTGGTATCGCATCAGCTTCGATAGCTGCATCAGCAAATCAGGCATTCGGCTAGGTTCGTGCAAGCTGATTCCGTACAGATTGTTGAGGGTGTTGAAAAAGAAATGGGGATTGAGCTGCGCGTGCAAAAACCGAATTTGTTCGTCCTGCTGAAGTAATTGGTCGGTGTGGCGTTGCTGCTGTTGCTGATAAAACCGCTGGATGAGAAAAACACCGATGAGCACCATCAGACTGACCAGATACGTTGTCAGCAGAAAAAGGCCCGTCTCACGCCATTCCTGCATGGGACAGGTCTCGGGATAGAGCCAGTAATTCGTGCCATATACCAGAAAACTGCCCACCACCAACGCTGGGATGGTCCATAAAACGTACCGCTTAATCTGGTGGTTGAACAAAAGCGGGAACAGGACAAAACGGTGGAACTGAGCCTGGCCGTATAAGGTCAGAAAAAAGAGCAGCGCCCGCCCAACGTCATTCCAGGACGTGAGCCGATTCCAGGAATTCAGCGACATCAGAATGAACAGAAACACAAAAATCAGCACTTCTCGCACCCAGATTTTTTGTTTTTCTTTCCCATCAAACCAGCCCATGTTTCTCCTTGATTTTTAACCAAAACAAGGGAAAGAAAGCCGACATTCCAATTGAAAATGACCAATCGAGTTCATCATCGAAAAGAACGGGTTGATCATTTTTAGCGGGGCGGTCCCAGAAGCGGAAACGTACTTTGTCGTCGAAAGACCAGTTACTGGTTAGCTGAATGGCATTCATGAACATGCAACGACTCCACTTTATTGTAACCTTTCTGTTAGTCACAATCCTGGCAAAAGGCCAGCAGGGCCCGCCCAGTCAGGCAAATCTGATCGAGAAGGGCCAAATAATAGGTACACTACTGGACTCCGCTACACGTCAGCTCGTGCCATTTGCTACGGTAGCCCTGCTGTCGGAAAACGGAACGATTTTAACGGGCCAAACGACTACCGAAGCGGGTCATTTTACGTTTGCGGGACTGGCCATTGGCACCTACGGCATCCAGATTACCTACGTCGGTTATCAGCCCCGAACGCTGAGGGGCCTCTTGCTGACGGCCAGTCAACCCAGCCGGGCCCTGGGTGGCCTCTTGCTACGTTCCGAAAGCCGCCAATTGAACGAGGTTCGGGTATCTACGCAAAAAGCTTTGATTGAAGAAAAATCTGACCGACTGGTGTACAACGCGGGCAGCGACATCACCAACAAAGGCGGTACGGCGGTTGACGTGTTACGAAAAGCGCCTATGCTTACCGTCGACGTATCGGGCAATGTGCAAATTCGGGGGAGTGCCAGTATCAAAGTGCTGCTGAATGGTCGGCCATCGGGCTTGCTGGCCCGCAACCTGAGTGAAGCGCTGAAGATGATTCCGGCCAACACGATTCAGTCGGTTGAGGTTATGACCAGCCCGGCGGCTCGCTATGATGCCGAAGGGGCCGGTGGGGTTATTAATATCATCACTAAAAAGCAGTTGACAGGCTCCAACGGCAGCATGGACGTAACGGCGGGCAATTATGTCCAGTCGTTGGGCGGCAGCTATGGGGTTAAGCGGGAGAAGTTTGGCCTGACGTTTTCGGGCAATACCAACGCCGAACGCGAAAAGAGTATTATCGACGTGACCCGGACATCGCTGGTTAATGGTCAACCAGCCGGTGAACTGTTCCAACGAACCAGTGCCAATAACATTCACCCAGGCTGGTTCGGAGATTTGAGTATGGAGTATGGGTTTGATACCTTAAACCGGGTTAACCTGTCCATCAGCAGTTGGGGTGGTGCCTGGCCTACGTCCAATACCGGCTATTATCGGTTTCGGAACGCAGAAAATCAGCTCACCCAGGCCTATAACCAGGTAGTTAACCAGCAAAATCCTTTTGGCAATATCGAGTGGAACCTGGGCTATATCCGCACCTTTCACAAGCCGAAGCAGGAGCTGAGCATCCTCGGTCAGTACAGCTACACGTTCGACAACTCCCGCTACGCCAGCGACCAATTCAGTCTGACAACCCAGCCCCTGTATCGCGAAACGAGCACGAATCGCAGCCACAACCCCCAGTGGACGGGGCAGGTTGATTATGTTCATCCGTTCTCACGGAATGGGCAGCAGCTATTCGAAGTGGGCGCAAAACTGGTCCATCGGGATGTGAATAGTCTCTATGAAGTCTACACCAGCCAACCGGAGGATGTAACTTTGTTGAGTCTCAGTGCCGACCGATCCAATACATTCACTTATGACCAGCAAGTGGCTGCGGGTTATGCTTCTCTGAAGCTGGCGAACCGGGCGTTCTGGACGCTGCAACTGGGTACCCGGCTGGAAAATACCAACATGAGCGGTCAGTTTGTGCATACTATCTCTCCATTTCGGGTTCAGTTCACTAACTTCATTCCCAGCGTCATCCTGGCGAAGCAGCTGGCGGAACGGCAATCGATTAAAGTGACCTATACGCAACGGATCTCCCGCCCGATGATCTGGGATTTGAATCCGTACATTAACGCCAGTGATCCAAAGAACCGAATGGCGGGAAATCCCCTTCTTCGTCCGGAATTGGCTCATCTGGCCGAAATCTCGTACAGCTTAACGACCAAAAAAGGCACGTACCTCAATCTGGCCCTGTACCGTCGCCAAACCGCCAACTCCATTGAAGACGTGCGGACCGTCGATACGTCGGGGGTATCGCTAACCACCCGGCAGAACGTAGCGCGCAATGAACGGACGGGCCTGAACGTTAACTCGGCCGGGCAACTGGGCCGCAATTGGAAGATAAACGGCGGAGGGGAGTTTTATTACGCCAACTTCAACAGTCCGGCTTTGCAGGTGCAGAATTCCGGCTGGCTCTGGCAGTTGACGCTTAACCTGGCTTACCAGTTGCCTCACCAATACTCCGTGCAGGCCAATGGGATTTATAGTACGGGGTGGGTGCTGTTGCAGGGAAAAAATTCAGCCTGGTACGATTACAGCCTGGCCGCCCGTAAAGAATTCTGGGATAAAAAAGCCAGCCTGACGCTGGGGGTGAACAACCCGTTTACCTATCCCTTCCGCCAGCAGAACGATTCGCAGTCGAGTACGTTCCGGTCACACACTGCCAATCAATACTTTACCCGTTCGGTGAAATTAACCTTTAGCTGGCAGTTTGGGCAGGTCCGCGCTAGCCATGACGAGCCCGTCCGGAAAATATCCAACGACGACGTCCGGGCGAAATAACCGCACTGTTTCCACGACAACCACAACTTAGTCTAATCAATTTACACAATGCGAATGCAATTCTTACAACCTACCCGCTACACATCCCGGCTCGTGAACAGTGCAACGCTATGGCTTCGTCTGGGGCTGGGCGTAGCGATGATTCCCCACGGCTACGCTAAATTGACCCACTTCGCCGAGTATCAGAGCTCGTTTATGCGTTTTCTGGGTTTAAGCGATTCTGTTTCGCTGGCGCTGGCCATTGGGGCGGAGTTCTTCTGTTCCATCCTGTTGATGATGGGTCTGCTAACACGCTTGGTGCTGATTCCGCTAATTATTACTGCGCTGGTCATTGTTATCGTGGCGCACGGGGGCGATATAGCAGGCGATGGAGCGGCTGGCTTTGTATTCATTGTCGGCTACGTAACCAGTCTGCTGCTTGGCTCAGGAGCGTATAGTCTGGATGCCGTTCTATTTAAGGGAGAAGGCATATCCTGAAATCAGATAAGTGGTCCTGACAACACATTGTATTTAACCTATTTCTAAAAACGCCCGAATTAATGATACTCAAATCTCTCTTCGTCTCAGATAGGAGCATTTTGTGAGATTAAGCAAAGTGATCATTATATAATTTATATAGGTTAACTTCAGGAGTCAGTTCAGGTGCTGCCGTTTATAGATTGGCTACCCATTAATCGCTTCTCAGCGAGTTGACTGGATTCATCAGAGCCGCTTTTACACTCTGGAAACTCACGGTCAACAGGGCAATACTAACCCCTAGTAGACCGGCCAGGGCAAACACCCACCACTCAATCGTGATTTTGTACTCGTAGTCCTTTAAAAACTGGCTCATAGCGTAATACGCAATCGGACTGGCTATAATGAAAGCGATCAGGACTAGTTTCAGAAAGTCTTTAGAGAGCAGAGCCACAATACCCGCAACGCTCGCGCCGAGCACTTTACGAACGCCGATTTCTTTGGTCCGTTGTGTCACCACAAACGACACCAAACCGAATAAACCAAGGCAGCCGATGAAGATACCAACGATGGCAAACAGCGTTAGAAAGTTGGTCAGTTTACGTTCGTCATCGTAAAAAGCTCGCAGGTCCTGGTCCAGAAAGGTAGGCCTGAAATAAGCATTGGGGAACAGACCCTTCCAGTATTGCTCAATGTGGGCAATGGCTTTTGAGGTTTGCTGTGGGTCGATACGGATACTAGCCGTCTGAAAATTCCCGTCGGTGTATAGAAATATGTGGGGTACTATAGACGACCGCAGGCTCTGCGAGTGGTAATCTTTCACCACCCCCAGTATGGTGAAGGGTTTGTCATAATAAAGATTGATCCGTTCGCCAATGGCCCGTTCCGGCGTTTGGAAGCCCAGATCGCGGGCGGCTTTCTCGTTGATGATGGCCACTGTGTTCGTGTCGGCTCGGTTCCACGACCGACCAGCGACCAGTGGAATCTTAAAGAATTGAAAATAATTGGTGTCTACGTGCTGAAACCGGAATGTGTATTCGCCATTTGGCAGATTACGGTGACGTACCGTATTCCACCACCAGTTGTGACTGCTCGAGGGCGTGGTTAGTCCGAACGCTACGTCCTTGATTTCCGGATGCTGGCGCAGCTGTTGCCGGAATCGTTCGCGCAGAACGACATTGTCTGGTTCCGGCATGTCGACGGTCACGACGGCCTTTTTATCGAACCCTAAGTCTTTCTGGTACATGTACCGAATCTGCTTAATACCCAGCAGCGTACAGATAACCAGTACCTGGGCAATCACGAATTGCACAACGACCAATGTTTGCCGTAGCGATATACCCCGGCGCGGTCCTGAAAAACGCCCGCGCAGCACGCGCACCGGCTGGAACCCCGATAAGACTAGGGCTGGGTAGCTACCTGCCAGTAAGGTTACCAACGTTCCAAGACTCAACAGAAAGATAAGGGTGCTGCCATTCCAGATCGTCGACTGTCCGACCTGGGTATTCAACAATCGGTCAGCGAACGGGATTAAGTGCGTCGCCAGTAAACTACCTAAGCCAATGGCCAGGAAAACCAGCAAGGCCGTTTCCCCGAAGAATTGCGATATGAGCTGTGAACGACTGCTGCCCAGCACTTTCCGTACGGCAATCTCGCGGCTGCGCTTCGTCGCCTGCACGGTAGCCAGGTTGATAAAATTGATACCGGCCAGGCCTATGAGCAGTAGGCCAATGCCCGCCAGTGTATACACCATCCAGCCTGCGATGGTATAATTGAAGGCATCTATGTCCGTATCAAAATGAGCATCCGGTAATGGCATTAGATCGTAGGATATATAATCGGATTCTTTTCTGTGGCGGGCCGCCAGCCGGTTCAGCCCCGTTTCAATCGTAGTTGGCAACGCACCTGGTTCGAGTAGTACGTACCCATGAAATTTTGAATCGCCCCCGCCCCAGTGATTCTCGTTTTTGTACATCTCCTGCACAATGGGTAGGGTCGCGTAGGAGACAAGTACCCGAATCGGCAACATTGAATTTGGTTTGACGTTTCGAATAATGCCCGAAACCGTCAGCGTAGCGACATTATCCAATCGTAGTGTTTTACCCAGCGCATTATGCCCAAACCAGTCTTGGGCGGTTTTTTCGTCCAGTACCACCTGATTGGGAGCCGTTAGTGATTTCTTCGGCGAACCGCTTACCCAGACTAGGTCAATCATGTCGGCTAGTGTCGGCGGTGCATAGAAAAAGCCGGTCGCGTTAACTACCTGCTGGCCAATCTTTACGCTCACCGTATTGCCGGTGCCTTTTACACTAGCCGCTTTTGCCACGCCAGGAAACTGCGTTTGCAACGCCTTGATTATACCCTGTGGCACATGGGAGTTTGCTTCGCCGTATTTGTCGTGGCTACGAACTTGGTATAATCGGCCGGTATTGCGGTGATACCGGTCAAAACTGTACTCGAACCTGACAATCCAAAACAGCATAATCGCTACGCCCAGCCCCAGCGTTAACCCGATTAGGTTAATAAGCGAATAGCTTCGGTTACGCACTAGATTTCTCCAGGTTGTAATCCAATAATTTCGTAGCATACTCGTCAAGGTTTATTCTGATCGTAATGACTATACGGGGTTGACCTTCGTAGTCAGCGATGAAGTCATGATCCTGGTCGGCCAAATATCATACCAAGTCTACGAAAAATCGCTGGTGAGTAGTATAGGCTAATTAGCCAGATGAATACTGTACGATTACGGACACAATTGTCCGGTTTACACGTACCGAAACAATTTATATTGGAGCAAGATATAGGCTAAAGTAGGATGCAGTAACCCTATTTCAAGATAAGTCATCACGAAAGTAAGTGAAGCGTCTCTTAACGTCTTCTTAGATTATATACCTTATCAAAAGCTGATTCGTGAAGTGCCCAATTTATGAAGCAAGCACATGAACGTTCCTGTGTCTCACGGGGGAGCCTATTTTGAGAATCAGTAACCAATTTATATAATGAGCCTGTAGCCCGAACAGATGAATGAGAATCGTCATCTGTTCGGGCTACAGGCTCATTGATTCTTAGTCATCCAAAGGCGCAGGATGTTGCCGTCAGGATCCTTGAAGCTGGCAATAGAAGCCCCATCCCCTAGATCCATGATCGGATGAATCAATGAAATACTGTGAGTCCTCACAAAGCCCTCAATGTCATCTACAGCAAAGGACAGGACCGTATTAACGTTCGCTTGCGTAAGCACCTTTTGTTTGAGCACCGCATAATGAATCCCCTTGTAGTCACATTCCCAATGTTCAGGCGTATTGCCATGGCGGTTCAACCCAAGCGGAATACCTAATACGTCCCGATAAAATGTTGCCAACCGCTCTGGTTCAGGTGAGGACATGATCACCCCTGTCAATCCGTTAACTTGTCGTGTATTCATAATTGTAACAGTTATGCTGTTTTATCGACAAATGTATATCATAACTGATTATTTAGCACAAAAATGCTGTTTTGCTTTTTATTTTTACATCAAAGATGATCTATATGAATAAAGCCGTTGAACTGCTCAATCTTTGGGCGAACTATGAACAAGAAAACCCCAAAGCGGATTTAACCCAGTTCTGCCAAGCTTATTTAGCGAGTCAGCAGCACAAAAGCAGTTTAGCTTCCTTCTGGCAATCTCCTGTTCCTCCAGATAGGGCTAGCTTGCTAATTAAATTAATTGGTCGAATTTCTAAGTTGCATACACTTCATGCCCTGGCTGCTTTTAAGAAATGCGGCCTTAACAGCTTCGATGAGTTTTTATATCTCAGTTCGGTAGCCTACATGACCAATCCCAAGAAGACCGATGTCATCTCGGCTCACTTCAATGAGTTATCATCCGGCTTACTGATTTTGGACCGGCTTAAGAAGTCGGGGCTAATCCTGGAACAAGGTGATGCGTATGATAAGCGGACCAAACGGTTAACAATCACTAGCAAAGGGCAAAGCCTCTTGGAAGCCTGCTACCAGAAATTGAACGAGGTGAACCAGCTCTGTTTTGGGGAACTAGCTGAAGATCAAGTTGAGTTGGGTATTCACTTGTTACAACCGGTTGAGGCCTCCTTGGCTGAGCATTGGTTAGGGGCTAAAATGAAATAATAGAAGGTAGGTTTAAGGCTACTTTGCTGGGTGCTTAGCTCAAAAGTAACCAGTACTATTACCAACTAGGATCGGTACGATCTGACCGAGCACTTGTTCTAAGTCATCCCTTTATCGACTTGATTTACTCTATCAGCGATTGATAAACATCCCCTGATCTCAGTTAGGAGCGTTTCAGGAGACGGTTATTTTTGAATATCTATCAAACGCCACTAATCGAGTACGATTCTAAAATAAATGCAGAATGCAAGTGGTGACATATTATGTCACCACTTGCATTCTGAACATTAATCATTCTAAGAAGGGCACCCATTTACTGTTAAAATGGTTATAATGTTACCAAGCTTAACATGACTCCGTAGCTCAGTTGGTAGAGCAATTGACTCTTAATCAATGGGTCGACAGTTCGAACCTGTCCGGGGTCACCCATAAATACAACAGGCCAGCTCTAACACATTGTGTTGTAGTTGGCCTGTTGTATTTATGGGTGACCTAGAATCAAACCAGCGTTTCAAGAGACGCTGATATTTACTGCTTGTCCAACGTCAGCAGTAGTGTTCGAACTCACGAACCGGCTGTTTTCGTTAAGTTTGTATATCAGTTCATCTTTTCTTGCTATCGTTATGGTTGTCTCACCACGATTAACCAATGCTCAATTAGCCTTACTTGAAATGTTCAGCTTCGAGATGAGCGAAGCCGAAGTGTTGGCCATGCGCCAAACGCTGATGCAGCATTTCAGGACTCGGCTCGAAGAAGAGGCTCAGAAGGTCATTCAGCAAAAGGGACTGACCACGGCTCAACTGGAAGAGCAAATGAACTTTGAGAACCGTACCCAGCGGCTTGACCAAATCCGGGCTGCTCAGTGAAAGTAGTGATCGATACTAATGGGCTACTCCGCTCGATTCCCCGGGACGGATCGTACCGCTGGCTTTATGATGCGTTTGCGGCCAATCAGTTCACTTGGGTAGTCAGTACGGAAATCTTACTCGAATATGCTGAAATGACGGGTTACTATTATAGCCCTGTGGCGGCTGAGCTGGTCACCTCCCTTTTACTGGCCGCTCCTAATCATCTACGGCAGGAGCCTTACTTTCGCTTTGGACAGGTTACGGCCGATGCAGACGACAACAAATTTGTGGACTGTGCCATTGCCGCTGGTGTCGATTGGTTGGTATCCGACGATCACCACATTCTAAACCTGCTTCGAGAAACGAATCGGTTTCCTCCCGTACCGATCTGTTCTTTCGCGGAGTTCAAGCAAATTCTGAATCGATAGCCGGTCAAGTAGGCAGTAGGTTGCGCACTACCTGTTACTAATCAGAAACGAGTACTAGAGTTAAGCGGCAGTCTGACTGACATACCTGTTGCAGGTATGTCTCCTAACTTTTCGTCAAGCCAAATAGAAAAAGTAACTTTGCAGGCCTTGATTACCAGGGCTGTTGAAATGAAAATGGGAATTGAAAGGCCACCCAAAAGTGTGGCCTTTCAACTTATGAATGTGTGATTAATTATAAGTGTCCCTCGAATAGGAGTGTATTATAAGACTAAACTAATAGAACTTATTTTGTACTTTTTATAGTGCAGTTGCATATGAGTTCTTATGTTAATGAACTTTTCCGAGAAATGCGCCTGAACCAGAGGCAATAAAACAGGGTAAAAGAAGTACCCTAAAATGGGCTGAGTTACTACTCGACAGACCCGCCACAAAGTAGTAGATTTGCGGTCATAAACCCCCCTGAAGCGGGGCTGATAACGGGATGGAGAAAGAACTTGGAGCCAAGAATTTAGTACAGTTTCGCCTGACGGGTACACCCGATGGCAACTTACTGGTGAGCTTCTACCAGCTGGATGTCTTTAACGAGAAAGCCGTCAACTGGCATATTGCCGGGCTGTTAGTGGACAACAAGCTAGGCGCTCGTGTGCTATATGAGGGGAATTTGTCCAACAACACGGCTTATCAAACAGCGATCAGCAATCTTTTGGAGCGGGTGAATGTGTACGTTAACTGCGTCCGGATCGAGAAAGTAAACTAGCGGCTTTTCAGTGTTTGGTTATCATAATGCCACTTATACAACAAAACGTATGCTACTGGTTTCTGTGTACAGCAAACCAGTAGCATACGTGCTGTTATATAAGTGTGATTATGTTAAACTAATCAGATATACTCATCCCTCAGCAGTATTTAAATGAGTCAATAGATCAATGTCTTTGGCGAAGGACCGAATAGGCTTTAGCCCATTTTCCTCTTTCTCAAATAAGTGAACTGGATAGCCTATGAAAGTCCTGATACCCCTTCTACTAGGAGGCCTGTTTTATTCCCTATTTTCGGGCCTCTTCCTGCTCTCTTATTATCGATTAGTAAGCAGAGCCTATAAGGCAACCGGAATGATTACCGGTTTCGATCGAAGTGAATTCTTTCTGCTTCGCAAGCTTTTTGTTTCACTTGTTCGCTTTAAGACGCGCCATAATACCTGGATTGAGCGTCAGCCTGACCACTCGGTATCCCATGAACTGAATGCTTTTGTCCGTCAGGGCGAGGTGAGAGTTTATTATCAGGAAGACAGGCCAGAAACATTTGTTATTGAAAGTGGCCTGGAGGTATTTGTCAACTGGCTGGTTATTATCCTTACTCTTGCCGGTATCGTCTGGTTATTTTGCCAATAAAGGAGCTGACAACTGACCACTCCTGCGGTCTCAATTTGGAGGGTTTATTTATACAAGCCTACTATTGTCGTTTTCTGTTTGGCGTTTGCTATAGGGACCATGTGCTACCTTAATTCGCTTCACCTCTCGATTGGAGCTCTTTCTTGATTTGCTTTAAACTATTCACGTTTGTAATCAAAATAGGCAGTAAAGCGAAGGGGATTATAACTAGGGCGCTGAATCCTTTTTTAATTGATAGGAATATGGCCATCACAAGAAGCACCAGGAGCATTCCAGCCAGCGTACCGGGGCCACCTTGATTGTCTTGGCTTGCCGTTGGAGCTTCTCTATACTCATTTGGGAGAACTGATTCATACTACTAAGAGAAATAGTTGTTGGCTTACAAATAGCGCATTTATTCGCTGAATATCAACCCACAAACAAGTTAATGTCTAAGTGGCGGAAAACTAAGCGCCCGGCCACTCATCACAAGTGGTCAGGCGCTTAGGCGTTAGCTTGCCGGGGTAGGCAATATAGCCTAACCAGGGGCAGCAAGTTAACTGACCGTGTTTCTGCGGCTTATCTCCGCTTGGACACTTCTCAAGTTTTTTACGTACACACGGCCATCTAAAAGAGCGTATGTTGAGAATACTCTTTTTATAATGGCTGTCTGTTGTTTTTACCTGCTCATGGGACTTGGCCTGATTACGAATCAACTCCGGCGCATAGAAGCCTAGGGCGTAGCAATGCTGGTCGCTCTACTGATACTACATCTGGTGCTACCAATAAATATGCCCGCCTTGTATAAGTCGCTTACCGGCTGAATCGAATTTTTAAATCAGGGACCCCTGTTCTTTGCCAGGATTCTTTTTTATAAAATGCACAACAGCCGCGTAACGGCCCGCCGGGTGTTCCTTTTGGCTGTATGCGTAGGGCTACAGGGCATGCTTCAGCAGAACGGACACACATTTCGTTCCATCTCTGCTGGACAACATGCCGGTATGCTGATAGGCTTTGTTGGCGTATTCTCTCTGTTTATAGCCGGACGTATGCAATGGATCGTCAACCCGCTTACCCTGTTTTTGGGCTGTATCTCCTACTCATTTTACCTCCTTCACCATTGTTTGGGTAAACACGTCCTATTGCCCTGGATGGATAGCTTGGGTGTACCGTATGGCACGGCTCGTTTAAGGGCTATTCCGTTTTGTGTTACGATTGCCACTATCTTTCGTGTTTATATCGAGACACCTTCCAATACATACATACATACATACATACATACATACATACGTCACTGGTACAAGGCCCATAAATCCGTTGTCATTACCTAAGTACGCCCACCTACCCATCTAAGCCATTTCGTTATCGTGGATAGATGATTTTGAAGCGGCCTGTGATACTCACCAGCGTGGGCAGCACCATTGGTCCTTTTTTCGCAAGGAGTGGTGCATCAACAACTGTGTAGGTTCCCTCTATCACATCGGGCGTGACGCGCTGCACGTCGACCTGCCATTTTGTGCTCGCACTCGCCAGCCGGCTGGGTTGTATGCGCCAGGAGCCCTCGCTCCCCTGGTCGTTAACAAACGAGAGGTTGACCTGATCGCCCGTGTAGCTGCCCACGCCCCGGAAGGCGGGCCAGATAATCTCGACCTGCTTCCAGCCCGTGGCCGCCCAAATTGTACTGAGCGTACACTCAAGGGAGGTTTGCCCGACGGGCTGTTTCACTTGATAGAGCGAACTCAACTGATCGGTAAAGACCTCGGTTTTGCCCCCATAGCTAACATCGCTGACAGGCGTAGTGAGTTGACTTTGGTGAATTCGCACCTTCGTTGTTGTTGGAAAAGAGGCCGAGTTTTCCGTCCGGCGAAAATACCCCCAGGCTTCGATCATCCGGTCGACATTGGTGTAGTTCCAGAAGGGATCTCCCTCCGACTGGTTACGCAGACTGCGGTTTTCATCCGTGATATTCTTGATTCGCATCGTGATCCGCTCGGGAACGGCCCCTGGCTTGCTGAGGGTAAAGAGCAGTTCGATATCAATGTACTCCGGGGTGATGGCCGTAATCCGAACCTGTTCATCGGGCGTAGTTAAATCAATGATATCCCGATTCGACTGGCCCTCCGGAATCCGGATATAGGGCGTTGCGATATAGGGAGCAATGTTACCTCCTCCAGTATCCTCGGCTGGGTTGAAAATACGATAGTTGCGGCCAGCCTCAATGGGCCCGTTCAGGTAGAGACTGATGGTATATTGATCACTGAAGACCCGAACATTTAACACCGAAGCAGCTAAACTTCGGTTATTATACCCAGCGAAAGCCAGCACCGGAAAGGCTTTGTCAGGCCCGAAGGCAATGGGTTGCCCGTCGATGGTGCCGGTCATGGTACCGGTAATGTCTTCCCGCGAAGTGGTACGGATACCCGGATGGTCCGTAAACAGATAGGGATCTGTTCGGTTAACGACCGGAGTGGTGGAGGGAGTAACCTCCTGAATCTGGTCGGGAGATTGACAGGCCGGTAACGTGAAGAAAATCAGCGCACCGAGGCAGGCATTCTGAAAAGATAGTCGCATGACAGTTAAGCGATTAACGTTGTGTATTGATACATGTGGAAACAGGAACGGGCTAGATCACCGGTAGGTAATAAGCGTCCGCATCTGCCCATCGAGGACACAGACACGTCAGCGGGCCGAGAGTGTTGCAGGTCGACAACTATTTTTTCGGATCCCCGCTCATCCCAAGTACGGCATTAAAAAAACAGACTTGCTGCAACAGTTAGTTAGTCAGTTGGTGTCTATAGTCCTGGCGAGAAGAATCCGAAGGAATCTGCCCGAATGCTTACTCAACGGTTAGTTTATGAACACACGTCGACAACTCATCTGGATTGGCTTGTTACTGAGCTGGAGCGGTTGCAATCACTATACCGATCAGCAGCCCACCCCTGACAACGGTCCGCCATCGGCCCGGGTTCAGGGACTAATCCAGCAGTACCCTCAGGCGCAGAATATTTTGTTTACGACCCTGGCTAATAACCAGCTTTGGCAGGCTGATTTTATCCGGCAGGGACAGCCATACAAGGCCCTGCTGAGCCCCGGGCGACTGTTGACTACGGACCAACGGATGGAAGGCCGCGTGCCCGATTCGCTCGCCCGCTTACTGGACCAGACCGCGGTAGCCGGGGGTACCTTTAGTAATTTGCGCCTTCGGCAGTATGATTGGTTTAACAACCCGGCAACGAATGGGCAGGTGAAGCAGGTCTATGCAGACTACCGCTGGCAACAGCAACCATACACCGCCAGTTGGACCCTCACCCAACTACCTTCCGGACAGGTTTCGTATTATCTTGAGTTACTTCCTTTTCAAGCGACTGAATACCAGACCGATTCGCTGACCGAACTACCTGAATCGTTGCAGGCGGCTCTGCGCCAGCAGGGTCTAACGTTTACCTACGCCTGGATACAGTTGGATGCCCTTCACCAGCGGCACGGCACATTGTCGGTTCAGAAACAGGGGCAGCAACTGTACCTCAGCTACGATGATGAGGGGCGACCAATCGCTGTGAATAATCAGCCAACCGCGCAGTTTTTTCAGCAGGTAGACCAACTTCCCGCCAGCATTCAAGCCTATCTCCAGCGGCCCGAATTGGCCGGGTTTGGGGTGAACGGGGCCGATGCTTCCCTGGCGCACCATGCGTATGCATCCCTGAGCACCTACCACGTAAACCTGCAAAAAGACAACCAGGCCTGGCTGATGACCTTTTCAGACCAGGGGCAGTTGATCAGTCGGTCCTTTTTGACCTACGGCTTTTTATAACTGATCGCTCAAGCTCCCTCATCGCTGACCCTTTTTTTATACATGGCATTATTTGGCCGCAAGTCTTACCGAACCCTTACCGAACTGGTGGTGGGCTGCCAGCAACAGCAGCCTCGGGCGCAGCGAGCTTTTTACGAACGCTACCAGGGCCGTATGCTGGGGGTCTGTGTGCGCTACGCCCGAACGGTAGCCGAAGCCGAAGACATCTTTCAGGAAGCCTTTCTGAAAGTGTTTGCCCATATTGACCAACTGACCAAGCCGGAGTCGGCCGACAGTTGGGTGAAGTCGATTGTGGTGCGTACGGCCATCAACTACTACAACCGGACCACCCGCTCCGAGCAGCACCTGACCAGCTACGAGGCCATCAGCGAGCCCCCCGCCAGTGAAGATCACCTGCTATTGCTGGCCGGTTACGATCAGGAAGCGCTGCTGGGACTGCTGGCCCGTCTGCCCGATGCCTACCGGCTTGTGGTCAATCTTTACCTGATTGAAGGCTATACGCATGCTGAGATCGCTGAACTCTTACTGATTCCTGAAGCTACGGCGCGTTCCCGCTTTAGCCGGGGTCGCCAATTACTGCTAACCTTTGTTGACCAACATGGCATTCAACGACATGAATTCCTGGGATGAGGACCCCGACGAGCGGCTGCGTCAGCGCTGGCAGCGGGCATTTGCTGATTTTGAGGTTCAGCCCCGCTCAGCGCTGAACCGACGAGTGCTCAACCAGCTACGGGCCGGGCGACATCGCCGACGGGCTGTTTGGCTGGCAGTAGGGCTGTTGCTGCTGCTTGGCGTTAGTTTGATTTATCCGCTTGGCTTCAGAGAGCGTCCCGATCGGATGCACACCAGCACACTAAACCGGCGCGCCCGACCGACGGTGCCACACCCTGTACGTCCAATGCGCCAACCCACCGCCCCAATCGAACGCCCGACAAGGTCCGATCGGGCGGTAACCACTCTACCCACCGGGCAAAGCATTACCGACTCACGGTCGGCAGTTCATGCCCGAAGGGCTCCCGGCCTGGAGATTACTCACCGGAAGTCAGCCCGGGGGAACGTCGTAACGGCTGAAGCACTCGTCGGGTGGCAGAGGAACACGGAGAGAGCGCGTCGCCATACCGAGGCAGGAAGAACGCCATCCATTACGCCTGTATTCGTCGATCAGCCTCATGCCATCTCGTCCCGTTCCCGTGGCACCCGCTCTTCGGTTCAGTCGGCAGATCTAACTGGAACGGTTAGCCCAGCGTGGCAATCAGCCCCGGTTGAGCCGCCGGTCAACGACAATCAGTCATCGTTTTCACCACTGTCAGGTAGTCAACCCTTAAACAGGCCTGAGCACATTCTATGGGCACAACTCAAACCGACGGGCCTTTTGCTTATGCCGGGTCAGCTAAGCACCCTGCCAGATCATATCCACCCCTTTGATCGGGTGGCCAGTCCGACGGCTAAATCCACCGGTGCCCAACCGGGTTGGCACTGGTTTGTCGAGGTCGGACCGCTGAGTAGCTTTCAACGGATGAGTGCCCCGCCGGCTGCCAGCCTGCACCTCTCGCAAGTAGAGGCCCCGGCGGCTTTCTCCCCGGCTACCTGGGGCTATCAACTCAACGGTGGTATCCGCTTTCAGCGCTGGCAGGCCCATCTGACAATCGGACAAATCCGACGCTGGGCCTATTACACGGTTAATGAGAACCAGTACCGGGTTGAGTCTGGCCCGACAAACACCTCTCGGTTAGTACGTGAATCGTATAGAGTAACCGAAAATGTAGCCCTGCCGATGATTGGTGCCGGGTTGAGCCAGACGCATCATCTGGGTCGTTTCGACGTGGCAGTAGGCGGGGAGTTGTCTTACCTGCCCTCCAGCAAACAGACACTGATTGGCCTGAGAGGGGGAGTTAGCCACGGGTTATCGTTGAGTCAGCGTATGGAGCTTCAGATTGGATTGAGGGGCGAATATGGCCTGAATCGGCTGTTGAATGAACAGGGTCAACTAGCCATTCATCCGTTGCTTTTAGGCATAGGGTTCCGACTCCAGCCCCATTTCGGGCATCCGAAATTCTGACCCTGCAGGTGATTGAGTAACGTTGGCAGGTATGCTGCGGATCGTATTGGACAGGTAGTAAAGAAAATGCCTCCACTAATCAGTAACATACGAAACACCATTTCAGCAAACGCCCGATTTAAGAAGCAGATATCTGAATGACCCGTCCTGAAAAGCGTTGACCGTTTTGCTATTTATTTACCCTTTTATTGACCCGTCTAAGTTAGTCCGGTTTTTCATTGACCACAAGGCTTTCTAATAGTCTCTTGGTATAGTAGTTCTTCCAACGTCGCTTCAGCT
>NZ_JAPLET010000018.1 GCF_026391055.1 Spirosoma sp. | reverse complement strand
CTCATCAGAATTTCTCCTTTTCCCTGTTCTACCTTTTGCAGGTTGTAGCCGCAGCAGCCTTTGAAACTACGGCCGATACTCGTTTTGGCAATCATGGTTCAACGGGTTTATCGAGTAGTTCGGCTAACTGCCGTAACAGCCGTTGGGCTTCGATGGCGATCGAGCGGATACCGTCGGCATTGGCTTTGTGGGCGATCTGGTTTAGGTTGTTCCCTAGCTTGGCCACCTGGTTCAGCGTAGCGTTTTCTTCGGTGGTTAGGCGTGCCTGGGCTTTGCCGGTGAGCACCATTTGCCGACCATAGTCCGACAGATTCAGCCCCGCTTTATCAGCTCGTCGCTTAAGAGCCAGCTTCTCCAGCTTGGTCAGACAGACCGTAATTTGCTGGTCTCGTTTGGGTTCAGTTGGGTTCATAAGCAAGCAGAGCGAGCGGTTTTTTCACCCCCGACAGTCGGAGGGGGGACAGCCGTTTCGACCCGACAAAAACCGACCGTAGGAAGGTTTTTTAGGGGTGAAACATGGCTGGCTACTCAATAAGCGAACTTACAAAATCGGCACGCACTGCGCAACAACGCAAGCTGTTTTTTTTCCCTTCTAATCAGTTTTGAGTTTACCCCAGCAGACGTTGCCAAAAGCTTTTCTTACCTTGTTCAGGCATTCGGTTGGCAATCCCTTCGACCATCTTAGTTAGGTGGTCGATCTGGTTCTGAATATCAACCGGGGCGGCTGGTAATTGGGATTGGGTGAGCTGGCCTTGTACTAAGCTGCGGATATCTTCATTGACGTACTGGCCGATGGTTTTACCCGCTCGTTCAGCGGCTTTCTCGATTACGGCCCGAGTGTCTCGCTCGACACCTCGGATAGACCAGGTAACAGGGTTGCTTCCTTTCGTGGATTCGATATTCTCGTTGGTTGAGTCAGAGGTGGTAGTAAGGTCTTCCATGGCTGTGTCTTACACGTGTAAGACACATAATTAGGCAAAATTTAGGTGTGTAAGACAAAAACCGAAAATTGTAAGACACCTAATAAGGGCTGTAAGACAAATCAGTAAAATTGTCTTACATGCTGTTTAGACTCACGTAACACTGATTATATAGCAATTACAGAGCTCTAGTTACAACCTTTGAGGGACTGTGGTAATCTGTCATCAAATAGATTTACTTTACTACCATGAAGCCTAGTCATTTACTGAGTACACTACTGATTGGAGTGAGTGTAGCTTGTCAAAAGGACACTTTGCCTGTACCCGTATCGGCTAACCCCGGTTGCTTTGACGATAATCCGGTCAGTCATCAAGCTAAGAACCTGAAAGGCATCGTTGGGTATCGACAGGATATAGCGGTATACACGATCAACTATCATGTACCAGGAACTATTGACAGTCAGTGGACGGGCTTAACCTGCAACTTACCGACCAGTTATCAGACCGTTGGCAAAGAGGTTACGTTTACTGGTGAATACCGAACCACATCGGGTAAAGTCGCTCCTCGATTAGGGGGAGAACAGATTTACTACCTGTATCTGTCCTCTGTTAAATAGGCTAGATTAACATAATGCTCACTTATACAACAAGAGTATCTGGTTTATGAAAAAGACATTATGCTCTGTACTAATTTCTCTTGTAGTCCTTTTACTAGCTTGTAAGAGTGATATTACGCCTATAGATACAGGATGCGTAGCACCAGAAGCCATTAAAAATATTGTTGGTACTTGGAACTGTGTCGCTCCAATTACTGGAAACAGTCGACATCAGTACTCAGGTACTATGTCCTTCAATGCCGACGGCTCACTGACTGATCCAGATACTTTATGGGGTCTCAGCTATGGTAGCATTCCAGTTACGAAAAGACTGTACACAGTGAGTAATGACATGTTAAAGCTATACTTCGTTACGAAGGAAGATACCTTACTAATGGAGGGAAAAATGGATGTAAACCAGTGTAATAAGATGATTTTTAGTGGCTGGTTTAATTCGTCAAATACTGACAATTTCAAACTTACTTTAACCCGTTAAGATATTAAACTAATGTTTGTCTCCTAAATGATTTAACCCGTTTCTCATTTTTTTCCATTAACATAAGTGTAGTTATGCAACAGGTCTAGGTAAAGTACAACTTACTGCCCCACAGTGAGTTAGTACTATTCCTAGACCTGTTGCATAACTAACGTTATGTTATTCGATTTAGCTAATATTTACGTTAAGATGACAACAGAGCATTAGTAGAAAAAAATACAATGAAGCGCATTGCTTACTGGGTTTGCTTAGTCTATTGCTTGGGAGCCTGTATGGACCCTCCTATCGACTCGAAGTTAAAGCTTATCAACAGTTCTAAGAGACCCATGTTGGTCGTCTACGCTGTTGATGGTCGTTCTGATCATGCAATAAATGGCTTGTCTGACTACAATCCATTTCAAGAAATTCAGCAAGCAGACACTACTCGAGGTTACCAGGCTGGATTATTGAAAGATAATCCAAAATATATAGCTCCTAATGATACCATTTCTGCTCATTTAGGAATGGGAAAATGGGAAGCTCATATCGGTAAAGGTAAATTATGGATATATATTTTTAACCCAAATACAGTTCTAGACAATGATTGGGATAGCATACGAATGGGGCAAAAATGGGAGAAGGTATACTCATTCACACTGGATCAAGTGGAGGACAGAGATTGGGTTATCAGATTGTAAAACCCTGTTATATAAGTGTGATTATGTAAAGTAAAGCCTCCTGAAAGCCTACCGCAAAAACCCGGAAAGCCTGTCGGAAGCCGCCTTTAAGCCACCTAAAAGCCTATATTACTACAGTATAAGCGGTGTCTGCGACGCGTTTATATTGATAGGTTTTTTTAGGCATAGAGCACCCCTAACTGTACGATTAGATTTACCTTTGGGAGCCTTGATTAACAAGGCTGTTGAAAAGAAAATGGGCTGAGGGAAACAGGTTCACCATGTCCTGTTTCCCTTCTTTTATCCCCTTTATCATGTCTGGCGTCAGCAACCCGTACAGTTAGGGGTGCCTTATGCCTAAGAAAACCTATCACTTTTAACCTCCCGCGTAGCGGGTCCGCTTTCAATCTTTCCAAACAATGAAGCCTGTTGAAACAGTTGCTTCTGGAATATCTTTGAAAGCTAGTTTAAGACGATCAACAATTTCTCCTAAAGGGTAAAAGATCCCGTTTATTTCGTAGCCTTCCTGCTGCATAAGTTCTTTCCGTTGAGCTGGTGTTATACGAGGATCTGTAATGGCCCTAGGCATACTTGTGTAAGCTAGTATTTCAACTTTTAACTGTTTTCCTGCTGCAAGCTTGATTTTAACTGTACCTGATTTTCGGATGAGCCGTTTGCCTACTGGGGTGGCTTCTACCTCCTGCGCTTCTACCTTTTCAATGTCTTTCATGGCTATAGTGTTGATATGAAAAAGCCCCGATCTGGCTTGAAGCTATCAAGATCGGGGCGCAAGTACGGTTAGTACGTGCATCAGTCTATCCCTGGCCGGTTGCTCCTCAGCAGAGCCGGTTTCCGTTTTGACTAATATCGTTAGGGGAGTTTCTCCCGCAAGATTTGTAAGATTAAGTCCTGGCCAGTTTTTAGATCGGCTATATCTCGTTGTACATTGGCTAACCCTTGCTGCATAGAAGTGGTCAGGTTAGCAAGTCCGTTAGCGGTAATATCTCCAGTTGCTTTAACTTGCTCTAATCCGGCTTTTGTACTGGTAGCCAATTCAATGAGTTGGCCCTGCCCTTCAATCAGGCGGTCAACTTTTTGAAGTACGTCAGCCATCAAGGGTTCTAACTGGTCAAGTCTGCTGTCTGGTGTCATTCTGCTTTGAGTTTACTGCTTTTTTTAGGTGTTTTAGCTTTGGCGTGGCCAATTAGCTGTGTATCAAATAAAGGTTTATCCTGTTCTGAATCAGCAATATATACGGCAGCGTCGAATAAGGCGTATCTTTTCCCACTAGCGTCTGATTTCCAAGCTATTTGCGCATTTACAGCATAAATATTTGTGCTACCAGACTTTACAATATCTACTGCTTTTTTCTCCTTGAGGTAGTTTGTGCAACGGAATATTGTTGTTCTGTGAAGTCCCATAGCTTCTGCAAGTGCTTCTTGGCTAACAACCAAAGCATTACGCTTATCCATATGCTGAAGTAGCCAAACGAAAACCTTAACAGCTGTTGGATTTTCACCTGTCATTTCAATGATTAGGTCGAGTTTGTCAACGTATAATTGGACAAACTTATCATTGACTAAGTCTACTTCTCCTGTATGGTAGTTAACTACCTCTTTTTCATGTGCCATAATCTATGTTGCATACCGTGAAACAACCTTGCATCATTCTGGCACAATAATAGCATTTTTATGCAACTTGACGTTGCAGAAAAAAAAATATTTCTTATTTATAAACTTCATTAAGATGAAAACATGTTGCACCAGCTATGCAACATCAATGTTGCACACTATGCAACATGACTTCACCTTATACCACTTATAATCAGTTAGTTAATCCTTTTTTTATTCTGTATCTCCTAACACACACTTTCACACCGTCGAAGACACCTATTTTTTCTTCCCCTTTGTCATTGGTTTTCCCTCTAATTGGTTTGCCTCTTGGGTCAACGATTTGGCTTGTTCAGCAGCTTCACGGGCTAGCTCCCGCTTCTCGTCGGCGGCTTCCTGCTCAACCACCCATTGCGTGAGTCCTGGCTCTTTGAACTTAGCTTCCATGAAATTGTAATAGTCCGGATCGGCCTGCTTGGTGTAACGAACCCGCCAATTGTCGTGAGCGTAAGCCTGAGCATAGTCTTCCCGCTCACTGCGCCAGCTCAGGGCTAGCCAGGTCACACCCACCAGTAACACCACCATCAACCCAAAGGCATACGCCCCATACCGCACATACTGACTCATAGTGTACTCGGGCCGTTGGCGGATTTGCTGCTCCATTCGCTCAAGCCGACTCAGCACCGGGTTCAAGTCGACGGTGGAGGCCGGGGCTTGCGTTGGGGCTTTGCCTTGTAACTCCTGCACCGACTTGGCCAATGCTTGGAGACTTTCCCGGTAATCGGGGGGCGTTGTCGTGGGTAACTGGCCCACTTTGGTTTGAAGCGCTTTGACATCGCGGGTCAAGCCTTCCAGTAATTCACCTAATAATTCGCTCTGTTCCATCTCACATACCACGGCCTAAGCCTTTTTTAGGGTGCTTTTCTTCGATTTGCAGGCCTTTCTTGGGTTTTTGCTCCTTTAGCCTGTCTTTTTCATGAGTGGCTTCTAAGGCCTGTTTTTGACGCAAACGTGCCTGTTGCTCCAACTGCTGCTGTAATCCGCCCAGACTTAAGCTTTGATGCAGTTTAGAGCCTTTGAAGGCCACTCGGATTTCTTCGCCTTGCTCGCTGTGGCCAACTTGCTCGAAGCTGATACCGCGCGGCTTTCCCGCTTGATCCCGGTTGACGATCAGCTGAATGTTGTAGTGGGCTAAGTCCTGGCGCAGCTCTTGGCTGGTCGTCGAACGGCTCACACTCTCCCGTACCTGGTCCCGCATCAGGATTCGTTCCCGGTCGCGCTCCGGTACTCGCTCCAGGCTCTGGCGTTTGGCCTGTTCCAGTAGGGGGGTTAAGCCGTGTTTCTGCTCGATCTGGCGCAAAAGGCTCTCTGATCGGTGGTAGTTGTAGCTATCGCTGACGGTCTGGCCTGTGTCGGTTACGCGGTTGGCCACGATATGGAAGTGGGAATGATCGGTGTCCTTGTGACGAATCACCACGTACTGCGTCTGATCAAGACCCATCCCTTTCAGATAGTCGCTGGCCACCGTTTTCATCAACTCTGGCTGGACCTGCAAGCGGGCCTCATCCTGGGGGCTGAAGCTAATAGCCGTGTGCCACACACTCCGGCTTAGATCGGGGTTCAAACTGGCCTGCCGCATGAAGTCGGCCACCATTGAGCGGGCATCGTACTCGCGTACGCCCTGACTCATTAGGATCTCGCCTTTCCCCTGTTCTACCTTTTGCAGATTGTAGCCACAGCAACCTTTGAAGCTACGGCCGATAGTCGTCTTGGCAATCATGGCTCAACGGGCTTATCCAATAGTTCACTCAACTGCCGCAGCAGTCGTTGAGCTTCGATGGCAATACTGCGGATACCGTCGGCATTGGCTTTGTGGGCGATCTGGTTGAGATTATTTCCCAACTTGGCCACCTGATTGAGGGTAACGTTCTCTTCAGGGGTTAAGCGTGCCTGGGCTTTGCCGGTGAGCACCATCTGCCGGCCATAGTCCGATAGATTCAGCCCCGCTTTGTCAGCCCGTCGTTTGAGGGCTAGCTTCTCCAGCTTGGTCAGACAGACCGTAATTTGCTGGTCTCGTTTGGTGTCGCTGGGAGGGCGGCCACCCCGTTTTTTAATGGGTTCAGTTGGGTTCATAAGCAAGCAGAGCGAGCGGTTTTTTCACCCCCGACAGTCG
>NZ_JAPLET010000029.1 GCF_026391055.1 Spirosoma sp. | reverse complement strand
TAACCGTGTGGCGGGTCAAAACGTTGAACTTGGCCATGGCCTGATCAATGGTCAGCCGACCCAGGTTGATCTCTTCAACCATTTGACGCATCTTGAGCTCATGCGCCTGAGTACGAAGCAAAAATAAGTGGTCCATCTGCTGAAAGTGATGGTAAACTTATTTTAGGACAAGACAAGTTATAAAACTAAATCTTTTGATAGGCTTACTGGATGCCAGAAATCTTGCTTATCCAAATGACTTCACTTAATCAAGTCATTGGTTTCATAACTATAAAATTTGAGTTTACTTCGTAGCGGCTTTACAGTGTTGATTACCCTGCCAGCGATACCGAGTCCAGCCTTCGGTACGCGCGTACTGATTACTTGACGAATGATTAACAAATAGAATGGACGCCCCTTTGAAGTTGCTCGTCGTGGAGGACGATATGATCATTGCCGCCAACATCGCTCTGCAACTCACCAGACTGGGTTATGAGGTGAGCGGGATTGTGCCTCGGGGCGAAGAAGCCATTCAACATGCAGAAACCAACCGGCCTGACCTGATTCTGCTCGATATCAGTCTCAAAGGCTCACTCGACGGTATCGACACCGCCCATGCTATCCACCAGCAGTGGAACATCCCGATTATTTACGTCACAGCCAATACCGACGAAGCCACCTTTGCCCGGGCCATAAAAACGCATCCTTACGCTTATATAGCCAAGCCGATCCGGGCAATTGAGCTACAACGGGCTATCGAGTTGGCCATGAGCCGCCTGGCCTACGAGCCGCCCACCTCTGCCAACCCTGCCCCCGACGCGCCCTTTGTGCTCAGTGACCGGATTTTTGTGCGGCACCGCGAAAAGATCGTCAAGATTTTCATCGCCGATATTCTCTACGTGGAAGCCGACCGCAACTACTGCCACCTTTGGACAGCCGGAAAGGAATACCTGCTGACAACGACCCTGAAGGTGATGGAAGATAAACTCCCGGCCAACTTTTTTGTACGGGTACATCGCTCCTATCTGGTCAATCTGACGCAGGTCGATGAGGTAGGCGAAGGCCATATCGGAATCGGGGGGAAAACGATTCCGCTCAGCCACCTCCTGCGCGAGGCACTACTGAAACGAATCCAGACCATTTGAGGCCGCCGGGAAAGACCGGCATTACCGTTCACACATCCGGTAAGAAAATACCCCCTTTCGGACAGTAAAAAGATGCGCTCGTCCGGGCGAACTTGGTTGGGGAATACGCTGGCGATAGTTTAGATCCGTTGTCGGCCAAATGGCGTTGTCGAGTCGATTGGGCCAACCGCTTCTAATCCACCCCAAAATGTTCTCAACCATGTGTCTTTATTTTGCCACCGTCTCTTCGCCTTAGTTCTTCTTCCTCAACCAAGTCTGTTCACCTCCTCATCACCGGGCTGTAAACGGCTCGGTGGTTTAACCCCATAACGGTATGCAAACGGTAGGCATCCTTGGCGGAGCTGGCTTCATTGGCAGCTACGTCACCCAAAAATTTCTGAACGAGGGCTATACGGTGAAGGTATCCACGGCAGACCTTGCCAAGCCCGAAAAATACCAGCATCTGCATCAGCTTTCTCACGCTGAAAACCTGACCGTCAGTGAAGTGGACGTAACCAACGAAGCGGCCCTTGGCGAGTTTTTACGGGATTGCAACCTGGTGGTTCATAGCGGCACTCCCTTTCAATTAGCCGCCGAGAATCCGCAGGAAGAGGTGTTCGAGCCGACCGTCCGCGGTACCGAGAACTTGCTGAAGGTGGTCAGCCAAACGCCTTCGGTACAGAAGGTGGTGTTCGTGGCCTCGATAGGAGCGCTCAACACCGCCTACCCGATGCCCGTCCCACACTACCCTGCCGACCACCTGTATAACGAAGCTGACGAGCCGTATCTGGACCCCGAAGCCATTCCCTACGCGCAGGCCAAGTACTACGCCGACCAGGCCGTGCGAACATTCGTGGCCACGCACCCCCAACCCGGTTTCGAGATCGTAAGCGTGTCGCCCACGGGCGTGATGGGTAAACCGCTGTCGGCCCGTGAGGATTCAACGTCGGTAGGCCTGCAATACCTTATCAAGCATAAAATCGCCCCCAATCCGTTCGTGCAGATGATGTTTGACCACGATGTGGAGATGGCCATTGTGTCGGTTTCCGACGTGGCCGAGGGAATTTTTCGGGCCGCAACCACCGCCGGGCTGCATGGCAAAAACTACCTGCTCAACAGCGAAAGCTATAAAATATCGGACATGACGCTCATGCTGAACGGCAAAGCCCCGATCAACGCTGCCCGAAACGTGTATAGCTATGCGTTGGCTGCTCAGGAGCTGGGCATGCAGTTCCAACCCGCCCACATACCGCTCAACGAGTGGGCCGACGTTTGATATCCTTATACAGGCTTCCAACGTTCGCCTGAATCCGTTTCTTCAGTCAATCCCAATCCCCAAAACCAATCAAACTTCACCAATGAAAACCAACCAGGTACCCCTGATGCTGGGTGCACTTGCGGCTACGCTTTTATTCACTGCCAGTTGCAACTCGCCCGCCAAAGACAGTGCCGTGACGGTCGATAACGCCACACTCAAAAAAGAAATCGAAGCCGCCAATATTGAGTTCGCAGGCTTCATCGCCAAAGGCGACTCGGTGGGCATGGCCAATTTCTATACGGAAGACGCGAAACTGATGTTCCCGAACGCACCAGCTATCGTGGGTCGAAAAAATATTCAGACGGCCATACACAACGTCCTCGGTTCTGGAATCGCCAAAGCTGAGTTTACCACCATCGACGTATGGGGAACCGGCGATTACGTGTCGGAGGAAGGCCAGTCAAGCCTGTTCGATAAAGCCGGTACGCAGGTGGTCAAGGACAAGTACATCGTCCTCTGGAAAAAGGAAGCCGGTAAATGGAGGCCCTTCCGCGACATGTCAAGCTCCGATCTCCCCCTGCCTGCGGCTAAGTAGGTCAATACAATCAATCCACCCTCTTTAACAATAGTCCATTGAAAACCAATCAAGTATCCCAGATGCTGGCCGTTGTTACGGCCCTGTTCCTGTTTGCCGCCGGTTGTAGTTCACCTGCCAAAGAAACGCCTACTGAGACAACCGCCATGTCGGCAATGGCACCTGAGCAAAAGCAGGCGATTGAACAGGAAATTTCTTCTCTTGTGAAAGAATTCTTCCGGCAGGTCGAAAAACTGGACATCGAAACGTGTATGTCCTACTTTGAAAGTACACCTGATTTTCAGGCCGTCAATCCCGATGGCACCTTCGGCGATTATAACGCACTCAAAAAATTGAACGCAGACGGGTTTAGCCAGATGAAGACATTGAGTGCCGTGCCATTGAAGGAAGCGATTCGAGTTTTGACTGACTCGCTGGTGCTGTATACGTTCACGATGGAGCAGAATGCAACACTTAAAACCGGCCAGAAACTAAAGTTTGAACACGTAGCGGGAACGATGCTCTTCACCAAAATCAATGGCGCGTGGAAAGCGACGTTTTACCAGGAGTCGGCATCGGCACCGGTAGCCGTCAAGTAGATCGTCGGTATGCGGGGCGAATCGAAGGTTTGCTCTGCATAAAAATTGGCCCTGTTGAACAAACCCAATAATCAACCCAAACCTCGTATGAAAACCAGTCAATTACTCATGCTCGTTGCCCTGCTGCTGGGCAATTTCTCGCTTCACGCACAGTCCCTGAACCCAGAGGCCGTGGCCTTCGTGAAAACCTACCAGGATGCCTACAACAAAGGCGACCGCACCACCCTGATGACCCTGTTCAGCGATAGCGTTAGCCGGATCAACCGCGACGGCAGTAGTAAAATGTTACCCAAATCGTACTGGAACGACGATTACATTCGCGATTTCGGCGAAACGGTGGGCACCTACCAGGACTTCACGGTGAAAAGCACCAAAGTCCTGCCCGGCGGGAAAATGGCCATCGCCACTACGTTCACGGGCTACGATTTTGACCGAAAAACAAACGCCAAAGTACAGCCCGCGCCGGGTTCGATGGACCTGATTATTGGCAAGGAAGGCGGTCAGTGGAAAATACAGCAGGAAAAGCTGCTATTGGGTATTTCGAGCCTCGCCGATGAAATGACCGAGGTGGTCAAGAAATTTCAGGATGCCTACAACCGCGAAGACCTCGCCACGCTCAAAACCCTGATGACCAGCGGCATCGTCAGGACCGCACCCGATGGCACTACCCAAACCGGACTCGGTAAGGAGGTTGCCGGTCTGACCCAAGCCTTTGCCGATGGGGAGGTGAATACGGTGATCGGCATCTCGAACGGCGTACCGCAGTTTGATGGCAGCGTGATCCTGACGGGCATCTTTCGTCAGAATGGCCGCACAACCAAAGGCCAGTCTATTCACTATGACGGAGCCTATAGCAACCGGGTGATCAAGGAGAATGGGCAGTGGAAACTGGGCGAGATAAAGACGATGCCCGTCGTTAAAACCATCACCTACCACAAGGTAGCCGACTATGCCGCCTGGAAGAAGGGGTTCAACACCTTCGCCAACGAACGGCGGTTTGCGGGCGAGCTGAGCGCCGAAGTTAGTACGTTACAGGACGACCCCAACATGGTGTGCATCATTGCCGAGTGGGCCTCGGCTGAAGCGGCTCAGGCTTTTTTTGCCCGCCCCGACCTGGCCGCCACCATGCAGAAAGATGGTGTTCAGGGCAAACCGACCATCATGGTTCTGAGCAAAAAATAAGTCGAGGCCTTTCCGCCTATATCCACACCTGCCGGGTGGCACGGAATGAGACGTTACTGACAGCTTCTGAAGGAACGAACCGGTTTTTTATCCATCTGGTCAAATGCACGGCCAGATGGTAAAAAGTTAACCTGAAAACCATGTCACTCAACACCCTGCCTACGCTCTCATAACACCGTTCGTTACGGTACTTCAGCTTTGCGATGCTGTACGTGGCGCAGGGCATCCACCTCGAAAAGCACCTGGCGCGGGTAGCGGAATTGGAAAATGCAAACCCGGCCGCGGTGGGCGCACTGGCAGTATGACCGATACTATGAAACAAACCGTAGGCCTCGTCCTGGCAAATCCCACAGGAATGACCGAGGTGGTAGCCGAAACGTCGTTCAGGCTTACGCCCTTTTTTAATCGCCTGTCTTACCAGTAAGTCAATCAAACCCAGCATTCCTGGAAAAGCAACCAAACATCCCCCGTCGAAGCTGGCTTCGCCTAAGCGTTGGCCTGGCTGCCGGCACGGTCGGCACGGCGTTTACGCTGACCGATGCCGACAAAGATCGTTGCGCGGTTACGCCCCGTCAGGAACTTGGGCCATTCCCAACTATGCAGTTCCGGTCGCAGGCCGACCATGACGTTGACCTCACGCAGATAAACGGACAGGCAGGCATCGCTACGGGTGAGGTCATCATCGTGAAGGGTCAAATAGTCGACACCAGTTGCCAGCCCATTGCCGGGGCTATTGTTGAGATTTGGCAGGCTAATCACCACGGCAAATACCGCCACGAGTATGGCGACTCCGGCCAGTCGGACCCCAACTTTCAAGGCTGGGCGCAGGCAGTTACCAATGCAAACGGAGAATACCAGTTCAAAACGATACTGCCGGGATTGTATGGTCATCGGGCGCGGCATATCCATTACAAAGTAGCCAAACGCGGCTACCACGAACTGGTTACGCAACTTTACTTCGATGGCGAGGAACGTAACAGGACCGACGAGATTCTGAACTCATTTACCCACGAAGAACAGGTGCGGCTGACGGGTAAATTAGACAAAACTACCCCAACGCCTACCATCGAGTTTACGATCAACCTCGACAAGGTGCAGGTGGGTATGCTGCCCGCGAAGGTCCTGGCCGACTACACCGGCGAGTATGTATTGCAGGCGAAAGGCACAGACTACGAGCAGATTCTCAACAGCTTTCTGGGTGGCCCCTACGACAAGGTGACCATGCAGGTGGAGCAACAGGATGGTCTGCTTTATCTGACTACCACCAAGGCCCCTAAAGTTGAACTGTTCTGGAAAGCCAAAGATCAATTCGATGCGGCTTCATTTTACGACACGGTGCTAACGTTTGGTCGCAATGCTGCCGGTAAGGTAGTGTCGGCCACGTTTCGGGCGCGGGATGGACACGAGCTGCATGGCACACGAGTGTAATTCTCGCCCTACTTTTCGCATGGATGTGCCTGGTAGTTTCCGGGCAAGTGATAACTCAATAAATAACCTATGAAAGTCCTCCTCTTGCTCACCATGTTGCTGGTCGCGTCATCCTCCGTGGCGCAGACTCCCGCGACCGCCCGGTTTAACAACGCATGGCATTATTCACTCAGCGGCTACGAAGTGGATATAACCTTCCTGTCAGACTCGACGTTGCACTGGCAGGACAAAAACAGGGGAGAAACCAACAAAAGTAAAACGCTCCCCATCAACGACCACGCCGTGCTGACGGGCTGGCAGGAAGCGGACAAAACGTTTGTCTCGCTCTACTCCGATTTTGCGACCGGCGAAGCCCACTGCCACGTGTTTCGGCCCGACGGAAGGATTATCCCGATGAAAGGAACGCTCGTGCCGAAAAAATAAAACGCCCAAACTATGCTTACCCAGAAACCAATCCCCTTTGTCTGGCTGGCCGGTACGTTCATTGGCCTGGCACTCCTAAGTTGCAACGCGCCCGCTCCCTCCACCGATACACACAGCCGTACCGACATGGTGGAAGCAAAAAAAATTATTCAGGACAAAACCAGCCGGTTCACCAACGCACACATCACCGGCGATACGGCCTTTCTGAATAATATCTTCACGACGGATGCCCGAATTTTTGCGCCCGGTTCGGATGTGGTAACCGGGCGACGCTCGATTGAAGCCATCAACGCGCAATACGTCGGTTACGGTATCAGCGAGTTTCGCGAAGAGATAACGGCCCTGTACGGCAGCGGGGACTATCTGATTAGTGAAGGCCCGTATTTGATGCGCTACGGCAAAGACAACATCACTGAAAAAGGGAACTACCTGAACGTCTGGAAGCAGGAAAACGGCGACTGGAAACTCTACGCCAACATCTGGAACACCAGCGCGCCACAGTAAGGCGAATTTTTAACGTGAACCCCACGCTCAAAACAGAAAAATGAAACCATCAACCTACCCGGTCCTGCTTGTTGCCTTTCTACTTTTTTTAGGTAGTTGTAAAGCGGGTATATAGCCAATAACCTCACAGCCTTTTCTCTATTCGATAGACCCATGAAAATCAACCAAGTTATTCCCGCTTTTGCCGCCCTGATCCTGTTTACTGTCGGTTGCAATACCGCCCCCCAAAAAGCAGATGAGAAACCAGCGGCTCAATCCGATGCACCGGAGTATTTTATGTTACGGCCCGAAGTCGAAAAAGCGTATGGCTATTCCCACGCTGTTCGGATTGGTAATGAACTGAAAATATCGGGTGCGGTCAGTATGGACGAGAAAGGAAACCTGACGGCTAAAGGCGATCTGGGCCAGCAAATGAAAAATTGCTACGCCGATCTGGACAAAATTCTGAAGCACTATGGCTACACCTGGGACGACGTTGTGGTGGAGAATATTCTGACGACGAACATGCCCGAATTTGTGAACCAGTCGGCTTATCGAAATACGATCTATAAAAAGCAGTTTCCGACCGGGTCGTGGTTTGGCGTAAAGGAATTAGCCTTGCCCGGCCAGTTGATTGAGATTGAATTAGAAGCCTATAAAGTGCGCTGATTCGGTAAGGCCGCCACAGAAAGTGAACAACCAAAACTTAGTCAAAAATGAACGAAAGTGGAAGAGTAAAGACAAGAACCGTTGTCATTCCTGACGACCTGGAAGCCGTTAAAAAATTGTGGTTTGACTATTTGGTTTGGGGTAACGACAAAATGCAAGAACTCTATGGCGTCCATCCTCATAATCCCAAAGAAGCGGTTGACCAGGATATTCAACAGATTAGCAAGTTTCAACCTCCTTACGGACAGCTAATACTGGCTATTTACGAAGGTGAAGTATGTGGACTTGGAAGCCTGAAACGTATCAATCCCGATATCGGTGAAATAAAACGAATGTTTGTTGATCCAGCTAGCAGACGAATTGGGGCTGGCCGAGCTATCCTCGACCGACTTTTACTTGAAGCGAAAAAAGTCGGTTATAAAAAAATTCGGCTTGACAGTCCGAAGTTTATGGAAGCGGCTCACGCCTTATACAGGCGTGTTGGTTTTCGTGACATTGACGCATATCCGGAAATGGAAATCCCCGCCGAATTTAAAGACTATCTGTTATTCATGGAATTGGATTTAATGATGAAAATCGACTCAATATGCAAAGAAGAAAATTAATTCAGTTATTTCTTTCGATTGTACCGATGGCAACTATCACACCTATTCTTGCAAAAGCGCAAGAGAAATTCAGACTACTAAAAGGAGAAGGATTTAAAGTAGAAGCTGATAAAGACCGATGGAATGAGGATACGATTTTTGGAAAGGAAAAAAATATGAAGTGTAAAGTTTCAGGTAAAGACACTAACAATAGTTTATATGTCGTAGAGGAAAATGACCCCGTAGATGTTGGCCCACCTTTACATATTCATCCTAATCAAGATGAAGTATTCTTTATCACAAAAGGAAATTACCTTGTAAAAATTGGGAATGATGTATTTAATCTTAAAAAAGGCGACACTGCGTTTGCGCCAAGAAATATTCCTCATTGTTTTCTTACAATTGGAGAAGGTCCCCACCAAATGATTCTCACATACCAACCTGCGGGTAAAATAGAAGAGTTTTTTTACAATAGAAAAAATCCAGCTTATACGAACGGAAAAACTCTTGAGCAGCAATTTAAGGAACATGATATGGAGATTGTCGGCCCTAAACTCACTAAATAAAACGGCGCTTGACTTCTCATTTCCAATGCATATTTCTTTTTCCTGAAGAACAATTAAATCAGCGCACCCACAAAACTTATTATTGACACCTGATTCATATTCGAGTAAAACAAATAAGCCCAGCCTACACTGCCGGGAAATCGACCTTAAAACAGTAAAACCAACCAATCAAACCCATGAAACAATTCCTGATTTCCCTGGCTGCTCTTTGGCTGCTGGTTAGCCTCGGCATGTCGACATCTGCACAGGCTCAACAAACGGCAACGACTCAACTCAAAAGTATTCACCTTTTCGATATGCCAGCGGGTGTAACGGAGGCCCAGCTTTCGGCGATGATTGGCGAGCTGAACACGATCATTAAACGCCTGGGCTACAGTAACGCCGGATACACACTCTACAAAGTAGACGGGAAAGGAGCTGACAAATACCGCTACTTCTTCGAGGGCAACTGGCCCAATGCCAGCGCGTACCAGAAAATCCACGACGACAAATCGTTTCAGCAAGCAGATAAAAAACTGGGTACGGTGTACGAGAAAATAAAAGCCGTTGAACTCTACCGTCGCTTAGTGAGAGTGCCTTAATCGTCTAACCATCAATAACCCAATGAAAACCAATCCATTTACCCTACTCCTGGCCGTTGTTGCCATCACGTCTGTCTGCGTTACTGGTTGCAACGCCCCCACCCAAAAAGCAGAAGCTACCACTGAGCAGGTAGTGACTAAACCCGATATGGCCGTTATCAAAACGGAGATACAAGCTATCGAAACCGAATGGGCCAGCGCCACAACCGCTAAGGACATCGAAAAAGTAATGGCACTCTACACAGACGACGCCATAGAAATGGCCGACGACGAACCCATGTCCGTGGGAAAGGATGCTATCCGGCAGGTGTTGCTCAAAAGTATGGAAGCGCGCAAGGCCGGGACTACGGTTTCCTACGAGACGATGGACGTATACGGCGATAACAACGTAGTGACCGAAGTCGGGAAGACAACGGTTAAAGACGCGGCTGGCAAGGTAGTGAGCACCGGCAAATACATGGGTATTTTTGAAAAGCGCGACGGAAAGTTTATCTGCATCCGCGATATTAACAACGAGGATCAGAAAGGCAAGTGAAGTAGCTTGGGCTAACAAACAGGTCAACATGAATGGACACGTTGTTTTTGGGTGGCTCCTCCTGCTATTGTGCCTGTCCGCATCTGCCGGGCAGGCACAATCCACAGTGCTTTACTTCGACGAACCTCCCAAAGAGACGCTGGGCCGTAACCGGAATCAACTAACCATCAATCGCTTCTTTACCGACCGCGACGATTTTCTCTGGCTCGTCGGCGGCAGTGGCCTGAACAGGTACGACGGCCATGAGATCGTAACGGTACGCTCTGATCCGGCGAATTTGAACTCCCTCTCCTCGGCACGGGTGGCGGATATGATTCAGGACGAGCGAGGCACGTTCTGGATAACCACCCGCGACGGGGGCCTTAATGCCTACAATCAGCGAACGGGCAATGTGGCCCATTTTCGACACCTATCAACTAACAAAACCAGTTTATCATCGGATAAACTCCGGTTTCTTCAACGCGATGAATCCGGTTATCTCTGGATCGGCAGCGATTATGGCATGAATCGGTTCAACCCCAAAACGGGTAGCACTGTCCGTTTTTTGCCCAAACCAGGCGAGGCAGGGCAATTGCAAGGCAACCCGCTGTCGCCCATTCTGGTGGCCCCCCATTATGTTTACGTTTGCACAACGGCCGGGTTCGAGCAGTTTGACCGAACCCGTAACCGTTGGCGGTGCTTTCCGACTGTAAACAAATCAGGGGTGCCCGTCATTAACGCTACCGATGGCCTCAATGTGATTAACGGCCTCTGCAAAGATCGCCAGGGCCTGATCTGGATGGGTGTTCCGGACCAAACCGGGCTGCGGGTTTTTGACCCCAAAACAGGGCAAATCAATTGGTTCGATAAGCGAACAGCCGATGGCAAACCCATTCCGTTTCCAAACGTGATTCTGGAAGATCGGGCGGGGCGGCTTTGGCTTTGCTGCGATAACGACATCTTCCGCATTTCAGCCGACCGTACCGTCGTGGAGCATTGCACACCCGTAGCCATCAGCAATGGAGAACAACTCAGGGAACTGGTAACCCTCTACGAAGATGGACAGGGGTTAATCTGGCTGGAGCGGGCGAGCGATAAAAATCCGCTTTTCTTTGACCCCCGTCAGGAACGCCACCCCAACATTCCACTGCCCAAATTCAGCAACACCGCCGGTACCGTTCCAGCACGACCCGTAACAGAGTCCCTCATGCCCGACTCGGAAGGCTTCCTTTGGATCAGTACCGATCTGGGCCTGATTCGCTATAATCCGGGTCAATCCAGACTGGGTCAATCCAGACCGGGCCTGAATGAGATGAAGGTTGTCTCAAAACAACCTCTCACCTATTTCACCCTCACGCTGCCAGGTTCGACCCGAACCGGCTACGATCCATACCTGCTGGTTGGTGCGGAGGCTGGCCTGTTCGTATACAACAAAAAAACGAGCCGTCTCACACCCGTCCGCTTAGATAAGGTCGGGAGTAAGACGATCTTAAACGCCATCGCTTCGGTTATTGACCGGGATGGCGACCTCTGGATTTCGACTTGGGGGCAGGGGCTTTTCCGCATTCCGAAGGGCGGCTTATCGGTCGAGACGGGGCTGGTGAGTACGTATGAACAGTGGAAAAACGATCCCACCAACGCCAATAGTTTACTCTCGAACACGCTCCAGAAAATTGCGGTCGATGCCCAAAACACGGTGTGGGTGTGCGGAGCCGCTCATGGGCTTAGTCGGGTAAACAAACGAACCCGGCAAGTGCAGCGGTTTGTACTCCGGCAAGGCGACCCCTACGGACTGGCCAGTAACTACACCTTTGAGCCCGTGATTGATAAACAGGGTGATGTGTGGATAACGAGTGGGTATTCGGCTCCCTTACAGAAGCTGTCGGTCAAAACAGGACGATTCAAAAAATATGGTGCCGCAAACGGGTTCACGGATGATTATTTTGCCCACGCTACCCTCGACAGAACCGGCAAAATCTGGTTCAACCAGAATCAGGTGGTATCCTGTATCGACCCCCTTACGGAGCGCGTAACCACGTTTCCGCAGTTTGTAGGCAACTCGGCTTACTCAACGCCCATTACCGCACTGGCCACTACCGGCGAGATTTACTTCGGTTGCCAGAACAACTTACGGCGGTTTGGGCCAAACGATACCATCCACATCATTCCTAAAGCCTCATCACCGCTTCGGTTGGTGGGCGTTTCCTGCTTCGACACCTACGGCACGCAAACCATGCGGCCCATACCCCCGGATCGCTGGCGAGCCAATGAGCTGGCATTGTCGCACCGGGAAAACACCTTAGAACTAAAATTTGCGTTGCTGGATTACCGCAACACCAGCAGTCGTGCCTATGCCTATTCCCTGACCGGACCGAATGACGAGCCACAATGGGTAAGTATTGGCCTGAAAAACACCGTTGATTTTGCCCAGATGAAACCGGGAACGTATCTGTTTCACCTGAAAGCCAGTAATAGCGACGGAATCTGGACAAATCTGGCGCCCCTCCGCATACACATCAGCCCCCCCTGGTGGCAAAGCCTTTGGGCCTATTCGGCTTATGCGCTGCTGCTGCTACTCGGCTTTTGGTACTTATTGAAGGTCCGTCTGCGTGAACAAGCCCGCGAACTGGCCCTTCAGGAAGCCGTCGTCATTAAACAGCAGCGCGACGAGATTGCTCAGCAAAACGCCCAGAACGAACTCCTGCTGAAAGAGATCCATCACCGGGTCAAGAATAATCTGGAAGTAGTGTCAAGTTTGCTGGCCTTGCAATCGGCTAAAGTTACTGACCCCAACGTTCAGGAGGCCATTCAGGCCAGTCAAAACCGGGTGCAGAGTATGGGCATCATCCACCAGAAACTCTACCAGGGCAAGCAGTTAGGGGCCATTGAGATGCGCGATTATTTTAATAATCTGGGCGAAAGCATCCTCGATTCGTTCGATGCGGCCAGTCGCATCACCATCATCTGTTCGATGCCCGAGCTGGTACTGGATATTGACACGGCGGTTTCCATAGGACTAATCACGAATGAGTTAATAACCAACTCGCTCAAATATGCCTTTATCGGCAGGGACAACGGCACAATTCGCATCAGCCTGACGCGAATGGACGACGATTCGTTACTGTTGGTGGTAGCCGACAATGGTATCGGTAAACAGACTGTCGAAGCCGTCAACGAAACGGGCTTCGGCACCCAGTTGGTGGAACTGCTTACCCGCCAGCTCGATGGTGTGTTGACCTACGAAAACCAGCATGGGACGTTGGTCAAACTCCGCTTCAACCGGCCAGTCATTGCCTGAGTCCAATCAAAATCAGAACTCTGTATTCGACCGTTTGCTTCTCTGGCACCAATTTCTGGCTTTCCATAAGGGTCGTTTTTGTTCTATAACGAACCTGTTGAATTCCGTACCTTTTCATCTCCTCCTTCTGGTCGGACCGTTTTCGATCACTAAAAGGTCGTTGATTTTACCAATTTATCCGTTATCTATTTTATATTCAGAGCCTTATACTAGTATCAAAGATTACGAAAATCGTTCATGAAAACGTCCAATAAAATCAGGACAAGACAACGAGGGCGTGTGCGACTGATTAGATTGGACAGATAGTAAAAAACTTAATAGTACGCCAAAACGCACTATTAAGTAGAAAAGACGTGTCGTCTAGGTCGAAGCCAGGTGTCTACCATAACCGGCTTCGACCAGCGCTTCATACGCCTGCCAGACATCGTCCGGGATTTCCTGCGGTATCTGAAAGCCTTTTTCGGGATAGATTTTTATCCGCTGAAGATCGCCAACCATGATACTGATGACATCGTCGGGGGTTAGTTCCGGGTTGGAATACGTACTCAGATAGTCATCAAACGAATCCTGTGGCGATGTAACGATCACTTGTTTTTCGGGCCACACTTTTCGGAACGTGGCAAAGCTCCGCCGTTCCATGTATGGCTTTTGTACAACGATAAACTTGTCGATCTCCAGTTTGTGCTCGGCCAGAAGCTGCCGGGTGAACAGCACATTTTCGCCGGTATTGCTTGACCGATTCTCGATCAGGATACGATCTGCCGGAACGCCCATGTCCTGAGCAATGCGGGCAAACATATCAGCCTCCGGCTCTGTCCACATGAACCGGGTAATTACGCCCAAACCACCGGAAAAGATGAGCAGGGGTGCCCAGCCTTCCAGAAAGAGTTCTGCTCCCCGTTCGGCCACCCGTAAGTCGTGGCTGCAAAGCACGAGAATAGCGTCTGCTTTGGTCAGTGGATGATTGGTATGGTGGTAGTTCCAGAGTTTTACCGCCAAATCGTGTATGTAAGGGGTCATTTCACTCATTTACTTCGTTGCCTAAGCAGAATAAATCAGGGTTTTGCCAGCCCGGCTTCGGCCACCAGTGTCAGTAAAGCGGCCTGAATGGCTTTATAAGCGTCATTATCATACCACCACTCATTAAGGGCGTGGTTACCACCCGTTGTACCGCCCTGCCCAATGGTAACCGCCGGAATTCCTTTCGAGATGGGGATATTCCCGTTAGTAGAGCCACGTCCAATTTTAGGCGATTTGCCAAAATAAGCAATAGCGGCCATGGATCGCTGCACCAGGGGGAGTGTTTCGGGCAACTCGCCGGAAGGACGCTCGCCAATCCGGACAAAGTCGACGGTTAGGGCTGGCCCCGACCGGCGCATCTGGTTGTGTTCTTCGAGTGCTTTCTGAACGGACGATTTCAGCAGTGAATCAATAAGCACGAGGTTTTCCGGTATTTCGGAGCGCATATCCACTTCCATCCACGACGAAAAGGGAATGGAGTTAACCGATGTTCCACCACCAATGCGTCCTACGTTAAAACTGGTACGCGCACCGGTTCGGGTGAATTTGTCGGCGGCTTTCGAGAAGTAGTGGATGGCAGAACCCAGCGCGTGTTGCGGGTTTGCCAGGCCGAAAGCGCCCCACGAATGCCCACCGGGGCCTTTGAACGTAATCCGGTAGCGGTTAGAGCCCAGCCCCATGTTACTGGCTCGTCCCATATCTCCCGCTTCAATGGAAATCCAGGAGTCGATTCGGCGGCTTTCGTTGCTGAACAGGTGTTTTACACCCCGTAAGTCGCCCAGCCCTTCTTCGCCCACGGAGCCAACGAACAACACATCGGACTGCGTTTCGATACTGGCTTCTTCCAGTGCCCGCAGCACCGCCACCACGGCCACCAGCCCGCGTGTATCGTCGCCAATACCCGGTGCATAGAGCGTATCGCCCTTTGTTTTTACCGTAACGTCTGTTTCAGCCGGAAATACTGTATCCAGGTGACCGTCGAGGGCCACACAGCGTTTGCCCTGTTTGCCTTTGCGCAAGGCAAGTACGTTGCCGACCTTATCCGTCCAGACCGAGTCGGCACCTGCTTCTTTCAGCATCGCTGCGAACCGGATTCCGCGTTTTTCTTCCTGAAAGGGCGGAGCCGGAATCTCGGTGAGCATAATCAGTTCGTCGCGGTTCCGTTTGTTTTGGGCGGCAATGAATTGAAACGCCTTCTGGACCTGCTTATTCTTCGCTAACTGGTCAATTTCCTTACTGTACTGGGTTTGCACGTTAGCCAGTTTGCCCGGTTCCAGATCCTGCGCCTGTAGCGTAGAGTGGGTTAGTAAGCTGGCGATCAATAGTCCGGTAAGACAGGTGGGTAGTCGGTTTAGCATACTGTTTTTGTAAAAGTTAGTCAAGAGCTTTTAAAGCGGTCAAGATACTGATTTTTGAACAGGCATTCTGCCAGATCATCCACCAATCCGGGTGTAGTCACTACGCACAGGCGGCAAAAATCACCTTAAGCCATAAGTTTATCCATCATTTTCAGCCATAATTACCGTAGATCAAAGAATCCATTAAATTTCATATTTCTAAACATAGTGAGAATAATATTTTTATATTTAACTAAACTTTAGAATTAAATTTTAATTAAATAAACAAAAATAGATTTATTTCAAGATTACCTGTTTGACGATTCTTTTCTGTCTGGTTCGCGGCCTGTTTTATCCACCCAAATCCGTAACGATCAATACCCATGTCTATCAAAACTTCTTCATTCAATGATTTTTCCGAACGAAAGCCTGTTGCTCGCTCAACTCTCCGCTGGAGACGAAAAAGCCTTTGGTAAGCTATATGCCTTTTATCATCCCTCTATTTGCCGATTTATCATTCGTTACATCGAATCGGCAGATGTAGCAAATGATATCTGCCAGGAGGTTTTCATAAAAATCTGGGAAGACCGGCACAAGCTGCTGGATATCAAATCGTTTAGCGCCTATCTTTTCGCAGTTACCCGAAATCACACATTTAATTTTTTGAGACGGGCAGCCGTCGAAAACCGGATCAAGACGTATGTCTCCAGTAATTATTGCCTGTCGAAGAATGATACCGAAGAATCCCTTCAGTTGAAAGAATACCAGCAGTTTCTCCAGACTACCCTCGATACCCTGCCGCCCCAAAGCCGAACCGTTTTTAGACTTTGCCGACAGCAGGAGAAAAGTTATGAAGAGGCCGCCCAGATTTTGGGCATCTCCAGTAACGCCATTAAAAAGCACATGGTGAAGTCGATGAAAGTGATCCGGTTTGCCGTTAAAAAAGACATTGGCCTTGCCTTCAGTGTGCTTATGGAAATCGTTTTCGATGTTAGTGATGTACTGCTCATTGCCTGATTAAGCCACAAAAACAGGAACAGGCCAGCGCTATCTACCAGAATCGACCAGGAACAGTTGCGCCAGTTCAATAGCGTATTCGTCGATTTTTATCGATCCGATATTGGCCTGAATCGCCACAACCACCTGCTCTGCGGGAAAGTTGATCAGGAAGGAACGGGTGCCTTTCACGGTGCCGCTATGCCCGTACCAGGTGCGTCCCTGCCGGTCTTTGCCACTCCACCAGATGAGCCCCTGCTCCAGTGGTTCTTTAGGCTGGTTTGGGTTTGCCCGGAAGTCCTTTTTGTTCTTGTCGAACTGAGGTTTGTAGAGCTTTTCGAGTGTGGCGGGTTTCAGCAGAACGCCTTTGTTGAGGGCTACGGCCAGTTTCAGCATGTCTTCGGGCGTGGAAAGAATACCGCCACTGGAATACTTGTAGCTGACATCTTCGTAGGGTGCGTTGACGAGCGTACCATCCGTATCTTTCACGTACCCTTTCCCCCGATTAGCCACAATTCGGGAGGGCACATCGAAGCAGGTGCTCAACATACCTGCGGGTTGCCAGATGTTTCTCTTCATGTACTCCTCAAACGGAACACCCGATACTTTTTCTACGATGCCGTGCATCAGGCTGCTCGAATAGGACGAGTAAGAATAGTAGGCTCCAGGCTCAAAGAGCAGCGGATCGTCGCGGAAGATGGTCGTGGCTTCTTCGAACGTGTCGTAATGCCGCATCCGTTTGATATTGTAGTTATCATTATCCTGCTTTGCGTAATGCCGGATGCCTGACGTGTGCGTGAGAATCTGGTTGATCGTAATGGGTTTCTGCTTTTTTGGCATGTATGGCAGGTATTTCTGAATTTCGTCGTTCAGATTGAGCAGCCCTTTTTCTTCCAGTTGCATCACGGCAATAACGGCCACCGCTTTGGAAACCGATCCGATGCAATGTACCGTTTTGCCGTTTTGCGGCACCCGGTTATCCAGATCGGCATAGCCAACGCCCCCCGAAAAGACGGTCTTCCCCCTCACCGAAACAGCTGCCGAAACGCCCGGTGCGCCACTTTGGTTGGCTACCTGCTGAAGGTAATCCAACACGTACGAATCCGCGACCGGGTGTACGGGTGACGTGCGAACTTGTGGCGTTTGGGCCAGCGAACCAATCGCCAGCCCAACGCTGCAAAGGCTTAAAATAAAGATCCGGTATAGATTTTTCATGATTGTAGTACCGACCGTCGATACTACTTCTTAGGGAAGTAGCTGGCTTCGATGAGGGCTTTTACGTCTTTGAACTTCTTGTTGGGCTTGAGGTACTGGGCCAGAAAATCATAGATTTTCATGCGGCTTTCTTTGGCCCCGTACGAGTCGATCCGGTTGAAGGTATGCCCACCCGGTGCTTCTTTGTAGATTTCGTACTCGAATTTTTTACCCTCGGCTTTCAGCGATTTGATCAGGTGTTCCACTTCCAGCACGTTTACATCTTCGTCGTTGGTGTTGGTATGTATCAACAGGGGCGTCTGTAGCTTTTCGGCATTCCAGGCCGGAGAACGTCTGCGGTATTCGGCCACGTTCTGGTCGGCCGATTTACCGATGTGGTAATCCGCCGAATAGGCATCCCGGTAACTCTGACTCTTGTAGCCCATCCGGGCAACGAGGTCGCTTACGGGAACACCGGCGTATCCCACGGCATAATCTGACGGGTGGTCGAACAGGTTGAGCAGCGTAATCATCCCGCCATGACTCCAGCCCATAATCCCGACGCGTTTTTTGTCGATAAAATCGTAGTTATCGAGCATGTAGTCGCGGCAGCTTTTGGTATCCTCCACTTCCAGTCCGCCGTAGTCGATGAGTTGGTAAAACCCCTGCCCGTAACCGGTGCTACCCCGATAATCGGGCGCAATAACTACGTATTCCTGCGCCGTTAGTTCTTTGATAATATGCGCATAAGCCGTGTTAAAGTTGCTATGAACCCCGCCATGCGGCAACACCAGCAGGGGGTATTTTTTGGCCGGATCGATCTTAGCCGGGATGAATACATAGGCCGAAAAGCGAACCGGGTTTTTGGCCCCCTGCCCGGTAGGATTTTTGATAACGGCCGGTGGCGGCCCGGTAATGATGACTTTGTCCACAACGGTAGCATCGCCCAGCCGCTGGCTCCAGGTGAGGTCGTCAATGGCTTTGTCGAGCGCATCGAACTGATGCTGCATGGCGGCCAACTGACGCTGAACGGCGTTTGCCTGAGTTGTAGACGCAGCTTCCTGCGCCATTGTCTGGTGGTGCAGGATGGCCACTAACAAGAGCGATAAGACAAGTCCGGTGAGTTTTTTCATGGGTGAAGGGAAATAGAGTTAGTAATGAAATTGTCTTCTTACACCGCATCCGAAAGGCTGCTGAACGTGAAGTCCCGAATGCGCAACGGCGGTACCAGATTACCCCGCGTCCGAACCGGAATCCCCATAGCCTCCAGGTTATTGAGCATGATGACCGGGCTTTCATTGAAGCGGAAGTTTTTGACCGGGTGCTTTATTTGTCCCTTGTCGATGTAAAAGGTGCCGTCGCGGGTGAGGCCGGTATAGAGCAGGGTCTGCGGGTCGAGCCAGCGGGTGTACCAGAAACGAGTGACCAGAATGCCCTTTTCGGTTCCTTTGATGAGTTCGGCCAGGGATTGCGAGCCCCCTTCCATGACAAAGCCCGACGGTTGCGGGAGCGGCTTCGCCCCTTTTTGCTGCGCCCAGTACGGCGAGTAAGACATATTTTTGACCACGCCCTTGTCGAACCACATCACCTTTTCGTGCGGGTAGCCCTCCGACGAAAACGGCGAACCGGGAATCTGCCCGTTTCCGGGATCGGAATAAATTGTGACCCGCTCGTCGAGTATCTTTTCACCCAGACGCGTCCCACCACCTTTCTTGCTCAGGAAACTACGGCCTTCGTCGGCGGTGCGGGCTTCCATAGCGCGGACCATGAATTGCACCAGTTCGCCAGCAGCCAGCGGCTCCAGAATAACGGTGTACTTGCCCGGCTCCAGCGCAACGGCCTTTTGCGACGCCTTCGCTTTTTGAATAGCAACCTCGGTCAGTGCAGCCGTGTTAAGTTTGCTGACGTCGTTGAAATCACCCGCAGCATAGCCGGAACCGGTGCCGTCGGGGGTGCGAATGGTCAGCGAGAAGTCGACATTGGTACTTTTGTGGTATCCGAAAAGGCCTTTGCTATTGCCGATGGCGTTAAAATTCGCGGAGTCTTCCAGAAAACCCGCCCCGCTCAACTGACTGTCGCGGATGGATTTGATGCTGGCTCCGGCGAGTTTGGCCCGGTCGGGGGCTTTCATGTTGGCTGTGGTATCGACAAAAGCCTGCGGTTTGCCGAACGTCTGCGGCCCCGGCATCGGCATGTACTCCGGATTTTCGGGGGCCAGCCGCGCCATTTCTTCGGCCCGACGAACGGCTTTTTCCAGCGATGCATCGTCAAACTCGTTGATATCCGACGTACCCGTTTTCTTTCCCAGCACCGAGGTAATGGACAGCGCCAGGTTATTGGACGCTCCGGCAGTGGATACCGAGTTGCGGGCGAAGCGAATATTCCCGGACCGACCGCCGGTCAGTTCGACCTTCATCTCGTCGGATTTGGAATACCCTAATACCTTATCTATGATCTTTTTGGCTTCCTCCTGGGATAAAATTGCCATGCTTCAGCTGTTTTGGTGCCATAGAGATGTGCGGTGCATCTCCGTGGCATGGTTTTTAAATTTTACGACCTGTGTTGATTACATTGACACCGTTGAAGCGCGTGGTGGGACATCCGTGCGAAACGGCACTCACCTGACCCGGCTGCCCTTTACCATCGAAGAAGGTTCCGAACAGGCGATAATCGTCTTTGTCACAGATTCTGGCGCAGGAATTCCAGAATTCCTGGGTGTTGGACTGGTACGCCACATCGTCCAGCATACCCACAATAGCCCCATTTTTAATCTCGTAAAAAAGCTGCCCGCTGAACTGGAAGTTGTACCGCTGCTGATCAATGGACGACGACCCGCGCCCCAGAATATAAATTCCTTTTTCGGTGTCCTTAATCATGTCGTGAATGCTGTATTTGTCCGGCCCCGGTTGCAGCGACACGTTGGGCATTCGCTGAAACTGCACACTGTCCCAGCTTTCGGCGAAGCTGCACCCCTGCGATTCGTTCTCGCCCAGCAGATGCACCTGATCGCGGGTGGCCTGAAAATTGACCAGAATACCGTCTTTCACCAGCGGCCACTGTTTACAGGGAACACCTTCGTCGTCGTAGGCCACCAGACCCATGGTGTTGGGCTGGATTTTATCGGCCATCAGATTGACGATCTTGCTGCCATACTGAAAGTTCTTCGATTTCAGCTTTTCCATCGACGCGAAGCTGGTACCGGCCAGATTGGCTTCATAACCCAGCACCCGGTCCAGTTCGAGCGGGTGTCCGACGGACTCGTGGATGGTCAGACCCAGGTTGGACGGATCGAGAATCATGTCGTACTTTCCCGCCGGTACTGATTTTGCCGATAGTTTTTCTTTGGCCTGAAGAGCCGCCAGCGTGGCATCCTCGATCATATCGTAGGCATACCGATACACGGTCGGACCATTGGGCACCACAATTTTCTCGGAAGCTTTGTTGCTCAGGTATTCGTATCCCATGCCGATGGGCGCACTGAGCGCGTCGCGGGTTTTGAAACGGCCCGTCTGTTTGTTCACCGCCGATACCGTAAAGGTGGGCCACATTCGATGCACGTCCTGGTCGATGTACGAGCCATCGGTAGAGGCAAAGTACTTCTGTTCGTTCACGAAGAAGAGATTGGACGTAACGAACGACGCACCGTTTTTCATGGCGGCACCGTTCACCTCCATCAGCAGGTCGATCTTTTCCTTAACCGGAATATCGAAGGCATTCTTCTGGATGGGTGTTCGCCAGGTTTGCTCCCCTACCCCTTTCTGCGGGGCCAGCACCACCGGTTCCAGCTGAATTTCGGCATTGGCCTTCGCCATTTCCACGGCCATTTCGGCACAGGCGGCAATGCTGGCGGGCGTCATTTCATTGGTCGACGCAAAGCCCCAGGTGCCGTTGGCAATGACCCGGATGCCAATACCGTACGACTCCGAATTGACAATGTTCTGCACCTTGTTTTCCCTCGTGAACAGGTACTGCCTCAGATACCGGCCCACCCGTACATCGGCATAGGTGGCCCCTTTACTTTTGGCCGCGTTCAGGGCGGCATCTGCCAGTCGTTTTTTTACCGCCACATCCAAACCCGGATTCAGCAATTCCTCCGCCGAAATCCGGTTTCCGGCCATTGCTCCACCCGCAAACAGGGTAGCGCTCAGACCCAGACCGGATAACTTCGCAAACTCACGTCTTTTCATAGATAATGATCACTTATCGCCGGGATGGTAAATTTTTTCGGCGTGTTTATACACCTCGTCTTTATAGAAATAAATCTCCTTGTACGTACCGTTAATATAGCCCTTTACCTGATCCAGATAATGCGGAGAACTGGGATCGGTGCTGGCTCCGCCGGTCAGGATGGTTTTAGCCCGGAGTTTATCGCCAAACTCGACGGCGGCTACGAACGTATTGCCCGTAATTCCGTAGCGTTTGTGCGTTTTTGGTGTCTTTCGGCTCACATAGGCATTCAGTGAGCCCATAAAACCGGGTGTGGCAGGTACGGCCCAGCTTGGTTTGTCGTCGCTGGGTTCGTTATCGGCCGTCCGCTGAAACCGGTTGTCCGTTCCCCAGGCAACCTGCCAGGTGCCAAACTCCTTTTCGAGTTCGGCCACGACCTGAGCCAGCGCCGTGACCTGCTCCATGGGCGAAATGAACTCGGTGGTGATGGCTGCTCCGTTCGTTAATGCGTATTGTTCCTCTGTGGTGGCGGGTTTCGCCAGACGGGCCATATCGAGTTGAATTATTTTTTCCATCCAGTGTACCGCCAGCGTGGTCGCAACGGAACTGGTGTCGGCCCTGAAATCCCACTGTTTTAGCACCTCGATGGGTTGAGCCAGTTTCGTACGGATAGAATCTGAGGATACCGCATTGTAAGCGGCAACCAGACTCGGGATAAACCGCTCCCCGCTGGGCAGATAATTGTCGTACGAGGCCGCGATGACATCGTCCATCGTCGCATTTTTGAGGAGCGTCAGCACCCGAACGGCATGAACGGCCCGTGGGGTATGGCCATCGGGAAGCATATAGGACGGCAGTTTCAACATGACCGTATCCAGCTTACCGATGGCGTACAACGGCGTTGAGTTGCAGTTCTGGATCCAGCCGTTTGCCGGGTTGAGGTAGTGCGGCATGTCGGTCAACTCGTGTGTCCCCTGCCATTCCGTCGCCGGGGTGGTTCCGTCGACGGGTCGTCGCCAGTCGAGAAGCGGGTTTTTCTTCGGTACGAAGTTCCCGTGCCAGTAGGCAATGTTCCCGGCCTTATCGGCATACACAATGTTGCTGCCCACCATAGCCCGTTTGTTAATGGCAGTAGTAAACTCCTTCAGGTTCCGGGCTTTGGTTTTCAGCCAGTTCATAGCCAGCAGGTCGATGTTAGGCTCATACGTTTTGAGGGCAATCCAGCGGGTGGCGGTGGCGTACACGATCGGGCCGTGGTGAGTTCGGTAGGTAACAAACGTTTTCGTGCCTAGCCCGCCCCCTTTTTTCTTGTACCGAAGTTCGTGCGTGGTGCTGTCGACCGATTTCCAGGCACCGTTGTAGCGGTACATCAGCCTGCCGTTTCTGCGTTCGACGACCTCGGCGTACAGGTCTTTGGCATCCGACAGCGAAACGGGGTGCATCCAGCCGCAGAACTCGTTGAAGCCCTGAAAAATGTTAAACTGCCCCAGAAACGGTGCGCCATACACATTTAGCCCTTCGTTGCTCACCATCTGAACTTCCAGTCGGCCATAGTATTCCGAATGGGGGTTGATGAGCAGGATAGCCTTCTTATTCTTCGTTCGCGACGGAGCCAGTGCCCAGCCGTTAGAGCCGTCGTTTTTAGGTGGTTCGGCGGTAAAGCTCCGGCTCCCGGTAGCGGCCTGCGCCACCTCTTTCAGGTAAAACGCTTTGAAATCGGGTTCGCCGACGTTGCTGCCGCCCATAGCGGGGACGTTGTTCATCAGAATCACCCAGGGCTCAACGCGGGTCAGCAGTTTGGGTTTTACGGCCGGGTGCGTAATGAGATAATAGTTGATTCCACCGGCATAACCATCGCAGAGCTTCTTGAGCCAGTCGGGTGTTTTTTTGTAGAGCTGAACGGCCTGCGCGGAGTCGATGTACATGTGCGTCCAGAGGTCGCGGTAGATGGCGGCTTCGCCTTCGAGTTCGGCGGTACGCCCCAGTCGACCAACGATCGACGTTTCTACTTTGTCGAAGTACTCTTCGCACTGAACGTACATGAGACCGAATATAGCATCGGCGTCGGTCTTCGCGTACACGTGCGGAACGCCATATGTGTCTTTCACGATCTCTACACCTTTGGCCTGTTTAGCTAATTCATCGGCCTCCTGAGGAGAGAATTGAGCCTTGGTGGTGAGTGGGCTGATAAACAGGCAACTAAGGGCAAAGAACAAGTAAGGGGGTAATTTCATTGGAGATTGGGTTACGGGGAGCTTTTACCACCCCCAACTTACTTATAAATCGCCATTGGGTCAAACAGGCTCGGGGCCGAGCGGGGGCTGTTCGGGTTTGAGTTCAACTCGTTCTGGGAGTAAATGAACCGCCAGGGTAGCTGACTGCCGTTGTTGGGCTGAAGTTTAACGCCCAAGCCTTCCGTACGGGTCCGGCGTTCGTCATTCCAGCCCAGATGCTGCCCGTAAAAGGTAACGTACCGCTCTTCCAGAATTTCCCGCAGCAGGGCGTTCGATGCCGTGATGCCGTCTTTGTTTTCCATTCCACCAGGGGCAAAGTCGGCGGCCACATAAGGGTCGTATTTGTAAGTACCGGCCACTTTATACGTCGCGTGCAGGTAGCCGCCACTGTTCAGAAAACTGCGGTAGGTATTCAGGTGTGCTAGCGCCACGTCGAAACCTTTTCCGGCACGGAGGGCCATTTCGGCCAGGGTCAGGATGTTTTCCTGATAGGTTACGAGCGGAAAACTGGCATCGCGGGCAAAAAAGCCCCGGCTGGCGTTCGTCGTGAGCGTATTGGGTTCGATCACCCCCGGCGCATTAACGCCGTTTTCGAGGTAATAGAATTTGAACCGGGCCGTCTCGTTCGTTTTGGCATTACCCCGGTACGTAGCCGCCTTGGCGGGGTTGAGCAACAGGGCATTGTAGGCGTTTTCGCCGGTGATGCTCCCCGCCCGGATGTTGGTCAGGAAGCTGTAGTTGGCGTTTTCGTTCACGCTGGCCGTTGTGCCGTGTAGGGCATACATGGAGTTAGCGAACGTACTCACCCCCGCCGTAGCCGCCGTGTAGGCATTGTCGTACTGTTTCAGGTCGACATAAAGCCGGGCTTTCAGGGTATTGGCAACCTGCTTCCACTTCGTCACATCACCACCAAAGAAGATGTCTTTTGTGCCCACCGTACCAATGCCGGATTCCAGATCGGCGATGCCATCGTTTAGCCGGGCAATCAGTTTGGGGATCAGTTCGGCCTGCGTTTCGAAGCGTGGGTTCGGGTATTTAGTCGCATCGCTGGCTTCGGTAAACGGCGCATCGCCCCAGAGCTCCGTGACGGTACCAATGTTCTGCGCCTGGATGATCCTGGTGATGCCGCCCATCACACGGTTCCCCAACTGATCGGCTTTTTCGAGTGCCCGAACGGCATTTTTATTCACGCCGGTGTAGAACAGGTTCCAGTCGTCGTCGAAGTTGGCGGCTGTGATCTGGTACTGTCCCCAGGTGCCAAACTGCTGAAAACTTCCGAACCCATAGCCTGTCCAGACAATGGTGAGTCGGCTGGCCATGCCTTCCTGTGCGGCCATGTGGGCGATCTGGGTGCCGGTAAAAATATATTCGGCAGACGCGTCTGTTGGATTATTGGGGTCTTTGTTCAGGTCGGACACCAGCGACTCACAGGAGAAAAGTATCAATCCCAGCAAGGCGGTGCAAAGGGTTTTATATCGTCGTTTCATTCGATGGCTGTCGTTAGAGTTAATAATTGATCTTCAGGCTGAAAACCAGGGATTTCGTACTTGGATTGTTGAAATAGTCAACGCCACGGGCATTGCCAACACCCGATACGTTGGTTTCCGGGTCAATGCCAACCACTTTGGTCCAGAGCACCGGATTACGGGCCGTTACCGAGAACCCGACCGATTCCAGCTTCGTTTTCTTCCGGAAACCGGCCGAGTTTAACTGATAGCCCAGGGTGATTTCGCGAATCCGGGTCCAGCTGCCGTCCCGAACGAACTGCTCCGTCAATTGCCCGGAATGCCCGCCAATGGAGGTGTAGAAGGATTGATCGAGCAGCACGGGGCCTCCACCGTAATCGACCACGTTGCCACGCAGGGCTGTGCCCGCTTTAAACAGAGTTCCGGCATAGTTGTACGTGTCTTGCGACAACGTCACTTCATTGCCTACGTCTGCATAGGTCCCGAAGTTGACTAACACACCACGGGTTCCTTCGTAGAAATCGCCCCCCTGAAAGGTTTCAAACAGAACGTTCAGGGAAAGCTTTTTGTAGGAGAAATTCGTACCAAAACCACCGCGCCAATCGGGGTTCGGGTCGCCAACGATGCCGAGCGTAGTACCGAGTCTCGGAAAACCCGTAGCCGTCAGGTTCATAGAACCGTCTTCGTTTCGCTGGTAAACGCCCCCATAAAAAGACGACAGGGCATCCCCCACGTGGGCAACGGTACTCAGCGCCCCGCCCGTGAAAGTAACTATTTCGGTACCGCCCAGGCTGGTTACCCGGTTCCGGTTGCGGCTCCAGTTGGCAAACACATTCCACTGGAAATCTTTCTTCTGGAGCACGTTCAGGTTGAAGTCGACCTCCATGCCCTTGTTCTCCATGCTGCCCGCATTGGTATATCGCTGGCTATAGCCGGTAGACCCCGCCGATGATACCTGAAGCAGCAAATCCCGGATGTTGTTCTGGTAATAGGTATAGCCAACGGTCAGCTTGTTCTTAAAAAATCGCAGATCACCTCCAATCTCCCACTCGGTTTTGCGCTCCGGAAACAGGTTGGGGTCGCCTTGGGTGGCACTTTCCACGTAAGCGCCCCCGTAGCCGGAGCTGGTCAGGTTAGTGGCCCAACTACCGAAAGAAGCCGTTACGTACGAGGTTGTATTCCGATAAGGTTCCGGCTGGATACCCACAATTCCGTAAGAAGCCCGCAGCTTACCGAACGAAAGCGGCCCACCCCGGAAAATAGGTAACTGACTGAACTGCCACGCCACATCGGCAGACGGATAGAAAAAAGTCGATTTAGATGCGCTTCCGAACGTAGACCCACTCTCACTGGCAATTGACCCGTTCACATACAACTGGTTAAAAAAACCCAGGTTCAGCGTGGAGTACAGACGGGCCGTCCGGCGATGTGATTCCGAGTTGTACGGGTAGTTGTTGACGGCGGTGGAGTTAGCAAAGTTTGGTGGTGCTTCTTCCAGAATGAAACCGTTCATCTGGCCGCCCAGGCTGTTGTACCGGCGGTCGTTGACGTTAAAGCCGACAATCAGCGTACTCGTTAGGTTCTCGCCAAAATCCTTGCTGGCCCGTCCGATTACGTCGAGGTTAAGCTCTTTCTCCGAAATGATCTGCTGCTCGTACTGCCCTGCTCCGGAGTTGACCACCGACGATACCGGGTTGTTGGTTACCCGGCGGTCGCTATAGGTATCCAGACCACCGCGGGCGGTAAAGCTAAGCCAGTCTTTGGGCGTAATCACAATCTCCGAATTCATGATAAACCGGTCGACTTCCGAGAGGTTGGTGAGTTCGTTGATCGTCCAGAGCGGGTCGTTATAGCTCGGGTTGGCCGATGCCCCCAGGTAATTCCGATAAGACCGCTGGCGGTTCCGGATGGCCGCAGCCGTGGGCGATGAATAGTAACTCCCTTTCCAGTAGCGGCTGTCGAAATCGGGTGCGGAACGCAGCATACCAATGTAAAGGCCGCTGGTGTTATCGCCCTTCTGAATTCGGTTAGAGGTTGTCCGGATAAAGTTGGCGTTGGTGGAGGCCCGGATGATGTCGTTGAACTGGCGGCTGGAGTTGAAGCGAACCGAGTTGCGCTTGTAATCGCTCTGACCGGCAAAAATCCCTTTCTGGCTCAGGTTGCCCAGACTGAGGTAGAAATTTCCCTTTTCGTTGCCCCCGCTCAGGCTAACGTTGTTGTCGTAATACGTTCCCGTCCGGAATACCGCATCCTGCCGGGCCTGGTTATACGTTTCTTTCGAGTTTTTGGAAAGAATAGGATAAAACGTTTTCCCCTGATACGACTCGAAACGGGCACCATTCATGTTAACCACATCGTCGGCACCCGACCGGTCGGCAATTTTATCCCCCCAGGAGTACTGTGTCGTTGGGTTATAGATACCGCCCGACCCCTGCCCGTACGCTTCCTGTAAGGGGTGAATGACGTTGACCTTATCGAATGAAACCGTCGAGCTGACGTTGACGCTCAGTTTATTGTCGTTAGCCCCGCGTTTTGTGGTGATCACAATAACGCCGTTGGCGGCCCTCGACCCCCACAAACCGGCGGCCGAGGCCCCCTTCAGGATTTGCATGGAAGCAATATCTTCGGGGTTGATGTCATTGAGACGCGACTGCTGCGCCACGCCAGACCGGGAATCGCCCGTGGTGCTGTTGCTGATGGGTATTCCGTCGATGATAATGAGGGGTTGGTTAGAGCCCGTAATGGTATTCTGCCCCCGAATCTGGATGTAAGAACCCGCGCCCGGATCGCCGGTAGAACGCGAGATCTGTACGCCAGCCGCCTTCCCGGCCAGCCCGTTGATAACCCCCGTTTCGCCGGAGCGTTTAATATCTTCGGGTTTGATTGCCGATAAAGTCGACCCCATCCGGTCTTTTTCTTCTTTAAATCCCAGCGCCGTTACAACCACTTCATTAAGCACTTTGGAATCGGTGGTGAGGCTTACGTTAATAGTGGTTTGATTGCCAACCGGAATTTCCTGTGAGATATACCCCAGAAACGAAAAGATCAGCGTATTTTCTTTGGCCGGTACACTAATGGAGTAGTTCCCGTCGGCATCCGTGGTCGTCCCTACGGTGGTGCCTTTAATGCTGATGTTGACGCCGGGTAACGCCATCCGGTCTTCCTGTGCCGTTACTTTTCCTTTAATAGTGATGGGCGCTTTTTTACTAGTGGTAACAGGCAGCTTTGTTCGATTATGGCCCTCGCCCGTTGCCAGCACCGAAACGAAGACGATCAAAAAGCACAGAAACCGTATTCTCTTTTGTAGCGACTCTCTCATTGATTCCTATCAGTTTTCAGGTTGTAGTTAGCATCAGTTATCGGTTGTCGGGTTATTGGTTAATCAGCAGGGACTCGAAAAACGGCTTATTAACCAATAGCGAATACGTCAACAGATGGGCACTGATTACCTAAAAGACAATCGAATCGCCGGGCAGGGTACCCCCTTCTGAAAAAATGATAAAAACCGGGGTTATACCAGGATGCGTTAAGGTGGGCCGCTCGGCATCGAGAAAGAGCAATGGGTCAATGAAGGTATTGATTACGTACGGCCTCTACGGGTAAAATCTCTTGTTTTTACTGCAATACCCGCCATTTGTACCGCGCCCCTCGGTCCATCTTCGTGTAGGTTTGTTCCGGCAAAAGTCCTTTATAAACCTCTTTCAATTTACTATCAACAATTAACTTCGGAAGACATGAGCAAGATCACAGTAAGTGACGGTACCGAGATTTACTACAAGGATTGGGGAACAGGTCAGCCACTGGTTTTTCATCACGGCTGGCCGCTTTCCAGCGACGACTGGGACGCGCAACTGATGTTTTTCGTAGCGCAGGGATTTCGCGTGATTGCGCATGACCGAAGAGGACACGGCCGATCATCCCAAACCTCCGAGGGGCATAACATGGATACGTACGTGGCCGACGTAGCTGAACTTACCCAGTTCCTGGACTTGAAAGATGCCATCCATATTGGCCACTCGACCGGTGGTGGCGAAGTGATTCGGTATGTAGCGAAGCATGGACAGGGCCGGGTAGCTAAAGCGGTACTGGTCAGTGCCGTAACGCCCCTTATGGTTCAGACCGAAGCCAATCCGGACGGTGTTCCGATGTCGGTATTTGATGAAATACGCGAAGGTACCGCCAAACATCGGCCTCAGTATTTCAAGGATTTCACCACCGCTTTTTACGGCTACAATCGGGAAGGCGCAAACGTATCGCAGGGCATTCAGGACAACTGGTGGCGGCAGGGCATGATGGGCAGCATCAAAGCCCACCACGACGGAATTAAGGCCTTTTCGGAGACCGATTTTACGGAAGATCTTAAGAGTGTGGATGTGCCCGTGCTGGTTTTGCACGGGGAAGATGACCAGATCGTTCCCTTCGCTATTTCGGCAGTAAAGGCGATAAAGCTGTTAAAACACGGGAAACTGATTTCGTACCCAGGCTTTCCGCACGGCATGCCCACCACCGAAGCCGCAACAATTAACGCGGATCTGCTGGCCTTTATTAAGTCGTGATGAAGCAGAAGCGTATTGTCTGATTACGCTTGGTTGAGCAATCAGACGATACGCTTCTGCGTTTCTGCACACGTAACTTTGGCATGGATTTAAACGCTACAGGGCCGTTTGATTTAGCTTCGTTTAGAGGTGCCAAATCAGCTGAGTCTGTAAACTCACCTGATACGCATGGTAATAATTATTGGCAGGCCGGGCTTGCAAATCATATTGAAAAGTGGGCTGGGTAAGCAACGATAAACGGTTCGTTAGCTGATAAATCAACCCCACGCCTACCAAAGGGGTAACTACAACCGGCTTACCAAACTTCACTGCCGTGTACGTTCCATCGCCAAACAAATCTACATAGCTGGTTCCCCTAAGATCAAAGGACACGCCCGCCGAGAAATAAGGAGAAAGTTTCTTTTGTGCGGGTTGGTAGTTGATCTGGACAGGCACTTTGTAATAATTATTGAAGGGATGGTTGTATTGGTAGGTTGTTGAAGAGGCTACACCGTTGTAGGTAATATTGGTTTTGCCAATGGCCTGATGAGTGGCCCAAATGCCTGCCGAAGCGGACCATTTGGACGAGAAATGGTACCAGCCCATCAGGCCAACGGAATAATGCAGGCCATAGGCTCTCCCGGCGTATTCGGTGAGAACAACCGGCGAATTTGGTAAAGGAACAGGTAGGCTGAAGTCGGTGTGCGTATACACAGGAGCCAGATTGACGGAGACGGAAAATTTGCTCTGACCGAACGAGTTTTGCAGATTGATCAGTAGCAACGAGCCAAGCAGAACACTGTATCGAAAAGTTTTCATTGTAGCAGAGTTAGTTCAATAGGCTTTAAAAGGTATGTTTTAACAAACCTACCCTATTGGGATCAGGAACCTGATACTATATTGGAGCCATAAAAAAAGGAGCCGAAGGGCTCCTTTTTAAACTCTATTGACCCCGAAATCAGGCAGCCAGGCGCGCCTTCGACCAGCCGGTTATTCCGCTAATTTGAGCAGCTTGACCGTTACTTTTCTCGGACCGTCAATCACCGTGAGGACATAAACACCCGGTGCATAGGTATGGCCCAATTGCAGGGTTCCATTGGCCGGTACATTGTCTAAACCGGGCATCGGCCGTCCTTGAAGGTCAGACACCCGAATGGTCAGGACGCTGGCCGTAGCACTTTTGGTAAGTATAGTAAAATACCCCGACGATGGATTGGGCATCACTTTCACCGTCAGGCCATTGACCTCCCCGCCTTCTTCCAATAAGCTTAGCTCGTCGCCCCCTGCCCGACCCGCGTTATTTTTTGGTACGGTTACCTGCGTCAATTGTATTGCCTTGTTACCCGATGGGTCCGTAGCCGTGACAGTAATGGTATAGATTCGGCCATTTCCGCTGCCGGTTCGCTCGGCCCGAAGTTTCAAATGATTGGCATCGATAATCTGCCAGTCGTCGGGCGTGTTGTCATCGGGACCGGTTTGGGGTTCATTACTGGATACCGACACGACGGAAGTTGCTTTGCAGTTGTCCAGCACGTTGTATGTGAGCGTCACATCCACCATCTTGTGATTAGGGGGCCATAATCTGTTCGGGCTTACCGAAAGACCCGTTATCGTGGGTAACTGCCGGTCAACGACCGTTATCGTAAACGAACAGGTTTTGGCGGGTTCACTGGCCTGCGTATAGGTCACGACCGTAGCGCCAATATTGAATAGTTTGCCGCTGACATTACCCATATCGCTACCCGTTGTAGCACCCGATAAGGTGTATTTGGTGGGCGAATTAGCGGCTATCGGATCGATATCTTTTACGACGGCGCCACAAATACCCTGATCCGTCACGACTGTTTTATTGACCGGACAGGCCAAGCTTACACTCGTTTCGAGTTTATAAGCGGCCACAACACCTTCGCTCATGGGGCCAAGCCCAAAGCCATTGAAAAAGGACGATTGCCTGTAGCCAACCGCATAAAGCCGATTACCCCGGGTACTGAGGGCCTGTACATAATACGTGGTGTTATTGTCGGCAGGGATTGCACTCGCGGCAAAGCCAGTATCTAAGGAGCCATCGGGGTTATAACGGGCCAGTGCAAACGTTTGCCGGTACGTAGCCAGGTCCGTTGTATTGCCTGCTACAATAAATTTCCCGTCGTCCTGCCCCACTACAGCCGTTAAATAGGTTGTTGAACCGTTCGGAAACGGACTTAGTCGTTTTCCATTCTGACCGAAGCTGGTATCCAGTGTTCCGTCCAGCTTATAGCGGGCCGTTGCTACCTGCGTTTCATTGCTCTGATACCCGACAACGAGAATCCGGTCGTTCTGAACCCGGATGAACTTGGCAAATACACTGGAGCCGGGGCCAAAATCCGTGGTAACAACACCTGTTTCGCCAAAACTCGTATCGAGTGAGCCATCTGCATTGTAGCGGGCTACCAGAAATCCGAGGGTACTTGTTTGCGAATTATAGCTGGTACCCGCCAAAAGCAGTTTGTCGCCCTGAAGCGCCAGAGCGCCGGTGGTTATCCCCGCATCGCCAAAGCTGGTTGTCTGTATACCATCATTACTAAAGGAGTTGTCCAGCGAGCCATCCGCATTATAGCGGGCCAGCGTCGTGCTCATGCCCGTTTCATAATTGTAGGAGTAGCCACCCACAACGATCTTATCGCCCTGGCCGATGACAAGCTGCCCAAAATCATTGGATGCAGGTCCTAAATCGGTCAGTTGCTTACCATCGCCACTAAAGGTATTATCCGGCGTACCATCGGAATTGTAACGTGCCACTGCAAAATCCGTGTTATTGTTGTTATCCGAGTTGTAGGAATACCCCGCCAGCACGATCTTGTTCCCCTGAAGTATAACCGCATTCGCTACGGACTGCGAACCTGGCCCAAAATCGGTCGTTTGTATACCGTCGTCACTAAACGTTTTATCCAGCGTACCATCGGTATTGTACCGGACCACAACGAAGACATCGCTCAGGGAGCCGGGCAGGTACATAAACGTATACCCGGCGGCTACGACTTTCCCATCGGGCTGAACAACGGAACTGGTGAAAAACGTACGGGCATACGGAAAAAAGCTCGTGAGCTTGCCATCATCGCTAAAGCTGGTGTCGGGCGAGCCATTGGCATTGTACCGCACCAGCGCTACATCCTCATCGCTCGCCCGCGCAAAGGTATAGGTGAATCCGGCTATCAGAAGCTTGTCGCCCTGTAGTGCGGCAGATGCCGGTCTGACGAAATCAACACCATCGAAATGGGTGATCACTTTACCATTTGATCCAAAACCAGTATCCAGCGATCCATCGCTGTTGTATCGTACGGCCGCCAGATCGTAGGCGGTATTGCCAGTCAGCACAAACTTGTCGCCCTGAATCGTAACTGTCCGCGCCGACTCGTTGAACTGATCGCCAACATCTGTTGTCAGCACACCTGATGTACCAAATGTTGTGTCCAGCGCACCATCCGAATTGAAACGAACCACCGCGAAATCGCTATTCAGACCACCGGGCACCAGAATTTTGTTTCCCTGAATGGCTACCGACAGGGCCGGTGAAAACAGTTGGTTATCATACGTTACCTTACCATCCTGACTGAAACTGTTATCCAGCGAACCATCCGAATTATAGCGGACAATGGCCAGATACCCACTGCTGGTGCCGGCAACCACGATTTTATCGCCCTGTATGGCAAGTGCCAGGCCATTATCCAGGATATTCTGACCAAAATTGGTCGTTTGCAGGCCATCATCACTAAAACTGGTATCCGGCGAGCCATCAGCATTATAGCGAAGTACCGCAAAATCGACCTCACCTAATACCGTACGGCTACCAGCCACAACGATTTTTCCATTTTGCACACCAACGGACCGTATCGATATAGAAGATGAATTAACGGTTTGGATGCCGTCTTCGCTAAAGGTATTGTCCAGCAAGCCGTTGGTAGTAAAACGCACTACCGACGAGCCCGTTATTACAACAACTTTACCATCGCTCTGTAGGGCGGCATCAGCTGCCACACCGTCTACCTGAGCCGAGTAGCCATTCCGCCCATACGAGGTATCAATTGCTCCATTATTGAGGTACTTGGCCACAACGGCCGTGCTGTTGATCTGGGTAACAACATACATTCCACTAGATAGTGGCAGTACTTTTCTAGCCTCCTCCTGTAGAACATTGATCGGAACAGCGGTCGTTTGAAGCCCATTCTTGCCGAAAGCCGGGTCAGGGGATCCGCTTTGACCGTTAACATTGCCAATTAAACTGCCCAAAAAAAATAATAGGTAGATCTTTTTCATGCGTGCTGAGATAAAGGGTATGCTCTTCGGGATAGATTGGTTTAGGGTTAATCTTTTAGTTGCAGTTCCTGAGCGACACGAGCGGGCAGCGGTTTGGCAAAGATGTCGGCCCCGGATTTTCCGGTCTGTACTTGCTCAATCTGCCACCGGGCCACTTTATACACATCTTCTTTTCGTCGTAAGCCGACAGGTGCCATCGAGACAGGGTTATGCATTTGATGCGCAACGACCGTTTTACCCTTCAGTACGCTATATCCGTACGACCCATCCCGGGCCGGCATCAACCGGATTGTATAGCCCTGATAATCGAGTTTATCTTTCGCCGGATTTACGGGTTCATACTGTTGAGCTGCGAGCGTAAAGGATAGCCCAACAGCATAAATCAAAAAGGATATTTTTTTCATAAGTGATTAATTGACTGGTAAAAAAAAACAAACTACCTCGGTCCAAAACCCCGAAATCGACTCATATCTTATTGATTATGAGCAAAAACTACTAACAACAGAGTCATAGTAGAGTAAATTTGCATGAATTTATTGAAATAAGTATCTATATAAAATTAGCTCAACAAAAACGGGTAACTAGTCAGTTACACTTACTTACCTATAAAAACTTTATATTTATACATGTAATAATATTGATTCATTAAACTATAAACCTTACTTTATCACATCAGGTTAATTGACAATATCTTTCTGAAAGTACTCCAATGACCGAGGAGCAAAAATCCTTTTACCCCGATAGTGGAGCTGAAAACGAGCGATTGTCTTTTGCGATTCAGGCCGCAGAGATCGGCACCTGGGAGGTCGACCCCATGGATCAACTGATGAGATGGGACGATTATACCAGGCTACTTTTCGGGGCAACGCAAACGGACCTTTTGCCGTATAATCAGGCGTTAAAGTACATCCATACGGATGACCACGCCCAGGTTATCGAAGCCGTTCGCAGGAGCCTGAATCCAGCGTCTAATGGTCGGTTTAAAACCGACTTTCGGATAATCGACCCTGCCAATAATAAACTTCGCTGGTTACGTTGCCAGGGTAAAGCCTTTTTCAACGAACAGGGCGAAGCGTTCCGACTTTCGGGCACGGCCCAGAACATCACCGAAATTGTTTCCTTACAGGATCAGTTTAAAAGCTCCGAGCGACTGGCTAAATTAGCTCTTGAGGGTAGTAACACGGGCTGGTTTAGTGTACGTCTGGCAGACGACCATCTGGATTATTCCCCCCTGCTGGCCAAAATCATGACAGGGGAAGAAAAAAGTCGGCTCAGCCGTGCGTTGTTCATCGAACACATTCATCCGGAAGACTTGCCCATTCGCGATGCGGCTTATGAGGTGGCGTCAAAGACGGGAAAATTGCAGTATGAAGCCCGTTTTATCTGGAAGGATGGCAGTATTCACTGGGTTCGGGTGCTGGGTACATACGATTATGAAACAGACGAAACACCCGGTATTTTTTACGGCACTGCCCGGGAAGTTACGGACGAGATAACAGCTCAGTTGCAGCTCAAAGTCCGGGAAACGTCTCTTCTGGATGCGATTGAACTAGCTGAGCTGGCTACCTGGAGTATGGATGTCGAAACCGGCGTATTTACTTATTCACAACGGTTTATGGACTGGCTGGGCTTTTCCAACGCCACCAAACAGCTGAACGAAGCCTTTAACCCTTTGCTCGACGAGGCCCGACAGTCTGTTGTCGCTGCCATTGCCGCTACCCTAAAGCCGGGCTCGTCCGGCGTTTACCGGAATGAACACTCTATTATCAACCGGCTCACGGGGCAGGTCCGGATCATCCATGCGCAAGGTCAGGTATTTTATAATCTCGATGGTAAACCCAAGGTCCTGAGCGGAACTGCCCGGGATGTTACCGCCCAGCGAAATCTGCAATTGGCACTGGAAAAGCAAGTCGAGGAACGCACGGAAGAGTTAAAATCGGCCAATGAAGACCTGGCAACCATCAATGAGGAGCTAGCCGCTACCAACGAAGAACTGGCGGCTTCCAATGAAGAACTGACGGAATCCAATCAGTTGTTGAGTCGGTCAAACGAAAATCTGGAAAAGTTTGCCTATGTGGCCAGCCATGATTTACAGGAGCCACTGCGCAAAATTCAGCAGTTCAGCGACCTGCTACGGATTCAGTACGGCAACACCTCGTCAAAAGAAGAATTAACATACCTGGAGCGTATTCAGTCGGCCGCTCGACGGATGTCTACCCTGATCCGTGATTTACTCAGTTTCTCCCGCATCTCTACCCGGCAGGAAACTATCAAGCGGGTTTCGCTCGACCGGATTCTGAGCCTCGTTTTAACCGATCTGGAACTACTCATTGAGGAAACAGGTGCCGTAGTTCGGGTTGGCACCATGCCAACGCTATCCGGAGACCCCACCCAGTTAGAGCAGCTTTTCCAGAACCTGTTGCATAACGCCCTCAAATTTCGTCAGCCGGACATAATCCCGCAGATTCAGGTAAAAGCCGATACGGTACAGGCCGCTGATCTACCCCTGAAAATTAAACCTACCCGCTCCGCGCGGACCTATCACCGCATTGATGTAGCCGACAATGGGATTGGCTTCGACGAGAAATACCTCGACCGGATTTTTCAGGTTTTCCAGCGCTTACACAGCCAGCGCGAATTTGCCGGTACCGGCATCGGGTTGGCGATCTGCGAAAAAGTGGTGCTCAACCATGGGGGCTTCATTACGGCAACAAGCCAGGCTAACAAAGGCACTACATTCCATATTTATTTACCTGCGGCTTAAAGCAGAGTTTGATCTATCATCTATCCGTCCCAAACTCAAAACAAAACTTATAAAACCGGACGCCTGTCGAACCAGGGTTTGGCCTGTTCCAACTGACCCGCTAACCGAAATAGGGTTGCTTCATCGCCCAGTTTGGCGGCAAACATCACCCCAATGGGCAAGCCCAGACTGGAGGGTCCCGGACTGGAGAGTCCAGGACTGGAGGGCTCCTCGGCCGACCAGTGCAGGGGCACGGACATAGACGGTTGCCCGGTCATGTTAGTGATAACCGTAAAGGATATATAGCCTAAGGAGCGCTCCGCTAAATCATTCACGGTTTTACTGCCGTTCAGGTACTTAAGTCCCCCGAATGAATCGACCAGTTTCAGGATACGCTGCTCCGAAGGCGCATTTTGAAAGGTTCCAATGGCAATGGGCGGCTGCGGTAAAGTAGGCGTCAGAAACAGGTCGTAGGTTTCGTGCAGCTGGCCCATGCTTCGGTTCAGGGTATTCCAGCGCCGTTTCTGGAAGGCCAGATCAGCCGCCGAGAACCCTTCAGCCAGCCGGGCCTGCGCCCAGGTATTGAGTTCCACATCTTCGCGCCGGGCTGGTCGGCCTAGGTATGCACTCAACTCACGGAGAGTAGCCGCCGTTTCGCTCAGTACCGACACAAAAAAGGCTTCCGTTACCAGCGTTTTCTCGTAGGGTAATGGTATTTCTTCCAGCGTATGACCCAGACTTTCGAGTAGGCGGGCCGCTTCCTGAACAGCCTTTATGCACTCGGGATCAATTACCTGCCCTAGCATCAGGGCCTGCGTCGAGAACGCAATTCGCAGCTTACCCGGCTCCCGGACAACTTCGTCGGCAAACGGACGCTCGGGTGGCGCAATGCCGTACGGTTCGCCCGCCAATGGCCGATACGTCGGACCACCCGCAATTACATCCAGCAGGCGAGCACTGTCGCGCACGCTGCGTGTGAGCGAATGCCCCGTTACGGCACCATTCCACAACTCACCGAAACCCGGCCCCAGCGTAACACGTCCCCGTGAGGGTTTTAGCCCAAACAAGCCGCAGCAGGAAGCCGGTATACGGATCGACCCACCCCCATCGGAGCCCGATGCAGCGGGTACGATACCAGCCGCCACCGCTGCCGCCGACCCGCCACTCGACCCACCCGGCGAATGGCTCAGTTTCCAGGGGTTGTGAGCCGGGCCATAGAGCGTTGACTCCGTGTACGGTGTCAGACCAAACTCAGGAGTATTGGTTTTTCCGAAAAAGACGAGCCCGGCCGCTTTAAAGCGTTTAACCGTTTCACTGTCGGTCTGGGAAACATAATTCTTATACCCTACGGAACCTGATTTCAGCGGTGTTCCGGCCCACTCCAGTTCCAGATCTTTCAGCAGAAAAGGAACGCCACGAAATGCTCCGTTGTCGGGCAGTTGATTCGCCATGTCCCGACCCTTATCGTACAGGGGCGTTACAATGGCATTCAGCTGTGGATTAACCGCTTCAGCCCGTGCAATGGCCGTTTCCAGCAGTTCGGAGGGAGCAACCTCACCGTTGCGTACCAGTTCGGCCAGTGATGTAGCATCGTGTTTAACGTATTCTTCGAAAGGCAGGATTTGCGGGCGGGATGTTTGCATAAAGAAGTGGTTGGAAGGCGGATAGATATAGGACGAGGCTCAGGCCATTGTTTACTGGTTGGCAGTAGCTACGCCAATTTTTGAATCAGCGGTGCCGTAGTATAAAAACCATTTACCCCGAAACGGCACCATCCCCTCCAGAAAACACACCTGATTCACCTGCCCCACCATTTCGTAAGGCTGGTCGGGCTTGATGAAGTAATTCTCCGACCGGTCGAGCAGTTTGGCGGGGTCGTTTGCATCGAACAGGAGCTGTCCACCGGCATAAGCGCCTTCGGCCAGGGTTTTATCTCCGTTTTTAGCGTCGTTCATGCCGTTGTAAATCAACAGAATTCCGTTTGGCGTCAGCATGGCAAACGGTCCGGGTTCAATCAGCCGCACATCGTGCTTTCCTCTCCGCGACTCAGCCGCCACGATGGGTTGGCCCGCAGGGGTTTCGAGGGGAGTCCAGTGCAGGAGGTCGTCCGACGTGGCTACCCGAAGCTGGGGTTGGTCGCCCCAGTACATCCAGTATTTGCCATTGATCTTCTGTGCAACCAACCGGTTCCCGATTCGTTTGCAGACAATGGCACCCGACTTCGACCAGCTATTCCGGTATTTCCCATTGTCAGCATCGCCAAAGATCAGTCCCTGCTTAGTCCACTTTATGAGGTCACGCGAGGTGGCAACGCAGAGCCGGGCTTTGTCACCGTCGTAGGAAGTGTAGGTCATCACATATACGCCATTGGGACTTTCCACCACCCTGGGATCTTCGCAGCCGCCCTCCCACTCGTAGACTTTCATCGGGTCGTTATCAGGATAAAAAACGGGTTTGGGCATCCGTTTGAAGTGAATACCGTCCGTACTAACTGCCAGTCCCAACCGTGAGGTGCCGCCCACGCTCCGAACGGTATCTTCGGCCCGGTAGAGCATATACACTTTATTATTTCGGACCACCGTGGCTGGATTGTATACATCTTTCTCCTCCCAACGCACCAGCTTTTGCCGGATCGGGCAATAAAATTCGGTCGTGGCCTTGGCGTTTAGAATGGGATTAAACGCATTCTCTTTATGAAAAGGGCCGAGCATCCAGGGCTTTTCGGGCTTGGCCTGCGCCAGGAGCAGACTCGGAATCAGCAGAAAAAGGAAAGACAAACGTTTTAGCATGAAGGTACTCGATAAATGTATATCTGGTAAAGGATCAAAGGAAGTGGAGATACTAAGATCGTGTGGGGTATGGTTCATTTCGCGACTACGTTTTTACCCAATTTCTCTTCAGGTACAGGATGTACACTCCCTTCTGAAACAGCCTTGTCAACCTTGCCTTGCCCAAACCACCTTGCTCGCTGCTGACGGCCCTCCTGGCTATCGATCTCCAGTAAGCGTATGCCACCCGGCTGGTCGGGCGTTGGCTCTTCATAGGCAACCAGCAGGCCAACCCACGACAGATACTTGTTCAGCAAGGGCTCAAGTGGCTGATTGCCAAAGATACACACGGCATAATACCAGTCAAGCGACTCGCCCGCAATGGCTTCTGTTACAGCGCGGTAATCGTCCAGAGTATAGCCAATGAATGGTTTGCCGAAACGCTGCCACATTTCGCGCATAACGTCGTCAAGTGAGCGGGCGTGGTTGGTGGCCTGACGAATGTGCAGATCGAGAATCAGAGCGGCAATAGCCCCTTTGTGGTAAACCGACACTTTGCGGTCGGGAACGCCCTTGTCGTAACCGTCGAGCCACAAATCCCAGGACGATTCGGTAAGCGACTGGAAGGCCCGTCCGTTATTCTCGAAATGACGCTTCAACAAAACCTGTAATTCTTTTAAGTACGCTTCATCGGTAAACACGCCCGATTGCCGCAGCATTAAATCGCCGTAATAGGTCGTTACCCCCTCGGCGACGAAGCAGGTCGTAAAATAATTCTCCCTGGTAAAATCGTACGGAAGCAGCTCGCTAGGGCGAATGCGGATAATGTTCCAGGCATGAAACAACTCGTGCGACGAAACCCCCAACAAATCCTGATACAGCCCCTCTCCCTCATCGTTCGGGCCGAGCGTTAGTACGGTCGAGTTGCGGTGTTCGACACCGTGATAATAGGGAACGGGTAAAATGAGCGTCAGGAAATGATACTCTTTTTCGGGAAACTCGCCGTAAAGTTCGATCTGCTTCACCGAAAAACGCCGGAAGTCGGTCACAATCCGGGCGGCATCGAAGGTCGGATTGCCATCCGTCCGCCGACCGCCCTGAACCCAGACGTGAAAATCCGTATCGCCGACAGTGTACTGTATATCCTGAATAACCGGAGCGGCCATGAGCGGGCAATCGACCAGTTCATAAAAGTCGGCGGCCAGCAACGTACGTATATTGGGTTGTTCGGAGCGGGCTTCGGTCAGGCCACAGGCAACCGTCCAGCTATCGGGAATGGCCAGTTCCAGCGCACAGGGCTCCGAAATGCGTCCTTCGGCATACAGGCACAGATTTACCGGGTTAACATAGAGGAGCGACTCGCTGATAAAACTGCTGCCGGCATTAAGCTGGTTAGGCGTTGGCAGGAGGGCGTAATAGGTATACCGAACGGTAAGCTCACTAACGCCGTCGGTTTGTACTAGCCAGCGATCTTTAGTAATTTTTCGAAACGAAAGTGGTTTACCAGCCTGGTCAACGATCTCAAACCGCTGAATATTTTTTGCGAACTGCTGCAGTTCATAGCGGCCGGGGCGCCAGGCGGGCAATTGCAGTTCAACTTCCGAGGTCGAAATGTTGGTTAAATAGGCATCAACGGCAATATAGTGTGAATGAATGGGATCAGCAGACAGGCGATAGCGCATACGGGTAATGGCAAGGTAAGTCGTACAAAAGTAACTATCAGTCAGTCAAATCGTTTTTCTGAAATCAGGTTTGGAAAAACTCAGGCATTCTCCTATCTTTGCGGACTCATTTGGAAAAATAAAGGTTTTAGGGATTATATATCATGAAAAGAACGTACCAACCATCGAACCGGAAGCGGAAAAACAAACACGGCTTCCGCGAGCGGATGGCTACTGCCAATGGCCGTCAGGTTTTGGCCCGCCGTCGTGCCAAAGGCCGCCACAAGTTGACTGTCTCTGACGAGAAAAAAGGCGACCGCTTCAAAATTTAATTAGTCGGTAAGTCAGCAAGTCTCCAAGTCAGTAAGCTGATTTACCCGTCTCTCATGCCGCAAACCTTCACGAAATCCGAACGTCTTTGCAGCAAAAAGATTCTTGGCGAATTATTTAAAAAAGGTAGTGCATCCGTACGGACGTTCTACCTTTTTCCGTTTCGGATATTATACATCCCCCAACCCGAACCGGGTCCAGACAGCGAGCCGCTTCTGCCCGCTATTGTCATTACCGTTCCCAAGCGCATCTTCAAACGCGCCGTTGACCGCAACCAGATCAAACGACGCGTACGGGAAGCCTACCGCCTGAATAAGGTTCTTTTCAGCCAAACCGGCACACCACCAGCTACTATTGCCTTTCTTTATACGGCCAAACAAATAATTTCGTTTGAAGAGATAGAAAAAGGTATGAAATTAGCTTTACAGAAAATGTAGAATGAAGAACGTGAAGTGAAGAATATTCCTAATAAGGAGTCAGTTCTATCTCTTCAGATCTTTATTTGCCATTCTCCACTCTGTATTCTTCACTCAATCTATGCGCTTCTCTAAACGACTCACCCTGTTAGCCTCCTCGGCCCTTGTAGCGGGTGGCATCGGCTTCTTTTCGTTCAAGACCGACGACCGGTTTTTCGAGATAGCCCGCAACCTTGACATTTACGCCACGCTCTTCAAGGAACTCAATCTCTATTACGTAGATGAGGTAAACCCGAACCGCATGGTTAAAACCAGCATCGACGCCATGCTGAAAGCCCTCGATCCGTACACGAACTTCTTCGCCGAAGACGAAATCGAGGATTACATGACCATGACCACCGGCCGCTACAACGGCATTGGGGCGCTCATTGGGCAACGACAGGGTAAAAGCATTGTGCTGATGGTGTATGAAGGCACCCCCGCCGAAAAATCGGGGCTGCAAATCGGCGATGAAGTGATTAAGGTGGACGGTGTTGACCTGAAGACTCGCAAAGACCGCGATGGCGGACCACTCGACCCGGGCAAACTCCTGAAAGGGCAGAACAACACGGCCGTAAAACTGACCGTTAGTCGGTACGGACAAAAATCCCCACTCGAACTCAGCGTTATCCGGGATGTGGTTAAAATGACCAATGTGCCTTACTATGGCATGGTATCGGACGAAGTGGGGTATATCGACCTCAAAGATTTTACAGCCACGGCTTCGCGTGAGGTACGAACCGCCTATCAGGAACTGAAGGGCAAAGGGATGAAAAAACTTATCCTCGACGTTCGTGAAAATCCGGGCGGGCTCCTCAACATGGCCATCGACATCTCGAATATCTTTATCCCGAAAGATTCGGAAGTCGTGACGACTAAAGGTAAAGTGACGGAGTGGAACAAGACCTACACCGCCATGAACCCACCTCTCGACCTCGACATTCCTATTGTTGTGCTGACAAACAGCCACAGCGCTTCGGCCGCCGAGATTGTATCGGGAGTTATTCAGGATTACGACCGGGGCGTGTTGATCGGGCAGCGTACTTACGGAAAAGGTCTTGTACAGACCACGCGTGAATTGTCGTTCAACACCAAGCTAAAAATCACAACGGCCAAGTATTACATTCCGAGTGGCCGGTGCATTCAGGCCATCGACTACAGCCACCGCAACGCCGATGGCAGCGTGGGTAAAATTCCGGATTCTCTGAAAACCGCATTCAAAACAAAGGCGGGTCGGGTGGTATACGACGGCGGTGGCGTATTGCCCGATATTGTCGTGGAAGCGCAGACGCCCTCGCCAGTAGCGTTGAGCCTGACAAACAAAGGGCTGATTTTCGATTATGCCGTGAAGTACCGACACGAGCATGCGAGCATCAAACCCGCCCGCGAATTCCGCCTGACCGATACCGAATACAGTGAGTTTACGAAGTGGCTCGGCGATAAAGAGTACGACTATACGACTCAGGTCGAGAAAGACCTCGGCACCCTGGAAGCGTCGGCCCGGAAAGAAAAATATTTCGACCAGATTCAGGATCAACTGAAGTCGCTGAAGACCAAAATGTCGCACAGTAAAGATGCCGACCTGAACACATTCAAGCCTGAGTTAAAAACTCTGCTTGAGCAGGAAATAGCTGGTCATTACTTCCTGCAAAAAGGCATTAAGGAAGCCTCGTTCGCTACCGACCCCGAAATGAAAGCGGCCCTTGACCTGTTCAAAGACATGAACCGGTACGGGACGATATTGAAGGGAAAGTAAAACTCGTTGACGAACCCCAATAAGGCAAACGCCATATCTACCAGATATGGCGTTTGCCTTATTGGGGTTCGTCAACGAAAATCAGGCGTTTGTCAATCGCTTTTGATACCGTACGGATGGGTAGGTAGGTTTAAGGCAGAAACTTTCAATCAATATGTCTGCCATGAAACATATATTTTTTTGCCTATTCTTAGTTGGATTAACGCAGCCCATACAGGCTCAGTTGTCTACCCCGGCTCCGGCCTCCAAACGGATTGAAGTAACGGTCCATCCGGGCATTGAACTCTTTACAGTGGTACAACTGCTGGCCGGTCAGTACAAAATGCCTACCCCATCAGCCTATGCCAAAGCAGTTGAAACCTATTTCAAGCCCTACGCGAACCACCCGGCAGTGGAGCAGGTAAAAAAGATGGGCCGGGTTTATGCCGATCTGGCCGAACTTGGCTACTGCTTTGATGCATTCCCGGCCATCCGGATTTATTATCCAGACAGCCTGCACTGGTATAAAAAGTATGGTAAAGACACCGTACAAACCTATATGAGGCTGTGTAAACAATTCGCCCAAGAAACGAAATTCTGGGACTTCTACCAGCAGCACCAGCCCGATTACAAGGCCTGGGCTACACCCGTGCAGCAAGAACTTACGCAGAAAGGGTGGGTGGCTAAACTAGACTCGTTTTATCGATTTGACGGTCATACCAACTGGACGATTTGCCTGGACCCGCTCAACAGTTGGGGGGCGCATGCGATCATGACCAAAACGATTAACCCACGGTATGCAGACCACGTGGTGTATAATGTTGGTTTCTTTGACCAAAACGCAAAAGATACAGACGCTCCTACCTTTATAATTGGTTCAGAGCCGGTCTCGATGGTCTGGCATGAAGGGAGTCATAGCTATACGAATGAGTTGCAGAAGCGATACGCGGCTGATATCGCCAAACTAACCTATCTGCTAAATAAAGGCGATGAAGGTATGAAACGGAATAATATCAACACCTGGGCGCATTGTTTCGATGAGAACCTGGTCCGGGGGATTGTTATTGCCCTCTTTCGTCAATATCGCAGCCCTAAAGAAGCCCGTAAACAGGCCGCCCGCGAAATAGTCGGTGATTTCCTGTACGCAGAAGACATTGCCGATGTGCTGACAAGTAACTACATCGGCAATCCTGCCTACGTCAATTTTCCTCAATTCTTCCCGCAAATCCTGACGTACTTAGCCCAAAAATATCCGAATAGGCAACTGACTGATCGATGAGCCATTTCCGATTTCGCGCGCTACCCGAATGGAGCATTCATGTGCTTGTATGGGCGCTTCTGGTAGTAAAAGACGTTGCGAATATGTATTACAATCCGGCATATCCGGTTCCAAAAACGGCTATCGCTACCTACTGGCTGCTGGTAATCGGCTATACCTCCATCAGTGCCGGTGCATTTTATGGCTCCGTGTTTCTGGTAGCCCGGCCTTTGTTGACAGTCCCTCTCAGCTGGCGACAGTATAGCTGGGCACTTGGCGGGCTCCTGACGACCCTGCTGAGTATCATTTTATGGCGATATGCGCTTGAAATGCACCTCTTCAAACCGGTACTGGGATTTGATAATTACAGCCGTAATAAAACGCTCACCATAGCTTGGTTCATACGAAATAGCGTGTTTTACTATGCCGATTATATCACTTATGGGCTGCTCTATACCTTTATCAAGCGTCATTTCATCAATGAGCAGCTCCGACGAGAAACGGAACAGGCCCGAACGTCTGCCGAACTGGCTTTTCTACGATCACAGTTGAACCCTCATTTTCTGTTCAACACCATTAACGACATCTATGCGTTAGTCTACTGTAAGTCCGAAGAAGCACCGAGAGCCTTACTTAAACTTTCAGAATTGCTTCGTTATGTCCTGCACGAGGCTCGGCACGATTACGTGTTGCTGGCCAGAGAACTTGACTACCTGCATAGCCTGATCGATCTGCAACGCATTGGTGCTAAAGACAATCTATATGTTAACTATCAACTTCAGGGTTCAATCAATGGACAAATGATAGCCCCTTTACTGCTCGTATCTTTTGTCGAAAATGCCTTTAAGCATGGCGTGTTGTCGGACCCTCTGCACCCCATTTGCCTGACACTCAACCTGACCGAAACAACATTGGACTTTCAACTGAATAACCGCAAAAACCAGCAGCATAAAGATCATACGGGTGGCATCGGTCTGGCTAATGTCCAACGGCGACTTGCGCTGTTGTACCCTGGTCAGCACCGTTTGGAGGTGATCGACCATCCAACTGATTACCACATAAACCTGCACCTCGATCTATGACCTTACCCATTCGTTGCCTGGTTGTCGACGATAAGCCCCTGGCACTCGACATTCTGACCGATTACATTGGCAAAGTGCCTTTCCTGCACCTGGCAGCGGCAACGACGAACCCACTCGACGCGCTGATGCGGGTGGCCCAAGAACCGATAGACCTGATTTTTCTGGATATTCAAATGCCGGAACTCACCGGCCTTCAATTTCTTACAGCCCTCAACAGCCGTTCGCGAGTGATTTTAACGACAGCCTACGCCGAATATGCGCTGGATGGCTTTGAACACGATGTGGTAGATTACCTGCTCAAGCCGATTTCGTTTGAGCGATTCTATCGATCGGTCCTGAAAGTTCAGCAGCAGATGCGGCCTTCGCCCGATCTGCCACTTGAACCGCGTACTTACCTATTCATTCGCACCGAACACCGAATGCAACGGGTCAATATAGCCGATATCCTATATGCAGAGGGTTTGCAGAACTACACCGTAGTGCATACCGTGGCCGAAAAAGTAATAGCCCGGCAAACATTTGGCAGTTTAGAGAGTAATCTGCCACCCTCGTCTTTTGTCCGGGTACATAAATCATTTATTGTAGCCCTGGCCCATATTTCTACGGTTGAACGTAGTCGTATTTACATCAAAAATGGCAATCAGGAACCGGTAAACATTCCCATTGGCGATGTCTACCGGGAGAGATTCTACAAGTTATTAGGTGTGTGAATCGAGTTCATGAACGGATACGCCTGCGTAAAACTGTATCATTAATGCCGCTTTCTGTATAAGCAGTTCGCCCGATTAGTACGCCACCTTTGCCTTATCAATTCACGATAACAAAACAAGGCAATGGCAAAGACAATCTTTATTACGGGCGCTTCCCGTGGCTTCGGGAAATTATGGGCAAAGGCATTCCTGCAACGTGGCGACAAGGTGGCGGCTACAGCCCGCAATCTGGCAGACCTGACTGATCTGGTTCAGGAGTTTGGCGACAGGGTTTTGCCCGTACAGGTCGACGTAACCAACAAAGCACAGACCATTGAGGCCGTAAAAAAAGCCCATGATCATTTCGGTAAGATCGACGTACTGATCAACAATGCAGGCTATGGCGTGTTTGGTGCCGTAGAGGAAGTGTCGGAAGAGGAGGCCCGTAAGCAGATGGATGTCAATTTCTTTGGCTTACTTTGGGCTACTCAGGCAGTTTTGCCGTACATGCGGGCGCAGAAGAGCGGCCACATTATTCAGGTATCCAGTGTGCTGGGACTATTCACGGTACCTACGCTGGGGTTGTATAACGCGTCTAAATTTGCGGTCGAAGGACTCACCGAAACCCTGGCTACCGAAGTGAAGGAGTTCGGTATTCATGTTTCCCTGATCGAGCCAAACGGCTACGAAACCGAATGGGGCGGCACCTCGGCCAGTCATGCACAGGAACTGGACGCTTACACTAATCTGAAAACAGCTTTCCGCAATGGCTATAATCCCGACCACTACGGCGTTCCGGCGGCTACGGTCAACGCACTTTTACAACTTGTCGATGCGCCGGAACCACCACTCCGCTTAATTTTAGGGAAAATTGGCTATCCAACCGTCAAAGCCGTTTACGAACAGCGGCTGGCAACCTGGGGAGCCTGGAACCAAGTGAGCACAGAAGCCCACGGCAAATAATACCGCATTAACGTAAATCAGACATGAAAGCAGTAGGATTTAAAACATCGCTCCCCATTTCAGAAGACGAGAGTTTTATCGACGTTGACATTGAAAAACCCGCTCCGGGCGGTCGAGACTTGCTGGTGAAGATCAACGCCATCTCCGTCAATCCGGTCGATTTTAAAATCCGGCAGAATTCAGCGAAGGACACGGTGCTGGAACAACCCAAAATCATTGGCTGGGATGCCTCAGGTATAGTAGAAGCAGTGGGCAGTGACGTTACCCTGTTCAAGGTGGGCGACGCTGTGTACTACGCCGGAGATATTACCAGATCGGGCAGCAATGCCGAATACCAGCTAATAGACGAGCGGATCGTGGGCCGCAAGCCAACTACGTTATCAAACGAAGCGGCTGCTGGCATTCCATTGACCGCCCTGACCGCCTGGGAAATCTTCTTCGACCGGATGCGGCTTTCGCCCGAACGCGACCGGAATAAAACCCTGCTGATCATCGGAGGGGCCGGGGGTGTTGGCTCCATTGCCATTCAACTGGCAAAAAAACTACTGGGCCTGCACGTAATCGCCACCGCATCGCGCCCCCAAACGATTGACTGGTGCAAGAAGATGGGAGCCGATCTGGTCGTTAACCATCGAAATCTGGTTGACGAGGTTCGAAACGCCGGTTTTCAGCATGTTGACTACATCGTGGATTTTGTAGATACCAACGGCTATTGGGATACGCTGGCCGAGCTCATCAAACCCCAGGGACACATTGCCTCCATTACGGGTAGTGCCGCGCCCGTTGTGCTAAACAAGCTCAAAAACAAAAGCGTCAGCTTTTCGTGGGAGTTCATGTTCACGCGATCTACCTACCAGACCGATGATATGATCGAGCAGTACCATATTCTGAACCGGGTAGCCGAGTTGCTGGACGAAGGTGTGCTGCAACCGACGGTCACCCAAACCCTGCATGGCCTGACGGCCGACACGTTGAAGCAAGCCCACGCCCAGCTTGAGTCGGGCACAACGATTGGAAAACTGGTTATCTCGTTCTGATCATGGACCGGATCAACCACTATAAAACCATCTCGGAACTGCACCAGAAAAGCGGCTTTCCTCCGCCGGAACACCCATTGCTGAGCCTGATGACATGCAGGGAGTTAATGACGTATTCTGTAGGCGAATCCCGGTTCACCAGCGACTTTTACATGATTGCGCTGAAGAAGATCAAATCGGGTTATGTGCTATATGGCAAAACCAGATACGACCACGACAATGGCTCTATGGTTTTTGTGAAACCGCGGCAGATCATTGAGGTTAGCAATGTGCAGTTTGCCGAAAAAGGGTTTTTGATCTTTTTCCATGAAGAGTACCTGTCGGGGCATCGGTTGCACGAGCAGATCAAAAAATACGGCTACTTTGAGTATGAAATCAACGAAGCCCTGCATCTGTCGCCGTCCGAAGAGAGAATCATGTGGGATTCGTACGAGAAGATTCGAACAGAATACGACAACAACCAGGATGAGTTTAGCCGAGAGATCATTCTCACCCACATCGACTCCATCCTGACGTACTCAGAGCGGTTTTATAAACGGCAATTTGTTAATCGAAGCACCAACCTCTCGGGAACGACGATTCGTAAATTTCACGAAGCACTGAACCGGTATGCCGCAAACGGCCAGCTTCAGAACCAGGGGTTGCCGTCGGTGCACCAACTGGCCGATGAATTGTCTCTTTCGTCACGCTACCTGAGCGATGTACTGAAGTTGGAAACGGGTAAAACCGCGCTGGAGCATATCCATATCTACCTGGTCGACGAAGCTAAAAACAGGTTGCTTAGCTCCGACCACAATATTGCTGAAATAGCCTACCAGCTGGGTTTTGAGAATCCGCCCTATTTCACCCGGCTGTTCAAAAAGATGGTGGGTCTGACGCCCATGCAATACAAAGAGCAGCACCTTAATTAATCACGTAGTTTTAGCTTGCCGTAAAACTGTACCAAGACAGACGTCTGTTTTGGTACAGTTTTACGGCAGGATATAGACCATCAATGACCGGGCACCGTGGGCACCAATTACCAGACTCTGCTCAATATCGGCCGTTTTTGAGGGGCCGCAGATAAACGTCCCGAAACCGGTTTCATCGACGTTCAACAGCTTATACGCATCATGCATGTTAGGCACAATGGTCGATTGCCGGATGATGATCACCAGATACTGCGTAATCATGGGCGCTACCCGCTGGGGCAGTTGACGCTCGTCAACCCAGATAGCCGCATTCTCTGCAACCGCTAATGGCCCTTCGATAATCGCCAGATTTAGCCCCGAGAGTTCGTGCGGGTCCGTAACATTCATCGTTACATCGGCCAGATCAGTGAGTTCCGGGCAGGTTGTCGCCACACTTGTCATATTTGGAAATTGCGTGTGCAATGAAGCCCGGATAGATGCAAAATCCGGTACGACAAGGGCGGCCCCACCTACAAACGTGAGCACATCAATGAATTGCTGCGTCAGGTCGGGATAAACCGACATAAACGTAAAGTTGGTCGGAGTAGGCAGCAAGGCAGGCTGATTCGCCTTGATACTGGCCAGCATCTGATCGCGGGTGGTCATGCTTTCTTATTATTAACGTACCAGTCGTGGAAACTCTCGGAAGGTGGTTCGGGCATTTCGCGCTGGTTATACCAGGGGTTCAGTCCGTTTTCGACGGTGATCGGGGCAAATCGCAGTACCCCCCGCCCTACTTTACCCGCCATTCGGTACAAACGGGGCGACTCCAGCACGGTAGCCATGGCTTTCATAGCAACGGTTTTGCTGCCGGGGCCGTATCCTTCTTTCATCAGCACTTGACGCCATTTATAGAGCTGGTCGTGAATATCAATCTTAACCGGACATACGTTGGAGCACGATCCGCAAAGCGTCGAGGCAAACGGCAAATCGGCGTTCTTTTTCATGTCCAGATTCGGCGCTAAAATAGAGCCAATTGGCCCGGCAACCGCGCTGTGGTAACTAAACCCACCCGACCGCCGGTAAACGGGACAAGTATTTAAGCAGGCCGCACAGCGGATGCACTTGAGCGAATTTCGAAAATCGGGTCGTCCTAACTGGCGGCTGCGTCCGTTATCGACGATAACGATGTGCATCTCCTGCCCCGGACGCGGCCGGTGAAAATGGCTGGAGAACGTCGTAATGGGCTGTCCGGTTGCCGAACGGGCCAGCAGCCGCAGGAAAACGCCTAAATGCTCGGCACGGGGAATGATCTTTTCGAAACCCATAGCCGCAATGTGTACATCGGCCAGGTGCGCGCCCATATCCGCATTGCCTTCGTTGGTACACACGACAAATCCGCCTGTTTCGGCAATGGCGAAATTGACACCCGTGAGTGCCACTTTACGCGTCAGGAAGGTTTCGCGCAGGTGCTGCCGGGCGGCTTCGGTCAGGTATTGCGGGTCGGTGGCACCCTTCTCCGTACCTAGGTGCTCGTGAAATGTCTCGCCAACTTCAGCTTTGGTCAGGTGAATGGCGGGCAGCACAATGTGGGATGGTGGCTCGTTGCGCATCTGCACAATCCGTTCGCCCAAATCGCTGTCAATGACCTCGATACCTTTGTCAATCAGGAATTGATTGAGGTGGCATTCTTCGGTCAGCATCGACTTCGACTTGACCATCCGGTTAGCTCCCGCCTGTTTTATAATGTCGAGAATAATGGCATTATGTTCGTCACCATCGGCAGCCCAGTGAATTTTGATGCCATTGCGAGCGGCATTCTCTTCGAACTGAATCAGCAAATCGTGCATATTGGACAGCACATGGTTTTTTATCTGCGAGGCTGCTTCCCGGAGCTGTTCCCACTCGGGTATCTGGGCAACGGCCCGGTCTCGTTTGGTACGTACAAACCAGAGCGTTTCGTCGTGCCAGTCGACCTTCGCTTCGTTCTTATTGAACTCAACGGCGGCATCAGCGTGATCTAAGATAAGCTGCTTGTTCATCGGGTGTTGTTGATTAAAGCGTAGCCGTTAAAATTTCAGCAATGTGTTTGACTTCCACGGCGGAGTTTGCCCGTTTCAGAATGCCTTCCATGTGCATCAGGCAGGACACATCGACACCGGTAATGTAATTAACGCCGTGGCGCAGGTGATCCGCCACCCGATCTTTTCCCATTTTCACCGAAACAGCTTCTTCTGTCACGCAGAACGTACCCCCAAATCCGCAGCACTCATCGCGCCGGTCGAGCTGGATCAACTCAATGCCATTGACCAGGTTGAGCAACTGCACCGGCTTCGAAAAAGGTGGCGAAACCACCAGTTCCGACATTTGCGCCAGATGCAGCCCGCGCTGGCCGTGGCAACTTTGGTGTAACCCAACTTTATAGGGAAAGGTCGCGTCTAGACTGGTTACCTTCAGCACGTCCGTCAGGAATTCCGTTAATTCGTAAATGCGGGAGCGAATGCCGGTTGCGGCCTCTTCATTGGTCGAATGAAGGTGATGTTTTATGTGCAGGGTGCAACTGCCCGAAGGCGAAACGACGTAGTCGAAGTCGGCAAAATTACGAACGAAATTCTCGTTACAGCCGCCCGTCAGATGTTCAAAACCGGAGTTGGCCATCGGCTGCCCGCAACAGGTTTGCTGGAGTGGATACGAAACATCGCAGCCTACTTTTTCCAACAACTTCAGCGTAGCAATGGCTACGTTGGGATAAAACTGGTCAATGTAACAAGGGATAAACAGGCCAACTTTCATGTTCTATTCAGACTAGGCAATTTCCCTGTGCAGAGCGGGCAAAAACAGGGCAACTTCATTCGGCAAATGTAGATACTACAAATTTACATCCTTCCTGTACTTTCCTAGTCAAAAGACACGTCTAAAGAATCAATACTCTAGTCGATTTGCCGGCTTTTGCTGCCATGTCGGTAAATTGGACGGATAAACAGGCAAGTGTTGCGTCTATTGCTTACATTCCGGTTTCAGCAGCTATCGTATTACGGCTTCACTGCTTTGTTTTGGCGAACTAATTCGTTTGCAAATCATTCGATAAAAGCCTAAACAGGGAACAAGTATAACCAGCGCCCTGGCGTATTTATAGGTTGGTACAGCAATAATGCCACAATGAGGTGCCGATTCCTGATGAAGATTTCTAAAAACTGTATGTAAAGGAGGATTGAGGGAATGAGAAAGATCGTTATTGTCGGTTGTGGAGGTGCAGGCAAATCCACATTGGCCCGGCAGCTTGGCGAAGTACTTCACTTGCCTGTTGTTCATCTGGATGCCCAGTTCTGGAAGCCGGGCTGGAAGATGATTTCCAAAGCGGAAGAGATTATTGTATTAAACCAGCTGACAAATCAGTCCAGCTGGATCATCGACGGAAATTACAACGCGACCATGGAGTTGCGTTTCGAAGCGGCCGACACCATTATTTTTCTGGATTTCCCTGTTTTGCTCTGCTTCCGGCGCGTTATCAAACGGTTCATCACCTACCGGGGAAAAAGCCGACCCGATATGAGCCCCGGTTGCCCCGAGAAAGTGAACTGGCGCTTTCTGGGCTGGATATTAACCTACAAATACCTCAATCGGCCGCAGGTTTTGAAGCGAATTAACGAACATCTCGATAACCGTACTGTCCTGATTTTCAAACAGCCCAGGCAGTTGAAAACGTTTTTAAGCAGTTTGGCGCAACCGAGCCGGGCAAATGTTCTCGACCAGGTTAGCCGGTAATGGTCTGTCGCCTTGTTCCGGCAAAACTATCCTGACCAGGCCGGTTACGGACAGTTTTCTGCCCGAACGGCCTCATCCATCATGGGTAGATTGGGGGGCGTTTACCCTTGTTGATGCTGGTGATTTTTCCCCGCTATCAACCCGGTTTATGCCTTTACTTCGAAGCCTTTGCTTGCAAACGGGCCACCTTTCGGCCTTATTTTTTGGTCTGGTTCTTTCAGCTGCGTTCGGTAGCATTGACAGCCATGCGCAAACCAGTCAAGATAAACCGGTGGCGATTCGGGTTGATTTGACAAAGGATAAGGGACCATTAAAACCCATATGGGCCTGGTTTGGGTATGACGAGCCCAATTACACCTACATGAAAGATGGGCAGAAACTGCTCACCGAAATTTCGCAGCTGAGCAAGGTCCCGGTGAACGTTCGGGTTCACAGTCTGCTGGTTACGGGCGATGGAACGGCCGCGCTGAAATGGGGATCGACCAATGCCTATACTGAGGATAAGGCCGGTAATCCAATTTATAACTGGACGATTATTGACAAAATCTTCGATACGTTTATCGAGCGGGGCATGAAGCCCATCGCCCAGATCGGGTTTATGCCCGAAGCCCTTTCCACCAAACCGCAACCCTACCGGCACTACTGGAAACCCGGCGACAACTACAATGACATTTACACCGGCTGGGCTTACCCGCCAAAAGATTACAAGAAATGGAGCGAACTGGTGTACCAGTGGGTAAAACACTCGGTTCAGCGTTACGGGCAGAAAGAAGTTGAAAGCTGGTACTGGGAGTTATGGAACGAGCCTAACATCAGCTACTGGAAAGGCACTACCGAAGAATACATCAAACTATATGATTACACTGCCGACGCGGTAAAACGGGCGCTGCCAACGGCTAAAATCGGCGGACCCGAAGTTACCGGTCCCAACTGGGATGTTTCCGAAAAATTCTTCCGGGCCTTCATGGACCACGTCGTAAAGGGTACGAACGCCGTTACGGGCAAAGTTGGTACCCCAATTGACTTCATCACCTTCCACGCCAAAGGGGCACCCAAAGTGGTGAATGGCGTAGTGCAGATGAACATGGGCACGCAACTGCGCGACATCGACAAAGGCTTTGAAATTGTGTCGTCGTACCCCAGCCTGAAAAACCTGCCCATTATCATTGGCGAATCGGACCCAGAAGGCTGCGCGGCCTGTTCGGAAGACCTGCACCCCCAAAATGCCTATCGTAATGGCACGATGTATTCCAGTTATACAGCAGCTTCCTTTGCCCGCAAATACGATCTGGCCGAAGCGCGGGGCGTTAATCTGGCGGGAGCCGTTACCTGGGGATTTGAGTTTGAAGATCAGGCTTGGTTCCGGGGCTTCCGCGACTTAGCGACCAATGGCGTCGATAAACCGGTACTGAATGTGTTTCGGATGTTCGGCATGATGCAGGGCAATCGGGTAGCGGTCAACACAGACCTGACCTATAACGCCAAAAAGATACGTGACGAGAGCGTTCGGGGCGAGCCGGATATCAATGCGCTGGCTACTAAAGATGCCCAGTCGGCTTCGGTCATGGTCTGGAATTACCACGACGATAATGTACAGGGTCCCGGTTCGTCAGTGTCGCTCACGCTCAATGGGCTTACGGCCAAAAAAGTATGGGTGCAGCATTACCGGATTGATCAGCAATTCAGTAACTCGTACGAGGTCTGGAAGAAAATGGGTTCTCCGAAAGCTCCAACTGCCGAACAGGTGGCCGAACTTGAGAAAGCTGGTCAACTGCAGCTACTCACTTCCCCAATCTGGGTAACGATCGAAAAAGGTGTACTGACCATGCCGTTCCAGCTACCCCGTCAGGGCGTTTCGCTGGTGAAGGTATCGTGGTGATCATACAGGAAAATTAACGTCCATGATGATCTTTGCAGAATAACTACCTACTCAATGGTATTCTGCTTATGAAACTGCTCAGTGTACTTATCTTTTTATCCCTCTCTCTAACGAATGTATCTGGTCAGACAGATACCACAACACAAAAGGTTTATCGGGTAAGCCTGCCGTATGAAGGGGGCGGGTCGTTAGTCTTCATCGGCGTTTCGGCTCTGGGCTTCAAACAACTCGATCGCGTCGCGTCCTTCGATCAGGCCGATGTTGTTCATCTTGATCCAAACTCCGTTAATGCCTTCGACCGGTCGGTTATTTTCAACAATCCGGCAAACTATGACCGGGCGCAAAAACGGTCGGATCTTTTCCTGAATGTATCCATCCTAAGTCCGCTGCTGTTGATGGCTGACAAACGGATTCGCAAAGACTGGCTCGATCTGTTGACTCTGTACGTCGTAACTCATGCCGTAGATAATGCAATCTACTTTGCGTCGGCCTATTCCGTTCGGCGAGCCAGACCTTTTACCTACAATCCGGATGTGCCGCTGGAAACAAAAGTCGGAGTAGCCAAAAGTAATTCATTCTACAGCGGTCATGTGTCCTTCAGCTCAACGGCCACGTTCTTTCTGGCCAAGGTGTTTACGGACTATCATCATATTAAAGGCTGGAAACGAGTGGCTATTTTTTCGCTGACGAGCGTTCCGCCAGCCCTGGTTGCCTATAATCGAATGGAAGCTGGCAAACATTTTAAGACCGATGTTATGCTGGGATTTGCGGTTGGAGCGGCCTCGGGCATCCTTATTCCAGAGCTGCACAAACGCATTAAACAGTCGAAGGCGGTGGCTCTGGACCCTTTCTTTTCCCCAACCGGCCAAAAAGGGCTAACACTAACTTATCATTTCTAGCCCACTTTACTCGCTTTAACACGCTCTTTTTACCTGAAAAAATTTATCGTAATATTACGATTATAAATATTCTTCTTACTTTTGGAGGATGGGACTGACCAAAACAGAAATTTTCACGGCAGAACAGAACCGCATTGCGGATCTGGCAAAAGCTTTCGCCCACCCGGCTCGTGTCGCTATCCTGCAATTGTTAGCCCAGAAGAAGGCTTGCGTCTGTGGCGATATTGTTGACGAATTGCCGTTGGCTCAGGCAACCGTTTCGCAGCATTTGAAAGAGTTGAAACGCATAGGCATCATTCAGGGTAGCATCGACCCGCCACGGGTTTGCTACTGCATCGATGAATCTATCTGGGAAGAAGCCCGCCAGTTATTTGGACAGGTATTTGACTCAGTTATTGTTGAAAAAAGCTGTTGCTGATTGGTTATTATTTATCGAGTTAACAATTACTAGTCAAGAGTAATACTCATTAACTCAATAGCTACTAATTATCAACCAACTTTTACCCTAGTCAATCGTAATATTACAATTAACCAATACAACTATGCAAACCGATGATCAGTTAAAAACCGTTGTCCGCGAAGCGTACGGTCAGATTGCCAGCCAGTCGAAAGCGTATAACGAAGCATCCTGCTGTGGTGCAACCAGTTGCTGTTCGCCCACCGACAATCCCGCTATTATGGCCGACGACTATAGCCAGCTTGCCGGTTACGTAGCTGATGCCGATCTTGGCTTAGGCTGTGGCTTGCCTACCCAGTTCGCACAGATTAAACCCGGCGATACGGTTATTGACCTCGGTTCGGGCGCGGGCAACGATTGTTTTGTCGCTCGCCATGCCACAGGCCCAACCGGCAAGGTCATCGGTATCGACTTCACCGAAGCCATGATCAGCCGCGCCCGGAAAAACGTCGATTCGCTGGGCTACAACAATGTCGAATTTCGATTCGGAGATATTGAAGAGATGCCCGTTGCCGATAATACCGCCGACGTTATCGTTTCCAACTGTGTGCTGAATCTGGTTCCCAACAAGAAAAACGTAATTTCCGAAATCTGGCGCGTACTCAAACCCGGTGGTCATTTCAGTATTTCCGACATCGTACTCGTCGGTGATTTACCCGCCAACTTACTCAAAGCGGCCGAACTGTATGCGGGTTGTGTGTCGGGAGCTATTCAGCAGGACATTTACTTGAATCTGATTCAGGAAGCCGGTTTTACCAACCTGACGCTGCAAAAGCAGAAAGCTATCTTCCTGCCCGATGAGCTATTGGCCAACTACCTCACGACCGACGAAATAGCGTCCTTCCGTCAAGCAGGCACGGGCATCGTTAGCCTGACAGCTTATGCCGAGAAACCCTCAACGCTCGCTAAGCCCCGTGTTCAGCTCATCGACTTGACAACGAAAACGGATGCCTGCTGCGAACCCGGCAGCAGTTGTTGCTAAGTGGTTACTGATTATTAATTAATCAATCGCTGCTACCAATAACCAGTACCGATAACGAACGACCAATAACTAACCACTATGTTAATCAGACCTGTACAGCCCACCGACTGGCCTGCGATGGCCGCTATTTATCAGCAAGGCATCGACACGGGCAATGCCACCATGGAAACGCAGGCACCCTCGCCCAAAACGATGGCGACCTCCTATATGGCTTCCCCGCAGTTAGTGGCCGTTGAAGGCGATATCGTTATTGGCTACGCCCTGCTCACAGCCGTGTCGGGCCGGTGTATTTTTGCGGGCGTGGCCGAAGTGAGCCTGTATATTGATGCCGCTCACCGGGGCAAAGGCGTGGGGCAACAACTCCTTAATCGACTCATTGCCGAGAGTGAAGCAAAGAACCTCTGGACTTTACAGGCGAGTGTTTTGCGCGAGAACACAGCCAGTATAGCCCTGCACAAACGCTGCGGCTTCCGCGAAATTGGCTACCATGAACGCATTGGCAAACGGGCTGGTGTCTGGCGGGATATTTTACTCCTCGAACGACGGAGCCCAACCGTAGGCATTGATTAATCCCAAAAAAGATGAAAACGATTCTAGTACTCTGCACGGGCAATTCAGCCCGGTCGCAAATGGCCCACGGCTACCTTCAGTATTTTGCGGCAGACCGCGCCACGGTATACAGCGCCGGGGTAGCCCCGCATGGTGTCAATCCGCTGGCCATTCAGGTAATGGCCGAAGACCATGTCGATATTTCGCACCATACCTCCAACCATGTCGATGAATACATGAATCTCCCCATCGACTATGTCATTACCGTATGCGACAACGCCCGTGAACAGTGTCCTTATTTTCCGTCGACGGCGGAGATGATCCACCACAGTTTTACGGACCCTTCTCATGCTCCGGAAAGCGAACGGTTGACGCAGTTCCGGGTGGTTCGGGACCAGATAAAACAGTATAGTGAACAATTTATTAACGAACGGCTGGCTGAGTCGGTAGGGGAATGAATACCGAAACGCTACCGGGTAAACCCGTCAACCGACAGCTTCCTTTTCTGGACCGCTACCTCACGCTGTGGATATTCGGAGCGATGGCCCTGGGTATTCTGCTGGGCAACCTGTTTCCTCAAATTGAGCAATCCCTGAATGCCTACCAGCAGGGTACAACCAATATTCCACTGGCAATTGGCCTAATCCTGATGATGTATCCGCCCCTGGCCAAAGTCCGCTATGACCAGTTGCCTCAGGTATTCCGAAACCGGAAAATCCTGCTTCTTTCGCTGGTACAAAACTGGCTTATCGGACCGGTGTTGATGTTTGTGCTGGCCGTTTTACTATTGCCCGACAAACCCGAATACATGACCGGCCTGATCATGATCGGCATCGCGCGTTGTATCGCCATGGTCATTGTCTGGAATGATCTGGCCCTCGGCGACCGCGAATACGTAGCCGGCCTGGTGGCCTTTAACAGCGTCTTTCAGGTCTTTTTCTATTCGATTTACGCCTATGTTTTTGTTACGGTACTACCTCCCCTATTCGGTTTGCCCGGTATGGCAGTCGACATCAGCATCAGTCAGATTGCCGAGAGCGTGTTCATCTACCTGGGTGTTCCGTTCCTGGCAGGCATGTTGTCTCGCTGGTCACTGACCCGCTGGAAAGGGCAGCACTGGTACGAAACCCGTTTTCTGCCAGCCATCAGTCCCATTACGCTGGTAGCCTTGCTCTTTACCATCGTGGCCATGTTTAGCCTGAAGGGTCGTCTGGTCTTGGAACTTCCGGGCGATGTATTACGAATAGCCCTGCCGCTGGTTATCTACTTTGTTCTAATGTTCTTTGCCGCTTTCTACCTGGCCAAACGCGCTGGAGCCGATTACCCCAAAAGCACGTCGCTCGCCTTTACAGCCGCTGGCAATAATTTCGAACTGGGCATTGCCGTAGCCATTTCTGTGTTCGGCATCAATTCCGGCGTAGCGTTTGCCGCTGTTATCGGGCCGCTGATCGAAGTACCTGTACTGATTCTGTTAGTCGGCTTTGCGCTTAAACAGCAACCTAAATTTAGTAGTTGATATAAGAATAGCCGCTACCCTACAACGACACGGGCTACACCAAAAGTGTAGCCCGTGTCGTTGTAGAGAACTCTTTGCGCTAATTAATCGCGACCAGACGTTGCGGGGCAGCCATTGGCGTGGTAGCCCCAAGTTGTACCTGCTTAATAATGCTGGCACCGCTTGCCGACTTTATTTCCAGCTCGTAAGCTCCATTTGGTAAATCCTCTACGTTAAGCTGCAAGCGAGCCTGCGTTTGTCGTTTGCCTACCTGTTGCGTAAACAAATAATTACTCTGACCAACTTCACGCAGACTGATACTTACCGACTCAACCGTTGTCTTGTCGACGGCCAGCTTAATTTTGTTGGTATTGGTGATGTAAACGCTGGCATCGAAAGAAGCCGGTTTTGTTGGATTAGTTGGATTGGCCAGCAAAGGTGTGGCGCTTACAAAGAGGGCGGCAACTATTTTAGCAAAAGCGGAAGTAAGTGAGTTGTTCATGGCTGTAAGTTGTTGTTTTTACGTACTGTTTGAGTTCACGTACTATATGCCAACAAGTATGCCAATAGATCAACCCATTGACTACCAACAAATTACATAAAACAAGCATGAACTGATTTGTACGATAGCGGACAAAAGTGGTCCGCTATCGTACAAATCAGCCGGACAGAATTGCCAACAGCAAAAGCCGGATTGACCGTTTGTCAACACGTAGCAGGGAAACCGCTCACCAATCAGTAAACAGACGATACCGGAAGGCGCTCGGCCTTTGAAAAAGCGGATTTGTAACCGGCCTCGATTCTCGCCAGTTCAGCCCGTTTACCCTGAAGGGCAAGCGCTATATGAAGCCCAACCAACGACCAGCCATTACCCGGATGATGCGCCAAATCCTCGCGATACACAAGTTCAGCTTCTTTTGCTTTTTTTAGTTGCAGCAGATAAGCTCCTAAAAACTGACGGGCTGGCAGAGGCCAATCGCTAGGCTCCGTATAGATCAGTTGATCTTCCAGTTTGATAGCCTGATCGAGGGCCGCAAAAGCCGGATCAGGCGCCTTTTGAGCGAACTGTAGTGAAGCGTCCAGAATATGTCCGGCCATACGGGCTACGGGCAGGGGCGCATTGAAAGGAATACGTCGTTTTTCAAGAATCGGGTCACTCAACCGCTCCCGAAGCCGTGTCAGTTCCCGTTGAGCTTCCGCCGTTTTCCCTAGGGCCACCAGCGCCATGCCCCGTGAAAAATGATCCAGCAACATGGCATAAGCCCACTCATTCTGCGGTTTTGGTGCCGCCAGAATCTCGTTCCATTTACCCAACCTCACCAACGTCAGGGAAGGTAACATGTACAAGTATTGATCGTAGGTATTCCCGGCCACCGGAGAAACGGATTTGCGGCAGCGCAGGGCGTCTTTCAAGCCAACTTCGTACATCCCTCCCGACAAAGCGCAGTACGTCTGAACGGCAAAATAATGGGGCGAATGCTTTACCAGATTTAAATGAGCCGCCAGCGAATCATAGATCAGCAAGTTGGCATCGGCTTTGTCGTTGACCTGTACACCCTGCTCAAAAAGACCGTTTCGCTGGTATTCGTGGCTCGCCATGTGAACCATGTGCGCAACGCCCGGCAGCAGTGTTTTGAGTTTATCGGCGCTGGGCAAGGCCACTTCAGGCTGTCGGGACGCTTCGGTCAGATGGATCTGGTAATGCAGGGCTGCCGGATGATTCGGGTATTGCGTCAGTACATCCCCGGTCAGGTCGACTACCTCCTGCGTCCAGTCTTTGGGCTTGCCATCGGTTGTCCAGAAGTCCCAGGCATGGATCAACATGATGGCATCTACATACAGCATCTTGATCTCCGGGTCATCAAACTCGGCAATCAGTTCTTTGGTTGCCGACGCGTAGGCTTGGTTAAGCGTTTTGCGATCATCCACGGCCGTATCGGTCGCGTATCGGGTGTTCATAACCTGAATCAGCCTTTTCTCTTTCGCGGTAGCATTCGATACTAACTCGTTCATGCGAGTCAGAATAGTGGGCATATTCGGGGGAACGGTGTATGTATGGGCCGCATTGTAATAAGGTCCTCCGGCCAATGCCTGTCCCCACCAGGCCATCGGGCAGGTGGGGTCCAGACGGGACACCTCTTTAAACGATGCCATCGCTTCCTTCATGTGGTAGCTGTAGTACATCGTCAGACCCTGATTGAAGTAAAACTGAGCACTATCCGACCGGGTAGAGATCGGATACGAATGATCTCCCCAACCTGGCAGAGGAACCATAAATTTTCCATTTTCCAGCTGACTGACACGGCCACTGGCATCAGACCCACACATGGCGATACTTGTGCCCGTTTCAGAAACGGATACAGAGGAGGGCTTGCTAACGAAAAAGGCAGCTAAAAGTAGAGGAAAGAACAAAACAAGAAAGACAGTTTTCATATCAGTATGTATCTTCAGGAGGAAATGAACAGGCTTGGGATCATGACTCGTTACAGATGATTATTAAGAAGGAATATAGGCTTTTTCGTTGTGTTTCACACGACAGCCCTTAGCAAATGGTCGTACGACCCTGCTGAGGGAGCGCCTGCCAGCCAACCGAATAGTCCATTTTACAAGCGACCAATCATTTCTCGAATCAGCGCCGTTAGCTTTGGTTCGGCTTGTGCAGCAGCTGCCAGAATCTTAACCAGTTCTGCCTTTTCCAGCGTATCGGGAAAGCATAAATCAGTAATGACAGATATGCCAAAAACCTCCATACCGAGCTGATTCGCCACGATCACTTCGGGTACTGTTGACATGCCAACGGCATCGGCACCCCATTGGCGTAGCATTCGGTATTCGGCCCGCGTTTCTAGTTGCGGCCCCGTTACGCTCACATATACACCCTTTTTCAACGGGATAGCTAGCTCTGATGCAATCTTAAACGCCAGATCGATAAGGGATTTTCGGTACGGCTCACTCATATCGGGAAATCTGTCGCCAAAAATGGGCGGATTCGGGCAGATCAGCGGATTTTGCGGCAACAGTAGACTAATGTGGTCGTTGATCACCATCAGATCGCTGGTCTGAAAGGCCGGATTCATTCCGCCGGCCGCATTGGAAACGAGCAGCGTTTGTATACCCAGCGCATGCATCACCCGAACCGGGTAGGTAACCTGCTGCATGGTATAGCCTTCATAATAATGAAACCGCCCCTGCATAACCATCACCGATTTACCACCCAGTGTGCCAATCAGTAATTTGCCCGAATGAAACTCAACCGTCGAGAGGGGAAAATGCGGAATTGTCTCGTAAGGAATCGTTGTGTCGATGTCCAGTTCATTGGTGAGAGCACCCAAACCGGTTCCGAGAATAATACCAATGGCTGGCCGAAGGGTTGTTTTTGATTGAATAAACTGAGCGGTTTCCTGAATCTGTTCAAACATGATTGCTAAGCGGGTATTTTTTCTACAAAGAAACCGCTTGTTGGCTTAATCAACTAGCCAGTATGTTCTCTTTAAGGCTGCCAGAAACCATCTTTTTGAGTTTCCTGATAATCCTTTACCTAGGCATGCTTTCTAATAATAAAACAAATTGCAATAAAAATAATAATAGTTCTTGCTTTGCTTAAACGATTAACTTTATATTTGTTTGATTTTATTACCGGAGCCCGCTTATCCCACCAATCGGATAGTTTAATTCGGAAAAATAAGGATGAGTAAGACGAAGGTGTCTATAAAAGATATAGCCCAAAGAGCCGGTGTCTCCACCGCTTTAGTGTCTTACGTATTGAATGGAAAGGAAAAAGAAAGTCGGGTTGGGCAGGAAATAGCAACGAAGGTCCGGCAAATAGCTGCCGAACTGAACTACCAGCCGAGCCATCTGGCAAAGAGTTTACGAAGCGGGAAAACGCATACTATAGGCCTGGTCATCGCCGATATATCGAACCCCTTCTTCGCCAACATTGCACGGGTGGTTGAAGATGAAGCAAAACGAAACGGATATACAGTTATTATCGGCAGTTCGGATGAAAACGCCAGCAAATCGCAGGATTTACTCGACGTGCTGATTAACCGGCAAGTAGATGGGTTTATCATTGTCTCGTCAGAAGATTCGGAAGAGCAAATTCGCTGCCTGAACGACAAGCATATTCCCTTTGTGCTGCTGGACCGGTATTTTCCGGATATCCCAACCGATTTTGTATCAACAGACCATTACAAGGCATCGTATGACGCAGGCACCCACTTAGTCAGGAATCGATACAAACACATTGGCATGATCGCCTACGATTCGCAGCTGTTTCATATGCAGGAACGAATCAGAGGGTATCAGGACGCACTCCGGGATAACCACGTACAGGCACATGAACACTGGTTGAAACGAGTGAAAATCAGTGCCATCGACACCGGCGTAAAAGCGGCCATCGACAGCATGCTGGCTATTGACCAGCCCATCGACGCGCTGCTGTTTGCCACCTACAGCCTGGCCGTAAGTGGACTGAAACATATAAACAAGCTTGGCATAAAGGTGCCGGACGATCTGGCTATTGTCAGTTTCGGACAAGCTGAAGTATTTGAATTGTACTACTGCCCGATCACTTACCTCAAACAGCCTATTGTGCTGCTAGGTCAAACGGCGGTTGAATTACTGGTAAAAAAACTAACCCATAAACTAACCGAACCAGCCCAGATACTTATGAAAGCAGAGTTGATCGAACGAGCCTCGTCAAAAACAAAGAAAACCTTAACCATCTAGTTTTATGCCCTTGCTTAATCGTTTAAGCGAGAACCTTATACTGATTATTCCTAAACCTTGACCGATTGGGTGGATGTACCCAGATTGACACCTTTTATTGCCTATTCCTACCCTTAATCTGCCTATTACTTACCCTTAACTTTATGGAAAGACGAAACTTTCTCAAGTCGGCGCTCGTCGGTTCAACTGCCCTCTGGGCGGGTTGGCCGACGAGTCTGGCGCAGGCACCACCGAAACTAAAAATTACGAAAATCAGGTATTACAGCGCCCCGGGCTACAACAAACCCCTGTTTAACCAGGCGCGTGGCATCGTAGAGATTTACACCGATGGCGGCATTATTGGCATTGGCGAGGGCGGTTCCAAAGATATGATTGAGCAATGCGCCCAGATGATGATCGGCGAAAACCCGTTCCGCATCGAGCACATCTGGCAAAACGTGTACCGGGGCATGTTCTATCCGCCGGGCCGCGAGAAACTGCACGCACTGGGTGCTCTGGAAATGGCCCTTTGGGACCTTAAAGGAAAAGCGTTGGGTGTACCTGTTTATGAATTGCTTGGCGGGGCTACCCGCGATTATGTTGAGTGTTACGCTACGGGGTTTCGGGCTTCCAAAGCCAAAACAGAAGAAGAACGGGCCAGAGACTGCATAGAGGCCGGTTTACGCGCCTACCGCATCGGCCCAACCGGCGGCAACGGCGAACAGCCGTTCGATTTCTACGACAACGCAAAGAAAACGATTGAGATCTGCAAACGCATCGACGCGGCCGTTGGCGGGGGCGGCAAATGGGCCCTCGACCTGCACACCCGCTTCGACACCACCGAGGGTATCAAGATCTGCAAAGCGCTGGAAAATCTGGAGCCTTACTTCGTGGAAGACATTGTCCGCTCCGAAAACCCGGCTGTCTATAAAACCGTCCGCCAGATGACCACCGTACCCATTGCCGTCGGTGAGCAATTCGGCGACCGCTGGGATATTAACGAATTCATTGAGCAACGCCTGATCGACTATACGCGGGTAACCTTACCCAATACGGGTGGCATCGGTGAGTTCAAAAAGATAGCCTCTCTGTGCGAAACGCACTATGCAGGCATGATTCCGCACTTCACGGGGCCACTGTCTACTGCGGCACTGGTACACGTTCTGGGCTCCAGCAGCCCCACCCGCTGCCTGATGGAGTTAGGCGGTGGCGAACCCGAACGGCCTGCCTATTTCAACGAGGATTTTATAAACTTCAAAAACGGCAAACTGTATCTAAATCCCGAGCCGGGCCTAGGTGTCAAATTCGACCCCAAGAAAGCAACGTTTGTACTGGAGGTAGCGGCCAAAACGGAGTTTCCTCACCCAATCCTGAAAAGTCCCGATGGCGCCATCCACAACTGGTAAGCGTACCCCTTCTACAACCTGAAGATCGATTAAAAGCTTGTTGCTGTAGTTCCTTTATCCTGTTCCAATCAGGGTTGGGTAAACTCATTTCATCACTGTCAGAAATTAGAATTATATCAGTATTAATCATTGATATTCAAGGACAATACATTGCCTATTCTGCTACCCTAAATCTCTGTTACACATGAATAAAGCTCTAATCTTTCTTTGTTGTCTGCTCCTGAGTTGCGGTCTGTTACACGCCCAGACGAACCGAATAACCGGTAAGGTAACCGGTACGGACAAGGAGCCATTACCTGGCGTGAACGTTCTGGTCAGTGGTACTTCTGTTGGTACTGCAACCGATGCGTCGGGGAATTACGCCATCAACGCACCCGCCAATGCCTCGCTGATTTTCTCCTACATCAGCTACGTCAGCCAGACAGTACCCGTCAATAATCGCTCGGTCGTGAACGTCGAACTGGCCGAAGATGCCAAGGCCATCGATGAGGTAGTGGTCACGGCCCTTGGTATCAAGCGGGAAGCCAAAACGCTGGGCTACGCCACGGCGACGGTCAATTCTGAACAGATCAACGTAAACCGGACACCCAATTTCATGAGTGGGTTACAAGGTAAAATGGCCGGTGTCAACATCACATCTATGGGAACCGGTCCCGCCGGAACGGCTAAAATCCGCATCAGGGGGCAGTCGTCGTTCAGCGGACAGAACAACCCGCTGATCGTCGTGAACGGGGTGCCCATCGACAACTCCAACTACTCCCTCGGGGGTGATTTCGGTAACCGGGCGTCCAACAGTTCGGATGGGGGCGATGGATTGAGCAGCATCAATCCCGACGATATCGAGACCATGACTGTGTTGAAAGGAGCGACAGCCGCAGCTCTGTACGGCTCGCGCGCCAAAGACGGCGTGGTCATGATCACGACCAAAAGCCGGGGATCGGGCAAAGGCTTCGGTGTCACCTACAACGCCAACTTCACGACCGACACCCCGCTGGATTTTACGGACTTTCAATACGAATACGGGCAGGGCGAAGGCGGCAAACGACCAACCGACCGTAATCCAACCTCGGGTGTATGGAGCTTCGGGGAGAAATTCCAGCCGGGCATGACGCAAATTCTGTTCGATAACAAGACTTACCCTTACGAGCCCGTTTACAATCGGGTGCGCCAGTTCTACCGCGTAGGCACCAACTTTACGAATACTGTAACGGTCTCGAACAGCGGCCAGAACGGCGGTTTTAGCCTATCCTTTGGCAATACAGACAACCGGGGAATCATGGAAAACAACACCTTCAACCGCAAGGTGATCAACCTGGGATTCACGCAGAACATTACGCCCAAACTGACCGCACAGGGAAACATCAATTACTCGCTGGAGAATAACGTCAATCCACCCCAGCTAAATACCCAGGACTTGTCGGTCTCAACGGTGATTTTTACACTGGCCAACTCGATGCCTTTCGACGCACTGCGCGACAATCAGACATTGCCCAACGGCGATGAGTTCGTTTTTTCGCGGTTTTTGGTTCGGAATAACCCCTACTATTCCATGAGCCATAAATTCGAGAACGTCAATCGAAACCGTCTGTTCGGAAATGTGGCCCTTAAATACCAGTTCACCGACTGGCTGTACGCTCAGGCCCGCCTGGCGCAGGATTATTATGTGCGTAACCAGGAGTACAACATCCCGAACGGGTATGCGCCCATTGCCCGCGCCCCGGTAGGTTTTGTAAACGGTTCTTACACGCAGGATGTCCGTCAGAACACCGAACGGAACCTCGACTTGATTCTTGGCATGAATAAGACGTTTGGTACGATCGGCGTGGACGTAACGCTGGGTGGCAACCACCGCTACGCCCGCAACGATTACAACAGCGTATCGGTACAGGATTTTGTGCAGCCGGGGCTGTATACCGTCATGAACGGCCGCATCAAAGACCCGCTCTACAGTCTGGCCGAGAAAAAGATCAACTCCGTATTTGGGGCTGCTACGGTATCCTACAAAGACTTCCTGTTTTTGAGCGCTACCGCCCGCAATGACTGGTTCTCGACACTGGCCCCTTCCAACCGAAGCATTCTATACCCATCCGTAACAAGTAGTTTCGTGTTCTCCCAGGCGTTCGACAACATGCCCGCCTGGCTATCGTTCGGGAAGTTGCGGGCGGCCTATGCGCAGGTCGGCTCGGACAACGTCGACCCCTACTCCAATGCGCTGTATTTTTCGGTAGACAACAACTCCTTCCCGAACCCTTCTGGAGCGCTGGTGCCCGTGGGCGGCATCAATGCAACGGTTGTTCCCAATAAAAACCTGCGTCCGCTCCGTATTCAGGAGGCCGAAGTGGGACTGGAACTGAAGCTGTTTGCCAACAAAGTAGGCTTTGATTTCACGTATTACCACAAAACAACGGACGATCAGATTCTGGCCGCTCAGGTTTCCGATGCCTCGTCGTACACCAGCAAGCTGATCAACGTAGGCCGGAGTATGAACCAGGGACTTGAGATGCTGCTAACCTTCTCGCCCGTGCGGACGACTGCCTTCCGCTGGGATGTGAGCGCCAACGTGTCGTACAATACCTCTAAAGTCCTGAAACTTGGCTTATCCCCCAACGACACCGTCATTACCGTCAGCAGTGGCGGTGGCCGCACACTCAATCAGGTGGTGGGCAAGCCCATCGGGCAGTTGTATACCTTCACCTACCTGCGGGATGCGCAGGGTCGGCAGGTGTTCGACCCCAACAGCGGAATGCCACTTCGGAACAATACCCTGAAAAACGTGGGCAATGCCCTGCCAAACTATTTCGGTGGTATTACGAACACCTTCACATACCGGGGCATCGTACTATCGGCGCTGATCGACTTCAAGCTGGGCCATAAAATGATTGCGGGTCGTAACATCAATTACATGCGTCACGGCCTGTCGAAACGGACATTACCGGGTCGGGATGTAGGGTATGTGATCGGCAACGGGGTCAATCCAAACGGAGAGATCAACCAGACGAGAGCCGCCGTGCAGCCCTTCTACGAGTCAATCAATCCGCTGGGTATCAATGAAGATTTCGTATTCAACGCCGGCTTCTGGAAACTGCGTCAGATTTCCCTGGGCTACGATTTCGATAAGATCCTGCCCCAACGGTTTTTCCTGAAAGGCCTGCGGGTGAATGCGGTGGCCAACAACGTCCTGATCATCAAAAAGTGGACAGAGAACATGGACCCTGAAGAAGTGCTTGTTTCGTCGGATAACGCCGTAGGGCTGGATTTCTGGCCAGGCCTGCCACCTACCCGCAGCATCGGTTTCAACCTGAACGCCCGCTTCTAATTTTTTCTGTCATTTCCCGCAATGACAAACCCAAACGACAGAAATCATGAAAACAAATCTAAGATACATCCTTCCCTTACTCCTCTCGCTAAGCCTGCTTTCGGGCTGTGATGAAGGGTTTACCGAATTAAATACGAACCGGGTAAACCCGACGGCACTAGCTCCTTCGCTGGTGCTTAACAAAGCCATTATCAGCACTACCTACCTCGATGGCTTTGGCACGCTGGGCATGCTGACGTACAATTTTGGCATTGTGCAGCAGATCATTACGCCTTATGGCAGTTCGTTGTCGGGGGCCAACTACGACCAGGTCAACGGGAGCAATACCCCGCTGGTGTGGGTTAACTTCTACCGAAATGTGCTCAAACAGTTGGTCGCCGTGCTGGACCAGACCAAAAATGACCCGCTCCAGTCCAATACCTATAACCAGGCCCGCATCTGGAAAGCATACATCTTTATGATCCTGACCGATACCTACGGCGATATACCGTATTTCGAAGCGGGACAGGGCTACACGAACGAGATCATCTCCCCTAAATACGACGCCCAACAGGCCATTTACAAAGATATCCTGAAAGAGTTTGAGGAAGCATCGGCCGCGCTGACCACGGCACAGACGCCCGTCGTTACGGATATTCTATACGGGGGCGACGTTGCCAAATGGAAAAAGCTCGGCTATTCGTTTATGCTGCGAGCCGCCATGCGGTTAACCAAAGTCGATCCCGCCACGGCGCAATCCTACGTAGCCAAAGCTGTAGCGGGGGGCGTGTTCCAGTCCAACGCCGACAACTCGATTATCAGGCACACGGCCATTTACAACAACTACATTGCCAACCACCTGGCCGCCCGCGAAAAAACCAATTTCTACCTCGCGGCTCCGTTCGTTAATTACCTGAAAGAGAACAACGATCCGCGTCTGCCCATTTTCGCGGTTCGCTACGTAGGGGCCAAAGGTGGCCAGGAACAAACAACTTCGCGTGCCTCCTCCGACCCAAAAGTGCAGATCGGGATGCCGATGGGCTACAATGACGTGTCCATTACAACGACACTAGCCCAAAACGGAGTAGCCAGCCTGTGGGATTACAGCCAGGTAAACCTGAACACGGTATTGAAGTTAGATGCCCCTGAGTTTCACATCACCTACTCACAAGTGCAGTTGCTGCTGGCCGAAGCCGCCGTTCGGGGCTGGGTAACGGGCTCGGCAGCCGACTATTACGCCAAAGGTATCCGGGCCAATCTGGAACAGATGGCGTCTTATGGATCAGCCGTTCCGGAAGCTGATATTAAAGTGTATCTGGATACGCACCCCCTGGATGCGGCCAAAGCGCTGGAACTGATAAACACGCAGTACTGGGTAGCAACCTTCCTGGATGGCAATGAGTCCTTCGCCAATTTCCGGCGCAGCGGCTTCCCGGCCCTGAAGAAAAATCCGTACCCCGGCTCCGAAGTGAAAGGCGACTTCATCCGGCGCATGCCCTACCCGGACAGCGAGATCGTTGTTAATTCGGCAAACCTGAACGAAGCCATCACCCGGCAGGGACCAAACACGCTTGATACACGAGTGTGGTGGGACAAGAAGTAGGGATTCACCCCTACCCCTCATACTTACAACCTATTAACCTTTCTTTTTCTCAAATGAATAAACCTGATCAAAGTCGTCGCGACACGTTGAAAATGCTTGGATTCGGCTCGTCTGCCGGTCTGTTAAGTCTGTTTGGTGGCATCTCCACCGCCGAAGCCCGTGAACAGCAGGGAACCCCGCAGTATGCTAAAGGGCTGGCACCCGTCAAGATCAAAAGTGTCAAAGCCATCGCGACCGCGCCACAGGGCTCGAACCTGATCGTCGTGAAGGTGGAAACCACCGAACCCGGTCTGTATGGCCTTGGCTGTGCTACCTTCACCCAGCGCGCTGCCGCCGTCGTTGTGGCCATCAACAGCTACCTCAATGACTTCTGCGTTGGCAAGGACGTCGACAACATTGAAGACATGTGGCAGTCGGCCTATGTCAGTTCCTACTGGCGCAACGGGCCGGTGCTCAACAACGCCCTCTCCGGTCTTGATCAGGCACTGTGGGACATCAAAGGCAAACGGGCGAATATGCCGGTTTACCAGTTGCTGGGCGGCAAAGTGCGCTTCGCCATTCCCTGCTACACCCACGCGGGCGGCACCACGCCCGAAGCCACCGCCGATAGCGTGAAGAAGTTCATGGAACAGGGCTTCAAGTACATCCGTATTCAGCAGGGCGGCTACGGTGGCGTAGGCAGCACCGTCGACAAGCCCGACTTCAAAGCGGCCGGTTTCGGCTACGAAGGCGACGCGTACATGAACGTAATGGGCTACCTGAAATCGGTGCCCAAGATGTTCAATGTCGTGCGCAAAGAGTGTGGCGAGGAAATCGAACTGCTTCACGACGTACACGAGCGGGTACAGCCCATGGAGGCCATCAACATGATCAAGCAGGTGGAAGAATACCGCCCTTTCTTTATCGAAGACCCCTTCTCGCCCGAAAACATGAAGTGGTTCGCCCAGTTGCGGCAAACGACCACGGTACCTATTGCGATGGGTGAGCTATTTAACAACATCAACGAGTTCAAGGAGCCGATGGTGAACCAGTGGTTCGACTACATCCGGATTCACGTGTCGCAGATCGGCGGCATCACCCCGGCCATGAAGGTAGCGCGGCTGGGCGAGTGGTTCAACGTTCGCACCGCCTGGCACGGACCGGGCGATGTATCGCCGGTGGGGCATGCCGCCCACGCGCACATCGACCTCGCGGTCTGGAACTTCGGCATTCAGGAAGCGGTGCAGTTTTCGGAGAAGACCCAGGCCGTTTTCAGCGGTTGCCCAACGATGAACAAAGGCTACATGTCGGTCAACGAGGTGCCAGGTTTAGGGGTTGACATCAACGAGAAAGAAGCCGCCAAATACCCGATTACAACCAAGTCGAACTGGCAGGTGCGGAAGATGGACGGAACGATCATCCGGCCGTGATTTGGTGGAGTGGGTGGAGTTGGGTTTAAGAACCCGACACCACCCACCCCACCTGCTCCACCACTAAACTCCCCTAAACCCTCTATGAAATCATCAAATAAAAAAACGGGTATCTCCCGCCGGGCGGCCATCCAGTCGGTACTGGGTGTGACGGGCGTAACGGCCATGACGCTCCCGCAATCGTCGTATGCGGCCAGTCCGGGGCACTTTGCCGATTACAGCAAGGTGAAGATCACGAAGCTGGAAACCTTTCTGGTGAAGCCCCGCTGGATCTTCCTGAAAATCCATACCGATGTAGGCGTCGTCGGGCTGGGCGAGCCGCTGCTCGAAGGGCGGGCGCTGACCATCCAAACGGCCATTAAAGAAGTGGAGCCTTACCTGATCGGGAAAGACCCGCGTCATATCGTTCACCACTGGCAGGCCATTTATCGCCACGCGTTCTACCGGGGCGGTCCCATTCTGACCAGCGCCCTGAGCGGCATCGACCACGCCCTATGGGACATTAAAGGCAAGCTCCTGAACGTGCCGGTCTACGAACTCCTAGGCGGCCCCACCCGCGACCGGGTGCGCGTGTACGGACGCGCCAGTTCGGGCGAGGAGATCAAGAAACGGAAGGCCGAAGGGTATACCGTCATCAAAACGGGTGTTTTCAAAAAAGACCCGGCCAACATTGTCGAGAACCCCCGTTTTGTCCGGAATGCGATCAACAATTTTGCGGAGCTGCGGCAGGCCGGTGGCGACGATATGGACATTGCCATTGATTTCCACGGCAGTATTCCACCCCAGACGGCCAAGATTCTGATCAAAGAATTGGAGCGTTATCAGCCCATGTTCGTGGAAGAGCCCTGTCAGGCGCAGAACGTCGATACAATGGTCGACATTGCACGGGGCACCCACCTGCCCATTGCTGCCGGAGAGCGGATTTTCACCAAATGGGGGTTTCGCGAGCTGCTGGAGAAAAAGGCCGTCAGCATCGTCCAGCCCGACCTCTGTCATGCGGGCGGTATTACGGAAGGTCGCCTGATTGCGGGCATGGCCGAAGCGTATTATGTGCCCATTGCCCCGCACAACCCGATGGGTCCAATCTCACTGGCCGTTGGTCTGCAACTAGCCGCCAGTGTACCAAATTTTCTGGTACAGGAGCAGGTATCGCTGGGCGAAGGCTACATCAAGAACCCGTTCAAGCTACAGAAAGACGGTACCGTCATGATTCCGCAGGGACCCGGTCTGGGTGTCGAACTGGACGAAGCCCAGCTAAAAGACAAGATCGGCCACGACTGGAAAAACCCCGAATCGTACAACGCGCTCGACGGCTCGGTGGTGGACTGGTAGAGGAGTTATTACAATTCTATAGTGAACTACCCCAACACAATCAATTTCCTCTACTCAATTAATTTATCTCATGAAAAAGCATGTAAAACTTTTCTTTTTTCTACTGCTGCTCTGCCGGGGCTATGCCTTCGCACAGAACGCCAGAATCACGGGTACGGTTACCGGACCGGACAATCAGGGGCTGCCGGGCGTCAACGTCCAAGTGAGCGGAACTACGCTGGGAACGTCCACCGATGCGTCGGGAAATTTTACACTAAATGCGCCGGGTAATGGATCGCTGGTGTTCTCAAACATTGGCTATGCCGGGCAAACGGTGCCTATAAATGGACGCACGGTCATTAATGTGCAGTTGGCCGAAGACCAGAAAACACTCAATGAAGTAGTCGTGGTAGGGTATGGTACGCAACGCAAAACGGACGTTACCGGTGCTCTGTCGGCCATCTCGACGAAGGAATTTGCCCAGCAGCCCGTTACCCGCATTGATCAGGTCTTGCAGGGCCGCGCGGCTGGCGTACAGGTAACCCAGGCAACGGGAGCGCCCGGTGGCGATGCCCGCATCCGGATACGGGGAGCCAATTCGGTGCTGGGCAGCAACAACCCATTGTACGTGGTAGATGGCTTTGTCGGGGCTGATTTCAACTTCATAAATCCCAGCGACATCGAAACGCTACAGGTGTTGAAAGATGCCGCTTCGACCTCTATTTACGGCAGCCGCGGGGCAAATGGCGTGGTCATTATCACCACCAAAAAAGGAGCCAAGGGTATTAAAGTCAATTACGAAGGGCAGGGCAGCGTCTCCAGCGTGATCAAGAAATATGACATTTTACCCGCCGGTGAATTTGCCGAAATCGTGAACGCCCGCGCCACGGCTACCGGCTCAAATCTCCCCTTTACTACCGACCAGATCGCCCAGTTTAAACAAAATGGCGGCACCGACTGGCAAGACATCGTTTTCCGAACGGGCAGCGGCCAGCAGCACCAGATTACCGTATCGGGCGGTGGCGACAAAACAACGTTTCTGATTTCCGGTAACTACGTCAACCAGAACGGTATTGTGGAAAACAGCGGTTTTAAACGGTATATTCTGCGCACCAATCTGAATACGCAGATCAATGACAAGCTTTCGTTCCGATTGAATTTATGGGGTACGAAGTCGAGAAACCATAACACCAACGGGGGTGGAGCCATCATTCAGGCACTGGCGTGGGCGCCTACAACCCCCGCTTACGGCTCCGACGGGCAACCTACCTTTACCGACCCTATCGGATCGGTGTACCGCAATCCGATTGACTACCTCTACGATCAGGCGGCAGACCTCGACCGGTCATCCATCAACGTGAATGGCGGCTTGAATTACAAGCTTCCGATCAAAGGCCTTACGCTGGATTTGCAATATGCTGTCAACTACCTGAACGCCCAAAACCTGAACTTTTCGGGCAAACGGCTTTCTAACAACAACCCCAGCGCCAGCCGCTATTCGTCGGAGCAGGTGACGTTACAGAACACGAACTCGCTGAACTATACGGTGGCGTTCGGCAACCACTCCATCAATGCGGTGGCGGTGCTGGAAACGCAGCAGTTTACAGATAATAACTTTACGGCCACCGCTACGGGACTGCGTTTTCCGCAACTGGGCTACAATAACATCGGCGGCAACTCGGCGGCTTCGGTAGGCTCCGGCTTCCAGAAATGGACACTGCTCTCACTGCTTGGCCGGGTCAATTACGCCTACAAAGACAAATATCTGGTCACGGCAGCCGTTCGGCAGGATGGCTCGTCCAAGTTCAGCCCCGAGAACCGAAACAGTGTTTTCCCCTCGCTGGCGTTGGGCTGGCGACTGTCGGAAGAGGAATTCATCAAAAAGATGAACGTGTTCAGCAACCTCAAACTTCGCGGAAGCTGGGGTATGACGGGCAGTCAGGCCATCAACCCCTACGCTACACTGTCGCCCTACAACACCACTTTTGTGGCGTTCAACAACACAGCGGCTGTGGCGGGGGTGATTCAGGGAAATCAGGGCAACCGCAACCTCAAATGGGAAACGACTAAACAGACCGACGTTGGCCTGGAAATGGAGTTCTTCAACGGACGGTTACGCTTCGAAGCGGATTACTTCAAGAAAAACACCACCGACCTGCTGCTGAACGTCGCCTTACCGAGTTATGCTGGTGGTGGTACGCAGACCCGAAACGTGGGCGAAATCGAGAATAAAGGATTTGAATTATCGCTCGGTGGAACGCCCTTCGACAAAGGCGGCTTCCGTTGGGAAACGAACCTGAACTTCTCTACCCTTAAAAATCAGGTCATCAGCCTGGGTGGACTACCCCGGCTGGGTACCGGTACAGGCGTAGGCGCGGGGATGTCGACCACCAACGAGTTTATGTTGATGCCCGGCGAACCCCTCGGATCATACTGGGGCCTGAAATACCTGGGTACCTTCAAGCCCAATGAATCCGATCTGGCCGCCCGATTCGGCCGTGTTCCCGGCGATCCGCACTACCAAGACCTCAACGGCGACAACTCCATCACGACCGACGATTTCCAGATTATCGGTCGCGCTTTTCCGAAAGCAACCGGCGGCTGGAATAACACGCTCAGTTACAAAGGACTGACGTTGAACGTTTTCTTCAACGGCGTCTTTGGCGTCGACAAGCTCAATTACACGCGGGCAGCTGCGCTTTCCGGCGCGGGCGATGCGCGTCAGTTTATCCTGGCTGAAGTTCGGGATTACTACCGACCAGGCAACGAAACCTCCGACGTGCCCGCCTTCACGAGAACGTATCAGCCGTTCACGCAGTCGAGCCGATTCCTGGAAGATGGCAGTTTCGTCCGGCTCAAGAACGTGAGTCTTTCGTACAACTTACCGGCGTCGGTGCTTCGCAACAAGGCTAATGCGCGGATATTTTTCAGTGCGACGAACCTGCTGACCATCACCAAATACAAGGGACCAGATCCGGAATCGAGCAGCGTTGGCTCCGGTACCGATACGGCTATCGGTATCGATTACGGCTCTTATCCTAACTCAAAAACCTACACCATCGGCCTGAACCTCGGTTTTTAAGCCCCTTACTCTTCGCTAGTATGAAAAAGATATTGATCTGTTTACTCGCTGCCGCACTGGCAACGGGCTGCAAAAATTACCTCAACGAAGACACCACCGGCCTGCTCTACGGCCCCAATGTGCTGTCGACTCAGGACGGCCTGGAATCGGCGCTGACGGGGGCTTACAAAGGACTGGGCTCCCAATGGACGTACGGATTTATTCACCCCTCGGCCAACGGGGCTGTGCTGGGGGCCGACGACGTGACCACCCACCCCGCCAGCAACAAGGCCGACTGGCGGGAGTTCGACCAGTTCAACGTGTCGACCACCAACCAGCGCTCGGGGGCGGTGTACAATGGCTGTTACAAAGCCATTCAGGGAGCTAACAACGTTATTAATAACTACTCGAAAACGGTGGGCACCAAGGCCACAATTGACATCATTGCGGGCGAAGCCTACTTCATCCGGGGCTTTTCGTATTACTGGCTGACGCGCTTTTATGGCAATATTCCGCTCGTTACGGCGGGGGAATATTCGGATAGTTTGCTGACCATCAAAAAATCGACGGTAGCGCAGGTGTATGACCTGATCGTGTCGGATCTAAAGAAAGCCGAAACCATGCTGCCCAACACCCGGCGCGATCCGGGTCGGCCCAATGCGGGCTCGGCGAAGGCATTTCTGGCCGATGTGTACCTGACAATGGCGGGCTGGCCGTTAAAGCAAACTGACAAATATGACCTCGCAGCGACCAAAGCAAAAGAGGTGATCAACAACAGCACCCTGTATGGATTTCAGTTAATGCCTACTTTTGCCGCCGTCTTTGAAAACGACCCGGCGGTGGCTATCATCCCCGAATCGGTCTATCAAATCAGCGGCTTTGCGGCAGGCAGCGGCACGGCCAATGCGACCTACGGCAACACGGCTATGCCCGGCGAAGAAGGCGGCTGGGACGATATGTTTGCGGAGTTGAATTTCTTCGCGATGTTCCCCGAAGGGCCCCGCAAAGACAAGACGTTCCGCACCCAGTTTGGTTTGGGGGCCTCTACCATTCCGTGGCAGCAAAGCCTGACCCGGCACCCGTATTACCAAAAGTGGTACATCAAGGGAAACATCGTCACGTCGAGCATTTCGCTGCCCTCGGTCATGATGCGCTACGCCCACGTGCTGACCATCTACGCCGAAGCGAAAGCACGGGGCACCGGCGGTCCCGACCAGGCAGCCTATGATGCGCTGAATCAGGTACGGTTGCGCGGACGGGCTGCTGGAACCAAAGCGCTAACTCCCGGTGATGGGCTGACCGCCAGCCAGTTTGCCGACGCCGTCGTAGAGGAGCGAGCCTGGGAATTTGCCGCCGAGCGCACCCGTTGGTTCGACCTCGTCCGGCTCGAACAGGTGGAAGCCGCCAACGCCAAAAAGAGCCCTGACGACCTGCAACCAATCAAAGCGATCACAAAAGCCAATTACTGGTTCCCGCTGCCGTATAGTGACACGTCGCTGAACCCGAATTTAAATTAGTGGAATGGTGGAGTGAGTGGAGTGGTGTCGGGTCTGACCGGGCTGGCGTTCCAGGACCCGACACCACTCCACTCACTCCACCATTCCACGACTTAACCAATCCACCAAATGTCCAGCCTGAAACGTATCCTTCTCCCCGCCTTTGCCGTAGTCGGCTTGTGCAGCACAACCGTCCCTCTGGCCGACTGGCCGCAGGCTGACCTGTCCAACGGTGTTATTCAGACAACGCTTTATATGCCGGATGAACAGCAGGGCTATTATCAGGGCACCCGTTTCGACTGGTCGGGGGCGTTTAAAAGCCTGACGTACAAAGGGCACAGTTTCGTGGACCAGTGGTTTGAGAACTACGACCCTAAGATGCACGATGCCATCAACGGCCCTGCCGAGGAGTTTACGCCCCTGGGTTATGCCGAGGCCAAAACCGGGGATACGTTCGTGAAGATTGGCGTGGGTACCCTTCGCAAAGCTGCCGACAAGCCCTACACTTTTGCGAGCAATTATGAAGTGGCTGACCACGGCAAATGGACGGTAAAACGGCGTAAAGACCGTATTGAGTTTACGCATGAACTGAACGACCCAACGGGCTACGGCTATGTGTACCGAAAAACGGTAAGGCTCATCAAGGGCAAACCGGAATTGGTGTTGGAACACAGCCTGAAAAACACTGGCAAGTTGCCCATCAAAACGAGCGTGTACGACCACAATTTCTTCATCATCGACAAAGAACCCACCGGTCCCGGCATCGAAATCCGGTTTCCGTATGCCGTAAAAGCCGAAGGAAAAGGATTCGGGAGCCTCATTGTGACGCAGGACAACCGGTTTGTTTACGCCCGTAATCTGGAGAAAAAAGAGAACGTGTATACGGCGGATGTTCACGGTTTTGGGCCAACGGCCAGCGATTACGATATCCGTATCGAGAATCAAAAAACGGGAGCGGGCGTCCATATCACCAGCGATCAGCCCATGGAAAAGCTGGTGTACTGGGCCTGCGCCACCACCTCCTGTCCGGAGCCGTACATCAGGTTGGAAGCGCCCCCCGGAAAAGAAGTGACATGGAAAATAGCGTACGAATTTTATGAAAAAGGGAGGTAGCCACACCTCTTCAACAAATCCATGAATACATACCTGAAACCCTTACTCGGTCTGCTCATTCTGGGAAGTTTTGTGTCCCTGAAAGACGCCCCGAAACCAATAAACCAGTCGCCCCCCAACGACGACTGGCCGACCTATGGCGGCAATAACGCGGGTAACCGATACTCGAAACTAACGCAGATCAACACACAAAATGTAAAAAACCTGAAGCTGGCGTGGAGCTACGACACCGGCGATAATAAGGATGCCTCGCAACGGGGGATGGATATTCAGTGCCAGCCCATCGTGGTCAACGGTGTTCTCTACGGCACCTCGCCCCGGCTAAAACTCTTTGCCGTAGATGCTGCTACGGGTAAGCAACACTGGCAGTTCGACCCCTTTGCCGACCCCGACACCAAGCCCCGGTTTCACCCGATGCGTGGGGTGATGTACTGGGAAGATGGCAACGACAAGCGGGTGCTGTACACCGTGGGTTCCTTTCTGTATGCCATTAATGCAAACACCGGTAAGCCGGTCGAGAGCTTCGGCAAGCAGGGAAAGGTCGATCTGCACGAAGGACTTGGCGATAAGGAAACCATCGGCCACGACGTGGCGAACCTGTCCATTCGCGTTACGACACCCGGCGTTATCTACAAGGATATGCTCATCACCGGCTCAGCCGTTAACGAGGGGGGCGACGCGCCACCGGGCTACATCCGGGCGTTTAATGTACGGACGGGTAAACTTGCCTGGGTGTTCCATACCATCCCGCTGCCGGGTGAGTACGGCTACGAAACCTGGGGCAAAGATTCCTACAAAAAGCTGGGGGGTGCCAACTGCTGGGCGGGTATGGTGCTCGACGAAAAACGCGGTGTCGTGTACGCCGGTACCGGTTCGCCCTCCGTCGATTTTTACGGAGGTGCCCGCCCCGGCCAGAATCTGTTTGCCAACTGTGTCATTGCGCTGAATGCCGCCACCGGCAAACGGGTGTGGCATTTCCAGACAGTTCACCACGATTTGTGGGACCGCGATCTGCCCTGTCCGCCGAACCTTATCACGGTAAAACACAAAGGCCCCGACGGTCGGCCCCGGATGGTCGACGCCGTAGCGCAGGCCACCAAAGACGGCTATGTATTTGTCCTGGATCGCGACACGGGTAAACCACTCTTTCCGGTGAAAGAAGTTCCGGTTATGACATCGCCCGCCTTACCCGGCGAAAAGCCCTGGCCTACACAGCCCGTGCCAACTAAACCGGCTCCGTTTGTCCGGCAGGAGCTGACCGAAAACGAAATCACGACCCGTACGCCCGAAGCCCACGCTTACGTCCTCGACCGTTACCGCAACAGTCGACATGGGAGCAAATATATGCCGCCCAGTATTGAAGGGACGCTGTATTACGGCTTCGGGGGCGGGGCCGAATGGGGCGGCAATGCTGCCGATCCGGACGGAATTCTGTACCAAAATGCGAACACCATGCTCTGGTGGCTCAAAATGCGCGACGTTCGGGCGCAGGCCGGTGGTGTAGCCCTAACACGGGGCGGCAGCCTGTTCAACACCAACTGCGCCGTTTGTCATGCTGCGGGTGAAAAATCGGGGGGAGCAAGCCAGACGGCCCAGGCCTACCCGAATTTGACGGACGTTGACAAGCGTTTGACGAAAGAGCAGGTAACTTCCATTCTGATAACGGGCCGGGGCCGTATGCCGTCGTTCGGGCACCTGTCTGCCGATGATCGGGAGGCTATTGTCCGATACCTGTTCAAACTCGACACCAAACCCGCATCCACGGCGGCCGCGTCCACGGCGGCCATAGCTGCCAACGACCAGCACAGTTCGGTGGTGAACACGCCTACGGCTGAGGGAGAAGACTTCCCCTATACGCCACCGTATCTGAACAACGGCAATACGCAGTTTCGCGATCAGGATAATTACCCGGCTATTAAACCGCCCTGGGGTACGCTGAACGCCATCAACCTCAACACGGGCGAGTACCTCTGGCAGGTACCACTGGGCGAATACCCCGAACTATCGAAAAAAGGGATTCCCCCCACCGGCACCGAAAACCACGGTGGCCCCATCGTGACGGCGGGTGGGCTGGTTTTTATTGCAGCCACATATGATGAAAAGCTTCGGGCATTTGACCGAAAAACCGGTAAAATCGTGTGGGAGTATAAATTACCCGCCGGGGGCTTCGCCACACCCATAACCTATATGGCTGGCGGAAAGCAGTATATCGTCATTGCTGCGGGTGGTACCCGCTATGGCCTGAAGCCGGGTGGCTCGTATGTAGCGTTTGCGTTGCCGTAACAAGCACAAAAAGAAGAATCAATGAAAAACTATCTATTAGGCTGCGACTGGGGAACGTCTTCTTTTCGACTACGGCTCATAGACAGCACAGGCCACCAACTTATCGGGGAGATTACATCGCAGGAAGGCATTGCCAGCACCTTCACGGCCTGGAAAGCCATTGGCGATGGAGCAACGCTGCCCAGAGAACAGTTTTTCCGTCGGCAGTTGAAACGGCAGATCAAGCAGTTATCGACCAAAGTAGGCATTGATCTGAGTGGCATCCCCATTGTCATTTCGGGTATGGCTTCGTCCTCCATCGGGATGGCCGAAGTGCCGTATGCAACCCTCCCCTTTCCGGTCGATGGCAGTCTGTCCAGCACCAAACGACTGCCCAAACAGGGTGATTTCCCGCATGAGATTACCTTGATTTCGGGGGTTCGGACGGAGCACGATGTAATGCGCGGGGAAGAAACGCAGCTTATTGGGTTGCTGGCTCTGTTGGATACCCAGCACGTGACTACTAATGCGTCGATACTCATCTTTCCGGGTACGCATTCGAAGCATATCTATATCCAGAATCAGCAGGTCATTGATTTTCAAACGTTCATGACCGGCGAGGTCTTTAATCTGATGGCGCACTACAGTATTCTGAAAGACTCCATTGCGCCCAAAGAACTGGATTTGTTTTCTGAAAGAGAATGCAACGCCTTCAAATCCGGCGTCACGGAGTCTGGGTCACCGTCTATTCTGAACAGCTTGTTTCGGGTCAGGACAAACCAGTTATTCAGCCAATTGACCAAACCCGAGAATGCCCTTTACCTCAGTGGTCTGCTCATCGGCGAGGAGCTAAAAACGCTTATCGACCAGCCACAGTGGCAGCTGATTTTGTGCAGCGGGACGAATCTTTATGAGCTGTATAAGCTGGCCATGCACGAGCTGCAACTAAGTAACCGGACAACTACTATTTCAGCTGATCTGATCGACAAAGCCACCATTGCCGGACAAGTAAAAATTGCCCAGAACCAGCTGGTTAATGGTTAATGAGTTATTGGCAGGAGGTTTAATAACTTCCTGCCAATAACTCATTAACCATTAACTCAATAACCAATAACCAACCTACATGAGTCAACAACCCTTCTCCTGGGAGTTATTTTCCAAAGCGCCGGTCGTCGGTATTATTCGGGGGCTGAAACCCGACGATATTCATCACATCATGCCTATTTACCGGGAAGCCGGACTGACGACGATTGAGATCACGATGAATACCGACTATGCCGAAGCCATCATCCAAAATGCGGTAAAGTACCATAGCGAGGGGCTGAACATCGGAGCCGGAACGGTCTGCACATTGAAAGACCTGGAAAAGGCACTGGCTGCTGGTGCTCAGTTCATTGTAACGCCCGTGCTTGAGAAGAAAGTCATCAAAGCCTGCGTCAAGCACGGTGTGCCCATTTTTCCGGGAGCCTTTACGCCATCGGAAATCTACAAAGCCTGGTCGCTGGGTGCATCGATGGTCAAGATTTACCCGGCTACATCCCTCGGCCCCGATTACATCAAAGACTTAAAAGCTCCCCTCAACCAGTTGAAACTCATGCCCACAGGCGGTATAAGTCTGGACAACATGGCCGCGTATTTCAAAGCTGGGGCCGACGGGCTCGGCATCGGCAGCCACCTGTTTGACAAAAACCTAGTTCAGCAGAAAAACTGGGAGGGCCTTAAAAGCCATCTACAGGATTTTGTACAACGTATGGAGAAGGCGCGGGTTTGATGGCGTTGCTGGCGAGGGCATTGGCCCGTGTCTTTTTATGAAGTCAGTATTAACTGATGTATGGATAAATAGCTGTAACGCCAGCAAATGCTGTCCATATAAAAGATACGGGCCAATGCCCAAACCAGCAACCTCGTCATCGGCAGCCACCACCCCCACCAACCTAACACTTTAAACCCTACTCCCAGTGACTACTACTTCCAAGCCCAACAATTACCGTTGGATCATCGTCATTTTGCTCTTCACCGCTACCACCATCAACTACCTCGACCGCCAGATCATCGGCTTATTGAAACCCATTCTGGAAGTTGAATTTAGCTGGTCAGAAACGCAGTTTGCCAATATTGTGATCGCCTTTACGGCCGCTTATGCCGTTGGTCTGCTGGCTTTCGGCTGGTTCATCGACAAGGTTGGCACGAAAGTAGGGTATGCCGTTACGATCGTCTGGTGGAGCGTAGCCGGTATGCTGCACGCATTGGCCCGAAGTGCATTTGGGTTTGGTCTCGCCCGCGTTGGGTTAGGGCTGGGCGAAGCGGGAAATTACCCGGCCGCTGTAAAGACGGTAGCCGAGTGGTTTCCGCAAAAAGAGCGTGCGCTGGCAACGGGGCTGTTTAACGCCGGCACCAGCATCGGTGTGGTAGTGGCCTTACTCATTGTTCCCTGGATACTGAATCACTACGGCTGGCAGGAAGTGTTCTGGATTACAGGGGCAATGGGATTCGTCTGGCTAATATTCTGGCTGATCTTCTATGAAGTTCCTGCCCGACAAAAACGGCTGTCGGCAGATGAGTACACCTACATTACCAGCGGTCAGGAAGTCGAAACCGAAAAGAAACTGCCCATCAAGTGGTTCCGGCTGTTTACGCTTCCACAGACCTGGGCGCTGATCACCGGAAAAGGGCTTATCGATCCTATTTACTGGTTTTTCCTGTTCTGGCTTCCCTCCTATTTCTCGTCTACCTTTAAGCTGGACCTCAAAAAACCAAGTCTGGAGCTGATGCTCATCTACACCGCTACCACCGTGGGCAGCATTGGGGGCGGGTACCTGTCGTCCTGGCTTATTAAACGTGGCTGGCCTACACTGAAAGCCCGAAAAACGGTCCTCATCGTATTTGCCGGGTTGGAATTATCCATTATCCTTGCTCAATTTGCGACGGATGTATGGGTAGCGGTGGGGCTGATTAGTCTGGCAGTGGCCGTTCACCAGGCCTGGGCGACCAATGTGTTTACGATGGCATCTGATTTATTTCCGAAACAAGCGGTAAGTTCGGCCGTTGGTATAGCGGGGATGGCCGGTGCCGTCGGCGGCATCTTCTTCCCGATGCTGGTCGGGCGTTTGCTGGACACCTACAAAGCGGCCGGAAATCTGTCGGGGGGGTACAACCTGTTGTTCACTATCTGTGGATTTACGTACCTGACCGCCTGGATTATCATCCACTTGCTGACCCGCAAACCTAAACTAGTCGATATAAGCCAACTGACGTAATCTTTTGTCATGCGACGAAGGCTGCAAAGCCTGACAAAAGTACCCAAACACATAGTAATGGAACCTCAACAACTAAATCCGGCAGATATACTCGTGAGCGTTGTAGGGCTGGGCCTGATGGGCTGTAGCATTACCGTCTGCCTACTCATTGCCGGGCACCCGGTAGTAGCCGTTGCGCCCCTGCCCGCCGACATGGAAACGGCCGAACCCCGCATTCGCGAACACCTGACCAAAGCCTTCGAGAAAGGATTGATCACCCAGAGCCCCGAGCTTTATTTTGAACAACTGACCATTACAGAGGACTATAGTCTGTTGAAGGACTGCAAGCTTGTACTGGAATGTACGCTCGAAGACATCGGTATCAAGAAATCCGTCTACGACAAAATTGAAGCCGTTGTTGCCGACGATACCCTTATTACGAGCAACACCTCGGCCATTCCAATCAGCATACTCCAGCGGCAAATCAAATTGCCGGAGCGGTTCTTGGGCTTGCACTGGGCAGAACCGTCGCACACGACCCGCTTTCTGGAAATCATCTGTGGCGACCTGAGCGATCAGCAAACCGCCGACTGGCTGTATGCGCTAGCCCATTTCTGGGCTAAAGAGCCAACGCTGGTGCGCAAGGATATTCGGGGGTTTATTGCCAACCGGTTGGCATACGCCATGTATCGGGAAGCTTTCAATCTGGTCGAAAATGGATACGCGACTGTAGAAGATGTGGACCGCGCCTGCCGAAACAATACCGGCTACTGGATGACACTTGTAGGCGTTTTTCGGTGGATGGACCTGACAGGCGTAGCAGCCTACCATACCGTTATGAAGGACTTATTCCCCACGCTGAGCAATAAAACCGAAGTTCCTAAACTGATCGACGATATTGTGAAAGCAGGTGGGAAAGGCGTTCAGAACGCTCACGGTTTCTACGAATACACCCCCGAAGAAGCCCAACTCTGGAAAGAAACCTACGAGGAGTTCAGCTACGACATTCGTCAGTTAGCCCTCAAATACCCGGCCGATGTGGTGAAGAAAAAGCTGAAAAAGGAGAGCGAAGACTAGTCAATTTGCACCAGACAGCATCCCTACTGTCTGGTGCAAAACCAAATCATAAACCAAACCCATGTTCATTATTGATGCCCACCTCGACATGGCTCTCAACGCCATCGAATGGAACCGTGACTACCGACTGTCGGCTCACCAGATCAGACAACAGGAAGCCGACATGACCGACAAAATTGACCGGGCCAAAGGCACTGTCTCTCTGCCCGACCTCCGCCGGGGCGGTATTGGGCTGGTCGTAGCCACGCAGATTGCCCGTTTCAACCAGAGCAACGGCAACCTGCCCGGCGCGGGCTGGAACTCCCCCGAACAGGCCTGGGCCATGACGCAGGCGCAACGGGCGTGGTACGAAACGATGGTCGACGCGGGCGAAATGACGCAGATTCTTGACCGTGCCAGTCTGGATAAACATGTGGCATTCTGGCTCGACGAAAACATTCCGAACGACACCAAACCTGTAGGGTATATCCTCAGTCTGGAGGGAGCTGACTCGCTGGTGAACCTGTCGTATCTGGAAAAAGCCTATAACTACGGCTTACGTGCCCTCGGTCCAGCGCATTACAGCACGGGGCGCTACGCCCCCGGCACCGGCCTGAGTGGCCCGCTGACGGTGCAGGGCCGCGAACTGGTCAAAGAAATGGACCGTCTGGGTATCATCCTGGACGCCACCCACCTCACCGACGAAGGGTTTACAGAAGCCCTTTCTTTGTACAAAGGACCCGTTTGGGCTAGTCACCACAACTGCCGGGCACTGGTACCGCACCAACGCCAGCTCACCGACGATCAAATAAAGCAGTTGACCGAGCGGGGTGGCGTCATCGGCGGGTGTTTCGACGCCTGGATGATGAAACCCGGCTTCACCCAGCGAGTCAGCAATCCGACCGAATTCGGTATTTCTATCGAAACCATTATCGACCATTACGACCACATCTGTCAGCTCACCGGCAGCAGCCAGCACATCGCCATCGGCAGCGACCTCGACGGCACCTATGGCATCGAACAATCGCCCCGCGACCTCGACACCATCGCCGACCTGCAAACCCTGACCGGCCTTTTAGCCAAACGCGGCTACACGGAGGAAGATATCGAAAACATATTCCATAAAAACTGGCTGCGGTTTTTACGAAACGCGTGGTCCCCGGATGCACACAACCCCCAAACCCCGGACTACGTCCGGAGCTATCCACAGTCAACCCCCTCGGGGTTGTAACTAAAGGCTACACCTGCCTCGTACCCCGGACTACATCCGGAGCCCTCCAGTCATAACCCCGTCGGGTTTGTAACTGGAGGGTCCCTGTATGCCTGTTACTCGTCGCCCCAACCCCGACGGGGTTGACCGTAGTTAACCCCGGATGCAATCCGGTGGCACAGGACCGCCCGCGCCACCACAACCCCGACGGGGTTGACTGTAGCTAACATCGGTTGCAATCCGGTAAGGGGCTATGGGACGCTCAACTGCCATTTTAAAATTTTTTAAAATAAAGTTTCGGAAAAGAGAGTATTCGCCAATGACTTCTGCATCTTTCCTCCAAATGCACCAATAACGCATCCGTTTGTATGCAGGAGTACAGGGATTTAGAACCCGAAGAATTGGCCCTCGATTCGTCTTTTCAACGCTGGCAGTTGAGCCACGACCCCACAGCCAATGCGTTCTGGGAAGCGTGGCTGACCCAGAATCCGGACAAAACCGAGCTGGTCGACAAGGCGGCTTCGTTGTTGATTTCCCTGCATAACACTTATAGCGAACACATTGCCGAGCGGCTACCTCTTTCAGAACGGGAAATTCAGGAAGAGATTAGCCGCCTGCACGAGACACTGGAGGATCGTGAGGTGCCAGTTATAGCGGTGCCGTGGTTTCGGTCCTGGCCGGTTCGCTATGGGGTGGCGGCTAGTGTACTGGTTGTACTCGGGCTTTTTGGCTGGAATCAAATCCGCCCTTCGACCAATAAAACGGCGGTGACCTACACCGAACTCGTGGCTCAGGTAGCCGAACCCCTGTCCGAAGTAATCAACGCGACCGACGCCCCGATGCGGGTCGATCTTCCCGATAAAAGTGCCATTACCCTTTACCCAAAAAGCCGGGTGAGTTACGACAATCGATTTGCCGGTACGAAACGGGAAATTTACCTTTCGGGTAAAGGCTTTTTCGAGGTCGTCAAAAATCCGTCGAAACCATTTTACGTCTATGCTAACGGACTGGTGACGAAAGTACTGGGCACTAGTTTTACGGTGCAGGCCTATGAAGGCGCGAAGCAGATGAAAGTCGTTGTTCGGACGGGAAAAGTGGCCGTGTTCTCCCAGAAGCAGGTGGCGGAGCAACCTCAGAAAGAAACCTATAAACTGGACGGTATCGTGCTGACACCCAATCAGCAAATCGTCTTCTCGACGGAGAAAACACAGTTAAAAAAGAGCCTGATTGAGAACCCGGTTTTGTTGGAGCAGGCCCTACAGAAGCCGCTTTTTGCCTTTAAACGCACCCCCATTGCCGAAGTGTTCGCTACCCTCGAGCAATCGTACGGCGTACCCATCGCTTTCGACAAAGACCTGATGCGGACCTGTTACCTGACCGCTTCGTTTACCGACGAACCCCTTTTTGAAAAACTTGACCTGATTTGCCGAACCATCAATGCCACGTATAAGCAGGTAGATGGAACGATCCAGATCAGTAGTAACGGCTGTTAATACCGCGTACCCAAATCATCGTCTAACCTATCTAATTCCTTGAATGCCTATGATCAACACCGCTCCGACATACGCATAAAAAAGGCGGAGATGCGCTAACATCTTCGCCTTCAAAATCGCCCTTCGTGTATGCTCATTACAACATCCGCTAAAAAGCGGACCGGGACTTTATTGTGCCGAATTTTTCACCCGACAAAAGCCAAAACTATGTCAAAACGAGTACTTTATCAAAAGACTTTACAGAAAATCATGCGCATTGGCATCTACCAGGCCTTTCTTTCTGTCGCTTTTGCCACCTTCTCCTACGCCTTAGAGGTTAGTGGGCAGAAAGTGCTGGAGCAAAAAGTAACCCTTCAACTGTCCAACGCCGATGTTGAAAAAGTGCTGGACAAAATTGAGACCGTTACGAACGTAAAATTTCTGTACAATCCGCAAATCTTCGGAAACGACACCAAAGCCACCTATAAATTTCGCAACGAACCGCTCTCCGAAGTCCTGAACAAGATCCTGTATCCGTATCAGGTTACCTACGAAGTCCTTCAGGATCGGATCATTCTGAAACGCCTGGAATCGTCCGACATCCGGGTTCCTGTTCAGCAGGAAGCCCCCAAACGTAAAGTGGCGGGTATCGTTCTCGACGAAAACGGGGCGGGTCTGCCGGGCGTGAGCGTCGTGATCAAAGAAGCCCAGAAAGGGACCACCACGGGTGCCGACGGCCGTTTTTCGCTCGATGTACCGGACGATAACGCGGTGCTGGTGTTCAGCTTTGTGGGCTACAAACGACAGGAGCTTACCATTGGCAACCAGAGTAACCTCTCGGTAACACTGGCTCCGGAAGCCAGCACCCTTGGCGAAGTGGTGGTAACGGCACTGGGTATTGCGCGGGAGAAAAAAGCACTCGCCTACGCCGTGTCGGAAGTGAAAGGCAGCGAGTTTACGCAGGCCCGCGAAAACAACGTAGCCAACGCTTTGACTGGCAAGATTGCGGGTGTTAACGCAACGGGTATGGCTACCGGCCCCGGCGGGTCGAGCCGCATCATCATCCGGGGCAACGGCTCCCTGAACGGCAACAACCAGCCGCTGTACGTTATCAACGGGATGCCCATGGACAACAGCACCCCCGGCGGTACCACCGCCGACGGTAACGGTATGAACGTGGACCGGGGCGACGGCATTGGCGGTATCAACCCCGACGATATCGAATCCATCAGCGTGCTGAAAGGCGGCCCTGCTGCGGCTCTGTACGGTGCCCGTGCCTCCAATGGTGTTATTCTGATCACTACCAAGAAGGGTCGCGCCCAGAAGGGTGTCGGGGTGGAGATCAACAGCAACACGACCTTTGAAGATATTGCCGTTATTCCAAATTGGCAGTATGAATACGGTCAGGGTCTGGATGGCAAAAAACCAACCACGGTAACGGAGGCCAAAAGTACCGGTCGACTGTCGTACGGGGCTAAAATGGATGGACTACCAACGATTCAGGTGGATGGACAGATGCACCCCTACTCTCCGCAGAAAGACAACCTGAAGAACTTCTACCGCACGGGTACCAACTACATCAACTCGCTGGCCTTCACCGGTGGCAGCGAAACGGTAAACTTCCGTCTGGGGCTCAACAACACCCAATCGAACAGCATCGTGCCTAACTCATCGTTCTCCCGGCGGATTGCTAACCTGAACCTGAACGCCTTTCTGGGCAAGAAACTGAGCGTTGAAACAGTGTTCCAGTACAATGTGGAAGAGGGGATCAACCGCCCGAAAGTGGGGTATGCCGATTTTAACCCGCACTGGGCGACTTACCTGATTGCCAACGTGGTCGACATCCGCAGTCTGGCACCGGGCTACGACCCCGTTACGGGCAAAGAGACCGAATGGAACCCCGTTCCGGCCGCACCGAACCCATATTTCGTGATCAACAAGTTCAAGAACAACGACACCAAACACCGGTTCATCAGCCAGGGAAGCATCCGCTACGACATTCTGGACAACCTATTTATTAAAGGCAGCGTGAGCCAGGATTTTTATAGCTTTTCGTCAGAATATGTCCAGCCTACCAACAACGCCTACCAGCCGCTGGGCACCTACGAAGCCCGTAAAACAAGCTCGTCGGAAACCAATGGCATGTTGACGCTGAACTACAACACGACCTTTTTCAAGGACCTTACCTTTTCAGCCCTGCTGGGCGGCAATGCCCAGAAAGCGATCTTCGATCAGACAACCATAGCTGGCAGTGAATTTACCGTACCGTATTTCTACAGCTACACCAACCTGGCCACCTCAACGACCACACCGACTTACCTGAAAAGTGCCATCAATTCGGTGTTTGGCTCGGCGGATTTCGGGTATAAAAACGTGGCGTATCTGACGCTGTCCGGTCGGCAGGACTGGTTCTCGGTACTGAACCCCAAGAGCAACAGCATCTTCTACCCTTCTGTGGGTGGCTCGTTCATTCTGTCGGATGCGTTCCAACTGCCCAAGGCGGTTAGCTTTGCCAAGTTACGGGCGTCGTGGGCGCAGGTGGGTGGTGCGACGGTCAACGCCTACCAGATTTACCAGTACTACTCCATGCAGCAGGGTGGTCACAATGGCCGGCCCGTACAAGTGCTATCGTCGTCGCAGGTACCCAACCCCGACCTGAAACCGCTGACCTCGACCACCTATGAGGGCGGCATCGAAGCCAAGTTCCTAAATAACCGGCTGGGCATCGACCTGACACTCTACAACCGCAAAACGACCGACGACATCGTAACGACGAACATTGCTCTATCGTCGGGCTACACCTCGGCCCTGCTGAATGTGGGAGCGTTGAGCAACAAAGGTGTTGAACTCCTGTTGACCGGCACGCCCGTTAGCAAAGGGCCTTTTTCGTGGGATGTTAGCTACAACATGGCGTATAACAAGAGTAAAATCGAACAACTGGCCGCAGGCATCACCGGTATCGACGTTGGTGCTGGCGTAGGTGGTGGTCTGGTTCGGAATGTGCTCGACCGGCCTTACGGCACCGTTTGGGGCTATAATAAGAAAACCGATGCCAACGGTAACGTCGTTTTCAATACGGCCAGCGGCTACGCGCTTCGGGGCGATTTGCAGGAGATCGGACAGGGCACACCCCCGCTCACGATGGGTATTACCAACAATTTCCGGTACAAGAACTTCTCGCTGAACATTCTGGTCGATGGTAAATTCGGCAGCATCGTGTATTCGAACCTGTATCAATACGCCTACCGCTTCGGTCTGCCGCAGGAAACCCTGCCGGGTCGCGAGACGGGCATCACCGTTACGGGCGTAACCCCCGAAGGTGCCCCTTATACCAAAACATGGAGCAAAGAAGAAGTCGATACATATTACGATAACGACAAGAACTACACAGCCATGTTCATGTTCAACAACGACTTCGTGAAGCTGCGTCAGGTGATCCTCAGCTATAACCTGCCCGTTGCCAAACTGCCGTTCCTGAAGCTACAATCGGCTACGATCTCGTTTGTGGCACGTAACCTGGCCATTCTTTACAAAGACAAGAAGAACCAGTACTTCGATCCCGAGTCGGGCTATACAAGCACCAACGCGCAGGGTCTTGAGGCTTTCGGCGTACCCAGAACCCGGAGCCTGGGCGTGAACTTAATGGTGAAATTCTAACCAAAAAATTTTCTGACGATGAAGAATCTGATCCAAAAAATACTGGTTGTGGCCCCAATGCTTCTGCTCCTCTCTGCCTGCGACAAGGGCTTTGAGGAGATGAACGTGGACCCGAACAAATACTCGGAAGTAGTGCCCGGCTACCTTTTTACCCGCGCCCAACTGGACGGCGTGAGCACTAACTTTACCGGGGCAGCCTATCTGACTATTGGCCAGTCGATGCAGCAGTTCGCCACCTACAAAGAGGTACCGGCTGCGGGCGACAAGTACTTTAACTACAGCTATTCGACTGGCAACTGGAATGCCTACGCCGGTACCGCAGCCGGGCAGGGCGCAGTGGTCTCCATCCGGCAGGTGATCGACGCCGTTTCGACCAGCCCGCTGGATGTCAATAAACTCTCGGCAGCTCGTATCTGGAAGGCGTATATTTTCCATCGCCTGACGGATATGTACGGCGACATCCCCTACTTCGATGCAGGCAAAGCCCTTTCGGATAAGAATTACAGCCCCAAATACGATACCCAGCAGGCTATTTACGCCGACCTGCTGAAAGAACTGGACGAATCCATTGCTGCTTTCGATGCCAGCAAAGCCACGTTTGGCAACGCCGACCTGATGTACGGGGGCGACATTACCAAATGGAAGAAATTCGCCTATTCGCTGATGCTGCGGCTGGGTATGCGCCTGACCGAAGTGGACCCGGCGCTGGCCAAAACCTGGAGCGAAAAAGCCATTGCCGGGGGCATTATTCTCGACGATGCCGACCGCGCCGTGATTGCCTATGTCGATGGGTCGCAAACGGCCAGCCGTAACTTCATTGCCAGCGGGTTGATCAGCACGGATTACGTAACACCCGGTGGCGATAACGTAGAAGGCGGTAAGTACGCCAAAACGTTCATCGACTACCTCAAGAACACCAAAGACCCACGTCTGAACGTGATCTCGATTGTGTGGACAACCACCGACGGCAAAACGTTCACTGCCGACACAACAACGGCTCTGCAAAGTGGTATGCCCAACGCAGCTTACAACAACCTGCCTGCCAATTTCAACTCGTTCTCGGAGCCCAACCCGAACACGCTGCTGAAATACAGCGCCCCGCTGATCGTGTTTGGCAATGCCGAAACGAACCTGTTACTGGCCGAGGCCGCTGTTCGGGGTTGGGCCAGCGGCACCACCGCAGCTACGGCTTATGCCAATGCCGTGCGTGCCGGTATGCGGCAATGGGCGCTGTTTGGAACGGGCGGTACGATTTCGGAAGCTCGGATCAACGCCTATCTGGCGGTTAATCCATACAAAGCTACAGGAACGGTGGCGCAGCAGATGGAGCAGATTCAGACGCAGAAATGGGTATCCCTATTTCTGGAAGATGAATACGAAATCTTCTCCAACTGGCGTCGGACGGGGTATCCGGTGCTCACACCAACCAATTATCCGGGCAACCTCACCGGCGGCAAAATCCCGACCCGCTTTGTGATTCCCGACTCGGAAGAGACGTACAACAAAACTAACTTCATCGAAGCTCGTACGCGGCAGGGCGGCACGAACACGCTCTCCAGCGTAGTGTGGTGGGATAAGTAAAGCAAAACTGTAGCGTAGTGCTGAGGTCTTTACCCCGACACTACACTACAGTTTCTAATATTTTTTAATAAATTGACAGGCAGTGGCTTAAATTTAGAGTAAGTTCCTAAAAAACGCCCTTTTCCTTTTTTAAGCGATTCATGAAAGCACAACGCCGTTCCCTGTTAAAACGCCTGTTTTCATCCGTAGCCGGACTAACCGGACTACATACCTCGACCGAAGTTCAAGCTGTGTCAACCCCTGAAAAAGAAGTGGCCAGTGTAGTATCTCAGGACGATATTCCCTTGTATTCGGGGTCGACAAAGCTAGGCAATCTGGTCTTTGTGTCCGGGGCCGGGGCTCACTTCGAGGGCGATATCCGGTCGCATACAGATCATGTGCTCAAGGAGATCGAGAAAGAACTAATCAAGGCAGGTTCGTCAATGGACAAAGTACTAAAAGTGAACGTCCTGCTGCATGATCTCAAGGATTACAAAGCTATGAACGAAGTTTATAAAGGTCGTTTTGGCAAGAATCCACCCGTTCGGACAACGGTCGCCGTTCACGCCGGTGTTCCCGGCAACTCCTGGGTCGAAATTGACTGCGTCGCGTATGTGTAGTACTGTGTACCAAACAGCTAGAAACGGTTGGGTACGAAAAAAACTCACCGTCGTCGTTTTAGCCATTTTACTCTCCCTAAGACTCATGCCTATCCACGCACAAACCAGCGATCCAACGCAAATGGTCGTCCGAAAAACCGATGATTTCCAAGTGAATGGCAATGGCGACAACAGCGCCTGGAACAAAACAGACTGGGTACCCATCACGATTCAGGAATCGGCCGGGCGAAACCTGGCGACGAAGACCAAAACGCTATATTCTGGTACGGGTATGTATTTCCTCTTTCAGTGCGAAGATGAAACGTTAACGGCTACGATACAGGACGATTTCGGGGCGTTGTACAACGAGGATGTGGTAGAAGTATTTCTCTGGCCTGATGAGTCTGTACCCATCTACTTTGAGTACGAACTATCACCGTTGAATTACGAATTAGCGATTCTGGTGCCGAATCTAAATGGCAAATTCATGGGCTGGAAACCCTGGCATTACACAGGTAAATCGAAAGTGCAACATGCGACCAGCATTCAGGGTGGCGACAAGGTAAGCAAGGCAGCCATTAAAGGCTGGACGGCCGAGTTTTTTATTCCCTATACGTTACTAAACCCTCTCGTTCAGACTCCACCAACGTCTGGCACGAAATGGCGCGGTAACCTGTACCGCATTGATTACGACAAGGGGTATCAAACCTGGTCGTGGCAAAAAACGAGTGGCAGCTTTCACGAATTCAAGAAGTTCGGAACGCTGATTTTTGAGTAAGAACGATCACCGATACAAACCAACTTTATCATGCTCAATAGAAGATCCCTCATCAAACGACTGTCGACCGTGCCCCTGCTGGGTGGCCTGATCGGTAGCGTAACTCCGCTTGAGTCGGTGCTGGCAGCTCCGGCCAAGGCGGCCTCGCGGAACGTACTCAAGGAACTGGGTTTACGTACCTTCATTAATGCGGCCGGTACCTACACAGCCATGACGGGCTCGCTGATGGAAGATGACGTGGTGGAAACGATCAACGCATCATCCAAAGAGTTTGTCATGCTGGACGATGTGCAGACCAAAGTTGGCGAAAAGATTGCCGCCCTGACCCATGCCGAATCGGCGGTGGTGACGGCGGGCTGTTTCTCGGCCATGACCCTTGGACTGGCGGGTGTATTGACGGGCATGGACCAGAAAAAAGTAGAGCTGTTGCCGCATCTGGAAGGCACCGACATGAAGTCGGAGGTGATTGCCCAGAAAGCGCACAACATTGGCTACAACCACGCCCTCACTAATACCGGTTGTAAAATTGTAGTAGTCGAAACGCTGGAAGAGGCCGAAAAAGCCATCAACAGCAAAACGGCCATGCTCTGGTTTCTGAACATCCAGTCCGACAAAGGCCAGATTCAGCATCAGGAATGGGTAAACCTGGGCAAGAAACACAACATCCCGACGATGATCGACATTGCTGCCGATGTGCCGCCGGTCGAGAATCTCTGGAAATTCAACGACATGGGCTTCGACCTGGTTTGCGTATCGGGCGGGAAGGCCATGCGAGGGCCACAAAGCGCAGGTTTGCTGATGGGCAAAAAACAGTACATCGCTGCCGCCCGGCTCAGCATGCCACCCCGTGGCTCCACCATCGGCCGGGGCATGAAGGTGAACAAAGAGGAGATTCTGGGCATGTACGTCGCCCTCGATAAGTTCATCGCAATGGACCACAAGAAAGAATGGAAGATGCTGGAAGATAGGGTGGCGGTCATTTCCAACGCCATCAAAGGCATTAACGGAATCAACGTCGAAACCTACGCGCCACCACTGGGCAACCACACGCCCACCATGCGGGTAACGTGGGAAACGGGCAAAGTCAACCTGACCACGAAGTCTTTACAGGAAAACCTGCGCAACGGAAACCCGTCCATTGAAGTTGTGGGCGAACCCAACGGCATCAGCATGACAACTTGGATGCTCAAACCCGGCCAGGATAAAATTGTGGCAGCAAGGCTGAAAGAAGAGTTTACGAAAGCGGCTGTGTAATTACCCCCACTCCCCTAAAGGGGGCTTCCCTCATACTCAATTAAAGCTCCCTTTAAGGGGTGGGGGTAATGTTGCTATTAGCCTATGGTTACGTGGTCTTAAGAACCGCGCTTCTTATATATCCTAACCCATGAAAAACATCTTATTCTTCCTGACCCTTTTCTCTTTTCTGTCGGTTTCGGTCTGGGCGCAACCCTATACGCTTCTTATCAAAGGCGGGCACCTGATCGACCCGAAAAATAACATCGACGCGGTGATGGACGTCGCCATCACCGATGGGAAAGTCACGCAGGTGGCGAAATCCATCGACGCGAAACAAGCGCGGCAGGTGGTCGATGCGAAAGGCATGTACGTAACGCCCGGCCTGATCGACATTCACGGGCACGTGTTTTACGGCACCGAACCCGACCATTACCTGAGCAACGGACTGGTAGCCGTCTCGCCCGACGGGTTCACGTTTCGGGTGGGCGTCACGACCATTGTCGATGCGGGGGGCGCAGGCTGGAAATCGTTCGAGACGTTCAAAAAGAACATCATTTTCACGTCCAAGACTCGTGTGCTGTCGTTTATGAACATCGTGGGCGAAGGCATGCGCGGGGGCGTTTTCGAGCAGGACACCACCGACATGGACCCCAAAATGGCCGCTAAAGTGGCGCTCGAAAACAAGAATGACGTTGTCGGATTCAAGGTCGCCCACTTTCAGGGACCTAGTTGGGCACCCGTCGACCATGCCGTGGCGGCTGGTAAACTGGCCAACATGCCCGTTATCATTGACTTCGGCGGGAATAACCCACCCCTTTCGCTCGAAGAACTATTCATGAAGCACCTTCGTCCGGGCGATATTTTCACCCATGCCTACACCCTGCTGGAAGGCAACGTCCGGGAGACGATAGTCGATGAAGCGACCAAAACTGTGAAGCCGTTTGCCTGGGAGGCCCGTAAGAAAGGCATCGTATTCGACGTAGGTTATGGCGGGGCGAGTTTCAACTACTCGCAGGCCATCCCGGCGGTGAAAGCTAAATTTTACCCGACCACCATCAGCACCGATCTGCATACCGGCAGCATGAACGGTTCCATGAAAGACATGCTCAGCATCATGTCCAAATTCGTGGCGATGGGCGAAGACATTCCGAGCGTCATCAAAGCCAGCACCTGGACCCCGGCGCAGGTCATCAAACGCGAGAATCTGGGGCATTTATCTGTAGGCGCCATTGCCGATGTCGCCATTTTCTCGATGCGGCAGGGCACGTTCGGCTTTTACGACAAAACCGGCTATAAGATGATGGGCAAGCAGAAGTTCGAATGCGAAATGACCATCAAAGGTGGCAAGGTTGTGTATGATCTGAATGGTATTGGCATTGCGAGTGCAAAGTAGCGTTTACCTTTTCCTTCTCTCAACCCAATGACAAAAATTTACATCAAAGGCATTGCACTGGCCCTGCTGACATTTGTTGGATTTACGCAGCGGGCTACCCGGAATGGACTTCCCATACAAACCGATGCCAATGGGGGCCTGTTTGTCCCTGAAGGATTCGAAGCAACGGTTGTGGTCGACAGCCTGCCCGGACGGGCGCGGCACCTGGCCGTCAACGAAAACGGCGACATTTATGTAAAAGCCCGCTTCGCCCGCAACAAAGATGAGTCGGTGATTGCGCTGCGGGACACCAACGGCGACGGTCGGGCCGACATCATCAAGACATTTGGGGGTATTGGTAAAGAGCGTGCCTATGGAACGGCCATGCGGATTTACAAAGGCTACCTGTATTTCAGTTCGGAGATGAACGTGTTTCGTTACAAGCTCAAACCCGGTGAACTGATTCCGAGCAGCCCCATGGAGACGATCCTCACCGACGACCATGAGCACGGGATGCATGAACACATTGCCAAACCCATTACGTTCGATAACGACGGCCATATGTACGTTGCATTCGGGGCGGCTTCCAACGGTTGCCAGCCCAAAAACCGGACGCCCAACATGGCTGGTATCGACCCCTGCCCGATGCTGGAAGACCACGGCGGCATCTGGCAGTTCGACGCTAACAAAAACAACCAGACCCAGAAAGACGGCCGTCGGTATGCTACCGGCTTACGCTCGGTGGTGGGTATGGACTGGAACCCAACCAATAACAGTTTATACGCCCTTCAGCACGGACGCGACGATCTGCTGATGCTGTGGGCCGAAAAATACAACCCCTGGCAGAGTGCCGTTTTCCCCGCTGAAGAGCTGTTTCAGGTGAAGGACGGCATGGATGGCGGATGGCCATATTGCTATTACGATCAGATTCAGGGCAAAAAACTGCTCAACCCGGAGTACGGTGGCGATGGTAAACTAGTGGGTCGCTGTGGCGATTACGAAAAGCCGTTAATTGGCTTCCCGGCGCACTGGGCACCCAACGACATCCTGTTTTATCAGGGCACCAACGCATCGAACGGCTTTCCGGAACGGTACAAAGACGGGGCATTTATTGCCTTTCACGGCTCTACCAACCGGGCGCCCTATCCGCAGGCTGGTTATTTCATTGGCTTCGTCCCCGCCAAAAGCAAGACGCTGGGAAGCGACTGGGAAGTCTTTGCCGATGGCTTTGCCGGTGTCGACCCGATTGTCAACGTGAGCGATGCGCATTATCGTCCGATGGGTATAGCGATGGGGCCGGATGGCTCGTTGTACTTCGCCGAAACCGAGAAGGGCAAAATCTGGAAAGTCACCTATAAAGGCAACAAGCAGAACTTCGGCCCGGCTCAACTGGCGCAGATGGAGAAGCGCAAGACCCTGTCGAACATCCGCGACCCGGATTTTATCACCGACAACCTGGATCGGGATCGGCCCGTGGCGGGGGGTAAAGTATATGGTACTTATTGCTCCGCCTGCCACCAGCGCAATGGCCTGGGCGACTCACAGCGGTTTCCGCCCCTGGCCGGTTCGGAGTGGGTAACGGGCGATAAGAAGAAGCTTATTACGGTGCTGCTGAAAGGGCTGGAAGGCCCCATTGAGGTGAAAGGGCAGTCGTACAACAACGCCATGCCCCAGCACAGTTTTCTGAAAGATGAAGAGCTTTCTGAAGTATTGACCCACATCCGGCAGAACTTTGGCAACACCGCCGATGGCATCAGCGCGGCCGAAGTCAACGAAGTCCGGCTGGCGATCAACCAGCAGGAGCGTAAAGAGAGTACCCCAAAACGTAAATCCAGTAGCAAAACCAAACGATAACAACCAGTAATTCAATTCATCATGGAAACACAACGCCGTTCTATTCTTAAACGCCTTTTTGCCTCTGCCGCCGGTGTCGTCGGACTGGGTGCTGCCAGCAAAGCCATTGCCGAACCCATTGCCGAGCCTGCTGCCGAGAAAGAAGTATTCAACGTGGTTATGCAGGACGATGTGCCGCTTTTTTCCCAATCTACCAAAATGGGAAATCTGGTGTTTATAGCGGGCATAGGCTACCACAAGGAGGGCGACATTAAAGTACATACCGACGAGGTACTAAAGGAAATGGAAAAACAGCTGATCAAAGCGGGTTCATCTATGGAGAAAGTCCTGAAAGTAGGCGTATTCCTGCACGACCTCAACGACTACAAAGGGATGAACGATGTTTACAGAGGCCGATTCGGAAAGAAGCCCCCCGTTCGGACTACGGTAGCCGTGTATGGCGGTGTACCGGGCGACTCGCTGGTTGAAATGGATTGCATTGCTTATATCTAGCCGATACCACATCTACCACGGTCACTTTAGCTATTTACCCTATTTTCGAATCTTCGCATGTTAAGCAGACGAAAACTCATCAAACGCCTGTCCAGCGTTCCCATTTTAGGCGGGCTGGTCGGCGGGCTTCCGCTGTCGCTGGAAGCGGCTCCGGCAGTGGCTCCCAAGCGTGATTTATTTAAGGAGTTCGGCATTCGTACGTTCATCAACGCGGCTGGTACCCTCACCTACATGACCGGCTCGCTCATGCACGACGAGGTGCTGGACGCTATTAATTACGGCGCTAAAGAATTTTGTCTGCTCGATGAGATTCAGGATAAAGTCGGGGCTAAGATCGCCCAGATGGTTCACTCCGAAGCAGCCGTTGTTACCTCCGGGGCTTTCTCCGGGATGACGCTTGGACTGGCGGGAATTCTGACCGGTATGGATCAGAAAAAGGTGGAGATGTTACCGCATCTGGCCGGTACCGGCATGAAAACGGAAGTTATCTGCCAGAAAGCCCACGACATCGTTTACAACCATGCCCTGACCAACACCGGCTGTAAAATCGTGGTGGTCGAAACAGCGGAAGATGTAGAAAAGGCGATCAACGAGAAAACCGCGCTGATGCACTTCCTGCACATCGAAGCCGATAAAGGCAAGATCATGCACGAAGAATGGGTGGCGCTGGGTAAAAAACACAACATCCCAACATCCATCGACATTGCCGCCGATGTGCCGCCGGTCGAGAATCTCTGGAAATTCAACGACATGGGCTTCCATTTCGTGGTTATTTCGGGTGGAAAAGCAATGCGGGGGCCGCAGAGTGCGGGCTTGCTGATGGGCAAGAAAAGCATCATTGAAGCCGCCCGGCTCCATATGCCGCCCCGAGGTTTCAACATCGGCCGGGGTATGAAGGTAAATAAAGAAGAAATTCTGGGCATGTACGTCGCGCTGGAGCGGTTCATCAACGAAGACCACGACAAGGTGTGGAAGATGTGGGAAGAAAACACGGCCTATGTCGAGAACACGGTCAAAGCTGTTAATGGTGTAACGACCAGCGTGCATGTACCGCCCCTGGGCAACCATACGCCCACCCTGCGTATCTCGTGGGACCCCGCCAAACTCCGCATCACGGGCAAGGACCTACAGGAAGCCCTTCGCAAAGGCGACCCTTCGATAGAGGTAGGCGGCAGCGGCCCCAGCAACATCGGCGTAACGGTCTGGATGATGAAACCCGGCCAGGAAAAAATCGTAGCCCGGCGCATTAAAGAAGAACTGACCAAAGCAGCTGTATAACGTATCTTTTTGTCATTCTGACCGGTCCGCCGATGCGTCAGGAGGAATGACAAAAACATCCCCTCAACTATGAAAAAGATACCCTTACTCCTACTCTTCGTCTGCTTCGCATTGAGCCAGCTAGCCCTGGCCCAGCCGTATAGCGTCGTCATCAAAGGCGGGCATGTCATTGACCCGAAGAATAATATCGACGGCATCATGGACGTCGCCATTGCCGATGGGAAGATTGCGCAGGTCGCCAAATCCATTGATACCAAAGGTGCCCTTCAGGTGGTCAATGCCAAAGGTATGTACGTGACGCCGGGTATTATCGACATGCACACGCACGTCTTTTTCGGCACCAACCTCGACCAGACCTACAGCAACGGTCCCAATGCCCTGCCGCCCGATGGATTCACCTTTCGCAACGGCGTGACGACTATTGTGGATGCGGGCTGCTCGGGTTGGCGTGACTTCGAAACGTTCAAGAAACAGACCATCGACCTGTCGCAGACGCGGGTACTGGCTCTGCTTAACATTGTGGGCAGTGGCATGCGGGGCGGCAAGTTTGAGCAAAACATCGACGACATGGATGCCAAACAAACGGCCGAGATGGCGAAAAAGTACCCCGAATATGTAGTGGGCGTTAAACTTGCTCACTACAACGGCTACGACTGGACACCCACCGATCGTGCCGTGGAAGCTGGAAAACTCGCTAACGTTCCCGTCATGATCGACTTCGGTGGCAGTACTCCTACCCTGTCGATTGAGGACCTGTTTTTAAAGCGGCTGCGTCCGGGCGATATTTTCACGCATTGCTTCGGGCAGTTGAAGACGAGGGAGCCTATTCTGGATGTGACGACCAATAAGGTAAAACCTTTTGTGTGGGAAGCGCAGAAGAAAGGGATCATTTTCGACGTAGGCTACGGCGGCATCAGCTTTGCTTTTTCTCAGGCAATTCCGGCTATCAAAAGCGGCTTCTACCCTAATACCATCAGCACCGATATTCATACGGGCAGCATGAACAACGCGATGAAAGACATGCTCAACGTGATGTCGAAGTTTATGGCAATGGGCATGAACTTACAGAGCGTGATCAAAGCCAGCACCTGGGCACCGGCGCAGGCTATCAAACGTCCTGAGCTGGGGCATCTGTCGGTAGGTTCCGTGGCCGATGTGGCGATCCTGAACCTGCACGATGGCAAGTTTGAGGTTCGGGATACAGGCTATTTCGGTTTCTTCGACTATACCGGGCACAAGATTGAAGGCAAACAAAAATTGGGCTGCGAAATGACCATTCGCAAAGGCAGGATTGTGTACGACCTCAACGGCATCGCTAACCCGGTTGTCGTCACCCAGCAACCCCGCTCATGATGTAGTGGACCGCATCCTGCTGTCCCCGCTGCTGAGCGAATATGGCCTCTGCTAAACAAAATTCGCCTGTCGGCGGGGACAGCAGAATGCGGTCAACTACTGTTACACGAATTCCGTTTCAGGTTCGAACTTTCCCAGCAGGTCATGAATGTACGTTGTGCAGACCGTGTTCGTATCATACTGCATAAAGTCAATACCTATTCGCTGCACGTTTCGTTTGTAATTCCGGTCGGCCAGCACCCGTACTACGCTTTTTCGAATCTGGGCGGCTGTTGGCGTTTCCGTTTTCAGGTTTATGCCCACGTTGAAGTACCCAATGTGGGCAGCAATGTCGTTTTTGCCTTCATAAACCCCGGCGGCCACCATAGGCAATCCATGCTGTAAGGCCAGCGTGACTCCACCATAACCCGCATTGGTCACGTACACATGCACATGCGGCATGACCGAATTGAAGTCAATGAAGTCTTCAATGATAAAATTCGCCTGTGGGTAACGCGTCCGCAACTCGTCAGTCCGTGAACCTCCCGTCGTAACTATTACCAGCGTTTTAGGGTCATCTTTGTAGGCCTCAAGCGTAGGAACGATGATCTTGGCGGGGTCGCGCTCAACGGTTCCCTGCGTTACCAGCACCACGTTTTTGTACTGCTTCGCCAACTCCACCTGCCGGAACGGATGCCGTCCTCCTTTGTTATGAGGCAGCATCGGACCCACAAACCGAATATTCGGGCTCATCGTCTGGCGAGGATATTCGAAAGCGGGCGTACCGCTCTGCAAAAAAAGATCGGGTTGCCGGATGAAAGTATCGAACATAAAATCGGTCGTTGTGGCCAGACCATGTTCTTCCAGTAGTTGATTGAACAGATCGGTGCAGGGTTTGAGCAGGTGATTGACGGTCAGGTAGCGAATAAAATCCTGCTTCAGTTTACCGAAGAATCCATTCGCGGGCACCATACCCAAACCTGCCGGTGGTACGTCCCGCCCTGTCTCGGACAAAGGCACCACACCCACCGCAGCCACTGGCACATTCAGCAGTTTCTGAATGAAAGGTGCTCCGGTGAAGAGCATGTCGCAAACGAGCAAATCGTACGGAAACTCATGGTAAATGGCCTTCAAATCGATCACGAACTCCGGTGCCCGGAGTAGAAAAAGGTTGTTGAGGTCGAACCGCAGCCGGGCTATGGTTCCTTTGATATGCTGGCGTTCGGGCAGCGCCGTATCCAGGTTGAGTTGGTTGATTTCCTTCGCCTGCTGGTAAGGATAGTACGGGATGCCCAGCGATTTGATTTTATCGGCGTAGGCTGGACCGGTATACCAGCGAACATCATGGCCAAGTTGCTGAAGGTGAACGGCAAGTCCGGTAAGTGGATTCAGGTGGCCGTCCATCGGCATTGTTGCAAAAAGGATACGTTTTGGGTTCATTAGTTGTGTTTTAATTAAAAAGTTAATGAGCCAAAAGTAATTGACAGTAAGGGGGTTGCTCTACTCCAATCCGATGAATTGGCATAACCAATTCATGAACTGTGCATAAAGTCCCTACCAACTGCTATAGTCGTTTTCAGTGTCTGCCAGGCAAACAGACAGATTGATTTTACGAAATGTATTCTATGTCTGCTGGTTTGTGTGCAGTAATCAAGTAAACCTGTTCGGGATGGTTCTTTATCGGATGAGGGCGCATCGAAGCACGTTGCCCCCGGCTCAACTTATTCCGCTCAGGATTTAATCAAATCCGCGTTATTACCTGATTCCTCATGAACATTTTCGAAACTTTGATGCCCCGACTGACCAGTACGTTAGCCAGGCGTTCACCCCGCTCCAACTGGCTTTCGGCCGTGCTTTTTCTTCCGATTTTTATCGCCTTCGTGCCCCCCGTTGGCAAACCTGGAGCCGTGGTTCGGCAGGCCGATGTGATTATTTACGGCGGCACGTCGGCGGCTGTTACGGCGGCTGTTCAGGTAAAGAAAATGGGCAAATCGGTCATCATCGTTTCGCCGGATACACACCTGGGTGGCCTGTCGTCGGGTGGGTTAGGCTTTACCGATACCGGCAACAAAGAAGTCATTGGCGGCCTATCACGCGAGTTTTATCAGCGACTATACCAGCACTATCAGAAAAAAGAATCCTGGAAATGGCAAAAGCCCGACGAGTACGGCAACAAAGGCCAGGGCACCCCCGCCATTGACGGCAACAGCCGGACCATGTGGATTTTTGAACCCCATGCCGCCGAACAGGTCTTCGAAGATTTCGCAAAAGAATATAAACTAACCATTTACCGCGATGAATGGCTCGACCGCTCGGCCAAAGGCGTAACCAAACAAGGGAGCAGTATTCGTTCGTTCCGGACGATGAGCGGAGCTGTGTATCAGGGCAAAATGTTCATCGACGTCACGTACGAAGGTGATCTGATGGCCGCTGCCGGTGTGAAGTACCATGTGGGCCGCGAAGCTAACAGTGTTTATGGCGAAAAATGGAATGGCGTGCAGAAAGGCGTTTTCCAGCACGGACACCACTTCAAAACCAACATCAGTCCGTACAAAATACCGGGCGATCCGGCCAGCGGACTTCTCCCCGAAGTATCGGCCGAACAACCCGGTGAGAACGGTACGGGCGACAATAAAGTCCAGACCTACTGCTTCCGGATGTGCCTGAGTAACCACCCCGACAACCGGGTGCCCTTTCCGAAACCAGAAGGGTATAACCCCGATCGTTATGAACTACTGGCGCGGGTATTTGCGGCTGGCTGGCGCGAAACCTTCGATAAGTACGATCCTATCCCCAACCGCAAAACGGACACCAACAACCACGGCCCGTTCAGCACCGATTACATTGGCAAAAATTATGATTATCCTGAAGCGACCTACGCCCGCCGGAAGCAAATCATTAAGGACCACGAACTGTATCAGAAAGGCCTGATGTATTTTCTATCCAATGACCCGCGCGTACCGGCCGATGTTCATCAGGCCATGCAGCAGTGGGGCCTGGCGAAAGATGAGTTCACCGATAACGGCAACTGGCCGCATCAACTCTATATTCGCGAAGCTCGACGTATGCTGGGTGTCTTTGTCATGAAAGAAGCCGACGCGCTCGGGAAAACAACCGTGCCGCAACCCATTGGCATGGGCTCCTACTCGCTGGATGCCCACAATGCCCAGCGGTACGTTAAGCCCGACGGTTTCGTGCAGAACGAAGGCGACATTGGCGTGCATCCCGACAAACCCTATTCGATTGCCTACGGGTCGATTTTACCCAAAGAAACAGAATGTAACAACCTGCTGGTGCCGGTTTGTGTCTCCAGCTCGCACATCGCCTATGGCTCTATCCGGATGGAACCCGTGTTCATGATTCTGGGTCAGTCGGCAGCCACGGCGGCTGTGCTGAGTATCGACAACAAGGTAAGTCCGCAACGGTTGCCCTACGAAACGTTGAGCAAAGTGTTGTTAAATGATAAACAGCGGTTAACGCTGAATGCAGCAAATTGACTTTATGTACAACGGACGGGACCGCCCGCGCGAAGGTTTTCCATTGTACAGTACATACACATGAATCGACGTAATTTTTTAGAACAAGCGACGGTGAGCAGTGGAGCCGTGTTAACCGCTCCACTGCTCACCTTTTCGGGAGAATCACACGCTCAGGCCAGTGGGTTGCTGAACCGGCTCGGGCAGGCCGAGCGAGCCGCCGATCTCGTCATTGCCGGTGGTGGACTGGGCGGCTGTGCGGCTGCTCTGGCCGCTTTACGCAACCGGCTGACGGTCATTATGACCGAAGAAACCGACTGGATTGGCGGGCAGATGACTCAGCAGGGCGTGCCACCCGATGAACACCAGTGGATAGAAACCCACGGTGCTACCCAGCTTTACCGCGACCTGCGCACGGCTATTCGGAACTATTACAAGCAGCACTATCCGCTGACGGATGCCGCAAAAGCCAGTAAGTTCCTGAATCCGGGTGATGGAGCCGTGTCGCGCCTGTGTCATGAGCCGAAGGTGGCACTAGCGGTCCTGCAGCAGCTGATGGCCCCGTACCAGAGTTCCGGTCAGTTGACGCTGCTGCTCGAACACAAGATCACCGGAGCCGACGTTCAGGGCGATAAGGTCCGTGCGCTTAAAGCTGTCAGCCAGCGCACGGGGAAAGAAACGGTTCTTACTGCCCCTTATTTCGTCGACGCCACCGAACTCGGCGACCTGCTGCCCCTCACCGGAACCGAGTTCGTTACGGGAGCCGAAGCCCGCTCCGAAACCCGCGAACTACACGCCCCCGAAAAAGCCGACCCCAACAACTGTCAGGCGTTTACGGTCTGCTTTGCGATGGATTACATAGCGGGTGCAAACCACGTTATCGACAAACCTAAAGACTACGCTTTTTGGCGAAACTACTCGCCTAAGGTTACACCCGCCTGGTCGGGGAAGTTGCTCGACCTGTCATATTCAAACCCGAAAACACTAGAGCCCAAACAGCTTGGCTTTCACCCCGAAGGCATTGCCACTGGCGATAAACTCAACCTCTGGAATTACCGTCGGGTAATCAGCAAAGCGAATTTCAAACCCGGAACGTATGCTGGCGATGTGTCGGGCGTGAACTGGCCGCAAAACGATTACAGCGCCGGAAACCTGATTGGAGCCAGCGCGAAAGATTTCAAAAAATACGTTGAGCAGGCCAAGCAACTGAGTCTATCGTTGCTTTACTGGCTCCAGACCGAAGTGCCCCGCCCCGACGGCGGACAGGGCTGGCCGGGCATCCGGTTTCGGCCAGATATGATGGGTACAGAAGACGGGCTGGCCAAATACCCATACGTTCGAGAATCCCGCCGAATCAAAGCGGTATTTACCGTTCTCGAAGAGCATGTGGGAGCCGAAAATCGAGCGATGATCACGGGCAAAAAAGAGGGCAATACCTCAGCCGATTTTCCAGATAGCGTAGGCGTGGGCTACTACCATATCGACCTCCATCCCAGCACCGGCGGCAACAATTATATTGACTTTAGCTCCATGCCGTTTCAGATTCCATTGGGGGCGCTGTTACCCAAACGCATGGAAAACCTGTTACCCGCCAACAAAAATATCGGCACCACGCACATCACCAACGGCTGTTACCGGCTGCACCCCGTCGAATGGAGCATTGGCGAAGCGGTAGGCATGCTGGTTGCCTATTCCCTCGACAAAAAAGTAATTCCCCGCTCGGTTCGGGAAAAAGGACAACTTTTGGGTGACTTCCAGAAGTTAATTCGTTCGCAGGGCATCGAAACGAATTGGCCCAAGGGGTGATTGTGTGTTGTGTACCAAACAGCATGGCACCGGCCACTCGGCCTGCTGTTTGATACATACAAACCTACACCTTGATACCCACCTAAACCTTGCAGCCATTTGCCTATCTAACGACCGTAAACCGTCTGAACCCACATGTACAAACTCCTTGCGTTGCTTTTGCTGGCTTTCAACGCTTCGGCCCAAATGCCGATTCCGGCGCTAATTCCGGCTCCCCAAACGCTCGAACCCGGTACCGGAACCTTCGCGATAACCGCCCAAACTCGATTAGCCATTCTCACCCCCGTGGCCGATGTGCGTCGGATGGTGATGGATAATCTCCCTGGTATCCCGGCCTCCGATGCTCCGAAATTGACCAGAGCCATTACAGTTCGGCTGGCGCCCATTGCGGGTGTTGGGCCGGAAGGCTATGACCTGGTGGTTACACCAACTGGTGTTACGCTGACGGCTCCCCAAGCGGCCGGACTGTTTTATGGACTGCAAACCATGCGGCAACTGATGCCCGTTGTGAAAACAGTTCGCGGCCAGTCGATACCAGCCCTGCACATCCGCGATCAGCCCCGCTTTGGCTGGCGGGGGCTGATGCTCGATGTGAGCCGCCATTTCTTCGACAAGCAGTTCGTGAAGCGGTACATCGACCAGATGGCGCAGTATAAATTCAATGTGTTTCACTGGCATCTGACCGACGATCAGGGCTGGCGAATCCAGATCAATAGCTTGCCGAAATTAACTGAAATAGGCGCGTGGCGTGTACCAAGAACGGGAAGCTGGAACGAGATTGAAAATCCTCAGCCGGGCGAAGTGCCGTCGTACGGCGGGTTTTACACACAGGACGATATCCGTGAAGTCGTTCAGTATGCCCAGCAGCGTAACATTACCATTGTGCCCGAAATTGACATGCCGGGGCATATGATGTCGGCGATTGCGGCTTATCCAGCCCTTACCTGTGGTAAAAAACAGGTGCTTATACCGACCAATGGTAAGTTTTACAAACTGGAAGACAATACCCTGAACCCGTGCAACTACGGTACGTACCTGTTTATCGACAAGGTCCTGACGGAAATTGCCCAACTATTTCCGGGGCCTTACATCCACATTGGGGGCGACGAAGCCTATAAAGGGTTCTGGGCTACCTGCGAAGAGTGCAAGACAACCATGACGGTCAATAATCTTAAATCGGTAGAGGAACTGCAAAGCTACTTCATCCGGCGGGTAGAGAAGATTGTGCAGTCGAAAGGCAAAAAACTCATTGGCTGGGACGAGATATTGGAAGGCGGCCTTGCGCCAAACGCTACCGTCATGAGTTGGCGAGGTATGAAAGGCGGGATTGAAGCCGCCAAACAGGGTCATCCCGTTATTATGACGCCCGCTCAGTTCTGTTACCTCGATCTTTACCAGGGCGAACCCTCCGCCGAACCTAGCACCTACAGCATGGCCCGGCTGAGCACTTCCTATTCATTCGAACCGGTCCCCGACAGTGTACGCGCCGACCTGATTCTGGGTGGGCAGGGCAACCTCTGGACGGAATCCGTACCCAACAATCGCCATGCTGAATACATGACATGGCCACGGGCCTTTGCCATCGCTGAGGTGCTTTGGTCGCCGAAAGAAAAACGGAACTGGCCGGACTTCATGAAACGGGTAGAAGCTCATTTCAAGCGATTCGACGCGCAGGATGTAAATTATGCCCTCAGTGTGTACAACCCCATTGTCACGCTGAAAAAGCACCCGATGGGTATGATGGAAGTTACGCTAGGCCACGAACTCCCTGATACCTACCTCTATTATTCAGTAGATAACACCGTTCCCGACGATCATTTTCCTTTGTATACCCAACCCTTCCAGATGCCCAAAGGGGCCGAGCGAGTAAAAATAATTGCTTACCGCAACGGAAAACCCATTGGAAAAATAGTGGAGGTGATGATGCCTAAAGTGGAGAAGAAGGTTCAGTAACATGAGTAAACTGGCGCGGGTCGGTCACTATAGTTAGTTACTACCCAATGGCGGCATGATTACCCAACCGCCATCCAATCCCTCCCGGCCTTCTTTAATCCAGTCAGCGGATTTATAATAGTCATCTCCCAGCCTGCTGTGGGCGGTCAGATTAAGGCTGTTATTGAATAAGGCGTGGAAAATGGCTTCCAGCTTTTCGTCGGAATAGCGGACGGATAAACCGGTTATGGTTTGTACACAAATGTTGACTGGTACAAACCGATAATCTTTAAATCGGTCTTCTATTTTATCGCATAAAAGTTTGAAGACATCAGCAAATTCATTTTCGGGGGAAACGACCAAATAATTTACTCCTCCATATTGATACCTTCCATCGAGTAGCACAGCGCTGGCATCTCGCCCGATAACGGTGTAAAAAGGTCCGACGAGGCTAACAAAAAAATGGATTTCCTTTGTCCGGGTGAGGTTGCCTAATGACGTTTTTTCGAGAAGAACGAATGAGCTGAATGAGGGTGCCTGGCCGTAGGTTGTTTCGACGACTTCTTTACCCGTTTCATCCTGTATCTCCTGAGTAAAGTTGCTCCACCGCTCCGTGAAATGCGTTTCATTATGTATGTTATCAACGACAATCGCTCCCAGCTCTTTTAAGCCTGGATAGGATAAAAACATCTGATTATCTCCATCCAAGTTAATTCCCCGTATTCCGATGGGGTAAAATCGTTTTATGGCCTCATAAATAGGCCAGAAGTCATACTTATCGGCATTAAATCTGAACATTGAGTAAGGAGTTTATATGCGATTAGGCATAGCGACTGGCGCGGGTATTTGCACATGCAAGTCGCTATGCAATCAATATTCACTGACTCGTGACGGAAAGCCTTTACTTGCTTAACTCATTAATATCAGTCATTGAAAGCATTGATTTACCAATCGTCTGGATTTGTGCGTTGGTCAGCACTGACTGCTGCCCGGATTTTTTGAGGAGTATATACGTGATTCCCGAACTGGTTCCGCCGTTTTTGGGACTGCTATTCAGGCCAAGCTGTTCGGCCAGAAAGATCGAGCCTTCACCAATTTTATCAGCCGGACCTATATCGGCAAAAATAGCAAAACACATCTTCTTGTTTTTTGTGTTGACAACACACGCAATATCTCCCAATTTGAAATCGACTGAGAATTTACCCGGCAGGGCAATGTAGGGGATGGTTTCCGAATTGACGTAGCGTTTGGGGTCACTAACACTTTTGGATGGATCTATCAATGCCGTTGTAGACACGAAAAAACCGGGAGCCGGATCGGTTTGCGCCTGCACAATGGGAGTTCCGGTCTTTTTTCGGGTATCCGTCACCAGCGCCCACCAGTTACCGGGCTTTCCGGCATTACCCAGAAAATCCAAAGCTTTTTTGCTGTCTGTGTGATAGGCTTTGGGTGCCCCATCTGCGTCGACCATAAATCCGGACGTGAACAGAAAGACCTTTTTGTCTTTTATGTCAAAAACAGACTTGCCGCCAATGATCTTGAAAAGGGTTTTCTCGACAGATAGCATAGAGGTCATCCCTAACCCAAGGACGAAGAAAACAATCAGACGTTTCATACAGTAGAGATGATTGTAAACGAGCCGTTTCGCTTATGCGGAGGAATATACGCAGATAGATTACTCGTTAGGAAGAGCGTTGATTGAGCGGTTGAGAGAAAAAATCAGCATTAACTGATGCACTCATGTACTTGCCAGATGAAAAAGCGCAAGCTTACGTTCGCGCCAGCCTACACTCATTTCCGTTTTACATTCTCTTTCAAAAACGGCTTCAATGCCCCAACCAGACGCCGATAGCCTTCGGGGTTGGGGTGGAGGCCGTCGGAGAATAGCGATTCGTCTATTTTGCCGTCGGGTTGCAGAAAAACAGAACCCGGTTGTGCAAAACTGGCGTTGGTCTCACCCGTCATCCGGGCAATGGCGTCGTTGATCGTAGCCACGCGGGCTTCTCCGTTTCGGCGGGGAAAGATACCTACCATCAATACCTCGGCGGTGGGCTGGCGGGATTTGATAGCCTGTATCAGAAACTTGAGTCCGGCCACGATTTCGGCGTCGGTGTTGAGTTGAAGGTTATTCGTGCCAATCATCAGTACCACCTGATCGGCTTTGTAGCCGTCCAGTTCACCATGATACACACGCCACAGCACATTCTCGACCCGGTCCCAGCCGTAGCCCAGGTTCTGGGCACCCAGCGGCTCCAGCACGTTGTTCCAGGAATCGCCCCCGTTAACCCGCGAGGCTTTGGGCTCACCGCCCCAGAAGTGCGTAATGGAATTGCCCATGAAAATAATACGGGGTGGTTTGGCTTTCAGGCGGGCCAGCACCTCGCGGTGGCGAATCTCCCAGTCGAACGACCCGTCGCGGTATTGGGTGCGGGGTTTCATGGTCGACAGGTCCCCTACGGGTTCGTTTAAAATAAGTCGGAGACTTTTTTCGTAAGCATCGGCGTATTGCTGCATACCTAAATCTGTCGGGTGCGTTCCGTCGACCATCGCATCCATGTCCAGGTTGATTTGCGACTTGGGCAGTAGGTAAACGCCATTGACGCCCTCCGCTTTCAACTGCGTAAACGCCTGCTGCATCAGTGTATTCACGTCCGTATAGTATTGCTGGCGAATAGGGTTGATATTACCATCGGTATACCCCGCATGATCGACCAGCAGGATGGGGGTAGCGGGTCTTTTTTGCCGCAGCGCTTTCGTCGATTCCAGAATCCGGGTTTTGATTTCATCAGGCTTGATACCCACCGTTGCGATCAGGTTTGGCAGACAATCAAGCACGTACACACTGGCATCGACCTGTCCTACCAAATCAACGACTTCTTTTTCGAGCCGGCCATTGCCAGAGAAGCCCAGGTTAATAAGTGGCCGGTCCAGTTTACGGCTCAGAATGGATGTCCAGGCCATACCGGGCCGGGAAGCACAGGCTCCCTGAGCGATGGACGTGCCGTAAATAACGACGGGCTTTTCGGGCCGAACCGGCAGTGGTGTTAACGTCACACCTTTAGGAACGCCGATTTCCAGCCATTGAACGGAGTTGTACAAGGGCAGAAACAACCGATATTCACGCCCTCTCTTGTAACTATCGTTGGGTTCCAGGTTAGCGAACCGGTACTGAATCGTGTCGCCGAAGGTGTATTTCCCAGCCGCCCACAGCCAGTCGCCGTCGCTGTTTCCGGCGTATAAATCCACCCCGCTAACGCCCGTAGCAGGCATATGCGGCAGCGCCTGCTGTTTATTACCCACCACATAGCGAACAACCACCTGATCCGTACTAGCCCGGAACCGAATCATGAGCCCCGCCGAACTGCGCGACAGGTTCCAGACTTCTTTCCGAACACTCTTTTCAGCCATGGCAGGCAGGCGGTCGTAGGGGCTTAGGAGGTCTTTCCCCGTCCAGCCCTGTCCCTCAACGGCGGAAACGTCGGCTTTGGCAGGGTTCCACCATACATAGTCGACCGGCGTTTGGGCAAGCGCAATCAGGGTTTCGGTACAGGTCAGTACCAAACAGAGGAGTAGCTTTTTTTTCATAAATCAATGGGGGCGACATGGGAATCCACATCCGAACAGGCATTTTATTACAAAGAATGTCTATGAATTTATCTAACACATTTATTCACCATTACACACTTTTATTAAAATCAATTTTACAGTTTCTAATTTATCTCCTGTTTATAGAAAATATCACATCCAAATGAGGCAAATGGTACATTATTCATATTAAATTGACCATTTTATTAAAAAAAGGTTAAATACGAATTTACTTTATAAATTTTTTGAATAATTACTTAATATTGATTTAATATCATGCGTTTTGTAATTTACTCCATCATTTATTCTAAATCTTACCAATACTATGCTGAAATACTTACTTGGATGTTTTCTGCTGGTTACGCTTGCGACGGGACCGCTCTGGGCGCAAACCCGACAATTGACGGGTGTGCTGCGCGATGAGCAGGGCCAGACCATATCCGGCGCAAACGTGGTCATTAAAGGAACTACGCGCGGTACTACAACGGATGCCGCTGGTGAATTTCGCCTGTCAATCCCTACTGAAAATACAATCCTGACAATTTCCTCAGTCGGGTATACGGCAAAGGACGTACCTGTATCATCGAGTCAGACACAACTCAGCGTAACGCTGGCGACCGATGATCGGCAGTTAGGCGAAGTGGTTGTTACCGCCCTGGGTATCAAGCGCGAATCGAAAGCCCTCAGCTACGCTACCCAGACGATTAGGCCCGCCCAGATCAACGAAGTACGCGACGGTAACGTGTTAAACACCTTACAGGGTAAAATTGCCGGTGCTTATATTACTCAGGGTTCCGGCGGACCGGGCACGGGGTCACGAATTGTGCTGCGGGGAAACCGCTCCATTCAGGGAACAAATAATGCCCTGATGGTGGTTGACGGCGTTCCAATCAACAACAGTACGTTTGGTCAGGCCACCAGCGACTTTGGCAGCGTGGCCAACTCAGATGGGGCCTCGAACATCAACCCCGACGATATCGAGAACGTGACCGTATTGCGGGGTGCGTCGGCGGCTGCCCTCTACGGCAGTCAGGCTGCCAACGGCGTAATCCTGATCACAACAAAACGCGGAAAGTCGGGCCGGGTATCGGTCGATATAAACTCGGGCGTTTCGGTCGATAAACCCTTTGCGCTACCTATGGTACAAAACCAGTTCGGACAGGGCGTTGGCGGTAAGCTCGATCCTGCCGTTGGGGCTAGCTGGGGCGCACCCATGACGGGCCAGTCGTACACAAACTACCTCGGCAATCCTGATACGTACTCGGCCCAGCCCAACAACATTCGTGATTTTTTTCGCACAGCGGTCAGTTTAAATAATTCCATTGGTATTACAGGAGGTTCAGAGCGTTCGCAGACGTATCTGTCGTATACCAATAACTCATTGCAGGGAACAGTCCCGGGCAATGACCTGACCCGTCACACCATCAACCTGCGGTTGTCGAACCAGATCAGCTCGAAGCTATCGACCGATGCCAAGGTGACGTATATCAATCAGTCAGTAGTAAACAAGCCCCGGACGGGTGAGGAAAACGCGCCGGTCATTGACCTCTACCAGATTCCCCGTAACGTAGGCCTAACCACGGCACAAAACTACGCTGCGCCCAACTCGTTCGGTCTGCCAACACCAACGGCCTGGCCATCGACATTGTCGTCGATCTACCAGAATCCCTACTGGATGACCAACCAGACGGCCATTAACCAGTATCGGGACCGCATCATCGGCTTCGTGCTGGCGAAGTACCAGTTAACCGATTTCCTGAGCATTCAGGGCCGGGCTAACCTCGATAAGTATTTCGACAAAAATGAAGAAAACTATAGCCAGGGCACAATTCTGTGGGCCAACCAGGCGGGTGGTAAATTCTCCCGGAACAACATCGTGAATACCCAAAGCTGGTATGACCTGTTAATTGAAGGACGGAATAAAATCGGGACTGACCTTACGCTCGACTATCAGGCGGGTGCCATTATTCAGGACACCCGCTACCAATCGACCAACTCGCTGGCCGACGGTCTTAATGTACCGAACCGGTTTAACCTGAACTTTGGTACGAACCAGACACTGGGCGATGATTTTTCGCGGGTTCAGACCCAATCGCTTTTCGGGCAGGCATCGCTGGCATGGCGGGATGCTATCTTTATCAACGCCAGTTTGCGTAATGACTGGTCATCAACCTTGCCAAAACCTTATTCGTTCCAGTACCCATCCGTCGGCGCATCGGTAGTTTTGTCTGATCTGCTGAAACTTTCGGGACCGCTGTCGTTCCTGAAAATCAATGGATCGTTCGCACAGGTGGGTAACGGAGCCGATCCATATCTGTTGCAAACCAACTACTCGTACAGCCAGGGTGCCGGTTCCGGATTCATTAGCCGGGATGGTACACAGGCCATTGGTAACCTGAAACCAGAGATCACAAAAAGTCTGGAACTTGGCGTCGACGCCCGTTTTCTCAGCAACCGTATCGGTGCAACGATTACGGCCTACAAAACAAACTCGATCAACCAGTTATTGAAACTGGGGCTGGCACCCGCATCGGGATTCAGCGATCAATACATCAATGCGGGCGATATCCGCAACATGGGTCTTGAGGTAGTTATCAATGGAACAGCAATTAAAACCGACCGACTGACCTGGGATCTGACGCTGAACATGGGCCTGAACCGGAATAAAATCGTTAGCCTGTCGCCCGATATTAAAACGGCGTTCCTGTCGGGCGGTTATGGCCGGTCGGCATCACCGATTGTGCAGGAAGGTGGCTCCTACGGTGATATCGTATCATACCGCTGGGCGAAAAATGCCAATGGTCAATACCTGATTGGTTCGCAAACACCGAGCGGGACGGTATCCGAAGCATCAGTTGTATCGACCGGCTTGCCCGTAGCTACCAAAGAGCAGGAGTATATTGGCAACTTCAACCCCAAAATGCTCCTGGGCTTCACCAATACATTTACGTTCAAGGGCTTTTCGCTTCGCTTTCTGGTCGACGCCCGTTTAGGCGGCATTGCCGTATCGGGTACCGAAATGAACCTGGCATTCAGCGGCATTCCAGAAGTAACGGCGCTGAATCGGGGTGGTGGCTGGGTATTGCCGGGCGTTACGGCTGGCGTTGCCGGGGCCGATGGAACAACCTTGATCGGAGCCGGCAAAACGAACGCACAGGCCATTACGGCCGAGCAGTTCTGGCAAACGGTATCGGGTAAACGCTACGGCTGGGGTGAGTTCTTCGCCTACGATGCGACCAACGTGCGCCTTCGGGAAATTTCGATCGGTTATGGCATTCCGGTACCGTCGAATTTCTTTATCAAGTCGGCCCGCCTGTCGTTCGTGGCCCGGAACCTGTTCTGGATTTACCGGGGTAGTTCGCTGCTGGATATTCCCGGTATTGGCAAGCGGAAGATGTGGTTCGACCCCGATGTAAACATCAGTAATGGCAATTTCCAGGGCGTCGAATATGGCACCCTCCCATCGAACCGGAGCCTTGGCCTGAATCTGAAACTTTCTTTTTAACCTGAAACGATCGTCAATATGACAAGCTATAAAACGATATTACGAAAAACAGTCGTGGCGGCCTGCCTTTCGGCCCCGTTATTCTGGGCTGTTGGCTGTACCAAAAATTTCGATGAGATTAACACCAACCAAACCAAAATAACCATTATTGGTGCGGGCGAAATTCCTTACCTGTTCTCGAAAGCACAGTCGGCGGCAACGCTTCCCGGCGGCAATTATCAGGTCGGTCAGAATCTCTTCTCCGATCAGTATGCGCAGTATTTCGCCTGCGTCGCTACGTACTTCCCCTCCGACCGGTTCGTGATTCGGATGGATTGGCTGGGTGGCCCCTGGACATCGCTTTACACCCAGGTTGTTCCTCAGTTGAAAACGATCATGTCGAGTACCGATCCCAATTCGGCGGAGTATGCACTGGCCAGCATCTGGTGGGTATATTCGTTTCACCGCTGGACGGATTATGTTGGTCCTATTCCTTATTTCAAAGCGGGCGAACCGGCCACCTCGGTACCGTATGACGCTCAGGATAAAATATACGACGATTTTTTCAAGCGGCTGGCGGCTGCAACAACGGTTCTGAAAGCTAAAACGGCAGAAAAACCCTTTGGTGCTTTCGACCTGATCTACGGCGGTGATGCCACCAAGTGGATCAAGTTCGCCAATACGCTTCGGCTGCGCTTAGCCTTACGTATCTCGAAAGTCGACCCGGCCCGCGCCAAAACGGAAGCCGAAGCCGCAGTAGCGGGCGGTGTGCTGACCACCAGCCCCGACGACGACGCACTGGTGCAACGCAGTACCAAAGGGGGCGACAACAATGGGCTGGCGATTATGTCGGACTGGAACGAGTTTCGGATGAGTGCGGCCATGGAGTCGGTACTGAAAGGCTACGAGGATCCACGGTTACCAACCTACTTTTTGCCCGCTGTAAAAACTAACACATACGAAGGACTTCGGAATGGACTGGGCACAACGCAGTTGACCGAAACCGTCAACACGGCCGACTTCAACTCACACGTAGGTCAGCGCTGGACATCGACCGGATTGGGAACGGCTCAAAATGTAATGGCTACGGCTGAATCTTATTTCCTGCGGGCAGAGGGTGCCCTCAACGGCTGGAGCATGGGTGGTACGGCGAAGGATTTTTACCTTCAGGGCATCGCTAATTCCATGAAACAGTGGGGTGTTAGCGACGCAGCGGCTATTGCAGCCTACCAGAACAGCACAAAAACGCCTATTGCACCCAACGATTACCTTAAATCGGCACCGTTGAGCAACATTCCCGTTGCCTGGGGCAGTACAGAAGCCATACAGCGCGAGCAGATCGGGACCCAGAAATGGCTGGCTATCTTCCCCGATGGTTTTGAAGGCTGGGCCGAATACCGTCGAACCCGCTTCCCGAAACTATACCCCGTCGTAAACTCCGACAACCCCGATATTCCGGCTGGTGGAGTCCTACGCCGTATTCCGATTCTGCTGGTCGAACAGCAAACCAACGCTGTTGAAGCCAAGAAGGCCGAGACGCTGCTGGGTGGTCCCGATAAGGTGACAACGCCCTTATGGTGGGACAAGAACTAATTGCCCTTATTTTTACCTGATAGGTCGCGAAAGCGGGCGATAATGTCGTCCGCTTTCGTCTTTTCAACCCCAACCGTAGCCGGTTACTACCCATATGAAGACGTTTTTTTTCCTCTTTACAGCCATCCTTCTGCTCTCGGCCTGCGACAGTACAGACACGCTGTTTGAGAAGCTCCCTGCCTCCAAAACGAATATTACCTTCAAAAACGCGCTGGAAGAAGCACCGGATTTTAACGTCCTCAAGTACGGCTATTTCTACAACGGCGGGGGCGTGGCGGCTGCGGACTTTAACAATGACAGCCTAACGGACCTGTACTTCACGGGCAATCTCAGTCCCAACAAATTATACCTGAACAAAGGTGATTTAACCTTCGACGACATTACCGATAAAGCCAGTGTGGCCGCTGCCAATGGCTGGAACACGGGTGTATCGGTGGTCGACATCAACGCCGATGGCTGGCTCGACATTTACGTGTGCCGCTCAGCCGCTTCGGATATCCGGCTACGCCGTAACTTATTGTTCATCAACAACAAAGATTTGACATTTACCGAGAAAGCCGCCGACTATGGCCTCGACGACCCGGCTTACTCCACCCAGGCCGCCTTCTTCGACTATGACCGTGATGGCGACCTGGACTGCTTTCTGCTCAACCATTCGGTGCAGGAGTACGCCGGGTTCAGCCGCATGATCAGCGATTATAAGCAACAGGCAAACCCCAATTATTCGAGTAAACTCTACCAGAATCAGAACGGTAAGTTTGTGGACGTATCGGTCTCGTCGGGTATGATTTCCAACGTGCTGAGTTTCGGGCTAGCCGTGGCCGTCACTGATTTCAATAACGACGGCTGGCTCGATTTCTACGTCTCGAACGATTACAACGAAAACGACTACCTCTACATCAACCAGCAGGACGGCAGCTTCAGGGAAGCGGTGCGTGATGCGATGGGCCATACGTCACTCTACTCCATGGGCTCCGATGCCGCTGATGTGAACAACGATGGTCGCATGGACCTCCTCACCCTGGACATGCTCCCCGAACGCAACGAGCGCATTAAGCTCACCTCCGGCGACGATAATTACGACAAGTACACCCAACTGCTCCGGTCGGGCTTCCACCACCAGACCATGCGCAACATGCTGCAACTAAATGTCGGAGAGGTGTCAGCAGGAGCCAATAAAGGAGTTTATCCACCCTCTACCCCCCTCTTCAGCGAAATTGGGCAGCTGGCAGGCATTTCCAATACCGACTGGAGTTGGGCGGGGCTATTTGCGGATGTCGACAATGATGGTTGGAAAGACCTGTTCATAACCAATGGCTACGCCCGCGATTACACGAACATGGAGTTTCTGAAGTTCACGATGGATGAGCAATTGAAGGCCCGCCAACCGGATGCGCCAACAACGTCACTGGACCCGATGGCCGTCATTGCGAAAATGCCGAGCATCAACGAACCCAATTTCATCTACCGAAACCGGTCCGGTGACTCGCAGGCCGCGGTCCGGCGATCCGGTCAATTGATGTTTACGAACGAAACCAAAAGCTGGGGACTGGACGAGCCAACGCAATCGAACGGGGCCGTTTATGCCGATCTGGATAACGACGGCGATCTGGATCTGGTCATCAACAATGTGAATGCCGAAGCGGGTATTTACGAAAACCACACGAATGAAAAGGAATCAAACCACTACCTGAGCCTTCAGTTGAAAAGCCCGAATCCGGCCCAATTGATGGGTGCACGGGCAACGATCTGGGCGGGTGGCCGGATGCAGGTGCAGGAATTCATGCCCGTGCGGGGCTTTCAGTCGGCCATGTACGGACCATTGCTGTTCGGATTGGGACAGTCCCCGGCGGCCGACTCGGTGTTAATTCGCTGGGCCGATGGCAAAACGCAGTTTATGGACCTGAACCAAATCAGCAAACCAGCGGCTGGCGTGGTGACGATTGCCTACGCCCCAACGCCCGAACGAACACAGCCCGTTCCGCCAAAACCTTATTGGCGATCAACTACCGACCTGGTTTGGACCCATCAGTCGGAAGCCGTCAATGACTTTAAAATCCAGCCGTTGTTGCCTTACATGCTCTCGACCATCGGCCCCTGTTTTGCCGTTGGTGACGCCAACGGTGATGGCCGAGACGACGTTTTTGCCGGGGGTGGACGCGGGCAGGGTGGACAATTGTTTCTCGCTGGCAAAAGTGGATTCTCATCCATGCCCCAACCGGCTTTCCTCGCTGACCGCGCCTGTGCTGATGCGGGGGCAGAATGGCTCGATGCAGACGGCGACAAAGACCTGGATCTGGTGGTAAGCAGCGCGGGTTACGAACTGGCTCCCGACGATGCCCGGCTACGGGTTCGGCTGTACCTGAACGACGGGAAAGGCCACCTGAGCCGGGCAGCTTTTCCCGATGTACGCGTGAGTGCTTCCTGCGTTCGGTCGGCAGATGTGGATGGCGACGGCGACCGCGACTTGTTCATTGGAGCGCGGGTGGTACCGGGCCGCTACCCCGAAACGCCCGTCAGCCATTTACTACTGAATGATGGCAAAGGTCATTTTACCGATAAACCCAGTCCCGTTCTGGCACAACTGGGCATGGTGACCGATGCCGCCTTTGCGGACTTGATTCCCGACGGAGATCGGCCCGAATTAATCGTGGCTACCGACTTTGGACCGATACAGGCTTTTTCGTGCAAAGGAGAAACGCTTCACCGGTTGGATAACCTGCTGCCACCAGCAACAGGTTGCTGGAATCGGTTGCTGGTGCAGGATGTTAACAACGACAAAAAGCCGGATATCATTGCGGCAAACGCCGGATTGAACAGCCAGCTTCAGGCTACAGCCGACCGGCCCTTAACGCTTTACGGCATTAAAAACACGTCAGGTGCCTTGCTGCCGGTTCTGGCGGGTTATGACCGAAACAATGCGGCCGATAAACAGCCCTACCCATTCAACGCCCGGGACGAAATGCTCGATCAGGTGGTGAGCTTGCGAAAGAAATTCACCGATTACACCAGCTATTCGAAAGCCACTATTACCGATCTATTTGGGCCGGATGAATTAAAACAGGCGCAAAAACTCGAAGCATCCACCCTACAAAGTGGCGTATTTATGAGTAATGGTGAGCAATCGCCCTCCTTTACCTGGCAACCCCTACCCATCGAAGCGCAGACGGCTCCGGCCTATGCCCTAGCGGCCGTAGATGTCAATCACGATGGCCTGCCCGACCTAATTGTGGGCGGCAACCGCGAGTATAACCGGGTTCGGTTGGGCAAGGACGATGCTAACCGGGGGCAGTTGTTTTTAAATCGGGGCAAAGGGCATTTCACTTACGTGCCGATGGCTACATCGGGCCTGGCTTGGGATGGCGATGTGCGTGATTTTGCGACCGTGAACGTTGCCGGACGTATTGATTTACTGGTGGGCGCATCGGGTCGATCGGTTCGTGGCTTTACACTATCCCGATAAACATAAGCTGACGACTGCATAATTATCTTTCGACAATCTATCAGAAAACGCATGATAGATTGTCGCGTTCGCAATTCATCGGCGTATAATTTATGTTTTCCTGAATTTTACCGTTATTTTACCTTTCGATAAAAAAACAGGGTATTTTGGATCAGCGACATCGACTTATCGAAGAGAACGAATACTTACTGAACCTTTGGCATAGAGCCAAAGATGGAGATAAAGCGGCCTTTTGCCAATTGGCCGAACGGCAATACCGCTCCCTGTTTGCCTATGCAACTAACTTCACGGAGGATCGGGATTTTATAAAAGATTCGATCCAGGAGATTTTCATCCGTATCTGGGAGAAACGCGCTACCACTACCATTCAGTATGTCTCGATTTATCTGTTCAAATCGCTTCGGAATCAGTTGTTGCAGGAGTTTCGCAGGAGTAAGCCAGAACAATCGTCGCTGAACAGCCTGGAGGTTAGCGATCTATCGGACTGGCAGACGATTGAAACGGAAATCGAACAAAGCGAAGCCGATTCCGAAAGTCAATATAAAGTACGTCAGGCGATAAACACGCTACCCAAGCGCCAGCAGGAAGTTGTTTTTCTTAAATTCTATAACGGGCTGGAAAACGACCAGATTGCGGCTTTAATGGAAATTAACCGGCAATCGGTGGCCAATCTGCTGTACAAAGCACTGGGAGCGCTCAAAAGCCAGATGGTTTTTCATCAGTTCTGGCTTTTGATGGGGTTGCTGTCTCTGTAGCTTCGATCTGATCCCGAAAACTGTTTTTTTTCCACAGAGGCACAAAGTGCACAGAGATTCTACAGGTCGCCTTCTATCCTTGTAGAATCTCTGTGCACTTTGTGCCTTAATCTGTAAACAGGTTTCAACCCTCTCCATTCGCGCTATTTCTGCCGCATCATCCATTCCTGGCCGGGCGTGTCGACGCGGAAAGTTTCGAGGTTGCCTTTATCCTGCAAGGTTATGTATGCCGTCCGGCCGTCTTTGCCGCCAAACGCGATGTTGGTGGGCTTCTGACCAATCAGCTTGATTTCCTGAAGCAGTTTCCCGGCGGGCGATAGTTTCGCCACGGTGCCTTTGCCGTACCGGACAATGTACAGATTGCCTTTGGCGTCGCACCGCATGCCGTCCATGCCGAAGTCCGTAAATTCGATCAGCAGCCGTTTGTTGCTAACCTTACCCGCCTTCGACAAGTCGTACGCCCACACCTTGCGCTGCGCCGACTCGTTGACATACAGCGTTTTGTTGTCGGGGCTAACTTCTATTCCGTTGGTAGTACCCATGTTGGCTTCGAGCAGGGTTACCTTTCCATCGGTGTCAATGCGCCAGATATTGCCCGTGTTTTCTTTCCAGTTCGGGTCGCTGGCGTAGAGCCGGTCCTGACTGTCGATGGCAATATCGTTAGGTTGATTCATGCGGGGTTCATTGGCGAAAACGCTTAGTTTTTTTGTCCCCATCACTACTTTTAGGATGTTGTGTTTCGGGTAGTCGGCAATGAACATATCTCCCCGTTTGCTGAAGCGAATACCGTTGCCGATGCTCCCTTCCGGCAACTCAACAAATACACTTGCCTGACCAGTTGGCGTAATCTGCCCAATAGTCCCCTGCTTCGCAAAATTGACCGCGTAGAGCATACCGGCCTTATCCACAGCCGGGCCTTCAACGCCCGATGTAAATCCATTTTCCGGGGTGAACACGCGCGCTGTAAACAAGTCCTCGAGGGGCAAGTAACTGGCAGATAAAGTTATAAATCCGGCACTCAGCAGAGCAAAAGCAGTGATACGGGGCAAAGGCAGTGACATAACGTGGTTTATGATTGAAAAACGGCCTAAAATCGGGCCTTAAGCCAAAAATAAGGAAATTTGAACGTATGAATCGCTTTGGGACATAACCAATCGGTAATTTCAACTTAGTTGCTAAAAAGAAGATCACGTCCTACCTGAATCCTGCTTTTTTAGTAAAGCTAAACAACCGATATTTCCTGAAAACAGACCAACACACCTGACAATGAAACATCTATTTACCTCTCTGCTTGTTTTGATCCTGACGCTGACGAGTTTGTACGCGCAGGAGTCCGCAACCGTCAAAATCAACCGGTTTGGCTTCGGTATATTCGCAGGACTGAATTACACTTATCCCCGCGTAAGCACCCGACTCCCGGATCATTTCAGCTCACACAGTGACCTGCTCGCGGGTATCGACCTGCGCTATCGGCTCACCAGCCTGGGTTCCCTGCACGTTCAACCGTCCTGGACGCAGGTGCGGGATGTCAGGCCTGTTTCAAGCTGGGCAATACCTGTTTTCAGCCTTTCTACCGTTAAGATTCCGGTAGTTTATCGGCACTACGTCCTGCCCAGCGGCAAACTACTATTTCTGGAGGCTGGTGTAAGTTATAATCGCATTATCAGCAGCACCTACAAAGAGGAGCAGATTGTTTACTGCATTGTCGCGCCTTGTCCGGTCTTTTACAGTAGCAATCTGGCCCCGGTAACCCGCTCGGCGGTGAGTGGGCTGGCGGGAATCGGTGTGACTATTGATGGGCAGAAAATCAGCATTCCTGTCACATTGCGTTACGAACGCTACCTGAGCAATTTTTCATATCCGACTCCGTACGATGCCGGGTCTACGCGGGTGAAGTTCGAAGGCTTTAGTATCACGACGGGGGTTAACTTTAAATAAACGACTGGTTGTTGCACGCATGTCGTAACAGGTAGTAGAGTTACTTTACAAAAACACCCCGGTTGATATCAGCGACCTAACGCTTTTTGCTCAATAATAAAGCCTATCTACAATCTATTAACTCAACGCGATCTTATGAAAAGTACATATTTAATGATTGCTTGTATAAGTATTCTTTCAGCCAATTTAGGACTTGGCCAATCTACTGGTTCTCAGAACTATTTCGGGATTAAAGGAGGCTTTCAACGAGTGACGACTGACGTTTTCATTTCTGCTTCAGGAAATACATATTCCAATAAAGGATATGCTCCACGTGATGCCTTTTATACAGGTATATTCTACCAACAAGGTTTTGGCAAACGGTTCGCATACCGTATAGAAGCTAACTATCAACAAAAAGGGTATGCACATTACGATCAAAACAGCGATGTAATGTATCAAAACCGCTTTCACTACGTAGGTCTTACGCCTTTGATTGGCTTTTATCCAATAACTAATCTCAGTCTGTTGGTCGGCCCGGAAGTGAATTGGCTCGTCAAGAACAGTGTCTATTCACCTTACTCCCCAACACCTGCGGGTAACAATCGACCTGTGGAGGTAGGTCTAACCGCTCGTGTAGCTTACCGCTACAAATGGATCGGTCTGGAAGTAGGTTATTTCAACGCCTTCAATGAGTATTTATTTTTGCCGGGTGTCGATTCTGATACCAAGTTTAAAAACCGTACCTGGCAAGCCGGATTATTTATTATTCCGGGGATGTTAATGCAACGAGTGAACTAAGTCCTGCTGGAAAATTATAGGCTGCTTTAATGGGCATAACAGCCGTTTAATAACGGGCCGTAACTGTCACCAACTTGTGTTTACCTCCCTTTTTCTGTCCTACTCGTTGAGCAGCGTCCGTTTATCGTCCAGGTTCTGAGCGATTTTACTGCATCCGCTGGCTGCTGCATCAGCGGCAAGACCGCTGCAAATGGATGATCCATCACACCGATAAACCGTGATGTATGGCCCTGCGAAACAACGACCACACGTTGAAACAGCATAGACGGTTTGATTCTGGTAAGTACCCTGGACTATACTTATTCCCAAATCTTTGTTGCTGGCCAGTTTCTGTAGCCAGGGTAAGTCGGTGAGGGGATCATTTACCCCACACTGACTGAGAATAGCCTGCTCCTGACGACAGGAACCAAGCAGCAGAACGAGAAATAGCCATTTCATATCCGCGTCTTTACAGCACTTGACCCAAAATACGCACAGAGGGTTGTGAGGGTTATCAATACGTTGCGCGCCCGCCCGATAGATCGAAGATAAAGCCGGTATTGAAACTAGCTTCTTCCGATAGAATCCAGGCCGCCAGCGATGCCACTTCCTCCACCGTTCCCAGCCGTTTCATGGGTATTTTGGCCAGCATATAAGCCAGTTGTTCGGGGGCAGTATCTTCATTAAGGGCTGTTTTGATAACCGCCGGGGCGATTCCATTGACGGTGATGCCCGTTTCGGCATACTCTTTCCCGACGCCTTTGACCAGTCCAATAACCCCCGCTTTCATGGACGAATACCCGGCCATAAACGGGTTACCTTCTTTTCCGGCAATGGACGCCATATGCAGGATTCGTCCGTAATTGCGCGGCTCCATGGCCTTGATGGCATACTTCGTCATCAGGAATGCTCCGCGTAAATTGATGCGGTAAATCCGGTCGTAGTCATCCACCGAATAGTCCGTGATTTTGGTACTCGTTAGCCCCACAATCCCCGCCGAGTTGACCATGATATCCAGCCGACTGTAGGCTTTAGCGACCTGATCAACGGCTGAAATGACCGACGTTTCATCCGAAATATCGATGGTCTGACCACTAACAGCCAGCCCCAGCTCCGTGAATTCCGCTACAGTACGATCTAGCGATGCGGTATTGACGTCGAACAATACAACCCTGGCACCTTCCGACGCAATTCGTTTGGCAATTCCTTTTCCGATGCCATCGGCACCTCCTGTAACAATAGCAACCTGCTTTGTGAATCGACTTGACATGCTCTAACTGTATTCTTCGAGTGAACCAATGTAGATTTTAAATCAAAAAGTAACTGGTTTTTACTGTAATACCGACCGTCGCGATCGGCGGTGAAGTAACCTACATCTCGCCCGACCGTCCCGCCGGTACTACAGGCAAGAACAGCTCAAATTGTAAAAAATATAGAACAAGTTGTAGTATTTGCAATACCGAAAAAGCTTTTATAAGAACTGGTGGATTGATCACACCAAGGTTATTCCGAAAGTAAAAAACCTGTATCTCGTTCATGGCTAAGCCCGTTCATTACCTATACGTGTTGGGTGCCAGTCTCCTCGGACTGTTAAGCTTCAAGGGCAAGATTGGCAGTTTGCTGGACGATGGTCCCTCTCCTGCCCATACCCCCGCCGAAGAACAAGCGACCTTTCAGCTTGAACCGGGTCTGAAAATACAACTCGTAGCAGCTGAGCCGATGGTACAGGACCCTGTCGTGATTACCTTCGATGAAGACGGTCGGCTGTGGGTGGTCGAGATGCGCGGGTTCATGCCTAACATCAATGGCGAAGGCGAAGACAAACCCGTTGGACGCATTTCGGTGCTGGAAGACACCAACGGCGACGGGCAGATGGACGCCAGTACCGTTTACCTCGATAGCCTGGTTATGCCCCGAGCGCTGGCCCTAATTAAAGGTGGGGCACTCGTAGCCGAAAGTGGCGCACTATGGCTCACTAAAGATACTAACGGCGACCTCAAAGCCGACACCAAAACCCTGATCGACAAAGACTACGCGGGCAGCGGCCTTCCCGAACATTCGGGCAACGGACTCTGGCGCAGTATGGACAACTGGTTTTACAACGCCAAATCACGCTTCCGCTATCGTGAGGTCGATGGCAAATGGCTGCGCGACAGCACCGAAGCGCGTGGCCAGTGGGGCATCAGCCACGACGACCGCGGCCGACTGCATTACAACTACAACTGGTCGCAACTCCACGCCGATCTGGTGCCGCCTAATTACTTATCCCGCAACAAACACCACACGCCTACCACGGGCATCGACCACGGCCTTACCATCGACCGGCGCGTATACCCCATCCGTCCCAACCCCGCCGTTAACCGGGGCTATATACCGGGAACACTCGATAAAGACGGGCGCTTACTGGAATTTACGGCCGCCTGCTCACCCCTCGTGTATCGGGCGCAAACCTTGCCCGCGCCTTTTTACAACAACGTATTCGTGTGCGAGCCGGCCGGAAACCTTATCAAACGTAACCTATCAGAATATAAAGATTTGCTGATTGCCGCCCGCGACCCGCATCCCGGCAAGGAATTTCTGGCGTCGACCGACGAGCGGTTCAGACCAGTTCACACCGCAACGGGACCCGATGGCGGGTTGTACGTAGCCGATATGTACCGAGGTCTTATCCAGCACAGCGCCTACGTAACGCCCTATCTGAAAGAAAAAACGATTGAGCGAGATCTGGTCCTTCCCGTCCATCGGGGCCGTATCTGGCGCATCGTGCCGGAGAACTGGCAACCGGCAAAAGCGAAGAAACTATCGGCGGCTTCATCGGCTGATCTGGTGGCTGAACTAGCCAACCCCGACGGCTGGCACCGCGACATGGCCCAGCGGCTGCTCATCGAGCGAAACGACAAAAGTGTACAGTTGGCGTTGACCGATCTGGCCCGAAGAGGCACCAGCAACCTGGGTCGTTTTCACGCCTTGTGGACGTTGGATGGCTTAAAAATGAGCAGTCCTGATCTGCTTTCCGCGAAGCTGACCGATGCCGACCCGCTGGTCAGTTCAACGGCCCTGCGTTTGCTGGAACCCTTCGCGAAGGCCGATAAAGCCGTTCGGACAAAGCTAGGCGAGCAACTACTAAACCAGTGGGAGAAAGCGCCCATCGAGCAGGTTCTACAGATGACGCTTACGGCGGGGGTTCTGGACCCGGCAACTTCGCAGCGCCTGTTAGCGGGCATCTTGAACAAGTACGGCGAATCGGCCCTGATTCGGGATGCAGCCCTGAGCAGTCTGTTCAATCAGGAGTTGGCCTTTTTACAAACCCTACTGACCTCACCCCAATGGCAAACGCAGGAACCGGCTAAGGAAATCTTTCTGGAAATGCTTACTACGTCGGTCATTCGCAAACGTAACCCGACCGAATTAGCGGCACTACTCAACCGGCTCAATATTAGCAAAACAGCGAACTGGCAGGAAAAAGCCATGCTCACCAGCCTGACGATTCAGGGCAGCACCAGCAAACTAAAGCCCGTTAAGCTGGCAGCGGCTCCTAAAATCTTGACTCAACCAACGGATAAAATCACACCTGAGCGGCTGGCTGTATTAAATGCCATGTTCGAGTGGCCCGGTCACGTTGCCAGTAAGACAGCCTTACCCAAAAAGAGTCTGCTGAACGACGACGAGCAAAAACTATTTGCGTCGGGGCGGCAGATTTACCTCAGCACCTGCTCGGGCTGTCACGGAACCGACGGTGCCGGACTCAAGCGATTTGCGCCCCCGCTCATCGGCTCCGACTGGGTTCTGGGCGATGAAAAACGGCTGTCGCTCATTGTCCTTCACGGCATGGAAGGCCCCGTAGAGGTAGCCAAACGGGTGTATGATGTACCAGATATTTTACCGGTCATGCCCTCTCATTCGACCATGGACGACGGCTCTATCACGGCCATTCTGATGTATATCCGCAACGAGTGGGGCAACAATGCCGGCCCTATCGGCAAGCGGGTGGTGAGTATGACACGTGTTACCTCGCAGGGCCGGGTAGTTCCCTGGACGGCCAAAGAGCTGAACAATTACATCTCCGAAGGTAAAGCCACCAGCGGCAAATAACCCGGTTACCTGAACTCCTAACCTTCCTTACAGTAATGGAAAGACGAGATTTTTTACAAAACGCATCCCTTGGTGCCCTGGCGCTGTCGTTTCCGCAACTGCCAGCTTTTTTAAAAGACCGGCCAATGGGTATTGTGGTGCATTCGTACTGGAGCCGCTGGAACTCGAAAGCCGACAGCAAAAAGTATCCGGCCTTTACCAACGCCATTCAGTTGCTCGACCATTGCCACCAGTTGGGTGCCGGTGGGGTCCAGGTGATCGTAAACGGCTGGTCGACGGATTTTGCCAAAAAAGTACGCGATGAGCGCGAGAAATATGGCCTCTATCTGGAAGGCTCCATCGGTCTACCCAAAAAAGCGGAGGACGTCCCCAAATTTGAGCAGGATGTTATCAACGCCCGCGAAGCCGGAGCCCAGGTACTGCGAACGGTTTGTTCGACGGGCCGACGCTACGAAACCTACCACTCGCCCGCAGCTTTTGAGGAGTTAAAAAAAACTGCGTTGGCGTCGCTTCAACTGGCTGAGCCGGTGCTGCGCAAGTACAAAGTAAAGCTGGGTGTCGAAAACCACAAAGACTGGCGCGCCCCGGATCTGGTCAACCTGCTAAAGCAGGTCAACAGCGAATGGATTGGCGTAACGCTTGACTTTGGCAACAGCATGGCCCTGCTCGAAGACCCGATGGAAGTCGTTCAGACGTTGGCGCCGTATACCTTCAGCACCCACGTGAAAGACATGGCGGTGGAGGAATACGCCGATGGCTATCTGCTGTCGGAAGTACCCATGGGCAAAGGCATTCTGGATTTACCAAAGATGGTCGAGCTATGTAAAAAGCACAATCCGTCGGGTACTTTCAGCCTGGAAATGATCACCCGCGACCCGCTGGAAATTCCCTGCCTGACCAATGCCTATTGGGAAACGATGGGCAGCGTGCCCGGTTCCGATCTGGCACGTATGCTCCGCTTGGTGAAGCAACATAAATACCCCGGCGGCCTTCCAAGAGTTGCTCAGTTAAGTACCGATGAAAAGCTGGCCCTCGAAGAGGAAAACATTGTCGCCTGCATCAATTACAGCAAAGCGAAGCTGAGGCTGGTGTAGTCGCTTCAAACCTATAAGGTTTTCAAAACCTTATAGGTTTATGATTAAAAGCAATACAACCACAAACGATAAAAAATGAGTAAAGAACTACTTCCGGGCGTCCGTCTATTTGACCTTACCGGAAAATCAGCCATCATTACGGGTGGCTCCAAAGGATTAGGCTTAGCCATGGCGGCCGGACTGGCCTCGGCCGGTGCCAACATCATGCTGGTGAACCGCAACGCCGATGAAGGCGCAGCAGCCGCTCAGGAACTAGCTACCGATTATGGCGTAACAGCCTTGTCCTTCGCAGCGGACGTAGCGAACGCCGAACAGGCCGAAGCGATGGCACTTGCAGCTTTCGATGCCTTTGGCCGGATCGACATTTTGATCAATAGCGCCGGTATCAACATTCGCGGTCCCATTGACGAGCTTACCCCCGCCGAGTTCAGCAAGGTAATGGAAGTCAACGTAACGGGTACCTGGTTATGCTGCCGGGCTGTAACGCCCTACATGAAAAAAGATGGTCGGGGCCGCATCATCAATCTGGCGAGTACGCTGGGTTTAGTAGGTTTATCGAACCGGACTCCCTACACAGCCAGCAAAGGGGCCGTTGTGCAGATGACCCGCGCTCTGGCGCTGGAACTGGCCCCGTTCAACATCAACGTCAACGCCATTTGTCCCGGTCCCTTCCTCACCGAAATGAACCTTCCCATCGCCGATACAGAAGAAGGGCTCAAGTTTGTAGTAGGTGCCACGGCGCTGGGTCGCTGGGGTCAACTTCAGGAGATTCAGGGAGCCGCTATTTTTCTGGCCAGCGATGCCGGTTCGTACATGGTCGGCTCCATGCTAACCGTCGACGGCGGCTGGACGGCAAGGTAATTTTTTTGTCAAGGGTGGTCAGGAAGGGTCAGGTATTGTCAAGGATTTCCAATTCTAACCATTACCTGACCGCACTTGACCACCGCCTGACAAAACCTAACCATCCTTGACCACCCCTAACCAACACGTAAAGAAATGGAACAAGTAATCGGCAAAGACAAAAAGACACGGGTGCGCTATAGTATGCTGGCGCTCGTCTTTATCAACGTGGTCATCAACTACCTCGACCGGAGCAATATTTCGGTGGCGGGAACAGCGCTGAGTAAAGACATGAACCTATCGTCTGAACAGTTGGGGTTCATTTTCTCGGCCTTTGGCTGGACGTACGCCCTGCTGCAAATACCGGGTGGCCTCATAGCCGACCGCTTTGGCCCCCGAATTCTCTACGCGTTTTGTCTAATTACCTGGTCTTTGGCCACTGTTTGCCAGGGGTTTGTACGGGGATTTGCCGGCCTTTTTTCGCTTCGGCTAGCAACGGGCGCGTTTGAAGCACCTTCCTACCCCATCAACAACCGCATTGTTACAAGCTGGTTTCCCGAACACGAACGGGCTTCGTCCATTGCGTTGTATGTTTCGGGGCAGTTTATCGGCCTTGCGTTTTTAACACCCGTACTGACTTATATCCAGAGTCAGTTCGGGTGGCAGGGTTTGTTCGTATGTACCGGTATCGTTGGGCTGATCTGGGGTATAGTCTGGTACCTGTTCTACCGCGACCCACTCGACCATCCGAAGGTAAACGAAGCTGAGCTAACCTACATCGAAGAAGGGGGCGGCCTGTTCAGAGGTCGACAGGCAGGCACAAACAAAGCGTCTGTCTGGAGCTGGGTAAATGTGAAGCAGGTGTTCTCCTCCCGCACCTTATGGGGCGTTTACATCGGGCAGTTTGCCGTTAACTCTATGCTCTGGTTCTTCCTGACGTGGTTTCCAACGTATCTGGTCAAATACCGTGGACTGGATTTCATCAAATCGGGCTATCTGGCATCGGTACCTTTTCTGGCGGCCTGCGCGGGGCTGCTCCTTTCCGGCTTCGTTTCCGACAGACTGGTGAAGCAGGGAAAATCGGTAACGATGGCGCGGAAAGCCCCGATCATCATCGGTTTACTGCTGTCGATCAGCATTGTCGGGGCCAATTACACGAACGATACCGCACTGATCATCGCCTTTATGGCTTTGGCCTTCTTTGGCTCGGGCATGGCGTTGATCTCCTGGGTATTCGTTTCTATTTTATCACCCAAACATCTGATTGGCTTAACAGGTGGCGTGTTCAATTTCATGGGTAATCTGGCGTCCATCGTGGTGCCTATCGTGATCGGCTATCTGGCGAAGGACGGCGATTTCAAACCCGCACTCGTCTTCGTCGGAGCCCTGGGCCTGATTGGTGCCTGTTCCTATATTTTCCTGGTGGGCAAGATAGAGCGGGTTGTCACGCACGACCCACAGGAAGGCGTGTTTGCGGGAGAGTAAAGCAAAATACTATTTTTGAGCGATCGTCCCTACCATCAGTAAAAGATTGCCAGCCAGATCGTCTCCTCATCTTCTTTTGTCCAGGCCACCCGGTGCTTCAGGTGAGCGGGGATGTTGATGTGCATCCCCGGCAGCAGTTTAACGGGTTCGTCAATGCCGTCGATCTGAAGCATGGCTGCGCCCTTCACCAGCAGCACCCATTCGTGCTTGTCCTGGTCGTACCAGAACCCTTCGGGTGAAGTATGCCCTTTCGAGACGATACGTTCCAGCTTGAAAGCACCACCGGTGAGTATTTCGTCGAACAACTCCTCGGGTAACGAGCCGGGAATAGAAGCAAACAGATTACCGATTTCCATAAAGTAGCGTAGATTATTAAGCCCGAATGGCTCTATGCAGGAGCGTAAAAACGCACTACCCACACAGAGCCATTCGGGCTGTAAATGTAGCAAATTTGTTACTCCTGTCCTGCTACCGGAGCCACGGCCGACTGGCTACTCGAACCCGTGGTATACAGCTGATTGAACAGAAGCTTGAACGTACCGTGCGACTGCGCCCGGAACGTGATCTCAGGGCCGAACGCGTACAGCCTACCCGCACCAACGGGCGCTTCGAAAGCCGCTACACCGCCTTGCAAATACGACTGTCCCCACGCCCAGCCACTACGGAGTGGCTTACTGCTGTCGAACCAGGCCAGTGGTTTCACCAGTCCTTTGGCAATGGCATCGGGCGCAATTTTAAATACCGGACTGGCATCGAAATACACGTCGCTCTGGTTCGACATGCCCCAGGTAGCGTGCTGGGTCGAGTCCAGACTCACGCGCAATACACTACCGGGAATGTAGTATTTCTCGCCGGGCAAAGGCCGCTCGGCACCACTTGCCGTCATTTCCGTCAGGGCGTTTTTCACCGGTAAGCCTAGGTGATACGCCAGATTGGTGCTGCTGCCAATAGTAACCACCGTACCGCCCGCTTCCAGGAACGATTTTATCTGCGGCACCGACTTGGCTGCCGTGATTTTACCCAGCCACGGGCGGAATTCGGCGGGGGTATTTTCCACTTTCGCTTCAGAACCCATCAGGCTAAAGATATCCTCCTCTTTGCCGCCAACTGGCGGAATGGCGCGGGTTACGAAAACGATGACGTCGAATTTCTTCTTTAAATCACCCGCATCGATATCATTCGGATAGACGACTTTCATCGGAAAATGGTACTGCTCCATCATCCAGCGCACCCAACCCGACGGCATCGAACCCCCGTAGGTATCCCACAGGGCAATGCGCATGGGGGCCACTTTGGTCATCGACCCGGCTGGGCGCTTTGACAGACCCGTCACCAGGATGCCAAGGTCTTTCGCCGATTTGTCAAGCAACGATTTTGCCTTCGCCGATGCAGGAACGTAGAAAGCCCCAGCCTCAACGGTGGCTTTCTCGCCAACGCCGTTCGGAAGCCGATACACCTCAACGCCCGAAGCCAGCAGGTCATTGACCGCAATAAACGAGTTATTCGATTTGGCACTCAGTACATAACCGGCACCCGATGCCCCCGCAATAGCTCCTTCCGGCGACTGTAGTTCGCCATACGGCAGTTTCTTGAAAGGCCCATCGAAGCCATCCAGAATACGGTCGAATTTAACGTTCATCAGGTAAGCGAGTGTCCAGCCAGCGGCATCGTACGGACGAACCGGCGGGCCACCCGGATACTGGAAATCGTTGGGGTGATCCTGTGGCTCGAACATGTCCAGCAGGTGCGGCCGGAACGCCTGATCGGTCTTTACAACATACGAACCCGCCGGGTATTTTTTGCCCGCTACGGTGAAGTCGGCCGTTGCTTCCTGAATCTGGATGCCGGTTCGAATCAACGCGTTGATGAACTTAACGGCCGTAGCGAAATCAGGCTGATTTTTGGGAATAATATACCCGCGAGGATCGCGCAGAACGGGCGCTTTCATGATGGTATCATAATACTTCATGGGCATTCCCCCTCCTCTCGGAATCATACCGTACTGCGCCAGAGCCGCACTGGACGGCGGAACCACCTTTTTTGGGTCTTTATTGTACGCGTCTTCAATGGCGTCGATCCGCTTTGGCGAGAGCGCCCAGTAATCGCTGCTCCCCCGCTCGATGGAGTTTTTACCCATGCGGTAAATGTTGTACAACAGATGATCCGACTGACGGGCGGCATAATCGAGCACAGCATAATTCAGCGATACGGAATAGTCGATTGACTGCTTGAAGTACCACTTTTGTGGCGTGACCGGGAAAGGTGTGTTACCGTTCGGAATCAGGCGTTTGGGCACCAGGGGCACATCTTCCGGCGTTGGACCGCCGATGATTTCGGTGAGCAGGCCGATCATGTTGTGAAAGTGGGTGGTGGTCCGCAGCCCGCCATTATACCAGGTCGAGAAAACCGAGCCGCCCAGTCGGGTGAAGCCCGGTTTGTTTTCCGAGTTCAACCGGTTGATCATAGCGGCACCCAGCGCGTCGATACCCGTTACCATCATGGGATCGAACACGTAGTTGAATGGATCGCGGTACGGCGGCCCCGCCAGCACCGAACCCGCCGGGCCGCGCTGGTGGTGGTTGTACATGATCTGCGGAATCCAGTCAACGAACAGCTGACGAGCGATATTCTGCGTTTCTTTCATGTTGAGCATAAAGAAATCGCGGTTGTTGTCGTGTCCGATGTACTTCTGATACAGACGGGGAACGTTGTCGAGCGACCGTTTTTCGGGAGTGGCTTCGCGCATGTACCAGTTCGTTACCAGTTCCTGCCCATCAGGATTGGCGTGAGTGAGCAGGATAACGTCCTTATCCAGAATACGCATCGTTTCGGGGTCTTTCCGGCTTACCAACTGCCAGATCGTTTCGATAAGCTGGTGCGTCCCCACTGTTTCGGTGGCGTGGATGCCGCCATCGATCCAGACAATCGCTTTGCCTTCATCGGCCAGTGCGTGGGCCTGCTGATCGGTGAGGTTTTCGGCCCGCGCCAGCTTTTGGGAGATCTCCTGATAGCGAGTTAACTTCTTGAGGTTCTCCGGCGAGGACACGATCAGCATGTACTGGTGGCGACCTTCTTCGGTCATTCCAATATCCACGAGTTTGGCCCGGTCCGATGCAGCGGCTACTTTCTTAAAATAAGCCTCGGTTTGCGTATAGGTGGCGAGCTGATAGTTATCGCCGATGTTAAAGCCAAAATGCTCTTTTGGCGACGGGACAGTTTGTGCCCATGCTGTCGTCAGACTCAGCAACAGGGCAAGAAAGAATGTGCTGGATAAAAAACGCATTGAGTTAGGTTTGGGTTAGTGGTTATTAGTTGAGTGAGTGGAGTGGTTAATTGGTGGAGTAGTGTGGTGGGTGAACGTGAGTGGAGTAATAGATTAGTACTTGACTACTCCACTCACGTTCACCCACTACATTATTTCCTGCGGAAGCGAACGCCAACGCGGCAATCGCCGACTTCGCCACGGGCTTCGTCGCACACGTTTTCCTGATAGCCCGCAATCTGTCGTCCGTCGGCCAGGTTTAGAATAAATTTGAAAATGAAGTAATCATTCTGGGCAACAGTCGTCAGCGTCGTTTTGGTAAAGGCCGCCATTTGAGCCGCCGTTACGGTGAACGTTTTGGGGAACTGCGTTACTGTTTCGTACAGTTTATCGTTCGTTCCTACGCGGCTTGGTAACGGGAACTGGGTTACACTCGGGTAAAGTCCGCCTGGCTGCGACACCACGATCGGGTAAGCCGGGTTACCAGTAGCGGGGGCTTTGACAAAACCTAGATACACGTCAATTGACTTGACTTCCGCTTTTCCGAAGCCTTCCCAGGTTAGCGTGTATTCAAACACCTGACTTCCAAGATCAGCCGCACCCAAGTCAAAAAAGGACGTGTTAGATGTAGCGATAGTCGGCAGGGCCGACTTGCCGGTGTTTACAGCCACCAGCGGAACAGCGGTATACGCCCAGTTCTCCCAAACATAATCTTCTGTTTTACAGGAATCCAGGGCGACCAACAGAAGGAGAGAAAAATATAGTATGATCTTTTTCATGGTTGCGTCGGTTTACTTGTCCCAGAAAACGGGCGTTGTTTGCTGAGCGGTTTGAAGCTGGTCGGCTTTGTCGGAAATAGTTACGTTGGTCGATAGTTCCGTGATGGAGTAGGTTAGCCGGAGCGGAAACGTGTTCAATGGAGCAATCGGAGCCGGTAATACCGGTAATCCAGTCCGCCGGTAATCATTGTACGCTTCCATACCATTCCCGTAGAGGGCGATGTATTTCTGCGTCATGATGGCGTTCAGTTTTCCGGCCGCATCAGCCGCATCGTACTGAGCCGTGCGATTTGCCACAAAAGCCGTAATGGTAGCCGCAGGCAATACAGGTGCCGAATTGCCCGACGTGGTCGAAATTGTGTTGACACTATTTAGCTGAGCCGTGATACCATCCTGAAATAACTGTTTTGGATCACCGGTCGTACCCATCGTCAAGGCAGCTTCGGCCAGAATAAACTTCACCATGGCATTGGTAATGAACGGAAAAACGCCCGCGCCGGAGCCATCCAGGTTCGTGACAACCTTGGGGGCCGATGTAGCTCCTGAATTTGTGACGAACACATTGGTAGTCGGGATATTATTGATCGGGCTGTTATCGTACAGACCACCTGCCGGGTACACGCCCACGGTTGCTTTCAGGGCGTTATCATTGGGCGATGCGGTGGCATCGCCGGTATAACGGCCAAAATAACCGTTGCCCGTTGGGGTGAAGCCTACCGTATAGTTCGACGTCTGCCGGTAAAAGTAATACCGGATTCGGGGGTCGTCAGTATTGAACAGCCGCTCAATGAATCCCTGACTCATGTAGTAGCTTTTACCCGCCTGGTATTCGGCCCGGTGCCAGGGGTGCCGGTTGGCCGGGGTTTCTGTGGTGCCGAATCGAAAGGCAAAATCCTGCGCGTTGGTCGTAATAAGGGGGGCATTGCTGCTTAATAGGGCTGCTATTCCCGCCTTAGCCTTATCGGGCTGCACGAGCCTAATCTGATTAAACAGCTTTATTTTCAGCGAGTTACCCATGCGGATCCAGGCCGCTTTATCCCCTCTATAGATAATGTCGGCGGTGGTGGGCTGGATGGCGAAGTTCCCTTTGGCAGCATCGGCCAGTCCTTCGTCGATCAGGACAAAGAGTTTGTCGTAGATGGTGGCACCACTTTCGAAGGCCGGGTCGGAGATGGTATTGCCCTGCGTAGCATCCGTGTACGGAATGTCGCCCCACATATCCACCATGAGGCTGTAGATATAGGCTTTTTGCAGTTTGGCAATGGCTACATAATCCCAGCGTTGCAGGCGGGTTCCCTCCCGAATGATAATCTCAATATCATTCAATGTTTGGGTATACAGGGCATTCCACGATTGCTGGTAATCGGTACCATCCTGAAAATTACGGCTGGTGTTACTCGAGTACAGGTGCTGCATCACGATGGATGTGCCCTGATTTACATCCCGCAAACTACCCGCCATCGAAACTTGCGTAGCGGGTAGGAGCAACTCCAGAACCGGCGTAACCGGGTTGTTTGGGTCGGTATTGATGTCAACGAATTTGTTGCATGACCAGCTGATAAACAACAGGCCCACCAGAGAAAGACGTCGTATGGAAACTATAAATCGCATAGTTGGTATTCGAATGGGATTGATGAATAAAATCAGAAGCTGAACCGCAGGTTGACACCCAGACGGCGGGTTGTCGGTATACCAATGAAATCGAAGCCCTGTGAATTGCCGGCACCCAACGAGCTAACTTCGGGGTCGAAATTCAGGTACTTGGGAAAGTTGGGAGCCAGATACCACAGGTTGCGCCCACTGACGGATAGGAATGCACCGCCAAAGGGTGTTTTAGCCAGCCATTTCTTCGGGAACTGATACCCCAGCGATACTTCACGAAGCCGGAAAACGGTGGCGTCGAAGATATTCGTTTCGCCCGCGCCACCCGGACCAAAGCCGCCCGTGAAATAGTAATCCGCTACGGCAATACCGATGTTGTTAGGAATTTTTTTGCCTTCGCCATCCAGTAAAGGTTTCAGCGTGTTCACATCACCTAGCACACCCGGCCCAACCAGAATGGCCTCCCGCTCTTCAGTATCTTTAGTTGCGCCCCGGCTAAGCAGTTCATAGGCCGTAAAAGAATACATGTCGCCCCCTTTCTTCCAGTCAAACAAGGCGCTGAGCGTAAGTCCTTTGTAAGTAAAGGTATTGGTTATGCCAAGAATAAAATCTGGATTCGGGTTACCGATAGCGGCCGTTTTACCACTCAGAATCGGCTTCCCTGTATTCGGGTTGACCAGGATATTGCCCACCTCATCTCTGGCATACGTCGACCCGCGAATCTGTCCGTAGGGCTGACCGGCAATGTGTACGCTGCCTAGATCTGAGAAACCACCGTACGGTAGTTCTTTCAGCGCACCTATGTCCAGTACAATGTTACGGTTCATGGTAAAGGCCGACGAAATATCCCAGCTAAACCCGTTCTTGAGTTTTACGGGTGTTGCCGTCAGACCAATCTCGATACCTTCGTTAGACGAACGCCCCAGGTTAATTACCCGCTGCGTATACCCCGATGAGGGAGTAGCGTTGACCGTGAAAATCTGCGACGTACTGATCTTGTTGTAATAGGTGATATCCAGGCCAATCCGGTTATTAAAAAACTGCAATTCCGTACCCACCTCAAGCTCGGTAATGAACTCTGGCTTCAACTCTGAGTTAGCCAGCAAGTCTGATTCAGATAGTGTGCTTTGACCGCTGAACGGCGATGAGATTGACCCCGTGCCGGTGCCAACGCCCAGAACAGGATTGGCGATGTACACGGTTTGCGTCTGGTAAGGTGTAGCTTCATTACCTACCCGTGTGTACCCCGCCCGAAGCTTACCAAACGAAAGAACGTTTTTAGGCAGCTTCAACGCTTCGGTAAAGATCAGGGAAGCACTGGCCCCGCCATACAGGTAGCTCCGATTGCTGGCGGGCAGTGTAGACGAGACATCGTTACGGGCTACGAGGTTTAAAAACGCGTAGTTTTTGTAGTCAAGCGAAATATCCGTGAAGAACGCGAAGTAACGTTGCTTGAAGTTATTCCGGTTGTTAGGCAACACGCGGGGAATGGTCACGCTGGTGTTATTCAGCGAGTTGATGCCCCGAAAAATGATCCCATCGCCAAACACGACCTGTCGCTCGGTTACCCGCTGGTTAACGTTGTTACCCAGAATTACTTTCAGGCCAATGTTTTCCGAAAGGGGTTTCGTTGCCGTTACAAGCAGGGTGTTGTCCAGCTCCTGCCGATAGATATTGTCGTTCGTAATGTTGCCGTTCGGGAAGTAATCCCCGCCTTTTCCATTGACAACCACACGCCGGTCGGTATACGCATTGAACCCAACGGTATTCTGCACGTTCAGCCACGGCAGCGGATCAACACCCAACACAACGTTTCCGTAATACCGATCCACCTTACTAATCGTCGGACTGTTTTTGACCGACCAGTAAGGATTATCCGTACCAACGCGGTCATATACGTTGTTGCCGTTTAGCGGATTGGTATTTGGGTAGCCCGTCAGGTCGAAGCTGGTGGGCACGAACATCAGGATATCCATGATGGAACTACCGCTGCCATTGGCCGCCGTCACCTGCGGAGATACCTGTTCGGTGTTGACGTAGTTCAGGGCACCGCTCACGTAGAACTTGTTGTCCAGTTGGGCGTTACCACCAATGTTTATTCCGGTACGGGTAATCTGGTTCTCAGGCACTACACCCTGATTGCCCGTCCGGGAAAGGCCCACTGTAAAATTCCCCTTCGCCCCCCCTGTCGATACTGAGAGGGCGTTTTCAAAGACGTTTCCTGTCCGGAAGAAATTTTTGGCGTTACCCTGCGAATACGACTGGTAAGGTACCTGAATGGGTGTTATGCCATCGGCCTGATAAAACTGCGGAAATACCGTTGATGGGTAGCGGTTATTCGTCGTGAGCGGATGCGGAATGGTGGCCCGTGTTGGAATCAGGCTGGTGTAACCCGCGTAAGGAGGCCCCCACGAACCGAATACGCCACTCCGGTAATCGAAGTTTGTCCCCTGGCCGTACTTGGTTTGATATTCCGGCAAACCGGCTACCGTTTCTGTTGAATAGCCAGTACTATACGTAACCTCAAGCCCTTTTCGGCTGGTACTCTTACCAGCTTTTGTGGTCACAATAATTGCTCCGTTAGCCGCTCTGGAACCGTAAAGCGCTGCCGCAGCAGCACCTTTCAACACCGTCATGGTCAGGATGTTGTTCGGGTCCAGGTCGAAGGCCCGGTTAGTAACAGTCGAGCCACCCACGGTACCATCTGTACCACCAAAACTGGAATTATCAAAGGGTACTCCATCGACAACAAACAGGGGCTGGTTGTTATTGCCTAACGAGGAGTTTCCCCGAATAGTAATATTTGTTGCACCACCGGCGGCCCCACCCGACCCCTGTACATTGACACCCGCCACTTTACCGGTAAGTGCCCGGAGCGGGTCCGGTTCTGATCGCTGGGCCAGCTTGTTGGCATCCAGGGTTGATACTGAATAGCCGAGCGCATTTTTGTCTCGTTTTATACCCGCTGCCGTTACTACAACTTCACTTAGTTGCTTGGTATCGGCAATAAGCGACACATCAATAACTTGCTGATTACCAACAGACACCTCCTGTAGTTGAAAGCCGACAGACGAGAAAACCAGCGTTGCTGATTTGTCAGGAACATTTATCTGATAGGTACCCTGCGCATCGGTTACTGTACCCGCAGTACCACCTTTCACCGTCACGGTTGTGCCCGGGAGGGATTCTTTCCCATTAGCATCGCTCACTTTACCACGCACAACGCGCTGCTGGGCCACTGAAAGCAAAGGGAGTAAGCAGAGAAGTGCAAATAATCGTTCTTTCATGCAATTAGCGATAGAGAGTTTATACAAGAAAAACTATAACGTAGATTAAAGGACAATTATAAATTATTATATTTTACTAAGTATCAGATCTATAAAATAAAATTCCTTACAATAATTTTAATTAAATATATTATTCGTTCAATTATAGTTTATGTAGTAATTTATTCTACGTAAGGTCATAAGATTATATATAGGCAAACATGGCTACCCTAGCAGTTGGATAGCTTTCAGCATGAATACGCGAGCGTATGCGGAAGGACAGGGTAAAGCCAATAAAATTATTTTAACTAATTCAGTGTATTTTATAAATATTTATAGATTGTATCCATTCATTCTTATATTGCCTTCTCTAATCAATTTTTAGAAATTAGGTTGGTAGTATTCTTCACCGGCACTTCGAACTTCGAAAGCCGGTGATTTTTTATAGTGATCGGGGCAGCGGTATGAACTTATAATCTTGGTCAGAACGTATCTGTTTCGAGTGAGGAAAAGAGGAGATGCTGAAGAAAGCGCAGCAGACGCTCATCGTTTTCTGGCGAAGGCGTCTCGTTGGGTTTCGAACCAAAATCCGTTAACGACGGTAAATTTTGCATAAAAAATGCCTGATAATGAGCGGTTTCAATGATTGAACTGGCACGCGAGCGAGCAAACGGATAATCGGGACGGTACTCCAGAATAATACCGGCAATACGGCTGCACAAATCTTTATAGGGTTTGAAGAGTTGCTGCCGGTTATCCTCCGTAATGTGGCGTGTCAGGTAGGCTTTGCTAGCTTCACGAATAACGATGCCGTGCAGGGCCACAATGTCCAGTTCGTCGGCAACAGGTTGCGAGCTGAAAGAACTGACATCTTTGAGTAACAGCAACTTCAGCACCCGCTCCAGCTTCTCTCTGGGATCAGGCAGATTATTGGTCTGAAAAATAAGCTGGTATTCAAGCCATTGCCAATACCAGGCAACAACATAAACCAGCAAACGATGCTTATTTTCAAAATAACGATAGATACTGGCTTCTTTTGTGTTGATGCGATCAGCTAACTTACGAAATGTCATTTCTTCGAAGCCAATATCTGCCATCAAAAGGATACCTTGCCGAACTATTCGCCGACCTAATTCTGAGCTCTCTGGATCACGTAGAAATAACTTCTCGTTCATCCGCACCAGTACAGTGTATTCCATTTATCGAACGTAAACACCGCTGACATAAAAAACGGTAAGCAAAGAAACGAACTTTCAGACATAAAAGTTATGTTTGCATAACTGATAGTATTACTATCAAGAGATTAAACCTTTTTAATATGGCTTCAGTCACCTACCCGCAAGCCCAGCCTTCTCCACTGCAACGGCTATTCCGGCTGCTGGGCACGGAGAAAAAAGATATTGGCTACATCTACTTGTATGCGCTCGTAACCGGCGTAATTAGTTTGTCCTTGCCACTCGGTATTCAGGCCGTTTTTAATCTGGTTTCCGGTGGACTGGTTTTCAGCTCAGTGTATGTACTGATTGGCATGGTCGTACTAGGCGTCCTCATTACAGGCTTGCTACTGGTTGGTCAAATGACACTGGTCGAAGTGCTCCAACAGCGTATTTTTGCCAAAGCCGCTTTTGAATTTACCTATCGACTGCCCCGCATCGACCCCAAAGCTCTGTCGGATTATTACGCGCCTGAACTGATGAACCGCTTCTTCGATGTGCTCACCATTCAGAAAGGGCTGCCTAAACTGCTCATCGACCTGACGGCCGCTGCGGTACAGATTCTGTTCGGCATTATCCTGCTCTCATTTTACCACCCTGTCTTTCTGGCCTTTGGTTTGTTTACACTGGTGGCCATCGTGGCTATAAGCTGGATTTATGGCCCTTCTGGCTTGCGCACCAGCCTCAACGAATCGAAGTATAAATATAAGGTGGTGGCCTGGCTCGAAGATCTGGCCCGCGATCTGCCCCTGATCCGCCATCGGGAAGACTCGATGGAACCCATAGACCGTATGGACGACCTGGTAGCCAACTACGTAGCCTATCGATCGGCTCACTTCAAAGTATTGAAACGATTCTTCTACAGCGCCGTCGCCTTCAAGACCATCGTGACGGGGGGCCTGCTTATTTTAGGAACAACCCTGGTGGTAAGTCGGGAAATGTCGCTGGGTCAGTTTGTAGCCGCCGAACTCGTTATTGTTTTGATAACCAGCTCGGTCGAAAAGTTAATTTCTGGCATTGATACTGTGTTTGACTTGCTGACCGCCGTTGAAAAAATTGCAACCGTCACCGATTTACCTTTAGAAACAGATACAGAAACCCATGCTTAACATATCCAATCAGCGGGTTGACGAACAGCTGTTTAACCACTACCCGCTCAAGACCCTGCATACCTTACCCCAGCCCGATGCCGGTCGACGGCTGGGTCGCTGGATGCTGATCATCTTGTTCCTCAGCCTGGCGGTGCTGTTTTTACCCTGGCAACAGAACATTAACGGCGAGGGCAGTGTAACCGCACTAACCCCTCAGGACAGGCCACAAACGGTGCAGAATGCCATCGCGGGCCGAATTGAGCGTTGGAAAATTCAGGAAGGACAGGCCGTTCGGAAGGGCGATACCTTGCTGGTTATTTCCGAGATCAAAGACGACTATTTCGATCCCAACCTGCCCCAGCGACTGGATGAACAGCTGGACGCCAAGCAAGGCAGCCTGACAGCGACAGGGGCTAAAATTTCGGCGCTGGATGGGCAACTGGCGGCTCTACAGGCAGGCTTGCAGGTGAAGCTGGCTGCGGCACGTAACAAAGTACGGCAGAGCCAGTTCAAAGTCATCAGCGACAGCACCGATCTGATTGCCGTTCAGAAAAATTACCAGATTGCCCTCGACCGGCTTGAACGCTTCGAGAAAGGCTACCGCAATGGTCTCTTTTCGCTGACGGACCTGGAAACCCGCCGGTTGAAAGTTCAGGAAGATAACGCCAAAGTGATTGCCCAGGAAAATAAACTGAACGTATCCCGACAGGAGCTTATCAACTCCCGGCTCGACTTGAACACCATTCAGGCCGATTATCAGGAGAAAATAGCTAAAACGATGTCCGATCGTAGTTCAGCGGTTTCGTACCGGGCCGAAGCGGAAGGTGAGATTTCGAAACTACAGAATAAGATCAGCAGTGTCGATGTTCGGCGGGGTCTCTATGTCGTTCGTGCCCCGCAGGATGGCTTTGTAGTACGGTCAATGAAAGCCGGTATTGGGGAAATGATCAAAGAAGGTGAGTCGATCGCTACATTACAACCTGCTCACCCCTCAGTGGCCATTGAGTTATACGTCCGCCCCATGGATGTGCCGCTGATTCAGCGAGGCCGTACGGTGCGGCTCCAGTTTGACGGATGGCCTGCCATTCAGTTTTCGGGCTGGCCTTCTGTAGCTGTTGGTACGTTTGGCGGTGAAGTAGCCGTCATCGATGCGGTCAATAGTGTAAATGGCAAATATCGGCTTTTGGTGAAACCCAAAGTACAGAAAGGCGACCAGCCCTGGCCACAGCAACTTCGGGTGGGCTCGGGCGTTTATGGCTGGGTAATGCTCGACGATGTACCGATCTGGTATGAATTATGGCGGCAGTTGAACGGTTTCCCGCCGAGTTTGAAAGAGGAGCCCAAAGAAGAGAGCAAAAAATGAAGACGATTATATTCGGTTTAAGTCTGTTGATCAGTAGTCAGTTGAATTCGATCGCTAAAGCACAGCCAGCGGGAACATCCTCCTCTGACACAACCCTGTTTACAGCCGCCGATTTTTACCGGGTCGTTTTTAGCCATCACCCAATTGTTCGGCAGGCTGCCTTGCTAAACAGCGAAGCCCAGCAGGAAATCATGCAGGCCCGGGGAGCCTTTGACCCTAAGCTATTCTCAACCTACGACCGGAAAGAGTTTGGGCAGTCTTTGTATTACGACCAATGGCAATCTGGCCTGACGGTGCCGGTATTACCCGCCGGTATCGACGTCAAGTTAACCTACGACCGAAACATTGGTGAGTACCTCAACCCCGAGAACCGAGTGCCCGAAACCGGACTGGCAGCCCTAGGGATACGCGTTCCCGTTGGTCAGGGGCTGATCATTGACGCCCGACGCACTGCCCTGCGACAGGCCAGACTGGCCGTTAACCTGGCCGATGCCGAACGCCTTAAACTCATTAACAAAACCCTATTCGATGCAGCCAAAACCTATTGGGAATGGTACATGGCGTATCAGCAATACCGACTAATCCAGAACGGATATCAGGTAGCCGATACCCGCTTTCGGGCCATACAACAGCGGTCGTTGCTGGGCGATGCGGCAGCTATCGATACTACCGAAGCGCTCATTACGGCCCAGGACCGGCTGGTACAGTTCCAGCAGGCGGAGGTCAATCTGCAAAATGCCCGATTGCGGCTGAGCGTCTTTTTATGGAACAGTGCTGATGGTGGCACGCCCCAGCCGGTTGATCTGCTGCCTAACGTGGCGCCCCAGCCGGTCCCCAACGGCCGGCTCGACGAAGCAACGCTTCAGGCGTTGCTGGGCAAAGCCGCCGACCTGCACCCGGAGTTACTGAAACTAACGGCCAAAGGGCAGCAACTGGCGCTGGATGAGCGGTTTCAGCGGTCGCTGCTGCAACCGCAACTGGTAGTAAACGCCAATCTGCTGAGCCGGACGCCCGCAGCAGGCGTTGGTTACGACTGGGCAAGCTATTACGCCTTCAGGGCCGATAATCATAAAATCGGTGTGGACCTCACCTTTCCCCTCTTCCTGAGAAAAGAGCGGGGTAAGCTTCGGCAAATTCAAATCAAAAACCAGCAGGTTACCCTGGAACGGCAACAAACCAGCCGGGCCATCAGCAATGATGTTCAGGCTGCTTGGAACGAGCTAAAAGCCCTGGAGCGCCAGATCGATATACAGCAGCAGACCGTTAATAACCAACGGATTTTACTCAGCGCAGAACAGCAGAAATTCGACATCGGCGAGAGTTCTCTGTTTCTGGTCAATAGCCGGGAATCGAAGCTGATCGACTTGGAGATCAAGCTGGAAGAGCTACGTACCAAACAGCAGAAAGCGGTAGCCGCCCTGTGGTACGCAGCCGGAACAAACGCACTAATAAGTCAGTAAGTCGGTAAGTGGCTGACGCGTTCATATTGCTTTCGCGTTAGCCACTTACTGACTTACCGATTTAGTGCCCAACTAAAACCACTCACCTGGGTCCCATTCGAATGGCACCATCCAGCCGGATCACTTCACCATTCAGCATAGGGTTCTCGATGATGCTTTTCGTCAGCATCGCGTACTCACCCGGCCGCCCAAGGCGCGACGGGAACGGTACTTGCTGACCCAGCGACAGCCGCGCTTCTTCCGGTAAACTGGCCAGCAACGGTGTCTCGAACAAACCCGGCGCAATGGTCATGACCCGGATGCCGGACCGGGACAAATCACGGGCAATAGGCAGGGTCATGCCAACAATTCCCCCTTTAGAGGCAGCGTAAGCGGCCTGCCCGATCTGGCCGTCGTAAGCCGCTACAGACGCGGTATTGATAATGACTCCCCGCTCCCCTTCGGCATTGGGTGCGTTTGTTTCCATAGCCAGAGCCGCCAGCCGGATCACATTGAACGTACCAACCAGGTTAATGGAGATGACTTTCTGAAAGACTGACAGCGAATGGGCACCGTACACCCCTTCTACTTTACCCAACGTTTTGCGGGCTTCGGCCACTCCGGCGCAGTTGACGTTGATATGCAGCCCACCAAAGGTTTCGATGGCCAGGTTGATAGCGGCCTGTACGTCGGACTCATCCGTCACGTTGGTTTTATGAAACCGAACGGTTTCGCCCAGCTCTTCTGCCAGCGCCTGTCCACGGGACTCGTTCAAATCCAGAATAACCACATTGGCACCATTGGCAACCAGTAATCGGGTGGTAGCTTCGCCCAGGCCCGAAGCTCCTCCGGTAACGATGGCGGTTGAGTTAGTGAGTTGCATGACGTTTCTTATAAGATAGCCATTAATTCTTTCCAGTGGCGGATATCGTAGGTAGGCGGGTCGCTGACCGGCTGCCCCTGCGGGTTATAAAAAACGGTGTCCAGACCAACGCCTTTTGCTCCCAGAATATCGGCTTCGTAATTATCACCAATCATCAGGCTTTCCGACGGGTTGGTGCCGCTGATTTCCATGGCGTACTGAAACACCAGCGGATTTGGCTTTTTGGCATTCGCGTTCTCACTGGTGATCACATGCGTAAAATAATGCGCGATTTCGGCGCTATCCATTTTTACGGCCTGAATTTCGGCAAAGCCATTGGTAATAATGTGCATCGTATAGCGCCCGTTCAGGTGATCCAGCAACTCTTTGGCTGATTCCAGTAAATGAGGCTTGCGGGGCAGCAGCTTCAGATATTCCACGTTCATATCGGCATGAACAGCCGACTCATCGACCCCCATCGCCCGAAATACCAGCGGAAACCGGTGTTTTCGAATGTAGGTGTGTTCAATGAGATTCTTGTCGAAGTCGGCCCACAACTGCCGGTTTATTGCAACAAACTGTCGACTGAACTCCGCGGCAGATTCGATGCCCAGATCGGCCAGCCGAAATGTGTCATACAGCTCGGTAATACACTCGGCCGAGTTACGATCAAAGTCCCAGAGTGTATGGTCCAGGTCAAAAAACAAGTGTTTGTACATAAAGGACAAGCTGGCGCAGGTAGTTGCCTGCGCCAGGTATGTAGCTACTAAAAATCCAGCTTGAGCCGCTCTACGGGTTGATTGTTTACCAGATGGCTATCAACAATTTCAGCAACGTCGGAAAGCTGGACATTACCGTAGTACGTGCCCTCAGGGTATACAACCAGTGTTGGCCCGAAGGCGCAGGCATCCAGACAACCGGTGCGCTGTGCCCGCATTTCTTTTAGCAGACCACGCTCGGCGAGGGCCGCTTTGAATGCGTCGACCAGTTCATTACCGTGGGCTTCACCGCATGACTTCTTGGGAGCTACTTTCTGGTTGTTGCAGATGAAAACGTGCTTTTTGTATTTCATAAACTTAGTTAAATCGATACCCAAAGGTAACAAGAACCAACACAACGACCATTCCATTCGATACCTTCCTTGTTCAGGGATTTCCTACCGAATAAAAAATTAAAAAAACTAAATAAATAACATGCTGTTATTGATTAGCCTTTTACCAGCCCGGGTGTTTACGAACGGCTGGCTAATCGTCAATTATTGCATCATCAGCAAACACCACCTACTCTCCCTCACCTATGGTTAGCGAAATTCCATTCCTTAAGGAGCCCAACGTACCCGGACTGCCTAACGGCAGGAATTCACTTGATTTTGCAACCCTATACGACCGATATGCCCCGGCTTTGCTTGGCGTGATCACCCGGATTGTTTCGGACAACGAGCTGGCTGTTGAGCTGCTGGCGACAACGTTTATCAAAGCCCGTTCTGAAATAAGTACTTACCGGCCCGAAAAGCAACCCATATTCAGCTGGCTGTTGGTTGTAGCGCGACGTATAGGCCTGGATGCACTTAGGGAGCAGGCTCAATCGTCCACGCGGTCTGTACAGTTGACATCAAGCGGGAAAGTGATCGCTCTCCCGACAAACGGGCCTAAAGTACTGGTCAGGTCAGCAGCGAAAGAAACCAATTCTAAACTGACCGAACTCCTTGACTCGGTTCTTTTCAACAACTGTACGCCCGAAGAAGCCGCCCGTACCCTCGGCCTCCCCGTCGAAACGGCGCGTCAGCAGCTACGCCAGGCCCTAAAGCAGCTACGGTCCACCCAGCAAGCCTCATAAAAACAGTGAGAGTTGGTTTGGTGTAGGGGCCATATTTCAGCTATACGGCCCCTACACCAAACCAACTCCCGCACGTAAACTCATTCGTATCGATATCCCTTACGATTTTTTCGTCGATGCCTTTGCCGACGTTACCGGCTTCTTTTTAGTAGACGTTGCGCTGGCTGCAAGATTTTTCTGCGTCATCGTAATAGGGTCCCAATGCACTACTTTCTGCTCAAAGAAACTTTCGTTACAGGCCAGTACTGGCGCGGCAGCCCGGAAACCAAATACGGGGTCTTCAACCGTACCCTGACTACCCTTACGAACGTTATCGAAAAAGTCGCCGAAGTGTTTGGCGTGGGCATCGTCGTTTTTAGGCGCTTCGAACCTGATCTCTTTCACCGGATCGGCTTTGCGGGTATCCGGTGGGTAGAGGCTATCGTACCGCTTCACAAATTCCTGCTGAACGGGCTCCGTGAATGTAAAGAAACTGTCGTAACCGCCGTAGCCGGGAGCCGTTGGCAGTTTCTTTTTGGTCATAATAAGGTTGTTCTCCGAAAATTCAATCTGTCCTTCGTTCCCGATGATGCGAGTTACGTCGTTGATTTTGCCCGCATTGGCAAAATTGACCCGCAGCACCATCTGGAACGCTTCGTGCTGGTCGGTTTTGGGATAATCCATGATACATGCCATAATATCGGGCACATCACGTCCATCTTTCCAGTAAGCCAGATTCCCCGACGAATAGATCCGGGTGGGGCCCATTGTGTTTGTTACGAAGTGAACGCCCGTAATGAGGTGTATGAATAAATCACCCGCTACTCCCGTACCATAATCTTTGTAGTTTCTCCAGCGGAAGAACCGCTTTTCGTCGAAAGGCCGCTTGGGGGCATCGCCCAGAAACCGGTCCCAGTCCAGCGTTTGCGTCGATGCATCGGGCGGAATCGAGTACTGCCACGCACCAATGGCGTTGAAGCGGTCGTTGTTGGATTCGATGTAGTTGATCTGCCCGATTTCGCCCGCTTCAACCAGCCGTTTGGCTTCTTTAAACGACGCACTGCTGATGCGCTGGCTACCCACCTGCATCGTCTTACCAGACTTTTTCCAGGCATCGATCACCGCTTTGCCTTCGTTGAGGTGCTGCACCATCGGTTTCTCGCAGTAGACGTGCTTACCTGCCTTGAGCGCGGCAATGGTGATGTGGTCGTGCCAGTGGTCTGGCGTAACAACCAGTACTGCATCGATATCCGGCCGGGCCAGTATTTCGCGGTGATCGCGGGTTGTGAACAATTCTTTGTCCTTTCCGTAGGCCGTCTTGGCGTGTTCAAGCCGACCATTGTATAAATCGGCAACGGCAACGAGCTCGACATCGGGGTTGCGCAAAGCAGCCTGCGTATCGAAATTGCCCTGAATACCCATACCAATAGTGGCAAATCGAATCTTGTCGTTCGGGCTGATCTTCATCAGATTCGGAATGTAAGCCGGAGCGCCAAATGGTTTGGCAACTGCCTCCGTAGCGATTACTGCCGAAGCGGCCGACAAGCTTTTTATAAATGTTCGTCTGTTGGACTGCATAGGAAATGCATGGTTTCAAGTATAGCGGGTAAAGGGAATTTAGCGTAGATTTTACCCCATCACAGCCCGCTCCACTCGAGTTTCTGATGCTTCGATACGAACTTCTTCGCCCTTATTTGTCTTTCTGGCTATGCTTTTAATGGGTTTACTGCCCGTTTTTCAGAATAGCCAGCGTTCGGGAATCGGGAATACCGGCATAGTATTTATCCAGAACGGCCTGAAATACGGGATCGGTTGGCGTCAACGCCCCGAACAGCGTCATGCAGGAGCTTAATTTTACATCGTCCGGGCTTCCCAGAATCTGATGGGCGGTTTTTCCGTCAACAGTCAGCAATGCCTTCGAAATTTCCCGTAGCCGACTCCCTAACACCGGATGCGTCAGGTACGCATTGGCCTCATCCACATCCTGTATCGAATAAAATTTTGCGGTTTCACTAAAGCCCAGGCCCGCAATCTGGGGGAAAATATACCACATCCAGTGGCTTTGTTTCCGTCCGTTCTTTATTTCAGTTAATGCTCTGGCGTAGTCGTTCTCCTGAGCGTCTAAAAATCGCGTTAGGTTAGGTTCATGTGTCATATCAGTTCGATTTAACGTTGTCTAATGAGGTTTCAGTCTTCTGGTTAATCAACCAGTCAGGAACAGCCTGTCAAAAATGGGGCAAACACCATCTTTTTGCCACCATTCTAGTATTCAGACAGCTTATTATTGCCATGATGAAGGGGCAACCTTTTAGTCTGGCTCAGACAAAAAAAAGCCCCGGTGGGCGTTCGCTTACCGGGGCAGAAGTCATGTAACAGTCTATAAACGCCGTAAAAACCCTTTTATTGTGCAGCGTGAGACGAAAGAGGTTTTATTTTTCACTTTATTTACCTTCTACTGTCAATTAAGGTTTTTTGCATTGACTGACTGTATGTCTGCTCCCAACTTCGAAGCCGGGGCGGAATCCTTCCTTTAAATGCATCCAGACCGGGTCCTTCCCGATGAATGGTTACCTTACCTGACTCGAAACCGAATATAGGATACGATCCTTTTTCGCCTGTCAACTGCGTAGCGGTGATAAAGAGATCGATCCCTCTGGTTTTAGCAAAACAATAGGCTTTATCATAGTCCGTAATGGACCCCTCCGGATCTCCGCTCAGGTTACAGCTAGTGCATAAAGGGGCACAGTAATCTCGGTGATTCCACATACCTTCCGACGATGATGCAGCGAAAGACTCCTCTATACGCCTGAACATCCTGCCATAAATACCGTCCAGTAATAAGCCCTGATGCGTACCATTGCGAATCGTCTTTGACTGAAACGTCTCCTGATCAAATTGTAAGCGAATAAAACTTCCCGTGAGCGCCGTGAAGTGCTCGCAACGGGTGAATTCATGGGGCAAGGTGCCAGGCTGGGCCTGTGTAATAAATTGCTCTAAGCTGCCAATGGCGGTTCCATAGTTTTTACCTGATAGGCGTTCTTTTGTGGCATCCAACTGGCTAGCCCCCTTCGACGTTGGTGCAGCAAGCAGAACAAAAACAGATGGAAACTGGACAAGAATAGGCCGCTGATGTATTACGTCGGTAGCTAGATCGAGGGTAGCAGGGTCGCTGATGGGCAGAATAGTCATAGCTCACTTTGTATCATTACTGGTTTTCCAATATTTGGAATCAGGTCAGTCTTCTGCCAAAGTATCCATAACCACCGGATGGCAGGCCGCTATTCTTAAACCATTTGGTAAGTAGCTCCTATCAACCGAATTAGGTTGACCTTCAGCGAATAAAATGCCCTCAATTACAGCAAAGTAACTGAATTACAATAACTTACAGAAGAGCATAAATACGCTTTCTTACACGTATAAGTACTTGAACATAATATTATAAATAAATACAATAGATCGTGCCCCAAAATGATTAGGCTATAAACGATTAAAAAAATTCCAGATAAATAGAAAATATCGTATACTAATTAGTGTTATTGGATACTTAAATTCCTTCTTTTTTCTCTTTGACTAAATTTAGTAACCCAAAATACTGGCTAACAGCCGACCAAAGTCTATTTTTTGGCCTTTTATTCCATTTTATGGAACAAGATCTCTTAAAAAGAGACTCCTGACTGCAAAAAAGCAGTCAGGAGCCGTTCAATGAAAAAATTTTTTTATGCTGACTATCAGATCTTTATAAAAAAATTGCTGATCAGCAACTCGTTTTAGCATCCACTGTCTATCAATTCTGGCCCGCTAGAAAAAACTGGCCTCATAATTGTTAAACAGCTATTAACATATTAGATCATATTATGGTGAAAGAGTTTTTCTATTAGAGAAACTCTTTTTTGTTTTACAGCGAAGCCAACCGACACATTAACTAGTGAACTTCCCAACAAGTTTTGTTATCCCCTCCCAATTTTATTATTAATTAGCCAACGGTCTTGTTACTGCTTGCTCTCTATTGTTCCTTGGGCAGTAGTTGAACAACGACTCGCCTACCAATGGTGTTTACACCCTCCGAATCAGTTGTGGTGGCTTTTTTATCGGACCCCTCCCAATTGGCTATGATCTGGTCTTTGCGTACACCACGCTGCGCCAAATAACCTCCGACCGCTTTGGCCCGGTGTTCGGCCAAAGCCAGGTTCAGTTCACGCTTCCCTATGGTATCGGTATAGCCCGTTACTGTGGCTATCAGTGCAGGTTGTTCTACCAACACCTGAGCCAATGAATCGAGGGTTGTCTTCACGCCAGGCCGAAGCGCAGGACTACTTTGATCAAAATACAGTATGGTAATGCTTAATGGCAGTAAAGCACCGGTTTGAGGTCGTACCTGAGCGATAGCGTCGGTACAGGAGCAAATCATTATACCCAGCAGACAACCAATCAGACGGCCGATTCTTTCAGGCCGAGCAATACGTAACGACGTTTTCAGCAGCCGAATTAACCAGTGGTCTATTTTTAAAAAGAGCATACCAATTGTCAGAATGGGCGATAACCGGGAGAATGGCCCTAAAGCCCATCTGCAAAGAACAAAAAAATCAACATTTATATAGTCCCTATAATCAATTTAGGATGACTGCCTGACTGTAGAATACAAAATTCACAACAACGGCTACGTATATACGCGCCTGTGTGTCAGCCCTAATCTGACAATACATGAGCGCCATATCGGCGACCTGACATGTTGGCTAGGTTTCCGAATTCTTTTTTCTTCCGGTACTCACTTTTTTCCTGGGTGGAGTTGCGACAACCTTAATACACATATCCATTCCTTCTACGTGTAGATAATAAGCATCATTTTCCTGATAGATATAGGCATAAGCTTTATTGAAGTAATGGTAGAGATACTGATCTTCATCCTGTCGCCACCGCCCCCCCTCTCTGAATTCAAAGAAGGTGGTTCTGTTCCTAAACCCGCGAAATGCCCCTCTTAAAAAGCCTTCTTCAATAATTTTCTTTTCACTTTGACGCGCAGAATCAGTATCCGGTTGCTTAACCGGAGAAGATTTCGTTTTTAGTCTGACTTTCTTGTAGACCATGGTTAGTAGTATAGTTAAAAGGAGGCTTTCTTTATCTATTCTATAGTAATACCGTATATCGAAACGCCAAAAAGGGCTTTCTCAAGAAGAAAACCCCATTACTATCAATTGCAAAAACAACTTATACTGCCAACAGCAGCCAGGGAGCAATCAAAGCTATCTACAGTAGGTAGCCTTGATCAAGAACAATAATAACGATCACAAATGGAAAGTATTAACTGATGAACCGGTGCGTAAATTAGTTGACCTAATAGTGAATATTTTTTCTCATTTCTAATACACGCCCATACCTGGTGAGGTGTAGCAAGTAGATTAAAGCCTAGCGTTCTTAGTATATTACAAAATATGTAGTCTCACCACGTTCATGAAGCGTCATCAGGTCACTATTATTGACATTGCCCGTCAATTAAACCTGTCCAAGTCAACTGTTTCGCGGGCCCTGACTGGTCATGCATCAGTGAAAGAGGATACCCGGCAGGCGGTACTAACGCTCGCCAAAGCACTGGACTACCAGCGAAATATGCTGGCCATCAACCTGTCGTCGAGCCAGAGCCGAACAATTGGCATTATTGTACCGGAGTTCGTGACGTCATTTTTCCCGGTTGTCATTATGGGAGCGCAGGAGATAGCCGATCAGGCGGGATACACAGTCCTGATCTGCCAGTCGAATGAGAGCTACGAAACAGAAGTAGCCAATGCGCGGACAATGATCGCGAATCGGGTGGATGGCGTACTGGTGTCGCTGACGCGTGAAACCAGGAATTTCGACCACCTCGCCGTATTTCAGCGGAAAGCAGTTCCCATGGTTTTTTTCAACCGGATCTGTTATGATATCGACGTGCCTAAAGTTGTTGTCGACGATTATGAAGGCGCTTTTAAAGCAACGGAACACCTGATTCAGACGGGCAAACGACGTATCGCCCATCTGGCCGGTCCAATGTCGCTCTACATCAGCCGAAAAAGACTGGAGGGGTATAAAGATGCATTACGGAAACATAACCTTCCGATTGCTGAGGACCTGATCATCAGCTACGATTTAAACCTGGAGCGGGCCAAGATTTACGTAAACTACCTGCTCGATCTACCCGAACCGCCAGACGCGCTGTTTGCTGTCAATGATCCAACCGCACTCGAAGCCTTGAAGATCATTAAAGCACGGGGGCTTTCGATACCCGATCAGATAGCCGTGGTTGGATTCAGTAACGATTATGGTTCATCGTTGATCGAACCGGGACTAACAACCATTGCCCAACCTACACGGGATATTGGTCGGATAGCCGCTCAGTTGCTGCTGGAACAGATTAACTCAGAAACAACTACCTGGAAACCAGTAACCCGAGTCCTGAAAACAGAGCTCATTGTACGGGGCTCCAGTGTAAAACCCTGAAAACGGGTCAACTGCGAACGTCTGCACAGAGACGGGTATTCCTCAGCAATACCGTTAGCAACCTAAGTAAACGAGGGCAGTAATTTACGAAGGAAGTGTCTCTTCAGCAGGAAATTAATAGTGGCAGAGCCAAGATGGCCCGTTGCACCGATTACAAGAATAATAGTGGTTGTGTAAATTGCTAAATACATAAGGAAGGTACTCGACTGAACACAGGCACTTGTAACCTTTATGAATATATTTTTGTAAGATTTTGCGTCGAGCCGTACTACCTGTAGCGCATAAACCGCTCTTAAGAAGCCAGAAACGAGGCTACTTTTTCTAGCCTACTGAAACTTCCAGTTAGCATGTTTACAGGTTCCCTCAAAATCGGGAAACATCGTTCTTGCATTGATGCCATAATCATTAATTTGTGCCATGAATTTCCGCTTTAAGGATTTAGGTATCTTTATTTCAGTAAGATGATTCTTCATAAGAGGTTCTTCTTCTAAAGGTATAAATCCGTTGTCAAAACAATGAATCGTAAACCAACCTGATTGCGCAACGATACGATCATTATTTAACGTTGGGCGAAGAACACTTGTTCTCTTAATAGAAAATGGGTCTTTTTTAACAGCATCAAGTGGGGAATTTGAATCTCTATCAGAAAGAATAGTTTCTTTAGGAACTTCAAATATATACACGTAAGAGTCTTTGTCTATGCCATACTCTTTCTCAATGGCGAAATAAAGAGCCGCTAACGGATTGCTTGTCCAATCTAAAAGTCGTGTTTTCAGACCATAATGTTGAGCTGTAATTAACAGGTCCAACTGGCTGTCATAATCAATCTTCAAATGAGCTACCCTTTCAATATAGCTCAACATTTCTCCTTCAAGTGAACGAGTATTACTCGTTCGGTTTCTGGCAATTGAAGGCAGTAAAGGATTACAATCAAGTTGTCCTCTATACAATATTCGCTCCGCATTATTGCGTTCGCGTTCGGCCTGTTTTCGGTCAATTAAAGTAAAAAATTCAAGCAAATTGGCAATCTCTTGTCCTTTTATCATTTTGTTACGGGGGTTACTGTCAAAAGTGTTTTCGTTAAAAGCGAAAGAGTACCCTATAAAATTTACTCAATCAACTTTTATGCCGAACGTGAAGCTATTACCAAATTCTGTGTTAGGGCAGTTGGGCTCTCGCTCGGCAGAACAGAAATCCATAGCCTTTCTACTTCGAAACAATTACTTCTTTCAATGATTTTACGGCATCAAGGAGGTTTTTTCCATCGTCTTCATTTTTTTTCTCTTTATAGAAAAGCGAAGGGGTTACTTGGGAAATAAGTAACTGTAAATCCAAAGATCCATCAAGTTGTTTGACTCGTAAAGCATTTTCGAGACCTCTATAAAAATTAATGAGATTACTATTATAGTAATGGTTATTTAATTGAAACTTGACAATTAAATAAACAATAGAAACTATAAAGATTTTGGAAAGTACTATAACTCCCAAATTAAACCCTTTTACTTTCAGCAAATCAGTTACCTGTAACTGATTATTGGCTTTTAAAGGGATTAACTGGCTGTTTATCAGTTCTGGTAAGGGTAGTAATAGCGAGAGCAGGCCTAACACAAGAACTAAGTAAATAGTAGCTAAATTTTTATTACTTTCATTTCTAACGTACAAAGCACGTGCCTCAAAAAAAGTTATTAGTTCATCCATTTTTTAACGAATTACAGACATTTACCACCATAAATATCCCCACTGTAAGTAGCCCAAGGATCTGTTAGTTGTGTACAGTAAGCCATGGCTAAGACTCGGAAATATCCAATTCCTCTCATGTAAGCAGATCACTTATGCTAGATAGGAGTCCTCCAACTTCACCTAACGTTTCCTTAGCAATCCATTTTGGTGTTTCATCAACAAATGCCTTGACAATAGGCTTGATTATTGACATGCCATATTTACGCGCTTTAGCCCATAGTCTGGCCAGTCGTTTAAATGTCTCATCTTGACTTAGGTCAGTCAAGATTTCTTTAAGAGATTGACAATCCCTTTGTAACTCCTCCAACTCAGCAGTCTTCTCCTCATCGCCTGCTACTTTTTCTTTTTCTGCTTCCAGAATATTTGCTACTACAGCTAGATAACGATCAAACTTCAGTTGTTCTTCAAAGCCAAACGGAGTCCCTTTAGCCTCTTCGCTTATTATTACAAAACCGTCATAAAACTCGGTTTGATAGCGAATGGTAATAGGATCGTCGGGTTCATCCTAAATCGTTTTGTAGCTATTATATTATTTTAAAATGTTTAACCAGTTCTCAAGCGTCTTCCTGGCGTCGGCATAGGTCTGATCCACTTTATGTATTTGGATAGAATGATCCCAACCGGGCTTTACTCCCACAGACACTTTATCGGCATAGTCAGTAGAATTACATGTAAAAAAGAAGTCTGATTGCAGGTCTGTATCTTTTAAGTAAATGGCATATTGAGAGGACTTGATCTGCTTGGCCACTCCTTCTAACTTTTCAAGTACTGGTTGAAAAGTGTGCCACATTTTTAAGGGTATTTCTTTCTTCATTTTATCTGACACGCACTTAAAGGTTGGGAGCTTTTATCGATACGTAAATTAATATGCAATATTTATCTGTCGCCAGAGGGCAACCCAACAAACCTAAACCTGCCTAATGGGCCGATTGACTTGCCAACCAAAGCCGCCGAGCCAAAAGCGTGCTAACGAGATGCATAGCCTATCGACCGAAGACGGCACACACTTTTTCATAACTCTTCGATTTGCCCAACATACTATAATGCGCAACACCGAAGAAGGCCAATCAACTAGTTTCCAGACGCCTACAACCCTTACAACGGACAGAAATACGCTTAAGTAGCAATAATAGTAATTTGTGTTTACAAAAACTAGTTAACTGAATTGTTACATTCATTAAATACTATACGAAGCCTATAATTCCCAACCCTGATTGGAGATCGGGAACAGCCAAACAGCCCTTGTGAACCTTCCAGGCAGGAGGTTTACAAGGGCTGTCTATTTCAGTCCTAACCTATTTACGCACTGGCGTAAATAGCTACTTAAATTCTTAGGCCAATGTCTTCCGGGCCTCGCGGTCGGGGTCGTTGGCGAGGGCCGAGGTGTCGTCCAGAATCATTGTTTCGCCGTTTTGCGTCGTGTACGGCTTCCAGTTGGGTAAGCCGCCCCCGTTGGGGTTGCCGGTCTTGACGAAATTGAGGAAGGAACCGGCCATCTTCTCTGACAGGGCACGGGGCCGTTTGCCGCCACCCGTATGGGTCAGCATCAGGTCGGTATTATAGAACCAGAAACAGATGTCGTCACAGTGGAACGCCCGCATCCGACCGTCGAAGAGCGGGGGCTGCCAGCCAAACCAGGCTACATAAACGGGCGCTTTCTGCTGAGATACTTTCGCATCGGCAGTAGCCACGACGTTCTTGCGGTTCGACACAATCAACGCCCAGATCTCAATAGGACGCGCTTTCGGGAAATTGCGGGCGTAAGCATCCACGATGTCGCCGGTTTTGTCGCCAAAGCGGGGTTTGATCTTTTCTTTTACGTCGGCCAGCGAAATATTTTCCAGAGAAGCATCGGTCCGATCGGGGTTCTGCTCATGGAAAGTCGAACAGATTATCAGCGGAATAGTAGCTGAAAAATGGTTGGGGTCCGAGAAAAACTTGCCGTCGTTCAGGGTCGCGCCGTCGCCTACGGGCGAATAGCCACCGCGCTGTAAACCCATCTTTTTAGCTTCGTCGGACATTTTCTCGGTGGCCCGATTGGCAATGTCGATGTATTCACGCCAGGGAATCTGCTGAAGTTTATCAATTTCACCGGGTTTCAAACCGGCCTCTTCCATCACTTTCAACCCTAGTTTCTCGGCATATTCTTTATTGGTTCCAGCCAGCGAACTGCCGCTCAAAGCCACCGCTTTGTGAAACAATCCTTTGGCCGACGGCATGTTCATTAGGGTCGTTACTTTAGCCCCTCCCCCCGACTGACCGATGATGGTCACGTTGTTCGGGTCTCCGCCAAAATTGGCAATGTTGTTTTTGACCCATTCGAGAGCCGCCACCATGTCCAGATTACCCACGTTACCCGATGCCGGATGGCCACCGGCCGCTTTCAGATGGGTATAGCCCAACGCGCCGAGCCGGTGGTTGATGGAGCAGAACACGACATTCCCGAACCGGGAAATATTTTCGCCATGGTAGCCGTCCTGCTCAACCGCATTTCCGTTAACGAATCCGCCCCCGTGCAGCCAGACGATAACCGGCCGTTTCTGCGTGTCCAGCGCCGGGGTCCAGACGTTCAGTTTCAGACAGTCTTCCGACACGTCGTCGTAGTTCCAGTGGTCGACAAACGAGGCATAGGGATTGGCGTACCGTTTCTCCATGATCTGAGGGGCGGAGTTTCCCCACCACAGGGCAGGCCGAATGTCGGTCCAAGCGGTTGGCTTTTGCGGAGGCATAAAGCGATTTTTGCCCGAGGTATCGGCTCCGTAGGGTACACCCAAAAACTGGTGAATTCCCCGCAGGATAAACCCTCTTACCTTGCCATATTCCGTTTTGGCAATAGCTATATTGTCGCCCACGAACAAAATCTGCTCGTCGCCGACTGGCTTAGCGGCTTTCGGTGGTTTTGCCCCAGCCGCAATGGATTGTTCAGCCACACCCAGGCTGGCTACGCCAACGCCCAGCGACTGTAAGAAATTTCGTCTTGACGGTTTCATTATCTATCCGTTAAAAGGTAAAGGAGAACTCCATATATAACTTTACGTAAAAGAGACATAATGGGGCGTTTTTACTACTCCTAACAAATAGATTTATAACTGACTATCAGTGGGCCACGATTGGCAGGCAACCGCTGTGTAATCTGGAAGTCAGTCCATTTGGCCAGCACTCAGGCAAACGAGCCTCTAAATTCTAAAGGTGATAAGTTGGTCTTTGATTTGAATAGTTTACTGAAGGATTGAGAGTGCTCAAAGCCGAGTGTATACGCGATTTCGCTGACGGATAAAGGCGTGGTCGACAATCGTTCTTTAGCTTTTTCAATCAGCTTGTTGTGGATATGCTGCTGGGTATTCTGTCCGGTCAGGTTTTTCAACAAACTGCTCAGGTATTTGGGAGAGATGTTCAGCGCATCGGCCACATAGGTAACGGTCGGCAAGCCCTTTATAATTAGGTCGTCACTATTGAAATAGCTGGCAAGCAACTTCTCCAGCCGATCCAGGATCTTGTGGTTTGCTATGTTGCGGGTAATGAACTGGCGATGATAAAACCGCTCCGAATAATTCAGCAACGCTTCGATATGCGAAACGATTATGCCCTGACTAAACTTGTCGATATTGGCACTACACTCCTGCCGAATGTTTTGCAGGATTCCGTTGATGGTTGCTTCTTCCCTGTCCGATAAAAACAAAGCTTCGTTTACTGAATAGCCGAAAAACTCATGCTGCTTAATCGTCTGGGCCAGCGATGTGTTCCAGAAAAAGTCGGGGTGAATCAATAGCATCCAGCCGCTGCGCTCAACAGTGGCATCGGGGTTCGGTTCAATACCAAAAACCTGGTCGGGCGATACAAAGAACATAACACCATTATTGAAATCATAGGCCTGCTGGCCGTATTTGAGCTTGCCGGTGACGCCCCGTTTTACCGCAATGTTGTAAAAATCAAAGACATAGTTGCTCGCATGATTTTCCGGAACACAAGCAATGTCACTATAGTCGATCACGCTGATTAACGGGTGTTCGGGCTGTGGCAAGCCTTTAAAAGAATGAAACTCGCTGATGGATTTTACCCGTTTTGTTTGACTGCCTGCCATAGCCGGAACGTTGTGTTTATTGGTTAAAGGCCTTAACAAAGTCCTGGGCAAAGTGGTGCAGCTTTGTCTTTCCCAATGTTGGCTGATATTTATAATAATCTTCGTACAAAGCCCCCGTTCCCTGGGCGGCCTGCATCTCCACAAAACCTTTCGCGATTTGCGGGTTCATACCCATTGAGGTCATACCATTCAGCAGTTCATCGTCCGGTATGGCGACCCATTGCAAATCGGGCTTACCGATGGCTTCGCCAAGGGCTTGAGCAATCTCGTTGGGCGATACGTCATCACTGGCCATATACCGAATGGTTCGGCCCGCAAACGGGGTTTCCATTTCTTCGGCCACGGCAGTCGCAATGTCGATTGGCGACACCCACGGCTCCTTCGCATCGCCACCATAATTCGAGATGATCACGCCCTGCATTTTGATCGTCCGCACAGACCGGTACAGGTTACTGAAGAAGCCCACCGGGCGCATGAACTTGATCGACACATCGTCCGGTAGCTGGTTCAGGATCTGCTCGGCATAGTAATGCATCGCTAACACGCCATTGCCTTCGGTGGTATGCGCGCCGATACTGCTCAGGTGAATCACCTTCCTGACGCCTGACCGTTCTACGGCTTGTTTGTAACGTTCGGCCATATCGGAGTAGGCCTTGATGATGTCCAGAGTTGGATCAAAAAGGCTGCTGGGCGCCATGGCTTCCATCAGAAACACCACATCCGCCCCGCTGAAGGTATCGGTCAGGAAGTCGATGTCCAGTATGGTGCCAATGGCCGCTTTCGCCCCCAGCGTTTCAATTGCCTGCTGCCGTTCCGGATTGCTGCTGATGACCGTTACGGTATGTCCTTTTTGCACCAGTTGCCGGGTGAGTGGTTCGCCGATGTTTCCCAGCGATCCCGTCAATACAAGATTCATAGTTATCTGTTTTTTTGCTGGTACAAAGGTCAGGGTTTTGCTCCCAGCAGCTGTAGTCAGATAGCCGAACGTTGTAGCCAAAAGGGCGGATGATGCGTTTTACACCTTGATTTGACCCTCGCGAAATTCTGACGGCGACAGACCGGTATTTTTCCTGAAAAACCGGGCGAAGTAGTTGGGGTATTCGAAGTTGAGCAGGTAGGCGATCTCCGAAACGGAATAGGTTGTGTAAGTCAGATATTTGCGGGCTTCGTCGAGAATATGCGCCTGCACCAGCTGGCTGGCCGATTTACCCGAAACGGACTGGCAAATTCGGTTCAGGTGGACCGGTGTAATGGCCAGATCGTCGGCCAGTTGGGCAATGGTGTGCGTCGTGCCCGCCTGCCGCACGCGCTGCTGAAACTTTCGAAAATACTGAAGTGACAGGTTGTTTGTTCCGGAACCGGTTTGTTCGCTTTGCTGCCACAGGCGATAAACAACCAGAAAAAACTGTTGCAGACAACTCTGTAGCATGAGCCGTTTTTCGGGCTGATCATCGAATAATTCGTCGTCAATCGCCTTGATCAATTCGCTAACCCGGCTGGCCGAGTAAGTTTCCCAAACGGTTGAGAGGCATTGTAGACTGCCCAGCATGGCCGTAACGGGCGAACCACCGGGAAACAGCGCATCGATCAGCGCATCGGACAGGGTCAGAATACGTCCTCTCACATCGGCATTGTATACGAAACCATGAAGAGCCGTGGGGGGAATCAGTAACAGGCAGGGGCCGGTGAGTTGACGCTCACGGCTGGCTTCCTGAAAGTTGAACTGCCCGGTTTCAATAAAGAAAACCTGAAACAACCGGGCATGGATATGCGGCTGAATAACCCAGTCGAAGCTTTGACTACGCGTCTCCAGCAATTCGGAATACAAGTACTCCGCATCGGGTTTGGTGTTTGCCTGGCCATAAAGGCCGTCATACTGGGTGATGCGTTGCATGATCATGAGGTTAACTTTGTTTCCACGTTGATTTCATCGTTTGGGCCCGCTTCTGTAGCGTTCATGGACCTTTCATCCTTTGAAAAAGGCTATAAAAGGTTAGATCATTACCAGTATGTCCCTTTATTCCGGTAGAAATACAACGTATTTAAACAACACTAATCTGCGAATTTATTTTGAAAGACGGCGATTTAGCTGCCTGTATGTTCGATTTGTTTCCGGAAAACGATGAAGTGTTTCGGCATGGCGCCGGGGAAGACAAATACCTTTGTTGCACAACAAATCCCCCATCGTCATGTCTGTATCATATCGCACCCTCTTTGCTGTTCTCCTGCTGAGTTGCAGCCTAACATTTGCTCAGCCGCCAGGCATGCCGCCAGGTGGCCCTCCTCCGGGTGGAATGCCGCGAGGTGGCCCAATGCCGAAAGCCAGTACGGACGGGATTAAAAACAAGTTTCTGGATATAGCCTATGCCCAGAAATCGCCCGCACAGAAGCTGGACATCTACCTGCCCAACGAAGGCACTGGTCCCTTTCCGGTCATTGTCTCGATCCACGGCGGAGCTTTCAAGATGGGCGACAAAGGCGATTTTCAGGTCAATGCGGCTCTCAGCGGACTTAAACGAGGCTACGCCGTTGTCAGCATCAACTACCGCCTGAGTGGCGAGGCTATTTACCCGGCCCAGATTCAGGATGTAAAAGCCGCCATCCGCTGGATTCGCGCCAACGCTAAAACCTACAAGCTAAATGCCGATAAAATTGCTACCTGGGGCGGCTCGGCCGGGGGTAACTTGTCTGCGCTGGCCGGTACCACGGGCGACGTGACCGACTTCGATGATGCGTCGCTGGGCAACGCCAGTCATAGCAGCCGGGTGCAGGCCGTAGTCGATTGGTTTGGCCCGATTCAATTCGATCAGATGGACCCGCAGTTCAAAGCCAGCGGCAAGGGAAAAGCCGACCACAATGAAGCCAATTCGCCGGAGTCTCAATTAATTGGCAAGCCCATCACGCAGGCCCCCGAACTGGTCAAACGCGCCAGTCCCGCAACTTACATCAGCAAAGCCGACCCGCCTTTCTTCATCGAGCACGGCACCAACGACCCGCTCGTACCCACGCAGCAGTCCATCAACTTTACGGCGGCCCTCACTGCCGTGCTGGGTAAAGACAAGGTAACCTTCACACCTATCGAGGGCGCGGGGCATGGCGGTCCGCAGTTCGAAACGCCGGAAAATCTGGAGAAGGTTTTCACCTTCCTGGACAAACACCTGAAATAAACTCATCGTGTCGACCATGAACGAAACCACCTGGGATCTGGCTCACCTGGGCCACGTTGAACTCCTCACGCCCAAACTCGACAAAAGCACCCGCTTCTTTACCGAGATCATGGGCATGTCGATCACGGCTACCGTCGGCGATTCCATTTACCTGCGGGCTTACGATGACTATGAGCACCATACGCTGAAGTTAACGGCCAGTCCACAGGCCGGTATGCGTCATTTTGCCTGGCGTGCCCGCAGCCCGCAGGCCCTCCAGCGCCGGGTGGAAGCCATTCAGCGAACGCCCTATGCCATCGGCTGGAACGAAGGCGACCTCGGCCACGGCCCGGCGTTTGAATTTCACTCGCCCGATGGTCACCTGACCGAAATTTATTTCGAAACCGAAAAGTACCGCTGCAGCCCGCAGGATCAATCGGCGCTGAAAAACACAGCGAGCCGGTTTCCCGGTCGGGGCATCAACGTCCGGCGTATCGACCACCTCAACCTGTTTGCCAGCGACGTGCGGGCTTACCGGGATTTTCACCTGACTACGCTGGGCGGCATTATGAGCGAAAGCATTGTGGATGATCTGGAGAACATGAATCCGCGGGCCGTGTGGTTTATGGTCAATTCGAAATCCTACGATCTGGCCGTTACGCTTGATTACCTAGCCCTTCGGGGACGGTTTCACCACCTTACCTACGCCGTAAACAGTCGGGAGGAGGTGCTGATTGCGGCCGACATCTGCCTTGAAAACGGTATTCAGATCGAAACCGGCCCACACAAGCACATCATTCAGCAAACGTTTTTCCTTTACGTCTACGAGCCCGGTGGCAACCGCGTCGAGATTGCCAATACCACCGCCCGGCTCATCACCGACCCCGATCACCAAACCGTTTTCTGGACGATGGAAGAACGAAAACGCGGGCAAGCCTGGGGTTTACCCACCATCCCCAGTTTTCACACACAGGGCACGCCGATGCCAACCCCGCCGTCGTAGAGACGCAACCTTTTGCGTCTCCTCACGCGTCAGCATTACAGTAACAGGTTAGAAACCATCCGGAAATGAGACACAAGGGATTGCGTCTCTACATTAGACATGAAAAAACTTCTCATTATCGGTGCCCATTCCGGCGATTTTGTCTGGCGGTCGGCTGGCACCATTGCTAAGGCGATGGAAGAAGGGGCCGAAACCCTGGTCGTTGCCCTATCGTATGGCGAACGGGGCGAGTCGGGCGAACTTTGGAAAGAAGACCCTAAACGCACTGTCGACAGTGTGAAAGCGATTCGGCATGAGCAGGCCCAACAAGCGGCCGATATACTGGGCACACCAATTCAATTTCTGGACTGGGGCGACTACCCGATGCTGCTGACCGACGAACGGGTAGCGCAGCTCACCAACCTCATCGGCGACTTCGAACCTGATGTTATCCTGACCCACAGCGAAAAAGACCCGTTCAACCCCGATCATCCGTTGGCGTTTCAGGCGGTGCAGCGGGCACGATTACTATCGTCGGGAGCGGGGGTGCCGAGCGCGTTCAAAAACATCGATCCGCCGGTCTGGTACTCGTTCGAGCCGCACCAGCCCGAACTGTGTGGCTTTGTACCAGACACCTTTGTGGATATTACGTCGGTGATGGAAACCAAGCGGGCGGCTATGGCCTGTATGGGTGCACAAACCTACCTGCGCGACTACTATGCCGAACTGGCCTCCCGACGCGCCAACCACGCCCGCCGAATTTCGGGCCAAAAGCACATTCAGTTCGCCGAAGCGCATCAACGCCAGGTGCCAAGAGTAACAGGGAGTATTTTCTAAAATGTATTATGCCACAGAGATTCATGTATCATCAGCTCGCGAAATTCTCAGCTGCCACCCTGCACGAAGCGCTCGGCAAGGCCGGTAATCTGCCCTCGGCCATCAAACCGATTGCGCCCGGCATGAAGATCTGTGGCCCGGCCTATACCGTGCAGACGATACCAGGCGACAATAAAATTCTGCACCGGGCCTACGCTTACGCACAGCCGGGTGATGTACTCGTAGCGCACTGCTCCGACTATTACGAAGCGGGCTACTGGGGCGACTTAATGAGTCTGGGTGCCAAAACAAAAAGCCTTGCTGGGTTGGTTATCGATGCCTGTGTCCGCGATGCCGATGATATTGACGCGATGGGCTTCCCCGTGTTCAGCCGGGGGCTGTGCATCAAGGGTACGTCGAGCATCGAAGGCGGCAGGTTAAACGAGCCCATCGTTATCGGTGGCGTTGTGATTCACCCCGGAGACATCATTGTGGGTGATCGTGATGGCGTTGTCGTCGTACCGAAAAACCTTATTCAGGATGTATTCGAAAAGGCGACGGCCCGTGAGAGCCGTGAAGAAACCATACGCGAACAACTCCGGCAAGGCAAAACATCTATTCAACTTTATGGGTGGGAATAAACCAATAAAAATCGCAGTACTTGGGCTGGGTGAAGCCGGAAGCCACTTCGCCAATGATCTGCTCGCCTTGGGCGTAACCGTAGCAGGCTATGACCCCGCTCTCAGACGAGATTTACTACCGTCTGTAATACGAGCCGATAGTCCTGCCGAAGCCGCCCGCAACGCCGATATTATTTTAAGCGTCAACCTGTCGGCAGTAGCGGAAACCGTTGCGGCAGCGGTGTTGCCGGTTCTTCGACCGGGGCAATTGTATGCCGAAATGAACACCGCTTCGCCCGACACCAAACGACAGGTCGAAGTCCTCATCAGCCCCTCCGGCGCCCTGGTCGTGGATGTTGCCATCATGGCACCTGTACCGCCCAAAGGCATTTTAACACCGTTTCTGGTGTCGGGTCCCGGTGCCGATCGGTTTGCCGAATTACTGCTTCCATTGGGGCTGAACATCAGCGTAGTGAGCGATCAGACGGGCGAGGCCGCCACCCGAAAGTTGCTCCGGTCCATTGTGTACAAGGGCATTGCCGCCGTCATTGGCGAAGCTGTAGACGCCGGTCGCTCGTTTGGACTGGAACCGTACATTCGGGAGCAGATTCTGTCTGTCGTCGGTGGCAACGACGCGCTGATCGACCGTTTTCTGGAAGGCAGCAAAACCCACGCCCTCCGCCGAAGCCATGAACTCGAAGCCGTTATTGCCATGCTTGGTGCACAGCATGTTGAGCCGGTGATGTCACGGGCCACACTGACCAGCCTTGAAAATCTGATTGAACACACTCAGCACTAAACCATGCCACAACGTGCCATTCCCGTCATGCAGTTTCGAGGAGGCTCATCCAAAGGGCTGTTCTTCAACGCATCCGACCTCCCCACCGATGAAGCTCCGCGCAACCGCCTGATTCTGGCCGCTATGGAAGGCGTCGGCGGTGGCGATCCCCGGCAGATTGACGGGCTGGGTGGCGCGACGTCCCTGACCAGTAAAGTGGCGGTCGTCAGTCGATCAGACAAGACCGATGCCGATCTGGATTACCTGTTTTTGCAGGTAGTTGTAGGAGCCGGGCGGGTATCGACCGATCAAAACTGCGGGAACATCCTGGCGGCCGTCCTGCCCTTCGCCATTGAATCGGGGCTGTTTCCTGCCACCAGTCCAACGACAACGGCCCGCGTCAACATGGTGAATACGGGCGGCATCTGCGAAGTAACGGTGCAAACACCGGGCGGGATTGTTGAGTATGCAGGAGGGGCATTGGTTGGTGAAGCAAAAGTGGATGGCGTACCGGGAACAGGCGCGCCGATTCTCTGTAACTACCTGGGCATTGCCGGGTCGACCTGCGGTGCATTGCTACCCACGGGCCAAATCCGGAACCGGATAAATGGCATTGAGGTAACCTGTATTGATAACGGAATGCCCGAGGTGATTCTTCGGGCGGCCGATGTGGGCGTTACCGGCTACGAATCGCCCGCCGAACTTGAAGCAAATGAGTTATTGAAACAAACCCTCGAACGCATCCGGCTGGCCGTTGGCCCACTCATGAATCTAGGCGATGTGACCAGCAAAACCGTCCCCAAACTGTGTTTGATTGCGCCACCCCGGACGGGCGGGATGGTTAGCACACGAACGTTCATTCCGCACCGGGTCCACGAAGCAATTGGCGTGCTGGGAGCCATTTCGACCGCTACGGCTTGCCTGTTGCCCGGCTCCGTGGCCGACGGAATCGCAGTTTTCCCCAAAGGAACTGAACAGGGTTACTCAGTCGAACACCCTACGGGCGAGTTCACGGTTCAGCTGAAACAACACACTGAAAGCGGTGGCATTAAACTAGGCAAGTCAGGCGTAATTCGGACGGCACGGCTGCTAAGCCGGGGGGAGGTATTCGTACCACGAGTTGGCTGAGTTCACCAAGAAAACGTAGTAAACCCGTTGCATCGGGTGCTTTTCAGTAGCGTTAAGCTCTGTACGTTTTTTCCTCCGAACCCCTCATGAAATCCTTCTCCCGTCGCACCTTTTTGCAGTCGTCGGCGCTCCTGGCGAGCAGCGCCGTACTGCCCTCCTATCTGCCGCTTGTCCGCACAGTTCAGAAACCCTTACGACTTGGCGGCCCTATTTTCCTGAAAAGCAACGATCCCGACGAGCTGGCGCGCGAACATCGGCGGTTACAATACAGCGCAGCCTACGTCCCTACGGTCGACCTGACCGATACGAACCGGATCGAGGCCATAAGAAAAGCGTTTGCCGCCCAGAATGTGCTCATTGCCGAAGTGGGCGCGTGGGTGAATATGCTGGATCAGGATGCCGAAAAGCGCCGTAAAAATCTCACGTACGTTACCGACCGGCTCGCCCTGGCCGAGGCCGTTGGCGCCCGGGTTTGTGTCAACATCGGCGGGTCGTTCAGCCCCACCCAATGGGATGGCCCCGACGCACGCGACCTGGGCAAAGACTACTTCGATGCCACGGTCGAAAACTGCCGTAAGGTCATTGATGCCGTGAAACCAAAACGAGCCAAATTTGCGCTGGAAATGATGGGCTGGAGCTTGCCCGACGGCCCCGACTCCTACCTCAAATTCATCAAAGCCATTGACCGGGCTGCTTTCGGAGCTCACGTAGACATTGCCAATATCATCAATAGTCCGACGCGCTTTTTCGCCAATACGGCTCTCATCAACGAAACCTTTCAGAAATTAGGCCGCTGGATCATTTCGGCTCACGCCAAGGACATTGCGCCCAAAGATGGCCATTTTATGGAAACCATGCCGGGCCGCGGCCGACTGGATTATGCCGCCTATATCCGCAATGTCACCTCCCTACCCCAGGAAGTGCCGCTGATGCTGGAGCATTTACGCACTGCCGAGGAATATGACGAAGCCAGGGCTTTTGTTATAAAAAAAGCCTCCGAGATTCAGATACCGCTGGCATAACGAATTGATAACAACCACGTATGCAGTATTCGCCATAAATTGTTCTCTTTTGCATCCGGGACTTCGACCCCGCCTACAATCACTTAACTTTATTTCTAAACAAAAAATGGCAATCCGGACATTACTAACATTAACTATCCTGTTTACGCTCACCTTTCAGGTCGTAAAAGCACAAAACTCACCCGCCACGATTGATTCATTAACAACCCTAACCGGTACATGGGCGGGCACCTTCGATGGCCCGACATCCGGGAAGTTCGAACTGGTCCTTAATCAGGACAACAATCGAAACGTAACGGGAAAGATTACCGCGATCAACAATAACGGAGACCAGTATTCTGCTGACCTGAAAACGGTTGTCTGGCAAAATGGAAAACTAACGATCACTTATACCTACCCGGAAGGCGGAGACGTTAACCTGTCCGGAAATTATGCTAAATCAGCATTCAAAGGAACCTGGGAGTTGGGAGGTGGTCAGGCAACGGGAACCTGGCAAGCGAGTCGATGAATACACTATAGATCAGGAATTTCCATGATTCGAACCTTCATGACCGGCTGTTCGCCATCGGGAACGATAACAATAAGGGAGTTACTCACGGTCTCGCCGTTTCGAAGCATGTGCCCGGCCTGAATGTCGGTTATCGTTACCACTTCTTTTCCCTCGGCGTTCTTTACCCGTTGCCGGTAAGGCACGGTGAATGGCCGCGCCAGAACCTTTGCGCTTTTAGACGTCAGACGTTTTCCGGTGGCGTTCAGGCAATCGAAATTAGCCAGCTCATTCTGGTCTTTCTGATCCAGCAACGCCTGACGGGGAAACATGATCTTGGTACAGTTACTCTTATTCGTGGCATAAATTGACAGTTCGTAGCGCATGAAACGCTCCCCGCCAATATCAACACGACGTTCGTTACGTATTTCGTAGCCGTAATCAATGCCATTGAACTGAGCCGGTTTACCGGGTTGTGCATCATAGGCCTGCTGGCCAAAAAGAGGAGAGCAAATGCCTGTTAAAAGCAAAAGACAGGTTAGTAAGCGGTTCATCTGTAGTCAGTAAGTCGGTTCCGGCAGAAAAATAAGGGTTATGTATGGTAGATACATAACCCTTTTATTTAACGTCTAAAAATACCGTTCCTTGTGTATTAATGCAACGCTACTCATTCATTCATGAGTAATTTAATCGCATTATCATCGGAAACTACTCAACCTGTCTTCTATTATAGAACTTTACCCAACAATTGCGGGCGCTCGTTAGCGACTTTCAGGACCAGTTCGCCAAAGAGGGTGTTGGCCCAGGCGAACCACTTTCGGGTAAACTTGGCAGGATCATCCTGGTTGAAGGATTCGTGCATGAAGCCCGTTCCGGCATGGGTTTTCTTTAGCAGCCGGAGCTGGGCCAGAATCTCCTGGTCGTCGGTAGACGTAAGAGCGCGCATGGTCAGGCTCATGGTCCAAATATTATTGACCAGCGTATGCGGACTGCCGACGCCTTCGGCAGCTTTTCCTTTAAAGAAATACGGATTGTCCGGGCTAAGGACAAAGCGACGGGTATTTTTGTAGATCGGATCACTGGCGGGCATGGCACCCAGATACGGCAAAGCCAGTAAGTTGGGCACGTTGGCGTCGTCCTGAAGCAGGTGATTGCCGTACCCATCCACTTCCATGGCATACATCTTCCCGTATTTGGGGTGCGTATAAATGGCGTACTGTTTCAACGCCCGCTCCACCTCGTCGGCCAGGGCGCGGCAATCCGCAGACAGGGCCTGTCGGTTGACCGTGGTCGTAGGCTTGATCTGTTCGACCATCGTGGCCAGCTGCCGAAGCGAGACTACCGCAAACCAGTTCGAGGGCACATAGAAAGGGAAAACCGTTGCATCGTCGGATGGGCGGAAGATGCTGTTTATCAACCCGATCGGGCGCGTTGGATTTCCGTAGCCATCGCCTGGTACGGTATCCGTCGACCAGGACGTTTCGCGGCTGAATTTGTAGGGGCCCCGGCTGATCTTACGCTGCTGCTCCCGGCAGGTCTGCAAAACGAGTTGCATGGCCTGTAGCCAGTCGGCATCGAACGGGCTGGTATCGCCGGTTATTTTCCAGTAGTGATAGCCCAGCCGTATAGCGTAGCATAGCGAATCGAGTTCCCACTTTCGTTCGTGCAGACCGGGTTTCATGGCTGTCACGTCTTTCTTCCATTCGCCCTCTTTGCTGGCATCGGCATAAAAGGCGTTGGCATAGGGGTCGCGTCGAATGCAAAGGGATTGCCGACGAATAACCCCCGCAATCAGTTGCTGCAAGGGTTTATCCTGCTTGATGAGCGGCAGATAGGGCCATACCTGCGCCGTACTGTCGCGCAGCCACATAGCATCTATGTCGCCGGTAATGACAAACGTATCAGGTTGGCCGTTGCTAGTGCTCACCTGAACGGTGGTATCGAGGGTGTTTGGAAAGCAGTTCTCGAAAAGCCAGGCCAGTTCCGGGTCACGAATGGTTTTGTGCATTCGCTGGATGGTCTGCTCAACGGCCGCGCTGGTGAAATTGCGTTGGGCTGCGGCTGTCCGCACAACGGGGAAGTCAGCGGCTGGCGCGGCCCAAAGTGACTGACCAGCCATCAGGCCAGCGCTTGCCCCGGCAGATTGTTGGATAAACGTACGACGATTCATGTGGCAAAGATATTGAACACGGAGACGATCCGCTGTTGCGGTGCTAAGAACACAAAGAAAAACCAAATCTTTCTTAGTGCCGCAACAGCGGATCGTCTCCGTGTTCAATAACCCGATACGTTACAGTATTTCCTGTCTCACAGCCGTCCTCCTGCTCTTATAGGCACGGGCTGAAAAGGCGTCAGATTTTAGTAAAAATCGGTTTACGGTGCTTTAGAACGTCACTTTTTGTATTGTCCCTCCCGCCAGGCTATTGATGTAATAGGTATTGGGAACACCGCTGATAATTGATGTGGGCAGGTTCAACTGCTGGAGTTGGGTGGTTGCTTGTCCTCCGCTCACGCTGTATACTTTACCCGTATTGGGAGTAGGCCCCTGAGCGCCAAACTCGGCAACGCTGAGTACGATGGGGCGTTTGTCTCCTGCGAGAACAACATCGACCAGGCTGGTCAGCCCGTCCTGAAAAACAGATACTGTGCCCGTCATGTCGACCTGATAAATCCTTGCCTTACCAACCGGAAACGGGAACCCCACCAGTGTTGTCACGAAAAAGTTCTGACCGTCGAACGCGATACCGGTAGGCACCGCCTGCGAAATGGGCGGGCCAACGGGTGTTGGGTTCGGAATGCCGGGCAAGGTGGCGAATACACTCAGCGTACCGGTTTTCGTTCGCCGGATAATGGCATTGGCAGCGGCATCGGCAATGTACATATCACCGTCTGGAGTAAACGTTAAATTATACAGGTTAGACTCGCCGGTATCATCGGCAAATTGATAATCCAGAACAAATTGCCCAATTGGTTCACTCTCCAGCTGCCCAACCGTAAGGGGTGGATCGCCCGGCTTGAACGCCCCGACATTGGCTTTGTAGAGTTTATCATCAACACCGTGGAGAATGTACAGAATCCCGTCTCTGTAAGCCAGGTGATTGAGGCCGTCGGGCGTTCCCTCCGGGCTTACGGATACACTGAAGCCGGTAATGACCGGATAAATTGTACCATTGGGCGTCATCACCGACACTTTGCCCGCGGCCACTTCGGTTATCCAGATTTGCCCTTTATCGTCCATGGCCATGCCAAGCGGAGCGGCAAGATTTGTAGCAATTGTCTCCTGACGCAGCTGGCCGGGATCGGTTACAAGACGGTGGTCCAGACAGCCTGACACCACAAGAGGAATTGCGAGAACAATAAATTTAAGAAGTTTGATTTTCATACGTCTTACACGTGAAAAATTGATAATTGGCTGAACAGGAGGACATAAAATCAATTTAAATTATGAACGCATATAGCAACCTGACAAATATTTTATAGCAAACGGTTGCTTATTTATAGTAAACGGTTGCTTGTAATTAGTTTTTTTCGTCCATACTTTATTTATCACTCATCAACTACACCATTTGACAATTGTCGGCTACCTGATACACACTTACCGCAACCTGACGAACCGGTAGTTTAGTCTATTACGGGCCTTATAGATACAGTTAGTACCTAAACGATTAGCCCCGAGTAAAAGACCTGAAAACTTTTTTTCCATGGGCCGACGATTAACCTTTTCCCTTTATGACCTGGTTACCAACCTCCCTCCGGCAGTCAGTCCGTTTTCTTGGCTTTGCCGGGCTTAGTCTGGCTCTCTATGCCTGCCTGAACAATCAAAAAACGATTTCCCAAAACACCAAATCGCCGGTTTCATCGGTAACGCCTGCCAATGGAGCAGCCAGTAATGAAGCCCAGCCCAAACCGGCTCCGACCGGCCCGAAACGGGTACTGGTCTTCTCGAAAACGAAAGGCTGGAAACACACGTCTATTCCGTTCGGGATTGCAGCTCTCCAGAAGCTCGGCCGGGAAAACGCGTTCCGGGTCGATACCACCAAGAATGCCGATTACTTCAACGACGACAGTCTGCGGCACTACACCGCCGTTGTGTTTCTGAGTACAACCGGCAATGTGCTGAATCAGAAGCAGCAGGCCGCTTTTGAGCGCTATATTCAGGCCGGGGGCGGGTACATGGGCATCCACGCAGCGGCCGATACCGAATATGACTGGCCGTGGTACAACAAACTCGCAGGCGGCTACTTTGCCAGCCACCCCAGCAACTCCAACGTCCGCAAAGCAACGGTGGATGTAACAGACAAAAATCACGCATCCACCGCTCACCTGCCCGATCATTGGGAGCGCACCGACGAATGGTACAATTACCGGTCGCTCTATTCTGACCTGACGGTGGTGGCTAATCTGGACGAAAGTACCTACGATGGCGGCATCAACGGCAGCAACCACCCCATTGCGTGGTACCACGAGTTCGACGGTGGGCGCGCTTACTATACCGGTGGCGGACACGAAGATTCGAGCTTCAGCGAACCTCTCTTTGTGCAGCACCTGCTGGGTGCCCTGAACTGGGTGATGGGCAGCGGCAAACCGCTCGACTACAGCAAAGCCTATGCGACGGTTACCCCCGAAGAGAACCGGTTTGTAAAAACGGTGCTGGTCAATGACCTGAACGAGCCAATGGAGCTGGCCGTTGCACCCGATGGCCGGGTGTTTTTCACCGAGCGGAGCGGTAATTTATCCGTCTACAATAGCCGCACGAACAAAAGTCAGCTGGTGCATCGCTTCGATGTTCCCACGAAAGCGGGGCATGGCGTGCAGGGCATTACCCTCGACCCGAACTTTGCGGCCAACCACTTTCTGTATGTCTATTACTCCCCTCAATTTACCCAGGAGCCGTTCTACAATCTGTCCCGCTTTGTAGTGAAGGATGACAACACACTTGATCTGGCTTCCGAGAAAATCCTGCTGACGGTGCCAAGTATCGATCAGCCGGGTTCGCACCACGGGGGTTCGCTGGCGTTCGACAAAGAAGGAAACCTGTATCTGTCGACCGGCGACCATACCAATCCTTTCCCTTCCAATGGCTACGCGCCCATCGACGCCCGTCCCGACCATCTGGCCGCCGATGCACGGGGAACAGCCGCCAACACCAATGATTTGCGGGGAAAAATTCTGCGGATTCGTCCGCTGCCCGACGGTACATACACCATTCCCGAAGGGAATTTATTCCCCAAAGGAACGGCACAGACCAAGCCCGAAATTTACACCATGGGACTGCGGAATCCGTACCGCATTGCACTCAACCCCAAATCGTCGGTTTTATACTGGGGTGAAATTGGCCCCGATGCCGGAAAAGATAGCAGCACCCTCGGCCCGCGGGGGTATGACGAATTTAACCAGGCGAAAAAGGCCGGCAACTTCGGCTGGCCGCTGTTTATTGGCAACAGCCAAGCGTATGGCGATCTGGATTTCGCGACCAATGCCGTTGGCCCCCGTTTCGACCCGAAAGCACCGGTCAACAACTCACCCAAGAACAACGGATTGAAAAACCTGCCGCCTACCAATCCGGCCATGATTTGGTATCCCTACGCGGCTTCGAAAGAGTTTCCGGAGCTGGGGCAGGGTGGCCGCAGCGCGATGGCCGGTGAATTTTATAGCTACGACCAGAATTCTCCGTCGAAAAACAAATTCCCGGATTATTACAATGGTGCCCTCTTCATTTTCGACTGGATGCGCAACTGGGTAATGGCCGTTCGTGTCGACAAAGATGATAATTACATTCGTACCGAGCCGTTTATGGCCGCTCAGGGCGATTTCCGGCGACCCATCGATTTGGCCTTTAGCAAAGACGGCGTTATGTATATGCTGGAGTACGGCTCGGTATATGGTGCCGATAATGACGACGCCCGACTTGTAAAGATCGAGTACAATACTGGCAACCGGCCACCCATTGCCCGCGCCAGCGTGGTCGATTCCGTGGCTGCGGCCGAACGTAATGCCCGCTCCTATCTCACCTCCGACGGCCGTAATGCACCCGTACTTCGGGAAGCCATTGGTCTGGCTCCGCTGCGCGTGAAGTTTGCCGGGCGCGGCACCGACCTCGACGACGATGACCAGGTAACGTATGAGTGGCTATTTGACGGGAAAACCGTGGGCTCTACTAAACCTATGGCAACTTACACCTACGCCCAGCCTGGTGTGTACAACGCCATCCTGAAAGTGACCGACCAAACGGGGCAGGTGGGCATGGATACCATCTCGGTAAAAGTGGGTAATGCCAAACCAGAAGTAGCCATTGTAACACCAGATAACAAGTCGTTCTTCTGGGAGAACAAGCCCTTCACCTACGCTGTGAAAGTGGCCGATCAGGAAGATAAAAAAATTGACCCCAAACGCATCAAGGTGCTCTACGAATACAGTGCTCAGCCTAATGGCGCACCTATGGCGGCTCCGCAGCAGGGGCACCAGGAAATAGCCCAGTTGGGCGGTGGTTCGCTGGGCAAAACGCTCGTAGCGGGCAGCGACTGCAAAGCCTGCCACACGATTGATAAACCCTCCGTTGGTCCTACTTTCCTGGCCGTTGCCGACCGTTACAAAGGACAGGCAGGCAGCGTGGACCGGCTGGCCCGGAAAATTATTGAAGGAGGTGGCGGCAACTGGAGCAAAGACCACCTGATGAGCGCTCACCCGCAGATTCCGGTCCAGGATGCGCAGGAAATGGTGAAGTATATCTTCTCACTAACCGACGCCCGGAAGCAAAAAGCCGTGCCCCTACAAGGTACACTGCCCTTGAACGAGCACAAACAGGAAGACGCCCGCGGGCAGTACACCCTGCTGGCCACCTATACCGACAAGGGCACGAAAAGCGTAGGGCCGCTTACCAGTTCAGAAGTGATTACGCTACGAAATGCCACCGTCAAAACCCTGAATGCCGACGCGTACGTTGGTTTCCCCCGCTTTGGCAGCCGCCTTTCGGCCGGAAGCAACAAGGCGTATGTGTTGCTGAAAGACATTGACATGACAACCATCAAATCGCTGACGTACGACTATTCATCGCTCAACAAAGACGGTGAAATTGAGGTCCGGCTCGACTCCTACGCGGGGCCGGTTGTGAGCCGTGCTCCCTACAAAGCCACCGGCGACTGGAAGACGACAAATCAGGTAACGGGTCTGCTCAACAAACCCTTCACGGGTCGGCACGATGTGTATGTGGTGGTAGTGAAGTGGAGCAAACCCAACAACGACATCATTCAACTGAACAGCATCCGATTTAATCAGTAACCGTGCTAGTTACCGTGCCTCAACCCGATTTGATTATCGGGTTGAGGCTTTTTGTTGGTTCGTCACCAGACGAACCCGTCTTCCTATGCGTTTTCGAGCGTAGTTGAATTACCCAAAACCTCTCCGGCAACTAAACCGTCGAACAACCTACCTTTAAATAATACTGATTGTAAGTAAGTTATCCTTTTCCCTATCTTCATCGCCCAATGGTATTAAGGTAGCTATCGATGAATAAGCCTTGGTTAATCGTCTTTTATACGAAGGTCAGTGATAGACTTTGGCTTTACGCTTATAGACCATCGTTCAGAAGTCTAATAGTTCTTTTTGCCTGTAGACGTCTCTTATTCAGGCCCGGGCAACCCCCATTTTGACTCAGCATATCCACCCCTGATCTCCACTATAAAATAGCGATAACCATGCCCGACCTGTTCAGCCACGCCCATGAATCCAGCGCACCTTCACTTCATCTGAGTGATGTGCTTCAGGAAGAGTACAACTTCATCCACGACATTACCCCTGCTCCTCCCGAAGTACCGTTGACCGATCATGAGCAGGACCAGCCAGATTCGGAAGACGTTCACCGGTTCAGGGTCAGTGAACCGGTCGAGTTGTTCAGGAAGCTGGAGGCCGAGCGAGAGCACATGGAGGCTACTGCTAAAGCAGCCTTACCGAAACAGACACATACCGAAACATCCTATACCCGTCTGGCTGAGTGGCTTGCTAGAAAACCCCTGCGTGAAGACATCGTCAGAGATATCCTCATAGCTAAAGCCGCAAACTCCAACTTATTGACTGAAGAACCCTGGTTACTGAACGCAGCTTTACGGCCTTACACTCGGGGGCTGCTTAAACGTTATCTGAAATGGAAAGATGGGCGACATAAGGACGCCAACCATTTCCCAACAGACGAATTGAACCAGCTTTTGCTGGAAGATGCCTTCGCGGAGCATATTGTGCCCAGAGAAAAATCCGCATTAGACACGATTTTCGGTAAAATGCTCGGTACGTACCAGAGTGCATTATGCCTGTCGGGTGGGGGTATCCGAAGTGCCACCTTTGCGCTGGGTGTCATGCAGGGCCTCGCTCAGCACAACCTGCTTGGGCGATTCTCCTACCTCTCTACCGTATCGGGCGGTGGGTATGTAGGCGGCTGGCTTAGTGCCTGGCGCCACCACGAAGGGCTGGACAAAGTCATTACCAAACTTCAAACTACCAGCAGTACGCCCATTGCCAGCGAAGCTGATCCGATCCGGCATCTGCGCCAATTCAGTAACTACCTCAGCCCACAACTGGGTCTGTTCTCCGCTGACACCTGGACACTCGTTGCCACGTATACGCGTAATCTGTTGTTAATCTGGCTGGTGATCCTGCCATTTCTGGCGGCTCTGGCGGCCGTTCCCTGGGTAGGCGTTACCCTGGCCTCTGCCAAACTGAATCCCGGCGATACCATTTGGTTCTGGATTATGGGGAGCTTACTGACGGTGGCGGGTGTGTTGTCCGTTATGGCCGTTTATTTTGTCCATTCGTACATACCGACACCCGAAACAAAAAAACAGTCTGAAAAAAAACTCACCGACATTCCACTGAAATCGGATCGGGATCAAACCGCCTTCATTAACAAATGTCTGCTGCCGTTCTCCGTCGCTGTTCTTTTATTGATACTGGTTTGGATCTGGTTCACTAAGCTGGACCCGAACAGTACACATTGGGCGGGCAATATATATAGATCGCTGGGACTCGACCAGCGAACCGGGCTGAACATTTTCTCGGAGGGGGGCTATTGGATTATGGGCGGTACTACACTGGCCCACGTTATAGGCTGGCTACTGGCCCGACCAACACCGAAGAAGTTCTATTTACAGTTCCTGATGTTTCTGGTGATCGCCATTGTGGGAGCCATGGCAGGTTTTTTATTATTGCTGACCGCCAAACTGCTGCGTTCATCATCCATAGAATTGTACAGTTGTCTGGCCTTCCCCTGTTTTATGCTGTCCATTTTGCTGGTTGGTTATTTCTTTGAAGGCGTTGTCAGCCGATACCTCGACGACGCCCGACGCGAATGGACGGCCCGGTACAGCGCCTGGCTGCTGATTGCGGCCCTGGGCTGGCTCGTTTTATCGAGTGTCATCCTGTTCGGACCGGGGCTTATTGACGCTATAAAGCTGCAAGTCGCCAGCATTGGCCTTGGTTCGGGTATTTTAACGGCTCTGCTTGGTGGAAGTGCGCAGAGTGCCGGGCGGGGCGAGGGTGCCGGATCGCGCCAGGGAAAAGGCAACGCATCGGGCATAATTGGGTTACTATCCAAATTTAGTCTGCCCATTGCCGCTACGCTGACCATCTTTATTTTGATGGTCATGCTTTCGCTGCTGAACCAAACGCTGGCCGGGCTGCTAACAGATCAGCTTTATGACTGGTTTGGCGAAAATACCTGTGGCCGTATCCTCACCGTTTTTACTCCTCTGATTCTGCTCATCCTCTTTCTGGTGGCAGGCTGGTTGCTGGCTCTGATGATCGACACCAATCGGTTTTCGCTCCATGCGATGTACAGAGCCCGGCTGATCAGGGCGTATCTGGGGGCCTCGCGTCCGCAGGAAACACGCACCCCCGACCCGTTCACCGGCTTTGATGAAGAGGATAATATTCCCATGGGCCAATTGAAGGTGGATTCCTATACGACACCGGCGACAAAGACGCCGATTGGGGCTGGCACCGAAACTAAACAAGAAGCAACGCCAAAGAAACCCCTTTTCCATGTTATAAATCTGGCCTTAAACCTGGTGAATGGGCAGAATCTGGCCTGGCAGGAGCGAAAAGCGGAAGCCTTTTCCATTTCGCCCCTGCACGCCGGAGCCATGAACCTAGCGTATCGGCGAACTCGCGCCAAAACCAATCCGGCTGATTACCGCTCCGGGGAAGAAAACCCGGCTTTGTCGACACCGGAGTATAACTGTTATGGCGGTAAAAAAGGCATCAGTCTGGGCACGGCCATAACTATATCGGGAGCGGCTGCCAGCCCAAATATGGGTTATCACTCATCTACTCTGGTTGCTTTTCTGATGACCTTATTCAACGTCCGGCTTGGCTGGTGGCTGGGAAACCCCGGTCCGGCGGGCGACAAGACGTTTGATAAGTCGACCCCCGCTCTGGCCGTTAAACCCATCTGGGATGAACTTCAGGCCAATACCGACGATACCAACGAATACGTGTACCTGTCGGATGGCGGGCACTTCGAGAATCTGGGCCTCTATGAAATGGTGCTACGGCGCAACCGGTTTATTGTTGTGAGCGACGCCAGCTGCGATGAATCCTGTACCCTGGAAGACCTGGGCAATGCAATCCGTAAAATCCGTATTGACCTGGGTATACCCATCGAGTTTCAGGGCAAATTCCCCATTCAGGCCCGGTCAACGAATGGAGAATTTGCAGACGGGAAGTACTGGACACTGGCCCGCATTGGCTATTCTGCCGTTGATAAGCTGACCGCTACAACAGACCCCGACGAGGTGGATGGTCTGCTGCTTTACATTAAACCTGCTTTCTACGGCAACGAACCCCGCGATATATTCAATTATGGCTCTACCAAAATCGCTTTCCCCCACGAGTCGACGTCGGATCAGTTCTTTTCAGAAAGTCAGTTTGAAAGCTACCGGGCGCTGGGCAGACATGCTTTTGAGACTATGCATACCAGTTTTGAACAGGAGACCGGTGTAGCCCTGCACAAGTTGTTTACGAAAGACGGACTTGACAGCCATTGGAAGTTCGTGAAGGCTCAAAGCCAGCCTACCATTTAACTATCCATTTAAAGCCAAGCGGCTCAAAGTCGGTAGAAACAACAAAAAAGTAGCCGTCAGGTATGTGTTGGGTCAATAACGCGGTTATCGTTCCTCTCATACACGAATTTGATGATCTGGCCATAATTATTCGGGTATTTCATAAACGTGCGGTGTTGCTTCCAGTCGTCGTTATCTTTCTGAAATAGCAGCCTGTTTATAATCATGTCATTTCAAATCAAATAAATATGTTGCCGCAGCCGCAGCAACTTCATGCAGTAACCAGTCGATGCAGGTGTGATTACCCGAGTGGGCGCAACTGACTAAGAGTACAATGAGCATACCGAAACAAAATCTTATTCTCTTTGTCTTATGTGCTGAAGATTACACAATCAAGTATCAACATGGGTCATCCTGAATTCACCTGTAGCTTCTGCGAATGGCAGACCCAGTTGACATACTGAAAATCAAGCCCTTAAAACTCGGCTCCACAGCCTACACGAGGACCCGGTTGAGCCATATGGCTAAATTCGGAATGACCCATGAATCCGAAAATTACAGAAGTTTATCGGGGGTAATGGGCAATTCCCGAATGCGCTTGCCAGTGGCATGATAAACAGCATTGGCAATGGCTGCGGGTAAACCGATCATGCCGATTTCGCCCAGCCCTTTAGCGCCCATGGGGTCCAGAATCGGGTCTGGTTTGTCAATCATAATGACCTCGACTTCGGGCACATCGGTGCAAACGGGGACATGGTATTCGGCCAGATCCTTATTAACATACCGGCCAAATCGGTGGTCGATGATGCCATCTTCCATCAGAGCCATCCCCAGGCTCCACACAACGGAGCCCAATACCTGACTGCGGGCTGTTTTGTGGTTCATAATTTTTCCTGAATCAATGGCCGACACCACCCGTGCTACTTTTACCATGCCCGTTTGCGGATGCACGTGAACCTCCACAAAGTTGGCGCAAAACGACTTGCCCGAATACTTCCCGACCTCTGGGCCGCTCTTCGCTTCTTTTGTAATGACCAGTTCCGGCAGGTTGTTCAGCTTCAGTATCTCGCTGAACGATAAGCGTGCTGTTCCCCGTTTCGACCGGATAATATCGCCATCGAAAACGAGTTCGGTTTCGTTAAGCCCGTACAACGCTGATCCCTCTTTATAAATGGACAACTCACCCATTCGCTGCCGAAGGGCCATGCACACGTCGTGCACCGCCGACCCAACCGACACCACCGTATGCGAGCCAAACTGGGGCGGTGCCGGCGGAAACGACGAGTCGCCCAATTCGAACGTAATACGCTCCGGCGCAATGCCGGTGAGATTGGCCGCAATCTGGGTCATTACCGTATAAGTACCCGGACCGGTATCGGCGGTGGCGCTTTGAATTAGTAGTTTGCCATCTGCCGTTAATCTAGCCACAGCAGCCGCCGGACTACGTTCGGCTTTGTAAATACCCGAACTCATCCCGAAACCGACCAGCATTTCGCCTGATCGCATGGAGCGTGGTTGTGGGTTACGAATATACCACCCAAACCGGTCGGCGCCCCGTTCGTAGCAGTCTTTCAGGTATTTACTTGACCAGGGCTTATTATTTTCGGGGTCTACCTCAGCGTAGTTCTTCAGCCGTAAGGCCATCGGGTCCATGTTCAGTGCGTAGGCCAGTTCATCCATGGCCGATTCTAAAGCGAACGACCCGCTGGTTTCGCCGGGACCACGCGTCCAGCAGGGCGTGCTGACATCGAGCGGGACGAGTCGGTAAACGGCGGTCAGGTTGGGGCAGCGATAGGACGACTTTGTAGGGTGCAGAATACGCTCGGTGAACTGTTCGTACGTAGAGGTCAGTCCGTAGGCTTCGTGCGTAATACCCACCAGTGTCCCGTCGGCGGCAGCACCGAGTCCGATCTTCTGAATCGACCGAGGCCGGTAACCCACCATATTGAATTGCTGTTCGCGTTTGAGCGCCACTTTTACCGGACGCCCCACGAGTTTAGCGCCCAGAATAGCCGCCATTTCCTGCGGCCAGATGCGCGACGAACTTCCGAATGCGCCACCCACAAACGGCGAATAAACCCGAATGTTCTCCTCCCTGAGGTTGAAGGCTCTCATCAGATCTTTCTGCGCCAGTTTCACCCCCTGCGACTTGTTGTAAACAATCAGTTTATCCTCGCTCTCCCAGACAGCCGTAGCAGCATGGGGTTCTATCGGGTTATGGACGTGTATAGGCGTATAGTACGTTTGCTCGACGGTAACCGGTGCCGTTTTATAGGCGTTGGAAATACCCCGCGAATAATCTTCTGAACGTGCTGGTTTGATGGCCTTGTCGAGATTGACCTGTGTATCGGTTTGATGCGGCTCCGGCTGATACGCGACTGTCACCAGCGAAGCCGCATAGATGGCCTTTTCAAGTGTATCGGCAATAACCAGTGCCACCGGCTGATTGTTGAAGTAGATGTGATCGCCGTAAAAGACGCGAAATTCCTGGCCATACACGCGGGAGCTTGCCTTATCCGTACCAGCTTCGTAGCCGGGCACTTTAGGCACATTTTTATGGGTCAAAACACCAAGCACACCGGCTACTTTTTCCGCAGCCTCCGTGTTCAGGTTGGCGATACGGCCTTTGGCAATTGTACTGGTCACCAACACGCCGAACGTAACACCCGGCAGGTTATAATCGGCCGCGTATTTAGCACTCCCAGTCACTTTCAACCGGCCATCGACCCGGCTCATCGGGTCTCCTATCGACACGGAATTGACTGCGGGTTCTTCCATAATTTTCGTTTGGCTAAATTGACAGTTGCGTTTGTGGGCTTGTGCGCTTGTTGTTTAATTGAGAATTATAGCAGACAGCATTCTGCTGTCTGCTATAATTCTCAAAACCCGGAACCATACGCTTATTCACGTGCCCGGAGATGCTGGATCAGGGTTGTCCACTGCCTCCGGCGGCACCGTAAACCTGTCCGGTCGCGTAACTAGCATCGCTAGCGGCAAGCTGAACATAAATGGACGCCAGTTCGGCGGGCTGACCGGGGCGGCCCAGGGGCGTTTGTCCACCAAATGTCTTAAGCTTTTCCTGCGTAGCCCCACCGCTAGGCTGTAAAGGTGTCCAGATTGGACCGGGAGCCACGCCGTTTACCCGAATACCTTTGGGACCAAGCTGCTTGGCCAGGGACTTCACAAAGTTTGTGGTAGCCGCCTTTGTCTGAGCATAATCATACAGTTCTGCCGATGGATCGTAAGCCTGTTCAGACGTGGTTCCAATAATGGCCGCCCCCGGTTGCAGATGCGGCAACGCGGCTTTGATAATCCAGAAAGGGGCGTAGATATTGGTCTTCATCGTCCAGTCGAATTGCTCGGTCGATATATCCAGAATAGACGGGTGGGTTTGTTGTCGGGCGGCATTGCTCACCACAATATCCAGTCCACCCAGCGCCCGAACGGCCTCGGCTACCAGCCGCTGGCAGAAAGCTTCTTCGCGGATGTCGCCGGGGATAGCTATTGCCTTACGCCCTTCGGCTTTGATCAGCGCAATGACTTCACGGGCATCCGGCTCTTCGGCGGGCAGGTAGTTAATCGCGACATCGGCCCCTTCGCGGGCATAGGCAATGGCCGCGGCCCGTCCCATGCCCGAATCGCCCCCGGTGATCAGGGCTTTGCGGCCCGCCAGCCGACCAGATCCTTTATAGCTGGTTTCACCATGATCGGGTTTGGGGTCCATTTTACTCGCCAGACCCGGCCAGGGCTGGGGTTGTTCTTTAAACGGCGGTTTGGGGTATTTAGTAGTTGGGTTGTCGAGAGCTGGCGCTACAGCGGCACCCGTATGGGAAGCGGCTACTACCGGTGTAGCGACTACAGCAGCGATACCGGTACCTAATCCTTGAATAGCCTGACGTCGGCTAAGTTGACTTTCTTCGTTCATGGTTGCATGTTGTTTTTAGCATAACAGTTCAACCATGACTTAGTCACTAAATTAGTTAGCCGTGTTCTGTAACGGCCGCAACCCAATAAGATATCTCACTCTATTACAATTAGTTATCTCAAACCAACACTAATTTAATACAGACAGAAAACTTACCCGGCACGGTGTACGAACGTAGCGGGCGGTGAAATCACATTGACATTCCGAGTAACCTGACTAAAACCCCAAGCCAACAGTAGCCAGGGAAGATTATTACTTTTGTTAGTTGTACCAGTAAACTTTTTAGTCAAAAATTACCATGTCAAAAATTAGTTTAATCTGCCTGTTTGCCTTGTTTCAGTCGGCGGCTTTATTTGCGTTTAACCCAATGGCCAGCCGCGAATTTTATGAATTAAAAGTATATCACTTTAAAACGGCCGAACAGGAACAAAAGCTGGACGACTACCTCCAGAGGGCCTACTTACCGGCCATGCACCGGGCGGGCATTACCAAAGTGGGCGTTTTTAAACCCATTGTGAATACGGCTACTCCATCGGCTACGGACGATCGGCTGCTGTATGTGTTTGTTCCATTTCGCTCACGCGACGACTTTTTCAAACTGGACGAAAAACTCGCAAAAGACAAGCAGTATCTGACCGATGGCGCAGCTTATCTGGATGCCGTCTACAACGCGCCCCCGTACGATCGGATCGAGACCATTCTGCTGAACGCTTTCGAGAAGAGCCCGCACTTCAACCTGCCGGAACTGACATCGGCCCGCAAAGACCGCGTTTATGAACTACGGAGCTATGAAGGCCATACCGAGAAGATTTCGAAGAACAAAATCGACATGTTCAACCAGGGCGATGAAATTGGTCTGTTCAAGCGGCTTGGCTTCAACGCCGTCTTTTACGCCGAAGTCGTAGCCGGTAGCCGTATGCCTAACCTGATGTACCTCACGACCTTCGAAAACAAAGCGGCTCGGGATGCCCATTGGGATGCGTTCGGTAAGGATGAATACTGGAAGAAGCTCTCGGCCATGCCCAACTACCAGAAAAACGTGTCGCGTAACGACACCCGTTTCCTGTACCCGACCGATTATTCGGATATTTAACAAGTTAAGTGTCGGGGCAACCCCTTCTTTGGCTACCCGCTTCGAGTGATGCCTATCACTCGAAGCGGGTAGTGTGTTTTTGGAATGGCTACTGAAAGTAAAGCGTCATGCCTCGTGTACCGAACTCATAGCGAATCAATGTACTGAGGTTATAGCTGTTACTGAGGGTAGTGATAAATTATCCATCAATTGAGAAAGGCTAATTGAACTCAACTGACACATTATTTACATAAAATGAGGCTGTTTTGATTTCGGGATTGGCCTTTAAAGTCCGTTGAATCTGTTGAGCTGATTTCTGTCCGCTGGTCAGTATTTCTTCTTTTTTGCAAGAGGTGATTAGTAAGCAGAAAACAACCATACAGGCAATTAATGATTATAAGAAGACGGCGTTGTTATTGACAGGTCGAGTAATTACATTACTGTTTGACAAAGTCGATCTGGTCAATGCCTCGGTTCAAACCAACCCATTTCATAGTTGGTTGACCCAGGGTAGTTTCTAACGAAAAGGTCTCATTGATCAGGCCTAACTTCTCCAGAAACTCTTCTTCAGGCTCAACCGTGTGCAGCCCGTCGGGAAACCGATAACTGAACAATAGAAAAGCCTGGGGTCCTTTTCCGCTATACACCCAGGGTCCGGGCCACATGTCGAACTGTATAGGGTACGTCTTGTTACCGTACTCAATGGTGCCGTCATATTCACTACGGCGAGGGTCTCCGGGCAGGGTTCGGGGTCTGGCTGCGGAGACAACAGTCAGCGTAGTTAAATCCCGGAATGTACTGTCCCTGGTCAGGTTCAGGCGGTTGATATAATTCGGTCCTCGGGGGTTTACGCGTACCTGGCGAAGTTTCCATGTACCCACCAGCTGGGGGGCCAACTCCTTCATCACCTTAACAGATATCTGGTCATAATCGACTTTTGGTACCGTATCCCGAGTGCATCCCAGGCAGGTTATCCCTACAATAGCTGACAGCAGCAGAAAAGGCTTTAATTCCATAACTGATTTGCCGCGGTAAGGATAATCGGTTGCGTATCCGTAACCACAATCGTGTGTTCGTGCTGCACGGCAAAACTATCTTTAGCCACTAATGTCCAGCCGTCGCCCTTCTCTTGCGCATAGGTAGCTTTGGTGGACAAAAACGTTTCGATGGCCACAACCGAGTTCTTCCGGAAGCGGGTTTTGATGGACCGGTCATAATAGCACAGAATCTCATGGGGTTCTTCATGCAGGCTCCGGCCTACTCCGTGCCCGGCCAGATTCTTGATGACCCGATAGCCGCTTCGTCGGGCTTCCGTTTCGATCAGGCGGCCAATCTCAGCGAGTTGAACACCTCCGCGAATATGGCTAATGGCTTTGGCCAGGATTCGCTTTGACGCTTCTACCAGCTCACTGTGCTGATGAATATCCTGCCCGACGATAAACGACCCGCCATTGTCTGACCAATAGCCATTCAGTTCGGCCGATACATCAATATTGACCAGATCGCCTTCCCGAAGAATGCGTTTTGCGGAAGGAATGCCGTGACACACTTCCTCGTTTAAACTGATACAGGTCCAGCCCGGAAAGCCATAGGTGAGTTTAGGAGCCGAGCGGGCACCATACCGCTCCAGCAGTTGCTGTCCGTATTGATCCAGTTCAAGCGTCGACATGCCCGGCCGGGCGTGCTGTTGCATTTGCCGGAGTGTTAAGCCAACGATCTGGCTGATCTGCTGCATACCAGCCAAGTCCTCTTCTGATTTCAATGACATAACGTTGTAATTTTTCTAATCCCTGATGACTGTCAATTTCCTTTATTTAACATCTGCTTCCTGTTACTGCTTCCGATGGCCAATAGTGCCTAGTCGAGCAACAGTGAAGCCGCCTTTTCAACCGACTACCCCTATGTTTTATGTTGAATGAAGGAGCGGCAAATATACCGGAAAGTTCACTGTTTCTTAGTTTACCAATAAGGTCAGTTGAGCCGTACCAATCGTTGGGCTACTCGCTTTGAGGATAATCGAGCCGGGCTTTCCTCCTGACTGCACAATGGCCAGACACCGACCCCGAAACGTTGACTTCCGGGGCTGTTGAAAGCTGCTTACATCCGTTGGGTTTCCGTTGCCTACTCCTGCCAATACACCAGCACCGGTGAGTTGAAAGGCGATGGGTACATCCTGCCAGGGTACTACCTGCCCCTGATCGTCTACTACCTCAACCGTCACATAGGCCAGGTCATGGCGGTTGGGGCGTATGGCCGTGCGGTCGGTCCTGAGCCGAAGATGGTGGGGTGTCCCGGTTGTGCGGAAGGTGACAGAACCGGTTATTTTCTCGCCATCATAACCAGTTACTTTCAGTACGCCCGGCTGGTAAGGCACGGTAAACGAAGCCGTAATGGAGGTATCTGTCAGTTGCTGTTCGCCCACAAGTTTTCCATTGAGTTCCAGTCGAACCAGCGGACTGCGCGAAAAGACCCGCACCTGAAGTGGTCTCCCCTCCTGCCCCGGCCACGACCAGCTCTGATGCTCATCGGGCCAGCCCCAGTTAGTAACGGTTTCTTTCATGCCGTCGGGGATAGGGCTATGAACGGCCATCTCGACGGGGCTGTTGCGCCAGACAACATCGCGGTAGTACGACTGCGGCTTTTTCGTACCGATCAAATCCAGATCGCCACACCAGGCATTGAACCACGGCCACGGCAACACCGCCTTCACACTGTCTTTCTCAGCGTTGGGCTGGATCAGTGCATGGCCGATGGCCGTTTCGCCTATATAATCCATGGCCGTCCAAACGAAATCGCCGAGTACATACGGGTGTTTTTCCACCTGCTGCCAGTTTTCGAAGGCTTCGCGGGCAAACGATTCCGTGCCGAGCATGATCCGGTCCGGATGGCGCTGGTGATCAGACTCGTAGTGCTTCCACTCGTAGTTGTACCCGCCTACATCGAGCAGGGCAAAGGCTTTGTCGCCATCTTCCCACACCTTGCCGGGATGCTCCCAGAATACGCACATGGCCTCCATAATCGGGCGGCTGGGGTCGAGTCGGTGTGCTTCATCGGCCAATTGTTTCGTCAATACTAGCCCCGACGAGTCGGCTCGTTCGTTGATTTCGTTGCCGATACTCCACAAAAATACGGACGGGTGGTTACGGTCGCGCTCGATCATGGCCCGTAGGTCTGTACGCCACCACTGGTCGAAGAAAAGGTGGTAGTCCTGCGGTTTCTTGGGGCGCTGCCACATATCGAAAGCTTCTTCAACAACCAGCAAACCCAGCCGGTCGCAGGCGTCCAGAAAAGCGGGCGACGGTGGGTTATGGCTAGTGCGAACGGCGTTGAAACCATTGGCTTTCAGGAGTTCGACTTTTCGTTCTTCGGCCCGGTCAAAGGCACTGGCCCCCAGTGGCCCATTGTCGTGGTGAACGCTGCCGCCTTTGAGCAGAAGCCGTTTGCCGTTCAGGACAAAGCCGCGCCTGGCATCGAACTCAACGGAGCGAACCCCAAACGAGGTGGTTACACTATCCAGCCGTTTCATACCAGCTACCAGCACCACTTTGGCCCGGTATAGCGATGGTGATTCGGGCGACCATACTGCCGGACTGGCCACTGTCAGGGTTTGCGAACGTTCGACTTTCCCATTACCCGCTACCGTCAATACCTGCTCATCCTCCCCCGCTAACTTCCCATTTGGCTTCATCAGGGTTGTTATGACCCGAACGGGTAAAGGTGTGTTTCGCCTATTGTCAATTTGTGTCCTGACCACTATACGGGCGGACTGAGCCGACACCTGCGGGGTCGTGATTGTTACGCCCATCGGAGCAATGTGCACGGCTTCGGTCAGGGTTAGCCAAACGTGTCGATAGATGCCCGAGCCCGTATACCAACGGGTATTCTGGCCGAGGTTTTTCACCCGAACAACCAGTGTATTGGCTTGTCCCGTAGGCAGGAGCCAGGGCGTCAGCTCGTAGTTAAATGAGGTGTAACCGTTCGGATGGTACCCGAGATGGTGGCCGTTGAACCACACATCAGACTCCATATACACGCCATCAAACTGAATGCGGGCCACTTTACCCGCGTCTGACCTGTTCAATACGATCGTTTTATGATACCAGCCTGTTCCGCCAACGGTGTAGCCGGTGGAGGTAGTACCTACACTCGCCCGCGAAAATGGTCCCATTACCTGACCCGGCGACTGGTAGGGTAAATCTTCAATACTCCAGTCGTGGGGCAGGCTCAGCTTTCGCCAGGTTGATTCCTTGAAGGCAGGTTGCTGGTCAGTAGCGGTACTATCTCTGAAAAAATCCCAGTCAGCATCCAAAAGGCGCGTTCGAGTTGGGCCGGACTGAGCCAGCGATTGACTGGCGGCCAGTAAGGTTATAACCAGTAGCCTTATGTTCATTGCAAAAAACGTAAAATAAAAATGGCCTCGAAACATGTATATCAGTTTCAAGGCCATTGCGTCTTAAAAATACTGAGTCGTCGCGGGCGTCGGCTCTATTCTATTCAATACCCCTGATTTTGCGTCAGGTTCGGGTTGATGTCACGCTCGGCCTGGGGTATGGGAAAATGTTCGCTGATGCCCTCGCGGAACGTGGTTTTACCAATGGACTTAGCAAACGTAGCGGCATCGCCCCAGCGAACCAGATCGAACCAGCGGTGACCTTCCATACCCAGTTCGACCCGGCGCTCGTCTTTAATGGCCTGCCGAAGCTGTGTTTGGCTGAGCGTAGCGGCTAGTGGCGGCATGTTTACATCCTGGCGGCCCCGCACCTGGTTGATGGGTGCCAGTGCCTCGGCGGTTTTCCCCGACTCGTTCAGAGCTTCGGCGTACATCAGCAGCAAGTCGGCATAGCGCATCAGGATAAAGTTTTTTGGGTCGTCGCTCTTGCCGATGTTTGCCCCTTTTCCTACCACGTACTTACGTGAGCCATAGCCCGTTGAGGACGTGGCCGGGTTAAATGTTATTCCCTGAAAGACATCGCCTGCCTGAAAAATAGTGTAGCCTTTTCGCGGGTCCGAAGCGGCAAATGAGTTCACAAAGTTCTGGGTCGGCTGCGCCCAGCCGTAGCCGCCATCCAGCGTGAAGCCCGATCCGCGCGGAGCATCGTAGTTGTTGGTCTGGTTACCCAGTCCGCCCAGAAACGACGCATACTGAATTTCGAAAATGGACTCTTTCCCGTTTTCGGTTGCCAGTTCAAAGTTATCGTAATAGCGGTCAAATAGACTGTACACCTTCGAGTCGACAACTTCTTTGGCTTTGGCTGCGGCTTCGGGCCATTGCTTCCGGTACAGATACACTTTCGCCAGAAACGACTTGGCCGCACCCTGGGTCGCCCGCCCCAGATCCGATGCAGGATACGTGAGCGGCAGACTCTTCTCCGCCGATTGCAGATCGGCGATAATCTGCGTATACACCTGCTCAACCGGCGTTCGCGCTACCAGAAACTCGCTGGCGTTGAACTGAGGCTTCGTTATCAAAGGCACATCGCCAAAGAGCAACACCAAGTAGTGGTAGGAAATAGCCCGTAAAAACGAGGCTTCGGCCAGAATCCGGGCTTTCAGGGTAGCATCCATCGTGATGCCGGGTACCCGGTCCAGCACCAGATTGGCCCGGAAGATAACCTGATAAAACGACGTCCAGGAGGCTCGAATGGCCGGATTATCGGCCGTAACGGTAAAGTTATCGACGGCTACCCAGTTGGCATCGTCACCGTAGGTATTGGAATCGCCCGCCTGGTTGTTGCCGTAATAGGCAATGCCAAACTGGCCAATGCCATTGTACATAAGCGGTTTATAAGCCGCATTGACCGCCCGGATGGCATCGTCCGATGTTTTATAATAATTATCGGCCGTAACAGCATTAAGGGGTTGCTTTTCAAGAAAATCGCTCTGGCATCCGGCTAATAGCAGGGCCACCGCAAACACTATCTTTTTCATAACTAATGAGTTTAGGAATGACCGTTAAAAATCAATGTTGATACCGCCCAGAATTGTCCGGGGTTGTGGATACGTCATCAGATCGGTGAAGTTATTGTCGATGCCCGCACCCACTTCCGGGTCAAACCACGGGTAAGGCGTGATGGTCAGTAGATTCTGGCAGCTGGCGTATACCCTCAAACGACCCAATCCCAGCGTTCCTTTGGGCAGCGTGTAGCCCAGCTGCACATTCCGGATGCGGAGGTAGCTGGCATCATACACCCAGAAACTCGACGTGCGCCGGTTGTTGCTGGGATCGCCCCACACCAGACGGGGCACGCGGTTGCTGGTGCCAGGACCCGTCCAGCGACTCAGATACTCGGCCGTGGTATTGTCGAAATTATCCATCAACCGCCGACCGCCGGTGCCATCCAGATACAGGTCGCGCCCCTGAATACCCTGAATGAACACGCTCAGGTCGAACCCTTTGTAGCTGGCATTGCCGGTGAAGCCGTACGACAGGCGCGGAATGGTGTTGCCAATGTAATCGCGGTCGAGGTCGTTGATGATGCCATCGCCATTGGAATCTTTCCACTTGATGTCGCCGGGTTTGGCGTTAAGCTGGGTAGCGTGTGCATCGATTTCGGACTGGTTCTGGAATACCCCTTCCTGCACATAGCCGAAAATGGAGCTGATGGGCTGCCCTTCGGCCGTTTTGAACACCCCCGAAATAATGGGTAACCCCGCCAGAGCCGTCACCCGGTTTTTGATCGTACCCATGTTGGCGCTGATGTCGTATTTGAAATCGCCACTGGATTTCCGGTAGGTGATGGCCAGCTCGAAACCGGAGTTACGAACGGCCCCTACGTTCTGATAGGGCGCCGTCGTTACACCCGTTGTACCGGGAATAGGCACCTGAACCAGCATGTCGCGGGTATCTTTAATAAAGTAATCGGCCGTTACCGACACCCGGTTATTCAGCAGGGCCAGGTCGATACCCACATCCTGCATGGTGGTTGTTTCCCATTTGATATTCGGGTTGCCGAGGGCCGTTGGTGCCACGCCCGGCGCTACCGTCTGACCGCTGCCCAGCACGTAGTTCTGGCCCAGATTAAGACCCGTTGTGAAGGAATACAGACCGATTTCCTGATTACCCAGTTGTCCCCAGCTTGCCCGTAACTTCAGATCATTGACAGCCCGGATATTTTCCATGAATTTCTCTCCCGAAATCCGCCAGCCTGCCGCGAAGGACGGAAAAATGCCGTACCGATTGCCCGTTCCAAAGCGCGACGACCCATCGACCCGCAGGTTGGCCGACACGAGGTATCTTTCGTCGTAGTTATAATTGACCCGGCTCAGAAACGACCGGATCGACCATTCGGAAGCACTACCACGCGCCCGGTCGTTCAGGGCACCGGCGTCTAACACCCGAATGTCGTTATTCGGGAAACTTTCCCGATGGGCCGAAAAATTATCGTATCGGTTGGCCTGTTGCGTAATACCTGCCAACGCCGAAATACTGTGTTTTCCAAAGGCTTTATCGTAGGAAAGCAGGTTTTCATTCAACCAGGTAGTGCTGATCACATTGGATCGGTCGAGGGTGTTGACCACATTTGTGCGACCCCCGAAGGCGTAGGTCGGGGCAAAGTTGATACCGTTTTCGAGGATGAAGTCGGCACCAATGGTTGCCCGCAATTTGAGTTCCTGAGTAAACTGGTATTCGCCATAGATATTACCCAGCAGCCGGTAACGCGTCAGGTCGTTTTGGAAAAGGTAGGCACTTCCTAAAGACGACAGATAACCAATCTGCTCCCCCGGCCGACTGCCGTAGCCATAGTTACCATCGGGCATGTATTTGGGAATCGTTGGCGAAAAACGAATAGCGTTCACGAAGGTTTCATTCCATTGCCCGCTGGTTTGCTTACCCCGGGTAAGCGACAGGCTATTGCCAAATTTGAGTTTTTTAAGCACCTGATGGTCAGAGGTCACATTGAGCGAGTACCGGTCGTACCCAACGCCAATACCAATACCCACCTGATTGAAATAGCCCAGCGACACAGCATACTGCGACTTCTCGGAGCCACCCGACACCGAGACGTGGTAGTTCTGAATGGGGGCCGTCTGGAATATTTCGCCAATCTTGTCATTACCCACCCCCAGCGAATCCGGGTTGCTCCAGTAGGGCGTTAGTCCGGCATTCCGGCGGGCTTCGTTTTGTAACGTAGCAAATTCACGGGCGTTGGCCATTCGTGGCAGACGCCAGGCTTTCTGGGTGCCGTAATACATGGTGAAGCTCACCCGTCCCACGCCTGTTTTTCCTCGTTTTGTTGTGATGAGTACCACACCGTTGGCGGCCCGTGCTCCGTAAATGGCCGACGAAGCCGCATCTTTCAGAACGGTCATCGACTCAATATCGTCGGGATTGATATTGGCAATACCGCCGTCGGTAATTACCCCATCAATGACATAAAGCGCGTTACTGTTTCCTGTCGTACCTACGCCCCGAACCCGGATAATGGCGTTATCGCCGGGCTTACCTGTGTTTTGCGTAACCTGCACCCCAGCCGCCCGACCCTGAAGCGCCTGCCCAACGTTGGTATTGATGGTATTGTCGAAATCGCTTGCTGAGATCGCGGAAACGGCCCCCGTCAGGTCGGCTTTTTTCTGAGTACCATACCCTACCACGACGACTTCGGCCAGGGCCTTATTGTCGGATGCCAGGGCAACATTGACGATGGTTTGATTACCAACCGTAATTTCCTGCGAAACATACCCGATAAACGAAAATACCAGAATGGCGCTTCCCTCGTCTGGTACCGGTAGTCGAAAACTTCCCGTAGCATCGGTCGTTGTTCCCCGGTTTGTCCCTTTTAGCTGAATGCTGACTCCCGGCAGCACCTCACCGTTGTCGCCTGTCACTTTTCCGCTAATCGTACGCTCGACGCGTACAGCGGTGATGGCCGTCGTGGGGACTTTCGCTCCTTCAGGTTGCCGGGCTATTGAACCGTACGGCGCACACAGCAGACCCACCGCCGTAATAGCAGGCCATGAGCCGACACAAAAGGCCCGATAGAGCCTAATGGGCACATAAGAAAATGCAGTTGTTCGTAATTGTTTGTTTTTCATAAAGTAGGATGAGTTAGCGATAAACAGTTGGCAAAAAACAAACCAGTAGGGTACAAATACTTTTTATCTATAGACCAACTTATTGAACGATGCAAAGGAAAATTATTTCTAAACCAATAAAATTTAAATATTATCCGATTACTAAGCTATCTTAACCTTCGTAGCAATAATCCTAGAATTTAGTAGACTATTTAGCTACTATTACCCAGTATCGACTGTATATTGACAGAGGCAATGATTTTGTGTTATAGTCAGTAGCTCACGGTCCAGCCTAGTCCGCACCAGTAGGCCAGTTTTGTCTGGAATGAGTATAACCGACAAAAACAGTACCTTTTTCGACATTACTTACCAGACTTCCAGTAGGTAGTCGGCAGGTTATTTCTCAACGTACCTATTTGATCAAGTCACGGCTATGAAAGCTCACTTACTGCAGGTTGCAACAACCCCGAACCGGTCATTCAGTGTTCGAAAAGAGCCCATACCCAACATCAACAACCGTTGGCATTGCCACAAAGAAGTCGAGTTAGTTCACTTTCATCGCGGAAGCGGCACTCAGTTTGTCGGCGATAGTATACGCCGATTTGCGGCCGGGGATGTGGTACTTATTGGTGCCAATCTGCCACATTACTGGCATTACGACGAGGAAGAGAACGAGTCCTGCAAAGACAAGTCAGCACGGCTTCCGTACGCGACGGTCGTTCATTTTACCGAAAACTTCTGGGGCGATTCGTTCTTGGGCCTTCCCGAAAACAAGTCGCTGAAGATGGTGCTGGACCGGGCAAGACGGGGTCTGTTTCTCACAGGACCAATTGGTCAGCGTCTGGCGCAGCGGATGGAGGCACTCTGCCATCTGGAAGGAACCTTGCGGCTGATGGCACTTATGGAGTGTTTGTTAATTGCCAGTGAAGCCGACGAACGCAATTATCTGTCATCGCTGGGCTTCCGGTATGAATCGTCGGAGGTCGAAAATGAGCGCATCAACGCCATTTATGCGTATACACTCAGCCATTTTCATGACAAAATCAAGCTGCAGGAGGTAGCGGCTATTTCAGGGCTGGTGCCCAATTCGTTCTGCCGGTATTTTAAATCAAGAACGGGCAAGTCATACTCGCAGTTTTTACTGGAAATCCGGGTCGGCAATGCATGTAAGCTGCTGATCAATGAAAAGATGAGTGTGAAGCAGGTTTGCTACGAGAGCGGGTTTAACAATTTCACCTGTTTCTACAAGAAATTCAAGCTTATAACCGGCAAAAGCCCGCTGATGTATCAACGGGCTCATTCAATTAGCCGTCCGCAACGGGAACTTGCGGATGTAGTAAATTGAGTTCTACCCCGCCCAGTTCTCCCGGTCCAGGCTCCGGTACTGAATGGCTTCGGCCAGGTGTTCGATGCGGATGTCGTCGGTAGCGGCCAGGTCGGCGATGGTGCGCGACACTTTCAGGATGCGGTCGTAAGCGCGGGCCGATAGACCGAGTCGCTCCATGGCGGTTTTGAGCAATACCCGGCCCGCATCGCTGATCACACAGATTTCTTTCACCAGTTGCGAAGGCATCATGGCGTTAGAATAAATTCCGGCATGGTCTTTAAAGCGTTCAGTTTGAATTTCCCGTGCCCGGATCACCCGCTCGCGAATCACTTCGCTGGGTTCGGCAGGGCGGTTGGCCGTCATCTGATCGAACGACACAGGCGTTACCTCCACATGCAGGTCGATGCGATCGAGGAGCGGCCCGCTGATTTTTGCCAGGTAACGCTGCACGACGCCCGGCCCGCAAACGCATTCTTTTTCGGGGTGGTTGTAGTAACCGCACGGACAAGGGTTCATGCTGGCAATGAGCATAAAGCTGGCCGGAAACTCCACCGCCCATTTGGCCCGTGAAATACTTACTTTTCGATCTTCGAGCGGTTGCCGCATCACTTCCAGCGCGGACCGCTTGAACTCGGGCAATTCATCCAGAAAGAGTACGCCGTTATGGGCGAGCGATATTTCACCCGGCTGCGGAAAACTCCCCCCACCTACCAAAGCCGCATCGGAAATGGTGTGGTGCGGTGACCGGTACGGCCGAGTGGCAATCAGCGTTGCCCGCGTGCCAAGTTTACCCGCTACGGAATGAATTTTTGTCGTTTCGAGGGCCTCCTGCAAGGTTAGTGGCGGCAAAATGGTAGGCAGACGTTTGGCCAGCATCGTTTTCCCGGCGCCCGGCGGTCCGATCATTATCACATTATGCCCACCGGCAGCGGCAATCTCCATGGCCCGCTTTATGTTCTCCTGGCCCTGCACGTGCGAGAAATCGGCATCGTATGCATTGAGCTGGGTCATGAATAAATCGCGGGTGTCGGTTTCTAGCGGGGCGATGTCTTTTTTGCCTTCAAAAAACTCGATGGCTTCCTGAATAGTCGTTACCCCAATTACATCCAGTTGATTAACGATTGAGGCTTCCTGTGCATTTTCGACGGGCAGGACGAACCCCTTATACCCCCGTTTGCGGGCTTCGATAGCAATGGGCAATACCCCCTTAATGGGGCGTAGCGTTCCATCGAGGGCTAATTCGCCCATAATTACATAGTCTTCCAGATTGCGCGCGACCGTTATTTGTTCAGAAGCCTGCAACACACAAAGTCCGATCGGCAAATCGTAGGCAGATCCTTCTTTACGTATATCCGCCGGAGCCAGGTTGACGACCACTTTCTGGCGAGGCATTCGATAGCCGAAGAATTTGAGTGATGCTTCAACCCGCTGTTCACTCTCTTTAACGGCACTATCGGGCAGGCCTACTAAATGAAAATGCAAGCCCTGCGCAACGACAACTTCAATGGTAATAAGACTGGCATTGACGCCGTACACGGCTGCACCGAACGTTTTGGCTAGCATAAATCAGTTTAAGTAAACGATTGGATGGGCTTGGGTTTCAAAACTACAGCCCAACGAGGCAATAAAAAAACGCAGCCTACAGTTTTTGTAGCTGGCTTTTTGAGGACGGATCAAATAAAGGCGTTCAGCCGGAGCTATGCAGTAGATAGAGCGGCCAGGCAGAGTGTCCTTTTTGCCTCGCTGTTCAATTGCTTTAATACGGACGTGTGTCCAATTATTGTGGTGTAGTCCACAGTGGACGAGTTCTGACCAATCTCACTTATCTGATCAACATGCTGTAACAGCTTTTCCAGCTCAGCCGTCATCGTACTCATTAAGGATTTCAGTTCGCAGGCCCGGCACTGACCGATGTACAGGTCACCGTCTGATAGCTGGATCTCTTCGTTACTTTTCCTCTCGACGCAAATGGTCAACATTTTGTAATGGGTACGAAAATCGACCATTGCTACTATCCATTCGGATACTATAGATTCGATCTCTTTACTCTTTACTGCATGGGGACCCTTATAAGACGGTTGATGGTCCATTCAAGCGTTTTGTTTAATCTTTGACCCAAAATAAGCAAAAAATACTAAACAAAATTTACCGTATCAACACATACATCAGAAAATACGCCATATAAAAAAAAAGCGTTTATCGATAACTATAAGTTAACCCGCTGACGTTTAGCATATAATGTTCATGATATAATATACATTTTAGGCGCTTGGCCATGAACGCATGTTTTAACTAAATTTTAATCGAAAATACTTAATCAATCTATTTAGGCTACAATAAGTATTTAAAAAAACTAATTTTCCATTAAAGTATATAAAGATACTTTAAATTTACTAATAAGAGTATAATCACCAGCTTTATATAACTTAAATCTATTGTTATGTTAGGTGAAGAATGTATGTACGCTACTAGAGTTGGCGGAGTAATAGCATTGATATTCCTGACAGGTTGACCTATATTGCCATTAATTTCTCAATGATTAAAATAAAATTAGGTATAGTAACATAATGCCCAACGGCCTTGCCGTCGGGCATTATTTTTTCGAAATACACTTGTTTTGGGCATAGACCACTGTTTATGTGACATTTGATACGATAGAGCAGTAATCAATTCGGTCAGCATCAACTTATTTTCATCATTTGGGGTTCATTATAAGATGGGCGGCTAAATCTGCATTGACAGTCACGTTTTTACTCTTTCTGGACCACCCCTCTACCAACATTGTGCCTTTCCGGCATATTAACCTCACAAGAATTAAACCAAGGGATGGAGACATTTAGTAAAAAAGAAAAAGAGAAGGCAAGACAGAAAAAGAGAAAAGACAAAGAGGAAAAAAGAGAAGATAGAAAAGCCAACGCCACGAAAGGACTTGGCCTTGATGATATGCTCGCCTATGTGGATGAGAACGGGAATATATCATCTACACCACCCGACCCCCGCAAGAAGAAGCGCATTGATCAGGAAGACATTCAGATTGGTGTAGCCAAACAGCAGCCGGGTGACCCTCAGGACCTCGTGCGCCAGGGCGTAGTCACGTTCTTCAACGACTCCAAGGGCTACGGCTTTATCAGAGATTTACAAACCCAGGAAAGTATTTTTGTCCATATCAATGGCCTGAAAGAGCCTATTGGGGAGCAAGATAAAGTAACATTTTCTACTGAAATGACCCCCAAAGGGCCAAATGCAGTGGATGTAAAAAAACTGGTAGCCTAACGTTACAAAATAATATGTGGTATTAGACACCACACTATGACACTATTCGAAAGAAAATGGGGTTGTATGTTTTATACATCGAGCCATGCGGGCGCGTGTACTCATTATTATCCCCTAAGTTATGAGCCAACAAACGTACACCTCCATCCCCCCGACCTCTGATAGCGTCTACTGGATGCTTAAATCTTCGGACGGGAAAACCAGCATTTTTGTGCCTCGGGATAAAGAGCTTGATCGACGATTAAAAGTTAAGTTTCAAGCTGAGGTTGCTGCCAGAACATCGCCTAAGCGTAAACGGTAGGGGTCGTAGTTAGTGACTTATTTGTTTGTAATAGCATGGCCCGGCCCCAAAGCCGGGCTTTTTATATACAAGACAGTATATTACCTGAACCAACGGCCCCTGTTCCAGCCTACTATGATCAGGGATTGAAAGCTGAACAAATATGACCATCCGCAACCGTATCTCAGGCCAGTTTACCTTAATTGTTGCCTCCATTCTGATTGGGTTCTCGTTGTTGATCTATCTGGTATCAGCTACGTATCGACGGGAAGAATTTTACGAGCGGCTCAAAAACAAAGCCCGTACTACGGTTCGATTTCTGGTCGAAGTGAAAGAAGTGGATAACGACCTGCTTCGAATTATTGACCGGAATACCCTGACGGCCTTAATCGACGAAAAAGTACTTATCCTCAACGAGAAGAATGAGCTGGTGTACAGCAGCGTAGACGACCATCCCGTTCGATACCAACCCGGCTTGCTTGATACAGTTCGTAAAACCCATGAAGTGGAGACGACAAACGGCGAAAATGAACTGGTTGGTATTTTGTACGAAGCCAATGGGCAACGGCTCGTTGTTCTGGCATCGGCCTACGACCAGTTTGGGCAAAGTAAACTGGCCAATCTGCGGCTGACCCTTTTCTGGGGGCTCCTGGGCGGTATTGCGCTTACCGTAGGGCTGGGTTTTTTCTTTGCCGGGCAGTCGCTCCAACCAATTGGCCATATTAATCAGCAGGTACAAACCATCACGGCACGTAACCTGCGTCAACGACTCGATGAGGGCCGACGACAGGATGAAATTGATCAACTAGCCGTCAATTTCAATGCGGTTCTTCAACGACTTGAGCAGGCCTTCGAGCAGCAGCGGAGTTTTGTGTCGCACGCATCGCATGAGCTACGGACCCCATTGGCCGCACTCAAATCCGAAATTCAACTGGGTCTCCGGCGACCTCTTTCCGCTGAACGCCATACCGAAATTCTTCAGAACCTGCTTACCGACACCGACAGGCTCATTGCCCTCTCCAATAGTTTGCTGGTATTAGCACGTACGCTGGAAAACCTGGAGGCCGTCACAATGCGTGTTGTGCGGCTCGACGATGTGCTTTTTACCGCGCAGGATGAACTACTCGCCACGCACCCCGACTACATTGTTCACGTTCAATACGACCAGATTCCGGATTCGGATACCGGCACATCGGTAGTAGGCAACGAAGCTTTATTGGTAAGGGTTGTCCTGAACCTGCTCGACAATGCCTGTAAATACGCCCCGGACCACCGCGCGCAAGTACGAATAGGCACGCAGGGCGACTATGTCTGGCTGAGTGTAACCGATGCGGGCATTGGCCTTAGTGCCGACGAGAAACTTCACATTTTTGAGCCCTTCTATCGGGCACCGGGCGCCACAGAATTCGCAGGCTTTGGCGTTGGGCTGGCAATTTGTGCCCGGATCATGGAACTCCACGCGGGTCAAATTCAGGTAGACAGTGATCCAGGAAAGGGCAGTACGTTTAAAGTAATATTAAAAAAAGCTTAGAAAATTATTAATCAAAGATTAAATTTTAATATTTTTCTAATCTTCGTCATCAGGTCTTCCTGACTAGTATTCAGCAACTTTGCAGGGTGTATTAACAAAACCACCGTAATGCGTTTCTGGATATTTTTAATCCTTCTGCTTTTAACCTACCGGGGCGAAGCACAGGATTCTCTGCGGCTCACGCGCCAGCAGGCTGATAGTGTATTTCTCAAAAATAATCTCCTGTTACTGGCCGAACGATTTCGGATCGACGTTAGCCAGGCGCAGATTTTACAGGCTAGCCTGCGCGACAACCCTACTGCCAGTTTTGAGTTTAGTGCGTTCAACAACCAAACGAACCGGGTTGCGGATGTAGGCCGTGGGGGCGAAAAAATCATTTCCATTCAACAACTGCTGTACACCGCCGGGAAGCGCAACAAGCGAATTGCGCTGGCTACCGAAGCCGCCCGCCTAACCGAACTCGAACTACTCGACTTGCTGCGTGGCCTTCGGTTCGACCTGCGTAGCCGGTTTTACGCAATCTATTTTCAGCAGCAGACCCTTGCCAGGTACGATCGTCAGATTGCCACCATTCAGACAACCGTAACGGCCTACGAACGCGAATACAACCGCAACAACGTCTCCCTGCGAGAGTTACTTCGGCTCAAAGCACTGCTGTTTCAGCTCAGCAATGACCGCACCGAAATCCAGTTCCAGCTTGCTGAAGATCAACGTACTATCAGAACGTTGCTTTCTGTTACCCAGCCTGTTCAGCCCATTGTACGCAATGAAGCCCTGACCCGGTATCGTATTCCGGCACAGTCCGACGACTCCCTTCGGCAGTTAGCCCTGCGCAATCGTCCGGATTTGCAGGCGGCTCAATCGCTCATTAAACAGGCGGAGTTAAATTATAATTTACAGCAGGCGCTGGCCCGGCCCGACCTGCGCGTGGGGGGCACCTACGATCAGAATGGCAGCTATATCCCCAATTATGTAGGGCTGTCAGTTGGTATGGACCTGCCGGTGTTCAACCGTAATCAGGGCGCGATCCGGGCGGCCAAAAGTCAGATCAGCTACCAAAGTCAACTGGCCCGACAACGCATCATGCAGGTAACCAACGAGGTGGCCACTGCCCTGCAAAAAGTACGTGATGTGGAGCAGATGGTCCAATCCGTAGAAGGTCGGTTTACGGATCAGTTCGAACAGCTGAACCAGGGGGTTGTCACCAGCTTCCAGAAAGGCAACATATCTCTGCTGGAGTTTGTCGACCTGATTGAAACCTATAATGAAAGTGTTCGGCAGCTCAATCGACTCAAAGCCGACCGTGTCAACGCCTACGAAGAATTAAACTACCTCATCGGCGACGACCTGTTCAACTAATGCATTCCTTTATCCTACTGAAAATGAAAATTTCGCCCTTTTTGCGTCTTACTATTTTTTGTTTAGCCATTGCCCTTACGGCCCTGCTGCCGGGTTGCCACCCCAAACCAGCCACTCAGGAAGCTACCGCCTTTATGCTGTCGGACACGATGCTGAGCCGGATTCGGATCGATACCGCCCGCATCCAGTCGGTGCGCAGCGAACTCACCCTGGTAGGCCGCATTATGGCCGATGAGAATCGGGTTATCGAGGTATTCCCACTGGTGGGAGGTAACGTAGAGAACGTAAAAGTGGAACTGGGCGATTATGTCCGGAAGGGGCAAACGCTGGCCACTATACGTTCGGGCGAGGTTGCCGATTTCGAACGCCAGAACACCCAGGCAGAGGCCGATCTGCTACTAGCCGAAAAAAACCTTCGAGTAGCTCAGGACTTGTTTGAAAGCAAGCTCAATTCGCAGCGAGAAGTCATTGCGGCTCAGAAAGAAGTGGAGCGGGCACAGGCCGAAGTGAGTCGGATTAAAGAAGTATACCGGATTTATGGCGTTGGCAAATCGTCGACTTATATCGTCAAGGCACCCATCGACGGCTATATAATCCAGAAAAATGTAAACCAGGGCACACAGCTTCGCTCTGATAATGCCAACAGTCTCTTTACGGTAGGACAAATCAGTGAAGTGTGGGTGCTGGCCAACGTAAACGAAAGTGATATTGGTCGGGTAAAACCCGGCATGACGGCCGACATCCAGACTCTCGCCTACCCCGACGAATTATTTCACGGACGGGTGGATAAGCTCTACACCGTTCTTGATCCTGGCACCAAAGCCATGACCGTGCGCATCCGGCTGCCAAATCCGGGCCTGAAGCTGCGTCCCGAAATGCATACCACCGTTACTCTGCGGTACGACGATGGGGGACAGTTGGTAACGGTACCGGCCGGATCGGTCATTTTCGATAAGTCAAAGCATTTTGTGATGGTTTTCCGGGGCCGCTCCGATATAGAAACGCGTGAGGTAACGTTGCTGAAATCGCTGGGCGATGTCGCGTACATACGCACGGGCGTAAAGGCTGGTGAACGGGTCATCTCTCAGAATCAACTGTTAGTGTACGATGCGCTGAATGATTAACGGCGCTTTTCTATCTCTCCCACTAACTCCCCCATTTAGTCAATGAACGCTTTTATACGTAACGTAGTGGGTTTTTCGCTGAAAAACCGCTTTTTCATCTTCTTCATGACGATCGCGTTGATCATAGCCGGTATTGCCAGCTACATGACCACCCCGCTCGAAGCATTCCCGGACGTAACCAATACCCAGATCATTGTGGTGACGGAGTGGAATGGCCGCTCCGCCGAGGAGATTGAGCGATTTGTGACCGTACCTATCGAAGTGGGCATGAACTCCGTACAGCGCAAAACCAGCGTCCGTTCCATTACTATGTTCGGACTAAGTATCATCAAGATCATATTCGAGGATGATGTAGAGGACTTCTTTGCCCGGCAGCAGGTCAATAACCAGCTTCGTTCGATCTCGTTACCAGAAGGCGTATCGCCCGATGTGCAGCCTCCTTATGGCCCCACCGGCGAAATCTTCCGGTTTACCCTCCAGTCGCCCAACCGCGACAGCCGCGAACTGCTTACCCTCCACAACTGGGTCATTGACCGCCAACTCCGAAGCGTAGCGGGTGTAGCCGATGTGGTCGCCTTTGGCGGACGGGAAAAAAGCTACGAAATCCGGGTAAACCCTACGCAACTGGCCAAATACGACATTACCCCACTGGAGGTTTACCAGGCCGTTACCCGCAGCAACATCAACGTTGGGGGCGATGTGATCGAGCGAAACGGACAAGCGTATGTGGTTCGGGGTATTGGTCTGCTTACCTCCATTGCCGACATAGAAAACCTGATTGTAGAGGATTTGTCGGGAAACCCGGTACTGATCAAGAATGTAGCCGAAGTCGCCGAGTCGAACTTGCCGCGCGTTGGCCAGGTTGGGCTGGATAAAGATGACGATGTGGTAGAAGGTATCGTGGTGATGCGAAAAAACGAGAACCCAAGCGAGGTACTGGAGCGGGTAAAAGCCAAAATCGAGGATCTGAACACCCGCATTTTACCGTCGGATGTGAAGATGGTTACGTTTTACGACCGCGATAACCTCATTTCGTTCTGCACCCGTACCGTACTGCACAACCTGACGGAAGGAATCATTCTGGTAACGGTCATCGTGTTTCTGTTCATGGCCGACTGGCGGACTACCGTTATCGTATCCATCATCATTCCGCTGGCGTTGCTGTTTGCATTTATGTGCCTCAAGCTGCGCGGCATGTCGGCTAACCTGCTGTCGATGGGTGCGGTGGATTTCGGCATTATCGTTGATGGTGCCGTGGTGATGGTAGAGGGAATATTTGTCACCCTCGATCATCAGGCGCACCGCGTTGGCATGACCAAGTTCAACCGCATGGCGAAGCTGGGCCTGATCAAAAAGACGGGGGGCGAGTTGGGCAAAGCCGTTTTCTTCTCCAAGCTGATTATCATTACGGCCCTACTGCCCATCTTCTCGTTTCAGAAAGTAGAGGGTAAAATGTTTTCACCCCTAGCCTGGACGCTCGGGTTTGCCTTGTTAGGTGCGCTGCTCTTCACCCTGACGCTGGTGCCGGTACTTTGCTCCATCTTATTGAAAAAGAATGTTCGGGAAAAGAACAACCCCCTGGTCAACTTCTTCGACCGGACTGTTATGGCGGGCTTCACCTGGTGCTTTGCTCACCGGAAAGTCAGCCTTATTGCGGCTATTGGCTTCATGGCAGTAACATTTTTTTCAGCTTCCCTGCTGGGATCGGAGTTTTTACCGACCCTCAACGAAGGCGCACTCTGGGTAGAGGCTAAACTTCCGATGAGCAGTTCACTCAACCAAACGGTGGGCATGGTCCGTACGTTACGGCAAAAGCTGATGGACTTTCCGGAAGTAAATGGGGTACTGTCTCAAACAGGCCGGTCCAATGATGGTACGGACCCATCCGGTTTTTATTACGTTCAGATGCAGGTTAACCTGAAGCCAAAAGACGAGTGGCCCGAACGTCGACCCGGCCACAAGCTCACCACCGACGAACTCATCGAGGAAATGGACGGTCGGCTCAAGCAGTTTCAGGGCATCAACTACAATTACTCGCAGCCCATCATCGACAACGTGGCCGAAGCTGTGGCCGGTATGAACGCCAGTAATGCCGTCAAGATCTTTGGCGACGACCTCGAAACGCTCGACAAAATGGCGAATAAAGTCATTGGTGCCATTCGGGATGTGCCGGGCGTAAAAGACGTTGGTATCCTGCGCAACATCGGCCAGCCCGAAATCAGCGTTCTGTTCGACGACCGGAAAATGGCTTTATACGGCGTCTCTACGGCCGATGCGCAATCGGTTATCGAGATGGCGATTGGGGGTAAAACGGCTTCTGTGCTGTACGAAGGCGAGCGAAAATTCGACATTCGGGTCCGGTATGGCGAAGATTACCGGCGTACGGAAGATGACATCATGCGACTGATGGTTCCCACGTTGCGGGGCAATAAAATTCCTCTGCGGGAGATTGCTACCCTGCGTGCTATAACAGGCCCTGCTTTTGTATACCGCGACAACAACAAGCGATTTATTGGAGTAAAATTCTCGGTGCGGGAGCGTGATCTGGGCAGTACCATTGCCGAAGCACAGCAACGGGTCAACGAAGCCATAAAAGACCTCCCCAAAGGGTATGGCATTAACTGGACGGGTGAGTTTGAGAACCAGGTTCGGGCCACCGCCCGACTCAGCCAGGTAGTGCCCATCAGCCTGGCGACCATCTTCGTGATTCTGTTTATTCTGTTCGGAAGTGCCAAAGATGCGGGGCTGGTGTTGCTTAACGTACCGTTTGCGCTTATTGGCGGTATTCTGGCCCTGCATGCTACCGGTATGAATTTCGGAATCTCGGCGGGAGTAGGTTTTATCGCCCTGTTTGGCATCTGTGTGCAGAACGGCGTTATACTGATTTCGGTCTTTAACAATAACCGTAAGGCCCGAATACCACTGGATGAAGCTATCCGGGAAGGCGTTAAATCGCGGGTTCGGCCGGTAGTAATGACAGCCCTTATGGCAGCTATCGGTTTGCTGCCGGCGGCTGTCTCAACGGGTATTGGCTCGGAAACGCAGAAGCCACTAGCCATTGTAGTGATTGGCGGCTTAATTACCGCAACGATCCTGACGCTGCTGATCTTTCCGATCATCTACCGGCTATTCAACCGAAAACAAGGTACACATGCGTTTACAGTTGAATAAAAACTGATCAGCATTATGAGCTGCTTTTGAACAGTAGGCGCTAAGACCGTTTTGCTTCATTCATTCACTTACTTTTTATCGCCGTTCAGCTACCATTCACGGTTGTTGACAACAAAAATCATATTTCAGCTACCTGACTGATTAGATTTGGTCTGTCACAGAGAAGAAGTCCTTGTTTTCTGTGACAGACCAAATCTAATCCAACTTTAAAAATAGCGAATTATGGTACCCTATCCTCCCCATGCAAGAACGCCAATCCCCACCGACGGTATCAGAATGTACGTCCGGGAAGCGGGGCAACTCATTTTTCCAGTATCGGATTTAATCTATTTACAAGCCACCGGCAATTATAGCTGGCTCTACTGGAAAGATGGCCAGCGTATGCTGATGCCGCGCACATTGAAGTACTACGTACCTCAGCTACCAGCTAAGTGGTTCGTTCGGCTACACCGCAACTGTATTGTCAACTTAAACTACATCGAACGAATGGAGCGGGACGACCCAGACAAAGGTGGTCTGGTTTACCTGCGTTCGGGCGTTGTTTTGCCGGTATCGCGTCGGCGCTGGTTTGCCGCTAAACGGCTTTTCCAGATGAATAAACTCACGAATTAGTGGAATAGGTGATTAGTGAAGTGGGTGGAATATGTGAAATGGGTAGACAGTTCTTCCTCTACTTACTTTCACATACTCCACCCACTTCCTAGCCACCTACTAAATTCGTTGAATAAGCTCGGCTACCTTGTGTACCTCACGACCCACAATGTGGTCGATGATGGCCTGGGCATGTTCCCGGCCATTTTCTATAAAGACCTTCTCTGTAAAAATACCCGCCATAACTGTGCCGCAGACATACAGGCCGGGAACAGTGGTTTCAAACGTTTCTTTATTATAAACAGGCACCTGCGTGGCTGCATCCAGCTCAATACCGCACCGGCGCAATAGTTCAGCATCAGGGATATAGCCCGTCAGCACAAAAACAAAATCGGCGGGCAATTGCGTTTCTTCGCCAGTTTTCAGATTATTGATCGTTACCGATTTCTCGTCAACCTGCGTCACGCACGAATTGAAAGCAGTCTTTATCCGCCCTTCCTTCACCCGATTTTTCACATCGGGCACAAGCCAGTATTTCACCGTACTCCGGAAATCGTCGCCCCGATGAACAATGGTGATGTTTACATCGTGGCGGTATAGCTCCAAAGCCGCTTCAACCGCCGAATTAGAGCCTCCGATGAGAACAACATTGGTAAACGAATACTTGAACGGTTCGTCGTAATAGTGCGACACATGGGGTAAGTTCTCGCCTGGTATGTTGAGCCAGCGCGGCCGGGTAAAGTATCCCGTTGCCATAATCACTTTATGGGCCTGATAGGCAGCACCGGCTTTGGTTGTCACCGTAAAAAGTTCACCTTCTTTTTGCACCTGCCAGACCTCCTGAAACAACTCAAAATTGAGGTGATAGTAGGCTGCTGCTTTGCGGTAGTATTGGAGTGCTTCGTCACGACCGGCTTTCACGTCCGATATGGCAAACGGCAACCCACCTATTTCAATGTTTTCCGCCGTCGAGAAAAATCGCATTCGGCGCGGATACTGACGGATCGACTCCGTCAAACTACCCATTTCCAGAATCAAGTGGCTGAGTCCCGCTTTAGCCGCTTCGATGCCAGCCGCTAATCCACAGGGACCTCCACCAACAATAATGACGTCGTATGTCTGCATAGCGTAATAAGTCTGCCCGATTGTCTACTGGACTATATATCTGAGCTACAGACCTAACAAGTAAAAAGTCCTCAAAGGTTGCGCTTCGAGGACTTTTTACCAGCAATTTTTGCGGAGATCGCCCCTGGTTCGTTTTATTTCCAGGGGCACTGGCTGGAGGTTTTCTGTGTATCTTTACTGAACGACCTGACTAGATTGTGGAAAACCAAGCTACTACGTTATTTTCATCATTTGATAGTGATGAAGTAACATTCTTCGCCGATTTGATCTTACCCATTCCCGTACCTAAATTATTCACCTACCGGGTACCAAGAGGCATGGCGGAAGTGCTAAAAATCGGTGCCAGAGTTATAGTGCCATTCGGCAAAAAAAACGGCAGAGTCTTTACTGCTATCGTGGCAAGGCTGCATAACACTCCCCCAACCGGCTATCAGGCACGTTACATCAATGAAACCCTGGACGAGTACCCTTTAACTACAAGCTACCAGTTAGAACTTTTTAGGTGGATTGCAGACTATTACATGTGCTGTATCGGCGAGGTCATGAATGTAGCCCTTCCATCAGGATTAAAGATTTCCAGTCAGTCCAAAGTGCAGTTCAATCCCGATTTCAGCTACCCTGAACTGCTCACTGAATTTGAAGAAACCCTGCTTACCGAACTCAAAAAACATCCGGCTCTATCGTACGATGAAGTAGGGCGTTTAGCCGGCGACGGGGTTAATGTAGCGGCCCTGATTAAATCGCTGGTCGAGAAAAAGGCGATTATCGTATTTGAAGAAGTCCGGGAAAAATACACGCCTAAAATGGTTCGAAAGATCCGTCTTCACCGGACCTACGAAGAGCGCGAACAACTTCTTGTTTTACTGCAACGGCTCGAAAAACTGCCCAAACAGCAGGAGGTTGTTATGCGGTACCTGAGCCATGTTCCCTTGCAGCGCACACCAGCCTTGAATGAAAAAGGGCTTGATAAAACCATTCTAAACCAGGACGATGAGCTATCGCAATCGTCGCTGGCCACGCTGCTCAAAAATCAGGTTTTCGAAACGTTCGATGTTATCCAGCCTCGCTTTTCGGACAATGGTTCACCCGATGGTTTACAAACTGAAATTAAGCTAACCGATGCCCAGCGGACGGCTTCGAATCAGATCATGGCGCAGTTCGACCAGCATAACGTTGTTCTTCTGCACGGCATCACCGGCAGCGGTAAGACTGAAGTTTACATCGACCTGATTCAGCAGGCACTCGGCAGCGGCTCTCAGGTACTCTATCTCCTCCCCGAAATTGCCCTTACCACCCAGATCGTTGTACGCCTGCAACGAGTATTCGGGGATAAAATGGGAATTTATCACTCCAAATTTTCGGATAACGAACGCGTGGAGGTTTGGAAAGGCGTTGTTTCCGGTCAGTATCAGTTTGTAGTGGGTGTGCGCTCGGCGGTGTTTTTACCATTCGATAATCTTGGGCTCATTATTGTAGATGAAGAACACGAAACCAGTTATAAACAACATGACCCGGCTCCGCGCTACCACGCCCGCGATGTAGCCATTATGCTGGCGCACTGGCAGCAGGCTAAGGTGCTGCTGGGTTCGGCCACGCCCTCACTCGAAACGTACTACCAGGCCAAGCAGGGCCGTTACGGGCTGGTAGAATTATTTCAACGCTTTGGTGAGGCTACCCTGCCCAACATCATGCTGGTGAACATGCAGCAGGAGAAAAAGCAGAAGACGCTGAGAAATGAGTTCTCATCGGTATTGCTGGGCGCACTGGAAGCCAACATGGAGCGCAAAGAACAAAGCATTCTGTTCCAGAACCGCCGGGGGTATTCGCCCTACATGCAATGCGAAGACTGCGACTGGACCGCCGAGTGTCCCAACTGTGCCGTCAGCTTAACGTATCACCAGCGCGATGCCGAGTTGCGGTGTCACTATTGCGGCCATAAAGAAGGGGTACCGCGTATGTGCCCCACCTGCGGGTCTACCAAGGTGAAGACCATCGGCTTTGGTACAGAGAAGCTGGAAGACCAACTCCAGATTTTCTTTCCGCAGTCGCGGGTGCTGCGCATGGATTTGGACACCACCCGCGCTAAAAACGCCTATCAGCAGATCATTCAGGAATTTGAGGGCGGGCAGGTCGATATTCTGGTAGGTACCCAGATGATTACCAAAGGGCTGGACTTCGACAATGTTAGTCTGGTTGGCATTTTCGACGCCGACCGGCTTATCCATTTTCCTGATTTCCGCGCTACCGAACGGGCGTTTCAGATGATTACCCAAGTAAGTGGCCGGGCGGGTCGGCGGGCGGGTCGTCAGGGAACGGTGTTGATTCAGACCAGCAATCCACAGCAGCCGATTCTGCAAAAAGTTATCGACAACGACTACAAAGGGTTATATACCGAAGAACTTCAGGAACGGCAGGATTTTAATTACCCGCCTTTTTCGCGGCTCATCAAGCTAACCGTTCGCCACACCGACCGGGCCATTAGTCACCAGGCCGCCGAACGACTGGCCGCCGAACTAATCGACGCGCTGGGAAGCAGCCGGGTACTGGGCCCCGAAGAACCGCTGGTCGAGCGTATCCGAAACCAGTTCCTGTTTGACATCCTGATCAAGATCGAACGTGATAAAGTAAACATAAAAGCGGTGAAAACGTACATTCAGGATCGCATCAACGACATCCTCACCGATAAAGGATTGCGGCAGGTAAGTATCGTAGCCGACGTGGATTGTTTATGAGTTCGTCTACTCTTACTGTAAAATTTCAGTAAATACCACCGTTTATCAGCCCATACGGTTATTTTTGCACCGGCTTCTGGCCGATTTTGCCCAATTTTCCCGTCCCATGTCAAAGAAAACCAAGATTGTGGCCACTATTGGTCCGGCTTCCGAAACGAAAGAGCAGTTGCTGGCACTCGCCAAAGCTGGTGTAAACGTTTTCCGGCTCAATTTCTCCCACGGCACCCACGAAGATCACCTGATGCGGCTTACCCGCATCCGCGAGCTAAATGCAGAACATAACCTCCACCTGTGCATATTACAGGATTTGCAGGGGCCAAAGATCCGCATTGGTAATGTTGAAAATAAAGATGGGGTCACGATCGTTGCCGGTCAGGAACTTATCTTCACTAACGACGACATTATTGGTACCGCCGAGCGTGTTAGTACCCCGTACAAAAACATGTACCGCGATGTACACCCCGGCGAACGGATTCTGATGGACGACGGCAAATTAGAAGTGCGCGTTCTCCGCAAAGAAGGTACCGATGTCGTTACGGAAGTCGTTTACGGTGGCTCTATGAAGTCAAAAAAAGGCGTAAACCTGCCTAACACAAAAGTATCGATGCCCGCCGTTACCGAAAAAGACTGGGCTGATCTGGAGTTTGGCCTGGAGCACGATGCCGAATGGATTGCCCTTTCGTTTGTTCGGGAAGCGTCCGAAATCCTCGAAATCAAGGAATACATTAAGTCAAAAGGCAAGAAAAGTCGCGTTATTGCGAAAATTGAAAAGCCCGAAGCTATTCAGAATATCGACGAAATCATTGCCGCTACAGACGGCCTGATGGTAGCCCGCGGTGACCTCGGCGTTGAGTTGCCGGCCGAAGAGGTACCGATGATTCAGAAGATGCTCGTTGAGAAGTGCAATCGGGCCGCCAAGCCGGTTATTGTGGCTACGCAGATGCTGGAAAGCATGATCGATGCCCCACGTCCTACGCGCGCGGAAGTCAATGACATTGCCAACTCAGTAATGGATGGCGCAGATGCTGTTATGCTGAGTGCAGAAACTGCGTCGGGTAAATACCCGGTTCTGGCGGTTGAGAGCATGGCCAACACCATTCGGCAGGTTGAGCAATCGACCGATAAAATTTACTATCGCTACCATGCCCAGGTAAATGAGCAGCCAAGCGAGAACGTCATCAACGACAACGTGGTGATGAGTGCCTGCCGACTGGCGCGTGATACGAAAGCAAAAGCCATTATTGGCATTACCAACTCCGGCTACACAGCGGTACGGCTGTCGCACCACCGCCCCAAAGCCGATCTGTTCGTATTCTCCAATGACGCCCAACTGCGAAATACACTGGGACTTTATTGGGGCGTTCAGGTAATACCTTACGAGCCAGATCTAAACTTAACCATCGACCAGACGGTAGAAGGTATCAAACAAACACTCGTTGGTCAGGGCCAGCTGGAATCGGGCGATATTTTCATCAATACGCTCAGTATGCCCCTTACTCAGGCCCGCCGGACAAATACGGTGAAACTGAGTACGGTAGATTAGTAAATTCGTGGAGTAGTGGCGTGAGTGAAATAGAGTCAGACCAACCATTTCACTCACGCCACTACTTCACTTACTTCACCAATCAGCAACTAAAAAGCCGCGAAACCAATGGTCATCGCGGCTTTTCTGTTCTCACTGAAAATGAAGAATTTTATTCGTCTTACCTGGGTTACTAACCCATCTGGTAAACGTATGTTTAGGCTTTTTGCGATTTAGACGCTTTCTTTTCCTGGGCAACCGACGCTTCTTCGGCAGGCGCTTCATTTATTACCGGAGTTTCTTCGGCTACTGGTGCCTCTTCGACGGTCGTTTCGTCAGCAGGCGCATCAGCAACCACCTCAAAAACCTCCGGGGCATACTGACGCAGGATACTGTACCAGGTAATCAGTTTCTTAATGTCGGTAGTCCGAACGCGCTCACGGTCGTACGCAGGCACAACAGACGCCATAAAATCCGCTAATTCGTTGTTCGAGCCCTTCGGATCGACCGTTAGCGTATCGCCGTATTTTTCATTGATTGCCAGTAAAACCTGACCCAGCGCGATGGATTGTTCTTCACTATCGTCATCAACATAAATCGAAATATCGCTCAACACTGATACCCGAGCCGTTGGCCCCATCATGGTTTTCGCTTTCTTTTCGTCTAATGACTCAACAATTACACCGGCCCGTCCGGGTTTCAGAATTCGGTAAAGGCCGCTGTAGCCAGCCACATTGGCAATCTGTTTTAATGGTTCCATAGAGAGACTTTGTAAATTGGTAACGTGTGTTTTGCTGCGAGTATTGCCTTACTAAAGAGCGAAAGAATGAAAGAGCGCCTATAAAGCCCATCAGGCTTCCCGCTCTGAAAATTCCCGCTATTTTATCTTTCACTTATTTCTTATAACGTTCATTAAGCGGGCGAATGAAGGATAGAATATCTTCGCGACCAGCCGCTGTGACCGCCGAGGTTACAAAAAACTGAGGAGCTTCTTCCCAGTCTTCAAGTAATCGATCTCGATACGTTTCGAGAGTAGTCTGGAGTTTAGTCGGGCCCAGTTTTTCCGTTTTTGTAAAGACGATGACGAACGGCAAGCCCCTTTCGCCCAAATTGGCCATAAAATCAAGGTCTAGTTTCTGAGGAGCAATGCGCGAATCGACCAGTACAAATATGCACAGCAGGTTGGGCCGACTCGTGAGGTACCCATCAATAAGAGCCGCAAACTTCTCACGCTCGGTTTTGCTGACCTGCGCATACCCGTAACCGGGCAAGTCGACCAGATACCACTCGTTGTCAATAATGAAATGGTTGATCAACTGAGTCTTACCGGGCTTGCCCGATATTTTGGCCAACGATGAGCGGCTGGTCAGCATGTTGATCAGCGATGATTTACCGACGTTTGAGCGACCAATAAACGCATACTCGGGCCGGTCGGGCTTGGGGCACTTGGCTGGGTCGGAGTTGCTGACAAAGAATTCGGCTTGCTTAACTGGCATGATGTTATTGACTAAAACGGCCGCAAAGTTCGGAAAGATTAAGGAGAATGGCACATGATTTGTAATTTGCTCTGCTATAAGCTAACTATGTTCTATAAAACGACCCACCGACGGAAACGAAATTCGTCCGTTCGTTCGTTATCATCCCGAAAACCAAAAAGACTACCGGTACACCGGTTCGACTATGAAAAAAGTAATTTGGCTACTGGCAATCCTGCTGGTGGGAATCCATTCTGTACCAACCAGCGCTGCTCTAAACTCATCCGAACCCCGTCCTGCCAAAGTCGGCAAACGTGCCCCGGCTGACGACACCGAAGGAATTCAGTTTACGGAGGCTTCCTGGAAAGACATTCTGAAGAAGGCAAAAGCAGAGAAAAAAGTGATTTTTCTGGATGCTTACGCCAGCTGGTGCGGTCCCTGTAAACTGTTGCAGAAAAACGTATTTACAAAAAAGGCCGTTGGCGAGTTCTACAACGGCAAATTCATTAACGTGAAAATGGATATGGAAAAAGGCGAAGGACCGGCCCTCTCGCAGGTATATCCGCTGGAAGCGTATCCAACCCTGCTGTTCATTGACGGCAATGGTAAAGTCCTGAAAAAAGTACTGGGACTTCAAACACCCGAAAACCTCATCGCCATCGGCAAGAGCGTAAAGTGATGTAATATCGCTGGAGCGGTACTACAAGCGGGTTGGCTTTTCGAAGCCAACCCGCTTTTTTGTGTCTTTGTCGAGCTGAATTCGGGCCATAACATAGCCGGCACCCAAGCATCCCACAACCAAGCCGACCACCAGCCACTGATCCATCAGCGGCTTTGTCAGCGTGACAATGGCAAGCCCGTTAACACAAAGCTGAACGCACGCGTACAAAGCCGAGACGCGCAGATGCGACCACCGCCGGGCACTGACCAGTACCTGATACAGATGCATCTGGTGGGGTTGAATAATGTTCTGCCCAAGATAAAGTCGGTAAAGAATTGTCAGCCCACTATCCAGGCCGTATACAGCGATGAACAGCACAGGCAGCCAGGAATGACTGCGGCTAACGCAGTCCACGATACCGTACAGCACAATAAACCCCATTGAAACACTCCCAACATCGCCCGCGAAGCAAATGGCCTGCGGTCGGGCATTTACATAACAAAACACAAGCAGGGCGATCAGCACGCAAGGGAATAGGGCATTCGTTGTACCTAGGAGCTCCCCTTCTACAAACCAGAGCGTACCAATGGCAACAAGGCTGCAAAAGGCGGTCATGCCATTGATGCCATCCATAAAATTGTACGCATTCAGCAGCCCAACGCCCGCAACCAGTAACGCAACGGCGATATACCAGTGACTAACCAGTAGGCCCTGTTGACCAAGCAGCAACCCCACTGCCAGTAGTTGCACAGCGAGTCGATAACGTTTGGGCAGGTCGGCCCAATCGTCCCAAAAGCTTACAAGTGCCAAACTTGTCAACCCAAGGCAGAAACAAACAAGAGAATCGTGTTGCCAGACAGCAGCCAGCGCAGCCAGGTAAAAGATAAATCCACCGGCGCGGACTGTCGTTGGGTGCTGGTGCATACTGCGCTCATTGAGCTTCTCGAAAAACGCATACCGACGAGCCAGCCGCACATAAAGCCACTCGATTAGAACCAGTGCTATCGTCAGCAAAAAAGAACCGGTAAGACTCATAGGCGTACGTTAAACCAGATGTCGATCTGGCTGTTCCGCGGTTTTCAGAATTTCGGCTGCCATAGCCCGGCTGATGGTACTGCGCTGAAATTTTGTTCTGAACTCCGCTCTGGTTTGGATATAATACGGTGTTTTGTGTAGTTGCCAAACCAGTTCATCCACATTGCCGGGTTCAAACACAATACAATTTGTCAGATATTCGCGGATGAACGAGGCCGCATATCCGGCAACGCCTGCAATAATAGGTTTGTTGGTGGCACCATACTCGAACAACTTCGATGGCAGCACTCGTTTGTAGGCTTCCAGGTCATTGAGGTGCAGGAACAGGTAATCGGCCCGGCGAAAAGGCTCCAGTAAAGCCTCCCGATTAACAGTGTCGCGTAGCTCGACCGTATCGATTCCTTCCCGACGAATAGCGACTTCCAGCTTGTGACGGGCTCCGCCATTGCCAATGATCAGAAAGCGATAATCCGCACCCAGCTTACGGGCCGCCTGCGGAACAACTTTATGAAGCCCCTGTCCCTCGCCAATATTACCCACATAGAGTATCAACCGGGGTTGGGGTACCGGCCCCGGCTTAGTAGCCAGTTCCGTCAGGAAAACGGTATCGATTCCATTCGTAAAATAACTGTAGGTTGCATTGGGATAAGGATTGAAATAAGGACGAAAACCCTCCGAAACCAGGTTTATATGCCTGGCCGTCCTGAACGTGTACTGCTCAACCGCTTGCAGCAACGGGTTCAGCAGTACAGTTGCCAACGATCCCCTAATCGTATCCAGCATGGCTTCTCGGAATAGGTCGCGAATGTCCAGAAACAGAGGTAACCGGTGTTTACGGGCTACCCGTGCCGCCAGAAAGGCCGTGAAGAGACGGGACGATGACGCCACAATAAGGTCGTATTTTTTCCGGCGCGTGTGCCGGTGGACAGCCCGGTAATAGACCATAAACGAGCGTATCTGTCCCAATTGACCACTGTTGTGCGCGGGTGTCTGAACGCGATGGATTGTTACCGGGCAGTTGCCGTCCGTCCACTCTTCCCGGTCGGCAGCGGGTGGCTTGTAGGAGGCATACCGGTTAGGGTGCGTTGTCATGACATGAACGGTACTTTCGGCAGGGAGTTGACGAGCCAGTTCACGCACCAGCGCCGTTGTCCGGAAGGCTCCCGGACCAGTATCGGGTTCGAAATAGAAGGTTAGCAACAGAATAGTCATTGGAGAAGGGTAAGGGTAGTTTTCAAATTCCCGCGAAAGTCGACCCGGATGCAGTAGCCAGGGTGCAACTGATTAAATCCCTCTGCCATCGCGTAGCTTTCCAGCGTTACGAGTCGTTCAGCCTCCGATACAAACGCAAACGTCCAGCCGTCTACACTTACGGTTTGACCCGCAATCTGTACGGTAGCCGCCGGATGAACATGAAACCGGGCTACCCCAGTGGGCACTTCGTTAGGTCGGTTTCGAACCCTTACCAGTTGATCGGTAATGGTAATGCCGGTCGGCTCTATTAGCCACGCCCGTTCGTGAGTCAGTCCAAGGTGCCGGTACCCATCATGCCGGGCGGTGAGTTGGTCAGAGGTATCGTCCAGAATTGTTACCCGCGCCCGTCGGCCTACCCGGAAGTTCGCCCAGACTTCGGATGAGTTAACTCCATTTACCTCAACGGTATTATGAGCCGCCGTGCTTCGCTCCCATGCCCGACGTGGCCCCGGCTCATACGTCGATGTGCCACTATCCACGATCAGCGGCACACCATCGGCATACAGGACAAAGGAGAAGGTGTCGGCATGAGCATGACCGGGCTGCTCAGATGGACCAACGGAACCAACGTCCACGAAAAGTTCATAGCGATCCTGCCGAAACATCCGGTAGCCAGTATCCGTCGATTTTTGTTTCCCGGAATGCCCCGTCTCCATCCTGCATTTATGCGTCACGGGCCAAAGACTGGCAGCTTTTTTTCGTAGCTGGTTGGTTGCAGGAGCAATCCCAAACGCCGAATCATTGACCATCGGAACGTCGCCGTTACAGAACGTGATACGATCAAGCCAGCAACTCATTTGATGAGCTTTCCCGGCCAGAAAGTCAGCGAAGGTCGCGTTTTGGCCTCGATGCCAGTCGTCAGCCTGTAACGCCAGCAGAACGGTCAATAACTGATCGAGTAGTACTTGATGGTACATGGGGCTGCGCTCGTAATGCCCGCCATCGGCCAGAATTTGCGTCTGTAATTCAGCCTGAACAAGCGCCGACCCTTTCGAGAACCACTGCTTGTTTCGATAATACAAAGCTCCCATCAGCAACGAAAACCCATTTTCGAGCAGATGATTTCCACCAATGTGATACTCCACCCGACGACTCACCAGCTCAATCTGAGCCGCTAAATGCCGACTGATGACCTTATTCTGAAGCTGATGACGGCTCAGGAACTGAATCCAGTTCATAATCCGCAGTGAGGTAGGATACGGCTCCAGTCCGTCCCGCAACGAGCCGGGTTGGTAGATAAAGTCATGGATCAACGCAAGACCCGTCTCCGGCAACAAGCCCGGCTGATTCAGGAAATCGAAATAGTTGAGATGGTATGTCCAGAGTTTGCGATACCCGGCGACCTCCGAATGCTGCCCGCTCCAGTCAATGGCACCGGTTTCCGGCTCATACGTACGATTCAACAGCGTGAATACCCCTGCCCTGTAGGTTACCGGTTTAGCAGCGTCAGGCACGGTCAGGGAATAAGTTGCTGGAGTGATTTTCGGGAAACGCAGCCGCGGACGAGTACGGATACGAACCAGCACCTGAAAAACGAGCTGCCGCATCGTCAGGTGACGCACCGTTCGCCAGACCAAGCCTAGTTTACTCATAGCTAATGGGTCGATAAAGGGGTTGGTCGGGACACGCCCATACCAACAACATCGACGAAACGATTCTCATGCAGGCTTTCCAAAGCGGCTAACATAGTCTGGGTTGTATTGATAATCTCCGCAAACGGGATCAGGCTTACCCCGGCGCTTTCAGGGGCGGCATCACCGCTTTGACCGCTTCGTAGCGCGCCAATCAGGTGCTTTATCAGTTCAGTATGGCCTTTGTTTTGCCGACCCACCAGCCGGCGAAAGCCTTTAACGCCGTAGCCCGTCAGCGACCTAAAGTTATCAAGCACCAGCGTTTGCCCTTGTGCGTACACCTCCACGCGCTCTTTGGAATAAGCTTTACTGCCATTGCTGAAGTAATTGACTACGCCCGTTGACCCATTGGACAGCCGTAGCAGCATAGATGCCGAATCGCTCGTTTCTGACGGTTGCGAGCCCATGGCGTTGAGGCATACGCTATTGATTGAACTACCTGCCAGAAAGCTGATTAGGTCAACAAAATGACAGGCTTCGCTCAAAATCCGCCCACCTCCACTGTTGCGGTCATGCAACCAAGAGGTAGCCGGAACAGCCCCCGCATTGACCGTCACGACGATATTCATGGGTATGGTACCAGCACGTTCTCCACCCAGCAGGGCTTTCATTCTCTGAACAAAAGGCGAGAACCGTCGATTAAATCCAACCATCAAAATCCGGCCTGATGCTTGCTGCTGCTCAATCAGGCGGGTGAGTTCATCCGCATAAATAGCCAGTGGTTTCTCCACAAATACATGCTTACCGGCCTGCAGGGCTTCCAGAGCCAGCTGAGCATGGCTGTCGTGGCGAGTGGTAATGATGCACAGGTCAATGGCCGGATCGTTCAGAACCTGACGGCAATCGGTGGTACTTAACGGTATGTTGAATTTCCGGGCAAGCAACGTCGACCGTAGCCCGCCAGCACTGGCAATGACTCTCAGATCGGCACCGGCGGCTTTCAGGACGGGTAATAGCACCGCACCCGTAAAGTTTCCGGCCCCGATAATGCCCACCGTTGCCCTACCCGGTTCATGCAGGTAAGGCCGCAGTATACGCACCGATGGCAACGCCAGTTGGTCAGGATAGGTCAGCAAAGCCGCAATCTGCTCCGACGAATCAAGGCAGCCATAGATTTTATCGTATTCAATCAGGGGTACCGTTTGGGTGATGTAGGGCTTTACCTGCAACTGCCCCGTAACCAGTACCTGCAGAATGGCCTGAAAGTTTCGGTTGGCGGTCCAGCGTACATGAGCCAGGGGATAGTCCTGCCCTCGCTGCTCGTAATCGGCCTCGTAGCGACCGGGGCCGTAGGCGCATGACACCTGAAACGACAGCTCCTTTTCATAAAAATCAGCCCGCTTTATCGCCAGGTCCACGACACCGGAGAGGATGATTTTCCCCCGTTTCCGGCTCATCCGTGCCGCCTGCGAAAGCAACTGATCAGCCGGGGCCGAAGCGGCAATAATAACCCCGTCGGCCCCGGCTCCATTCGTCAACGCCAGCACCGCGCTAACCGGGTCGGTACCATGTGCAGGGTTGATAACGGCTACGCAGCTTCGGGCAGCCAACCTGCATTTGGTTTCATTGATGTCTACCCCGATCACCCGGCAACCGTTGATACGTAGTAGTTCGGCCGTTAACTGACCAAGTAGCCCGAGGCCAACGACAACCACGGTTTCGCCCAAGGTTGGGGCCAGCAGCCGGATACTTTGTAGACCAATGGCCCCGACAACGGTAAACGCAGCCTCGTCGTCGCTCACCTCCGCCGGAATTAAGGCGACCAGATTACGGGGTACACAAACCACTTCCGCATGGTGACCATTCGACACAACCCGGTCGCCAATTTTCAGGTCAGTAACCCCATCGCCCACGGCCAGTACCGTTCCTACGTTGCAGTAACCAAGCGGCAGCGGCTCATTGAGTTTACGACATACGGCCTCCAGCGTGGGCAGAAGGCCATCCGACTGTATCTTCTCGATCACCTGCTTCACCCGGTCGGGTTGCTGACGCGCTTTGTTGATCAGACTGGCCCGGCCAAACTCAACCAGCATCCGCTCCGTGCCGAGTGACACCAGCGACCGGCGCGTCTGAATCAGTACCTGCCCCCGGCTAACCTGGGGAGTGGGTATTTCTTCCAGCTGAACAGCCCCGGTTTTAAGATTCTGGATGAGTTGTTTCATGGCATTACCTGACCGGCGGCAGTTAGTATGTTCACGATTCGGGTAGCGGTTTTACTATCCCATAATGGGGGCACCCGACCCGGTTTGACCCGGCCATTCAGGATAACCGCCACTTTTTGGCCGACAGTTACGGGGTTTAAGTCGGCCACCAACTGATTGGTACCCAACTCGATGGTCACGGGGCGCTCGGTTGAGGTCCGGAAGGTTAGGCAGGGTACGTTCAGGTAGGTCGTTTCCTCCTGGATGCCGCCCGAATCGGTGACGACAACGGCCGCCTGCTCCATCAAGTTCAGGAATTCCAGATACCCCTGAGGAGCAAGTAGCCAGACGTTTTCAAAAGCCATTAACTCAGTCATCAGGCCAAATTTTTCCAGATTGGCGTGGGTTCTCGGATGAACAGGAAACACTACTATCAGGTGCTGCGCCGTTTGTTTAATCAGGTAAAAGAGCCGGTTCAACCCAGCTTCGGTATCGACATTGGCCGGGCGGTGCATGGTCAGTAGGGCGTACCGTTTGGGCATCAGGCCGAGTGTGCCAACGGTATTCAACGAACTGGCTTTTTGGCGATACTCCACCAGCGAGTCGATCATCACGTTACCAACCAAATGTATTTTATGGGCTGGAATACCCTCTCGAAGCAGATTATCGAGCCCGGCCTGTTCCGTCACGAAAAGTAAATCGGCCATGGAATCGACCAGTATCCGGTTGATTTCTTCGGGCATTTCCCGGTCGCCGGAGCGCAGACCGGCTTCTACATGAGCCACCTGAACTCCCAGTTGAATGGCCGTGAGCGCACAGGCCAGCGTACTCGTCACGTCGCCTACAACCAGCACCCAATCGGGCTGTTCAGCCCGGAGTACCCCTTCGAATTTCCGGATTATGTCGGCCGTCTGTTGGGGTATGGTTCCGGCAGCAACATCCAGACAGTAGTCTGGTGGAGGCAGATTGAGTTGCCGAACAAAAACGTCGTTTAACTGACCGTCGTAATGTTGACCCGTATGAACGAGTTTCGGAACAACGCCCGGTTTTGTCAGCAGGGCACGGTGCAGCGGAGCCACTTTCACAAAATTAGGCCGGGTGCCAATGACACTGATAATCTTCATGGTGTGGGGGTCACGCGGTTTATCGCGAAAAATTGGCCGTCACGGTAATTACCGTCGTTGTCTCCAGCGCTTCCCTGGTTTTGAGCATGAGCCAGCCCGTCTCCCGGATCATTGCCACCGTTTCCTGCTTTGACTTATCCCCCCGCATTAAGTAACTATCGAGAATAGATTGCCGGTGTCCGTGATCCCGAAACCACAATTGCCTATGACGCACAACAGGGCCAATGTCCAGCCGTAAACGCTGAAAGTCGGTCAATTGGGCCAGCAGGTTCCCTTTATGGACATTCACCGTTTCCCGAACCCCCTCAAACGTGTGCCCTTTCGCCGAAAAAGTGATAGTTGCGATGGAGCCATCACCAAACAGATAAGACACACTAATGTCGCAATCGGACCGCTGGGCACGCGTCGGGATAATCTGAACGGGGTAGCGGCTGGCGGCTGGTATCAGCCGTAATGTAAAGTCAATCCAGTGGCACAGATTTCCCAAAATTCGTCCACCCTCTTCCTCCGCGAAATACCAATGGCCGGGGGTAATGGCGTGGCCCGCAACAAACCAGTTGATCATAGCCGAACCTGTCTGAGCGTCCATTTGCTGTTTTAGCAGCAGACCCAGAGGGCTTTTGGGTCGGTTGAAACCCAATCGAACGCACCCGTTATTCTCGTCAATGGCGACACAAAGTCGAATCAACTGATCGGCATTGACTACAGGCGGCTTTTCAATATGAACGGCTTTGCCTTTCCGAATGGCAGCAATGGCGTATTCGGCATGTGACGCATGATTCGAGACAATGTAAATCAGGTCGATGTGCGGGTCATTCAGTACATCATCGGCGTTAGTTGTGTAATAATCTGCCCGGTAACGCTGCGCCAGTGAGATTGCTTTGTTCGGGTCCGTGTCCATGACGCCCCGAATAACCGCTCCAACATGCCGATGCACATAATACGCAACATTGGCATAGGCGAATTTCCCGCAACCGAGTATCCCAACATGCCTTTCGGTTGGCCCCGCAGGTACCGGGAGCGACGGCCTTTGAGGGTACACCCTATTCATGTGGTAGTGTGCCCGTACTTTGGCAATCGTTCTGGCAAGTCCGTACAGCCTTACATAACGAGCCACTTTTCGAACCCTGACGAGTATACTCTCCCCCGTATAATCCATCACCATACAGATTTGTGCTGTGCGTTGGCAGCCTGGTACATGTCCGACCAGAGTGATACATGCGCATGTATCGTGTAATTGATTCGGGCCAGTTGCGCAGCTCTGTCCCGATACCCGGCATAGTGGTCAGACGTCATAGTCAGGAACATCTCGACGGCCTTCCGGAGCGATTCGGCATCGTTCGCGACCCAACGGCCGGTCTGCTTCGTTTCAAGGACTTGCCAGGGGGTATTTGTCGAGGCAATAACAGGGGTTCCCTGCGCCAGCGACTCGATCACGACATTACCAAAGTTCTCGGCATGCGATGGCAGGATCAACACATGGGCATTGGCATAAATATGTTCTTTGACCTTCCCTCGTACGGCGCCGACAAAACATACCTTTGCCGAAAGGCCCAGCCTGTCTACCTGGTCTTTCAGTTTACGGGTATAGGCTTCGTCGGTATCCGGACCTGCGATTTGCAACGAATAAGAACTTTCCAGAAACACATCTGACCCAGCGAGAGCCTCCAGCAGCCGCTCAATACCTTTTATTGGATGCAATCGTCCCATAAACAGCAGGTAAGGCCGGGCCACGCGTACCACCGGCAGCGGCAACTCCATCATTGTTCTGAGTTTTGCAACCTGAACACGCGCCCCGAAACGACGCTGAATCTGCCTCACCTCATCCACTGAAGTGGCATGAAACAGCACCCCTGCGCTTACGCACCGAAATAGCAGCAGCAGACACCGCTTCAGGTAAGGTCGAAACCGTAATGCCGCCGGGCTCAATTCGCCGTGGGGTGACCACACAACCGGTTTCCTGTGCAACCGACAGGTTATAACCCAAACAAACGAAGCGGGATAAAAAAGGCTGTTTACATGCACGACATCGGCCTTCCGGATGGCTTTCAAACCATGCAGAATGTGTCTGAAAGGCAAATAGAAATGCGGATTTTCCGTATAAATAACCTGGCCACAGTCCATTGACAGCCAACGATTTCTCGGTATCGATTTGTCGATATTCTGCGAAGTAGCCACAATGGATACCTGATGCCCTTCTGTCGTTAAGGCCTTTGCCTGCCAGTAGATTGTACTGGCCGAACCGCCTACCTGTGCGGGGTAAAACCAGTCGGCTGACATAACTATTTTCATGAGAACGAAGGCGTTGACCCGTGTGTAAAACTGACGTCATTATATACTTTCCGATAGCGCTGAACGGCCAGGGCGCTAGTAAATCGCCGGGCGTTTTGCAGGCCATTGCCTAATAGACGCTGGCGGTAACGGTCGTCCCGAATGAGCCGCAGAACACCCTGGCGAATGGCCTCGGTATCCGTTGGATTAACCAGATGGGCCGCGTCGGCAGCTACCTCCCGCATGGGCGACCTATCGGACGTAAGAACCACCCGTCCAACGGCATTGGCTTCGAGAATGGGGAGGCCAAACCCTTCGTAGGTCGAGACAAAGGTGACAATGTCACAATTCGCATATAGTTGAATGACGTCAGCCCGGCTCAGAGCGACATAATTCCGGTACCTAATGCCACGCTGGCCGAGTTCCCTCAGTAGTTCGGCAGATAACGGGCCGACCAGAATAAGCGTACAACAGATTCCCTCAATTGCCTTTACTAAACGGGGTACATTTTTATGAGCTGCGGTACCAATCTGAAGCAGCGTGGGCCGGGCATGGCAAAAGGGTTTGTCGACGGGCGTGAACACCGGATCATAGCCATTAGGGATGACCTGTACATGCCGGGCAGCACGACCTACATAGTTGATCAGTTCCTGCCTGGTTTTTTCCGACACGGCGGTTACAACCCCTGCTCGACAAATGGGTAAGTAGTACCAGAACAGCCAGAATACGGCATAACGGAGCGGACGATGTCGATTGTGTTCCAACAGAAAGCAATCGTGAATAGTGAGTATCGTTCGGGACGCGGGTAAAGCGAGGGCGACATAATGCACATCGCCGGTGACGTGAAAAACGTCGGCGGTTAGCTGCTTCACAAAACGCAGGTTTTGCCAGACCTTACGCACCCCCCGACTGATATGGGGCAAATGAACAGCCATCGTTTGCAGGCCGCACGTGGCCATTTCAGTGCGTATGCCAGCAAACAAGTACTCAAGGCTATATCCGGAGCCGGGACATCTAAACAAGTACAGAACGGTCATAGGCGGATTAGAGTTGGACACCAAAACGTTTTGTCCCCCAAAAGAGCAGTGCCACGAAAACAGCGCTGTTAGCCAGACTACCCCAAGTAGACAGCAAGTCGGTTTCCATCGTTAGACAGCCGATATACAGCATAGGTAACCAAAGAATAACAGATGGTATGCGCCCGGCCAGGGACAGACCATACTGAAACCCGCTTCGCAGCAAGAAGCCGTAGAACCACGCAAACAGCACCCCGCCAAAGCCAAAATTGACATACCCCTCCCCCAACGGCGACAGATTGATGCTGGTATTCTCGGACTGCGGCAGGGTTGTAAACCGGCGAATATTCTCATACCCACCTGTTTGTGGCTTATGCGGCCAGATAAATCGGGGAATAAAGGGATACAAGAGCGACAGTAGTACATCGCCCTGCGCATAGGATTCGTGCAAGGGTACTTTAGCCATTGCACTCCCTACCATAATGCCCTGATTGAACCGGACAATCGATAGAAAAGCATGATCAGCGTTCAGCACTTTCGACGGATTAGCAAGGCGGTCAGTGAGCAGCTCGACCATCAGGTGGGCATCTCCACGGCGTTCGGTTCGCTGCTGGCCCCAGGTATTGTACCGATACTCGCCCTTAATCGACTGGATAAGCAACAAAAGCAGGAAAGCCACCACCACACTCACGCTTTTCAGCCGGGTTGTCAACAGTCCGGGAATGCCCGGCGAAGCGAAAACGACCGCCAGTATACCCCATAGAAACAGGTCGCCAAACATACCCGACCAAACCGTGTAGGCCAGCAGCGCAACAACGACAACGCCGATGTGTATCAGGCGATACGTACTTTGGGAACGCCAGGCATAAAAGGCACTGACGAATAGGCAATTAGCGGGCAATAAACCAACCATAGTCGGCGCATCCGGCACTAATGTCCGAACCGTAAACCCGGCTAAACCCATGATAAGCAACATTGTACCACTTGCCTGGTTTTGCCGGAGGTAAGCTGCAACAGCCTGAAAATACGGTACGTGTGAACAGGCCGACGGGCGTTTGCCAAACCCACGAATACCGGCATAAAATGCGCAGAAGGCGGGCAGCATAAAGGCAAAATAGGTAGTGGACTCAACAGACATAGATGCCGGGAACACCCGGTAAGTAATGGCTGGAACAAGCAGCAGTTCAACCGATGCAATGAAACCAATGCACTCCATTAGGGCGATTGTCCTGCCTAGGCGACTTATACATTGCTGAAACGCGTAGGCCGACAATGCGGCTGCCAGGGCTTCATAAACAGTGAAATCAGCCCCTTGATAAATGCCCAGAAAAAGCAGAAAAGCGGGCAAAACACGTTTCATCAAACCACTGCGGTTGCCGATGCTTCCGACATTCCCACGGTATGCAGCAGTTGACCGGCGCGCAGGTCAAGGGTGTGATGCCGCTGGAAATGACCATACTGACGATCGGCCAGTTCGTACCGTTCAGTGGCGTGGGTCAGATAATACCGGATCTTCTCAATGGCTTCATCGACCGACCGGTACGTCACCAGATCGGCCGGTACACCTGTGTACTCCTCAATGGTGGGTTTATAATCGGACAGCTGAAAGGCCCCAATTCCGTTGATCTCGAAATACTTCTGGTTGACCGATGTTATCTCCGCGTAGTGAAAATTGTTGAAAACAATTTTAGCCCCGTACAACAACCGATTTTTGTCGGGTCCAACCAGGTATTGCTTCCGAAACGCCGACCGGACAACCGGGCGCATATAAGGCCCCTCAGTTCCGTACACCGCCACTTTTATACCCGCCCGCATGAGGTGCTCGATCATACGGGCCCGGTAGGCGTATAAATTCCCGAACACCAGGACATCGATCTCCGTAAGCCATTCGGCGATGGTTTTCTCGATGGCTGGCCTGCGGTGAATGCGCGGATTAAACCCTTCGGGCAGGTAGTGCGCGCTGGCCCCAATTTTGGTTGTCAGAAAATCAACGACAAAGGGTTCTTTCGAGAAATAATGATCGAAATCGGCGGCAATGATCTGCTGCTTTTCGAGGTTCGACAGCGCATCCGGATTGATTTGAACCACGGGTGCAGCGGGCCAATGATCTTTAATCTGCCTCACAATCATCGGATGCAGGTTTCTATACACAACAAGCACCAGATCGGGCCGAAGCAGCGCCACCTTGTTGGCCAGACGAACACTCACCACCCGATCATAGGACTCGATGAAACGCGACACCCAGTAATTTAGCCGGACCGATACCGGCAGCACATCCACTATATCAATGATGGATGCATCATGCCCCAGCATCCTGAACGAATCGCACAGATTGTACTCGAATGAGTCGAACGTCCGGCTTCCAACAATGACAATCTTCATGCTTCTTCTGGTTAGTTTATAATCGCCAGTGGGTTAGATCATCCTCCTGACCTATGGTATACAATCCCTTCAAATCCAGTAAAATCGGCCGCTCTGTCATCAGCGCCTTAAAATGGGCGGCTTCCAGCATGCGATACTGGTCATGAGCAACGGCAACAACGACAGCGTCGTATCGACCGACTGGTGCATCCAGCAGGGTCATTTTATAGTCAAGCGCAACTTCGTTCGGCGACGCGCACGGATCAACGATATGAACGTTGATGGCGTATTTCATCAGCTCCCTCACAAGGTCGACTACTTTCGAGTTTCGGATGTCGGCGATGTTCTCCTTGAATGTAAGGCCCATGACCAGCACTTTAGTCTGCGCCGGATTCTTCTCGCGTTGGAGCAGCAATTGCACCAGCTTGGTCGCCACAAAAGCGGGCATACTGTCGTTGACACGCCGACCCGAGTTGATCACCTGCGGTTCATAGCCCAGTTGCCGCGATTTATAAAGAAGGTAATAGGGGTCAATACCAATACAATGCCCGCCGACCAACCCCGGCGTAAAGGGCAAAAAATTCCATTTTGTCGACGCAGCTTTCAGTACTTCCTGCGTGTCAATACTCATTTTGTCGAAAATGACCGCCAATTCATTCATCAGCGATATGTTGAGGTCCCGCTGAACATTTTCGATGACCTTGGCCGCTTCGGCAACCTTAATGGATGGCGCAGCATATATACCGGCCCGAATGATACTCCCGTATACATCGGCAATTGTCTGCACCACTTGGGCATCGTTACCCGACACTACTTTTAGTATATCGGTCAGCGTTCGAACCTTATCGCCGGGGTTGATCCGTTCCGGCGAGTAGCCCAGTTTAAAATCATCACCCAGCTTCAGGCCGGAATACTGTTCCAGCAGCGGCAGGCAATCGTCTTCGGTACAGCCGGGGTAAACGGTAGACTCATAGACGACGTAATCGCCGGATTTCAGAACACGCCCAATGATTTCGGACGCCCGTTGCAGGGGCTTCAGATCGGGGACTTTGTACTCATCAACCGGCGTAGGCACTGCCACGACAAAAAAATGGGCGTTCCGGAGGTCATCGGGATTAGCGGTAAACCGGATATCGGCCCCGGCAAAATCACCGGACTGTAGCTGACGCGATGGATCTTCGTGCCGTTGCAGCATGGCCACACGTTCGGCGTTGGTATCGAAGCCCACCACCCGAAACCGTTGGGCAAAGGCCAGAGCGATCGGCAGACCTACGTAGCCCAAACCGATAACGGCCAGTTGTTTTTCTTTCTGTTGAAGGTCGTTTAGCAAGCCTTGTTAGTGGTTAAATTCGTTGAGCCTAATTTTCTACACTGTCTTTTTCGGGCCATAATCGAGCCCGGTTTCGGGTAAACATGGCCGCATTTCGGGCCAGTACATACAGGCCACCCAGCGCCAGCCCTGCCCCGGCAAACAGCAACACAACCAATGTTCGTTTGGGTGCTACCCGCCGGAATGGCACTTTGGGCGGTTCGAGGACCTTGAAGACGGGCGTTCGGGCCTGCACTTTTAGCTTCGATTGCTCAAACTGTCCAGCCAGTTCTGTATAAACCGTTTGCGCGATCGTCAGTTCGGCCTCCATCCGCTGCCGGTCCATGGTTGTAGAAAGCAGAACTACATTCCTGTGCTGTTCATTGTATCGAAACAAGGTCAATTGCGCCAAATGGTATCGTTTACGGGCTTCGTCCAGTTGCTGCCGATAGAAGCCTAAATCCTGCCGTGCTTTTTCGGTCCGGTAGTGCCGCACATAGCGGGTCAGGTAATTCATGGCCAGTTGCGCCACGTTGGCCGCCACGCCGGCATCGGGCATGGTAGCCGTGATGGTGATAATGCCCGAACGAGTATCAAATTTAGCACTTACCCGTTCGCTGATTTCGTCGGCCAGCTGGTGCTGACGAACGGTGAGTTGCAGCGTTCCGGCAGCCAGACGTAACGGTTTGGCATCTTCGTGGCCGCGCGTCAGCAACCGGCTCCCCCACCACGGGCTTGCCTGTCCCTCCAGAAATTCGCCTATGGTTTGCACGCGGCCATCCGATGCGGTGACTGGCTGCTGAATCAGGTACAGAACAAAAGGCGTACTCTGCAATAAACTCGGGTACAGGTCGGGCCGGACAGCCTCCACCCCCTCATCCAGCAAATCAACACCCGCAAACCCCGCCACCGACGCCAGCCGTTTCAGCACATCGCCCGAACTGCTGCTCATTTCGGGCATCAGCCGGGCCTCCGACCGAAATTCGGGGTGCATAAGCAATGATACAACAACGCCCAATACCGCAAAAACAACCAGAAACGGCAGCACTTTACGCTTTTCCTGCCAAAGCATACGCACGACCAGACTGGTGGAAAAAGTCAGCACAACTGGAGTCGGTTCGGGTAGCACGATTCGCTGAAGGTGTTGGTAGCTTGCCGGCAATCACGAAAACCAGCATTGAGTATGAGACGATAACGCAAAGAAAAAGTCTCCAAATCGAATCATTTGGAGACTTTTTCTTTAAAGAACTCAGAACTGGTCGGAAGGCCAGGGGTACTCAATCAGACGATTTATGAATAAGCCACCACCTCAAGCAAGCCATCCCCTTATTTCCCGATTCCAGGTAGTGCAACACGCTTTACAGTCGCTGCATGAGCCGCACTACCATTTCCTTTTTCCAGGACACAAAGTCACCGGCGGCTATGTGCGTACGTGCCTGCCGAACGAGCCATAAATAGAATGTCAGGTTGTGCAAACTGGCGATCTGACCACCCAGCAACTCTTCGGATTTGATCAGATGCCGGAGATACGCTTTTGAATAAAAGGTGCTGGCATAACCGCCCAAACCGGCATCAATGGGGCTAAAGTCGCGACTCCATTTTTCGTTTTTGATATTGATAATACCTTCTGTCGTAAACAACAGTCCATGTCGGGCATTGCGCGTGGGCATCACACAATCGAACATGTCCACGCCCAGGGCAATAGCTTCCAGAATATTGGCCGGTGTGCCTACGCCCATCAAATAGCGTGGCTTATCGGCGGGCAGGATACCATTTACCAGGTCGATCATGGCATACATCTCTTCGGCGGGCTCACCCACAGCCAAGCCACCAATGGCGTTTCCTTCGCGCTCTTTACTAGCAATTATCTCGGCCGACTGACGGCGCAGATCGGCATAGGTACTCCCCTGCACAATTGGGAACAACGTTTGTCGGTATCCGTAATGGCCTTCTGAAGCATCGAACCGGTCAATGCACCGCCCAAGCCAGCGGTGGGTCATCTCCATCGACTGCCGGGCGTACCCGTAATCGCAGGGGTAGGGCGTGCACTCATCAAAGGCCATGATAATGTCGGCGCCAATTATTCGCTGGATGTCCATCACCCCCTCGGGCGTAAACGTATGTTTGGAACCGTCAATGTGCGATTTGAAGGTAACGCCCTCTTCCTTGATCTTCCGGGTTTGGGAGAGCGAGTACACCTGATACCCACCCGAATCGGTCAGAATAGGCCGACGCCAGCCATTAAACGCGTGTAAACCACCCGCCTGGCTCAGTACCTCCAGACCGGGTCTTAAATAAAGATGATAGGTATTCCCCAGAATAATTTCGGCGTTGATATCCGTTTCCAGTTCGCGCTGGTGAACGGCTTTCACCGTCCCTGCCGTACCAACGGGCATAAAAATGGGTGTTTGAATAGGGCCGTGATCCGTTGTCAGCGTTCCCGTTCGCGCCTTCGACTGAGTGTCCTGGGCAGAAATCGAAAATGTCATACGACAAAGATAGGAAAAAGGAGTGGTGAGGTAGTGGAGTGAGTGGAGTTGGTGAAACTGGTGCACTCACTCCACCAACTCCACTCATTTTACTTACTCTACCACTCCACCACTCCACTACCTCATCACTCCTTTATTCCCCCTTTTATCCTATCTTTGCTCTTCATTCAGAACCAACGCCTTAGCGAATAAACATCTCCGTTTGTGATTACTGCCCTGCTGCTATTCTGGCTATCCATAGTCGGTATTCAGCTTATCTATATCTTCTTCGTTTACACCAAAACGGCTTTTTATCGCCATCCAGACCGAAACTATGCTGTTTTATCCTACAATTCTGCCGACTATTATTCCGAATCAGACGATCAGCAGGGCGTAACTGTCATTGTCTGTGCACGTAATGAGTTAGCCAATCTTAAGGAGCTGCTCCCTCTGCTGAACAACCAGGACTACCCTACGTTCGAGGTACTCGTCATGGACGACCGCTCGACCGATGGCACCTACGCGTATCTGGAAAACGACATCCCTGAATTAAGCCGGGTTCGTGTTATTCGTATTGACAAAGAACACCAGCACGTAACACCCAAAAAGTACGCCCTCACCATTGCCATTAAAAAAGCCCGCTACCCTACTGTTCTGCTCACAGATGCAGACTGTCGCCCGGCTTCCCTGAACTGGCTCTCCGAGATGACTGAGCCGTTGATTTTCGGCTCCAAAGATATTACAATTGGATTCTCGCCTTATGAGTATTACCCGGGGCTGCTCAACCTGCTGATCCGTTCAGAAACCCTGTTTACGGCTATTCAGTATTTTTCACTGGCCCTGTCGGGACGGCCCTATATGGGAGTTGGCCGGAATATGGCCTACCGGGCCGACCTATTTTTTGCCAACAAAGGCTTCTATACGCACATGAATGTGGTTGGTGGCGACGATGATCTGTTTATCAACGAAGTCGCTACCCGATCTAACACATTCGTTTGTCTGGCACCCGACACCTTTGTATGGTCGAAACCCAAGACAACCTGGGCCGACTGGCGGCAACAGAAACGACGGCACCTTAATGTGGGCAAGCACTACAAAACGGGCAATAAAGTACGGCTCGGGTTACTCATCGGCTCGCATGTGCTAAGTTGGGCTGTTGCTCTGGTAGTGGGGTTGCTGGTACTCGTTCATGCGCTTCACTGGTATTCGTTTTCCAGCGACGAGTGGTTACTTTTGCTGGTTGGTACAGGCTTTTTTATTCTCCGGCAACTTGCGTTCTGGGCAATTGTCGGACGAATCAGCCACCGATTGGCCCACACCGTTCACTGGTCGTTCATACCGTTCATGGACCTGCTAATAGCGGTTTATTATGGACTGGCTGGCCTGAAAACGCTGTTCAACCGTCGCAAAAAACAAATCTACTGGCGATAGACTTTTTAATAAAGAGTAAGAATTGAAAAGTGAAGAACAAATAACCGTTGGTCATTATCCATTATTCTCCACTTTTCTCCCATTTTATGAATATCGATCTTATTTTAAAATATTTTCCCAATCTGACGGCTAAGCAGAAGGAGCAGTTTGCGGCTCTGGACGGCCTGTATCGGGATTGGAATGCCAAAATCAACGTTATCTCCCGGCAGGACATCGATGCGCTTTACGAAAAACACATTCTGCATTCGCTGGGAATTGCTAAAATTGTGTCGTTCAAGCCCGGCACCGAAATTCTCGATGTAGGTACGGGCGGTGGTTTTCCAGGCATCCCCCTTGCCATTCTGTTCCCCATGGCCGATTTCCATCTGGTCGACAGCATTGGCAAGAAGATAAAAGTTGTACAGGAAGTTTCCGGCGCACTCGGTCTTACGAACGTGAAAGCCGAACAAATCCGGGTTGAGCAGTTGAATACAACCTACGATTTTGTGGTTAGCCGGGCCGTTACCCGTTTAAAGCCGTTTTTAGGCTGGATACGCTATAAAATCCACAAAGCGGGCAACAACGACCGACCTAACGGTGTTCTGTACCTCAAAGGGGGCGACCTGGCCGAAGAGCTAGCCGAAGTACCAGACCGGTACCGCGTCTACGACCTCTCGGATTATTTCGACGAACCTTTTTTCGAAACCAAGAAAGTAATTTATGTACCTAAAAAGTAGTTAGGAGCGAGGAGTTAGAAGGGCTGACCGCACCGGCGGACCGGCATCCTTTTTTCGCTAACGCGTCAGCCCTTCTAACTCCTCACTCCTAACTCCTCCCAATAAACCATGTCAGAAAAATTCCGCTCCAGTAGTTTCAAAGATCCCCTCAACCCCGATGTGGTTGAGTTCAACGACAAAGGCGTTACGTTCCGTGCCCGTAAGCTGATTGGTGGCACCGACAATTTCGTGTTCTATTCCGATATATCGGGCGTAGAGATCGACAACGGCTTGTTCTTCTCGACCATCCGGGTCATTCCGCGAGCCCGTCCTGAGATCGTTATCCAGAATTTTTCGAAGGCGGATGCCCGCCGGATCAAGGAACTGATCCTTGAAAACGTGCCGACTCACCGGCCGGATGCGTTTCGGTAAAAAAATATCGTACTGATAATCATCTGCTTGCCTGAAAAGTCAGATTTTTTTTAGCCGTATACTTGCGTGGTATCTTCCTGAAGGCTACTTTTGCACCACGATTCCCGAATAGCTCAGTCGGTTAGAGCATCTGACTGTTAATCAGAGGGTCGCTGGTTCGAGCCCAGCTTCGGGAGCATCACTAAGGTTTTTATTACCACAGGCCACTAGCAATAGTGGCCTTTTTTGCGTTCAGAGCCTCCAGCGCCCAATCGCTTTTTATCCACAGGTACACGCCCTTTACTATCAGTTAATTATTCAACGATACATGGGCTCGATACATGGCTTTCATGTAGCGGAAATCTTTTTGCTACGCACCATCAATTATAAAGCTCCGTTATCTAGTTTTCATTTTTAATATTAACAAAACTAGATGTATTCATGATTACCAAAAAAGATGCCAATAACGGTACGCTTTTGCAAAAGGAAAAACTACACTACCTTACAGATCCGTATTACCGTTGATGGTGTAGAGGGTTCACCCTTTTCAACGGTTAAGAATAAAAAGACCATTCAAATTGATGGTCTTTGGGATCAGAAGAAACAGAAGCGGACCGATAGAACGCAGGCAGCAATTGATTTCAATGACCAGCTCAACCAGATCGACCGCGATATCAGAGCTATCCACAAACGCCAGCTTTCGGTAAATTTCCCGGCAACACCTAAGTCGATCCAACTTGAATACCAACGGGGCGAAAAACCAGAGCAGCTGGCACCCCTCCCCGTCATTCCTCAGAATACCTTACTCAAAGCCTACCGGGATAAGATCCACCAGTTGCAGAGTTATAAAGGCACGGAAAACCAGTTGTCCGGCAGTACCATTGAGAAATGGGAATATGGGCTTACCTACCTGGAAGAATATTTAATAGGCCGAGGTGAATCCCATTTAAAGGCCGAGCATGTTAGTGTCGGATGGGCAAAAGATTATCACCTGCATTTAATGAAGATTGGGCCAATGTCAGCAGATTCGGCCACTCGGTATGTAAAGCGGATCAGTGATGCCCTGGACAGTTTGGTAGACTATCGAACCATAGAGTTTAACCCATTGGCTCATTACAAATTTGGACGGGCAAAAACGAAGGATGTGTTTTTTCTGGAGAAAGAACATCTTAGAAAGTTTTGGCAGCTGGATAACCGAGGCAAGGGCGGTGAGTGCATTTGGTGGATGGGATTGGTTCTGCTTACTGGCTTAGACTATCCGGATGCCGTCAGGTACGTTCAGAACCGGCAGGCATACGATAAGCCAGGTAACAAACGTCCGTCGATTGTCATCCGCAGGAGCAAACCACCTAAAGCTGAATGCAAAATACCAGTGTGGCCAGAGCTAACGGCATTACTTGAATTTACGCCGGCTGGAGAGCCGCCAACCGCCGACGAGATAAACGCGTATATGCGAGGGGTGGAGGTGTTGATTGGCTTTGATGAACGATTTACCCTGAAGATCGGCCGCAAAACAGCCGGTTATATATTTTTGCTCAGAGGGTACACCATTCGTGCTGTTAGCCGGATCCTGGGGCACTCCAGCATTGCCATAACAGAACGGTATTACGTTAAGGTCACTTCAGAATTGGTCGACCAGGAAACTGATAATTTATAGTTTATCCAAACGCTACCTTTACTTGTGTGTAGTATAGTAAGGATGAATATATAACACTTAAAAAGTTAGTATATATTCATCCTTGCTCATCAAAGTTATTTGAATAAAATATTTTATTCTTATTTAAAATAAATGGAAACACCTGACAACATAGCACCTGACATCTTTTATTGGCGAGAAGGAAAAAGAATTGTTCGTTCTGAATTCATGCATTTCCTTTTCCATCATAAGCTTATTGTGAATGCAGCCGAGGGAGGCCTTGTACTTGGACCCTCTCATGATGACGGAGGTATTCAGCTTATCGCTCAGTTGGATAATGAATATATTTGGAGAGGTGAAATGGAAGGTTATGAATATTTAGTTAATCCAATTGGTACTGACAAATACCATCAAGAGCTTACAAACATAAATACTTCAAATCCACCAAATATATTCCTTTTTGAGGAATACGAAGTACCCAAGAACATTTCTATTCTTGATTGCAGACCAATTACAATTGATGGTATGGAATTTACTAAGTGGATTGGGCTTACTAATTACAACCATTGGATTGTTAACAAAACGGCAACCCAGTCTCATTTATTAATTATCAATAATATAAATGTTACCAGTTGGAATGAACCTCCGACCTCTGAACAAGATATTTGTAAAAGTTGGTGGCAGAGGCTCGTACGAAAAATAAGTGTTTATTTAAAGAAGCTGAATTAGCAGAGTAATAAGCCTGTGCATTAGGGTGATAGTGAACAATAAAAGGAAATAACACCAGAAAGACCATTGTAGGTGTACGCAAAACTATCGGCCTCCCTGGCATTATTTTACCAGCCTCTTACAGCTGTGATGACAGGGTGTTGCCGATGCACCCGTTTGGCTTGAATGAACTGCACCGCCAAGGCTGACAGCGCGAATAATAGAAAGGCTCTCAATGCCCGTTTGATCGTGCGGATAGTGATCATGATTAGTTTAAGTCTTTGAATAACCGAGATTGCGTTTTTCGACTTCCAGATTAATCGCTTCCAGATGAAAGTGAGCGAATTCTTTACACCACGGCCCGATGGGGTTTTCAACCCGTTTTGCCATATCGTCCCCCCATTTTGGCAGCCACTGATCACTCATATTGGCGTAATGCTTTGTGATCAGTGGGTAATCAGCCAGAGTCTTTGGTGGACTGAAATTAAGTTGCTGTTGTTGACTCATGTAGATTAGGCAGTTTAGTTTTGTAAATCCACACTTTACGTTCATCAATCCACTCCAGCACTTTAAGCCAGGCCGCTTGTTCATCCAATGTTGATTCAAGCAAATCAAGGGCGTGGAAGTAAACCGGGCGTTTGTTCTTTACCTCCCCGTCCGGATCGGGTGGATGTGTGAGGGTGTAATAATTAGTATTGTCGACTTGGCCAGCGTAAATCCAATCTTTGACAAACCAATCGGATGGCACATAGATGAGCGTACCGGGCTGGAGGGCGTTAAGTTCTTCCGTTGTCATTTCTGTATTAGCGATAGGAAAGGATATTTGCCCTCGGTTAGCTTCGTTTCAATTTCCTGCACGAAGTCATGGTTGTTTATATCGTAGTTCACGCAGAATACAGGTCCATGATAAAACAGCGTCATTCCGCTGACTTGATAATTGAAGGCTAACAGCGTGTGTAACTCATCGAAATCCCATCGATGGATAGAATCAATAATGGCGGTTATTATTGCCCCCTCCTCATGTTTGTAAATCTGAATTGTATTTATCAATTCTGTCATTGTTGGATGTGCTTTATTCCTCGTCATCGGGTTTTAAAAACCGGTTTATTTTCTTCAGCAATTCCATCTGTTGGGCAGGTTTGACAACCTTAATGCCCCTCTCCCGGCATAGTTCGGCCACAACCCCATACGGGTTATGACACTTACGAGTACAGACCACAGACCCGTTTTCGTTACAGGTGACAACCCGGCCGCTGCCATCAATGAGGGTGTAGCGGCCGGGATCATCCCCATGGTCCAGGATTTCAGTCCACCGGCTCATTCGCAGTAATAGCCGGTTGCAAGGCCTGCATGTTTGGCACGATAAGGGTTTCAAGGCGATCCAGCACGAAACTTTGCCTTAAATAGCTAGGGGCACGGTCAACTAAGGAGCGGTAATCATCTAAACCAAGGCATTGAGCCACGTAGCATTCATGAACTGAATTGATGTGAGAAACAATGCCTGTTAACCGACTGTGAAAATCGATCAGACCCATTTCAGCTAAAACCAATTGCTCAATTTCCCGATTGCGTGTAGATATCCGCAACCGTTGCATTAAATCAAAATAGGTCGTTCTATTGACCTGAGAGCCAATCAACCGGCATACATCAGTGTCAAGTTTCGCAATCAGGTGACCGTTATAATCGCGTAATGCCCTAGATGGGCTCATCTGTACAGCCTTAAAGCAGGCTTCAAATTGTCGCTCCCGAGTAGTAGCCAAAAAGTGCGTTAGTGCCAGCTGATCCGTGAGATTTTTTACCTTATAATCGTCAGGCGTCCCATACATGTAAAACGATAACGATTTGGGATATACGCCCATCGAAACGTACGAAGAAATCTTGCGTACAATGTTTTCTTCATTGGACAGATTAGACCCCATAACGCGTAAAAAGGCGCGGGCGCTGAAAAGAACACTGTAATAAGCCTGGGGGAATGTCCAATGCAGGGAGCTTTGTAAATATTGCTCATCGTTCACCACTGGAGTAATCCGCAGGGCGTATTCCGCTGACCAGCTGTTGAGCAACAAATGATACAAGTCGGTTGCATTCACATTGCTATCCATACCTTCAACCTTTTTCATGAGGGCGATATCCGGGTGTGAATTCGATGTGAGGTGATCAGACAAGGCAATGAAATTGTCAGAGAAGAGCATAAATAAAAGTGGTTATGCCTGCCAACGCATGAGCATCGGCAGGCGGTGAATTAAGTGAAAGGGATAAAGTCAATGTCTGGCTCGATGCGTTGAATGCCCAGCCATTTAATACGTGCTGTTAGTTGGATGATGCCATGCGCCGGTACGTCATCGTTACCCTCATCGTCAGAGCCAACACAGAGCCCCTTGCCAACCATAGGAGCCGGATTGCTTCCGAACATGAAAGAGGCCGGTAACGGATCCGCATCTAAAATCTCGTCATCCAAATAAATGACGTCATCCGCGCCAATTGCGGCCGTGGTAATCCTACGGCAGTCAAGTAGCTTATAAATGTCCTCCAAGCCGTTTTGCTCGACAACGGTGATGGTTTCCGCATCAGGATCAATCAGGAAGGCTTTCATCTTGCGGAAGGTTTAGCGTGTTCAGGTTTCAATACCACCACATCCCGCACCGCACCACCGGCATTGATCTTTTCGACCATCTTATCAAGCAAAGGCGTTGCCCAATTCGGAATGTATTTATCCGTAGTCTCGATCAGCACTTTGGGGAACTCATACAAAGCCCGACCCAACCCAAATTGCACGGCTGCCCGTTTCATGGCATCACTAATGCCCCCCTTTACCGGTTCGACAGCCGTACGGCTTGCCCCATCGGTTTTGCGGACGATTTCACCACCCGGCATCACAGCCGTAATGGTGCATAAGAAACCACCGTCAATTTCCTTGATTTCGTTCTGCCAGCCAGCCCAGCCGAATTGTTCATCAAACCGTTGCATGACACACCGATTGGTGATGTAGGGTACAACGACAATTTTCTGACCGTCTTTCGTCTGGCTTTGCACCCGCCACTCAATTTCATGAATGGTAAGCGGAGCGGTAATCACGTTTAATTCCATACGTACTGGAGGAGTTTATGGCCCGGTACAAGACCGGGCCGGATTGGAGAATTAACCGATTGAAATCAGGGCGTCAGCTTGAAAACTTTTCCATTGATTCGCCCAGATATCGAAATACTTAATGGTATTCGTTTCGGGCGTACCTGCCTGTTTAGGCTGTTTATCGGTGGGAATGTGTGCCGTGTTACGAGTCGCCAGCACCGAACGAATTGTACCATCGACCTTTTTGAACTGAATCCAGACCCCACGCTCATCGGTTTGAGAAAGGATCAGTTTAGCCCGTATTGCGGCATAGGCTTTCTTTAATGCCTCACCAAAAGCGAGTCCTGATTTACGAATCAATTGCCACGTCAGGCGCAGAACAGAGGGGCGGTCATTGCGGGTAATCGTTGGGTTGCCGATTGCCGTTTTCATAATTTTTGATTATTTACTTAATGGTCGAAGTTGGGTTGATTCACTCATTTGATACACAAATGTAATCAAATGATTTCAAATGGCAATGACTTTGCCCCTTCATTCGATCAATAATTAAATCAAATGATTACAAATTGAAAGTTATTGATTAATCGGTTTATTGTCAGACCGTTGGCGGCTTTTACCAGTTTATTGTAAATCCGCATACGCTGATTTCCTTTGCCTGCAAACGAGATGCAAACGGATGACTTTTGGCGAGAAACTAACCCACTACCGCACTCAAACCGGCGTACCACAAACCGTATTGGCTGACTTGCTGGATTTGAGTTTGCCAACTTATAAGAAGCTGGAGCGGAGCCAGCGCCGGGCATCGGCGGCGGAGGTGGCGCAGTTCGCCCAGTGGTCCGGCATTCCTTTGTCATTCCTGACCGACGATGCCCAGGCGTTGCCGGATCCGTTGCCCGTTACGCCGGACATTCACAGGATACCCCGAGGCAGACCCGCCAAAGTGGTTACGCCTGATGTTAGCTTTCAGGGTAAACGTATAGCTTTTCGAGTGCGGCAACTCATCGATCAACGCTTTGATGGGAGTGCCCGCGATTTTGCCGAGGCGGTTTTTATCAATGAAACCTTACTCTCCAGATATCTAAATGGCAAGCGGGAAATCAGTGACCGCCTATTGTTAAAAATTGTCCGCCTGTTACCCGACATTTCCATTGCCTGGCTCCGATCAGGAGCCGGTACCATGACAACCAACGTGACACCTGTTGATAAGCCGTGCCACGATGGGCAACAGCTGTTTGATTACCTGACCAGTAAAGGTCTGTTTTGGGTGGACTTGCAAGAGGCCATGGGCTTATCGTCCCTTTCTTCAGCCACAGAATATAAAAAACGTGGTACCATACGCCATGAAACCCGGCAACGTATAGCGGACGCGCTAAAAGTGGAGGTGGGGGATATATTCAGCTGTTAGCAGCCGTGTTACCCCTTTGCCTATCAAGTTGACATTTAAACGGTAAAAAGCGTATTTTCGCCTTTACCATGGAGACTCCGAGTAATGATTTCAACTTTGATCCAATAGATCCATCACTATTCGGATTCGATTTAGACTTAGGCACTGGCTTTGACTCACAAGCGTGGTTTATCCGACCACCCAAAACCAGAGAGATTGCGGAATACCTGTTAAAGTACGATGACGCCGAAAAATTGGCGGAAGCGGTCCAGCTGGAGACAGACAGCCGGTTTTTTGCCGTCGTCAATGGTTCGTTCTATTTCGGGGATTTTATAGAGGCCTTGATAATCCGGAACGGGTACAGTGTCAACAAAATGACGATATCAACCCTATCCATGAACGAAAACAATGTGGATAGCTTGGTAAGCCTCATGCTGGCCAAAGTCAAAACGCTCAACCTGATTGTCTCCGACTATTTCTTTTCCCATGAGCGTAACGGTCTGACACCGTATATCTATGAGCAGTTAGGCCAATTCCCCGGATTTCAGTTGGCAGTGGCAGGCACCCATTGCAAACTATGTGCTTTTGAAACCGAATGTGGTAAGCATGTTGTCATTCATGGTTCGGCAAACCTCCGCTCATCGGGAAACATCGAACAAATTATGATTGAGGAGAATCAACAGTTGTACCAGGTAACCGATGAGTTTCAATCCAGAATTGTAAATAAGTACAAAACCATCAATAGAGCCTTACGGCATTCAAAATTATGGCAAGTGGTAGCACCGCCTACGGAAAAGGCAACAGACTAAAATCGAATCCAGGAAAGAAGGGCGCACCATCGGCGGCGGCCCAAAGACGGGCGTTTCAACTGGCCCGCGATACGTCCGCAACACCGTTTTAATGACGTTTAAGAGGTTTACCCATGGAGGATCAATTTGACACTTTTGACACAGATAAAAGGGCAATGTTAAAAGCCTTACACCGCTCCATGGGCATCGTATCCACAGCAGCAGCCAAGGCGAATATTTCCCGGCAGACCCATTACAACTGGCTGAAAACAGATCAAGCCTACAAGGAAGCCGCTGACCTGGCCACAGAGTCAGTCATTGATTTTGCCGAATCCAAGCTATTCCAACAGATTGGCTACAATGACACTACCTGTATTATTTTCTTTCTGAAAACGAAAGGTAAAAACCGTGGATATGTGGAGCGGACAGAGCAGGTGGTAAAGAAAGGGGGCCGTACCGTTGTTCGTCCTGATGCTGATGGTAATATTATCATTGAAGACGAAGAGGAGGGAGACGATGAGTCGTAAAAGACTGGACCGAAAGCTCTTTACAGGCATGTTTGCCAGATATAGAGCCGCAATGGAAAGCAACAAGCGTTACATCGTCATAGTTGGCGGCTCTAACAGTAGCAAATCATATAGTGCGCATCAATCGGAATGTTTATCACTCTTAACAGCCAAAGCCGACACGTTGATGCTCAGAAAAAAGTCTGTTGATCTTCGTAAGTCTTGTTACAAGCTCGTTAGGAAAAACTTTCAAAGTTGGGGCTATATTCCTGATAGGATTGCCATGACTTATTCGGGTGACAATCGGGCCGCTCGTGATAAGAAAACAGGCAGAGAAATTGCTTTTGTTGGGGCAGCTGACATTGCCTCTTTAAAATCAGCGGCTGAATATTGCCGGGCGGTTATGGAAGAGGCCGACCAATTTGAGTTTGAAGACTTCTTAGAGCTTGATCGACGCGTTCGGCATCCAACAGCAAAAGTTCAAATCGTCTTAGTTCTAAATCCAGTCTCTGAAGATCATTGGATTAAAACGCAATTGATAGACAATCCGGCTTACGCTGACCAAGTATTAGTCGTTCATTGTACATACCATGATAATGAGTATGCCGCTCCCGAAGATATTGCCCGCCTGGAGGCACTTAAGGATATCAGTGAATATGATTACGAGGTTTACGTTTTAGGCAAATGGGGTCAGATCCGAACCGGCAAAGAGTATGTGCATAATTTCTCCTTTGTCAAACACGTCAAACCGGCACCCTTCATACCAGGTACACCCGTACACCTCAGCTGGGATTTCAACGTAAACCCCTACATGACGATGACCTGTTATCAGATTGCGCCAAGCGGATCCGGAGGTTGGCAGGTACGCCAGTTCGATGAAATATGTTTGGAGCATCCGCGCAATTCAGTGGAGGCGGTTTGTGAAGAGTATTTGGCCCGTTACTGGCATTCCTACCCCATGCATCTACGTTCCCAAGGTTTTGTCTATGGTGATGCCCAGGGCAACAACCGGATTGAAGGCAAATCCAATGAACGGCGTTACGATTGGGTTAAAGCAGGCTTACGGCCGATACTGCACAACAATTCCGACAGGACAATGAAGCATAACCCGAGCGTCATCCGACAGCGGGATTTCTTCAATAACATATTGGGTGGTAAGTATCCAATTGAATGGATCATTGACCCACGTTGCAAAAACACCATTGTCGACAATCAAAAGCTCAAACAGGGTGAGGTTGGCTTTTTGGTTGAAAAGGCAAAGGATGCCGCTGGTACCACCTATGAGAAGTACGGGCACTGTTACACGACCGAAAGCTACTTTGCCATTGGTGCATTCTCCAATTTTTTTGAACAGGACATGAATCGTCGTTAATTATGATTGAGATTGAAAAAGCCATTGCCCGGCTGGATCGGGCGGCCAAACTAAAGCAACGCGGTAGGCACATCAACTATCAGCGTACCATCGACCTGGCAGCTGATTACACCGCTCTGGCCACCGGTCAGGATTACGCCCGTTTCTTGGTTCAGTTCAAACGGCGCGAAGATGACCCCGGATTTGTTCAACGGGAGTTGATTACCATCCCTAAAACGCCATCAATCCTTAAGCCGGCATTGGCGCAGTTTCAACGGTTGTCCCGCCTGCAAAACATCCGGAAGCTACTGACCTTTGACACCAAAGAGGATGCCAAAGAACTGGAGCCTATCAAAGTAGCACTCGACGAGTTTTACGGGGAGGAGGGTATTGATGAATACCTATCCTTACTATTCGATTGGGTTGCCCTGATCGACCCGGGCGCATTTGTGGCACTGGAGTTTGAAAAGGAAGCTAACACCATCAAACCATGGGGTGTAATTTATTGGTCATCGGAAGTCTACGAATGGGGAAAGAACCGGCAAAAGCAACTGAACTACCTACTCGTTGAAGAAAACCTGACGGTAGTAGATCAGAATGGCAAAGAGTTTGACGTAACGGATTACCTGTTGTACGCTGGAGAGTACGTTTTACGGTATTCACAGATGAATAGTGGTGAGCAAAATCGGCAGACCGAGGAGGGTGTTAGTTACGAAGATTCGCTACCTAAAGCCATAGACGGATATGACGCCATCTACCAGCCAGAAACCAACGGACCGAAGTACCTCCGCCAACGGTATGAAACGAAATTGCCTTTCGTACAGGCCTATCCGTTAGGCTACCTGCCCGACCTGGCCACTAAGTTTGAAACCTACGTTTCACCCATTGAACCGGCCCGTTTATTGTTGGTCGACCATTTGCGAACAGGATCCAATTTCGATTTAACGAAGTACCTGCACACCTTTCCGCAGCGTGTTCAAGCGGTGCCACCGTGCCCAGGTGAAAACCCATCCATGAACCTGACGTGCAATGGTGGATTCAAACCAGACGGCAGCAAGTGCGGAAAGTGCGGAGGCAGCGGCCTGATGACCGCCCACACACAGCCGATGGATACGTTGGAGGTATCGATTAAGGACCTTGACAAGATTCCTGAACTCTCCAAGCTGATCGTTTACGTTCAGAATGAGTTAAGAACGTTTGATGCGCTGAAAGGTGATTTGGCCGATCTATCGAATGGGGTGTATGTCGCCATATTCAATAATGAGTTGGTACCAAGGCAATCGGTTGTTGCGTCGGATCCGACCGCCACTGAGATTGGCGTAAAGCGTGACGATATCAACAATACATTGATGCCGTTCGGTAAGCATAAAGCCGCTACCCGTAAGTTTTTGATACGAGCGACCGCCGTGGTCGTTTCGCCGGTAGGATTCGATTACAAAAAGCTGGGTACTGTCTATGACCTGCCAAAAGACCTGAAGCCAGTTTCGACCAGTGAAATTTACGCCGACCTAAAAGCCGCCATCGAAGCCGAGGCACCGGCCTTTGAGATTGAGCAGCTAATAAAGGATTTGGCGGAAAAGCGTTATGAAGGTGACCCTGAGGGATTGCGTAAGTATCAGATCCGCATGAGCTATATTCCCTTTATGGGGCTCAGTTGGGCTATGGTTCAGTATCTGGATGCGAAAGGCTACATCCGCAAACGGGATATGGTGTTACTCGCCTATCAGGATAGCGTATTTTCTGACCTGGAGCGGTCGAATGCGAAATTTTACGAGATGAAGGATACTGAGCGAACACCCTTGATCAACACGTATATCGACAAGGTGATGGCCGACTTGCCAGCCGAAACGCTACAAGTCAACATGGGTAAGGTCTTACCGCTTAATGATCCTCAGTAGCAGAAAACCGCCTAATGACGCCAGAGCAACGAATAACCGCCATCGAAAAGCTGATTGCCGATTTTGAAGAGTCGGTAATTGGTGTTGAACAGGATTTGGCAAATCGACTCATCGAAGCCGCCGCCAAGCTCATTGCGGATCCGGCCCAAACGATGATTGTCCTATCCGGATGGAATAACCAGTGGTCCGCACTCATTCAGGAATTAGCCCAAGGTCTGTTGGCAGTATCCGAATTAAACACCGAGTATTTTACCGCCATGAGCGTAAAACCAGCGGTGGTGGAGGAGGGTAAAACGGTGTTTCTCTCAGCGATCGGATTGACAACAACCGGCTACCTGATTAAACAGGGTTATTTGTCGCAGATCCTCAACGACACCAGCACAGCCCGCAAACTGATCAGCCTGGTAACGGATGCCAAATTGCGCAAACTGGATGCCGGGCAGCTGACGGCCATTGTCTCTCCAGCTGTGCAGGGCAAAGCCAAAGTGCCGGGCATCTTAACGAATCTATTTAACTCCCTCGATACCCAACCCCATGTGGAGGCCGATCGGGTGTTGCAACGTGCCATTGCTATCCGGGCCAACCTGAAAGCAAGTTTGTACTTAGGTGGTTTGATCGAGTCATCACGGCCATTTTGTGTGGAGCGTAACGGCAAAACATTCCTCGACAGTGAAACGGAAAAGTTTGGAACGCCCCGAGACACGTACGGAGGCTATTCGGATAAGTCGAAAGGGTTGTTCAACGGCAAGCCACGAACCGGGTATGACCCATTTACCATGTGCGGAGGGATCCGTTGCAGACACCATCGGAGTTATATCAACAACGCCGAAGCGTTACGGCGCCGGAGCGATCTGGAGGAGAAGAACGGAGTATTACGTATCAAGAAACAATGAAGTATTCAAACTTAACTAACAATCAATATGTCTACAATCGCAGCACGCTATTCAAAGTATACCCGACTACCATTAGACAAATTCACCCTGAAGCGTGAACTGTGGGCCAATGTGGTATACAGGGCAACGGTAAAACTGGAAGACATACCGGATAATTTCTGTTCGGTAGCATCGGTTTGCGTCAGCAAGGGGGAATTGTTCGAAGTCTTTAGCGAAGAACAACTAATAGAAGCGGAAGCATTTGCCGAAGTAAAGCCCGTCAGTTCGTGTCAATGTGGAAAACTAATCACTAACCAATGAAACAGTGGTATATCAAAAGAGTCCAAGAACGGTTGGAGAGGCATTTTACCCGCAACTTCGCCCGAATCCCAGAAGAGGAGTTTGTTTGTGGAGAGATGCGCTACAACTATCAATGTCATCGGGTTGCCGTTCACCATTGCTTTTTGCAGCCTGAAAACAAAATGTTTCTCGTCTATGCGCTCGATAATCGGGATCAAAGCACCTGCCTACATGTTATCAACCGCCTGCCATCGGGGCATTATCAGGATAATACGTGGGGAAGTGAATTCCGTTTTCATTCGTATTATTTTATTAAAGAGATTTTGCCTGACCAGTACCACCGGGTACCCGAACTCTTTGATAACCATCGTCGGGATTACATCAAACTGTACGCTCGTTATTGGCTCATACGGTTATTGCGTATACAGCCTACAGATGTGTTCTAAGTTGAAGAACCAATATTTTTTTATATTATTGTTTGACTTTTAAACGGTAAAACGCCTTTTAATATGAATCCTTTTCAAGAAAACATCCAGGCAAGTAAGGATGGTATTCCTAAGATGTTCAGCCAACATCAATTGGACCAAATTGGCCTTAATGCCGATGGTACCTATGATGGATGGGCGATCACCCAACCGACGCCCGAAGGCATACCCGGTTTGTCTGGTGAGAAGGCTGCCCAGCCCACACCGGTAGGTATTCCGCCGTTCAGTGAGGATCCGCAAAAGCCAGGTGCCAACGATTTTGATCCCAACCGGATTGACGATACCACCCCGGTTGATCAGTCCAACGATCAGGTTGTTTCATCGGAGCCCAAAACGGACAATGAAACCCCGGTTGGTGACCAGAACGCACCTCAATCGGTTGATGCCCCGGTTGACGGTAAGATTGACACGACTGTCGACACCAGTGTTGATGGTAATGCCGATGCCAAACCAGCAGATGCCCCAACGGGTGATGCTGCAACCGCTTCGGATCAGACAGCCGAAAGCCAAACGGAGGGTACCGACACTACAGGTACCGATACCAATCCCACTATCACCGAAGAGGTAAAAACTAATCGAAGCCGAAAGGCTAAACCTCAGTAACCAGCATGCCAGACAGAGACAAGCAAACGCCCTCGCCAGCATTGGTGGAGGGCGTTGACAAAAAGGCAAAATCGGGTGAAATGATCAAGTTCCGGAACACGATCACCCAGGCAGAATCCAACCTACCTATTGAGGACTATAACCGCCTGAAAGATGGTAAGCTCCTTACAAACGTGGAGGTAATCCGGTAAAGACATTGTGGCCCGCCATGGCTTGAACTGGCTCAACAACAACGAACGAAGTGGCCATGCAGACGGCCTATTGTCTGTTAACTCTCATTGTGCTCGCACCGGCTAGGTGCATCAACTATGTTTAACGCTGAAGAATTTGCCAAGTTCATGGGTCCATTCCTTGCCAAAATGCTTGGATTGACCTTAGAACAGGTACAGGAAAAAGCCTCCACAGAGGATGGAGCTAAAGAACTCGAAACGCTGTACAGCACGAAAGTTTACAAAGGCCGTCATTCGGCCGGTATGGGTGAAGCGCAAAAAAAACTCAACAAGGCCCTTAAGGACACATTTGGGATTGATGTTGATGAAACCGCCGATATCCCCGCCGCCATTGCCGCGCTGAAGGACAACTACACGCCAGAACCCGTCGATGATAAGGATAAAACCTTGTCAGATGCCAAGTTCAAAGCAGACAGCCGATACATCACGATTGAGCAGCGCGCCACCAAAGCGGAGTCGGAGGCTGAAAAGCTAAAAACCGACTTCGACACACGCGTAAACAATCGTATTGCCGAACTGAACCTGCAACAAAAGGCAGAAAGTGCCCTAACTGAACTGAAAGCCATTTTGCCAACCCACGAAGGGCAGAAGAAACTCCTTGTCGACCAGTACCGGAACTCGTTCACAGGCATTTCCGAAAAAACCGAGAATGGACAGACCTACTACTTTGAGGGTGACAAGCGGCTTGAAGATCAAATGGGCGTTCCCCTCACATGGGAGCAGATCCGCCAGGAGCGTGCCAGTCAGTTTTTTGAGTTCGAAGCTCCAGACCGTGACTCGTCAGGTGCCAAAAAAGAGGGTGGTAACCCTCCAGCCGGTCCCAAGAAAGTGGTCAACCTGCAACCACGCACGAAGGATGCGTTAAACACCATTTTGGAAGATGATTCTATCGAACTCGCGGATCAGCAGAAAGCCCGCGATTTCTTTGACTCACTCCAGCGAGCCTAACCCGAAAGGCGGTTTCGGGCACTAACACGACTTTTACTTTTTATTTCGATGGCAGCAGGTGATTTCACTGCAACAGACGTTCCCCGGTTAAAATTGGCCGCACGGTCAGCATGGGCAGATGCAAAGGCAAATGGTGATGATGTCTTGTATGACCCAACGGTTCAGGTGTTAAACGCGATCGCTCAGAACGATACCACAGCGTTTAAAAATGAACTGGAATTGGCTGACAATTGCGCAGGTGTGGAAATTGGCTGGGTAGAGCCCAACGTAAGTGTTTCGTCAAGCTCAAACTATCAGGTTCACCAGGTGGTACCTTGCGAAATCACCGGACCTATGGCCTCCAGCATTACGCAGACTTACAAGCTGCAACGGATGGTCAAAGCTACGTTCATGATCAAAGAGGCTTATTGTAAAAACCTGGCCAACTTTGAGTCAATCTATGCAACGCAGTCGTTGGCAGCTGACCGCGCCCTGATCAAACAACTTGGTGTACAGTTGTTGACAAAAATCCATGGTTATGCAGGTGTTAACAAGGTGCCAACCGTCGCTACCCAAGGCAACGAGTTCGGCGGTGCCAACCTTGGTACCATTGCCGCTGGAACTCCTACCCTCACCCGCATCCCACGCGGCAACCTGGTATGGCAGGATTTCATTCCCTACCTGCAACTACTGAAGCAACGCAACAAAATGCGGGCTCCTTACTTGCTGGATGGAACGATGTTCTTTAAAGCGCTTATCCAAGCGCAGCTGGAGACAGATCCGGCCAAACGCACGGCATTAGGGCTTGCCAACATCACGGCCGATTTGGATACGTTCATTGATGCCGGTATGCTCGACAAACTGTTTATGCTCGACCGGGGCGCCGTTGCCCTCTCGTTCAAGGCCGTCAACCCCGATCGGGCGGAGGATCTACCGAAAGACATGATCCGTTACAAGGAAAATGTCAATGGATTGGTTTTACCTCGTCAGGGTGCGGTCCAAAAGGATGTGTACGTTTCACGCCAAACAATTGCGGTACCAGGCCAAGCCGGTGACTGTGAATTGTACCGGGTATTCGAAAACCGTATTGTTTGGGATGCCTTTAAAAACCCAACCCTCACAGGTGACACCGGTACGGGCATTCTGGAATTCCAAGCCGATAACACGTTGCCAACAATCTGTTCGCCCGCTCCCTACGCGTGTCCTCCAGTGGTAGCCTAAGTTAAACCATGGTAAGTGGGTACCTGACCGGTGCCCGCTTACCTTATTTTTTGTCAACATGGATTGTCTTAAAGGCCTAGTCGGAATTGTCAAAAACCCGCCTACTTCGTTTCCGATCGGAGTAGATATCCAATCAAGTTTAGGCCTTTACGTCTGGAATTTGGTTGGATCCTGCTTACTCGCTGATGCAGACTCATCCAATGGCGTGGATCCTGCAACGTACTGGGCACCATTGATTGATGCCTATGAAGCGGCTATGCTGCAACTACCCGCCGAAATCATTGGCTTTATCGGCGGACGGGTTCAAAATCGGTTCAGTTCGTTTTCCCGGATGATTGGTGAAATCGACTCAACAACCATTGTTAGCGTCAGTGGATCAACGGCCGGCATTGAGTTTCGCACGAACGTACTAAAAGGCGGCAGTTTGGTGATCGACCGCCTTGGCCTGTTACTGAACGCCAACGTGGATGCCTTACCGGTAACCGTCCGCAAAAACGGTGTTCCTATTCGAGTCTGGACGCTGGATGTTGCCATGCTGGATAGCGCCAGTTATGATGTGACACCCCTTAAGCTGGAAACGGACGGATCGACCTATAGTATCACCTACCCACTTCTGGGTGGATACTACCCGCGCAACAACCAGCTGTCCTGTAATTGCGGCAACAAGGATTATAATCTGAACCTCGTTCTGGCAACTCCGCTCAGGAGCATCAATGGCAATTTAGCCCATGGACTGTTGCTGCACATCTACTCCGAATGCGACTTCACAGGCCTTGTCTGTGATTTGCTGGCCAACAACCAATACACGGCCGCCATCGGGTACATGCTGTACTACAAAACGGGGCTCAACGTCATCGACCAGTTGGAAAACGGGCAATTGTCTCCTTATACCCAGATCCGTGAAGGGGAGTTGGAAGCCAAAAAGGCAGAGTGGACCGCTAAGATGAGTGAGTACATCACATGGCTTACCCAGAACTGGAGCGGCAACATTCCGGATCAACGCTGTTACCTCTGTCAACCAGGCCTTACAATGCACCGTGGCACCTTAACCCTATGAACGAATCAGAAATGGCGGCACGATTCCGCGCCCTCGCTTTACGCCTGCCCGAATTAGGTGTTGAGTTGATGACGGAGGTTGCGGAAACAGGTGTATCGGTAATGGAAGCCCGTAGCATTGACACCGGTATTGATGCCGATGGCAGGCCGGGTAACAAAGCCAAATACTCTGAAAAAAAGGTGCCATCCTACTTTCTGAAAGGGCAGGAGTTAAATCAATCCGGCAAAAAGTACCTCGACGAAAACAAGCGGGTGAACTGGTATGGACTTCGGCAGGCACAAGGCCTGAAGAGTCAAGACGTCAACCTGACATATACCGGCGAAATGTGGAAACAGTATGGTGTTTTATCGGTAACCGTCAGCAACGGAAAGGTTAGCGCCCGCGTCGGCATATCGGGCGATCGGGCGGCGGTGTTTGTGGCTAACATCAAACGCTACGGGGCATTTTATCGCAATACCCCTGAAGAACTCGCCAACCGGCAACAAGATATCCAACGAGGCACCGCCAATTGGCTCAAACTATTATGAACGACCTTATTGCTGACGTACTGGTAAAACGCTTGATGCCCTTGAAAGTACAGGGATTATTGGCGGATGTTGTTGGACTGGTACAGACCATCGAAAGTGATGCCCTCTCAGGCAACAAAAAGAAACTTTCATATCCCGCCCCGATCGGATGCCCAACCGGCGATTGTCAGGACGATTGGAAACGACTGGTACCGGATCAGGCCAAACCCGGCTTTGTGTTCTTCGAGGGCGGTACCTATCGAACATCCATGGTGAATGGATTCAAGCGCGTTCAAACCCGGTTGACGCTCATTTGCTGGTTTAACGGCAAGTTGATTAACAACTGTATTCCTGACCGAATTGGACGGGTATTGATGGCAACAATGTGCCCCAATGGGCGAACAATACCCATAATGGATGAAGCCTCCGCCGTCACATCGCTCCAGCTTTCGGGCTACTCCAGCGCAACAACGGATCCATTCCTGAAGTACACCGGATTTGCTCCCTTATTCAATTTCAAAACGCCCCCCTATGGCTACGTCGCTATAGAGTTGGCCTTAACTGCCTTTGTCGATGAGTCTTGCCTTGTCTGAGTTCTTAGAATACACCGCTATGGCGTTTATCCTGGCACAAATTTCAGTCGCTTATTTCCGGTTTACCCAGCCCGGTGAGGTATTAGCCTGGTGGGCACGGTACCTGTACCATTTGCGTGAATTATACGCCGATTCAGCCGTCATGCGCGTCATTCCAAGTCCGGATGACAACCGATCCTTCAGCGCGATACGGCAGGAGGCTTATGATCGGTCTGAAATCTACCTGAAACCCATTTTGACGTGTGAGAAGTGCATTGCAGGTCAATTCGCTTTGTGGGTCGGACTCCTGTTTTTACCGTTCAATATCATCGGCCTGCTATACCTAATTGCCCTTTCGTCTTATCTGGCAACCTGGTTGCTAAACCGCCTCAACTAATGACTGAGCTAGTTAACATACCCGCCACTGCCACTGAATTTACGTGCAGATGGATTGATGAAGTTGGTAATTCACAATCCCAACTTTTTTTGATAGAAGATAAATTAAGCATTGACCGATTTAGCATGTTTGAACGGTTTCGGCTTGAGGTAGGACTAGGTGTATCGTTTACCGAACTTGTTAAGGTGTTGCGAAACAACATCGATTTGTGTGAACGGGCATTCCAGGGGGAAAAGGTGATGACAACGCTTATCAATACAAACTACAATGCATTGAAAGCTATTAATGACGTTGCCGCCAAACGACCCTTTGCGGTTTGGCTCTGTGCCCTGTTTATAAACATGCCTGATGAGGACCGACGCTATTTTAATGACCAGGTGATGCGCACGAAAATTGGCATCTGGGAAAGCGCAGGGATTGACTCCGCTTTTTTTTTGAGGCAGGCGCTCGGCTTGGTCGCCAATTTCTCGACAATCTCTTCCGAAATCACCGAAATGTCTTTGAGTCAGGATCAGACGATAAACAGCGAGGCCGACGAAAGCCACAGACCGAGCCTGGAACCATAGAGGCTCAAATTGCCACACGTCGGCAGTACTGGGCAGATCTGCTTACGGCCATGTCCGATGGTAACCCATCAGGAGTAGTAGCACTAAAAGCTATGGATACCATTGATTTCTATTTCTATTACCAGGCCTGGAAAAAACGCATAGAGGCTTCACAACCCAAGAAACATGAACGAGGTAGTTACACAGGAACTTAAGGAAAACGAGGGTAGTGACTGGCTATTAGTTTACTATAAAAAAACGCCTCCGCTATATTGGGCGGAGGCGGAGGTGTTATTTTACATCGTACTGTTGAAGCTCCGTATTCGTTCTCAACTGACTGAGCCTAATTATTTCCCGTTCATTCTCTTCTCGTTCATTAGCAGGTAAATTCTGATTTTGATTGATAGTCCTGATACGGGCTAAATTATTATCAATTGACAAGCAGGCCTTTTTAATCTTGTTCTTTTTTCGCCAGTCTTTTATTAGATATATGATGGCATAGCTAATAAAGGGGGCAATAAGAGCAACTGTACTGCGTATTTTAGAATCGTCGGTCAGTCCAGTACAAAGGCCAATAATCAGAGAGGTTAGGCCAGCTTGGTTATAGGGATTACCATCAGTTGATGAATCGGATTCAACTTGACTCATACTGACTATTAAGCAGGCGTTGAGTGATGATAGCGATTTACATAATCGACAAGCTTTTTGGCATCCTCTTTACTACCCTTAACAGAAATCGTAATTGATTCGGGAGCGTCTTTATGCTTGAACTCTACTGTATTCCGGCGTTTGTAATCGGACAGTAATGAGCGAAACAACTTATAAGCAAGCTGAAATCCAATAATAAATGCAATTGCCGTCGCAATCGTATCTATATGATTTACAGCAAGTTCTATGAGATTTCCAATCGCTTCCATAATACAATTGAGGATGTGGTTAGCTTCGTTATTTATACTACTCGTCTACTAAGGGACAACTGTTTAGCAACTACACAACAACTGTTGATCTACTGTAGAACTAATGTTTGAGCGTAACTTTGTTCTGCCTTTGTCAAAGTAACAACATATTTGGTCAAATGGTATCAAATGAAATCAAATTTATTTGCAGATAATCTTGCATATTTATTTGCAGATAATCCGTATTGAGCAGTTTTATTTTTGGCTGGCTAGCTGACGAATTACGTGTATATACATGAAATAATCCATTAGTCATTGCTGACCTTTAAATAAATGCTATCTTTCTACTTTACATATATGGCAACATTCTGCTACCTTTGAGAAAATAATTGCAACTATGGAAGGCGTTAAGCATAGCATAAGCCAGCAGATTAAGGAGATTAGAATTAGGAAGGGGTTAACTCAAAAAGAGTTGGGGGTAAAAATTGGGGTTTCCGAATCGGCAGTTGCTCGGTACGAAAGTGGCACATTGAATATGTCAACAGAGGTGCTATTCAAGATTGCTAATGCTATGGGTATGGATTTAAAAATAATCCTGACTGACAAATAAAAAATTTGACCTTACACTTGCATTATTTGTAAAGTCTTGCGATATTTGTAAAGTCAATGAGGCACAAGAAAGCTACACAGTACCCTAAGCGGGTTGCCTAGCGAAGTATGAAGTGAGTTGACAACAAAAAAAGGTGCCCATACAGAGACGGCGAATCTACTGCATGGGCGATGTGTAACAATCTAACCTCCAAGTCAAATGTGTAACACGGAGCAAAACTACGTGAAAGGGGATTCCTTTGCAATCCCAAATCCAGAAGCGGCCAAAACTACGGCCAAAGACCACCCCTTGCCTGACGATTGGCGTTCTGACTTCTTACTTAAGGTTGCCACTGATGACCTACAAAAGAATGACCTTTTCAGGGTTCTTGAGTTAGTGAGAGGTCAATTTGAGCGCAAAAACCCCATACCGGGAATAGTTTCTTTACTGGACTTCTATTTAATAAACGCGAAGGACATTCGTCAAATCGAACGAACTCACATTGATGCAGTCGTTAACCTCATTGGTTTCTTGGTAAATCTGAATAGCGAGTTCGATTATTTTAATATCGGCACGGACTATTGCAACGTAACAGCCTTAAATGATGAGCGAATTGCATCTTTAAAAGGTAAGGAGGGCCAATCTCATGCGTAACCTGCCTACCACAGCCCCTAAGACACTTCTTACTAAAAGAAGATTGCCGATCAGCATCCGATTTTGTCAGCGGAAAGGCTACTCAACCATTCAAATTCGTATTAGCGTGAATGGAGATGAGGGGTCAGCATTCTCTACACTAGCTGATGGCACTAGCTTAACGACAGCTAACATATCTTGGAATCAGGTGCAACAAAGGGCAGTTGATCGTTCCAATGAAGCTCGTAGGTTCAACGGTATTTTAGATGCTACAAGAGCTAAAATCAATGACGTATATGACCGACAGGTAGCAATGGGATTTAGCCCCACCCCTAAAAGCGTAAAAGAGGAGTACCAAACAGGCAAGCCTTTTACTCTCGAAGATTCCCCTAAAGCACAAAAGTGGTCGGCGGTTAATTGCTATGCCACCTATTTGAATGAGCTACAGTCGGGCGGATTTCCCGAAAAAGAGCTAAAAAAGACAACGCTAGATAAGTGGGGATACGGGCTGACCTATTTGCAGGCTTATATAGCGAAGACGCAAGTTGATGAGCCGTTAAGTATTGGACCTGCTGACGAGTTGACGGTTTTTTGGGTTAAGTCGTACCACCGTTGGTTAATGAAAACGGGACCAATGTCCGCCGACGCCGCCACGCGTTACGTAAATCGATTGGTTGAAGCGATTAATTACATAGTTGAGTCAGGAAGATTAAAGCATAATCCACTAGCTAATCAAAAACTACCTCGCGATAAAACAAAAGACGTTTATTTTCTTGACCATGAGCATTTAAATCGATTTTGGCAATTGGACCTACCGGGTAAAGCGGGCGTTGCTTGTTGGTGGATGGGGGTGATTTTTTTGACTGGATTAGATTATTGTGATGCTGTAAGGTATGTGGAGAACAGAGCTCTGTATGAGCGCACAAACCAGTGGGGGGATAAGAAGATTGTCATTAGTCGATCAAAGCCACCATTTGCTGAGTGCCACATTCCTGTGCTGCCCGCTTTAGAGTCTCTGTTGGCAACCCGGCCAACAAGTGAGATTCCGCAGGATTGGGAAATTAACCGTGAAATGTATGCCGTTGCTACACTTATCGGCTTTCAGCGTCGCCTGACCTGTAAGATTGGACGAAAAACAGCAGGAGCTATCTTCTATTCAGAGTATGAAGATATAGGTGCTGTTAGTCGAATGCTCGGCCATAGTTCGGTAACAATTACAGAAAGATACTACGTAAAAACAACCGGGCATACTGTCGATAAGGCTATGCAGAAGCGACATGTCAACACGGTAACCTATCAGCCCTTTCGTCGGGTTGCTTAATCCTCTTTCTTGCTATGGAAAATCACTCAACCCCAACGGCGGCTGCCGTTCGACGCGCCTATTGGCAAAAGATTATTGATAATCCGGGAGCATTGGAGCACTTAACTCACTTGCTCGAATTGATTACCATTCAATGCGAGGCACCAAACCAAGTGCCAACAATTAATGACATGCTCACAACATGGATTAGTCAAGCTCACGTTGATTTAGCTGACCTGCATACTAGGAGTCAGTTGCATACGGCCTTAAGTATGAGTTCATTTTTTGCCCGACTACGAGATACGTATGAGGCTTTCCAAATCGAGGCAGAGGAAGGCGCAAAAGAAGGGGGTGGAGGTCATGAATAAACCAACCACCACTCGCGCCAAAGCCGTAACGGTCGTTACGACGATTTCACAGACAACGGGCGAGGCTCGTTACCGGGTATGGCATCGCGTTTACAGCCGGTTGCAGCTTTTGTATGGTGTCAATCTAAATGCACACCCGCGTCAGGCTGGCGAAAGCCTTATAAGTGTAGCTGAACGGTTCGGCTACATAGAGGAGCTATATGCTGTGGTATTAGCAGAATGGATTTTTTCAGAAGCGGTTGAAGCATGAATGAGCTAATTCAAATCACTACGGGCGGACAAGGTTCGCCCGTAGTGTCAGCCCGCGAATTGTATATTTTCTTAGGGCTTGATGAATCACAGTGGTCAAGATGGTCAAAGAAGAATATCATTAACAATCCTTATAGCACAGAGGGGGAAGATTGGCAAGTTCTCGACATGATGTCGAAAAATACAGAAAAGGGCAGACCCTCTGTCGATTATGCACTAACGCTGGATTTTGCTAAACGGCTTTCCATGTTAGCCCGAACGGAAAAGGGCGAGGAGGCGAGGCGATATTTTCTGGAATGCGAAAAACGACTCCAATCACCTATCCCAACCACTGAGCAGGTGCTTATTCAGCTAGTTGCTCAGCAGAATCAACTTATGGCCGGAACACAGGAGTTGCTCAGTCAATTACGTGCTGACGTGGATCGCATTATGTCTGAGGACCGCTCCGCCACTGCCCCGCGTCAAATTCGGCGTGGTAGTCGTCAGCTTGGTTTGCCGGGCATGAACGCACCTCATCCCTCATTACGCCAACGCATTAACCGTAAAATAGACGACTACTGTGATTATCAGGGTTACAACCGGCGAGAAACCTGGAATTACCTCTACAGGCGGCTATTTGAAGTCTATGCTATCAATGTACATCGCCTTAAGCAAAATGAGGGGGAAAATATGCTTGATACACTAGAACGATACGGGCACCTCGATAGCCTGCACAAGCTTGTTGTTAATGAACTTAATACCTCAGATGATTTATGAACAGCAAGCCCCTCTTAAAAAAGACTTCCCTTGTTCGTCTTATTCGTCAGCTACCCGAGTATGAAGACTGGAAGAGAGCGGTGTTTATTCGTGACCGATTTACCTGTCAGCATTGCGGAGCTAGGAACGGTCGAAAACGGGTTATTGAAGCTGACCACATTAAAAGCTTAGCTGTTCTCATTCGAGAGAATGACATCACAACGATAGCACAAGCTTTAATGTGTCCGGTTTTGTGGGACATTGCAAATGGTCGTTGTTTATGTCGCTCATGTCATGAATTGACTGATTCATATCCCATTCAATTAAGAAAAAAGGCAAAAATGTCTCGAAAAAAATCCGTACATCAATAATCAATAAGCGAGGTTAACTATAAAGTTAATCTCGCCTTTTTCTCATGTGTCATGAAAAATAAAATCAGTTCCGAGTATCGCAATGTAGCAGGTGTTTATCAAATTCTAAATATTGTAAACGGCAAGTGCTACATTGGATCAACCATTGATTTATACTCAAGATTTGTAGCTCACAAGTCAAAATTGAAAAGAAACAAGCATGCTAATATTTATTTACAATCAGCTTACAATAAATATCCTCCCGAGTGTTGGCAATTTAACATTCTAGTGGTCATAGAATTTCCCTTAAGTGATACCAAGTCAAATTTCCAGAGAAAGTTAATAGGATTTGAAAATGATATTATCCAAGCTCATAAAGCAAACAACAGGCAATATGGGTATAACTTGAGGGAGCAGGCAGGGACGAATAAAGGCTATTCAACTAATACTAAGCATTCGGATGATATTGTTCTTAAGATCGTCCAATTGATTGCTCAGGGCAAAACGAATAAGGCTGTTGCTGATATGCTTAATGTTACTAAGTCATTTGTATCTCAAGTAAAATCGGGACAATCTCGCAGTTACTTGACTGGTATAAAATACGTAATGAGGGGTAAGGCCAAGGGAGAGAGTTGTGGACATGCCAAAATAACGGAACAGGTAGCCAGAACTATCAAGCTCCTTATAGTCAAAGATTGGAAGACCTCGGAAATTGTCGAAACATTAGGTGTTAGCAAAGCAACCGTAAATGGAATAAGACTTGGCAGGGCTTGGCAATCGATTATATTGACTGATCTTGAAATAAGAGACTTTGTGCTGCCCGTGCGTTTAATTACCGCATTTGAAGCCTCTAAGCTTTCCGATGATTTAGTGAAAACAATAAAGCAATTGTTGTTAAAAGGGGAAACGCCCGCCAATATTAGTAAAAAGTTGCAGACAAGTAGAAGGAAGGTAAGTGAAATAAAGACTGGCAGAACTTACAAGCACATTCTTATTTAATTCATAAAAAAGTGGACTAATATTAGTCCACTTTTTTATGAATCTTTTTGTGTATCCTCTAAAGCCTCGTCTACCTTTGATGACAAGAAGACATTTCCTAAAATCCCCAATCCAATAACTTTGTCATTACCCTCATACGAGAACTTTGTTATTGAAAAAATTAAATAGTTGTCCCGTGTAATGGCTGTGTCGATAATCTTATCAACCACATAACCGCCAAATAGTGAGCCTATGCCTTGTCCTAGTTGGCTAAAAGAGTCACCTGAACTGGAAGTTGTTTCTTTTAACTTATGTTGCATAAAGGCGTTAATTTTAACCCTTACAGCCGATTTGTGTTCCTCCTCCCTAGGGTTAGTAAGGACTAAAACTAGAATCCCAAATAGGGATAATACCAAAATAAGTAAATGCTTACTCATATTACTTTGTAGATAGCAGTTAATAATACCTTACAATCATACACAAAAGCTCAGATAGGACAATAACGGTCACTATCCGTAAGTCAACTATTTTTTCTTTGGCGGTATAATTTTATGTAGGTACACATATTAGTTGAAATGAGAAGATTCAGCTTCTTGCCCATGCATGGTTTTGTCCGTATTATTGTTTGACTTTTAAACGGTAAAAAGTAATGGACAATACTGTTGTTACCCAAGTGCTCAATCTTGACTTATCGAACTTTGAGTCAAATATGGGTAAGGCGGCTCAAGAATGGGACCAGATAGGGGAAACAGCAAAAAAAGCTACCGCTAACAATCCATTTAAAGGCCAAGCTGATGACCTTAATAAAGTCAATACCCAGCTTAGGGCTGGCAGTGATCTGTTTAAGAAAATCACCGCCAACCCTAAAGTACTGCAAGGGGAGATTTCCCGTTTATCGTCAGAGCTAATCAAGTATGCCTCCACTCAGGATAAAGCCACAAAAGGAGGCAACTGGAAACAAACCGCTGATGAGATAGCCGGGGTAAAAGATAAGCTAAAGGAAACAAACTACCTGCTCGATCAAACGCCCAAAGCCGCCGACCGGGTAAAGGGTGGGTTTGATCGTATTGGTCAATCCATCAAGGCCGCTTTCACGCTAACGGGTATTCTGTTTCTTATTGATAAAATTATTGAGATCGGCAAAACGATTGTTGAGGTAACCGGCATCGGGCAACACTATCAAAACCAGTTTACGCGAATCTTCGAGGGCAACGCGGAGGCGGCGGAAGGGTACCTTGCTGTTCTTCAAAACACGGCTGATACAACTAACTTCACTTTTGACACCTTGGCTGACAACATTGCAAAGCTGGCAAGCCGGGGCATCATTCCGACCAAAAAAGAGCTACTTGGATTAGGTGACGTTGCCAACTTCATTAACAAAGATTTTGAGCAGCTAAACGAAGCTATTCTTGATGCCAATAATTCGGAGCGATGGAAGGAGCTAGGCTTCACGGTAAAGACACAAGGCAATAAGATGACTCTTGCCTATGGTGACTTCACGAAAACGGTTGACAACTCAGTTAAGGGGGCATACGAAGCGATTCAGGCTTTTTCCGCATTAGGGAAAGTGCAGGGGTCAACGATTGAAGCCGGTCAAAGCCTCAGCGGTAAGATTTCAACATTGACTGATTTAGTAGCAGGTTTCTTTCGCACCATCGGTCAGGGCAATACCGGTGTTTTGAATGACTTTGTTGACTTGCTAAGCAAAATTGTTCAAGGGGGTATTGACTTAGTGAAAACGTTGCAACCGGCTTTTAGTGGTTTGACGAAAGTGTTTGGTGAGGTGTTTACCTCTGTGGGTAGCCTGATAACTTCCCTGAACAGTTTAAATGGTGAAGGAGGTAATGTCGGCACCACGGCGCAAAAGATTGGCTACTACTTCAATAAATACGTCATTGATCCATTTGTACTGACAATCAATATTACCGCTCAACTCGTTGAGAGCTTCAACACCATTGTTATAGCGGGTCAACTTGTAGCCGCCAAGCTAGCAGGTAACAAAGGGCTTGCGTCTACCTTAAACGGCCAATTGATCGAATCCGGAAAACGGCTAAAGGAGTATCGAAATGAATTTGGCAAGACCCTTGACGACATGCGCGTTAGCATGGATAAATATGTTAGTCGGGACAATATGCGCCAACGCCGACAGGACCGGCGCGCACGCTTATCTACGGAGGCTTTCGAGGGCTTTACGCCAACAAAAACCGCCACCGCCACACCGTCAGATGCGGGCGCGAAAGTTAAGGCGGAGGAGCAGGCCCAGAAGGAGCGGGAAGATTTGGTAAAAAGTAAAACCAAGCTGGAGGATGAATTGCAGAAGCTGCAAGACACCTACGATAAACAACGGCTCGATAGTCTGGACAAATCCAGTAAAGAATATTTGCTATTGAAGCAACAGCAGGATTTGAAGGAAATTGAGCAAACCCGCGCTCACTTAATCAAGCTAGGTCAGGAGTTAACTGGCTATTATGCCGTTAACCGAAAGACAGGCAAACGCGAAAAGGTTGATAATTTAGCTTACAAATTACCACAATCGACCGAAGCTATTTTTGATAGCATGCGGGCGCAGTCATCCCCAGACCTTTATCAGAACGATACGGATAAATTAACCAGTTCAATTAAGGCAGACTTTTCAGAGAAACTAGCTAAGGAGAACTTAAGCCGCCAACAGAAGTACGCTGATTTGGAGTTGCAGATGCGTAAAGATGCCTTAGCGGAAACGGAAAAGTTAACCCGTCAGGCAGGAGAATCCGAGCAGGACTTTGAACAGCGTCGCACCGAAGCCCTGTTAAAAATTCGCCTTGACTACTACAGGCAATTACTCGCTTTAGCGGAGAAGGATCCGTTTACCGATCCTTCTACAGTTCAGGGATTCAAAGAAACGATTCAGCAATTACAGGGAGAATTAAAGTCTGTTAAGGAGAAAGGGAAAACCGGCCCCCAAAATATTTTTGAGCTATTGAATATAACCTTCAAAGATTCATCAGGTAAAGATGTTAGCGATGAGGTAAAACAGCAACTTGTTGAGGCTGGCAATATGGCAATAAACACCGCTAATCAGATATTGGATGCCCAAATTGCCAACGATCAAGCTCGAATTTCTTCTATCGACGCTCAACTACAAGCTAAACAAAACGAAGTAGCTGTAGAGCTTGAATTATCAAAACAGGGTTTGGCCAATAATTTAGCCTTAAAGAAGCAGGAGCAAGCTGCTCTACAAGCCGAGCGCAAAAAAGCAGTTGAGGCTCAACGCCGTGATCAAACCATTCAAATAGCCCTAAATACCGTACTGCAAGAATCAGAAATGGCATTAGCCTTAGCGAAAACCATTAGAACATTTGCAGACTACCCGCCCCCCTTTGGCCTTATTTTAGCAGGTGTACAAATTGCGGGTATGCTGGCATTATTAGCCTCATCAATAAGCCAAGTGCATTCACTCCCTAAATACCATGATGGGGATGAGGTTACGCATGACACCGCCCGCGCCCGCACCACCAGCGGCGGCCGTAAAGCGGATGAAGTGGATGCCCGGTTGCAGATAGGTGAAGGAGTTATTCGGAAGGAGTCTTACCAGCCGAATAAGCAAACGCTTACGAAAATCAATAAGTTGGGTAGGCGAATTGAAACTAGCGACTTGGCCTATCTACTTGATGGTACCGGGGTTGATTTGCCAGAAGGTGTTCGGGAGCGAGATCTACTATTGATACACAATTACAATGAATCCCGGTCCACGAGTCCGGATTATGAATTGCACCGACGGGTCGATGGGTTAACCAACCGGCTCGATACCCTGATTGATGAAACCCGAAAGGGTAACAAAGGGAGTACCATCACTCAACTCCCTGATGGCCGGATCCGTGAGGTCGATGAGAATGGAAACGTCACGGTTTACCGTCGCACTTAACTAGCGTTCGTTGTTTTTAAATAGATGGTTTAACGAGTTTAACTTTTACAAGTATGGCCACAAATAGTGCTTTGCTTTATTGCCCATCGGAGTACAATGACTGTAATCCGACAATGCCTGAAATACCCGTAGCCGGTTGCCGTAAAATTGGCGTGGACCTCTTTGACACGGTATTGATTACGGAATCCGGAGCCCCCGGTTTTACGACAGCGGAATGGGCAACAGATGCGGCTCTGACTACCGCCCTGGTTGCCCGGTTAGCGCAGACCGGCGAAAAAACAGTTGAAGGTTACACAGGCAATGCCGCCATCCGCAAATGGGAGGTATTTGATGCCACCAAGCCCGGTGTTGAGCCTGAGTTTGTGACAGCCTTCGGTGGATTGCAGTTCGCCAAGAAAACCAACAAGTCGATTGAATTTGTTGATTACGACAACTCAATTACCAACCACCAGTGGCATATTGAAATGAACTGTCTGAAGATCATTAAATTTTTGCCCCTTGCCGGTTCGTTCTTGTATGGTCCTAAAGAATTTGTCGTTGGCTCATTCTCCAGCTGGCATGGCATTGTCAACAACACGGACACCCCGACTGAAGGTTGGACGGGTCGGATCACATGGGGTTCGGTTTTGGAATTGCCAAAGCGTGTACGCCCTGCAATCCTGTAATTATCCAGTAGTTTAAAAAGAAAGGCCGGGTTTTAATCCGGCCTTTCTTTTTTTTGTACTATTCCTCAATGTACTCCAGTTCGGCAACCACTAGTGAATAGAGTTTTTCTAGGTGCCCATACCGTTCAATGGCATCCAGGTAACTTTCTCCGCTACCCCTCCGCAAACGCCGAATGTCAATACCAAACACCTGTTGCATTCGCTTATAGAGATAATTATAGGTTTCCTGTTGTTCGGCATTGTATATGCCGCAGTACTCGTTCACCTTTCGGCTGATCGACTGTCGCAAACTTGCTTTGGTTTTTGACTCATGCGGCCGCGTAGGTTCGGCGGGGCGGGGTAATCGTCGATTCGCAGTTATTTCCTCCACATCGGCACGAAGCTGATTCAATTGCTGCTGCTGACTGGCGAGTAGTTGCGTTGTCTGAGTTGCTAACTGGATAAGCATTTGCTCAGAGGATAGTTGAGCCGGTTGGCTCACCACCTGACGTAAAGCCTTCTCCGCTTCAATAAAGTACTGCCTTGCCTGTTTGCCTTTGTCGTTCCGCTCGACCATCGACAGCTCCTTGGCCATGTCAAGGGTGAGGGCGTAGTCGGTTGCAGTTCTACCAGCATTACTATTTTTCATAGTTTTATGAAAAATAGATTCATCGTCGCTTTCTAAAGTTTTAGAAAGCGACACATAGTCTTCTCCCTCACGAAAGCCGTACCGGATGATTCGGTTTTTTATCCAGTCGGAAAACTGCTGCTTTACTTCTAAGAATGCATACAATTCACGGGCTGACACAACCTCCGAACCTTGTTCGTTGGTTGTTATGCGGATTAGCTCGTTCATGGCTTACTCATTTTTGAGTAGATCAGACAAAAAATCATCCAGCATCTCATAGAGATAAACATTGTCTTCCGCGCTACCGGGATTGGCAGTAACGGGCGCATCACTGTGCAGAACGTGATTGAGGAACCAGGCCCGAAGCATGAGCCTGGCTTTGTGGGTGTTGTCCTTTTGGCTGAAATGATCAACCAGTTGATCAGAAAGGATAATGGAGGATTCGGGCGCAACTTGTGCGCGGCCAGTTCCGGTTGACTGGCTTGTCTTGCATTGTAACATGATAACTTAGCAGTTATTACCCTACACAGCCTTGGGCATTGGAAACGAAAAAGCGGTACGCTGTACTACCTGCTGCTAAGTTACCGTTACCGGACGACTGCTTATGCCATTACAACACAAGCACAGGGTACAGCGCACCGCCAATTATGGCTGAGGCCGAATGTATAGGCACAAAAAAAGCCCTACAAAAAATTGTGGGCGGCTGACGCCGACCGGTACTCGTAACTTAGCATTTCAAAGGTCGCAAGTGTTTTCGAGACTTCCAAACTGCTAGATTTTCTCATTGCCGGGCGCAAAACTAGCTATCAATCAAATGATTACAAAGTCTACCTTTTTGTTTTATTTGAGCGGCTCTATTTGACTTTTAAACGGTAAAATATGGGCATAAACAATCAAAAGATTACAATTCTCACTCAAAAAATTTTTGAAAAAAAAATAGAATCTACCAATCTTTCTCCTTTTTACTCATTGATGACTCAAAGTCAGACAACAAGTCAGACACCCGTTTATAAAGAGCTGCATCAATGTTTCTGTCGGTATATAAATAAACGGGAGCATTTCGTCTAGCCCAGCCCTTGCCCACCATTGGCATTTCGTCTAATTTTTTCTCTTCAACTTGCAAAGCGATTTCATTGGAAGGGGGTGTGGGTACATAACTAATGCGTTCCGACTGAATAATGCGACCCGACGTACCAGCATAATCAGGCTTTTTAGTCTGCAACCCATCAATGGTTATTCTAACCCGATTTGATTTTGCCTCAATGGTTACGGTATGGAAAACCTGAAGCGTTTTGGTTATCTTGTTGAGCAGCATATACTGCATTTCGGCATACTCAAGCACAAAAAGTCCTTGCACAACCATGATGCCATTAGATGGGTCGTATTGTTGGACAACATCATTAGCAGATCGGTAGGTTTTTGTTACCCAATTACGAGCGCGACTGATCGTGCTTGACACGGAGCTATCGCCAGGGATCTGAATAATTCGCCTGAATTGAACCATTCCCGTTGTTGAATCAATCGGAATTGGTGAGGCTGGTGGAACATTGACATATTTCTGTGCCTGCGTCAATGTTGTACTAAGCAACAGAGCGGCTAGTGCGAATAAAAGGTATATATGCTTCATAGGGCGCGATTTAATCATTAAGCCGTAAACCCCAAAATCGGGATTTGTCAAGCCTACATTTTTGATGTATTATTGTTTGACTTTTAAACGGTAAAATAGAAAGATTGTGCCCATTCCTTTACTCACCTACACGGTTAACGGAACAACGACAAAAGCCCATCCCTTGACTCAGGGACTTGGTAACGTCAGCCTGATTACCGAGTTAGAAGATGGTCAGCAATTTTTCCGTACTAAGTGGCAGGGTGAAATCAGGTTTGTTGGTGATGACTTTAAATTATTCTGGGATCTGGCCAAGCAGACCTGCTGCCAACAGGTATTCGTTAGTCTGTATCGGTCCTGTTCAGGGGCAACGCCCTGGAAAGGTGTATTCAACCTATCCGACTTAAAGTTTGATGTCGATGCCTGCATGGCAACGCTTCCCAATCCGCCCAAACCTGACGACGGGTACCAAACGCTGTTAGAAAACTGGTCGAAAACGGTCAACTGGCTAAAAACTGAGCCTGTACAAACCATTTATAGCGCGAACAAACAGGCCTTATACCGCCGAGCCCGACGCCTGACGCATGTGTTGGCAAATCTGGTTTCTCAGTCGTTGGCAGATACCTCCGCCGCTTCTATCATTCCGGACGCTGGATCCCCTACCCTTTCTGTTTTCCTTACTGCAACGACCAACCCGGTAACGCGCCGTGCCAATACATGGAAAAACGCATTGTGCATTCAGGCATCCGAAGTTGCCGCTCCCGGTGATCCCAAAGCACCGGCGCCAACCTATGGCTTTGCCAGAGTGGCGGAACTAACGCTTAAAGAGGTCGTAGAGGATTTAATAGAGCTAACCTGTTTATATCCGTTTCTCGATCCGGATACGGGCAAGTTACGCTGGGAGCATATAAGCTACTTTCCCGCTTTAACCTACGATTCCCCGACTCAAGGCTTATCGTTACCGGACACGGACCCTGTCTGGGATGGCAATCGGACGGTTAAAACCAATACCGAAGCCCTGTATGGTTTATACCGCCTGACCATCGAACCCAACGTGGCCATTGGTACCAACCATACCATTGACTTACTCGGGACCAACATCTTTGCCACCACGCCTGATTTTGGCGTATCAACCATTGAGTTTACCGATGCTTGTGTTGCCCGGCTGCCAGGTGAGCAGCCCCTTGCCAAAGAGCGAACCGTAAAACGTATTGCCACCGATATCGGCGGGGCTCAGGCGTGGGATGATACGATTGACAAAGCGAATTGGCTGTTTATCGTCGAAAACCCAACACCCGATGGCGGAGGGGTGCCGGTGATCGCCTCCGGCCTGACGGAAATGGCGAACGGCTACTTCGAAAACGGAAATTTTTCCGCAACCTCCCTTGTCCGTGACTTTCATCGGCACAATCAGCCCTTTTCGGCTGGAGTAATGAACAAGCATACGGCACTCTTGCCAAAAGGCTACCGGCGCGGCATGAAATCGGTTGCTCACGTCCGCACAATCGGCACCATCACGATACCCTACTGTTGCACAGACAACCCCATTTCAATTACCGAAACTATTGAAACGTGGCTTGGCGCTGATGGGCACCTGGTCAAAGCAACATTGGATGTGGCAGCCGAATTGCTGACGCTGGAGATCAGTCATCCGGGGCCGTGCCAGGTACCCAAAGTTGATCTCCCATTCGATCCGGATGAGAATCCATCCACTTGCCCACCAGCGGGCGAATTCATTCGTGAGGTGTACGAGTATCAATATTTCCCAGGCCAATCCGCAGCGACTGGAGCGCAACCGTGCGCCGTCAATTGGGGCAACTACTACACCGATGGCAAGTGCGGCGAATATTCTACAAACGATGTAATTTCTAATGGTTGCTAATGGCACAGGAAAAGATAAGTTTTAACTCATCACTGATGAGTCTGCCTTTGCAGACAGACAAAAACCGGTTGGCCCGGTGTGATTGCCGGGAAGATCGGCAGGTTTGGGATGTTGACAGCCGGGTTTTAGTTGAGCTACCTCAGCGTTGGCAGCCGGGTTTATTCTTCATCCGGAAGGCAGATGCCGACTCAGCCAAATTCGTCATCAAGGTTTATGATGCCACCAATAATACAGTGGCCAAAACATTTGCCTCCGCCCAGCTGAGTGGCGTCAAGGTGTACCGACAGAGCATCTGGGATACGGTTGTTGTTCCGGCAACTACGAACCTGACAAACGACTTACCCGTTGGCGTATATTACCTAACGGTCGCTGGATTGGTGTCGGAGCCCTTCCGGGTGGTTAACTACACCAATGGTGATCATATTCCGCCAATTGGTCATCTGCTGTTTGAGTTAAGTAATGCCGCACAATTGGCACAGGTACCCTATGAAACGGGTTACAAACAGATTTTCGGTTTGCCGGGAGAGTTATGCGCAGGTGAGGCCAAGAACTACACCGAAGCCGATAAGTCCGAGCGGTTTGGCGACAAAATAACCTATTCCCGCCAGTACCGGGTTTGGACGATCGATTATCCTGAAGTATCTGAGCCGTTGGCCGGCCTGCTCAAAAGCCTGGAGCTACTTGACCGCGTTGTGATCACAGATGCGCGTAAAAGCCTAACTGTGGAAGGTAGTCGAATCAAAACGACCATCAAGGCCGATAGTTGCTGCACACTCAGTGTGTCCCTGTCGTTTGAGGAAACGATTTCAGAATGGGGTACCTGTTCAACTCCTGAACTATCGGAAAAAACAGGATTGAGCCTAGCGGATATTGGCTACACGGATCCGGCCGATACGGACCCCACCGCCTCCCCGTATGTACCGCCGATCGCAGAGCCGCCCGCTGGAGTCGATACTACCGTACCTATCGCCGGAACGATTATAGAGCAGTCGGAAGCGGTCACCGATTGCGGTGATCCCTTCATTGATATCAACAGTGGTTTACGCTACAAGGCAATGACCACCATTGCCCGCGCGAATGGTAGCGGAGGCGTTATTAATGAATTTCTGTTTTCTGATCCATGCACACTTGACCCCGCAACTGTACCTGTTCCAACGATTCCCGGATTGCTGAAAGGTGTAATGCTGAGGGCCGGGCAATCCATCAATCATTTACTCATTCCGCAAGGCCTATTTGGTGCCGCACCTGGCCGGCTACAAGAACCAGAAATCACGGTGCAGAATCTGCCTAATGGTGTCACCTACTCAGGAGGTAGGCTAGGCGGAACACCTACCGAGTCAGGCGAAACAACCGCTGTTGCCGTAGTCGCTCAACCCGGTGGGGGCTCTATTAACGTGCCCTTTAGCGTTTCTGTCGCTCCTGCTGCACCGACATTGCTTGATACCAATCTGGCTGTCTCAACCGCCTATAATGCGCAAACCAGGATGTTGACGGTAGTGATTGAGGCCCCGTTTAAACCTGAAGCAAAGGTGATTGGCACCGGTTGGCAGGGTGTCGATTTCATTGAACCCTATCCCAATGACCAAACTGATGTTTTCCGATTCGACTTCACGGAGGTCACTAAATCGGGTCAGCTTAAGATTCGGCAAATGGGTAATCCAAACGTATCGATAAGCCTCCCTGTCAACATCGTTGCAAGCAATCAGTATGCTACGACGCCCTTTGATCTGTACCTCGATTACAACGCCTTGACCCATGTTCTGACAGTGAATCTAATCAGTTTGACTAAACCTGAATTTAAGCTCGTCGGTACCGGTTGGGCGGGTACGGACTTTATAGGAGCCGGAACCAACGGCGAGCCAAACAGCTATTCGTATGCCTTTCCGGGTGTACTTTCATCAGGCCGTCTTTACATCCGAAACACAGGCGAAAGCGGTGATGGCGCTTCGGTACCGGTGGAGATCTGCGATTGTGAGCCAACGTGTGGATCGGATTCCTCCCTACCTCCGCTTGAAAAAGCCGGTGACCCGACAACCGCCGATGTAGGAACAGGATTAACCCGTATTATCACCAATACGACCACAAACAAAACCGAACTGGTCTTTAATCGGAATGGTGTTTTACTGTGCGTAGCCTTCAATGAGTGCGGGACGGTGGTTACCCCTCAACCGGTCATGAGCTACAGTTTCCGAGCTTTCGAGCATTTTGAGTTTAAGCCTAAAGCAGTTCCGGAAACCCCACAAATCGCCCGTATTGATGCGAATGTTTGCCCACGCTTGACGGGCTGGATGTATGGCGGCAAAGCCAGAATCGAACGGGATGGCGTAGTGGTCGCTTACGTCGATACCGACATTTCGCGCCCTGACGTAGTAGCTTATCTAGCCGAACAGGGTATCATCGCATCAACCGATAAATTGGGCTTTGCTTACTATAAATCGACAGCGGAGTCAAGTGGAACCCATACATGGCGGGTATTCGTAGGCAGTAGCAATGTGGAGGCTTCTACCGACGTAGGGGCACCGTCTACCATCACTTGTGAAACAACCGAACAGACCGGCAACCCCGCTCCCCAGCTTATCAACCCGACGGGCAATTGGAAAATTACGGCCTTCGACGGGACTCCCAAAGTATTGGCGGCAAACCAGTTCGCTGATAATGCAGGAGACACCGGAGAATTGCGGGCACTCTATTACTATAGCCCGTTCAACGCCTACATGAACCTGCCGAGCTGGCTGGTTTTCGATCCTGTTACCCGCACTTTCGCCCAGCCACCAGCCGGAACACCCAACCAGACCCTTACCATACGGGTCGTTTACGTCGATAGTGCCGGACAGTCGATTGATGATGAGTTCGAGTTAGAGATTGCCGTACCCGCCACCCAGACGCCAACCACGGTCGGTTCCGCAGCCATCAACATTGTAATGGTTAATGCCGCCGAATGCAGCATTATCCTGACAACGCCAGGCTTTGCCGAGAGTGGGGCGGGAGCCTTTGCGGTCGCTGACAAGAGCCGCCGGTTCATCGGGGGTAATGATGTGGATAATTCGCTTGCACTAGGCAGTTCAGGCTACACCACAACCAGTGGAGTTGGCTACTTTTCATTTGGGTTTGGCATTAACCTGTTTCGCTCCCGCTACCCATCGGCTACAGTTGCCGCTTTCGATGTCTATGTGCATCCCAACAGCACGGTAGATCGGATTGTGAACCGGCTCAACAGCAGCTACCAGGTATCGTCGGGTATCCAGAAAAAAGCACTGTCCAACGGCTTCGACTACGAATACGCCAACCCTCAATCGGCGGTAGCGGAATTCTGGGGCTATGACGCGGGAAATGGGACGGGTCAGCGCAACACGACCAACAATTTGCACACCGAATTCACCATTTCGGGCGGTGCTAAGAAAAAGATCGGCACGGTCACGATCAACCTGAGTACCGGCGTGACCCAGTTTCAGCCTATTACACCCGGATCGTGAGTCTCCCTATCCGCTTCAATCAATCCAACAATATATGGCGTATTTCAAAGCAGTATTCGATACCAAAGCTGACGGGGTGCTTACGGGCAGTGTTGATGTCATCATCAGCTATGACGGCACGCAGTACACCTGCGCCCAGATAGAGGCATATCTGGCATCACTCACCGATGAGCAGAGGCTAGTTTGGCGCAACCAGAGTCTGACGGAGCCACCCCCGCCCCCATCGGGCTACAAAGCACAGGCCCGCGATTGCAGCACCCAGCAATTCGATGTGACCGTAACCACGGATAACAGCGGGGCACCGTAGCAGGGCACCAGCCTAAGCAAATCTAACGAGTAAACCAATGAACACAAATCCATGAAAAACCTGCTCACGCTAGTTCTAGCGCTCTTCTCGCTTGCGTCTTTCGGCCAAACGACCCTCAAAACAGCGGTTATTGCCCCCGCACCGGGCAAAACGGGATCTGCCTACACGGTCCAGTATACTCGCAACTGGTCAACCTATCCGGCCACGACCAGCGGCCTGAACTCACTGACCACCGCCATTGCGTCGGGGTCACTCAACCTCACAGTCGTTTCATCGGGTTGCGTTATTGCAGCGGGTACCCGGCCACCGACCAGCCCACCGGTTTGCTCTGACGTTCCCGCCTGGCTCACCGCCCTGCAATGGAAACACGACGGAACGACGATGTCTATTCAGGCGAATAGCAATGTAGAAACGATCGCTTTCAACACCGTCCCGGCCAGCAATTTCACCGCCAGCAACCCAGACGGCGTTCAGATTCTGTCCGGCGTAGATTATGGCTATGGACAAGTAAGTAACGGCAATTACACCCGCCAGTGGCAAATCAATAAAGCCCCGACGACCTTTGCACTGACGCTCAAGAACGGGTCGGGGAGCAGCTATACCAGCAACTTTACCGCCAGCGTAAACAATACTTTTACTGCGCTGATAGGCACCGCCACAAATCCCGGTGGCGCTGGCGATTCGAGGCCCTTTTGCGCAGGCGGCCCTACGGTTGTTGGGCTAACGGTCAATTCAGCTAGTTCGCTATCGGTCCAGTACAACGGAACGAGTCTTACCAGCATTGATTGGAAAATTGAACAAAGTGGCTCCGTTGTCCGCTCAGGAAATTCGGGTACGTTAACGACCAGTACGTTTGGCATTAGCTTAGGTACCGCTTTGCCCGATGGCAGCTATACCCTTGTTTTAGACGGCACGGTTTGTAAGACGACAGATCCAACAGCTGCCCGGCGCGCATTTACGGTTAGTACGGGAACTACTCCTGTCATAACCAGTGCAGCAAACCTGCCCTCGTGGGAAACCTTCGACTACCAGCCAATAACGACAAACACGACCTGGACAGAGTTCGACAGCCGGGTTGATAAGTTCGGCAAACAGGTAGGCGAACAAGCCAGCTTAGAATTAAACGGTATAACCGTACGGGTACGAAAACGACACGGCGGGGCACCTACGCACATTTCACGGCCGGGCGGCTCAAACATGATAAATATTCATGATTTGGGCACGATGAATGGTTACGCGCTCTATCGGGGCGGCTTGATTAGTCCGAACCCTTCGGCGGTAATCAATACACAATGGGCGCAACCACCTTCGGGCGGTGTCGGAAATGACCCCATCCAGCACGGCGACGTTTATGATAATCCGTCTGAAATTCTGGCATACGGTCGTAATGCAACAACGATCTATACGAAAACGGCCATGAAAAATTGGGCCGTTCAGAATGAAACGACGGACGCTATAATGGAGCAATGGGTAAAGGCTGACCCGGTTGCTGATTACGTCGTACACGTTTACACAAAGGTTACGTACAACCGCACCGACGATAAAAATTTCTATGAATTTGAAGCCCAAGAATATCCTTGCGTATATACGGGGGCGGCATACCGGCGTTTGCGGTACGTTGACGCAAACGGCAATCTAAACCAGCTAGAAAATCAGGCGGGTCAGTTTGACTTGAATATCCGCAAACCCTGGGTCGCACTCGAAAATGTATACGACAATACCAAGGCAATCGGTCTATGGTCGCCGGGTATGTACCTCTCAACACAGTGGCAGAAGAGTGTGGAGGATGGAGCTGACGAGTTTTCCAACGGCGCAGGTTACACCGCCAACCGGGCTTTCATCCAAGCAGCCTGGAACGACGTTTGGTACGGTCATCATGCCTTCATCGTGGGTGACGCCAATAAAATTCGCACCTGGGCAGAAGCCCAGCCCGATCCCCGAAATAAGATCAGCTGGAAGTTCAACGAAAGAAACGGCATCGGGCATTTTGGGATCAAAAACGGAGTGACCAGTGGTTTCCCAACGCCGAATACGGGCGTGGAAATTACCAAGACGACTTCGCAGAACGAGTTCTACATCAAATGGCCCTACATGGCTGTGCCCGCTACGGGGATTAGTAAGCTGTATATGTACTATAAGGCCACCGGGCCGTCAACCAACCGGGTCTTACGCTTTCAGAAATCTGGTCAGCAGGAGATCGACGCACAGCAGGCCAATCAGGAAGTACAATTCCAAACCATCAATGATAACACCTGGCGGACCGCCGAAATCAACGTGGGCAGCAACGGAGGCTGGAACAATACGATCAGTTTGCTCAAACTCCTCGACGCCAATCAGCCCGAAGGGGCGAAGATTACCATCGGCTGGTTCAATACCAGCAACACCGACCCCGAGCCATAGCTACTGATTATCACCATTCCTCATCCATGAGGAATGGCTTTTTCTCTTACCATTTTTCACTTAAGTCCAATTCGTAAATCAAGTTTATGAAACACGTTCAGATTCTGTTATTGCTTCTTATGGGGGCAATAACTGCCCAAGGGCAAGTCACAGATCCTAATCCCATCCGAATTTACCGGTTTGCTGATCAGGTATCCATTGCCGACAGCAACGGCAACAATGGGCAGGCGTATGCCTTCAGTAACGTTACAGTTCGCTCGATTAACAATTTGCTTCGAGTTACGATTGTTGGGCAGGCGGGCAAGTACTATAAGCCTTCGCAGTTTCGTAATGTGTCGGGTGTACCCTATGGCTCTACGGCTGATGCCGCTTATTTGGCTTATCTGCTGGCAACGCCATCGGGCGGTGGAGGAGGTGGAGGCAGCACGGTTGTTATTGCGGATGCCTCGCAGATCAATACAGGCACATTAGCGGAGGAACGTTTACCGGCTACCGTTGTCAAAACCGGGGGTACTTACTCGAATCCGACCTTTATTAACGCGTTGGACCCATCCCGGATTTCCCAGAACAGTTTAAACCGGTTTACGAGTGATGCGGAAAAGGAGGCATGGAATAACAAACAAGCTCAACTCGTTTCGGGGAGCAATATCAAAACGATCAACGGAGCGTCTATACTTGGATCCGGTGATTTGGCCATTGCTGGAGGTAGCGGCTCGGTAACGACCAGTGCCACTTCGCTCACAGCAGGCACACTTGACGATGCAAGGTTGTCAGCCAATGTGGTCAAGACGAGCGGTGTGTATTCGAATCCCGGATGGATAACCGCATTCGATCCGACACGAATTACGCAAACAAGCCTGTACCGGTTTGTGAGTGACAATGAGAAACTAGCCTGGAATAACAAACAGGATGCGTTGGGTTTTGTGCCGTTCAACAATGCAGATGCACTTAATGTCACCTTTACCGGCGCGGGTCAATTGACCTCACGTATAGGTAACAACGTGACCGTCACTATTCCCGGTGGAAGTTCCGTTATAGTTGATCCGTCGCTGAATAGTTCGTCGTCCAATGCCGTCGCCAACTCGGCGGTCGCATCGGCCATCAATACCTTGACAAACGGTCTATCGACAGCCAACACCAATATTGCCAACAATACGTCAGCTATTTCGACGGCCAATAACAATATTGCCAACAACACCACGGCAATCACAACAGCCAATACAAACATTGCTACCAATGCAGCAGGGCTAACCACAGCAGGTACGAATATCAGCACTAATACGGCAGCCATCACAGCCCTCAACGCCACCGTTGCCAGTTTACAGGCAGCAGTAGCGGCTGTATCGGGAACGTTTACCATTGCCGCTCCAGCGCTCACAGCTAGTAATGTTACCAATACTTCTTTGCTTCTAAGCTGGCCAGCCTCAACGAGTGCGACCTCCTATACAATCGAATCGGCAACCAATAGCGGATTTACTACAGGCCTGACCACACTAACGGTTACCTCCGCTTTGAGTTACGCCGTCACAGGCCTGGCTATGGGTACTACGTATTGGTTCAGGATCCGGGCAGCTGGAGGAGCGGGTACCTCACCATCCGCGTATGGCACAACCTCAGCAACAACCAGCAGTACACTTCCAGTACTGGCAACGCCTACCGGGTTGATTGCCTCAGCGATTAGCAGTAGTGCGGTTGGTGTTTCGTGGACAGCCTCCAGCAATGCAACCAGCTACACGCTTCGTTATTCGACCAGTAGCAGCATGGCCGGTGCCACCAGCGTGACCACCTCCGCCACCAGCTATACGATAGCTGGCTTAAGCTCATCGACACCTTACTATTTTGATGTTTCCGCAAGTGCATCCGGCTATACGAGCAGTGCGGCTACTGCCACTGTTACGGCTACCACACAGGCAGAAACCTCTTACACGGTGACCCGGATCGTTCGTGGTCAGAATATGCAGAGTACGTTCTCAGTACCGGTAACGTCGCCATTCAACCAGCTCAAGCCAACCGCGACGCAGGCTACCACTTCGACCCTGGGTTACACCTCGCAGAGTCTGCTGACCGAAACGGGTACAGCCTCAGGCATTACGCTTAGCATTACGGCTCCGTTCGCGCAGGTATCGGGTTCGCTGAGTGGCACGGCTGTCGCTAATTCGCTGTACCCACTGGATGTCTACAAGGGCGGATGGATGGTGACCGCTTCGACTCCGGCGCAGGTCACCTTCAACAACCTCGACGCAACGAAGAAATATCGGCTCCTGCTCTATGCCGTTTCACAGACCTCAACGGGTAGTACGGCCTTTACGGTAGGCGGCGTGACGAAAGAAAAAGTCGTGAACAACAACTTCGGTGTCGCTCAAGGCAATGAACTCGACCCGTCCGGTGCATTGATTGAGTTCAAAAACCTCGTGCCTGATGGTAGTAATGTCATTACACTAGGTATCACCCGAGGCGGCACAGTTGGTGTTGGCTCGGCTTCTGTACCCTGGAACACATGGGTACTTGAAGAATATACCGGAACAAGACCTTAACCCACCCTATGAAAAAACTTATTTTTCTCCTGCTCCTGATTGTAGTTCAGGGGCAGGCCCAAAGCCTGAGACTACCTTGGCGCATGTCGGGTACAAGCTCATCGACCGTGACCGAACCGGTCGCTAATACAAACATCGTCAGTCTGACAATTACGTATGCCAGTGCGCCAACCTCACCCACTGCCACATTTGCGCCGTTGAAGTATAATAAGCAAGCATGGTTTCAGTACGAGCGTGATGACCTGTTGTCATCGACGTGGACTGACTATCAGTTTTTCCAGTCCAAAACGCACACTGACGGCGCAGGCAACAACGTCAACTGGCGTGGTAGTGCTGTAGTAAATGCCAGGTCTAATTTCAATAATGGGGATTTGTGGGGCATTTCCGGAAAACTTACGGCGGCCCAAATTGCTACCATGGTGAAGGATGGAAAATGGGGTGTATTAAACCATGGTTATTACCACGATACGCCAACCACGAATAATTTCTATCCGCCTGCCAGCGATACGTATTCACAGGCAGGTTGGGATCTGGCACAAAACCAGAAGTTTGTTTTTGACAAATTGAAAGCAGAAGGCGTCGAATACGCCATGAGGGGGGTAGTGCTACCATCGGCCTGGCCGGGTTTCGTCAGGGCGGCAGATTCTTTACAGTACCTGGGCATCACCACAACGGCGGCACGCGACGGCTACACAGGTTACCCAACGAATACAGCGCTCAACACAAGCAACAACGGGGGTAATTTCCTGAATGAAGAAACACTGCCTGCAAATGGAACAACCTTGTTTGGGAATACCGGCTTTGTGCAGTACACACGCAACCTTCAGGATTCTTGGAATGCTGGTACAGTAAGTACGTTGAAGGCTCAGTTTGCTGATCTGATGGCCAAAAGTAATGCCAGCAAACACCTGGGCATGCGACTTGGAACGCACTTAGGTACGTATCCGGAAATGAGCGACTTTTTCAACTATGCCGACTCTCTTGCCGCTGATCGGGTCTGGTTTGTGGGCATGACCGAGCAACTTGAATACCAGGAAGTAAAACGGCTCACGCAGAAAAGCCAGTCCGTTTCAGGCAATACCATGGTTGTTAGTCTTGATATCAGCTCGGTACCAGTCGTGAACCGATTCCGGGATATGAGTTTACTGGCCACTGGTGGTACGATTGCCAGCGTGACGGCGAGTGGCGCCCATGACCGGATGACGTACAATCCGACTACCGGTTTGATCAATATTTTTTGGGAGAAAAAGACCGTCGACAATCCGGATCTGTTGTCAGCGGGCTCAACATTGGCCATTGTGGGTCCTGATTCAGTAGCAGAAGGAAGTTCAGGTACGTACCGGGTAATTTCTACCGCTCCATCGGGATCAACGTCCGATCTGACAACCTCCGCCACGTTTACGGCAAGCCGTGGGGCGGCATCGGGCTTGACAATTACGCAAGGGCCCTCAATTGTGCTGGACAATGCAACGAATGGAATCAAAGGTGACGATCGAATCACGACACTTTCTGCCAGTTTTAACGGGAAAACCATTACGCGCGAAATCGTCTTGGCAGACGCCACGGTGACGGCAACCAAATTTGTTCCCCGTATGGTGACCACCGCTGATATCGCCAAATTTCCTCAAATGAAATTAGGCGACTATCTTGTTGGAGGTGCAAATTTCGTTTCAGGCGATCACTCGATTCAAATCCGGACGAGTCAGAAAAACGCGCCAACCCTCGCCCCAAACTCCACCGTTTGGCTGAAGGGAGCGGATTACGTGAATGTGGTAATCCAGCTGGACTCCTCTCGAACAACTGATACGCAAGCGCCGATCCGGATCAAGAACTACGATGGTCAGGTCAAAGTACTGAACACATTCCAAATTCTGGGGGCACAGGGTCTACTAATCTCGGGTCGATACGATCCGGCAACAGGAGATGGCGATTCTGATTATAGGGGCCATGAAGGTAACTACGGTGTGCGGTCAGGACGGTATGGTATTTACCTCAGCAACCGGTGGACGGACAGCACGAAAAACGGTTTGGCGATGGATGGTGGTTGCTGGCGGGTGGAAAGCGAATTTACAGAGATTGATCGCGGCTATTTCGCCGGGGTATTCTGCAACACCAAAAACTACGATATGCGCATCACCGGCAGTACGGCGTGTCTCCCTTATCGCCGGATGAAATTCCACGACATGTACATACATGACACGGAGTCGGAGGGCATGTATCTCGGCAACACGGGCAGCGGTACCTGGGCAAAATTCGATTCGCTGGAAATCTACAATAACGTCATAGTAAGAACGGGATCGGAGGCTATCCAGACCGGACAGCTTCACAGAGGGACCAAAATTTACAACAACGTCACGCTGGCCAATATTGACGAGGAGGACCCGTTTAAGGAATTTCAAGACAATAATAAACAGGATGATTGGCGGGAAGGTGGCCAAGTGGTTGAGAAGAACATCTTCATCCGGGGCGGTGAGAAATTCCTGAATGCCTTGTCGCAGACCTCCGATGTGGCTGGCCACGTTACCACGTCTGCCGACACAATCATCTACCGCAAAAATGCGTGGCTGAATAACTCCGGACTCTACGAAACGTACTTCAACAGCACTACTGGAGGGACTCCCATACCGAATCTAACCATAAAATTCGCGGGAAACTGGTTTGGTCATAACCGACTTACGTACACTCGGATTTACCCCTCAAAGCAGAGAGAAGCCTACATCATGAAGTTTGATGTGAAGGGGGCGAACACGAAAATTCTGGTACAAAATAACACCTTCGATGGCTCCTCTCCAGTGACCTCGTGGGTGTCAAACAGCAATCCGGGCACCGCTACGGTGATCGAGTCAGGCAATACGCTAACAGGTACCGTCCCATACGCCGAGTTTAAAAATTTCATGGGGCTCGGCAACGACTATGATTATACCAAAATTCTGACCTGGACCGATAAGATTGGTAACAGTTCGCTGTTTCCCGCAAGTGGTAGCGCCAAAGGCACATTGGTAACGGTGCCGGTAGGTGAGATACGGATGTGGCATGGCGTTGTCTATGAATCAAAAGCAGCTAATAACACTGCCATCAAACCCGGTTCGGCTGCCAACTGGCGCGACTATTGGAATGTACTGTATTACGATCGCTCTACAGGTGCATTAGTACGCAATCCTACCAGCTTAAGAAACCTATCAAGTACACCGCCTGACGAAATGAAGCAGCGACCCGGCTCCCCGTTCGAGCAGCAGGGACTTGGCACATCTTACTAACTCAATTCTAATTCAACGATAATGAAACACGTTCAGATTCTGTTTTTGCTCCTTTTTGGGGCATTGTCTGCCAAGGCACAAGTTCCAGACCCCTACCCTATCCGGATCTATCGGTTTGCTGACCAGGTGTCAATTGCGGATAGCAATGGAAACAACGGGCAGGCCTATGCTTATAGCAATGTCACAGTTCGATCAATCAACAATTTGTTACGTGTGACCATCGTTGGTCAGGCCGGTAAATACTACCGGCCTGCTCAGTTTCGCAATGTTTCCGGAGTGCCATACGGGTCTACGGCCGATGCCGCTTACCTGGCTTACTTACTGGCAACGCCCGCCTCCAGCGGCGGAGGGGGCGGATCCGGAACTGTAATAGCTGATGCAAGCCAAATCAATACAGGCATATTACCCGAGGAGCGGTTACCATCTACCGTTATAAAAACCAGTGTTACTTACTCCAATCCGAGTTGGTTGATAAATATTGATCCTTCCAAAATTGCGGAGAGTTCCACTAAGCGGTTTGTCCCGGATTCAAAAATCACTCAGTGGGATAGCTATTCCACCACAAAACAGTCGGTTATTACCAACCAGGTTGATATTACCCCGCGCAATGTCAACGTAAACGGTACGCTGACCGCACCTACGCCCGTAACCGGCACGGCCAGTAATGTAGTGGCGACCACTAAGTTTACCTATGATGAGGTTATGCGCCTGCTACGTGATACGTTGTTGGCTCAGTACAAGCCGCTATTTGATGCCAATCAATTTGTAACTGTTGACACCATTATCAGCGGTACAAAGATTTCTTTTATTCGCATCAAGCCCGGCTTACTGACGGGTACTGCCTCAGCGACGGCAACCAGTGGCACAGTGGTAACCGGAAGGGTGGCCCTGACTTTCACCGACGCGGGTGTTGCGGCTCCGATCGTCGCAGTCGATAGCTCCAGTGCCCCCCTTAGATACTACAAAGGGGGTAGTCTAGTCGATTGGGATAGCGGTCCGAATAGCGGAGTTTCAACAACCAGGCTACCCGCAGGTACTGAAGGCTATCTGGAAATGCGCTATTTCCCGATGCAGGATTTTGCCGCTATTGGATTCAACACATCGGGCGTAAAGACCGAGCAGAACCTAAGCCGATATCAGGCGGGCATCTACGTCAACAGTTCAGGCAAGATTGCTACCGTTGTTCAGGGCCGGGCATCGCTGGAAGTTGCCTCGACATTTACCGCAGCATCGGGCAGTTACATAAGGCTTCGACGGACAACAACGGGTACGTTCAATGTAGAATACTCCACAGACGGAACAACCTACAATACGATTTTGACGGATATCCGTTCAACGGTCCCATCTGTTACGCCGATCACAAGCGAGCTGTATGGTGGTATTGCGATCCACTTTAACGGACGCGTTTACATGCCCTCCTCATCTAACAATTTCGTGACCTATTAATGAAGAACCTGCTAATTCTATTTGTATCCCTGCTCAACCTGACCTCGTTTGGTCAGGTTGGGTTGCCGCTTAGTAAGCCGGATCCAAGAGTTCCCACGGTTGGGGCTCCGCTTAGTAAGCCACCTACAGCGGCTCAGTCAAACGTAGTCATCACGGCTCCGCTATCAAAACCGGTAAGTGTTACCGTCAATGGTGCCTTTACCTTGGCCACCGCTGCCAGGGCAAGTTTAGGCGCTTATAAGGTTGTCGGAGCTGATACCATTCTGGTGCGTACGTTGTACTCCGCCGTTACGACCCAGCCGGGCACGTTTACGGCGACGTGGGACGGTAAAGATGACTATGGAAATGATGTTGAGCCGGGTCAAAACTATGTGCTGCAACTGGAGAGTAATAACAACCAGTACAGTTGGATGGGGGTGCTGGGCAATACATCATTCAATCTGTCGAACCCGAATCAAATGCACAAAGGGTTTCGCCGGATTTACACGATGTACCGGGTAGGATCCCGCATGTATTATGGAATAGGATACGCCGAAGGGCATCCCTCACAGGGGTATTACGATATTAGTAACCCGCAGGTACGAAACGACTTTTTCAGGGATGGCAAAACCGGACAGTCAACCATCCTGATGGTTTCAGATGGCGTTCGTATGTATAACTTCGGGTATGATGTATTGACCGATTGGCGTAAAGAAAACTGGATTTTTGCGTTCACGGTAGCCGATAATAAAGAGTACATTTTTACCGGTGGGGGTAGTATCTACAAAACGGCAAAGGGTCAGGATCATGGGGAAACCTACAATTCTGCTCTGTTCGTGTCGGACACGGTTGGGATGCCCAACAACACCAGCCTGTTCAAAGGTGGGGCGGTGCAGAAAAACGGCAACTACCTGTTTGCCGCCCTGGGGGCTAACAAAAACCTGATTCGGGTTTGGCACAAAACGACCGGTGCCCCTATTCGAGATATTGCGTTTTCGTCGGTGGGCGCCATGTGTGTTGACGTGACCAATGACAACCTGCTTTGGGCCGTAACCAATGGTGTACTGAGACAATTCACCATCAACGCGGATGGCTCATTGACGGCTACAGGGCTCACCATTCCGTACCTGGGCAAGCCTATGGCCATGGGCATATCGCCTGATGGCAGCACGTTGACGGTATGTGATGGAGATACCGCTCAGAAGGTTAAGCACTATTCCACCTCGACGGCCACGCTCATCGCTTCGCAGGGCCTCAAAGGCGGTTATCAGAACGATCCAAACGTAACGACCAATAAGTTTTATTTCGATGATCCGGTTGGCGTTATCAACGATACGTATGTGGCCTATGAAGCCAACGGCAGCTATTGGATAGGCGACAATGGCAACTTCCGGGCCATGCACTTTGCGGCTAATCGGACGTACATCGAGCCAATCTCGTATTTGGAAAACACCTATACGACAGGGGTTGACAAGAACGATCCCAGCCGGTTGTTCGGTCAGTGGCTGGAATTCGCCGTGACAGATTATGACAATCCGGCTACAGCCTGGACGCTCGTACGAAACTACCGGGCTACGGTACCGACTCAATATTTTGAGAACGAGTTTAACCGGCTGCAGAACGTTTTTCAGGTTCATCTATTTGAGCAGGTAGCAACGGTTAACGGCCACACGTATGCCCTTATTCAGCGGTTTACTGATAAGTTTTACGCGGTAGTGGAATTAATGCCCAATGCCCCGTTGAGGTTTACCGGCATCTATCTGGGCGTTTCGCTTCAGGGGAATAAGAACGTCGATGCATGGGTCATTCTGAAAGACGGTAGCCTGGCGGTTCAACGCTCGGTACTGAATGGCAACGGGGCAACCTCAACGTTTGTGCGTAAGCAGTTCTTAGGCATTGACGGCAACAACAACCCGGTTTGGGGGGCGGAATCTACCCTGCAATCCGTGGCCCTGACGGCCAATGATGCGTTCCCCGTCTATGGCGGGTCAGAACCATTCGCGCAGACCACAAATGGTACTGTGATCACCTTCAACAGTAGTTTGTTTAATCCGGTTACGGGAGCTGGTTTGGGCTATCACCTGAGCGGCATTAAGAACAACAAAGTTATTTGGGGTACTCACATGGCGACGAACCGTAACTATGTTGGTCCATACCCGACCGATGGCGCTTATGACATCGGCAACAATGTAAACTATGGAGGTGGCAACGTTCAGACCGTTGGCAATGATATCTACGCGAACTACCACGGTGAGAACTGGCAGGGTGGCCAGGTCAACAAACAGGGCCACTGGTCGAACATTGGGTTGCTGCAGGGAAGTTTCGGCGTTACGCAGGCTGAATCGCAAGACGACCCGGTAACGAATAGAGGGATGGCCGGCAATGTATTTGCCATTACCGGTGTACAGGGTTCGAATGGAAACCAATACCTTGTTCATGGTGAGGAGTACGGCTGGTCAGGCCTGCACCTTTGGAAAATCGTGAAGCGTGATAACAAACGGCAGGTTGTCACGGCAACGGTAAGTTTGGCTCCGGATCCGCGGGGTGTTCCACTCTTTGGCGGTTTACCCAAGAACTCAATACTCGCTAATGGCACGGCTGGTTTGGTTCGATCACCAGCAGCTGACGATGGCGAATATACTGTCAGGACCAACGCACTGAGCTATTCTAAGGTAACAGCACCGGACTTCTATTTTCAGAACAATAATGCCGCAGGAGACAAGTTTGCCACCGTTCCTTTCAATAGCCAAACCGGTTTAACAAGTTGGAAGGTGTCGTTTACGCTACAGGCAACGAGGTACTATCCGAGCGTAGGCGAGTATGGCCAGGCCGGTAGCGGTGGAGGATACATCCGGATACTGGATAACGCCGGTAAGACGCTGGTACAGTACTTTCAGAAAATCAGCGGTAGTAACGTTGTTATGGGCTTTAATGGCGTCACGGCCTATTCCAAAGCGGGCAACTCTGTTCCGGCTTACGTACCTATTACCATCACAGCATCGGGCACTAATTTAATTTGCTCGTATGGCAGTTATGGCAGCGTTACGGTACCAAAATATGACGCTACAGCAACGCTAACAAGTCCGGCATCCATACAGGTGTTTAGCTGGGTTAACGGCAGTAATACGGGCAGGATATATGGATTACTTGATGGGTGGTTTAAAGCTAACTAGTATGGAAAAGTTACAGACACAGCTTACCTTTTTCCTTTGGAACCGCAACGTAGTTGGTTGGATTTGGGTAGTCAAACGGATGATGATCGCTCTGACAATCGATCAGCTATTTCAAGGATCCGAACGAGGAGCGCTTTTTTTCATCGCTCTGAGAGAAGGACTTTCGGCCATTACAGACTACGCACAGGCAAAGAATCCGGTCATCTCAACAAATCAGAGTTCGCCGCCAAATTCGACCGAGCAGGGTGTTCAAACCTTAACGCCAACAAATGAAAAAGGACCAGATATTTAAACTAATTGTTCTTTTATCTTTGATAAAATACTTGACTTTTAAATGGTATAAACCCAAGTAATATGGTCGACAAATTAGGGCGTTACTTCATCGTTCTGGTGATTGGGGCAGTTGCCTTTTCTGTCCTGTATAATCTCTATTGGGATGCACCCGAGAAGTGGAATCCAACCGCTAAAGCATATTTGGTCCATGTTGTCAGCTTAAAGTCCGATTCAACGCGATCGGGCTTTAAGCTCGACAGTTTGGGCAACGTTGTTAAGCAAAAGGATGTGCTCATTGATAAGCTGACCGGCGAGGCAAAAAAAGCACTTGATTACGGCAATGAGTGGAAAGGCAAATTCAACCTGGCAGTTGCCGAATCGGATGCCAACAGCGATGCCCTGACCGAACGTGAAAAGGAAGTGGCCTATTACAAAGCCCTGCTCAAAAATGGAACTCTATCCGCTGATCAGGTAGGCGAGATCCAAAAGTTGACTCCCCAAAACCCACTTGTTGTTTCGGCCGGATTGAAAACCGCCGCCCGCGAATCGGTAGCGGCGGCCACAGTTGCCAATCTGGGGCAGACCGTCGGCTACTTACAGGCAGCTAATGAGCGATTAGGCAAAGGACTTTCTACGGCCTCAGTTGGCCTATCGCAACTGAGTGAACAGGCCAAAGCCAATCAGAAAGGAGGTATACCCATACTGCGAAGAAAACGGGTCAGGCAGGCTAAAGCTATGCAGCACAAAGCCGACAGTCTGAAAAGCGTCATCGATGAGGTAAGTGACATCGAAAAAGAACTCAATAAAAAGCTATGAGAAACATTGACGGAAATGAACAAAGACGAATGGGACCTTTTTTGGCAGGCTATGCCCTCCGCCATGAAATTGTTTTTAGGCACTTTCTTGGGAGCGACCTGCGTGTTTTTGCGAAACAAAGGGGTACCCATTCGGGAAGGACTCAGCAGTGCCGTGATTGCCATCATTGCGGGCTATCTGCTTACGCTGGCACTCTGCAAAGCGAAGGGGCTGGATATGGGCGAATGGTGGTTTTTGGGCGCGGGATTGGCCTTCATTGCCAACTTCGTTTTGGGTGGAGCGGAAACGATAGGCAAGCAATTCCAGCAAACGCCTATCAAGGTTTTTATCGAATGGATTATGGACACCTACGACGTGATCAAAGCACGTCTTAAACCAAAATGAACGAATGGTACAAGAAGAGATATTTCTACGACTGCTTCAGGCAGGCACCGCCCTGTCGACAGTGACACTATTGATTACCTGCATGAGCATGCACAACGTCAAATGGTGGCTACCCATCCCGATTTACTTTTTGATGTTTTCCTGCCTGGTGACGTTTCTAACAACATTTTTCATGAGGATCTACGTCTTTGAAGCGACCGTAGTGACCATCTTTTTACTCGGCGTTTCTGGCTCAGCTACGGCCTTACACGCGTTTTTACAACCCGTTCCACCGAATCGAAAAGAGGCCACGAATCGACGTGTCCTGTACTTCGCCCTACCATTAATGGGCTTTCTATTTACCGTTTGGTGCATTGGTGCCACCTATGAGGGTGGCATCGGCTTTCTCCAGCGGTTTGATAAGAAGCTCAACAATGCAATTGACAACCAGGAAGAGTTGATGACCGGCATTGAATCAACGAAAGAGGATATCAAGGATCTAAACGGAAAATTCAACCAAAAGGACGCCAAAGATTCTGCCTATAGAGCAGGCCTTGACAAAAGAATGGAGGAACTCAACAGCCGCCTAACGGATCAAAGCCTACGCATGCATCGCCTGACACTCGATCAGCAAAAAGCTAATCAGCGAAAACAGTAATCGTTTCACGTTAACCCCTAATGCATCATGAATAAAAATGAGCAGTTGTTTGCCGATCTGAAAGCCTTGCTGGCTGAATACCCAAAAATGAAGTATGACGACGGCACCTCGGATTCGTCCGGGGAGAAAATTGAAGCCGTCCGCCTGCCCTGGTACCGTACCCTCAACTGGAAAGGCGAGAAGGACGGAAAGGCGGAGGAACGTCTATGGTCCTTTATCCAGAATAACGGATTGGCTGATGGACCGGTCAAACTTCAGTCCCTGCTGATGCGCTACCCCTACCGGGTGAGCTTCGTACGCAACACGAACAAGGATGTGAAAGCGGATCTGTACATACTAATACCCTTCGGATGGTGGAACGTGGGCATTAAAACCACCCTCATTCATACCTAGATCGTATGCAATTATAGATTTATAGACGATGAGCCAAGTTATAACATTTCCGGACTTTGGACCTTTACTGACATTCAAGGAGTCCATCAAGTCTGATACAGCGATAAGAAAGGGTATTGTCAACGTACCTAACTCAAAGCAATACGCCAATATGATTGCCATTTATCGGGATTTCTACGCCCCGGTTTGCCTTCATTTTGGCCGCAAATTACCTGTTAGTAGTTTCTTCCGATCGGCCGAGCTGAACAAGGCCATCGGCGGTGCCACCACCTCCGCCCATTTGGCCGGTTGCGCCATTGATATCGATTGTGACGGAATTGGAAAACCATCCAATATAGACGTGTTCAATTATATCCGGGCTAATCTGAAGTTCGACCAGCTCATATTAGAAGCGCCAGATGAAAATAATAACCCTAGTTGGATTCATGTTGCTCACAATAGGAATGGCCTTCCAGATCGGAATCAAGTGATGGTTATGAAGCGAGTAAAGGGCAAAACTATCTATCAGTCCATTTAGGATAAATCACTGATTATTAGTAGATTTAACTGTAAAAATAATCAGCCTGAACTCGTGTTTGCACCATGAGTTCAGGCCTAGCCAAACCAATAAAAGGTCTATTGAAATGGATAATTTAAAGGTAAGAAAAACTACATTTATTTATGCTCTGTCCTGCCCTACAAGTGGAGATATTCGCTATATAGGTAAAGCAGATTGCCTTTTTTTGCGATTAAAGTCTCATCTAAATGAGGCCAACAAAAGGGGTAATTACCGAAGACATTGGATTAAGTCTTTAGTTGATGATGGACTAATTCCTGAAATAGAAATTATTGACGAGTGCCCTATTGAAGAATGGGGATTCTGGGAGCAACATTACATTGATCTCTTTAGATCGTGGGGCTTAAATTTGGTCAATACGGCGGCTGGCGGTAAAGGAGGCAGGGTTTCTTTTGAGGCTAACGAGAAAAGAAAGGCATCATTGAGGGGACAACGTTTTACTGAAGAGAGAAAAGACAAAATCAGACAAAAGGCACCTGGGCGTAAAGCCTCCCATTCCTCTTTATGGTAGATGGGTCTAGACCAGCCACAACTATCGTCACGACCTCCGCCCTGCTTCTCCGTGCCATCCTTGAATTTAAAATTCTCCGGATCAACGTGCCAGACAGTTATGAGGGCGGGTCGATAGCCGCCCTTCTTCACCCAGATGAAGGGGTTCTTTATTTCGAATGCTACTGTTTTGGGATCGTGCATTACTTTTTCACACTCTTACGAGCGGGTTTAGTGGTTTTCTTAGCGGTCGCAGGTTTGGCCGCGGCGGGTGTTTTCAACTCCTTTTCTAAGTCGTTGATTTGCTTATTGATTACCTCCAGCTTACCGGTAAGCACACGCCGTTCGGCTTTCTTTTCGGCAAGGAGGGTGTTTATAATTCCCATCGTATTTGTTGAGGTTGCTATTATTCTAATTCCGGATTAAAATCTAACAAAGGGGTATCGGGGTACACATCGGCGCAATCCGGATTGTCCTGCTCAAAGCACAAGGCAATTGACCCGATTTGAACTTTGAGGTTATCCAAATCACGTTGCAGTTCTTCCGCATCAATCAGGACATAACCTTTTATATTCATATCCTGACCATGCATACTTCCGTTGGGCCGTGCCCACTGATCATCTGTCAATAGAGCCGCGTTTAATTTGCCGACCAACGCATCATAAGACAGACAGGCTTGTCGGCGGAGGTTGTTAAAATCTACTTTCATTTAGGTATCTGTTTAAAGAGTTTACGACTGTTTAGGCAGTAAGCACATGGGCGTTCCACCATTCACTAAGTACACTTTACAGATACGACACCGAACGGTAAAGGCGGCACCATTGGTACTTATGATCTGCCAGCTGGCACGGCAGGGCGTGGCGATTGACATTTGTTCAGGAGTCGGCTGTTTCATGGTGAATTGTATAAAAAGTAAGCCAGCATTGATTCCCATTTTTGAGACGCCTGAAATCTCGTCAATGCTGGCAGGCTTGGCGCTGGAGGACCGCGCAGCTGAATAGGGTTATCCATTTAAAAAATCGACTGTTGTTGACCAGCTTGCCGGGCATCAAGTTCCTCGAGTACTTTAATCGTTGCCTCAATGCAGGCAATTCGATGTTTGGCCACATCTGGTTTCAACTTTGGCGCTGGACCACTGCTCCAGCTGGGATAGACGCGTTTACGGGTTTCTAATTCGCGTTTTTGCTCCGCTATTTGCTGTTTTATCGTGATTTCTGCCATGGTGGTTAGTTATTGGTGGGGTCGCCCTGCTCATCCAGAAAGGTGATTTTCTTTTTGCTTTGGGAGCTTTTTTGTTTGACCGGTTTAGAAACCCCTTTACCCTCCTGATCGGCGTCATTCTCTCCTACTTTCGCAGGGCCAAAGGCATTCTCCAGCGTCTTTACAGGATCCTCATCCGCTTCCTTTTTGGCGTCATCATGCTCCTTTAGGAGTTGATCAGCTTCATCCCCGAATGCAACCTTTTTGGCCGTACCGTCCGCATTAAACAGGGTGGTGGGCGCGGGCTCCGGAGACTCGTGACCCGCTTCAGCCAGGGCAATCATGCGTTCAGTGAAATCGTCTTTCCATTGCTGATTGTGTGGGTGCCATACCCCAAGGATTTTGGTCTTATCGGCACCGATGATCTTGGTATCAGTTACCCAATTCTTCATGTACTCTTTGGCCCGTCGTTCGGCATCGGGTACATCCAACGCAATAACCAGATGAGATTTGACGGTAATTTTCTCAACGCCCGCCTTAGTAGTGGTTTTTTCCTCATACTGCACTTTATAAAAAGCCCCCTTTACGTGAGGTTCATAAACCGAATAATACCGGACCTTTGATATATCGTGTTCGTAGTCCTTCACGCGATCTTTTAGGAATTCCGTCAATTGCGCTTCAACGTCACCATAGGAAATGGCATCATGTAGAAATTGCTCTGAAATGGCTTTCCATTTGCCTAATGAATCCTGAATGCCATACTTAATTTTTGAAAGGAACCACATAATGAAAACTGGTTTATAGATGAAAGAAATTTGATTGCATTAGATCCGCTGCCAGCAGAGGCGGGCAGCATCCCGACTATCGGGGTTTGTTCGTTTGCTCCAGCCGGTTAGCTGTTTGAGCTTTGTGGCATCCCACTTTTCATTCACAGGCCGTACCAGTCGCACGTTATTTTCACCGTGTACGTCGATCAAGTAAGCGACAATGAACTTTCCGACGCCGAAGTTTTCGCCCACGTTGATGCCTCGTTTGACCAGGTAAGCGTATTGCGCGTTAACATGCCAGGTGTCAAATTCAGGTGGAAAATTGGCGTAGTGGAAGTAGCCACCGTTGAGCCATCCCGCATCGACGAAAAACAAGGCCTCCCCAGGCTTGATCAGGTTGAGCAGTTGGATCAATTCGAAGGCACCAACCGAATCAATGTAGTTGTGCTGTTTCTTCGTTCTTGACCAGACGGCAAGACCTGACTTGTGCAGATCCGGATCAATGCCAATTGCATACTTGATCATTTTTTCTTTTTGGCTGGTTTGGCCGCTTGTCGGGCGTTCCATTCGGCGGTGGCGAGTTCGTACACGTCCAGGATGTTCCGTCGACGGGAGTATCGTTGCAATTCAGATACAGCCTCATCCCCCATCGTCGGCAATTGCTCTGTCAGCGATTTGATATAATCGTTGTGAGAGAATGGCTTTTGCGCATCCGATTCAGGTGGTTTAAGCGAGGGTGTTGTTGGCAGATTGGAAACCAACTCAGCCGTTACACCCGTCTTGCGCTTCAGCCAATTGGTCAGACAGATCCGGAAAGCCTCCTGACGAACGCGCAGTTTATAATCCCCCTCCTCATTCATCACCGTACCCAGCCGTTTGCCGATGACAGCACGAAGCGATTCAAAACCGGCCAGCTTGGCGGCCGTTTCTTTTTGAATAGCCAGGCTTCCACGAACCCGCGCTTTCGCCAGTATTATGGCCTCCTCCCATTCGTCATTGGTTGGACGTATCCGGCCTTTCTTGTAGAGCCAGGCATACAGCCCATTCCCCAAATCAAAGTAGTTCACACCGGCTTTTACCAGATTAATGGCATCTTTCAGATTTTTTTCCATCTGAGCGTCAATCTCAGACTCAGTTAGCGCAGCTGGAGCAGGTAGGTATAAATGTTGGGACATTACCCGATTTATCTCCGTATCGTTATCGACCTGACGACGATAGGCGGCAATGACCTCCCCAATGTGTTTAGGATCCAGACACCGATAAGCCTCAATCAATCGACCGTCCGGTTTGGTGAGTTCTTCTTTAACCAGCGCATTGTAAGCCAGTGTCAGTTCTTCACAGGTAAGGGTTTTATATTCCCGCTTAACCCATTCATTCAATACCGGCAGATCCGCATCAAATTGCTCCTCTTCGCTTTCGTCTTTGAACTGAATTTTCAGGAGTGAAATAATTTCAGTCCACATCAATTCTAATTGTTGTTCGTCCGCTTTCGTCACTGGTGTCCCGGCGACTCTGGCCAAGACTACCGAACATACCGGGCTTGATAGTTGCAGTTCGTTTAGCCGGTTTGCCACCGCCAGTTTTCGTTCCGCTAGTTCGGTTGCCAGCGCCAGCGCCGTTGACTGATCGATTATTGCTACTTGATTCATTGCGTTGCTGATTTTGCTTGTCACGTTGATAGCCGGGATACCAGTTTTCTAACTTTTTGGCAAGGGTAAAGACGGTTTTCGTTCGCCATAGCTCCTTTCCGATATCGGCAGGCTTTTCGCTGTTTTGGACAGGTGTTGTCCAATGTGAAAGGAATTCTGTGTACATATCCACAGGATATTGATTCAGATTCGAGCGGGCATAATCCCGGACCTGTTGTTGCAGCACTCCATCACCATAGATTTTTTTGGAGGAAAGGGGGGCGGACGGAACAGGGGGGTTAGGAGGCGTTCCGGTAGCGTCTAGGTTTTCAGAAAGATTGTCAACTGCTTCGCCCGCGTTTTCGGCGGAGGTGGTGTTATAAATCTTATTATCAAGAGTCTTATTATCACTCTTATTATATGTGTCAAGATTCTTTACACCCTCCTGTAAACTTTCTTTACACCCCTCCTGTAAACTTTCTTTACAGCCACTGTCAAGATTATTTACATCCTGTAAACTTTCTTTACACCCGTTGTCAGGTGTCAACTTTCTTGACAGGGTGTCAAGTTTCTTTACACCCTCTTTTACCCCATCTTCTAAGGCTTTATGCGCGTCAGCCAATGCCTCTTTCCAAACAGGTGTGGTCTGGAGGTAATGCCATTCATTCTCCAGAACCACCCCTTTGACCACTAATTTTTGAACAATCGTAATAATGGATTGCCGTGACAGATCCATTTCATCCGCCATCCAACCGCGTGACGCATGGCACCAACCCGGTATGGGTGACGTGGGCGTTGCCAGTAGGTCAATCATATCCGCAACACAATACTCGTTGCAGGATAGACCGAGCTTCTTTCTCGCCAGGTGCATAATCGTCGTGTATTGCATATTAGTACGGTAAATGCCCGTAAACCTGTTGGTAGTGTGACAGGTGATAACCGACAGCGTAAAGGATAAGTAAGATGAATGATGCCGCTATCGTCAAATCAATCGCATCATAAACAGGACCATCATTGGGCTTTTTAGCTTGCATGTTGCGGATCCCGTTTTTTAGCTGCTTTTGCCAACGCATTGACAAAGGCAAGTTGACCCTCCAAGCTGATTTCATTAATGGAGCAGATCAACCGCCCCTTCTCGATCCCGTAAATGGTCACGTTGACGCCGTGGGGGAAGTCCTGAACGGCATCAACCGGCAAGCTAAACTGTATGTCCGCTTCAGTATATACGACGTCCGAAACGACCGCATTTTTACCGAACAGGCGCATGAGGTGAATTGCAAAAACCTGTTGATTAAGGCTCATCGGCTTACATGATTTAAGCCGGATGCATCCAGAAACCACAACAACTGGATTAGAGCAATCAGGCCGATGATAAGAATGAGTACAGACAGTACGTCTTTTTTGCCGCCACGACGCCACCAGGCCGCTAGCAACGTCCACGGACGTGGTAAACGCCGGGTTGCATTAGCGAAAAGAAGAAAGTAGAGGAAAACCACCACCACTAGAAAGGCATTGCCAATAATATGCATAGTCGTAAAGAGTAAGTGGCCCGGTGGTAAGCCGGGCCAGGTTAAAATTTAAGATTCGATTAAGGCGTTTATTTCTCCGACCAATTCATGGACGATTGTGTGCAGGGGCATCGTTGGTGTTATACGAATCGAAACCAGGTACTTTTCGTATTTTGAGGCCCATCCCTCCTCATCGTATTCGATTCCGGCAACAACCTCAACTTTGTATTCCAGTGCCCGGTAGCCACGTTTGTGATTGTCGTCAATGAACTCAACTGTTCTGCACTTATTGGGGCGGGCTTCCTCAATTGCTTCATCAAGTGGGCTGAAATCCCATTCGTTGTCTAAATCAGCGATCGTCAGGGTTTGGGGAGCTGTGAGAGTTTGCATAATTTTGCGTCGTTAGTTTTTTTCAGAGTGGCCCGGTCTGTTGGTAGCAGCCGGGTTTCTTTTTGATTTATCAAATGTAATCAAATGATTTCAAATGGAAAAACCTTTTGCAATCATTTGATTAAAAAAAGTCAAAATTTTTTTTCAACTTTTTGCAATCAAAAGAAGCCACTACGCAACGCTTTCCACTAAACTGCCCTCACCTTGTTGTATTTCATCGAATAAACCGGGCCGCTCTTTCTCGACTAGTTCATAGACAGCATTCCAAACATCCTGGTTGTTAGCCTTCCAAAAGATGGCCTGATTGATTGACTCCTTTGTCATTTCAACCTTGTTTGTAGCCAAAATAGCCTGCACTTTGCGCATCCAACAGCTTACCTTTACACCCTTCGTTTTTTCCGCTGTTCCTTTTAAAATGCCGTGCAACAAAACCCGATCGGCATTTGTGAATATTTTCCTTGTATCGCTCATCGGTTTGATTACATTTGTAACGGTTTGATTTCATTATGATTCCGATAGGAATAAGCAAATGTAATCAAATGATTTAAAATGGCAATCAATTGATCAATCAATTCTTATACAAAATGGAGGAAAAATCAAAAGGTGATCCATACACCATGGATTTCATCAGCCGGAAAGGAGGGCCGGAAACGGTAGCTAAACGAACAGGCATGAACCGGCAGACTGTTCGCCAGGTGGCATCGGGGAGAAATGCCCCCGGTTTCGACTTCATTAAAAAGATGGTTGCCGTTTATGCCGATTACGATTTACGGGTTGGCGTCACGCAAGGCAAAGCGATGGCGACCGCTGGAGAAGCGGAGGAGGCTTTTAATGACTATACTGATGTTGGCGAGGAAAAGGAAAGCCTACAGCCTTCGATATCGAATCAAGTCCTAGCCGCCGAGAATGCCGGATTAAGGAAAGAAATTGCCCGCTTAGAAGAAACCGTATCAATCCTGCGTACGGTTGTCAGCAGCCAGTTAGGGAAAGATATAGAGTCGGTAAAAACTGAGTCTATTAGCGATACCACCCAGGGATGGCAGTTACCCCTTGTGTTTGATTGTGTACCAGCAGAGAAACGTTCAATGATTAAATTACCAATGGACGACCTTCGGCCGCTTACTCGTACATGGCCAAACCCAATGCGTCACAGCCCTAAGCGCTAATAGGCAGATGCGGTCATGAGCCGCGTCCGTGGTAGTAAAAACCGGGATTTTGCGTAGTTTCGCTACAGATTTCCGCTACATGGAAATAAATGACTGTAACAAGGCTTGATTATCAATTCGATACGCAAAATCAGGCTCCCCAGCTTCGGGAGCAAAAAGCCTCAAATCTTACGATTTGGGGCTTTTTTGTACATTTTTGTATTTGTTTTTGTAGTAACTTTTCTAGTGACTAATAATAAATCTACTCTATACACAATTATGATAATCATAAATTATATTTTAAACACTTAAAGAAGCGCAGTATGTTAATTAAAGAAGTTAATACATTTGTATTGCACTCAATAGCAAAAGCTAAAATCATAACTTATAACTAAAATTTTAAATTAGTCTACACATTCATAAATTTATCGATGGAAAAATATATATCATCAAGCCAAGTAAATTATGGGAAAAGAATACCTCCTGTGAAAGCAATTGAAATTTTTTCGGCAGAAGATTGGGAAACATTTATAGAGGAATGGCTTGATACAAAAACTGAATATACTGAAACGGAGAGATTAGCTGGAGCAGGTGACAAGGGTAGAGATGTTGTAGCTTACGTTGGAAAAAAAGGAGATGTAAACTGCCTTTGGGACTGCTATCAATGTAAGCATTATGACTCAGTGTTAATGCCATCTAAAGTTTGGCAGGAATTCGGAAAAATTCTATACTATACACATCGGGGAGATTATACGGCACCAAGAAAATATTACTTTATAGCGCCAAGAGGATGCGGCACTACCTTGTCCTCGTTACTATCTAATTCAAAGCTTTTAAAAGAAGAACTAATAGCGAACTGGGACAAAAATTGCAAAAACAACATAACAGATAAAGAAGAAGTGAAACTTGAAGGAGACTTTCTAAAGTATGTTAATGATTTCAACTTTAAAATATTTGATAAAATCCCTACTAAATTAATTATTGAAGAGCATAAACGTCACAGCAATCATTTAGTAAGATTCGGCGGTGGTTTACCTGAGAGAGAGAAATTAATTTCAATTCCAACAGGTGTACAAGACTATGAAAACAGGTATGTTGACGAGCTATTATTAGCATACAGTACAAGTTCTCCAACAGTATTTAGTCATATTGAAGACTTAAAACATAGTAACGTTCATAGAAAACATTTTGAAAGAGCTAGAATTAACTTTCATCATGCAGAACAACTAAGAAATTTTTACAGAGATAGCCTGCCGATAGGAACATTTGAAGACTTTCAAAATGAAATTTTTGATGGAATAATAAATACGGTTGAAGAAGAATATGAAAACGCTTTTAAAAAAGTAAAAGAAGTTGAAAATAAAGCAGTATCTTTAGTTATAAGTTCTAATCCTCTAAGTGATGTTAGTGTCGTTAAAGATAGGGGTGGAATTTGTCATCAATTAGTCAATGAAGGTAGGTTAAGCTGGACAAATGATGAATAAAAATACATCACCATTTAATAATAGCATTGAGACGGGATTAAGACTTCTATGTCTGTTAAATTCATCGTTTCCTCAATCACACGATGTTCAAACTTTAATTTATCTTGATTATTTGACTGTACATTCGGGAGATGTAAAAAATGGAATAAAAAGCTTACATCCCCCGACTCCAAATCGCACAGGAGAAATATTAATAAGAAGGGCTATTATTGAAGATGGATTAAATTTTTTTATACAAAAAGGACTGATAAATATAGTTTATTCTACAAATGGAATTGAATACAAGGCAAGTGAAGAGGCAACTCCCTTTCTAGAATCTATGACTTCGACCTATTTTGAAGCTTTAAGTGAAAGGTCTCAGTGGGTAATAAACCATTTCTCGGAAATGACTCCTGAGCTGTTGAAGAATTACATTCGTGAGAACATATCTCCTTTTGGAGATGACATAAACTTTAAGGCAGTAAACTAAGACAATGGCTTATATCATTACTTTATTGCACCTATCGGGAGATAAACTTCCCCCTGCTGAAATACGCTTTAAAGAAGGGCTTAACGTAATAACTGGGCCTTCTGACACTGGGAAAACATATATTTATGAATGTATAAATTATATGTTAGGCTCAAGTGCCATACCTAAAGAAATTAAAGAGGTTAAGGGTTACACTAAGATTTTTCTTGAACTACTTGTAGATAACTCTAAACTTTATACTCTTCAAAGTGACCTTAAAGGTGGTAACTTTAAGGTTTATGATTCTTCATTCAAGGAAATTACTAATAATAGTAAGTTCGAGACATTAAAAAGGAAACATAATACAAGAAAAGATGATAATATCTCTACCTTTTTACTTGGAATAAACAATTTAAACAACAAATACGTAAGGACGAAAAAAACTGGCGAAGTTAGAGGTTTATCTTACCGAGATGTAGTGAAATATATATTGGTAGATGAGACAAGAATTTTAAGTGATAAATCTGTTATCAGAGGTAATCAAGTAATTAGCCATACATCGGATGATAGCACATTTAAACTATTATTAACTGGATATGATGATAGTGATTTGGTAGCGTACGAAAATAAAAATGATATAAATTATAGTAAGGGAAGAGCTGAATTACTAGATGAATTAATTAAACAAACTCAACTTGAACTGCAAGAAAGTGTTCATGTAGATGATAATTTGTTAGACACTCTAGAAGTACGATTAATTAATGAAAGGAAAAAATACAGTGATCTTCTGAGTTTGTTTAGAACAAATGACAATAGAAGAAAAGAAACTAACGATAGGTTGGAATTATTTCAAAAAGAAAAATCTGAATTAAAGGAGATCTTATATCGTTCTTCGGTTCTTAATGAGCATTATAGGAGTGACATTAGTCGGCTAGAGGCGACAATTGAAGCGAGTATATTATTAAAAGGTAGCCACACTTTAGATGCATATTGCTCCTTGTGCAAAAATCCTTTGAATAGTATTTGCCAAGAAGATGATATTATTTCTATTATTGATTCTTGTACAAAAGAAATTGATAAAATACAACTACTCTTAGCTGAATCGATTAAATCTCGCAATTTAATTGATGAAAAGTTAAACAGATACTCCATTGTAATTTCAAAATTGGAAGAGTCATTAAAGGAACTAAATGATACTATAGAAAATGACATTAGTATAAGATTATCTGACATTTTAAGAAATATTGATATTATTAACAACGAAAAAAACGATATGATTATAGCTTTGACTCAAAGCAAAAGATTATCCTATTTATTTAAGCTAAAAGACGAATTGTCCTTTAAAGAACAAATCAACAAGGTAGGCAGTAAGGATATTACTATCACAACCGCTTTACTTACAACGTTATGTGAAAAAATGAGAGATATACTTTTAGAATGTAAATACCCTAAAGGCACGTCTGTTGGCTTTAGTGAATCCAAACTGGATTTTGTTATATCTGGCCAAGATAGAAGACTTTCAGGAAAAGGTTCACGAGCAATAATTTATTCAATTTTCATTTATGCTTTTAATGAAATGTTGACAACGAAAAACTACTCAATAGGCGTTCCTATCCTTGATTCTCCTTTACTCACTTATAAAGAAACTAAAGCAAATGAGGAAGTAATATCCTTTGATTTAGCTATGGATTTCTATAGATATGCCGCATCTATATCTCCTCTGAAACAATCAATAATAATTGAAAATGAGGAGCCCCCTTCTGATGTTGAATCAGTAATTAATCATATAAAGTTTAGCAAGCTAAGAAATCAAGGCCGTTATGGATTTATACCAATACTTTGACATTAAGTAAGTCTTATATTAAGAAAGTTACTATAAAGGGAGGGGCAGAAATCAAGTTTGATTTCTGCCCCTCCCTTTATAGTAACTTTCTTAATCTTATGTGCGCTTTTTGACAGTTTTGACTACAAAAGGTACAATCTACTCTTTTAGCCTCAAACTCCTTACTACAGTATAAGCATTTCTTAATGTAGAAGAAGTTAGTCCACTCTTCAGTGAAGTGACCAAAGTCAGGATCATAACGGTTGATAACTTTACCTTTCATTACTTCTTCAAAGCTGTAGTTTCGAAGCCCATTTTTCCCATGTTTTAATTTATTGTCTGTTTTCATTTGGATGTACGTGTTAAATCTGCTTTAAATCTTTGTTAGCCGTGCATTAGCTACCCTTTAGCACTCTGTTAAATGGCAAAAAGCACCCGGCAAGCACCCGGCAAGCACCCGGCAAGCATAAATAGCTATAGTCGCAAGCTAGAGCATACTATTACTGACTAAGTATTCATTAAAATCTTTGTATTCCAAATAGTAGCTCGAACAGTCACGAACCGTTAGCCCTATACCAGTTAAATACTCTAAAGCTCGCTTTCCTGCACTATCGTTATCTAAGAAAGCATTAATTGTTAAACAGCCAGACAACACTGGTAACGCTTCTTTAATAAAGGTGAGTGAGTTTAAAACAAGGTTGGAGTTTTTTAGCCTTACCGTTTTAAAAAACTGGCAACAGGATAAAAAATCAAAAACTCCTTCAAAGAGGTTTATTTCAGTTGAATTTTGAACAGGCAAATAAGTGAACCACTTTGGAGAAGTACCACCTTTAAAATATTGGCTCCTTAATTCATAACCGCCTTTATCATTCTGGAATCCAGCCGCGTAATACTGCTTCTGATTAATATGGTAGTAGACCTCCTGCAAATAGGTCGATGCAATAGACTGAGCGATTTTACGACTAGCCACATAATCCAGCAAAGCCCGGTTCCGTAGGGGTTGAACGTTTACAATCTCCATAGATGATGATTTCTTAGCCTGTGAGCGATTATCGCCGCTAAAAGAAAAGGATTGTACCTTCGCCGGTTTGATCACTTCTAATGCATCTAAAGCTTGCATAAAGCTACAGCCATTTAGATATTGAATGAGTCGAATTATGTCCCCTTGCTCTCCTACTCCGCTATAATCATGAAATACGTTCTTTTGTGGATTGACAAAGAATGAAGGGGTATGCTCTTCATTTTTGGGAGAGTAGTATACTAACTCAGCCCCATTTGCTTTTACAGGTTGTAAGCCTTGCTCACTTAAATAATGTGTTATCGGTATGGCTTTTAATTGCTTAATATGTTCTTTAGTTTTCATGCCTTTTTCTTTAGCGGTGAAAAATCTATTACTCGCTTACTCTTCAACTTACCTTTCTACTAATCAACACCTTAAAGCTTTTTTTTCGAGTACCTTTGTTTTACTATCTACTCGTATTTTGTCTTTATTTCGAGAATCAAGACAAATCGAGTACTTTATTATCTACTCTATTTATTACTAATAAGTAGTTGATTTACAGATAGTATTAGTGATTCGAGTAAGCGAGTAGGCAGGTTTACTTCATTTTCAAAAAATATCCCTTCTCTGAGTATCCCTTCTTCGGGTTGTAATTGGTCTCCTGCGCAAAACCCATTACTTGCATAGCCTTGCCTATTTGCGTTCGGTGAAGACGCAAGGAAACCTTACCCCGTAGATATTCTTCAATGTCTGAAGCTGTATTAAAAGTAGATTCAGTATCCCCCTTCTCTCCTGATAGGTAGTATTTACCAATTACTTCCATTTCAGTCGTTGTACGCAGGAAACGACGGTTTAGAAGTTCTTGCTGGCTAATTTCATCGGGAGTCATGTTACAGTTAAATCTAGGGTCATACAGTAACGCTTGTGCCTGCGCCCAAACCCGATCAATATCAATTACTGCCGCGTACCCCTTAGGCCCTCCGGCATCATGGTTTATATTTTTAACCACGAATGGAAGCCAACGAACGTTCCCGGTTTCGTCGGTCAAAAATTCAAACTGGTTAGTACTAGCTACAAAACTTGCCCGACGAGCAAAAGGAGTTTCGATATTTTGAAACAGAAGCCTGAACTTGACCGTACTTTCAGATAGTACGGTTTTAAATTCGTTATTTAGTTCTTTTTTCTCAAAAGAAGCCAATTCATCCAAATTGATAATAAAGTTCTGTATGAGAGAAAACTTGCCATCTTTGTGCCCAAAGTCAAAACCCTTTTTGGCGTAGTTTTTTAAGCCTTTAGGAATGAGAAAATCTAGGAATGTAGTCTTACCATCATTCTGCTTACCAACTAAGGTTAGACACTGCTTATTAAATTTAATCTCTCCGATTGCTTGGCCAACTGCTCGAACAATCCATTTTTTAAACATTAGTTTCCACCATAGACCGTCATCTGTTTGAACAAAGTCAGCCAGCTGGTCAATGTAATTGGGCTGTGATTCATCCCACTTGGGCAAACCTTCAAAATAGGTAATAAACGGGTCATATTTTGGAAGGATTCTCGAACCGAATAGTGCTTTTAATGGGTCTTTAAAGTTTTTGAAATTGGCATTGAATAGCTCAAATTCAATATCGGCCATATTAACCAACTCCCATTCAGAAGTGGGTTCCCCTTTCCGTTCTAGTTGGTTCGATACAATGTTAACGCGGTATTCATGTTTGTCAAACAAAAACTTCTGAATACGCTGGATAATAGGTTGCCCCTCAGTGTTTTCCTCACTGTTTGAGTTAGTTTTCATATATTTGCTTTTGCTTTAAAAAATTGAATAGGAAACCACGTTCTGGCAGGAGCGTGGTTTTTTGTTGGGCAGCGTCAATTAAATGGCTTGTACTTCGCTTTGACGGTCTTGAAATTCTTTGATGTGACGTATAACGGCTTCTTCTGTGCGCTCGGTGTAATACTGCTCAGTAGTGCTTGTCTTCTTATGCCCTAACATTGTGGCTACACTAGTCAAAGGGACATTATTTGCGATGTAATAAGAAGCACATGTTTTGCGGGCAACATGCGTAGTGAGCCGAACAGGAAGCTTACAAATGGCTTGTATTTCTTTTAAAATACGGTTCATTACCTGATTGGCATAAACGGGTAATAGTCGATTCTTATCAAGGCAATCAGAGTTAGCTTCATACTTTTTAAGTATCCGTAATGCCTTTGGTACAAGCGGAACCGTACACATATTGCCATTTTTACCCCGTTTAATTTTTAGCAATTGGCTACCGTCCTCTTTAGTCACTACATGTTCAGCACTTAGCTGACTCACATCAACATAAGCTAGCCCGGTATAACAACAGAACAAAAAAACGTCCTTTACATAATTGTACTCACGGCCAACAAAAACGGCATCTTCTAAAGCCTTTAAATGGCTTTCTCTCAATGAAACAACTTCTTTACGGTCTCTTCTGGGCCGAAAGAAGGCAAACGGATTTCTATCCATCCATTCGTTTGCAATCGCATAATTACAGGTACGCTTTAAAAACTCAGCATGTAAAACGGCATGATTATGACCATGCCCAAAGGTGCGTTTGCAGAAGTTGACCAAATTTTGAGCATCGACTAACTTAAGATCACTCAGTCTGAAATGTGGATTATTATGATGAGTGATAACGTATTGCCGTATACGTTGCACGATGTACCGTTTCTTCTCAACGGTCTTTTGTTCATAGTCGATACCCGTCAAGGCTTCAAATTCATTCTTGAAGAATGTCTCCAGACATTCGATTAAAGTTGGTATAGTTGGGTCTGCACTTAGCTTCTGCAAAACAACGTCCTTTATTTTCCTTAAATCAGGTGTTCGCTTTGTTAGTAGAAAATCGGTGAATGTCCGTTGAAAGTCAGCCCTTAAACCCTGTAGCAAGTTTGTAGCGGACTCATTTCCTTCAATACTGAAAGCCTTTTTGTCCAACTGTTTAGGCCGGCATGACAAGCCGGTAGAAAAGGAAATGCTTTTCCCACTATAAGACAGTTTAAGATACAGGTTAGTAACTCGCAAATACGGCTGAACGCTTAAGCGGTTCATGCGCTTTTCCTTTGCTGACGGCTCAGCTTGTTTTACCTTTGGCATAATAATTCAGTGATTGGTTGAGAGTTAGCCCTGTATCGCCTGGCCGCGATACAGGGCTTATTTTTGTTAAATGAGACTTTCTAAAGACACGCCAAAGAATTGAGACAGGTTACGAGCTTCAAATCCCATAATTGGCTTTTCCCCTCTTACTAATTGACCAAACCGCTTTTGGTTGATGCCCACCGATCCGTAAAATCTTCGGTCGGGTTTAAACTTCCCCTTTATACGATCTTCGTAAGATCGTAGGGCTTCGCTAATGGAACTGTTTCTTTGCATAAGTCAAATCTTCATCATTTAATGATGCAATACTAATCATTAAATGATATAATAAATCAAATTATGATGAATTTTATTTATCATAATTTGATAATTGCCTTATAATCACATTAGTTGTAATATTGCATTAATCAAAATCTGATTAAAATGATATCAGAAAATATCAAAGCCATTCGTGAAAAGAAAGGAATTAAGCAAAGTGATATAGCAAGGGCTTTAGGCATTGAACCGACAAACTACCCTCGTATAGAAAAAAGGGAAAAGCGGTTGACAATCGAAATGCTTGAGAAGATAGCTGAAGTATTAGGTGTTTCTATCCTTGAACTCTTAGGTTACAACAGTAGTCCACAACCAGAACGGATAAAAGAGTTAGAAGGCAAAGTCATACGCTTACGTACCGCGAATAAAGTACTTAGACACAAGAATGATCTCCTCTACTCTATGGCATCTTTATTTCGCAAGAGTGCAAACGAATTAATTGATAAAGAAAATAAACGATTTGAAGAAGAGGAGGAAGATTTTGAAGAATTAAAACGACAAGCAAATGAATTAGGAATTGATCTAAGTGACATTGAAAAAGATTAATATAAATAGTTACATCAGGTTTTATAACAGAAAAATGGTTCATTGATGCTTACAAGCGTATGAAACGCAGAGATAAAGAAAAAATAAATCTTAGCGAAGCACGCAATTGGGTAAGTGGAGTTTTTGAATTTTTAGAGGAAGAATGAAATTCCGTAAATTACTCTTCTTCTGACAAATAAAATCTTTTTCAATACTTGTTGCACGGAAAGCGGCTTGCAAAATCCGGAAAATGAAAAGTGTCACCCAAAGTAATATTATTTAATTCTGAGGATATAAATTCCGTACAAGCGTCTAGGGGTAATTTATTTAAAAAAGTTTTAAGTCCATCTATGTTATTAAACATATATAACGCAATGGGGTTTATAAAGTAATAATCATTCACTGAATTCTCATCTTTTATTGGCTCAAATAGATTGGATAAAAAATACTTATAATTTTTTAATAAATAATTAGAATAATCCTTTATAACATCTTCATCAGACCAAATAGAACTCCTATATAATTTATTGTATAGAAGTTTAAAGTCTAAATATATCATTACCTCGTTAGACTCAAATGAATTGAGTTCCTCTTTAAAAACACGAGTAGTTTTTGAAGTTATATATGGCAGGAATTCATTGTCATTACTAATAGTAATACTTTGAAGTATTTCACACAAGAACATTAACTTTATAGAACTATTATATTTTTCATCATTAAGTATTTCATCAAATAAATCGATAATCATTATTCCGTTATTATACACTGTAATTTTAGGTATATATATTCCTAAGACTTCAATAATATTTTTAACTTGCATTTTTAATTCATTGTATTTTAAATTAAAATATAGAAAAATCAATGAAAAAACCACGTTCTCAAAGGTTTGGCTATCATCAAAGTAACTTATTTGCTTTATGTTAAACAAATATTCTTCAATGCTTTTATCATCTAAATTATTTTCATAATTTCTAATTAGTTCAATCATATAATTCTTCAGCACATCTTTACTTGAATATATCTTTTTACTATATTTCACAATAGAGTCTGTGCCTAATAGTTGGTAATTAAAATATAAATGATAATATCTAGGTCTAGATATTGATCGTTCTGAATTAGAATCTAGAAAAATAACCTCTAATAATTTTAATATTACTTTTATATTATAAGGCTGCATAGCTATTTCCTTACCCTTTAATTGTTCCTCCAACTTAGTACTATCAAACCTATACAAGGAATTTTGTTTAGTCCATGTTATTATTTCACCATTGGCTAGCAAAGCGTAAACGTAAAAAAATCTGTATTTCAATAATTCAAGCAAAAATAAGTCTATTATCTCAATTTCAGAACCAATAGATACATAAGCAATATTATAACTGTTCATAAATCTTTTTACATCCCTAATATTTTTGAATAAAATATTAATAAGACTTACGCTAGGGTAGATATTAACATCCTCTAAACCAACAGGTTGAATGTTATTATCATAAAGATTTAAGTCTATTCTATGGATCGCAATTTCCATTTGTTTTTTAACAACAGATGAATAATGAGCACTGGTGATATGGTTAATTAAAATGCTTTTTAAAAATTTTTTATTTATCGGAGGAAGCGAAATTTCCAATTGAAATATTTTATTAATAAAGTTTTCAGAACCACTTCCAAGTTCGGCAAGTTGATTATTTACATAATTTTTATCAAAAGCTGAGAGGAAAAATACATTTTTAAAATCCAAATAATTACGAATTATACTAAATACCTGTAATAATTCGGCCTTAGTTAGTCTATCTAAATCATCAACTATTATAATTATTTTTTTTCCAATGCGGTCAATTATCTTATTAATATTTTCAATCTGCTTACTTTCATCATTTCCAGAAGCAAATAATAATTCATTAATTGATAAACTCAATAACTTAGCAGACTCTACATTAGCCAGCTTCTTTGTATAAGAATCTATTAAAAAAGCGGCTTCACTATCATACTTTTTAAACTCTTTATCTAATTCATTTAAAAAAACACTCAAAGACTGATTCACATTTTCAAACTTCCAAGGCTCAAAAAATAATACGATTGAATCTTGAGCGTTTAAATGCTTTACAATATACCGAATAAATACACTTTTACCATTTCCCCACTCAGAAGTAATTGCTATAGAGAATACTTTTTTCGTTTTTGAATCGTTTATAATTTTTGAAACTTCTTTAGCATATGGTTCACGATACAATTCATCTGAATTTTCTTCCTCAAAATTATCTTCTATTAAATGGTATTGATTACTATTAGTTTTATTAGAATCTTCTTTGATATAAATGTATTTTGACCCGATAATCGAAAGACTAATGAAAACTACATCAATTATATATAAATTATTAAGATAAAAGAATGACACAAAATTATAATCAAGTATATTACTTCTATATTTTACTAAATAAAATAAAAAACACAAGAGTGAAAATATAACTGACGTTACAGATATATATCTTCTAGAAGTGAATTTTTTTTTAAAAAAATACAGGCTGTATAAAAACAAAAGAAACGACATTATTGAAGTAAAGAGTTGACTATCAAACCCCTCAAATAGTATATCTCGTATATATTTTTTTATTAACTTATTTATAGGAAAATTAAATATATATATAATAGTCAGCAATACACTATACTTTATAATATCTTTATTTCTAAAAGATCCCCAGTAATAAGACCAAAATCTATCTTTCATTTGAATAGTAATCTAAATCTTTGAAAATATTAACAATCTAAAAACATGTAATAACTGTGATTACAATTTAATACATTAGAATTTTTACCAGTCGAAATTACTTTATATGGTAAACAGATCTTATTAAACTCGCTTTATCTCTTATAAGATAGCTTTGATTAATTCTACTATCATTTGTTCACTCAAAGTAAGTTAATGCTTTTACCTATACCCGATAAAGTTGCAAATATTATTACAAATACTCCAGAGAAATGCACGTAACCCCTTGAATTACAATAGCTTGTGATAAATTTATGACTACACTTTAAAAGAAGAATTTGCATTAACTCACATTATATAATAAACATTAGACGTATTCCACTAATAATGAATATGTTAACTGAACAATAACACCTCAGCTTCGGGAGCCATATAGAAAAAGCACTTACGTTAAATTGTGAGTGCTTTTTTATTTACATTGAACACAATTTGATACATAAACGACCTCTTATCTAATATAGTAGTCTATTTTCAACAAGATTGATTAGGCTGGAATTTTTCGGTATCTCCGTCTATTTCATCCGCTATAACATTGCTTGCCCTTGCTTTGTAAATCGGCCTTCTCAGCTCTCCTCGATAACGGATCGATGTCAGCCGTACAGATTGAATTTATCAATACACTCACTCACTACTTGGCTGAGAACGGCGTTATCGAAAAGAAAGTCCTGTATCGTCAACCCTTCACCAATATTGACAGTTCGGGTGTATCGAATCTCTTTAGTGGCAAGACCGTTCAGCTAGTCCAGATCATTGACAACAGCAACGCCAGAGCGACTGCCTAAAAAGTACATCTACCAACTCGCTTACTATGATAATAAGCTAAAATGAAGAAGAAAAGCGTTCCTTCCGTGGTAGCATCAGCCTCTGACATGCAATAACCATAAGCATGTTAATATGTCACTTAAATACCTTTCAACCAGCGACTTAGAATATTAAATAGTACTTTGATTATCTATTTGTTCAATTAAATTTACAGTTGAAAATTAGTCAGAAGTTGTTTCTAATAACCACATCTTCATGAATAAAGAAACTGTAAAAGATTTTATTGCTAGTCAGTTCAGCCTTTCCCCCGCCCCTGTTCAACGACACATCAAAAAAATCCTTAAGCTACTGGTTGCCGAAGATAAGCCCTTAACGTATCAACTCTTGTTATGTATGGCTATTGATTTATATCACGGCTCGCTGCCAATAGAGCGCTACGAATCGCTCTTGTACAAAGTCGATGTAAAGCAACCGGTGGATCAATTCTTTACCCAATTTCAGGATGCGATTAAGGCTATAGTTCATACTGAAGGGCCCCTATTCTCTGGCTATACGAACAACACGCATATACGAGCTAACTGCCAGAAGTATGCCACCATCATGAAAAAGGAAGACGTGGACAAATACTATACCTTTCCGTCCCCCACAACTAGCAAATGGAAAACATACAGTAGTAGCTACAGAAAACTACCTGTCGATAACCTGCTGGCAAGGGGTTACACCGATACGCACATAAAAAAGCCAAAGCCCAGTGTTTTTTGGCTGGCCCCATGTGAGTGGGTGGAGGGCATCCTTACGGTTCACGGCGATGAAGCCGCAACAATACTGGTAGATTTACTTGGCTTACGGCATTTGAGTCATGATGGCACCGAGTTGATGTACCTGGAGCTTCCGTCTGGCTTAATTCCTACGGCATACCAGTCAACCACAGCCCAGGCCACATGGAATACAACGATAAAAATTAAAAAGGCGGATGGCTCACCAGAAGATGTGCCGTATAGCCCCTTTCTTTCGTATGGTAATATGGATGGCTGGGGCCGCACCTTCTCGCTTCGGGCTAAAAATCATAAAAATCAAGGTTTCGAACGCATAATCGATGTAATAAACGTTGATACTGACGACAAGAAAAAGCAAATTATTTTGCATAAGATTAGCGGGCCAGTTAAAGGCCTGAGTACGCATGATAACCGGGACGGACTAATTGATGAAGGGCTGAAAAGATTTAAAACTGTATGATATACGAATCGGCAAAACATATTCTAGGACAAAACAACGCAACTTCTGTTAAGCATTGGTATACCCTGATCCGAAACATTCTAGAAGGTAAACCGCTTGGCTTAGCGATCACATTCCCGGCATCAGAATTTCCTGCGGATAACTTACAATATCTGTACGAACACCTTAAAGAGAATAAAATTGATGAACAAATATTTGAGAGCGCTCTCTTACAGGTATTTGATTTTTACAGAAAAAACAAAAGTTATACTAACGAACTATATTTTTTAATCCGCTTTTTTGAGGATGTTTCAATTTCACATTATTTTGACAAATTTTATGAAATCATAGAACGAAAAGAATTATATAAGCGATATTATCAGAAGCTAAACCTGCATTACCTTTTATTAACTGTTCTCTTCGACTATGATAATGATAATGCACTAAGAGAACTCTTCTTACGTGACGTACGCCACCAGAAAGACCCTGATTTTTTTCAGGCGGCTTTGCGCTATTTCAGTACACGAGTAACGTATGGTTCATCTCCAGACTTCAATCTCTTTTTAGAAGACGTATGTAAATATATAGATCATACCAACAAGGCTATTATTGATGCGATAGTGGTAACGTTTGATGAAATAACTTACATTAACAAATCAGCCAGAGTCATCCATAATTGGTTCAGCGATACAGAAAATGATGTTGACGATAACGATTTTTTCAAGTCACTAACGGATGAAACGGTTCTGTGGCTTTCAGCTATAGAAGAGGATTCTCACTTTGATGAAGATTGTGAGCGATTACTTAGCTATTTGATTATTAAGTCTAAGACATCCGACCTTACCAAAAGCGTACAAAGACGTCATAAAAAGGATTATATTATTCCTCCCGCGTTCATGAGCAAGCTGCTTTTAAGTAGCTCTAGATCACGGCTTGGTTAAATAATTAACTGATTTCCTAAAAGTACATTTTACTTTCTTATTACCAGACATGCGGGACTCCATATTCGAAACATTAACGATACGGCAAATAGACGATTTAATTCATCAGGAAGAATTAGAGCAGCAAGGTTATAGCTTTTATTGTACGCCTGACCTCCATGAAATTAGTAAGTACTGCTATCCGTTTGGAATAGACAGTACTCTCACCGAAAACGGGTATACTAAAGATGGCTACTCCGTTTCTTATATCTCGGACCAATTCATAGCACTTTCACGTTTTTTCGATACCAATAATATCTTCTTACTACTGGATGAATATCAGGATGAGCTGCGGGAGTTACGAAATAAAATCATTGAAAATCTATTTAAACGAATTAAATTTCATAACGACTATAAAACTTTTTCTGATTATTTATTTAGTAATAGTGGCAAAGATATAAAGAATGACTTTGGCTTACTTATCTCTGCCGCTTCTGGTGTTTTGCAGCAGGGAGCCCAACGCTATAATTCGTTTGTTGGCGAAAAGCTGATCGTTAATTACGAAGAATTTGACCGCATCGTTAGCGAATTTGCTGCCTTAAAACCAATAGAGTATGCTTTCGAAATGTCGAAGAACAGCCGGGAAGCGGTGGTTGAGCGACTTATGAAAGCCTTTAGTAAAAAGCGTGACAACAGAAAAGTCGCTATTGAGGCAGACTGTAAGGCCATTGACAGGATTTGTCAAATCAACAATACACTTATTGAAAATCAGGAAAAGTACCTGTTGCTTTTCCTTTCTTCTACGGATACGTCACGGGATGTTTATTTCAACGATGATATCAACATAATTGATTATCCAGTTATCGGCAAAAAGGCGTTTCATTTCCACAGAACGTCAGCGCAAATATTCATACAGACGTTGTTACGTGAGGACAACGATATCAAGGCTACTTTAGTCGAAATAAGGAAAATTGTATCAAAGAGAGTAAGTGATAGCGACAAAGCCATAGCTACCGAGTTTGAAGAAGCATTTAATGAGCGTATCAATATTTTACGGAATCGCTACGCGCATGAAAATTTATTGAAACAGCTTAAGGATTTTGAGCGTCTATTTAACCGCCTGAATGAAGCGGAGGGTAATTACCGACACTTATCTAAACTTTTTAAAGAACTACAGGAACAGGTATTTATTAAAGGTGTCGATGCACTGGAAGATACGTCAAAGGGAATACTTGGCACAATAGATTTCGAACTGGAGTTTCACCAACATTACAATAAATGGCTTAGGAGCAAGCCTCATGCTAAAGATAAACCTTCTTTTCTTATCCAGCGCGGAAACGACTACGTATTTGGAACGGGGCATCACCTCCCACTGCTTTTTAAAAACGGAGGAGATCAGAAAGAACTAATCAAAAAAATCGTTACGCAGTACATTATTGATGAAGTTGAGTCTTTACAGGATAAAGAAGAATTTCTGGAGGAAAAAATCAGAGAATTAATTATCAGCAATGTACAGGAATCATTTAACGCCCAGGGGAAACCCGGTCCGGAAGATATTCTGGTTCGCTGTCTGTTAAATATTATTATCCCGACTGACCGAAAAAAAGGGCTTGTTATAACGCCAGAATTTGTGGTTATTAACGTTGCGGAAAAACAGCTTCCTCTAATAGAGAATGACAGCAACCACAAAGAGCTGTTAGGCGACTATTATTACCTCTTGTGCTGGGTATGCCGTAGAAATTTAGACTACAAAAAATCAGAATATTATGCTCATAAGGGCATTGCTTCATACCCCGAAGATCCACGGTTTTCACACGGACTATTCCTGTATCATTATTGTAAATTCAGAGACTATATCCCTACAACAAGTACCAATCTTGAAGGGGATACGATGAACGCGAAACTACATCTGGAGCAAGGCCTCGAAAGTGCTTTTAAGGCACTTACAAACTATAACCTCTTACTTGTTGAAGAACCGGATAATATTGTCCTTATAAAAACAAAAGCGGCTCTAATGACCGGTATTATTGTTGCTTTTGCTTATTTATATGCCATTAGCCAAGATGAAAATAAGCTAACTAATAGCCGTAACATCATTACTGAATTAAAGGAGTTTGAAGGTTCAGGGTATGATCAGCAACCTGAATATAAGTATGTTGAATCGTTTCTGGAGTATCAGGAATACTGTAGTTCGGTCATGCGTGGGGAGCCCAATCAAAGCAAATTACAATATGCCTTAACTGCTATAAAAGAAGTGCATGAAGCCGTACGTCCCCGTGAAGAATATGCCAAATGGTACACAAGCTTAAAGCTTTTCTGTTTCGAAAAAAATATTTCTATCGTTGGCAATTGACTTTTACCACAGGCTATTTTCGGTTTTGCGCATATAAAAACAGTATGTTGACTTTGTCAGGCTGTTTATGCTTGAGTTAACTGATGATGACAGCCGGGAACCTGCTGGCTTTTAACTTTCTTCCCGAATAGCCTTCCGTGAGAAAGGGACCTGCTTTCCTCCTTTTTATGAACTCATAGCGCCCGAGCATTAGAACAGCGCAGGTTGGTGAGGTGGTACCTCCCGGTAGGGATACGAACAGAAAATAAACAACTCATTAACGATCAAGAACTTAATAGGCTCATTCTCATAGATTAGCCTACGAAACAGCTTGAATAACGGGGAGTTGGGACAACCCCTGAGCCGATTGAACGTATAACTTACTACGTCCCGAAAACTTCAGGCCCTTGTATGTCGGCGGTGGAGGGCATTATCTTAGCGTTCGTTTCGTCTCGATTTGCACAGAAAATGCCACGAAAGCAGCAGACCTCCTGACAACCAGCAGCAAAGCGATACGACCTTTAGAAATGAGTAGGGCAGCCATAGGCGATACTTACTTAAACCAAACCAATACAACTTATAATTAGTAGATTTCACGTAATGACAAAAACTGCAGACATCGGCCTAATTGGTCTTGCCGTGATGGGTGAAAACCTTGTACTCAACATGGAAAGCAAAGGGTACACCGTAGCCGTTTACAACCGAACGGTTGAGAAAGTCGACAACTTTATAAACGGCAGAGGAGCCGGCAAAAACTTTATCGGTGCCCACTCTATTGAAGAGCTGGTCGCATCGCTGGAAAGACCGCGCAAGGTGATGATGCTGGTAAAAGCTGGTCAGCCTGTGGATGATTTTATTGACCAGATCATTCCGCATCTTGAGCCGGGCGATATAATTATTGATGGGGGCAACTCCTATTTCCCGGACACCATCCGCCGAACCCACTATGTAGAAAGCAAAGGGTTTCTATATGTAGGAACGGGGGTTTCCGGTGGGGAGATTGGTGCCTTACACGGCCCATCAATGATGCCCGGAGGAAGTGCCCAGGCATGGCCTTTTGTAAAAGATATTTTCCAGTCGATTGCCGCCAAAGTCGACAACGGTGTGCCCTGCTGCGACTGGGTAGGCAGCGACGGGGCCGGACACTTCGTAAAAATGGTCCACAATGGTATCGAGTATGGCGACATGCAGATTATTGGCGAAGCCTATCAGATCATGAAAGATCTGCTGGGCATGAGCGCGGATGAAATGCATGAAGTATTTACCAAATGGAATACCGAAGAACTGGACTCCTATCTGATCGAAATCACTGCCGACATCATGGCGTATAAAGACGAGGACGGCAGCCCCATGATTGATAAAATTCTGGATAAAGCCGGACAAAAAGGTACAGGTAAATGGACGGGTTCGGCGGCTCTCGATCTAGGCGTTCCGCTTACATTGATCGGAGAGTCGGTGTTTGCTCGCTTTTTATCGGCCCAAAAAGATATGCGGGTAGAGGCATCAAAACTAATCAGTGGGCCAAAACCCGAGTTTAGTGGTGATAAGCAGGCCATGCTAAACGATTTGAAAATGGCGCTATACGGTGCCAAGCTTATCTCGTACGCACAAGGCTACAACTTATTGATGGAAGCCGCTAAAGAGTATGGCTGGCAACTGGATTATGGCGGCATTGCCCTGATGTGGCGGGGTGGCTGTATTATCCGCTCTGCGTTTCTGGGAGACATCAAAAAAGCCTTTGACAACAATTCGGCACTTGCGCATCTGCTGCTCGACGATTTCTTCAAACAGAAAGTAGAATTGGCACAGGATGGCTGGCGTCGGGTGTGTGCTGCGGCTCTGATCAATGGTATTCCGGCCCCTTCGCTGACTTCGGCACTGTGTTATCTGGATGGCTTCCGCAGCGAATGGCTACCCGCCAATCTGTTGCAGGCCCAACGGGATTACTTCGGTGCCCATACCTACGAACGGATCGACAAACCACGCGGGCAGTTTTTTCATACGAACTGGACGGGCGAAGGCGGCAACACAGTATCGACGGCTTACAACAGCTAAACGACTTGTTCTTCAACAGTTGACTTTATAAATTACGAGACTACCTGCCGACCTGTGCATATGCGTCATTTTCCCAGAATGTAGCGTGTATACGCAGGTCGGCGGGCAGTTTATACCAATGCCAGACCACGAGAACGTTGATATTTACGGCTGATTCTCAATAGAACATACGGCAGCGCTGTCTGCCGGTAGGACAGGAACTAATTGACCGACGAGATCATGACCAAACACCTCGGCATTTGTGTAGGCATAGCGGCCGTTGTCATTACCTACTTAACCTGGTCTCCACCCTGGTTTGGTCATCGGGTAGACTACAACGCAGACGTAAAGCCAATCCTCAACAAGCATTGCCTGAGTTGTCATGGGGGCGTAAAAAAAGCCGGAAATGTTAGTTTTCTCTTTGAACACGAACTGACCCAACCGGGTAAATCAGGGAAGATTCCAGTGGTACGTGGAGATGCCGATGCCAGTGAACTAATCCGCCGTATACAATCCGACGATCCGGACGAGAGAATGCCCAAGCATGGGACACCGCTGAACGAGGAGGAGGTAACCATTCTAAAACAATGGATTAATGAGGGAGCCCACTGGGAAACGCACTGGGCTTACAAACGAGTTGACGAACCCGATGTTCCTTCTTTACGAACCCTTAGTAATGGGTTCGGTCTTTTAAATACTCCTGCCATTAACTGGGTTGAAAATGAAATCGACCGCTTTGTCGTCGAAAAACTAACCGAAAAAGGGTTGTCGTTCTCACCCGAAGCATCTAGGGCGACGCTCATCCGGCGTGTGAGTTTGGACCTGACCGGTCTGCCACCAACAGAGAGCGAAGTCCGGAATTTTGAGCTGGATACGTCCAATCATGCTTATGAAACCGTTGTTGACCGGCTCCTGCAATCGCCAGCTTATGGGGAACGATGGACGGCCATGTGGATGGATCTGGCCCGGTATGCCGATACGAAAGGGTACGAAAGCGACGGTGGTCGAACCATGTGGCCTTATCGGGATTACGTCATAAAATCATTTAACCAGGATAAGCCCTTCGACCGCTTTACGATTGAGCAACTGGCGGGCGATTTGCTGACGAATGATACAGGCGGTTTTCCAGCAGAAGAAAACCTGATTGCTACGGGCTTTCACCGCAACACCATGACTAATAATGAAGGCGGCACCAATGACGAAGAATTTCGGGTGGCCGCCCAAATCGACCGTGTAAACACGACTTGGGAGGTATGGCAGGGTACTACATTTGCCTGCGTTCAGTGCCACAGCCACCCCTACGACCCCATACCGCACGAAGATTATTACAAATACATGGCCTACTTCAACAATTCCCGGGACGAAGACCTATGGGATGAGTGGCCGAAACTGCGCTTTTACAAAGGGGAGGATTCCGCGCGGGTCGAGCGAATTAAACAGTGGATCAGTCGGTATGAACCGGAGCAACTGGTCGAAAAAACGCAGTTCATGCGGGTCTTAGAACCCAAAATCAATGCCCATTCTTTTATCAAAGGAGACGCATCGACCGCCTTGCTAATCTCGTATTATGGCGTTAAAGACAAGGGCAATGCCCGGATTCCGCAGGTTAACCTGTCAGGGACTGCCAGCGTTGTTTTGAACGTAAGCACAAAAGCAAAAAATGCCGTTTTGACGCTGCATCTCGACAAGCTGAACGGCCCGGTACTGACAACCCTCAACCTAGCTGCCCGTGATACGGTCCTGATAGCACCGATTGTCTCCGTTTGGGGAAAACATGATGTCTACCTTTCGCTGCAAAGCCCTGCATCTCCTAGGGAATGGGTTCAGATAAACTGGATTTCTTTCCAAAAACCCTTGCCGGGCGCTGGTCAGCCGAACTATGCGAAGGTAGTCGCCGACTATGCCATGACTCTGGTCAGACCTGCCGAGAGCATGCCGGTGATTTGGGAGGGCCACGGGGACTTTGCCCGCAAAACCCATGTTTTCGTGCGGGGCAACTGGATGGTTAAAGGCGCTGAGGTTAAACCGGGAGTACCCCGGCTACTGGCCCCGGTGCCCGCTGGCTACCCGAACAATCGGCTTGGGCTGGCCAAATGGATTGTTAGTCGGAATAATGCCCTCACTGCGCGCGTTATCGTAAACCGTTTTTGGGAGCAGCTTTTCGGACGGGGCATTGTCGAAACGCTGGAAGATTTTGGGTCGCAGGGAAGCGAACCGACTCATCAGGCACTGCTGGACTGGCTGGCCGTGCAGTTCATGGAACAGGACCACTGGCAGGTAAAGAAACTCCTCCGCCGAATGGTGCTGTCGGCCACGTATCGACAGCGGTCGGAAAGCACGAAGGAAAAGACAGAGAAAGATCCATCCAATCGCTGGCTGTCGCGCGGCCCCCGGGTGCGGCTGAGTGCGGAGCAGGTGCGCGATCAGGCCCTGGCCTGTAGCGGGCTGCTCTCTTATAAACAATACGGACCGAGCGTGATGCCTCCGCAACCGGATAAAATCTGGCAATCGCCTTATAATGGCGAGAGTTGGGTAACCAGTACGGGCGAAGACCGCTACCGACGCGCCATTTATACTTACTGGAAACGCACGGCCCCCTACCCGTCCATGACGACCTTCGATGCCCCCAGCCGCGAGTTCTGCCAGTCGAGACGAATAGCTACCAACACCCCGTTGCAGGCTTTGGTCACGCTCAATGATCCGGTGTACCTGGAAGCTGCCCAAAAACTGGCTTCTACCATGCAGCGAAGGGGGACAACACCGGCGCAACAGTTGCGCGAGGGGTACCGGATGCTCACCTTCCAGCCAATCGAGGATAGAAAGCTGACGGTACTGCTGGCTACCTATACTGATGCCTTGTCTACGTTTAAAGCCTCCCCTGCCGAGGTGAATGACATCCTGCCTTACGCAAGCGCAAAATCGCCGGAACTGGCCGCGCTGACCGTTTCGGCCAACGTGCTGCTAAACCTCGATAAAGTAGTCACCAAAGAATAGTTCTGCACTTTCACACGCCATTTCTCCCAGCTAAACCAACGATGAACAAGTTACTGAACGAACTACTTCATGCCGACGTGCAGCGTCAGACCCGTCGCCACTTCCTGCAATCCGCTGGTTTTGGTTTGGGCGTGCTGGGGCTGGGCTCACTGCTGGATGGTTGCGGGCCAACCAGGGAAAAAACAACGGCTATCCGTTCGGACGCATCTTTACACGTGCCGCACTTTGTACCTAAAGCCCAACGGGTCATTTATATCCATATGGCAGGGGCTCCTTCTCAACTGGAACTGTTCGATTACAAACCCGAACTGGAGAAATTCCACGGTAAAGATTGTCCGGCGGCTTTTCTGGAAGGTAAACAGTTTGCCTTTATTCAGGGAGTTCCCAAGATGCTGGGCCCTCAGGGGAAGTTTGGCCAGTACGGTCAGTCGGGGGCGTGGTTATCGGACTACCTTCCTTACCTGCAAACGATGGCCGACGAGATCACTTTCCTGAAAGCCATGCACACCGACCAGTTCAACCATGCCCCGGCGCAGTTGCTGCTTCATACGGGGAGCGCCCGGCTGGGCCGCCCGAGTCTGGGTGCGTGGGCCGTGTATGGACTAGGCTCCGATAACCAGAATCTGCCCGGCTTTATCGTGCTGGCGTCGGGCGGGCGGCAACCCGACGCGGGAAAAAGTGTGTACGGCAGTGGGTTTCTGCCATCGGTTTACCAAGGCGTGCAATGCCGCACCGGCGGTGATCCGGTGCTGTACGTGACTGATCCTAAGGGCATGAATCGCAACATGCGCCAAAAAACCATCGAAGCTATCAACGACATCAACCGTCAAACCTACGAAGACGCTCAAGACCCGGAAACTCTGACCCGCATAAGCCAGTATGAAATGGCTTTCCGGATGCAAATGTCCGTTCCGCAGGTGATGGACGTATCGAGAGAGCCACCCTTTATTCTGGATATGTATGGCGTAAAACCCGGAGATGGCAGCTTTGCGATGAATTGCCTGCTGGCCCGCAAGCTGGTTGAGAATGACGTCCGTTTCGTACAGCTTTTCGACTGGGGCTGGGACGGGCACGGCACGTCGGCTTCGGACAATATAGAAGGCGGTTTACGGCACAAATGCAGGCTCTCGGACAAGCCAGTAGCGGCCTTGCTGCAAGATCTCAAGATGCGGGGACTGCTTGAGGAAACTCTGGTGGTATGGGGTGCCGAATTTGGCCGAACCCCCATGCAGGAAAACCGAAATGGTCTGGTAATGCCCTATATGGGCCGGGATCACCACCTGGAAGCGTTTACAATGTGGATGGCCGGGGGCGGCACCAAACAAGGCTACACACATGGGCAGACCGATGAGTTGGGCTACTATGGCGTGACCGATCGGGTGCATGTCCACGATTTACAAGCCACAATTCTTCACTTAATGGGCTTCGATCATGAGAAATTCACTTACCCTTTCCAGGGCCGGAACTTCCGTCTTACAGATACAGCCGGTAAAGTTGTCAATGAAATACTAGCCTGAAACATGAGTCATCCCAAATTTTATTCATGTTCCCTGGAGAAGGTTTTGAGAAACCTTCTCTGTCAGGTTCTTTAACCTGACATTACTAAAAAAAGCATACGTTCCAAATCCATAAATTACCCCTCACACAACCGAAGCGGCAACCGCATCACGTAGGGCCACGAAGTCAGGTGCTATGTTTACACGGTAATCGGCCAGGTTGACGGTGCTTAAAAAATCATTGGAAAACAGATGCGCTATTTCCTTCGAGAGTAGTATACTCCGCATATCCTTCCATTTGTCGTCAGCGTTCCCGTACATCAGGTCGATCAGGTTCGGGAAAGACCAGGGAGCATTTTTACCCCAGTGCAGGGTGAAGGCAATGCCGCTATCCTTGAAGGTTTTAATCACATCCGTCAGAAAGTCGTCCAGTGAGATCATATTCTGATTTCCTTTCCAGGGCACTCCATCCACTTCCAGAATACAGGTAGTCGGAAACCGGGTAAACCCCAGCGTGGCCTCCGACGCTTTTACGAACCGCATAGACAGAATACCCGGTATCGGGCCTTTGTCGTTCATCAGGTCGATGAACAGGTCGAGGGCTTTGGGCGAGTCGGCAATGTCTATGCCAAAACCGCAGCCAAAAGCCGCACTCGACTGAGAGGTGTCCCAGAATATTTCGCCAAGCGTACCTTCTATAGTGTCATCCACTTTTGGAAACGCTTCGCTTTTTAACGCGTCCAATATCCTGGGAATGATTCGCTTATGCTTGGCAGCAAATGCCGACACCCAAGTGGGTATGTCTTTAAAAATAGCGTTTTGCACGAACGGAACCGGGTTGGGGTAGCCGGTTCGATAGGGCTTTTTGTAGATAATTTCGGTTACGAAATCCTCACTGGCGTTGTAAGGGTTTATGTACAGTTTGTAGTGGAAGGGTCGGTTTACGGTTCCATCCGGCAGCACTTCGTCGGGAAGTTTGAAGCGAGCATTGGCAAAATCCATCGTTGCGGCAATTTGCAGCGCATCGGCCTTGCTTATTTTCTTGACATAGCGCTTCAGGAGATACAGGTCCTCAGCTTCGAGAACGACACCATGAATAACGCCAAATGCCCCTAAGCTCACCAGTGCCGCATTGAACAAGTCATCGCTCCGAATAACTCTTGACTGTATCCGTCGGGCAAACTCATCCGACAGCGCCGGGCGGCTTTCACGCTCAATGTATACCCGATCATTTGCATTAGGGCCGATGATTAGCTGAAGCCCCACCACGCAGTCCTGAACAGACCCGACATCAATGGATGATCCGTGAACACCCGTAGAAATAGCCCCGGCTATGGTTTGTCCATTACTGGCCCCGCATGTTTTCAGCGATTTACCTTTCTTCTGTAGGAACTCCGAAATCTCCTTGATCGTGTTGCCGCACTGAAACAGAAAAAGGTTTTCCGACTGGTAAGTGGTGGACGGATGCAACTGGCTGTCCTTGATCTCCAGCCGGATGTTCAGGTTGGCGTTAAAAAGCATTCGATCGCGCTGATGGGCTACATTCGACAATGACCAGGCGCTGCCATACGCCCGAAACCGTTCGTTATTGGCCAGACTATCACTTATTAACCCCTGAATACTGCTGGCGCTATCAGTATATCGATCAATGAGCGAAACAATGGTCCGGTTGGTGTCGATATCAAACAGGCATTTTGTTGGGTAAGGCCCGTTAAAATGATAGTTGTTCCAGTCCGTAACGTGATGCGTTGTTATTTGCGCCATGGACATTACTGATTTGACGGTTTTATACAGACAATCCGAACCCTTACCGCTTTCCGTTTGCCAAACGTGATCGTGTTCCGAAGCATATCGCCGAACGTAATCTTATATTCTATTGAGTGAAAGCCTTCCGTACAGGTCGAATCAATGACCATTACGCTATTCTGCAATAAAGAAAGGCGGTTGATGAACTTGACATCCTGCACCTTTTTAAGGTTATAAAAACCCAGTTCCTGCCGGAAAGGGTCTGGTTGCGCTACCCCATTCTTGTTGGATACAATTACGGAATACGAACAGGCCTGGAGAAGGGCCAGAAGGCCCAGCACGCAAAGACTATTTTTTACTGTAGCGTAACCCATTACCAGCCAGACGAAAAGGTGAGTAATCTTTTATAAAAAGGGAGACAGCTTCAATTCCAACTACTCGTCAACTTATACACTATACTCTGGCAAATGACTGTCAATCCGGGCTGAGAATCAATGGGATATTTCCCGTATTCTGGAAGACTTCACTTTATTTTTCTCCAGTAGTTGCCTGTAATTGCTCTTTACAGCCAGTTCTGGTAATTAATTGTCTACCCATTACACTTATAGTTTATTGTAATTGCTTTCTTTATAATATTTTTGCAAAATATCACCCTCGAAGACAAAAATTTAGCGAACAGCCCTTTTTCGTTTTAGCTGGAAAGATCATGCCGAATGCCCCATCATAGAATAGCCTTTCCGGCTGCGCAAGATGCTCATTCACAGAACTAACCACCTCATAACCAACATTTTATTTAACTTAATGTTAAAACAAATGAAAAAATTTAAACTAATTTATTATCTTCGTCCTTGGGTACAGTATAATAGTCTATTGAAAGTATAAAACATACCATTACCTTTTTATTGTCTTCTGTTTTTGGGAAGGTGTAGCTGCTATACTTTCTTCTGGCAGAGAGCCATTATAGAATTTTTCTATCCTATTTCTATCTAATTCAACGTATCCTATTTAAACGCTGGCAGTGTGTAAGCCTAGACTGTACTGATCGCAGAAACTGACTGAATTTTACCGTTCTCAACCCATTATTTATCCTATTATACCATCCGTTTCCAATGAAACCCTTTTCAGTAATACATCTCAACAAATGATTTTCAAACGATTACTTTTTCTCTCTTTTTTTGGACTAATGGCCTGTAGCACCAACCGTAAGTTGATCTACCTGAACGACTTGCGGGGCCTGGATCAAGAAAAGGCACAGATTTTGAACAACTCCCCCTTACGGATTCAGCCGGATGATGTGCTCTCTATAACCGTAAGCAGCCAAAACCCTGAATCAACTATTTTATTCAACAAAGGGATACTAGCCTCCAGCAGTACCAGCCCTACCGAACCGGGTATGGTCAATAATGCACTTACTAATAAATCGGATAAAGAAGGCTATCTAGTAGATCGTGAAGGATATATTGACTTTCCGGTGCTGGGGCGAATTAAACTCGGCGACCTGACAAAAGAAGAAGCTGCCCAGAAACTTACCCTCGACGTTTCGAAATACCTGAAAGGACCGGTTGTAAGCGTGAAGCTGACCAACTTTAACATAACCGTACTGGGCGAAGTGACGCGCCCATCTACGTTTACCGTAACCCGCGAAAGTGTGAACGTGCTCGAAGCGCTGGGGATGGCTGGCGATATGACTGTGTTTGGCAAGCGGGAGAACGTTCTGGTCATCCGGCATCAGAACGGCATTCGTACCGCCAATCGCATTGACCTGACCAACAAAGCGGCTCTCGATACGCCGTTTTTTTACCTGCATCAAAATGACATCGTTTATGTAGAACCCGACAGTAAATCGAAGACTTACCAGACGGACCCTTCTAACCGGTATATTCCCTTATGGACTACCCTTGTCTCGTCGATTGCTTTAACGATCATATCACTCTTTCGATAACCCGAGTAATTTACAGAAAAACGTTATGACCGAAGGAGAAGTAAGTTACGTATCATCCGGAGAAAGCAGCTTCAGACGATTCCTTTACAAATACCGGCGTTTCTGGTATCTGTTTGTAATCAGCATTGCCGGTAGCCTGGTACTGGCCGTCCTTTATTTAAAATCGGCCACCCCGCAATATAATGTCAGTATAAGCCTGTTAATCAAAGACATAGAGAAAGGCCCCGATATTCGGCCGGGTAATCCGATTTTTAAGGAGTTGGATATCTTAAACTCAACAACCAGTATTGAGGATGAGATCGAAGCGTTAAGATCGGTGACCCTGATGCACCGGGTTTTAACGGAACTCGGCTTACAAACCAGTTATTACGTTGCCGATTCATTCAAGAAAAGAGAGATTTTTGGCGCCGATCTACCTATCCGTCTGTTCGTTAAAACACTCTCGGAATCGGCCTATACAAAGCCGATTGCCATAGTCATTAAAAATACCCAGGAGTTTCAGTTGCAGGACGGCCCCCCCCCCGCCAATACCTACCGGTTTGGCCAGTTGATCCAACGTCCTTATGGCACGTTTACGGTTCAGGCCAATCCGGAAGCCATGCGGTGGCAACCCAAAAAAATATTCATCTTCTTCAATAACCTGGAGGATATGGCTGACAGCTACAGTAAAGCGACAGCCATTATTCAGCTTAATAAAAAAGCAAATGTTTTGAGTGTATACATGCAGAGTGCCGTTCCGGAGAAAGGAAAAGTTATTCTGAATAAGCTCATTGAGGTGTACAATAAAGAGAACAAGGAAGACCGTAATATACTGGCACTCAACACAATAAAATTCATTGAGGAACGGCTAAAAGACTTAACCGCCGAATTGTCGGATATAGAGAAGGCGACCGAGGAGTTCAAACGCCGAAACCAGGTAACCGATGTTCGCTCCGAAGCAAATGGATATCTCGAAGAATCCAGAATTTACAACAATCAGCTATCAGCCAATAAAATACAACTCGATATTGCCGAATCGCTGGAACGATACCTGGTACGGCAAAAGCAAAAATATGAGTTGGTACCCAGCAACCTGACAATCAACGACCCAACGTTACAGGACTTTATTGGTAAATTCAATGATCTGCTTCTCCAGCGCGAACGTATGCTGCGTACCAGCGAAACAACAAACCCACTGGTCGTACACATCGATGAGCAGCTAGCCAGCTTCAGACAGTCCATTCTTGAAAACTTAAAGACCGTAAAACGAGGCCTGTTCATTACGCAGGGCGACCTGACAGCCAAAATCAACAATTTACAGGAGCACATTACTCAGGTACCCGATATTGAGCGCCAGCTCAACGCCATAAACCGGCAGGAAGGCGTTAAGCGAAATTTGTACTCGTTTTTGCTGCAAAAACGGGAAGAATCGTCGCTGTCGCTGGCAGCTACCCTTTCAAATACCCGCGTTATTGATCCGGCAACGGCCTCTAAAACGCCCGTGTCGCCTAAAAAACCCGTTATTTTTGCCCTGGCATTCATACTGGGGCTGATTTTACCGCTTGCCTTCATTACTGTTCCTGATTTGTTGAGCAACAAGGTTCGCCAGCGCAGCGATGTGTCGACCGCCGTTGCAGTGCCTATTCTGGGCGAGGTAACGCACTATAGAAAGAAAGGGATTTTCGTTATATCGCAGGAAACCAGGAAGCCAATAATTGAGCAGCTTCGCCTGATACGAAGTAACCTACATTTTTCAACTGCCAATCAGCCGCACCAGGTTATTCTGGTAACGTCCAGCGTAGCCAAAGAAGGGAAAACCTTCTTTAGTATCAATCTGGCTCTAAGCCTCTGCTTTCTGAATAAGAAAGTAGCCCTGCTCGATTTAAACTTCCGAAATCCACGCCTTCTGACTGGTTTGCGCGTGGAGCATGAGGTTGGCATAACGGATTACCTGAACGGTAGCACTCCCTCCCTGAACAGCCTGTTGACGCCCTTTCCGGGTACGCCTAACCTATCGGTTATCGGTACGGGACCTTTGCCTGCTAATGCGCCTGAGTTTTTGCTAAATGCAGGTATAGGCACATTGATCGGCGAACTGCGGAAACGCTTCGACTATGTCATTATCGACTCGGCACCCGTGGGTGAAGTGGCCGATACCTTTGCGCTGGCCGATCATATCGACACCACCATTTTTGTTGTGCGTTACAATTACACCCCTATAGAACGGCTTGAGAGTATCCGGGAAGCCCATCTGGAAAATAAACTGAAACGTCCGCTCATCGTACTCAACGACGCCCGGAAAGAGAATAGTTACCGAGTAAAGTAACCACCGTAAACAACAAATGAATAATGTTAGGCAAGAAGATAGGACAGAATTTTTTCATTAGTATCATATCAATGGGCCTGGGTATTCTGAGCTCTGTATTTATTGCCCGTATTGGCGGACCAACCATCATGGGCAACATCGGACTGGCCATGTCTTTCCAGGTTCTGGTGAAGTCGATCTTTACGCATACCGTTAACAGCGTTCATTTGAAAATGTACAATGAAAACAACCAGATAGGACTCAAGAACTACATGGTTGTTTTTATTCTGTATAATGTCCTCACATCGTTACTGGTTTTATCTTTTGTTCTCTGGAATCACTTCAGTCATAACGGCACCTTTACCGATCTTCAGATCTCGCTGATCGTCATTTTTATCCTCCAGGATTACTTAATGACGCCCTTTTATATCTACATAACGGATCAATCGTCGAAGCTCAATATTATCAGGTCCAACATGACTGATTTTTATGCTCAGACGCTGATCAATATTGCCAAAATTGCCGCCGTTCTGCTGGGAGAGTCGGAAATCGGCATTGCCTGGTATATTATGGCGGCTTGCGCTTTAAGCTCTGTTTATCCATTGATCAACTTGATCCGGTCGGACTTTGGCACCTATTCACTGGCGGTTGTGAAGAAGTACATCCGTTATTCCATGACGATTTCCACATCCACAATTGCCTACGGACTATTAGTCAGCTTCGATAAAGTACTATTGGGGCTTTATCAGGTTTCGCCGGAGCAAATTGGCTTCTATAACGTAGGAAATCGGCTCGGGCTGCTGCTCATGACCTTAGGCATCAGCATTGGCAGTATTCTGTTATCGGTTTTCTCTAAGAACGCAACGGACAACAACAACGACAAAACGATCAGCCAGTTAAGCAGTTATGAACGATTCATCACTATCAGCTTCTTACCGGCGGTTCTGGCCGCTTCGCTGTTCGGAAACGAATTGATTACACTGGTTTTTGGCGCCCGCTACCTCGAAGCGTTCCCAGTGCTGATTCTGTCGATTCTGTTCGCTTATGTCAAAATATTGACCATTCCCTACCAGAACTACTTATTTGCCAATAACAGCTTCAGGGCTTTTAACCGCAATTCTATCCTGTTCATTGTGGCTATCGTCTTTTTCTCAACCACGATGGCCTATTTCAATTTCTTCAATGATCTGCCAGTTTCCGTTGCCGTTGCCCTGTTGCTGGCCTGTCTGTTTGAGCGTGTGCTGTTCACCCGCGATGCCGCCAAAATAGACCCTCAGATTCGGCTGTTTTTTCATCCAGGAATGATGCTTTTCTTTACCGGCATCACCGTGGGCTGGTTTGTTCTGAATGAATTCATACCCGCTACCAATTACCTGCTGAGCTATGGAATTCGCGCGGTGATTCTGCTCGGTTTACTGCCAGTCGGCTACCTTTTGGGAATATATACCAAAGGTGACTTCTACATGATTACTGATCTATTGAACATACCGACCGGTAAGAAAGAAGTCTCGCAGGCTTAAGGGTAGATATGACACAGCCAGGAGGCATGGTCGAGCCCGGAACATACATTCTATACACCTTGCTGATGGGGTCGATGCTGCTCTTTGCACAACCATCAGCAAGGGCGGTTATTGACCAACGCACCGGACTAATCACTTTCCCTAACTATTGGGGGCCTAACCTCACTATACTCATCATCCTTTATAGCCTCGTGGTTGGCTGCCGCTACTACGTGGGCATCGACTACAAAGTCTACGTGGAAATCTTCCTCGAACTCAAAGAAACCGGCTCCGTGTCCCGGGAAATCGAGTTTGGCTTTGAGTTCATGTATAAAATACTCAACTATATAGGTGCCCATTTTACGTTCATTTTTATTCTGATGGCTTTGTTCCAGATGTTCATTTTCTACAAAGCTCTGGAGAAGTTCCCTTTCATTCTGCCCTGGTTCACCTTCTTTTTCTTTGTCAGCCTGATGATGTTCAGCAGCATGAACATCATGCGCCAGTCGCTGGCCTGGTTCGTCTTCTTCTACACCCTCAACC
>NZ_JAPLET010000017.1 GCF_026391055.1 Spirosoma sp. | reverse complement strand
TGTTCACCTCTACCATTTCGAACAGAGCCGTTAAGCCCCGTACTGCCGATGGTACTGCTGTCATAAGCGGGAGAGTAGGAAGATGCCACCTATTGAAACAGCGAAAGCCGTTCACCCAGTGAACGGCTTTTTGCGTTTAATAAGGTTCTATTAAGCATTGAAAAAGGCTTATACTCACGTACAAGCCTTTTTCAATGCTATAGTCTAATTAGCTATTAAGCTATTTCTAATGCTTCCATAGAAGGTAAGGTTATCTTCTCTAACAATTCTTCCTCCAGTAAATCGGCCCAGGCATTCATGTAAGTAATTACGTCCTGTCGCACGTTGTGCTTTAAATATCTTTGTTCTAAAGGAAAGCGTAGTAATACTTGCCGGTCATCTAATCGTTCAAGGTGTTTTATATCTTCAAGAACTAATCCCGCGTTAAGCATTTCATTAATTAAAAGATCAATAGGCATCTCACTGGTTGAGCAGTAATCTTCAGCCTGTTCATTCCAATCACCATGACGTTGCATAGCATATTGGTGAATCTGTTGTTTATTGAGCTTTGTAAGCTGCTGTGCAAGGTTTCCACAATTACAGCCACCCATATGTCCCCATTGATAAGGAGCACCATGTTGTAAGTTCTGGGCTGTTTGACGAAGGGCATAAATTAACTCGGGCGTTGGGCGGGCCATATTGATTTGAATTTTAGTTTATTTACTACCTGTTCTTCTCGCGAAACAGCAGTTTTAGCCATTTTGTTCATCGATCCTGATCAACAAAAAAGCCCGATCTAATCGGGCTTTTTCTCAACGGACTAGTTCCATCAAGTCCTTATCGTTAACTTCTTTTCGAACATCGGCCATATCCAGGAACCGCGTATATATGCCGTCGAGTGTTGGCTTGTCGTAGCGGAAGCCAAGTAGCTCAAGCCGGTGTTTCAAGGCATGGCGGCCACTACGGGCAGTCAGCACAATGGAGGATTTAGGCACACCAACATCGTGGGGATTCATTATCTCATAGTTTTCCGAGTGCTTCAGGAAGCCATCCTGATGAATGCCCGACGAGTGCGCAAAGGCATTACGGCCAACAATTGCTTTATTAGCCTGGACAGGCATCCGCATCATTTGCGATACGAGGTTGCTAACGGGGAAAAGGCGAGTGGTGTCAATGTTGGTATGCAAGCCAAGCTCCTTCTTTACTTTCAAAGCCATTACGACCTCTTCCAGCGACGTATTACCGGCGCGTTCACCAATACCATTCATGGTTACTTCTACCTGCCGTGCGCCGTTCATTACGCCTGCCAGCGTATTGGCAGTGGCTAAGCCCAGATCGTTATGACAATGGATCGAAATAGTGGCCTGATGAACGTTGGAAACATGCTCGTAGATGTAAGCTATTTTCTTGCCGTACTCATCGGGCAGGCAATAGCCGGTCGTATCGGGAATATTAACCACCGTAGCGCCCGCTTTGATGACCGCTTCGGTTAATTGTGCCAGAAAAGCAAGATCGGCACGGCCAGCATCTTCAGCATAAAACTCTACATCTTCAACGTAGGATTTAGCATGTTTTACCGCAGCAATGGCCTGTTCAAGTATGTTCTCCCGTGTACTATTAAACTTATTCCGAATATGAATGTCAGACGAACCAATACCAGTATGAATGCGCCCGCGTTTGGCCCATTTGAGGGCTTCGCCAGCAGCGTCGATATCTCCTTTAACAGCACGACTAAGGGCGCAAATGGTAGGCTCAGTAACTGCTTTTGATATTTCAACGACCGAGCGAAAGTCGCCGGGACTCGAGATAGGAAAGCCAGCTTCAATAACATCAACGCCCATCCGCTCCAGTTCTTTCGCTACTACAATTTTCTCCTCAGTGGTTAACTGGCAGCCCGGTACTTGCTCACCGTCGCGCAGGGTAGTATCAAAAATGTAAACTCGCTGGCTCATAGTTTGGTATTGATTGAAATACGTATGATTCGTTGGTTAGTAAAAAAGCCTTTCCTCTGGACAGAGAAAAGGCTTATTAATATAGCATATCCTTCTCCGTCTTAAAAAACGTGTAGTAGTTGCAGTCGGCAGGATAGAGAATTATTCATTGATTAGTCCGCGAAATTTCGCTGTTTGCGTAAATACGCTACAAAAATAAGTGTTTTTGATTAGTTTGCAAATCAGAAAACAAATTTCAAGATATGAATTTCCTTACTTTTTAAGCCGTTAAACGTTGTAAAATTTGATCGCCCATAGCTTGAGTTCCCAATATCTTATCCGAAGCTGTGGTTGCATCGGCAATATCGCGTGTACGGAAACCAGCTTTTAGAACAGAGTCAACGGCGTCGACTACTGTATTGGCTTCGTCTTTCATGCCAAACGAAATGTCGAGCATTAAGGCTACTGACAAAACAGAGGCCAGCGGGTTGGCTACACCTTTGCCGGTAATGTCGTGCGCCGAACCATGAATTGGCTCGTACAAGCCCGTTGTATCGCCAACAGAAGCTGATGCCAGCATACCCATCGAACCAGCAATCTGACTGGCCTCGTCGGTCAGGATATCACCAAACAGGTTGCCCGTTACCACAACGTCAAAACGCTTGGGATCTTTAATCAATAGCATAGCCGCAGCATCGACAAACTGATGCTCTACCTCTACTTCCGGATAGCGAGGAGCAATTTCCTGCACGACTTCACGCCATAGACGAGACGATTCAAGCACGTTTGCCTTATCGACCGAGCATAATTTCTTGCGCCGGGTCATAGCAGCATCAAACGCTTTGATCACGATCCGTTCCACTTCATAGCGGCTATAGATCATTGTATCAAAAGCCGTGTCACCGTTGTCCTTACGGCCTCTTTCGCCAAAATACACATCGCCGGTTAATTCGCGGAAGAATAGAATATCGGCACCTTTCAAAATCTCTGGCTTGATGCTCGAAGCGCTTAATAACTCGTCGAAAAGTTTGATAGGGCGCAGGTTTGCGTACAGGCCCAGCGCTTTCCGAATGCCAAGCAGACCCTGCTCCGGCCGAACTTTAGCCGATGGGTCGTTATCGTATTTTGGGTGACCCACCGCGCCGAACAGAATAGCATCCGACGCTTTGGACTTGGTAATGGTTTCGTCGGGAATGGGGTTGCCGGTGGCTTCGATAGCTTCATGACCGATCAGCGCCGTGTCGTAGGTGAACTCGTGATCGTATTTTTTTGCGATAGCATCCAGAACCTGTTTGCCTACGGCTGTTACTTCCTGACCGATACCATCACCGGCAATGACTACAATGTGTTTTTTCATTTTTAAGAGACAAAAGAGTAAAGGAATGGCTAACGTTCTGTAGGTCGCAGGTCTCCCTTCACAATGGGCAAGCTAAACAGACAAATAAAAAAGTGAAAGTTTTAAACCAGGCATTCCGGTCAGGTATGGTGTTTATGATTTCACTGCTTCGGCAATGACGTTCTTTCCAATGACCTGCCCTCCGGTGAGTTTATCAAACAAACGGCTTACCGGAAAGATAACACGGTCGTAAAAGATGACCGACTCTTTCGTAATCCGGCCGTCTTTGCCAAGCCATTTGTAGATCAGAGAAATAAAATAGCCTGCGAAGTCATAATACCGACAATCGGTAACGCGTAGTCCGGCATCTTCCAGAATCTGGCGAACCAGCTTCTTGTCGTAGCGCCGGTAATGCCCTACGTGTTCATCCATGTTACTAAAGATCTCCTGACGGGCTGGAACAAAAACCTTGATCCGGCCACCCGGCTTGAGTTTTTTGTATAACTCTTTGACGATTTCGCCGTGGTGTTCAATGTGCTCAAGGACGTTGATCGTGTAGATCAAGTCGTAGGTTTTAGCCAATGTGCTGATGTCTGTATAAACAGGTTGCTTAATCAGCGGTAGCAGTTCAGGGTCAATCTCGGCGGCATCAACGGCACCAGCCGGGAACCGGTTAGCGTATTCACCATTGCCCGCACCGAAATCCAGGATGGCTTCGCCGGGGCGAATGTCGCTTGATACCCATTTGAAGAGACCCCCATTATAATTTATGGCGTGACTCATCATGGCCAGGTTGTCGGCCCCGTTGTAATCTACCTTTTCTGCCGTTTGTTTGGCCTGACTCATAACTAACTATTTGGAAGACGAAGTAAACGTAATAACGTTTTATGCTTTATTTACTGAACACGAAGTTATTAAACGAATCGTCATTTTTAGTCTAGGGTATTGAGCATTTTTTGCGTGGCCTTAATGGCCGATACCGTCTGATCTGAATCGAGTCCGCGGGTTTTAAACTCCCCGTTTTTGTGTTTCCAGGTGATAATGGTCTCACAAAGGGCGTCTGTGCGGCCCCCGGTCGGAATGCGTACGGCGTAATCCGTCAGTAAAGGCAAGGTCAGTTTCTTTTTGACGTATATTTTTTTCAGAGCGTTCATAAACGCGTCGTACTGGCCGTCGCCTTGGGCACTTTCTTCAAAATGTTCTTCATCAATCCGAACCCGTAAGGTAGCCGAAGGCTTAAGGTCTTTTGAATGCGTCAGTACATAATTGAGCACTTCTACCCGCGATGCGAACGAATTCGTATTCAACACATCGGAAATAACGTAGGGTAAGTCCTCCCGTGTGACAACCTCTTTCTGATCGCCCAGTTCGATAACCCGCTGCGTTACTTTCTTGAGGTCGTCTTCCGATAGCTGAATGCCCAGTTCGCGCAGATTATTCTCGATGTTGGCCTTGCCCGACATTTTGCCGAGCGCGTAGCTGCGTTTACGGCCAAACCGTTCGGGAAGCAGGGCGTTGAAATAAAGGTTATTTTTCTTGTCGCCATCGGCATGAATACCCGCCGTTTGGGTAAACACGTTATCACCAACAACGGGCTTGTTGTCGGGAATGCGAAGCCCTGAGAACGTCTCGACAATCTTACTGACCTGATACAGCGATTTTTCGATAACGCCTGTCCGTACATCCGGCATAAAGTCGCGCAACACCGCAATAGCACTGGCCAGGGGGGCATTACCGGCCCGTTCGCCCAGGCCGTTAACGGTCAGGTGTATACCGTGCGCTCCCGCCCGAACGGCCTCCATCACATTGGCAATGCTGAGGTCATAATCGTTATGGGCGTGAAAGTCGAAGTGTAGATTCGGGTAACGGGCTACTAACTGATCGACATACGTATAGCTCTCCCCGGGGGTTAGTATACCTAGCGTGTCGGGGAGCAGTACCCGTCGGATAGGCTGGGTACTGAGGAAATCCAGGTACTGAAAGACATAGTCTGGGGAGTTGCGCATACCATTGCTCCAGTCTTCCAGATACACATTGGTTTGTACTCCCAACTCACCAGCCGCACAAATGACCTGTTTTATGTCCGTAAAGTGCTCGTCGGGGGTTTTCTTGAGCTGGTGGGTGAGGTGATTGAGTGAACCTTTAGTGAGGAGATTCATCACTTTCGCTCCAGACGCCTGCAACCAGTCGAGGGAAGCCTGGCCGTCAACGAAGGTTAGCACTTCAACTTTGTCGATCAGGCCAACGCTGGCTGCCCAGCGGGTAATCTGCTGAACCGCTTCCAGTTCACCCGCCGATACCCGCGCTGAAGCAATCTCTACGCGATCGACCTTTACTTCGGTGAGTAGCAACTGAGCCAGAGCCAGCTTTTCGGACGCAGAAAACGACACTCCGCTGGTTTGTTCACCATCACGGAGTGTCGTATCCATTATTTCAATGTAGCGACGTTTCATATGTAATGATAGAATGAGTGAATGATAGAATGAGTGAATTGCGGATGTTCGATTTATTCACTTATTCTATCATTTACTCATTCACCAATTAGTTAAAATGGTCGCGTTTCGGCGAAGGCTCCGATTTCTTCTTTCATCGACAGCAGATAGTCGATGTCATCGTAACCATTGGTGAGGTTATGCTTCTTGTATTCGTTGATCGCGAAGCTTTCGCTTTCGCCCGTTGCCAACAGCGTAATCGTTTGAGCAGGTAAGTTCACTTCCAGTTCAGTCTTCGGGTCGGCTTCGATAGCCGCAAAGATTTTCTCCAGAAATTCGGGACTAACCCGAACGGGCAGGATACCGACGTTGATGGAGTTGGCCTGGAAGATATCGGCAAAGAAGCTTGATACCACGCAACGGAAACCATAATCGTAAATGGCCCAGGCGGCATGCTCGCGGCTCGATCCGCTACCGAAGTTTTTGCCGCCCACCAGAATTTTTCCCGAATAAGTCGGGTCGTTCAGGACGAAATCGGCTTTGGGTGAATTGTCGTTATTGTACCGCCAGTCGCGGAAAAGGTTGTCGCCGAATCCTTTGCGCTCGGTGGCTTTCAGGAAACGGGCGGGAATAATCTGGTCCGTGTCGACGTTCTCAATCGGCATGGGAACGGCACTGCTGCGGAGTATGGTAAATTTATCGTAAGCCATTATTGTGAAGGTTGGTTTGAAGTTTGGCGTTTAAAGTTTGACGTTATCGCACATCTGGCTATCTACCGATAATCAAGTGGTGAAACGTCAAACATCAAACTTCAGACTAGTTAAGAAACTCGCGAGGATCGGTAACAACTCCCGTAACGGCGGCAGCGGCAGCTACCAGCGGGCTTGCCAGCAGCGTGCGGGCACCCGGTCCCTGCCGACCTTCGAAGTTGCGGTTGGAGGTCGACACGGCGTATTTACCCGCCGGAACCTTGTCTTCGTTCATGGCCAGACAAGCCGAACAACCCGGCTGACGCAGTTCGAAACCGGCCTGAGTCAGGATGTCCAGAATACCTTCTTCCTGAATCTGTTTCTCAACGATGTGCGAACCCGGCACTAACCAGGCCGTAATGTTATCGGCTTTCTGGCGGCCCTTTACAATCGACGCAAAGGCGCGGAAATCTTCAATCCGGCCATTGGTGCAGCTGCCGAGGAACACAAAATCGACCGGCTTGCCGATCATGCTTTCGTTTTCCTGGAAGCCCATGTATTGCAGCGATTTCTTGTAGCTGGCTGAGCCATCTTTTACGCTGTCGGCAGTTGGGATCTGGTGCGTAACACCGGTACCCAGACCTGGGTTTGTACCATACGTAATCTGCGGCTCAATATCGGCGGCATCGAAGGTAAGGTCGAGGTCGAACGTAGCGCCTTCGTCGGTTTTGAGGGATTCCCAATACGGAACGAGCTTGTCCCACTGCTCGCCTTTGGGCGACAGTTCGCGTCCTTTGAGGTAGTCGAGGGTAGTTTGGTCGGGAGCGATCATACCACCACGAGCGCCCATTTCGATGGTCATGTTACAAACCGTCATCCGGCCTTCCATGGTCATGTTCTCGAACACTTCACCGGCATATTCAACAAAGTAGCCTGTAGCACCGCTGGCCGATGTCTGCGAAATGATGTACAGAATGACGTCTTTGGGCAACACCGCTTTACCGGGCTTACCATTAACGGTAATCCGCATCTTCTTCGGCTTCGGCTGCATGATGCACTGCGTAGCCAGCACCATTTCTACTTCCGACGTACCGATACCAAAGGCAATGGCACCAAAGGCACCGTGTGTTGAGGTGTGCGAATCGCCACAAACGATGGTCATGCCGGGCAGGGTAATGCCGTTTTCAGGACCAACAACGTGTACGATACCGTTCTTAATGTGGCCCAGTCCCCAGTGCGAAATGCCGTAGGTTTTGGCATTGCGCTCCAAAGCCGCCAACTGATTGGCCGACATGGGATCAGCAACGGGTAGGTGCTGGTTGAGCGTTGGCGTGTTGTGATCGGCGGTAGCAAAGGTGCGGTCGGGATACAATACCGTTGCGCCACGGCCTTCGAGACCTAAAAAAGCCACCGGGCTCGTTACTTCGTGGATAAAATGGCGGTCGATGAACAAAACATCGGGACCATCTTTAACCTGCCGGATGACGTGTGCATCCCAGACTTTATCGAACAGGGTTTTTGGGGTACTCATAACTATAGAGGATAACTAATCGCGGTAATTTCTTTAGTGCTTTCCGGCTATCATGGGGATAGGGAAAGGTGGCTACAAAATTGATAAATCTTAATCAATGGCGAATCCCGTCATTCGTCCAGTAAATAGCGATTTTAGTCCAAGGGGGCTGGTTGGGTGGAAAGCGGTATTTGGGGAAAGCTAGGAAACGGGTTTAATAAGCCGACATGCTCGCTCAATGAGAGGTTTTACGAAATCTCATGAGATAGCAGCTAACGGTTTATGAGTTGGCATTCCCGCAGTTTCGGAGCAAAATTTCAAGTTTTTACGTCACTCAAGATGACGTAACAAACGTGTTATAGCCCATTTTCAACTAAGCCAAATTCATAATGTTGCCACTGAACTGAAGTACAATAAAGAACAAATGTTGAGGCTATATTCGTCAAGCCTCAATAATGCCAGTACTAAATATTAGGCGTAGCCTTCTACTTCACATTAAGTTCTATCAGCCTATTTTTAGCTTCTTCACTTATAGGGTTTAATTCAAGCGTTCTTTTATAAAATTTAATTGCCTCATCTTTCCGGTGTAAGGCTAAGTAAATATTTGCAAGTGATAGCGTTACGTAATCTCTGTTCGGAAATTCTATTGCATTATTTTCTGCAATTACTCTTGCATCGTCAAGCCTTTTTAAACTATAGAGTTTTTCGCCTAAATAATACATTTGTAACCAGTCTACATAGTAATTAGCTGTATCGCTTTTCATCTTCTTATATTCTGCCACTGCTCTTGCTGCACCGTATTTTACAATATAAGGCTCCATTTTTTTATGAACAGGAGTTTTTAAAATGACGTGCTTATTGTGCAACACTTTAATAATATTTTTTGTAATACCAAAGAAATCAGTTGGAGCACTATTGCAAAGTATCACAGCCATACTGTTCGTTTCGGGAATTCTTAAATAAAAGGCTATAAATCCTTCCGTTGAGCCTAAATGATAATTAACTTTTACACTGTCAGTAGCTGTGAATTTGAAATTTTGATTAAACCATCCATACCCATATTGGGCTGGTCTAATTCCTGGTGTGAACATTTCAGTTGTAAGTTTCTTATTAAGTAAAGTGTTATTGGTCAAGGCAACATGGAATTTGAAAAGATCATTCACTGTTGTGTAAATGTCGCCCGTACCCATCGTGTTTGACTGATCCCTAAAATCTGCGCTGACATAACCGTCTAAGCCATAGTCGTAACCGGAAGCTCTATTGGGTATGATTTTAGTGTGCAGGTATGAGCCAGAATTTTTCATTTGTATTTTATCAAATATCTCATCTTTCATCGCCTGCTCATATGATTTTCCGGTAACTTTTTCGATAATATACCCCAATGTAAAATATCCCCAACTGCTATACATATATCGAGTACCAGGCTCAAACGATAATCCTGAGTCAGCATAAACCTTTACGTATTCCTCTCTGGTAAAACTTTGACGGCTGATTCTTGGAAAAAAATCTTTGATAATATCATAATTAGGGATACCCGATGTATGGTTTAACAGTTGCTTGATTGTAATCTTTGCTGCTGGTTTATTTTTAAAATTGGGTAAATAATCTTCAACTGTTTTATTCAAATCTACCAACCCTTTCTGAACCAGCAGTAGCATTAACGTTGCGGTTAGAGGTTTGGAAATAGAACCAATCATAAATTTAGTATCAGTAGTATTAGGTATATTCCATTCTCTATTGGCTAAGCCAAATGCATCTTTATAAATAACCTTTCCATTCTCTGCAACTAAAACAGCACCGTCAAACATATTATAGTTGTGGTAAGTTTTCATAATTTCAGACAATTTGTCTTTCTTACTTTGAGCAAGTGAAAGTTGTCCAAGAAAAAGCAGGTTTACCAATACTATTCGTCTAATAGAAAGCATATCCATTTCTTTGATGCAATCTTTTAAAGTTATGTACAACTCTTAAATGCATGGAAGTATGTGGCACAATTGGTATTTATCTTAATCATTTCAAGTTGAAGCAGTAACCTTGATTACTCTTTTATAGCGACAACGCCACCAGCTCCCCCGGATGGCCGACCGCGCCAACGGCCACAACGATGTACTGCTTGCCGTTCATGGAATACGTCATGGGCAGGCCGGATTGGTTGGCGGGTAGCTCGATTTCGGAGATGATGTTTCCTGTTGCTTTGTCATACGCCCGGAACTTGTTGCCGCCACCGCCATCGGAACCATACAGCCCCGCGCCTTCTCCGGCAAACAGCAGCGTTTTGGTGACCAGCATACCCACCCGATCCGGCAAGCCAGTTCGGGGAATCTTGATGCCTTTCAGGGCCGGAACGTCCTTTACCCAACTCGGTGTATCGGCATTTGGTACCATCCATTTATGATCGCCGGTGTTCAGGTCGATGGCCGTGATTCGTCCATAAGGTGGTTTGACGAGGGGCAACCCATACGGACCAATGCGGGCATTGCCCATGTAGGCCACGTAATCCATGTCCGAAATGGCCGGAGCAGCCTCCAGACTCATGGGGCGAATCACGGTGCTAGACGATACATAGAGCATGCCCGTTTCGGGGTCGACCACACCGCCCTGCCAGTTGGCCCCACCCACCGCATCGGGGAGCATCAGGGTACCCAGGTTTTTGGGTGGATCATAGACACTAACGGGTGTAAACAGCGGTCCCTTTTTATACCGGCTGACTATTTTCAGGGCGGCTTTCTTGATCTCAGGGGTGAAATCGACCAGAATATCATCCGAATACCCCTGTCGATCAAAGGCGGCTGGTTTGGTCGGGAACGGCTGCGTGGGCGATGTCCATTCGCCTTTTACATCACTTTTCGGAACGGGCCGCTCCTCAATGGGCCAGACGGGTTTCCCGGTGACGCGGTCAAACACGAACGCAAATGCCTGCTTGGTGACCTGCACGATTGCTTTGATGGGCTTGCCGTCTACCCGAATGTCGGCTAGAATAGGCGGGGCGGGCAGGTCGTAATCCCAAATGTCGTGGTGGATGAGCTGGTAATGCCAGACCTTTTTGCCCGTTTTGGCATCCAGGCAAACCAGACTCTGCGAAAACAGATTGTTGCCCGGCCGATGCCCGCCATAAAAATCACCCGTTGCGGCTTCTAAGGGTAAATACACATAGCCCAGAGCTGGGTCGGCTGTGAGGGGTGCCCAGGCTCCGGCGTTTCCGGTGTACTGCCAGCTATCCTTTTCCCAGGTTTCATTCCCGGCTTCATCGGCTTGCGGAATGGTGCGGAAAATCCAGAGCTGTTTGCCGGTCTTTACATCATAGCCCATAATGTCGCCCCGAACCTGTTTCTTGGAGGTAGGGGCCAGCCCAACGGGGAAACTGGCGCCCATGATAATCACATCGTTGACGATAATGGGGGGCGAGGTTGAGCCAATGGTGGAGGTGAGCGGGTCGACATGCGGGCCAAGGCCTTTCTTGAGGTCCACCACGCCGTTATCGCCAAAATCGGAGATCAGTTGCCCGGTTTGCGCATTGAGGGCGATAAGTTGAAAACTTGGCGTGATGTAAATGACCCGGTCTTTGCCTTTGTCGGGCGAGGTCCAATAAGCGACTCCCCGGCCCGAATTCTGACGGGGCACATAGGTCTTTCGGTCTTTTTCGTCGAACCGGAATGTCCACAAGGTTTCCCCGGTTTCGGCATGGATGGCGGCTACGGTTCGGTTCGAACCCGCTGTGGTAAACAGCATGCCATTCACCATCAGCGGTGTCGATTTGAAGTAAAACTCCGGGTTTGGGCCAAAATTATCGGTCTTCCAGCGCCAGGCAATTTTGAGCTGTTTGGCGTTGTCTTTATTGATCTGGCTCAGGGGCGAATAGTTGGAACTGGCATAATCGCTCCGGTGCTGCCGCCAGTCGCCCTCAATGGTGATGGGTTTTTCCGTGTACACGGCGGGTTTAAACTGCATACTCACCCGCGATGAGGGAGGAGGGGTTCCAATCGGAATCGCCTTCAACCGCGCTGTCGCCGACGGTAGTGCCACATCGCCTTCCGGAAATCCGTTAGCATTCAGAATAAACGCGACCAGCGACGCGTACGACGCATCGTCCAACGAATGCGGATTGGTCTTGGGCATGGACGACTTGGTAAGGTCGAACAACTGCCCTACTGATTGAGTGCTCCATTTGCCAACGAACCGCTCGCCAACCAGCGCGTTACCACCTTCCGTACCTCGTAGATCCCGCCCATGACAGGCGGCACAATGCGTGGCAAACATAGCCGCCCCTGCTTCGGCCTGTTTCCGGGTAAAAACGCCCAGATTAGCTGTTAGGGCTGCTTTGGGTTTGGCGGGTTGTTGTGCCTTCAAGCCCGGATGAAAAAAGAGACAGATAAAGCCCGCAGATATAAACAGATTTTTCATGCAGCCAGCATAACGGTAGGTCTATGCGTAGGAGAAAGTACGATTGCCCATGTATATACCGCAGAGCTGATAGTTCAGGCTATATAAATCTATGAGTCCAATCCAGATACGATTTCTGATTGGTCTCTATGATCAACGTGTTCGCTTTTTTAATCCTCCATTGTAAAGGTAGCTTTCACTTATCTGCCCCATACAATGAAAATGGCGAGAAGCGCAAAGAAAATATTTACGCCGATTTGTGACGTTTCTCCTCTTGTCAGGTGAAACAGGCTGGCAGCTGCCATAAGGGCCACTGTCCCATAGGCTGCATATCGTGTCAGTTGAGGCTGTATGTGGAGCAACGTAGGCAATACCAGGCCAATACCTGATAATAAATCCAGAACGCCTGTCAGTTTAACCAGATCAGTATGCTCCGCTGTCCATGGCCACATGGTGGCTAATTGGTCGGCAGGCCGGAAAAGCTTCATGGTTGCCGCCCAGATTAAACTAACGGCTAGAACTACCTGAGCTGTCCAAAGGGCTACATTTAGTAGGGTTGATTGCTTTTGTTCGCTTGGCATATCAGTATTATTTGTGGCAAAACTATCTACATTCGCTATCCAAACGATATTACTTCCCAATGGGATAGCGCTATCCAGCGGGGAAGTAATACAAACCATAAACAGAGATGTTGTCGACAGGTGGTTGCCCCAAAACGATGCTTTCCATAAAGGATGCCCTTGAAGCGGTTGAGGGAAGATGGAAGTTGTTGATCTTGTTTTCGTTGTCAGAAAGTCCTAAACGATTCAAACAGATAGCAAGAGAGGTTAGTGGAATAACGGACAAAACGCTATCCAAAGAACTGAAAAATCTGGAAGCGAATAAACTTGTCCTTCGGCAGGTTCACGACACCTTTCCACCAACCGTTGAGTATTCAATTACGCCACACGGTATGTCGCTCGAAAAAGTGATAGACGAGCTTCATTTCTGGGGATTAGCTCATCGAAAGGAAGTTATAGGGTAATGACTGGTCTATTCGTTGGGGCGTGTGTTTGTCCGAAAGGGTTATCGCTGGTGTTTCAGCACTTGTTCACTTAAGCCGGGCCGAAAAATTGGTGAAGGTTTTGCCATCGTGCCGACACAGCTTTCCACCTCTCTCCAAACCAGATAGTGCCGTTTTTGTCTTCTACGGTTGTCCAGACACTATATGCCTAACGCGTACCGCTGTAGAGTAAGAGCAAACGACTTTCCATCGTAGCGGAAAACACCTTTCCAAGTGGTGCCGAACCAAAGATTTTCTGTTTTGTCCCGTATCGCACATTTAGAAATCTGTCCAAGGGTAGAATCAATAAAGGATTGGCTAGCTGTATTCCGTCCGCTACCTTGGTAATAAGCAATAAGTTGGTTTTATAAGAAAGCTTTGCCTATGTTACAAATCTGGTCTGGGTGTTTCGGCCTGATCGAAATCCTCTTTTTTTGTAGAATAGTCCAGGCATAAAATCAAGATTATTGTACTAGCAAATGTTAGTTTCTGCATAATCGGTAATGAGCCATAATTGCCTGATCCGTACAAGTATAGGGTATAGTAAAAAAGGAGAAGATAACTACTACACAAGACTTTTAACACATGCAGCTTTGATTTGAAAATAAAAACGGTAATGTAAAACATAGCAATTAAAAACAGGGTACTTGCTATAGTGATCATTATGTCATGAAATGGAGTCACTGTCAAAAAAGTAAACGCCATACTGCTTATTCCCAAGTAGCTTATGACTTTGGCGGCCCCCAGATCTGGAATCTTCTTTGAGAAGTTAATAAAGAATACGGCAAAACTTAGTGCAAGAAATACCATGCCCGTATCTGCCCAAAGCCGGGATGGATTGTCTAAACCATTCACCGCTTTCTCTGCGAACAGATTACTTATAAAGTTTTTTGACCAGTCAAAGCCAACAGAATGCTTGTTAAAAAGTGAGCCTCCCGGATAAACCATCGTTGCTATCAGAATCATAAAGACTGAGAGGGTTATTCCTGATACAACTGAATGCTTTTTTAGCATTAGATTTCAAATAGGTTTTATTATAGACCTCCTTTTTTGGGCAACTAATGGTGCCGGGCCGTAATTACCTTCCGGCACTTATTTATCAATGCAAACAGTTTGCTTTGGTGTTTTTGACAATGAGCCAGGATACAATTCGACAGTAAATACCATTTTTATTTTCAACAGGAGAAATGCAGTCAGCGGATATGTCTTGGCTCAAATCACTCGTTTTGGTGTTGCTCCATACTGCTGCTTATACGCCTTAATAAAGTGCGATACGCTTTCGTAGCCAATTTCCATGCTGACTTCCGAGACGTTCTTGTCGGTGTTGCGCAGGAGAAAATGGGCGTGTTCGAGCCGTTTTCGGCGTATCCAATGGCCGGGTGAAGTATGGAAATGCTCCTCGAAATCCCGCTTGAACGCCGACAGGCTTCGACCCGAAAGCCTCGACAACTCGTTCATGGATAAAGGCTTGAGGAAATACGTACTCATCAGATAATCGAGGTCGGTTTTCTGACCCTGATAAATGTGCCAGAGAATAGCCCTCAGGTGTCTGTCGGTGTCGAGTTCGAGCAGATGGATGAGCAATTCCTGAGACTTAAGGCGAAGTAACTCGTTCAGGAAAGGCGTTTTCGCCCCGAAATACGGTAGCAACGAGTTGATGAACGTTTCGAATGTAGCCGATGCCGTGAAAGATAGAATAGGATCATCGGGGAGGGGCGTTTGCAGGCTTTCAAACAGGTTCAGGTGCTGGCCGACGAACTCTTTCAGCGATTTCTCATTCACGAAAAACACAAGGCTCTTGTAGTTCGCATCAATGGATTCGTTCATGGAGTAGCAGCCCCGCTGAAAGAACAGAATCTGGCCTTTGTGTACGTGCAACTCCTGCGTAGGCGAGCTAAACTTTTTCTCCCCTTCCAGCACGACAATAACGGCGTGTTCTTCAAAAAAAACCTCGTTCCGTTCGGGATATACGTCGCTACGGTAAGCTACAAACGTCATCTCCGAGCCGTCGGGCCGCTGAATGTTCAGGGATTGGAACTGGTTGGCCTGGATGGAAGAGGGAACCCGGAGCATAATACTGAAAATTCTGCATGAACGGCTGGCATTTGTAGCAGTTTACGCAACTACACCAAAAATTGAAACAAGTCGGGTTGGTCGTTCAGGTATTCGAACACGATGTTCTGGTCGTGCATTCGCCGAATGAGTGGCTCAAAATCCTCTCGGTTCTTCAACTCAATACCAACAACCGCCGGGCCCGTTTCGCGGTTTGTTTTCTTGGCGTACTCAAAGCGGCTAATATCATCGTTAGGCCCAAGCACGTTCAGGAAGTCGCGGAAGGCACCGGCCCGCTGCGGAAACCGGATGATAAAATAATGTTTTAGCCCTTCATACAGCAAAGAACGTTCCTTTATTTCTTCAGTTCGGGTGATGTCGTTGTTACCACCACCGACCAGGCAAACCACATTTTTGCCTTTTATTTCGTCTTTCAAGAAGTCGAGTGCGGCAATGGTGAGCGCACCGGCGGGTTCGGCTACAATGGCTTCCTCATTGTAAAGCTGAAGGATGGTTGTACAAACTTTGCCTTCTGGAATGAGAACTACCCGATCCAGATTTTGACGGCATATCTCAAACGTGGTATCGCCAACCCGCTTCACCGCGGCTCCATCCACGAATTTGTCGATCTTATCAAGCGTAACGACGTGACCTTCTTCCAGGGCCACTTTCATACTTGGCGAACCCAGCGGTTCCACGCCGATAAGTTTTGTTTTGGGGCTGAGTTGCTTAAAAACCGTTGAAACGCCCGCTGCGAGACCACCACCACCAATAGCCATGAGCAGGTAGTCGATCTTGAAGTTAGAGTCTTTGAAGATTTCCAGCCCAACGGTTCCCTGCCCTTCCATTACCTGCACATCATCGAAAGGGTGGACAAAGATGCTTTCGTGGGTGTCGACAAATTCCATGGCAGCATGGTAGGCGTCGTCGTACGTATCGCCCACAAGAACGACCTCCACAAACTCTTTGCCGAAGAGTTTTACTTGTTTCACCTTTTGGTTAGGCGTGGTCGTCGGCATGAAGATGGTGCCATGAACGGCCATTTTACGACAGGCATAGGCCAGCCCCTGGGCGTGGTTACCGGCACTGGCGCAAACAACACCTTTCGATAAGGCTTCCTGCGGCAGACTGGCCATTTTGTTATAAGCTCCCCGGATTTTATAGGACCGGACAACCTGCAAATCTTCGCGTTTGAGGAAAATCTTGGCTCCGTAACGGTCAGATAGATTAATGTTCTCCTGAAGGGGTGTATGCGCGGCTACGCCCCGAAGCCGTTCGGCGGCCAGATAGATGTTGTCGAGATCTGGGAACGTAAACTTCTTTTCTCCTCTTACTACAGTGCTCATAACGTAAAGTTAAGTAAACAACGCATAGGGGCGCGTATAAACGTGATTGGGTTATTAGTTATTGATTTATTAACCGAATGGTCAACAAGCCAATACCTAATAACCCAATACCTAATAACCGGAAAAATTAGCTTCGCTCCGGACGCAGTGACCGGACGGCCTTACCTGCCTGCCACATCTCGGATTCGCGCAGTTCGGCCAGTTCGACTTCGAGTTTTTCGCGGTAGTCGGGCTGTGAGTTGCGTGTAATGCTGATTTCGGCCTGCTCCTGTGTTTTTACCGAGTTGTACAGTTGCTCAAACACGGGCTTGGTCGCGTCGCGGAAAGGCTTCCACCAATCGAGGGCACCGCGCTGGGCGGTTGTTGAACAGTTGGCGTACATCCAGTCCATACCGTTTTCGGCAACGAGCGGCATAAGCGACTGGGTCAGTTCTTCAACCGTTTCGTTGAACGCTTCGGAAGGGCTGTGGCCGTTGGCGCGCAATACTTCGTACTGAGCCGCAAAGATGCCCTGAATGGCACCCATCAGCGTACCACGCTCGCCAGTCAGGTCAGACGTTACTTCTTTGTAGAAATCGGTTTCGAACAGGTAGCCCGAACCTACGCCGATACCCATGGCAATGGCTTTGGTGCGTGCGTTACCCGATGCATCCTGGTAGATAGCGAAGCTGGAGTTCAGCCCTTTGCCTTCTACGAACAGGCGACGCAGTGACGTACCCGATCCTTTAGGAGCTACGAGGAATACATCGACATCGGCAGGTGGAACAATACCGGTTTTTTCTTTATACGTTACGCCAAAGCCGTGCGAGAAATACAGCGATTTACCGGGTTTAAGCGCAGCTTTCACCGTTGGCCACAGTTCAATCTGAGCGGCATCGGAGAGCAGGAAGCATATGATCGTACCTTTTTCCAACGCTTCTTCAATTTCGAACAGTGTTTCTCCAGGCACCCAGCCATCAGCAACGGCTTTGTCATATGTTTTGCCTTTACGTTGTCCAACGATAACGTTGAAGCCATTGTCGCGCATATTTAACGACTGGCCGGGCCCCTGTACGCCATAACCAATAACCGCAATGGTTTCATTGGCCAGCACCTCACGGGCTTTTTCTAACGGAAATTCTTCCCGTGTTACTACTTGTTCCTCAACTCCTCCGAAATTAATCGTTGCCATGTTTAATTGGTTTTGTACTCGTATTGTAGGATTGTGATTGGTTATAAATAATAAGCCCATTCGGCCTCGGGCAGGTACTCGACCAGGCCCTTTTCGGTCTTGCCGACCGCCACGCGCCCGGAACGAACGAACTCCAGAATCTCGTACTGCTTGAGGTATCCGAAAAATTCGAAGATATCGGTATCATTACCGGTTTTCTCGATAACGACATAATCCAGACCCCAGTAAACAACCCAGGCTTTGTATTTTTTATTGATCGTCTCAACGTCCAGCGATTTACTGCCCAGCGGGGTCGAAATCTTGAAAAGCGCAATTTCGTTATAGACAATCTCGTCGTTGAGATAGCCGAAAACCGCCATTACTTCCACAATTTTGCGGATCTGGCGAACGAGTTTTTCGACTTCCTCCCGCGATTCGTGTTTGATCACGATCGTGAACCGGGATACCCCTTTTCGTTCCGTTTCCGAAACGGTTAGGCTCTCAATGTTTATACGTCGACGGGTGAAAATGATCGTGATGCGGTTAAGCAGCCCGATGGTATTTTCCGTGAATATGCAGATCGTGTAGGTTGTCATTTTATTTAAGTCTAATCTGCGAAACGCTGGCTCCGGCGGGAACCATCGGAAATACGTTCTCCTCTTTTTCAACGATCACTTCGAGCAGGAATGGGCCTTCATGGGCCAGCAGCGTGTCGAGTGCGTCGGAGAGGTTATCCCGCTGGTCGCAGGTTTGGCCGTCCATACCAAAGCCCCTGGCAATGGTAATGAAGTCCGGATTCTGCAGTTCTACGAACGAATAGCGCCGTTCGTGGAACAACTGCTGCCACTGGCGTACCATACCCAGAAAGTTATTGTTCAGGATGATGGCCTTAACGGGTTGCTTGTTCTGCACAATAGTGCCCAGTTCCTGCAAGGTCATCTGGAAGCAACCGTCGCCAATGATGGCTACTACCTGACGATCGGGAGCGCCAACCTGCGCACCGAAGGCCGCCGGTAAGGCAAAACCCATAGTGCCCATGCCCCCCGACGTGACCAGGCTGTTTGGCCGCCGAAACTGGTAATAGCGCGATGCCATCATCTGGTGCTGGCCTACGTCTGTCACCAGAACGGCTTCGCCTTTTGTTTTCTTAGACAGCATGTCGATCACTTCCGCCATTCTGATTTTGCCATCCAGGCTTGTCAGTTCAGGAACCGTAATGGTCTCGTTTTCGATGGCGTCATATTTGCGGAACTCGTTGCGCCATACCGTATGGTCATTCGGTTTCACGAGGGGTAACAACGCTTTCAGTACTTCTTTGGCATCGCCCACCACGGGAGCATCGGCCCGGATGATCTTGTCAATCTCCGAGGGGTCGATTTCGATGTGAATGACTTTCGCCTGTTTGATGTACTTGCTGGCATCGCCCGTTACGCGGTCGTCAAAGCGCATACCGATGGCGATGATCACATCGGCTTGATCCGTCATCACGTTCGGGCCGTAGTTACCATGCATACCCAGCCAGCCCACGTACAAGGGGTGATTGGTCGAAATCGTGGATTGCCCAAGCAGGGTTGTGGCCACAGGGATGCCCGTTTTCTCGGCGAACTCAATTAATTCGGCTTCTGCTTTGGCGATCTGAACGCCGTGACCGGCAAAAATATAAGGCCGCTTGGCCGAATTAATCAGCGTGGCGGCTGCTTCTACCTGCTCCTGTTTCGGAATTCGTCGTGGCCGGTAACTTACCAGACTTTGGCAGCGTTCGTACACGAAAGGCTTCGTCATTAACTCCAGCTGCGAGCTTTTGGTCATGTCGATCAGAACAGGCCCCGGCCGACCCGACTGCGCGATGTAAAAGGCTTTCGATAAAATTTCAGGTACTTCGTTCGGATCTGTGATCTGGTAATTCCACTTGGTAATGGGCATGGTGACACCCATAACATCCGCTTCCTGAAACGCATCGGTTCCTAATAATTTTCTGCCAACCTGACCAACAATGCAAACCAGTGGAGTAGAGTCGATCAGGGCATCGGCAATGGCCGTTACCAGGTTGGTGGCTCCCGGTCCCGAAGTAACAAGACAGATGCCAGCCCGGCCCGATACACGGGCGTAGCCCTGGGCGGCATGACCGGCCCCCTGCTCGTGACGTACCAGAATATGGTTTATCTGATCCTGATAGTCGTAAAGGGCATCGTAGACGGGCATAATGGCACCGCCCGGATAACCAAAAATGGTGTCGACGCCTTCGGCTAACAGGCATCGCATCAGGGCGTGCGAGCCGTTGATGTATGTAGCGTCCGGGCCAACCGCTGGGGCTGCATCCACTGCGTGAGCGGTTTCCGGTTTAATACTGGCGATTGCTTCCATGATGTATGATCAATGTTGAGGTCGTGTTCAGTTTGTTGATTTACTGCAACGTGTTTGTTTGCTTTTAGAAGCCGCCGGAACGACCGTTGCTAGGCTTCGTCCGTTACGCAGCCTTCGCTCGCCGATTTTACATTGCGGATGTACTTACCCAGAACTCCTTTCGTGAATGGGGGAGCCGGTTGTTTCCATTCGCTTTTACGCTGCGCCATCTCTTCGTCCGAAATGTGCAGGATCAGTTGGCGGGTGGTGGCATCGATGGTAATTCGGTCGCCGTCATGTACCAGAGCGATTGGGCCACCGTCGAAAGCCTCGGGCGTAACGTGTCCCACTACAAAACCGTGGGTACCACCCGAGAAGCGTCCATCGGTGATCAAGGCTACTTTGTCGCCAAGACCCGCGCCCATGATGGCCGAGGTTGGTTTCAGCATCTCGCTCATGCCGGGACCACCTTTTGGCCCGGCGTTCCGAATGACGATAACCTGACCGGGTAAAATTTCACCTTTCTGTAGGGCGTCGATTACTTCGCCTTCGTGCTCGCACACTTTTGCAATACCGTCGAAACGTAGACCTTCTTTGCCCGTGATCTTGGCAACCGAGCCGGTTGGCGACAAGTTGCCGCGCATGATTTGAATGTGGCCGGTTGGTTTGATCGGGTTGCTAAGCGGCCGGACAATCTGCTGCGTTTCAAAATTCAGATCAGGAGCGTCGGCGAGGTTTTCGGCAACGGTTTTACCCGTTACGGTTATACAATCGCCGTGCAGCATACCGTTTTGGTAGAGATACTTCATTACGGCAGGTACGCCCCCAATCGCGAGCATATCTTCCATATAGTATTTGCCGCTTGGCTTCAGGTCGGCCAGGAACGGAACCCGATCACTGATCGCCTGGATTTCATCGAGGGTAAGTTCAATACCGGCTGCGCGGGCAATGGCCAGGTAGTGCAGTACAGCATTGGTAGAGCCGCCCAGCGCCATAACAATCGTGAGTGCGTTTTCGAGCGACTTACGGGTGATGATGTCGGCGGGTGTGATATTGCGTTCGAGCAACACGCGCATGGCCGCACCAATTTTTTTGCACTCTTCCTGTTTGCCTTCGTGGGTGGCGGGGTAGCTGCTGCTGAAGGGCAAGCTCAATCCCATCGCTTCAATGCTGCTGGCCATAGTATTGGCCGTATACATACCGCCACAGGCACCGGCACCTGGAATCGAGTTCCTGATTACGCCTTCATAATCTTCGTCGGAAATGTTGCCCGCGTATTTTTTACCCAGCGCTTCAAATGCCGAAACGATGTCTAATTTCTGTCCTTTATAATGACCCGACCGGATGGTGCCGCCATATACCATAATGCCGGGCCGATCGAGACGCGCCATGGCCATAACGGCACCTGGCATATTTTTGTCGCAACCAACTACCGTAACCACACCATCGTACCACTGAGCCGCAACCACTGACTCGATAGAATCAGCAATTAAATCCCGGCTGGGAAGCGAGTAACGCATACCATCGTTACCGTTGGTCATACCATCTGACACGCCTATGGTGTTAAAGATCAATCCGACCAATCCGCTTGCCTGAATGCCCTGCTTCACATAAACAGATAGCCCGTTCAAGTGCATATTACAAGTATTGCCTTCGTAGCCTGTGCTGGCAATGCCAATCTGGGGCTTTTGCATATCGTCCTCACTTAACCCAACTCCATACAGCATAGCTTTGGCTGCGGGATTCGATACTTCCTGTGTGAGCGTGCGACTAAAGCGATTTAATTCGGTAGTTGACTGATCGGTAATCATAATTAACATTTAGCGAAATTTCGCTGATAGTGTAATAACGCCGTAAATTACGCCGATGTTTTTGGGAAAGGCAAGAAAAAATAGATTATTTGTTCGGTAGAATTTGCCTGTATTACTTTTGAGGTATGACAACCGAAACTACTTCTCATTACGACCATTTGGAGCAAATGTCGGTCCACGACTTGCTGACAAACATTAATAAAGAAGACAAGACTGTACCGCTGGCTGTTGAACAGGCCATTCCGCAAATTGATGCGTTGGTTTCGCAGATTGTTATCCGTATGAAGCAGGGCGGACGGCTTATCTATATAGGAGCCGGGACGAGCGGGCGGCTGGGTGTTGTTGATGCCTCCGAATGCCCGCCAACCTATGGCGTACCACCCGATCTGGTTATTGGTCTGATGGCTGGTGGCGACGGGGCAATTCGGAAAGCAGTTGAATTTGCTGAAGACGACGCCGAGCAGGCCTGGAAAGATATTGCGCCGTATCAGCCCGACGAGCTCGATACTGTAATTGGCATTGCGGCATCGGGCCGGACACCTTATGTAATTGGTGGGTTGAACGAGGCTCGTAAAGCCGGACTGCTGACAGGGTGTGTTGTCTGTAATGCAGGGTCAGCGGTGGCTCAGGCAGCTGAATTTCCGGTTGAAGTGGTTACGGGGCCGGAGTTTGTTACCGGTAGCACCCGTATGAAAGCCGGAACGGCTCAGAAACTAGTTCTGAATATGATCTCGACGGCCGTTATGATTCAGTTGGGGCGGGTGAAGGGCAATAAGATGGTTGATATGCAACTGACGAACATAAAGTTGCAGGATCGGGCCGCTAAAATGGTGATGAGCGAAATTGGTGTGGATCGTGAGCAGGCAGAAGCGCTGTTGGCTCAGTTTGGTAATGTCCGTGGCGCTATTGAAGGTTTTGAACAAACGAAAAAGTAGCTTATTGACGAAGTATTTTGTTCGTATTTAACGTCTTTCCTTCTGACAACATAATCGGAAAAATGATGGCTAAATCGATTTTACTAATTGGCCGGAACCCTATGGTACTGGCCAATTTGGCTTCTGCTCTTACCGCTGAGGATTTTCTGGTACAAACAACAGACCAGGTCGAGCAGGCGAGTGATCAATTCAATGCAGTTGATTTTGATCTGATTGCCTTTGGGCGTGGCGTTGACGAAGCAACCAATGCCAGCCTAAAAGCTAATTTCTCTGCGCAAAATCCGGACGTAGTATTTGTTGACGGACTGGCACCCGTTGTTCCATTGCTGGTTAAACAGATCAAACAGGCACTGGTGAGTAATCAGACTTCAGCCAAAAAACTTATCAAGTTTACCTGCCAGCAAACAGAACAGTTAGTCGTACAGGTTACGGTAACTGCAGCCTGTCAGTTGACAATTGATCTGTATCGGCTCGATGCTGTGCATACTACCCATCAACAAACGCTTGTCTCTTCGTTTGTCATGGCTGGCAATCATACATTCCGGCTCAATGAAAAGGCCGATAGTAATTCGACTATCAATTTTTTGGCTGCTAGCGCCGATAAAGCCGAATTGCTGGTGTTGCCGCTACGAACCATTAACCCGACATGAGTCAGGAATTAAGCGAAAGCCCTATTCTGTTACTCCGTTCCTTTTGCTGGGCAGGCTCACATTTGGTCAGCAACTGACTTGTTTCGGCGAGGCAGCGAATTAGCGAAAAGCAACCGACCGATGGAATTGCTTTGGCTGCAAGCAGGGGGTGTGCATATGTATCCAGCACCAGGTGCCAGCCCGTCTGTTTGGGATCGGGGAAGTGCTGAAAGGTGTAATCATGAATGCGTTTGAACCATTTCAGGCAGTCGGGCTGACGGGTGTGTATATAACTTTTCAACAAGGCCGTCAGGGCTTCCAGCTGTACCCAGGCCCATTTTTGCTGCCAGTCCGGGAAAACTGATGTCTGCTGCTTGAAATCGATGTACTGATTCAGGCCCGCATTGGTCTCGTCCCAGGCTTGTTCACACAGACGCAGACACCAGCCCGTCACCTGCATGGCCAGCTTACGGTTTGCATTGACACCCGGTGTATTCCTGACCGAAGCACTCTCTGCGTAGAAGTCTAGGAGATAGCCAGCCGTTTGGAATGTTAGCCCCACATTTAAGCGTCGGCCTTCGGGCGTGTTAACGAATGCACCTTCCGGCAACACGTTATCAAGGAGTGTTTCGGAACGTCGATCCAAAAACTCGTGCTGAATCTCGTGCATGATCAGATCGATAGCTTCTTTTCCTCTTTCTTCATCCAGCAGGGGCTGGATGATCAGTACCAATTTGAGCAGGACAGCCGTTTCGCTCAACTGTTGTAGTTGCTGCAAGTTGTCGATAGTTTGCGCCTGTTCAGCCCGAGTGTCGGCCCGGCGTTCGAGCAGGTTGGCAAGCGTTTGCTTTGCCAGCATTGCCCACTCGTCTTCTCCGGTAGCGCGATGGAGTTGCGCGTAAGCCATTGTTGCGAAACAATCCGGAATTAAATCGGCTGGTTGACGAACCGGTCGGCCTCGCCGGTCGAGCCGGGCATAGCAGTTCAGCGTATCCTGATGCGCAAACTGGCTCAGGAAAGCGGCACCATGTCGTGCATGTTCGAGCCAGGCAGTTTGCCCGTCGAGGTTAGTATATAGCCAGGAAAAAGCCCACACCTGTTGGGCTTGCAGCGACACGAACTTATCCCCCTCAATTACCTCTCCCGACGTCGATAACAGATCGAAATAACCGCCACACAGTTCATCCCGGCTATTTTTGAGCCAGAAGGGAACAACCTGCCTTAACAAGGCCTGCTGATAGATAGCGGAAAGTTTCGGGAAATCGAGCACGGTATAAAGATAGGAACGCGGATTAAACGGATCAAAACGGATTTTTTAACTAGTATCCGTATAAATCCGCTCAATCCGCGTTCCTGTCAGGTTATAATCAATATACTTTTTCTACTTCTCGCGGCTCTTTTTCTTCAGGAAGGATAAACTTCATCGGTTTACCAACCTTACCGGGAAGTAAAGCGATTTCAAGCACCTGATCGACCGTATCGGCATAGTGAAACACCAGATCTTTGATATATGACTGGTTGATCTCCTCAATGTCTTTTCGGTTTTTCGAGCAAAGGATAAGCTCTTTGATACCCGCCCGATTAGCTGCCAGAATTTTTTCCTTGATGCCACCCACGGGCAACACTTTACCCCGCAGGGTCACCTCGCCGGTCATAGCCAGATAGGGCTTCACTTTGCGCTGGGTGTAGATGGAGGTCATCGACGTGAGCATGGTAATCCCGGCCGAAGGTCCGTCTTTAGGAACGGCACCGGCAGGAATATGGATGTGCAGGTCGTAGTGGCTGAAAATGCGGTAATCAATGCCCAGATCGTCGGCATGGGCTTTCAGGTAGGAGAGGGCCGTAATAGCCGATTCCTTCATTACATCACCAAGTTGCCCCGATAACGTAAGCACTCCCTTGCCCCGGCTCAGACTGGATTCAATCAATAGAATTTCGCCCCCAACCTGCGTCCAGGCCAGACCCGTTACGATACCGGCAATGTCATCATCGGCGTAGAGTTCTTTATCGAAAATTTCGACGCCGAGCATTTTGGGGATGTCATTGACTTTAATCGTGTGGTTGTATTCCTCCTCCATAGCAATGGACTTGGCCACTTTCCGAATCAACGCACCAATTTTCTGCTCCAGATTCCGAACGCCCGATTCACGGGTATATCCTTCAATGATGCGTAAAATGGCTTTGTCCTCAAAGGCCAGATCCTTTGGCTTAAGGCCGTGATCCCGGCGTTGTTTAGGAATGAGGTATTTCTTGGCAATCTGTACCTTCTCCTCAACGGTATACCCCGCAATATCGATGATCTCCATCCGGTCGCGCAGGGCGGGGTGGATGGTGTCGAGCGAGTTAGCCGTGGCAATGAACAACACCCGCGAGAGGTCGAACTCGGTTTCAAGGTAGTTGTCCATGAACGTCGAGTTCTGTTCAGGGTCCAGTACTTCGAGCAAGGCCGACGATGGGTCGCCCCGGAAATCGGAACTAACTTTGTCTATTTCGTCCAGAATAAACACGGGGTTGGCCGTACCGCATTTGCGGATATTCTGAATGACTTTACCCGGCATGGCACCGATGTACGTTTTGCGGTGACCACGAATTTCGGCTTCATCGTGTACGCCACCTAAGGCCATCCGGCTATATTTCCGGCCCAGGGCCTTTGCTACCGATTTCCCCAGCGAGGTTTTACCCACACCCGGAGGGCCGTATAGGCAAAGGATTGGCGCTTTCATGTCGTTCTTAAGCTTCAGAACAGCGAGGTATTCAATGATCCGTTCTTTCACTTTTTCCAACCCGAAATGGTCTGTATCCAGAATTTTCTGAGCACGCTTCAGGTCGAAGTTATCCTTGGTGTATTCGTTCCAGGGTAGATCAACCATCAGCTCAACGTAGTTCATGGTAACCGGATACTCGGGTGCCATGGGGTTTATACGCTGTAACTTGGTCAGTTCCTTATCGAAATGAGCCCGTACCTCACTCGACCATTTCTTGCGATCAGCTTTAATACGCAGTTCGTCAATGTCCCGATCCGGGTTTTCCATCCCCAGTTCATCCTGGAGAACCTTCATCTGCTGACGGAGGTAGTAGTCGCGCTGCTGCTGATCGAGATCGGATGATGCTTTCGACTGAATTTCGCGCTTGAGTTCGAGCAACTGCACTTCGCGAAGCATAAACTCAAGCAGTAAATTGGCCTGCTGGTTACCCTCAAGGGTTTCCAGAAGCCGCTGTTTATCTGCTACATCGGCATTAACATTCGAAGAAAGGAAGTGCAGCAGGAAGTTTGGGCTTTCGATGTTATCGAGCGCAATGCGGGCTTCCTGCGGAATTTCCGGATTCAGACGCAACATCTTATACGCAGCGTCTTTCAGCGATTGCAAAAGGGCTTTTCCTTCCTTCTTGGTTACATTAGGGAATGAGTCGTCAATTTGCCGGACCTGGGCCGTCATAAACGGCTCCTCCTGCGTGATTTGCTGGACTTCAAAACGCTTCTTACCTTGAATGATTATGGTTATGTTGCCATCGGGCAACGTAATCATCTTAATAATATAGGCAACTGTCCCGAATCGATAAAGATCATCGACCGTAGGTTCGTCTTTCTGTTGATTCAACTGGGCAACGACACCTATAATTCTGTTCCCCTTATACGCTTTTTTTACTAATCGGATTGACTTCGACCGTCCAACCGTAACGGGGATAACCATTCCTGGAAACAAAACGGTATTGCGAACCGGCAAAATCGGAAGATTTGCCGGTAGTTCGTAATCATCATCTAACCCTTCCGGCGACCCAAGCGGCACAATTTCCAAATTGTCCGAATCGAAATCGGTCATTAACAAACGGGTAGCTAAATCTTGGTCTAAATGCATAAGTATACTGCCAAGCTGGCAGCAATGAATATATGGTGCCTAATACTATAGGAAAGGCAAAAGAAAAATAGTAGTTGCAAGGCCCGTGCCAACTACCAATATATGACGAAGTGACGGACTAATTGTAACAACTGCAAAATTAACTAAATAGGACGCTAGTAACTGAAAAATTTATCTATCGAGCGAAATGTCCTGGGTGGGTTGACTTTTGCGAAAAACAAATGTTTTTTTCTGGCCCTGATACTGGACATTAACCATATTAACTTGGTCGTCAAACACTTCCATCAATGCGTTCTGTTTCAGTGTGCCACCCCGAAAAGGCTCCGCATGAGGCATCTCCAGATAAACCCAGTGAGCATCGGCCTCAACTTCGTAACCCACGTACTTTATTGGCTTAATCTGCCTCTGAGCAGTTGTATACACAAAGTGAGATTCGATGTATTTTTCAATGATCAAGTCATATTTTGAGACTCCATTCAGGTTAACTTTTGTCTTGGTTGCTTCCGCCAGCGCTTTCTCAAAATCATCGGTAAATACACGAACGCTGATTTCAAACGCGTGTTCTTTGGCATTGTACTGCATTTGCGTAACGCTGGCATGAAATTCGTGAACAGACGTGCTGCCCGACAATAGCCCAACGAGTACAAGTAAAAAGCCTGACCGAAGCAAAAAATTAATCATACAAATAGAGAAATAAAAAGGATTCGCAGGGCAGGAAGAGTATACTCGTTTCCGCTGCGAATCCTCCTCCAACTAGTCAGTTGGGAAAAGCTTAAAAAACGGCTTTAAAAACGTCGTTGAAAATAGCAAACGCCATCAGGCCCAGCAAAATCACCATGCCAACTTTTTGGGCTCCTTCCAGAAAACGATCAGAAGGTTTACGACCCGAAATAATTTCATATCCCAGAATGGTAGCATGGCCCCCATCAAGAGCCGGTATCGGCAATATGTTGAAGAAGGCAAGTGCCATAGAAAGTAAGCCTGTAACGGTCCAGAAACGATCCCAAACCCAAATGCCGCCAAAGAGATTCTGCGCAATGCCGATTGGGCCGCTCAGGGCCTTGGAGGCAGACACTTCGCCCCGGAAAATCTTGCCAAAACCTTTGATATTGTCGTAAACGACCTGAAAGGCCTTCGCTGTACCCACACTCAGCGCTTCGCCAAAGGTGTATTCCTGTTTGGTAAGCGGAAGCAGAAATTCAGGATAGAAACCAATGGTACCTTCGGCCGTAGTGATCATGGTGATGGTCGTAGCCTGTCCATTGCGATTGATCCCCAGGGTAAGTGCCTTATTCTTAAGAGGCTTTACCGCTTCCGTAAACTCATGGTAAAACTGGATCGGCTTACCATTGATACTCGTAATTACATCACCGGCCTTCAGACCCGCTTTACCAGCCGGTTGACCCGGCACCAACTCCCCGACTTTAAACGGCTCGATGGGTTCAATGAACTGACCGGCCGCTTTCTTATCGGCCAGTTTATCGACGAAATCATTGGGAATAAAAATGTCTTCTATTTTACCGTTCCGGTCGATGGTATAGGAGCTATTGTCGCCCAGGAACACATCGGAGCCGCGAATCTCGTTGAAATCCGTAATCGGCTTTCCGTTCACTTTAATGATTTTATCACCGGTTTGCAGTCCGATACTCTTAGCCAGATCATAGGCGACGATACCGTACTTGGCATCTTTCGCAGCCAGGTAGGTGTTGCCATTTTTGTAGGCCAGAATCACAAAAATCAGGATGCCCACAATGACGTTAACGATGATCCCGCCAAGCATCACGATCAGCCGCTGCCAGGCTGGCTTGGCGCGGAATTCGTAGGGGGCAGGTTCGGCGTTTAAATGAGCCGTATCCAGCGACTCGTCGATCATGCCGGTTATTTTCACAAAGCCGCCCAGAGGTATGGCACCAACTCCGTATTCTGTCTCTCCGCGCTTGATACTCCAGACTTTTGGGGGAAATCCGATAAAGTACTGCTCCACCCGCATACCAAATGCTTTTGCCGCCAGCAGGTGTCCTAACTCGTGTAAACCAACTAAAATAGATAAGCCCAGAATGAGCTGACCTGCCATCACTAAAATTTCCATGTATTCAGAACCGCTCCGTCGGCCCGTTATGTTAAAACCAATTGTGGGTGCATGCTACTATGGTTATTTAGATCGCCCCTTTAAGGCACGAAATAAGATAATACCAAGTATGATACCTAAAATAAACCAAATCCAGTACGTCACGTGACTCGAAAACGTTGAGGTTGACAGATACCGTACAAACAGTTAAACTAAACTTTTAATTCGCTCCAGCGCCAGCCGACGGGTTTCTTCATCGGTTTGAACATAGTCTTCGTAAGTCGGGCTTTCAACGAACGTTGTTTTATTCAGACACAACTCAATGACCTCCGAAATTTCCAGAAAACTGATGTGGTCGTGTAGGAACGCGTCGACTGCTACTTCGTTGGCTGCGTTGATGATGCAGGGCGCATTACCGCCTAGCTTCAGCGCATCGAAAGCGAGTCGAAGGTTTCGGAATGTTTTCAGATCAGGCTGCTCAAAGGTCAGGGATGGGTAATCCATGAAGTTGAACCGTGGAAAATCAGACTTCAGCCGGTCGGGATACCCCAGCGCGAACTGAATGGGTAAACGCATGTCGGGCAACCCCATCTGCGCTTTGATGCTGCCGTCCTCAAACTGCACCATCGAATGGATGATGCTTTGCGGGTGAACAATCACATCGATCTGTTCGGCGGTTAGCCCGAATAACCATTTGGCTTCAATAACCTCCAGCCCTTTGTTCATCAACGTTGCCGAGTCGATGGTTATTTTAGCGCCCATCGTCCAGTTTGGGTGTTTGAGCGCCTGGGCTTTGGTAACCGTCGCCAGAAACTCCGGCGATTTGCCCCGGAAAGGCCCGCCGGAAGCGGTCAGGATAATCTTCTCGATGGGGTTATGAAACTCGCCCACCAGGCACTGGAAGATAGCCGAGTGTTCGGAATCGACCGGGTAAATATTGACTCCCTTTTGAGCAGCCAGTTGGGTAATAAGTTCGCCCGCCACAACGAGTGTTTCCTTATTGGCCAGTGCGATAGATTTGCCCGCTTCAATGGCCTTGATAGTCGGCAGTAAACCCGCATAACCAACCATCGCCGTCAGTACCATGTCGATGGTATCCATCTGTACGACAGACGCGATGGCTTTGGCACCTGCGTAGACCTTAATGCCCAGCGGATCGAGCGCCGTGAACACCTGCTCGTAGCGGTCCTCGTTGCAGATGACTACCACATTGGGTTTAAGCTCAACTGCCTGCTGAATGAGCAGTTCGGCGTTGTTGTTGGTTGTTAGCACCTCGACCTGAAACCGATCGGAGTGGGACTTTATTACGTCGACGGCCTGCGTTCCAATGGAGCCGGTTGAGCCGAGGATGGCGATGTGTCGTTTTTTGATTTCAGTCATTTAGTTATTGCGCAGCTACTGAATATGCCGGTATCAGAAAGAAATTATCGCTTTACAAACTGCGCCACTTTCGTAGTTCACCTTATTCACTAACGTTAATTAATGCATTTTTACACTGGTTGACCCATCCCTAACAACCCTTCCGCAAGCTTCCGGTCGTTGGCCAGGCGCGGTACTTTATTCTGCCCACCCAGCTTACCCTGTGATTTCATGTATTGTTGAAACGCCCCGCGTGGGAGTCTGGTCAGTTTGAGCGGTTGCAGAATAGAACCCGTAATGAGGTCGTCATAATATACGTTCAATTCGGTCAGGCGGTTGTCTACATCGCGGGCAAAGGCGGCCGGGTCGTGGGGCGGGGTGGCAAACTCGATAAGCCACTCATGGTAAGGTAAACCTTCTCTGGGGCTAACCACCGGGGCAACGGTGAATTCCACAACTTCCGTTTCCGGGTGTTTCTGCATGGCGTCCTTCAGCGCCTTTTCGACTTCCTCGCCAATGACGTGCTCGCCAAAAGCCGATATGAAGTGTTTGATACGCCCCGTTACCAGCAGTCGATACGGCTCCCGCGATACGAATTTGACGGTATCGCCCAGCGAATACCCCCACAGCCCCGCGTTGTTATTGATGATTACAGCATAGTTTTTTCCTAATTCGACTTCCTCGATGCTCAACCGGCGCGGGTTCTCCGTGAAATACTCGTCGGCGGCAATGAACTCAAAGAATATGCCGCTATCGGCTAACAGCAACAGGCCTTCATCGGTCTGGCTATCCTGAAAGGCAATGAATCCTTCTGAAGCCGGGTAGGTTTCGATGGAATCTATGCGTTTGCCGATGCTTTCGAATAACTTGGCCCGGTACGGCTCGAAGTTGACGCCCCCGTAGACAAACACCGAAAAGTCGGGGAAAACATCTTTGATCAACTTGCCGGTTCGCTGCTGAATCCGGTCGAAATACATCTGTACCCAGGGCGGAATTCCCGAGATCAACGACATGGGTTGGGTTAACGTTTCGTCAATGACGCGTTCGAGCTTGGTTTCCCAATCCTCAATGACGTTGGTTTCGTAGCTGGGCAGTTGATTCGTGCGGAGGTAGGCCGGTACATGGTGGTTGGCAATACCCGAAAGCCGCCCAATGTTTATGCCAGCTTTCTGGGTCAGTTCGGGACTACCGGATAAAAAAATTAATTTTTTATCCAGAAACGCGCTGTTTCCCGTTTCATTAATATAATTCAACAGCGCGTCGCGGGCCGAATTGATATGATTGGGGATCGAGTCGCGGGTAATTGGAATGTATTTAGTGCCGGATGTCGTGCCGGATGTTTTGGCGAAATACAGGGGTTTTCCTTGCCAAAGTACATCCGTTCCGCCAGATAAAATCTGTTCAATATATGGTTTCAGGTCTTCATAATCCCGAACTGGGACCGCCTGCCGAAACTCCTGAACCGTGTTTACGTCCTTTAATCGATGATCTTTGCCAAAAACGGTTACACGGCCACCGGCCATCAATTGCTGAAAACAGCGTTGCTGAGCTTCAGCCGGTTGATACATCCAGGCACGTTGCCGCTCTACGACAAACTTGGCTAATGGCTTACTCAGGATTGAACGGATTCCCATAATTTCACAAAGGTAAAGTTTAATCACAATGATGAATGGTAGGGGGTTGTCTGTACCCTGGAAAATGATGAACAAGGGACTTTTGCTGTCCTCTACAATATGATTCGTAATTGTTCATTCATCATTGTGATTAATAATCTATATTTTTGCACACATTTCAAAAAACAGTACTTGCTATAAGACGTTCTGCGTCAACTTATATTGATGGGACTTTTCAATTTTTTAACCAGCGACATTGCTATTGACCTGGGCACGGCGAATACCTTGATTATTCACAAGGATCGGATTGTAGTGGATGAGCCTTCCATTATTGCAATGGACAAAGTCAGCGGGAAAGTGCTGGCCATTGGTCATAAGGCCATGCAAATGCACGAAAAGACCAACGAAAATATTAAAACCATTCGCCCCCTGAAAGACGGTGTTATCGCCGATTTTACGGCTGCCGAGCTGATGATTCGGGGGATGATTAAAATGATTGATACCGGCAGCAAGCTGTTCTCGCCCTCGCACCGGATGGTTATTTGTATTCCATCGGGTATTACGGAGGTAGAAAAGCGAGCTGTTAAAGATTCTGCCGAACACGCAGGTGCCAAAGAGGTATACATGGTACATGAGCCCATTGCTGCCGCTATTGGGATTGGCATTGATATTACCCAACCCAACGGAACGATGATTGTCGACATCGGGGGCGGTACTACCGAGATTGCCGTCATTGCGCTGTCGGGTATTGTTTGTGAGCAATCTATCCGCATTGCCGGTGACGTGTTCACCCGCGATATTGTCGATTATATGCGTCGGGAACATAACCTGCTCATCGGCGAACGATCGGCTGAGCAAATCAAAATGGAAGTAGGATCGGCCCTGCCCGAACTCGACAACCCACCTGCCGACTACGAAATCCGGGGTCGCGACTTGATGACCGGTATTCCGAAAGAAATCAAAGTTACGTACAGCGAAATTGCGTACGCCCTCGATAAATCCATCTCCAAGATCGAAGAGGCTACAATGAAGGCTCTGGAAATTTCGCCACCGGAGCTATCGGCCGATATTTACACGAACGGCATTCACCTGACGGGTGGTGGTGCGCTGCTGCATGGTCTCGACAAGCGGCTGGGTGCTAAAACCAAGTTGCCGATTCACGTGGCCGATGACCCACTCAAAGCCGTCGTAAAAGGTACCGGTGAGGTTATTAAAAACCTGGACATGTACCGGTCCGTGTTGATTAGCTAATGTAGTGCCGGGCCATAAGCCCGGCTGTATAGAATAAGCCGTACAGCCGGGCCTATGGCCCGGCGCTACTGTATATGGGAGAGTTAGTCGATTTTTTCGTCCGTAGCCGAAACTTCATTTTATTCGTATTGCTGGAAGTACTTTGTTTCTACTTCATTATCAATACCAGCAATTACTGGAGCGTCACGTATTTCAATACGTCGAATCGGTATGCGGCTCAAGTACTGGCTTGGTCAAATGCGGCCAATGAATACACGAGTCTTCGTCAGGTTAATGCCGATCTGGCCCTGGAAAACCAGCGGCTCAACGCTCAGCTAACGAAGCTGCTTCAAAGCAAGCCAGTGGCTCCGGCAGAATATAGGGCCGACTCGGCATTTGCTGACCGATTTAAGTTTACTGCCGCTAAAGTTGTCGATAACACTACACAGTTTGCCAACAATTACATTACCATCGATAAAGGCACCGACGATGGCATCCGTCCGGGTATGGGTGTTATTTCGCCAACGGGTGTAGTAGGTAAGGTGAAAGTATGTAATCGACATTTTTCGGTGATTACCTCAATCCTGCATTCCGAGTTTCTGGTATCATCGCAGCTTGTAAAAGCTAAAGATATTGGCTCTGCCAAGTGGGATGGTGGTGACCCGCACCTGATAAAATTGAACGATATTTCACGCTACAAGCCTGTCAGCAAAGGAGACTCCGTTGTGACCTCGGAATACAACTCAACCTTTCCTCCCGGAATTTTAGTGGGTCGTGTCTATTCTGTTGGTGTCCAGCCCAATATGACGTTCCATGACATCACGCTTAATCTGGCGACGAATTTCAGCACCTTATCGTATGTATACGTTGTCGAAAATCGCCTTCAGGGCGAACAGGAACAGTTAGAGAAACAAATTGAAAACGAAAAATAGCTTATAAGTCAGTAAGTCAACAAGTCAGTAAGAGGCTTACCGACTTGTTGACTTGCTGACTTGTTGACTTATCAAATGACCTTACGCGAAATACTGTCTACGTCATTTTTGTTTCTGTTGTACTTGGTACTTCAGATACTGTTGGCGCGGAATCTGGTTCTGTTCGATTATGCTTTCTGTTTCATCTACATAGCCTGTATTCTGCTCATGCCAAATGAAATTGGCCTGACGTGGTTGTTGCTCCTTGCATTCGTGACGGGAATTGTTGTCGATATGTTTTACAACACATTAGGCATGCATGCTGCAGCAACAGTATTGATGGCCTATTGTCGACCGCTGGTAGTACGTTCTCAAATTGACGTACCGGGTCTGGAGACACGCATTGCGTTCTCGCTGCGTTCGTTAGGCGTTAGTGCCTTCTTTCGCTACATATTTATATTGACGCTTGTACACCATACGGCTCTCTTTTTCATCGAAGCCAGTAGCCTAACTCTGATCATTCCAACTCTTATTCGGGTAATCGCCAGCACGTTGTTTACTACGGTGAGTATCGTATTGATTCAGTTCTTTACCAGAAATTAAGCGATGGCTGAAACACTTATTCTTCCTCAATCGTCTGACCGTCAGGCTATTTACGATAGTCTGATTCCGCAGATAGCTGCTCTTGTGGAGGGCGAACCCGACCTGATCGCCAACCTGGCCAATATTTCCGCTGCGCTGAAAGAAGCCTTTGGCTTTTTCTGGGTTGGTTTTTATCTCAAAAAAGAAAATCAATTGGTGCTGGGGCCGTTTCAGGGCCCTATTGCCTGTACCCGTATCTCTTTCGATAAAGGTGTTTGCGGGGCCGCTTATACACGTCAGGAAACGATTCTGGTACCCGACGTTGACCAGTTTCCAGGGCACATTGCCTGTAGCTCGGCGTCAAAATCAGAAGTCGTAGTACCGGTGTTTGATCGTGATGGCAACGTGACGATGGTGCTGGACGTCGATAGCGATCAACTGAATGACTTCAGTGAGGTTGATGCTAAAGAGCTGGAAAAGATTGCGGGCCTGATCATGACGTTCTGAACGAAATACGTTTCATCAATTGGAGTGCCGAGCGATTTACAACGGCGAGAAACATAAAATTTGTTAAGATCCCGTTAAATCGATCATCCTTCTTAAACCACAGAGCGCATCTTCAGTCTTAGGTTCACATTTAATTAATGACGAACCATGTTTAAGAAAATCGCTTTAAGTGGGCTGCTGCTCTCTCTGTTTTCATTCCCTTTACTAGCGCAACAAACCGCTACGCCCGATGCCCCTGCTCAGACCAACACCCGCACGGGGCGCAACCGGTCCATGCAGCACCAGATGGGCGACCCGGCTGCACGCGCTAAAAAAATGACCGACCGCATGACGCAGACGCTGGGGCTCGATCAGGCAACTTCGCAGAAAGTATATGAGGCAACATTAGCCCGTGCACAAAAAGTCAACGCCATTCAGGCGGGCTCGGATGATAATCGGGCCAAAGAACAAGCCCTGAAAGCAAACGCTGACGAGTACAAGGCTACGTTGAAAAATATTCTGACGCCGGATCAGTTCGCCAAACTCGATGCTATGAAAGACCGTATGAAACACGGTCGGCGGGGCGGCAATGGCAACGATAGCCGAGAGTAGCGGCAGGAGCGTCACAAAAAAGAAAGTTGGCTGGCCGATATCTGCATACCAGTCCAGCCAACTTTCTTTTTTGTAAGTATAAAGGGCGTTGTCTTCGTTACTTGCAGTAAAGTTTAGCTATTTATGACTTTCTACCTAAACTTTAGCACTACTGTAATGGCATCCCCTCTTTCACGTCGGCTGTTTCTCAAACAGGCCTCTCTGGCAAGCGCAACAACTGTTGCGGCTCCAACTCTGCTATCGGCTAAATCTTATTCGAAAGCGGCTGAAGCTCCTACAATAGGTCATAACGGGTTTAAATACCGGGCCGTACCGGGCTGGGGAGTGTTGGATGCGGGTAAAAATCCCGTTAATGACTGCCACGAAATGGTACAGGATGCAAAAGGACGCATTATTCTGCTGACCAACGAGACGAAAAACAACATCCTGATTTACGATAAATCGGGCAAACTGCTCGAAACATGGGGGCACAGCTATCCCGGTGGACACGGCCTGACACTCGGCGGTGAGGGCAATGACCAGTATCTGCTTATTTGCGATACAGACCGTAATCAAGTAATCAAAACCGACCTGAAAGGCAAAGAGTTAATGAAGCTCGACTACCCACGGGAAACCGGCAAATACGATTATCCGTCGCAGTTCAAACCAACCGAAACGGCTATCAACCCGGCTAATGGAGATATTTATGTAGTCGATGGGTACGGCTTAAATTACGTTACGCAATACGACAAAAATGGTAAACTGATCCGGCAGTGGGGCGGCAAGGGCGATACAAACGAAACCTTCGATTGCTGCCACGGCATTACGGTAGACCGGCGGGTTGCGGCTAACCCAACGCTCCTGGTTACCGACCGGCGGCACAATGCACTGAAGCGGTTCTCGCTCGATGGTAAATACCAGTCGACCATTGCTTTGCCGGGTTCATACATTTGCCGCCCGGTTATTCGGGGTGAAAATATCTACGGTGCCGTCTTCCGGAGCACGTCCGACGCTTATCCGGATTCGGGCTATATTCAGATTTTGGACAAAAACGATAAAGTTATTTCAACGCCCGGCGGTTCGGCACCGACCTATCAGGACGGTAAACTGGCGGAGCAACGTAAAGACCGCACAAATTCGCCTTTTCTACATCCGCACGATGTACTGGTAGATGAGGACGACAGCATTTATGTGGCGCAGTGGGCGTCGAAAAAAACATATCCTATTAAATTAGAGCGCGTTGCCTGATAGTCTGGTCTGACCTATGAGCGAGTTGATTTTGTTGCAAGCTAATCCATCATCCCCTTCCGATTGGGTATTGTTCTGGGGGCATTTTCACCCACTCATTGTTCACCTGCCCATTGGTTTTTTATTGATCGCCGGTCTGCTCGAAATTGACCGTCTAACCCGTAGAAACTCGGTTAGTCCGCACACTATTACGCTGATTCTGTTCTGGTCGGCGGTGAGTGCAACGATGGCTTGCGTGTTCGGCTATATGTTATCGCTGGGTGGCGGCTACGAAGAAGAAACCCTGAATGACCACATGTGGGAGGGGATCGGCGTAGCAGTGTTCGCCTGGCTGGCGTGGTCGGTAAAATCCGAGAATCTGGGCCGTATTTTTTCGTTTGCCCAACTTATGTATCTGCCCGCGCTAGGAATTGCCTTATTGCTGCTGCTGGCGGCCGGACATCAGGGTGGTAATTTGACCCACGGCTCCGATTACCTGACCCAGTACATGCCTGGTCCCATTCGGGCTATAACTGGTGTGGAGCCGAAGTTAAAAGAACTGAAGGTTGAGCCTATTACCGATGTCAATCAGGCAATGGTGTATCAGCAAATCGTGAACCCCATTCTGCACAGCCGTTGTGTACAATGCCATAACGCCGGAAAGTCGAAAGGAGGGCTGCGGCTGGATTCGCCCGAGATGATCAAGAAAGGCTATGAAGATGGGCCTGTGTTTGTGGCGGGTAACAGTAAATCGAGTGAATTGCTGAAAGTCTGTCTGCTGCCGGAAGACGATGACCACCACATGCCGCCCAAAGGTAAAACACAGTTAAAGGAGAGCGACATTGCCCTGCTAACCTGGTGGATCGATCAGGGTGCACCCTTTGATAAAAAAGTATCGGATCTCAACGTGAACGATGCCATTCGCCCGGTGCTGGCATCGTTGGGCGGTGGTGGCGCCGTCGAAAACGGTGGCACCCAGGTTGCCGCTGGTCCTGCGCCCGAATCGCCGGTGTTGACCATGAAAGTGCCAGCCGCCAACCCAAAAGTTATTGACGAACTGAAAAAGTTGAACTTATTGGTATTGCCCCTCTCGAAAGAGCAAAATCAGCTGGAGGTTAGTGCCGTCAACGCCCGGTCGTTTACTGATGCACAGGCCACCGAATTGCCCAAGTTAAGCAATCAGATTGTCTGGCTAAAGCTGGGCGATACGGAGGTTACAGATGCGGCTCTGGCACAGGTTGCCAAGCTGAAAAACCTGCAAAAGCTCCATCTGGAAGAAACCAAAGTGACCGACGCGGGCCTGAAACAACTAAAAGGACTGGCTTATCTGGAATACATCAATTTATACGGTACGGCAGTTACCGATGCCGGACTCGCTGAACTAGCCGAGTTGAAAAGCCTCAAAACCGTATACCTCTGGCAAACCAAAGTCAGCGAAGAAGGCATTGCCAGATTGAAAACCGCTCTGCCCAAATTGGAGGTAATTGGTGGGATCAGTGAGCAGGCCGTCGCCGAATTTGTAAAAGCGGGCGAGCCGAAAGCCGGGGAGGCTAAGAAATAAGAAAATGAATTTAAGGGCAATTGATAAGTGCTCACTACAGGGCTGTGTTCTTGCTTTTGTGGTGTAGTGACTTTCCGTTGTTTCTATAGACTGATATCACCGATACGCCGGTTGAAAATATAGCCCCTGTATACTACTTACCTTTTAGTGTCTTCCTGGCAAAATAGTCTATCATCAAGATAAGATAGTACGATTTTTACGTACCTTCCGAAGCTAAATTTGTAAATTCGTTTCACAATCAATCAGTTCGTTGGTATGCTCGTCTGGTTAGACATGCGATTTAGATACATTCTTCTCAGCGCAACGGCTGGTCTCTTCGGTGCGTCCATCTGGTTAACGTCCTGCCGTAGTTCAGTCGAAAAACCGGCCGACATTGTAGCCGCCGAATCTACGCTTCCCGAAAAAGTTGACTATAATTTACACGTAAAGCCCATTCTGTCTGACCGCTGTTTTGCGTGCCATGGCCCGGATAAAGCCAAGCAACAGGCTGGTTTGCGGCTGGATACGCCCGATGGCGCTTACGAAGCCCTGGCCAAAAGTGGCCATAAGGCAATTGTGCCGGGTAATCTGGCCAAGAGCGAACTGGTCAGCCGCATCCTCAGCAATGACCCGGAGGAGATGATGCCCACGCCTAAGTCGAACCTGACGCTGACAACGGAAGAAAAAGCGATGCTGATTCGCTGGGTCGAACAGGGAGCGGAATATAAGGAACACTGGTCGCTCATTGCGCCGACCATGCCGGAGATTCCAAAAGTAAAAGACAAAAAATGGGGTGTCAATGATATTGACCGGTTCATTCTGGCCAAACAGGAAGCAAAAAAAGTAAACCACGCGCCCGAAGCAGATAAAACGACCTTGCTCCGCCGGGTAAGCCTCGACCTGACGGGCTTACCGCCAACACCCGCCGAGGTCGACGCGTTTCTGGCCGACAAATCGCCTAATGCCTACGAAAAAGTAGTAAACCGGCTGCTCAACAGTCCGCATTATGGCGAACGGCAGGCCGTCGAATGGCTCGATGTGGCGCGTTATGCCGATACACACGGTTACCAGGATGACGGTCTGCGTACCATGTGGCCGTACCGGGACTGGGTCATTCGGGCGTATAACCGCAATCTCTCCTTCGACCGGTTCATCACCTGGCAACTGGCGGGCGATTTACTCCCCAATCTGAATGGTTCGAAAGACAAGCGTGAAAAACTAATTGCAACCGCTTTCAACCGAAACCATCAGCAGAGCCAGGAGGGGGGCATCGTGGACGAAGAATACCGAACCGAATACGTTGCCGACCGAACCAATACATTCGGGAAAGCGATGCTGGGGCTAACGGTTGAGTGCGCCCGTTGCCACGACCACAAGTACGACCCCATCAGCCAGAAAGATTATTATTCGCTCTACGCCTTTTTCGACAGCAACAACGACCGGGGGCAGATTCCCTACAATGGTGAGGCCGCCCCAACTATTACCCTGACCAAGCCCGAAACGGAAGCAAAACTACGGTTCATCCGCGAAAAGCTAACCCCCATTCAGCAGCAGCTCAATCTTAACCGGCCCGATTATCAGCAGCGTTTCGGGCAGTGGCTGGCGAAAACCCGCGTGGTATCGTCTATCGACTCCGGTTTACTGGCTCATTACACGTTCGACGAAGCCGACCGGACGGATATCGGTGCTTATGTAAAGGCAAAAAACGAGCAACGGAAACTCGAAGACGAAAAGAAGAAGCGCGAGGAAGACGCGAAACGTAAAAAAGAAGGCATAGCCAAAGCTGGAAAGCCCGAAGATAAGAAGCCTGAGAAAAAGGAGCCGCCAAAACGGAAGACAAAAGAAGAACTCTGGCAGGACCCAAGGAATGCCTTTGCCAATTCGGTGAACGATACCATTCCAGCCCGGTTAGGGGGCGATCCCGATAAGGTGCCGTATTCGGTGCCGGGTCGCTTTGGAAAAGCCCGGTATCTGGCGGGCGACAGTTTTATTGAACTACCCGGAAACTTTGCGGTCTTCGAGCAAAACGAGCCCTTTACGGTCAGCAGCTGGTTCAATCTGGCTAAACCGAATATGGCACTGACACTAATGGGACGCACCACGGGCCCGATGGATGGTCAGCGGGGTTACCAACTCGACTTGCTGAGTGACGGTCGGCTCAAGCTGGCGTTTAGTCACGTATGGCCCGCTAATGCCATTGATGTTGAGACGATTGAAAAAGTTCCGGTCCATCAGTGGTTTCAGGTGGCCTTTGCTTACGATGGCACCGGCAGAGCCAACGGCATCACGCTGTATCTGAACGGTCGGCCACTCCGCACGAAAGTTATTGCCGATAACCTGATACACAGCATGGTGTATGGCAAAAACAAAAGCCACTGGGCGCAGCACCCCTTCTATGTGGGCCGGATGCACGATAACTTTTATAAAGACTTCGCCGTCGATGAACTGCGAATCTATAACCGTTGCCTGACACCCCTCGAAATGCCCAAACTGGCCGGTCAGCCGGACGCGCTTATGGCGGCTCTGCAAACACCCGCTGCTAGTCGGACACCGGCTCAAAGGATAGGCTTGTACACCTATTACGTCAGAACGCAGGACCCTGTTTATAAAACGACCTATGCCAACGCCATGAAGTTGCGGGGTGAGCAGGTTACCCTGTATACCGACTCCGACCAGCTCATGGTTATGCAGGAACGGTCGGTGCCGCGCGAAACGCATTTACTCAAACGCGGGGCGTATGATGCCCCCGGCGAAGTCGTGAAACCAGCTGTGTTGCACAGTCTGAATCCTTTGGAGGACGACATGCCGACCAACCGGCTTGGCTTGGCAAAGTGGTTGCTGGCACCCGAGAACCCCCTATTTAGCCGGGTGATGGTAAACCGTATGTGGCAGCAGTATTTTGGTCAGGGGCTGGCCAAGAACAGCGATGATTTTGGGAATCAGGGAGCGTTACCCAGTCACCCCGAATTGCTGGATTACCTGGCGACGAAATTCCGCGACATGGGCGAATCGGGCGGGCAGTGGAACACGAAAGCCATGCACAAGCTGATTGTGATGTCAGCAACGTACCGGCAATCGTCGAGTGTACCCGAGAATGTTCGGGAGGCTGACCCGGACAATACCTACCTGACGCGTGGGCCAAGTTACCGCATGTCGGCGGAGCAGGTTCGGGATAATGCGTTGGCAGCCAGTGGCCTACTAACCCGGCAGATTGGTGGTCCGAGCGTACTGCCCTATCAGCCGTCGGGCATTTGGGAAGCGCTGGCTACCCGTAATGCCGTGAAGTACGAACAGGATCATGGCGATAGTCTTTACCGCCGGTCGATGTACACCATCTGGAAACGATCATCACCCGCGCCTATGATGTTGAACTTCGATGCGGCCGAGCGGCACACCTGCATTGTGAAACGGCAGAAAACGAGCACACCCCTACAGGCGCTCGTAACCTTGAACGACCCGCAGTTTGTGGAGGCCGCCCGAGTGCTGGCACAACATGTAGTGCCGACCGGACGGTCTGACGCTTCGGCGGGCGGCACTGCAGACGTCGGCATCAACGCTATTTTTAAAGCCGTTATCAGCCGTCCGGCACGACCGGAAGAGATAACGCTGGTAAAACAGTTGTATACCGAAGAACTGGCAGATTTTAAACAAAACCCGAAGCGGGCATCGGAGCTATTATCAGTGGGGGAGTACCCTATTGATAAAAAGCTCAATTCCGCCGAACTAGCTGCTTGGACAGTGGTAGCGAGTACGATAATGAATTTCGACGAAGCGATAGTAAAACGATAAAAGTCCCTACCCCAAAGGGGGCACCCAACTGGGGCGGGTTCAAACCCGCCCCAGCCAATAGCCAAGCAGTTATGGATATTCAGGACGAAATACACGACCAACTTAGCCGCCGGACCTTTCTGGGACAATCCAGTGCTGGTCTGGGTGCCATTGCGTTAGCATCACTGCTGAACCCGACAAATCTGTTCGGTGGCGCATCATCACCCGGCACCTCCATGCCGGGAGAAAATCCGGCGGTAGGCAAGCCACACTTTCCACCGAAAGTGAAACGGGTAATTTATTTGTTTCAGAGTGGAGCGCCGTCGCAACTCGAATTATTCGATTACAAGCCAAAGCTCGAAACCATGTGGGGGCAGGATTTACCAGCTTCGGTGCGCAACGGTCAACGCCTGACGGGTATGAGTGCCGGGCAAAGCCGGTTTCCGCTGGCAGCTTCCAAGTATAAGTTCGCACAGTACGGCCCCGGCCGAATGTGGCTTAGTGAACTGCTGCCGCATACAGCGAAGATTGCCGGCGATTTAACCTTTGTGCGCTCCCTGCATACCGAGGCTATCAACCACGACCCGGCCGTTACGTTTTTTCAGACGGGAAGCCAGCAGGCGGGGCGACCCAGTTTCGGTTCCTGGATCAGCTACGGCCTGGGTTCCGATAATCAGAACCTTCCTTCCTTTGTGGTTCTGCTGTCCAAAGGGCGCGATGGGGACCAGCCGCTCTATGCCAAACTCTGGAGCAATGGGTTTCTGCCCTCGGTGCATCAGGGCGTGGTGTTTCGGTCGGGTCCGGACCCAGTTTATTACCTCAACAACCCACCGGGAGTCGATAAAACCAGCCGTCGGCGCATGCTCGACTATTTGGGAAAACTGCATCAGGAGCAATTCAAACACGTGCTGGATCCGGAGATAAACAACCGGATGGCACAATACGAAATGGCGTACCGGATGCAGACATCGGTTCCCGAAACGCTCGACATTTCGAAAGAGCCAGACTATATTTTCGATATGTATGGACCCGACAGCCGCAAGCCGGGCACGTTTGCCGCCAACTGCCTTCTGGCCCGCAAACTGGTCGAAAAAGATGTTAAATTTATTCAACTATATCATCAGGGGTGGGACCAGCATGGTAACCTGCCCAACGACATTAAGACACAGGCAAAAAGCGTTGACCAGCCTTCGGCCGCACTGATCATGGACCTTAAACAGCGTGGTTTGCTAGACGATACCCTCGTAATCTGGGGCGGTGAGTTTGGCCGTGGGGCGTACTCGCAGGGAAAACTCACCCGCGATAATTATGGCCGTGATCATCATCCCCGTGCCTTTTCGGTCTGGATGGCGGGTGCCGGGGTCAAAAAAGGGATGGTTTACGGTGAAACGGATGATTTCGGCTATAACGTTGTCAAAGACCCCGTTCACGTGCATGATTTCCAGGCGACGGTCCTGCATCTACTCGGAATCGACCACGAAAAATTGACCTTCAAAAGCCAGGGACGGAGGTATCGACTAACCGACGTGCATGGCAAAGTAGTGAAGTCGCTATTAGCCTAAAAGTCAGGCATTCAGTAAGTTGTATTACCAAAAAATACTGAAAGGAGTTGGCAATGGAGATTTTTTGCCAAAAAACGGTATTCGGTAAATAATACGTTTGTTTAGACCTTTTTAAGGCCATAAGGTAAGGAGCTACGTCTTTTCGGCGTGGCTCCTTTACTTTTGTGGCATGCTACAGCAACTAGAAATATGGATAAGAGCCACCGTCCGCTGGTTCGGTTACATTCCTAACCGCGATTTGTCGGGATGGGTATTGCTCATCATGGCGGTGTTGGTTGGTCTGGCTGTCGATCTGGTTATGACGCAAATCGTTCGTTTTGTTGTTCGTCGTCGACCCTTTCACACCCTGGCCTTACTCAAAATTTATGTCCGTTGGGCATTCTGGGTGTTTGTGCCTTCCCTGTTCTTTTTACTGGCTACAAACATACAGTCGGCGCGGTTTTTACGTCGGCATCCGGTGGCGGATAAAACAGCCGAGGTTCTGTTCCTGGTTGCGACAACCTGGCTGGTCGTTCAATTGCTTAAGGTTGCCGAGCTTCGATTAATTCATCAGTACGATACCACTCAGGACGTTAATCTATCACAGCGGAAGTTCGTTACCCAGGTGCGGTTCTTTCGTCGGATCATTTCTGCTGGAGTGATCATTGTAGGAGCGTCGCTGCTGTTAATCTCGTTTCAGGGGAGCCGAAAAGTAGGACTAAGTGTACTAACCTCAGCTGGGGTCGTTTCGGTGTTGATTGGTTTTGCCGCTCAGAAAACACTGGCCAATTTAATGGCTGGTATTCAAATTGCCTTCAATCAGCAAATCCGTTTAAACGACGCCGTTGTAGTCGAAAAAGAATGGGGGCGCATTGAAGAGATTAACCTGACGAGCGTTATCGTACGACTTTGGGACCGCCGTCGGCTAATTCTGCCCATTACCTACTTTGTCGAAACACCATTCGAAAACTGGACCCGCTCCGATGCCTCCATCATTGGCAGCATCTTTCTCTATCTGGATTACAAAGTGCCCATTGATAAACTCCGGGAGAAGGCCCGACAGGTTGCCGAGAACGACCCGCTTTGGACGGGCGAAAGTTTTGCCGTGCAGGTAACCGACACACAACCCACCTGCATTGTTGTTCGTATTCTGGTCTCGGCCCATGATTCGCCGTCGGCTTTCGATTTACGTTGCCATATGCGCGAACAGCTTATTGCTTTCCTGCGGGACGAATACCCAGAGAGTCTGCCGCAAACGCGTTTGATGCTGGCCGAGGAGTTGAAAGGTGGTGGAGTTAGTGGAATAAGTGGAGTGGTAAAGTAAGTGGGTGCAGTAAGTGAAATAAGAGTATGACTCCACTAACTCCACCACTCCACCAACATTATTCTTCCCACCCGAACGACCGCTCGATGGCCTTCTGCCAGCCGCGCATCAGCTTTGTACGCTGTGCATCATCCATATTAGGTTCGTAGGTATTGGCAATGCCCCAGTTCTGGCGTAAATCATCCAGATTCTGCCAGTAACCAACAGCTAGCCCGGCGGCATAAGCGGCTCCGAGGGCCGTTGTTTCTGTCATGCGTGGGCAGATAACGGGCCCATTCAATACATCAGATTGAAATTGCATGAGCAGGGAGTTGACAACCATGCCGCCGTCCACCCGCAGGGATTTGAGCGATACGCCCGCATCCTGTTCCATAGCCCGGACAACATCGACAGTCTGGTAAGCAGTGGCTTCCAGAACAGCCCGCGCAATATGCCCTTTATTAACAAAACGTGTTAGGCCGGCAATGATGCCCCGTGCATCAGCTTTCCAGTGCGGAGCATAGAGACCCGAGAAGGCGGGTACAAAATAAGCGCCACCATTATCCTCGACCGTGCGGGCCAGGGTTTCGATGTCGGTGCTCTTTTTAATAATACCCAGATTGTCACGTAGCCATTGCACCAGCGCGCCGGTAATTGCCACACTACCTTCGAGCGCATAATGAACGGGCTCATTTTGAAACTGATACGCTACCGTTGTCAATAGCCCACAGGTCGATTTACGAAGTTCTGTGCCGGTGTTCATCAGCAGGAAACAGCCCGTTCCGTAGGTATTCTTTGCCTGACCCGGTTCGTAGCAGGTCTGGCCAACAAGAGCCGCCTGCTGATCGCCGAGAATACCCGCTACCGGAACGCCCGGCAGAACTTCCGACGATACCGTTCCGTACACCTCACTGCTGGGGCGTATCTGTGGCAGCATGGCGCGGGGCACTGTAAAGTCATTTAGTAAGCTATCGTCCCAGTTGAGGGTGTGCAGATTCATGAGCTGCGTCCGGCTGGCGTTGGTAACGTCGGTGAGGTGCAGCCCCCCGTTTGTACCACCAGTCAGGTTCCAGACCACAAAGGTGTCCATGTTGCCGAAAACGGCGTCGCCCCGTTCGGCATCTTCCCGAAGTCCCGGCACATGATCCAGCAGCCACTTCAGCTTCAGACCGCTAAAGTAAGTCGCCAGCGGAAGCCCCGTTTTCTCGCGAAATCGATCCTGTCCGTGACCATTGTCTGAAAATTCAAGAACCAGATCGGCTGTGCGCATGTCCTGCCACACAATGGCGTTGTAGTAGGGTTTGCCCGTCCGGCGGTTCCAGACAACGGTGGTTTCGCGCTGGTTGGTAATGCCAACGGCCTTTATATCCTGAACAGAAAGTTTGCCTTTGATGCGAGCCAGGGCAATTACTTCGAGGGTATTGCGCCAGATTTCTTCAGGGTCGTGCTCTACCCAGCCGGGTTGCGGATAAATCTGTTTGTGTTCTTTCTGAGCAACGGAAACAATTTTGCCCTGTCGGTCGAATACAATACAACGGGTACTGGTCGTTCCCTGGTCAATAGCGGCTATGTAAGAGGGCATAGGGTATATTAAACGTAGTAAGAAATGAGTGAGTTTGGGACAGTTCCCGACTAATAATTACAGCGTAAACCAGCGAATCAGTAATCCGCCGATGGCAGCCCCCACCAATGGACCTGCAATGGGTATCCAGGCGTAACTCCAGTCTGACGATCCTTTGTTGGGAATTGGCAGGAGCGCATGGGCCAGGCGTGGGCTGAAATCGCGGGCGGGACTCATAGCGTAACCAGTGGTGCCACCGAGCGAGAGCCCGATACTCCACACCAGAACACCCACCAGATAAGGACCAACGCCAATGGCTAATTCACCAAGGTGTTTGGAGGAGATACCCGCCAGCCCCAGAATAAGGACCAGGGTTGCCATTGCCTCGCTCAAAAAGTTGGCACCCGGCTTACGAATGGCAGGTCCCGTAGCGAAACAAGCTAGCTTGGCACCTTCATCGGGTGTGGCGGCCCAGTGGGGGAGGTAATGAAGCCACACCAAGACTGCACCCAAAAAGGCTCCAATCAGTTGGGCGGTAATATAGGGCACCATATGGCTGAAATCGTTGGTCGCTACAGCAAAAGCGACCGTTACGGCCGGATTCAAATGAGCATCGACACTGCCAAAGGCTTTGGAAACAAAAACGCCCATCGTCACCGCAAAGGCCCAGCCTGCGGTAATGACAATCCAGCCCGATGATTCACCTTTGGTCTGTTTAAGCACTACATTGGCCACAACACCATTGCCCAGCAGAATGAGCACCATTGTACCAATTAATTCACCGATAAAGGGAGATGTTTGCATGTATAGGGGTTAATGGCTAAGCGGGCAGAGGTAAGTAGACGGTGGCCTGAATGAATCACGACTCATCGGCTACTAATCACTGCGCTCAAGGTTTAGGAATAGTTTGTGCGAATTAAGTCATATTTTTGACCCTATTCCAAACCCGGCGATAAATTCATTTTTGCCCGACGTACCATAACGGGATTCACCTCATCAATTCATTTAGTCATCCTTATGAAAAGCATCTTATTTACCGAGACCGGAAAACCAACCGAGATTCTCAAATTTGCTGACACTGCCATACCCGAACCCGGCCCAAATGACGTGCGCATCAAGGTTATTGCCGCGCCAATAAATCCGTCCGACATCATGTTCGTACAGAATCTCTATGGAATCAGGCCGCAGTTGCCTTCAGGAGCCGGGTTTGAGGGTGTGGGTATTGTGGATGCCGTTGGCGAAGGCGTGCAGATGCGAACGGGTGTACGGGTGAGCTTCACCAGCGTTGGTACCTGGTCGGAATACGCTATTGCCCATCACCGGAGCCTTATCCCGGTACCCGATGTCATGTCGGATGAGGTGGCGGCTCAGTTATTTGTCAACCCGTTTACGGCTTATGCTATGGTTCAGGATGCGGCTGTACCGGAAGGCGGCTGGCTGATGCTAACAGCCGCTGGCTCGGCTTTTGGTAAAATGGTGATTCAACTCTGTGCCATGCGAGGTATCAAAACCATCGGCACCGTTCGGCGTGACGATCTTACCGACGAATTGAAAGCCCTCGGACTAACCGAAGTGATCAATACCGAAACCGAGAACATGGCCGCCCGCGTCAAGCAGATTACCGATGGAGCCGGTGTCGGCTGTGTACTTGATGCCGTTGGCGGGCATATTGCTACCGAAGCCGTTAAGTGCCTGGCTAAGGGCGGGACCATGCTTATCTATGGGTTGATGAGTTTACAGGACCCTAGTCTGAACGCCGGTTTGCTAATTTTTAGAGAATTGACCGTAAAGGGTTTCTGGCTTACGGACTGGATGCGCCGGGTAGATAGCCAGACCCGGCAGGAAGTGGCACAAAATGTGATAGGTTTGCTGGCATCTGGCAAAATTCAATTGCCGGTGGAGGCATCGTATCCATTGGCCCAAATCGCCGAAGCCGTCGAACATGCCGACCGGCCGGGGCGTCGGGGGAAAATCCTGTTGAAGCCTTGACGTGCATCGGCTATCGTAACCGATTTATAAGGGTTAAATAAATAAGGTGCCCAATGTTAAGAACCGTTAGGCGGGCTGCTTTTGGTAATTTTCTAAACGATTTCGGGTGGCTTCCTTATCTTTGACAACAATATACAGTTCAGTACGTTTGTTTCAATAACGACCGCAGATTTACTCACATCCACTTATTCGACTCGTTCGTATGCTCTTGCTCCAGGTTCCGGCTGTTGATACTACGGCCGCATCACTGTCGGCCACAACGGCTGCTCAACCCCAAACTCTGCAATTATTTGATCTCGTAGCTAAAGGCGGTTGGGTCATGATTCCCATCGCATTTTTGCTGTTTTCGGCACTCTACCTGATTTTCGAACGGTATTTTGTGATTCGGTCGCAAAGTCGATACGATGCTAACTTCATCGATAACATTCGGGATATGGTGGCGCAGGGAAATATAAAATCAGCCGAATCGTTCGCTAAAAACCAGCGTACCGCAATGGGTCGGGTGTTTGAGAAAGCCATTGGCCGGATCGGCTCGCCAATCCGCGAGATCGAAGGAACCATCGAAACGGTTGGCCAGATTGAACTCTCGCGGCTGGAGCGAAACATGGGATATCTGGGTATCATCGCCGGTATTGCACCGATGCTGGGTTTTATCGGGACCATTTCCGGTATTATTCGGATTTTCTACGACATTTCGTTATCCGATAATATCAGCGTGGGTATTATTGCCGGTGGTCTATACGAGAAAATGATTACCTCAGGATCTGGTCTGATTGTGGGCGTTATTGCCTACACAGGGTATCACCTGCTCAATATGATGATCGAGCGGTTTACGCTGGCGCTGGAAGTAAATGCCTTCGAGTTTATCGAAGTTCTTCAAAAACCAACCACAGAACCCGCCCGGATGCGGTAATTTCTGTCCGGGCCAAGCTAGAGCTTGGCCAATGAATACAATTTAGACGGGCCAGGCCAGAGCTTGGCCCAGACTAGCATGAAACTCCGACGTAAAAGTAAATTTGCTGCCGAAGTTGCAACTTCATCCCTGAACGACATCATGTTTTTCCTGCTGTTGTTCTTTCTGATTATCTCGACGGTAGCAAATCCTAATGTAATCAAACTGTTGCTGCCTAAAGCAGCCTCAACCCAGCAGTTGAGCAAGAAACAGGTAACGCTATCGGTTGATGCCGATAAGAAATATTACATTGATAAAAAACCGGTCGATCCGGCCAATCTGGAGAATGAACTGAAACAGATTATGGCCGGTATTGCCGAGCCAACCGTTGTGGTTCGTTTCGATAAGACCTTAACCGTTCAGGATTTGGTTGATGTGCTGCAAACCGGAGCCAAACTGAATATTAAAATGGTGATGGCTACCTCCAAATAAGTCAAGCTTTTCGTGTAGAACCGACCGTCCCGGTCGGGTGTAAAGTCAAACCTTTTACACCCGACCGGGACGATTGGTTCTACACAAGAAAGTGCTGTTAAATAATTTTGTAATTCTTGTACTCGCCAATACGCCAGCCGGTCAATCGTTCTACCCAGGCCAGAACTTTAACCCTCGTGGAGTAATTCTGCTGCCGGGTATCGAAGTCAAACTGGATATTCTCCCGTTTAATTCGCTCCTGCATAACGGCCGGATGCGAGCCGTTAAACAGGGCCAATGAATCAATGTGTTTGGCAAACTGGAAGTTTTCTGCTTCCTTTTGAGGGATATTCATCTGCTCGTCGGAATGCCAGAAGCGGTAAAAATAGCTGTACTTTTTTTTGATTTTTTCCAGGGATTTTACCCAGCCGTAGTGATAAATGTAGGCGTCGATCAGCTTGACTCTTAGCTTTTTGTTGTTGCTTCGCCGAAACCCCTGCGCATCCCGATAGGCATATACCTGATTGAACGGGCGAACAATCCGAACTTCGCGACGGTACCATCTTCTTGAGTTTCCATAGTAATTATACGAACCATAGAAGTGTAAGTAGTTGAACAGAAGCCCTTCTACGTCGCTATTGGCCAGATACGTTTCCATCGCCTGTTTCACAACCGGAATATACGTTTCGTGCATCACTTCGTCGCCCTGAATGTAAAACGCCCAATCAACATCGGGTGAGATGGCCGCCAGTGCCTTGTCGGTTTCCTGAGCCAATACTTTTCCGCCTTCCCGCAAACTATCATCCCAGACCGTTTCAACAATCCTGATTTTATCAGTGGGAATATTACGGATTAAATCCAGGGTATCATCCTCCGAATTACCAACAGCCACTACAAATTCGTCGCAAAGCGGCAGAATAGACGTGATGGCTTCAACAATTGGGTAATCATATATATTGGCATTCCTGATGAATGTAAAACCTGCTACTTTCATGGTAGTATACGTTGGCAGAATTGCCGGATTAGTGGTCAAAATTAGGTAATAACCGTAGTTTTCAGGCTGGATCAAATCAAATTAGTGAACATGAGAGTTTATAGGCTAAACCTAACCTACCATGATAGCCGACTATACCGAAGCCCCTGTATGCCATATTGATGACCTGGCCGATGGTGATCTGAAAGAAGTTCGTGTTGGCGATACAGATGTGTTGCTGGCCCGCGCCGATGGGCAGTTTTATGCACTTCATCCGAAATGTTCACATTATCAGGGTCCTTTAGTGAAGGGGTTACTGAACGGGCACCGACTGGTTTGTCCCTGGCACAATGCCTGTTTCGACATCAGGGATGGCCATCGACTCGAAGCACCTGCGCTGAATGGATTACCGACCCATGAGGTACGCATCGAAGGAGATCAGGTGTTTGTACGGCTAACGACGGATAAAGAAAGTCTGGAGAATCCCATGTCTGCGCCAGACACCGCCAATTCTGAAACCTATGTAATTATTGGCAGTGGCGGAGCGGCCGCGTTTGCAGCAGAGGGCATGCGTGAAGGCGGTTTTACCGGCAAAATCGTTATGCTCACTGCCAGCGGAGAAGTGCCGTATGACCGCCCAAACTGCTCGAAGGATTACTTGCAGGGCGAAGCACCCGATGAGTGGATGGCACTCCGCCCGGAAGAGTTCTACGATAGTTACGGTATCGAAATCCGGACAAATCAGCCCGTAACGGGAATAAATCCGGTAACGAAGCAGATTGAACTCGCATCGGGCGAAACCATCGGCTATGATAAGGCGCTTCTGTGTACTGGCGGTAAGCCCAACAAGCTGCCTGCCGTCGATTCGGCACTTACGGGAGTTTACACGCTGCGTAGTTTGCATGATAGCCAGTCCCTGCGCAACCTGGGGAAACAAGGGAAGCGGGTCGTTATTGTAGGGAGTTCATTTATTGGACTGGAAGGAGCCATGAGCTTACGAAAACTCGGCAGCGAGGTGGATGTTGTCGGGCCGGAAACAACACCTTTTGAGAAAATTCTGGGTGCCCGGATCGGCCGGGTCATTCAGGGCTGGCATGAGGCAGCGGGCATTCGGTTTCATCTGGGGCGGAGACTGGACCATCTGGAAGGGGAAGAGGCTGTTAGCGCAGTGGTTCTCGACAATGGCGAGCGACTCCCCGCCGATTTTGTACTGATTGGCGCAGGTGTTAAACCTCGAACGGACTTTTTGAAAGGCATTCCTGTCGAGAAAGACGGAGGTGTGCGAACCGACGAATACCTGAGAATAACGGACGCCCTGTATGCTGCAGGCGACATCGTTCATTACCCCACGTCAGACGGAATACAGCGTATTGAACACTGGAAAGTGGCGGGTCAGCAGGGGCACGTGGCCGGGTTGAACATGGCCGGTAAAGAAACGCCGTACCAGATGGCCCCATTCTTCTGGACTAACCAGCAGGGTAAGCGAATCAATTACGTTGGACATACTACACAAGTTGATGATATACTGTATGACGGTAGTCCGGAAACCGACGAATCGTTTCTGGCTTTTTACGTTCAGAATAACCAAATCGAAGCAGTAGCCGGACTTAAGCGTGATCAAGATATTATTGCGATTCGGGAACTGATGCAGGCCGGAAAAATGCCATCGGTAGATGCTGTCCAAAACGGGATAAAGTGGGTCGACGAGCTGAAAAAAGCCTGATTCCACCGAAACCTGTTTACCTTTGTTATCAAACCGCACGAAATTTCGGTTTGATTATGACGCATCAACTTGTACTCAAAAAGCCACTCGCTTTTTTCGACCTCGAAACGACGGGTATCAACATCGCCAAAGACCGTATTATTGACATCTGTATCATCAAAGCATTGCCAGGCGGTGAGGTGATCACCAAAAACCAGCGTGTTCATCCGGGTATGCCCATTCCGCTGGAGTCGAGTATGATTCACGGTATTTACGATGACGATGTTCAGAATGCCCCTCCGTTCAAGACTGTTGCCCGGACGCTGGCGCAGTTTTTGGATGGGTGCGATCTGGCGGGCTTCAACTGCAATCGCTTCGACGTACCGCTGCTAGTCGAAGAGTTTTTGCGGGCCAATGTCGACTTCGATATGAAAAACCGTCGGCTGGTCGATGCCCAACGCATCTTCCACCTCATGGAACCGCGAAATCTGTCGGCCGCATACAGATTTTATTGCAATAAGGAACTGATTGGTGCCCATGGTGCTGAGGCCGATACCATTGCTACTCTCGAAGTGCTGGATGCACAGGTACAGCGGTACATGGGCATGGTGGCTAAGTCGGATAGCGGAGCGGATGTGGTATTTGAGAACGATGTTGATATGCTTCATAGCCTCACCGCCAATAAAAACATCGATCTCGCGGGTCGGATGGTGATTAATGAGAAGGGAGAGGAAGTATTCAACTTCGGAAAGCACAAAGGAGCGCCCGTGCTGGAAGTGTTAAAGAAAGAGCCTTCCTTTTACGACTGGATATTAAAAGGAGATTTTCCACTCGATACAAAACGCCGGCTGACGGAAATCCGTCTTCGTATGTTCAGTAACGGGAAATGACAAATCCGTCAATTTGATGGACAAAAGTATAGGTAAGGATATAGCTGAATAGTAGTTATCCGCGTGTTTAATCCTGTCTAAAAGCGCTGTTTATATCCTATATGTTTGACGTATTCTCGTCAGGAACGTAAAACACCGTTACGGCAATTCCGAATAATCTTTACCTTTGCGGAACTTTGTATTAACCGGCAAGCCATGCAACCCACGCAGGACGTCCTCATTCCGGAAGTCATTCAGCAAATACCGCTCACGTACTACCTGATTCTCAGTACCTCACTGTTCGTCATCGGCATCATTGGTGTACTGACCCGGCGAAACGCTATCATCATCTTCATGTCCATCGAGCTCATGCTCAATGCGGTCAATTTGTTATTAATCGCATTTTCATCGTATCGTTCCGATTCGGCTGGACAGGTATTCGTCTTTTTCATTATGGCTGTTGCTGCTGCCGAAGTATCGGTGGGGCTGGCTATTATTGTCATGATCTACCGCAATACCCGCTCCATTGATGTGGGATTGCTCAATAAACTGAAATGGTAATATTTAGCCAGTAAGTCAGTAAGTCAGTAAGTAACTGGCGTTAGTGTTTATTTGATGCGTCAGTTACTTACCGACTTGCCGACCTACTGATTTACTGACCGCACGGGCGGCCCCGTTACTGACTATAAAAAATGAAAATAGAATTACTCTGTGCGTTAATTCCGCTCTTCCCGCTTATTGGCTTTTTGATTAACGGTTTGGGCTTTCGTCGGGTGCCTAAGGGTTTAGCCGGGGCCATATCAACCGTTGCCGTTCTGGCATCTTTCCTGACTTCTGCCTATTTATTTGGGGCATTCCTGGGAAACGCCAATCTCTCTGCTAATGCCGGTCCGCAGATCGCTACCCTTTTCGACTGGATCAGCGTGGGCGATTTACATATCAATTTCTCGTTTCAGATTGACCAGTTATCGTTACTGATGCTGCTGGTCGTAACGGGTGTTGGCTCCCTGATTCACCTGTACAGCATTGGCTACATGAGCCACGACGAAGGGTTTGGCAAGTTCATGGCTTTCCTAAACCTGTTCATTTTCTTTATGTTATTACTGGTGATGGGGTCAAACTACGTCATCATGTTTATTGGCTGGGAAGGTGTTGGACTTTGTTCTTACCTGCTGATCGGCTTCTGGAACAAAAACATCAGCTATAATAATGCCGCCCGGAAAGCCTTCGTTATGAACCGAATTGGCGATTTGGGCTTTTTGCTGGGCATATTCATGCTTATCAACACATTTGGTACGGTTGAATACGTCGATATTTTTAAGCAGGCAACCAGTCTGGCCGTTGGCGATAAAACGATTCTGGCCATTACACTGCTACTGTTTGTAGGTGCCATGGGTAAATCGGCGCAGGTTCCGCTCTATACCTGGCTTCCCGATGCCATGGCTGGTCCAACGCCCGTGTCGGCCCTGATCCACGCAGCAACCATGGTAACGGCTGGCATTTATATGGTTGTTCGTTCGAACGTATTGTATACGCTGGCTCCGTTAACGCTCGAAATCATTGGTGGTATTGCCATCGTTACCGCGTTACTGGCGGCTTCCATTGGCCTGCTGCAAAATGATATTAAGAAAGTACTGGCTTACTCAACTGTATCACAGTTGGGCTATATGTTCCTGGGTTTGAGCGCCACGGCTTATACTGCAGGCATGTTCCACGTTATTACCCACGCCTTCTTCAAAGCGTTATTGTTCCTCGGAGCTGGTAGCGTAATCCACGCCATGTCCGACGAGCAGGATATTCGTAAAATGGGTGGTTTGCGGAAAGCTCTGCCGGTTACGTTTATTACGTTCCTGATTGGTACCATTGCCATTTCGGGTCTTCCTCCTTTTGCCGGTTTCTTCTCGAAAGATGAAATCCTGGCACACGTATTTGAACACAATAAATTACTATGGGGACTGGGTGTGCTGGGTTCCGGCCTGACCTCCTTCTACATGTTCCGGTTGCTATTCCTGACGTTCTTCGGCGAGTTCCGCGGAACGGAAGAGCAGCGGCATCACCTGCACGAGTCACCGGCTACCATGACTGCACCCTTGGTTGTGCTGGCGATTCTGTCAATTATTGGTGGTGGCCTGAACTTACCAGGCGGTGGCTGGCTGAGTGGCTTCATGGCACCTATTTTTGAAGGGTCGAAGCAGGTAAGTCCCGAAGCATTCGCCGAATCGACCATCGAGCACAGCACTGAGTACATATTGATGGCCGTTTCAGCCGGGGTGGCTTTGCTGGCACTCATTATCGCTTATGTCATGTACATCAGCCGCCAAGTCGTACCGGCACCCGAATCGGCTGAGCGGTCGTTGCCGGAGCAGGTTATCTACAACAAATACTACGTTGACGAACTGTACGAAACCATTATTGTCCGGCCAATTCGTGGGCTGGGAGATGCCTTTTACAGTTTCGGCGAAGGACTTGTCGATGGAGTTGTCAATGGCGTGGCCTGGGTTGTTCAAAAAATTTCGGCCCAGTTGCGACTGTTGCAAAGTGGATCTATCGGCTTTTATGTACTGGCAATGGTCGTGAGTATTGTCGTCATTTTTGCCCTTCGGTTCTTCATTCGTTTATAATGCTGGTCGTTGGCGTGTCATTCGTCCATCGTATATCGTAAATCGACTATATGCTTACTTTATTTTTGATTCTTTTCCCGGCCGTAGCGGCTACCCTGATTTTCTTTTTTGGGGGCGAACGAGCAAAGCAGGGTGCTTTACTAGCCGCATTGGCTGAGTTGGCCTGCGCTGGTTATGCGTTTTTCAGCTTTAAGCCCGATGCCAGTTCGCAGTTTGCCTTCGACTATCCATGGATTGGCTCGCTGGGTATCCGGTTGAGCGCTGGAATCGACGGCATTAGTGTCTTACTGGTTTTACTGACGGGGTTACTAGTTCCGTTCATTGTTCTGTCGACTTTCAATCGGACGTATAAACAACCGGCCACCTTTTACGCGCTGATGCTATTTATGCAGGCTGCGCTGATGGGTGTGTTCACCGCCCGCGATGGATTTCTGTTTTATCTTTTCTTCGAGGCAGCCCTGATTCCGATTTACTTTCTGGCAGCCATGTGGGGCGGAGACAACCGAATTCCGGTTACATTCAAATTCTTTGTGTACACCATTTTCGGCAGCTTGTTCATGCTGGTCGCCCTGGTATATCTCTATTACCAGACGCCCCCAACGGCGGTAGCGGCTCACTCATCGGCCATTGCTGATTTCTATAAGCTGAACCTGACGCCCCAGGCAGAAAACTGGATTTTCTGGGCGTTCTTCATCGCATTCGCTATTAAAATGCCGGTGTTCCCATTTCACACCTGGCAACCCGATACCTACGTTGAGTCACCAACTCCGGCTACCATGTTGCTAGCTGGTATCATGTTGAAAATGGGTGTTTATGGCCTCATTCGCTTTATCCTGCCCATCGTTCCGCTGGGGGTAGAGACCTGGGGTAAAACGGCCATTATCTTATCTGTAATCGGTATTATTTACGGCGCGATCATTGCCATTCGGCAACGTGATATGAAACGGTTGATCGCTTATTCGTCGTTTTCGCACGTTGGTTTGATGGCGGCTGGTGTTTTCTCACAAACCGAAACCGGTATGCAGGGAGCACTTATTCAAATGCTGGCGCACGGAATTAACGTAGTGGGCATGTTCTTCGTAGCTGACGTTATTTTCTCCCGAACTAACACCCGTCAACTCGACCAGTTGGGAGGTATTACGCAATCGACGCCTAAGCTCACGGTCTATTTCATGATTATGCTGCTGGGAAGTGTAGCCCTGCCACTCACCAACGGGTTTGTGGGTGAATTTCTTCTCCTGCACGGCGTTTACACCTACAACCATTACCTGGGTCTGGCGGCTGGATTCACCATTATCTTTGGTGCAGTATATATGCTTCGTATGTTCCAGAAAAGCATGTTTGGCCCAACTACTTCCCGTACAGAATCCTTTACTGACTTGACCAACTCCGAAAGCTGGGTATTTATTCCGCTAGTGGTAATGGTATTCTGGATTGGTATTTACCCACACACATTCCTCAAAGTAACCGAATCCGCCGTGGCAAACCTGATGAAGTACATCGGTACAACGGCCGTGTCAATGAAATAAAAAAGTTTACGGTGCCCGAACACAGTCATCCAAACGACTGGCTGCGAACGATAAGCCGTAAATCACAAACCGTAAAATTTATGCTCCCCATCATTCTGTTATCGGTTTTTGGCATAGCGCTGTTGTTTCTTGGCTTTATGAAGTCGAAGGCAATTCTGCTGCCTGCAACCCTGCTTTTTTTGCTGGTTACGCTGGCAGTTAATTTCCTGGACTGGAATAAAACCTACCTGTATTTTAACGACATGCTTCGGGTAAATAACCTGGCCATGGTGTTTATTGCTATTGTATTGGGGTCTGCTTTTTTGGTAGTGGCCCTGTCAGGTAGTTTTATTGAGAATGATGAAGCTCAACCCGCCGAATATTACGGGATTATCCTGTTCTCGCTGGTTGGAGCGGTAATGATGATTGCCTTCGAGAACCTGATCATGCTGTTTGTTGGTGTTGAAATCCTCTCAGTTGCCATGTATGTGCTGACGGGCAGCGACAAGCGAAATCTGCGTTCCAATGAAGCGGCTCTCAAATATTTTCTGATGGGTGCCTTCACCACCGGTATCATGTTGTTTGGTATGGCGCTGCTGTACGGAGCTACCGGGTCCTTTACACTGGCAGGTATTGGCGGATACGCAGCCAGTCAGCAAGGGCTTTCGTTATTGCTGTACGTTGGCTTGCTCATGCTGTTAATCGGTTTACTGTTCAAAGTTTCAGCAGCGCCTTTCCATTTCTGGACGCCCGACGTGTATGATGGTGCCCCTACAATTTTCACGGCTTTTATGTCTACCGTGGTAAAAACCGCTGGTTTTGCGGCTCTGTTCCGGTTGCTGTCCGTTTCGTTTGTTGGCGTATACAATTTCTGGTGGACAATTCTGGCCATTATCACCGCTGTCACGCTCATTATTGGTAATTTGACCGCGGCTTATCAGAACAGCTTTAAGCGGATGATGGCTTATTCCAGCATTTCACATGCCGGGTATCTGCTCATCGGTCTGGCGGCACTTGGTGCGCAGACGAAGCAGGCCATCGTTTTTTACTCGCTTGCTTACTCCGTAGCCACCATCTCGGCTTTTGGTGTTTTGCTGCTGGTAGCTCAACAAAAAAATACACAAACCATCTCTAAGGAGGGTATTTCGACCGAAAATTTCGATGCGTTCAACGGTCTGGCCCGGCAGAATCCGCTGTTAGGCTTCGCCATGACGGTGTCAATGCTATCGTTGGCTGGTATTCCGCTGACGGCCGGCTTCTGGGGTAAATTCTATATGTTTTCGACCGCCGTTGAGCGTGGACAAATCTGGTTGCTTGTTGTTGCCGTACTCATGTCGGCGGTTGGTATCTATTACTACTTCCGGGTTATTATTGCCATGTACTTCCGCGATGGTGCTGCTGAGCCTATTCGTGTAGCCCCTTTCTATAAATATGTACTGCTGGCGGCTACTATTTTAACGCTGGGTCTGGGTGTTGCACCGGGTCTGTTGCAGGGTCTATTCTAATGGGTCAAACTGCTCAGGAAGGGCCATATAATAGCGATAAACGTGGAATAGAGTTTAAGTTTGTAATTTTAGAATAGCGACAAAAATTATTAACAAGTTAAAACCGATTGCTTTTGTCAAGTAAAGTAGCCCAAGCGAGCCGGATCAACCAGCCGAAAGCCAAAAATTACAAGATGTTACTCTCGTTTTTTTTGACGGCTCTATTTGGTGCATCGGTTAACTTTTTCAGCCAGATATTGTACCGCAAGTCGTTCGACTATTCAGCCAGCGTGTTTCTGGGTTACCTGACAGCCACGGTGGTGAGTTTTGTGCCAACCAAACTGTTTGCCTTCTCCGCCAAGCAAACAGGAAACACAGGTCGGGAAATGATTAAGTTTGGTATCATTGCCTTAGTTGCTTGGGTTGTACAGGTTGGTATGGCAGTTGCCACGCTAGAGTGGATTGCCAACCCGATCTTCCCCGAAAAGAGCATGTTTTGGCGTGAGAAGGGCTCCCATGTTGTTGGGATGGGATTCAGCTTTCTGGCCAATTATTTCGGACATAAACTACTCACCTTCCGAAGTACCGGAATGTATAATAAAATACTTTCTCGCTCGACTAAGTAGTGAAAAATATGTTTTGAAAGCGAACTACATCTTTTATTAAGTCAATCCTAAATAGTACTATTTCTATAGAGATCCTTATTTTATGTGATTTAATAGGCCCTACTATTGCATTAGTCTGGAAAAAACTATATTTGTGCTCGAAAACCTAAAACAATCACTGAAAGTAATGAAAAAAGTATTCGCCTTGTTGTTCGTTGGCAGCATGCTGACATTCGCAGCTTGCCAGAGCAAACCAAAGACTGAAGAGACGACAACCGATTCGACCGCTGCTATGTCTACCGACACAACGACGATGACGGATTCAGCTTCGACTATGTCGACTGATTCGGCTGCTGTTGCTCCTGCAGACAGCGCGAAGTAATTCGTTCTTCTCCTTTACGATTTACAAAAAAGCCTTATTTTTATAAGGCTTTTTTGTTTTATATACCTTGACGGATCACTTCACCGCGTATTTCCCGCCCACGGCTGCCACTTATTGCTATCAGCTATGGCAACAGTATAAGTTTATTTTTCGGGTAGTCAGGCCCCGGCGAACACGCTTGGGAGACTTCCGGGTGCTGCCGCATAACCAGACTCAAATTACAGTTAACGCCAACCTGAACCCTTATGCGTTTCTGATTACCTATGTTCATGAAGTGGCCCATGCTGCGGTGAACAGCCAGTACAAACGGCGTGTTCAGCCACACGGTAAAGCCTGGCAAATGGCTTTCCAAAGGCTGATGGAGCCAATCATGACAGATACCGTCTTTCCGGAAGCAGTCCTCTTACCTCTTCGGCAGTATATGGCAAAGCCAGCTGCTACCACGTATGCTAACCCGGCTTTAATGAGCGCGTTGCGTCAACTTGATAAGATAGAGGTAACTATGTCGGGTGGGCATAAGGTACTCCTTAGTCATGTGCCCGAAGGCAAGCTGTTCGAGTTTGCTAAAAAGACTTACCAACGGGGTACGCTTCGGAGAACTCGTATCGTTTGTAAAGAGATGTCGTCGGGCAGGTCGTATGCAATACTGGCTCATGCGTGGGTGGAAATGAAAGAACAATGAAACAGGCGGAATGTATTAGCAGACTTGCGGGATGGCTAAAGCAACGTGCTTGGGCAAAACTGATCGTAATCTTCTGTTTCCATTTGTTCGTGTTTAGTAGTCAATCACCTGCGCTGGCGCAATCTGTTTTGAAAACGGGTGTGTGGGTGAAAGTAGGTGTAACCCAGTCGGGGGTATATCGGCTCAGTCAGGCACAACTAGCACAGCTTAATCCCGCCTTTACCGCTGCCGATCCCCGCCGTTTAAGGCTGTACGGAAATGGGGGTGCCATGTTGCCCCAGCGCAATGCCAGTCCACGCCCGGCTGATCTGACCGAAAATGCCATTCAGGTACAGGGTGAAGCGGATGGACGGTTTGACGCATCCGACGCACTCCTGTTTTTTGGGCAAAGCCCGCACGTTGTTCGATATGATTCAACGAACCGCCGGTTTACGCATCAGCTCAATGCCTATTCTGATACAACCTTCTATTTTCTGACCATTGGTGATACGCCTGGTCTGCGCATGACGGAGCGGCCGTCGGGTAGCCTGTCGGCTACGCCTACTGTTACGACGTTTGACGATTACCAGTTTTACGAACAGGACTTGTTGAAAGTGCCCGCTGTGCGATCGGGCCGGGAGTGGCTGGCCGACTACCTCACCATCGATACAACAAAGACAGTGACGTTCGATGTTGCCGGGCTTGTTGCGAATACTCCGATTCGGTTGGCCGCTTCTGCCGTTGCCGGAGCACCTTTATCAACACAGTTCAGGCTTCAGCTTAATGATCAGCTAGTTGGAACGATGCCCATGTCCACAATTTCGGGTTATGAGTACGACTATCAGGGTGTTGCCCGAACGGATACATTTTTGACGAGGCTGACAACAGCCGTTAACTCAATTCGCCTGGCACTGACTTTTCGGAAAAATGGGCAGTATTCGGCCCAGGGATATCTTAACTTTCTGGCTCTTCAGACCCGGCGCGAACTTCGACAGTACGACAAGCCGATGTGGGTTCGTCGGTTGATGCCGGGGCAATATGCGGTTCGGCAGGCCACAAACAGCCTGCGTATTTGGGATGTTACGAACCCGCTGACCCCCATCATCCAGGGGTATGTTTTATCGGCAGCACAGGAAGCTGGCTGGCTGGGGGCAAAAGTCAGCGACTACTTTCTTTTCAGCGATGTCCAGATCTTGTCGCCTGCATCGCTGAACGCGATTGCCAACCAAAATGTACGGGCTCAACCAGCACCCGATCTGCTGATTGTAACCCCGGCTGCCTGGCGTGAACAGGCCGACCGATTGGCTCAGTTCCGACGCGACCACGACCAACTCTCAGTGCTGGTTGTAACTACTCAGCAGGCTCTTAATGAATTCGGTTCCGGCCAGCCCGACCCAACGGCGATTCGGGATATGGTGCGGTATTTTTATCATCAGCAGCCAACTAAACTTCGCTATGTATTGCTTTTCGGCGATGCAACATTCAACTACCGGAACATCGGTGGTTTGGTGAGCGCGGCCCAACTGGCAAATATGGTGCCCGTCTATGAAAGTCGGGAGTCATTGCACCCGGTATTAAGCTATTCGTCCGACGATTATTTCGGATTCATGGATAGTAACGAAGGGGAGTGGCCCGAAAACCAGATCGGTGATTACAGCCTGGATGTTGGTATTGGCCGGATACCGGCAAAATCAGTAGAGGAGGCCCGGACGGTTGTTGATAAACTCATTCGGTACAGTTCCGATCCGTCACTTACGGGCGACTGGCAAACCCGTCTGATGCTGATTGCCGACGACGGTGATTACAATATCCACCAGCAGGACGCCGATCAAATGGCGCGTAGTGTCGAGAAAACTGCGCCTGCCTACCGCCCCCAGCGGGTATTTCTGGACGATTATCCGCAGGAAAATACGAGTGCCGGGCAAAAGGTACCCCTGGTTAATAAACTGATCAACCAGGGTATTGCAGATGGACAGCTCATCATCAATTACAGTGGTCACGGTGGTATTCTGGGCCTTGCCGATGAACAGATTGTGACACTTCAGGACATACTTTCCTGGAAAAATAAACGGTTGCCGCTATTTGTAACGGCCACCTGCCAGTTTGGACGTTATGACGACCCAAGTGTAAGCTCGGGTGCTGAGTTAACCCTCTTAAGCCGGACAGGGGGCGCTATCGGGTTGCTAACAACTACCCGGCCCGTGTATGCCAACACAAATCTGCTACTGAATCAGGCATTTTATGATGCTGTTTTTAGTCCGATTGATGGCCGTATGCCCCGCTTAGGCGATGTCATGCGGAGTACCAAGAACAACAGCCTAAGTGGACCGGTCAACAGAAACTTTGCACTCCTAGGCGACCCATCCCTGCGATTAGCCTATCCAACGGCTCAGGCTGTACTAACGCAGGTAAACGGTAAGGCAGTAACTGTTAATCGGGCAGATACCTTAAGGGCATTACAGACAGTGCAACTGTCGGGCGAAATCCGCCAGCAGGGCCAACGACTAGTCAATTTTTCGGGATTGATGCAGCTGGCTTTATATGACAAAGCTGTTAAACGAACTACACTGGGTTCCGAAGCCGGTAGCCCCAGGATGACGTATCAGGTGTTTGCTAATCCAATTTTCACCGGGCAGGTACCGGTTCAACAGGGGCAATTTGCCGTCAGATTTACCATGCCCAAAGATATTGACTATACGGTTGGGCCGGGGAAGCTCTATTTATATGCCATACCGGCTGATAGTACACTTAGTGCGTTGGGGAATTACGATAATTTACTGGTAGGAGGTAGTATTCTTGCAGATACTATTGATAATCAACCGCCCGCTGTAACGCTCTCGGTGGTTGGAGCAACAGCAGAAGGTGAAAAAGTGCGTGTGGCTGGCCCGGACGTAACCTTACGGATTAGACTGTCCGACAATAAAGGCATCAACATTACCCGAACCGGCCTGGGGCATGAACTAACTGCCCGGCTTAATGACCAGCCAGCGGTTATTTTGAACGAAAACTACATTGCAAATGGGGCAGATGGTCGGCAGGGCGATGTTTATTACACCTTTCGTGATGTGACTCCCGGAACGTATACAATTCGAGTCAAAGCCTGGGACATTAACAATAATTCAGCAGAGGGCACGTTGACCTTATTAGTTTCAGAACGACCAGGGCTGGAAGTGCGATCGCTGCGGGCAAATCCAAATCCTGTTAGTATCCAGACAACATTTGTAGCCGAGTTAAACCGGTCAGGTGAGCCGTTGGACTGGACATCGACTGTGTATGATCTGAACGGACAATTACTCAATCAACAGTCAGGGCAATGTACTGATTGTGCTGCTGTGCTGGACGTTGGCGTCTGGAATGGCACCAGCCATACAGGTCAAACACTACAGAATGGTATGTATTTTGTTCAGTTTCAGGTGCGTTCGGCTGCGGATGGGTCAGAGGCTAGAAAAACATACCGTATACTATTAACTAAATGATTTCGCGTACTTAAACATCATCTCGCTTTTTCTAATCCAACCTTTCATTGTAATTTTGACCGCACAGGGCTGCTAGTATACTATCATCAGTTGCTGTCGTTGACCAACTCTCATTATATGAAGCGCAATTTTTTCCATGTTCTTCTCGGCGCATGTAGTTTTTTTCCGTTTGTTGTCTCTGCTCAATCTCAAATAACTACGCTTAACGGCGCGCAGCTAAATATTCCTACGTCATCGGTTCCGTTTTTGAACTTCACGCCAGATGCCCGTTCGGGTGCCCTGGGTGAGGCTGGTGTAGCGCTGGGAGATGCTGATGCGAACGCTATTTACTGGAATCCTTCGAAACTGGTATTTGCCAAGCAGGACAAAGGGGCCTCTATTTCTTACACGCCCTGGCTGCGCAATCTGATTGGCGATATGTATTATACTTACCTGAGCGGATACTCGAAAGTGGGTAAGAACTCAGTAGTAGGCGGCTCCCTGATGTATTTTGACCTCGGGACGGTTGACTTTACAACGGCTACCGGCGTAGCAGCCGGGTCGTTTAACTCCCGCGAATATGCGGTGACAGCTACGTTTGCTCAACGGCTCTCGCAAAACTTTTCGCTTGCTGTTGATCTTAAATACCTTAGTTCTAACCTGGCAGCAGGCAGTACAAATGCCGGTTTGAAGCCCGGTTCGACCGCAGCCGCCGATATCAGCGCTTATTACCAGAACGAATTTCGGGATAACGCAACGGGTAAAGGAATAGGCTGGGCCTTTGGTGGTATGATTTCCAACCTAGGTGGCCGGATCAATTACGGCGGTACCCAGAGCTACTTTATTCCAACCAACCTGCGGTTAGGCACCCGGTTTACCTTGTTCTCTGACCAGTATAACAAGTTCAATTTTGTGCTGGACGCCAATAAACTCATGGTGCCTACGCCCGATATTCAAACGGTGAACGGCGTGCAGACAAATGTAAATGCCAATAAGAACTATTTCAGTTCAGTATTTGGCTCGTTTGCCGATGCGCCCGGTGGATTTAGCGAAGAGTTAAAAGAAATAACAATCTCGACCGGTATCGAGTACTGGTATAATGACCAGTTTGCTGCTCGGGTGGGTTATTTCAATGAGTCGAACCAGAAAGGCGGTCGTAAATACGTGACAACCGGTATCGGTCTGCGCTTACAGGATCGTTTCGGTGTAGATTTTTCGTACCTGCTTCCTGTAAAACAGGGTAGCCCCCTGTCTGAAACGTTCCGTATCTCGCTTTTACTTAACTTCAACAAAGGCAACCGAATTGGCGATGATGAAGCCCTTTCGGATGATAGAAACTAGCTATTATAAAGTAAGGAGCGAACGAATGAACGAGTGAAAGAGCGACAATCAACGCTCTTTCACTCGTTCATTCGTTCGCTCTTTGTTGCATTTACATACATGACGCTCAATAGAACACAATCGCCCGAATTTCAGGCTATCCAGGAAATACGCCTGCCAGCAGTACAGTCTCACCAACTGGATAACGGAATTCCTCTGCACCTGATTGCGGTCGCTCAGCAGCCTGTTTTGCGGCTGGAGTGCGTATTTAATGCGGGGACCTGGTATGAACAGGTGCCAGGTAGCGCATTTTTTGCCATGAAAATGCTGGCGGAAGGTACACCCACACGCACATCAGCCCAGATTAGTGAGTACATCGACCGATACGGCGCTTTCTTGGAACTTAACAGTGGCCCCGACCGGGCTAGTATTGTCATTTACTGCCTCAGCAAGTTTTTACCTAACGTGCTGCCTGTGCTTCGGGAGATGCTTACTGAAGCCACCTTCCCGCAAAAGGAACTGGACGACTTGCGGAACATCACCCTCCAGAACCTACGCGTCAATTACGAAAAGAATGCTTACCTCGCTGGGGTTCTGTTCCGGGAAAAATTGTTTGGCATCGACCACCCATATGGCCGTAGCCAACGTCCCGAAAATGTCGAAAAGCTTACCCGGCAGGATGTAGTTGACTTCTTTAGTCAGGTTATCAGTAACCGGCCTTTTCAGATAATTCTGGCCGGACAGGCCGCTGAAGATGAACTGGCTGCGATTAACCGCGAACTGGGGCAGTTACCCATTCGCACAGATGTACTCGTGGCATTTAACGGAAGCGCCCATTCCGACGATCGGTCTCCTATACTGGCTGACAAACCGGACAGCGTTCAATCGTCAATCCGCGTTGGTCGCCGGTTATTTACCCGCTCACATCCTGATTTCTTTAAAATGCTTGTTACCAATGAGGTATTGGGGGGATATTTTGGCTCCCGGCTTATGAAAAATATTCGTGAAGAGAAAGGATTTACGTACGGAATCTCATCGAATATGCCTTCATTCCGGCAGGATGGGTATTTCCTGATCGGAACGGATGTTAACAAAGAAAATACTCAGCAAACGCTGGATGAGATTAGAAAGGAGATAAGTATCCTGCAAAGCGAATCGGTATCGGCGGATGAACTGGAAACAGTACAGAATTATATGGCAGGCGAATTTGTTGGATCATTGAATACTCCCTTCGAAATTGCCGACCGGTATAAAGTGGTTCTACTGGATGGAATGCCTACGGATTTCCTGACAACGTATATTCAAAAAATTCGTCAGGTAACCCCAGCCGATATAATGGAGACAGCTAATCGCTACCTGGCCTCCGAGGATTTACGGGAAGTAGTCGTAGGTGGTAAATAGGACCGTTCAGAAAGTTAATTAGTACTAGACTTGTTTTATAGGTTACTATGGTTGACCGTTTGGTAACAATGCCTTAATTTTGGTGTTGCACTCTTTCTCCAGAAATGATTAATAAAGTTGATCGTTTCTTTTTCTCTGTAATAACTTATTTCTGTTGATGAATATCTTTCTCATTAGCATTACGGTGGTCATAGCCTATCTGTTAGGTTCAATTCCAACGGCTGTTTGGTACGGTCAGGGCTTTTTTGGCCTTGACATTCGTCAGTATGGCAGTGGAAATGCCGGCGCAACTAATACATTTCGGGTATTGGGCAAGCGTGCCGGTACGATCGTTATGCTGGTAGATGTTCTGAAAGGGTACACGGCTGCTATTCTCTCAACATTACTTTGGTATGCAGATGTAATTACGGAGAATGAAATTATGACCTTCAAAATCGTATTTGGACTGGTTGCGGTGATGGGCCATTTGTACCCAATCTTTGCTGGCTTTAAGGGCGGAAAAGGCGTAGCAACCTTATTGGGTCTGGTACTAGCGACGCATCCGGAAATGGCGGCTGTGTGCATCGGTATTTTTTTACTGGTTGTTATTGCCTCTCAATACGTATCGCTGGGATCAATTATGGCCGCGCTGGCTTTCCCGGTATTACTGCTACTACAAATTTTCGGCGAGAAGGAAAGTCCCCTGTTAATCGTATTCGGCTTTGTGGTGTTCCTGCTTGTTGTGTTGACACACCAGAAGAACATAGGGCGCTTGATACGGGGGCAGGAAAATCGAACCGTCCTGATTCGCTTGCGAAAAAAAAGATAAAACCGAAGGAAGAGACAAAACCAAAGCCTAACGCTTAAACGAATCAACGCCCCGACGTTGCGCAAAAAGTGCGTAACTTCGGGGCAAACTTTTAACGGTATACGGCTACTCGATGTAGAAAAGATCAGGATTTCATCTACCTATGTACTACATCAGCCATACACATTACACACTTCGAAATGACTACCTACCTGGAAACAAATAAGCAGCGGTTCGTGGATGAACTGCTGGAGTTATTACGAATTCCATCGGTTTCGGCCGATTCAAACTTTAAAGGCGATGTTCGTCGTGCCGCCGAGTTTGTAAAAGATAAGCTACAGGCGGCTGGTCTTGACAACGCCCAACTTTTCGAGACACCGGGTCATCCGATTGTCTACGCCGAAAAATTAGTTGATCCGGCAAAGCCAACGGTGCTGGTGTATGGCCATTACGACGTGCAACCCGCTGATCCGTATGAGCTATGGCATACGCCCCCGTTTGAGCCAACCATCCGCAACGAGCGGATTTATGCCCGGGGAGCCTGCGACGACAAAGGTCAGTTTTATATGCACATCAAAGCTATTGAAGCCATGGTGGCCACAGATGGTTTGCCGTGCAATGTAAAAGTGATGATTGAAGGGGAAGAAGAAGTAGGCTCCGACCACCTGGGCATCTTTGTCGCCAACCACAAGGAAATGCTTAAAGCCGATGTTATTCTGGTATCTGATACAAGCATCATCTCGAACGAAACGCCGTCTCTGGAAACCGGGCTGCGTGGTTTGTCTTATGTAGAGGTACACGTAACGGGCGCTAACCGCGATCTGCACTCGGGTGTGTATGGAGGGGGTGTCGCTAATCCGATCAATATATTGTGCGAGATGATTGCGTCCCTGCACGATAAGAAGGGACGCATTACCATTCCCGGCTTTTACAACAACGTAGCTGATCTAAGCGATGAGGAGCGGGCCGAACTCGCCAAAGCACCTTTCGACCTGGAGGAGTATAAGCGCGATCTGGGCATTAACGATGTGATGGGTGAGGCTGGCTATTCGACCAATGAACGTACGTCTATTCGCCCAACACTCGATGTGAACGGTATTTGGGGCGGCTACATCGGCGAAGGTGCAAAAACGGTACTGCCTTCCAAGGCGTCGGCTAAAATCAGTATGCGTCTGGTGCCGAACCAGACACCAGATGAAATTACCGAACTCTTTACCAATCACTTTCTGTCTATTGCTCCGCCCGGCGTTACCGTAACGGTAGAGCCACATCATGGGGGTATGCCTTACGTGACACCTGTTGATTCTGTTGAGTTTGAAGCCGCCAGCAAAGCCTTTGAAGATGCCTGGGGGAAGAAGCCCATACCAACCCGAGGGGGCGGCAGTATTCCCATTATGGCCCTTTTTGAACAAGAACTGGGCATCAAGTCAATTCTAATGGGTTTTGGCTTAGATAGCGACGCGCTCCATTCGCCCAATGAAAGTTATGGACTGTTTAATTTCTATAAGGGAATTGAAACAATCCCGTATTTCTATAAACATTACGCTGCCCTCAAACAGTAAAATAGGGTTCCAGCAATTCGTTTCTCTTTTAATTCCGGCCTTTAGTTTATGAAAAAAACACTGTCGGTTCTTATACTGACTTTATACCTAGGAACAATAGCTTTAGCGCAAACCCCCGCGACGCCCCCAGCCCGAGTCTTAACTCCTGCTGAGCAGCGACAAAAGGAAAAAATAGAAAGGGAGGTCCAGCGCGAGCGTCAGATAAGAGCCGAGTGGGCGCAGAAACAGCGCGAGTACGAAGCAAAACAGGCCGAGAAAGAACGTCAGCGACAAGCCAAAAAAGCAGGCAAGGTTCTTGAACCTGTTCAATCTCCTGCGCCTAAGCCCACAACCGCTCCTGCGATAACAGTCCCCGCTTCGCCTGTTGATCAACCAGCTGCTTCGGCACCAACCGTTGTGGAGCCGACCAAAAAAGAGAAACGGGAAAAACGCAAAAAAGAAACAGTTGCAGAGCCTGCGCCTGTAACGCAGCCCACGCCCGTAGCACCCACCCCGGAGCCGGAGAAGGCACCCCGGCCTGAACGTGTGAAACGGGAACGCAAGCCACGGCCGGTGGATTCTTTGGCTGTAGCCGCAACGGGTCGGGAGGAATCCGTCAGCCGGCCAACGCAGGAGTTTCTTCCCAAAGGGCACTTATTCGATCCTATTCTGCTGGACCCGCTCGAAGCGCAAACGTACGGAAGCATTTTACCACTTTACTGGACTGAAGGACAGAAATACAACGGCAGTATTGTTCCATTTGCCTTTGGGTTCGCTAAGCCATTCTACCGCCGAAGTACCGACGCCAGTCATGCCGAAGAATGGGTTCTGGATCTGGCATCCTTCACGCAGTTTGAGGCTTTCCATGACGACGTGACTGATAAAGCCCTTCGCCGAATTATTAATACGGATTACAAAATCAGTATCATCTATAACGTTCGTCGGGGAGAAAACAACTACCGTTTTCGGGTGTATCACCTGTCGTCTCATCTGGGCGATGACTACATTTATCGGAACAAACTAACGGCCCCATCGCCTAACTCCGTGAATTATGAATTGCTGGACGCCACCTACAGTCGTACGGTGAATAACTGGCGCGTGTATGGTGGTCTTGGCGTTGTGCTGCGTAAAACAGAAGAGCGTAAGCCATTGAGTGCTCAACTAGGGGCATTTTACAAAAAACCTTCGACCAAAGCCACCCGGCTGGTAGGGGGTGCCGATATTAAGTTCTGGCAGCAAACCGACTTCCGACCGGGCATTCATGCCGGTATTGGATTTGAGGTGGGACGGACTCAAAATAACCTGACATTCCTGTTGGAAGGATACTCCGGTTTCCGGCCCTACAGCCAGTTCGAACAACAGCAAACAACCTGGCTGGGTCTTGGTCTGTACCTAAACCCGTTTTGATGTATGATGAAGAACACTGCATCTTTCACCATGCATCTTATACTACACATAACTACATGGAATTATCTGCATTAACGGCCATCTCACCGGTCGACGGGCGCTATCGGTCACAAGTTGACGCCCTGGCACCTTATTTCTCGGAACTAGGTCTTATTCATTACCGGGTTCGTATTGAAATCGAGTATTTTATTGCCCTTTGCGAATGGCAGGTTCCGCAATTAGCCGGTGTCGATCCATCACAGTTTCCGGCTCTTCGGGCTATCTACGAAACCTTTTCGGAAAGTGATGCCCTACGAATCAAGGCAATTGAGAAGACGACCAACCACGACGTTAAAGCGGTAGAATATTTCATAAAAGAAAAGCTGGCAGGTTCGCCGGTCGAACCTTTTCTGGAGTTCGTTCACTTCGGCCTAACCTCACAGGATATAAATAACACGGCCATTCCGCTGTTGTTGAGCGATGCGCTCGATACGGAAATTGTTCCGCTGTATCGGCAGGTGTTCATGCGCTTGCAGGAGTTGGCCGAGGCATGGAAAGAGGTGCCCATGCTGGCTCGTACGCACGGACAACCGGCGTCGCCAACCCGTTTGGGTAAAGAACTGCTGGTGTTTGTCGAGCGAATTGAAAAACAACTACACCTCTTGGCCGATATTCCAACAGCCGCCAAATTTGGGGGTGCAACGGGTAATTTTAACGCGCATGTCGTGGCTTATCCGGGTCAGGACTGGAAGCAGTTCGGCGATAAATTCGTTGGAAGCTTAGGTATGGTTCGTAGTCAGTTTACGACCCAGATCGAGCATTACGACATGCTGGCCGCTACGCTGGATTCATTCAAGCGGTTAAACACCATCCTGATCGACCTCGACCGCGACATCTGGACGTATGTGTCCATGAATTACTTCAAGCAGAAGCTGAAAGAAGGAGAGGTTGGTTCGTCGGCAATGCCGCATAAGGTGAACCCCATTGATTTCGAAAATTCGGAAGGAAATTTGGGCATTGCCAATGCCTTGTTCGAGCATTTGTCTGGTAAACTCCCCATTTCCCGGCTTCAGCGCGATTTGACCGACTCGACGGTATTGCGGAGCATTGGTGTTCCGTTTGCCCATTCAGTCATTGCGCTAAAGTCACTCTTGAAAGGTCTCAATAAACTTGAACTGAATCCGGCGGCTATTTCGGCGGATCTGGAAGATAACTGGGCCGTGGTTGCCGAGGGAATCCAGACCATTCTCCGGCGCGAAGGGTATCCCAAGCCGTATGAAGCCCTGAAAGCCCTGACACGGACGAACCAGAAAATTACCGCCGACGGTATTCGGGAATTTATTGACGAGCTGAACGTGTCAAGCTCTGTGAAGGATGAACTCCGAGCTATAACGCCGTTTAGCTATACGGGCTTGTAGTGAAGCGAAGCACTTGTAGTGTTGACTGTCTTAGTCGGCACTACAAGTGCGGTACTATATTACTCTTTCGATAGCTCCGTTGCCCGAACCTGGGCTGCTTTGATACCTGCTACAAGGGTATTGGCCAGGCCACCACGCTCAAACTCGCGCAGGGCCGCTTCGGTGGTGCCGCCTTTGGAAGCTACGGCTTTGATTAGCTCATCCAGCGATTTATCAGCGGTGTTGATGAGGTGATAGGCTCCAAGCATTGTTTGCTTGACGAGCAATGCCGAAACTGAATCGTCGAAGCCCATTTGCTTTCCGGCATCGATCATCGCTTTCACAACGAAATAAAAATAAGCTGGACCGCTGCCACTAAGCGCCGTAACGGCATCTAGCATCGACTCATCTTCCAGAAAAATGGACCGGCCGGTGGCATTTATTAAGTTCTCGACCCGGCGCAGGCTGGTCAAATCCACTTCTTTAGCTGCCGTGAAGCCGGTTATACCCATACCCAGCATGGCGGGGGTATTGGGCATGGCTCGAACAACGAGCGAATGCCCTAGTTTTTCCTGAATCTGATTGATGGGAATGCCCGCCATGATCGACAGGATAACCTGGTGCGGCTGGACAACTTCCCGAAGGGCTTCGTGTACACTATTGAAGTCCTGGGGCTTAACCGACAGAATGATCAAATCCGTTTCGCCAACGTGTGGGCCAATGGTGTCGACAACAACACCGGCTTTTTCATTTTTGAGCGCTTCAGACCGGTCAGCGCTTTTTTCAATAAGAAGTAAGTTTTCCTTCTTTACCAGATCGTACTGCAAAAATGATTTGGCGAAGGCCATACCCATGTTGCCACAACCCACGATAGCGATTTTCATTTGTCAATCATTGTATTGGTGAATGAGTCAGGGTTGATGAAGTATACGTTTGGCACTTGACCAAAACAAAAAGGTCAGGTTCGTAAACCTGACCTTACAAAACTAACGACTTGCGGTTAACTCACTGCCCACCTTTCATAATTTCTTCCAATTTCTGTTCCAGTGCGTCGCCCCGGAGGTTCTTGGCAATGATTTTTCCGTCTTTATCAAGCAAGAACGTAGCCGGAATTGCCTGAACACCATATTGCTGGGCTGCTGCCGATTGCCAGAATTTCAGATCTGACACGTGAGTCCAGGTAAGATTATCATTCCGGATAGCTTTCGTCCAGTTAGCTTTCGCCTGGTCCAGCGAAACGCTGTAGATGGCAAACCCTTTGTCTTTAAACTTATTGTACATCCGAACAACGTTGGGGTTTTCAGCCCGGCAGGGACCGCACCACGATGCCCAGAAGTCGATCAATACATATTTGCCCCGTAAAGATGACAATGGTATGGGTGTACCCGTTGTATCATTCAAGGCTATTTCGGGGGCGGGCGCACCTACCGATACGCCTTTGATGCGGGCAACCCGGCCAATGAGTGATTTCGCGTGCGGGCTGCTGGGGTTTTCTTTCTCGAACCGTTGTGCCAGCGATTCGTACGTGGCAAAATCGGTGTCGATGTTAATGAAATTCAGCGCAAACAAAGATGCTAAGGAAGTTCCCATTTCGGGCAGCATTGCCTTTACTTTGTTGACAACATCCTGCTCGGCGACCTGGTACTCCTGTTCAATTTGCGAAATTCGCTTGTTATCCTTCTTCTCGGTAGCAGCCGCCACTTGTTTATTCCAGACCGCTACTTTCGTTTCCATATCCGTACGGAGCGTATTTAGTTTATTGTAGTACTCCATGTTTTTGGAACCCGTAACAGTTGCCTGACCTGTCTGACCGGTTTTTGCATCCATACGGTAGCCATCGGCAACTACGTTCAGCGTTTCGCCCCCTTCTACCAGCAGCGCCATTTTTTGTCCTCCGCCAACATTCAGGACAAACACTTCGCCCCCGTCGGCTACTTTACCGTTTATGGTGAAGGTGTTGCCCGCTGCTAGTTTGGTAGAGTCCAGCTTATGCGTTGGCTGCGAATTGGTTTCCAGATAGACATAGCTGCCCGGCGTTGCTTTATTGACTTTACCCGTTACAGTGAACGACTTGGTAGACTGAGCATTAACCGTAAGGCTAAAGGCTATCAGACTGGCTACATTAAAAAATAGATTTTTCATGGATCTATAATATCTTGGCTAATAACTCATTTACTAGTTTCGGGTCGGCCGAACCTTTCGATTTTTTCATCACCTCGCCCACAAACAGACCCAACAGGTTTTTCTTGCCTTTTCGGTATTGCTCTACTTTGTCGGGCCAGGCTGCCAGTACCTCTTCTACCAACGTTTGCAGAGCGTCGGTATTGCGATTCTGCACCAATCCATTCGCTTTTGCAATGGCTTCGGGTGTTGCGTCCGGTTGGTCGATCATCAGGGTAAATACCTGCTGAGCAGCGGTCTGGCTGACAACGCCCCCATCAACCAGATTAATTAAAGCCGCCAGCCGTTCGGCCGAGACCGGAAACTGCCGTTCACGCAGTGTTTTTTCGTTGAGCTGTCCTTTTACCGGTCCCATAATCCAGTTCGAAACGGCTTTATAATTTGAGGTCGTTGTACAAACGTCTTCGTAATACTCGGCCAGTTCTTTCGCATCGGTCAATAACGCGGCATCGTATTCGGGCAGACCGTAGACCGACGTGAATTTCTGGTACAACTCGGCCGGAAGTACCGGCATTTGGGCCTGGATATCAGCTAACCACGCATCCGAAATGACAACGGGCGTCAGGTCGGGGTCGGGAAAGTAACGATAATCATTCATCGTTTCTTTCTCGCGCATGGCGTAGCTTAGTCCGGTGGCTGCGTCGAACGTACGCGTTTCCTGCGTAATGCGTCCGCCCGATTCCGTTAGTTCAACCTGCCGCAGAAACTCGCTGTCTACCGCACGCATTACATTCCGGATCGAATTCAGGTTTTTTACTTCAACCTTCGTGCCGAGATACGTTGCACCTTTGGGTCTTATGGAAACATTTACGTCGCAGCGCAGCGAACCCTCCTCCATGTTGCCATCGCAGATGTCAAGATAGCGTACTAACCGGCGGACTTCCGTAAGGTATTGACCCGCTTCGTCGGCCGTTCGGATACAGGGTTCAGTCACCATTTCGATGAGGGGGGTACCCGCGCGGTTATAGTCTAGCTGCGTAGCCCATTGATCGCCGTCGTGAATAGATTTGCCGGCGTCTTCTTCGAGGTGAATATGGTGTATCTGGATGGTTGTCTGGTAAGACTGACCCGTTAGGGGATCTTTGGCTTTAACTAAAATGCCGCCACCAACGCAGATTGGACCTTTATCCTGTGAGAGTTGGTAGCCTTTTGGCAGGTCAGGGTAAAAGTAATTTTTGCGGGCAAATACATTATGGCGCGTAATCGTGCTGCCGCAGGCAAGCCCCATGCGCACAGCGTAATCAACGGCTTTACGATTCAGTTTAGGCAACGTACCCGGATGACCAAGCGTAATGACACTAATATTTGTATTTGGCTCAGCACCGAACGCATTTGTATCCGACGCGAAAATTTTGCTTTGCGTAAGCAACTGGCAGTGTACTTCCAGCCCAATAACGGCTTCGTATTGAGACAGAACCTCCGGCGAAAGGGTCGCTTCGGCTATCATTGGCAGAAATTAAAAAATTTTAGGCAAAGATAGGGAGAAATAAAACAGGGGCTAGCAGCTAAGTTTGTTGGAAAAGATGGGATATACAAGTTAAGAAGCCGTACTGAAGCACTTACAGGACATTGAGCCGATACTTGACATACGTTTGGGCAAGCAGGGCAAATTTTTGTGGATTAGGTACTCTGACCCGCTCCCGTTGAATGCGGGTGGCCGACAGTTGTTTGATTTTATTGAAAAGCGTTTGGTAATATATATAGGCCAGATAAACGCCCATTCTGGCTCCCCTTGGTAAATTCATAATTCCAATATAAGCTTCATCGAAGTCTTGCTGGATATCCGCTTCGATAAGTTTTTTGGCTTCAACACCAAAGTCTTTAAAGTCGACACCTGGAAAATAGGTACGCCCCCGATCAACAAAATCACTTTTGAGATCGCGCAGGAAATTCACTTTCTGAAAAGCTGACCCCAATTTACACGCGGCTCCCCTAAGGCGGTCAAACTCGGCCAGGTCGCCCTCGCAGAAGACCCGCAGGCACATAAGACCAACCACCTCAGCCGAACCATAGATATACTCCTTGTAGCCCTTGGCATCGTAATCCTGATAATATAGATCCATCTCCATACTTTTCAGAAAAGCCTCGATCAACTCATGCTCAATCTTGTACTCATTCACCACAAGTTGAAAGGACTGCAATATGGGGTTGAGGCTGATCTTTTCCTCAATAGCCTGATATGTATCGTGTTTGAACCGTAGCAGAAGCGTTTTTTTGTCATAATCGTGGAAGGTATCCACAATCTCATCGGCATATCGGACAAATCCATAGATGGCATAGATAGGTAAGTGAAATTTACGGTCAAGCGTTTTAATACCTAACGTAAACGACGTGCTGTACTGCTCAGTAATTAGTTTACTGCATTCCAGTGCCGTTTTGTTGAACAATGCCATCATATAAATTAAGCGTGTAGTGTTATTTAGGGTTAAAAAACCAGTGTATCGAAAAAGAACTATGGGCGTCTTTCGGGACAAGCCTACATAGCTACGTTAGTTGAATTCTCTGGCTACTTCGTCGGCTACAACCAGTCCTGATATGAGCGAAGGTGGGACGCCCGGGCCAGGTACAGTAAGTTGACCGGTGTAAAACAGGTTGCTTACCTGTTTATTTTTCAAGGATGGCTTTAAAATCGCCGTTTGACGCAGGGTATTCGCCAGTCCATACGCATTACCCCGGAATGCATTGTAGTCCTGTTTAAAATCATTGTGTGCATAACTACGTTTAAAGACAATATGGTTGCGAATATCCTCACCTACATATGCTTCGAGCCGATCCATAATTAAGTTATAATAATGTTCGCGAGTTGCTTCGTCATCTGTAAGATCCGGGGCTACAGGAATCAGCAGAAACAAGTTCTCGCAACCTTCAGGGGCAATACCGGGGTCTGTTTTTGACGGAGCAGATGCATAAAACAAGGGCTTGGAAGGCCAGCGTGGTGTTTCATAAATTTCCTGAGCGTGTACTTTAAAGTCTTCGTCAAAGAACAGATTATGGTGTAGCAGTCGGGGTAGGCGTTTGTTTACGCCAAGGTAAAACAAAAGTGATGAGGGCGCCATGACGCGACTTTTCCAGTACGCATCATCATAGTTCCGGTTCGTTTCGTCGATCAGGCTTGTTTCAACGTGGTTATAATCGGCGCCGGCTACTACCACATCTGTTTCAAATATACCTTCTGTTGTAATAACGCGATGGGCCGTTTTCTTGTGTATATCAATCTTTTTGACGGTCTGATTCAGCAGGATTTTAACTCCTTTTTCTTCGGCCAAGCGAACCATCGCTTTGACAATCTCATGCATGCCGCCCATTGGATACCAGGTACCCAGGGCCATCTCTGCATAATTCATCAGACTGTACATGGCAGGGGTATTTTCGGGTGTGGCACCCAGAAACAGGACCGGAAACTCGACGATTTCCAGCAGGCGAGGGTGAGTGAAAAACTTGCGGGCGTGCGACGCAAAAGATTGGAACACATCAAGGCGCGTAACATCGAACAATAGCTTCAGACTCAAGAATTCGGTTACTGACCGACTGGGTTTCCAAACAAATTTATTCATGCCAACCTCGTATTTATAGGAAGCTTGCTTTAAGAACTGCCGTAATCTAACGCCACTACCCGGCTCAATTCCTTCAAACAGGATTTCTAAGTTATCTAGTCCAGCCGGGAGGTCTACAGCCTCATCGGGACCGAAAACAACTTTATAAGAAGGGTCAAGCCGAACAAGGTTATAATAATCGCTAGTCTTCTTACCAAAACGGGCAAAGTAGGTATCAAAAACGTCAGGCATCCAGTACCAGCTCGGCCCCATGTCGAAGGTAAATCCTTCAGCCTCAAATACGCGGGCACGTCCACCAGGAATAGAGTTTTTTTCAAGAATTGTGACATCGAAACCTTTATCGGCAAGACTGGTCGCAGCAGCAAGCCCGGCAAATCCGGCCCCAATAACAAGAACTCGCTTGGGCATTAGTACAAGTATGAAGGTTAAAAAGTGGAAAAGTAATTGATGAAGAAATTTGTTCAAGCTAATTGGTCTAAAATTTCAACAGATTACTTGTTTAAGCAAGCACGAAGGAGACAATATTATCCGGCTTGCCTGTTAAACTAAGTACTATCACGACAAGCATTGCAGGCTAGAGCCAGCGTAAACGAGCCGTTAGGGCATAAAAAAAGTTGGGTAGAAACCTACCCAACTTTTCGAACCTTCCTCTTTTTAACCAAAAACTACTCAATCAATGAACCTTAGACGATGTACTTTCGAAAAAGTCTCATCTAGGCATTAAAATAGGCGTAAACTTTTAGTTGTCCCTTCAATTCCTTACGGGCAATGTGAATTCTGTTCTTCACCGTTCCGATGGGGATATTAAGTTTTGCTGCTATTTCGTGGTATTTAAAGCCACGGAAGTGCATCATAAATGGAGTCTTATATGTGTCTTCCAGACCATTTACAGCCCGGTTAATGTCGTCCTGAGCGAAAGAAGAATAAGCCAGATTGTCTGTGCTGCTTTCAATCGAGTTAATGTAGTGCAGGTTATCAGTTGTATCGATGAAGGTATTCTTACGCACCATACGTTGATAGTTGGTGATAAACGTATTCTTCATGATTGTATAGAGCCAAGCTTTCAAATTTGTACCGTCGGTATATTTATCGCGATTCGTAAATGCTTTCAATAAGGTATCTTGTAACAGGTCGTTTGCATCTTCAACATCTTTAGTCAAACGGAGAGCAAATGGACGTAACGATTTAGACACTTTGCCAATATGGTTAGTAAATTCGAGAGCGGTCATGGCTGTTATAAGTTTTTCTGTTGAATCGATTGTACTAGCATTTAGACAAAAAGACGACCAGTCTTGTTAGGTTTCATTGGGAAGGGTACCATCTTTATGGTAAGTATTTGTTTGTCAATGCGTTATCTTAGGTTAAATTTGAATTACCGTGCCAGAAACAAATAATCCCGCATTGTGGAGTGTGGAATATTTCCCCCATTCTGTGGAATCAAAAGTGTGGATTTTGTTTAACAAATCAGGTTTCTCATTAAACAAAACAAAGTGAATCCCACCTTAATTCCCGCTTGATCAGGAAAAGATGGGATTCGTTACGAGAAATCTTGAAATAGTATAAGGAAGCAGTATACGACTAGATAAGTCCTTCCCGTAGTAAATCGTGTAAGTGAATAAACCCCAAAACCTGTGTATCATCCACAACAACTAGTTGTGAAATGTCTCGTTCCTGCATCAATTGTAGCGCTACAACAGCGTATTCGTCCGGTGCTACGCATACGGGCTGGGTAGTCATGACGTCCTGAGCACAAAGATTCCAGAAGGCACTATGGTCATAAGCCGTCCGGCGTATATCGCCATCGGTTACAATACCTGCTAAAGTCCCTTTTTCATCGACAACCGCCGTTGCGCCCAGCCGGTTGGCCGAGATCGTGAAGATGACATCCCTAAGTGGGGTGCTTGGTACTACCCTGGGACACTTATTATGTGGAAAAATATCAGCAACTTTCAAATATAACCGCTTCCCCAGTGAGCCACCGGGATGATACCGGGCAAAATCCTGCCGCGTAAAGCCACGAACCTCCAATAGACTAACTGCCAGCGCATCGCCAATGGCTAGGGCAACCGTTGTGCTGGTTGTGGGGGCTAAATTCAGCGGGTCGGCCTCCATCTCCGCATACGCGTGGAGAACGTAATCGGCATGGTTGGCCAGATACGAGTCACGGGCACTGACCATTGCAATCAGGCGCACACCCGTACGCTTCAATAAGGGGATTAAAACCTTTATTTCGGCGGTGTTTCCGCTTTTCGAGATTAACAAAACGACATCGTTGCTCTGGATCATCCCCAGGTCGCCGTGAATGGCATCGGCAGCATGCATGAATAGCGATGGAGTACCCGTTGAATTCATGGTGGCCACTATCTTCTGTCCTACCAGTGCACTTTTCCCTACACCGGTCACAACCAAACGGCCCGACGAATTAAGGATCGTGTCGACTGTTTCATTGAATTGCTCATCCAGTAAATCAACGGCTTTTCGGATTGCTTCAGCTTCGGCCAACAAAACCGAACGGGCAATGGTCTTAGGATTTTTTATTACTTTCAACGTCAGTTTTGATAATAAGGAATGGTTTGCAGTGTATATTCGCTAACTTTATATAGCAAAGATACACAAGCGCATAGAGTAAAGTAACTTTTGTACGATTTGTAGAATGATGCAGGTTGATCAGTCGGTCCATACAACTCTCAGAGAGCGGCTAAAGGAAATTTTCGGGTATAGCCAGTTTCGGGGCGAGCAGGAAGCTATTATATATAGTATCCTGGCAGGTCGAAATACATTTGTCATTATGCCCACTGGCGCAGGCAAATCTCTTTGCTATCAACTGCCTGCTATTGTCAGCGAGGGTACCGCCGTCGTTATTTCGCCCCTGATTGCGCTCATGAAAAATCAGGTTGACCAGTTAAATGCTTTTGGTATCAACGCCCAATTCCTGAACTCGACACTCTCGAAGGCGGAGATGAACAAGGTAAAAAAGGATACCCTTAACGGTACACTTAAGCTGCTCTATATTGCCCCCGAGTCGTTGACAAAGGAAGAAAATTTGGATTTTCTTAAGAAAGCGAATATTTCATTTGTCGCCATTGACGAAGCTCACTGTATTTCGGAATGGGGACATGACTTCCGGCCTGAGTACCGGAAAATTCGGGGAATCGTCGACAACATTGGCAACTTGCCCGTTATTGCACTTACGGCAACGGCCACGCCTAAAGTGCAGCAGGATATTCAGAAAAACCTGCAAATGGAGGATGCCAACCTGTACAAGACATCCTTCAACCGGAAGAACTTATACTACGAGATAAGACCGAAGGTTGATGCCAAGAAACAACTCATCAAATACATAAAGCAGAACAAAGGCAAATCAGGAATTATTTATTGCCTGAGCCGTAAAACGGTTGAAGAAATTGCCGAACTGCTCCGGGTAAATGACGTAAAAGCATTGCCCTACCATGCTGGTCTGGACCCGGTTACCCGGATGAACAACCAAGATGCGTTTCTGAACGAAGATGTAGACGTTATCTGCGCCACGATTGCTTTCGGTATGGGCATCGATAAGCCGGATGTTCGATTCGTTATTCACTACGATGCGCCAAAATCGCTCGAAGGGTATTATCAGGAAACCGGCCGGGCCGGGCGTGACGGCCTGGAAGGTAACTGCCTGATGTTTTACAGCTTCGATGATATTGTGAAGCTGGAAAAATTCAACAAAGACAAACCCGTTACCGAGCGCGATAATGCCAAGCACCTGCTGACCGAAATGGTTTCGTATGCGAACCTTGGCGTTTGCCGTCGAAGGCAATTGTTAGGTTACTTTGGCGAGTTTATGGAGAAAGACTGCGGTTTTTGCGACAACTGTCTTAAATCGCCGGAGAAGTTCAAAGCACAACACGAAGTTGTACTGGCCCTACAAACCGTTCTTCAAACCGATCAGCGTTTCGACGTCGCTCACCTGGCCGATGTATTGACGGCTACCAGCAACCAGTACGTAACCAGTTACGAACACGACCGGCTTGCTGTGTATGGAAAAGGGCTTGAGTTCAATGAAGATTGTAATTTCTGGTGCTCGGTTATCAAGCAGATCACGATCTACGGCTATCTCGAAAAGGATGTCGATAACTACGGTATTCTGAAGCTGACCCAGCGTGGTCTGAATTATATCGAAGATCCTTATCCGGTTACGCTGACAAAGGATCATGATTATGAGCAACAGGGGGCCGATATAAAGGAAGAAGAAGACAAAGACTCGGCACCATCGTCGGGTGGAATTGCCTACGACGAAGAGCTCCTGGGCCTATTAAAGGCGTTGCGAAAACGGCTTGCCAAAGAAAAAAATCTGCCTCCCTACGTTATTTTCCAGGAGACATCCATGGAGGAGATGGCAACCACATACCCCACCACGCGTGAGGAAATGGCGCAGATCAATGGCGTGGGTATGGGTAAGGTGCAGAAGTTCGGCAAACAGTTTATCGACCTCATTACCAAGTACGTTGAAGATAACGACATTGAAACAGCTAAAGACGTAGTTATCAAGTCGACAGTCAATAAGTCAAAAGTCAAAATTTTTATCATTCAGCAGATCGACCGGAAAGTCGACTTAGATGAAATCGCGGAGTCTAAGTCACTGAGTATGGAAGATCTTATGGAGGAGATTGAACACATCTGTTACTCAGGTACTCGACTAAATCTCGATTACTACATTAATCAGGTAATGGATAAAGACCGGCAGGACGAAATCTACGAATACTTCATGCAGGCTGAGAGCGATAACATTGCCGTGGCTATGCGCGAGTTCGGAGGTGACGATTTTACTGAACAAGACCTGCGCCTTATGCGCATCAAGTTCCTGTCGGAAGTAGCTAATTAAAGTCAGTAACGGGGCCGCCCGTGCGGTCAGCAAGTCCGTAAGTTGGTAAGTCAGTAAGTACATGCATATGTACTGGCCGCACGGGTAGTCTCGTAACCAATTTACTGATTTACCAACTTACCGGCTTACCAACTAATTTATGAATATACTAATACTTGGGTCGGGGGGGCGAGAGCATGCTTTTGCCTGGAAACTAGCGCAGAGTCCATTGTGTGACACTTTATTTGTAGCACCGGGCAATGCCGGAACAGCACAGGTAGCGACAAATCTGCCAATTAGCTACAATGATTTTCCGGCTGTTGCCAAGGCCATTCGGGATAAAGAAATTAATCTATTGATTGTTGGACCCGAAGAGCCGCTTGTAAAGGGTATTGTCGATTTTCTGCGTGAACAACCTGATTTGGCAGGACTGGGCATTGTCGGGCCTGATGCACAGGGTGCACAGTTGGAAGGCAGCAAGGACTTTTCCAAGCAGTTCATGCTTCGAAATGGTATTCCTACGGCTACTTCGCAAACCTTTACCGTCGATACACTTCAGGATGGGCTCGATTACCTGGAAAAACACGCATTGCCCATTGTTATTAAAGCCGATGGGCTGGCGGCCGGTAAGGGCGTTATTATTGCCGAGACCGTAGCAGAAGCCCAGGCGGCTATGCACGATATGCTGGACGGGCAAAAGTTTGGCGCTGCTGGAAGTAAGGTCGTTGTGGAGCAGTTTTTGCGTGGAATAGAACTATCGGTTTTTGTGTTAACCGATGGGGTCAATTATAAAATCTTACCCGAAGCCAAGGACTATAAGCGAATTGGCGAGCAGGATACCGGCCCTAATACGGGGGGTATGGGTGCCGTGTCGCCGGTAGTTTTTGCCAGTAAAGCCTTTTTACAGAAAGTAGAAGACAAAGTAGTGAGGCCAACACTGGCAGGCCTTCAGAAGGAAGGCATTCACTACCAGGGTTTTATTTTTGTTGGATTGATGAAAGTGAACGGAGAGCCTTATGTGATTGAATATAATGCACGTATGGGTGACCCCGAAACAGAAGTCGTGTTGCCTCGAATTCAGAGTGATTTTGCCGAACTGATGCAGGCTACGGCCCATGGCGAACTGGACAAACTTACCGTTCTGGTGTCGCCACAAACGGCCGTAACAACAATGCTGGTATCGGGTGGGTATCCCGGGGATTATGTAACCGGTAAAATCATTTCGGATTTAGAACGTTTAGAAGATGTAACAGCGTTTCATGCAGGAACGCTCGAAAAAAACGGTCACGTGTTGACCAATGGTGGACGAGTACTGGCTATTACGGCACAGGCCAATTCGCTTGAAAACGCTGTCAGGAAGTCGCAGGAAGCGGCCCGGATAGTACAATTTGACGGAAAACAGTACCGTAAAGACATCGGGCTCGACCTGATTCGGTACTCCGACTAACTGATTTGTGAATGAAACGGTACGATGTAGGCATTACTGAAATCGTACCTGGTAATTCGCAGGTCGTAAATTATATATATACATGTCCTGCAAATCTTGTGCAACCGGCGGGTGCGGAACCCAGCGTGGCGCATCTGATGGCGAGAAAACAGCCACTAAAGGATGCGGTAGCGGAGGGTGTAGCACTGGAGGCTGCAATAAACTGAATTCGTTCGACTGGCTGAGTGACATCGCCATGCCGGGCCAACGATACGATGTAGTTGAGGTTAAATTTAAGGGTGGACGGAAAGAATATTATCGCAATGTCCATCTGCTCGATTTGACTACGGGCGATTATGTGGTGGTCGAAATGCAATCGGGTTTTCATATCGGCGCGGTTTCCCTACAGGGCGAACTGGTTCGGCTACAGGTGAAAAAACGAGGGGTTAAAATTACGGACGACACCAAGGTTATCCATCGGATTGCTACGCCGAAAGATATGGAACGGCACGAACAGGCCGTTTTGCGTGATTTGCCAGCCTTGTACCGCTCCCGTGAAATAGCCCGTGAACTGAAGCTGAATATGAAATTGTCGGACGTTGAGTTTCAGTCCGATAATACGAAAGCAACATTCTATTACTCGTCTGAAGAGCGGGTCGATTTTCGTGAACTGATTAAGATGCTGGCCGGTGAGTTTAAAGCCCGTATCGAAATGCGGCAGATCAGCCTCCGTCAGGAAGCGGGTCGGCTGGGGGGCATTGGCTCCTGCGGGCGCGAACTCTGCTGCTCAACCTGGCTTACCGATTTCAAAAATATTGCCACATCGGCCGCCCGGTACCAGAATCTGTCCCTGAATCCGGCTAAATTATCCGGTCAGTGTGGTCGGTTGAAATGCTGTCTGAATTACGAACTGGATACGTACATGGATGCCCTCCGGGATATTCCAACGATTGAGAAACCACTGGAAACCCAGAAAGGACGAGCTTATTTACAGAAAACCGATATCTTCCGGAAGCTCATGTGGTTTGGCTACAGTGCCGAAAGTACCTGGCATCCGTTGTCCATTATTCGGGTACTGGAAATCGTTGAGCTGAACAAACGAGGCATCATCCCTGAATCGTTCGAGGTATTGACCCCGATAGGAGAGAAGGAGCCCACTACGGCAGCTGCCCTCAACAGCGATCTACAAAAGCTAGATGCCAAGTACACGACCCGGACGCCCTCCAAGAAGAAGAAAAAAAAATCCAGAGGGCCTGAAGGTGGTGCACCAAGACCGGCTCAGAATGGTAAAGTCAATTAAACAACAAACCCCGACCAATTTGGCCGGGGTTTGTTGTTTCTAGAAATCACCAGTATAAAACGGACTGAAAACGTAGTGACTAGTGTCGCGTTTAGCGCGTTTTGGCGTTGTTTCAATATGTAGTTCAAAACGTGGTGAGGGGTAATCGGCGCGGAACCACTCGTCGTAAGGACGTTCTTTAGTATAAAGCCGCGCCACCTCCCGAACATGAACGGTCTTTACGTCAGCTGGTGTAGCAGGTAAGTTATTGATAAAGACCTCCGTTGTACCGGTGCATTCGTCATAAATGCGCAGGTGCTCGTTCTTAGTCCGTTCGACAAGGGCGTTTTTGTCATGGAAAAAGGTGGCTTCGAGCAACTGATTCATGTTGAATGAGAAGGTTTCACCCAGTGGATGCTTTGACAAAGCGGCTGCCTGCAATAAGGTGAAAAACTGCTTACGTCGCTCATTAAAAATAACAGGTCTGGAACTGGTCTGTATCAGTATCTGATAGGGTTTAGCCTGTTTGTCAGCATCGGGCATGTTCTCCCACTGGTGCATGACAAACAGCTCGCTAACGAACTCCGGCGACAGCTTTTCCAGATCTTCTACGGACGCTTCTTCTCCATCAATGTAGATTGCCGATTCGTACTTATAATCGTCAGGCAGTACAAAATGGTCCGCTTTAAGACATAAAATGATGGGTTTACTCCGCACGACTGCCGTCCCGATTTTATTCTCAAACAGGGCCAAATGGCGGTACCATGTCTTTTTATCCTCCAGCTCAACAACGCGTGCCCGCGTAGGGCTGGTAGCCGCCAGGGTCTTTGACTTTCGTGTCTCACCCGGAATGTAAACATGCTCCCGAACTTCATGTTGGCAGGCCAGCACTATGCAACCCATGAGTACTACCCAAAGTGCATACCGCCACCATGCCCACGGTCCGGAGCGCCGACTATTAATCATACCGACCCGCTGGTGTAGGGTAGGGCCGCTGAACTGGTTGGTGAAGGAATACATACAACCGTTTATTTATTAGGCCTCTCAACGTAAAAAAGTAAATACGTTATTCCCGAACGTTTGTTCGTAGCTGAATCGTACCCCAAGATGGACGCGACGGTGTAAAGCTGGCTAATTTTCCACTGCTGGATAGCTTCAGAAGAAACGGGTTCATTATTAATGAAAACTTCAACGTCATTTGCCGCATTATTCACAGATATAGAGCCATCTGTACGGACAGTTATCGCATCTCCTAAACTGGATAGCCTCTTTACGTCTTCTTTATCGAATCTGCGGAACCCACTACCCAAGTGGCCATATTTACGCTGACCATCAAGAACCATGTATTCCATTCCTTTTTCATTTATTGACCACCACATAGTAGCATTATCAGTAGCAGCAACGCTACGTAGTAAGTCAGGAAACTGCTTTTCACCCTCAGTCTGATACAAAGGGAATCTCTTACTATAGCGACCCTCAAGCCGACTTGAACCTATTTGGTCATTTTTAAGATAAATGTATCCTGCTAGTGTTGGAATGGGTTTTCCATCAGAGTTAAGTTCCTCACAACGCATTGGACTACCAGCTGGTCGTTGTAGAGTGAAACTGACACGGTCAATATATACAGACAGTGGGTCGAGTTTTACTTCATTGAGTTGCATGGTATAGCCTTGTTTAGCAAACTCCTGCTTCATTAGAAAGAAATCATCAAACGTAGTTTTAGGGGTAACGATCCAGTAGAGATAGTCTCCCTGATAAACCATATAACGAGAGGGACTCACCCGAGCTAAATCTGTGCTAGGCTGTTGCTGACTTTGATACTGTGACGAATCAGTTACTAGGTTTTCTTTTATAGGTATCTTGGGATTAATGTCTTCCTGAGTAGAAAGCTTAGCCATTGGTGTTGGCTTAGGTTCAGGAATTCTTTTCGTCACGGATTGATCGGTAATAGATAAAATATCCGAGATTGGTTTCGCTACATGTTTCGCTAATTTCTCTACCTGAGGCCTTGCAAAGGCAGAAGCCACGGTTAAAGCTGCCAATACAAAGACAGGGTACTTAAACCAGCTTAATTTGGTGGATTTGGGTTGGTTGAGCATGATAATCCGGGATTTGAGCTGCGACCTGCTGAAGTGATTTGTAAGAGACGACTGCCCACCGGCCAGGCTCACCTTCAATAAATTGTACTGATATAGTTTGGCGTCGATGCCCTCGGCCAGTACAGCCCGGTCGGCGCTGAACTCAAGTGTCTGCTGAAGCAATTTTCTAAATAGATAAGCCGCCGGATTATACCAGAAAAGAATACACACAAGTTCAGCCCCGAGCATATCGAAACTGTGCCGCTCCCGCACATGAACCCGTTCGTGCCGGAGAATCTGATCTAATTCATCAGTTGTGTGCTGATCTGGACTAACAAACACCCAGCCGAAAAAGGAGAAAGGAGTGGTGATGCTGGCATTGTGTACCAGTATAAAATCAGTATAGGGCTCCAGCGTAGAGCCCCGAATGAGTTTTCGCAGAGAAAGTAACTGGCTTACGAAGCGCACAAATAGCAAAAAGACGCCAAGGAAGTAAAGCACAGCCATCCCTGTTTGCCATGACCAGACGAAGCGCGGCTGCAGCGCCTGAAAAGCCCGGTAAGTTTTCCGGTTGGGAAACATGATCGTTACCTCAGGGGTCGGAGCGTACGGCTCAGGAAGTACGTTGGGAATAATTACCTGAGCCGTACGCTGCATCGCCGAACGCACGGGCTGCGGACGCCAGTCGGGAAGTTCGACCAGGGGCATAATTAGTGCACTGGCCAGACCCAGCCATAAGGCAAGTCGATTGGTGCTGAAAAACGTTTCCCGCCGGAGCAGTATATAGAAGGCAACACTTACAACGGCTAGTAAACCGTTGACCAACACAAGGTAGCGTAGGGTTTCCATCTCTATAGGCTGTAAAGGATAGGTGAGGATGAGAAACGATCAACCGCCAAACGAGTGTGGTACAAGCGTTGTGTGTTGATTATTTCTGACTGCTGATTTTTATTTTTTCTCGATCATCGCCAGAATTTCCCGAAGCTCGTCGGCCGAAATCTTTTCATTCTGTGCAAAGTAGCTTACCAGATTCTTGTAGGAGTTGTCAAAATATTCGTCGACTACTTTTTTCAGGACAAATCGGTTCTGATAGGCTTCTTTGCTGATAATCGGGTAGTATTCGTGGGTGTTGCCGTATGCTTTGTGGCCGATGTAGCCCTTTTCTTCGAGGTTACGCACAATGGTTGAAACCGTATTGTAATGCAGTGGTGGGTTGGTAAACTGGGGTACCATATCTTTCACATACCCCTGCTCCATTTTCCAGAGCACCTGCATGACTTCTTCTTCTTTAGCCGTTAACTTTTCCATAAAACAAATCTAAAACTATTTTTATCGTTTGCAAACTAATTAAGTAGTTTTTTATCGTTTGAAAAGCCAGCCGCCCCGTTGTAGATTTGTGTACTATTTTGAGTGAGGTCTATGAAACGATTGGGATTAGTATTACTGGTGACGTTGCTGCTCGGCGGCTGCGATTCGAGCGCAGTTTATAAAGAATACACGGATATCGAAGACGGCAAGTGGTACATTAAAAATGCCCCTTCGTTTACGTTCGAGATCACCGATACATCGGTTCCCTACAACATTTACTACAACCTACGCAATAGCCTGTCGTACGGGTATTATAATCTCTACCTGACCCGCTACCTGCGCGATGCTACTGGTAAAGAACTCGAATCCCGTCTGGATGAGTTAATCCTGATGGACCCTAAAACAGGGAAACCCAATGGCGATGGCTTAGGCGATCTCTTCGACCACAAGTTTCTGATGAAACGTAATTACCGTTTTCCGAAACCGGGAAAATACACCATGCAACTGCGGCAGTACATGCGTCAGGACCCGTTGCTCAATATCATGAGCGTAGGTATTACCGTCGAAAAAGCCGCTCCTTCTCATTAAACCGACTTGTGCTGCTGATGGTAATTGATTTTTTGCGTAAAAACTGGCTCTTTTTCCTTCCATATGCTTTCCTGTTGCTGCTATTTGGCCTACTGCAATTGATTTATTCTCAGGAGCAGCTAATGCAGTGGGTCAATACGCGTAATAGCCCGGTTGCCGACGCCCTTTTTCCGTACATCACGTATCTGGGCGATGGGATTTTTTTTGCTGCGGTCTGTCTCCTTCTCGTTTTTTTAAACAGGCGTATCGGGTTGATGGCCTTTGCCAGTTTCGCACTGTCGACTCTGATCTCCGAGTTTTTGAAGAAGGTTGTCTTCAAGGGCTCGCCCCGACCTCTAAAATATTTTGAACATTCAAGCTTTCAATATCACCTCATCGAAGGCTTGGATATTTTCAGCTACAACAGCTTTCCATCGGGCCACACCATTACGGCCTTCGCTTTATTTGGTCTAATGGCGTTTCTGGATGAAAATAAGAACAGGGGCTGGATTTGGCTATTACTAGGCGTTCTTGCCGGGTATTCGCGGGTGTATCTTTTCCAGCATTTTGTTGAAGATGTTTTCGTGGGTTCGTTGGTTGGCACTATTTCATCCGTCATTATATTTCAATTAATGTATGGGTGGGCTACAAAAGCGAATAACTCAGGCGACGAATAGCTTATCGTTTTTGACTACTTTTGTTTAGGGCTCGAACCATTGCCAAAGCAGAGCCGTTACCTCAGTATTATCAAAATCAACGTGCATCGACAAACTCCCTCATGAGCGACGCCATCAAACATGAGTGCGGTATTGCCCTGATCCGGCTGCGCAAACCGTACCAATATTACATTGACAAGTACGGTACAGCGCTCTACGGCGCTAACAAACTCTACCTGCTTATGGAAAAGCAGGTCAATCGCGGGCAGGACGGTGCCGGGATTGCCAACATCAAACTGGATGTACCCGCCGGACACCGCTACATCAGCCGCTACCGTTCCGTCGACCAACGACCCGTAACGGACATCTTCGAAAAGGTTAATAAAAAATTTCGTAAAGCGCTCAAAGGCAATAAAGACAAAGCTAAAGACGCTAAATGGCTTCAGGAGAACATCGCCTTCACTGGCGAAGTCTGGATGGGCCACCTGCGCTACGGTACGCACGGGGCTAACGAGATCGAAAACTGCCACCCTATGCTCCGGCAAAGTAACTGGCGCAGCCGTAATCTGGTGGTAGCGGGTAATTTCAACATGACGAATGTTGAAGAACTGTTCGATAAGCTCGTTTCGCTGGGTCAACATCCGAAGGATAAGGTTGACACCGTAACGGTGATGGAGAAAATCGGACACTTCCTGGACGAAGAAAACCAGCGCGTGTTTGAACGGTTCAAGGGTATCTATGAAAATCCCGATCTGTCGGATATTATTGAAGATAATCTCGATTTACAGCGCGTTCTGCACCGTTCCTGCCGTGATTTCGATGGTGGCTACGCCATGGTTGGTATGACAGGCTATGGAGCTGCCTTCGTAGCTCGCGATCCGGCCGGTATTCGTCCCGCTTATTACTATGCCGATGATGAAGTTGTTGTTGTGGCGTCTGAAAAACCCGCCATCAAAACAGCCTTTAATGTCGACTACAGCGCGATACAGGAAGTGAAGCCCGGCCATGCGCTCATCATCGACAAATACGGTGAATACAGGGAACAGGAGTTTGTGAAGCCTATCGAGAAGAAATCATGCAGTTTCGAGCGGATTTACTTCTCACGGGCTACCGATCCCGATATTTACAACGAACGCAAGACGTTAGGGAAACTGCTTATACCGCAGATTCTCGAAGAAATAGATTACGATCTCGAAAATACCGTCTTCTCTTACATACCAAATACAGCAGAAACCGCTTTCTTCGGTATGGTGGAAGGGCTGGAAGACCACCTGGCCAAGCAGCGTAAGAAAGCCATCATGGATGGTATCCTGTTCGAAGAGGAACTGGATCGGGTGCTTTCGTTCCGGCCACGGATTGAAAAGCTGGTTGCTAAAGATGTGAAATTGCGCACCTTTATCGCCGACGATTCGCAGCGGGACGATATGGTGTCGCACGTGTATGACACTACCTTCGAGGTGATTAAGAAAGGCAAGGATAATGTGGTTGTAGTTGATGACTCCATCGTTCGGGGTACTACGCTGGAGAAGAGTATTCTGCGGATGCTGGATCGGCTTGGTCCCAAGAAAATTATCATTGTTTCCTCAGCTCCTCAAATTCGTTTCCCAGACTGTTACGGCATTGATATGTCGAAGTTTAAGGAGTTCATTGGTTTCCGGGCGGCACTTGAGCTTCTCCGCGATCGGGGCCAGGAGGATCTGCTGGAGGAAGTGTACGGCCAATGTGTGGCTGCGATAGAGTCTGGCAATGCCAACAAGCAGAACTACGTTAAAGCGGTCTTCGAGCCATTTACGCACGACGAACTGTCGCGTAAAGTAGCGGAAATTGTTACACCTGCTGATTTGAAAGCTGAAGTTGCAGTTGTGTATCAGACCGTTGAGAATCTGCATAAAGCCTGCCCCAACCATTCCGGCGATTGGTACTTCACGGGCGATTATCCAACGCCCGGCGGGAATAATGTTGTTAATAAGGCCTTCGTTAACTTTATGGAAGGGAAACTGGTAAGAGCCTATTAGGTTTTAGTTAACGCTGAAGCGTCTGGAGTTAATGAAAGCAGGTCAGTGCATAACATGACTCCTTCACTAACTCCAGACGCTTTACTTTTTTAACCAGTTACTTTTGCCAGGTTAGCCCGTTTACATTGGCTCCTATCTTTTTTCCTTCGATCAGGCCGGTTTCGTTGTCCTGTTTGGTGTGTATGTTGCCGTAAAAGCGAGAATCGGCTGATTCCTGCGCTGCCTGCGCAAACGACGTAAACGACCGCGCCTTGAACTCAACATTTCGAGTAACATCTTTGGCCCGACTCACGTGCGAGTTATCCGTAAACGCAAAGTTCTCGCCGTATAAAGCCGTCAGTACAGTAGCTGCCGACGCCGATTGGGTAGCATGTCCTGATGGGTAACCAGGAAATGGAGGAGCTGGCCAGAATGGAATCCAGCCTGGGTCAATAGCCAGTCGGACGTATGTGTAAGGGCGCATATTATTGTAGGTGTACTTGCAGCGCCAGCAGAGAGTAAAGGCATCGGCTACCGCAATTCCGGTGCGCGCAAACGTTTCAACCGCTTTTGCAAGGTTGGCTTTAGTTTCCAAGGCGGCAATCCGGGCAATGTTGTAGGAATGGCCGGGAGGGGTGAACGTTTCGGCAGGATTGTCGGCCCACCAGACAGCAATTTCTTTCTCCGTCTGGGTTAGATTCTTTGATTTGTTGTATACATCTAGGTATTGGCCAAAGGTGGCCGATTTGGTATCGGTAGAATAGGGCAGTGGTTTGGGCATCGGCAGATCGTTATTGGCTTTCAGGAACGTTCTGTTCTGGCCCCAATAGGGCTGCATGGGTATTTTCTGCCCGTTCTCGGTGGGTTGCCAAAGACCAGCACCTGTGGGTACAATATAGCTGGCCGGAAAGTTTCGGCTATAACCAGCGTCACCACCATCAGACTTTGACCATTCAAAAAGTGCGCTAGCAATTTTCTTTCCAAACTCAATTGAGCGCTGGTTTACGGTTTCGTCGGTGTCTTTAAATGCCGTTTGTAAGGCAGTTTCCAACGAGTCCAGCGTGGTCTTATTAGTGGTACTCGTTGTCGGATAAAGGCTTCGTAAAATGGCTGCTTCGGCGGCATTAGCGCTTAGTGCCCAGTTGTATGTTTTACCCGACTCTGCCTGTGGCAGCGTAGTAAGTCCTTGGAGCTGTCCTACAAGAGACCGCCGGGTTGTTATGCCTGGTACTACCGCTTCATACAAGGTAAGACCTGCATAACCGTAGGCCCTTGCGGCCACTGGGGGAGTAAATCCGGCAGTTGTTTTCGTCAGTTTCAGCTGAAGATCCGCCCACTGGGTTGCAATGTCACCCTTGTACAGATCAGCCGTTTTTCCCTGGGGCATCAGGGGTTCCGGGTCCGTTGGCTGTACCCGACATGCCTGTAATAAAACCAGCAATGTCAGACTGAGTAGTAGACCCCGCTGGCTACGTTTGGACATGGTCGGGTAGTAAGAATCCCTGCTTTTGGAAAAGTGGAGAAGTGAAATCATAAATTCTTACGGCATAAGATGTACTCTTGTATGATATGAGTCTGAAACTCAAGAAGGAGTCAGCAAAAACGCTGCCAGATGGCTAATTAGGCTATCTCATCCTTGTAAGTTGCGTAAACGAAAACATAACTTTCGGTGTACCTTTGATTAATAGACCAATCAATACGTATTCAATGCGAATCCCTGAAGAAACCGTCGAACGAATTCGCCAGTCAGCCGACATTCTGGAGGTAATAAATGATTTCGTATCGCTCAAGAAACGAGGTAGTAACTACATTGCCTGCTGCCCGTTTCATAATGAGAAAACACCGTCATTCAACGTTAACCCCACCCGGCAGATATACAAATGCTTCGGGTGTGGCAAAGCGGGAGACTCGGTCCGCTTTATCATGGATATCGAGAATATTGGTTACGGCGAAGCATTACGTTATCTGGCCAAGAAGTATGGCGTCGAAATTGAGGAGCAGGAACAAACTCCCGAAGATCTGCTGCGGCAGAACGAACGCGAGAGCTTACTAATCGTTCTGAACTTTGCCAAAACGTTTTTTCAGGAGAAGCTCAAAACGACCGACGAAGGTAAAAGCATTGGCCTGAGTTACTTCCGGGAGCGGGGCTTTACCAATCCAACCATCGATGCCTTTGAGCTGGGTTATACGCTCGACCAGTGGGATGCGTTGTTGAAAGAAGGTATACGCCGTGGCTATAGTCGGGATTTGCTGGAGAAAGCCGGGCTTATTTTAGTCAAGGAGGGTTCGGCCGGGGGCGACAGCAAAGTATTTGACCGGTTCCGGGGGCGGGTTATGTTCCCGATCCACAACGTGTCGGGACGGGTTATTGCTTTTGGAGCAAGGATTTTAAAAACAGATAAGAACCAGCCGGGTGGTGCTGCTCCTAAATACCTTAATTCGCCGGAAACGTCGGTTTATCACAAAAGCCAGGTTCTGTACGGTATCTATCAGGCAAAACAGGCCATCCGTCAGGAGGATGTCTGTTATCTGACCGAAGGCTATACGGATGTGATTTCTCTTCACCAGGCGGGCATCAAAAACGTGGTCGCTTCGTCGGGGACATCTCTGACTACGGAGCAGATTCGCCTGATTTCCCGCTTCACGCCAAACGTCACGATTCTTTATGATGGCGATGCGGCAGGTATTAAAGCGGCTTTACGTGGACTTGATATGGTGCTGGAGGAGGGGCTTAACCTTAGACTCCTGCTTTTACCCGATGGCGAAGACCCGGATAGCTACGTACATAAAATCGGTGCTGATGATTTCAAAACCTACATTCGGGAGCATTCGCAGGATTTCATCGACTTTAAGGCCAGCCGCTGGCTAACCGAAGCAGGTGATGACCCACTCAAACGAGCTGAAGGTATCTCCGATGTATGTGCCAGTATTACCAAAATACCGGATGCGCTTAAACGCCAGACCCTGTCGCAGCGGGTAGCGCAGGTCTTTCATGTCAGCGAGCAATCGGTGATATCGGAAATTAACCGACTGCTGCGAAAGCAGCACGATCAGAGTAAAAAGGATGCTGAGCGGCAGCAGCGAACGGGCGATTCATCAGCCCGAAAGGCGACGAATCCTCAGGCAATGCCGCCTGCTGAGCCTTCACTCGATGATATAAATTCACTACTCGACGGCTTTGCGCCGGAGCTTTCTGAAATGAATTTTCCGGCCGAAGTCGTTGCTCCGGGTAAATTCACTACGGATGAGCGCACAAAAGGCGTTAGAACGCCGTTATCCTATCAGGAGGAGGAGTGTGTAAGACTGCTGATAAACTACGGTGTACGCGAACTGGAGCCCGGTATAACGCTTTGCCAGTATGTGCTGAGTGAGTTGCATGAAATAGAATTTCATACAGCACCTTACGACCTAATTCTGACCCTCTTTAGAGAGGCCTACTCGCGTGGGGATATTCTGACCGCCGATGACTTTCTGAACCGTCGTTCTGACGCTTCAGATTGGCCAGGTGGTGCCGAAATCCAGAATCAGGCAATTCATTTAACGACACCGCGCTACGAAATCAGTGAAGGGTGGCTAAAGCACGAAATCTTTGTTCCGTCGGAAGAAGAGGTCGGGATTCTGGCTGATGCTGCTTATCGGAATATTCTACGTATTAAAAAATTGCTGGCCGAGCAGCGAATGGCTACGCTACAGCAACTGCTGCGTGAGTCGGGAAGTAAGTCTCCGGAAGAAGCCGATCAGTTGTTAACTGAGTTTATGCATTTCAAACGGATAGATATTGAGATATCGAGCCTGTTGGGAACGGTTATTTCAGGATAGTGGTAATAAAAAAAAGCCCCGATTTTTTTGAATCGAGGCCAACCTTTATTAATAGGGAGGGGTGAACACTAAGCTTGAGCTACTGTTGAAGTACCTAGTAATTCAGCATCAATTTTTCGGTTCAATTCATCCAGTAAACTGGCATGAGAGTGAAGCTGACCCGGCTTTGATAACTGCGTTGACTGACCTGGTTTTGACCCGGACATATCCAGTAACAGAGTCATCATAACATCGCCCATATGCTGACGAAGTTCGATAAGTCGATTCAAACGAGCCCGGAATGCCGGTGTCTGTCGGCGGCCCATTGTTTGTAGCGTATTTATGATTCGATCCAATTTAGCGAAGCGATAGTGAAATGCTTCCGTTGCCTGTGCCCACGCCAAAATGACTTTCTGGATCTCCTCTTCTGAGGCTTCGTAGCCAAACGATCTTGCTGATTCTTCCTGATTCATCGCCCGATGGTCAAAATATGTTTTTTGCAATTGGATAACCAAAAGTAGACCTGACTTTACGCTGAAAGCAAACCGTTATGCGTGAAATCACCATTTTCCCGGACGAAATCACCCAAAAAGTTTCAACTAAATGGTTGATTTCGTCCGGGAAAATGGTGATTTCAAACATTGAGTGTTACAGAATAGTATGCAAGTGTGTTACATTGATCCATCTATACGTGAAGAATGTCATGAGCCAATTCGTCAGTGATGAGGAGATCACTAAAAAATTCGCGATTCGCCGGCGAGACTTTTCGATTCTCGTTGCGCAATCAGAACAGTTCAATTGTGAAGTATTAAGTCAGCTTTTAAAGGAGCAAGGCTATAATGTGGTGGGCCGCGCAGTGGAGATGGAGGATACACTCCAGCAGATCCGGGTCAAGCGTCCACAATGTGTTATCCTGGAGTCAGAGATTTCCGGGCAGCGTAGCTTCGATATCGTTGAGCAAATGCAGGAGTCAAATCAGCAAACCAAATTTATTTTATACACCCGAAATCCTGACCTCAGAATGGTAGCCAATGCCATGAAGATCGGATTCTTCGGCTTTCTGTATGCTACAGATGGACTGGATGAGTTGTATCGTTGTTTCCAGACGGTAAGCAATGGAGGTTGCTATTATAGCAACGGTTTCATGGGCTTACTTAAGAACTTTGGAATAGAGGTAATATCAGATAGAACGCGCGATGAACTTAACCGACTAACACAACGGGAACGTGAAGTTTTACGGATGATTGCAAATGGTAATACCGCAAGTGAAATCGCCGAGAAGTTGAATATCAGCTACCGAACGGCAGTGAATCATAAGGCACATATTGCAAAAAAACTGGAGCTGAACGGCTGTCGACAGTTACCAAAGTATAGTATTGCTGTCAAAAACTATCTGTAAACGTTTTTTCCAGAGAGTCTGTGCTGGATAGAGGGCGCTGATTATTTTGAAGCCACTCCCTGAATTCCTGCATTCGGGCCCGTGGGACAATTATATCATGGCCTTCAAGAACATTGAGCCGAACAATGTATTTACCATTCTCCCAATAAGCGTAATTCAATACCGCTTGTCGGTTAACGATATAGTCACGTTTGATACGAAAGAACTGAGTGGGGTCCAGCTCCGCTTCCAGGTCATTTAACGTCTTACTGATTAAATAACGTCCTTTGGCCAACTCAGCGTAGTAAAATCGTTCTTCAATAGTAAAATAATAGACATCATTAACCGGAAAATCCAATTCACCCAGCGGATTTTTCCCTTTCAGATAAGACAAGTAAGGCGATGGGACAATGGGCTTTGGCGAAAACGTTGCCGATAAAGCAAGTGCCTCCTGAGCCACTTTAGCGGCTTCGGCCTCCGCAGCCTCTAAGGCTTCTCGCCTTTGCTTTAGATAATCCTGAAGGAGAGAGATGTTCAGCGCGATATAACCTATTAGCAGAATCGGAAATAAATACGTGAAGTATACATTCCACCGGAACGTTTCGACAATGTATTTTTCCCAATAGCCACTAATAGAATAATTTGGAAAGAAGACCAGGAGATAACGTATTGTTTGAGTAATCGGATTGAATACCCAAAAAGCGATTAGTAAAACGGGAAGGAACTGTAACTCGTAATTTCCGATAGACCGCCAGTCGTTGGAAATGTTCCTCAAATTAAACCAATGATGGAAATGGTTGAGTAGGGTGACAGTAATAAAAAGAGTAACCAGCTCTGGAATAAAAAACGAGCGTAGTAATAGGCCTACATAGTGCAAATAGCCACCGGCTTCCTGCACTTTATGAGCTTTTATATCGTAACCAATAGACCACGATAAGGCCTCTATTAGCAATACGATGCTCAACAGAATCAATACGCTATTTGTTGGTTTTCTTAGGAAGCCCCGCGTTAGTTGAATTTCCTTCATGCTGTCTCCTTATTCAAAACTCTTACTAAGATAGTGGTAATAATTAACTAATTCCAAGCGTAGATTCGGACATTTTTCACCATTGATGGCCCTTGATTAAGCCGGTAGCTTTGTATCACCAAAAAGGAACTACAAACACAAGCCAATCAATAACTATCATGAAAAAGCAATTCGCTATCAAACCAGCCCAAGTTGTAAAAGCAATCTCTAACTCAATTGCTAAATCTGAATCGGCCAACCTCCTTAAATTCCTTGGTGACACACCCCGTTGCTGCAGCGAATGGGATTTGGGCCCTAGTGGTAAAATAGTCGCTACCCGATAACCTACTGTATGCCATGCTGACCGCAAAGCAACTGTACAAACAAGAACTTGATCACTGCCGTGCACACTTCGAGAAGGTAGACCTTGCTAAAGAGCAAGGCTACCTCATGAAATTCACCACGTTCTCTGCCACAGTTGAAAATATCCTGCCGACAATTCCCCGGCAAAAACATGAAACAATGTTCCGGGATCTATTGTTGCAGCAGATTTTCACCACCTTCGACCAGCAGTTTTTAAGTGCCGGTGATTTAGTAAATCTACGCGGAAGGAGGAAGGTAGGTAAGCACGCAGAAGGCCCTCGAATCTATTGTACGTACCATCTTGGATCTTATCGCTTACTGACTAGTGTGCTTTTTAGGCAGGGAGTTGATTGTGTACTGCTCGTAGGTAGTAACATGAACCGAAGTCAGGGTGACGGTATGGCAGAGCACATCGAAGGGTTGCGTAAAAAGCATGGCTTAACAAATGTCTTTCGCGTAGTAGAGGCTGGTAGACCGTCGGCAGGATTAACCGTTCTACGGGAGCTAAAAGCAGGTCGCTCACTTATCGTTTATGTAGATGGCAGTCCGGAAACATTTCCCGATGCCGGAGATGAAGCACAATTTTTATCCGTACGATTTGGTAACCGACGTGTTTTAACCCGCAAAGGGGTTGGTTATCTATCGCATGTAACAGGAGTTCCCATTGTACCCGTTGTAAGTTATCGGGGTGCCGATAGTATGAATACGCTGCACTATCTCAAACCGATAAGGCCAATTGTACGAAGTGACCGGGAGCTATATTGCCAGGAAGCTATGCAGCAGCTATATGATGCTTTCTGGCCTTTTCTAAACAAATATCCCGAACAATGGGAAGGGTGGAATTATATGCACCTATTTTTAGAGCCTGAAAAGCCGCTGAACAGCCTATCAAAACGGGCTGATTTTCAACCGGTTTTCAATGAAGAACGATATTCGCTCTGTGATCTTCAACAGGCGCCTATCCTCTTCGACAGACAGAATTATCAGACGTATGAAATAACAGAAGATTTGCGGGATCTCCTCATGAACCTGAAGGAAGTCGAGTCAATAGAAGCACTCGTAGGACAGGAAGTATTTGGAGAACTGCTGGAAATGGAAGTACTTCGCTAATTAATATACTCTTTCTAAAAAGGTAATAGCCAAAAACGCCCAGCGTTTTTGGCTATTACCTTTTTAGTCGTATGGTAAAATTTTACTATACGGCTAGGTGTTATTACTAACCTCAATTTCCTCTCCTGACTTATTGAAAAATTTGAAGTTAACAATGCCTAAAGATGTGTCTTTGACGATCTTAACCCATGTTTTGTACTTCATGTACCACTGCATCTGTTTTGAGTAGATGCCTTTAGTATAATAAGCGTATAAGAATGGGTTCATTGAAATAGATATGCCACGTTCATTCTGTTTGGTCAGAATATAGTCGAGATTATTCTCAATAACATCGGTCACCAGAACGCTGGCCTGAATAGTACCGGTACCTCCGCAGGTAGGGCAAACCTCGCGGGTAACAATGTTCATTTCTGGCCTAACCCGCTGGCGCGTTATCTGCATTAAACCAAACTTCGTTAATGGAAGAATGGTAAACTTCGATCGCTCCGGCTTCATTTCGTCGCGCATGATGTCCTGCAGAAGTTTTTTGTTTTCTGCTTTCTTCATGTCAATGAAATCGATGACAATAATGCCACCCATATCGCGCAACCGGAGCTGTCGAGCTATTTCTTTAGCCGCTTCGCGGTTTACGCTAATAGCCGTTGCCTCCTGATCTTCCTCCGAATTTGATTTGTTACCGCTATTGACGTCAATTACGTGCAATGCTTCGGTATGTTCAATAATTAGATAACCGCCACCAGGTAAGCTAACCGAGCGGCCAAACAACGATTTGAGTTGCTTTTCCAGCCCTAGTGCTTCAAAAACTTTTGTTTTACCGGTATGGAGTTTTACAATTTTCTCTTTATCGGGCGCAATGGTATGGATGTAATCCCTGATTTCATCGAACGACTCGCGGGTGTCGACGGTAATGCTCTCGAAGGATTCATTGAGCATATCCCGCAGAATAGACGAAGCCCGATTCATCTCGCCCAGAATTCTATCACGGGGTTTCGCTTCTGAAAGCGATTTTATGGCCTGGTCCCATTTGGCAAGTGAGTGTTGCAGATCCCGATCGAGTTCTTCAACATCTTTATCCTGCGCAACAGTGCGAACGATTACACCAAAGTTTTTAGGCTTAAGCGACGACATCAGCCGCATCAGCCGCGACCGCTCGGCACGGTCGGTGATTTTTTTTGACAGGTTAACCCCATCCGAAAATGGTACCAGAACTAAATAACGTCCGGCAATAGAAATGTCGCAGGAAAGGCGTGGACCTTTGGTCGAGATAGGTTCCTTAACTATCTGAACCAGAATAGGAGCGTTTTTTGTCAGTACCTTATCGATTTTCCCAATTTTATCGATAACTGGCTCCAACTGATTTTGGTTGAGCCGCCCGGTAGTGACGCGCTTGGCGATTACATCTTTAACAAGCTTGTTGAGCGAATTGATATTCGGTCCCAAGTCCTGGTAGTGCAAGAAGCCATCTTTCTCATGGCCAACGTCCACAAAAGCAGCGTTGAGCCCTGAAGATAGTTTTTTGACTGTTCCTAAGTATAGATCGCCAACGGTAAAGCTGCTGTCTAACTCTTCTTCGTGATACTCCAGCAATCTCTTGTTCTGCAAGAGCGCAATCCGATCACCTTTCTGAGTCGAACTGATAACTAATTCATTACTCACAAGATGAATGTACGGTTAGAATGGCAATATAAAAAGAAAGAAGCCACGTTCGGACTTTACAGACCGGCCGAGGCTTCTATTGATAAGTTTGTAGTTTGTAGTTTCCAGTCGAAGTTAGTTAATGCATTGGCCGTTAGGTTGCTGCTTATTGTTTTAACTACAAACCACAAACTACAAACTATTTTTTCTTGTGCCGGTTTTTTCTGAGCCGTTTTTTCCGCTTGTGTGTGGCAATTTTGTGCCGTTTCCGTTTCTTACCGCAAGGCATAGTTAAACAGTGTTTAATGGTTGAAAAATATGTGTCGGCCAATCACCTGATCAAGCCCTCTACTCATTGTTGATGGATCGTCTTCTACATTTGCTCCGGCTTGTATGACTAAAAGCTGAAACAATCGCTGATTTGACCCAACATGCTTATACTCGTTACTTTAGCCGCTCCTCGTATTCCTGAACAGCTGCCAAAATTTGCGGGTCTTTCTCCTGCTTTTTCACCTGAGCTAGTACCTGTTTTGCTTCTGCTTTCTGACCGGCTTCTGCTAAACTGATACCCAGGTAAAACTGTGCTTTCCGGCTGGTTGGGTTATTCACCAAAATTTGTCGGAATCGCTCTACAGCCCGTTCGTACTGATTTGACCGCATGGACAGTAAGCCCAAATTGAACAGAGCCAATTCATTGGTTGGTTCCTGTTTCAACACTTCACGCAGCAGCATTATTCCCTGCATGGGCGTATCGGTATTGACATAAGTCATTGCCATATTAGCCTTTGCCGACAGCAGATTTGGATTTTTGGCCAGAGCCTGCTGGTAAAACTCCCGGGTTTTCTGGCCTAAGAGAGCGGTTTTTTTATCATCTACCGCAAAGGTATACGCTTCGAAATGTTCGTCGCCTGCACGCAGCAGGTTTCGCTCATTGGGCTGTGCCATTGCCACTAATCCCGCATAGTGAGCTGCGCTATCATAACGGGTCAGGTCGCGAAAAAGGGCAATCAACTTCTCTCCAATGGGTTCTTTCTGGGCTGGGCCTGCCGAGGCAAACTCAGTTTCCAGTGTTCTTAAGCGCTTTTGTTGCTCCGGCGATATGGGCTTCTCATGGATTGCCGACGCATCGGCTCCATTTCCTTTCGCTGTAACGTTGAGTGAATCGGCACCCGATTGGGCAACTGTGGGCGTTTGCGTCGCATGACCTCCCTCGCTGGCTGCACTAAGCTGCTTGCTGTCATTACGCACAACCACCTTCGGGAGGGAGTATAACCCAACCGTCAGGGCCGAAGCCAGGATGATAACAAACAACACAGATTTATTCATAAGGGTAGTCTTCATGATGCAAACGCCCAAGCTTGCTCTAATTGTGTTGGTTGTTACTCAGCTGCAACTTTAGCTTTGTCGCTGGTTTTCACCTGCTCAACAAATACTTTGGCGGGCTTAAAACTCGGAATAAAGTGCTCGTCAATTACCATAGCGGTATTCTTCGATATATTCCGGGCTACTTTCTTAGCTCTTTTCTTGTTGATGAAGCTGCCGAACCCTCTCACATAAATGTTCTCTCCCTCGGCCAGCGAGTCTTTAACTACTGAAAAAAAAGTTTCCAGTGTGTTGGTCACTTCTGCCTTGTCAATTCCGGTCTTATCGGAGATCTCGGCAATTACATCTGCTTTCGTCACGACTTCTTAAACTTTAACGTTTACTGTATTGTTGAAAATTGGGCTCTCAAAAATGGGAGCACAAAGGTAGGGGTTTCCCATAAATTATAAAACCCTGTGCTTCCGTTTTTATAAGGTAACGTCTTATTTTTCCTGTTTATTTTGGATTGGCAATCAGACTCTAACGATATCGAAATCACTTTTGCTCCGACCCTCGAGCAGTGGTATAGTATCCATAAACGTGACCTCCCGTGGCGTCATACACTTGATCCGTACTACATCTGGTTGTCTGAAATTATACTCCAGCAAACCCGTGTAGCCCAGGGTAAACCCTATTATGAGCGCTTCGTTGACGCTTACCCGACCATCTCGGATATGGCGAATGCCGATGAACGTGAACTCCTGCGTCTCTGGCAGGGGCTCGGTTATTATTCGCGGGCCCGAAATCTCCACCAGACTGCCCGCTACGTAACCGAGAAACTGGACGGTAAGTTTCCGAACACGTATCATGACCTATTGAAAATGAAGGGGATAGGGGCCTACACGGCTGCGGCTGTAGCCTCTTTCGCCTTTGGCGAACGCGTACCTGTCGTAGATGGAAATGTGTATCGGGTACTGGCACGGGTGTTCGGTGTTACCGATGATATCACGACAACAACCGCCAAAAAAACATTTGCTGCACTGGCTACGCAACTGATGCAGGCAGCAGTTGACCCGGCCACGTATAATCAGGCCATCATGGAGTTTGGTGCCATACACTGTACACCCGTTGCTCCCGACTGTTTACTCTGTCCTGTTCAGCAACAATGTGTCGCTTATTTGACTGGTCGTCAGCATCAGTTACCCGTTAAATCAAAAAAGGCTCCGGTTCGGGAAAGATTCTTCAGTTATCTGGTTTTTCAACAAGGTGGACGCCTGGCGCTTCAGGAACGAGTGGGTCGCGACATCTGGCAAAATCTGTATGATTTTTATCTGGTAGAAACCGATGAGCCTAAAACTGCGTTGCGGGATATACCTTTATCCGAATCAGTGAGTAGTTTAGTGAATAAGGGAACGCTGGTCGAAGCGCCGGTTGAAGCGATGCAGCTTTTGTCGCATCAGCGAATACGGGCCTATTTTTTTCTGGTCGACTTACCCGAAACCGAAATCGGCACTTTGCCGATTGGTTTACAGTGGTATTCGCAGGCGGAAATAAGTATACTTCCGAAGCCGGTTTTGATTACAAACTATTTGGCGAAACAGTTTGCATAAGCCGGTATATTTCAGTATCTTTAATCTTCTTTAACACTACCCATTTTTGTAGATAACCAACAAAATCAAGAGCATGGCAAGTCTTAACAAGATGACAATAATCGGCAATTTGGGTGCCGATCCTGAAGTACGTTATCTGGATGGTGGTGCTGTTGTCGCAACATTCAACGTGGCAACGACCGAAAAATATACAAACCGAAACGGTGAAAAAGTTGAGCAAACCGAATGGTTTCGGGTTGAATTGTGGAATGAACAGGCTAAAGTGGCCGAAAAATATTTAAAGAAAGGAAATTCCGTTTACGTTGAAGGACGTTTACGAACGGAGTTGTGGACGGATAAGGAAGGTAAAGAGCGCACTTCATTGCGTGTACGCGCCACCACCATGCAACTGCTGGGAAGCCCTAATAGTGAGCGGCCTGATGAACCTGCTTACGAAGCTCCTCGCCAGCAGGCGGCTCCGGCGCAGCCCGCTTCCCGCCCGCAACCGGCACCCCAGGTCGCCCCTCGTCAGCAGGCAGCGCCTGCCCGCCGGGAGCCCGAACCAGTACCCTTTGAGAGCAATAGTAGTGATGACGACTTACCGTTCTAACCTGCGTAGCGCTCAATTGTTGAACGAGATTTGATATACATGGACCTTAGTGATCCTCTTCCTCGACAGGTGCTCCTGGCCACAGACGGCTGGGGCACCTATTTTGATTTATACGGCCCTTACACGGCTTTAATCCTGTTGCTACTTACACTGGCTGGTTTGGTATCAGCTTCGGAGGCTGCTTTCTTTTCCTTATCGCCCGATGATCGTGCCCAGTGTCGCGATAGCGTACTGGCTGCCGACCGGCGTATTGCCAACCTTCTTGAACGCCCCAAGCGTCTTCTGGCCTCATTGGTCATTTTCAATAATCTGCTGAATATTGCGATTGTAGTAATTGTCACCTATCTGACCTGGCAATTTTCTCAGGCTTACCAGAACGCCGATTGGATGTTGCCGGCCGTTACACTGGTCACTACGATTGCTATTGTCCTGTTTGGCGAAATAGTGCCGAAGGTTTATGCAAGTCAAAATAATCTGACCGTTGCCCGGAAAACTGCATCGCTAGCCCAGATTGGACTGGCCGTCTTTCGTCCTTTGGCCATGATACTTGTTAACCTGAGCAATCAGGTTGACAAACGAATTGAGCGAAAAGGCTATAAACTATCTGTCGAAGAACTGAGTCAGGCGGTCGAGTTGACTGGTACAAATGCAACCGTTGAAGAAAAGGAAATCCTTAAAGGAATTGTTAACTTCAGTAATCTGACCGCACGTCAGGTAATGCGGGCCAGACTTGATATTTCAGCGGTAGAGGATGACCTGACGTTCAGCGAACTGATGGAGCAAATTAACATATCGGGTTACTCCAGAGTGCCCGTTTACAAAGAATCGCTCGATCAGATTGAAGGCATTCTGTACATCAAAGATTTATTGACGCATATACACGAAGACGATTCCTTTCAATGGTTGTCGCTATTGAGACCCGCATTTTTTATTCCTGAAAACAAGAAAGTTGATGATCTGTTGCAGGACTTTCAGAAAAAACGGGTACACATGGCAATTGTTGTCGATGAATACGGAGGAACACGCGGTCTGGTGACGCTTGAAGATATAATTGAAGAAATTTTTGGGGATATAAACGACGAGTTTGACGATGAAACCCCGCTGGGTTATCGTCGGGAAGACGAACATACGGTGGTATTTGAGGGCAAAATGCCCATTACCGATGTGTGTCGGATACTAAACGTTGATGCAACGACATTTGAAGCGGTGCAGGGCGACAGTGAATCCCTAGGCGGGTTACTGCTTGAGCTGTTCAGTCGGTTACCCAAATCGGGTGAAGAAGTGGTTTACGCAAATTTCACGTTTCAGATTATTTCGGCAGATGACAAACGCATTAATGAAGTGCGGGTCCGGAAAGATGACACAGTAACGCAGGAACAGGTTTTGGCATCATCCAGATAACGAATGGTGTTACACCCAAAGCCCGCGCCCCCGATTATAGTCATTCCCAATACGCTTAATATCGCGGGCTGAGTAAGTTAAAAAGCCTTGTTTGCGTAACTCGCGAAGCCGACGTTTTTCAAGAAAAGACAGCTTTCCATCCACCAGAACGCCAAAAACCAGCAATCGCTCTAAACTGCGCTGTACAGAAGAAGGTGCATTGGCTACCTGTTTGAGGAAATCTCCCGTAACCGGGCTATCTGCCTTTAGCACAAATTGGTCGACAAGCGTTTCGGTAAGTAAGAAGTGTGCGTAGTTGTATTGCCGTTTCAGAATGGCTACGTATTGAAGCGCTTCAAGAATAAGAGGCCGAAACTCATCATTCTTGCCCCATTCTTCATGTAATTCATGAACAAACTCACGGATGGTTGTTGGCGCCATCACCCTAACTTGCGCTTCGTGAAGTACATGCCAGGATGCCCACGCATTCCAGAAGGCATAAATAGGCATGCCCGCGAGCTCCGTTACCTGCCGTAAGGCATAAGGACCTAGAAAGCGTTTTAGAATAAATCTTAAGCCAAAGTTGCTAAGAGCCGCTTTAGCCATGTTTAATAGAAAAAATATAGTAAGCCCCCAGCGCGGCATGTTTAAATAGGGGTCAATGCCAAGGCGCAGAATACCTTTAGTCGTTTTTTCGAGCGCGGCATCAGTCAGGGCCTGTAAGTGCCGCTCGTACTGTGCATCATGAGCGTTCGGAAATTGACAAACGTGCATAATCATTTTAACCCCCCGTAGGTTTAGCGCAACCAGCAGATGCACTTCCAGATAAACCAGCAATAATCCGTAAAGAATGGTAATCAGTGGTAAGTCGAAGACGTTGCCAAAGAGCCGGATTGTGGTATTCGCAAAGAGATATGGCCACATGTACTGAGGGCCATATAACAGTAAAACACCCATGACGCCTAAAAAAGAGGCTATGGTTAATGTAATAATCTTTGTTCGGCGGATAACACGACTTTCAACAGGATTCAGTACGTATGGTTCATCGGCAGGATGAGGTGTATCGAGGGACTGGCGCAGATAGCGTAGCGCCAGATGGTCGAGCGGACCTAGGCTATCATTGGGTGGCCGAGTAGACATATTCTTAACGTTGACAGTGAGTTAAACTGTAAACTGCTAAAGGGCTAAGGTTGTTACTAAAACGGACGTTAATCCTATAAATCGTTTGATTGAACGGTAGTTACAGCCTAATAAGTATATGTTTTGATGGTAAGGCTTTGTCAAGTACCTATCAATATGTTTCCCTATGAAACGGTTTATTTTCTGCTGGCTAATCGCAGGGCAGGCACTGGCTCAGCACGTAGCCCCATCTACTAAAACCACTCCGGCCCAACAGCGCATTAAAGATGAAATGCTCGATGCGGCAACGTCGTTTGTAACGCTGCTCTCCGCCGACCAGCGTAAGCAGGCAACGTTTCCGTTCGACGACAACGAGCGCTTTAACTGGCATTTCGTTCCGCGCGAACGTAAAGGGTTACCCCTGAAGCAAATGACTCAGGAACAACGTAAGGCAGCTATGGCTATGCTCAAAACCGGACTCAGCCAGCAGGGGTACGACAAGGCCACCTCCATTATCGACATGGAGAACGTACTTCGTGTTATCGACAACCGGCCTCCGAATGATGTGTATCGTGACCCGGAAAATTACTCGTTTACCATTTTTGGTGAACCCGATGCCAAGACGCCCTGGAGCTGGCGTATTGAAGGACACCATCTGTCCCTGCAGTTTATGTCATTGACAGGACAGGTAATTGCGCAGACACCAACGTTTTTTGGCAGCAATCCCGGTGTGTTACAATATGACACCAAAATGGCTGATAAACGGATGTCCGACCCCCGTGTAAACGACCTGCCCCAGAAAGGACGGGCAATATTGAAACAGGAAACCGAGCAGGCCTTCATCTTATTGAAATCGCTCAGTGAAGAGCAGCGCAAGAAAGCGGTAATTGCGCCTGTGGCTTATCCCGATATTGTGACCAGTAACAAACGGGTTGCATCGCTCGATAAAATGGATGGGCTAATGCTGTCCGAAATGACGCCCGAACAACGGAAGCTGTTTATGAACTTACTACAGGCTTACCTGACGAATTACCGGGTTACGCTGGCAAAGCAGCAAATGGACAAGTTGACGAAAGCCGGATTAGACAACCTGCACTTTGCCTGGGCTGGTGACATTACACCCGATTTGGGCGAGGGCAAAGGCTGGTACTATCGCATTCATGGCCCTACCATTCTGATTGAGTATGACAACACCCAGACAAATGCCAATCATATCCATACGGTGGTTCGGGATTTAACCAATGACTGGGGCGAAGATTTGCTGCGTCAGCACTACCAAAGTAGCCATGCTGGCAAACCTTGAGGGCCATTTAACAAATTTTAAGCTAGAGATAAGGCAGTTTCTTCGTAATTTGTGAATATTTTTTGTTCATACTTCATGAAGAAACTCCTAATCAGCGCATCCGTTTGTCTGCTTTCTATGGCAGCATCGGCGCAGGAAACGCAGTGGTATCTGCGTGATAAAACCGATAATACAGCCGGTATCAGTGTTGAACGCACTTACCGCGAACTTCTTAAGGATCGTAAACCTACCCCTGTCATCGTTGCCGTTATTGACGGTGGAATTGATACTACCCATGAAGATTTGCGCCGGGTACTATGGGTGAACCCCAAGGAAATAGCCGGGAATGGGAAAGACGATGATAAAAACGGCTATGTCGATGATGTGCATGGCTGGAACTTTATCGGTGGGAAAGATGGCCGGAATGTCGATTTTGAAACCGCCGAGGTAACCCGCCTTTATGCGCAGCTGAAGCCCAAATACGAGGGTAAAGACCGCAAAACGTTAAAGCCGGATCAGCAGAAAGACTACGATCTGTACGTAAAGGCCAAGGCTGAGGTCGAGAAGAATCAGGCCAAATACAAAACGGAATATCAGGGAATCAGCCAGTTTTACAAGCAGTATTCAGAGGCTGTGGCTACCCTTAAGAAAGCTCTCAACGTATCTAAACTGGATACGACTACCCTGAGTAAGGCGGCTGATACCCTAACCGACGCTGCGTTGAAACGTCCCGTTATGGGCATACTTCGGTTACTGCGCCAGCAGAATGCACCGAACACCGACGTTGTGATGGGTGAGCTGGAAAAATACAACGATCAGCTCAAGTCGCGCGCCGAGTACAACTACAATCCTGAATTCAACAGCCGGACTATTGTAGGAGATAATCCGGACGATATGACCCAGCGGGATTATGGTAACCCCGACATTGCCGGGCCACGTCCTGACCACGGTACGCACGTGGCCGGTATTATAGGTGCCGACCGTACCAACAATCTGGGTATTATGGGAATTGCCGATGCTGTTCAGATAATGGGGGTTAGGGCCGTGCCCGACGGCGATGAGCGCGATAAGGACGTAGCCAATGCCATTCGGTATGCCGTCGATAATGGAGCGAAAATCATCAATATGAGCTTTGGCAAAGATTATTCACCCCAGCGTAAAACCGTTGAAGATGCCGAGCGCTATGCGCTATCAAAAGGAGTTTTGATGATTCATGCTGCTGGTAACGACGGAAAAGACATCGACACCGCAGCCAATTACCCTGCTCCCCGGTTTATGGATGGGTCGGCCATTCCGAACGTGATTACGGTGGGTGCCAGCGCCGAGCCGAACACCGCTGATCTGGTGGCCAGTTTCTCAAACTATGGCAAGCAGAATGTCGACGTGTTCGCTCCGGGTAAAGATATTTATTCGACTGTGCCGGGTAGCAAGTATGAAAATAACAGCGGTACCAGCATGGCCTCGCCCGTAGTGGCTGGCGTAGCGGCTGTTCTGAAATCGTACTTTCCGAAGCTGACTTACGCCGATATTAAACGGATTATCCTGGAATCGGCAACGCCTTATAAAACCAAGGTGACGAAACCCGAATCGACGGATACCGTTGATTTTTCGTCATTATCGAAAACGGGTGGTGTTGTCAATCTGTATGATGCTGTCAAGTTAGCACTAGCGCAGGATGCAGCTTCTTCAGGAAAAGGAAAATAACGGTTGGTAAAGCTGAAAAAGCACATACCAGTTCATAAACAATAGATAGCGGAAATCCCTAAATCAGCAGATAGGGGTTTCCGCTACTTCTTTATAAAGCGTTCCATCTGTGTGGTGTGCCCATCTGTAAGTTGAAGAATATACAATCCCGGCGGTAAATGCTGAACGGAAATGTCGCCTTCAAACTGCCCATTTTGGGCCTTCAATAAGAACGGAGGCTGCTGCAAAACGCCCCTGAAATCGAAAAGACATACATGCGCCTGGCGAGCTGCCGAATTAACATACCGAATAGAAAGCGTATGCTCGGCCGGGTTAGGATATAGGCCAAACCGATCTGAGGGGTCCGGGGTTAGTGCCGTCAGAGTCGTCGTCTGTACCAGCCTGTCTGTTGACCAGCCTACGCATTTATTCTGGGTTATCGCCACTTTATACACTCCGGGTTGCGTGACTGATAGCTTGTAGTCGCGGGCATTTATCAGGCTTTGATCGTTGCGGTACCATTGGTAGCGGTAGGAGGTATCGAGAGGAGCTATCAGGGTGACTGAAGCTCCCTGCGGAAGTATAAGGTCCGTTTCTTCGGGTAAAATGATTACCTCATTTACGGATGAACGAAACACACTGGTTTGCGTCGATACGTATTGGCAGCCATCTTTTGTTAACCGTACCTGATAGGTGCCTGGCTCGGTCACATTCAGGGTTGTTGAGTGCGCATCAGTAATAAGCTGATCATTGCGTAGCCAGTCAACGACGGCAGTAGTGGGAGTTGTAAGCTGATCTCCATCAACCAGCCGTAGCTGGACCGGATCGCTGGTGTTGCAAAGCCACTGTGGGTTGTCTGGTGTAAGCGTTAATGTTGAAGAGCGAATCTGGACCTGAATCGGTTGTGAAACAGCCGAGCAGCCATTAGCATCGGTGACGCGCAGTAAATAGGAACCAGCCATGTTCGTTTCGTACGAATCTGATCTTGCATTAGCTATAACCACCCCGTCGCGCAGCCATTGATACTGCAAACCGACAGATTTAGCTGAAGAAGATAGCATGATGGACTTACCCGCGCAAATGGTGGTGTCCTTGCCGGGTCGAATGGACGTAGTCAACTGACAATTTACCCGGTACAGACCGCTTACTACTACCGAAAAAGGCTGGCTGGAATAGGTCATTGGCCCTTTCTGAGAAACAACAAGGGTATACGTTTGTCCGGCTACCGGATCGGCGATGTAAACCTGCTCTACATTATCGCGACTGTTATCTCCGCGTTTCGCTGCCTGTTCCGGGCGGGCGGGGTCAAGCATAAAGGGCAGATCTATTTGCTGGCTGCCAGTAACTCGTAAGTCAAGGTCGTTAATGAGTTTAGGACTTCTATTGTTGAGCGAGCTGGTCGACAAACTCGACGGGGAGGCTTCTGGGTCCGTCCAGGAAAGCGTCACAATCAACGGCTCATTACCCTGAGCAACAATAGATTGGGTGAAGGTTCCGCCAGGGACCAGGTTTTTTTCCAGTAGCAAGTGCGCCATATCCTGATTGAGCAGCAACCGGGCGGCTGCTTCTGTATTCAGTAAACCCCAGCCATACTGATAGGTGGGTCCTGCTGCGGGAGTAGGGCGGGTGGCGGTGTGCAGGGCAAGGCCTCTAAGCGTTGCCGCCCGCATAAACTGCCCGCTGATGGGCATACCAGGCCCACGTTTGGTCGCGTATAATTCCTGTAGTAAAAACAACGATCCCGCTACATTGGCAGACGCCATTGAAGTACCCGTATAATTGCCGTACGTTGTATCACTGGCGGTTAGTGTTGAGAAAATACCTGATCCGGCGCCCAGCAAATCCGGTTTTATACGGCCATCATCGGTAGGGCCCCAGCCGCTGAAAGGTGCCGAACCCAACAGTGAGGGTTTGCCTTGGCTGGTGAATGCAATGTTCGCTGCGCCAACGGTCAGCACGTTTTTGGCCGTAGCTTCTCCCGGAATCACGTCGTACGCATCGTTTCGGCTACGGGGCAGGTCACTCTGAACGGATGAATTTTTGAGGAAATAGGGCGTCCCGGCCGGAGGACCTGTTTCTCCACGCTTATTATCCGCCGAACGGACCATCAGAAAAAACGGGTTGTTATAGGCAATGCGGTCCAGATCGCTGGCTTTGGTTGTATAGAACCCAAACAGGTAATCTTCGGTGGTACTTATGGCTGTGTTGCCCCACCACTCCCATTTCAGGTCGGGGTTAGTACCAGGCCGCGCATCGTTATAAACCCAACCAGCAACGGGTCCGTAGGAATGGTTGGAAACCAGCAGCCCGGGCGCAGCCGCTGTTAGCTCCGTAATGTCGTTGGTGTAATCCCATACTGTTAGCTGTGCACCAAATGCCATTCCCTGTGCCTGTTCACGAATGCCTTTACCGATCAGGGTTCCGGCGAGGTGAGTAGCGTGGTTATTCAGGGTAAGTGTATTTTCTTTCTGCACAATTCGGGAGCTGCCCGGCGTTTTTCCTCCAAATTCCTGGTGCGAAGCCAATACCCGCCCACCATCCCATAAGCCCAGTTTGCCGCTAACGATGGGGGTATTGCCCGACAGAGAAAGCGGCAGAGAGCCCGTACCATACAACGCCTGCGTTTGTGTACCTTGGGCGGCTTCTGCATTGTGAAGTGTATAATAAACGGGTTGCCCAAGTTCATCTACTTCCTGCAAGGTTAGCACCCTATGATTGGAATAGTTTTTGCTAAGGGGCCACTGATATTGTCGGGCCAGTTGATACGTGCGTTTCTGCAAACGATCATACCGCTGAACCAATGCCTGCTGCCACGTTAAAGAAGCTTTGGCATGGGGGAGCTGGGCATTGGAAGGAGTCGTGAAACAAACCGTGAACCACAACGCAAATACCGGGAAACCCCTGATACTGCGTTGCAGCCTACATATACTAACTAAACTGTATGTCTGTAGCGGTTGCAGAAAAGTAGACGATTATTGCTTGCGAATCCGTTTCACCCGAACGCTTTGCGTCTGGTCGTCTTCTACAATTACAAAAAACGTACCGCCTGGTAAGTCTGTAACATCAAAAATTGTTGAATAATTTTTTCCGTCCCGTTGCAGGGTTGCCGTACGAACAGTCTGGCCCGTCAGGTTAGTCAGCCGCACTGTTGGTACCTTGGTCGAAATGGAGGCATCTGTCAGCGATACGGTTAATTGTCGCATTGCCGGGTTGGGATATACACTCAGATTAACGTCGTCCGTAACGGGCTCGGTGGCTAGAATAGTCAGGTAAACTTCATCCGAAATTAATTCGCCACACCCATTGACGTTGCCTTTTACCGAATATCGTCCGGTTTTCACAACCGTATAGGTAGGTGAAGTGGCCCCCGAAATAGGGACACCATCGAGCAACCATTGAACGCTGGTTGTTGCGTTTGATGTCAGGGTAAACCCGTTGGCCGTGATCGTAGGTGTTTGTGGAGTCTGTATGGTTATAGCTACCGCAGCCGAATTGACTGGCAAGCAATTATTAGACACCTGAACAATGTAACTTCCGGCTGTAGCGGTCAAAAGTGTACTGCTTGTCGCGCCGGAAATAGCCTGTCCATTCCGGTACCATTGGTACGTAAGATCGGTGCCCGTATTCGCTCCTAAAACGATACTTGACCCCTGACAAACACTTGTTGACCCGTTGGGCGTTATCGTCGCAGTAGTTCCCAGGCCCGCCGTTGAAGTGACCGCAACGCGTTGTGGCCCCGGACAATCCAGCGATCTGACACTCATATTATAAAAATAATACCAGGCTGTTTTCAAGGTATCAGTCGATGTTCCATTGTTAAACAGAGCCCCTTTGATAGTAACGACCGGCTGCCCGCTTTGCGTCTTTAGCTGATAGGGTAGTCCCGTAACGGCAGAATTACTTCGAAAAATAGATGCTCCATCGCCGTAATCAATGGTGATCTTGTAGTCGCCAGCTGCCGGAATCCGCAGATTCAGTGGGTAAATAGCCCCTTCATCATCCGGGTCGTCGGGGTAGACGCCACCGCTGGCGGCAGTCACACTTTGGGTGCGCGTTGGTGTAACGTCCAGCGTTACGCTTGATACGGCGGTGTTGTCGTATCGTCGAACGGTGAACGTAATCGTACCCGCCGAGCCAATATACAATCGGGCGTTTTCAATCAGGAGTGGCACCTGTGTTGTAATGAGTGGGGCAGGCTGGAACGCTGTCCCGTACGATCCACCCCCGAACACATTTTTGTTAACCGGCCCGATTATACCCGAAAATGTGTTCAGGGACGCGTAGAATTGGCCGCTGGTAGGTATTGATTTAACCGCCACCTGATTACCTGCTGCCAGTAAATTGCCACCCGTTGGGGCGTCGTACCAGAAAGCCGTTCCTTCACCAATATTCCGCAGTGAAATGGTCGTATCGCTGCCACAACGGGTGACCGAAAAGACGCCGTTCGATGGAGCGAGTGCTGTCGAACGGGTTACCGTGAGGGTGTTGTTAGCCGCGTTCTGGTCGCTTCCAAGGCCCGACGAAATGATGAACTGGTATGTTTGACCGGGCGCTAATACAACGCTTGCGGGTAAGGTCAGCGAGACAGTGCTCTCCCTAAAGGCCGTGATTCGGGGAACGGTACCGGTCAGGGTCGTAACTGTATTGTTGTTTGCATCCGTGATTCTGACACTAACCGGTACGTCGGTTTGGTTTGCCGTACCGTAGTTGTGCAGCCGGACAGCTACCGTAAGAGCAGAACCGGTCTGAGCGCAGAAGTTCGACTCCGGCGAAACAAGGGCCGTAATGCCTACATCGTTCGTAGTCTGTATCACGTTCAGGACATAATCCTGCGTTTCGCCATTGCCGTAATTTCCACAGGCTGCAACAGAAGCTGCATTCTCCGTTTCCACTGTTACAATCCGGAAGCGTACATTCTGCGCTGTCTGAACATTGGTCGGGATGGTTACCATTGCCGTAAACTGGGCGGAGTTCGACAGGACACCCGATACCGCTACAGTTTCGCCCGCGTCATCGAAACTGCCGTTCTGATTCCAGTCAGCGAAGGCTTTCACGATTACGTTTCTCGTAGCCCCACAGGTGCCCAGGGATACGGTGAGCGGAATCTGCTGCCCGATCTGTACCGTGCCTACCGACTGGGAGAAATCGGTATAGGACGTACAACCCGCTGCTCCAGCCTGGTTAATGTTACTAAATTGTACCTGATTGATTTTTGTGTCAGCCGTTGAAGTAGCTCCCGACGTACAATAGGCTGTCCCGCCAATACCGCTGATGAGCAGAGCGTAATCCTGCTTGCCGCCACTCAGGGTACCTTTATTGGTGACCGTAATTGTGTAGGATCGGCCCGGTATTGGATTTGAAATCAGCACCTGTTCTACGTTGTCGCGGATATTGTCGCCTTGTGTGGCAGCTGCCGATGGGTTATTGGGGTCCAGCAGCCAGGGCAGAATAGCGTTGGTGCCATCACTGATGCGCACATCGAGATCATTGACAAGCTTGGGGGTTCGATTATTAAGGTTTGCCACCGAAGCTGTACTGGCGGTACCGGCGGGGTCTGTCCAGCAAATGGTGGAAACCAGCGGCCCAAGCCCGGACGCGACCACCGTCAGTGAATATGTTTCGGCCTGGTTGAGGGTGCGTTCGTCCAGCAGGTGATTCTGGTTGGTGTTCAAAATGACCCGTCCGGCCTGCTCGGCGTTTAGTAGTCCCCAGCCATATCGATAATCGGGACCGGGAGCGCTGCCTGCTTCGTCGGCCGTATGTAATGCCAGCCCTTTCAGTGTCGACGACCGCATAAATTTGCCGCTGTTGCGCTGCGCATATAATTCCTGAAGTAGGAGTAGGGACCCCGCTACATTGGGCGTTGCCATCGACGTACCGTCATAAACGACATAGGCACTGTCGCTTTCCGAACTCGATGACAGGATACCGACGCCTATGCCGGAAATGTCGGGTTTTATACGGCCATCGTCCGTTGGTCCCCAACTGGTGAAATCGCTCAGTGGAACGTCTGCCGATTGGTTATAGCCAAAATTCAGGTTTCCTACGGCCGCTACAGTCAGAATGTTTTTGGCGTTTGCGTACGTACTTATCTGGTCGTAGCTATCCTGATTATTTCGTGGCTGCGTACTGGTAGTCCTACCAGAGCCGAGGTAGTAGGGCTGTCCGGCACCGGGTCCATTGGAACTGTGGTCGTTACCTGCCGCCTTCACGATCAGGTAATAAGGGGCATTCTGAGCAATTCGGTCCCAGGTGGCCGTTGCAGAGTTGTAGAATCCGAATTTGTAGTCTTCTGTTTTACTAATGGTTGTATCGCCCCACCATTCCCACTGTATGTTGCCGCTGCGGCTGTCGTTATACACCCACCCCGCATTTGTACCGTAGGAGTGGTTCGATATCAGTAGGTTAGATGCTGCAGCACTCATTTCGGTCACGTCGGAATTGAAATCATAAGCGCGCAGATTGGTACCATAGGCCATGCCTTTTACCTGCGGGTTTACACCGGCCGCCATCAGAATACCAGCCACGTGCGTCGAGTGACTTACCAGCGTAGCCGACGAGTCGACCTGAACGACCCGGCTGCCTGTTCCATTCCGAAACTCGACGTGCGTAGCCCTTACTCTACCGCCATCCCAAACACCCAGTTTATTGGTTAGTGTACTTCCTGAGAGCGAAACTCCCAGGCTGCCACCTGCATACAACGAGTTGGTGCGGGTGCTTATGCCTGCTTTAGTGGTACTGTAGGTAGCGTCGTAGATGAGTTCGCCGGTAGCGGTGATTTCGCGCAGCATCATGACACGTCCGGAAGGCGAAATCTGTTTGATGGGGCGATTTAGCCGCTGTGCTGCTGAAAGGGCTATGCGGTAGTTTTCAGCCTGCGTCTGTTCAATCGTTTTTCTTAGTTGGTTTTGTTGAACCCGCTGTGAGGTACTATACTGAGGCAAAGATTGAGCCGTCAGAAGTGAGGATGCGGTTAACCCTGTAAGGGCGGTCAACCAGCCCATGCGAAACCATAAACGTTGAGACATAAAAAAAGTAAATAAAGCCGATGCAGTACCTGAAGTAATGTATATAATCTTTACGTCAGATAGGCCAATACTGTTGCGTAACAGGTTGACTGTATCGGTTGTTTTATTGACTTTTTAATTTAACAAAATGAATAGTGTAGTAGCATGTGATGCAATTAGATAAAGAAATCGCTTATGCTGTTATCCACGCTGAAACAAGCATTCGATAATGCCGCTGCAGGGTGTGGACTAACTAAAACTTAACCTATCTCTACTCTTTTTACCTACGCCCACGGGGTGAGTTCTCACTAATGGAGAACTCACCCCGTTTTACCAATAGACGACTGCTATTTTGGCTTGCCATTCACCCAGGAAACGGGCACTGAATTCCCCCTTCGGTAATTCACTTTCTGTAGGAGCCATTGGTTATTCTCCTTAGAACTGGCCTGCATCGCTCCCGCTGCCAGACCTCCCACGGCCCCAAACATAACGCCCATCAATAACGGTGCCGTCCCCGAGTTAGCGTAGTTAGGCCGTGGCCGCCAGTAATAGAAGTCGGCGCCTTCTTTAATCATCTTATAAAAACCTAAGCCCGTGGCCCGCAGCAGTGTAGTCCCGTCTGAAACAGCGAATAAACCGTCTGGCAGTAACTTGGTTTTCTTTTTACGTTTTTCGTCCCAGGCATAGACAAGTATCCCATTTTTTCGCTCCTCAATCTCCAGATCAATGGCTGGTTCAGGTTCGTTTAACTTAAACTGATTGTAATTTCTATAAATACCAGCTTGCGGACCACTGGCACTGTACATGGGTAGTTTACGTTTTTCCAGACTATCGAGAACCAGCAGATTCTGATAGCTATACTTTGTTAAGTCGGATGGCGTCTGTTGCCCGGCTAGTTGGGAAACCTGTTTCGAAAGAATACAAAGTTGGGCACTGACGGAGCGCAGCAAAGCTTTGGTAACATCTCTACCCGTATTTGTGTAAATTGTATCGACAGTCACTAACTCAGTGAATTGATCAGCGGAGTTTTCCACAAAAAATTGCATGGACAGCCGGAACCGACCTGTTTCGCTGCTATTGCCATGTGCTTCATTGAGGAAGAATTCATTCAGAATGAGTACAAGGGGCATTTTTACCGCCCGGCTCGTTGAATCCATAAAGTACGTTGCCAGATTGTCGATAAGATTCAGGCAAACAATTTCCGTTGACTTGTTGGAGGCCCCGCTCTGAACAAGACCAAGAAGCTGATTTTGGCTGCGGTTATCGATGACCTTAACCGATTGAAAGCCTGTCGTTGTTCCTTTGCAGGAAACGTCGAGCTTTAATTCTGTCATCTGCCCAAACGAATTCCCTACGGTTAGAAGAAGAACAAAGAGTGTAAAAATTTTCATATTGCTTTGGTGGGTTTACTAAGAAAGGATTACAGTTACTTCCAAAAAGTAGATTTGCTACTTTTTAAAAAAGCCAAAATGTGGAAATTTTCATGTATTTACAAATGGTAATAAAGAAGACTTATTGCTACTTTTTATGGCAATAAGTCTTCTTTAAATACTGTCTGTTGGTATGGAACAGCGTTCTTTATAATGAAGAGCACCTTTATATGCAGTACGCTAACTGATAGGTAGAGAGGGCATCATCTGTTTGCTGCATCCGTTAATTAACCTGGCCAGAACAAAAATTTAATCCCGAATCTCTTAAACGCTTCGTTACTTATCTTGTCATACGCAAATAGTGAACAGTTACCGGCATGGATAAACTGACCAGACAGCAACAGACCCGTCATCTGTTTGCACGAGCGGCTTTCGGGGCAACCCCCGCCGAATTGGAAGAAGCATCGCGTAAACCCCTTCGTAAAGTAGTGCGCCAACTGCTCAAGGACAGCGAAACTACAGCGGAATTACGTGTCGTTGAGCCTGAGGAAAACCAAACCAGGAAGCAGTTGAAAGGCCTGGTTCGCGATGGTCAGCTTGAGAAAGACCGTGTTAAAAAGCTTATCCGGGATAATGCCGAAAAGGTGCGGAACCTGAACCTGTTGTGGATTGACCGAATGGCAACCGGCAACGGCGCACTGCGCGAGAAGATGGCGCTTTTCTGGCATGGACACTTTGCCTGTCGGGCGCAGGGCCGGAATCCGCTGTTCACACAGCAATACGCCAATACACTTCGGCAAAACGCCCTGGGTAAGTTTAGTGATCTGCTAATGGCGGTCTCCAAAGAGCCAGCTATGCTACAATTCCTGAACAACCAGCAGAATCGAAAAAACGCCCCAAATGAAAACTTCGCTCGTGAAGTAATGGAGCTTTTTACCCTGGGACGGGGCAATTATTCGGAGCACGATATTAAGGAAGCGGCCCGTGCCTTTACGGGCTGGCAGTTTACGCCCGAAGGCCAGTTTGTTTTTCGGGAGCGAGTTCATGACGAAGACGAGAAGACCATTTTTGGTAAAACGGGTTCTTTCAAAGGCGAAGATGTAATTGCGATGCTGCTCGAAAACCGGCAGACCGCCCGGTTCGTTACGGCTAAGGTTTACCGGTTCTTCGTTAACGAGAATGAAGACAAAAAGAGGGTAGATGAACTGGCCGACCAGTTCTACAAGAGCGGCTATGACATTACTGACCTGATGGAGCGTATTCTCTCTGCCGACTGGTTCTACGATTCCAAAAACATTGGTGCCCATATTAAATCGCCCGTTGAGTTACTGGTTGGGCTGCGTCACACGTTGGGCGTCCGATTCGATCAGCCCCAGCCGCAGATTTTCGTCCAGCGAACGCTGGGTCAACTTTTGTTTTATCCGCCCAATGTAGCCGGTTGGCCGGGGGGTAAAAACTGGATCGACTCATCGAGTCTGCTGTTTCGGATGCAGTTACCGAGCTACGTTCTAAAAGCCGCCGATGTGCTGGTGCGGCCCAAAGAAGACGGTGATGTGAACATCCAGTTACTGGCCCGTAAAGGAAATGCCAAGTTTCGCACGACCGTCGACTGGGCCGACTTTGAAAAGACCTTTGCCAACACACCCGATGCTCGATTAACGGATGCGCTGGCTGTAACACTGCTGCCCTTTCCGCTGCGTCCAGACCAACGAACAATACTGGAGAGTCAACTAAAACCCGGCCAGACACCTTCCGAACGCATTCGCACGCTAACGGCCGCCATCATGAGCCTGCCAGATTATCAATTAACATAGTTGGTAAGTATTGCTCTTGCGCCAGCCACTTACCGACTTACCTGGCTTAGGCGAAGCGGCTTACCGACTTACCTACTTACTGACTCAATAATGAACCGTAGAAACTTCCTCAAACAGTCTGCTTTCACAACGGCGGGAACTATGCTGATTCCGCACTTTCTGAAGGCGTATGAGTCGCAGATGCTTGGTAAAGGCCCTGTGTCGACTGGTAAAATTCTGGTGGTCGTACAGTTATCGGGTGGAAACGACGGCCTCAATACCGTCATTCCGTACCGAAATGACATTTACTACCGGGAGCGCCCCACAATTGCCATCCGGCCGGAAAAAGTGCTTCAGTTAAATGACGAGATTGGTTTGCATCCGGCAATGGAACCGTTGAAGGCGCTCTACGACGATGGCCTCCTGACGGTGATTAACAACGTTGGCTACCCAAACCCCGACCGGTCTCATTTTCGCTCGATGGACATCTGGCAGACGGCCAGCGATTCCAACAAATACGTAAATACTGGCTGGGTAGGCCGGTATCTGGATGCTGCCTGTGCTGGGAAAGCCCAGCAGCCGTACCGCACTATTGAGGTCGATGATACCTTAAGTCTGGCCATGAAAGGCAGTGAGTTAAATGGTCTGGCCGTACTGGAGCCTAAAAAGTTGTACAATCAAACCCGAAGCAGTCTTATTACGGGGCTGAGCAAGGTAAATAGGACGGGGCATGACGCGCACCAACCCGAATCAGTGGCTTATCTCTACAAAACCCTGGCCGCAACAGTCTCTTCTGCCGACTATGTCTATGAAAAAGTAAACCGGACGAGCCAACCAATCAGCCCGGTGCCCGCCGGTACTATTCTCGCAGCCTATCCGAGCAACGAGTTAGGAAACCGGCTTAAAACCGTAGCGCAGTTAATTCAGGCCGGTGTCGATACGAGTGTTTACTACGTGTCTATTTCCGGCTTCGACACGCATATTAACCAGCCCGGTCAGCAGGAACGGCTATTGGGGCAATATGCCGAAGCGGTTGGTGCCTTTATGACAGACCTAAAGACCGCCGGACGGCAGAACGATGTGCTGATGATGACGTTTTCGGAGTTTGGTCGGCGGGTGAAACAGAACGCCAGCAACGGCACCGACCACGGCACCGCTAATAATGTGTTCCTGATTGGGGGCGGACTGCCCGCCCGGCGCGTTCTGAACGAAGCCCCAGACTTAACTAAACTAACAGACGGCGACCTGACCTACTCGGTCGATTTCCGCCAGATTTACGCGACTCTTCTTCACGATTATCTGGGTGCTGATGATGTCGCTATCTTGGGTCGGAAATTTGATGGTGTCAAGATCGTATGATGAATGCTATATTATACTGCCTGGTTGACAAACAGCTTCTGCGCTGGTTTCTCAACTAAAGTTGTGGTATACGGTTAAGTGATGGAATAAACTGACTGATTCGGAACCCGCACAAAAAAAACGCTGGCATACGGCCAGAATCTGCCGTAAACTCCGTTATTTCGCAGAGAGTCAATTCATATTTTTCTGAATGGTAGGTATCATTATGGGCAGCCTCTCCGACCGCAAGGTGATGCAGGAGGCCGCCGACGTGTTAACAGAATTGGGGGTAACGTGGGAAATGGACATTGTGTCGGCCCACCGTACACCCGAAAAAATGGTCGATTACGCGAAATCAGCCCGCGATCGTGGGCTGCGGGTTATCATCGCCGGAGCTGGTGGAGCCGCTCATCTACCGGGTATGGTAGCATCGCTGACAATATTGCCCGTTATTGGGGTTCCGGTTAAATCCAGCAATTCAATTGATGGCTGGGATTCTGTGCTGTCTATTCTGCAAATGCCCGGTGGCGTACCGGTAGCCACAATGGCGCTGGACGGGGCACGAAATGCCGGTATTCTGGCAGCCCAGATCGTTGGTACCTTCGATGAGGCCGTTGCCCGTAACCTGAGTCAATTTAAAGAAAGTTTAAAGGAAAAAGTGGCCGACATGAGTCGCCAGTTAACCAGACCTTAACCCAATCCAGTTCTCGTTATGGATGCCGATAATAAACCAGCCAATCCTCGTCCGGCCGGAAATTCCAGTTTACCCGCCATTACGCTTGTGGTGCTGGTGGGCCTGATTGCTGCCTTGCTTTACGTTGGTTACGGCTACATTACAGACGATACCAATGGGTCTGATGAGTTAACCAACGTGGCGCTCGATACCGTTACCCAGCAGCCATTAGCCCAAAGCGAACCGGAAATGCTGATGACACCCCAAGAGCAGGATACCTCTTCGCAGCCAGCCCCCGTCGATTTATCGCAGGCAACGCCACCCGCCGATGCTCCGGAAGCAAACGCGAAAGCTGAAGAAGTAGCCGAGGACAATCGGGAGACGACCAATAGTAAACCCGGCCCTAACGAAACCTCGGTTGCCGAAAAATCGGAAGCAGCTCGGCCAAAAGTAGAAAAACCCGTTGAAAAACCGAAGCCCGAAAAGCCTAAAACAGATGAGGTCGATAAAGCTAAAGTAGAGCGCGTGGCGGTCAAACCCGGTGGTGTATCGAGCACGTATACCGTTGGGGCCGGAGAAACCTTCTACGGCGTGGCGAATCGGTACAACATGAAAATAAACACCCTGAAAGAGCTAAACCCCGGCGTGTCGGAAAGCGATATCAAAGCGGGCGTTACCAGGTTAAAGGTGAAGGCGATGGCCGTTCATACGGTTGGCGCGGGCGATGTGCTGCGGGTAGTGGCGCAGAAGTACGGCGTCAGCAAAGAAGCGATCATGCGGGCCAACAAGAAAGACAAGGACATTGCCACACGGGGTGAAAAGCTGATCATTCCCTTCCCCGAGAAGCAGTGATTTTTTTAGAGTAAGAGCGAGGAGTAGGAGGGCTGACGCGAGCTGGCAAGGGCATTGGTCGCACGAGCGCCCCGCTCCAGTCCCGCTCGCTCCTAGTACTCATTTCTACTACTAAAAAATCATTTCCGCTCATACACCAGACCCAACGTAAACCGGAAGTCATTGTTTTGCAGGCCGGAGGCTATCAGGCTCTCGTAGGCATTGGCAACAGTTGAACGCAGGCTCGTTGTGTTAGTTAGTTTGATCTGTACGCTTAGGCTAGCGTTCCACCTTACATTATATTGACCGAGGGCCGGTTGGTAAAACGCGGTGTGGGTAATTTTGAAGCGGTCTTTATCGAAGGAGTACTCACCAAATAAACGCAGAGAGTTACGGACAATAGAAATGTCGTTGAGTTCGACAAAATCGGTTCGTTCATGCATCAGAACATCCGTAATGGAGATGTAGGCCCGCTGATGATTCAGAAGTTTATAGCCTAATCCACCGGCTGCCGTCCAGCGGTGGTTGATCTGCCGTAGGTTGCTGCGCTCATACGAGCCGAAAGCCAGGTAATACAATCTTTTTTCGGATCGGTAGGTCGTGCGAAAGTCTCCGAACCACTCCCGTTCGGCAAGTAGCCTATTCTGCTTTCCATACACAAATGACGGATTACTCGACAGCTTAAAATAATTGCTCAGTTGGTAATCCAGAGAACTGGCTAATTGCAGTAGGGTGCGGTTCACGTTGCCCGCTGTTACGGTGCCATCCGCACTGAAACGGTAACGGAAAATGCGCGTTACGGGCTTTGGGAGCTTGGCAGAGTCTATTTGGGGCTGCACAGCAGCGGTTGTACTCGAATCGGTTTGGCTGACGTTGCTGGAGTCGGGTGTCGACGGGCGAAGCGGGTCCGGCTGCTCAACAATCTGAGCATACGAGCCAAAATGAGTAAGGGAAAACACCAATACGAGAACGATCAGAGGGAGGTTTTTCACAGAAAGCTGAGATGTTGAGGGCGCAACTTAGAAAAAAAAGATACATTTGACGGCTGACCAGTCGGTCAATTTATCCTATAACCAACTACTCCGTTACGCCTTTACCATGACTCGCTGGGGAATTTTAGGACCGGGCCGTATTGCCCATAAATTTGCACAGGACCTGCTTACGCTGCCCGATGCTCAACTGTATGCCGTTGCTTCAACTAACCTGCAACGCGCCGAAGAGTTTGCCAATCAATACAATGCTCCTCATGCGCTGGGTTCGTACGAAGAACTTTTATCGCTCCCCGATCTGGATGTGGTTTACGTGGCGACTCCCCATATCAAGCACCACGAAAATGCATTGATGTTGCTTAAGGGAGGGATACCCGTGCTGGGCGAAAAGCCATTTGCCATGAATGGTGAGCAGGTTCGCGAAATGGTCGAACTGGCCCGGACAAAGGGTATATTCCTTATGGAAGCCCTCTGGAGCCGGTTCATGCCGGGTGTGGTCAAAGCACTTGAGTTGGTTCAGGCAGGGGCCATTGGCAAGGTGGTTTCCGTAAAAGCTGATTTTGGTTTCAGGGCACCGTTTTCGCCCGAAGGCCGTCTGTTCGACAAAGCGCTGGGTGGTGGCTCGCTGCTCGATATTGGTATTTACCCGCTGTTCTTTTCCTACCTGATCTTGGACAAACCCCAAACGATCAAAGCGTCCGCTAGTTTTGGTTCAACGGGGGTCGACGAACAATGCGGTATGGTGCTTACCTATGCTGATGGACAAATTGCTTTGCTGGACAGTACCTTACTGGCAAAAACGGATTGTATCGGGCTGATTCAGGGCGAAACCGGCCAAATACGCGTTCACGGTCGTTTTCACGAAACGATGGCTATTTCGCTGGAGCCAGCCGAAGGCGAGCCTACCGTATTCAACTTTCCCCGCACCACCCACGGCTATGATTATGAAGCCAGTCATGTGATGGAATGTCTGGCTGAGGGAAAAACCGAAAGCCCGCTCTGGTCGCTCGACGACAGCCTCAACCTGATGGAACTGCTCGACGCCGTCCGGGCCGAAGCCGGTATTATCTATTAAACCTCCAGTCTAACCCTCAAAGGGAGCTTAGCATACGTCAATACCGTTTGCTAAAGTCCTCTTTGGGGGCTTTTCTCTATGATAGCCTGTTCGGTAAACGGGTATGCTGGAGCGATATAATCCGTATTTACTCAAAAGCGAGACTTGCAACCATTACACACTTATCCGGGTGGATTGTCAAACACTAACTTGGAGACGTATTGCCTGCCACCGGAGCACACCTAAACTTTTCAAAGAGGCAATTTCATTCCTTCGTGCGTTGCCTTGAACCCCAAATTCTCATAAAACCGTAAAGCGTCTGGTCGTTTTTTATCGGTCGTTAACTGTAATAAATGGGCCCCTCTTTCTTTCGCTCGACTGATAGCCCACAAAAAGAAGGCTTTGCCAATGCCCTCACTTCTGTGCTCTTTGTGAACTCTAACGGCTTCAATTTGTGCCCGAATACCACCTTGGTAGGTTAAATAAGGGATGAAGCTTAGCTGAAGTGTTCCAATAAGTTGAAGCTTGTCGTTCTCAACAACAATGAGTTCCTGATTTGAATCTCTGTCAATGTTTTCAAAAGCCTGATAATAGTTTGCAGGTAGGGGGTCGGTGTAAATTTCTCTCGTTTGTCCTAACTCATCATCAGCAAGCATTTGAACAATGGCTGGAACATCTTTGGCTTGTGCCTTTCTGAACATCATATTTTAGACAAATTATTGCGGTATCTCCATCCTCCGACATTCATCCCGCCGTCAGGATATGACCTGCAAATGTAAACGTTGACTTTTGGTGCATTCGCCCTGTTAGTTGAAACCCGGAATGGAAGCATAAAGTCAAAGTATTATATGCACAGATTATATTAAATTTTTCATAAGTTCTACTACTAAATCTATACCGATATTTTTGGCAATGTCGACCACCCAATTGCCTGCCGCTTTTAAGTGTTTGATAACTTGCTCTCCATCATTTTTCTGTGCCGCAATCTCGGCTTTAGCAACTTCTCCAATAGATTGATATTCTTCAGGCGTTTTTGCCTGAGCTGCCAAATGCTCTCTCAAAATTTTTAGCTGGGTTCTGATACCATCAAAATCTAAATTCTCTGGAAAAGAATTATTGATTTGTTGGAAACTGTGACCAGATGATATAGCTTTGGAGCCTACAGCACCCATTTGAGAATTAGTGATACTATTTTTGTCGCCCATGATGAATTCAATTGTAAAATTTGAATGAATGCCGAAATGTTCTTGGAAAGATTTTATGCGATTCTTTATTTGCAAAAGATAAATCTCTTCAAGGTTTGTGTTATTGTTTTCTAAAAGCAAGTTGGATTTAATTGACAACTCCGTTTTGTTATTGTATATATTAAACTTAAAGTATGTAATGGTATCATTCAATAATCTCTGTAAATTAAGTGATAAACTAGGAAAGTGATTATTTTCTTCAGTCGCAAATGATCTAAGAAAATCATTACTTGTTATTTCACTCAGTATTTCAGTAAGCTTTTCATCTTTTTCTTCATTTAGGCAATCAAAAAAATACTTAGATAAGGTTTTGAATAAGTCTAAATCTTCGTCTCTAAGCCAGACTACTTTAATTCTAATTTCATTTGATCTTTTTTGACTCGAATCAACCTCTAAAGAAGTTTGCACACCATTTGTGAATAATTCGATCCAGTCGGATAGGTTTTGAAATATTTTTTTAAATAAAAGAAAATTTCCTGTTGTTCCTTTAAGAAAGTAAGAAATGATAGTAACATTCGTTTCGAATTCGCAATCTCGAAAGAACAGTTTGCCATTTTTTTCAAGTAATCTAAGTAATTCTATTTGCGTTTTACTTATCCAAGACACCTTTGTATTTTCAAACAGTATATAGCCATTGATTTTGTGTTCTTTTATATTGAAATTTGTTTGCCTTGTGAAAATCTTATTTGATGATGAACCTCTAAATGAAATTCGCCCATCAGCATGTAGTGATATATTGTCAAAATCCCCCATTCCGAACACTGATTCAATGAATGATAGCTCTGAATTAACAGTTATGTTTCTAAACAACGATTGATTCAAAACAGTATTATTAAATGAACTATTTTTATTGAATATTGTCCCTTGAAACTCTACTATGTTTTTGAACTGTGCATTGGAAAAGTCTACGTTGTCAAATGAAACAATATTTTTTTTACCATTTTGAACCCTTTCATTAAATAACACTTTGTTTTCAAATACGACAGATCTGAAATCAGCATTACCTTCTTCAAAAGTTGATCCATTGAAAATTACATGCCTTTCAAATAGGGACGCTGTAAAGTATATATTATGTTTGAATTGTACCAATTGAAAATTTACATCACTGTACTTGCCCAAATATTTAGTATCAGAAAAATTGGCTTGTTCATTGAAAATAGATTCTGTAAAGCTCAAGTAGCTGTCTCTGTATTCAGCTATAAATTCTGAATCATTAAAATAAACAGGCTTATTAAATGTGCAATTATTGATCCCTGTTCTGTTATAAAACTTAGATTTATTGAAATGGGCAGACGCGTTAAATATAGACTTATGAAAATCTACTAAATTTTGAAATATTGAATTCCTGAAATCAAGAAAGTCTTCAAAAATGCAAAATTTTATCTGTAAAGGTTTAGTGAAACTGCGATTACTTAAATCAATAGATTTGTTGATATTACCAACAAGTGTAATGTTTAAAATGTCAATTGATTCTATACGACTATCCTTCTCACAAAGATTAATAAAGGCTAAAAGATAACCGTGAAAATTAGTCTCCCTTTTCCATTGCAAGTTTTTGCTGTGAAAAATGCATAACTGGTTGCTATCAAGAGGTAGTTTTTTGAGGAGAACTTTGGCGCTAAAAACTGTATCATCCCAGGATAAAAATTGATCCTCGTAAGTGCAGGTCTCTTTATGTGAAAATTTACACATTACTATAAATATGTATTTTTTTTCTACCAAGCATTGAAGCCATTAGGGTTGATGGTGAGCGAGTCACTTAACTAAACAAACTCACCTGAACCTCTACACCCTCATCTAGTTGGCTTGCAAAATCTCCTGCGGGACGTGCCCCCTGTCGACGGAGAGCTACCCCATGCGGAGCGATTTATTTGTTTTCGATACGAATACCACTTTTACCGTCTTTACCGGGTTGCCCATTTTCCGCTGCTCCCTTGCCACCTTCCCCACCACGACCACCTAGCAAGCTCGTTTTCTTATTTTGCGTCAAGGGTTTGGTGGGCTGACAAGCAATTGCTACTATAGACAACAGCAGAATGATCAGTTTCTTCATAATTGAACGTTTGTAAAATCTTTGCCCTGTGGGGCGTTTCTTGTGTCAACCGAAACCTGGAAATGGAGGCAAAAAACTAGCTTCGGTAGCCTGCGATCTGTCGACCTAAACACGCCCTGTAAGCCCATTTTGTTGTTTTCACCCAATAAACCAAAGGATACAAAGTGGCTTGGTGAGTTTCAATTGATAATCAATTAGATGTGGTTAAGTACTGGCAAAAGTTGATTTCATCGTGGCGTAGTAATTATGTAGCAATCCTAATTAATTAGGTTTACTAAAACAAGGCCGATCGCGTATAAAACTTTTATTTCTGCGGTTACTGAAGACAGAATGACAAACAGGCACAATCGTTTATTGCTTGCCTAAGCCGATAGGCAGGTCGCCTGGCTGAACAAACAGCCTCTTACAAGTAAAAACGGATCATCTCGGATTGATTCAGGAGGAACGGGGTCAGCTACTTGTACGCGGCCGTCTTCGCCAAGATGATGACCCTATTGCCAGAACCTGTCGGAGCAGAAAAGCCCTGGCTCCAAGAAGGGTTTATACGAACCAGATACCGTCTGGTAAAGCCTGCTTTGGGGGTTGGGGGCTTTTATCCTTACCTTTGCAGCATGACAGATCGTTATGCCCAGCGCGGAGTTTCCGCCAGTAAAGAAGACGTTCACAACGCCATTGCCCAGCTCGATAAGGGGTTATTCCCCAAAGCTTTTTGCAAAATTGTGCCCGATACGCTGGCGGGTGATCCGGATTTCTGTACCATTATGCATGCCGATGGGGCCGGTACGAAGTCATCACTGGCTTACTTGTACTGGCGCGAAACCGGCGACCTGAGCGTCTGGAAAGGCATTGCGCAGGATGCCGTCGTGATGAATACCGACGATCTGATCTGCGCCGGAGCCACCGGTCCCATGTTGCTCTCGTCGACCATCGGCCGCAATAAGAACCTGATTCCCGGCGAGGTCATTGCCGAAATCATTAACGGTACCGAAGAGGTACTGCAAATGCTCCGCGATCATGGTATTGAAATCTATAGCACCGGGGGCGAAACCGCCGACGTTGGCGATCTGGTGCGCACGGTCATTGTCGACAGTACGGTCATCGCCCGAATGCGTCGCGACCAGGTAATCAGTAATGACCGAATTCAGGCTGGTGATGTCATCGTTGGACTGGCGTCGTCCGGTCAGTCAACTTACGAAACAACTTACAACGGGGGGATGGGGAGCAATGGACTCACCTCGGCCCGCCATGATGTACTGGCTCATTACCTCGCCGGGCAATACCCCGAGAGTTTTGATCCAGCCATTGACAAGTTATTGATATACAGTGGTTCTAAACGGTTGACGGATAGCGTGTCGACCGGTGCTGCCGACACGACGGTTGGTCAACTCATCCTGTCGCCTACGCGCACCTATGCGCCCGTTGCCAAACGGCTTCTGGATGAACTTCGGCCGCAGATTCACGGGATGGTTCACTGCTCGGGTGGGGCGCAAACGAAAGTGCTGCACTTTGTCGATAACGTGCATATCATTAAGGATAATCTGTTTCCAATTCCGCCCCTGTTCCAATTGATTCAGTCGGAGAGCGGTACGAACTGGCAGGAGATGTACAAAGTATTCAACATGGGACATCGGCTGGAGATCTATTTGCCCGAAGCTCATGCACAGCAGGTTATCGACATCTCGCAATCGTTCGGCATCGACGCACAGATAATTGGGCGGGTCGAAACTTTTATAGGTAAACAGGTAACCATACAAAGTGAAGTCGGTCAATTTGTTTATTAGGTGACTTGTGGGTTTTATTAATACCTTGCAAAAGCCTTGATGTGATAGACGCATTGAGGCTTTTGTATGAAGAAAGCTCTCTTCGTTGGCCTGCTCTTGTGGTTAGTGGGAATTGCACATGTCCGGGCACAAACAACGCCATTTACGGCCAACTGGACGTTTGAAGGTAATGATAACGGGACCACATCGAGCGGACTGGTCACCGCATCGGGCGTTACATATACAGGTGTAAATCCACTGGCCGTCAATCCCTATACAGCGGGCTATGTCAATTTGGGTGTTAACGTACAGAACTGGTCAACTTCAGTCTGTAATCAGACCGAATACGTTCAGTTTTCGGTTCAGCGCCTTGGTACCGCTACAATTACGCTCACGTCGCTATCCTTTGCCTTCGCCCGCTCAGCGCAGGGACCAACACAGTTGACGGTTCGATCAAGCGCCGATGGGTTTGGTAATGATATCTATTCGCAGGGCATCACAACAAACTATCAGGTGGCGTCGATAGCATTGAACGGGGCTGGCTTTACCAACCAGGAAGGCCCGGTAACGTTTCGCATTTACGCCTGCAACCCAACGGCCGGGGGCGGCACACTTAAGCTGGATGAGATTCAACTCAATGCCAGCGTACTACCGGTCACCTTACTATCATTCAAAGCAATACCTCAGGGCGACCGTGTTCAACTGGCCTGGGAAACGGTAAGTGAACGTAACGCCAGTCACTTCAGAGTTGATCGTAGTCCGGATCTTGGTGAGTATGTTTACGTTGGCGAGGTTGCTGCCGGGGGGAATTCCAATGAGCGGCAATATTATGGGGTAACGGATATGAACCCCCGCCCCGGCATCAATTACTACCGGCTTACTCAATTGGATGCTGATGGTACGGCGCACACCTACAAGCCCGTCTCGGCCATTGTTCGATCGTCTGACCCGGTAGTAGCCGTGTACCCAAATCCGGCCAGCCCCGACCGAATTCACATTAGGCTCTGGAATGCTGATACGGCCGTAATTCGCTTACTATCGGGTGCGGGTCAGACAATGGAGGGACGGCTGGAGCGCAGACCGGGCGAAGCCGCCCTGCTCTTTGCGCAACCGTTGCCGCAGGGCGTATACTCGCTGGAAATCCAACTAAACGACAGTCGACAGTTCATTAAGGTGCTTGTACTGTAAGTATTGGCTGGTAGTCTATCCGTGTGGAAATGACCGGATAGTCAGTTTTTACCGGGAAACGGGCGTCAGATCAGAAACTTAATAATTACGTAACGGATACGGATGTATTTTTGGTTGTAGGGGGCCGCCGGCCGAGTGGCCGGAGCCATGCGGTCCCCTATAGTAATCAACAGACAAGAAAAATTAAATTACAGTGTACTAATTCTACTCAACGATGAAACATGTTTTACAGGTGCTTTTAGCTGCTTCTGTGTGGCTAATGACCGTTACTGGCTTTGCCCAGACAACGCTGGTCCAATGGAATTTTGAGGGAGCACCCGGCTCGCTGACCGCTGCTGCTGCATCGACAATCACCGCCGATAATGCCGCTTTCGGGTCGGAGGTAACCAATGTCACGTTTGTAGCCGGTAATGGGGGAGGCCGGGCCTATACCGGAACGGGTTGGAATGTGACAAGCCCGGATGCCAACAAGTATATCCAGATTAGCCTCGGGCCGGTGGCCAGTTATACCATGGCCCTGTCGCAACTGAGTTTCGATGAGCAGCGGTCCGGTACGGGGCCAACAACGTGGGTGTTGCGATCAAGTCTGGATAATTTTACCGCTGATATCAACACAACGCCAACATCGACTACCTCGCCTACGTCAAATGGTTCATTTACATCGCGGGTAGTGTCGCTGAGCGCCAATACTGCCTTTCAGAATTTAAGTGCGCCTATCACCTTTCGGATTTATGGCTACGGGGCCAGCGGGCCGGGTGGTACCTGGCGATTTGACAATATTCAGGTGAGCGGCACCACCGGCCCCAGCGATCCGACAGCACCACTTCTTTCAGTTATACCGGGTTCTCTGCCCAGCTTCGCTACGGTGCCCGGTACACCGTCAACGGCAAAATCGTATACAATATCCGGGGTCAATCTTACGGGTGATCTTACCATAACTGCCCCAACGGGCTATGAAGTCAGTAAAGACAACGGTACCAGTTACGCCACCGTGCAGACGTTGACGCAGTCGGGCGGGACCATTGCGTCTACAGCCATCAGTGTCCGGCTTACGGGGGCGGGCAGCGGTGCCGTGAACGGCACAATCACAAATGTGGCCGGTGCTGTTTCTCAAAATGTGACAGTGAGTGGAAGCGTCGATGTGTCGAACGGACCTGTGTCCATCGCTACAGCTCGGGGGCAGGCCGGTACAACGGTTATCATTCAGGGGCGCGTAACAGTGAGCAGCCAGTTTGGTGGCAAGCTGTTTTACATACAGGATGCTACCGGCGGTATCGCCGTTTACGACCCTACCACGAGCTACGGAAACCAGGTGCAGCTCGGCGACCTGGTGCAGGTGAGCGGACCGGTGGCGCTTTTTCAGGGGAAAAAAGAAATCAACGGCGTTATTACCTTTTTAAAGGTCAATGATACAAATCAGCCCGTTACTCCTCAGGTTATTACGGTAACACAGCTTACCTCGGGTGCCTTCGAAGGGTAGTTGGTAACGGTTCAGAATGCAACCATTGGCGGCTCGGGTGCAACGTTTCAGGGCGGAGCCGCCGGGACGTATCCACTGACAACCAGCGATGGAACCGCCGAGTTGTTTGTAACGAGTGCCTCCGATCTGGTGGGGGCTACCAAACCTACGGGTGCCCTGACCGGTACGGGTATTGCCGATCGTTACATACCGACCGATGCGTCGAAGAATGTCGTTCAGCTTAATCCCCGCGCCATCTTCGATATTCCAGGTTCGGAAGTGCCCCCGCCACCACCGACCATTACGACCTGCCCGGCCAATCGCGTCATTACCGACAATGACCAGACATTGAGCGTAGTAAGCTGGAACCTCGAATGGTATGGTTTTGATGGCGGTTCGTACACCTGTACCAATGGCTCACGAACGTACGCCGATAATGGTCCGACGAATGAGACGCTTCAGGCGCAGAATGTTCGCTCCGTAATGGACGCGTTCAACGCCGACATCTATATCTTGCAGGAAGTGAGCGATAAAAACCTGCTGGTGACCAATACCCCCGCCGGATACGCGCTGAGCTGTTCCGATCAATACACGTCGTACTTCTTTCAGGACTTATGCGATGCCAACGGAAATCCGCAGGGGTTCAATCCAACGAGCCTTAACCAGAAAGTCTGCGTAATGTACAAGACAAGTGTTGTTTCAATGATTCCCACCGAAAGCAAGCCATTGCTCACCGACAAGTATAGTTATACCGCAACACCACGCAGCGATGCCTGGGCGTCGGGTCGGTTGCCGTACCTGTTTGTGGCAAACGTAACCATCGACGGGCAGACCCGGAAACTGTACATCGTTGATATTCACGCCAAATCCGGTTCTGCACAAGCCGACTACAACCGCCGGAAACAGGATATCATTGATCTGAAAGCTGAACTTGATGCCAATTATGGAAATGTAAGCCTCATTATGGCCGGTGATTACAATGACGATGTCGATCAGTCCATTGCTGCCGGTAATCCGTCGTCGTACGCTAATTTCGTGAGCGACCCCAACTATACCGTTATTTCCAGTGAGTTGAGCAGCAGTAACTGTAACACCGATGCGAACTTTACCGATGCCATCGACCACATGACGGTATCAAACGAACTGGCGTCGTCTTATGTAGCCGGTTCGGTGGCATCGGTTCGGCCAGCCGTTGTCAATTACGCCCTGACAACATCCGATCACTATCCAACCTTCGCCCGCTTCACACTATCCGGTCCTTTACCGGTGCGCCTGACTTCCTTTACTGCAAAGGCAGTTGGCGAGACGGTAGGCATATCCTGGACAACGGCCAACGAAACGAACAGTGCTTATTTCGAGGTAGAGCGAAGTGCCGATGCACGTGAGTTCGCATCTATTAGCCGGGTAGCGGCTGCGGGTGATGCTCAAGCAACGAAAAACTACGGCCTTGTCGATGAACATCCCCTGAGCGGTACCAATTACTACCGGTTGAAACAGGTTGATTTGGATGGCAAGACGGCTTACTCCACAATTGTGTCCGTCGTAATGGATAACCTGATGCCCGCTATGGAACTGCTGGGGAATCCGATCGACAATCAGGCGATCCGGGTGGCTGTTCGTAACCTGCCGAACGCTGTCTATCGCCTAACGACCCTTACCGGACGTGAGCTTCCTGTGCAGAGCCAAACTCAGGCGGATGGGTCGATGGTATTTACGACGGCGCAGGTACTAAGCCCAGGTGTGTACCTATTGCGTGCTAATGCCGGAGCTACCCGAATTGTGCGGAAAGTGGTAATACGGTAAGGCCGTAGTACCGGCCGTACCGGCCTGAAGAGGAACTGTTAGAACATACACCCGGCCGGGACGGTTCGACGGTCGGTACTACAGAAACGACAAAGCGTGCCCTAGTTCAAACCGGGGCACGCTTTGTCATTTTAAGCTAAAACCGGCTCCTGTTCAACCTGGTTAATCGCTTTTACCTCAACCCTCGGCGGCAGGAGTTTATACAGTACCGGCGTAACAATCCGGGAAAGGAGCGTACTGGATATCAAGCCGCCAATTAGTACCCACGCAAGGGGAGAATAGAGCGGATTGCCTTCAAACGCTAGCGGCATCAGTCCGCCAATGGCCGTCAGGGAGGTTAAAACGATAGGAACAAATCGTACTTCGCCCGCTTCTTTGATGGCTTCGACCAGGGGCAAGCCGCCTTCGCGTAGCTGATTGGTGAAATCGACCAGCAGAATCGAGTTCTTGACCTCAATACCAATCAGGGCAATCAGGCCAATGATGGCCACGAACGAAAACGGATTGCCCGTCAGCAGCAGGGCCGCAATGGCTCCAATAATGCCCAGCGGAATAACCGACAGCACAATCAGCGTACTTTTTATGGTGCCGAACTCCAGAATCAGTACAGCCAGGAAACCGAAAATCGTGATCAGGATAATGGTCCCAAGACCACCAAACGACTGCTCCCGGCTTTCCAGTTCGCCCGCGGCCATGTAGCGGAAACCGGCGGGAAACTTCATGGCGTCCAGTTTTTGCAGCACATCGGTGTAGACATCATCGACTAGGAAGCCCGTTTTGACGAAGGCCGTTACGGTTACAAAACGATCTTTGTCGTAATGCCGGATGAGGTTGGTGCCCGTCTCGAATTGCAGGTCGGCAACCTGACGAAGGGGCACGGCGCCACCGGTTACGCTATTGATGTATAAGTTGTTGAGTACAGACGGGTCTGTTGCTGAAGTGCCGGATCGTCGCCCTTTAGGCAAGGTAACATTGATCGTGTAATCGTCATCGTCGTCCGGTGCTTTGAAAGTGCCGACGTTCAGCCCCGCAATGGCCAGGCGGATGGTGCGGTTAATATCCGCAATGGACAGGCCTAACAAACCCGCTTTCTCTTTATTGATCCTGACGCGGAGGTCCGTTTTTCGGTTGGCCAGCGGGTTGTTCACATAAATCGTACCCGGCGTTTTTTTTAGAATGGTTTCCACTCTGGCGGCCACCGTTCGCAGGGTGTCCAGATTCTCGCCAAATACCCGAATGGCTACCGGCGCTTCCTGATTGGGACCCTGCTCAAAATCCTTTACTTCAATTTTAGCGTTGGGGTACAGCGCAAACTCATCACGGTATTTATCGATCAGGGCTTGCTTTTCGGGCGGTGCTACGTCATTGAGCTGTACGTAAAACTGCGAGAAGTTAGCCGATTCATTCCGCTGAATGATGTTGTAGTAAATGCGGGGGTTGCCCCGGCCAACGTTCGTCGTAAAGTGCCGGACGGCGGGGTTGCCTTTCAGCTTGCTCTCGACATATCGCGCCACCCGGTTCGTTTCGCTCAGGCTGCTGCCGTCGGGCGTTTCGATGTTGATCAGAAACTGCGGCTTTTCGGAAGCTGGGAATAACCCGAAGCCTACTTTACCCGCCAGCGACAAGGCACCGCCAAAAATAGCCAGCGCCACCAGCAGCGTGACCACCGGGCGAGCCAGCGCCACATTGAGCAACCGGCTGTACGACCCGCTGATGAGCTTTTTCAACGCCCGCATAAAAATGTTTCCCTGCGGATTGTGTTCTTCTTTCAGAATACGGCTCGACAAAAACGGCACGATGGTAAGCGAAACGACCAACGAGGCCAGAATGGTGGTCACGACCGCCATTGGCAGCGACCGGATAAAATCGCCGGAAGCTTCGGGCAGAAAGAGAAGAGGCAAAAAGGCCAGAACCAGCGTAACGGTACAGCCGATGACCGCCAGCGTAATCTGACTGGTGGCTTTAATCGCGGCTTCCTTTTTTGAGTACCCGGCGCGCAGATACCGCTCAATGTTCTCAACAACCACGATGCTGTCGTCCACCAGAATGCCGAGCGCCACAATCAGCCCGACAATGCTCAACTGATTGATGCTGTAACCAAACGCATTGAGCAGCGACAGACCGATAGATAAAGAAAGCGGTATGGAAATCATAACAACGACAGCTGCCCGAAAGCCCAGCGGTAACAAGGTGAGCGACACCAGCAAAATGGCGATGGCAAAATCGAGCGCAAAGTGCGACAGCCGTTTGTTGACACTGGCTGCCTGGTCGAAATTCTTGACCAATTTGATATGGGATGGGAGAGTTTTGCTGAACGCTTCAATGATCGGGTTAATCTTCTTCCCAACCTTATCGATGTTTTCGCCCATTTTCTGACTGGCCGTTACCAGTACGGCCCGGTGACCGTCGAGCCGGGTGATGTGCGTTTCATCTTCGAGGTTATAGTCGACATCTGCAATATCACGCAGGTAAATAATCTTCTGCCCATTGCTCGACACGATGGTGTTCCGAATCTCGTCCAGCGACTGGTAATCGCCGGCCGTTTTAATGTTAAATTTCCGGCTGCCTACCTGAACGCTGCCACCCGGAATGTTTACATTTTCAGCTTGCAGTGCGCCCACAACACGGTTTGTCGGGATGCCTTCCTGCGCCATCTTTTCAATGTTGAGCGATACGCGGACAATACCGGCAGCATACCCCCAGTCCTGAACGTTCTTCAGGCTCGTAACTTTTTCGAGCCGTTTCTTCAGGTCATCGGCATAATTGCCCAACTCTTTGTCTGAGGCTACTTCAGATTGCAGGGCCACCTGCACAATGTTGACGTCGGAGGGCGAAAATTTGAGGATGTCGATCTTGAAAATATCGGATGGGAGTTCCTGTTTCAGCGCGCCCACTTCCCGTACCACTTCCTGGTATTTTTCGTCGGGGTCTTCGCCGTACTCGTAGGAAATCCGGAACACGGCCAGCCCATCATCTACGCTGGTGATGACGTGTTTGATATTATCGAGTTCGTTGAATCGTTTCTCGGCCGGGTCAACGACCAGTTCCTCCATGTCGAGGGCATCGGTACCGGGGTAGACGACGGCTACCGAAAACTCGGGAGCTGTAAATTCGGGGTCTTCACCCCGAGGCATGTTCAGCAGGGAGTTAACGCCGAGCGCGGCCACTCCCAGAAACAGCACTAGCATAAACTGCCAGTTCTTGACGGAAAAAGATGATAGGTTCATGATTCTCAGTGTAGCTCTGTGTTAGCTTTGTGCATCTCTGTGGCACAGTTATTACACTGAGATTCACAGAGCAACACAAAGATTAGCAAAGGATTATTTGACAATAACAGTCGATTCTTCGGTAAGGAAGGCGGAACCTGCCGTAACGACATCTTTTATACCGGCCAGTCCGTTGGTCACCAGTACCTTGTCGCCATCCAGATAGCCAATTTGTATGGGTTGCTTACGCACATGCAGCGGTTTTGAACCGGCATTTTCCAGCACATACACAAAGCCCTCTTTGCCATTGCCTTCCACGATAGCTTCGACGGGCACAACGGTATACGTGCCGCTTTGAGCCGGAACCAACGTTACTTTGGCAAACAGGCCGGGCGCGAATCGGGCCGTGCCGGGGTCGATGCGTACTTCCACTTCGTAGAGCTTGTTGACCGGATCGGCGGCCTGTGCCAGCTCCGTAACGGTACCGTTAAACGTTTTGTCGGGGTAGGCGTCGAGGCTGATACTGGCCCGGTTGCCCATACGAAGCCGTGCCCAGTCTTTGTCGGATACGCCCACGCGCACGACCCAGTCGCTCCGCCGGTTCGAGGAGATCAGGTAGACCGATGCCCCTGCGCCCACAAACTCACCGGCATTGGTTACCTTTCGGGTTACGGTTCCATCTACCGTTGAGCGGATTTGCGCGTAGTTGCGGTTAAACTGGGCGATGGTCAGGTTCTGTTTCGCGACGCTGGTGCCAGTCGTTGCGTTCTGGAGTTGTTCGAGGGTAGCGGCCGTGTCGGCATAGAGGCTTTTCACGCGACTCAGGTCACGTTCGGCTTTTTCATTGGCCAGCTGCGCCTGACTGACCTGGGCGTTAATTTCGGTGAGGTCGAGGGTGGCGAGCAGTTGCCCTTTGCGAACGGACTGGCCTTCCTCCACAAACATCCGGTCGATGATACCGCCAACCTTGAACGACAGTCGGGCTTCCTGCGCCGAGGAAACCAAACCCGATGCGATTATGGGTTCGGCCCGAACCACAGTAGTCACGGGGGTCAGTTTAACGGGAATAACGACATCATCGGCAGACTGGGTTGCCTGATCGGCGGGAGCTTTATCGGCTTTGCTGCTGCACCCCCACGCAACAACAGCGAGAGAGAGCGAGAGAAGAATATATATAGGTTTCATGGGGTCAATTGTTTACTAAGACACTTTTGTTAAGTTGTGTTTGTTTCTTGGCTTGTAAGTCATTACTACCGTCAATCATGAACCAGATCATCACAATACATCCGGATATTCAGAGTGGAACACCAGTTTTTTAAACACGCGTGTTCCGGTTAAAAACTTGTTCGACTATGTTAAAGGTGGTCATACTGTGAATGAGTTTATTGACGATTTTCCTTCCGTTAAATACGAACAGGACCTGGCTGTACTGGATCTAGCCGTATCAACCGTAACACTTAATTTTGCTGCGCGTGCCTAAACTTCTGTTAGACGAAAACTTGCCTAAAAAATTAAAATATCGCTTTGGCGAAGGGTACGAGATGGCGAGCTACTTCAGGCGATAAGCCAGGGTGGTATCGAATATCTTGGGTGTTTTAACGGACTATAGCTTAATTGAACGATAGAAACTTCATTGCCCAACGGCCACGACGCGGTCCAGGGCTGCCCGTTTTACGAGTACATCCATACGCGCCAGTGAGTGCTGAAGCTGGGCCGTCAGCCGGTCGTTCTGGTAGCGCAGAAACTCGATCAGCAGCGATTGGCCGTTCCGGTATTTGCTGTCAATTACCCTGAACGTCTGGTCGGCGTTGATCATCCCGCTCTGCGTAGCGGCCAGACTTTCGGTGGCTGCATTGAGGTCGTAATAGGCCTGTAATACCTGCAACTGAATCTGTTGCTGCACTTCTGCGAGCCGCGTTTGCAGCGCGCTGGCCTGAATTTTAGCCTGTTGAATCTTCGACCGTTTTTCGTATCCCCGGAACAGATCCCACTGCAAACCTACCTGTGCTACTACGTAGGCCTGGTTCTGGAACGTGTAGCCGAAACCCTGGAAACCCGTATTGGCACCCACAAAGACATTTGGGATGTTGGCGTTGGCCTCGGCCAGTTTTACCGCCGTTTGAGCCGCTCCCAGCGAGCTTGTTACCTGGCTGAGTTCCTGCCTACCCAGCAGGGCAGTCCGTTGTAAATCGACCACGTTTTCCGGCGACTCGGGCAGGATTCTCGTGAGCGAAGAATCGACGTCGATGTGTGCCTGCAAGTCGCGGTTGAGCAGAAAGTTGAAATAAGCGCGGGCTGTTTCGCGGTTTTTCTGTGCCACTGCCAGCTGCTGATCGAGCTTGCTGGTTTCGTAGCGCGCCGAGGTCACCACCTCTTTAGTTGCCACGTTATTCCGGACCAGCTTTTCGTTCAGGCGGGCCAGCTCGGTAAGCACCTCACGCGAACTCTCGAAAATACGTATAGCATCGAGCGTTTGCAGATACTGATAGTAAGCCGTAGCGATAGTGTACCGCAATTCGTTTTCAATAACCCGCCGACGGGCCTGCTGTGAGGTGAGTAATTGTTTTTGAATAAGGTAGTTGTACTGAATATCCGTATTGAAAATAGCGTAGCTAACACTGAATTTGGTGTCATGAAAGTTGTTGGGTGCCAGCAACTGATTAACGTTTTCGATGTTTGTCGGGAAACGGTCGGCACCGGTAAGTTGGTTGAGGGCTTTGTAAGCGGGGTTAAGCAGATCACCCACCGGAAACTCCAGCCGTCGGCCACCAGCGGCCAGCGAATAGGTCGGACTGAAGGCCACCCGTGGGTAAAACAGCGATTTCGCCTGATTAAGGGATTCCGTTACGCGGCTAATCTCCAGCGACTCCTGACGGATTGCCAGGTTGTTGGTAAGACCTTCGCGAACGTATCCTTCCAGTACCGCCGAAACATTGGTTGAAGCGGGCTGTGCAGCTATCGACAGCGGGATTAGTAGTCCCAGATAGCGAATGTATCTGGTAATAAGACTTGTAATCATGGGTCAGTTAATGAACAGTGTTTAGTGGTAGGGTAAAAAATTTTATAAGCCTTTCCGTAGCGTTTCGCAGAACAGATTGAAAGCATCGTCCATAATTACGGGGACATCGCATTCGGCAAACATGCCCAGCCGTTTCCGCAGAAACAGCGCGGTATAACCGTGAATGCTACTCCAGATCATCATCGACGTTGACTGAACGTCGTGTTTTTGAAAAATACCTGCATCCATGCATTCCTGTACTACCTGCATGAGCAGGCCAAATGCCTGATCGCCTTCCACCCAGTCTTCTTTATCGAGCTTGTCCATAGGGGCGGTCATGATAAACATCAGGTCGAATAACTCCGGATTCTCCACCGCAAACCGGATATAGGAGCGCCCCATCTCGACCAGTTTTTCGAAGGGGTCACTCAACAAACGCAACGGCTGAAACTCGGCTACCATTTTGGCGAAACCGCGCTGGTGCAGAGCAAACAGCAGTTCATTCTTGTCTTTGAAATACAAATAGATCGTAGCGGGACTGTACTCAATTTTATCGGCAATGTTACGAATGCTCACCTTATCGAACCCATTAGTTAGAAACAACTTCAGGGCCTCTTCCAGAATAAGCTGCCGCATCTCTTCCCGTTCCCGTTCTTTCCTTTCTGTAATTCCCATTGATCTGTTAATTAACGATGCAAACTTACTGAACAGTGTTTAGCAAACAAGGAATAATCTATAATTTTAAAGTCAGATTGAGTAAACGGTAGCACCGATACCTACGAATTTAGAGCCGTGTAGGGCTTACGTAAACCAATATGCATGATTGCATGTCCGCAAAAGGCCTATTCGGTTAAATATGCTGCCCAGCAAAACTTGACGCATAGCGCACGCTCAACCTACCCTCTTGCGGGCTAATTTCTGGTTGCAACTTCTCATTATTCCCAAGGACCAATCCACTAGAAGAAGGATTGAAATATTACTGGAAGTTGGAGTCTCCCCGTGGTCACATATAATCCTGAATTTAATCCATTAGAAGAAGGATTGAATCGGAGGGGGCCTGATCGCATAACTGACAAAGAATAATTGCAGTTTATCCACGGCAAGAAGAGTTAAGGCGGATTGCCACCACGTTTCGCCGTGTTAGAACCGCTGCGCTTAACTTGCTCTCCGCACAACACCCCCGTTTATTCGGGGATACGTTAATCTTTCTGCTAGGTTTGTTATCTAATTACTAAACGTATCGAAAATCGCAATGAAAGCATTCATAAGCTGGTTATGTACCGCCATCCTGATTTTACAAAGCACGCTGGCTATTAGGGCGCAGAATCCGAAAGGATACAGTCTGGGCGATGTCGTAGCTGACTTTCGGCTTAGGAATGTGGATAGCCGCCAGATTACCCTGGCCGATTACAAGGACCAGCGGGGCGTAATTGTTGTTTTTATGAGCAACCACTGCCCGTTTGCGAAAGCGTACGAAGATCGTCTGATTAACCTCGATCGGAAATTCGCGACGCAGGGCTATCCAGTGCTCGCGGTCATGCCCAACGACCCCAAAGCCTACAGCGACGACTCCTTTCAGAACATGCAGGCTCGTTCGCGCGAAAAGAACTATCCCTTTGCCTATGCAATGGACGAAACACAGGCAACCGCCAAAGCCTTTGGCGCTACCCGAACCCCCGAAGTGTTTGTGCTGAAACAAACGGGAGGGCAGTTCATCGTTGAGTACGTAGGAACCATTGACGATAGTCCACAGGACGGAAGCAGCGTGCAGCGTCGATACATCGACGAAGCCGTCAGTAGTCTACTCGCTGGCAAGCCGGTGCAGTCGCCCATTACTAAGCCCATCGGCTGTGCCATTAAGTGGAAAAATTAATACGAACGGGCGATAAAAGCATTGTCGGCTTTCATCCCGTCGGGGTTCCCGGCACAACACAAACCAGATTTCTGGCATACCATTTGCCAACTAGTTTGTAAGAATCAACTTACTCAATACGATTATGATTAAACATCCATTAACACTGACACGCATTAAACAGACCGCTGGTATCCTTATGCTGGTAGCTTCACTGGCTTTAGTACAAGCCTGTGGTTCTGACAACAAGAATGAATCCCGGACCGAAGATGCCCTCGAAAAAACAGGCGATGCTATCTCTGCCGATACAAAAGACGCAACGGCTGAAGCTCGGGAGGACTTGAAAGAAACTGGTGATAAAGTCGAAGCCAAGTCCGACGAAGCAGCTGCCGATTTCCGGCGCGAACGGGATGAAGCAGTGGCTAAAATGAACGTACAGAAGGATAAACTGGATGCTAAAATTGACGAGCTGAAGGCTAAAGCCGACAAACAAAGCGATAAAGCAAAGGCTGAAACGGATCGTCAGCGCGAAAAGTTGGAAGAGCAGCGGAAAGAACTGGGCGAAGATATCGACCACGCCAAGAACGCAACGGCTGATGCCTGGAAGGATGTGAAATCAGGTTTTAAACAGGCCGGTCGCGAAATAGGCGATGCCTTTGATAAAGCAGGTGATAAGCTGAAGCGGGACAACGACTAGATAACGCGTTCTTGTTTAGGAAATTGATAAGGTGCTGGCTTTCATAGAAAAGTCGGCACCTTATTTGTTAAGAGGACTGTAGAGCCTTTTCCTCAGATTTGAGGATAGATATACAATTAGCTCTTGTATTCCAACGGGGAAAATTGTTATTTTGCGGGCTAAATTGACTGTTAAAAGCGAAATGTCTGTCATTAATAAGATCAGAGAACGTTCGGGACTGGCTGTTGGTATTATTGCCGTCAGTTTGATTCTGTTCATTGTGGGTGGTGACTTGCTCGGAGGCCGTAGTTTGCTCTTCGGCGGAAATCAGCAAGAAGTTGGTGAGATTGCCGGCCAATCCATTGATTATCAGGAATTCAATGCCAAGGTAGACGAACTTAGGGCGCAGTTTGAACAGCAAAGCGGCCGGGCTCCTGTCGATCAGGATCTTGTACAGATTCGGGAACAAGCCTGGAATCAGCTATTGTTTGAAATTGCCTATCAGAAAGAGTTCGACAAGCTGGGCCTTCAGGTTACGAGTGAGGAACTGGTCGACATGGTACAGGGTAACAACATCAGCCCCGCCGTTCGTCAGGCGTTTACAAATCCGCAAACGGGTGTATTCGACAAAAGCTCCATTATCAGTTACTTGAAAGGGCTCAAGAATTTACCGGCTCAGCAGCAGGCTGCCTGGGCCAGCTTCGAGAAAAACCTGGCTTCCGATCGGCTTCGTGAAAAATACGAAGGCCTGATGCGCCTGTCGGTTTTTGCCACCACGGCCGAAGCTCAAAAAGAATACCAGGCGCAGAATTCGAAAGCCAATGTAAAATTCCTGTTCGTACCGTACTACACCATCAACGACACGACGGTGAAAGTGACGGATTCGCAACTGGAAGATTACCTCTCTAAACATAAAGATGAGTACCCCGGCTCCGACAGTCGGTCTATTCAGTACGTAACGTTTTCGGTCGCACCGTCTAAAGAAGATAGCTCGGCTCTGTATACGCAAATCAAATCACTGGCTCGTGGCTTAGGTGCTGCCACCAACGATTCTACATTTGCCCAGCAAAACAGCGACGTTCGGGTGCCGCTTTACCTGACGGCTGGCGAGATGCCGGAACAACTTCGTGCCGCTATTCCAACATTTGCCCCCGGTGGTATTTATGGTCCTTTCCGCGAAGGCAACACATATTTCATCTATAAGTACGGCGGTACTAAGAGAGATACCAACTTCACGGCCCGCGCCAGCCATATCCTTATTCAGACGAAAGGGTTGGCCGACTCAGCAAAAGCCGATGCACGTCGCCGGGCAGAAGGTATCCTGAAGCAGATTCAGGGTGGTGCCAGCTTCGAAGCGTTGGCACAGACCAACAGCGACGATGGTTCCCGGTCTGTTGGTGGCGACCTTGGTTATTTCAAGAACAATGGACAGATGGTGAAGCCGTTTGAAACGGCCGTATTTGGTGCTACATCGGCTGGTCTTATCCCTCGCCTTGTCGAGACCGAGTTCGGTTACCACATCATCAACGTGACACAGCCTAAAACAAACGTACTTTATCGCATTGCAGCCATTGGCAAGGCAATCACGCCAAGCCAGACTACGCGCGATGAAGCGCTTCGCAAAGCAGATCAGTTTGCATCGGACGTACATACCAAAGAAGAGTTCGACGCCAAGGTAAAAGAAGATAAATCGCTGGTCGTTGCTACGGCAGATCGTATTCCTGAAGGCGCTAACCAGATCAATGCGTTAACGGGTTCGGAAGTGCGGCAGATTGTTCGCTGGGCGTTTAACGACAAAACGGATATAAACTCAGTCTCTGAACCGTTTGAAGTAGGTGATCAGTATGTAATTGCGGTCCTGACTAACAAGACCGCCAAAGACAAAGTGAGCATCAACGATTTCCGTAATGAGCTGACCGCTAAAGTTCGTAACGAACTGAAAGGTGAGCAGATTATCAGCAAGCTTGGTAATGCCAGCGGCACATTGGAATCCATCTCGCAGAAATACGGAGCCGGTGCTCTGGTCGAAACCGTTGAGGATATTAACCTGGCAACGGGTTTCCTCCGCAGCGCTGGTGTTGACCCCGTTGCACTCGGAAAAGCGTTTGGTCTGAAGCCCGGTAAGCGTACGAAGCCATTTGCTGGCGAAGGCGGTGTTCTTATAATGGAAGCCGTTTCACTGACGCCTGCACCTGCTGTTGCCGACTATGCGCTATATAAGACACAAATTCAGCAAAACAACACCCAGCGTGTTGGTTTCTATATTAACGAAGCCATTAAAGATGCGGCCAAAGTTGAAGACCGCCGGGCTAAGTTCTATTAGTCTTTATAAAAAGCATTCATAAAAAAGCCCGATCCTGGTTTCAGGATCGGGCTTTTTTATGAATGTACGGACATGCCTATTGCTCAACGCGGGTAACGATTACTATGTCTATCGTTGCTAGTAGTTGAACATAGTTACAGACTATGCCGAGCGATGAGTACAATAACCATTCACTTAATCTGATTCTGCAAATACGTAATCATTTTAGCCAGCGCCCTTGACCGGTGACTAATCAGGCCTTTTTCATCAATTGTCATTTCGGCAAAGGTGCGGTCGTAGCCATCGGGCTGAAAGACGGGGTCGTAGCCAAAGCCCCCGGAGCCACGAGGTTCCGTTACAATCTGTCCCTCAATGATGCCCTCGAACTGGTGCTCAACGCCGTGTAGCACCAACGTAAATACGGTTATAAACTGTGCTTTGCGGTTGGGCTTATCGGTTAAATTGGCCAATAGCTTCTGAATGTTCTTCTCACTATCCCGGCTACCGGAGTAAAAGGCCGAATCGACGCCCGGTTCGCCGTTCAGCGCGTCGACCTCCAGGCCGGAGTCATCGGCAAAACACGAAACACCGAAGTTTGTCCAGACGTAATCGGCTTTTTGGCGTGAATTACCCGGAATTGTCCCCGATGTTTCTGGTAATTCATCTGTACAACCGATATCCTGAAGGGTTTTAAGGATAAAGTAGTGGCCGAGTTTCGCGGAGACTTCGGCTAGTTTATGTTGATTGTTGGTGGCAAAGCAGAGTTCCATAGTAAACAAAAAAAGCCGTTTGCAGTGATAACTGCAAACGGCTTGCGTAGAATATCGGAATACTTACCGGCCGGGCTGCGGCATACCGCCGGGCTGCCCAGGTTGGCCTTTCTGGATATCGATCAGATCAATATCGAACAGCAGAACGGAGTTTGGTGCGATACCCTGATTACCACGGGGGCCGTAAGCCAGCGTTGAAGGAATAATCAGCGTAGCAGATTCACCTTTGTGAAGCTTGCTTACGCCCTCTTCCCAACCGGGAATAACCATGCCAACACCAATCTGGAACTGAGCTGGCTTGCCACCCGCCTGTGGATTTGTGCGTGAACTATCGAACACTTTGCCGTCCAGCAGTTTACCAGTATAGTGAACCTGCACGACATCACCTTTATTGGGTGTCGGGCCAGTACCCGGCTTGGTAACTACGTAATAGACGCCCGATTCTGTTTTTTGAGCTTTACCTGTCAGACCGTTTTTCGCGATGTAGTTTTCGATAATTTTCGCGTCAACGCCTTTCTGCTTTTCAAAGTCAGCAGCTTGTGCTTTCTTGTACTCATCTTCAGTCTGTACATTCAGGATTTTCACCGCAATACCAATATCGGTTCCTTTCTGCACACCCGGAGGCAGGGGTTGCATGGCTTTGGTAAACAGCGAATCGGCACTTACATAGAACGTTGCGCTATCGCCTTTGCCCAGCATCGTGAGTCCTTCTTCGTACGATCCTTTGAAAGGTGGTACCTGCAGTAACATCTGGAACGGAGTGCCTTCTTTGTGCGTATCGCGCAACACAGAATCCTTGTTGTTCATCAGGGTCAGGTGCAGCGTCAGAATGTCGCCAACTTTACCTTTACGGTTCCCTTCGGTTTGCTCATGAATAGTGTACTTCAGGCCGTTGTCCGTCACCTGTTGGCGGTTTTTACCGCAGGCCGCTACAACAGCGACGAGTAGGGCGGCTTTCCCGAAATTTTTAAGAGACATGTGAGATTACTTGGTTTATACGTAAGATGTTTACGGTACTGGGACAATGTTTACGGGAATACTCGGACTGTATCGGCTTACTACCGTAAACTATAAACCGATTACCGTAAATTTTTCTATACTGTTTCCAGCAACAACTGCTGATATTCGGGTAATACGGTCAGAAGTTTCTGCTCCGTTTCGGCAAGGGATAATTTGGTTCGTCCACCGGCTGCGTTCCGATGGCCTCCGCCATTGAAATGCTTGTTGGCCAAATCACGAACGGAAAAGTTACCTATAGAACGAAACGACATGCGAATTTCATCATTCCGGTCGATTAAAATAGCTGCCATGACCACGCCATCAACCGCCAGTGCATAATTCACCATCCCTTCTGTATCGCCGGTTTTCGATCGGTACCGCTTCAGTTCGGCATCGGTGAGGGTGATATAGGCAAACTTATACTCAGGCAATACCTTAAGCTTTTCGTTCAGGACATACCCTAGCAGCCGAAACTTGTCGAGGGTTACGTTGTCAAAAATGCGCCGGTGGATGCTGCTGACGTCAATCTCCAAATCTACCAGTTCGGCCGCCATGCGGTGAACGTTGCCCGTGGTGTTTGGATGTCTGAACGAGCCGGTATCGGTCATCAGGCCGGAATACAGGCATTCCGCAATCGGTATATCGATTAGATGTTTATCACCCAGGGCCACAATCAGCTGGAATACCAGTTCTGCCGTTGCGGCAGCTGTTGGGTCCCACAGAGCCAGATCGGCGAAGGATTCCGGTTCGAGGTGGTGATCGATAAGTATCTTGCGGGCCCGCGACAGGCGAACCATAGGTGCCAGATCCCGGATACGGTCGAGCGCCGAGAAGTCGAGGCAGAAGATTACATCAGCCTGTTCGAACAATTCACTGACCGACACACGTACTTTCTCGTCAAACGCAATAACGTTTTCGTTGCCGGACATCCAGTGTAAATTCTGGGAGTAGTCTGTCGGTGTAACAACCGTTACCAGATGACCTTTTTTACGAAGGTAGCCCGCCAGCCCCAGGGATGATCCCATAGCATCGGCATCGGGATTCTGGTGGGTAGTAATCAGCACGTTCTGGGCGGCTCCGCCAGGCGGTAGTCCGATAATCGCGCCAATCGCGTCAATATCTTGCATATACAGATGGCCTTAGCCACAATCGAAACTCAAAAGTACGAATAATACTAATTCCGACATCGGTAAAATCTTACCTTTGCCCCTGATCCGCGCAGGAGAGTCGTACAAATCGTCTTCTGGGTAAACTGAGGGCGATCGCTATACACAATAGGAGTGCTCGCAAAAAAATAAACTTCGAATAGAAAAACTTAGAATGGCAACGAACCGAACGTTCACGATGATTAAGCCTGATGCCGTAGCAGACGGGCATACGGGTGCAATTATTAAGATGATTGAAGAAGCGGGCTTCCGCATTGTCGCGATTAAAAAGACCGGGCTAACCAATGAGCGGGCCGGCCAGTTTTATGCGGTACACAGCGAGCGTCCATTTTATCAGGGCCTTTGCGACTACATGTCGTCCGGTGCGATTGTACCGATGATCCTGGAGAAAGAAAACGCCGTTGCTGACTTCCGTAAACTCATTGGCGCTACCAATCCGGCGCAGGCCGAAGAAGGCACCATCCGGAAACTGTACGCCAAGTCGATAGAATCCAACGCCATTCACGGCTCCGATTCAGACGAGAACGCAGCCATCGAAGGCAGTTTCTTCTTTGCAGCAACGGAGGAATATTAGTGTTAGGAGCGAGGAGTTAGGAGGGCTTAGGCATGTTATGCTACCGGATGGCTCCTAACTCCTCACTCTTTTTTCAAAATACTTACAAAACTCCTTCAACGCACATTCTTCACACTTGGGCGAACGCGCTAGGCAAACGTAGCGGCCGTGTAGGATAAGCCAATGGTGCGCTTTAGGAACGTGTTGTTTGGGAATGTGTGCCATCAGGGCCTTTTCTACGGCCAAGGGTGTATTGGCCGTTAACGGGGCCAGCCCAAGCCGGTGCGACACGCGAAAAACGTGCGTATCGACGGCCATCGTCGGTTCATTATAAACAATAGATAGAATTACGTGGGCCGTTTTACGCCCTACGCCGGGTAGCGTTTGTAACTCGTCTACCGTTGCCGGGATTTCCCCCCCAAACCGATTCATCAAGGCGTTAGCCATCCCAACCAGGTGTTTTGCCTTGTTGTTCGGATACGAAACACTCCGTATGTAGGAGAACACTTCCTCTACCGAGGCCGCAGCCAGCGACTCCGCTTCCGGAAACCGGGCAAAGAGGGCCGGTGAAATCTGATTAATTCGTTTATCTGTACACTGGGCCGACAGAATCACCGCTACTAATAACTCGTATGGGTTGCTGAAGTGGAGTTCCGTTTTAGGGTCGGGATAGTGTTCTGTGAAATACTCAATGAACCGTCTGAATCGTTCCTTTTTTTGCATAGTTGTGTTGTAGCATAGCCGCAAAGTCGTGTAGCCGTGGGCTAAACTGTAGCTGGTTTAATTGCGCTACAGCTTAGCCCACGGCTATGCGGCCTTCCGGCTACGTTACATAGAAAACCCGTCTGCCTGTTACGAGTGTCGTACTTTAGCAGGCGGGTTTGCCGGATGATTTTTTGAATAATTAAGAATTGACTGAACCGTATTGACACGGGGCTGACGTTCAATTTTGTTCATCAAAGCCCGCAGTTCGAGGGCTTCGAGGAAAAACGTCATCAGGTCCGGCTCGGACATTAGAGCATCTTCAATGAGCAGGCTTTCCTCGGGTGAGGTCTCCTCATAGACATACCGGACTACATCATCTTGGGTAAATGTTTTTATCATAACTCGGCGAACGTTTGCTCAGTTGTTTGCGCAAATTGATTAACGCATAACGCATACGTCCCAATGCCGTGTTAATGCTGACGCCGGTAGCATCGGCAATCTCCTGGAAACTCATTTCCTCGTAGTGCCGCATTATAAGCACCTGACGCTGTTGTTCTGGCAATCGCTGTATCAACTCGCGCAAATGCTCGTGTGTTTCCTGCCGGATTTGAAGTGATTCAACGGAATCCTCCGCAAACTCAAGCGTATTGAAAACACTGCTTCCGTCTTCAAACACCACACTGGGGTAGCGTTTATCTTTTCGGAAATAGTCAATGGCCAAGTTGTGAGCAATTCGAATGATCCAGGGTAGAAATTTTCCCTCCTCGTTATATTTACCCGACTTAATGGTGTCCACGGCCTTGATGAACGTGTCTTGCATTAGGTCTTCCGCAATATACTGATCTTTAACAATCAGGTATATAGTGGTGTAAATTTTCGATTTGTGCCGTTGCACTAATTTAGCAAAGGCTTTTTCATTACCACGGATGTACAGGGAAATCAACTCACTGTCGTTTACCTGGGCTTTTTCCATTTTCAGTAAGACAATTAGGTAACGTAGAGCAGTGTTCCGATAGTGTATGGGGGAGTTATGTTTTTTGAAAAATTTCCTTGTTCCAGCCTTAAAAGTAATAAAAAAAGGCATTTAACTGCAACTAAATTAAGCAAAAAATCTGCCAAACGTTACTTTTTCCAGCAAAAAAAAATCTTTGTAAGGAGTTAAAGAAGCAGACCGGCCTTTTTCTGCAAACCTAGCTTATTCTTGGAAATAATTGTACTTACGTTGGTTTGCTTAGCTTAGATTCCTAAATCAGGAATTTAGTTTAAACGTATTTTAACTTTTTTTACATCGGTCGATGCAGACCGTTAGTATTCTGCGTTTACCGTCTTTCTGCTTACGTCAAACTAATGTTACCGATGCATCCGTAGCGTCATTGTAAGGGCGAAAAGTTTAGGCAAACCATTGATTTGCTGCACTAAATTCTTACTTTAGAGCCCCTTAGAAGCTGGTCGGTAAGCTGATAAGGACCCTATGAAATCACATTGTCTCGGTATCCTGTTGCTGGGTTGGTGCACTGCCTGCTTCGGACAAGTGCAATCAAAACTGCCGGAATTGAATTTCGACCGGCGGGGCGATGCCGTTTACATGGACAGTTTATTGACCCTTGGCCGCTCACATCGCCAATTTACCGCTACACTGCCTCGTGGCCTGAGTACAGATACCGCACGTTTGGAAGGGCTCCGGTTCATGGCTCTTGTGTTTAAACAGATGCGTGGCGAGCAGCACGATAGTAGTTTTATATACGCCACTCAACTGGTCGATCAGGCCTTACGCTACCATAATACGTTATACGCCGTGCGGGGTATGATGTTGCAGGAGCATTACCTTCGAACGGTTAAAGGCGATTATCCGCAGGCACTTCGGATCAATCAGCGGGCGTCGGAGTTATGCGCCAAGCTGCCTCATGAAAGTTCGCCACGCTGGCAGGTGCAGATGAACATGGGCGATATTTATCTGCTCCTGAAAGAATATGATAGTGCGCTCCGCAGCTACCGCCTTTCACAAAGCCTGCTGGGTTTCAATACATCATTGACGCCTAAAAACCGTAAACTGCTGATTAGCCAGGCCGTTACCCAGATTGGTGAGGTGTTCGAAATACGGGGGCAGTATGAACAGGCTCGACAGCAGTATGAAGCCAGTCGACAAATGGCGATTGAAGCGCGCTCCCAGATAAATGTAGCCTATACGAATGAACGATTAGGTGATTTCTTTCTCAGCCGTCATCAGCCCGAACAGGCCATCAAATTCTTTGACGATGCGCTTGCCGTCTGGACCCAGCTCCACGACCGGGCCGGACAAGCCGCCGTTTGGGCGAGGTTGTCCGAAGGCTATACCTTGATTGACAAACCTGATCTGGCCATTGAATTTGGTGAGAAATCCGTTGCCATAGCGCGGGAGTCGGGGTTTATTCGCATTCGACAGCTTGCCACGCAATCTCTGTATCAGGCGTATCGGCTGGCGAATCAACCAGCAAAAGCGCTGGCTATGTATGAAGAATACAGTGTACTCCGCGATAGCCTGACAAACCTCAAACGGGTTGAAGAACTATCGGCCGTACAAAAAAAATACGATATCAACCAGGTTCGTCTTGCCGCCGATAAGGAACGGGTTATTCAGCAACAACAGCTGATCAACCTGCGTCGGCAGACCGAAATTGCCCGGCTACGTGCCGAAGCGGAACGGGAGCAACTGGCTGGCGAAACCCGGATGACGCAGCTTCAACAGCGGATCGAAACAGAACGACTCAGGGCCGAAGCACAGAAAACCCGACTGGAGCAGCGGGCCCACATCGACAAGTTGAGTCACGATATTGAAGAGGCTAACCTTATGCGGGTAATTCTGGTCGGGGGGGTGGCTATGCTGTTGGGTTTTGTAGCAATCTACTACCGTAAAAACCGGCTGATCAATCGTCAGAAACGCGAAATCGAAAGCCTGAACTGGGACTTGGAGGACAAAGTGTTTGCCCGAACAGTTGAACTAAAGTTGGCCAATGACCAGTTGAGAGCCAAAAACCGCGAGATCGAAGAGGCTCTTCTACGTGGACAAACACTCGAACGCAAGCGCATGGCCGCCGATCTGCACGACAGCCTTGGTGGACTGCTGGCCGCTATCAAAACCAGTATGTCGGCGCTAAGTCCCGCTCACATGACGGATCGGGAACAGCAGATCTATTATAATCTGCTCAACATGACCAAAGAGGCCTTCGCCGAAGTCCGCTATCTGTCGCACAATTTACAGCCCGACGAGCTGGAAAAGCAGGGCCTGTCGGAAGCCCTGATGCGGTTGGTCAATAAGCTCAACGTTACGCAGAAGATTGTTTTTCGACTGGATAATGCCGAATTGCCACGTTTGGATAAGACCGCCGAGTTCAACCTGTATTCAATCTGCATTGAGTTATGCAGCAATATTCTAAGGCATTCAGAAGCGACCGAAGCCGATATTCTGTTCCGGCGGTTCAACAATGATCTGAATATGATTGTAAAAGACAATGGCTGTGGCATGAACCCGGCCAACGCAACTGGCATGGGGCTTCATAACATTCAGGCTCGAATGGACCTGATTCGGGGTCGTTACGAGATTCACTCCGAAGCGGGTGAAGGGACGACATTTATTTTTATTCTACCCGTCTCACCCAATTTAACAACGGCTTAACGCAGGACTTTTCCGTTTACAAAAAACTCATTTTTGTCGAAAAGAGGAAGTTTCTGAAAACCTGACACGGTGTATTCCTGCAGGCCCCATTGCTTACCAACTGTGGGGCCGCTGTTTAGCACGAGATGTCGTTCTGAAGCGTATAGCGGATTCCTGGTTTGTAAAACGGCTTCAATCCGGCCTGGCTTGCGGGTGGTCGAGTCTAACCGCACCAGGAGTGACCGCACCGTCAACCGCTCTTCCGAATTTTTCAGGGTGTACTGGTAGGTCAGCGAATCGGGACGGTTTATCTGATAACTGCTGCGGAGTGCAGGCTTGTTGATATCGGCCTGCGTAAACAATTCCAGTTCACGGCTCCAGTTGATTTCATTCGTCGTTTGCAGATTACGCTTTTCGTTGATGGCGACCGTCTTGCTGGTAAGGGGTTTGCGGGCCGATAAGTCCGTAATCTGCCCTTTCACATACGTCAGCACATCATAGTACACATCCGGTTGATTTTGCTGAGCAGGATTGGTACAGCCATTGAGTAACAGGAGAGATAGCAGAAAAACGGGATAAACGAAGCGCATAAAACAGGTCAAAACAGCCGTGGAAGAGATAGGCCTTCCGGTACCACCAACACGAATTTTTACAAATCGGTTTGGGCAATCAAATTCTGAACCAAATTTGCAGTCAGAACGCTTTCTAAGTAAACAGTTTGCGGTTTGGTATTTGGTGTTTACAGTTGCCTGTCAGGCGAATAAATTTCCTGCGGGCAATTAAACAAACGTCAAACTAGAAACCACAAAAAAACAACCTTATTCATGGAATACGATGTTATTGTGATTGGTTCGGGGCCGGGGGGCTATACAGGTGCAATCCGTTGCGCTCAACTCGGACTGAAAACGGCCATTATCGAGAAATACCCATCCTTGGGCGGTACCTGCCTGAACGTAGGCTGCATTCCATCCAAGGCGCTGCTCGACTCGTCGGAGCATTATTACAATGCTGCGCACACCTTTGCCGAACACGGTATCAAACTGGCCGACCTTCAGGTCGACTTGGCGCAGATGATTGCCCGAAAAGGCAGCGTGGTTGAGCAAACGACGAAGGGGATTGCCTTTCTGATGAAGAAAAATAAAATCGACGAGTTACACGGCGTCGGTTCGTTCGTGGACCCGCATACCATCAAAATCACCAAAGACGATGGGTCGGAGCAAATTATCAAAGGAAAAAATATCGTGATTGCCACGGGCTCGAAACCGATGTCGTTTCCGTCTATGCCCATTGATAAAAAACGGGTGATCACGTCTACCGAAGCGCTCACGCTTCAGGAAATCCCCAAACACCTGATCGTGATTGGGGCGGGCGTAATTGGGGCTGAGTTAGGCTCGGTGTACGCTCGTATTGGCTCGAAAGTGTCGTTTGTGGAGTTCGCCGATTCGATGATCCCAACGATGGATAAAACGATGGGTAAAGAGCTTCAGAAGTCCATCAAAAAATTGGGTGCCGATTTCTACTTCAGCCATAAAGTTACCAAAGTTGAAAATACCGGTCAGGAAGTCGTTGTGAATATAGACACGCCAAAAGGCGAACAGATCACCCTCACCGGCGATTACTGCCTAGTCTCGGTAGGTCGTCGTCCTTACACGGATGGGTTGAATCTGGAAGCAGCCGGTCTGAAAACCGACGATCGGGGTAAACTCGAAGTAGACAACCATCTCCGCACCAGCGTTCCCCACATTTACGCCCTTGGCGACGTAATTCGGGGTGCTATGCTGGCCCATAAAGCCGAAGAAGAAGGCACATTCATTGCCGAAACCATCGTCGGTCAAAAGCCACATATCCACTATCGGCTCATTCCGGGCGTGGTGTACACCTGGCCGGAAGTGGCCTCGGTAGGCTATACTGAAGAAGAGGTGAAAAAAGAAGGGATTCCTTATAAAGTGGGTTCGTTTCCGTTCAAGGCGCTGGGCCGTGCCCGGGCGAGTATGGACGTCGACGGGCTGGTAAAAGTGCTGGCCCACAAAGAAACCGACGAGATTCTGGGTGTTCACATGATTGGCGCCCGTGCGGCCGATATGATTGCCGAAGCCGTTGTCGCCATGGAGTTCCGGGCATCGGCCGAAGATGTGTCGCGCATGTCGCACGCCCACCCGACCTATACCGAAGCTTTCAAAGAAGCCTGTCTGGCCGCTACAGATAATCGGGCTATCAATATGTAAGTGCTTAAGGTTGCTACAAAACAAGCCCGGCTGCTTTTGGCAGCCGGGCTTGTTCTATTAGAAGGAGTATATTTAGCCGGAAATGCCTCCATGTTTTATCCCGATAATTAGGCAACAGGTAAGTATGTTGTCATACCTTAAAAAGCAGTGTCTTTATACGCCTGTTCACATCTCAATAATTTATTCATCGGATAGCGTAGGCAACATTAGCGGCTGTGCCTGCTATGGATATCCGTTAATTGCCGGTGAAGATCCTGCAAACTATGGGCATTGCTTAATACATCATCAACGATCTTAGCCCGTTCTGTCGAATTCAGCTTAGGTGTCATGTCGGCAATCATTCCCGGTACAACGTGCCGGTGGAGATCGTGAACGGGCAGGGTAGTTGCATTTGGCCGACTTCCACTTCCATCTGGTTTTGGGAAGTTTTTATCGTATGGCAGATCAAGAACGACCTTATCCGTACGTGGCTTCTGCTCACGGAATATGGCTTCAAAAGTAGGCGCATGATTGGTGCGCTCTCCCAGGCCCCATTTGGATTTAGGAATGCCCATCCAATGAAGAAGGGTACTAAGTATGGATGTAGAATCGTAAGACGTACCGGTTTCTGAACGAAATACGGTATTGGAAGTAATATAAGGCGATACCATAATGGTTGGTACCCGTATCCCCATAATGTCATTTGTAAAACCTTCAAATGAATCATTTGCCCATGGCTTTACTGCATACGGAGGTGACACATGGTCGGGAAGCCCGCCATGCTCATCAAAGGTTATCACCAGCAGCGTTTTGTCCCATAGGGGGCTACTCTGTAAGGCGGTAAAAATGTCGTTGAGTTCCCGTTCGCCAGGAATGAGATCGTTGCCGGGATGATAGGAAGTGGACCCGGTAGAAGTTACCCATTTGGGTTCTAGATAAGAGAATTTAGGCAGTGTCCCGTATTTAAGGTCGTCGAAAAACTGGTTGAGTTGCGGAGCGTAATTACCAATTACAAATGGATCATCGATTGTCGGGATCTGCCCTTTTAGGAAAAGGTTGTATGTATACTTGCATTCGATCCACTCGACTGCATTATAAATTTTAAAATCCCGAATTCCGTTTGACCACATGGTTTTCCAGATAGACGGACGGCGGGGATATTGTGACCATTCTGCGTAGGCGGCTCCATTCTGAAAGTTATTTAACTGGCCCAATGATGATCCCGTAAGTGAAAAAGCTCTGTTTACCGTAGTGCCGCTTGGCATGGAGCTGAACCAGTCATCAGAGATGGCGTAGTTTTTTGCCAGGCCGTTAAGCACAGGAATCTGCTCTGGAGAGTAGGCTTGCATTACCTCTTCAGTTCCGTTGTTATTGGCAAAGCCACCCATATCCGGTTTCTTCTTGTCGTAATAATCCTGAATGTTTTCAGAGAACATCTGGCGTAAAACATCTGAATTATCATGATAAGGATCCTGCTGATCCAGGTCCAGCGTGATGTCGTTGCTCAGTTTTCCACCGTTGTATTCTGTAATGGTGTATTCTTTACCTCTAAAAACGTTTTTAAAATTTTCGTCCACGCCACGGTAATGCCCTGGCGGGCCAATGAGATTGAAGTGTTCATTTTTCTTGTACAACCACCCACATATATGATCGAACGATCTGTTTTCAATCATGTAATAAATTACATGTTCAATCTTATCCCGCATAAAGTCCATTGTGCCCGATTTTACGGCAACCTTCCGGTTTACAGGAAGAAGGGTTTCTATAGCAGTGAGCGAAGTTTTACTAGTGACCTGCTTCGGCAGGGTTCCCTCTTTTACAGGGCCACAAAGTCCGTTTTTGCTCTTATAATCAAATTTCCAGAGCCGGTAATGATTGGTTGCAGGCTCCCAGTCGAGTACATAGCTACCGAGTACACAAAGTTGATGGCTCTCGTCGATACCGAGTGAATCCCATTTTCCTTTCTGAATAGGCGGAAAACTCAGTGAACCTTCGGCCTGGGGATCAAATTGCCAGATTACATAATCACTTGTTTCTGGTTTCCAATCCAGCACATACCCATCAACAAACATCAATTCATGACCCAGTTCAATCGATGTCCACGCGTTTTGCGAAGAATACGCTGCGGGAAGCGGGTCTCGGCTGGCCGGATCAAAATTGAAAAGCTGATTGGTGCCTCTGCCAGCTGTAGGAATAAAATTGAGAACGAAATTGTGCATCGATATGAGTAAAAGCTCACGGCCCGATTCGAATCCTTTTTGGGCGCCATCGGGATTTGCAAAATCCTGTCGGGAGCTGAAGAACTTTTTCTTGGCCCACGTTCCGGCCTGAACAGCAGCTTCAGACCAGATGAGTTTTTTACTTTGCGATTGGTCGGGAACATAACTTCCTAAAGGATTATCGGCATCAGGATTGAATTGCAGCAACCTGTAAGAATATTGATTGTCCTTGTTGAGCGCACTCCATTGCAGAATATAATCACCTACCTGCAATAAACTAGAATCTTTTGGAAGGCAGTTTTCGTAATTGCTGTGACGGCTTTCAAATAATGAAGGGCTATTTAAATCGATAGCCCATAATTGAAAGTTACCTGTGTCCTGATCACAGCTAATGCAGTATTGGTTGTGGGAGTTGCTCATAAACTGGTTCGTGTATGGTAGGATTTATAAAAATTGTTGGGTGATATGATCAATTTTCATCAGGGTTTTTAATGTTGCCAAAGCAGGGGTCACCCGGTTTAGTCGCTGTTTTGCACCGTTGGAGCGCTTCATCAAAAGTATATTTCGGCCGAGGGGGATTAGGCTCAAAAAACAAATCCATCTGGGCCAATGCGCAAATGGTGAGCCTGTCGTTCTCGTCTTTGGGCATAGGCGCCCCCGAGCCATCAGCGTTTCCAAACCACCGCTGGCATGCCTGGGTTTTGGCCTCTTCAGGACTTATATCAGGATTTTCGGCATATAATTTTAAAAAGGTAGCCGATACCAGGTCCTGCGCTTCATATTTCCTGATGTCAGGAATTTGGGTGGGATCATTGGTACACTTCCCCGTAACACCAGCAGCAATCATATGATTGGAAATAAGGTAAGGGGTTTCCCTTTTAGAGTCAGGAAAAACCTTGAACGAACCGGCTTGCATAACATTCACCTGTGGTACTCCATGTTCATCCTGGGGCATAATGCCTTTATAGGCAACCCTGAACCATCCAGGAGACTGCGGGTCATACAGTGGTGAACCACACACCAACAAGGGCAATGTATATTTGCTGTTCTTCGGCAAGCCAGGCGGGTTGAGGTACAAATCCAGCATAGAGCGTATATAGTTCCGATCGGGGCCACCGTCAAAAAAACCGGATGCCATCATAATGGGAAAGTAGTCGTTGGGATATTCACTCTCTCCCGAGCCAGGGGCGGCAATGGGACTTACCTCCATAAACGTTTTGAAGAAGGATACCTCACTATCTGGAATACCAGCACATTGGAGTAGTTGCTCCCATCGCCTGAAGGTTATGGCATTTTCAAATGTTCCCTTTTGCACTATAGCCCATGGTGGGTAGTGCAGTAGCAGGAGACCCTTCTGGTTGATGATATTGAGTCCTAAGGAAGGGAATAAGTGCCACTTGGAGGTGCCATCCGTTGGGCTGTTGTTGACCCTGAAACCCTCCATAGGATTCCAAATTCCCAGCTTTTTTAGCAACTCCATGCCTCGTATCGCTTTCTGTGCATATTTTTTACTGAATACTTTGGCATGGCGCTTACCAAATGTTTCCAGTTCCTTTTTCAACTCTTTGCCTGCGAGTTCTATATAATAATTTCCCTCTGATCTTGTTACGGTTACGTCATTTTCTGTGATACCTGTTAGCCCATCCGCTTTGAGCGAGTTACATGTATAGTGCTTAATTACGTCGGTATAATCGGTAAACTTGAGGCTTGAGTTTGCATATTCCGCAGGAGGGAACAACTGCTCAATTTTGTTCACATCACCAAATAGATACTTGAATGAAGCCATAGTTAAGGGTTTTATTGGTTTGTAACTGATTTTAGGTAATAGGAAGTAGAAACATATACAGCCGGGCTACCGAAGAGGTATACACGTAATCGTTGACGATTCGGCAGAAGAACGGGTCGATAGAATCCGTGCCTCGGTGTTGACAGTCTAATTGGGCTAGCTTAACCGTGGGCAATCCATAGAAAGCCTTGAAGGTTCAGCTTTTCTGCCGCCTTATTTTCGATCCTTTTCGTTGAGATGTATGCTGAGTTGATCCAGCCTACTACCTTTCGTCAAATTGTCGAGGAAGTAATATGCTGGTCGCCTGGCCGGTACAGAGTAGTACTAAAAGGGCATTGATAATCTGACCTGTCCGCTGATGCGGCAAAGTATGTTCGCGCTTTTGCTTTAAAAAAGGAAACTGCAATCCATTGAGAGCTGGTCAGGGGCGACCGCTAGTTTTCCAGGGCTTACATTTCCTCCTTCATCAGTGCTGTATCAAACTGGCTGAAGTCGCGAAACAATTTATCATCACGTTGATGGCTTGGTTTTACTGCCCTTGAATTGATTTCAAGTTACATCAATAATTTACGAAAATGAAATTTTATTGAGTTTTCGGAGTAGCTCATCTGCAAACGTTTGTCGTCGTAACGGAAAGCGTTGCGAGAAGGCAATCAACTGCTGTAAATCATTAACGCGTTTGAATGATTCAGGTAAAGTAGAAAACCCGTCAATGGCCAGTTGCACCAGCTTTTTAGAGATATGGAACAGGTCATCCGACTCCAGCCCATACGTTGCTTTTTTCATGAACAGTGGGATTTGCGAGGCAAAAGGCAAAAGCAAATCAAGCACCTTATCCAGATACTGGTCCGAATAAAGTAGTCCGCCATAAAACAAAGCGGGTGTCATTTGCCACTCTGGAGGAGGTGCATCGACAGACCGTAATTCAAGGTACCCTTTCAAACGAACTTCGGGAAATAAGAGTGTAAGATGGTTCATGAAATGGGCTAATACCGGTGATAACCCTTTAATAGAGTGATTTATCCAGTATTCCATTGTAACGTGTAGAGGAAACGGTTCATCACCGAAATCTTCAATGAAAATGACCGGGGCCTTTAAGGCAAAGTCGAGATAGGCATCAATGATCGCTTCTTTGTCGAATGTGCTGGATCGCTTTTCAATGGGGAAGACTCCTGTTCTTGTCGTATCGAGTTGTTGCCAGATAAAACTCCTGTATGATTTATGCCCGGTTACTTTACCGGCAGTAATGGGTGAATTGGAAAATAGCGCCGTTGCAAAAGGTGCCAAAAGGTTGGCGGCAACATATCTTTTCGACCGTGTGGACCAATCTGACCCTGAATCTACATTCACATGTAGCGAGCTGGTTTGAACCATCATCATTCTGCCAAAAGCACCAATTTCATCAAAATAGCGAGCCATTGCCCGATATCTTGTCTTGTTCATCTGCAGGCCAATCTTATCCGCAGTAAACCACGGATTGGTACCATATTGGGCAAATTGAAACTGGTTGTTTTGTGTTACCCTGCCAAGAATTTGTTGCATGCCTGTGAGCTGATCATTGAGTTGCTCTATGCAATTGCATGGGGCCGTAGCTATTTCTATCTGGCCCCCGGGTTCAAACTGGAAAGTGCTGCCATCCGGAAAATGAATAGCTCCGACAAGAGGTTCATGGCGTTCATCCATCCCTGTTTGATCGAGGTACTGCACCAAGCCTCCATGTTGCTCTGATACATGGATCAACGCATTCACTAAAGATTCTTTACTGCCATAAAGCTGCGCTGGTTGGACGCCTTTTTGAGGATCAATGATGTAAGGGAAAGATTCTAGTTCCAGGCCAATGTATCCAACGCCGTCATTTGCCTTTCCATCATTACTGATAGCAGGGTCCAATAAATGGGCTTCAATGTAATTTCTGCATATTTCCCTGGTAAGTACTGTTGGCGGCATAGCTATCATTTTGTTTACATAGTGGAATGTCGTTTTTGAATGATGGTGTTTAATCTATCAAAAAACATGGATGCGATATTGACATCAAAAATTTTATTGATTTCACAGATACCGGTTGGGCTGGTTACATTTATTTCGGTCAGATATTCTCCAATAACGTCAATGCCCACAAACAATAAGCCACGTTCTTTCAACGTGGGGCCAATTTGACTACAGATCCAGTAGTCTCTTTCGGTCAGTGTAAAACCATTTGCACTGGCACCGGCAGCAAGATTTCCTCTGTGATCATCGCCATTGGGTATTCTGGCAATTCCGTAATTGACTGGAACACCATCAATCAGGATAATACGCTTATCGCCTATTGTTGCAATTTCTGGAATGTAAGCCTGGGCTTGAATGTAACGGCTCTCCGATTGTGTTACCTCTTCAATAATTACGTTTGTATTAGGATCACCTTTTGTAATAATAAAGACAGATTGTCCGCCCATTTTGTGGGTAGGTTTTACTGCAATCTTTCCTTGAATATCCAAGAAAGATTTTACGGCATTTTTAGAACGTGTGAGGATAGAAGGGGGGCAACATTGTGGAAACCAAGCAGTAAAGACTTTTTCATTTACGTCGCGAAGCGATTGAGGTTTGTTTACAACCAGTACTCCTGTTGCTTCTGCTTTTTCCAGGATGTAGGTGGCCATTATATAGTCTATGTCAAAGGGAGGGTCTTTTCGCATTAGGATTATATCCAGACTGCTTAGCAAGCCGTATTCTTCCCCGACAAACTCAAACCAGTTATTGGTGTTGTTGAAAACGTTCACATGGCGCATACGTGCTTCAGGACGTCCATTATGCATAAAGAGGTCGGCCATCTCCATATAGATTATCTGCCAGCCGCGCAACTGGGCCTCAAGCATAAATGCCAGTGTGGTATCCTTTTTAGGATTAATGGAGCCAATCGGGTCCATTACTATTCCAATTTTTATTGTTGGCATAAAATCATTTGCATAAGCTTATATTGTACTGGTTTGACGCCTGAATTTATCGTGTTGGTCTGGGTGTTTACACCGCATCTGGAAGTTAACTAAAAGCCGGTACCCCAATACAGTTGGTTCATTTTTGAACGAGCGTTTCATAACCTTGCCAACTTTCGGGAGGTGCCTGCTTCATGTATCGCTCACATCTTGAAAGAAAAATAGAGGGCACCGGGTCTGCCGCATCAAATTTTGATAAGTCACTGAAAATGACATGCGCCAAGGCAAAATCCCGTTTTATGTAGGCATTCATTCCAGAAGACAATTGCTCCTTTGTTGCTTCTTTCGCTTTTCGGTGGTCATCTTCCAATGCATCGAGGACTTCATATAACGTAATGGCCATGGCTTTACCTTTCACTGCCACATAATCAACCATGCGGATAGAAAATGCATCGGGGTTCAACAACGATCTGTACGTATTTTCTCCGATCAGGAACTGGGCATGATAAACTCGTGTAAGCTGCTCTATCCTTGACGCAAGATTTACGGTATCACCCAGCACAGAACATTGCATGCGATCCAACCCGCCCATAGTGCCAAGTACCAGCGGCCCGGTATTTACGCCGAGGCCCATGTTCAGGGGCGGCCGGCCCCGTAACGTAAGCTCCCCATTAAAACGTCGTAGGGCATCACACATCTTAACGCCTGCTGCTACCGCCTGCTGCGCCTGAACCGGAAACAATGCCATGATTTCATCTCCTGCATAGGAATCAATAAATCCTCCTGTTTCGGTAATAGGAATGCCCAACGTACTGTAATATTTATTTAGCAACTCGATTACATCATGCGGGCTCAACTGTTCGACCATAGAAGTAAATCCGATCAAGTCGGAAAACATCACACTCATTTCCATAGAAACTGATTCGCCCAACTCCACCGTGGCAATGTCTTTGTGCCCAAGGTTTTTAAGAAACTGGATCGGTACAAACCGCTGTTGTGCTTTCAGTAATTTTTCCTGGGCTTCATATATTCTTGCATTGGCAATGGAAATAGCGGCCTGGCCCGCCAGCAATTTGATAATCTTTACCCTTTCTTCGCTGAAGGCATTATGTGTTAAATTGTTTTCGAGGTAAACGGCAGATCGCCATTGATTGTGTAATGGAAGCGGCACACACATTACCGACAGCGGTTTTTTTCTGATGATGTAAGGATCAGAAGAGAAGGGATTTATTTTAGACGCATTATCAAGTACAATGGCTTCGCTTGTTCGGAAAGCGGTATTTATCAGCGATACCGGAAATAATGGCTCTACCTGCCTCTTAAGTGTTGAAGTGGTCCCGTCAGAGACTGATGCAACTTCATCATTTTGGGCCAGCACCACAATTTTACCTTCGGTATTCTCTACAAGAAATCCTTTTTGGGCGCCTGCATTTTCTAACAGGATTTTCAGAGTAGCTTTTAAAAGTTTTTCCAGCACCAGTTCTCCGGAAATGGTTTGAGATGCTTTGAAAACAGAGTTCATATCCAACAATTCTGAACTGAAATTGCTGATTGTGGCCTCATGCAATGTAACTTCTGTTTTGCCCTGCCCTTCAGCAGAAATACCCAGATCTGTTAATGAGTCCGAAAGTGAGGGGTAGCTATGAGCCATATCTCCCACCTTACGGGTTGCTCCCCACCGGTAATATAAGTAACGAGAAGCCTGTAAATATCCTTCTGCTGCTTTGGTTAGTCCTGTACGCAGAAGAAATCTTGCTGCCATTTCATTGGCCATTGCCTCATCACGGATAAAGCTATTTTTTTTGGCTGCAGCTATGGATTGTTCGTAAAGCGTTAATGCCTGAGCAATGTTGCCCGAAAAGCCGGCCAGCTCTGCCTCCATAAACAGCTGAAGGTGTTCGAAATTTTCAGCACACTGCCTGGCCCATCGGGTAATCTTTGCCAGGGCATAATGCATTTTATCAAGCATAATGCTTTGCTCTTCCTCCTTTTCATCACGAAGCAGTGTGGAGTATACCAGAAATGAAAGAATGTAAAGACGCACCAACTGCGGCAATGACATTACAGATGATACTTTCTTTTCCAACTCCTGAACATGAGGCAGCGCTCCTTTGGCATCGTTGTATAGGAAGTGGATCTCTGCCTTATAGATATGATAATTGGCAATTCCCGTCATGAAATGACGCTGCATCATGCCATTCACACAGTCTGACTCATTGAAATTACTATCAGTTAGCGAGTACTTGCTCTCTGTTAAACCCCGGAAATTGAGCTGCATCTGTAAAAAAAGGGTTCCGGAATCATAAGAGTCCTGGTATTCACATTCTTTTACAATTTTGAGCAGCTTGCGTTGTTCATTGGAAGCGGTTTCAAGATCAAGTTGCGGATCCCAGATAATACAGTCCTGAGCACTATAGGCCAGGTACAAAAGGTCACCCGATTGATAACCCGCTTCAATTCCCTTACGAAACCATGGCGTCATGGTGGCCCAATGATTGGACCAGTGATGCACAAACATGGTGTACACATAAATGATCCGGGATTTCAGGGTAATGTCATTGAACTTCTCAATAATGCTTACGCCAAGTTTCCCATATTCATATCCTTGTGACGAATCATCCAGTAAACCGCAAAGAAGCATTCCGTAGGCTGCATACGCAAATGCCGTTTCGGGACTATTGCCATAACGCAGCGCAAGATTCACTGACTTTAAAACCAGGTATGGGAACATTATACCACTGCCGGATAAAAAAGCAGCCGCAAATGTTTCCATCATCAGTTGGCTGGCAATTTTGGCTTTGGTATCCTCCAGGCTGGGCATGTTGATAAGATCAGCAATGGCCCTGCCTTTCAGATGTACGGCTACCTGTTTTGTTTCTTCGGCCACGTGTTGTGGGGTAGGATCCTGCCGAAACTCAAAACCAAGAAATGCAAGTCCTTCGCATGCCGCCCGGATAGATTCCCGCATCTTGCCAATCGTTGCATATTGGCGTGTTCTTGCCGATAGCACCAGCGCTTTTTCCACCGATGTTTTAGAATGCTGCAACATGGACTCCGTCCAATGGTCAGCTTCATGCCAATCGCCGATTAAATACGTACAATGCTGAATTTCTTCACTCAGTTTCCAGGTAAGGTCATAATGCACCTGCCACGCGTCGCTATTAAGTAGTTCATACCCTGTTTTCAGGTAATTCAATGCTGCTTCATAGGCCGACGATTGCTTGGCTTTTATTCCTGCTTTCAAATTAAGATCCGCCAGTGCTTTACTGTCAGAGGCATCGCTTACCAGGGCCCGCCCCTCATTAAGATGCCCGACCACATCCATCAACACCTCATCGAGTTTCTCTTCATTGGTGTGCTGAAGAATCAACCGCCCTATTGAAAGATGCAGCGCCTGCCTTTTTTCCGGTGCAATCATTGAGTAAGCTGCCTGCTGTACTCTGTCGTGCTGAAATCTGTAACTTGAGTTTAATTCGTTGGAACGTTCTTCTTCACCAATGTCGGGTACGTATTCGGTAGTAAAGGGCGCACTTAGTCCTACAAACTTATAGTTCTCACTTAACGGAATTACCATATTGGCCCGAAGTGCCTCATCCAAAGCCTCCGCAGTTTTCTGCATCGTGCTCTCATGAATGATCGCCAAGGTTTCCAGATCAAATGTGGCGCCAATACAGGCCGCAAGCTGTAGTACGTGTTGCGTAGCTGCATGCAAACGGGATTGACGTGCTACCAGGAGGTCTACTACATTATCACTTTTTTCTGTTTTTTTTACGGCTTCAATATCCCAATCCCATTTACCCTTTACCGAATTGAAATAGATGATTTCTCTTACATTGAGACTCTTTAGTAATTCAATGGTAAAGAACGGGTTACCCGCCGTTTTTTCGAAAATCACCTGGCTCAATGGCTTGGCCCGTTGTTCATCACAAAGCAACGTACCCATCGCTATTTGATTTACAGCGTCGAGACTTAACGGTTCGAGGTGTAAATTCTCTACGAATCGTTTGTTTTGAATTTCTCCTATCGTAAGAGTGAGTGGGTGTGTGGCATCGACAGCATTATCCCGGTAAGCACCGATGATGAACAGATGTCCCAATTCCTGCGTGATAGCAAGGCGCTGAATAAGGTTCAGTGTAGGAATATCACTCCATTGCAGGTCGTCCAAAAAAAGCACCAAAGGATGATCTGCGGTAGCAAAAACTTTCACAAAACTCTGAAGCAGCATTAAGAAGCGGTTCTGCGTTTCTGCCGGAGTTAGTTCCTGTACCGGCGGCTGGGAACCGATTATCAACTCCAATTCTGGTATTAAATCAATCAGTAACTGCCCATTAGAACCTAATGCCTGGTTTATTGCAATGCTCCAACGGTCAAGACTTTCCTGAGGCTCGCCCAGCAGTTGATAAATAAGATTACGAAACGCCTTGGCAAAAGCAGCGTATGCAATATTTTGTTTGAACTGTTCAAACTTACCAGAAATGAGGTAGCCTCGCTTCTTTACAATGGATATGCCGAGTTCCTGCACCAGCACCGACTTACCAACGCCTGAATACCCCGACACCAGGCAAAATTCTACCGATCCACGGCATACGTTATCAAAATTTAATTCTAACCGGTCAAGTTCCTTTTCACGGCCGAAGAGCTTCTGCGGAATTTGAAAGGTATGGAATACATCTGCCTGTGCTAATTCAAAGCTAAATTCGAAGAAGCCCTTTCTAATCTGCTCACTGCATTTTTCCAGATCATATGCAAGGCCGTAGCTGCTCTGATAACGGGCCTCGGCATTTTTTGAAATAAGTTTTGCAATGACATCTGCCAGGGCAGCCGGGACCTTTCTGTTCACTTTGTTCGCCGGTATGGGTTGCCGGCTTATATGGCAATGAACCCACTCTAACGCATCGTTTGCCGTAAAAGGAAGCTGGCCCGTAAGCATTTGGTAAAAAGTGATACCAAGCGAGTAATAATCCGTCCGGAAATCAACATCACGATTCATGCGCCCTGTTTGCTCAGGCGACATGTAAGGCAGTGATCCTACAATATACTTGGCAAGAGTGAAGTTCGGCTGCTCCCTAGATAGCTCCGTTGAGGAAGCAAAATCGATCAGACGTAAATTGCCGGTCTCCGGATCAATAAGAATATTGGCCGGTTTAATGTCTTTATGAATAATTCGTTTCTCATGAAGGTTGCCTATCAATCTTACCAGGGGAATGGCCACAGTAAAGAATTGCTCTATCGGTAACAGATTGTTTTCACGGCGGGTGAGGTACTCCCGCAATGAAATGCCAAACTTTTCCATTACAATGCCCCAGTTACCATTACCAAATGGTACCAATTCATGCACCTTTACAATGCCATCAAATTGAAGTTTGGTCAGTATATGGTATTCCCGTCTAAGGCTGGCAACATCTTCTTTTTTTGGATATCTATCAATAAGCGTCTTTATAACTACTTCCTGTTGATCCTTTTCTCTGATGGCGGAATAGAAAACGTGTAAGGCTGATTCCGAAATCTTCTCTCCTAGCAGGTAACCGGGAATAGGTTTTGCAATGCTGCTATTGTGCTTGATGTCCACACATTAGATGTTGAAGTATTCGTTAAACGTTTGTAGAAATTCCTGATGACCGTTATTAACTAGTGGATAGCCGTGCCCGCATAACAGGTGTTCGAATGGTATTTCCTTTAAACGTATAAAGTCTGCGGCATCTGGTTGGCTCTCAAACATCCAGGCAGGACCCAGATTGGCACGGCGGAAGAACTTCATGTTTGCCATTGTAGCACTGGTTGTTTCATCAAAAAACTGATCGGGTTCAACCCAGTTCTGCAAAGAATCGCAGGCAATCATAATGCCTCCTTCACGGTTCAGCCGTAAGATGCATTCCGGACGTTTCACCGTTTCAAATACAAAGAGTGATCCATCAGCGAAAGGCATTTCACCGCCCACCTTCAATTCTTTATTTATTGTCAAGCCATTCTGTACCTTCATATCGGGCAAGGCCCAGAAAGCAGCACCGTAGCGGTTTACATAAAAGGGGTCATCCATCCCATGCATATCGCCCAGCCGCACTACATTTACTACCTCACCCAACGCATCGAGGGCTGATAATCCCTGATCATTCAAGCGGACAGAATTCAATATGGTCAATTTCCTGCCCTCTCTCACTATCGTCATGTTTCTGCTGAATTGCCACATTGAGCCGAAAAATTCATTCTTCATAGTACCGGGCACAAAGAAGACATCTTTGAATACCTCCTTTATTTCACCATGAGGCATTGATGCGGGATAGTTAGCCATGCGCTTTTTTCTTTAAATATATTAAAAAACTGCTTGTAACCAATATTATTTGATAGGTCTATAAGGGTCGTATATACCTACATATTTGTATTCATTCATAAATTCATTCATATACGCATTGAGGTATTCTTTAGCACCATCAGAAATGTTGCCGCTTTTGATATCGGCATCGGTTTCGTTGCCGCTGCTCGTGTCGTGTCGTTTTACAAAAAATAGCGTCATATCCTTTCCACCCAGAAGACCAATAATACCCTGAAGTTTTCCCCGTGCCTGCTGCATATCAAACACGGCGAATCCTAATGCAGTGAATTCCGGATGCAAGGCCAGTGTTTGTTCGTTGAAGTGTGGCCACTGACCCGGGGGCGGTATAAAGGCGGGAAAGTTCGTTTCGGGCAGGACAGGGTTTTTTCGGAGTTTGTCAATGTAGAAAGGGCTTAACCCAGCCTCTTCCGCTCCTTTTATAATAATATTCAGGTACCGCTGTGTGGGCAGGCAGGTATTGTCGAGGAAACCGGGGAGGCCGATATACGTTTGTACGCTTACAATGCCACGGCTGGTTTCCACGTCCACTTCAATTCTGTCATACCCCAACCCGTATGATTCCACGGCGTCAAGTGCAGCAAGATCCGTTTCATGGCAGGTGTGCACCATACCTTCTACAAAATCATTCGGGTTTGTGGAGGGTTCTATGTTACCCACTCCGCCTTCATGATGAAACCAGTGCTGAACGTTAAACCGTAAACGCCATCCGGGCAAAACACCCCGTTCCGATGCAACAGGTGTTACCCCCTTTGCCTTAAGCGAAGCGAGGTTGATATTAGAACCGTACCCAAAATATATAAACATACCTGTTCTTTTTTACAAAAATGCTCGTGGCCTGATCCAGTTAATATTATCTAAAAATTGTTGGCTAATTTATTCATAAGTATGCAAAGTACATTAATGGGTTTATAAAGTACTCTGAGGTCGCTCTAAGGGTTTCTTCTGGCGGCCTGTAAATAACCTTATACTTCACTATGGCAAGCCATAAGTAAGCTGTATAGGGCGTCTTCGTCGACGACGAATCGCCTTTTACCAACAGACTCAAATCGAACGGATTTCAAATGCAAAAGGGTGTCCGTTCGTGCCGTTTGCCCGGTAGCTATTTATCGTGTCGGATGGGCTCACTTTCTTGTTAGAGTTTTATTCTGGTATTTATACTGACACAGTGTTATTATGCATGAATTTATAGAGTAAATTGATATCTTCCACTTTCTTATTCATGTTATCATACTAAGGGCGTCCAGACGGGTAGAAGCCGCTTGTTACCGATATTACTGGTTTGTAAGTAAGTGAGATACAGCAGGATTTTGTCTGAATGACAGTGATCCTAAACGGGTTATCAGCTAGTTGAGTGGGGAAGTGATAAAGACCAGGAATTCGAAATTCGGTTGCTGGAAAGCGGGCGGGCTTTTCTGTATATTGCCCTCTTAACTAATACAACCGCTTACTATGAAGAAAACCATTACACTTCTCTTTACTGTGCTGGTTGGCTACGCCCAGGCCCAAACGGCCGACTCGGTAACCATCCGAAAAATCTATGACGAAGCACTCGCCAACGGTAAATCCTACGACTGGCTACGCTACATGACCAAACAGATCGGGCCGCGCCTGAGCGGCTCGGCAGGGGCGCAGAAAGCCGTCGACTGGACGAAGCAGTTGATGGAGAAAGAAGGTTTCGACCGGGTGTTTTTGCAGGATGTGATGGTACCCCATTGGGTACGCGGGGCAAAAGAAGTAGCCTATATCCAGAATGGTAAACAGAAAATGACAGTGCCGATTGCAGCCCTAGGCGGTTCTATCGCAACCGGCCCAAAGGGCGTCGAAGCGGGCGTAATCGAAGTAAAAAGCTTTCCGGAGTTGCGGGCTTTAGGACCGGATAAAGTGAAGGGTAAGATTGTCTTCTACAACCGCCCGATGGACCCGACCAAAATCAATACCTTTGAAGCCTACGGCGGGGCCGTCGATCAACGGGCCAATGGGGCCACCGAAGCGGCCAAACTAGGTGCAGTCGGGGCAATTGTGCGCTCCATGACCAACGTTCGCGACGATAATCCGCACGTGGGCGGTATGCGTTACGGAACAGGCGTTCCCCTGATTCCAACGGCGGCCATCAGTACCAACGCGGCTGATCTGCTCAGCAAATCACTGGCCGAAAATCCAAACCTGACCTTTTACTTCAAGCAGAACTGCGAAACCCTGCCCGATGCCAAATCGTACAATGTAGTCGGCGAAATTAAAGGAAGCGACAAACCGGATGAGATCATCGTAGTAGGTGGTCACCTCGATTCGTGGGATCTGGCCGAAGGCGCACACGATGATGGCGCGGGTTGTGTGCAGTCCATCGAAGTGTTACGGATAATGAAGGCATTGGGCATCAAACCCAAGCGGACAATTCGTGCGGTGATGTTTATGAACGAAGAAAATGGCCTCCGGGGTGGCGTTCAATATGCCGACCTGGCCAAAAAGAATAACGAAAAACATATTGCAGCCGTTGAATCGGACAATGGCGGGTTTACGCCCCGTGGCTTTGGCATTGTGGGAACTCCCGACCAACGCGCCAAAGTGATGCCCTGGAAACCACTGCTGGCCCCTTATGGCCTGTTAGAGATTGGTGCGGGTGGGGGAGGAGCCGACATTGGTCCACTTGCGCAACTCGGTACCGTTCTCTTCGGCTTCAAACCCGATTCGCAGCGGTATTTCGATTATCACCACACCACTGTCGACAAGTTTGAAACAGTAAGCCAGCGCGAGCTTGAACTTGGCGCGGCTTCCATGGCTGCTTTGGTGTACCTGCTGGATCAGTATGGGTTATAAGTAGATGAAGGTATTGAACACAGAAGCACAGGGTTAATGCCTTCAGCTGCGTGGTTCTGTGTTCAATAGCTGATTAGTTGAAAGTCGGTAGAGACGAGCAAACATATGCGTCTCTGCCGACTTTCTTTTTAAGGTATACCTGATTTATCTGCTCTGAAAAATGAAATATAACTAACATAATATTAGTTTGTATTTAATGGTAAAATTAGAATATTATACTACATTATAAAGGCAAGGCAATCGGTTGTTGTGTAATTTTAGAAAATAGTGCTAGTAGTCTTGTCTATATTTTCTCTAATTCAGCAACTTATGAAACACATTTTAACGAACGAAAGGAGACAGTATCTCACGCTCCTTATGGCCATCTGGTTGCTCACTAACCTCTCCGCTCTGGCGCAGAATCCGGGCCGCACGATTACGGGAAAAATTCTGTCCAAAACTGATGGAGCAGGTCTTCCCGGTGCCAATGTTCTGGTAAAAGGCTCGTCGGTTGGGGCGGTAACGGATGCGGAGGGGAGCTTTTCAATCAATGCACAACCCAATGCTACTCTGGCCGTTTCCTATATCGGCTTTGTGGCGCAGGAAATAGCCATTGGCAACCAGACTGAAGTGGTAATTTCGCTGGCTGAAGATGCGTCTCAGTTGAGCGAAGTGGTCGTGACGGCACTGGGTATTTCGCGGGATAAAAAAGCACTCGGATACAGCCTTCAGGAGTTGAAGGGAAACGAACTCACACAGGCACGGCCAACCAACCTGGTCAACGCCCTTTCGGGTAAGATTGCCGGTATCCAGGTGACGGCAACGAACGGATTACCTGGCGCATCGTCGCGGATTCTGATTCGCGGAGCCAACTCCATCGGAGGCAATAACCAGCCGCTGTTTGTGGTCGACGGGATTCCGATCGATAATGGCAGCTACAACGTAACGCCGGGCAGCACGGGCGGAAACGTCAATAATGTAACTACCGATTACGGAAACGGCGCATCGTCGATCAACCCGGATGACATCGACAACATTTCGGTGCTGAAAGGTGCCAATGCCGCTGCGCTGTACGGCTCGCGGGCGGCCAACGGGGTTATTCTGATCACTACAAAACGGGGCTCGGCCAGTAAAAACGTTGGCGTGACGGTCAACACCAACACCACGTTCGAGAACCCGCTGCGGCTGCCTGATTTCCAGCACGAATACGGCCAGGGACTTAAAGGGCAGTTTTCGTACGTCGATGGCATGGGCGGGGGCGTTAATGATGGCGTCGACGAAAGCTGGGGGCCAAAACTGGACGGTCGGCTGATTCCTCAATACAACTCACCCATTGGCGCCGATGGTAAACGCACCGCCACACCCTGGATTGCCCGGCCCGATAACGTCAAAAACTTCTACGATACTGGCGTTACCACAACGAACAGCATTGCGCTGACGGGCGGTAACGAGAAAGGCGATTTTCGGTTGGGTTACACCAATCTCTACCAAAAGGGGATGCTGCCCAATACGAACTATAAACGGCAAAATCTGTCGTTCAATGCCGGCTGGAATTTTACCCCGAAATTCACCGTCCGTACCAGCATCAATTACGTGAAAGACGGCTCCGATAACCGGCAAAACCTGAACCTTTACTGGATATGGTTCGGTCGGCAGGTCGATCTGGAAGACCTCAAGGCCAATCCGGTTCAGCCCGATACCGACCCAAGCCAATGGCCCGTGCAGCGCAACTGGAATCTCAACTACTGGAACAACCCGGCTTATGCGCTGAAGTACCTGAAATATGCCAACGATAAAGATCGCCTGATTGGCAACATTACCGCCACCTATAAACTAACCGACTGGCTGACGCTGACAGGCCGTACCGGAACCGATTTTTCAAACGATCGGCGAACCACCAAACAGGCCAAAAACGTAGGCGTTCCCAATGGCAGCTATGCCGAAGATATTGTGTATGTCAGCGAAACCAACAGCGATTTCCTGCTGACCGCCGACAAACGATTCAACGAATTTCACATCGTAGCCTCGGTGGGCGGCAACACCCGTCGAAACTACACCCAGCGCGATTACATGTACGCGTCGGAGTTGACGATTCCCAACCTGTACAACATCGGCAATGCGAAATCGCGCCCAACGGTGTATAACCGCATTACGGACAAGCGGGTAAACAGCCTCTACGGCTCGGCATCGCTGTCGTTCCGGGATTACCTGTTTGTCGACCTCACGGCCCGCAATGACTGGTCGAGTACGCTGCCCGCCGGTAACCGGAGCTATTTTTATCCGTCTATATCGGCCAGCGCCATTGTAACGGATATGCTGGGACTCTCTTCCAACGTGCTGACCTACGCCAAGCTGCGGGGCGGCTTTGCCCAGGTGGGTAACGACACCGACCCGTATAATTTGACGCAGGTGTATTCGAGCGAAACAGCCTGGGGTAACACGACGACCTTCTCGGAAAACAACCTTATTTATAACAAAAACCTGAAGCCCGAGCTAACGACGGCCATTGAGTTTGGCGTTGAAACCCGGCTGTTCAGAAATGCGCTTAACTTCGAGTTCACGTATTACGACAAGAATACGAAGAACCAGATTTTACAGGCCAACGTGGCGCAAAGTTCGGGTTATTACAACTCGGTTATCAACGCCGGGCAGATTCGGAACAGCGGTTTCGAGATTGAACTGTCGGGAGCACCGGTCAAGAATGCGGGTGGATTCCGCTGGGATGTGGGGATCAACTTCGCCCGTAACCGCTCCGAAGTGGTGGATTTGGGTGGCCTGTCGACCTATCAGATCAATACTGGTTCGCTGCTGCGCAACGTGATTCTGGAAGCCCGGCCGGGCGATCCGTACGGCAATTTCTACGGCACGTATTACCGGCGCGATCCGAGCGGCAACCTCATTTTCAACAGTCAGGGGTACCCCATCATGGCATCGGACCGGAAAGTGGTCGGGAACATCATGCCGAAATGGACGGGTGGTTTCCAGAATACATTCTCCTACAAATGGGTATCGCTCAGTTCGCTGATCGACGTGCGCTACGGTGGTAATGTCTTCTCGCAGGGTATCAATATTGGTCGGTATACGGGCGTGCTGGCCGAAACGCTGCCCGGCCGCGAAGGCAATATTGTGGGGCAGGGCGTTGTGGAAAAAGCCAATGCCGACGGCAGCTTCTCGTATTCGCCTAACACCACGGCGGTAGCTTCGGCAGATGATTACTACCACAATTTTTACAATCGCAACGTCAACGAGAATTACATTTTCGATGCGAGTTATGTAAAACTCCGGGAAGTGCGGCTGGGCTTTACCATTCCACATCGATGGCTGGGAAAAACGCCCTTCCGCAGTGCAACGTTTGCGCTGGTGGGACGGAATCTGGCGCTTCTCTACAAAAATATACCACACATCGACCCCGAAACCAGCTACTACGGCGATGGTAACGTGCAGGGTTTCGAAAACGGTAATACGCCATCGGCGCGTAGCATGGGCTTTAATCTCAACTTCGGACTTTAATATGAAAAAGATATTTCTCCTCTCTTTTACGCTTTCGCTGCTGACGTTGAGCGGCTGCGAAAACAAGTTCAACGAAACTAACGTCAACCCAAACGACCCGACCAGCGTACCGGCCGAGCGGCTGATGCCCCACGGGATCTATTCGGCGGTGAGCAACATCATTGGGCCGTCGAGTACGGTTTCGCTGGGGTTAGATGCCGGTAACGGCTGGGCGCAACACACGGCACGGATTCAGTACACCGAAATTGACCAGTTTAGCTACACCAGCGATTTGCAGGATCTGCCCTGGCGCTATCTGTACAACGAAGCTCTGGCCGATTTTCAGAAGATTTATGAACTGGGCAAAACGGCCAATAACGAAAATCTTCAGGCAATAGGTCTGATTATGCGCGCCTGGGTATTTGCCAACCTGACGGATGTGTATGGTGATATTCCGTACTCCGAAGCCCTGAAGGGCACCACCAACGGCATTGTCGCCCCCAAGTTCGACGCTCAGAAAGATGTCTACACGGGTCTGGTAAACGACTTGAAAACGGCCAGCGATCTGATTAGTACCAAAACGGTCGATAAAGACGCGGATATTCTATTCGCCGGGGATATGACCAAGTGGAAAAAGCTGGCCAATTCGCTAAGCCTGCGGTTGTTGAACCGGATGCTGGGTAAAACGGGTCTAACCCTCGATCCGAAAGCAGAGATAACGCGCATTTTGAGCGACCCAGCCAAATACCCGGTCATGACCTCGAATACGGATGTGGCGCAATTGGTTTATCTGGCTCGCCCTAACAACAACCCAACCAACGAAAACCGGCGCACCCGCGACGACCATCGTGTGAGTGCGACGCTCGTTGATAAACTCGTGGCGCTGGGCGATCCCCGGCTGGGCGTTTATGCGAATAAAACAGTCGCTACGGGCCTGTACAAAGGTGTTCCCAACGGCCTGCCAAATTCCGATGCCGGGGCACTTGGTTTTACCAGCACATCTAAAATCGGTGATTTTTTCGTTCAGGAAACCACACCGGGTGTTATCATGAGCTATGCTGAACTAAACTTCATCAAGGCCGAAGCCGCGCTGAAGGGTGTAACGGCCGCTGGCGATGCCGCCAAAGCCTATGAAGAAGGTATCAAAGCATCAATGGCTTATTACAAGCTGACAGTACCCGCTGATTACCTGACCAAAAATGCCCTTCAAGCCGGTGATGCGGGCCTGACGCAGGTGCTGGAGCAGAAATGGATCGCGCTATTCGGGCAGGGCGTTGAAGCGTGGACGGAATACCGCCGAACGGGCGTTCCAGCGCTGGTTGTGCCCAAAGTCAACTACAACGGTGGCGTAATCCCCACTCGGTTACCTTACCCGTCGTCGGAAGAAAACCTCAACAACGCCAACGTCAAAGCGGCTCTTACCGCTATGGGTGGTAGCAATACGATGCAAACCAAACTATGGTGGGCTAAATAAACCACTACAGGTTTTTATCGACCAAATTTCTGGCTTCTTCGAACGCGCCCGGTAAGGGCGCGTTTCGTTTTATGATCTTACCCGTTCGGTTGATGAGCGTTCCCGAGGTTTCATTGTCGGGCCGGAACCGCTCTACGGCGTCCATGAGTTGCGCTTCGGTTAACAATAAGTGATCGCCATAGAGGTTATAACGAGTGGCCTGTTCCGGGAACAGAGCCATGTCGGAACTCGGCATGGGTATATAAATCAGGGCAAAGTCGCGGGGGGTATAAGCGCTTCGAAGGCGCTGGGCGTCGAGGGCGACCTGCCGTCCGGCTTCATCGGACGGAGAAAACAGCAGTACATAAATGACTTTTCCCCGGTTGGCCGTAATCAATTGATCCAGTAGCAACTGTCCGCTGCTGTGCTGTGCTTTCGTTACAAAGACACCGGGTGATATCTCCAGCGCCTGAACATTGGTACTTGCATTTTTTATTATCTGCGTAGCCGCCCGAATCCGGGTGCTGTCTTTTACCTCCAGCCGGTACAACTCATCAAGCGATTGGCCCAAAGCCGGTTCGTTTACCTGAGGCCGCGCGTAATCGTAAAGAAGCATCGAAAAATTGAGCGTCATGGCTGGTAACGAACTGGCCAGCCAGTAAGCCGTCAGGTAATTCAGGGACGAACTGTCGACCTGCGGACGGCTGCGCTCGATCAGGGATTCGTAGCTAACCAGGCGTTGCAGTGTATCGGGGCTTCGTTTGACGAGGCCATCAAAGAAACGCAGGTCGGCAGCGCGGGCGGAGTTTTTTATGGCGTAATCATGGAGCCTGATGCGCTCTTCGGCCGTAAGGTTCTTGCCGTATCGTTCGAGTAATGTAGAGAGCATACGAACCGTCAGGCCATTGGTACGCCCATTCGCCGATTCGGTAGATACCCGTTGCGTAATGTAGGTAGCAAACCGGTTCATGGCCGACGCCCGCGACGCGGTAAGCAACTGGTCGTTGGCAGGCCGGAGTGAGTCCGCCAGGGAAGTGGGAATTTTTTCATTCTCGTAGGTTGCCTTGTCGTACAGGAAGGCGGCAGCGTTGTACCGGCTGCTGGTTGTTATCCAGCGGGCGACCAGCGGAAACACCTTTTCTCGCTTGGCAAAGGCGTCGAAGGGTGCCCGGTAAGCGGCCGATAGTATTCTGAACGAAGCCGCGATGGTTTCTTCGCTGATCTGTTTGGTCAGTTTTTTGCCATCCGGCTTATCCGCAAATGCTGCTTCGAAAGCCTTATAACGAGCAAACTGGCTATTTACCTGCGCATTGACGCCCCCAAACCGGAAGGGAACAGCAGCCGTGAACAGGGAGTCGGCGTCGAGGTCGATGCTAAGAGTGCCCGGTGCGGCCAGAAAAGCCGTTGAAATACGGCCGTAGTTAAAATACATTTCCTCCTGCGGATAGATGAGCGGCAGGGATACCCGAAATGTACCGTCTACGTTGAGCGAGGCCGGACGAACCAGTTCGCGGCTGGCTTGAAGGATGTTATTGCGACTAACCAGAACCGTAGGCGATTCGCGGTAGAGCCGGGCGGTCAGGTTACGGATACGGCCTGTTACAATCACCGAATCTGTTTGCGCCTGACTCAGGAAAGGAGCTAAAAAAAGAACGACAGACAGTACGGCACGAAAGAGCCGGAAATAGTTTCTCATTGGATTCAGGAATACAGACAAAGCAATAACAAACGAAATTTAGAAACTGTCAACAATCGGCTCAAAATGTCGACGTCTTATTTCGTTTTTATACCGTGGTATTGCTCTTCTTCCTGATAATCGGTGCGGAGAGGATGCCCAACCCAATCGGTGGGCAGCAGTATCCGGCGCAGGTCGGGGTGACCGCTGAAGTGAATACCAACGAGGTCGAAGGCTTCGCGCTCGTGCCAGTCAGCGGTTCGCCAGACGTGGGCAATGCTCGGTACGGATGGCAGCGCGGTCCCGTTCATGTTACGCGGCACAACGATTTTCATCATCAGATTATGCTCGTAAGGAATGGATGTGAGGTTGTAGACCACCTCCATTGTGTTGGCGTTGGCTCCGTTGTCGATGGCCGTAATGCAGGCCAGCAGGTCGAAAAACAGTTGCTCGTCATTGCGAAGGAACTGGCAAATGTCGACCAGTTGCTCAACGGGAACTGTCAGGTAAGGCTGTAAATTCTGGGTGTTGGGCTGGATAGCTGCGCCAAATCGTGCGGAGAGAAGGTCGGTTGTTTCGGAGAAAGTCATTTCAATGGGGATTAATAGATAGTATTGTAATCTCGTCAAACAATTTGTTGCCTGACCAGCCGCAGAGTACCCCTTTCGTACGTCCGGTTAATTGATAACGCACGGTAGCTTTTACATCGGCGACTGCGTTCACATAAACAATATATGGTTTGACAAGCCTGGTTGACTGATCACTAAGTGCATATTGACTGGTAGTCGTTGGGCTTCTAGGAATAGAGAGTAATAGACTACAACCATCAACCGCTCCATAGTCTATGAATGAACCATCGGCTTCAAGTACTGGACCGGTGTTTGGTAGTGCCTCTATCTGTATGACAGCATCCGATTTATGACAGGATGCAAAACTGAATAGACTGACAAATAAGAGTACGTTCTTCATGAGAGTACGTTTAGTTACCAGTCAGGATTCAAATCAAGCAGAAGTCGTTGTAAAATTAAGCTATTAAACTGTATTCAGGTTTTATTCCTCTAGGCCAGCCAGGCCAACCATTGCATCCAGTTCTCGATCCAAAACAGGAATTTAGCGGCAAATTTAGCCGCCGGGGCAGACGATGGTGATAATATTAAACTGTTGTTATTCAGGTTGGTATCCATGAAAACCTTTTGCTTTGGGTCTACACTGGCCCATAGAACCCGGGCATTTTCGGTAACCGTGAACCGACGCTGACGGCCCTTACCGTCCCAGAACAACATCAATTCCCGGTCGTTGTCGAAATGGACCAGCACGTCTACCGGTAGCTTGCCATCGCCGTTGCGCTGTACGGTAATGACCGCCTGCCGCTGGCCGTTGGGCCGACTGTTCTTAATGGACACAAGTTCGTAATCGACCACGTTGTCGCCGTAAAGAGCCTGGTCGAAAAACCAGTTCATATCGGCACCGTACTTGCCGCCGAGTCGTTTCGGTACGATCTCGTTTACGATGTCGATGAAATTCTGCCCGTTAGGGTGCCTGAACTTCCAGCGTGTAAAGTAGGTCTGCATGATTTCGTCCATCACACGTCGTCCCACCAGTCCTTCGAGCGTTCGCATCCAGGTGGCTGTTTTGGAGTAGGTCAATACACTATATTGTCCTTCGGGAAGTTGCCAGGTATTCCCGAAAGACGAGCCGATGGCCGGGTTATCCTGATGGACATAGCTGTCTCGGGAGCTTTCCAGATCGCCCATGCCGAAGCCGAACAGGTCAATTTGCGACGAGCGCGGGCCGTAGGTTTCGTCCATAATCCGGCCTTCGTAATATTGGTTGAAACCTTCATCGAGCCAGGCTTCTTCAAACTCGTTGGTGGCCAGCAACTGCATGAAATACTGATGACCGAATTCGTGGACGGTGACTATTTCGGGGAAGCGGGCTCCTGCGGGTACAAACCACGCCGTTCCGGCGGTAATGAATGTTGGGTACTCCATCCCGAACGATCCCTGTGCATGAAAAGGCGGGTCGACGATGGTCAGGTTAGGAAATGGGTACTTGCCGAGGTGTTTGTCGAAATAAGCGAGTGCAGCCCGTGCAGCATCAATATGCCGCTGCGCCTGGTGAACGTGTTCCGGCTGCATAACCAGCTCGATGCTCACCTCGCCACCACCGGGGCGTTTCCATTTGTCGTTAATTACCTGAAAATGGGGCGAGGCCGTCCAGGCGAAATCGACTACATCTTCAGCATGATAAAACAGGGTTTTAGTGCCGTTGCTGTGTATTTTTTCGGACTGATATAGCCCGGTGGCGCTTACCCAGTATTCCTTTGGCGTGGTGATGTTTACGTCGTAAACGCCATAGTCGGCGTAGAATTCCGAATGCGCGTGAAACTGGTGGCAGTTCCATTGGCCCGTTTTGGCGTAACGCGTGCCGGCCGGTTCGTAAACGCCGATTTTTGGGAACCACTGCCCCACCAGAAAGAAGTCCCGGCTGAAGCCCGTCCGGGCAAAGATTTTGGGTAGTTTGGCCCGAAACGCAATGTCAAGCACGATGGTCTCGCCCGGCCCGACGGGTTTGCTCAGCGGCACTCGAATAACGGTATGGTCGTCCCGGTTCTGGTCGTCGGGCTGGAAAAACTGGTACGCCAGCGGCTCGCCATTTCGGACCTTCATCGAAACGATGTCGATTGAGCCATAGGGGTTTTCCTTCGCATTTCGGTCTATGCCTTCGCCCCGAAGCTGTCCGCCCGATTCGCGCATGAACGTCGAGTTTTCGTTGCGAAAGGCGTTCAGATACAGGTGAAACTGCAACTCCCGAACGACATCCGTAGATGGATTTCGCCAGGTGAGCGTTTCGCGGCCGTTGATCTTTTTAGAAACCGGGTCTAGCGTCACATCAATCTGGTAGTTAGCCAGACGCGGGCTTAGGGGCTTGCTAAAAATAGGCTTCGCCTGTTGAGCAAAGCCGGTGAGTGCCATACCCATCAGAGACAGTAACAAACGTAGTTTCATGGCCGGGAATAATTCGATAGAGAGAGCTAAGTACCGAAAAACCGGGCGTCATTGCAACCGGGGGCTGAAAGAGTCAGAAAAACAGTTTATCCGGTTATAGAACAACCTGATAGATTGTATAGCCTCTACTAGTTCCAATGGGTTGTTGCTCACCCGGAGCTAATAGAGGCCATAGCTTTTGAATCCCCGAAGTAGGGAATGTGTGTTTCAGGTTAGGGTATTTGTCGATTGCCGACTTCGGAGGGACTCACGGTTGTCATGACCGTTGCGGCCTGTTGAGCAGATGAGTTGGCTATAAGAGCATCTCGGATTTCAGTCAGCAACACTTCCTCTTTGGTAGGAGCAGGCGGGATGTCAACGGCATCGGCTTTGGCCCGCATCAGGCGGTTCATACCCCGGATGAGCAGAAAAATAATGAATGCCAGAATTAGAAAGTCGATAACGATGGTGAGAAAGCTTCCGTAGGCAAAAACAGGGCCCAGCTTCCGGGCGTCTGCTAGAGCCAGCCCTGGCGTAATCTTGTCGGAGAGTGGTACGTAGAGGTTACTGAAATCGACATTACCGACCACCATACCAACCAGTGGCATAATCAGGTCATTTACAACTGAATCCACGATTTTGCCAAAAGCGGCACCAATAATTACCCCGACGGCAAGGTCCATGACATTACCGCGCATGGCGAACTCCTTAAATTCTTTAAGCATAGATGTATGTAGTTGAGGATTATAAGATGTAAGCAGATAATAGCATACGCGTTCTTGCAAAAGAAGCGGCAGATAAGGCCGGAAACGTTACGGTAAGGCAGGCTGCTACGTCGGTAAAATCGTGGACGTGCGATAAGTTCTATGGAGTAACTGATTTATGTATTGTATTGTTTACCAGTATTTCTGGCTGGTTAGTATGTCGAAATAGCAGAAGAAACAGATACTCTTCGTTGCATTAGCGCCATCCAAAATAAGGTACCTACTAATTTGTATGTTAGGGCGAAAGGCTTTACTGATTTTTATTCAGGAACCCGGTAAGTCTGAGATGGGGGTAGCCTATGCTTTGTTTTGAGCCGAAAAAAAGCAAGATTGTTAACGAAATACCGTCATACCGTCTTGAAAAAACTATGCTAAACCGGCTACTTCCTTTCTTCATCTGTTTTTTGATACCTCTTCTGATCCAGGCTCAACCGTACGACCTTGTCATTAAAAATGGGCGCGTTGTTGATGGAACGGGTAACCCTTGGGTATATGCCGATGTAGCCATACAAAACGGCCGTATTGTGCGAGTGGGTGTGATACCTGCCGTCGATGCCAAACGGACAATTGACGCCACCGGATTAATTGTTGCCCCTGGTTTTATTGATGTGCATACCCATGTAGAAGGCAGCCTGGAAGCCCAGCCCGGTGCACCTAATTTTATTCATGATGGCGTTACCACCATGATTACCGGCAATTGCGGAGGCTCCAGCGCGAACCTGCGGACCTACTTCGATACGCTCCGAATGCAGGGGATTTCCGTAAATCTTGGTTCGCTGATTGGCCACAATACAGTACGGATGAGGATCATGAAAATGGCCTTTCGGGAGCCCACCGCTCGTGAACAAACAGAAATGGAAGCCCTCGTGGAGCAGGCCATGAAAGATGGAGCCGTGGGACTGTCGACCGGTCTTATCTACACGCCCGGCACCTACGCCCGAACGCCCGAAGTGGTTAACCTGGCTAAAATGGCCTCCCGATATGGGGGTGTGTACGCATCGCACATCCGAAACGAAGGCCAAAATGTTAAACAAGCCATTGAAGAAGCCATCCAAATAAGTCGTGAAGCCAGAATTCCGGTCGAAATATCCCATTTTAAAGTAGCCAGTAAACCACTCTGGGGCAAAAGCACCGAAACGGTCGAACTGGTGGAAGCAGCCCGGCGCGAAGGACTAGACGTAACGGTCGATCAGTATCCGTATACGGCTTCCAGTACATCGCTGGAAAGTATTGTGCCTTCCTGGGCGCTGGCCGATGGCGATTCGGCCGTGCTGAACCGTTTTCGTGACCCCGTAACCCGTGCCAAAATCAGAGCCGAAATGCTGGACGGGCTGGCCAAGAACCTTCGCAAAAACTATGATTATGCCGTAGTGGCCAGCTATAAACCCGATACTACCTTTAATGGGCTTAGTATCAGTGCTATCAATGAGAAGATGGGCCGTAAGAAATCGGCGTCTGCCGAAGCAGATTTAATCCTGGACCTCATGCAGCAGGCCAGTCTGAAGCGTATTCAGATGGTGTATCATACCATGTCGGAGACCGATGTGGAGACCATTCTGCGTTATCCTAACACCATGATTGCGTCCGATGCGGGCGTGGCTAAACTGGGGGCGGGCATGCCGCACCCGCGGGCCTACGGCACCAACGCCCGTGTATTGGGCCGCTATGTGCGCGAGCGCCGTATTATTCCGTTGGAAGAAGCCATTCGCCGGATGACGTCGCTGCCTGCCCAGCGGTTCCGGCTACAGGACCGGGGGCTGCTTCGGCCGGGCTATGCCGCTGATATTGTGCTGTTTGATGAAAAAATTGTTTCGGATAAGGCCACATACGATCAGCCTCATGCCTACACAACGGGTATTTCGTGGGTACTGGTCAATGGAACGCCTGTGGTCGAGAATAATCAGCATACCGGCAAGCGGCCGGGCCAATTACTATTTGGCCCCGGTTATTCAAAAAAATGAGCTCTGCGCAGTTCGTTTAACTTTGTCCATTAATAGTTGCTAAAATGTATACTCATGTTACCATGATAATGCGTAAATTTCCATCCGCATAGTACATTTCTTTTTTGGTGCGTAGCTGTAATGACAACAATTTTAGTTGTAGATGATGAAGTTGATGTTGAACCGTTGATGCAAAACTGGTTCCGACGGAAAATTCAGCAGGAAACTTATCTATTTCGTTTTGCCTATAGCGGCCAGGAAGCGTTAACATTGCTCCAGAGCGAACCGGACATTGATCTTGTACTTCTGGATATTAACATGCCCGATATGGACGGGCTCACGCTATTAAATGAACTGTCAACGCTAGACCGATTTCTGGGCGTTGTCATGGTATCGGCCTACAGCGATATGAACAATATCCGGATTGCCATGAATCGGGGCGCTTTTGATTTCGTTGTCAAACCCATCGATTTTTCGGATCTGGAAGTCACTATCGAAAAAACGGCGCAGTATGTTCGCCAGTTGCGCGAGTCGCAGCAGTTGAAAGTGATCAGCGAGTTGAAGACGCGCTTTTATGACAACATCACACACGAGTTCCGAACACCACTGACCCTCATCCTATCCCCAGTCGAAAAGTTGCTGCAAAAACACCGCGAGCCAGAGGAATTGCTGATGGGGCTGAACATGGTAGAGCGGAATGCACAGCAGTTATTGCGGCTGGTCAATCAACTTCTCGATCTGGCTAAACTGGAGTCAGGGCACTTGAGTTTATCGCCGAGAACCGGCGATTTAAGCGATTTCATCGGGCAGATTGTTCAGCTCTTTAAACCAATTGCCGACGAGCGCGGGCTAACCCTGACGTACCAGAGCGACCTAACCGGTTTTTACAGCTTCGATACCGAAAAAGTTGAACAACTGGTTTACAACCTTGTTGCTAATGCGCTAAAATTCACCCCTGCCGGCAGCGTAACGGTAGCCCTTAAAAAAGGCGATTCAGTACGAATTGTTGTTTCTGACACGGGCATCGGCATTGCTTCGGAAAAGCTACCGTATATATTTAACCGGTTCTATCAAATCATTTCTCCGCAACCGCTGGCCGGGCAATACCTGCCTGATACGTCAGACAAGGTTCCGGCGTTTCTAAATTCGGGTACGGGTATCGGGCTGGCATTGGTGAAAGAGTTGACCGAGTTGATGAATGGAACAGTAGCTGTAGAAAGTACGGTAAGTAAAAGCCCTGGCCAACCGTCGGGGACCGTTTTTACTGTCGAGTTGCCCCTGCCAACGGTTGAGAGCGCAACCGCTCAGGTCGTGGGAAGGCCACTTATGCAACCACTCGACTGGTCTGCTCAGAGCACAAGCCTTCAGCAGCTAGCGCCCGCTGCAACAGCCGAGCCCGCTGATGCTAGTCTTTTAGGTGTCAATGGCGAAAAACCACTGGTGCTGATCGTTGAAGATAATAGCCAGTTACGCATCCTTTTGGAGCGGCAATTATCTGATCTTTATCGGGTAGTAACGGCTATAGATGGGGAAATGGGCTGGCAAATTGCTCAGAATGAATTACCCGACCTCGTTCTTACAGACGTATCGATGCCCAAGATGGATGGCTACGAGCTGACCCGCCGGTTGAAAACATCCCTTATCACCGATCACATTGCGGTGGTTATGCTGACCGCAAAGACGGCGCAGCCCAGTCGTATTCAAGGTTTGCAGGAGGGGGCAGACGATTACATCAATAAACCGTTTCACGTTGACGAGCTGCTGCTTCGACTGAAAAATTTATTTATCCGGCAGCAAAAACTGCGGGCCTATTACCAGAATATATTTTCGCAGCCTGACGTATCCTTTCAGCCAGCGACGGCAACGGATAAGTTCCTTCAGACACTCTATAGCCTGATCGAAGCTCATCTGGACGATAGCCGGTTTGGGGTTGAAGAGCTAGCCCATGAGGTAGGTATGAGCCGCCGGACACTCTATCGGAAATTATTGGTGGTGACGAACCTTACAATCAATGATTTCATGCGTCAGTATCGGTTAAGGCGGGCTGCCCAGTTTCTGCGGGAAGGCCGGAATGTGTCGGAAACGGCCTATCTAGTTGGTTATGAGAGCCCTGCTCACTTCACTACTGTCTTCAAAGAATTCTATAACAAAACGCCTTCGGAGTATGCCGACTTGTAGAGTTGTGCTCACCGGTTGGTAAGAAATTCCGAATTTAACCCTGCATAATTAGATTGTCCTAAAAACGATAGTTGTTGTCCTAAATTCGATAGCGTTCCGGACGCTTATGAGCGACCTTTGATGTGGCCGAAGGCAATGGCTTTTCGCTTTTAACCACACCTATCACCTTTAAATTAAAGAGTTTGTTGTTGCAGAGAAATACAAGCTCCTATACTTTGTCCAAGAGATTGTGATATAAAGCCAGGTAGTGTAAAACTGCCTGGCTTGTCACACGACCAGCACGCTACCAGCATCTGCTTCCCCCTCATGATCCCGCTACATGCGTGGGTCAGTAAGTCGAATAAGGAGAATATACAGGTTTGTAAACGTAAATTTTAGCCAAGACAGCTGAGGATTTGGCATTTTTGCGGTTTATAGAAATGATAAAGGACAGACGAACTCTTTCCCATCCGATCATTTGAACCGATTCACTTATTTTGACCACTTCATCTGCTCTTCAATCACCCGATCAACTTTTTGGCGAGTTGTTCCGTGATGTACAATTGGGTCATGTTTTTGCCGACTCAAAAACGTTTGTCGACTGTGTACCCAAACTGGCGCCGGCCACCATCCTTGCCCGGTACGAAACGGAGAAGATAAAGGCCGATTTTGATTTAAGTGACTTCGTGCACGATACGTTCTGGGTGCCCGAAAAAGTAGCCGGTAATTATGTCAGCGATACGTCTGTCAGTACCACCGAACATGTTAATCTGCTGTGGGAGCATCTTTCCCGCCCGGCCGACCCGCCATCCGCCGAAGGAAGCTCCCGGGTGCCGCTCCCGTATCCGTACGTAGTGCCGGGTGGCCGGTTTCGCGAGATTTTTTACTGGGATAGTTACTTTACCATACTCGGGCTGGAGGGAGCAGGTCGGGTCGATTTGATTCGGGGGATGGTGGATAACTTTGCCTACCTGATCGATACCATCGGGTTTATCCCCAACGGGAATCGGACGTATTTCCTTAGCCGGTCGCAGCCACCTTACTTTGCCCTGATGGTAAAGTTACTGGCCGATATCGATGGTCCGGAAACGCTCGTCCGGTACAAACCACAGCTACAGCGGGAGTATGACTTCTGGATGCAGGGCAGCCAAACCCTCACCCAGGAGCAGCCAATTATCAAACGGGTGGTTCGTGTGCCGGGCTGTTCAGTCGTAAATCGGTATTGGGATACCTGCCCAACACCCCGGCCGGAGGCTTACCGGCAGGAAGTCGAGCTGGCCGGAGATAGTGAACCCCTCGGCATTGTACCGGCCGAGTTATTTACTCATATCCGGGCGGCCTGTGAGTCGGGCTGGGATTTTAGCAGCCGCTGGTTCATCGACCAGCACATGATGGCTAAAATCCATACAACTGAGATTGTACCGGTAGACTTAAACTGTTTAGTATACTCGCTGGAAACAACGCTGGAGGAGGCTAATCAACAGACGGGCTCAGACACAGATAAATTCGCCGGGCAGATTGACGCCCGGAAGCAGGCGATAGAGACGCTTTTCTGGAATGATATAACCGGTTTCTTCCACGATTACGACGCGATACGGCATGAGCCGACGCCAGCCCTTACCCTCGCCGGCGTTTTTCCGTTGTTTTTTAAGCTTGCCACCCCCGAACAGGCTGCGCGGGTTCACGATCGGCTCAACGCTGATTTTTTGCAGGCGGGTGGCTGGGTAACTACCCTGATGAATACCGGTCAGCAGTGGGACTGGCCAAACGGCTGGGCGCCCTTGCAGTGGATGGTATATCGTGCATTGATGAATTATGGCTTTACCGAAACCGCCAACGAGGGCCGCAAACGCTGGCTGTCCCTCAACGATAAGGTGTTTCATGCCACAGGTAAAATGATGGAAAAATATAATGTGGTAGACGCAGCTCTAACCACTGGAGGAGGAGAATACCCCAATCAGGATGGTTTCGGCTGGACAAATGGCGTTTATCTGGCCATGATGGAGTAGAGACGAGGCTGATGTGGGTAATGTGTGTTGCCGGGTCCTCAAACCCGGCAATACATTACTCCTGATTTCTTGGCACTGTATTTGTAAAGATGTGCTTATTGCCTTTATACTGCGCTCAGCAGTAACGGATTAAGCCATGAAAGAGCTATTCATCACTGTGTTGGCGTCGGGTATGACAACGGTAGCGATTTGCCAGAAGACATTTATTTTATACCATCAGGATAAGCAAGGCTTTTTTGCTGTATCAGCCGGCACTAGCTTACCCATAGGTCAGTTTGCCCGTTGCTCACCCGTCGATGACCGGGCCTGTATGGCTGGCCAGGGTGTTGTGTTCAGCGCATCGGCAGGCTATCAAATTGCCGGGCCGGTGGGCGTGATGATTCGTAGTGAACAGCACCGCAATACGGTCAATACCAGTGCCATGCTCGATGCCCTGTATCGCAATGATACAGACATATGGACGGCCAAAGCCGATAACTGGTCGGTATTGAGCGTACTGGCAGGCCCCTATGTCAACATTCCGATGGGCCGTTTTTCTGTCGATGCCCATTTACTGGCCGGTCGTGCCCTGGCTGTGTTGCCCAATACGTCCATGTCCGGTAATTTCGGTACCACCGAGATGTCTGTGCGAACAACCGGTTCTCAGAGCACTGCCTTCGCACTCGGGGGGGGATGTCGGTCCGCTACCGGCTTGGGCTTAGCACCTCATTGCTGCTCAATGCCGATTATAGCCGTGCTGATTTTACGTTCCATAATCTAACCTCAACCGCTACCAATGGGTCTGTTCGCTCGCAAAGTGGCACGTTCAGCAGTGACCGGGTGGTTAGTGTCGTCAGTGTATCGGCCGGAGTAGCTGTCCTTTTTGGCACGAAATACTGTCCGTTTTAAGGACCGCTGATCGATGTGTCAGGCAGTTCATCCCTATTGGGTTGTAACCATCGCGTATGTGCCGTAGTTTAGTAGCCAAACTTACTATTCAGGCCATGACACCTCTCCGTCGGCATGCCGTACTTCGGCGCGTAAAAGATATTACCCTCAGTGCTACCCTTAGTCTGGCCCTGCTAAACGGTGCGGTTCTGTTGCAGAGTTGTGGCAATAATAGTTCCGATGAGCAGGAAGAGCGAACCGAAACCAGCTTTAAGCAAGGTGTTCGGACGTACATTACCGAAACGGCACCGGGCAATTTTAAAATCACGGATGAAGTTCAGACAGGACCCGATAAGGCCGGAGCTATCGTGAACTATTACGATGGTCATCGCGACACGCTGAGCGTTGAAGCGGCCAAACGGCTTGTCGAAACCGATAAGTCGACGAGTACGTACCTCAATAATCCGGGTGCTTACCATGCCTATCATCACAATGGTTTAGCCAACGCTTTACTGTGGGGTAGCCTGGGCTACATGCTGGGGCGCAATAATTCATCCCAGTTTCAAAATGATCAGCGCCGATACGGGTCTGGCTTTTACACGAATCCGGGCCTGTTTCAACGCTCAACTCAAGTTGGTGAAAATATCCGCAGCTCGCGGGTGACGCGTACGGTGCGCCCGTCGGGTGGCCGAAGTGGATTTTTTGGTGGCCGGAGCCGGAGCTTTTCCGGGTAACCGGCAGATTGTAGGAGTTAACAAATCGATTGGTTAACAAATCATTAAGCGCGCACTCAGTTACTATACTGCATTACTTAATGTCGTAATAGTTTTACCTTTGTGTATGAATCGGCAAAAAAACTGGGAGCGGCTGCGGCAGGAAAAATTTGATATTTGTATAATTGGGGCAGGTGCCAGTGGTGCCGGTGCCGCTTTGGATGCGGTGCTGCGCGGGTACAGTGTGGCCTTGATTGATCGAAGTGATTTTGCCGGAGAGACTTCTTCCAGATCAACGAAATTGATACACGGCGGTGTTCGCTACCTCGAACAAGCCATCAAAAAGCTCGATCTGGCACAACTGCGTCAGGTTCGACACGGACTGGCCGAACGCCGGACGGTTATTCGAAACGCTCCCCATTTAGCGCATCCACTCGCCATCCTGACGCCCGTATTCAGCTGGTTTGAGGGAATGTACATGACCGTTGGGCTGACCCTCTACGATTTTATTGCCGGTCATGACGCCTTCCCGAAAGGAAGCTGGCTCAACCGGGCGCAGGCACTCGAGAAAAGCCCGAAGCTGACACCGCAGATGCACAGCGCCGTTCTCTACTATGACGGTCAGTTCAACGATGCCCGCTATGCACTGGCACTGGCTCACTCCGCCGACGAAGCCGGTGCTGCTGTGGCTAACTACGCGGCCGTCACGGATTTTAGCCGGGAGAAAGGCCAGCTTAAAACCGCTACCGTAAAGGATCAGCTGACAGGCGAAACCGTAACGATCCGGGCGAGTGTATTCCTGAACTGCACAGGGCCCTATGCTGATAGCATCCGTCTATTGGCAAACCCCGAACTGAGTCCACGTATCCGACCCAGCAAAGGCGTTCATATCGTACTCCCGCGTGAAACGCTCCAGAGCGACTACGCCATTCTGATTCCAAAAACGACGGATGGCCGGGTGGTATTTGCCATTCCGTTTGGCGATAAGGTGTTTGTTGGCACGACCGATAACGATTATTCCGATCTGGCTAAAGAGCCGGTGCTGGAATCGGACGAGGTTGATTACCTGCTCGAAACCGTACGCCCTTACCTGGCCAAAGCGCCCGTCCGCGCCGATGTACAGTCGGGTTTTGGGGGTATCCGGCCGCTTATTGTGAGCAGCCGCGCGGATACGAAAACGCTGTTGCGCGACCACGAGATTGAGCAGGACGAAGAGTCCGGTCTATTGAGTTTGCTGGGCGGGAAATGGACAACTTACCGCCTGATGGCGCAGGATGCTATTGACCGGGTTGGCGAAGTGCTGAAGAAGAAGACTGTACCCGGCCGTACCGAAACGCATTACCTGATCGGGGGCGAAGGCTACCGCTTCGAGGATTGGGAGACATTGCACCGTCAGTATAATTTACCGGCCGAGGTGTGTCAGCAGTTGATGAAAACGTATGGCAGCCGTGCCGGCCAGGTGGCAGAACTAACCGTTTCGCAGCCGGAACTAGCCCAAAAGCTGACAGACCAACAGCCTTATATTCGGGCCGAAGTGATCTATCAGGTACGGGAAGAAATGGCCGTTACCCTCCGCGATGTGCTGGCCCGCCGGTGGCGTCTTGAACTGGCCGACTGGCAGTTAACAACCCAGATTACTCCGCAGGTTGCCGACCTGATGGCTGCTGAACTGAACTGGAGCGATGCCTATCGGCAGGAGCAGGTACAGAACTACCATCGTTTACTGACGTCGTTTGCCAAACAGGCGGGCCTGCCCGCTGAACGGTCTACGATAGCCGTAGCAAACTAGTACTCGTCCAAAATCGCATCTCAAAAATCTTTGTTACGTTTTTCCCAAGGAATGGCTCCACTCTGGCGCGTATGCTCGCGCATGAGTTTTTCCAGCCGCCTGAATTCCTCCGGACGGTCGCTTGCCCGGTTTGTTTTTTCCAATGGGTCTTCTTTCAGATTGTACAATTCCAGCGGTCTGTACGGGCTGTCTTGAAGCAGTTTCCAGTCGCCGAGTCGAACCGCGTCGATTGTTTTGCCATTGTATTCGCTACCACCTTCGCGCCGGATGAAGAAAAGAGGCCGTTCGGCGGCTGGCGGCTGACCTTCTCCCCGCAAAATGGATAAGAAACTTTGCCCGTCAATCGAATGCCCGATGCTTGTGCCGGATGCTTCCAGCAATGTTGGGAAGATATCCATCAGCAGAAGTGGTTGCTGAGACTGGCTTTGCGCGGCAACTTTACCGGGCCAGACTACACAGGCTGGTATCCGAATGCCTCCCTCGTACATGTGCCCTTTTCCGCTACGCAGTGGCCCATTATTAGCCCCATCAAACAGCTTTCCGCCGTTGTCGCTGACAAACACGATTAGTGTGTTCTCATAAAGGCCCTTCGCGCGGAGTGTCTGAATGACTTTGCCGATACCATCGTCCATGTGTTCAATTAAACCTACCAGTTTGGCGCGTTTATCACTGATGCCCGGCTGACGCGCTTTCACCCTGGCCAGCCAGTCGGCAGGGGGCTGAATGGGGTCGTGCGGGGCATTGTAAGCCAGATACAGGAAAAAAGGATTTGATTGACCGGCGCGTTGCCCGAGATAATCCGTTGCCCACTGGGTAAACAGATCGGTAGCGTGTCCCTGCGGATTGATGATCTGCCGGTTGAGCCGCATGTAGTTTCGGTCGTGGCGTAAATGCGTGTAGTAGTCGTCCATCATATCCCCTTCGAAGCCATGAAACAGATCGAACTCCCGGTCGTTGGGCAGATTTGGCGACTCCAAACCCAGGTGCCACTTGCCAATCAGGGCGGTGTGGTACCCGTTTTTCTTCAATACAGAAGGCAGTAAGGTAGACGTTGGTGACAGATATCCCCAGTTGTCATCGGGCATGGTTCGGATAACGCCCGGTACGCCCACCTGCTCGGGATAGCGCCCGCTCAGTAGGGCAGCCCGTGAGGGAGAACAAACGGACGAGTTCGCATAGAAGTGGCTGAACCGCATCCCCGCCCGAACGAGTGAGTCAATGTGGGGTGTCCGGATATCAGGAGCACCGTAACTGCCCAGATCACCGTAGCCCAGATCATCGGCCAGAATAAGGAGAATGTTCGGTTTTTTTACCGGCGATTTCGCTTGGCCAACTACCCGAACCGGTTGGCAGAAGAGGACGAGGAACAGGAGGAGTAGAGGCTTCATACAGGCGAAAAAAGCCGATGTCCCGAGCTTCTACCCATGAAGGATTTTTGTGGTCAACCATTTGTAGTACCGAGCGTCGGTATCTACAAAAAAAGGTGCCAAATAATATTTCGTTGCCTAACATTCTGATTCATTGCCGGTTAAAATGAGGCTAAAGAAAGTTTAAATAGTATTCCCATAGGAATACTTATTTTTGTACCCCAATTTAAATTTTAACTCAACTATGAAAACACTTGGTTACTTTTTAACGGTAATCTGGCTGGCCGTAAGCGGAAACGTGTGGGCTCAAAATCAGCAGATTACAGGAAGGGTTGTCAACAAAGAGGACAAGCAGGGACTTCCGGGCGTAAACGTTCTGGTACGCGGCACGACAACCGGGACCGCTACCGATGTAGAGGGTAATTATCAGATTAGCGTACCCGCTGGCGCGGTCATTCAGTTCAGCATGATTGGGATGACTACTCAGGAAGTACCGGTAGGCAATCAAACCACCATCAACGTTGAACTCGCCGACGACGCCCGCGCCTTGCAGGAGGTTGTTGTGGTTGGGTACGGTACGCAGCGCAAGATTGACGTGACGGGTTCCGTTGCGCAGGTGAAAGGTGAAGAGCTAGTGCGGCAGCCGGTGCTGTCGGCCACGCAGGCCCTGCAAAGTAAGGTGGCCGGGGTGCAGATCATCAACTCGGGTGCACCGGGTCAGGCACCTACCGTCCGGATTCGGGGAACGGGTACGCTGCTGGGCGGGGCCGACCCGCTTTATGTGGTCGACGGGATTATTACCGAAGACATTCGCAACATCAATACTTCCGATATTACCTCGGTCGACATTCTGAAAGATGCCTCGGCAACGGCTATTTATGGCGTTCGGGCGGCCAATGGTGTGGTGCTGATTACCACCAAACGCGGCAAATCGGGGGCACCTACTGTCAATTATGATGCGTATGTGGGGATTCGGACGCCCGCCTATCGGGTAAAAATGGCCGATGCGCAGTTGTTTACCCAATATAACAACGAAGCGGTTCGCTACGACGACCCAACGGCCACCCTACCCTTCGACCCAACGGCTACCAACGCAGCCAACACCGACTGGTTTAAAGCCATTACCCGTACGGGTATACAGCAGAACCATTCGCTCTCCGTTAGTGGTGGTACTGACAAAACGACTTACCTGTTCAGCGCGGGTTATTTCAGCGAGAAAGGGATTCTGAAAGGAACGGACTACAGCCGTCTGACCCTCCGTCTGAACAACGAGTACACGCTCTCGCCGGTGCTGAAACTGGGCCACAACCTGAGTCTGGCCAACGATAATTCAGACCTTTCGGGTACGGCCGATCCGGCTATCCCCAGCACAACGGCCTACTCCGCGTTCACGAATGCCTACAAGCAGGCACCGGTCGTGCCGGTTCGGAATGCTGACGGTACCTACGGATTTACGCCCCGGAACAACGTAGCGAACCCCGTTGCGCAACTGGACTACACCAATTACAACGCCAAGGGGCTACGGCTGCAAGGGTCGTTTTACGGAAACCTGACGCTGTTAAAGAAGATTACAGTCCTCTCGAACTTCGGGATTGAGAGCAACGCCAACCGGGCCTACAACTACGATCCAGTCTATCAGGTATCGGCCAATCAGCGCAATCTGACGAGTGCCCTGAACGTGGGCCGGTCGACTAGTTCCCGCTGGCTCTGGACCAACACCGCCGAGTATACCAACACCTTCGCGAAACAGCATACGGTGAAAATCCTGGGTGGTTATGTAGTCGAGCGTTTCCAGAACAACATACTGACCTCAGCCCGACAGGATGTACCTCCCCAGTCGAACTATTTTTACCTGAATACGGGCAATGCCTCGTCGGCCACGAACAGCGAAGTGGGCAGTATTCAAACCCGGCAATCGTACATTGGTCGGGTCAACTACAACTTTGCCGACCGCTACCTGTTTACCGGTACGGCGCGCTACGATGGGTCGAGCAAGTTTCCAACCAACAACCGCTGGGGCTTCTTTCCCTCGCTGGGAGCTGGCTGGGTAATCAGCGAAGAGCCATTTCTACGCGGCAAAACACCCTTCGACCAGTTGAAAGCGCGGGTAAGCTGGGGTAAAACCGGTAACGACCGCATCGACCCGAGTGCCTTTCAGTACACCATCGCCAGCGGACTCGACTACGCGTTCGGGCCGAACCAGACATTGCAACAGGGACGGACCATCACTAACCTGATCGATCCGAATCTACACTGGGAAGTAACGACCGGTACGGACATTGGCCTGGAGTTCGCCCTCGCCAAGAACCGGCTGACGGGAGAATTTACGTACTACAATAAACTCACCAGCGACGCCCTGTTCCAGCGGCCCATCGACGCCATCTTCGGGGATGTCGACGCGGCTTACCTGACCAATGCGGCCAGTGTTCGGAACCGGGGTTTTGAATTTGCCCTGAACTGGCGCAACAACTCAAGCAGCGGCTTCAACTACAACATCGGCGCAAACGCCACCATCAACCGCAACCGGCTGGAAGATGTGCAGGGCGGATTGCCCATCAACGAAGGCGGCATTGGCAACGGGCAGTACACGACCCGCACAGCAGTTGGTCAGCCGGTAGGGAGCTTCTGGGTGTGGCAAACCGATGGTATTTTCCAGACTCAGGAGCAGGTGAACAACACGGCGGCTAAAATTCAGGGTACTAAACCCGGCGATTTCCGCTACGTAGACCAGAACGGCGATGGCGTTATTGACGATAATGACCGTGTGTTCGTGGGCTCCTACCAGCCTAAACTGTACTTCGGCATCAACGGTGGTTTCACCTACGGCGGCTTCGACTTCTCGACCGACTGGTACGCCAACTTCGGCAACAAAGTGTACAATGGCAAAAAGGCCCAGCGCTTTGGTAACGAGAACATCGAAGCTTCACGCGCCGACCGCTGGACGTCAACTAACCCCAGCAACACCGAACCACGCGCCAGTAATTCCGTGCCTGTTTCTTCAACCTATTACGTCGAATCGGGGTCTTTCTTCCGAATCAACAACGTAACGCTGGGTTATACCTTACCAAAGGAACTGGTGTCGTCGCTGAAAGTAAGTCGAGTTCGGTTCTACGTGACGGCGCAAAATGCGCTGACTATCAAAGCGTTCTCCGGATATACCCCGGAACTGCCGGGCAGTAACCCGTTGAACGCCGGTATCGAGCTGGGAACCTATCCGGTCACGTCGGCTTATCTGGCAGGTCTGAACATTGGCTTTTAAGTAAACAACGCAGATGAAAACGTTTCAGAAACTCATTACATACACCTGCATTGGCGGTCTGGTGATTGCCAGTGGCTGTTCCAAGTCCTTTCTGGATGTGCCGCCCCAGGGACAGCAAACCCCAACGGATTTTTTCTCGAGTAATGCCGATGCGGCTACGAGTCTAGTCAACGCCATTTATTCCAAAATGGTCGACTGGAATTTTCACTCATTTTCGTGGAATGGCCTTACCAGCATTGCCTCGGATGATGCCGATAAAGGCAGCTCACCGGGCGATACAGGCACGGATAAGGACCAGTTGGACAACTTTACGTTCACGCCCTCCAGCATCTCGTTCAACGAAGTTTGGGGTGGCCAGTATGAAGCCATTGCCCGCGCCAATCAGGCGCTCGACAATCTCCCGGCGTTGACCATCAACGACACCCTGAAGAACCGGCTCATCGGCGAAGCCAGTTTCCTGCGGGCCTATTGCTATTTCAACCTCGTTCGCTCGTTTGGCGGGGTGCCGCTGATTACCAAAGTGGCCGACCCGACCAACGCCAGCGATATTCAGCAGGGACGGGTGCGGGCGACGTCGGCGCAGGTCTACACGCAGATTGAAACCGATCTGGCAACGGCCGTCGCGAATCTGCCGGAGAAATCGCAGTACAACTCAGCCGACCTGGGCCGAGCCACTAAAGGAGCCGCCAAAGCCTTACTGGCTAAAGTGTCGATGTACGAAAAGAAGTGGAATGTGGTGCTCCAACTGACCGACGAGGTCATTGCATCAGGTCAGTATTCCTTGCAGCCTAACTACGCCGAACTCTGGCGCGAATCGTCGGAGAACGGTGTTGAGTCGATCTTCGAGATTCAGGGTCGGGGTGTAACGCCCAATAAAGGGGTTCAGGGTTATTTCGAATCGCAGGGCGCACGGGGTGAAAACGGCTGGGGCTGGGGTTTCAACACGCCCTCCGAAAATCTGGTCAAAGCGTACGAACCCGGCGATACCCGCAAGGATGGCACCATCATTCAACGCGGTATGACGCTCTGGGATGGCCGGGTGGTTAGCCCAAACGCCGAAAATCCGTATTACAATATGAAAGCCTACGTGAGTTTCACGCGGGAAACGAACAACGGTAACACCTGGGAAACCAGTAAAAATGTTCGGGTACTGCGTTACGCCGAAGTACTATTGATGAATGCTGAAGCCGCCAATGAACTTGGCCAGCCAACCAAAGCCGTCACGGCCCTGAATCAGGTGCGGGCAAGGGCACGGGGTGGTGTCGCTACGGCTTTGCCAAACGTAACGACAACCGCCCAGGCCGATTTGCGGCTGGCTATCTGGAACGAACGCCGAGTCGAGTTAGCGTTTGAGCACGACCGGTATTTCGATCTGGTCCGGCAGGGACGGGCAGCGGCTGTTTATCAGGCCCTTGGTAAGAACTTTGTAGCAGGTAAGCACGAAGTATTCCCGATTCCCCAACCGCAAATTCAGTTGAGCGGTGGTCAATTGACGCAGAATCCGGGGTATTAGCAGGTGTTTTCCATCCCAACTGAAGTACCACCCCCAATCCCCTCCTGAAACAGGAGGAGGCTTTGTAACGGGGTACCCTTGTTTGAGACCCCTCCTAAAACAGGAGGGGTTGGGGGTGGTATTTTTTACAGCTTAATTTATGAAACAACTCCTCGCCATTCTCCTTACCTGCTCCAGCCTCACGATTGTCTGCTGCCAGCCAAAAACGCAATCAGTGCCCCCTGCTTCAACCGCTTTCAAACTGTCCGGCTCCGACAATACGTTTTTGGATAGTCTGCAAAAGGATACGTTTCGCTATTTCTGGGAGACGACGAACGCCGAAAACGGGCTGGTTCCTGACCGGGCACCATCCAACTCGTTTGCCAGTATTGCCGCCGTGGGCTTTGGGCTAACGTCGTATCTGGTGGGGGTGGAGCGCGGCTATGTGACGCGGGCACAAGCCGCCGACCGTACCCTGAAAACGCTCCGCTTCTTCGCCAAGGCACCGCAATCCGATAAGGCAACGGGCGTAACGGGCTACAAAGGTTTTTTCTACCACTTTTTGGATATGAAAACCGGCGAACGTTTCAAGCAGGTTGAACTGTCGACCATTGACACGGCCCTGCTGCTGGGTGGCATCCTGAGCGCACAAAGCTATTTTGATCAGAACAACGCCGTTGAAACGGAAATTCGCCAACTCGCCGACCAGATTTACGGCCGGGTTGACTGGGTGTGGTTTCAGAATAACAACGGTCCGGCGTCCAGGCCGTTTGTGTCGATGGGCTGGCACCCGGAATCCGGCTTCATCAAGAACGACTGGACCGGCTATAACGAAGGAATGCTACTGTATGTCCTGGCGCTGGGTTCGCCCACGCACGCTGTTGGCACCGATGTCTGGGCCGCCTGGACCAAATCATATCCGTGGGCAACCTTCTACGACCAGACGCACGTGAATTTCGACCCACTGTTTGGTCATCAGTACTCACACGTCTGGATTGATTTTCGGGGTATCAAAGACGAGTATATGCGGGGCAAAGGCATCGACTATTTCGAGAACTCGCGCCGGGCCACCTATGCCAACCGGGCCTACTGCGTAGCCAATCCGGGCAAATGGCAGGACTACGGCCCGACCATCTGGGGGCTCACCGCCTGCGACGGCCCCGCCGATACGTTGATAAATGGAAAGCAATTTTTCTCGTATCGGGCGCGGGGAGCTGCCAGCACGCAGATCGTAGACGATGGTACGATTGCTCCCACGGCAGCGGGTGGTTCGATGGCGTTTGCGCCGGAACTGTCAGTGCCTGCTCTGCGGGCCATGAAAGCGAAATATGGGGCGAAACTGTATGGCGACTATGGTTTTCGTGATGCCTTTAATCCAACGTATCGCTATCCGGCTCGTGTTTCCAATGGCTCCACACAAAACGGCTGGTTCGATATTGACTACCTCGGCATCGACCAGGGACCTATCCTGCTGATGGCTGAGAATATGCGCTCGGAGTTCATCTGGAAACTGATGCAGAAGAATCCGCATATTAAGCGTGGCCTGATTAAAGCCGGATTTACGGGTGGCTGGCTCGCCCGGTAACTAACGTCAAATTTGTTCTCGAGACTGCTTTTATAAGCAGTCTCTTTTTTTTTAACAGGTGATGTCGGGTCTCCCAGAAACTCACTTGGGGACTCTGTGACCGAACATTTAAGGCAGGGGAAGGTTAGAACAGGTAAAATCGCCGGGCTTTACCAGTCGGTTTTCTAGGCTAAATCTGTCTTCGTTATGCAACAATCTTCTCACTCACGACGCCAGTTCATTTACCAGATGGGCGCGGCTTCGGTTGTACTTCCCGGACTGTCTGTACTGGGCCTGCAAAGCTGCGGGGGCAAAAGTGATAAAGCAACGGCCGAGTCGGCCAGTTCGACTACCACTACACAGGGCTCGACGCGTAAGCTGGGCATTGCCCTTGTTGGACTTGGACAATACAGCGAAGGTCAACTGGCACCGGCACTTGAAAAGACCACCAACTGCCGACTGGCGGGTATCGTAACGGGCACACCAGATAAAGCCGAGAAGTGGAAGTCAAAGTACAACATCCCCGAAAAGAATATTTACGATTACAAGACGTTCGATAAAATTGCCGACAACCCGGATATCGACATTGTGTATGTAGTGCTCCCTAACTCCATGCACGCCGAATATGTCATTCGGGCGGCCAAAGCGGGTAAGCACGTTATCTGCGAAAAGCCAATGGCTATGAATGCCGAAGAGTGTCAGCAGATGATTGACGCCTGTAAAAAAGCCAATCGGCAATTGTCCATTGGCTACCGGCTGCATTTTGAGCCGCATAATCAGGAGATGATGCGACTGGGACAGAAGGAGGCCTTTGGGAAAATAAATCGGATCGTAGCCGAAAATGGGCAGGTTCAGGACGAAAGCTCACCCTGGCGGTTGGGACGCGGTGTGGGTGGGGGCGGCCCCTTGCGCGATGTGGGTGTGTATTGCATACAGGGGGCTATTTATACCAAAGGGCAGATACCCATTGCTGTTACGGCCCGAAAGCACCCGGTTACGGATAGGGAGAAATTCAGCAAGATTGAAGAAGGCATGGATTTTAGCCTGTATTTTCCCGATGGAACCATAGCCGGCTGCAAAGCCAGTTTCAACGATAAGTACAACAAGCTGCGGGCCGAAGCCGCCAAAGGTTGGTTTGAACTATCTCCGGCCTACGCATATGATGGTCTGGAAGGAAAAACCAGCCAGGGTAAAATGGAAATTGAGAACGTACCTCAACAGGCGCATCAGATGGATGCCTTTGCCAACTGCATCCTGCAAAACAAGCCCACAACCGTACCCGGCGAACTGGGTAAGCGGGATGTTCAACTGATCGAAGCCATTTTCGAAGCCGCCCGAACCGGCCAGAAAGTATTGACAAAGGATGTCGTTCAGATACTCGATAAGTCCGCGCTTATGAGTTAGTGCCTGGCGTTGGGCACAGTTATTAACCGTGCCCAACGCCAGTTAAAGTAGTTTGATGGATGCTCCTTTGAATGCCGTCAGCAAGCGTTGAAACAACTGGCTTTTCAACGAAACTTCGCTGTAAACGCTTGTCAACCAGACTTGTATTTTTAGTTCGACGCTGTCGCCCCCAATAGCCGTGACGATTACGTCCGCCGGCCGGTTTGGCAGCGTGCCCTCCAGTTGACTCACTTCGTTGGTTACAATTTCCTGTACGGCCTGTAAGTCCGTATCAGCACTTACTTTCAGCGTGAACTCCGTTTTCAGGTACGTATCGCCCGATGTCCAGTTTACCAGCCGGTTGGATAATAAGTCGCCGTTGGGAATAATCACTTCGGAGCCTTGTGGGGTAATCATCCGGCTTGAGCGGATGCCGATGTCGCGAATCCTGCCTTTTTTATCAGCCAGTTCTACGTAATCGCCAATTTTGAAGGGTTTTTCAAAAATCAGGATTACGCCCGATACAAAGTTGCTCACGATATTCTGCATTCCCAGGCCAATACCCACACTGAGCGCACCCAGCACAACGGTAAACTTATCGACAGATATGCCGGAGGTCGCGATAGCCAGTAACACCCCGGCAATGATGATCACCAGGCGAACCAGCGCCAGCACCGAACTTAGCTGCCCAATCTGCTCAGTTTCTGTCGGCAGCTGGCTCTCGCCAAACAGCAGTCCGATGTTTTTCTGAAGGAGACTCGACAGGTAGATGATGATCGAAAACGACAACACATTGCTCAGTGTGAACGTCAGGCTGCCAAACGAACGGGGTCTGGTGAGAATGTGGTGCAGGATATTAAAGACCGTATCGGCTGCGCCGATGTTGATGAAAAAAACGATTAGCCACAAGGTAACGGCTATAAAGGAAAGCCCCTTCCGGAACGACCGGCGAATATGATTGACGTTGACCCTTGAAAAAAGGCCCTCCGAGCTGGTGCTCAGGTTAATCTGTAAATCAAGTGTTTCCAGAATTACTTCGATAAAGGCTCCCAAAGCCGTTAGCTGAATCAGCCCGATAACGGCCGTTATACCAAACGTTTTAGCCAGGCTGATGCGCCCGAGAATATTGAGGATGATAGCCAGTATCTGAAGCACCATAAATAGTGTCGTCACAACCCGAACAACCCGGGCGCTAATGTGCTGGCGGGGTAACCGGCGGGAAAATACAATACCGATGTAGATAAAGCCGATGTTCAGGGCGATCAGGCCAAGGCGCATGAACAGCGGATCGCTAACCAGGGCATTGGCAACCACGAGCAGCATATACATCGTGCCGATCAGGAGCCACATCCTGAGTTCATGTTGCGAGAACCGCGACCAAAACTGGACGGTAAGTACCACAAACAATAGAAACTGGGTAATCTCTACGTACAGCGAAGGCGATTGCGGCTCAAAAAGGGGTGTTAGGTTGAGCAGTACAATGAGAGAGGCAAGCACCGGCACTGGTTTCAGATAGTTGAAACGCTGTGGGTTCACCTTCTCCCGTAATGAAGGTCTTTGCGCTTTTTTGTAGTTGAAAAAGACCCAGGCAAAAAACAGGCCGCACAGCATTATAAGCAGGATGCGGTTATCCCAGGTGGCAGAAACGAAATAAGTGAAAATTTTACTTTGTCCCTGAAAGCTTGACTGAAGAAGCATGGGAAAATCCCCCAACGGCAGTAAAGCCGGTGCGTCCCATAAATAGGGCGCTTCCTGCTGGAATTTATTCTCCGACGATTTCTGCAGTCGTTCGTTGATCGTCGTTTGCAGGTTGCCAATCGTTAAATAAGTACCCGATACGTCGGCCAGTAAGCGGCTGACGGTGTCCAACTGGGCACTGGTGCGGGTGCCTGCGTCCTGCAATTGAAATTTAAGGCTTCGGAGCTGATCGGCATACAGCTTTTTATCGGTCGTGTCACTTCCGTCTACCGTTAATAATGAATCGGTGCTAAGGGCCAGCACCTGGTCCAGATTCGACTGTAAATCATTGTTTGACTTGGAAAGCGTTGTCCGCCAGTCGGTTAGTTTTTTCAGCCCATCGTTCAAAATCAGGCTATAGTTGACCAGATTCTTGGTGTCAACTTCCTGGCCATGCGCCCGCATATCGGCGACAATGGGCGCGAGGTTCGCTTTGACATCGGCCAGTCCCGACCGTATCCGAGAGATACCGTATTTCCGTTTATTGGCCGCCTTGATCTGCGAAATGACAGACTGGGCTTTTTGAATTTTAAATAATAATGTATCCGGAATGGTTTGAGGCACCGGTATCGCGTTCGTTGTGGCTGTATCCTGAGCCATCGAGGGAACCGTTACACCATGGAAAAGGACGAGTACGAGTAGTAAGTTAATAAATAGCCTGACAAACATAGAATCGCAAAAGAATAGGCAGGCGTGCGGCTCAATGAGTGAAGTTAGCCGCCCTGCCAAGTGTTATCCTTCTGTTAAAACTGCCTGTTGGCGCTTATGTTAGATTGATCTTGCTGAGGATTTTAAGTTGAGTCGAATTGGATGGGGCGTGGTGCGGCCTTAGCGACTGTACCTAAAACTACCTGACTTTTCGTTCACGTGTGCTTATTACTGCTCAATTTGTCGCATCTTGTCGTAAAACGAAAGAGCGAAAAGATACTCCGATCCGGATTATTTCGGCTGGTTCAGACCGACTTCTTTCCAATCAAAAGTTTGTACCGTAACACTGCCGGGAGTTTTTATAAAATGTGCTCTTGACTTATAAACGCCTATTTTCCTGTGATGCCAACGTCTCGGTTGTTAGTAACCGTCCTTTCCATATTCGTTTTTTTGTTTCTGTTAACGCTATGGCACCGCACCCCAACCGGTGATGATGCTTGGTTCGCTGAGCAATCTTATTGGCTACAGAAAGATGGAATCATACGCTCCGAGTTTTTTAGGGGTATTCTTGGTTGGGAAAATCAATTGCTTGTTAGCCATAAGCTGTTTCTTACTTTGGGTGCAGGGTTAATTAAGCTACTCGGGCTTGGTCTGCCAACGGTTCAGCTTATGGGGTTGATTCCGTTCGGTGTCATTCTGGCCGAAATCATTGCTTATATACGCCAGGAAAACAAATTGAATCCGTCGTACTTTATTCTGCTTATTTTAATCCTGGTCTTCTGCAATCGGGTGTTGATCAGATTGAGCTTTGAGAATCGCCCTGAATTGCTGCTGGCGGCCATAGGCTTCGGTTCATTCCTGTGTATTAGGTCCCAACGTCACCCCCTGCGCCATGCAGCATTGGCTGGCTTACTAGCGGGCCTGGCTATGCTGTGTCATCTCAATGGAGTCATTTACCTGATCGCTGGTGCGTGTACCTATTTATATACCCGCCGATTGAAAGAAGCGATGTTTTTTTCGCTTGTTGGCGGATTGACAACATTGGCCTACTTCATCGACATTGTGCAGGCAAGAGACGGCTTTTCAATCTGGTACTATCAATTTCGCCACGATCCTGCTACGCAGACTGCTTTCGACTGGCATTCCAAGCTGGAGGTTATGCTTACGTTTCCGAGGCTGTTTTTTGAATCTCCCGAACAGGCGGCCTTGTCTGGACTGCTGGTATTCATGCTTTGGCATCAGCGCCAGTTCATCCATCGATTGCCCGGTTTGATCAAGTTCTATTCGTTGATTTTGCTGGTTTCGTTCTGGCTCATTACCAAGCACGGCTCCGGGAGCTATATGCCTCTCTTTATGCCCTTTATGCTGGTCATCATATACGAGCTTTATCGCAGCAATCCCTTTACTGGCTGGAGCCTTCGGATTGTCCTGGCGGCCTATTTTATCATTGGCCTTTATGGAACCATAGAGATAATCTACGCAAATTATACACTCGGTAGTGTCCCGGTAGCTTACCAGAAACTGCGGCCATACATTCCCGACAACGCGACGGGCCTGGTACCGCTCACGTTTTTCTTCGACGAGTACGAGCAATATCCACGCTTGTTATGTCATGAGAACTTTACGTACTATTCAACAAAACAGGAAGATTTTCCCCTCTGGGCGAATCAGCACAAAGCTGGTTTTATACTCATGGACTATTTGTATAGGCCAGAAGCCTTTTATCCAAAACCAGGCACGAAGAAATTACCCTTCTATAAACTAAGCTATTATGATGGCCGATTTGCGGTTTATCTGCATCAAAGTCCATAAGTAAGTGCAGACAATACCCCGTTGAGCATAGGCTACAGCGCTTTTCGGGGTATTGTCTGCCTCTGGCCTGTATCGCCAACAGGGCCTTATCGCCAGTAGGGCATTTCGGCCGAGGTAAACAGTTGTTTCCGGTTCGAGGATGTGCTCTGGCCAGTCGTGAAGTTCAGGTCCAGGGTATACACGGAGCGTACTCCGTTGCCCGTGTTATCGGTATTTGTAAAGATAATCTGCGCACCATTTGGCGAAAAACGGGGGTCAATGTCGTTGGTTCCGGCCGGTTTACCCGCGGCACCCGTACCTGACGAACTTTGGCTGGACGATAAACTGATGATTCCATTCGTATTCAGATCGAGCAGATACAGCCGGGCGTCGAGCTGGCGGCCCTGTTCATTCATGAAGCCACTGGAATCGGCCGAAAAAACCAACCGGCGGCCATCGACCGAAAATGCCGGATTCCCCACCCGTGCCGACCGCTGGCTATAGACCAGTTTTAATGCCGAACCATCGGCCATAAACGTTGTAATTTCATTATCATACACACTGGTGCCGGTTGTCCGGGCGGCAATCCGGTTGCCTTGCGGAGTCCAGTCGCAACCGGCAAATACCCGTCCACCAGACGCCTGGCTTACTACCCGGAGGCCAGTTCCATCGGTACGAACGGCATACAGGCGGTCGTTGCTGGGATAAAGCAGCTGGGTGCCATCCGGCGACCAGCTGAACGACAGATCCGTCTGGTACAAACCCGATATGGGCACTGTAGTAACCTGCCGGATATTCGTACCGTTGGCATTCATGACGTACAAGTGCAGTTCGGTGTTTACGTTTGAGATAAACGCAATTTGTTGACGGTTCGGGCTGGCCACGGGTCGCCAGTTGCTGCCGTCGCGGGTAAGCTGAACGGCCGGGCCGGTTGCGTTTGCCGAAAAAATCTGGTACTGGCCGTTGGTACGGCGCGCAAAAATGAAGCTATAGTCGGGCACTTCACCAATGCGGAACGACCAGACTGGCCCATTTACTGTGTTGACTTTATCTTTTACAATGACCTGCCACAGATAGGTGGTGTTGTACTCCAGGGCCGACACGTTCAGGGTGTCGACGGTCAGCCCTGTAAACGACGAGGTGGGTGTGGTGCTTCCGCCTTTAAACAGCAGCACATCGTACGTAAGGCTATCCCGGTTTGGGTCGGTAGCTTTCCATTTAAGGGTGGCTGTCGTTGACTGTATGGTTGTATTGGTGGCGGGCGATACCAGCGTAGGCGAAGTTGGCGGCCTGTTGAGGGCGGCATCTTCCGTTACTAAAATGGTCACCAGCGCAGAGGCATCGGCTGTGGCCGAAACCGTTCCTATACCCGTTCCATAGTTGGCTTTTGTTACCTGAATGGTGTAGCTGCCCACCAGCACACTATCAAAACGAAAATAACCGGACGAATCCGTTGATATAACCCGACTGGTAGGCGACAGCGTTACGGTAGCGCCCCGAACGGGTTGCTGCGTGGTGCTGTAAAGTACTCTTCCCCGAACGCTGGTGAGTTGAACGGGCGTAACGAACGTTTCTTCATTGCAACTCCAGAGGCCAATCAGGCTAGCCGCCAGAATGGTTAAATAGATAAAGTATTTCATTATAAAATTTGAGATCGATTGGTCAAGCGGTAGCGGGCCGATACGTTATTTGTTCGTTACCGGCTGCTGCGGAGTGAGTGGCTTCACTTTTGGTGGTGAGAAGCGGCCGATATGGAAAACCAACCCCAGCGTTCCCCGCAGGTAGTAGTCATTACGGGTTCCGGCCACTTTACTGTCCAGCGCATCCGTAAAAGGCTGGTTATAAGACAACGTAGAGCGAAATCCGATTAACTTACTCGGCGAAAACTGCACACCAACTCCCCCCTGAGCCTGTAAGTAACTGGCTCCTCGCCATTGAAAGGGCGATGAGCCACTCTGCGAAACAGCACCGGCACCCGCAAATAGTAAGGACGTCCAGCGCTGATAGGGCGTTAAACGAAGAATCAGATTACCTTCCAGGGAGGTGATGTTCGTCGAAAAAGCCCCTTCGCTGGCCAGAACGCCCGTAGCACCGTTCACTTGCAAGCCAAAGGCGGGTGTAATATGGAAATCGACAGAAGCTCCGTAACTTCCTTTTATAGTATGGCGAGCGTAGTCGCCATAATACCGCATCGCACCGGCATAGGTGTGTATGCTCAGAAAAGGCGGAGCTACTTCGGGACGTATGCCGTACACATCCGTTTCGCTCATTACGGTTTTCTCTTTCTCGTAGTCTTTCACAACCGCCTGCATGGCAGCAACCTGATTATCGGCCGGGAGCCATAATCCATCTCGTACACCCTCAATGATGAGCCCCTGAACGGCCTTTTCGATGGCTTCCGTCACCGCCAGTTGACCCGGTTCGGTCGTGGTCAGGCCCGTTTCGGTTTCCAGCAGCCGTTTAAAGGTCACATACCGAAACAGGCTGGCGTTGACCGTTTGCGACAGAATGGTTTTGGAGGTATAAATCGTTTTAAGAATTTTCCCCGACTTTGTGGATACAGCCCGCAGGTAAACCGTTACCCGATCCTGCCGATACTGTGTTGAGCCACCGGCGCTGAAGTACTGAAGCCCGCCACCACCGGTGATGATATTGGCATCGTACGAAACAACGCCCCCTTCCAGAATAATACCAGCAAACAACAAAGGAGGCAAATTCTCGCCTTCTTTATACTGGGCTACACTGGAGCGAACAATTTTTCGCTCATTGAGAAGATTACTGACATTCTCGCGTTCGATGGGTAAAAACCAGCCACTCTCTTCGAGCGCTTTAAGCAGTATGTTGGTAGTTCCCTGGGTAACGGCGGTGGAGAAGGTCGACCCCGCTTCAATCTGCTTATACTGACCGGTTAAGTCCCGAAACTTGTAAACGGCAGTGATGATTTTTTCTTTGGCAACCGGCAGTCGGTGTAAGTCCGCTGTAACTGGTGTTTCTTCTCCTAGCCGAGCGCGACGGGCTTTTGTGGGTTGAAAGAAAAAAGCGGTACACCCCGACAAAATGCCCACCAAGCTAGTCAGCATAAGGAGCTGGATAGCTTTGAAAAAAAGTACTTTCATTGGATGAGTTAAAGAAGAAAAAGAGGAAGTAATGCGGTACCCGGATTGGGCGATTACTAACACCCGTTGCCCGACCAATCAATAATATGGGATGGTAATGGAGGTTTCTCCACCCTTTCCATCCACGATCCGAACAACAACACCACTAGCGCCATTGCTGATATCGACCTGGTATTCACCGAATTTGTACGTGCCGGGCTTGAGTGTTCCCTCGCCAAACTGAGAGCCTACCAAGCTGCTGGTAATGCGGCTTAGCAACTGACTCTGGAGAGACTGAGCAAACGAATTGAGGGAACCGGTTTGCGTTGTTCCATTTGCGGTACGGACCGTTGCCGTGGGATCGGTGGTGCGGTCCTGGGCCTGGGCCGAACTTAACATCCACGAATAGTTGAAGGTGTTGCCCCCAAAATTTGGATTGTTGGGGTGGTATACAAATGCCTGAGCAGAGCAGTAGCCAGCCAGACAAACCACGAAAAGAAGAGTAAATAAACGTGTTTTCATGTTGGGTAAGAGAAACGTGATTAGTTAGAAAATGCCGGTTCCCTTTTGATCGTCGTTCTCAAGGGATCGTTGAAGCTCCTGATAATTAAGTACATACTGATTGATAACTTCGGCTGCATTGAACGCATACAGCTCAAGCACTTCCTGACGGATCTGGACGTAGTTCTGCCAAACCAGCTGATCATTCAGCGAGACTGAAATAATGCTCGTACCGGCCCCCAAAGCAGGTAACTCATCAATTGTAACAACGAACGCGTTAATAGCCAGCTCTACGTTTGGGCTTATCTTAAGGGTTGTATCGGTCGGGAAAAGGGACGCGGCTGTCTTTGGGAGTTCGGCATAATGGCGGAAGAACGCTTCATAGAAATCGCGGCCGATCTTCGACCGGGTATTATCCAGCAGCAGCGTTTCGGTTCCTTCTTCGGTTATTACCGCTTCATTCATGGTTCCTTCGTCCAGCTTTCCCTCCAGATCGGGGTCCTGCGCCCAGCCGGCAAAACTGACCAATGTCAAACAAATCAGTAGTAATTCCTTTAGCCGTTTCATGAGGTTTAGCGCTTAATACCGTCAGCTACACCCATTGGTGCATAATCAGTCGACTGCAGTATAACCGATGTAGAAATTTTAGGTATGACCAGTCAAAGACGTTTACTAATAGATTGTATTGGTAAGATAAAAATACCAGCTCTTTTTTGAATAGTTACTTTTAAGGTAAGTAAATGATATATGTATCGATTAAATGGTATATATGAGGTGTGTATTTTTAATTAGTTACTTATAGTTTTATATAGACCGTTAAGTTGTAGGGCGGGTAGTTGCCTATTGCTCCTTTCATAACCTGGAAGCTGGTTAGGAAACAGCTTTCTGCTCAACCGTAAGCCGCTCCATCTGAAGCGGCTTACGGTTGAGCAGAAAGCTTTACTCGTAAATTGGCTGCTTAAGGGGCAACGCCAGTCTGAACCACAGAAGCCGAATTGCCCGAACCAAATTGCGATACAGTTGCCAGGTTACCCAAGCCCGACTGGGTAACGCTCAGCATATTTGTGTTGCCACTTTGAACCAGAATGGCCGTCTGATTGCCATCCGCCTGCGATACCATTAAATCGTTGCCATTGCCCAACTGCCGTAACGTAGTCAGGTTGCTATTGCCGGTTTGAGTAATGTCAATCATGTTGCCTATTCCATACTGTGGAGGCAGAATATAACCTCCATTTGCCACAACCCGGTTGTTATTCCCAGTCTGGACAGAGGTAAACGTGTTCTCACTACCACCGTCGCGGAACACACCCGATTTGTTGTTGTTGCCGGTCTGGGTGATACTGGCCGTGTTTCCACTGCTGAAGTAATCCTGAACCTGACCGTCATTATTGTCGCCTACCTGAATGATGGTGCTGTTATTATTGCTACCTACTTCCTGAATAAAGGCGTTGTTCGCCGTACCGTTCTGCGACATCACAGCAACGTTATTGGCACCGATCTGCTGAAGACCTATCGGGCCGCTTCCATTATCATTATTACCAATGGTGTTATTACTACCCAGTTGAATGACATCTGCTGTATTGCCGTTTCCATCCTGATTAGCCAGGAAGGTGTTCATGTTACCCCCCGTTTGCGCCATTCTAATTATGTTGTCGTTACCGGTCTGGGTAATTGTAGTGGTGTTAAAGTTGCCGTACTGTGGCGGTAATATATAAGAACTGGTTGCCAGAACCTGATTCCGATCGCCCGTCTGTGTTGTTGTAAAGGTATTATTTGAACTGCCCGTAGTGTGGAATACGCCTGATTTGTTGTCGTTACCGGACTGGGTTATGGTCGAAACATTCAGGTTCGATGCACTGTTGTCAACGGCCTGTCCATCATTGTTATTACCCGTTTGCGTAACAGTAGTCGTGTTCTCGTTGCCCCGCTGATAAATGTAGCCGTTGTTGCCGTTCCCATTCTGGGTAATAGTACCCGTATTAGAGGTTCCGTACTGCTGCAATCCGCTGGTGCCAAGGCCGTTATCACTTTGGCCGACCTTATTATTGTCGCCAACCTGGGTGATGGTACCGGTGTTTAAGCTACCGGTTTGGATCGTCCCTACGCTGTTGCCGTTACCCGACTGGGTTAAGGTAGTGCTGTTCTGGGCGTAAGATGATGCTGCTAAGGCAAGCAGCGCAATACCTGAAAGAATAAACTTTTTCATGTTTAAGGGTAATAATTAAAAGGGTAGAATTGATAGAGGTTTTAACAGTCTAGATGCCTGGGCATGTCGTAGTGCAGATCTTACAGGTGGCTTGGCTTTAATACAGTGAGCATTACCACTAATGTGCGTGCAATAGGGGTAGAGTTGCTTAATTAGCATTTGGCCGGTTACTTTATAACAAGCCAACAGAACTAATGTCTGGTTGAAAACTTTGCAGCTTTCGTAGGCGATTCAGGTAGCATCACTGCCACACTTTTTAAGGAACGGGTGTTGAGTTGAGGTTGTGAACAGATGGTTAATTAGGTTTTTCTTTAGTGAATAATGGTTTTGATTTTGCTTGTACTAGATAGTAATGTACTGTTTATAATAGCCAATATGGTTATCGGTTTTTGCAAGTTATGTTTAGTTAAGGTTACATTATTTTGAAGAATTTGAATTACTTCACCTCATGTAATTAACATCATAAACAGACTCTCAATAGGCGACCCGGACTGCTATTTAATTTCGCTGTTCAAAGCTACTTTTAACCTTAGTGAAAATCAATGTTGTTGCCTTTACATACTTACATTTTAACGTATATAACCCCCGGGTTTTATACTTAAATAACCGTGGAAATGGTTAATGTGAATTTTTAATAATAAAATATAATATATTGTAATACAGTGCGTTGGATAGAATAAGTTAGTATTTTATATGCGTACGTTCGTGGACAAAGTCTTTATTTTTTATGTATAATAATTAATTTTTTTAAGCCTATATTTAGCAAATGGTAGTGAGAAAAGAGTATTGTTTTTATATTGTAAAAATTAAGCAGTAGTATTGTAGATAATATCGATTTTTAAAATTTAAGGTATATTTTATGTTATGTTTGTTTGCTATTTTGGTGTCAATTATAAAAAAATGTATATAATTTTGTTACTGTATTCTTTCGAAGAATTATTGGCAATTTAATTTGTCTTTAGATAAGTGAGCAACGAATGACTTTGTCGAAGTGGCTCAAGCTTATTATTAGTTTTACTTAACCTGTTTTTTTGATGAGTACTGGTATGCAAAGTATCTGGTATATAAAAAACGTTTTGGAGCCAGGCTATTTTTTGAGATCATGTATTTACATAAGAAAAGCGTCTTTCCACCGTCGTAAAAGACAGTAGAAAGACGCTTCAAAGGGGTACGCTATCAGGCGATAAAGTGTTTGCCCGCTACAATTATTTCTGTTTTCCTTTCTGACTCTTCTTTTTATCAGGTGAGGCAGGCCCCTGGTAAACGCTTATTGTATTACCGCCATTCGTTTGGGTTATAATCGTTTCACCTTGACCGGACTGATTGGCGTTTACTGAATTTTTCGAGCCTGCCGCGCTGTAATCGTCGTTGCCGCCTTGATTGATGGTGACGACATTACCGTTGCCCGACTGGTTGACAGTAGCTCGGTTACCAATCTCCGTGGTCGACTGGTTTATAACGGATGTATTGCCTGAGCCCTGCTGTACGACGGATACTTCATGGGCATTTCCCTCCTGCGTAATAGTCGCTTTATTCTGGCCGCTGGCCGCTGCACCGCTCAAGGCGGCAAGTCCTACTAAAAAGAAGTTTTTCATGATTAACGTATCGTTTAAGCGTAACTCATTGTGTTTTGCCGCCGTAAATAAACTCGAAACAACCTGAAAGCTAGTTGCCAATGAGGCTGATAGTTACTGTATTGCCAGTGCCTGCCTGTGAGACGGAGATCTTTTGGCCATTACCGATCTCCGACAAGTTGACAGTATTAGCTGAACCATTTTGCAGGATATTGGCAATATTATCCGAACCAATCTGGGCTACGTTGGCAATGTTGCCACTGGCTCCGGCTATCTGTTCTACGGTCAGTTTGTTGTTCGACCCTAGCTGAAGGGCTGAGGAATTAAGGGAGGCATCCGCATTTCGAACGATGTTACCGTTGCCGGTCTGCATGATCGTCGCTATGTTTAAATCCCCCGTTTGTTGCAGACGAGCCTGGTTCGAACTGCCTTCCTGATTAATGGTTGCCAGATTGGCATTTGAGTTAGTAGCTGAGGGTAAAAATCCCTGCACAATGGTTGCAATATTCGCACTGCCCGCTGCCAGTAGGTTCTGGCTAATGGTAGCTGAGTTTCCGCCCAGACCACCCTCAGGCGCGGATTGCTGCTGTGTGATCGTCGCTCTATTGTTGCCGCTGCTAAATGCGCCCTGATTAATCGTTGCGTTATTAGCGATTGAGTTTATGGATTGGGTAATGGTCCCTATATCATTAACTCCGGCCTGATTGATGGTTGCCGTGTTAAAGGCGCTCAAATCCTTCTGAACGATAAATGCCTGATTCAGTTGATTGGACTGGGTAACGTTTGCTGCGTTATTATAGCTGCCTCCCTGGCCATTTTTGTTGGCATCGATGCCCAACTGACGAACATCCGCTTTATTGCCGCTGCCGGTCTGGTTAACTGCTACCGTGTTATTAAAGCTGTTGAAATTACCATCGCCATCCTGCGATATATAAGCCGTATGCTGACCAGCCACGGATTGGTTGATAACCGTAGAGTTATTCTGGGAATTGTTACTCTGGCTTACGCTGGCAATCGACCCCAGGACACCTGATTGATTGATAGTAACATCATTCCCTGCTTCGCCTATGCCCCCACTGCCGTTGTTCTGAAAAATTTTGGCGATGTTAGACGCTCTATTAATTTGCGTTATGGTGGACTCGTTGCCCGACGAACTGCCCAAAGCTCCGCCGTTTTGTTCAACGAGAGCCGTTGCATTAAATGCGCTGGCACCCGTGTTGGGGGCAAAACCCTGCCGAACATTAGCGGTGTTGTTGTTCGAATTATTCGACTGACTAATACTTAGGGTATTGTTATTGCCAAACTGGTTTGTTGTAGCCGAGTTTCGGGTGGATACATTGTTTTGGTCAACCGTTGCTGTTTGAGCCGCCCCTGTATTCTCCTGGCGCATCGTAACCAGATTACTTTTCGAATTATCATTCTGGTTAACGGTCAGCACTTGATTGAACCCCCTTTGGAACGTTGTTACCAAGTTGCCATCTCCGCTCGATTCGGCGTTGTTATTTTTCTGGTTGATCGTTGATTGATTACCAACGCCTTCCTGCTCGATAGTAGCAGAGCCGTAGGCCGTACCTAACTGGTTAATGATGGCCTGATTTTTCTCCGAGACTAATGAAGCTGATTTCTGGACAGTCTTTGCAAAATTGCCAACGTTGGTAATCCCGCCAGCCGAGGTCTGTACAATAGTCGATATCAGATCCTTACCTTTCTGAGTAGCCTCTGCACTCTGTTGGTTGCCAGACTGGCTAATCGTCGATGTATTATTCTGTGCGAAGCAGGCTGCAGCAAGCGCTACAATAGCGGCACCGGTGAGGATAATTTTTTTCATAGAATGATGAGAAATAAGGCTCAGGAAAAGCAGATATACACTTTCTCACGACTGGGTTAAGGGCAACTTTCTGGCGGAGTATATCTACCTAAAAAAGTTTTTACACCGTTTATAAAGGCTTTATTTGCTGACGCATCAAAGGTAAAATCAACTTACAAAAAAGCAATAACTATTTTGTTTACATATCTACTTTTTCGTACACCTTTTCTTGATTAAGGTTATCTAAGCTATTTGTTTACTGAGCGTTCTGTTTTTTATATTCCAGTGCTATTAACTAACTGGTTATCAATATTTATAGGCTATTTTTGAACGTTAGATAATTTGTATTTTTAGTAATTTGTACTTTAATTTTTTTTATAATTGTATATTTATACACCTTATAATAATAAATATTTAGTTAGCGGTATATCATATAATTGATTGATATAGGGAATTATATAAATTGTAAACTATTTGTTGGCTTAACAGGATTTATGTGCAAAAAACTTGCCTGTATTACGCCAAAAAAAGTATTCGCTGCCGAATAAATGAATTGACTCACTACCTGTATTTTATACTACCAGATACTACTTGAATTAGATAAGCAATCCCGACAAGGGGTTACTCAAACAACTTCTGTACGTATCGAAGCCGGACTTCATAAGCCAATCGCCAGGAGGCTATATAAAACAACAGCCTCCTTAATGTAAGGAGGCTGCTCAGAAAAACGAGATCTACCAGGTACGTTTGCTCATTACTTTGTCCAGCTCTGGTCTGGTCATGGTGCCTAACTCCGGGTGCTTGCCAAGCCAGGTCAGGAAATTGGTTTTGATTTCATCAGTCCACTGGCTATCAATCTGACCGGTTGTATAACGACCCGATTTAACCATCTCGAACCCAAACTGATCTTTGCGGGTCACAAACTCCGCGGTGCTGATTACCTGTTCGGCCAGGTGAGCGGGTACAAATAACACGCCTTCCCGCTGGGCAATGACCAGATCGCCGGGCAGTACCATCACGTTTCCGATACGGATAGGAGCATTCAGGCCCATCAGGACCATTTCTTCCAGAAAAGACGGGTGGAAATCGCGCACAAACGCATTGAAGCCTTTTATGTTCTGTAATTCCTGAAGATCTCTGGCTGCGCCGTTGAACACGACACCATTGCCCGTTTTACTAAAAATAGCGTTGCCCAGCGTAGCGCCCATTAGTGTGCCGCCACCAATTTTACCGAAGGCATCGGCTACGTACACATCCCCTTTGCTGAGTACTTCAATGGGCCAGGTATTGGTATTGCCCTTCCGCCCTTGCTTGGTAATACCCCGATCCTTGATGAGTTTTTCAACGTCCGGCCGGCTCGGCATGTATACGGCCGTAACTGCCCGCCCCGTAACCGCTACGTCATTATGAATCAGTTTCCAGTTACCTTCAAATTGATTAGTGTAGCCTTCGTTTTTCAGTACCGTCCAGGCGTCGTCAATGCCGATGTATTTAGCCCGTTCGAGTAAGCTATCTGGAATTTTCGGCCGTCCGTCCGGGAATCGTTCCCCTTTCCATTCCGATGTTAAAAAGACCAGTTCGTCTTTCGGTATGGTTTGGGCCTGTAAAGTGCTTTTAAAGCAGAAACCTGCAACAAACGTCAATAAAACGGCAATTCTGAATGTCATCATTTTGGTAAATTAATAATAAAAAGGTTCAGGCCTGATTACCCCATTTTTTAAATACGGTAATCAGGCCTGAACACAAATGTACTTAATGGCCTTCTTTCGCCAGATAACTGTCAATATCCTTTTGGGTGATGGCTAGTTTCTTGGGGTACTTGCCAACCCAGGCTCTGAATTCGCCTTTGATTTTCTCCGACCAGTCGCCGTGAATTTCGCCGGATGGGTATTTACCCTGCTGAAGAAGTACCCGTTCAAATTCGTCGCGCAGGGCGGTCATTTCCGATGCCGATACCAGCCCTTCCACCAAGTGAGCAGGAATAAACACGGTGCCGTATTCATTGGCAAACACGGCATCGCCGGGCAGCACCGTCACGTCGCCGATGCGGATGGGTGCATTGATGGAGGTTGGCGTCATGTCCTTAATGTATGAGGGGTCGTGCCCTTTCACCCAGGCATTGAACCCTTTTGTGTCCTTCAATTCCTGCATATCGCGCACAGACCCATAAAAGATAACGCCTTTGCCGGTTTTGCCGTAAATAGCGTTTCCCAGACTGGACCCGATCAGCGTACCATCTTTAATCTTACCGAAGCCGTCGGCTACATATATATCACCTTTTGTTAATATATCGATTGGCCAGATGTTAATACCGCCCTTTTGGGAGCGACCTTCGGCTTTGCCCTGGGCACGTACCAAACTGTCGAGGTCGGGCCGCATGGGCATGAATTGGGCCGTCACGGCACGGCCGGTCATGGTTTCGCCGGGTTTTAGGATAATCCAGTTTTTCTCGACCTGGTTCCGGTAGCCCTTCTTACCCAGATAGCCCCAGATTTGCTCTAATGTACAATTGGCCAGCCGTTCCATAACGATATCCGGAATTTTGGGACGGCCATCCGCCAGACGCTCGCCTTTCCAGTCGGCGGTTAACGCTTTAATGTATTCGGGAGATGATCCGACCCGCTGGGCCTGGGCAGCAAAGCCGCCCGAGAAGGTGATAAGGGATAAGGCTACTAGTGCTCTCTTTAACATTGCTTTATGTCGTGTTGACTGGTTATACGATTAAGAATGGATTAGGACATGCAGAAGGGTCGCAAAACTTACTGCGCTGATAGTATTGGTTATCTGTTCACAAAAGGCAGTTTCCAGGTAATTCTCAGTAAAAAGACCACTTCATAAGTAAAATACTGGCATTAACCTACTTATATGACAACAGATTACCGGAATAAGCCAACGAACTTTTCTGTTCTCATTTGTCAACGAATGCGTTGTCCGCTGGTGTAAATCTGTAGCGACCAGACATAAACCCTATCGTCTTTTTTTACCATGAAAAACATCTTCTCCCGACTGACATCTTCGGGGAAATCTTCCGACCGGCGTGACTTTCTGCGGAATGCCGGTTTAGGTGGCCTCTCGCTTGGCCTGGCGTTCGATGGTCAGCACGACCAGGAAATGGAGTTTATCACCCAGAAGGTAAGCCGAGACTCAAAGCCATCTGAGTTGCGGATTACCGACATGCGGGTTGCTGTGCTGAATGGAGTGCCCTTTAGCAGTCCAATTATCCGGATTGATACCAACCAGGGCCTCGTTGGCTGGGGTGAAGTTCGCGATGGAGCCAGCGCCAACTATGCACTGATGCTCAAAAGCCGACTGTTGGGTAAAAATCCCTGCAATGTGGAACAGATTTTCAAGCAGATCAAGCAGTTTGGCGGTCAAAGCCGGGCGGCTGGTGGCGTTTGTGGCGTAGAGATGGCTTTGTGGGATCTGGCGGGTAAAGCGTATAACGTACCGGCTTATCAACTACTAGGTGGTAAATACCGCGACTTTATCCGGTTGTATGCCGATACGCCCGAGTCGAATACGTACGAAGGCTTTGCCGAGAACATGAAGAAGCGCCGGGACCAGGGGTATACGTTCCTGAAAATGGACTTCGGCATCGGTATGCTGGCCGATCAGCCCGGTATGCTCGTCAACGCTAATAACTGGAGCGTAAAACAGCAGTGGAACGACCGGGAGTCGGGTAAACTAGGCAATTATGCCAACACTAAACACCCATTTACCCGCATTCAGGTTACGAAAAAAGGCCTTGACCGGCTGGTAGAGCACGTGGGTAAAGTGCGCGATATTGTCGGGTACGATACGCCACTGGCGGCCGATCACTTCGGCCACTTCGACGTTAACACGGCTATTCAGATTGGTAAGGCCATGGAGCCGTTCCGTCTGGCCTGGCTCGAAGACCTGGTCCCCTGGTTCTACACCGATCAGTGGAAGCAAATTACCGACGCCATCGAAACGCCAACGCTGACGGGCGAAGACATTTACCTGAAAGAAGGGTTTATCAAACTCATCGACGCGAAAGCAATCGATATGATTCACCCTGATCTGGCCAGCTCGGGTGGTCTGCTGGAGACCAAGAAAATAGGTGATTACGCCGAAGAGAAAGGTATTCCAATGGCTATGCACTTTGCCGGATCGCCCATTTCGATGATGGCGAACGTGCACTGCGCAGCTGCCACCGAGAATTTCGTAGCTCTCGAACACCACGGTGTCGATGTAGCAGGCTGGGAAGATCTGGTGACGGGCATGCGGCCTATTGTTGAAAAAGGCTTCGTGAAAGTCCCCGAAAAGCCGGGCCTGGGCGTTGAACTGAACGAAGATGTAGCCAAGAAGTTCCTTAAGAAAGGAGCGACCTGGTTTGCCCCAACCGATACCTGGAATACGAAAGACTCCGCCGACCGCGAGTGGAGCTAGATAACAGACGTACCCACGGGCTAAAGTCCGTGGGTACGTTATTACTTACCCTAACAAATTTTCCAGCGCTCTGGTCAAATCGCTGTATTGATATTGAAAATCGGTTTCGTCGGCTATGCGCTTGTTGAGCACGTAGTTGCCGCCCGTAACGACGATGGCCATTTCGCCATATAGTAGTTTAATCGCAAATGCCGGAATGTTAGGCAGCAAAATAGGCCGGTGCAGGACCTGAGCAATGGCCCGCGTGAGGGTTTCGTTGGTGACAGGGGTAGGAGCAACGGCATTATAAACACCCTGCCAGGTGGTGTTCGACAAGCCCTCAATAAACAACCGACACATATCGTCGAGGTGAATCCACGAAATATACTGCTGCCCCGAACCAATGGGCGCTCCTGCTCCCAACCGAATGGGCTGGACTAACTTGGGCAATGCCCCGCCCTCGGCCATCAGCACAACCCCAATCCGGAATTTTACGGTTCGAATGCCCAGCGAAGCAACCTGTTCTTCGGACCGCTCCCAGGCGCGTACTACCTGTGCCAGAAAATCGGAGCCGCCCTGGCTTGTCTCGGTCAGCGGCCGGTCGTCTGTATTACCTCCATAATAACCAATGGCCGATGCACCCACAAACGATTTCACCCGGTGCCGGTTGGTTTTTAAAGCCTGCATCAGCAAATCTGTCGATTGGGTCCGGCTGTTCAGAATAGCTTCTTTTCGCTGGTCGGTCCAGCGCTCATCGGCAATTCCCTCGCCGGCCAGGTGAATGATATGATCGGCGGTAGCAATGGCCTGCGGGTCAATGTGCCCTTTCTGAATGTCCCACTGATAAACGCGAACGTCGGGGATGGATTTGGGAGACCGACTCAGCAAGGCTACCTGATAGCCAGCCTGTTGAAGCAATTGGGTAAGGCGACGGCCAATAGAGCCGGTACCGCCTGTTACTAAAACTGTTTCGCTCATGTATTCTATGGTAAGTGGGTGGGTAAAGATACATAACACCCCAAACGGCATAGGTGTTCGATGGTCAACAGTTCATGTTGTTAAAGCAACTTTCGAAATCTTTCTATATTTATAACGGTGGTACCGGCTCACTGGATAAGCTCATTGGTAAGTATGGTTTGTCGAAGAAGTGGCTTAAGTACCCTGTTAATAGCCGTACTAATTAATGAAAACGCTTCTCCTCCTTGTCCTAACCCTAGTAGCGGATGTGCTTATAGCACAGTCTACTAGCTCTCATATACGGTTAATTGTACTGACCGATATTGAAAATGAACCCGACGATTCGCAGTCACTGGTCCGGCTACTCACTTATGCCAATCAGATCGACATCGAAGGGCTCATCGCGACGACCTCTATTCACCTTCAAAAACGCGTGGCCCCGGAAACTATTCACCGAATTGTGGATGCCTACGGCAAGGTGCAGCCAAACCTTCTAAAACACGAGCCGGGCTACCCCACGGCGCAAGCCTTGAAAACCCGAATCAAAAAAGGACTGCCTGTTTATGGCATGAGCGGGGTAGGCGAAGGCAAAGACTCGGAGGGGTCGTCCTGGATAATCCGGCAGTTGGAAAAGACCGACGCCCGCCCACTTTGGGTAGCTGCCTGGGGAGGAGTCAATACGCTGGCGCAGGCCCTCTGGTTCATTCAGAAGACGCGCATGCCCCAGGAGGCCGAGCGGATGTACCGTAAACTGCGGGTCTATACAATCTCTGATCAGGACGATAGCGGCCCCTGGATCCGCAATATGTTTCCCCATGTTGCTTATGTGGTCAGCCCTGGCTATGGCTATGATCAGGCCACCTGGTTAGGTATGAGTACAAAGGAACCGGGTACCCACCCGGAGTGTGTTAGTGATGCCTGGCTCGCCGAAAATATTCAGCAGGGCCATGGTCCACTAGGGGCTTTGTATCCCGATGTGGCCTTTGGGATGGAGGGCGATACGCCTTCCTTTCTTGGCCTGATTCCGAACGGCTTGAATGTAGCCGAACACCCTGACTGGGGCGGCTGGGGCGGTCGTTATGTGCTACAACAACCTAAAGAAGTGGTTGTCAGCGCGCGTAAACCAGCCGGTACGCCACCGGAAGAGCCCGAGACGCGTCCCATCTGGACTAACTCGGCTGACTCAGTCCTGACGCCGGTAACGTTTATGGCCCCGGTGAGTGAACCAAAGGCCAAAAAGAGTATTCAAGCGACTATCTGGCGGTGGCGTAGCGAGTTTCAGAACGATTTTGCTGCCCGTATGGACTGGTGTACCAAACCTTATACACAGGCTAACCATCCGCCGGTGCCGCGCCTGTCGCACCCCGAAACCCTAACCGTTCATTCGGGAGAGACGTTTTACCTGCGAGCCGCTGATTCGACCGACCCGGACGGGGATTCGATGAGTTTTCGCTGGATGTACTATCCTGAAGCTGGTACGTATCAGGGTGTTATTAACTATGAAAATTTTGTCTCAAATATTTACGAAGCCCGCCCCATCGCTCCGGTAGTGACAAGTCCGCAGACCATTCACTTTATTCTGAAACTAACCGACAAAGGTATTCCCGCTCTGACGCGCTACAAACGGGTGGTTGTTACGGTATTACCATAACCTGTATGAAGCCTTTCCGCAATTCGTGTCAATGCTCACACGGAATGTCACACCGAAAAACGAAAACGGCCAGTTGCCCAATTCCAGAATACTACTAACTATTCACTGGTAGTTAGTTACCTGGTTTTTAAATGCAAAAAATAGTTACTTAATATAAGTGTTACTTATGCAACTTCGAAATCGGGTAATTACATGCTAAAGCCAATTCCGATTGGTCTATCTTAATAAATTTGACCCTCTTTTAATGACTCATTGCTACTTTATCTTATAAAACGATTCTTTGTTATTACTCTTTTAATGTGAGCTAGCTTAACGGCTACTGCCCAGGTAAAAAACCAATTAGCGAACACTGCCTGGCAAGGTACTGTCGGGACGAGTCAAGTCGTGGATGTTGTTCTTCAGTATGGAGCAGACAGGATTTTTCTGGAGAGCAACACGATTTTAAAGCCTGCTATCAGTTTATATCAAAAGCTTGGTTTTCAGAAAATAGTTGGCATCCCCGGCCCTTATGAGCGTTGCAATATTCAGATGGAATTAAGTATCACGCATCAATAGTGTAAAGAATAGCCTTAGTGAGTCCTGAAATTCCATTTAGAATTATCGCTGCTAAAATCAAATTCGGCTAAGGTCGGTGTGCTGTCTCCGGAAGATACCAGTGCCAGCTTCTTTCCTGAATTCGGAACGATTTTAGGCATTATCCGGTAGGTGCCATCCGTTAATTGGTCGATTCGCCATAACTGTTCGGGCGCGCCGGTAAACGCGGGTACGGTTATCACTTCGGCATCGGCAGTTGCCGCCAACGCCCGATCTGTTCCGGCCAATACAATTTTATAATAGGGGCCACCCAAATACCCGGTGGTATCAGGCGCATCGGTAATCGTCCATTTTTGATGGGGACGGGACATGTAGTCGCCTATTCTCAGATTAATAGTCCCGGTGGGCCAGTTTTTCATGACATCGGCTAATTGCTGAGCCGGAACAGGCTTTATGGGATCATTGTTAGGCTGGCCAAATCCGCGTGGTCCAACAGCCATCCGTGTGAAATCAACGGCCAGCTCTAATCCATAGCCTCGTCGTACGGATTCAATTTCATACGTGCCTTCCTTGAACTTTTCGCCGGCGACAGGCCATCCGTCTTTCCAAACCACCGGAAGTATGCCTAATACGCTTCGGCCGCTCTGCTCTAAATCGGCTTCATAATGAAGCGACATTTTTTCAACGCCGTTCTCAAGCACGATGTGCCCGAAATGCCCGGGGCCTATTAATCCCCCACGGGTAGCAACCACCAGTTTGCCGCCCCCTTCCAACATGCTTCTTCCTACATTATCGAGGTACGGGCCTGTTACTTTTTTGGATCGACCCACTACCACATTGTAGGTAGAATTGGCCCCATCGCAACAACTGCCATGCGTGGCCAGCAGGTAATACCAGCCGTCGCGATAGACCAACGTGCTGGCCTCACACACGATGGCTACATCGATGGGTTTGTTTCCGGCCTTGAGTTTGCCCGTTTTAGGGTCTAACTCGATCAGGCGCGTGTAGCCAAAATAGGTGCCGTAGGTTAGCCAAAGGCGTCCGGTAGTTGGATCAAGCATCACACCGGGGTCAATGGCGTCGTTCTCTTCATATCCGTCCGATGTTGCCACGACAATCGGTTCGGAATACTTGAAATCAGGCGATTTTGGGTCCAAGGTCTTGTTCCACATGGTAAGAATGGCACCTTTGTGGTTGCCTGCACCGCCGGTTGCTCCATAGATGACAAGGTACCGGTCGCCAATTTTGATGACGTCGGGAGCTGCGCCACCACCCGGTCTCACCCCGCCACCGTGCCATGTCCAGCCATCTTCAGAAATTAATCCGCCACCGCCGGTGCCGAATGTGTAATACTTGCCCGCACATTCAGCAATGGTGGAGGGGTCATGGATAAATGGTCGTCCGACCTGGGCGACTACGGCTTGCGTGATCAATAAAACTAATAAGGTTGTCAGGCCGGATACGTTCGTTCGTTTCATGTGTCAATTTATCTTGATTGGCGTAAATAGACGGTTACCTATTAGTCGTAACGAATACTGAGATTTTTGACGGGCGACCCTGTTTCATCTAAAAAACGGACGCAGAAATTAGCCATGCCCGGTCCGTTTATGACGCCCCCCCGGATAATATTTCTTCCCTTTTTAAGCGTTAAACGGCCCGAGGTACCATTATCGGCAATCATATCCCGGTCGCCGGAAAGCAGCAGTGCTTCCTGGCCATTTAACCACCACATGCTGCCGGAATTACAGCCCGCGGCCATCCTGACGTTCTGGATTTCTTCGGGGCAGTCGATGATCGTAACAAGCCAGACAAGTATTCCGTATTTGGGCTTGTTAATGGCGTAAGTAAAATGGTATAAGTTAACATTGAATGATTTGCTGTCTAATGCATACCACTTCAGGGCCTGGTTTCCCACATTTACCGTTTCGCCATTTTTGGGAATTGTGGTGTAGTCGCTGGAAAAATTATCGGCCGAAAAAGTGGTTCGAAGGTAGTTGTCGGTGAAAATGTTATTCCTGACGATATCTTTCTTTACCGGCTCCAGCACTAGCCAACGCTGAATAAAGCCCTTGGCATCCGGTGCTTTTTTTGCCGTAGAAGCCGGCGCGAAGTGTTTGGATAGCGTATGGGTCGTGTCACCTTTTAAGGGTATGGGCGGGAGCGGTATTCGTTGTCCCGGACCCGGACCTTGTGCAAAAGCGGTAAGGCCACCTAGTTGTAATGCAGATAAAACGACAAACGTTATAACCGGCAACAAGGGTTTGCGTCTTGTGTTCATAGCAGATTGCCCTGGTAAGAATCAGTGTTTCTACAGTAAGCGCAGTTTAAGCAAACCTACTCAACGACGCGGTGGTGGTTTGGAATTACTTCGACCAGCCAGCATCATAAATAGTACTGCTGAGATCGATTAATTACCGTCGACCGGGTTCACTACTGACATACGGCTGTCACTCGTCTGGCTTTTCTTTGTATTGTAATCAATCGACAACTTTAACCACTAGCAGGCCATGGAGAACACAGCGCAGCTTAGCCAAACGATGGATCAGATCATCATTTCACCCGAGCAACTTCTTGCCCATTGGCAGGGGCACCGGGGACTCACCCGCCGGTTGATCGAAGCCTACCCCGACGAGCACTTCTTTTCGTATACTCTGGGCAGCATGCGACCTTGTTCGGCGCTGATTGATGAAGTTCTGCAAATGGCCGACCAGAGCATGCAGGGTGTTGTTACGGGAGAGTGGCCTTCATTCGGCGAGGGGGCGGAGGCTGCTCCTAAAGCAACGACAAAGGAGCAGGTACTGGCGCAGTGGGATCGGGTGACGGAGAAGATTAATGCCCATTGGCGACAGATTCCACTCGCTCGTTTTCAGGAGGTCGACAAGGCTTTTGGTCTGTATGAAGGACCGATTTACTGGTTTCTTCTTTACCTGATTGATAATGAAATTCATCACCGGGGTCAGGCCTATGTCTATCTGCGCACCCTGGGTGTCGAACCGCCTGCTTTCTGGGATCGCCCCCAAGTATAGGCGGCCGGTAATCCCCAAAGAAGCTTTTGTAGCGTAAAATGCCCGGCAGGAGAGAGCCTTACGCCAGCCACTCCTTAGGTAGGCTCAACTGCCGGGCGTAGTGCGCCGAAGCAGTAGATGTTACCCAACCCAGCAGCTTATTGATGTCATCAACAAACTCAACGTAGTAGTCGGGGTCGAGTTTAACGGCTTTTTTCAGTACCTGTTCGGTTCGCTTGGCCACGTATTCGGCGGCTTTGTCGGTGCGGGAATTGTACTTCTGGAGCAGGTGAGCGTTATTGTCGTAGAAGGTATTGAGCATATACAGCATCAGCTCTACCTCGCCATATTTGTCTTTGGTCACTTTCAGGTGGCGGCTGATGTATCCGCTCGCGGTACGCATATCCATCATGAGCCAGCCGGGTGTGTCGGCATGAAGCCGGGCTGTGCGGTCGATAAAGTCCCGAATCAGGCCCCGTCGTTCATCGATGGTTTTGCCTTCCTCCACCAGTTCAAACTGGAGTCGCTCAGCTAGTACGGCATCTTTGGCGATCAGGCGCAGTAATAGTTTGTCTTTCTCAGTGCCCGGCATTCGGACAATGGCCTTCTTAAGTTCAGGGTCAAGAGCCATTATTTAATGAGTAATGTAAAATGGATAATGAGAAATGTAGAATGGATAATGGATAGATGTTATACAAAACTACATTTTCCATTATTCATTCTACATTTCTCATTAATTTAAACTCCCACCGTGTCACCTTCGTCGGTGCGGATTTTTTCTTCGATGTAAGCAATGACTTCAGTAGCAATATCGATACCTGTGGCTTTTTCAATCCCTTCCAGGCCGGGCGATGAGTTTACCTCCAATACCAGCGGGCCACGGTCGGAGGGGAGCATATCCACACCGGCAACTTTAAGGCCCAGGGCGCGGGCGGCTGCTACGGCTGTCTGCTCCTCGTCGGGAGTGAGCGTTACGGTCACGGCATTGCCGCCCCGATGAATGTTGGACCGGAATTCGCCCTCCAGCCCCTGACGTTTTATCGCCCCCACGACACGCCCCCCTACCACAAACGCCCGAATGTCGGACCCTTTGGCTTCGGCCACGAACTCCTGCACCAGTACGTGTTTTTTCAGGCCGTAAAAAGCCTCGATGGTCGATTTGGCCGCTTTAGTCGTTTCGGCCAGCACCACCCCGATTCCCTGCGTGCCTTCCAGCAGTTTGATAACAACCGGCGGGCCGCCCACCAGCTTGATCAACTGCGTGACATCGCCGTTTTTCGGGTGATTGGCGAAAATCGTTTTGGGTAAGCCAACACCTGCTTTCGAAAGTACCTGAAGGCTGCGCAGCTTATTGCGCGAACGCATAATGGCCTGTGATTTGCCCGTGGTGAAAACGTTCATCATCTCAAATTGCCGGACAACGGCACAGCCGTAATCTGTGACGGAGGCCCCAATGCGGGGTACAATGGCATCGAACGAGTCCAGTTCCTGACCTTCGTAGAGCACCGTGGGCTTTCCGCCTTCGATCATAACCTGACAGTTCAAATGATTGATCAGCACCCCTTCATGGCCACGTTGGTTGGTCGCTTCGAGGAGTCGCTGCGTTGAATATAAATTCGGATTAGCCGATAAAATGGCAATTCGCATTGATTCAGTGTTCAGTTGTGTGTAAGATGTTGTCTTGTCTGTAAACGATGTTATTCGTCATCTGAATCGGCCGATGAGACGCAGGTCTGGCCTGCGGTTTTTGCTTCGTACGAAAGATTTTTCTGGGATACATCCACGATAAAGCGGTTCCGAAGGAGCTTGCGGCCCAGCAGTACGGGGTTTTTGAGTTGTTCGCGGTCGGCCAGGGTAAACTCGGCTCGGATGGTACGGCCGAAGAGAACAATACGGGTTTGAATAACATAGCGCAACTCGGCCACGCCGAACGAGTTACGAATCATGCGCTGGCTAAACTGGTCGCTGCGAAATTTACGCGCGGGTAGCCCGGTCTTGTCAATCAGCCAGAAGCTTAGTTTACGTTTGCCCCCTGACTTAATTACGCGTATATCTTTACAATGTAGAGCCGACGTAAACGCACCTGTGTCGACTTTGGCCTGGATGTCGAATAGCCCTAAGTCCGGAAAATCGACCAGGTCTGTCATGCCAATGATCTGCTTTGGCTTTGGCGTTCGGGCGTTCATAATGGCGTTAGTTGGTTATTGAGTTACTGGGTTATTAGTTATTAGAAAGACTACTAATTTAATGACCCGGTAATGCAACAACGTCACCTGATTAACCGACTGAAGGTGAGTGACATGTCGAGCATGATCATTTTGGCCCGGGCATTTCGTTCGAGGTGGTAGGCCGCTTCGTTGAGGTCATGAACGATGCGTTCGATATGGTCGATAGTCAGGATTTTAGCGAAGTTTTTAACAAAAGCCAGTTCATCATCGGGCAGTCGCAACAGTTCAGCGGCTCCCTGCTGCCAGAGAAATAAATCGCGGTAAAGCCGAATGCTGTAGTCGAGCAGTCCCTTCTGCTTTTCCTTGCTGAAACCATCGAACTGGTCGGCCTGTTTAACGAGGCTGATCAAATCCTGCCGGTAGCAGGTACGCATCCAGTCGGCAAACCAGGTATGCTGTCCCGGTCCGGCGTTTCCGGTTGAAACGCTATCCTGCTGGCTTAGCCGAAGGGCCTCGGCCAGATTGCCGTCTGCCAGATACGCAAACCGACGGGCCGTTGTTTCGTCGAGATTTTGCTGCTGGCGCAGGTAGGTTGCCACTTCCTCATCCGTAAACGCCCGAATAGCCACCCGCTGCGTGCGCGACAAAATGGTAATCAGCAGTTTGTCGGACTGGTTGGTAACGAGCAGAAAAAGCGTTTGTGCCGGGGGCTCTTCCAGCACTTTCAACAGGGCGTTGGCCGAGGTTACGTTCATCAGCTCCGGAAGCCAGATGATCATGATCTTGTAGGCGCCCTCGTATGATTTCAGCGAGAGTTTTTGCAGGATATTCCGGGCTTCTTCGGCCGAAATATTCCCCTGTTTATTGTCGGCACCCATCGTTTCCAGCCAGCCGGAAAGGGTTCGGTAGGGTGTTGCAAGCAAAAATTTACGCCAGTCGGCCAGGTAGGCTTCCGATGTTTTTCCCTTCGACAGATTCGCCACCGGGAAAACCATGTGTAAGTCGGGGTGTACGAGTTTCTGAATTTTTATGCACGACGCGCACCGGCCACAGGCATCGTCCGGTTGCTTGTCTTCGCAGTTGACATACTGAGCCAGGGCCAGCGCCAGGGCGAGGTTGGCACTTCCCGTTGGCCCATCGAACAGCAGGGCGTGCGCGAGGTGGTTACGTTGTACCGCCTGCAGCAGGAACTGCTTTGTTTCGTCCAGACCGATAATTTCGTTAAATAACATAAACTTGTAGCAACGACTCAACGACCCGCAGGTGCCAATGTTGTCTCAAAAATAGCCCTTAATATCTGCTCTTCAACCTCATCGAACGCCTTATCTCGACGGATGAAGGCTTCGCGGGCTACCTGTATGGCTTTGTCTATTCGATAAGGTGTAAAACCATCGCCCGCGCCACCCCACGAAAAGGAGGGGATATGCTTCGGCTGAAAACCACCCCCAAATACGTTGGCGCTCACGCCCACCACCGTTCCGGTATTGAACATGGTACTGATACCGGCTTTTGTGAAATCGCCCATCGTTAACCCGCAGAAAATCCGGCCGGTGTCTTCCAGTTGGTTTGTAGCGTAGGAGTGTATCTTGACGTTTGTGTAATCGTTTTTCAGGTTCGAATTATTGACATTGGCACCCAGATTGCACCATTCGCCAATGACCGAATTTCCCAGAAAACCGTCGTGTGCTTTGTTGCTGTAGCCCATAAATACGGAGTTGCCGACCTCGCCACCTACTTTACAGAACGGGCCGATGGTGGTGTTGCTGCGCATTTTGCCACCCCAGTTTACGGTTGAGCCTTCGCAAAGGGCAAAGGGGCCAATCATGACCGTTCCTTCGCTGATGGTCGCATTCCGGCCGATGTAAATAGGGCCAGCTTCGGCATTGAGAACCGATGCCCGAATGGTAGCACCCTCTTCAATGAATATGTTTTCGGGGGCGTAGCAGCGGGTAAACGGATCGGTGATGGGTGCGGAGGTGCGTCCGGCAGTCAGACTCGCAAAGTCGGCCCGAATCTGGTCGCCGTTTTCCACGAAAATATCCCACAAATTGCGGACAATCGTGAGTGGTTCGGTAAACGTGCGGAGCGGATAGTCGTCGTTCAGCACCGGGGCCGCCGTCAATTGCGTGTTGGTATGAATCGCCAGAATCAGGCCATCGTGGGTAATGAGGCCCGTGTTTTCGGGCAGGGCCCGAATCGCTTGTGTCAAGGCCGTCGTTGGGCAAACCGCCCCATTGATGTACCAGTTATCGGTACCGGCCTGTTGTGGAAACTTTGTTTGCAGATAAGGTTCTACTAAGTACGATGGTGTGCGACCCAGAAGCTTGGTCCATTTTTCTGCCAGCGTTAGAATACCGATGCGGATACCGGCCACTGGCCGGGTAAACGTTAGCGGTAATAAGGCCGTACGGATAATCGGGTCATCGAATAAAACTAAATTAGGCATTGGTTCTAAGAGGAAAATCAGGCGGCAAATATCTAACCTTAATCTGTAAAAAGAGAACGTATGGAAAGGTACTTTTACGAAAACTATGGATGCTTTACTCATCGACGCTATAACTCAACGAATTGCTGATTTACAGGACGAAACAGGTCTGTTTGCGTCATTTCGACATAATAAAACGGTTTTCTACCGACGTCCGGATACCAATGTGTTCTTTACGGCGGTAACGGTGTTTACGTTGCAAAATCTGGCGGTTAATCTACCCGCCAAAAGCCGGCAATTGATTGACCGTATAACGCAACGGGCTTCGGCGGCTTATCCGAACTTTCGGAACAAAGATGGGTTAAATACGTATAATTTCTGGCCAACACGCCCTTCGCAGCACTTCTCTAACGGCTATATTTTTCGCCATTTCGAGCATTTTCGTATCCCCGACGACATCGATGATACGGCCATGGTCTACCTGACCACTATGCAAACACCCGCCGATGGCCTTTGGCTCAAAGCGAAACTGGCGCAACACGCCAACGGAAGCCGGGGGCAGCAGATCAAAAACACCTATCCCGACTACCGGCCGCTGCGGGCTTATTCAACCTGGTTTGGGAAGAATATGGGCATTGATTTCGACGCTTGTGCGCTAAGTAATATCCTGTATTGTATCTACCAGTATAACCTGCCCCGCGATCAGCACGATGCCGATTCCCTGACGTATCTGCGCGCCATTGTGGAGTCGGGCCGGTATGTAGCGAACCCATTTCAATGTGCGCCCCACTACGCTCGAACGTCGCTGATCATTTACCACCTCGCCCGGCTGATGGCGGCATTCGACATCCCCGAGCTGGAACCCATTCGTCCGCGCCTGATTGAAGACGCCAAACAGCTACTGAGCAAGGCACACAATCGCCTGGAGAAAATTCTGCTGTCAACGGCCTTATTCCGGTTAGGTGAGCCAATGCCAAAGGTGAATCTGGGCGGTATCGATCGCGATTTTGATACGTTCCACTTTTTCATTGCGGGTCTGTTAACGGCCTACCAGCAATCCTGGCTGCGTCGTTTCGCCAACCGGCCCCTTATGCAGATGCGCTGGCAGTGCGAAGCCCACTGCTGGGCGCTGGTAGCGGAATATATTGTTATGTATGATGCATGAACGTGGGCAGTGGGGCAGATGTAGGCGAACAAGGCGTAAAGACGTAACTTTGCGAACGCATAAATGAGCAACTCATGAAAACACGCGGTCAGTTGGCTTCACGGATTCTTCGCAGACATAAACTCGTTACGGCCGGTTTGGCTGCGGTTGTTCTGCTAGTATCGACCTGTATTCAGGAAACAGCCGCGCAGCAACCGCTTCAGGGGCTTGTGAAGCAGGTCGAGTCTATTTCCGGGAAGCAAGAATACCTGGCATCGCCTTTTGTAACGGCTGGCAATCGGTTGTACATGGTTGGTCATCAGGATGGTAAATTTCCGGATCTGGGCTGGCACATAACGGGCGAGATGGGCGGCATCTGGGATCATCCGATCAAATTGATGGACGGCTTTACGGCGGCTGTGTCTATCAATCAACAATCGGTTTGCCTCGATAAAGCCGATGCGTTCATCAACTACCCCTTTGCCAATAAGCAGGTGTACCAGCGAGTTGCCGACGTGTTGGACATGGAGCGATTTCAGTTTGTGCCCGACAATAAAGAGGGCATGGTCGTGGAGTACACCTTCATCAATAAGCAATCCAGACCGCTCACGCTTCAGTTTACCTGGACAGCCCACACCGATCTACGCCCGACCTGGCTGGGCGAACGGACCAACATGGTCGATGGGCCGGATGTGGCAACCTGGCAGGCAAAAACGCAGACGTGGCTGGCTAAAGACCAGAAAAACGACTGGTTCGTGGTGTTTGGTGCCAACGTGCCCGCCCGCCAGCACCATCAGAATAAATCCTGCGAGTTTGTGTCGGCAGGGCAGGGGTGCGCGGCTTCGCTGGTGTACACGATCACGGTGCCCGCCAACGGAAAAACACAACTGCCGATTACCATTGCCGGTTCATACAAATCGGCGGAGTTAGCCAATCGAACTTTCGCCGACGTTCAGAAAAATGCCTACACCTATCTGGCGAGCAAGAAAAAACGCTACGCTACCATCGACCAACTGGCATCGGTACAGGTGCCGGACAAAAAGCTGGAACAGGCGTTTCGCTGGGTGAAATACAATACCGATTGGCTGATTCGCGAAGTGCCCGAAATCGGTCGGGGGTTATCGGCGGGGCTGCCCGATTATCCGTGGTGGTTTGGGGCCGATGGCTGTTATACCCTGACGGGCCTGATCACGACGGGAAACCGGCAACTGGTGTATGATTCCGTCGACCTGCTGAATAAAATCTCCGAAAAGGAAAACGGTAACGGCCGGATTATCCACGAAGTATCGACGAACGGCGCGGTTTTCAACCCCGGCAATTTGAACGAAGTGCCCCAGTTTGCCAGCATGATCGCTGAAGTGTACCGATGGACCGGCGACAAAAACTTTCTTCGCAAGTACTTTCCGACGGTGAAAAAGGGGATGAGCTGGTTGCTGGCCGAAAATGATAAAGACAAAAATCTGCTTCCCGACGGCTTCGGCATGATGGAAATACACGGTATGAACAGCGAGATGATCGATGTGGCGGTGTACACGCAGGATGCCTTTGCCAGTGCGGCCTACATGGCAGCAGAACTTGGCGACAAAACGCTGGCGATGGACTACCAGCGTAAAGCGGATCAGCTGAAAACAAAAATAAACACCGATTTCTGGGTACCGGAAAGTGGTTCGTATGCCGATTTTATCGGGACAAAAGCCGAGGCATTGCAGCTTGTGGAAGGGGCCATTGTTCGGGCTGATACCCTGAACAAACCCTGGGCCGTTGAGGAGTTGAAAGCCACTCAACGCAAACTTCGGTCGTTGCCCGACGATACCAAAAAAGGGTTTGTGCTCCACCATAACTGGGTGGTCAATACGCCCATGGAAACGGGTGTCGCTGATCCCGATAAAGCCGCTATTGCGCTTCAAACGGCCAGCAAGTTCACGAACCCGTTTGGACTGTTTGTAACGGGTATCGACCGCGACGAATCGGCTGGCACCGACGAAGGGTCGTTCAACCTAAACAAAAAAGTATTTACGTATACCGGGGCCGTAATGACCCTGCCAACGGGTGTGGCGACGATTGGTGAAAACAACTACGGCCATCCCGACGAAGCGCTGGACTATCTGAAACGAATGACCAAAACGTTCAGCTACGCCTTTCCGGGTTCTATTTACGAAGTGTCGCCCGATTATGGCATGGTCACACAGGCCTGGAATATGTACAGTTATGCCGTCCCGATTATTAAACAGTTTTTTGGTATCCGTCCGGAAGCGTCCCGCCAATTGATTGTTGTTCAGCCGCAAATGCCTGATGCCTGGGACAAAGCCAGCGTTTCCAGCGTGGCAGTAGGCGATAATATGGTATCACTGGACTATGCCAAAGCGGGCGGGCAGTTGACGTTGTCGATTACCCAAAAACAACCGAACTGGACTGTGCGGCTGGCCTTCCCCAAAGGCAAATACCGGAACTGGCAGGTAAATGGCAAAAAGGTGCCCATGCAGAGTAATGCCGATTCTGATTTTGTTGAGCTAAGCGGCAGTTCACTACGCGTGCGTTTGCAATAAACTTTACATAGACACTCGGCTACTACCTCACACCCGATTCATTATGGAAACCGTGCCAGTAACAACCATCGACGCCTACATCGCGGGATTCCCGGAGAACGTACAGGAACTGCTGCAACAGGTACGGGCAACCGTTCGAAGTGCCGCTCCCAATGCCGAAGAAGCTATCAGTTATGGCATGCCTACCTTAAAGCTGAACGGGAATCTGGTTCACTTTGCCGCTTTCAAGAACCATATCGGCTTCTATCCGGCACCGCAGGGGCTGGACGCGTTCAAAGAAGAATTGGCCGGTTATAAGGGCGCGAAAGGCTCCGTGCAGTTTCCGCTTGATCAACCGCTGCCACTGGATTTGATCGCCCGAATCACAAAATACAGGGTTGAGCAGAATCTGGTAAACGTGAAAAAGAAACCATTGGCAAAGCCCCGTTGATGCGAACAGCACGCATCCTCTAATACGTCTTCGTCATATCGGCGGGGATGGCCAGCAAGAAGTCGGCCAGATTGCGGTTGTCGGTGGCGGGTTTATCGATGTCTCCTAGCTCGACGGACGAGAGGGTGAGAATCTTTAGATCGGGCTGTTTTTGCCGCAGGTACCAGACAATGCCTTCGAAGTTTTTAGAGTGATAGTCGCCGTTGAAATGCAGCAGCGTCTGACCCGGTTTCCAGTTTTGCAGGATAAAATAAGCCATCGTCGCATCTTTCGTTGCCTGAGCACGGGCAAAGTTGGCCATCATATCTGTTTGGCCGCTGTGAGGATTGGCCGCGCCATGACCCTCGTTGCCGCCCATCATGTCCATCATGGCTTTGTAGCCGGGCAGTGTTAGGTCGACGTTTATGGGCAGGGGTGCCAGCTGGCGTTTAGCATCGGCCGTAATAGTGTCGAGGGCGGTTAATCCCTGTCTGGACACCAGCCGCGCATACCGCCGGGGCACGTTCGTGGCAATAAATGGAATGTGCTGTTCCCGGGCGAAATCGGTAATCGGTTTATAATCCGTATCAAAATTTGGCCACAGACGGGCCTGCGTGGCCAGTTCTTTAGCTGTAGTTCGTCCCTGTACGTAGTCGGTGAGGGCGGTCTGGTTATCCGTTTCGAACATTTCGGCACCCAGCACAAGGTTGCCTTTTTTAGCCGCCTGAAGGTCTTTTGTAAGTTGAAACTCAAGCCAGTGGCAAATGGGGTTGTTGTGAAGTTCGCCAAACAGCACCACATCTGCCTCCGTGGCCTGCCGCAACAGCTGAGCGTAGGTAGTGGTTTTTAGCTTCGGCGTATAAAGACGGTAGGCGGGTTTATCGGCCCGAAAAGCCAGCCCCAGAAAACAGAGAAATAGCAGAGTAAAACGCATCAGGCAGGAAGTTCTTTCGCATTGCTGTAACCAATTTGAACAGCAATTAGTTACTCGTCTGACCAGTAACGCCTTCTCTCCCATGAATTTACTAGAAACGCTGCAACAGTTTCCTGCTTTTGCGAATGTTCCCGATGCGCAGCTTCAATGGGTTATCGACCGGGCCGACGAGGAGTCTTACCCCGAAGAAACCATACTATACAAGCCCAATGAACCGATCAATCACCTTATTCTGCTGCTCGAAGGCCGGGTTCGGATCGATGGCGGGGCCAATGGGGCTGCCGATGAGATCCTGACGTACGAGCCGCATTCGCTGTTGGGTTTGCTTCCGTTTTCGCGGATGCAAAGCATCGCCAATCGGCTCATTTCGGTAACTGCCATAAAGGTGCTCAAACTTCATCGCGATAAACTGCCCGAGTTAATTCATGCCTGTTATGAACTGACCGAAGCCATGGTGCATCAGATGACCACCCGCGTTCGGGACTATACCAAACTGACGCAACAGAACGAGAAAATGGCTTCGCTGGGCCGCCTGTCGGCAGGGCTGGCGCACGAGCTTAACAACCCTGTAGCTGCCGTCGTGCGCTCGGCTGATACCCTTAAAGTACACATGCGGGCTACTCCCGAGGCTTTTAAGGCCATTATGCACCTCAATCTTACCGACGAACAGGTCGATTCGGTCAATACCGTCTTCTTTAAAAAGGTAGACCAGCAGCGCGCTGTCGATGCTCGCCCGTTAACCCTGCTCGAACGAACCAGCCTGGAGGATGAAGTGACCGACTGGCTCGACGATAACGGGGTGGATGACAGTATGGACCTCGCCAGTCCACTGGTCGATTATGGCTTTACGGTCGATGACCTGGACTGGATTCTGGAGAAAATTGGGGATGAAAATCTCGTGGGCGTTATCAATTGGCTCGTCAATAATCTGGTGACCGAAAAGCTGGTCTCCGACATCAGTGAAGCCTCCAAACGCATCTCGACGCTCACAGGCTCCATCAAGAATTATACGCACATGGATCGGGGGACGGGCAAACAGCAGATTCCGCTCGCCGAAGGGCTACGAAGTACGCTTATTTTGCTGGACCATAAAGTCAAAAGCAAGCATATTCAGCTAAATTTGACTATTGCCGACGATTTACCCCCCGTTTGCGGCTGGCCGGGTGAACTGAACCAGGTGTGGACCAACCTGATCGACAACGCCATCGATGCCTTACCCGATGGGGGTAAACTCGACATCGTCAGTCAACCCGACCGGCGGCCCGATGGGTCGGAGTTTGTCGTCACGAAAGTGATTGACAACGGAAGCGGTATTCCCGAGGATATAAAAGATAAAATATTTGAGCCTTTTTTTACCACCAAAGAGATTGGAAAAGGTACAGGCCTGGGACTCGATATTGTGCAGGGAATCATTAAACATCATAATGGATCCATTAAGCTACAGTCAGAACCCGGCCACACCGAGTTCAGTGTTTGTTTACCAACTGAATAAAAGAAACAGCGATTGGTGTTACACCCCATCAATCGCTGTATCACTCGCTCATTCTTTTTTTCGACCTTATGAAATTACCCATCATTTTTTCCATTGACGACGATCCGCAGGTATTGCAGGCCATTCAGCACGATTTGCGCCAGCAGTACCGGAAAAAGTACCGGATCATCTGTACGAGTTCATCGCAGGAGGCACTCGCTACGCTACCCGAGCTGAAGAAGAAAGGGGAGGAGGTCGCCCTGTTTTTGTCAGATCAGCGCATGCCCACTATGACGGGCGTTGAGTTTCTGATGCAGGCCCGGCAACTGTTCCCCAATGCCAAACGGGTGCTGCTGACGGCCTATTCGGACATCGATGCCGCCGTTCGGGCCATCAACGAAGTACAATTGGATTATTACATTGCCAAGCCCTGGGACCCGCCCGAAGAAAAGCTATACCCCATTCTGGAAGACTTGCTGAGCGACTGGCAATCGAACTATCGGCCGCCGTTTGAAGGGCTTAAGCTGATCGGCTATCAGTTTTCACCCCGTTCACACGAGTTAAAGGATTTTCTGGCTGGCAACCTGTTTCCTTATCAATGGCTCGACATTGAAAGTGATCCGATGGCACAGGAAATGCTCGAACTGCATGGTCTGAGAACGACTGATTTGCCCGCTATCATACTCGGCGATGGCTCAGCGCTTATCCAGCCCTCACTGGCCGATCTGGGCGGAAAGCTGGGTTTGCAGCCCAAAGCGTCCGAAGGACTGTATGACTTGGCGATCATTGGTGCCGGTCCTGCCGGTCTGGCCGCTGCTGTGTATGGCGGATCGGAAGGGCTCAAAACTATATTGATCGACAAACGGGCACCCGGCGGTCAGGCGGGTACCAGCTCGCGAATCGAAAACTACCTGGGCTTTCCCAACGGCCTGAGTGGCGCCGACCTCACCCGACGGGCTATTACCCAGGCACAACGTTTTGGAGTGGAGTTTCTGGCCCCGCAGGAGGTGATGTCGATTACGTCGCAGGGACAATACAAGCATATTCGGCTGGGTGATGGGAATGAGGTGGTGGCACGGTCTATTATTCTAAGCACCGGGGTATCATACCACCAGTTAGACAACGAGAGTCTTCACAAATATACGGGGGCGGGTGTGTACTACGGAGCCGCCACAACCGAGGCTTTTGCCTTCAAAGGAAAGCCCGTTTACATTGTCGGGGGAGGCAACTCGGCCGGGCAGGGTGCCATGTACTTATCCCGAACGGCCTCTGAAGTATGCATCTGCGTTCGTCGCCCCGACCTGTCCGAAACGATGTCTCAATACCTGATCGATCAGATTGCCCAAACGCCCAACATTACCGTACTCGGCTGTACCGAAGTGGTGGAGGGACTCGGCAATGAGCGACTAGAATGTCTGGTGCTGGAAAACATGGATACGAAAGAACGGCAGACGGTAAAAGCCGCCGGGCTGTTCATCTTTATCGGAACCAAACCCCTCACCGACTGGATCGAGATGGACATTATTAAAGACCCCAAAGGATTTATTGCCACCGGCCGCGACCTGGCCAAGTACGCTGATTTCAAGAAAGTCTGGCGCTACAACCGCGAGCCGTTCTCGTTGGAAACCTGTAGCGCGGGCATTTTTGCCGCTGGCGACGTGCGGGCCGGAGCCATGAACCGGGTAGCTTCGGCCGTGGGTGAAGGCGCTATGGCCGTAAGCTTTGTTCATAAATATTTAGCAGAAAACTAGTTTTGCGTAATACTGACCGGGATGGTCAGTATTACGCAAAACGCCCATATTTTATGATCAAACAGACTATTTGCCAGCACCTTTCTGCTATAACCGAGCTTCGCACGGCTACCGAACATGTATGCGAAGAGTGTGTTAAAACGGGCGCTTCGTGGGTGCATTTGCGAACCTGCCAAACGTGCGGAACCACACTCTGCTGCGATTCATCGCCTAACAAACACGCGACAAAACATTTTCACGCGAGTCATCATCCGGTTGTAGCCTCGGCCGAGCCGGGCGAACGCTGGCTCTGGTGCTATGCCGATGAACAGATGGTTGGGTATTGAACAAGAACGCTCATTTCCTGTTACTACTCTATAGGGTTTGCCCGCCGTTTCGTACACCGTACGGCGGCAAAAGCAATCCAGTCTTTCTAGTCGAAACGCAACTACCATATCGCCTGAATGATTGCCGAACAAACGCTTACCGAACACTACTTCCGGGTACGGCTGCATTCTGAAGCCATCTGTCGTGGTCTCGAAACCGAAGACTATGTCGTACAACCTGTGGTGGACGTAAGTCCCCCAAAGTGGCATTTGGGTCATACAACCTGGTTTTGGGAGACCTTCGTGCTTGTTCCCAATGTACCCGGTTACCGCATCTTTCACGAAGATTTCAGCTACGTTTTCAATAGCTATTACGAAACGGTAGGCAAGCGTGTGTTACGCACCGACCGGGGTAACCTCAGCCGTCCTACGGTAGCTGGTGTATACGCTTATCGGGCATACGTCGATGAGCAGATGAGCCGGTTTCTGGATACAACCGACCTCTCACCCGATCTGAACGCGCTGATTTTACTCGGCCTTAACCACGAGCAGCAACATCAGGAGTTGCTCATCACCGATATAAAGTACATTCTGGGGCATAACCCGTTACTGCCCGCTATTGATATGCCTTTTCAGGAGCATAGGCCGCAGAACGACGCGTCGCCTGTCCATATCCGGGAAGGTGTATATGTCGTTGGTTTTCAGTCGATAGATGAGCAGAAGGACGGCATATTTTATTTCGATAATGAAGTTGGTGCACACAAGGTATACTTGAACGATACCACCCTGGCCGGAAAGCTGGTCACGAATGGGGAGTATATGGCGTTTATTGAAGCCGGTGGCTATCGTAATTTCAGGCACTGGCTTTCCGATGGCTGGGCCTGGGTAAATGCGCACGCCACTCAAGCCCCTTTGTACTGGCATCAGGTCGATGGTGAGTGGTGGAACTACACCTTTGACGGACTCAAACCGGTTGACCCAGCTGCGCCCGTTTGCCACGTGAGTCAGTACGAAGCCGACGCATACGCCCGCTGGAAAGGGCAGCGGTTACCCACCGAGTTTGAGTGGGAAGTGGCTGCGTCTATAGTGGACCCCGCATTTAACTGGGGGGCTCGGTGGGAGTGGACAAATTCGGCTTACCTGCCTTATCCCGGCTTCCTGACTGCCGAAGGAGCCGTGGGCGAATACAACGGCAAATTTATGAGCGGACAGATGGTTTTGCGAGGAGCTTCCGTAGCTACGCCCGACGGGCACTCCCGGCCAACGTACCGTAATTTCTTTCAACCAGACAAACGATGGCAGTATACCGGAATCCGTTTAGTGACGGGGGCTTAACGCAGCAGGCAGAGCGCACGAAGTCCGGCATGGACGACGTTGAAACCACAATCCGCGATTCAGATGCCGACGCCCTCGCCGAAGAAGTGCGGACGGGCTTGCAGAAAACTCCCAAGGCCCTTTCGTCACGCTTTTTTTACGATGCCGAAGGGAGTCGGATTTTTGCCGAGATCATGCGTTCGCCCGAGTACTACCTGACCCGGTCGGAGTATGACGTGCTGGATACGTATAAGGCGGATTTACTTCGCCTGATTACGTCCGACAACCGCCCGTTCGAGCTGGTAGAATTAGGTGCGGGCGATGGGCTGAAAACAAAAATACTGCTCGGTTTCTTCGATAGCCAGCGTGCCGACTTTACTTACGCGCCAGTCGATATTTCGGCAGATGCCCTTGAAGGGTTAGTAGTCGATGTACGAAAACAATGGCCGGATCTGCCGCTGAATCCGCGCCATGACGACTACTTCAGTGCACTGGAACACCTGTCCAGCGAAACCGACAGCCGAAAAGTTGTTCTTTTTCTGGGATCTAACATTGGCAATTTCGCCCCGGACGAAGCCATTGCCTTTTACCAGCAGCTGCACGACCGGCTCAAACCCGGCGATATTGTGCTGACAGGCTTTGATTTACAGAAGAATCCGGCGGTTATTCACGCGGCTTACAACGACCGGCAGGGCCTGACGCGGGCGTTCAATCTGAATTTACTGCGACGAATCAACCGTGATCTCGAGGCTGACTTTGACCTTGCTGCCTTCGACCATTACGAAACCTATAGTCCCGAAACCGGGGAGGCCCGTTCGTATCTGGTTAGTCAGAAAACGCAGATTATAGATATCAGGGCGCTTGGTATGCGGGTGCCTTTTCAAGAGGGAGAAATCATTCATACCGAAATCTCCCGCAAATTTAACCGGAGTCAAATCGAGCATCTGGCCCAGCAAACGGGCTTTTCCCTGACGAGCTGGTTTTCGGACGACAAAGGCTATTTTGCCGATGTTATCTTCACCCGATAGCATCGGCTTATTCCCTTTGCATCAGACAGCATTAACCGGCTCTTCTACCCGTTTGGGGGCTTCCCGGCGGGGGATGTAGTGGCGGAAAAAACTGCTGATCTTCATCTGTAATACGCCGAAAACGGCCTCTTTGAAGATTTTGGAGGACATTTTTGAAACGCCCCGTGTTCGATCTGTGAAAATAATGGGTACCTCCCGGATGCGAAAACCGTATTTCCAGCAGGTAAACTTCATCTCGATCTGGAACGCATATCCCACAAATTTAATGGGGTTATGAAGGATAACTTCCAATACATCGGCCCGATAGCAAACAAATCCAGCAGTTGGGTCCATAATCGACATACCCGTGACAAACCGCACATAAACCCCCGCAAAGTAAGACATCAGCACCCGGCCCATGGGCCAGTTGACTACGTTAACCCCCCGAATATATCGGGATCCAACGGCCACATCGGCCCGCTCGGGACTATCATCAGCGCAGGCATGGTAGAGTTTGATCAAGTCGTCGGGATTGTGCGAAAAATCGGCGTCCATCTCGAACAGGTACTGGTACCCGCGCGACAGGGCCCACTTAAACCCATCAATATAGGCTGTGCCCAACCCAAGTTTACCCCGCCGTTCGAGCAGGTGAAGACGCGCCGTCGAACCACGCAACGAGACATCCGTAGACGTAATTTCCTCCTGTAAGTCACGGACACGCTGGGCCGTACCGTCGGGGGAGCCATCGTCTACGATGAGGATATCGAAGGGTTCCGGCAGACTGAGCACCTTGCGGATTATTGCTTCAATATTCTCAATTTCATTATAGGTTGGAATAACGACTAAGCGCTCTTTCACGGGCTATTGAGTGGGTTAATAAGGAGATACTTCTATAACAGCAAAGTACTCCAAATTTGTCTAATAAAATCATTAAAAATTCTTAATATCTTGCTTAGCAGCTAGTTCGTTAGCCATTTTTCGGGCTTTGCCGATGCAGTCGGAAAGGGAAACTCCCCCGTACCAGTTGGCGCAAATAAACAGTTGATCCGCTTCGGCAGCTCTCACCGGTTCTTTTATTGATGCAATCGTGGCATCGTATTGTGGAATAGCCCGCGCCCACCGGAAAACGGATTGATAAACCGGTGTAGACGCCGAAATGCCAAACCCATCAACCAACTCTTTGTGAACGTTATCGGCCAGTACGCTGTCCGGGTGCTGGGTGTTGTGTGCGCCGGTTTGCCCACCCACAAACGTGGTGAAAAGAACTTCATCGTCCGGACAGCGGTCCGTGAAAATCGAACTGCTCCAGATGTGTCCGGCGGCAAAGCGACCTTCAACGGCCGGATTCAGCCCCCCAAAACCATTGAGTGGATGCCGCACATCGGCACGTTTGTAGGCCGAATGCACGGCCGTCATGGGTGGGTAGGTGATAGCCTGAAGCGTGCGGGCCAGATTGGGGTAGCGTTGGTTTACCAACCGGGCGGCTGCATCGGTGCCGACCGCGAGCACCAGTTTGTCGACCGTGGTGGTGCCGGTTTTTGTTTCAACCTGCCAGCCGTTTGGTGTGGGACTGATGCGGCTGACGGCCTCATTGAGCGAGAGGTTAGTCAGTTTGGCGGCCAGCGCGTCGGGCAGCATCTGCATCCCTTCGCGGAAGCTGAACGATTGCCGACGACCAATAGCTGACCCGCCAGCCGACTGGCTCTTGATCAGCCCACGCAGCACCGACCCATATTCTTTTTCGTACTGAAGCAGGCTAGGAAACGTTTCGGAAACCAGCAACTGTTCCGGGTCACCAGCGTAAATGCCCGCTACAAACGGCCCCAGGGCGTAATCGACTATTTCGCTGGAAAAACGGCGTCTGAAAAACTGGCCCAGCGTTTCGCCGGGAGACGATACCGTTTTGTTGTTCCGTTCGCGGAAAATGGCAAGCTTGGTCTTCCAGCTAAAAAAACTGCCGAACAGCAGCGAAGGCGGTCCTGAGGGCAGTTGCCGGTATTTTCCGTCGCGAAAAATAAACCGGGCCTTACTGACCGGCTGGCTAAAAGTAAGCTCGGGCGTCAGGCCCAGTTCATCGAGCCAATTCAGTAATTCGGCGTCGCCAAGGAGCGAGTTTGGGCCAAGTTCACGCAGGTAGTTACGCCCGGAGGGGCCGTCGGGCCAGTCCCGCTGCGACCGGATGTAGCCCCCTGCCTGACCGGATGCTTCCCAGAGGTGATACCCAATACCTCGCCGTTGCAATTCGTAAGCCAGTGTCAACCCCGATATGCCTGCACCGATAATGCCAATTGTCATGAGGTTTTCGGGGAATGTGCGTCGACTTTTTTCTTCAGTTCTTCGGTAACCCGCTGATAAATGGCTTCCATATCGGCGGGGTGCGATGAGTAAAAGATGTAGCTTTTGCGATAGGTGGCTGTATCGACGCCGTTTTTTCGGAAAATGGCGTTTTCCAAGTGTTTATAAACAATGTTTGCTGAATCAGTGGAGTGCAGATTGATGCGGCTGATTTTGGCCTCGGCCAAGTGCACATCGATCAGAATACTGGCCATCTGCTCCTGAGTCAGCAAGTTTTCGGGGGGCTTATTTTCGGGAGCAGTGCAGGCCGCAATCAGCCAGCCGCTTAACAGCATACTCCACAGATGCCGTTGATATTGGTTTCGAAGCATACGCTTAAATGGGTAGCTTTGTAAGGCAATCCCCCGTGGCAAAGTTCGGGATTGCCTGTTAAAAAAATATAACGCCTGTTTATATGGACGAGTTCTTGGCCCGGCTCCGTAATTTCGATATTCGCATTCGCAAGGCGGTGAACTCGCAGATGCGTGGTAGCTTTCGGTCCATCTTTAAAGGAACAGGTCTGGAATTCAGTGACTTGCGTACCTATCAGTATGGCGATGATGTACGGGCAATCGACTGGAACGTGTCGTCGAAGGGCCACGGTACGTTCGTTAAAGTTTTTCGGGAAGAAAAAGACCAGACCGTTTTCTTCGTTGTCGATGTGAGTGCTTCGCAAGAGGTTGGTCCCCGGCAGCGTAATAAACTGGATACCACAAAAGAAGTGTGTGGGGTACTTGCCCTGTCGGCCATTCGCGAAGCTAGCCACGTAGGTATGTATTGCTTTTCGGACCAGAAAGAGAAATATATCAAGCCGGGAAATGGGCTGAAAACGGGTTACCAGCTTATTATGAGCCTGTTCAAGCTTCAGCCCGAGTCGACCCGGACCAGTATTGCCGATGCGCTGCTGTTTACCCTCAACGCCCTCAAACGCCGGAGCGTTGTGATTTTGTTGTCAGATTTTATCGACCTCCGTTACGAACACAACCTCAAAGCGCTGGCAAAGAAGCATGACCTGGTGGTCATACACCTGTACGACCAGCGGGAGGTGAAGCTTCCCCGGCTGGGCATCATCCCGGTCCATGATACCGAAACCGGACGAACAGTGTGGGTTAATACGTCGTCCGTTTCGTTTCGAAGTGGCTTATATAATACCTTCCGACAGAATCAGGTACGGCTGGAGCAGCTTTGTAAGCAGTACAATGCCAACTACCTCGCGCTCGATTCGCAGGAAGATTTTGTCCCGAAACTTGTTGAACTGTTCAGGGTCAGAAAATATTGATGAAACAAGCGATCCTGCCCCTCTTTCTTGGTTTCTGGTTGCTTATCGGCCCGGTCCGGGGGCAGATGCCCCCCCGGCAGTTTCCGCCAACGGGCTACTTCCTGACCGATAGCATTGAAATTGGCCGACCGTTTCGGTATTCGCTGACGTATCATCATGCCCCAACGGTCGATGTGTTGTTTCCCGATACGGCCCATTCATTTGCACCGTACCGGGTCCAGAAAGTAGCTGTTTTTGCTACACAGACAAATGGCGATGGCACCAGGGCCGTTAGCCGCGACAGTGCCGTGTACACGCTGGTATCCTTCGAAACAGATTCGGTACAACTGCTACGGGTGCCGGTGCGCACGATCAATGCGGTAGACTGTACGGCGCAGTGGACGCTGACCGATACGGTTTTCCTGCGATCGAAACTGGCGCGATCTTTACCCGATTCACTAGCCCCCCGTTCGCTCACACTGGCTACCGAAACCACATTGGCTCCGCTCCAGCAGCAGTTCAATTACGGGGCATTGCTCATCGGCTTCCTGGGTGTTAGTCTGGTTCTTGGGGCCTTATATTTGATGTTTGGGCGGCTGGCCCGGCAACAGTGGCGGCTGTATGTACTGAACAGACGACATGTACGGTTTTTACGGGAGTACACGCGGTTAAATGAGCGAATAAGTCCGCTAACGGCGGCCGACATAGCGAATCAGGCCGTTGTAATGTGGAAACTGTATCTGGAACAACTGGACCCTCAGCCGTATAGCTCATTAACAACATCTGAATTGGCCGATCGCTTTCACGACGAACGCGTAGCGAATGCATTACGGGATGCCGACCAGATGATTTACGGAGGCACCTTTACGGCGCAGTCGCAGTCGGCACTGCTCGTGTTGAGCGATGTGGCCACGCAGATGTACATTCGCAGCCGCACGGCTCTGAGCCAGACTGCTAACCCGAACGAGGAAAACAATAATTCGGCTACATCGTCTGAATCAGCCTCTTCTTCCTGACCGTATGAAACCCTGGTATTCCCTGCATTGGTTCAGCCCATCGCAATGGCAGCAGTTCAAACTGGCACACCCGCTGGCGCTCTGGCTGATTCCCACTGTGTTGCTGCTGATTGCCATACGTTACTATTTATCCAGAAAATCGCGGCAACGGCTGAAGATGTCCCTAGGTCAGATTTCTGCCGAGCCGGGGTCGTGGATGGGGCTGCAATCGGTGCAGTCTTTGCTGAGTTTGGGCCGGTATCTGCTGCCATTGAGTATGTTTCTGGGTACGGCCTGCCTGCTCATTGCGTTGGCGCGTCCACAGATTATCCGGGAGCTGCGGGAGGAGCAGTCAGAAGGTATTGACATTATGCTGGCAATGGACGTATCGGTTTCCATGAGCGAATCGGATATTCTCCCTACCCGGTTGGCTGCCGCCCGTCGGGTAGCGCAGGCTTTTGTCAAGGGCCGCCGGAACGACCGCATCGGTCTGGTTATTTTTGCGGGCGAAGCGTTTTCGTTGTGCCCGCTTACAACGGATTATAACCTGCTGAACCAATACCTCAACGACCTCAACGATCGCATGATCCGTACATCCGGAACGGCCATTGGTGATGCACTGGCCCGGTGCATTAACCGCATGCGCGACCGCCCGGCTTCCCCCTCAGACACAACTCAGGCAGAAACCGAACAATGGAAGTCAGAGCGAAGCAAAGTGATTATTTTATTGAGCGATGGCGACAATACGGCGGGTAATCTGGACCCAATTACGGCCGCAAGTCTGGCGAAGGCATTTAACATCAAAGTGTATACTATAGCTGTTGGTCGACCGGTAGCATCAGCATCCGAAGCGTCTACGGTTGATGAAGGTGTTTTGAAAAAAATAGCTACGATAGGCAAGGGGAGCTTTTTCCGGGCGGTAGATAGTGGCCGGTTAAAAACGGTTTTTGCGCAGATAAGCCAGCTTGAAAAAGCCCCGGTTCGCGTTCGGGTGTATGAAGATATTCAGGATTATTACCGGATTTATATGTATTGGGGAATCACGTTTTTGCTGGGCGCTTTGCTATTGAAAAATACAATTTTTGGTAACGTGCTGGAAGATTGACCGTGTACCACTTATTATGCTGAAATCATATTATAACGCCGATGCTGTTGAAGCGGGTTTGGACGAAGTCGGCCGGGGGTGTCTGGCCGGTCCGGTGGTGGCGGCTGCGGTTATTTTGCCGAAAGACTACACGCATCCCATACTGAACGACTCCAAACAGTTGTCGCATCGGCAGCGGGAACTACTGAAGCAGGATATAGAGCGCGATGCCATCGCCTGGGCAGTGGCCGAAGTATCGCACGAGGATATCGACCGGATCAATATTTTGAAAGCTAGTTTTCTGGCCATGCATCGCGCCGTCGACGCGCTGACCGTTAAGCCCGAGCATCTGCTGGTTGATGGTAACCGCTTTGTGCCGTATCCAATGACTCCGCATACCTGCATCATTAAAGGCGATGCCCATTATCTGTCCATCGCAGCCGCGTCGGTGCTGGCTAAAACGTACCGGGATGATCTGATGGCCCAACTCGGGCTGGAGTTTCCGGCTTACGGATGGGCGCAGAATGTAGGGTATCCAACGCCCGTCCACCGGGCCGCCATCCGGCAGTTTGGCCCAACCAAATACCACCGAATGAGTTTTCGGCTGCTGTAAGCATGAGCTGGCGCGAGTGAGTACTCGCGCCAGCTCATGCTATACGAGTGCCCGCTCCCGCAGAGCCGCCGTTGGGCGAAAGCGTTCACCATATTGATTGGCCAGGCGGTCCAGCGTTTTAACGAACGTATCGACACCCACGAAATCCACGAACGATACGGCCCCACCCGTATAAGCCGGAAAACCCCAGGCCAGAATGGAACCAAGGTCGGCATCCAGCTTTGTCCGTACCACATTTTCTTCGAAGCAGCGGACGGCTTCGATGGCCTGTCGGTAGAGCAAACGCGTTTTTACTTCATCGAGCGTAGGCTGCTGTACAGCCTGTGGAAACAGGTCCTGCAAACCCGGCCATAACTTCTTGCTTCGGTCATCCTGATAATCGTAAAACCCGGCTTTGGCTTTCTTCCCGGTCCGACCCAGTTCAACGAACGTCTTTGCAACTTGGTAACTGGTGTCGTCTTCGCGAACGGCACCGTCTTTGATTCCCTGTCCGGCAATTTTATAGACCAGGTCCAGCGCCACTTCGTCCGTTACGGCGAGTGGCCCAACGGGCATTCCGGCGTCTTTCCCGGCATTCTCGATCAGAATGGGGTTAACGCCCTCTTTTAGTAATTCCATTCCTTCCGATGAATACGTACTGAAACAGCGGGAAGTGTAAAAGCCGCGGGCATCGTTGACAACGATTGGTGTTTTCCGAATCTTGCGCGCGAAATCGATGGCGACGGTCAGGGCATAATCCGACGTTTGTTTACCCATGATGATTTCCACGAGCATCATTTTGTCGACGGGCGAGAAGAAGTGAATGCCGATGAAGTTCTCAGGCTTGGCCGATGCCTGCGCCAGTCCGCTAATGGGTAGGGTGGACGTGTTGGAACCGAAGACACCCAGCCCGTTCTCTGCCAGCATGGATTCGGCTTCCCGGGTTACCTGCGCTTTTAGCTCCCGGTTTTCAAAGACGGCTTCAATGATGAGGTCGCAGCCCTGCAACTCCTGCACATCGGCGGTGGGTTTGATTAGGTTCAGGACGCCGTCTACGTTCGCAGGGTCGACTTTACCGCGTTCAACGCCTTTCTGAAGTAAGCTTCGGGAATAGTCTTTGCCTTTTTCGGCCGCTTCGACCGATACGTCTTTAAGGACAACCTCAATACCAGCCTGGGCTGATACATAAGCGATGCCCGCGCCCATCATGCCCGCTCCCAGAATACCCAACTTCTTTACGTCAGTTTTGGGATAATCTTTCGGACGGCTGGCTCCTTTATTGGCTTCATTCATACCCAGAAACATCGTCTGGATGAGGTTCTTCGCCACTTTCGAGGTCGCCACCTTTACAAAGTGTCGTGCCTCGATCATGAGTGCCCGGTCAATATTAACCTGCAAGCCTTCGTATACACACGACATAATTTCGAGTGGGGCGGGGTAGTTGCCTTTGGTCTTATCCATGAGCATCGCCGTACCAGCTGCAAAGGTCTGGGCACCAACGGGGCTTTGGACGTTGCCGCCCGGCACCTTAAAGTTATCTTTCCCGACAATCTTACCAGTCTTCCGATCAATCTCGTCCCAAGGTTTAAGTGGCTTTGTTCGGGCAGACGTTCCGTTGGCGTCGATCCAGGCGCGGGCTTTGGCCATCATCTCGTCGGGTGTGTCGGCAATGTCGTCGATCATGCCGAGGTTTTTGGCTTCCTGAACGCCCACTTTCCGGCCTTCCAGAATAAGTGGCAAAGCAGTCTGAATACCAATCATACGGGGGAGTCGCTGAGTACCCCCCGCACCCGGAAGCAAACCAATTGTTACTTCAACCAGGCCAATAACTGTTTTTGGATTATTGAGAGCCACGCGGTGATGGCAGGCCAGACAGATTTCGTAACCGCCCCCCAGCGCCGTACCGTTGATGGCGGCAACTGTTGGCTTTCCTGAGGTCTCGATGCTCCGGAACACCCGGTTCAACTCCGTCGAAACCTTCAGCATTTCGGCCGGGGGTTTATCGTTAGCGCGCAGGATCATTTTCAGGTCGGCTCCCGCTACAAACTCAGGCTTGGCCGAGGTAATAATCAAGCCCTTAACCGACTCATCGGCGAAGGCACGTTGCAAAGCCGCTTCAAATTCCGGGATCGATTCGTCGTTGAGAACGTTCATGGGAGAGGAGGTCATCTCCCACGAAATGATGGCAATATTCTGGTCAACGGTGTAGGTGATCATGCTTGTTAGAATTATAGGTGTAGTAAGTACAGTAAGTGTAGTACGTGTAGTGGTTTTTAAAACATATTTTACTCACTACACCAATTAACTTACTTCACTCAATTAACCCGTTCAAAAATGGTGGCAATGCCCATGCCCCCCCCGATGCAGAGGGTCGATAGACCAAATTGCTTCCCGGAACGTTCCAGCTCATCGATCAACGTGGCGGAAATAATAGCACCCGTAGCCCCCAGCGGATGGCCCAGGGCAATAGCTCCTCCATTTACGTTCAGCTTGCTGTGATCTACGCCGAACTCGTCCATGAAGAGCAACGGCACGGCAGCAAAGGCTTCGTTTACTTCGAACAAATCGATATCTCCAATGCTCATGCCAGCCCGTTTTAGCACTTTGCGCGTGGCAGGTACCGGCCCCGTCAGCATAATGGTTGGTTCTGAACCGACAATGGCAAAGGCTTTGATCCGAGCGCGAGGTTTCAATCCCGACTTTTCGCCAAATTCCCGGCTACCAACCAGCACCCCGGCGGCTCCATCGACAATTTGAGAGGAGTTTCCGGCATGGTGAACGTGGTTAATTTTGTCGTATTGGGCGTATTTGAGCAGAGCAAGGGCATCTAAACCCATCTGGCCCATCGCTTCGAAAGCGGGTTTGAGTTTGCTGAGGCTGTCAACGGTGGTGCCGGGGCGGACCCCTTCGTCGCGGTCGAGCAGCGTCATGCCGATCTCATCTTTCAGCGGAACAAGGGTTTTGTAGAAGCGATTATCAGCCTGCGCATCCACTGCCCGACGATATGACTCAGCCGCGAACGTGTCTACATCCGAGCGGGAGTAGCCGTACTTCGTCGCGATCAAATCGGCTGAAATGCCCTGAGGGACAATGTTATGCCGGGCCACAATCTGCGGATTCATGAAGATAGCGCCCCCGTCGGAGCCCATCGGTACCCGCGACATTGATTCCACCCCCCCGGCCACAATAGCGTCGACCTGCCCCGACATCACGTAGGCCGCGGCCATATTAATGGCTTCGAGCCCCGAGGAGCAAAAGCGGTTGAGTTGTACCCCCGCCACCGATTCGTCGTAACCGGCTTCCAGAGCGGCTGTGCGGGCAATATCGGCGCCCTGTTCGCCAATGGGCGTTACGCAACCCATAATCACATCGTCCACGAGCGTGGTATCGAGTTGGTTGCGGTCTCGGAGTTCGCACAAGACGCTGGTAAGAAGCTGTATAGGCTGCACACTATGCAGCGAACCATCGCTTTTCCCCCGGCCACGGGGTGTACGAACGGCATCATAAATGAATGCTTCTGCCATAATATTCTCGAAAAATTAGTATGCATGCATACGGTTTTCAGTTCGGCAAAAGTACGGGCAAAAGCTGAACGGGGCAATGGATTAGCATTAAATTGGTAATTTCTTTACTCATGCTTTGGTAACATGAGCCGACTGGTTTTTCTGCAACCTGATCCTGCATGTTACGACGTCGTTTTCTTCGCTTAATGAATCATTTATCTCGTCGATCTCGTAACCAGAAGTGCATCATCAATGATCCAACGATTAGTATCGTCAGTAGCAGGAACGTAAATAAAGCCGTGTAGTGGGCGGGGAGAAGGTACATAGACAGGTGCTGATAACACTAGCTTTCGGCTTGAGTGTACAAATGACTGTACAGGCTTCTGGCCCGTTCCTTGGCTCGTTTGATGCGCATTTTCACGGCACTTAGCGTGAGTTGGTGTTTGCGGGCAATGGCCTTGAGGGTTAGTCTATCGGCATATTTGATCTGTAACATCTCCCGTTCCTGAGCAGACAATTGCTGGATTACCTCCTGCATGCGTTGTAACGTTGTTTCCTCGACCTCTTGGGTTCGACTTTCTAGCCGGTTCATCTCGTCGGCATAGCGCTGGAAAAGTGTCTGTTGGTGCTGCCGCTCCCGAAGCTGGTCGATGCAGTAGTTTGTTGTTACCCTAGTGAGCCAGGTAGTAAACTGAGCGGTACCGCTGAAGCGGTTAATTTTATGGGTAAGCCGGATAAAGATTTCCTGCGTAAAGTCGTCGGCTTCGTAAGGGTCTTCACAAAAGCATAAACAAACCTGATAGACCCGATAACGGTGGCGGGTGTATAGCTGCGCAAAGAACTGCTTATCGCTGGTGGTTAGGTATAGGGTAATCAAGGCCTGGTCGGATAGGGGGGCCATAAGTATTTGTAGGGAGTGGGTTAAGCGTAAACTCCTTAATGCAGGAGCAAGGGTGAATTTGTTGGCTGATGAACCAGTTGGCTACAGCTGAGCCAGAACCTGCTGAACCGTTGGCAACCGTCGTCGGGCGATTTTTAAACGCATATTATCCTGCATGGTAATGTAGCTCGGGAGTGTAGCCTTCGTGGCTGGTTTGAACGCTCTTAAGTAAGCCGGATTAATGAGCGCTGTTTTATGCACCCGTAGAAAGTGGGGCCATTTCCGGGCAAATTGTTTGAGTGTGCCACAGACCAGGATCACTTCATTCGTCGTCATATAGATTAAGCTGTAATTAACGTGACCTATTAAATAAAGTATCTGTTGAGGGTCATATTCATAACGGGCATGTTTGGTGGTAAGTCGCTTCATCATCAAGTGTTCATGTTAATCAGTCTGGTCTGTAGCTATTTCGTATCAAAGAACCGCTGTAGCCAGCGGGCCAGCCGGGTCAAGGTATAGGGGATTTTAATACGTATCATCCGTTGGGTTAAGTCAATAAAAGATCAAGTAGACAACTAAGCTGCTCAATACGCAGATGAATCGTGTTGTAAGCGAAAGTATGTCAATTGGTGAATTAGTATCTCAGTGTTAAATTGAGCTATTTAGCACTATCAAAAATAAACTACATGCTACAAATAGAGTAGACAGTTAAGTCTACATTCATAGAATCTTGGTTTATATACGTGAGTTGGCTTTTTTTGTGCATGAAGTACCAAATCGTACCATACACAGACGTATTTTCGTATGAAGATTAATACACTCGTTATTGACGATAATGCCAATTGGCGTAGGACTATTGGCAAATTTGTTGATATGCACCCGCTCCTGGAATTGGTTGATACCTGCGATTCGGCAATGGATGCCTATGCTAAGATGATGGTGCATGATATCGACTTACTAATCTGCGATATTGAAATGCCCGAACTAACAGGGCTGGGGCTGGTCAGAAGTCTGCAAAATGGCCCGCTGGTTATATTCGTTACTTCCCATGCCAATTACGCGCTCGACTGTTATGAAGTGTCGCCGGTTGACTTCCTCTTAAAACCACTGGACCCGGAGCGGTTTTTAACCAGTATCGAGAAAGTGAAAAAGCGGCTTGCCGTGGCATCGGAACCGATTACGCCAGCTCCTTATTTCTTTATCCGGGAAAGTAATAACTACGTTCAGATTCGCTATCAGGACGTGCTCTATATGAAGGCACAGGAGCATTTTTTGCAGATTTTTACCCGCGATAAATCATACATGCCCATGCTCTCGATCAGCAAAATGGAGGAGCAACTTAAAGGCGATGTTTTTCTTCGGGTACATCGGTCGTTTTTGGTACATCGATCAGCCATTGCGGTCATCACTAAAAATGACCTGGTTTTGACAACGGGCGAGACCATACCCATCGGCGACCAGTATCGGGCTCAGATCAACCGCAAGCACATTAATATGAACGTGGTTAGCCGCCGGAGCTAGGCTCAGACCTTATTATCCCGGCTACCCCATGAAGCCATCAAACAGTACCATTCATTTTTAGGCATATCTTGTATTCGGTGGTTTCAGCCCTACAGTACGGCAAGGGGTATTAGGAGACGTGATGAAAACAAGTATGACGCTGGCTCGAAAGTATAGTTTTGGTCTTTTTATGATGGCATGGCTCACTGGACATGCTCAACCGATTGCCATCTCAACATTGCGGCTTCAACTGGCCCGGGCAACTGCCGACAGCAGTCGGAGTAACTTATGTTATAGGTTGGGAGAACAATACGAACAAGTTAATTTCGATTCCTGCCTTTATTACCTCAATAAATCCATACAGATTTCCCAGCGTATTCACGATCCGGTAGCTACGGCCCGAGCCATGTATCGGCTTGGGCAAACCTACATATATACGCTGAAAGATGAAGCCAAAGCAGTTGACTGGTTCAATAAGGCCATACTACTGGCAAAAGCCAGCAATAACAATGCGTGCCTGGCCGATTGTTATCGGTTATTGGCTGTTTGTGCTGATCATCAACGCATCGGTAATATGGAAGAGTTAATTGGTAAAGCCGTTAGTTATGCCAAAAAATCGAATGACTGGCGCATACTGACCAATACCTATCAGGTTTATTGTGATATGTATGTGGCACATAAAAACTACCCTTTAGCCGAGAAGTACAGTAGACTGGCTATGGCGAGTTGTAAGCCATATAATCTGGATAACTGGTTTACGTCGGGATTAGATCTGCATGACCTACTGGTGGTACAGGGTAAACAGGCTCAAGCGCTGGTACTTGCCAGCCAGTTGGCGTCGTTAAAAGACAAATTACCCAAAACGGATGGGGAGTTTGTGTACGTCAATGACGCCGCAAAGCTGGAGCGAATTTTAAAGCACTACACCAACGCTGAGGCTATTCTGCTCAATGGAATTATCGCCGAAAACCAGCGAACACATCCGGATTCGCTCCATTTACGCTATTTCTATCAAAACCTACTCCATACGTACGTTGACCAGGGAAAGTGGCAAAAAGCCTACACATACAGCGAAAAGCTGGCGGATATCAGACTCTGGCTGCAACAAAAACGACAAACTCAGGACGCCAGGCTTCAGATGACTCAACTAAAAGCGGCACTGGATATTGAAAAGAAAGATAGTCAGATTGTAGTGCTGGATGCACAACGACAGCAACAACGTATTTTCCTGATTGCGGCACTGCTGGTAGCCGGTTTGCTCGTTGGATTTATTGTGGTGCAACGGCGAAATCAAAAGCGAATAGAGCGCCAGAAGGCTGCGCTGACTCAACTCAATGCTACCCAGAATAAACTGTTCGCAATGCTCTCGCATGACTTACGATCACCAGTAGCTAATCTGCAAAGTAACGTCATGCTCACAAACTGGGGCGCATTGAGCCAACAGGAATTTGCCGAATCAACCCAAAGTTTGAGCCTCGATATCGGCAATGTCACAACTATGCTGGATAATGTATTGAGCTGGTCTATCTCGCAAATGAATGGTATAAAACCCAGAGTAGAGATTATTAAAATTGCACTGCTTATTGAGGAGCAGATGGCTTTTTTAACATCGCTGGCCAACGCTAAACAGATTCAGCTTGTCAATAACACCCCTGTTGATGCGTGTTTACTGGCTGACAAGAACCACCTGTCGGCCATTCTCCGCAACCTGCTGCAAAATGCGATCAAGTTTACGCACGCAGGTGGTGCTGTGTGGGTAGATTTTCTGGAAAGAGAGGGCTTTAGCCGACTGACCGTTCGGGATACGGGCATCGGTATGGAGCCACAACTAGTGGCCAATCTATTTGCCCTGGATAAACAAACGTCTCGTTTGGGTACGAACCATGAGCAGGGTACGGGCCTGGGTCTTTTGCTGGTAAAGGAACTGGTTGAAGCCAATCAGGGCCATATCACCGTAAATAGCGCGGTTGATGAAGGGACTATGTTCACGCTGACGTTTGCTAATCAATTTGGTATGCGTACTGGCAGCCCTGTTCTATAAACAAACAGACCCAACTTAGGCCTAAGTCGGGTCTGTAATGTTATGTTCATGGTATTACTTATCCAGTACCACCGTTTCGCCAATAAGGTAGGCGCCTGATTCGGTAGTCAGATTGTACACGGTCTTTACCGACCGGATGGCAGAATCTGTCCGAACTACTTTATATCCGGCAACGCTGTTGGTTGCCGCATCATAACGGTATAACACATCACCTGTCTTTACCTCGCCTAGTGCTTTGCGGCCAGCAACTGTCAGTACAGGATGGTTAACGGTTGCTTCTAACAACAGTGGAGTGGTTAGCCCGCTGCGGGTATCGGCCGTCAACTCGTTGTTTGAAGCCAGCCATACGCCAGCAAGCGTAATGTTGGCGCTTTTATGGATATCAACGCCTGTTACGCGGGTCGGCGTCAGGGTTTTTGTTCTAGCGTCGTAACCCAGTACAACATCGCCCGTTTTTACGTCGCTAATGGCTTTTGAGTTGCCATCGGCCATGGTTACCGGCGCGTCGGGGGCAAAGCAAAAGTTATATTCTTCTTTTTTCTTGCCGCCCTCTTCGGATTTACCCGCACCGCCAGACAGTAGATTTGCCATCTCACGCGACAGCACGAACGTCAGCGTAGACATCAGGCCGGGTTCTTTTTCACCAACGTATTTTAAATCGTCGATGTACGCATCCCACGCTTTCCGGTCGCCCGTAGCACCGGGGATGACGAAGGGTTTCACCTCGTTGGTTTTCGTGTTCTGGTAGATGGCCAGTAAGCCAAGCTCCTTGGTATCTTCCACCGTGAATACTTTATACAGGTAGATTTTGCGGGTTACGCCATCGCTGTATGTAAACACATATGCCGGGCGTTCTTCGTAGCGGTCCAGGATAAAGCCGCCCGACTTAAAATAGGTGTCTTTATCGAGGTTAGCCACTTTAATGGCTTTGATCGCTTTCAGTTGCTCAACGGTCATGCTGGCACTGGCCGTAGCGCTTTGTGCCGAAACACGCTGGCTAAGGAGCTGTGTTGCAACCGCGCAACACAGGAAGATCATAATAGAGAGCAGGTTGTTTTTCATGATTGTTGTCTGAGCCAGGCTCCAGCCTGGCCCGTCACAAATTTATACGGCCAAGCTGGAGCTTGACCCAGACCATTATTTCTTTGTGTATTCACCCACCCGGGCATGAAGAGATTCCACGGTTCGGCGGGCTGATGTAAAAGCACCCGCCATCCAGGCAGTCAGGTAGGTTGTGTGTTCACCCGCGAAATAGATATTGCCATCTGGTTCGAGCAGGGTGGCGTAATATTTTTTACGGGTAGCATCATCGTACGTAGCCCAGCCGCCACCACTGTATGGTAGCCGGTGCCAAGCCAGTGAGAATGAATTTTCGAATTCCGATGGGTACTGCGGGTGGATTTTACCCCCCTGAGCCAGCGCAATTTTCTCGCGTTCGGCAACGGGTAAGGCGCCAATGGCTTCGGCCCGGCTATAGAAGTTATAATAGCCAATTAGTACGCCTTTCTTTCCCTGTAAGCCAAAAGATGGGTACCATATCTGGTTAATGTCCATATTGGTACGCGAAATGCCGCCATAAATACCATCATCTTCTTCCCAGAACCGGCGCTTAAACTGAAGTCCGATTTTGCCGGTTTTCATGTACGGGACAAAGTCGGCTGCGCGTTTTACGGTTCCCGAAAGATCGGATTCCAGGTTTTTAAGCATGGGCAGGGGCAGCGTACATACGCAGAACTCGCCCGTGATCTCAACTGGCTTTCCGTCTTTTTGATACACCACCCGAACGCCGTTTTCGGTCTTGCGAAGTTCACTGACCGGGGCATTGAAGATGATTTTACCGGTCAGCTTTTTCTCCAGGGCTCTCGGAATAGCATCCATACCGCCAACGGGCTGTAGTAACGTAGCCTGCTGTTCGTAGGCGTAATCGCCCACGTTGTAGAAAACGGGTTGCATGAAGCCCGAGCGGAGTAAATCGGTCAGGCCATAGGGATCGGTCAGGGCGCCGGGTGTATGGCCCGCCCCCGGATCGCTTTTGGCTTTATAACCCCGTCGGTTCGTGCCTTTGTAGAGGTGAGCCGTGTTTAGATCCCCTTCATTTTTCAGGAAATCAATTAGTTTCTCAACGTCCTCTTTGGTGAGTTGCTGGTCGAGTGACGATTGGTCAAGGGCTTTGGCAAGGAGTTCGGCGGTGTAGCCGCGCATGTCGAAATGATAGTCGCTGATGCGCATACGCCGGTTGGCTAAATCACCGCTACCACCTTCATTGTAGAGGTAAGCCGATTCATTGGCACCGTTAAAAATTTCGAGGGGTACGCCCAGTTCGCGGCAGTATTGCAGGGTAATCTGGTGGTGGTGCGGAATACGGGCAGCTCCACCGTTAAAATACAGACCGTTCTCAAACGAGCAGGTTTGGGGTGTTCCACCCGCCAGTTCGGTTTCTTTAGTACCCCCCCGAACGGTCCAGACGCGCCCGCCGGAGCGCGACCGGGCTTCCAGAACGGTGCAGTCATAACCGAGTTTACCGAGTTCATACGCGGTTGTCATACCGGCCAGACCGGCTCCTAAAACAATGACTTTCCGACCTTTGCCTTCACTTGTCTTCCCGTTGGCGGGTAAGTCGAGTGCCGATGCTGGTGCAGGCTGCAACATTCCCCACGCCAGGAGGCTGGCGTAACTGGCACTCGTTGAATTAATAAAGTCTCTTCTTGTCATTCTTCTTTAGTAAATAGGAGCGAGGAGTTAAGAGTGAGAATAAAAACTTGCCTCAATAAAAACTCCTGTCTCCTCTCTCCCCGCTTCTAACTTCTTCACCCAACTACCTTTTTGAACCCATCAATGAACATGGCCATTTCGTCCATGGTACCCACGCTGACCCGGCAATAGGGCTGCCCGTTGAAGTCGCGGGTTTGGATACCGATGCCCTGCGCAAACATCTGATTGCTGAAAGCACCCGTTTTCATGCGAATCGGGAAGAGAATGAAATTCGTGTACGAAGGAATAACCTCGTAGCCCATGTTCGTCAGGGCTTTGGTCGTGTAATCGCGGGCTTTAGCATTTTCCGTGCGGCAGTGGTCCTGCCAGGCCACGTCTTTGTAACTGGCGATACCGGCCATCAACGTAGTAATGCTAACATTACCTTCAGCACCGATGTACTGATGCAGCGTTTTTAGCATTTCGGGCTGAGCCATGGCGTAGCCTAAACGCAAGCCGGCAAAGCCGTGAATTTTAGAGAAAGTACGCGCCTGGATAATATTCAGTCCTTCAGCCACTAGCTTGCCGAGCATCGGGCGGTCGGTAGGCGACAGGAAGTCAATGTATGCTTCATCGAGGAACACCGGTACTTTAGGCGCTACTTCCCGGCAGAAAGCTTCGAGTTCCGCGGGCGACAGGATGGTGCCCGTTGGGTTATTGGGGTTAACGATATATACCAGTTTTACGTCGGGCGTGATAGCGGCTTTCAGCGCGGGCAGATCAAACTTGAAATCCTTCGTTAAGGGGATGGGCTTGATGGTGGCCCCGAATTTTGTGGTTTTATCCAACAGGTCGTCGTAGGTAGGGCGGCAGGTAAGAATCGTGCCTCCTCCTTTGGCGAAGTGTTCGGCGGCTGCCAGCAGGATGTCCGACGAACCCGGCGACATCAGAATGTTCTGTGGTTTTACACCTTCATTGTCACTAATCAACTTTTTCATCGGGCCAAACTCCATCCAGGCATAGCGGTTGCCAATTTCAGCCGCTTTCATAATGGCATCTTTCGCACTCTGCGAAATGCCCAGCGGGTTCTCATTGGCGAGCAGCCGGACCTTCAGTTTAGACATCTTCTCAAACGGGTCGTCCGTAAAGGCAAACTCGTTCGTGAAGCCGGAAACCAAAGGGGCATTTGGGGTGCTGGCAGCAGCAGGAGTGAACCGGCTCAAACCAAGGCCAGCGGTAAGAAGACCGCTGGCACGAAGCCAGTCCCGGCGAGATAGTTGTGATGACATATTTGTAGATTTTTGTACTTATCAGGGATTAAATAAAAGTAAAACAAAATCTAACTGATTAGTAGATAGGGTTTTGTGAAAGTACGAATTAATGCCAAAAAAAAGGCCTTTCAAATCGAAAATGCCTATAAAATATTTTGATGATTATATCTTAATCAAAATTTATATATGAATATTCTGTCTTTCTTAGAATAAAAATACATTGGTTTCTAATTGTACTGTTGTCTATTGGCGACTTTAGTTCTATCTGTCTCTGGTACCCTAATTTAGTCCAAACGTTACTCGATATATACTAAAAATGGCCAATGGAGCAGAGTTCCATTGGCCATTTTGTGAAAGAAAATAGGCTGTTAACTGGGGCCGATTTAACCCCAATATCTATTTTCTATAAACCCATTGTATTTTACCCGTAGCTGTAGCGGTACTGGATATTGGAAAGGAGTAACTCAATGGCGTAACCTGCGAGAGCTCCTCGATATTTTTGTTTTTTGCATAAGTATAAGCGTCCGTGGAGCCTCCATTGTATTTTAGGGTCAACGTGTTATTTGTGTAATCCCAAGTACCTTCTCCATCCGATACCCCAAAGTTCCGATAATTCTCATTGAACGTATTGTCGGAGTAAATATCCAGCGTTGATCCCTCAGAATTGAGGTAATACAAGTCTATTCCTGCTCCATTTATACTTAAAGAAGCAGGGAAACTGCTTGCTATGCCTCTGTTCAATTCCCATCGCCCAACAACCGCAGGCGGTGGAGCAGGATCGTTGTTTTTGTTACAGGAAACCAGCCCCATGAAAGAGGCTACCACAATGAACAAATATACATAATGCTTCATAAACAATTGATTTTCAGTAAAGTCAAAACGAAACAGAGACAAGTGATGGTAAGCTACAAAAAATAATAATAGAGCACTACCCTCAATACGCTAAAAACACACTAATTGATGCAATGAACACTTATATTGTTTTTGGCTTCAGATACTTGTCGAACCATTGCAGATACCGGTCAATCCGATCTTTCTGGTAACTGGGAACCGAAATACCGTGAAACTGACCGGGATAAATAATCAATTGAGTTGGTACGCCCAACGACCGCAGTGCCTGAAACATTTGCTCGCTGCCTGCCGTCGGCACGTTAAAGTCTTTCTCTCCGGCCATAAACAGCGTTGGGGTTTTAATGCGGTCGGCTTTCAGAAACGGGTACGATAACTTAAGCCATTTGTCGGTGTTTTTCCAGGGCGCGCCCAACTCCGTTTCGTACTGATTGGTGTACTGGTCGATGCCGTACATAGACAGTTGCAGGGAACTGCCGGCTCCGCTGGCCGCGGCCTTAAAGCGGGTGTCGGTAGCAATGGTGTAGTTGGTCAGAATGCCGCCGTAACTCCAGCCACCAATGCCCAACCGGTCGGCATCGGCAATACCTTTCTCAACGACGTAGTCTGTAGCACCCAAAATATCTAGCACTTCTTTATTGCCCCAGTCGGCGTAAATGGCTTTGGTATAATCCAGTCCCCGGCCATTACTGCCCCGATAATTGACCGCTACAACGGCATAGCCCCCGGCCGCCAGCAGTTGCCGGGTTAGGTCGAAGTTGAACTCATCCTGCGAAACCGGCCCGCCATGAATGAAAAAGATGGTGGGCATTTTCTTGTTGGCGGCTGCGTTCGCTGGCTTATACAAAACATTAGACACCTGGGCACCGTCTTTGCTTTTCGATGTAAATCCTTCTACCGTGGCCAGTTCGAGCGGGGCCAGAAATGCATCGTGCACATGCGTGAGCCTGCGCGGGGCACCCGACTCAATGGCATACAACTCGCCTGGTGTTTGGGGGTCACTCATCAACGTGAGCCAACTGCCGCTTGCTACGGGTTCCAACTCCGTAAATACCCGATTTCCACCGGCCACTTTGGTCAACTTGCCATCGAGCGTATACTGACCAACGTAGGTTTGTCGGTCGTCCTGTACCAGTACGCCAATTGTCTGCCCGTCTTTGGCCCAGCGCGGGTTACGAACGGGTCGGTCCAGTGCTTTTGAGAGGAGAGTTGGTTCGCCACCGTCACGGCTGATAACGGCCAGTACGGGCTGGTCGTACATCAGGAAGTTGCCCGATGCGGTAGAGCGCGTGTACGCAATGCGTTTACCATCGGGGCTCCATTCGGGGTTGCTGTCGGAGCCGGGCCAAGTGGTCAACTGCTTCATGGCGGCTCCTTTTTTAGCGTCGATGACGTAAATATCGGTGTTCTGGTTCCGGTCAGGGTCTTCGGTTCGGTTACTGACAAACGCCAGTTGTGACCCATCCGGCGACCATGTGGGCGATGTTTCGTCGTAATTTCCCGTTGTGAGGGTATCCAGTTTCTTGGAGGCCACGTCATAAACATACAGGTGTACGGAGCCTTTTTCCAGATAGCCTTTCACATCGGCCTTAAAGTGGTAGCGGTCCAGCACATACGGTTTGCGGACTTTAGTCTTGGCAGAGTCGGCGTAGTCAGGGTCGCGGAGAACCATCGCGATCTTTTTGCCATCCGGCGACCAGACGTAGTCTTCCAGATCGGTTTTCAGGTCGGTCAGTTTTTTGGCTTCGCCACCCCGGCGGTCCATCAGCCAGAGTTGCGGTTTGGTAGCCCCTTGCCGCGACGATACGAATGAGAGGTATTTACCGTCGGGGCTGAACCGCGCTCTCGACTCGCCATCGGGCGTGTTGGTCAGTTGCACGGTTTCCTTACCATCCCAGCTTACCATCCAGAGGTCGAAATTTCGTTTGTCTTTGGTTGTATCGACGGTAGATAGGCCATACGTCACCCATTTGCCATCGGGCGATACCTGCGGGTCGCTCAGCGTTTGTAGGCGGTAAATATCGCTTGACTTAATGGGGCGCTTTTTAACGGGCGTCTGGGCCAGCGTGGCGGTTGTTGAAAGCGTTAGGAAAAAGAGAATTAAGCGATTCATGGGGTAATTGGTTGAATGTACCCACGGATCGGGCCGCGTTCGGCTTTAGTCCGTGATTTATTTATTATGTTATAGTACTATCGAAAACACGGACTAAAGCCAAACGCGGCCCGGTCCGTGGGTACGCTTATCCCGCCAGTTCGTTCAGCGCTTTCACAAAAGCGTCGAGTTCGGTGGGGGTGGTGTAGACGTGGGGTGTGACGCGCACCCCCTGGACCGGGGGCGAGTCTATGGCGACGGTGAATATTTTGTATTTGTCGAGTAACACTTTCGCCAGTTCGGTGGGCGTTTTTCCGGCTACCCCCACGTTGGCGATGGCACAGGAACGGGCGGGTGCTTCGGGCGTGTTCAGGATGATTTTCGGGTTGTGGCGTACCTGATCCGTCCAGTAGCGTTGTAGGTAGCGTAGTCGGGCTTCCTTGCGTTCGATGCCAATACTTTCGTGGAACTTGATGGCATCCTGAATCGCTAAGTCTGTGGCTACCGGGTGCGTTCCTGTATGATTAAGCTTTCGAATGTCGCTGTCGGGAACGCTGCTGTCGGCAAACATGGGCCAGATACCAGCTACTTTATCCTTGCGGACGTACAACATACCGGCACCCAGTGGTGTACCGAGCCATTTGTGCAAACTGCTGGCGTAGTAATCGCAGCCACCGAGATCGGCTAGTTTGAAATTTAACTGGGCAAAGGCGTGTGCACCATCCACCAGCACCTCGACGCCGTGTTTATGCGCCATCTCGGTAATCTGACGGATGGGCAGAATCTGGCCGGTGATGTTTACCATATGGCACACCATCAATAGCCGGGTCTTTGGCGTAATGGCTTTTTCGTACAGGCTTACAATCTCTTTGTCAGACTTTGGGTGATTAGGCAGCGAAAGGGTCCGGTTCACAATGCCGTGCCGCCGGGCCTGAAGCTTGAACATATCCTGCATGGCCCCATAATCCTGCTGCGCCATGATTGTCTCATCGCCTGATTTCCAGGTCAGTCCGCCAATGACGGTATCCAGCGATTCGGTAGTATTTCGGGTGATGATCAACTCCTCAGGCGAGCAGCCCAGCAGCCGGGCCAGTTGCATTTGGGATTCCCGTTTGTCGTCGAACTGGCGCGTCCGCATGTAGTAGGACGACACCGAGTTTATCCGCTGAATGTGTTTCAGATAACTGTCCATCACGGGTTGTGCTGCCAGCGAATAGTAGCCGTTTTCGAGTTGGATAAAATCCTTCGTAACGGGGTAAGCCGCCCGAATACCAGCCCAGAAATCTTCGGTTTGGGCCAGTGTTGCCGAAGGTACATGCGCCACCTTCGCCAGCGTTTCGTCCAAACCTGCCCAGGTCGATATGGCGGCTGTTCCGGCCAGAGATTTTAGGAATTGGCGTTTGGAGAGGTTGGACATGGCTGATTTGAAGTGGTTTAAGCGTTTTGTGTACGACAAGAAGACCGTTAACGCAAATTCGGCACGGGCAATACCGGCAAACTTTCGTTGCCATCATCGCTCACCGCCTGTACGGCGAAATAATAGTTGTCTTTCGAGTAGGGGAGGGTCATGCCGAGTTTGGTCGTGAAGAATTTCTTCTGCCAGAACGGCCAGTAGGTTTCCCGCATTAAAACGTAATAGCCTTTTACCTTGCCTGTTTGCGGAGCCTGCCAGTACAGCACCGTTGCGTTGGTGAGGTTGCGCACATCGACGGTTACTTTCTGGGGAACCGCCGGGGCTTTGGCCAAGTTCGCCAGTGTAGCCAGGTTAATTGCGGTGTTTTTGCGGAGGTATTCGAAATCCATGAACTTCGGGTAATCACCAAATTCAACGCCATTTTCGGTGCGCAGGTCCTGGTGCTGGTGTTCGTAGTTCTCGTTCATCTCCGTCAGGCGAACGGCGGCAAAACCACGCTGTACATAGGGTGTATGGTCGCCCCCGCGCAGATACCGGTCGTTGCGGTAGACCATCACCACTTCGAGGTTTTCGACGTATCGCTCACCGACTTCTTTCAGGTAGCGGGCCAGGGTGCGGGCTTTGCCGTCGTTTTCGTTGCCGAACTGCCGGATTTGCCCGATACGGCCGGTCGTGTCTTTCATCAGATTGCCCGGTAGTCCTTCGCTGAATACCCGGATGCGGGTGTTGTCGATGATGCGGGTGTCGCTGCTATTGTTGCTGCCCATGATGTCGTTGTTGAGCACCGCTTCGAGGTTCCACTTTTCTTTGATGGCCCGCTCCGACAGGTGTTCCGCACCCAGTAATCCCTGCTCTTCGCCCGTCAGGGTGACAAAAATGACCGTGGCCGGGAAAGATGATTTGCTCATGACCCGGCACAGTTCAATAACGGCAGCCGTACCCGAGCCATCGTCGTTGGCACCTGGCGCGTCCGATTCGCGGTTCATGACGTTCGTCACGCGGCTGTCCATATGACCCTGTACAATGAAAACGCGGGTGTCGGTGGGGTCAGTGCCTTTGAGGGTGGCCATTACATTGCCCATGTTGGCAGGCTTGTCTACCCGCCGACCGTCGGGCTGGAGTGTCCAGGTGTCGAGCGTAGCGGTCATGCGCCCCCCCGATTGTTTGGCGTACTGGTTGAATTTGCCCAGAATCCACTGGCGGGCGGCACCAAGGCCTTTTTTAGCAGCGGGAGCGTTGGCATCGGCTGGAACGCTCAACGTATGGCGGGTACCAAAACTAACAAGCCCATTAATATGAGCCCGCAGACTGTCGGCTGAAATCTGGCTGACGAGATCCGCGATCTGGGGGTCGCGGTTAACAATGGTTTGTGCGTTGAGTAAGGGCGAAAAAAGAACGAAAGCAATGAAAAGGAGACGCGACAGTTTTGTTTGCATGAGTTTGCTGATTGAATCAGCGAAGCTACTAAAAAAGCACAAACCAGCCTAGTTTGCGCTTTTTAGAATCACAGTGCCAATGAATATTTTGTATATATAGAATTAACCCAAATAAGCTTGCCAGGCTAACGGCGTCATGAACGTACTGAAACGTTGCCCTCCATACTATGGCTTAAATTTAGACTATCCTTAGGCTCTTTCTTTAGATTAGCGGCTGCTTTATCGCCCATGGGACCTTTGGCGATGGTTGTGCCGCCATCTACATAATAAATGGCACCAGTCACGTAGGAGGCTTCATCGGAGGCAACGAACAGGTAGACGTTCGCAACCTCTTCGGGCGTCCCCCGGCGTCCCATGAGCGTACCGGTGGTAGTTTGTTTTTCCATCTCGGCACTCATTGGTCCTGTGCTGGCGTGTGTCCAGGCGGTATCGACCGGGCCCGGTGCGACGATATTACACCGAACACCAAACTGGGCCTGCTCACTGGCCATACCTTTGGTGAAAGCGTGGTTGAAGCCTTTGGTGCCGCCATAAGGTACTGCCTGCGGTTCGCCCATATGGCCCGCTTCCGAACCTGCCGTGACGATGTTACCCTGCGTCTTATGGAGTTCGGGCAGGGCGGCTTTACTCATCACGAAGGTTGTTTTGATGTTGTTACGGATGAGGTAGTCGAACGCTTCTTCCGTAAAATCCTGCATGTAGTTTGTTTCGGGGAAAACGCCCGCGTTGTTGATGAGGATATCCAGTTGACCGTACATGCGTGCGGCAAGTTCAACACAAGCCTGAGCGTTGGCCAGCACCGATAAATCGCCTTTATAATAGTAAGCAATGCCACCCTGTTTCTCAATCTCCCGTGCCACTTCCTCAACCGGGTCGTCGGGGAGTCCGGCGACGATGACACGAGCGCCTTCCTGAGCAAAACGTTTGCAAATTGCTTCGCCAATGCCGGTGCCGCCACCCGTTACAATTGCGACCTTCCGTTCTAATCTGTTTCCCATAATGCGATACATTTATGTCGTTGAGTAATCGACAGGTTAACGCGCATGGGTGGCTTTAGTTGGAGAAGTGCAGACTGTGTGAGGCATTGGTCGGCTCTAAGCAGAACAGTGGCAGCCGCAACGAGGTACGTTAAGCCCTGTCTCTGTCAAAATCCGTAGGAAATCCCAATTCCTGTGGCCAGTGAGCCCGTTAGCGGAACAGGGGCCAGCGACACACCCATCCGGGGTTGACGCAGCAATTCGTTGTAGCGGGTTACCGCCTTGTTGACCTGCGCGTTCCCGATAATCGAAAGCGTTAGCGATGCCGCAATCGAGCCGCCGTAGACTGTCCAATATGTACCGCCCGTGCGGTTACTGCTCAGTAAAATGTAGGCCAGCGGCAAGAGGGCCGTCAGCCGGCTCAGGGTCGTTACGGTGCGAAATACCTGAAAACGGTGGGATACATCGGGGTCGTTAAGCTCATAGAACGGTATCTCCAGCGAGTAGGGCGACGAGAGTTTTTTGCCACCGTAGAAGTATACGCTTCCTAATGATGATGATCCATATGCCCGTTCAATAGGCAGCAGGTGAGCCGGTATGGGCACGGTTCGGTAGTGGGCGGTGTCTTCGTCGCGTCGGCGCTGGGCGTTGGCTGTGAGAACGATAAGTAGGAATAAGCTGAGCAGGGTAACCGTTCGCATAGGAATAGAACGAAAAAAAAGCCAATGGGCGGCTGTGTGTTGTAAAAATAATGACGCTCCCATAGAAAGCGTCATTACTTAAGAACAAGCGATGGCTTTACTTAACCACCTTCAGCGTTCCCTGCATCAGTGACGAGTGACCGGGGAACGAGCATACGAACTGATAATCTCCCGGCTCGGTTGGCGCCTGGAAATAGATGGTCTCGGAGGTTTCGGGCTGTAAAATATTGGTGTGATACAGCACGTTGGGCGTGGCAGGTACGTAGTTCATCTTCGGGCCATTGAGGTTGAGCCGAAGGGCGGCATCACCAACGGCATTGGCCGCGCCGGGCTTCGTGATCACGAAGTTGTGCAGCATGTCGTCGTTGTTGTTGAACACGAGCTTGATCCGGCTGCCTGCTTTCACTTCCAGTTTATCGGTGTCGAATTTCAGACCGGGTTTGGTGCCTACCGTCAACGTTTGGTCGACCCCGTTGGCCCAGTCGGCGGGCATGATTACCGTCCGTTTGGCATTAACCGATTTCACGTTCTTGCTGGTGATGGTGGCTGCTTTCTTTTGGGTCGCCATCATCTCGGCATGGTCGTGTTTAGCAATGGCAACGGCGCGTGCGGGTAGCGTTAGTTTCTCACCCGGTGCAATGGCGTTAAGCGTATAATAGCCAACCGAATGTAGGAGTGGCATACCCGACGCCGACCGGAGGCCTTCTGCCTTCACTTCATGAATGTACCCTTCGCGCAGAACGGTGTCGGCCACGATGCGGGCACTCATTCCATCGGGAGCTACCACAACACCCCGGATGGGTACCGGACGGGCATTTTCGATAGGGCTTCCGTAGGTTTTGTGGTATTTGTAGGTAAAACTGTTCAGGCTGTAACTTTCAGGGCTTTCGGCGGTTTTTCGGTCGACGGGGGCGGTGAAGGTCACTTCGAAGCCATCTGGTTTGGAGGTAATAGTCTTCATCTCGAACGGCATTTTACCCGTCCAGACCAGTCGTTGGATACCATACGGGTCTTTCCCGGTGGCAGCCCAGCCCCGGCTTGTCATTCCCACGAACATGGAGCCATCCTGACCCCAAACGGTGCGGATAATTCCCGACTGAAACCCTTCGCGGAACGGGAAACAGGCTCCTTGCCACTCTCCGTTAACTTTTTCAAGCGCCACCCGCATAATTTTGCTGTGGCCCTGATCACCCACGAACAGCTGTCCGGCAAACGGCCCGAAAGCACCTTTGGTCGTATCTTCCTTAAAATCGGAGGTCGAAATACCCATCAGCGTGTGCGGAAACCAGACGGCGGGTACTTTTAGTTCTTTAACGGTTTTGGCGACCTCAAACATGGGTTTGCCCGTGCTGGGAACCTCTTCCGGCTTGAGCGATAAAGGCGAACCCGGCTCCCCCGACCAGCGCAGACCCGCCGGATTGCCCGCAAAAGCGCCTTTGGTCAGGTTCGTCATCCGGCCCGAGCCTACCCAGTCGCCCTGGTTTTCGGTGTAGAAAATGCTGCCATCGTGCAGAATGCCGAACCCGGCGGGCGACCGAAGGCCGGTCGCCCAGGGGGTCATTTCGCCCTTTTCGGTTAGTTTGAGCATCCAGCCGCGCCATTTGGCCAGGCTGGCTCCGTAGCCGATCCAGTCGAGGTTGAGTGTAATGATCATGTCACCGTCGGGCAGGAGCACAGGGCCGTAGCTGTACTCGTGGTAATTGCCCGACAGGGGCCATTTGTAGAACGAACGGTATTCGTCGGCTATGTCGTCGCCGTCGTTATCGACCAGCTTTGTGACTTCGCCCCGCTGCGTGCAGAGGAAGTACCCTTTGGGGTGCCACATCAGGCCCAGCGGCTCGTGCAAACCCGACGCAAACTTTTTGTAGGTCGGTACGCGGCTTCCCTGCATGTATGGGTTGCTGATGATCCAGACCTCACCCCGGCGGGTGCAAGCCGCCAGACGACCGTCGGGCAGAGGAGCCAGACCGCCCACTTCGAGTTTGATCGTTTCCGGAATCGGCAAGGTCACGATTCGGTAATAGTCTTCTTCCGTAGCCGGGCGCTGGGCCAGAGCAGATGAAAGGGGAAATAAAAGAGCCAATAGAAGACCGGGTAGGGTCAGTAATTTTTTCATAGTCTGATTAGATTCAGGACGTATAGTGTAAAGGCTGAAAATGCGAACAGATCAGGCGATTCTCAACCCATTTTTCGTTGGTCGTTCGGTCTGGAGCAGGGTTACGGTACCGTCGTCGGCAACGGCACCCAGCACCAGGCACTCGCTCATGAAGGTGGCAATTTGCTTGGGTGGAAAATTCACCACTGCTACCACCTGTTTCCCGATCAGATCGTCGGGCTTGTAGAGCTTCGTGAGCTGTGCCGATGTCCGTTTGGTTCCGAGTTCGCCAAAGTCAATAGTTAGTTTATAGGCCGGTTTACGCGCCTGCGGAAAGGTATCTACAGACAGGACGGTTCCCGTTCGGATCTCAACTTTTTCAAAGTCGGCCCAGCTTATAGCCTCATTCATGGGTGTACGTTTCGGGTCAAACTAACGGTAAAACGGGGAGTGCCAACCGGTTAAAAAACAATTGAATACTGCACGGAGCCTGTTCCGTTTTTCAGGTCGATGGGCAGCAGCAATTCCTGCTTTCCGTTGTTCTGGCGCAGTTTTACTTTGGCTTTGGGGTCGAAGCGAATAAAATAACTGCGGTCATTAATAGCATAAACGCCTTTACTTACTTCGTCAACAGAGGTACCTGCAGCGAGTCGACAGTAAGGTGTACCATCCGGCGAGCCTTTCAGGCTGAGAGTTCGCACCAAGGCGTTGCCCTCCGGACGAATGGCATCCGTAACGGTTGAACCCGCCAGCGTATACTCCATCGTGGGCATGCCTTGCTTGTCGACTGTCAGGCCTTTGTATTGCAGTACGTTTTCACCGAGGCTGTCTGGCCAGGCGGTGGCGTCGTTCGTCAGCACCATCAGGGGCGACTGGGCCGGTAGCCGGACAGGTACGCCCATCGGGCTCAGCAGTTGCGGTTCGCCACGCTCGTACCACATTTCAGTTACGTCGGCAAAATCGCCTTTCCAGGCCTGTAGCAGGGCCATTTGATTCAGGTCGACGGTGTAGTGTACCCCCTCCGGCGAGCCAACAGACAGGCTGTGAGTACGCTTGGTTTTTTCGCCCGGCAGCTGCACAAAGGAGCGAACCAGTTCTGCTTTTGTGGTTGGCTTAACACTAACGACTGCCACGGGGTCAGGCTCGGGTAGCGACGATAAGGCGTGAAGCGCCTGCGGACGCGTACCCGCCTGCGAAACGAACAGCCCCAGGCCGGGCCGGAACCAGGAACGCGAAAAATAGACATCTACCGTGTGCGGGCCAGCCGTGAGGGTCGCGTTGCCGAAGCTGGGCTGACCCAGTTCCCGGTGGTCGGTCGGGATAACCTCTTTACCGTCGATCCAGACGCCCCCAACGCCACCCCGGTTCAGCTCGAACTGATAGTCTCCCGCCTGAAGGGCGTTCAGTTTGCCCGAAAACAGGATAGAGTACTGGCGAGGCTGTCCATACGATACTTCGTAGGTGAGCAGGGTGGTGGTGTCCTGCTTCAGGACTTTTTTGCTGCGGGCTTCGTCACGGCTGGTAACATAGCCGCCTTCAACGATGGTGTAGCTAACCGGGCCGCTCCACTGCGCTACCGTTCGGGGCGACATAACCCGGTAACCTACATTACGGATGGCTACCGACCCGGTTTTGGTCATGATGGTCAGCGGCCCCAGTTTGGTGTTGTTCAGTGTTTGGCTTTCGCGTACCGTGACGCCGTTGAGGGCGAGTTTTTCGAGCAAAGCGGGGCCTTTCGTACCGCCGGTTTTGTACCAGACATCAACGGTTTGCCACAAACCGGGCGCTTTTGTCAGGCGAGCCAGATCCTGGGTGTTAGCAAAGGAAATAGCCTGTCCCGTTGGTAAGGTCAGAACCAGATCGGCGTTCGCCGATAGCAGCACATCGAAGCGAAGACGAAAATCATCGGTGGGGGTCAGCAGCGTTAGCGGTTCTGCGGAACCGGTCAGGATCGTGTTGCCGGGTTGGGTTCGCATGGACGTCGCATCGGCCGTTGGGGATATGGAACCGACCAGCTGCCAGCCAGCGGGTCGCGTCAATTGGGCCAGCGAGACGGCCGGTAACTCTTTCTGTGCGTAAAGCGGCAAGGTAAGAAGCCAGCTTAGCAGCAGAATTGTACCCTGATTTAAAAAAAATGTAATCCGTTTTGTCATATACCTATTCGAATAGAAATGGCTACTATTGTAGTCGTCAAAAATACATAAACAAGCTTGTCTACTGACAGACAACAAAAACTTTTGTCCGCTACCTCCCGTTTACCGGGTGTTATAGCGTGCAATGCGTAACCCAAGCAACTTTTAACCATGAAAGCAATCGTACTTTTAGTTACGGCGACAACGACTTTGGCGCTGGCTGGCCCTGGCCTAACAACGCCCGGCAAGTCAGCAAAATCAGTTCCTCTAAAACCCCATGCGGTATCGGTAACCCGCGCTGCCATTGCCCCCGACCCCGATAATGGTGGGCTTAAGCTGGCTTCCGGCTTCGGAGCGCTGGTGTTTGCAGATAACCTCGGTAAAGCCCGGCATATTGCCGTCGACAATGCCGGAACGGTGTTTGTGAAACTGGAAAAACTCAATGAAGGCAAAGGCATCGTTGAGTTGATCGACGCCAACGGCGATGGACGTGCCGACGAAACCATCAAGTTTGGCAACAACACCGGAACGGGTATGGCCATTTATAACGGCTATATGTACGCTTCGTCCGATACGTCGGTTTATCGGTACAAACTGACGAACGGCAAGGTTATGGAAACAACACCCATGGAGCCGATCATCACAGGCCTCACGCTTCAGCGCCAGCACGCCAGTAAGTCAATGGCTATCTCGCCGGACGGCAAACTGTTCGTTAATTTTGGCGCTCCTTCAAACGCCTGTCAGGAAAAAGACCGGCAGAAAGGGTCGAAAGGTATGGACCCCTGCCCGATTCTGGAAGAGTACGGCGGCATATGGCAGTTTGACGCCAACAAACTGAATCAGCACAAAGCCGACGGAAAACGCTATGCTACCGGTATCCGGAATGCCGTTGCCCTGGACTGGAATACGGCTAACAATACACTTTATGCAATGCAGCACGGCCGTGACAACCTGAATAACTGGGGTGGTATTTTTACTGATGAATACAGCGCCGAGTTTCCTTCCGAAGAGATGCTGATGGTAAAAGAAGGGGCTGATTTTGGCTGGCCTTATTGCTTCAACAACCACGACAAAAACCAGAAATTGCTGGCGCCCGAATATGGTGGTGATGGTACAAAAGTAGACCGCTGCGCGGGAAAAGATAAACCCATCATGGCGTTTCCGGGTCACTGGGCGCCCAATGATTTACTGTTTTATACCGGCAGTGCTTTCCCGGCCCGGTATAAAAATGGTGCTTTTGTGTGCTTCCACGGTTCCTGGAACCGCGCTCCTCTCAAACAGGGTGGGTACTTTGTGGCTTTTATCCCATTCGGGAAAGACGGACGCCCATCGGGTAAGTACGAAGTATTTGCCGAAAATTTTGCCGGTGTAGCCGAAGAGGGTAAACCCGGAACCAGCGTTAATGCGGGTAAACTGGATTTGGCCAGCCCCGGCGATGCCAAAGCGCGGCCTGTAGGATTAGCGCAGGGCCCCGACGGTTCACTATACATTTCTGATTCGGTAAAAGGTAAGGTTTGGCGGGTAATGTACATGGCCAAGAAATAAGTATGTGCCATTTACGCCCCTAGTGCTTGGTTAGTTATTTTTCGGAATAATTGATTGATGGTTAGGCTGTTGTCTCCTTTATATTGGAAAAAGCGCACCCGTTTCGGCGGGTGCGCTTTTTTTATGCAGTCTCGATTAAGTCTATTTTTGTAGTGTAGTATTCTCAACGTTACTTAATGAAAAACAGACTCTTTGACGGGATAAGTATCCTGTTGATTCTTGTTGCAATATACGCCCTGAACCATCAGCTTGCGACAATAGCAGATGTGCATATGGGCGATGAAGCGTTTTACTTGTACCAGGGAGTCAGCAATTTTCGTCTGGGCCTGCAAACCGACTGGGGACCTGCTTATTCACTCTGGTATAAATTTCTCTCCTTCTTTCAGCCGGATACTATTCGTCTGTACTACCTGAACATGTTTCTGATGTCGTCGCTCCCGACGATTGTCTTGTATACAGCCCTTCGTGTTGCCGGATTTCGCTGGTACTGGGCGTTGTATTGTACGCTGGCGTTTCATTTTTCCCGGATGAATTTCCCGGAGGGGGTCAAAGTGTCAATCCTGCTCTTTCTGCTGACTCTATTGGTATTTATCGTGGGCGCCCGTTACCTACGGCACCAGCTTCATTTGGCTTGCGCCCTGCTAACCCTCACCTATGGTGTATTTGCGTATTTCCGGCCGGAGTTTGTGATCCCTTTCGGGGGGTGTTTCGTTTTGCTTATCGGTGCTGCGATCTGGTTCAAGCAATCATTCTACCCGATTGTCGGGGTTGCAGGGGTCGTTTTGCTGCTCTTTTTTGGGGTAGGCAGCCCCCTGTCCGAAAAAGGCGAAAAAGCTTTCAAGCAGGATTTTTCGTACAACTACACCATGCGCCATCCCGAAGACACGCGACTTCGTCAGTATAATAACTGGGTTGATTCGGAAGTGATGTCGCAGCTTATTTTTGGCGAACGGGTGAGTGGGTTCGGCGATGCCCTGATCAATCACCCCAAACTTGTTCTGGGCGATCACCTGCTGCCGAACATTTATAATCTGAGCGTGCAGCTTACTGGTATTCTCGGTACCTATTTTACGCCCCTTACCTATCTGCCGGGCGTAGCGGCTCTTGAGCCTCTATGGCATCGGAAACTGACCTGGCTTCTGCTGTTGGTAGGGTTCCTGGCGGTGGTGTCTATTCGCCAAACGGCACGCGCTGTAGGCCAGATGGTGATGGATAATCCCTGGCTTTATATCGTGGCAACTACGGCGATTATTGCCCCGATTGCCAGTTCGGTCTATTCCATGGGTATCAAGATTCGGTACCTGCCCCCTTTCTACTTTTTCATCCCGGTGGTAGCGGGTACACTGCTGGTGAGTCTTCGGGTACGTCCCTGGCTGAGCCAGCGTGTTGACCTTCCCAAACCGCTAAGTCCATCAACTCGGGGGATGCTGACCGTGCTATTTGTGCTTGGGTTAGGGGCCTGGATGTTTCGGGAGTCGGAATATCAGACGCCAGCCAGGACAAATGATAAGGACCTGATCAAATACACCCGAAAGCTGACCGCTTCTGTAACCAACAGAGATCAGATTCGTATGTTCGAAAATCCGGATGCTTTAACCACCTACCTTGGCGGCATTCCCGTCGCCTACGAGCGTTATAAACGAAATACAGATTTTTATAAGTTTGTTAAGCAGAACGACATTAATCTGATCATTTTCAGGCCGGAGACCGCGCAGTATTATAGTAACGATACCAGTATACAGCGTTTTATTGAACAGCCACCCGAGACATTTATCCGTAAACCCGGTTTCTATCCAAACACCTATACATTCATTCGTCAGGATTTGCTGAACTAACACAGTTCCGGCGACCCTTGTACCGGCCGGGCCGGTCGCCGGGCCGACGCTCGCTACTACAACGCTGTTGCTACGACTGTAACGTAATAAAAGCCGCCCACGCTCGGTCCGGCGGTGAAGGTAGTGTAAGGCCGGTTCAGCAAGTTGGTACCCCCCACTTTAAACGAAAGCGAGTTGACCAACCGGCCGGGGGTGGGGAGTGCGTAGCTGAGTTGGGCGTCGAAGGTGTTGATAGCGGGAACAACACCCGTTGCCAGCGACGATTGCCACAGGAAGGAACTCTGGTATTTGTAGTTAAGCGAGAACCCTACGTTCTGCCAGAGGGTCGGATTCGAAATGCCCACGTTCGTTATCCATTTGGGCGTGTTGAAGGCTTCTTCCAGCCCGTCGCCCTGGTCCGTGCGATTCAGTTTTGCCAGCGAGGCATTGCCCGAAATAACCCAATCGCGACCTGCCGAATACCGCAGCCCCAGACTCGCCCCATAATTATAAACTTTCGTTTTTGAGTTGGTCCATAGCCGGTAGCGCTCCTGCTGATTCCGGTCGGCCATGTAATAGGCCAGCGAATCAGGGTTCTTGCCTTTGGGGATGTTGGCTTCCACCTGCGCGATGAAATTTCGGTAAACGTTAAAATAAAAATCAACGTCTAGGTATAGCTTTTTGTCGAAAAACAGCCCTTTGTACCCAACCTCAACGCTGTTGACCTGCTCAGGTTTTAGGTAGGTGTAGGTGTTGGGTTTCAATAGGCCTTTGTTCTTCTGAATCGCCTGATCGGTCGTCAGTTTATTGGTGTTCACATCGGCGTTGATGGCTGCCTGAAGGGCATCGATGGATGTGCGCAGATACGAGTTTTCGAAAATGCCCTGCGACATGATCTTCAGCCCGCCAACCCGTTTTACTCCGCCTGAGTTGACGTTGGAAAATGCCTCGAACAGCGACGGAAACCGGAAACCGGTCTGGTACGACGCCCGGAAAGTATGGTTTTCGACGGGCGAGAATACCGCTGAGATCCGGGGGTTGACTTTCGGATTAAAATACGTGTTTTTATCGAGCCGGATCGACCCGCTGAGCTTTAGCTTTTCACCGAAAAACTGGCGGGATGCCTGCACAAAGCCACCCGTTTTGCCATAGATCAGGTTACTGTTAGTTATGTCCGGGTTGATAAAATAATTGCCGTCGGGGAAGACCACATACCGCCTGAAATCCAGCCCCGCCAGCAGGTTGATGCCGGTTTTCTGCCGGAAACCCGCCCATAAAACACGGGTTGGCTCTACCTGCGCTTCGGCATGGTACAGCCAGGATTTCACCCGCAGGGACGCGCCAATATCCCAGTTGTTGATGTCACGGAGTCTGTCTACCTGCTGGTTGAATGTTACCGAACCCGGTTGCGGTCGGCCCGCATCGGCCGTAGTCCGGGCCGTACGTAGGGCGTCGACTGCGGATTGTCCGGCTGCAGTGCTGCTCGTGAACTGGTTTGTGAAGTCGGTAAACCACTGGTTGTCGGACTTAAAGGATTTGTCGATGTTTTCGGCCATCGAGCGAATGTTGTACGAGTCGCCCGTGTTTTCGCGCGTCCGGTAGGCCAGTATCTGCACCGAGGGCGATGTGAGGGCAATACCATGCTGATCGAGCACGTAATTTTCCAGCCGAAAGCGGTTGGTGCGCTGATACACGTTGTTAAGCGTGGCGGCTTTGTACTGATAGGAGAGGGTCAGGTTCGGCCGAATACGCCAGTACAGGCCCACATCGCCCCGGAGGTTTCGGAGGCTCAGATCAGTGATGTTGTTCTCAAAATAACCCGTTCGGGAAACCACATATTTTTTGCCGCCCACCGTCAGCGTTCGTCGGTTCGCCGACTCATCGCCGTAGTTATTGACCAGATCGCTGCCCGGATTGTTCGTTCCCGTCAGGCCCAGCGAGGTGTTGGCATTGGGGTTTAGGTCCGACTGGTCACCGGCAATCCATTCGTAGCCGCTTTGATAGGTAACGTTAATTTTGACCGCCACCCGCGACCCGATTGTCCGCACGTAGCGCAGGCTGGTCTCGCTGTAAACTTTTGCCGAAATCAGCGGATCATTGACATGGTTGACCGCTGTTTTCTGGCTAACACTCAAGCCCGGCGACGAAAACGGGTCTTTAGTAATCAGTTGCGCCAGCCCATTGAGGGCGTTCAGACCATAGAGTGCCGAAGCCGCTCCGGGTACAATCTCCACCTGTTGAATGTCGAGGTCGGAGGGAGCGAGCGCATTGGCGATAGGTGCCCCAATATGCGGTGCCTGGTTGTCTATGCCATCTACCAACTGGACGAAGCGCACGTTGGTCGGGTTGGCAAAGCCGCGCGTGTTGTAGACTTTGAATCCTAAGCTGGACGTCAGCAGTTGAACGCCTTTGAGGTTTTCAATCGCGTCGAAATAGGAGGGTTGAGCAGATAATCGAATCTGCCGGGAGTCGAGCAATTCGATACTCACCGGCGATTTAAGCACATTTTCAGGAATGCGTGAGGCTGTAATGACGATCTCACTCAGTTGAATTTTGCGCAGTGAATCCTTCGGACTGATGGTGCTGTCAGACAGCATATCGGCCTGTGCGTGTGAACAGATCAGCGAAAGAGAGAGTAAAATGTAGTGCATACATCGTTATTTCCGCCGAAATATAACGACCGCTAGGTTTCGACGGAAATAACGAGTGCCGCTTTACAACGGAAAGTGATGGAGCGGTCTAGCGTATTAGCTGATGTTACTATCTTAAATTAAGTATAATCTTATATCTTTATGTATACAGTAACTAGGCTGATTTATGGAAAATACACCACCAATAGATGTATTACTAGAGAATTATATATTAAACATTGGTGCTAGATACATTGCACTAATATCTCCAGAAGCTCAAACCAGCTTAATGAATCTGGTGAATCAAGTTGGAAAATTTCCTTCTGACGCCTGCCCACCAGCTTATGCACCACTTGAAAGTCCTGGTAAGTTATTAATTAACAGTTCTTTTGGTTATTTAGAGCGGCAGTGGCAGGAAGCTTTAGCCAGCTCCCCCGTGAAAGAACCATGTTCAACGGAATCGTCGAGGATGCTTTTTCAACGAGCACTCTTAGTTAACCAGCGAGAGATCGAGGCTACTCTGTCATGCATTAAACAAATGGATAAACTCATTGCGCGAGCTGAAACGACTCGTCATAGGTCTAACCAACAAGATGAACTAATCGGGCATTACCGGTCTGTTCGAGGCAGTTTTATAATTCGTCTGGAACAACTGAAATCGTTTCGGGAAAGACGGATAGGTTCGCGCTTTGCCAGTAGCGAAATAGACTAATCCCTGACTGGTATAGGCATTGGCTCGTGTCAGCCTTCTCAGGGCAGATTCGCCAGTTCGTCGGCCAAGAATTTCTGGAACCTATCCTGTAGCCCCCGGTAATGATTGAGGTATTTTTCGCCTTCGGCCGTTATGATAGTGCCACCACCTTTTTCGCCCCCGGTTTGCGTTACCACCAGTGGCGTGTTGGCTTGTGTATTCATGGAGTGGACCATCTCCCAGGCCCGTTTGTAGGACATGTTCATGGCTTTAGCGGCCTGGTTGATGGAGCCGGTACGCTGAATATGACCTAGTAACTCCAGCCGACCGATTCCCATAAAGCGTTCGGCGGTGTCGTTCGAAAATGTTTCAAGCCAGATGCGGCCGTTGATGCGGAGGTTCATGCCGGAAACAGATATTTGTTTGAGGGGCTAAAGTACGGCGGATTCATTATTTCAGTACGCGCTTTACGCCTAACCTGCCAAAAACTCCTTTGAGCCTGACCAGCTCTCTGTTCTTCAAACTGATCGAGTCTTTTGCCTGCTGACCGATGCTACGAGCTACACTGTCGGACATAAACCAGCCGAGCGGGTATTTTTCATTGTAAGCCAGCCGGAGGGTGAGGTAGTTGGTTTTGGGATTGGCAAACCGGTCCATAAAGGAGTTGAACATATTGTCGCGGGTAATGGAGCCGTTGTCCCAGGCATTTAGAAAGGCTAGTAATGGAATCTGTACTTCCTGCAAAATAGACCGCTTTTGCGGCAGATTGCCAATGGGGTTGCTGTTCTGGATAAAGAGCACGTATGGAATAATGGTTACCCGCTCAGCTGTGTCGAGCCGACGAATAGACGGGACTAGGTTGTTCAGCAACTGAATACAGGTTTCGACGCCCGAATTATCGAAATAGCCGCCATCGACCACATGGCCGCCATACCGCTCTTTGCGGCCGTTGCCTAACAACGTATCTTTCTGAATCAGCCCGCCATTGGTCACAATGGGGAAGCGGCTGCACAGGGAAGCCGCCGTTTTGAGCGGCACGTCTGCTCCCAGCACATCCAGCGTAGAGACTACATTTTTGAAATAGCGGCTGTCCAGTTGCAGATTCGAGGTAATAATTTTCTGTCCCGATTCGGCCAGAGTTCCGTTGAGTAACAATGATGGCAGGTTGTAATTATAACCCGCCCGCGTCTGATACAACTGCGTCAGCGACGAATCGAGCGTAGAAAGCGCCATGTTGTTGTAGTAGGAACTCGCCCAGGCGTCTTCGAGCCACTTGGCCCGTTCTAGCGCGGGCAACGGCGCCGGGATGAGCCGCTGGACGGATTCGGGAAACAGCAGAGCCGAGGATACCCCCGACAAATAATCATCCCGAATCACGTTCCGGAACCGTTCGAAGGCGCGGGTACGGTCTGCTTCAGCAAAATCGCGGAGAAAGGCCGTATAAAAAACGGTGCCAACGCCCCCGCCCGAGACGCCACTCAGCGCGTACACATGCCGGCTGAAACCCGGCATGATGGAGTCGAGCCGGATAAGCGTTTCGGCGGTCCAGTTCAGGGCGCGGATACCCCCGCCTTCGGCCGCTACCAGCACCAGCGGAATGGTGTCGCCGTCTTCCTGCCGACGGGCCGCTACCCATCGGGCAAAGTGTGCGTCGACGGTTGGGCGTTGCGAGATTGACGGCACCCGTTGCCCCGTTGCTTTACGAACCGCCGTATTATCGTTAAACGCACTGATGATGACCAAATAGCCGACCATTATCAGCACGAGCGGACGATAGCGATAATCATTAAAATAGACTACCACACTCCCCCAGAAGGTGTACATCGTAATGCCAAAAATGATAATGGCCGTTGGGCGTAAGCGCTGGGCTATGCCCCACTGAACGGGCAGACTGAACAACGCAATCAAAAACAACGTCAGCACAACGCCCGTCCGGATGACCAGACGCCCCAGCGGGTGACGCCACAAGCCCCGGATATCCTGTTTGAAATTGGTGTACCGGTTCGAAAACCGCCAGTGGTCGGGCAGAGCAAAAACGGGAACGTACTGTTCTACCCAGAGAAACTGAACCAGCATCAGGCCACTTTCCAGCAGAAGCAGATACGGTTGCCAGCGGTCGGGTTTCCAGAATGCATACGCCAGAATCAGGGCTGGAACGACCCCACCAGCTTTAGGAAGCCACCGAAGTAACAGATCACTTTCTTTATTGATACGGATACCAACGGGCGAAATATGCAGAATCATGCGCGTGCAGCCATACACGAGCCAGCTCCAGACGAGTGTACTGAGTAATATGTACTGGAACAGCCGATGAAAAACACCATCGTCGATAACGGCATTGATCATATCGGCCGCCTGATCGGGAACGGTCAGAATATAGAGCGACAGGAGCAGTGTGATGATGATTACAAAGGCGTTCCGCTGGGTCTGGTAGAACGCGATGGTATAATTTCTGATATGTTGCGCAAAAGACGGCGGATGGCTGGGCTGCACAGGAAACAGGATTGAATCGTCAATTGATTGAATGTACTCGTTTGCTGATGAACGGCAGCTGAGTCGTTCGTTAATTTTTGGCCAAAATCTAACTCTATAACGTCTGTAGCGTCAATTTTGGCTTGTTCCCGTTTGGTATTTTAAGTGAAGCTTTATTGATCAAGGGTTGCTTTTTGCGTTGACAAACGAGCCATTTTCTTTTCCGTACCTTTGCGCGAAATCACCAACTTAATAGCTTGTATGGACGTAAAGGACAGTAATGGAACCAGCCTCACCGAAGGGGATTCCGTAAAATTGATCAAAGATCTGAAAGTAAGAGGCTCGTCGACTACCCTTAAACGGGGAACCGTCGTTAAAAATATCCGGCTTACCGACGATGCCGAAGAAATTGAAGGTAAAGTTGAGAAAACCGTAATGGTCCTGAAAACGATGTTCTTGCAGAAGGTATAACCGCTTACCGCCAGCTGCCCGTCGCGCCGGACATCTCCAATCAATTAGTTAGATAACGAATCACGCTAGCGGGTAGGAATTAGTATCCTCAGGCCCGTTCGTCGAAACTAAGTTCCTGTTGGTGCTCCCGGATGTAATGGGCCTTGACAACCGTAGCGGTTTTATGATCGCCGGTATGGCTCCAGCCTGGAGGCATAATGATGTAAAGAAATTTGTTTTTAAGACCCGGCGCCCTGTAAACATCCTTGCCCAGCGCGACAATCTCGCCAAAGTAAGCATCCAGAAAATCGCCTTTTTTCATGGGGCGACTAATGCCGTATTCGATTTCCATCGTTGTTTTCTCATCCTGTAAGGTACCAAAGGCTCTATCCCATATGTTGAGGAGATTGCAAAAGTTGGTGTCCATATATAGTGGGTTACGGGCATGATGTACGCGGTGATGCGATGGTGTAAGAATAACTTTATTCAAAACACCCAGCCGCCCGTCTTTGAGCAGATTCTCACCAATATGGATAAACGCCCCCCAGGTTCCGTCGATGAACATGATGAGAAAAAGCAAGGGAGGATTTACGCCCAGAAGAATACAGATGGTGGTACGGATGATATCGGCGTAGGGCGCTTCGAGAAAAAAGTGCGCGTAGGTTACGGACAGGTTCATATATTCCGGCGCGTGGTGGGTAGAGTGCAGGCACCAGAAAAGCCGAACTTTGTGCCCGAAATAATGATAGACAAAATGGGCTAGCTCCCAAACCACGTACCCGTATATAAACCAGTACCAGGTAAATGAGGTCTTGATGAGTGCATAAGGCTCAAACAGGCCAATGCAGAAAGCAACCATAGCAATCGACAGGAAGCTGGAAATGAAGCGGTTCAGAATATAGGTGAACGCAGAAATCTTGTACTGGTCATGCGAGTAGCGCCGGTAAAATAGCCCACGAATAATCTCCATCAACAGGAGTACGGGAATGACCGGTCTTAAAAAAGCCTGAATACCTTTCTGGGTCAGCAGCGCTTCGTAGTTCTGCGTCTGAATGATTTCCCAAAGTTGGTCAAACCCCCAGAACCCGGTGAATTCGTGGTAAAGGATCTCGAAAGTATGCATAAAGTAAAGCAGGTTATCGATAGGAACAAGTTGGTGCTATTGCGCTACTGAAGCAGGTAAATGCCCGCCAGGCAGTACCCAAACAGAATAAACATTTTTTGTGCGCAATTATACCGCTCCTTATCGATAAACGCTATATGTAGCCTTAAAACGACTGTGTACTCGCTCCTCGTAAGTGACAGATGATCAATGAGTTATTGATCTGGTTTGTCATGTTTATTAACTGGTGAATACTCGTTCACCCCTCCGAATTGCATTCACCAGATTATGCGCCCGGCGGGTGGGTTCGGGAATGCGGTAGCCTCCGTCACACGCTAACGTGAGCGAAATGGCCGTTTCCAGATCGATTAGATTCCCCGGCGATACATAGACGGGATTGACTTTATTCTTTGTCCGCAACGCGGCTCCAATTACTTCGTTATAATGCCGCATCGGTGACCAGTTGCCGCGCTCCGGTGCCGGGTCGTCGTACTTACCCACCAGCACCGATTTGCCGCAGCCAAACGTGGGTCGGTTCAGGAACAGACCCGCGTGCGAGGCAATACCAATCCGGCGGGGGTGGGCCGTGCCGTGGCCATCGAACATGACCACGTCGGGCTCGGTCTTGAGTTTCTGCCACGCTTCGAGCAGGGACGGAATTTCCCGAAACGACAACAAGCCCGGAATATAGGGGAAAGGGGCTGTGCTCACCACGCCCGCTTCTTCGATGGTTTCGAGCGTATCCAGCCGCAGCACCACAATACCCGCATACACCGTTTCTTCGAACTTGTTGAACGAAATATCGCAGCCCGCAATCGTTTTGGGTGGTTCTGCCAGAGGCTGAATCTTAATCTGATTGCGTAACTGATTTTGCAGGATGACGGCTTCGGTGGGGGATACGTTCCACTCGTGAAGAGGCTGGTAAGTGGCCATAGGCAGATATGATTCGTGCCTACCTAACTCGCCGGGTTGGACAAGGGTTTAATTTTTATGACCTCATTGAGGTTGCTTCCGAATCAAGGTCACGACAAAATCAAACTGTGAATCGGTGTGCAGTAGCAAATCATTTATTGTAACGGGCACGTAGTAATCCGGCAGTGTACCGCGCCCTTTCTGCTTCGGTTCAGGTACGGCATTGTTGTAGTACACCAGCGGTGTTGTTACCTGTATACCTGACCTGGGCAGTTCAAGGGTAATAAAACTACCCCCGTTCCCCCCTTCATACGCCCCCCCGGATTCCGTACCAATAAACACTCCCACGTTGTTGGCATGAGCAACCGCCAGAAACTCCGACGCTGTTGAGGCACTTTCTCCGTTCATCAGCACATAAACCTGTCCTTTGAACCGATTGGGCTTAGGGGTATATCGTTTGGGGGTTCGGCCCGTCGAATCAATGCCGCTGTCTTGTTTAAGAGTAAACGTACCGTCGGCTTCAGGTATCAACTCGTTCTTTATGTTTTTGCGGTTGGCTTCGGAGAGGTCCGAAAACTGGAGAAACTCGCTCCCATTAGTGCCATTGCTAATGCTATGCTGGCGAGCGTAGTAGGGTACGGCTGAATCCGTTTTCATCAGATAGGTGAATAACTCGATACCCTGACTGTCCCAACCACCTGTATTCCCTCTGACATCAATGACCAAATGCTTTGTTCGCTGCTTTTCGAGTTTAGCCAGGCTCTTATCCATAAATGCCCGAAAGACGGTTACGGCTTCAGTACTGTTTCTTGCTCCCTCTCCACCGAATCCATCGAACCGAAGAATAGCAGTGTTGGCCAGCGTATCGGGGAACGACAGGCGCCAGGGGTGTTTCTGTTTTTTGTTGACATACCAGGCTACCATTTGCTTGTTAACCGGATTTTTGAGCATTTGCCGCAACGACACGCGGTAGGGTTTCGCTTCGGCATTCACCTGAACTGTGTCGCCCGTCAGACTGCGAAATTTGAGCGAAAACGTATCCGGCTGGCCAACGAACCAATAATAGAACAAGTCAAAAAATTCACCCCGCATCTGACTTTTCGATGATCGGATATAGCCATCGGCCCAATGATGTCGGTATATTAGCTGTCGGACATCGTCCATCGACTGGCCGTTAATGCTAAGTAGCTCAAAGCCGGGTTTGATGGTTTGGTCGGTCGTGCCGTTCATCAGGACGAAGAAGCGCTGTTGAGTAGACCATATAAAAAATGGGTTCGTTTTCTGGACTTTATTGAATTGATTGCGCCAGTTTTTCTCCGGTAATGCATGCGTATGAGCGCAGCGGATGTCGGCCATAAGCGCTTCAATGGTCTGGTAAAAATTATAAAACGGAAGTGGTTTTGCCAGCGTGTGATCAATACTATCCAGCTTAGCCTGCATGATGGCTTTGGGCGTGTAGCGATATAAACCCGGATGCGTTTCTTCCAGCAGCCTGCGGAGGTAGCGGAAATCGGCCTGCATAGCGGAGGGTTGCAGGGTTCTGGTTTTTAGCGAGTCGATGGCTGGCTGGGCGTGGCCGCTAAACGAAACCAGGAACGAAAGGAGAAGATAGTGGAGGGCTCTCATTACACGTCATTTTTTGTCAAAAGAGCCTATAAACAACCTGCCTATCTACTCAAATCCTGATTTGAGCGTAGTTTCCGGCCTACAATTTTCCGACGAAGTGATTGAGGAAGGCTTTTGCAAAGGCGGAGGCCCGTAAATCTTTCTGAAGTTTCGGATTGGTTCGGAAGGGGTCGAATTTGGCGTAGAAAGGACGATTAAGATCCTGTGAGTTCGCTAAAACGATAAGCGTCAGGTCTTTTCCCGGAATCTTGACCAGCAAAGATGAGTTGCCTGTCCACACGCCGGTATGCCACCTGATTTTGATGCCTTTGTAGGCATGTACAAACCAACCCAAACCATACGGCAGCGTTTTTCCTTTTGGCGAAACCGTAGGCGTAAACACCTTTTCCCAGGTTGCGGGGCTTAGAAAACGTTTTTCATCAATAGCATTGGAGTAAGTTGCCAGATCCGCCACGCAGGACATTAATCCGGCTGATGGCCCAAAATAAGTAGGGTAGGTAATGGGTACAAGCTGGTTTTTCTGCCATTCATACGGTTTGGCAACCAACCGCTCAAAAGCTGCCCGATCATAACCCATCAAGGCAAAGTCGGTCGAATCGGCTACGTTGGGTGCCGTGTGTGTGAGTTGAAGGGGTAAAAGAATTTGTTGAGTTAGCAATTGACCAAACGATTGGCCGGAAGCCTGTTCAATTACCTGTTTCAACTGGCCGTATTGATCGCCATTATAGATAAAACTGTAGCCCGGCTTGAACCCATTCAGGCTATGCCCCATGGCTGTATGAGTGAGCAGGTGCTTTATTTTTATTCGGTCATCGCCACCCCAGCGCGCACCCAGGTTGATGCCGTATTTAGTGACCGGGTCATCCAGACTCACCTTGCCCGATTCTACCAACTGCATCAGAATAATGGCCCCGAAAGTTTTGGTAACGGAGGCTAAATGATAGATCGTGTGTTCGTTCGGTACCAGCTTATGTTCAATGTCGGCATAGCCCAGGCCTTTGTGCCAAACTAACTTTTTGCCCTGTACAATACCGACAGAAAGAGAAGGTATGTGGTATCGTTGCCGTAAGGTTTCCAACTCGCTGGCAAACGAAGCGGTATCCGCCAGATTGATCGACGGATCGGTAATCTGAGCTGGAGCGGGAACCGGGTGAGTTAGTGTGAATAAAAAGATAGTTATCCACAAGAGCGTTTTCATGCTGCGTTGTTTTTACCCAAAGCAAGGCCAAAATCACGCGGATGTCTACTCAAATCCTGATTTGAGAGGAGTTTTTCTGTTGAGAGGCATATTCACCGGGCGATATTCCTGTCAGTTGCTTGAACGCCCGCTGAAAGGTAGCCTGTGAATTGAAACCGCACTCGAAAGCAATACCCGTTAACGTCAGATGTTGGCTGACCGGACTAATCAACTGCTGCTTCACGGCTTCGATCCTGTATTCGTTGACAAACGCATTGAAGCTTTTCCCGAGGTGTTGATTCATGACAAACGAAACAGTCTTCGGCGGGAGCTGCACGTGCCGCGCCACCTTCTCAACGGTCAGTTCCGGGTCGAGGTACAGTTTGTTGGTTTGCATGGCCTGCGTCAAGAGATCAATAGCCTTACGAACGGCTTCATCAGGTATACTCGTGGCACTGACTTTAGGGGCCGCTATCGGACTTTGCCGGGTATGTATATACCCTTTCAGGCCCAGCCAGTAAATCAGAACGGCAATGGGAATATAAATCGGATACCAGCCGAATTTGTCCAGCAACGCCGACCGGGTATCGGGAATGATGTAGGGTACCAGATGCACCAGCCATATGACCTGAAAAGCCAGAAAGACATTGATAAACTGCCAGAGCCAGCGCCTATTCTGGTGCTGATGTTCAGCGGTTAGGTGGTTACCGGCTAGTTTGTACTGGCTGAGAAATCGTCTTGTCAGAATAAGATAAGTCGTTACGGAAAGCCAGCGCGGAATATCGGCGTAGGTGTCATATTCATTCATGACGTGCCCCCAGAGCGGACCATCCGACGTTGGAACAAGGCCAAGCAATACGCCCCCCAGAAACACCAAGCCGATAATTTTGGCGCCCCAGTCCAGTACGACGGGGTAAAAATGCCGCTGTTCCCGTCGACCTAATCGAAAAGCCGGGTCCAGCATGGAGCGAGTGTAAAAGTAGACAAGCGGCCCCAGGGGCATCGCCATGATGAGGGGTAAGAAATCAAGCGCGAAAACAACCCAGCGATTATAAGGGGGAATGGCTAAGGCCAGACTCATCAAGGCCAGTAAGCCGATCAATACGCTCAGCAATCGGTTGGATAACCGGCGACCTTTGGGAGTTATCCACAATAAGGTCGACAGAATAAATCCCTGTAGAGCGCCAAGCAGCAAGATCAGGTCGAGCGGAGAGATGGTCATGGACAGACGTGCGTTTACGTTCTCTAATCGACGATCTTCACCCGAATGCGGTGTGGTGCTACCTGATTCCCGCCGAAATAAAGGCCGGTGTTGTAGGCAAATGATTTGTTATGCGTGAACGGTACCGTTTTGCCGCCCAGCACCTGGTATAGCTTCCGGTCGTAGTCGATCTTGATGACCATGCGGGTGGGCGTGTTAAGCGCCACTTCGGCCACTTTGAAGTCGATCCGGTTACCCTCAACGTAAATGTAAGCGCCTAAGTCAATGCGTCCTCGCTGGGGATTCCAGCGCCAGCCTACCCGCGCGCCGTCCACCTGATGGGGAGGTACGCCATCCAGTGGCTGATCTTTAGAACCAACGAAGCCTATGCCAATCACTTTATTCCAGTCATCGGCATCCAGGGCCCCAACATCGTATATACACGAACTGTCGAAGGTAACCGTGGCTGATACTTCCTGCGGGCTAATTAGCAGCCCTACTTTACGCTTGGGATTGGGTTCGTGTTCACCCGCTTCAATGACGACCCAGTCGGAATCAGATAGCAAAAAATCGGGGACGCACGCACTCATGAATAGCCCGATTCCCACAATAAACAGTGTTTTCAACGAAAACAGGAAGGCGCGTACTGGCGGAGATGAGAGAAGCATGATGGCATTGCAGGAATGATTGTACAAATAACGCCATAAACCGGCGAAGTGATGTGCCGCTGGCTCAGGTTATCCATACGCTTCTTACTACAATGTTTATGGACCGCATTTGGCTCAGTCAGTGACAGGAAATTGAGTGATCATATATAGTCGGTTGACTGACAGGGGTATGTGTTGTGCGATGGCTTTTTCCACTTGTCAATTTTTTAAGAGCGGATCGTAGCCTTTTCGTATATTTCCACATCATTTTGCTAGTAAACCACTTATCCATTCATATGGAATCGGCATTTCCTTCTTCGTTCGAATCTGGCCGGGATCGGGCGGCTACCCGCGTCGGCAGTTGGCGGTTAGGTATACCCACCTACATCTACGCCGTAGTTTTTTCGTCCTTTTGCATACTCATGGGCTTGCTCTGGGATATCATGTGGCACATGAGCATCGGACGTGATGGGCTGTTGGCCCCTCCTCACGTAGTTATTTACGTGGGTGCTGTTGTGTCGGGTCTGTTTTCGGCTTACCAGATTCTTAGCCTGACATTAACGAAAAATCATCCGGGACGTGCACAGTCTGTTCCGTTCTGGGGCGTTTTCTACAGTCCGCTGGGGGCCATGTTCTGCGTATGGGGCGCACTGGCCATGCTCACATCAGCTCCGTTTGACGACTGGTGGCACAACACATACGGGCTTGATGTTCAGATTCTGACGCCCCCGCATACGATTCTGGCTATCGGTATCATGACCGTGCAGTTCGGCGCAATTGTGGGTGTGCTGGCCCTGCAAAACAAATACCGCAACCCGGGGCAGTCACTTCATGCTTCTATCGAAGCGACTCAGCGGGGCGTTCGGCTCAAGTGGCTGTTTGCTATTTCAGCCGGGTTGTTGCTGACTATGCTTTATACCTTGCTCTCGGAGTCGCTGGGTATGCGCGAATCGCACGAGTCCGGCTTCTACGCAACGGCCGGTATCATTTTACCTTTCTATCTGCTGGCCGTTGGCCGGGCTTCTCTGCTGCGCTGGCCCATTACGACCATCACTGCAATGTACATGCTCAGTATGCTGGTACCGAGCTGGGTGTTGCAGTATTTTCCGGCAACACCCCGTTTGGGACCGGTGCTAAACCCCATTACGCACTATCAACCTTTCGTATTTCCGCTGGTGCTGATCCTGCCCGGACTAGCTCTCGACTGGCTCATGCATCGCTTCGAAGCCCCGGCAGGAGGTAAACGTAAACTGAATGACTGGATACTGTCTGTGATTTATGCCGTTGGGTTCATGGTTATTTTACTGGTCGTTCAATGGCCGTTTGGCGAGTTTCTGCTCACGTCGCCTTATGCGCACAATGGTATTTTTCTGTCCTATTCTTGGACGTACGACAGCCCCCCAGATTGGGAATACCGCTATGCGTTTGCCCCCTGGAATACCCAGTCGGCCGCCGATTTCGGCCTTGGTTTCGCCAAAGCGCTGGTCTACGCAACCCTCTCAACGCGTGTTGGCTTGTTGTGGGGCAACTGGATGAAACGTGTCGTTCGATAAGCCGTAGATAGAAAGAAAACAAAGTACATGAAAGCCATAAAATACAGGAAATATAGTCGAATGAAGTGGGTAGTGCTGCTTCTTTCGCTCTTTTACTCTTTCGCTCTTTCACCAACGGTATTTGCCCACGTAGGCAGTTCCGGCGTTATAGTGCAGAAACAGGCAGGTAAATACCAACTATTGATCAGCGTACAACCGCCGGATGTTGTACCTGGTACGGCAAAAGTTACTGTCTATGTCGAGCAGGGGCGGGTAAGCAGTATTGGTGCCCGACCTATTTATTTTCGCTCGGGTAATAAAGGGGCTCCAACGCACGATGAGCTGGCCCTGATGGCCGACAATCGCTATGAAGCCGATTTATGGCTGATGAGTTCGGGCTCCTCCAGCATTGAGCTTACCATTGACGGTCCCGATGGAAAGCAGCAGGTAATTGTACCCGTTATGGCTATTGCCACCGCCCTGCGCGACATGCCCGCCGGAACAGGCTGGGGCCTTGCTGCTATGGGATTACTGCTGGTAGTCATGCTGGTTACGATTATCGGAGCCAGCAATTCAGACGGGGTTGTGCTTCCCGGTGAACCGGCTCCCGCCAAACTCGGTCGTCGGCGACTGCTTGGCATGGGGGCAGGTCTGGCCGTCATTTTGCTGATCCTGACGGGCTGGCGAACCTGGTGGACCAGTACGGCTGAACAGTACAAGAACCAGCAGTTGTATAAGCCCGCTACGATCCATGCGTCCGTTCGGGTAGCCGATGCCCAGCGTCTGTTAATGATTCAGTTCGATACTACGGGCTCCGGCAAAGATCGTCGGCAACGCCGGATGCTGAGCTATATATTGCCCGACCATGGCAAGCTAATGCACGCATTTCTGGTGCGTATGCCGGGTATGGATGCGTTTGCGCACCTGCACCCCAACCGACGCGACACCCTGAATTTCGAGGCTGCGCTGCCGCCATTGCCCGGTGGTAAATACCTGCTTTATTCTGATGTTGTTTACCGAAATGGTTTTGCCGAAACACTGACCGACACCGTTGAAGTACCCTCCCTAAAGATCTCCGCCGTGGCTGCTGCCGCTGCCAAATCGACCGATGCTGATGATAGCTGGCTCCTAACCGAACCGATGGGTGTTAAAGCGGGAGCAGTGAATGTACCGCATCTGGATAACGACATGGTGGTTTGTGGCAAGCCGGGAGCCAGTATGAAGCTGGAAGACGGCTCTACGATGCTCTGGATGGATAAATCGACCCCAATACTGGAAGCCGGTAAGTTATACACGCTGAAATTCGCCGTTGCCGATGCGAATGGAAAAGCTACACCGCTGGAACCGTATCTTGGCATGGGCGGACATGCAGCTATCTTACGCTCCGATGGTTCCGTATACATCCACCTTCACCCCGTAGGTACCTACTCTATGGCGGCAGAAGAGTCCCTAACCAGCCGAATCGCTGATACAGCCCGAACATTTCATTACCCGGACGCCGTTCGTTTCCGCGATAGCATTGATGCCTACATCAACAAACTCAAGACCATGCCGGAGGCTGAAAAAAATCAGGTACTGGCCGCTTCTATGCCCAGTATGAAAGTGGCGGGTATGACCCACTCCATGAAGACAACCAACATGGTCGAGTTTCCCTACGCGTTCCCAAGAGCCGGTCACTACCGCATTTGGGTGCAGGTAAAACGCAACGGTCGGGTTTTAACGGGTGTGTTCGACACGCAGGTTACAGAATCGTTGCTCTAAAATATGCCCCTAACTCGTTCAGAATCAGTTTTTGGACGAGTTGGGGTAAATTTTTATCAATTTTTTTTGCGCATAGGACTTGACAAGCGTCAAAAAACGCCTACCTTTGCATCCACAATTCGCCGATTGGCAGGCGAAATTGATAATGCGAAAGTAGCTCAGCTGGTAGAGCGCGACCTTGCCAAGGTCGAGGTCGCGGGTTCGAACCCCGTCTTTCGCTCCACAAAAAGGCACCGAAACCGGTGCTTTTTTTGTAAGACCGCTTCACTACCGTGAAGCATGAAATGCCGGGATGGTGGAATTGGTAGACACGCCGGACTTAAAATCCTGTGGGCCTCAAGCCCGTGCGGGTTCGACTCCCGCTCCTGGTACTAAGTGAACCTCTAATTGTCTGAAATATAGATAGTTAGAGGTTTTTTATTTTTTGCGTATACGGATCGGTGTACTGAAATCACTGAATTTGATGAAAAGAGTCGTAAAGCTTTGGTTAATTGTTGCCTTTATTGCTACGTTCGATCAGTGTAAACAGCCAAGTGTATTTGTTCCAGCTAGCACTGTACCCACTCGTGACAATAACATGGCGATGGGTAACCCCGATGGAGCAAAGCCATTAGAAAGTAGTCCCAATGCTTATCTGATTACCCGGTCGACCTATAGCTTGTCCTACAATCAATCCACCGGTATTGCCAACTGGTGTAGCTGGCACTTGAGCACAGCCTGGAAAGGATCGGCCACGCGCTACACTGGCAACTTCATCCCGGACCAATCATTACCGGCTCCCTGGTATCAGGTCCGGCACGCGGATTATGTCAACACTGGTTTTGACCGTGGGCACCTCTGCCCTTCGGATGATCGGGATAGTACGGCTGAGGAAAACAAGACAACCTTTATTCTTACCAACATTGTGCCCCAGGCACCTCAGCATAACCGACAGGCCTGGAAGAATCTGGAAGACTATTGCCGTGGACTATTAGCTAAAGAGAATGAGTTGTACATTATTGCTGGCACTTGGAATAAGGGTGGCGAGGGCGATAATGGCAAAGCAAGTAATATAGCCAATGGCAAAATAACCGTACCGGCTGCTTTGTGGAAGGTTATTGTTATATTACCAGTAGGGTCGGATGATGTGAACCGGATAAACGCACAGACGCGGGTAATTGCCGTTTGGATGCCGAACACAAACGCTGTTGGCGAATTGCCATGGTCAGGTTACCGGGTGAGTGTCGATGAGGTAGAAAAGCAAACGGGATATAACTTGCTGTCGAATGTAAAGGAGAGTATTCAGAAGATAGTTGAAAAAGAAACTGATAAAAAGTAAAGTACTAGCTTATAAGTTTACAAACAAGTACTTTAATGGCTACTGTTAGATTAAGACCATAACCGCTCATTTTCCCATCCTGAAGGAAATCCTATCCGGCTTGCATTCATTTGAGGGTACTTCTGTATAATAGTTTTTAAGTTAGCCGATAATGAAGTTTCGGGGCTAACAACTTTCAACATGTAAAGTATAACCGATAAAATGCCATATAGACGGGTATTTTCAAATTCTCGGTTTTCCAAGTATGGAAAAGCATGTCTTTTTGGATGCATTGGCGTAATAGTCAATCCTCGGTTCCACAGACGTCCATGATGAGCGCAAATATTTCGAACGAAAGTTATACTCTCTAACCAACTTTCAAGAATTGAAGAGTCAACCCCAAAATGTTTAGCAATAGCCTTTCTTTCATCTGATTGCCTAAGGTCACTGAATAACTTCGAGAGTAAGCCCAAAGAAAATACCTCTAAACTCATCCAAGCAGGAGGCCGTTGTGGATTAGTGTACTTACCCAAATATCTTTTTATAAATACTTCATTTGATCTACTAAGTTCATCATCTAGTTTTTGCAAGATTACACCATGAATTTCCATGTGTTTGAAAAGCGTTGAATTTTCAAACCAATCACTACCATAGGCGGTTGAGAAGTTATATATTATCAAAGTTCTAATTGCAATTTCTATACGCTCAATTGCATCAAAAACCAACATTCGCAAATCCCGATCAAACAAGTACAATTCTTGAATGTCCTCAAAAGTGGTGTCTTGATGGAAATTATGTTCAGCATCGCCTGACTGCTGAAGAGGTCTCATATAGGCGCTGAGCCTATAGTAACTAACGTAGGTGAGAAAATGTGCTGCTTTAGAATAATCAGATACTTGTAAGCCTCTATGTTTTAACAATTCTAGCTGTTGATCAATAGTCAAAGCAGGCTTAGAAAATTTCATTTTTTATAGAAAAAGAAAAACCTGCCGGGGTGCGCGTGCTAGGCATAGGCGTGGCAGGTATTGTTAATGACAAAACAACGACACTTTTGCTTATGTTCCAAATATACAAAAAAATAAATAACAGTACGCCACCGAAATCAATCAAACGGTCATATGAAACTCTTTGAAAAACGCTTTGAGAGGCGACATACTATTTAGCAAGTATATCTTACGCGTCGTAAACCTTAGCAATAAATACGCTGGCTTCATCGGCCACTCAGGATTATACCTCTGTGAGGGCATTCTTAACTTACCCTGACCATAATGCTTATCGTCTGTGCCCATTACGGACGATAGCCTGATCAATCGTCCATCTGGCTCCTTATTGTACAACATACATGCTGGTAATAAGTAGGCACAAAATCCATAAACGGCAACTTAGTAAGTGTAATACACATTTAAGGCATCTATAGGACCCTGTCAATATCATAAAGATATATAGGACTATTATTTGCCAGTAAAGGCCTATAATTGCCTTTTGACAAGCGATCTCTATATTGATGGTATAAAGAACACTAAAATTAAAATAAACGCTCAGACTCTAACTACGGAGGTTTCATATACATAAGATAAACATACTCGGCAAACGGAACAGATTTGCTTATATGGGGTGACAGTATAATAAATCTTTTATCACTACTTTAAAAAAAATGCATATGCTCGAAACTTGGTGAAATACCAATTATATGCCTCGCGCGCGTGTTATATAATATAATATAATTTATATAATAAACTATAAGGACGTAAAATTTGTATCTATAATAGTAGTATAACGGAAAAATCCAAATCGCTATTTGAACTATACCCCATATACGCGCACAAGTAGTGATACTTTTACATAAGCATAAATCAAAATTTAGCGTTTATTTGATGCAGAGTGGACACTTTTCACCGTAAATGATCTAAACTCTGCGTAAAATCTACACTATAATTATGGTCGATACAATCGAGGAAGCCATTCATCAGGCAACGGAGGACAATGATAAGGCAAACCAAACCTTAAGCACTCTGGCTAAGGGGTGTGATGAATATTTGGATAAGGCGAACGAACAAAAGGGTCGATTTGAAGCTATTGCGGATGAGCTTAAAACTCTGAATGATAGAACAATAATCGCCTTTAATAACAATCAAGAAGAAGCCTACAGCCTTCTATCTCCAATGAAGATTTTACTGGATGCATGCAATCGAAACATTTCTTCCTTGAAGAAGAGTGAATTTGCTGAGGCTATGTTGTCCACTATATTGAGGTTTCAAGATGAGACAGGGCAATTAGAAGAGAATATCCATGATTTTGAAGTGATCCGCAATCAATCGCCTCAAGATCAAGAATGGTTATCAATTTTAAGTCAATTGTAAATTGGTCGCTTCTTCCACATCTTCTTTTAGAGCTACTTTAAGAATGCTTAGCGGCAAAAGGAAGGCGGGGTATAGTACATGCCCCAAAGACATTTGCAATGAGTTGAATGGCTCTAATCTTGCTGATTTACCAAATACACCAAATACGAGAATTCGCGGAGTTGGACCGTATTCCTTAATAAAGTTTCGTATAGCAGATTCAGGGAATAAGCGCGGGCAGTCAGGAGGCTTTCGTGTGTATGCTTTGACTAATATTACAACTGAAGAAATTATACTTCTTTTAGTTTATCCTAAAAATGGCAAGAAGAAGATAGAAAGTATTACAGATGCCTACGAAAAAGAGTTAGTTAAAGAATTTATAAGGGAGCGAGATCAGGGCTTATTAGTTAAGTTGGATTTACAACATGATTTGGCTGCCATAGAAGAGACACAGCCAATTTTTCGAGGCTAAATAGAGTTGCCAGCTTACTTCCAAAATGTTCTCTAACGCATGGTACAAAGTATGCCCCTAATAAACTGATCTTCAGTTTATTAGGGGCATACTTATTTTAGATGTGTACGGCTTTGTGTATGGTATTAGTTTGAATCAGGCTAGGGTAGTATTTAGATATAAAGTTAACTAGTTAAATTCTTTAAGTAAAAGTGAGTATCTACATTGTAAAACAGTAGGTATTAATGTGTTAAAGTACATTTCAGTGTACAGAGTGGTTAGATTACTCTGCAATCATCCTTAAAGAGACTATTACCCGAAGCTTCATGAAATACCTCTTTAGTGTTCTGATATTTTTATTCTTTTAAACTGTTGGAGGGGGCTTGAAATGAAGCGCCAACTTGGAAGCAAACTAAAAAAAGTAACTCTAATGAGGAAAAATGAGTGTTGAAGCGGAAGAGAGCAAAAGTTCTATTTTGGACATATCCGAATGGATTATAAGTGAACACTTTAACACGAGGGGATCCCGTGAAAAATTTATTCTTGAAGATTATTACGGATTTCGATATTACTTTAAAAAGTCCAAAGAGGAGGCTGGTTATTTGCATGAGTTTTGGTCTGAAGTTATTGCCTATCAAATTGGCTTGATGCTAAAGTTTCCAGTTCTAAAGTATGAAGCCGCTATTTTTAATGAGCATATTGGCTGTCTATGTCGTTCTTTGATTGGTCAGCATGAAGACTTGATTGAAGGATTACAATTCTTACAGGCTTATGACCCAAGCTTTCAAGTATTTAATAAATCCGGACGAAATCGTTATTCATATCAGCTAATCGAAAAGACATTTGTTTCCTTGGGGTTATCAGTAAAAATGCACCATGTTCTTGAGACAATAATTTTTGATGCTATAATTGGTAACCAGGATAGGCACCAGGAAAATTGGGCTTTTCGAGTATTGGTGAATCGAAAATCAACAATAGTTAAAGCTTTTACGGATGTATTAGCTGTAGCTCAGAAAGGATACGCAATGACGATTTCAGGCATATCAGAGTATAAAGCTTACATGGATGTAACTTATAACGCTTTGTTGGAATACACTTTAATCTATGATAATGGAAGTAGTTTAGGACGAGAGTTAAGGCAAGATCGTATTATGCGCATGCTTAAAGATGAAAATATGCTTTTAGCATACATAAAAAAGGGTAAAGCTGAAATCAGATGGCATGATCAACATATTAGTCATTTTGAGTTAGTCGAAGTGTTATTTCGAGAGTCAGGCTATGCTTGGTATGACGATTTAATCAAAAGAGTAAAAGCCAATTATGACGAAAATCTGTTATATGATGTACTCGAATCGGTAGATAATGACATACCCGATTCTTTTAAAGAATATAAACTTTCGCCTGAACGCAAGGAATTAATACTAAAAATGACTACCTTTCGGGTTAATTATTTGGCTAATCTACTATGAAAGAGGCTTTTAGTAGCATTTATCTTGGCTGGAGGCCACCTACTTCAGAAGACAGATATCTTATTGGGCTAATTACCAAGCAAGCTGATAAGCTTACTTTTTCATATATATATGATGAGGTAATGAAAGCCGCTCGTAGAGGATTTTTTCCTTACATAGAATTTCGTGATACTTCTAAAACCTACGATGAATACGTTTTAGAAATATTCGCTCAGCGACTTACTCCAAAATCACGCTACAAAACATCGCCAGTTTTTAAATTTTGGGAGATAAGTGAATCAATACTTGAAGATAGGTTAGCTACTCTGGCTTTTACTCAGGCCATGTTGCCTACTGATAACTTTGAATTTTTAGCTGATTTTCACCCAAGAAAAGGACTCACTTTTATAACAGATCTAATTGATTTAAGCCTACTTCCGGGTGCTCTTTTAGCTGAAGGGGATCAATTAACTTGGGAAAGAAAAACTTCCGAAGATGGCCTTGAGCAACAGATTATAGTAAGTTATGAAAACCAAAAGGTTGGTCAGGTTAAAAGAGTTCATTCAAATGTATTTAATACCTATGAAGGAAACATACGCTTGCGAGTCCACAGTACTGAAAAAAAGGAATCTTTGCGGAAAGCATTCGTAAAGATTGAACTTCTTTAAATTAAAAATCATGTTTTTGGAATGCTCATAATGTTGACTTTCGATCTAACTTAAGTATAGGAAGGCGTAAAAGATCAATATTTGAAAGCTTAAGGGCAATAACTGTAGACCATTGACCTCTTTAAACACAAATCGATTGAGGTTGCGTTACTTCGCAGGCTACATTAGAGAACGCATAAATAACTGTAGGATAATTTGTTATGCGGTTTGTAGCTTTAATGTGTATGGAATGGTTGTAAAGCAATAGTGGGAAAGGTAACTCTACTTCACTTCTTTTTTCGATTGAATATTGCATTTATAGCTTTTGTAGAATCTGGCTCTTGAAGTGATTTAGTATATATTTCAGTGGTGACAAGACTGCTATGTCCTAGCATTTTCTGAATATCGTACATTGTTAGACTTACATCTTGTTCCATCACTCGCCTGGCCAGGTCTGCAAAGCTATGCCTAGCGTTATGATTTGTCAGCTTCTCAGGCAAACCCGCAGCTTTTTTTACCTCTCGCAGACATAGGTTTACCTGGCGGTTCCAGTGTGCATTATCATTATACAACCTGCGCTTGACTTCAAAAGGAGCCTGTTTGTATTGTTCGTGCGTAAAGATTTTAGCGTAGGGCCGGGTATCATCCAAGTAAGGTAAAATAAAAGCTGTAGGACTAGCTTTCTCGTTCCAGTATCGTTTCATTAACGCCCTGCCTTCGTCAAGAACGGGAATGTTAACGACGTTTCCAGTCTTCAACATTTCATAGCGCAAGTGTATCGGATTGCCATCTTGATCCAGTGTAAAGTTTTGGTAGCGTAAAAACAAGACATCGGAAAACCGCATACCTGCTAAAACGTGTTCCAGCATCCAAATTTGAAACGCTCCTACGGGTGTTACCCGTCTGCGGGTAGTGTTGACCGCCAGCGCTGCTACGTCTTGGATAGTGGTTTCTGTTAATTTGGCTTTTCGTGGCTTTAGTTCAGCCAGTTCATTTACATCATTCCAGGGTGAAAGAAAAGCCGCTTTTTTAGGTGAAACTCCGGTTTTAACCAATACGGCTTTATGAATGATGTCTAGCCGTTCCAGCATCTTGTTTATGGTTGATCCTTTACGCTTACCGCCATATGCTATCGGTGTCTTTATTAGATAATCCTGAAAGGATCGTATTAAGACCGGTGTGACGGACGCCAGCGGTAGACTTTCGCCAGCCCAACTTTTAAACGCATTGACAGCACTACGCTTTCCTATGTAGGTAGCGTAGGCTTGTTCTTTTACGTCCTCTAAAACCTTATCTACCCAATCAAAATACAGGTCCGATGAACCAGCCCTAAACCGTTCGGCTAGCTGGCCAGGTGTTAAAATAGTCCCTGACGTTTCCGCATCCTGCCAGGCTTGGACCTGCTTCTTAATACGGTCGTGTTCGTAAAGAATTTCTTGGTTTAATGCTTCTCGATTGGGGTGGCCAATTATCCATCTCGTCCACTTTTGCTTAGGACTCCAATACTTTGAAGCATTTTCTATTCTTACAGTAGTAAGTACTCGCCCTGGCTTTTGTCCCTTTAGATGTAAGCGAATGAACACTGATGACCTTCCTTTTGAATCAGGTCTGCTATTCAGTTCTATATTATAAGAAACTGGCATACTTAAAGAAAATTATGCTTATCATTTAGCTAGTTGAAGCGTCTTGAACGCTAACTAACAAATTGATAGACATAATTACAAGTGCCATCTTGATTTGTAAATAACTGACAATCAAAATTATATCCCTGGCTATATAATTAGATGTAGCCAGGGATATATTTCCTACAGTCACTTGTCAAAGCTACTTACATTGCCTCTCTTGCTCTTTCGAACTGGTCATTAGTGGTATCTAACCTTGCAGCACTTTCAGACAACTCAGTTAAGAAGTTAATCAATTGTTGAGCTACGAGTAATTGAGTGCGATTCACATCTAGTGCTACATCGGTAGATGGTGAAGTTAGCCAGCGATAAAGAAGGTCATTTACTACTCCAATAGGACTAGAAGCACCATGGCAGTCCATGAAGTTCCTAACTAAAGCTACCAGCTTTGTTTGATCTTCGCGGACCTGGCGGTTAAATACAATGTTTTGGGTATAGTTTGGCTGGTTGTCAGCCGTCGAAAGAATTGAAGAGGCTGTATTTACCGATTGCTCAGAATCGTTTGCAGAATCTCCCTTACCCACGTAATTTTGTTCCGTGCACATAATAATTAGAAGTTAGAGTGTTGTACATGCCCCGATGCTGCAACTGTCCAGGTCTCAGCACAGGGGCTTTTTATTTGAAGGGGTAACTTTCATCCCCATTGATAATACAATGTTAAAGAAACTTCTTATATATGGCAAGTTTTTGGGTAAAAAATATTTTACTTAAAAAAGGCCCCAACTTCAACGCCTAAAGCATCGGCTATCTTTTGTAGAGTTTCTATTGTCAAGTTTTGCTTACCACCTTCGTAGCCGTTTACTGTAGGTTCACCTACGCCTAATTTTTCGCCAAGTTCCTTCTGGGTTAGTCCTTTTGCTTTTCGAGTCTGGCGAATAAGTTGCCCAACTGCCTGTTTTATCTCTGACATAACTATACATTAGTGTAGTAAATATAGTATTTAGACTTTGGATAAATACGAAGTCACGACTAATTTTTACCATTCGATCAATCGATTCAAGTAAATTAGTTATAGATCGAACGGTTTATGGGAGTCTGGCCGAACTGCTATAAATGGCCTAAAATCTGCGCTATAGGAAGCGAACAGTAAGCTGGCCAGAAAAGATACTGTCATAGCTGTTTTAGTGACTGATAGGGACGAAAACGCAGCCAGGGCGGTAACCGCTGAAGCGCTGAACAAACCGCTGGCTGATAAAGTGGCCAGGTATGAGGGGCGTACCTAGGCTGGTAAGAAGCTGCGGCAAGCTGGCTGGATAACGCTTGCAGTGCTGGCCATAAAAGGGCTATTGTAACCACACACTTACACACTTACAAATTTATAAAGTGTGTGGTCGTAATAGGTTGTTTATTAACTACTTATCTGTACACCTCACACTTACACACTTATAAACTCGTATATACATAAGAACTGAACAGCTAATACATATAGCTATTATACAGTGTATGTATATAGAGGCTGCAAGTTTCAAAATTAAGTGTGTAAGTGTGAGGTTTGGGTTAATTGGCTAGTTTCCAGTAAGTTGCACTAAGAACAAAGTGTGTGGTGAATTTACAAGTGTGTGGAAATTTGCCCGTTTAAGTAAACGTACTGCCATCGTAAGATATAGATCGTTCTCATCACAACTCGATTTTAATACTCTTACAGGGTGAGTTTTGGGCGTCGAATAATATGGATGACTAAGGCTCCTTTTACCCCTAGGGTGCTCTTCCATGCCTCAAATGTGCTACGGCTCATATCAGGCATGGATTGCCGATCCATCGAAATATTTGTTACCAATTCGCCAGCATCCAATGAAGTGGATTGTATACAAATCAATCTTCCCTCATCTTCCTGTTGCTTGTGGTGAACCAATGGGTTAATATTTCCCTGCATTAAGTTCGATAACAAGGAAAGCTTTTCGGCGCGATTTAGCCTTTGATTTTTCATTAGCGTTGATTATCAGGCAGAAGGAAAATAACCGAAATGCCTTTTCGCCAGGCGTATTGGTCTAATTCCTTATACGGGATTCTAATTTCTTTATCTCTTTCCTGAATGACTATTTCATCGTCCGGACTAGGGGGGTTTTTGTCAGGGCTAAAAATCCCTATAATTGCTTCATTTTCCTGCGACTCACGTAATCGTTGGCGTACGGCTTCATTAACTTGCCCTTGTACAAGCTTGGTGAGCAGAGCAATTTTTTCATGTCGTTTCATTATTGTCAATTTTGGCCAACGCCTTGTTCAAGAGTTCGTCAATCTGTTGATCTGTCAATGTCGATAGGTCTACCTTCTGCTCACGCTGCTTAGGAATTACAAACTCTAATAGTTTTAAATAGGCCGTTACCCGGTCTTTTGGTTCTAGGTCGTCCAGGTCGCTATTAATGGCATCAAATCGCATATCTATTAATGCTGCAATCTTACTTTTAATATCGGTCGTGGCTTTGTTTTGGGTCCCAGTCTTGCGACCGCCTACCTTTTTATGTCCTTTTTCAAACTTCATGTTATCACTAAATTAGTGGTTTGTTGGTGGGTAATTACACCTTGATTTTACTAAGGCTTTCGGTTTATAGTTCTGATTATGTAGCCGTGCTCTCTTTTGATAATAGTACCGTCAGACGCCGTTATTTCATCAGGTGTTAGCTTTACTTCATAGAGGTAACCCCGAACGCTCTTATATGTAATATTGCTGCCACAGTGATCGTTTCGGTGACCGTCGTAAGCAGGACCACTAGCATGCTTGTGGCTCTTTGCACAAAACGGGCAGGGCAAAGTCTTACTAGCCCCTTCAATCCTAAACAGTACAGCGACAGGATTGCCGTTATAAATCTCGTAGTGTTCACAAATGGGCAATTTGGGTGCTCTTCTCATGGTATTTTAAAATTCTATGAAGTGTCACCAACAACCTATAACTTCATTGGTGACAGTTAAGTATCTGACTTGCAGTAGATTTACCTTATCTGTCACCGTCACCATTGGTATGTATTGAAAAGTCCTATATAAGTGGAATTGTAAGAAGAGTAGTGAAGTACTTACTTTTTACATGTCTCTTGTACTTATATATTATTTTTACTAGTGACAATGGTGACAGTGGCTTAAGGATTTGATAAACAGCCTATTGACTGTCATCATTGCGTCTTTTTTATTGGTGACTAATCGGTGACGGTGGTGACGGTTAGTCAAGGGCAATCACATCATAGCCCCATTCACGTTTACCATGTGTTGTCCGTTTCTGCTTACGAATGAATCCACACGCTTGTAGCTCACGCCCTACTTTTCGGTCGTCTAATTTTCGACTATTCAATTTCAACTCTAGTCTTGCCAGTATATCAATTGTACTCATAAACTGGACTTGCTCTCCGCCTTTACCGGTTGGTAATTGCAGGTGCTGCTCGATCAATTGGCGTTCAATTGACTTATTGTAAAATTCTTCTGTTTGGCTTCCTAGCAAAGCCCTTTCTTCCTTGCTTAGCACATAGCGTTCACCTTTCTGATAAGCGTGATAGGCTTCCATAATCAGGTCAGTCTTATCAATGGCATTATAAGCAGCGTGATTGATGGATAATGCGTTAATGGGAACAATACGGCGGTTGTATTCTGGCTCGTTGATCACACCTTTGTGATTGCTAGTGGCGCACAAAACGGCCAGTCGTCGCAACTTCACTGATTTACGAGTGTATACTTCTCGAACGCTGAAATACTCTTTAGACGTTAGTGCCTTAAAGTGTTCCATATCCTTAGTATCTCGCCCCTTAAACTCATCGTTGAATGCAATGATGTTTTTGCACATATCAACGTCCTCATCTTTACCAGGCAACCACTTGGAGTCTAAAAAATAGGATCGCCATTCATCCGGTAGAATTAGACGGAAAAACCAAGTTTTACCAATACCATCTGAACCGGTTAGCACCGGTACTAAATCGCATGGTGTACCATAAATTGCACCAATCAAACCAACAAGCCATTTACGCAAGAAGATATACACATAATTTGGCTCGAACTCACCATCTCCAAACCCGGTGTCTGATTCGATAGTATCAGCCAAAGCTCGAATAACACCAACTGGTTTACGGTTCTTGTGCTCACGAAAAAAGGTTAAGAACGGGTGGAAGATTTCACAGATTGTACGGGAATGGATAATCTTATAAATGTCTTCATACCGAACTTTATCACCCAATACTTTCCGGGCATGCATGTATATCGCATAGTAGTGGTGGTCTTCAATCGGTGTGCCGTTACTGTCTTCAAAATCACGCCGTACTTCATTATAACGCATCGGGTAATTTTGCTTAAGGAACAGTTCAAGCTGGTCGAATAGTGTTTCTTGCGTTGCGAAATCTTCTGTGCTGGCGTATACCTGTTCTAAGACGGGCTTGGCTACGTCTTCAGGTATATCAGTCATTTTAAGGACCGTATCAAGAGCAGAGGTTAAACTTACCTTCTGCTTTTTCGACATTGCGGCCAGGCTTTGAACTTCCTTTGTTTGTGGCGTACACGTATCTAAACCAGCCTGGCGACAATAGTAATAGAACGTGGCTATTTTGATCGAGTGTGGCCGAGTGGCTACCAGGTAGTTAAACTTTTTGTCGCAGTCGTTGGAATCATAGCCCGGGTGGTACTGGCTTACTTCGTGGAATATACCCCTGGCTGCGTCCCCATACTGACTAATCAGCGCCCAGCCGATTCTAAACCAATCCTCGTACGAACCGGTAAGGTCTAACGCCCTGGCATGAATCTGGTCCAGCACATACCGTATGTCCGTTTCTGTGTGGGTGTAGGCCAGTTTTGGCGCTTCTTTTTTCTCCTTTCGCGGGTACCGCTTAAAAAGTTGTGCTTTGTAGTTTACGTAGGTGTCAGGATCGTAGGACACAAACCGCAGACGGCAAATGTCTTTTACACTGGCATCCCAACCCATAACTAAACCATGCTGTTCGGTCAGGTATATACGTATTCCTTCAAAGCTTTCTAACCAGCGCTGGTAATCGACTCTGAAAATTACGCACAGCCCTTTACCACCAATCGAGCGAAAGACAGCGTAAACGTACGGGTCTGCTTTTAGCAGGTTAAAAACCCGCTGTATTTCGCTTTCGTCCAGGTGGTCAAGGTCGACCGACATTAACCCGCTTGGAACGTCTGATCTGCCCGCATTTCGTATAATGAACGTACCCCAAATGGTTACACCAGGTACGGTCGATTTACGTTTGTCGTAAATGGCTTTGTCTGCGGCTTCGCGGACCCATTCAACTTCTTTGCGCCAGACGCCATTACGAACGCCCTCTAAAAATTCTTTTATGTCAATGTCCGATAGACGTTTAGGGTCTGGCTGGCCATCTTTTGTTAGTCCGTTATCAAACTTGTTTTTGAAAACGGATATTAGTTTCTTGTCGGTGGTTAGGTTCATGCAACCTTACCTCCTTTTTTTTGCCTGGCTGCGGCAATGACCTCGCTACGCAGATAGCGGACCTGATTGCCAATACGTCGGGCATTTAGAATACCTCGTTTCTCCCAATCCCAAACCGTCACGGTAGATACCTTCAGGAGTTGGGCTGTTTCTTTTGGAGTAAGTAATTCATCGGCTTCAGTGGCAGGGGCAACCTTTGGAGTGTTGTATTGAAGGGCAATACTTGCCGCTTCAATCATCATTGTCCGTAACTGATCGGCTGGCATTAATACCATTTCCATGTTTAGCGTTGTTTTGCATTTAACATGGTGCAATTTGGTCGGTCAGTTACACTCACAAGTGCGAATGATATAAGGATGCACCATTCGCACGATTCGCATTATTTTGGTATTAGTGCTTTAAAGGCATCCTTCAACGATTTGTCTACAACCTTATTAAAAACACTGGCATCTTTACCCATTTCAAGATTTTCAAAATAAGCATTCAGGAGCTTTACTAATTTCTTTCGATTTGAAAGTCGTTTTATTTTTTTGGGGTTCATTGTTTCCATACGCTCAATCCACGCTACAATTACACCTTTATCCTTTATGCTGGCAGTCCAAGACAAGCCCTCTCCTAATACGGGTTTCTCCGGTCGATAATTTCGCAATGCCTGTATGCAACAATTAATATCTGAGGAATTGATAAACAGGTCTGTAAAAGACTTGTATTGAGCTTTCGTTTCATCTTCTGTAAGTTCGGGGTTATTATTCGGATCTTCTGCTTTGTTATTCTCAATACTCCTTCGCAAATCAGTTATTGAGTTCTTGAGTTCTTTTAGTTCCTTAAAACTGCTTGCCGTGGAGCGTATAGCCTCTACATAGTCCCATGATATATGGGTCATTTTTCGCCAGTGTTGAGGAAAAAGGGTATCTGTTGGATATCCTTGGTCTTTTCGCAATTTGGCCAGTGTAGGGATACCTTCTAAATCGGGTATTCTACCTTCCGCTTTTTCTCCTATTATATACTCATTCCAGCCTTTCATCTCTTCTTTCAAAGGCTTATCTAGCTCTCGTTTTATCTGTTCAAAACGGACAATGAAAGCGTCAAATATTCTAATTCCATTTACCTGAACATGCGTATTGTAGATGAACTCTAAACGCTCATTCAATCTAATCTCAAACAAAAGGCTATCAGCTATTTCGAGTAAATCAGCGTCAGTAAGCCATTGACCAGGCTGGTAGTTATCGGTCCACATAGTTTTAGTTTGCTATTGTAAAGGGTGTACCCTGTATTTGCTTCTGCCAGTGTAAGGCCATTACTTTAGCGTGTTGTTCTCGGTCAAGTTTGATATATCGCATGAACGCTTTTTCTGTCCTATGGCCTGTTATTTGCATAATTGTTAAAGCTGGTATACCCAGCAAATACATATTAGTAGCAAATGACCTACGGGCTGTATGGGTACTAACCATCTGCCATTTCTCAAATGTCCTAGTTACTCTCTTTCCCCCTTTTGTCTGTGCTTTACTCTCAATACTGTTAATCTCGGCTAACTGGCATACTTCCTTCAAATAGTCATTCATTTTCTGGTTAGAGATACTACGGGGTAATGATCCGTTGTACTTCTTTAACAAGACTGTTACTATTTCATGGCAGGGAATGACAACTTTGTCAGAGGTCTTTTGCTGCTCTATACGAATTAACCCGTCTTTGATGTATTCTGGCCGTAGGTTAGTTAAATCTGAAAAGCGAAGGCCAGTGTAACACCCGACTAAGAAAAGGTCTCTAACACGCTCTAATCGCTCCGTTTTGCTGAGGTCCAAATCTTGTAAGCGCTTCAGTTCTAATTCACTTAGGTAAATCGCATCAGCATTTTCGCTAACAACCTTAAAGCCTCGGCTTCTGTAATCTTGCTTTACCGTAATGCCCTTTGCAGATGCTTCATTAAGAAAAATTTTAAGCATTTGAATGTAGGTGCCTACGTTGTTTACCGCGTATCCTTTTGTAAAGGTTAGCCAGGTAGTAAAATCTTCGTAGAAATCTAAGTCGATTGTATCGAAGTCGATCTTTCGCCTATAAGTAGCTGCAAAAGCTTTTAAGCCGTTAAACGCGGTTTTATACCGCTGAATGGTACGATACTCAATATTCTTGCCTGTATCTCGATTTATACGTTTTGGAGCGCGTTCAATGAAATCAGCGATAAATGTAAATAAGGCTGGTTCGGTTGGCTCTTTGGGCTTAGGGGCTGGCTTCAGATAAGAATCTATTCTAGCTCTAACTACCTCAACAGTTAGTTCGCGGGTAGAACGCAATTCAGATATGATTGCTTTAACAGCATCTTCTAGGTTGTCAAGGAAAGCATTTATGGCGTCTTTTTCGGTGGCATCAACAACGTTCTTTACTCGGCTAGATTTAATATTCCAGTGAGTAGGCATTACTTTAAATCCTGTTCCAACATTAATCCGTTGGTTATTAAATCGAACGATGCAATTTATAGGAGTAGGCTTTTTTGATTTAGGATCACGAAGTAGATAGGTAACGGGTGAATCTGAAGTTCTAGCCATGTGCAAAGTCTATTTTCCGTACACAAATATATGATAGTATACGGAATTGTGTACGGAATGGCTTAATTTGTCTTAATCTTACTCATTTCATCTTAAATCGTTAGACTAACCAAAAGCGCACTAGCTGTTAAGAAATGCCATTTTTTATACTTATATATATCACATTGGTAATTGATGAATTAATTGGGTTCGACTCCCGCTCCTGGTACATTAACAAAAAAACCGCTGGTTATCAGCGGTTTTTTTGTTAATAAGCTCATCGATTCTCTGTCACGCTGTTCTTCTTTTGTGAGACTGGTTATGGTAAGTACCTCCTTACGTTTCTCCCGGGGTTACAGCGTCAGCATGTTTTTTCATATAGTAGTATCCGCGCTAAACTGGAATTCCAGCTTTTTAAACAGACTGGCGATTTCGGCGTCTTTGCGCTCTCAGGCAAAAAAGTGTATTCGTCCTAATTCCAGCCAACCAACAGCGGTCTAGTCAGAGCGATAGCCGGAGCCGACGGGCCGAACGGGTGATGGGGCTGTACAACCCCATCGATAACCGGGCTGAAGCCTCCGTAGTGTTAGCACATAAACTCCTGGATTTTATTCTTTTCAACGAGGGGAGAAACAAACGACAACTTGGCCTGCATCGCAAGGAGGTTGGGCGTTGATGCATCCAGCAGCGTTCGCTATTCTTTGGGGTGATGTTTAGAGGAAAGCTGATCACTGGTTGGTACTATGTGGTCAGTTGTAATTGATGGGGCAAAGTCTCGATGAACGAATAACTCCGGAGAAGATGCGAGTCGGTATGTGATGACAATATGCTGACCCGCTGGCCTTTCGTTTTTATTGACAGCTACTTCCCGACAACGTGCCGTATGGGTTGATTTCAGGTTAGCAACTTGTACGGGTAATGCGGTGTTTTAGCTAAACCTTGTACATACCTGCCGGATAAACTATGAAATTAACGACTGACAATTTACAGGAGATGCTTAATGGCCGGTTCGAGTATTCGCTGCTTAAGGAGTTGGCCGAGGTGGGTCAGTTCAAGCGGGTTCCTGTTGGTTCTTACCTGATTCGACCCGGTGAGTATATCCGTTCTGTTCCTTTCATTATTCGGGGGTCAGTTAAAATTATGCGTCCCGATCAGGAAGGCCGGGAGGCACTACTCTACTACCTAGGTGGGCAGGATGCCTGCGCGATGTCTCTAACCTGTTGTCTGGGTAGTAAACGGAGCGAAATCACGGCTGTGGTAGAAGAAGAAACTGAACTGATCGCTATTCCGGTGGAGAAAGTGGACGAATGGCTTTGCCGGTATTCTACCTGGAAACAGTTTGTGTTTCAAACGTATCAAAAACGGTTTGATAACTTACTGATGACCATCGACGAAGTGATTTTCCATAAACTCGATGAGCGCCTGTTGACCTACCTTCATAAGAAAGTAGCGAGTTGTCAGTGTACTGTGCTGAATATTACACACGAAGAAATTGCCCGTGACCTGGCCACCTCACGCGAGGTAATCTCCCGATTACTGAAGCAACTGGAAAAGGACGGCCATATTCAGCTCATGCGGCATAAAATAACTATGCTGGCTTAAGCGCTGGCTAGCCGTCGCGACCGCTACGCGTTGTTTGATGGTTGGTTGAGATTTTCGCCAACCGATAATGAAGTAATCGGTCACCCAATAGTGTTTAAGCAACGGCTCTGTAACAATTGTCACGGAATCCTGGAGTGGTATGATCGTATTTCGCTTAAAAATAAGCATTATGACACCATTACAGTTCGCCGGCTTTGCTGCTTCTATGCTTATCGGCGTTAGTCTGGGTTTGATTGGCGGAGGGGGAAGCATCCTGACAGTGCCCGTTCTGGTCTATCTGCTGGGCGTCAATCCACTTCTGTCCACTACTTATTCGCTATTCGTTGTTGGGACCACCTCACTAGTTGGGTGCGTTAATTACATGCGGCAACACCAGATTAATTACAGAGCAGCTTTGATCTTTTCGGTACCCTCGTTCCTCGGCGTTTACCTGTCCCGGAGCTATCTATTGCCCAACATTCCCGATCCCTTTTTTTCGATCCAGACGTTCGTGCTCAGCAAGGGCGTGGCCATCATGATTTTCTTTGCCTTAACTATGTTAATGGCATCCATGAGCATGATTCGCAATAAAACGCCCAAGGTTCATCACCCCGGTGGAAAGTTACACGGCAATCTCCTGCTGATCGCCCTGGATGGTGTTCTGGTAGGCATACTGACCGGCCTGGTTGGAGCAGGGGGCGGTTTTCTGATTATCCCGGCTCTGGTGCTTATGGTTCGTCTGCCCATGAAAATGGCCGTGGGCACATCACTGCTCATCATTGCTGCCAATACCCTGATTGGTTTTTGGGGCAGTACCACCAACCTGTACATCGACTGGCCCTTCCTGATCAAGTTTACAACGCTTTCTGTGATCGGAATTATGGCGGGCTCCTTCCTGACGCGGTTTATTCCGAGTCAGAATCTCAAAAAGGGCTTTGGGTATTTTGTGCTGATTATGGGCATTTATATTATCGCCAGAGAAACGGTTTTCTAGTTAATCGACTAGTTTAAAGGAGTTTAATAAATGTCCTTGCTGTCAGGCTACTATGTGACTTTTATCACTGAATAGGGATGGGCGGAGTGGTTCCTTCGTCAGAAAAACACTGATATGAAAAAGAACATGGGTTCTCTTGACCGGACTATTCGGATTGTTGTGGCAATAGTCCTGATTGTGTTATACGCTAACGGTATTGTTACCGGAGTTTGGGGTGTTGTCAGTCTGGTGCTGGCTGGTGTATTTATCCTGACCAGTCTGGTTAGCACCTGTCCGCTTTATTTACCTTTCGGTATTCGAACGAACCAAGTAAAAAAACGCATAAGCTGAGTTTGTGAATGCTGCAAAGAAGCAGGCCATCCTGTCGATACAAGATAACCTATCACGTTGATTGGGCTGGTTGCAAAAAACATCCGTATAAACTTAACCGTTCAAGTAGACGCTACGCCAAACCCGTAGCGTTTTTCTTTGCGCCCCTGATGGTGTTGACTACAGGCTCGACAGCCAGACCTTAAAAATCTGATACAAATCAGGTAGCCTGTGTAACAAATATCACGGAACGATGCCTGTCTGACGACCAATTTTGACGCATCAATTTAAGTATCGAAACGTCATGACTATAGAACAGATGTATACCGGCTGTTTGGCCGAGGCCGCCTATTATATTGAATCAGCAGGTGAAGTGGCCATCATTGATCCGTTGCGCGAAACAAAACCTTACCTCGACCGGGCTAGGGCAGATGGGGCTGTCATTAAATACATTTTCGAAACCCATTTTCACGCCGACTTTGTATCGGGTCATCTGGATTTAGCAGCTAAAACCGGGGCTTCCATCGTGTTTGGCCCGACAGCTCAGCCCGGTTACAAAGCCTGTGTAGCCAAAGATGGAGAGGAGTTCAGGGTTGGAGAGGTGAAAATTCGGGTGCTGCACACCCCTGGGCATACGCTGGAGTCATCAACGTTTTTACTGCTCAATGATGCAGGTAAAGAAATAGCAATTTTTACGGGCGATACGCTGTTTATTGGCGATGTGGGACGCCCGGATCTGGCGGTCAAAACCGATCTTACCCGCGATGATTTAGCGGGGTATCTTTACGACAGCCTCCACACGAAAATCATGACGCTGCCCGACGATGTGATTGTTTATCCCGGTCATGGTGCCGGTTCGGCCTGTGGCAAGAACATGAGCAAAGAGACAACCGACACGCTCGGTAATCAGAAGCGGTTTAACTACGCCTTACGGGCTCAAAGTAAAGAAGCTTTCGTTAAGGAAGTGACAAACGGACTTGTGCCTCCTCCGCAGTATTTCCCCAAAAACGCGGTAATGAATAAAATGGGATATAACAGCCTTGATGCGGTTATGCAGCAGGGCACACTGGCGCTGTCGCCAGCCGCCTTCGAGGCCGCAGCCAACGCAACGAATGCACTGATTCTGGATGTTCGTGAAGCGTCAGTCTTTGCAAAAGGGTTTATTCCAAATGCTATAAACATTGGTTTGGAGGGTCAGTTTGCCGGTTGGGTAGGCACACTCATCCCCGATCTGAAACAGCCCATCTTACTGGTAGTACCCAAAGACAAAACGGAGGAAGCCGTACTGCGATTGGCGCGCGTAGGGTATGATAATTGCATTGGGTATCTAAACGGTGGCTTCGATGCCTGGCAAGCAGATGGCCGGGAGGTTGACGCGATCCGGTCGATCTCGGCCGAAGCCTTTGCCAATCTGTTTGAGCAGACCCCTAACTTACCCGTACTGGACGTTCGCCGAAAAAGCGAGTATGATTCAGAGCATATTATTGGCGTCGAGAACCTGCCTCTGGATTTTATAAATGAAAATATGGCTCGTATCGATAAACACAAAACCTACTATGTGCATTGCGCAGGCGGTTATCGGTCTATGATTGCCATCTCTATCCTCAACGCGCGGGGATTTACAAACCTGGTCGATGTAACTGGTGGCCTGACGGCCCTTAAGCAAACTAACCGACTGCCGCTAACCAATTACGTTTGCCCAAAAACGTTGCTGTAACTGTACAGTTTCAGTGCATGAGTGACCCCAGGTTGATGACTGACTGACTCCAATCTCGACAAAAAATTAGTAGCGGATAGGGCCAGTCTGGTAAAATTGTGTGAGGCTCTGTTTATGAATAAAGGTTGATAAATAAAAAACCTTACCGTAGAAGGCTATTGTGTTCTGATTGTATTGTTTATGCATTTTGAAATTAGTAAATATATGGGTATTAATTATGCACTTTAAGGTGTATACCTGATGCTGAAATTAAGTTTACTGATTCCTAAATGTGGAATTTGTGTATATAATGTGGAATATAAGAGTTTATGAATCAACTAAGTAGATTACAGTTTAATGAAAAATAATGAAAAATAAATTCTTATTGATAATCAATTGTATACAATATATAATATTGTTCTTTTCTAGTTTTTCAGGCTATTAATTGGTAGGCCATAACGTAATTAATTAAAGTCTGGTCTGGAAATTGATTGGGCCGTTTCATGCTATTATGTCGGGTAAATAGCTAGGGTTTCTCTAGCTATAAAACAGCCTGCTTCTACTCCTATGAAACGTACCCGGGTTTCTTATTTATTAAGGTTGCTGGTTCTGCCAGGCACCTTTATAGCAACTACGTTAAGCTGTAGGCAAGTTATCATGTTACCTTCGGCTCCCATTTCTCCGGTTGTTACCAGCCAAGCTGACGAATTAGGGATTCGGGATTATGATTATGCCAAATCAGCTGATTCGATGTTGGCAATGGATGGCTGGAGCAATACCATGGACGACAACTTCGACATAAGTCCGATGGATACAGCCAAGTCCAACTGGAGGTTCTGGATAGGGGGCGGCTTTAACAATGAACTGCAGCTATATACTAATAGCCCGAACAACTTAACACTTATTCAAGATCCTACTAATTCAGCCAATAAGCTATTGCTAATCAGGGCTAAAAAAGAGAAGGTGAGAGGGCCTAAATACCGCCCGGATGTCGATAATACCATAAAGGATTTTGACTTTACCTCGGCCCGAATTGAATCAAAAACCGTGTTCTCACCTAACCGTACCAAAGGTCAGGTGCGAATAGCGGCCCGGATCAAACTACCTACTGGCTACGGTATGTGGCCTTCTTTCTGGTCTTATGGCGAAAAGTGGCCAACCAATGGCGGTATTGCCATTGTACAGTCTCGTGGGCAGCAGGCCTACGCTTTCCAGAATGCTTACTTCTATGATAATGAGCAGAGCCGACGGCTCGTTCCCAGAGAAGAAAAATACATAATCAGTACTACTAACCTGACGGATCGCTGGCACGTGTATGAAGTAATCTGGCAGAAAGACTCACTAACGTTTTTGCTGGATGGTCAGATTATTGACATCAAGCAGGGGAATTATGTGGAGAAATTGTTTGAAAAACCACAGCGGATTTCGTTGAATCAGGCCGTTGGCGGAGACTTCTTTTCGATAGAGGATACTCTTCCCACTGCCGATGAAATACCCCTCAATGAGAACGAAGGGGTGATGCAGGTTGACTGGATAAAAGTTTATTTGAAAAAATAGGTAGCCCACCTCTATTGTCGGTGATGACAGAAGGTCATCTATCATACTTGGTATGTAGTCTGCGCATACCGGTGCTTCCGGACTCCAGCGTTTCCTCAGAAATAAAGTTCGGCAACTCCTTCCCCGCTGGTCTCCACTCTTTGCCCTTTCGTGGCTATTCTTCTGCTATATTTCCTCAATTTCTATCACTTTTATACGGCATATTTACCATTCACTGATTTTGTCAATTTCTTACTTGTACATTTTGTTTTGATTCGTATATTTGAAATCTTTGACAACTGTGTACCTCGGTTAATCAACTCACAATGAGTGAGTTGATTAGTTTTTTTGCAGATGTCAGCGCGCCATCCACGCTAGTCTTTAACCGCTATTGTTCACCCTCTTCCCGACGTTCGGTCTGGTCTTTTAAAGGCTGGGTTGAATGATATTGAACCATGAAAGTCTCACCGTTGCAACCGTTTCAAATCGTGTATTCATTGCTGGATCACGAGTTCCTGGGCTATCTTATTGAGGCCTTTGTTGTGCAACGTAACAGTAAAGGGGAACTAACGTTACAAAACCAGACGCTGTCGACCCAAAATGTTGGGGAGTTTGCCAAAGGATTAGACGAGCGGGATTTTGAACTGGTCAAGCTTATCGACAGCATTCAGCAGGATACCATCGTTAAGAAGTTCAATACCCGAAAGTTGCCCGCCGTTGATTTTTTTCTGAAAATATACGATTCACAGAAAGGCGATAAACTAGTTCAGGAGGCTATTGGGGGGTATCTGGAAACCATCAAGGCTAAAATTATGGCTCTGCTGCCCGGCAAGCCTTTTTACATCATGGGTAATGATGGGAACCCAGCCTGGGAATCCATCGTCTGGATGCCCGAACCGGCACGGGTGCATTTTCACTTCGTCCGAAATGCTGACTCTACCCACTATTTCCCCATTATCCGCTATCCGATAGGCCCACGAGAAGACCGCCCACGAGATGGTAAAGATAGCGGGCCGGTTGATACCGAGCGGGTTGAGTTTCAGTTCAAAGATGCACTGATGATTTGTGATGAACCAGCTTATCTGCTGGTCAACAATCGGCTCTATCACTTTAGTAAGAACGTCGATGGCAAAAAACTTCGGCCGTTCTTTGCGAAAAACCACATCGTTATTCCGCGTAATATCGAGCAGCAGTATTACGAACGGTTCGTTACGCCCCTCATTGCTTCCTACGATGTGTATGCAAAAGGGTTCGAGATCAGAACCGAAGCCATGGAACCAGTGCCCGTTCTGACAGTTGCCGAAATGGTGCAGTCGAGCAAGCCTGTTCCGGTGGCGTTGTTTCAGGATGGGACCGAGTCTGTTGACAACGAGGATGTCAGCAACCAGCGAATTATGTTCGACCTGTCGTTTCAATACGGCGATTTTACCTTTCGATACGATAACTTCGGGGCATCGGCCAATGTAAGTCTGGAAAAGAAAAACGACGAGTACGTCTTCCATAAAATTCGGCGGGATCAGCGGATGGAACGGCAGAAGCTTTCGTTTCTACGCGATTCGGGATTGGATTTACGGCATGGCCGGCTGGCGCTGTCGAAAGCCGAAGCCTTCAACTGGCTGGCCAATAATAACAACCAGCTTCAGGAAGCTGGATTTTTGCTTCGGCAGGACGCGCAGGATACCAAGCGTTACTTTTTGGGCTATTCGAGCATCAATGTGTCCATTAAAGAAGGTCGCGACTGGTTCGATATTTACGCCAATGTTCGCTTTGGCGAGTTTGAAATCCCGTTCCTGAAACTACGGACGCTCATCCTTAATAAGAAACACGAATTTGCCCTTCCCAATGGCGAAATAGCGGTTATTCCCGAAGCCTGGTTTACCAAATATTCCGAACTGTTCGGCTTCCTGGAACACCCCAACGGGATTGACGAAGATGGGCGGCTGGTGCTGCACAAACACCACATCGCGCTGGTGCAGGAACTGGAGCGCGATAATCTGGCCACAGCCATCATTAGCCGTAAACTTGAACGGCTGCGCGATTTTGAAGAAATTGAGCCGTTTCCGTTGCCCAGCCGATTTATCGGTAACCTCCGCCCATACCAGCAAGCAGGTTACGACTGGATGAATTTCCTGCGGCAGTACCGATTTGGCGGGTGTCTGGCCGATGATATGGGACTTGGTAAAACCGTAATGACGCTGGCCATGCTGCAGGGACAAAAAGAAGCAGGAGTAACGGAGCCAAGCCTGCTGGTTATGCCCACGTCGCTGCTGTATAACTGGGAACTCGAAGCCCGGAAATTTACCCCCGACTTACGGGTGATGATTTACACGGGAACTTACCGTGAGAAGAACACCGCCCAGTTCGACGACTATGATCTTATCCTGACCTCATACGGTATTGTCCGGATCGACATTGATCTGCTGAGCGATTACCGCTTCAACTACGTCATTCTCGATGAATCGCAGGCCATTAAAAACCCGTCGTCACACATTACCAAAGCTGTTATGCAGCTCAACAATGCCTACCGGCTCATTCTGACGGGCACGCCGATTGAGAACAGTACTATGGACCTTTGGTCGCAGATGTCATTCATCAATCCCGGCTTGCTGGGTAGTCAGTCATTCTTCCGAAACGAGTTCCAGATCCCGATCGAGAAACGACATGACGAAGTAAAAACCAGCAAGCTGTATGGACTGATCAAGCCGTTTATGCTTCGGCGAAACAAGGCGCAGGTGGCCACCGACTTGCCGCCTAAGGTAGAAAGTGTACTCTACTGCGACATGACTCCCGATCAGGCGACCCAGTATGAAGAAGCCAAATCATATTACCGAAACCTGATTCTGGAACGGATCGAAGAGGAAGGCATTGCCAAGTCGCAGATGGTTGTTCTGCAGGGCCTGACCAAGCTCCGCCAGATCGCCAACCACCCCCGCATGGTCGATGCCGAGTACGAAGGCGATTCGGGTAAGCTGGACGATATGCTTATGCGGCTGGAAAGCGCCATGACGGAAAATCATAAGGTGTTGGTGTTCAGTCAGTTCATTAAGCATCTGACTGTTGTGAGGCAGTACCTGAAAGAAAAAAATATTAAATACGCTTATCTGGACGGGTCGACGGTTGATCGCCAAAGCCAGGTCGAGCTGTTTCAGACCGACGATTCGGTGAAGTTATTCCTGATTTCACTAAAAGCGGGTGGGCTGGGACACAACCTCACTGCGGCTGACTATGTATTTATTCTAGACCCCTGGTGGAACCCAGCCATTGAAGCCCAGGCCGTTGACCGGGCGCACCGAATTGGTCAGCAAAAGACGGTTTTTACTTACAAATTCATTGCCAAGAATACCGTTGAAGAAAAGATTCTGTCGTTGCAGCGGGCCAAGCAACAGTTGGCTGGCAGCCTGATTACCACAGAGGAAAACTTCATGAAAGCACTTACTAAAGAGGATATTATGGTGCTTCTGGAGTAAGTCGATAAAAGAAATAAGTATTTCAGGGAGGATTTTAGCTGACGCTAGTTATTAACCCGGTTATAAACCGTTCACGCTAAAAAACTCAACGTATGAATGCGAAAAGCATATTAGGCATTATCCTGACGCTGGCTGGTTTGATCGGCCTTATTTACGGCGGCATCGACTTTACCAAAGGAGGAGTTTCTCAGGCATCCTTTGTGTATGTTATTCTGGGCGGCATCTTCTTCTTTGCCGGTATTGGACTGGTGAGGAGCACAAGAGTGTAAATGGTTAAGTAAGTGGATTGGTGGAGTTAGTGAAATAAGGGAATTGGTGCAGTAATTGATGTGTAAGCATACTTCACTAATCAACCACTCCACCATTTCACCCACTCCACTACTTCAGATAGACTCCCATGCGTCCTTCATCGCTCAACACAACGTCGACGTGTTCGGTGAGGGTAGTGCTGAGTTCGTACCCTTTATAGTCGGCGGCTACTGGGTAACGGGGGTGATTTCGATCAATCATAACCGCTACCTGTAGCTTCCGGACGGGTTGGCTCAAAAAAGGCTGTAAACCGAATGCCAGTGTCCGGCCTGTATACAACACATCGTCCACAACAATAACAACGGCATCGCTGTAACTGGTTACGGGCGGGTCGACCGTCACGGTAGGCTGTGCTACCTGTGTTTTGTCGAAGTTCAGCTGGAGTAAACTCACTGAAAACGGGGCAATCGTCTTTAACTCACGGGCCAAGGCCTGGGCCAATATGTAGCCCTCTCCCGCAATACCCGCCAGCAACAGCGTGGCCTCTTCAAAATTATTTTCATAAATCTGAAAGGCTATCCGTTTGATTTTCTGCTGGATTTGCTCGGCATTCAGGATAAGCGTTGGCTGGACGGTATTCATAAGCGAATCGTAAAATGGATTGACCCCGCAAAGATGGGGAAAAAGGCGTTAGGCAATGAAATATAGCGCAGGGGTATTTAGTTGGCATAGTTTTCGCCACCTGTGGTGAAAAGAGACTCTACTCTCGACAGCTATGAACCTGGTATTTAGTTTTATTTTTAGTCTGTTGGTCCTGGTACATCCGGGAACACGATCCATAGAGGCCGACATTACCCAGACCGTAGGAACCTCCCTGCGTAGTGGTGATGCAGGCCGGTTATCGGCGCGTTTTGCCAAAACAATTGAACTGGTCATCGACACTGAAAAAGTTGACTTTAAGTCCCTGCAAGCTACCCACGCCGAACTGATTTTACGTTCCTTCTTTCGTAAATACCCACCGCATGGTTTTCAGTTTGTATACCGGGGTTCGTCAGACCGGTTGTATTACAGCACCGGCACCTACGAAACCAACGGGCAGGTGTTTTCTGTATATGTGCTGATGCGCCAGACAAACAACCATCAGTACGCCATAAACGCCCTGCACTTTCGGAAAGAGAAGAAAGATGTATGATGTATGTTTCAGCACTATATCATACATCCTATATCCTACATCTTTCTCTTATCTTTGCACTTTCATGTAGAGGTGCTATGATTGTTAAGACAAAAAAATACGCGTTAGACCAAAAAACGTATATTAATATTGCCCTGCGCCAGTGGGTAAAAGACAACTGGAAATGGGGATTTGTGCCGCTGGCGCTCATTTTACTGAACGTCGTGCTGAGCCTGACGAACATCTATCCGAATTACTGGATCTACATTGTTGTTGTGCTCCTCACCATCCTGTACGTGCTGTTCTGGGCTGTTCAGATTACGGGCATCGCTCAGATGGAACAGAGCAAGGCGCTATTTCAGAAATACGTCTACGAGATCGACAGTCGCCAAATTTTGATGCGAATCAACGCCAAAGAAGGCGGTATCCTGAAATGGAGCCAGATCAATGGTGTTTTCAAAGACAAAGACGCTTACATCCTGTTTCTGGACAATGCCGAAGCCATGTCGAACGTAAAGGCCAGTTGGATTGCTAAAACTGTGACCAAAGGTCTGGCGAAAGCGCAATTCCTGTATTTACCCTATAGCATCTTCACCAGCGAAAATGACCTGCGCTTTACCGATGCCCTGCTGAAACGCAAAGGGCTTCTGCCAGGCAATGTTCCTGCTGAACCCGTAAAGTAGAGTGCCTTTCCAAGAAACGGTTCGCCGTTGCCATGGTTCGCCGTTGCAATGGCGAACCGTTCCGTTTGTATACAGACTAAAAAAACGCTCATGACCGCCCCCCAGTTTCTGACCCGGTTTCTCCTTCTTCTTGTTGCTCTTCCAGCCATTGGCCAAACCCGGAAGAATGTGTCGCTCGATGACATTTGGGGGCGCAATCAGGGCGTATTTGCCCAGCGTACCGTTGATGCGGTTAACTGGATGAAAGCCGGTGGTTTTTATACGACCCTCGACGGTGAGAAAATCATGAAGTTTTCCATCACCACCGGCGCAGCCGTAGAAACTCTTTTCGATGCCCGGCAGGCAACCGTTTCAGATGCAGCAAAACGGGTTAGCGTAGAGGGTTACCAACTGTCGGCCGACGAACGGAAGCTGCTCATCACAACCCAGGAAGAACCCATCTACCGCCGGTCGAGTAAGGCGGAGTTCTATGTCTATGATCTGACCACCAGAGCGCTAACGCAGTTGAGCAAAGCGGGTAAGCAGCAATACGCTACCTTCTCGCCCGATGGCAAACAGGTGGCGTTCATGCGGAATAACAATCTGTTTGTGGTTGACCTGGCTACCCAAAAGGAAACAAAACTCACCACCGACGGCAAGCTGAACGCCATCATCAACGGGGGTGCCGACTGGGTATATGAAGAGGAGTTCAGTATGGCGCGGGCGTTCGAATGGTCGCCGGATAGCAAGCGGCTGGCCTGGATACGGTTCGACGAAAGCCGCGTTCCCGAATACGATATGCAGCTTTGGGGCGGCTTGTATCCGGTAGAATACCGCTTCAAATACCCGAAAGCGGGCGAAGCCAATTCACGGGTGTCCGTTTGGCTGGTCGATGTGCTCACGGGTAAAAAAATACTGGCGCAAACGGGCACCGAAACCGATATATATCTGCCCCGCATTCAATGGACAAAAAACCCGGAACTGCTGTCGATTCGGCGGATGAACCGGCTTCAGAATAAGCTCGACCTGCTGCACGTAAACGCAGCTACCGGGCAAGCCACAACGGTGTTGACCGAAACGAGTGCCACTTACGTCGATCTGGAGTTTACCGACGACCTGACGTACCTTGTCGATGGTAAGTCGTTTCTCTGGAGTAGCGAACGCAGTGGCTACAAGCAGTTGTATCTGTATGCTATAAATGGCCAGCTTATTCGACCTGTTACGACCGGCAATTTTGAGGTTTCCAGCGTATCGGGTGTAGATGAGAAAACAGGCACGATCTTTTTTACATCTACTGAAACGTCTCCGCTCGAACGGCATCTATACCGAATTGGCCTGAATGGGCAGAACAAACAAAAGCTGACTACGCTGCCGGGTACGTACACCGCCAATTTCAGCCCCGATTTTACCTATTACTTGCTGTATCATACATCAGCAAATGCGCCGGTGCGGGTCAGTCTACGAGATACGAAAACAACCCGCGACCTGCGGGTACTCGAATCGAACGACGGCCTGAAAAGCCGGTTAGCGGGTTATAAAATCCAGCCAAAACAGTTCTTTCAAACCAAAGCGGCCGATGGCTCTCCGCTGAATAGCTGGATGATTCGCCCGGCGAACTTCGACAGCACGGGCGCAAAAAAATACCCGGTATTGATGTTCGTATACGGTGGACCGGGGTCTCAGACCGTAAAAAACGATTGGGATAGCCGCGACTTTTTCTGGTACCAGACCCTGGCGGATAAAGGCTACATCATTGTGTCGGTCGATGGACGGGGCACGGGTGCTCGCGGAGCCGCCTTCCGAACCGCTACCTACGCCCAGCTCGGCAAGCTCGAAACCGAAGACCAGATTGCCGCTGCCCGACAGCTGAAGACACTGCCTTACATTGATCCGGCCCGCGTTGGTATCTGGGGATGGAGTTATGGCGGCTACATGAGTGCGCTGTGCATGACCCTCGGGGCCGACGTCTTCAAAGCCGGTATTTCGGTGGCTCCCGTCACTAACTGGCGTTTTTACGACACTATCTATACCGAGCGTTACCTCAAACGGCCGCAGGAGAACGCAGCGGGTTACGACGAAAATTCGCCCGTTACGCACGCGACCAAACTGCGTGGCCCATTTCTACTCGTACACGGCACCGGCGACGATAATGTACACTTTCAGAACTCCGTCGCCTTTGAAGATGCTCTTATTGCCGCTGGTAAGCAATTCCAGTCCTTCTATTACCCCAACCGAAACCACGGCATTTACGGCGGCAATACCCGCCTGCACCTCTATCAGATGCTGACGAATTTTGTGGAAACGAATCTGTAGACGTACGAGTACTGTTTTGTCGATCAGATGTCTGGCCAGCAGTAGCCCCTCTCCCTATTACGAGGTAGTCCGGCATTCCGGGCGGGGTTAGGGTGGGGTAGATACCCATTTGTTCGGATCTACAACCGGCAACGAGTAATCATGACCAAGCACTACACCATACGCTTCCTGCTGTTGAACCGTTAAATTTGAAACGAGGTGTACCTGATCGTTTGGTACGCTGGTTAGTTCGGGGAGCCAGTGTTTTACATAGTCGCCCTGTTCGTCGTAGCGGAGGGCCTGGCTGAGTATATTGAAGTAACGCGGCTGGCCGTTGCTGTACTGGCGCGGATCATTACCGACACCCGCCACGTAGTTCCAGTTTCCCCAGTTGCTGCATGGGTCGTAGTCAATGAGTTTACTCTCGAAGTAAGCGGCTCCCCAGGTCCAGTCGAGACCCAGATCGTTAACCAGAAAGCTGGCCACATTTTGCCGCCCCCGGTTGCTCATGAAACCCGTTGCATTCATCTCGCGCATATTGGCATCAATGAACGGAATCCCCGTCTGGCCTTCGGTCCATTTTCGAAACAGGTTTTCGTCGCGCCCGTATGTTCTATGTAGGTCGTGCTTGATGCCACTCCGTTTGAAGATGCGCGTGCCAAACTTAAGGGCCACAAACCGGAAAAAGTCGCGCCAGAGCAGCTCGAAAATCAGCCAGTAAGTCGACTCGTTGCGAACGCGTTCGGTTTCATACCGGGTCACTTCCTCGTAAATTTTGCGGGGCGACAGGCACCCGGTAGCCAGCCAGGCCGAAAATTTGCTCGAATAATCCTCGCCCAGCAGGCCGTTGCGGGTTTCTTTGTAGGTCGCAATCAGGTCGGTTTGCCAAAGGTATCGGTCGAGTCGGGTGAGCGCCACCGTTTCGCCCCCGCTGAAGGGCACTGTCCCACGGGCATCGGGTTGCAAAATCAGGCGAATGTCTGTATCGTCGAACCCAAGCGCTGATAACGTTGGTAGAGCGCCGGGGTCTATATTCGGTACGAGTTCGATACGGGTTGGCGGGGTGAAAGCTGGCCGGATGGTAGCCTTTTTTTCAAGTTGCTGTCTGAACTTGCTAAATACATCGGGCAGTTGCGAGATGGTAAACGGCAGATCACGAACGTGATAGAGCGTACTCATCCAGAACAGCTCAATGTCGATATTAAGCGGTTTCAGCTTCGTGCTGAGCTTCGTTTCCTGCGTGGTTTCTTCTTGTGTAATTTCCTTGCTCGCGTACACTGCCGTGGCGCCAATTTCTCCAGCGAGTTCGGCCAGCACGTCGGCGGGTTTCCCTACGCGCACAATCAGGTCAGCACCCCGGCTCCGGAGGGACAGGCGCAGATCGGCTACACTTTCGAGCAGGAAATTGGCCCGGAAGGCCGATGTTCGGCGAAACCCCAGTTGCGAATGCGCGGCAAACCAGCGCGGGTCGAATACAAATACGGGTAACACCTGATCAGCGTTTTCAAGCGCACGTACAAATCCCTCGTTGTCGTGTAGGCGAAGGTCGTTACGAAACCAGTACAGGATGCGATTCATTAGTAACAAGAGAACGGTTGTCTGTTACTAATGAATCGCATCCTGTACTGGTTCACTACGCACCAAAAAAAGCCATAAACTAACCCCTTTAGGGGTTGATCAGGGTTGACCTCCAGGCTCCGTCCGATCCGAGGCCTGCGCCCCCGGTTATCCATAGTCAACCCCTGTCAGGGTTGGTTGGATATGCTATTTTGTGGTGATGGAGACTGTTTTTTTAGGTTTGTCGACGTCCATCCGGGCAATTTTATCCGGTGAAATAGCCTTGAATTCGTTTTCGGTAACGGGCTTCCCATCAACAAAAAAGACCTCTATACCTTTGAACGCCGAGGCACTTGTAACCGGCGCTGCCTCATCCAGTTGAAAGTTAATGGGGAGGTTGTATTGAACATTGACCGGGTGACCATTCTGCCGCCCTGGTAGCCATTTAGGCATATTTTGTACTACTCGCACCGCTTCGGCATCGGTTCCGTAGCCAATACCTTTCAGGATTTGCACATCGGTAATCTCACCCGTTTTGGTAACAATGAACCGGACAAAGACCCGGCCTGTAACATTCGCTTTTAGTGCGGCTTCAGGGTATTTCAAATTCTGTTCCAGATAGGCACCTAAATTTTTCATGCCTCCCTGAAATTCGGGCTGTTGTTCAACTACGGTAAAGATTTCACCGGATACTTTTACCGTTTTCCGGGCGGAGGCTTCGGCTGTTGTGAGTGCGGTCTGATCCTGCTCCGATTGGGTACACATGGTCAGCAGGGCGGCCAGTGGCAGGGCAAGAGCGTAGCTGAGGAGCGCCCGGCGGGGAGATTGTGGTTTTTGTAACATAACGATGCGTTGTTTGAGGGTTGATTTAGAAACAAAGGGTGTTGTCAGGGCGGTCATGGGCACATCGAGTGCGTAGGCCACTAATTGTTGCGCATAGGTGGGGGGAGCGGAAAGCCGATTGTCGGACGTTGAAGGGGCGCCAATCTGTCGAACAGCGGCCTGGTCGGCCAGAAACTCGTGAATTTCCTGAAGGGAGCGTTTGTACAGCCAGAGCACCGGATTGAACCAGAAAAAAGCCTGTGTAACCTCCAGAAATAGCACATCGGCGGTATGGCGCTGGCGGATGTGCGCTTCTTCGTGACGCATCAGGGCTTCGGGTTGTGTACGGGCATCCGTCTTGTTAAGCACCAGATACTGGCCGAACGAGAACGACGGCGCATCGTCAGTCGGGAGTTGTATGAGCGTATAAGCGGGGGTGCGTTTAGCCGTGCCGCGCCGGATCAGGCGAAATAACGAGCTTAAATGGACGCTCATCCGGATGAGCATAATCAGCACACCCAGTCCGTATAGCAACCATAGCCACTGCGACGCGGTTAGGGCATCCGATTGCGGTTGCGGGCTGCCAATGACCAGTGTTGGTAAGGTAATGGTGCCCACGGGCAGGGAGTCGCCCGTTCCGGTGGGTAGCTCGACCAGCGGTAGCAGCAGCGAAAGCATGACCGAAGCCAGTAGATACGTTCTGTTCATACCAAAAAAGGTGTTCCGGCGAAGCAACAGCGCGTAACAGCCGTAGAACAACAGCAGATACAGGCTGGCGGTTAAGAGATAGGGGAGCGTGTTCATTTCTTTTTCGTGGTTACGATTACGATGCCGTTTTTACCTTTTTCGCCGTAAACCGCTGCTGATTCGCCTTTCAAGACTGTGACATTATCTATGTCATTTGGGTTGAGGTGGCTAATGCCGCTTTTCGCTTCGACACCATCAATGATGATGAGTGGCTCGCCGGTCATGAATCTATTACTTCGTATCGTAAAGCTTGTGCCCGACTTTCGTAGGGAATCCGGTAGGGGCATAGCGTACCGGGTTTTACTGCCAGCCGACATGTCCTTAAGGAATGTAAATGGCTCGTCTTTGCTGTTCTCCTGAGTGTTTATGCCAGGTTGCTCCGAACTTGGTTTCTGGGTGGGCATAACCTGCCCGGTCCGCTTATCGTCGGTTCTTTTTTCGAGCGAAAACTGAATGGGAAGATTGTACATAACAGACACGGCCTTACCCTGCTGCTTACCGGGAATCCAGTTCGGCATTTGACTCACTACCCGGATAGCTTCTTCGTCGCAGCCACCGCCAATGCCTTTCAGAACGCGTAGTTCCCGGATGTCGCCGGTTTTGTCGACAATAAACTTCACGTATACTCGGCCCTGTACTTTGTTTTGGCGAGCTTCTACCGGGTAACGTAAGTTGCGGGCCAGGTACTGATATAGAGCTCGTATACCACCGGGAAATTCGGGTACCTGTTCAACAACAGTAAAAATTTCGTCACCTGTCAGGGATACCTGTTTCCGGGGTGTTGGCGTCGCTGTTGGTTCGTAGGCAACTACATGTACATCGTTCAATTGATTACCCGATGTCTGTCCCGTTCGCTTATCGTCAGTTGTCTTTTCAAGTTCAAACCGAATCGGTAGCTGATACCGAATGGAAACCGGTTTGTTATTTTGTTTGGCAGGAAGCCATTTTGGCATCTGACTTACGATCCGTATTGCTTCTTCTTCGCAACCACCGCCAATTCGTTTTATATTCTTATTAATCTTCACATCACCAATACCCCCAGTAGGCAGTACCGTAAATATGACATACACATCTCCCTGAATACCCGACGCTTTAGCTTTAGCTGGATAGCGAAGCGTGTGTGCCACGTATTGCATCAATCCCGGAATACCTGTAGGAAAAACGGCTGGTTCTTCAACGGCAGTGAATACCTCCCCATTGATAGTTTCTGAAGAGGGTGGTGTTCGAATCGGCATTGCCGGGTTGGGTTTGATAGCCTTGTAAGCGGCTGTTGCGCCCATCGGTGGGAGTTCATCCTGTAGAGTAGGTGTCAATTTCGGGCTGAGCAATAGTTGATTATTTTTCGTTCTGCTTTTGAACGCGTCAAGCGTCAGAAAATCAGTACGATATCCAATAAAACTAAAGGCTAATGATCCATCTTTAGGGACGTTTGTTAATGTAAATTCACCGGTTGCGGTCGTATTTATCCCTCTTCTTGTGTTCACAATTACAACGGAGACCCCCGGCAATGGCTTGCCATCTACCGAACTCGTCACTTTTCCCGTTACCGTAATCCCTTCATCCTGAAACGAGTCCACTGCGGCCGTAATCTCTTCCCGTGCCGTGGTCATTGCCAGCAATCCAAACGCCAGTGGAAGTATTAGTACATACTTGCCCAGCGCCCAGCGGGTCGTGGCCTTCTGTTGCAGCATCAGTATGCGTTGCTTGAGGAGCGACGGGTTGAAGAAACTGTTCGTTAGGGTGTCGGGGCCGCTCAAGGCAGGGTGCGCACCAAAGGAGTAAGCTACCAGAAACCGAGCGTATTCGGTTGGCTGCGTGGCAGGCTGATCGGCCAGAAATTCGTGTACCTGACGGAGTAGACGGGATACGAGCACCAGCGCCGGGCACGCCCAGAAAATAGCCTGCACCATGCTCATCCCCAGCACATCGGCACTATGCCATTGGCGAACATGCACCAGCTCGTGCCGAGTAATCAGCGCATTGTCGGTATCGGCGGGATTCAGGATAACGTAGTTGAAAAACGAGAAGGTCGGAAGCGTCGGGTCGTTGGGTTGTACCAGTACATACCCGTCTCGCGGGTAGCGGGGTGACCGGCTAATCAGTCGCAGCAGACGGCCGGTTCGGATGCCTAACCGGGTTAGTAACGCCAGCGCAACGAGTCCATACCCCCACAAAGCGAGTTGCTCCCAATCGGGGCCGGGGTCGGGTTGGGGGGCTTCGACCGTAGCTACCGGGATGGGGCTTATGGGGAACGCCATAACGCCCACCGGCATCGGGAGTGTTTCTACGGTTTTGGCAGGTAGCGTAACCATTGGCAGGCTCAGGGAGAGAACCACCGAGGCCAACAGATACGCCCGATTCAGTCCAAAAAACGTATGCCGACGCAGCAACAGCCAATAACAACTGGCAAACAGCAGACCGTAGAGGTTCGCTTTAAGGAGGTAGTCGAGGGCGTTCATTGATCTTTCTGTTTGTTTAGGAGCTTGATGATTTCGTCGGCTTCACTGAGACTGATGTTCTTGTCCTGCACGAAAAACGACACCAGTTTTTTGAGCGAATTATCGAAGTAGTTCGCCATGAGTTGCTCGGTCTGGAAACGCCGGTATTCTTCTTCGGTAATGAGTGGGTAATACTCGTGCGTTTTTCCGTAGGCCCGGTACCCGACCAACTCCTTCTTCTCCAGAATCCGGATAATGGTCGACACGGTATTGTAGGCTGGCTTGGGCTCGGGCAGTTCGGCTAACACATCTTTGACGAAGCCTTTCTGAAGCTGCCAAAGCACCCGCATGATCTCTTCTTCAGCTTTGGTAAGGTCGCGTATGGCCATGAATTACAGTGGTTTATTGATTATGAACGAAATGTATGACTAATGGTTTAGTTTTACAACTAATTTATTAGTTAATTTTTTGGGGGAAATAAAAAAGCCCGTTCTGACGTCAGAATGGGCTTTGTGTTCTGGTTGTACCCGACAGCATCTTGCTGCCGGGTACAACTGACTACTTAAACAAAGGCGCGTGAATCTTTTTCAGCGTTTCAATGGGTATTTTGATTACCTCGCGGTCGTAGGTGAGCAGGCCGTTGACTTCACCTTCTACGTCCGTTGTTTGCGTATACACAGCCGCCGACAGCGCCTGTTTCTGATAATACTCCACGATTTTGGCGTATTTTTTCTGATAGGCTTTCAACACCTCGTCGGCCGATTGATAGGTCTGGTAGCCCCAATTGCGCATCTCGGGGTTCCATAAATGCCCCTGTACCGGCCAGCCAATGCCGCCAAATTCGCCAATAACCACTACCCGGTCGGTTTTGGGGGCGGGTGCGTTGGGTTCCGGCTCGTAAGTATGAATATCGTAGAAATCGCCCGCGCCGAGGTCGTTCCAACCGCTGCTGGCGTTAACGGTCCGGCTGGGATCGAGGGCTTTTACCCAATCAGCCAGGCGTTTGTTGTCGTACTGGCCCCAGCCTTCGTTATGCACCACCCAGGTAACGATGCTGGGGTGATTATGCAGGCGGTTCATCATACGGCGCAGTTCCAGTTCAAACTGTTCTTTCCCCTTCGACCGGCGAATGGGCTCCGACTGATCGCCGGGGGCTTCGTTCTGGCCTTCCAGAAAGCCCGACGGCATATCCTGCCAAACCAGCATGCCCATCTTGTCGCACAGGTAATAATAGCGGTCGGGTTCTACCTTGATGTGCTTCCGGAGCATGTTGAAGCCCGACTTTTTCAGGAAATCAATTTCAAACGCCATGGCTTCATCGGAGGGGGGCGTCAGCAAACTGCCGGGCCACCAGCCCTGATCGAGCGGGCCATTCTGGAAAACAAATTTGTTGTTCAGCAGCAATACCGGCTGGTTGGCCACCGACGTACCGACGCCCGGCCCGCGACCCGTCGCGATTTTCCGCATGGCAAAGTAGCCGGTTACCACATCGAGCGGACTGCCCGTTACGGTAGCACCGGCGAAAGCTTTGTTGAGGGCGTCGTCCTGACGCGGGCGTTTGTTGCGGGGCGTATCGCCAAAAGGGTCCGTTACGGTAACCAGTTCGGCCTTGAAGTCATACAGAAACGGGCTGTCGGGCGACCAGAGTTTGGGGTTCTTCAAGGTCAGGTAAGCACTCCGTCCGGCCCGGACCAGTGTTGTCGCTACGGTCTGGCTACCGTCCATCGCCGTTAATCGAATGGCAGTGGTGTAATTGTTAGCGGGCTTGTCGAGCAGTACATCGACCCGGACACGACCCGCATCCAGTTCAGGCGTTAGTTTTACCTCTTCAATGTAGGTCTGCTTCGCCACCGGCTCCATCCAGACCGTTTGCCAGATACCCGACACGGGCGTGTACCAGATGCCGTTTGGGTTCATCAACTGTTTGCCGCGTGGCTGTTCGCCCGTTGAAGTAGGATCGAGAACGCCCAGTACGAGTTGATTCTGTCCGTCTTTCAGGTAATCGGTAATGTCGAAGCTAAATGCATCCGAACCGCCGGTATGCGAACCCACCAGCCCGCCATTGACCCACAAGCTGCATTCATAATCCACCGCCCCGAAGTGCAGCAGTACCCGTTGTCCGGCCCAGTCGGCGGGTACGCTAACGGTTCGGCGGTACCACAGGCGCTGCTCGGCGGTGAGTGATTTGTTGACCTTCGATACCGTCGATTCTACGCTGAACGGTACGAGAATCTGTCCCGAAAAATCTGTTGGCTGGGGAGCGGTTTTGGCCGTAATGGCATAGTCCCACATACCGTTCAGGTTCTGCCATTGTTTGCGGACCATCTGCGGACGCGGGTATTCACGCCAGGCGTTCTCGGGCGTTAGCTGCTTCTCCCACCGGCTCATGATGGGGGCCGTTCGGGGCGTATTCTGGGCAGGCGATTGCGTAACGGCAAGGCCCGTAGTCAGTAGAAGGAGGCCCAATGGCGTGAACAGGGATTGATTGAATCTCATGATTTATAGTAGGTTGGGGGTGGTCAAGCTTATTTACTCAGTTTCCCTTCCAGCATTTTGATGTAGTAGCCACCCACGACTGAGCGGGCCTGAAAACCAACCTGTTTGGCGTTGGTGGTCTCGTGCCAGTCGGACAGTGGTACCCGCGTCGGCGTTTCGTTAACATATTTCCAGACGGGCTTGATGAACGCTTCGAAGTCGCGGTTCGATTTGGCGAGGGTGGCCGTCCACACGATCCAGTCCGATTTAGTGTAGGTTTTGCGGCTGTCGAGTGGGAGGCCGTAGGTGCGCTGCTTGGTCAGGTAATAGGCGATTTCAGTTTGTGTTACCTCTTTAGGGAAGATATTCAGATTCAGTAGTTTATCCCAGACGAGGTTGTATTTCTGGCTCCAGGTGTCGTTCTGATTCTCGAAGGTCAGGTCATAGTGAGGCAGTTGGTTGAGCGTTTTATCCATCGATAACTGCTGCCATTTAACGGCCATATCCCGCGCCGTTTGCAGATAGCTCTGTCCGGTTGCCTTATCGCCCAGCTGATTGGCCATTTTGCCGTAAGCCGCAATGCCCAGAATAGCTTTAACAGATAGGTTGGCGTTGCGGGCAATATGACCGGCGAAGTCATCGGTACAAAGCTGATTAGCCGGGTCAAAACCGTCTTTTTTGAGGTATTCGACCCAGGTCGTCAGGGTTTTCCAGTGTTGTTTGGCATAGTCCGCGTTCCCTTCGGCTCCGGCAATAGCCCCGGCCAGGATCAGCATGTTGCCACTCTCTTCCACGGGCATATCCTCACCGTAGGTTTGACCGTTGGCTTGCGGATAGGTCCCCACGTCGTGCGCGGCAAACGGCTTTTTCCAGCGACCACTCTCCGAGTACTGGAAAATAGGCTCCATCATGCCTTTCAAGAGAGTTGGATTGTAAAGCAGAAATAATGGGGCCGATGGGTAGGTGATATCCACCGTGCCAATGGAGCCATTGGAGAAATTCTCTTTCGACAGGAAAAGTGTTTCGCCTTTTGGTCCGACTACTATTTTATGGGCGGCAATGGCTTGCCGGTACGCCAGCGCGCACAGGTCTGCGTACTCTTTGCCACCGGCCTTTTTGGCGTCGGTATAAAGCCGGTTATCGAATTTCTCACATTTCTCCCGAAGTCGGTTGTAGTCTTTTTCGGCGGTCTGCAAGAGCGAGACCATGGTCGTTTTCTCATCCCGACGCCACCACGGGCGTAGGTTCTGCTTAAAATACTGTACCGAATACAGGTCATCGTACCCCAGCATCAGGTGTTTTTCGACAGATTTCGACACGTTGCCGAAGTCGAGTACGCTGGCAATGGCAACGTCTACGGCGGCTCTTGGCTTGTTGCCCGGTACGGCAGCTTTATTATCGGTAGGGAGTTGTCCGTTCATCAGAAAAGCCTCTTTCAGGCCGGGGGCCATCCCGTTGGCCGTCTGATTGCCCGTTTCCTGTGGAGCGGCCAGGTAGGCGTACCCCCAGTCGATGCGTATATTGTCGCCTTTCTTTGCCAGAACGGGCTGTGCCTCGGTGCCAACGGTCTGAAAGATCAGTCCCGGTGCCTGTCCCGCTTTCAGGACAACCTCCTGGCCAATCGTATTCGTTGCCATCGTGCCAGATTCACTCAGATAAACCTGCACCGAATGCGGCTTGCGGTCCTGCGAACGAACCTCGAAGGTAACATACGTAATCGGGCGGGCGGCAACGTCCAGATCGTCCAGCAACAGGGGCGACATAAAATTGACGACCAGGTCCACCGGCCCGGCGGTAAAGAGGTAATCGGTTTGGGTGGCCGACACCGTCACGCCTGTTTGGGTCGCTGCCGTAATCGCTGTAGTGGTAATGGGGTTCAGGATGCCTACGTCGATGAACGAACCGCCCCGAGGGCTCACGCAATGCACTGCCAGTACATTTTTGCCTTTGCGGAGGGCTTTTTGCCCCGCCGGAGGGAGTGGCAGATTAACGTACTCACTCACATAGTCGGGTTTGTCGAGGATTTTTGTGCCGTTCAAATAAACGACTACATCATCGTCATGATTGATAGACAACAGCAGTTTAGCCGGGTCGGCTTTTCCATCATAGGTGAACTCCCGGCGGTAGTAAATGCCGTCTTTATCGGTTGTGACCCATTTCGTTTTGGCTTCGGGCGTATCGCCGAAAGGACCCAGCCCTGATTGCCAGTCGCTGGCGTTAAAATCGGCCTTTTCCCAGCCGGTATTTGGCTTTTTGGTAGTGTATTGAGCCGTGTACGACTGTGTTTCGCCGGTGGGCAGAATGGCTTCGTAGTGGGTGGGTACGGCACCCAGAAACTGATATGCTTTGCCATCTACCCGGATAATACCTTCCAGCGATTGGGGCTTGCCGGTCCAGTGCCGCGTAGGCGAATCAGTCAGCTTGTCGGTCATGCTCCAGACGCTGAAGTAAGGGTCATGGGTAATAAGCGGGTAGGCTGGTGGGCGAAGATTCTGGGCAGAAAGCTGCCCGACAACGAGTGAGGAAAGAAGTGCAATGGCAATGAAAAGAGCCGAGTTTTTTTGCATTGGGACTATCTGGTTGGTAGATACACGGAAATCATCCACAACATAAACCATATGTTGGCACAGCTTTACTTATTGACGTGAATAATTTGGTACAGCCCGGTCGGGCCGTCCTGTTCACTTGCTGCAATGATGTTCCGTATACTAAGAAGGCCGCAATGGAAATAGCTGAAAAGGAAGAATTAAAAAAAATCGTTCGCCTGTATATGCAACCGATTGTATTATGTATTCAAGGCTATAAGCGATTCAGGTCAGTACTAGCCGCCGTTAGGGGAGTGCCTGGCAAACTGTTTTACTATAAATAGTATATAAGTAATTTATAATTAAATTATTCTTCCAGTAATATTTTGCAATCGGTTGCAAATGCGAAAATTATGAAAGACTTTTATAATCACGTCTTATGACGGCTCTTTCAGGAGCCTATAACCAGAGCTTATTAAGGGTAGATGAACCCGTTATTCGTCTTATTCTTTCCAAATCCTAAACGTTTAATTTTTACTATTTTCAATGAAACAGGTAATCGTAATGACCGCCGTGTTGTTACTGACCGGCTTGGCGTCGGTATCGGTTGCACAGCAAATCTCGAAGGAGGAACTGATCTTCCTGACGCCCGAATGGAAAGGGGAGCGCTTCCCGGATGGCCGTCCGAAAGTGCCGGATGCTATTATCAAACGCATGAAACTGGTAACTCACGAAGAAGCCTGGGCGGTCATGAAAGGCGAAAACTACCGGTATCAGTATGCGGGCGACTGGCAAACCATCAACCCCGACAGCGTTTTGGTAGGACGTGCGTTGACGGCAACGTTTATGCCAGGTCGGCCGGACGTACACCGGGTAACGGACGAAAAAGGACATACCAAAGATGGCCGGGTGAAATCGCAGAATGCCTGGCCAATTGACATGCTTGTAAAGGGCGATGTGTATGTGGTGGATCAATACGGCATGCACGAAGACGGACCAACCATTGGCGACAACCTGGGCAACTCGATCTATGCCAAAACGGGTAATGGTATTGTATACGAAGGGGCGCTTCGGGATGTGGCCGGACTGAAAGAGATTGGCGGTTTTACGTCTTATTTTAGAAGTTATCACCCCTCACACCATAACCCGGAGGGAAACCTGAATACGACGCTGGTGGGTATCAACCGCCCAACGCGCATTGGAAAAGTGATGGTGATGCCAGGCGATATCGTGTTGGGTCGTGATGGCGGGGTGGCGTTTATTCCGCCCCATCTGGCTGAGAAAGTGGTGAAAACGTCGGAGATCATTCGGCTGCGTGACATGTTCGGACACCTGCGGTTGCGGGAGCAGAAATACACGCCGGGGCAGATCGACTCCCGCTGGTCGGACGCCATCGAGAAGGATTTTTCGCAGTGGCTCAACGCCCACGTCAGCGAACTGCCCGTCCCTAAAGAGCAGATTCAGGAATACCTCAAAACCCGCACCTGGTAGTTTATACCAAACAGCTGGAAGCTGTTTGGTATAAATCCTAATAAAGTACCTTTTCCTTTCCTAAAACATGACAACATCTCGTCGTTCTTTTTTGACTAAAGGCGCCATTGCCAGTGCCTTAGCGGCTACTACATTATCTACATTCGGGGAAGGGCTGGAAACGGCCGTCCACAATGCTCCCCTTTCTTCGGCCCCCTCCGATCTAAAAATTACTGACATTAAATGCGGCTATACGCGCGGTGGCCATAGCCTGTTCGTGAAAATCCATACCAACCAGGGCATCTGGGGTTGTGGCGAAGCCGTCGATGCTTCAGTAGGAACCTACCATCTGGTGAAACTGATGGGCGAACGGATCAAGGGCAAAAGCCCGCTTAACGTCAATCGTTTATTCGAAGACGTTCGAAAGTCAGGCTTCTTCGAAGGGGCTCAGTCCGGCATTTATATCTCTGTGTTGTCGGCAATCGAAACGGCCCTTTGGGATTTGACCGGTAAGGCGCTCGGCATGCCCGTGTATCAGCTGCTGGGGGGTAAGTTTCGGGATAAGATTCGGGTTTACTGCGATACCGGAGCCTATCGGGAAACTGATACCAGCGCCGAAGCCTTCGGGAAAAGTGCCAAACGGGCGGTCGACATGGGATTTACAGCGGTGAAGTACGACATCGACGAGCGCAACGACCCGAACAAATACGATGCCTACAACTGGACCGCCAGCCAGGGCGAACTGGAGCGGATGTACAACCAGATTGCTGGGGTCCGGAAAGCCGTTGGGCCGAAAGTCGACATCTGCGTAGATATGCATGGTAAGTACGACGTAACCACGGGCCGACGCGTAGCCAAGATGATGGAGCCGCTGAACCTGTTGTTCCTCGAAGAGCCCATCCCCGCCGAAAATCCAGAAGCGTACCGACAGATTCGGGAAGCTTCTAACACACCAATCTGTGCCGGTGAAAACCATTATCTGGCCCACGGATTCCGCAAGCTTCTCGAAATTGGTGCCGTCGACATTATTATGCCCGATTTGCAGAAAGCAGGTGGTCTGGGCGAAGCGCAGCGGATTGCTAACCTGGCTAATCTGTATTACGTGCCGTTTGCTCCGCACATGGTGGCGTCGTACCTGGGCGCAATGGCATCTAGCCACGTGTGCGCATCGGTTCCCAACTTCCTGATTCTGGAGTGGCAGATTTACTTCCACGAAGAGCCGATGTTCAAGGAAATCGTCACCTTCGATGGCCCGATGGTCGAAAAAGGATTCATACCGCTGTCCAATAAACCGGGTATCGGTGTTGAGATCAACGAAGAAGGTATGCGTAAATACGCGCCGAAAGACGTGCCGTTCTTTGTCTAGTGAACCGAGCCCGCTGGTACCGTTCAATTAGTTGAAAAGACGCATTCAATACTTTTTTTGATCGACTCGGCTGTGGATAAGTAGGTGTTTTTGCCTGTTTAAGTGTGGATAACTTTTCGATGTGTGGATAAGGTCACAGCGGTGCAAAGCGCAGGGGAGGGAATCATACGAGTAGTACTTTGAAAACCAGGTAGATATGTCTGGCTAGCCGGTTCTGTACAGTAAGTAAACCGGCTAGCCATGTTTTAGAGTAGTCTGACCGACACTCACCCTAATCGCACTCCTCCTTTGACAACAAAACCCACGCCCGCTGCTGCCGATCCCCTGAGGCCTACTGGTGATGCATTGCCTGCCTCCAGTAACTACCGATGGATCATTGTTGGGTTGCTCTTTTTCGCAACGACCATCAACTACCTCGACCGGCAGGTCATGAGTCTGCTGAAACCCGTTCTGGAAAAGGAGTTCAACTGGAGTGAAACAGATTACGGCGATCTGGTAACCATTTTTACCTTTTTTTACGGAGCATCGACCTTACTAGCCGGGTACATCATTGATCGGGTTGGTACGAAACTAGGCTATATCGGCGCTATTGTGGTCTGGAGTCTGGCGGCTATGGGCCATGCACTGGCGGGTGGTACGGCCGGATTTATGGTTGCCCGGGCGCTGCTGGGTATTGGTGAAGCCGGTAATTTTCCTGCTTCGATCAAAACCGTGGCCGAGTGGTTTCCGCAGAAAGAACGCGCGCTGGCCGTGGGTATCTTTAACTCCGGAGCCAATATTGGGGCGGTGGTTGCTCCGGCAGTTGTGCCGCCCCTGGCCCTTATGTTGGGCTGGCAAATGACTTTTATCATCACCGGTGCGCTGGGTTTCCTCTGGATTGTGGCCTGGTGGTTTTATTACGAAGTACCCGCCCGGCATAAGCGCGTGAGCGCGGCTGAGTTAGCCCATATCACCTCCGATCCCGTTGAACCGTCTGTTGCCGGAGATGCTGCCGCCACAGATCTGCTTGCGGATAAAGCAGAAACCAGCTATCCGATTTTTTCCAACAAAGCCATCTGGGGATTCATGAGCGGCAAACTACTGACGGACCCTATCTGGTGGTTTTTCCTGTTCTGGCTGCCTTCGTACCTGTCGAATATCTACCACCTGGATTTGAAAAAGCTGGGGGCTCCGCTCATCGTTATCTATCTGGCAGCTACCATTGGCAGCGTTGGGGGGGGCTGGCTGTCGTCCAGGTTAATTGGGAAAGGCTGGCACCCGACCCGGGCGCGGCAGTGGGCAATGGCTTTGTTCGCGATCTGTATAACACCTGTTATGGCCATTAGCCAGATGAACAGCATGTGGCCCGTAATCGGTATTTTATCCCTAGCTGTGGCCGCTCACCAGGCCTGGTCAGCTAATATTTTTACCGTGGCCGCCGATCAGTTTCCCAAGCGGGTGCTGAGTCGGGTGGTTGGCTTGGGAACGATGGCCGGAACGATGGGAGGAGCCGTATTTCCGCTGATGGTTGGTCGTATCCTCGACCATTATAAAGCGTTGGGAAGCCTGTCGGAAGGGTATTATATCATTTTTTACATCGCCGGCTTCGCCTATCTGGTTGCCTGGACGATGCTGTACATTTTCGTGTTTAGCCGGGTGAAATCCAGATAAAATGAAGAGTCATCAATCCCTCAGGCAAGTCTGCCAACGGCTGTTTTATGTAGGTATACTGGGCTTTATGGCAATTGTCGACATGAAAGCTCAGGCACCCGACTTGCAGAAAATGACGCCCGAGGAGCGGACGGCTTACATGAAAAAAATGCGGGCCGCCAGTCAGGAAGATTGGGAGAAGATGATGGGAAAGCTAAAACTCTTGGTGCCTGTACTTCCTTTACCTGCCGACGACCCCAAACGTCCGCAGCAGTTGAAACAGAAAGAGGGCTCCAACAACTGGTACGATGAAGCGGGGCAAACGCACGTGCGGTCGGACTGGGGCAACTGGACGAATTACGAGGAGGGAAAAGCGAGTAACTACACGCTACCCAACCCGCTGACACTCAGAAACGGCAAGCCCGTAACAACTGCAGCTATATGGTGGAAGCAACGGCGGTCCGAAATTCTGAACGAATACCTGACCGAGATATACGGCAAAACGCCCGCCAACGCCCCAAAGGTGACTTTTGGCCCTGCCGGAACGGATAGTACGGTACTGACTGGCAAAGCGGTTCGGAAAATGATACTGGGCCGTATCGACAATTCCCGGTATCCGACGGTCAAACCGAGCATTCCGGTTACGTATTACCGGCCGGTTAAGGCATCGGGTAAGATTCCATTGATGGTCATTGTGTGGGGTTCGTTTCCGCAGCCTATGCCCAATATCGAAAAGCTGATCGATGCCGGTTGGGGTGTCGCCTTGGTTAATACGGGCGCTATTCAGATGGATAGCGGAGCCGGTCTGCACGAAGGCATCATTGGCCTGATGAACGGCGGCAAAGACCGCCAACCCGACGAATGGGGCGTGTTAGCGGCCTGGAGCTGGGGCCTTAGCCGGGTGCTCGATCATTTTGAGAAAGACAACGCCATCAATCCTAAACAGATCGGTATTCAGGGCCATTCGCGCTGGGGCAAAACCGCCCTGCTGGCTGGAGCACTTGACCCGCGCTGGGCTATCGTGTTCGCCAGTTGTTCGGGTTCCATGGGTGCGTCACTGGAAAAACGCAGCTTTGGCGAAACGATTGACAACGTAGCTGGTCCGGGTGAGTATCACTGGATGGCGGGCAACTTCCTGAAATACGGCGGCAACTGGAAAATGATGCCCGTAGATGCCCATGAACTGATGACGCTGATTGCCCCTCGTCCGCTCTTCATCACGGGTGGCACAAAAGACAGTTGGGCCGACCCCAAAGGTGAGTTCCTGGCCTGCGTTGCCGCCAGCCCTGTTTATACCTTACTCGGTAAAAAAGGCGTTGGCACCACCGAAATGCCCGCGCCGGATGTGTCACTGATCGACGGTGAACTGGCTTTCCGAAACCACGAAGGCGGCCATGTCGATTCGCTCGACTGGCCGGTTTTTCTGGAATTTGCGAAGCGGGAGTTGCAGTTAAAATGATGCGTAGGAGTGTTACGTACCTACGGGCCGGGCCTGTAGGTACGTAAGTAGGTACATAATAAGCAATAGAGTACGAATGGGAATGCTACAAACAATGCGCTGGTTTGGCCCGAATGATCCGGTTTCTCTGATGGACATTCGGCAGGCCGGTTGCGCAGGTGTCGTAACGGCACTACATCAGATTCCGGTGGGTGACTTATGGTCAATTGATGCCATCAACGAACGAAAACAACGAGTCGAAACCGATAATGAGCGGTATTCGCCCTTGCAATGGGCGGTAGTCGAGAGTCTGCCGGTCCACGAAGACATCAAGAAGGGGAGACCCACCCGCGACGGATACATTGATAATTACAAACAGTCGATTCGGAATCTTGCGGCTTGTGGGATCAAAACGGTCTGTTACAACTTCATGCCCGTGCTGGACTGGTCCCGCACGAACCTCAGCTACGAAATGCCCGACGGATCACGGGCGCTCCGGTTCGTGTGGGAAGACTTCGCCATCTTCGACCTGTGTATTCTCAAACGCCCCGGTGCCGAGGTCGACTACGAACCTGAAATCATCGAATCGGCCCACCGAAAGTTCAGCGACATGACCCCCGAACGCATCGCCGAGTTGTCCAATATTGTCCTCCTGGGTTTACCTGGTTCAGAAGAGGCTTTCACGCTCGATACCTTTCAGGGGTTGCTGAACGAATACGCCACAATCGGCGACGCCGAACTTCGGCAAAACCTGTATTACTTCATTCAGCAGGTGGCTCCCGTAGCGCAGGAAGTGGGCGTGAACCTGTGCATTCACCCCGATGATCCGCCAAGACCGTTGCTGGGTTTGCCGCGTGTGGTCAGTACCGAAGCTGATCTGGCCCAGTTGATGGCGGCCAGCGACGTAACGGCCAATGGCATTACGTTCTGCACCGGTTCGCTGGGTATCCGGCCCGATAATGATTTGCCTGCCATGATTCGGCGGTTTGGCGAGCGCATTCACTTTATCCATTTACGGACAACGAAACGTGAAACAGATCAACGTAACTTCCACGAAGCCGACCATTTGTCGGGCGATGTCGATATGTATGCCGTAGTGAAAGAAATTGTGCTGGAACAAAGACGGCGCGCGCAGCAGGGCATTGGCGAAACGTCTATCCCCATGCGCCCCGATCACGGCCACCAGATGCTCGACGATCTGCACAAAAAGACCTATCCCGGCTATTCAGCCATCGGTCGGTTGCGGGGATTAGCCGAGTTGAGGGGGCTTGAGATGGGTATTGAGCGGAGTTTGTGAAAAAGATGTGACACAGAATCACCCTGAGAAGGCACAGAGATACACAGAGGTTATTGTTGATGGCTTAAACCTGGCTCTGTTCTCTGTTTGACGATTAGCACATGCTGGCGCCAGCTGGCCAATGCCCTGCGCCTAAAAAAACTGAAAAAAATGAAACGAATACTGCTTTGCCTTTTATTCATTAGCCAGTTAGCTTTCGGCGATGACGGCTACCGCCTTTGGCTGAAATATGACCTGATTAAAGACGTGCCCAAACGGGAAGCCTACGCCCGGTCGGTGCAGTTTATTGCCCTGAATGGTACGAGCTCTATTCTGAAATCAGCCGCCGACGAACTCCAGATGGGCTTACAGGGCTTACTCGGTAAAACGGTGCCCATTATTACCAATGCCGGAAGCCGGACTGGTGGAATTGTATTGTCGGTGGCGAGTGCGCCCAATGCCGGTTCGCAGACCCTTGTTGCGGATGGTTATCAGCTGACGGGTCGAAAATCGGGAAACATCACCATTTTCGGGAAAACTGATTCGGGCGTGTTATACGGTGCCTTTGCCTTACTTCGCCAACTACAAACCGGGCAGTCAGTAGAAAACCTGTCGCTGACCAGCATCCCGAAAATTCAGTACCGACTGCTGAATCACTGGGATAACACCAACGGCACCATCGAGCGGGGCTATGCCGGTGAATCGCTCTGGAAATGGTACGAACTTCCGGCAACTGTCGATCCGCGCTACCGAGATTACGCCCGCGCCAATGCGTCGCTGGGTATAAACGGAACGGTGGTTAACAACGTGAATGCCAGCGCCCGCTTTATGACAGCCGAGTACATCGAAAAGGTGGCGGCTCTGGCCAACGTATTCCGGCCGTATGGCATACGGGTGTATCTGTCAGTTTATTTTCCGGCGGCCAAAACCATTGGTGGTTTAAAAACATCCGACCCGCTCGACCCCGAGGTGCGGAAATGGTGGGCCGACAAAACCAGAGAGATTTACACCGCTATTCCTGATTTTGGGGGTTTTCTGGTCAAGGCCAACTCCGAAGGCGAACCTGGTCCGCAGGATTACGGACGTACCCACGCCGACGGGGCCAATATGCTGGCCGAAGCTCTCAAGCCGTATGATGGCATCGTGATGTGGCGGGCCTTCGTCTACAAAGCTGACCCTAAGGCTGACCGATTCAAGGCAGCTCATGAAGAGTTTACTCCTCTGGATGGCCAGTTCGATAAAAAGGTGATCGTGCAGGTAAAGAACGGGCCTATTGATTTTCAGCCGCGCGAACCTTTCTCGCCCCTGTTTGGCAATATGCCTAAAACGCCCTTGTCAATGGAGTTTCAGATCACGCAGGAGTACCTGGGCTTTGCTACCCACTGGGTTTATGAAGCGCCGATTTTCAAGGAGTGTCTGGAAACCGATACCTACGTAAAAGGCAAAGGCTCTACTGTCGCCAGGGTGATTGATGGTAGCCTGCACCAGTACACCATGACGGCCATTGCAGGCGTAGCAAACACAGGTGCTGACCGTAACTGGACCGGTAACCCGATGGCGCAGGCCAACTGGTACGCGTATGGGCGGCTGGCCTGGGATCATACCCTGTCGTCGGAAGGGATTGCCGATGAGTGGATAAAAATGACGCTCACCCGAGAGCCGAGCGCCGTGAAGACCATCAAAAATATAATGATGCGGTCACGGGAGATTTACGTCAATTACAACACACCACTGGGGTTGTCGCGTCCGTGGTCGGGTGTTCACTTCGCCCCCGAGCCCTGGCAGGAGAAAAGTGTTCGTCCCGACTGGACGGCCATCTATTACCACCGGGCCGATTCTATTGGTCTCGGCTTCGACCGGACCGCAACGGGCAGCAATGCGCTAGCGCAGTACCGCCCTGAAGTCCAGCAACAATGGAACAACCCCGAAACCTGTCCGCTGCCGTATCTGCTGTGGTTTCATCATGTACCTTGGACAAAGAAATTAAGTACCGGTCGCACCCTCTGGGATGAACTCTGCACCCGTTTCTATACCGGTGCCGATTCGGTCATGTGGATGCAAAAGCAATGGGCGCAAGTGAAACCCGCCGTCGACCCCGCTATCTTTGCCGATGTAACGGGCCGACTGATTACGCAGCATAAAGAAGCCATCTGGTGGCGCGACTCGTGGGTGTTATATCTCCAGACTTACTCGAAACAACCAATTCCAGCTTCCCTCCCCAAACCCGAACGGACATTGGAGGATGTGAAAGCCTTATCCGAAATTTATAAATTACGCTAGTGGAACAAGAACAACTTACGCAGACCCATAGTCAATCGGCCATCCTTCCCGTTTTTTCGCTCGACGGTAAACTCGCTCTTATAACCGGTGGCGGCAGCGGTATCGGCTTCGATATTGCCCGCTGCATGGTACAGGCTGGGGGAACCGTTGTCATAACCGGTCGGCGGGAGCAGCCCTTGCAGGAGGCCGTTGCCACGTTGGGCGACCGGGCGCATTATATGGTCAACGACGTAACCGACCGGCCGTTGCTGGACGACCTCGTTGAGCGAATAGAAGCCACCTATGGCCCCATTGATACGTTGGTCAATAACGCCGGTATCAACATGAAAAAACCGGCATTGGAAGTCACCGATGAGGATTTTGACCGAATTGTACACACGAACCTAAACTCTGTTTTCAGTCTGACGCGGGCCTGCGCTAAACGTATGATGGCGCGTCAGAGTGGGTCGATCATCATGATTTCGTCGATGGCGGCCTATTATGGCATTGACCGGGTTGCTGCTTATGCGGCCTCAAAATCGGGTGTGGAGGGCATGGTGAAAGTGCTGGCGTCGGAGTTTTCGGGCAACGGCGTTCGGGTCAATGCCATTGCGCCGGGCTTCATCGAAACGGCCATGAGCAAAACCGCGATGGGGGGCGACCCCGATCGCTTCGCCCGCGCTATGCGCCGGACGCCGATGGGTAAGTTCGGGCAGCCCGAAGACATTGGCTGGGCGGCTGTTTTCCTGGCGTCTGAAGCCGCAAAGTACATTACAGGGGCCTCGCTGCCAGTCGATGGGGGTAATTCGATTGGTTTCTGACCTCGGACCCGGCCCCGGATATAGCCCGGTCTCCGCCCCGGATTGCATCCGGGGTTATCCATAGTCAAGTCCTTCGGACTTGTTCTGGGTTTTCTATCAATGGTGTCGGGCGTTTATAGCCGACACCATTGATAGAAAGCTTATTACGAAGGTGTGAAATTTTAGGCATGTGTTGCGATGGTATGTCCTGGTGTCGTTACTTTGGGCGTTTCTCCCGAACCTATGCTACAACGCACCATCCTACACTTGTTTATTGGCGGTTGCTTGCTTTTCGCTCAGTCAAGCCAGGCGCAGAACAAAGCCCGTAAAGTCCTGTTCGTCATTGTCGACGGAATCCCGTCGGATGTGATCGAAAAACAGCCGACGCCCAATCTCGATGCTATTGCCAAAGTCGGCGGCTATGCGCGGGCTTATGTGGGTGGTCAGAAAAGTAGCTATTCGCAAACGCCAACCATCTCGGCGGTGGGGTATAATAGTCTGCTCACCAGCACCTGGGTGAACAAACACAACGTCTGGGACAACAGTATCAAAGCGCCAAACTACCAGTACTGGAGTATCTTCCGCTTCTTCGAAACGCAATATCCGCAGAAGAAAACGGCCGTTTTCTCCACCTGGCTCGACAACCGAACTAAACTCGTTGGCGAGAATCTGCCGCAAACCGGCAACCTCCGAATCGACTATTCCTTCGATGGGTTTGAACTCGATACCCTCCATTTTCGGCACGATAAACAGTCGGAATACATCCGCCGGATCGACGAGAAAGTGGTGGATGAAGCCAGCCGCTACATCCGCGATGAAAGCCCCGACTTATCGTGGGTCTATCTGGAATACACCGATGATATGGGTCATAAATACGGTGACAGCGAGCAATTTTATAATGCCGTATCCATCATGGACGACCAGATGGGCCGACTCTGGAAAGCTATTCAATACCGCCAGAAAACGGTTGGCGAAGACTGGCAGCTGTTCATCACCACCGACCACGGCCGTAGCGCCGACACCGGCAAGAATCATGGTGGCCAGTCAGACAGGGAGCGGGATACCTGGATTGTGACCAACGCCAAAGATCTGAATGAGCAGTTCAAGAAGAATACACCGGGTATTGTGGACATCATGCCGACGATGGCCCGTCATCTGCAACTCACGATTCCCAAAGAACAGGCCTTCGAACTGGACGGCGTACCGCTGACGGGGAAGCTATCCATCACGGAGCCAACCGCAAAAAAGGAGGGCGGTAAAATTACCTTGACCTGGAAAACCATTGCGCCGGACGAAACGCTGAAAATCTGGCTTTCGACCACTAACCATTTTGAGGAAGGCAAGCGGGACAATTACCTGCTTATGGCCGAAGTGTCCGCCAAAGCCGAAACGGCGGTCATCGATGTGTCGACACTACCTAAAGGATTTTACAAAATTGTGCTGGAAGGCCGGTACAATACACTCTCGCGGTGGATTGTTGAGTAGTACGTCAATGATTAATGTATAATGTTGGTAGTGAATAAATTTAATTATCCATTATCTCACTTCACCCGCGTCCAGATTTTGGATTTCCCCAGGAAGCTGAGGCCCATGACGTAGCCGCGCAGGTCGATGGAGTTGGCGTCTTTGAGCGTTACCTCACAATTGTAGGTTTTGCCGTCTTCGGGGTTATATATTTCCCCATCGCTCCAGACATTGTTGCCTTTGTAGGTCAGATTCGTCAATAAGACCAATTGCATGAGGGGTCGGTTTCGCAGCTTTTCGTCGGGGTTTGCTTTGTCCACTTTGGGTTTACCGGAGCCTGGTTCGTTAGGTTCCAGCATCCATACCAATTTTCCGTAATATTTATTTCCCTGTTTATAAATCTGAACCTGATTCCGCTTTTTCGAGCTCAGCCACCGGCCCACCAGTGCATCCGGATCGTCGGAATCATTGGCAAACGACGGGCATGAAAGACAGACGAGCAGGAGTAGTATAGTCAGGCGCAATGCGTTCATAGGTAAGTGGTTTGTTATATAAACGCAGGAGAGCGGGTTTTGTCGATTCAACTACGATTAAATTTATAACAAACAGGCTATTTCCAAGGTAGAAGAGCTTGTTTGTTATTGTTTGATAGGATTAGTAGAACATTGTTTAATCCGACCCCAAAATATTAGGCAATACCGACCGGGATAGTCGGTATTGCCTATAGCAAAATGCAACGAAAACTAATTCATTTCTTTAATCGAGAGCCAGTAGAGCCCTGCAAAGATTAGGCTGAAAAAGGCGCCAAATGAGGTGTTCAGAGCCCCTACGCCTGCCAGCACAACGGGCAGCACCAGACCAACGGCAATACCGGCTACATAAATCCAGAAGCCAACCCTGCGCAACCGAAACATCAGGATAGCCCCAATGAGCGTCAGCAGCGAGTACGCGAACTGAGCAATGGCGAGCGACTTGATTTCGTCCGGGTCGCCGGGAGCGGGGGCATCGGACGAGCGGTCTTCGAAGTATTGTTTAGGTGCGTCTTTCTTCTTCGCCGGGTCCGGCTTTGATTCGACGTATCTAGTTTCGGCTACGGCATCGGCTTGCACGAACGAAACGGTTGAGTCGATCAGGCCCCAGCCGCAGCTGAGGAAGGTAAGAATGCACAGAAGAGTTAATAATTGGGGACGCATGGGCAGGGGATGATGCGGTATTCCGGTGGATGCCGCTTTGTGTTGGTATAAAAGGCTAGTCTCCTTTTGACACGGCGTACCGACCGCGCTATAAAAAAACCTTATTTTCGCGGCTGAGTTTCTTTATGACAACGAAATCTAAATCCGATGACTCTGCAAGAACTAACCGAGCAAATTCGGTCCAAAGTTACACATGCCGACAACATTAACGCTACGGTTAAGATTGTCACCGATCAGGGACCAATTTTTATCGATGCTACGCAATCGCCGGCAACGGTCTCAAATGTAGATAAGCCAGCCGACTGCGATTTGCAGGTAAGCATTGATAATCTGGTCAAAATGGGTACCGGCGACCTCAACCCGATGATGGCCGTTATGTCGGGTAAGCTCAAAATAAAAGGCGATATGGGTATCGCCATGAAGATGGGCCAGGTGATGGGGTAAAATTCAATGATGACTGAGTGATTGCTCAATGAGTGAATAAACGTGGTTAATGGTGCAGTAAATCAGTAGTACAGTTAGCATGAAGACTTACTACAATTTATGCCACTGTTCCCCCGATTATTCACTCATTCATAATTCACGCATTGATTATGTCTTCTCGTCGTAAGTTTCTGGAAAACAGTGCGCTGGCTGCGGCTGGTTTTTACATTGTGCCCCGGCATGTGCTGGGTGGAAAAGCACCGGATGGCGCCCGGATCATTGCTCCTTCCGATAAACTCAATATTGCCGCTGTGGGCTGTGGCGGCAAGGCCGATGTGAATGTCCGGCTGGCGTACAACAACGGGTCCGACAACTTTGTGGCCCTCTGTGATGTCGACGACCGGCAGGCGAAAAAATTCCGGGGGCAGTTTCCCAAAGCGCCTTATTTTCAGGATTACCGCGAGATGTTCGACAAGGCGGGCAAAACCTTCGATGCTGTTATTGTGAGCACGCCCGACCATATGCACGCGCCAATCGCGATGGCCGCTATGCAGATGGGCAAACATGTATATGTCGAGAAACCGCTGACGCACGATATTTACGAAGCCCGGATGCTGACGCAGGCAGCTGCGAAGTATAAAGTTGTGACCCAGATGGGCAATCAGGGAAGCTCAGGCGATGCGACGCGCATCATCGAAACGGTCATTCAGAAAAATGTCATCGGCCACGTTCATACCGTGTACTGCTGGACCAACCGCCCGGTTTGGCCGCAGGGGGTTAAGTCGCCCAAAGAAAAAGGGGAGTCGCAGCCAATACCCTCCGAGGTGAACTGGCCGCTCTGGCTGGGCACCGCACCCACGCGGCCGTATCACGAAGCGTACATGCCTACCCGCTGGCGTGGGTACTGGGATTTCGGAACCGGTGCTCTCGGCGACATGGGCTGCCATTTTATGGATGTACCCTTTCGTGCCCTGAAGCTCAAATACCCGACGTCAGTTGAATGCAGCGTCGGTTCTGTCTATGCTGATTTCTTTGAAGAAGCCTTCTACGACGACAGTTGCCCACCCTCGTCGGCCATTCACCTCACATTTCCGTCCAACGATAAGAAAGTAAACGAGATCAAGTTTTCGTGGTTCGATGGCGGCATTCGCCCTCAATTGCCCGAAGGCGTAGACTACAATGATGTGTTTCGGGACATTGACGGCGGCATGTTGTTCATTGGTACCAAAGGCATGCTGACGGGCGGTCTGTTCGGTAATGATCCAAAGCTGCTGCCCGCCGATAAGTTCAATGGGAAAGAGCTGCCTGCTCCCGAAAAACCATTGGTCGAAGGTAAAACGGAGGGCCACCAGCAGCAGTGGGTGAAAGCCTGCAAACAAGGCTACGGTGCGTATACATCCTCCTCGTTCGACCAGTCCGGCCCGCTTACCGAAACGGTATTGATGGGTAATCTGGCCACCCGCTCTTACCTGGCCCGTGAAGACGGCAAGTTCACCGGCCGCAAAAAACTCTTCTGGGACGGCGACAACATGAAAATCACCAATTACGACTACGCCAACCAGTTTGTGAAGCGACAGTATAATGGCGGGTATAGTTTGTAGTGTACTTGGTGAAGTGGTGAAATGTGGTGTCGGTTTTCAAACCAGTATTACTATTGCCCTAACTCCACGACTGTATCACTCCACCAACTCCACTAACCACTTGTTTATTAGCTACTCGCCGTTTACATTAGTGGTGACTTCATTTGCTAATGATACGCTTTCGCCACCTGATTTTGCCGCTCATGATCGTTTGCCTGATGGCCCTGCGGCTATCGGGGCAACCACTGAGCAGGCAGCCTGTTGTGGTGTTGCCAGTTGTGGGTGATAAACTCTCTTTACGAGGAACGATAGCGTCTTTTCAGGACTCGGCGCGTAGTAAAACGATTGCCGATGCCATTCAGTTGGCGAAGACTAACGCTTTTCAACTCCTTACCTCCCCTGTGCCAAATTTTGGCATCATCGCAGGCTCAAAAACGGCAACGCCCCACTGGCTTCGGTTTCGGTTGAAAAATACGCTGAATGCGCCCCAGGACTGGCTGGCCGAAATCGATTTCTGGTGCTTCGATGAACTTCAACTGTTTGTGGTCGATGCCCAAAACCGGGTTTTGTCCACTTCACCAACCATAGGCTGGAAAACGCCCGCCCGGCAGCGCATAAAAAACAACCGGCACTTCTGGTTCCCGTTTACCGTGCCTGCTGGTCAGGTCGTAACGGCGTATTTGCGCGTTGTTAAACACCGGGGTACACAGGTCGTGCCTGTCGAACTTATTCGGGCGTCGGCTTATGATTCGGTGGTGCAGGAAAGTTACTTGTTTTGGGGCGGGGTGTTGTTCACACTGACTTTTATGGCAGTGATGAGCCTGATTTTTTTTCTGACCACCTTCGATCAAATCTATTCCCGTTACATTTTCTGTCTTCTGGGTCTTGTCGGGTTCTTCGTCATAAACGATGGGTTTCTGAATCAGTTTGGCTTTTCGGCTCAATTCTGGATGCCTCGTCAGAACGTCTATTTCCTGTTTCCACTGGTGTTATTCTATTCACAACTAACGTTTGTCCGGCGATTTCTTAGTTTATGGCATACACCTTCACATCGCTGGCACAGGATCAGCACTGTAGTGCTCTGGAGCGGGATATTATGCCTGATTGCCCTCACGGCCGAGTGGTTTACTCCCTTTACGCCCACCCTGGAACTGGTGCTGGTACGGCTGTTTTCTGCCCTTTACTGGCTGCCGCTGCCGGTTATTGTTGCGTACATTAGTATCAGTATCATTCGTCGATATCACGCTCAGGAAGCTTGGTTGTATCTAATCGCTATCCTGCCTTTCTATGCCCTTAACCTGGCGCTGGTTTTTGCCAATTTCGGGTTGCTGCCCACTTACGAACTGGTCTCGTGCTTTGCTTACTATGCACCAGCCGCTTTATTTGAGGTGTTGGTGTTGATGGTTGGCTTGGCCTATCGCTACAAGGTTGCCCGTGACCAGACAGAAAAGCTCATCAAAGAGCGTACCATTCAGCAGCAGCGAACGTTCGAAGCCGAAGTACAGACACTGGCTCTTCAAAACAATCTGCTGGTTGAAAAAGAGCGTATCGCCCGCGATTTACACGATAACGTTGGGGCACATCTGGCTTTCGTGGTTACTAATCTCACCCACATCAGCGCCCAGACGGAGAAAAAGAACAGTACAGACGGGCAACGGTTGGCAAGCCAGCTTCGTACCATCGTGACCCACACGCGGGAGGCCGTCAAACTCCTGCGCGAAACCATCTGGGCGATCAATCAGGAAAGTTTTACGGTGGAGGAATTTGCCGAGCGGCTCAATCAGTACATTAACCGCTATGTCCACGAAACCGACGGCCTGCAAGTCGATGTGCAGGTGTCTGGCTCACAGTCGTATAAGCTGAGTTCATCGCAGGTGTTGAACCTGTTTCGGATCGTACAGGAAGCCCTCAACAATGTGATCAAGCACGCTCAGGCGTCGCAGGCTACTGTCCAGTTGTTCGTTGAGGACGATGGCCATATCAACTTGCGCATCCATGACAACGGGCAGGGTTTTAGCTGGACGGACGAAGCTTTAGCCCCCCACCATTACGGCCTACGGAACATGGAAACCCGGGCTCAGGAGTTGGGCGGTACCTTCCGCATCTTTGCCGAAGAAGGAACGACGGTAGAAGTAGCGGTATAGTCCGGTATTTGAGACCCTACCACTCCTTTGGCTGTGTTGCACACTAATTAGCCCGGACAGGATTATTAAATTTCAGCCAACACATGTCGCCGTTAGCGGGTTGTTTACCTAACTGCTTACCAATAAGTAACTCAACCTATGAATCAGGCATTACTCAACCACCGAATGCTGGGGGTCACTTTCGGTCCCGATGGAGCCACCGCTCGCGTTTGGGCTCCCTTTGCACAGAACATCCTACTTCGTCGCTGTAATCGTCCGCTCGATATTCCACTTCAACAGGATGGCGCTTACTGGTGCACCACAACAGCTCAGCTGCAACCCGGCGATACCTACAAGTTTATCCTCAACGATAGTATTGAACGGCCCGATCCGGCGTCGCTATTCCAGCCGGAGGGCGTTCATGGGTCGTCTGTTGCTGTAGATACCCGAACATTTGCCTGGACGGATGCCGACTGGCCTAATTTCCCGCTGGACGATTACCTGATCTATGAGTTGCATACGGGTACATTCTCGTCCGAAGGAACCTTTGCAGGTATCGAAAACCGGCTCGACTATCTGGTCGAATTAGGCATCAACGCCATTGAGATTATGCCTGTGGCGCAGTTCCCCGGCTCCCGAAACTGGGGCTATGACGGGGTATTGCCCTTTGCCGTGCAGAATTCCTACGGGGGTGCCGAGGGCTTGCAAAAGCTGGTCGATGCCTGTCATAAGCGGGGCCTGGCCGTGGTGCTCGATGTGGTATATAACCACATTGGACCGGAAGGGAATTACCTCGAAGACTTCGGCCCGTACTTCACCGCCAAGCACCTTACACCCTGGGGGAATGCCATCAATTTCGACGATGATTACAGCGACAGCGTCCGGCGGTACTTCATTGAAAACGTGCTGATGTGGTTCCGGGATTTTCACATCGACGCCCTGCGGCTGGATGCCGTTCATGCCATCTGCGATGCCAGCGAAACGCATATCCTGCGTGAAATAAAACAGTATGTCGATGCCCTAATGGCCCAGACTGGTCGGCAGCACTACCTGATCGTTGAGCTGGACCAGAACGAAACGCAGTTCATTCAGCCGCTGGTTAACAATGGCTACGGCATGGACGCTCAGTGGAACGACGAATTTCACCATGCTCTGCGTGTAACGGCGGGTGGCGAACGCAACGGCTATTACGCCGACTACGACGGCATTCATCACCTGGCCAAATCCTATACCGATGCCTATGTGTACGACGGTACCTACATGCCCCGGCGCGCCCGGATTGTGGGGAAGTCGACGGCGGGCCATGCCGGGCGACAGTTTGTGGTGTTCTCGCAGAATCACGACCAGATTGGCAACCGGATGCTGGGCGAGCGACCCAGTCAGTTGGTCAGTCTGGAGATGCAGAAACTGATGGCCGGAGCCGTTATGAGCAGTCCCTATCTGCCCATGCTGTTCATGGGCGAGGAGTGGGGCGAATTAAACCCCTTTCTGTATTTCGTAAGCCATTCGGACCCCAGTCTGGTGGAAGCCGTCCGGCAGGGGCGCAAAAAGGAATTTGCCGATTTTCAATCCGATTTCGAAACGCCGGACCCACAGGATGAGCGGACCTTCGAGCGGTCGAAGCTTCAGTGGGAGCGACTCACGCAGGAGCCGCACCAGACCCTCTTTCGGTATTACCAGACGCTGCTGGCCCTGCGAAAATCATCGTCGTTACGCCACCCGGATCGTGAATCGGTAGCCGTGGTCGTGGATGAAGTTCGCCAGACACTTACGCTTTTTCGTCAGCATAAAAAGCTGGATGAACCCGGTACGACGGATAGGTCGGAGACGGTGGTTTGTCTGATGAACTTCTCCAGAGAAGGGCAATCGCTGACGTTACCGGCCCATGACGGGCAGTGGCACAAGCTACTCGACTCCGCCGACCCCCAATGGCACGGCCCGATGGCGGCCCCAGGCCAGGTAGCGGGTAATGGAGCCGTTGTTCTTCAACCAGAGTCTATCCTTATTTATACAAATTGCGAGTAAGCTTGCTTGATTTTTCCCACCTGTATAGTTACCCTATATTGCGAATTCGTTAAGTAGCTGTTGATTTCTACTACAATTTGTTAATCTATTTCGTTAGTTGCTGTTCTTTAATTAGTTAGGTATTAATTATGTGCTTCTGTTTAGTTTATATTTATCGTTTGGAACAACATCAGATTTGCTGTATATGGTTAAAATCTACCAGATTTTTACTGGATTATGCCTAATCTCTGTCTTTGGCTACTTAGCGGGGGCTTCTGCTTCTGCACAAACTGTCCAACAGATTGACAGCCTTCGAAATCAAGCTGAAAAACTTTATGCTCAGGGCAATTACGACCAGGCCCTCATCAGCTACCTAAGGGGCTATCAGGTAGCTCGTCGAATCGATTACGTACGGGCGGCCAATCTTACGGTAGATATTAGTTCGATTTACCACATGCAGGGCAAATACCGTTTGGGGGCCAACATCTGTCAGGAGGGGGTAGCACTTTTGAAGCGGGCACCTGCTCAACCCGACTCCATGAAGTTCAAGCTGAATTCCAGTTTGGGCGAGATGTATAAAAAGCTGAACAGTCAGGATTCCTGTTATCTGTACTTTTCGCAGGCGAATACCATTCTACAGAAACATCCTGAGCTGGAGAGCCGCATAGCGGATTACGTCATTTATCATTATAACAACCAGGGCATGATGTACGTTAGAGCGGGCGGGTATAACGAAGGGCTCAGCTATCTGACAAAGGCGTTATCCATAGCTGAAAAACAGGCTACCCCACAGGAAAACATCGCCATTTTACAGAATAACCTGGGCGAAGTCTATGAGCAGCTTGGGCTTTTTGACAAAGCGCTGGCGTTACGAAAATCAGCCATACAACTATACGCGAAGAATGATTCGTACAAGTGTAAGATGTATAACGGGATAACTTGGAATGCGCTTCGGAGTCGTAATTATCCAGAAGCTTACCAGTCGGCTCAGAACGCGTTACGCCTGTATCGGCATCTCGAAAAAAAAAGAGCTGGCAAGGAAGATGTACCGTTAAAGGCAGAAATGCTGGCGTACCTGGGTGATTATTACAATGCCCTTAAAAACACCAATCAGGCCGACGGTTACTATGATTTGGCCATTTCGCTGTCTCCTCAGAAGTTTGGTCGAACCTACGTGTTAAGCACCCTGGGAAAGGCAGCCGTACAGCAACAGCGCAACAACCTGCCCAGGGCGCTGGCCTATTGCCAGCAGGCAATTGACGGAGCGCATTTCAACGCGTCTTCGACGGACGAAATCATTTGGGAACAGGGCTTATTTCAGGCTCAGATACTAAAGGCAAGCCTGTTGGCGCGGCAGTTTCAACTGAAAAAAGATGTTCGGGATGGTCAACAGGCGTTACAGGCGTATCAGGATGCCCTTCAGGTAGCTGATGCCATTCGAAAGAGTTATAATGTACTGGACACAAAACGGTTTTTTGCCACTCAGGTCCGACCCGCTTATATTCAGGCGTTTGAGACGGCTTATGCGCTGTATGATTTTACGGAAAAAGAAGCGGACAAAGAGCAGGCGTTTCGATTGCTTGAACGATCTAAATCAGCGGCTTTGGCCGACCGAACCCGTGAATTACTGATTAAGCCAGCCAATGTGCCGGCCGCGCTGATTGCACAGGAGCAGGCGTTACAGCGAACCATTACCCGACAGAAACTGGAATCCGTTTCGGTACCGTCGCCGGCCCTTATCGACGCACAGATACAACTGGCCCAGCTCGACCAGCGATTGGAAAAGGAGTTTCCGACCTACTACCGGGCCAAATACCAGCCACAAACGGTGCCGGTCAAACAGATACAGGCAACCCTCGATGAGCATACCGCTTACCTGAGTTATTTGCTGGTTCAGGATGCTCTCTACATCGCCTGCGTAGCTGACAACGGAGTGACGCTTATTCGTAAAAAGGGTGATCTTAACAAGCTAAAACAGGCATTGACAACCCTGATTACAACTTTATACATGAATCCCGGACTCGGCAATTACACCGGTACGTCGGCGGCTAGTGTGGGCTATCACTGGCTGATTGGGCCGGCGGAGCATCTGCTGGACGGCAAAAAACGCCTGATTATTTCGGGCGATGGCGACTTGCACCGGATTCCGTTCGATGTTCTTGAAACCGGTAAGACCGTCGACGATTTTCTGGTGAAAAAGTATGCGATCAGCTACGTTCCTTCGGCAAGTGCTCTGCTCAATCCGCCTACTACGGTAGTAGTGACGAACCTGAAAAATGGCCTTTTGGGAATGGCTCCGTTTGTGAAACCACTCAGCCCCAGGGCACCCGCCCTGCCACTCCCTTATCTGCCTGCTTCGCAGGCCGAGGTTGAGCTGTTGCCGGGCGAAGCACTCCTGGGCAAAGCGGCAACCAAACGCCGGTTCATGCGCAGCTATGCCGACTATAACGTACTGCATCTGGCTACCCACGCCTATGCCAGCGATGACGAACCCGCCCGGTCCTACATCGCTTTTTATCCGGACCGAAACCCGGATAAGTTATATGCCGAAGAGATTCACAATTTATCGTTTCCGCACACCCGTCTGGTGGTGCTGAGTGCGTGCGAAGCCGGTAACGGAAAACTACAGGTGGGTGAAGGCGTGATGAGTCTGGCGCAGGCCTTTGCCTATGCGGGTTGCCCGTCGGTGGTATCAACCCTCTGGAGTGCACACGACGAGAGTATGGCCTATCTGGCCCGCCAGTTGCATGAACAACTACAGGCCGGATTGCCCATTGATGTGGCGCTGCAACGAACCCGGCTTGCTTATTTTCAATCCGAACTTTATCCGAAACTTAACCATCCGCATTATTGGGCCAACCTGGTTCTTATGGGGAATAGCCAGCCGGTTTATGCTGTTGGCTGGCCCACAACGGGCTGGGTTCTTATCCTTGTCCTTGCGCTCAGTGTTGGGGGAGTACTGGTTGCTCGCTACCGTCGCGAACCAGTTGCGGCCGGGTAGTTTAGAGCCATAAGCCGGCAATGAATAGCTTCCATTCCATTTTTCGGCGATTGAGCCAGCCCACTTCGTAGGCACACTGGTTGCAGTATCGTAGTCGGCGGTAGAGTTGGCTGGCCCGGTTAAATTGATGGCTCTGAAGGTACGACACGGCCAGATGCCATTCGGCCGCTTCTTTAAAATAAGGACGCAGGTCTTCTACGGTCAATACGTTCTCAAAATGGTGGGCGGCCTGTACGTAATCGCCTTCTACCATACGGGCCTGCCCTTCAAAGAAATTCTCGAAGGCAATCCGTTGCTGACCGGATAGCTGGGTTGTATCGATACGGCGCAGCGCCATCACATCATAGCCAGCATCGGGTAGCTTGACCGGTACAATGGATAAATAACTCATTAGCAGTACACAGGCGGCCGCTGCCCACAAAACTACCTGATTCCATTTAACTGGCATCCAGGACGCAGATCGCGTATTCACCGACGTTTCGACCCGTATCTGCCGGAGCGTCGCCCGCATCTGCTGCTCGGCAAGTGCTTCGGTCAGGAGTGCCTGAGCCCGGCGGACCGAGACAAGCTCGTCGGTCAGCTTGGTATCTGTTTTCATGCGTTCTTCTAATTGACGGCTTTGCCCGTCCTCCATACGTCCCCTCAGGTAGTCTTCCAGCTGTTCCCAGCGTTCTACGGGATCTTCTGATATCATACGTCGGCTAGTTTTAATAATTTTTGAATACATCGGAACTTCCGCATCTTAACCGCCCCCACCGACCCCAGTTCGTACTGAGCCGCTATGTCTTCCAACGATTGTTCATCCTGATAAAATGCGGTTAATACCTGACGGCAGGTTTCACCCAGTTGTTGAAAATAGGCCCAGGCCCGGGACTGGTAGTCCGTTTCCAGCACAATTGTTTCGGGTGTTTGTGGGTCGTCGGAACCCGTAGCAAACCAGTGTTGACGTTCCCGTCTCCGCGTTTCACTTTCCATTTTTTTTAACCATTTTCGACGGGTAATCCCGATCAGGTACGCCCCCAAATCGGTTTGTTCCCGTAGTTCAAACTGCCCATTCACGATCTGGTGCAGAAACGTAATCATAACCTCCTGAACAATATCTTCCGCATCATCGGGCAAACCACCCAGTTTTCGGATATACCCCTTTATGGATCGGCTATAGGTCGCGTACAGATACCGGGTAACGCCATTGACGTCTTCACCCCGCCGGAGGTTGGCAATAATGGTTTCGGTAGGTATGAGTTGTGGCATACGCTGGTGATTTAATGAGTAGTTCCCACGACAGCGCGAAAGGTTACGCCAATCTAAAAAAAATCTGTGATAACCCGGTGACAATCCTTGCCCCCGTTCCATACACCAATGACTCTGAAAATCAGGGCCATTAGTGAACCAGGTAGGGCGCCCGCTTGCTTAGCTGATCCGTTTCGGAAAATCAAATCCTAAAAACAGCATGAAAGGAAATGAAAAATCGGCCCTGGGCCGACGGGGATTGCTATGCCTTATTGCGTCAGGAATGACGATAATGTCCTGTCAGCAGGAGTCGATCAATCCACCGGTCCATCTCCCCGCTCTGTCTGTCGCCCCTCAATCGTTTCGGGCCGACTCCGTGCGGGTCACTGACGATCAGCCTCCCAAGGATGTGGGCTCCGGCTCGGGAACCGGGGGGATGCTGGTAACCTCCGGCGGTTCGCCCGCCGACTCCGTGCGGGTTACGGACGACCAGCCCCCCAAGGATGTGGGCTCCGGCTCGGGAACCGGCGGCAAGTAGCCCCGGCGAGTAAACGCACAAAGTCCTTCCCGGCAGCAGGAAGGACTTTGTGCGTTTACGGCAGCAGGAGCCTGATTGTCGGGCCGATAAAAACCAGCCGTTGCCGACCGCCGGTGATAACTTTTCTTCTGATCACGACTACTGAAAGGCATAAGGTGATATATTTGGGCCATCCACTCCTTATACTTTCCTATGAATCAGGGAAATAGTTTGCCCGAACTCAGTGATAAACAGTTGCTGGACGGGTTACGTGCCGACGACCAGGGGGCCTGGCGTCAGGTGTACAATACGAATCGCCGAAAGGTGATTCATTACCTGCGCGGCCGGGGTGCTTCGGCCGAGGTGGCTCATGAGATTTATCAGGATACCATGGTCTTTCTGGACGCCCAGAAGCACAAACTTGTCTTGACGAGTAAACTGTCGACCTACCTTACGGGGGTAGCCATCAAAAAACTACAGGCCTACTGGACCGAAAAAACGAAGGAAGCGAGCCGCATAAGTATAGGTTTCGACTCGCCGGTGAACCGGCCTAACCTGACCGGTGATGATATTGACGAAATGGAACTCGCCCTCCTGAACCTTGCCCTAGAAGACGACCCCCGCTTTGCGCTGAATCCCGAAGAGGCCGATCTGATGGTGCAGAAGGCACTCGCGCAGATACCCCTCAAACACTGCGCCGATATATTCCGGATGCGCTACTGGGATGGTTTCAATGATCAGGAAATTGCTGATCGACTGAACTTGTCGCATGGGTCGGTGCGCAATCAGGTGGGAGATTGCAAAAAGAAAGTCAAGTCAATCCTGCTGACTATGGGCTGGGGGCAATGACCCGCTTTGTTGTACTGTCGTATACATCCAAATACCCTCATTAACGAAAACTATGACTGACGCTGAACGCGATGAATTGATAGAAAAATCGTTGCTGAACGAACTGGATGCCGCCAGCGAGGCCCGTGTACAGCAGCTTCGGCAGGAGGACGAGGCCTTTCGGCAGGAGTTTGATTTTCAGGAAATGCTGACCACACAGGTGCGGCTCAAACGTCGAAAGGAGTTGCTGGACATGTTTGATGGCTTCGAATCGGAGCAGGCGGCTGCGAACGAAGGCACCCAAATACCGATCATGGCACTCGGAAACGCCGGTCAGCACGATGTTTCGTCCGATGCTCCGCCGGTTATTCCGCTGTGGCGGCAAAGCTGGTTTCGGGTGGCGGCTGGTATTGTGCTTACCGTACTCCTGGGAGCCGTAGTCTGGTGGAAACTTTCCCGCTACGATCCCAAGCCTATTGCAACGGGCATTGAAGATTCGATAAAGAGCCCGTTGCCCACCGCCGGTTCACCACAAAACGACCCGGCAGAGTCGCCACGCCTACCCGTACCGCACCCCATAGACCCCGTTGCACAATCCGGTAAAGCAGCCCGGCTAAAGGGGCCTTCCCGCTTGCCTTATTACGAAACAGACGATATCCGCCTGGGCTTTGGTAAAGGCCGGAAAGACCGCGAGTATCGGACGGTTATTTTTGAGACTGGTCCAACCGCTGCCTACGAATTTCAGGATACACTCCGGGTATTTATGCCCGTGCTGCCAGCCGCCAAACCAGCCTGGTCGCTGGTGTATAACCGCTCAACCGACACGTATTACCTGATTTCGGGCCAAATCCGCTACGAAGTTATCCGGGGCCTACAAGGCAGGGAGCCGCTCCGGAGGGAGCCAGCTAGTACCCTTCCAAAATAGAAAACTGAAAAAACGGTAGCGATGGGGTTTGGGCTGGAGCTTGACCCAAACCCCATGTTGATGTCCTCAATTGGCTGTGTAGATGAACCAGTTTTTAACGGTTTGGTGCTGTATGGCCACGAAAAAATTGGCCGTGTCATAGCAATAGTACGTGAGCGTGTTGGCCGACACACGTCGCTGGGGTTCACCATAGAGCTGGATCAACTGCTGGATGGTGTCGCCGGATTTAATGCCCAGCCTACTCCGGCCGGCACCGCCGGGCTGTGAACAAATGACCTGGTAGCGGCCAGCCGCCAGGCCAATCTGATAGCGTGTGCCGTCGGCTGTCCGGCGGCACTGGATTCGTACAAGGTCCGGCTGAGGAATAGACAGCCGCTCGTCGAAAGACGTTGTACCGGCAAAGGGTAACCGAAGGTCCCCCTGACCCGTTTCCGGACTTAACAGCCGTGTGTCCGTTGGTGGTGTATGGTGGCTGGCTATCTGGGCGAGTGTTTCGACCGCTGTTTCGGCCGACTGGGTTGTGAGCCGGGTATATTGCCGGGCAACCTCCAGGTTGTACGCCAGTTCATAAGCTCCCTGGCATTTTTCCAGTTCCGACAAACCTCTGTTTGAATCACCACTCTCTACCAGTGCAATACCCCGAACCAGCCGTGCATTGGACGGCAGCTGTACGTTGGTTTGGCGAAGTACTGCTGCCAGTTGGTCTATTGTTTCTTTGGCCGTGCCCGTACGCCCAAGTATCGACAACGCCGATGCCTGATTGATGTAGGCCGTTGTGTAGGTTTCGTCCAGATCGATAGCCTGCTGGAAATTGGCAATGGCCTGTTTGAGCAAATCCACCTGGTTTCCCTCATCGCCCCGCTGGCTGGACGGGCGTAAGCGATTACTGGTCTCCACGTCGACGGGGTAACGAAACGGTATGTCACGCGGGCTCATCACCTGTGCCGCCCGCAGAAGTTGACACAACCCCCTATTGTTCAGTAACTCTTTGGTAGGGATTTCGTCCGACACAAATTCGAAACAGCGCTGGGCTACCACGTACTCCTGTTTGAGCAGAAAAAAGAGACCTGTTTCAAAAGCCATAGCCAGGGTACTGGCTTTACGGGCCTGATCGTCCATCATCCGGATACGTTCATCCCGGCTTGGGTAACCGGCCATCCGGTCGGGTAAATGATAGGCGCTATAAATGGCCGTGTAGAGGGGTTTTGCCAGCCGGTAGCTATCGTAACCCGCCAGAAAAGCCCGGTACACGCCCTGAATGTCGGCCTGTGCTTCCAGAACCTCCGTTTGTTCGGCCTGCGCCGAGCTGGGTTGCTGGTGTTTCATCAACTGCGCAAACCCGAACCAATCGGCATGTTTGCCGTAATAGTGTGTGAGTTCGTGAGCCAGTACAATGGACAGGGCCGCCAGCGAATCGGGGCCAAAGCCCCGGCAAATGTCATAGAGTTTCTCATCCAGAAACAGTTCTGCTTCGGGCCTGGGTACAAACTGCGCAATACGCTGACTGGCCGGGTTCGTAATCAGGGTTAGTCTGGGCATCCGATGTTCGCCAAAAGCGGTCGCTAACTGCGCGCAAAGCTGCTGCGTAACCCGGTATTTATGGTGCACTGCCTGGGCGTCGGCCTGTTGTGTGCGCGCCAGCAGACAGCCTACTCCAACGAGAAGGCGTTTGCCAAAACCTGTGGTCTTCATGATAGCCTGAGTAAACGTTTATCCGAGTTATTCCCGCCGAAACGTCATGGCAACGGTCACGGTAAAAAAGAGTGATAATTTTTCGGGTTAAGGCATGACATCTCTACCCGCCCAAACATACACTTCTGTCAGGCGGACGCGGTAGTTCGCTTCACTTCACCGGAAAACACAAACCAGCTCATCCAATTCTTTTTATGAAAACAACAACTCGCTTCCGCACCCTGCTCACCGCCATGACGTTGTCTGTTGGCGTACTTACTTCCTGCCAGAAAGAAACCGTAGTGGCCGACGACCCGACCAGAGGTTTTTCTGCCGACATCCGGAAAATTGTACCGGATGCCATTATCAACGACCTGCGCTCGCGGGGCATGGTTATCAACGAAGGGAAGGTGCCCCCTAAGCTTAACGGCACCTTTCGGGCCTCGCCCTACACACTCCTGAGTCCGTACGGATCAGATGACTCGTTTGAGGCAGGCGATGTAATCAATGACTATGTCTACAAATTTTATGGCCAGAACACGACCAACGCCATTTCGTACGACTACACCAATTATAGTTCCGACACGGGCACGGGCAAAGGGGCCTTTGTTGCGGGAAACGGTACGTTGTTTACCATTTTTTCGGAAGATACCGGTATCGCTCGCGGAGTGCCCTACAAAACAGTGTCTATTATATCGGGTGAGGTAACCGCCGGGGGCATCCGTAATTTTCAATACGCATTCGTGGTGAAAGAAAAAACCGGCGATGCGGGCGATCAAACGCTTATCCCGGTCAACACGGGTCGTATCTGGCTCGACGGCGATAAGCTGGCCACTACCGACGCGGGTGGCCGAATTGGGGTGCCGATGCGGGAGGCCGTCAGTCAGCTTACTCGCTAGGTTGTAACGAACCAACCGTTTCTGTCCGGTTGCCTGCCCGGGTTGCAGCCGCTGTAAATGCCCTGGGAGGATATTTACAGCGGCTGTGAAAAAAAATAAAAAATTTCTCTGCCTCTAGCGTGACATTTCGGTCTGGCCGGACATATACCTATGTTAACAGGCTTACTTCTATCCACACTTGATATTTTACCCATCTATCCACATCATTTTATGAATGCTTACCCATGCATTTTTGTCAACCTCTTCCACTTACCCTGACGGATATGAAACCAACACAACTACTTGTTTTTTTTCTGATCTGGATCAGTGCCCATACGGCCCCGGCCCAGGCCCCCAGCGCATCGCGGCACTCCGAGCTGGATGATGTTATTAAAGAGCTGGAAACCAACGGCTATGAGGCTGTTAAAGATAAAAAGCTGAGGCTGAGGACTATTCATTATGTGAGTGGGACCAGCCAGTTGACGCCGGGCGATAAACAATACCTGGATACCATTGCCACGTTTTTGACCAGGATGCCAACGGTCGTGATGGAAATTGGGGGCCACACCGATAATGTAGGCGATAAACAAGCCAACGTAAAACTGTCGCAGGAACGGGCGGCTTCCACCATGCGCTATGTGATCAGCAAAGGCATACTCACCAGCCGGATCAGGGCCGTTGGCTATGGCAGCACCCAGGCCATTGCCGATAACAAAACCGAAGAAGGACGGGCGCAGAACCGCCGGGTCGAAATGAAATTCATCGGTCTGACCAGCGACGTATACAACCTGACGACCAAAAGCGGTCGGAAAATAGCCGCCACCTATGTGGTTGTGAGTGCCGATGGCCGAACGATCAGTTACCGCCAGAATGCCGGTGCACCCTTAATGAAGGTACCCGTATCGGGCATCGACTACATCGAGTATCCGGACGGCAGCCGTCGGCGGCCCGATGCGATTGTCCTCAGTGGATCAGGAAATGGCGGAGATACCCGATCCCCTGCCGAATCCCGGGAGGTCAAACAAACGGTTGTTGAGCCAACGGCGAGGGTCGAATCCACCGGGACGGTCAGGTCTATTATTAAGTATGCCCCCCTGTCTAATTTTGGTTATGAGCATGTGCTGAACAACAAGCACTCCCTTTACGGATCAATTAGTCTCTACAGCCTGGGGCTGGGCGTAACGGCCCTTGGGCTGAAAGGGGAGTACCGGTTTTACGGACTTATCAAAGACAGTCCCAAATCGGCTCCGGAAGGTTTCTGGGTAGCGCCAACCGTATTGTACTGGCAGTTGAGTGACAGGGCTTTAGATGGCTATGTCGACCGTTTATCCATCGTTCAACTGGGAGGAATTGCCGGGTATCAATGGATTTTTAACAAAAAAATATCGCTGGAGCCCGCCCTTGGGCTAAGCCTGACCGCCGTGGGGGTAGACAGTGACTATAGTTTGGGTGCTGGTTTTTTGCCCTTGTTTGCCCTGCGCGTTGGGTATGTACTCAAATAGCCCGCCGGGCTAATGTCATTGCTTTGCGTGTCTATCCTGTACCCGTCCGATGATAAAACGACTACTGATCTACTGCTTTGTGGTGAGCTGCCCCGGTCTGGCAACTGCCCAGCATTTGAGTATCGCGCAGGTTCTCGAAGTGTTCAACGCATCTGTCGCCAGGCGGGGCATCATCCTCAGGGCGAATGGTTTCGAGTACCGGGGGGCCTACAAAGCGTCGGACGTTTCGTGTTACCGGTACGGACGGATACAGGCCGATGTATTTGGCGATGAGTACGAAGAAGCCATTAATTACTGCGCTACCGGCTCACTGACCTACGTTACCCACAGCCCGGACCATGCCACAAACCTCAAAGTTCAGCTAACCCGTAAGTTTGATTTTCAGGACCAGGGACCGTTTACAACCCTGTCGGGCCGGCTCATGAACCTCTACCAGCGCCGAAACCTGAAAGTAGAAACGGCTAATACTAAAGACGGTAAACAGCAGGATATGTGGGTGTTCCAGTTTTATGAAGAGGCTTCCGAAACCAAACCCACCGTTGCTGTTCAACAGCCCGAAACGGTACCGGAAAAACCGGAACAGGCCGGAACAATCCCGCTTAAAGGAAAATATTACGCCCTCATTATTGGCGTGAATGAATACGTCGATAGAAAACTGCCTGATTTAACCTTCCCGATTCAGGATGCCGCCAATGTTAAACAGGTGCTGATCGGTCAGTATATGTTTACCGACCGCAACATCACCACCCTCAACAACCCGACCCGGAAAGTGATTCTGCGCGCCTTCGACGAGCTGACCTACAAACTGCGAAAAGACGATAATTTGCTGATCTTTTTCGCCGGTCATGGGCGGCAGGAAAAGAAAAGTCAGCAGGGATACTGGCTCCCGTCCGATGCCGAAAACGACTCTGAAGCCGACTGGCTCAGCAACAGTACCATTCGGGATCAACTCCGGCGGTTTCCGTGCCAGCACGTACTGGTGGTGTCGGATGCCTGCTTCAGTGGCGAACTTATTTCGACACGGGGCACCGCCATAGAACCCTCGAAAGCCATTGAGAAACTCTATAGTTTACGCAGCCGTAGGGCCATAACCAGTTCGGGTAGTACCGTCGTGCCGGATAAGAGTGTGTTCATCGATTACCTGGTCAAGCGTCTGACAGAAAACACAAAACCGTACCTGACAGCCAGCGAACTGTTTATCAGTATGCGGGAGGCCGTAATCAACAATAGCAGCCTGAAACAGGTGCCCATGTACGGCTACATTCAGCAATCGGGCGACGAGGGAGGAGAGTTTATTTTCGTCCGTCGTCCCGATTGACCGGAATTTTAACATAAACGACTATCATCAGCGACAACACAGACACGCCCTAAAAACCCTGACCCTTAGCTTGCGTATATACACTGTCGTTAGGATGATTTTGCCGGAACGCGCCACCGGGCAGGCTGGAGTTTAGGGGTTGCTAAAAAAAAACATCGTTCACCGTTACTTAAGCCCCGCTGCCGGGCATTTACTACTGAGTTACCCCGGAATAACCCAACCCGACTATCCCGGCACTTGCTGCGAGACCGGCAATCGTTCTCAATCAAACTTAATGGATTACGCACTATGAAAAAGAAGTGCCTTGACGTTGTTGTCTGAGCCACCCCTCACCAGACATGGCCCTAAAAAGGCAAAAGAGTACCCGGGCTCAGGTCGCCGAAAAACAATAACATAATTCATTTTCCACACCTTATAAATGCTGATAGTATGCGACAAGGTCGATTAACTGGTTCCTTGACAGTAGGTTTTCTTAAGTGGCTTCGGGTACTGGTTCTGGTATTTACGTCCTGTTTGTGGGGATGTACGGGATCGAAAAGCGACGATGACGATACCATTAAGCCAAAGGGCGATGAGTTTATCTCCGGGTTCATCAACGGCAAAGAGTTGATCGGGTCGGATCCCGTTACTTCCTACGAAGATTACGGAACGGGGTCATACAACCTCGACATGAGTGGGATTCTGGAGATTTCTCCCTCGGAAGGGTATCTGATTTCGATTACCGTAAAGAAGCCGAAGGTAGGCACGCTCAGTAGCAAAACAGGGGCTGTTTCGGGCGAGATAAGCTACATCGCCGGTACGATTTTGTCGCCGGTTGTTCGGGAGTATGCGCTGACCAGTGCCCTGGAAAGTACCGTTACATTTACCGCCCTGAATTCACCGGGCTATGCCGAGGGCACTTTATCGCTCACCGCCAGAGCCAGCGACGGGAAGACCCTCAATCTGACAAACGGCAAATTCCGCATCAAGCTTTAACAACCATCAAGTATGAAAATAGTTCTCTTTTGCTGGCTTTTGCTGGTTAGCAGCCTGACATGGGCTCAAACATCCAAAACCGATGTTCTTTATAAACTTGACCGCAGCCCGATCAACGTGAAAATCGACGAATTGACCGACACCGACATTGTGTACATGGAGCCTTCGGCCCCTCAACTAAAGAAAACCATTGCCCGGACTCAGGTCTGGAAAATCGTATTCAGCGATGGTAGTACCGAAATCATCACACCACCGGCCGGTCAGGTACCAACGGGCACGACGACGCCCCAACCCACCGCAACGGCAGCACCCGTACCCGACAGGACCCGACCGACACCGACTTTGTCGGAAAACGACTCGGCTCCTTCGGCAAGCTACACAAACCCCGGTGGGTTTGCCCGAATACACCTGACAATCGGGCCGGAATTTGCCTATTATCCGGATTTTATCAACAAAGGCAAAGCCTGGCTAAACGACTCCACCGGATTCGGGATGACCCAAAATGTGGGAGCCAGTCTGCGCTTCGACTACCGGTTTATCCGGCGGGTAGCGGTCTCGGCAACGGCTGGGTATTATGGCTGGGAACTGGTTCGGAAATACACCCGAAACAGTATTTCGGAATTTTATGAAACCAAGAAACTTACCCAGATTCCGGTTCAGCTTGGCCTTAAATTTTACCCGGTTGGGAGTTTTTACGTGATGCCCGAAGGCGGTGTCACCCTGTTGTTCTCCTCGGTCAAAACGTCAGACAACCACCCAACCCCCGCCAATGAGTCGGTAAACGCCATGCCGATCACCTACGGGGCCAGCGTAGGCTGCGAAATTATGGCCCGGTCTTTACTGCTGGACCTCAGCATTCGGTACCAGTTTCTGAACGTGAATAACCTGAGCTATACCGCCTTCAATCAAAGCCTCAATGAGCAGGTGAACATTGCCAGTATTCGACTGGGTATTGGCTTCAACGCAGTCAAAAAATAAATCTGTCCAGATCATGAAAACGTCAAGGTTCGTTCAATTTTTTCTGCTGATGTGTTTCAGCGTTTTTCTGTTCACCTGGGGTTGCAGCCGGGAGGTGGAGGTGCCCTTACCGCCCTTGCCCACCATTGAGGGAAAGCCATCGGCAGCAACCACCGGCTGTATGTTTGTTGGGGCACCCGGCTCCGCCACATTGACCATGCGGCTGGATATTTATGCTGTCGATAAAAACGGGCGCCTGATCAGTGGCCTGGGGGCAAATAATTTCAGCATTCCAAATGACTACAACCGCACCTACAACCTGCTGAAAACAACGTCTACGGCGCTCACCGCCAAAGCCGGTGGCTATTCGGCCATGATGCTCATGGACCAGTCGGGTAGTATCGCCGATACCGATCCCGACGATCTCCGCATTCAGGCGGGAAAAATATTCATGGATTATATCGGTACCGGCGATGTGGTAGCCTTGTCGACTTTTTCGGGCTACAATGACTATTACTTTTCCCTGAGAAGTCGATTTACGAATCAAAAAGAGGGAATAAAAAAGTCATTGGATAGCCTGTCCGGCAGGGTATCCGGCGGTACTCCGTTGTACGAAGCTACGGTGCTGGCTACCAATTACACCGCACAAAATGCCCCTACCTCCAACAAAGCGGTTATCGTTTTTACCGACGGTCAGGCATCGGGTGATCTGGATGCCTGTATCACCAACGCCCAGCAGAAAGGGATTCCCCTGTTCACCATTGGCCTGTCGGGGAGTGTGAATGTGGAAGTGCTGTCGCGGATGGCTACCGAAACCTGCGGGGCTTTCTTCTATGCCAAGGATGCCGAACAACTGGTAACCTCATTCGGAACGCTCGGTAATCTGCTGCGCGGGAAAGGGCAGGTGTATCGGACCGAATGGGCCATTGTACGCAGCAGCGGTACCTGGCGGACGGGCGAGGTGGTGACCAGCACCATCAGGCTCTCGATTCCCAATTCAGATCCCCTGGAGGTGCCTTTCTGGGTGAAAGTAAAATAAACTGTCGTTAATCAGACTCATCATGAAACAGCTATGTACGTTGTTCCTCTTGTGTTGGCTGGGCGCTCACCTCGCCCAGGCCCAGGATGTTGTTTACCTCACCGATCTGACCAATGCCGTTGGTACACTCGCCGAGATTACGCCCGAAAAAGTCACGCTGCGGGTAGCCAAGGGTGAATCGACCGTCAGGTTTTCGTACGGTGCCGACAAGGTGATCGCCGTGGTCAACCACCGCGGGCGATTTCTGTGCATGAATCAGCTACTGGCCCAGCCAGCCAGCCAGCGCGACCAGCGTATCGATCAGTTCATGAATGGCACCGATTCGCCCCCCTGCGACATCATTATTCGGGCCATTCCGGCGGAGGTCATTTATGGCAAGGTAGCGTATGCACAGGGGGATGTTGTGAACTACACGACGCTGGATGGTGCCGCATCGAGTTTGCCCAAATCAGACCTGGTTGGTATTTTCTACCAGAGTGGCAAGCACGAGCTAATTGCCGATGCCACTTTCCTGTGCGATAACCCCAACCTGCTGGCCGACGAGCCCAAACGCAAAAAAGAAACGCCCGCCACCCCGCCAGCTCCCGCACCCAAAGAAGACCGGACCAGTGAAGCCGACAAGCCCGTAAAAACCAAAACTGAACCAATAACGCCCCTGCAACTGACAGATGCCGAGTATAAAGATTACCGGGCGCAGGGGCTGGGGCTCGTGCAGGAGTTTGCGGTCATGCTGGGCGTTATTGCCGACAAAACTGCCGATGCCGGGCAAAAAGATAAAGCCATCAGCCAGGTTATAAAAATGTTCCGGCCCGATGCCGTCATTCAGGTTAGCTCCATGATAAGAGGTGGGCAACCCAATACCTACAAGATCAAAGATTACCTGATCCGGCTCAAGCTGATTCCCTACAAAAGCGTATCCCTCGAATGGGGCGACATTCAGTATGTGCAGGAGTTGACCCAGAAAGACGATGGCAACTATTACGGTAAAATAAAGGGAGAACAGCGGTTTTCGGGCCTCAACGGCAAAGGCGAAATTCAGTATAGCGACATCACCGAGAAAGATGTCGATGTGATGCTTACCCCCTACAAAAAACAACAGGAAGGACGGGGAGAACGCAAATGGGATGTGCTGCTTGGTAACGTAGGCGTAGTGACCACCCAGTAAAACCCCTGACGATGGCTTACCCAACCCGCTACTGGTTTATTCTTGTTCTGCTGGGCAGCATCGGCGGGTCGTCGGTGTCGCTCGCTCAGGAACTGACCATCCGCGACAATGACGAAGTGAAGCTGCTGGCCCGCCGGAAAGTTGAACGGGGACTGAATGACTTGCTGAATGTATTGAGCCTGACCGACCTGGGCGAGGCCGAACGAAATGCTCTTATCAATGAGAGTTTTTCGCCTGGCGTAAACCAGCTCTTTGCCGACAAAGACGTAATCGTGGAAGATGACATCAGCCCCAGCCGGGCCGCCGTTGGTACCGTTCTGGATGTGTCTGTCGAAAAATACCTGGCTAATTTCGATTTGCTCTATGCCAAGGCAAGCCAAAGCAGTATTCAGTTCTCCGGCATTACGGTTTCGGATCTCAAGAAAGGTAACTCGCTGTACGTCAAAGTATTTTATACGTCGTTCTTTAGCGGAAAACACACCAAGATCGACAAGCCATACGTGCCGGTTCGGCGGGTGGCCGAAGTACGGGCCGATCGGGCGGGTACGAAATGGGCCGTTCTGATCACCCGGCTTGCCTTCATGACACAGGCCGATTCAACGAATCGGTTGCTGAATAATGTTCCGCTTAAAGAAGCCGCTCCCCGGCAATTGACGGCAGCCACCGATTCGCTAAAGAACGGGAAGGATTCTGCACAGCTTGTCGCAATCGCACCCGTCGACCCCGAGAGGGAACGCGAGGAAGCCCTACTGGAGGCTTACCAGAAACTGCTCGGAGAGGGGGAAAAAGCCTTCGCCGCCAATGATCTGGAAACGGCACTGCAACGCTATGAACAGGCCGAAAAACAAAAGCCATTTGAAGACCTGACGCCCAAACTACGGATGTTTCGGATTCAGCGGGTGCTGGAAGAACGCGCCCGGAACTCGATGACCGAAATGCGGAAACGCGCCGACCTGGCCCTGCGGAAACGGCGCTATGCCGAAGCGCTGGCGTTGATGCAGCGCCTATCTGACCTGCAGCCCGACTCCGTTAATTTAACCGGTCAAATTAAAGAGCTGATCGTAAAAGCCCGTCGAAAAGCGGAACTCGACGAACGATTTTCGGCGGGCCAGTACCGGGAACTGCTCAAAGACTATAATCGCCTGATTGAGGAAGACCGGAAGCAGAACAAAACGCCGGGAAACAACGCCAATAGTTCGGACTGGTACCTGGGGCGGGGCAAATGCTACACGCAGCTCAGGGAGTATAAAGATGCTCTCAAGGATTTGAATGAGTCGATACGACTCGACTTTCAGAATCTGGACGCCCTCGAATCCCGCGCCGATTTGTACGCCCGCATGGGCGACTTCCCCAAAGCAGCCGCCGATTTATCGGTCTACCTGACCGTCGACCCCACCAATCCCGATCTTAGGGCGCGCCGGGCTACGTATCGTATTCGTACCAACCGAATCGCCGAAGCGTTTGCCGATTATAACGAAGCCATACGAATTAGTGACCAGAAGCCGCTTTACTATCAGCTGCGGGGCGTTTTATACCAGCAAACCGGCCTTTGCGAGAAAGCAGCAGCCGACTTTACCGAAGGAATCAACCGGAGTCGGCGGCAACCCATGCTTTATTTTCACCGTGGATACGCCCAGGTGTGCCTGAAACAATATGCGCTGGCAGGGGCTGACTTTGCCCGGTCCATCGAACTGGGGCTGGATGCCGCCACCCGCAGCCGCATCGACTCCCTGGCGGAGGCTTTCTATGCACAAAGTGAACAGGTACTGCAAAGCCGGAAACTCCCCGAAGCCCTGACCCTGCTGAGCATTGCCCTGACGATAAAACCCGACTATGCCGACGCCTGGCTTGCGAAGGGTAAAATCCATGCTGGCCGTGGCGAAACTAACGAGGCCGATAGCGCCCTGACGAATGCCATCCGGTATAATCCGACCAATGCCCTGAGTTTCTATCAGCGGGGCTTAACAAAACTCCGGAAAGCGGCCTATGCCGAAGCTGTCGACGACTTTAACCAATCTCTGACGCTCCTGCCAACCTCGTACGAAGCAGCCCTCGGTGAGGCCAAAGCTCGCATGGCGCTGCATCAGTACGACAAAGCGCAGGGAATCCTGTCGACTGTGCGTAACCTGCGTCGGCAGCTCGAAAGACGCTATCCGCCCACTTTTTTCGCCGAAACGTATTACCTGTCGGGCAAATGCGCCTACGCCCTTCGGCAATACGACGATGCCCTCGACCAGTTTGAAGAGGCCCTGTCCGTCGCTAAAGACTGGGCATCGGCCTATGCGGAACGGGGGCGAACCTACGAAGCCATTGGCAAGCCAGATCGCGCCCGCGACGACTACAACAAAGCGGTTCAACTGGAGCCCACAGTAGCGGCTCATTACCTGCCGCTGGCCTTGATGATCGAGCATCGGGAAAAATATGAAGATGCCCTGAAGGAATACACCCACTGCCAGGAAGTGGACCGGGATCATCTGCTGGCCAACGTGGTGGCGCTTGGCAAAGGGCGTTGTCTGATGGCCCTGGGGAAATACCTGGAGGCCCTCAGCGAGTTAAATAAAGTAGGGCAATACGATGGGGTAGCCTGTACGGATGAATGTTTTTATTTACGCACCTATGCACAGGTCCGGACGGGGCAGTTGCCCATGAACACCAGACTCGCCGGTTTTTCGACAACGAACGTCTCCCCCGAAAACGCCCCGAAGATCCAGTATGTGCTGGCCTGTGCTCATTTGCAGGCTAATGACGATAGCAAAGCTCTGGCTCAACTGGAGAAAGCCCTGCAGATGGGTATCCCGAAAGAATTTCTGAAAAAAGACCGGCTATTGGATTTCGTTCGAAAAGATTTTCGGAAAACAGCGGCTTACCAACAGCTTATCAATCGCTACCGCCCATGATTTATGCCAAAGCTTTGTTTATTGCTGGTGTTCAGTTATCTACTCCAGGGCACTGAAAACGAAGTTCGGGCGCAGGTCATCCGGTTGCAGGGCGAGGTACAGGATCATCGGTGGCATCAGCCCTTGCCCGGTAGTTATCAGTGGGTCGATTCCGCCCGGCAAACAATCGCTGAACAGGCGTTTTCGGCCGCAGGATTTACCGGTATTGTGCCTAAAGGTGCCCGCAGCCTTGTACTGAAAAGTACCGGCTATCGAACCATAACCGTGCCGGTTCACTGGGCGGGCAGGGTGAGCGATTCGCTCTCTTTTCGGGTGGTGATCCCGCTGGTTCCCATCGACAAACCTTCTGCCAGCCAACCTTACTTTCAGTCAGAACAGCGCCCTCTCCGGTTAACCGCCGATACGCTTCACCAGGCCCGTGCCCCCGTTCAGTTTCTTGTTTCCGATGCCTTGACGAATCGCCCCGTGCTGGCGACGCTCTGTCTGTTCTCCACCAAACTATCCGGGCCAGCGTGTTATACAACCAGTAATCAACACCTGAAATTGATTGCTTCGGATATTGTCGCTATCGAGGTGAACGCAAAGGCTTATCAGCCCTACCTGGGCAATGTGGTCGTCGCCGACAGCGATACCCCCGTGGTGCTGACAATTCGGCTAAATCCAACCCCTACGGTATTGATGGTCAGGTTGCCAGGGGCCAGTAACCTGCGATTAACCGCTACCAAAGGGGGGCACGTATACCCGTTAACACCCATTGACAAGACTCATTTTTTGGGGGCGGCCCCACCTGGGAACTACCAGTTAACGGGTATGAAGCCCAACGGCGATTTACTTCGTGAGCCCGTTCATGTGGCCGAAGGGATTACCGGTTATGTGCCTCTGGAGGCCGACCAGCCTCAAACGGTTAGCCGGCGTGTTATCTATTTCCCCCAAAGTAGTTATGAGCTTACCGATTCGGCGAAAGTAACCTTGAACCGGATTGCACGCGAGTTGCACCGGCGTCCGGAGCAGTCGATTCTACTTGTTGGGTACACCGATGCCATTGGCGACCTACGGCTAAATCTGACGCTATCCGAATTTCGGGCAAGAAGTACGCGGGCTTATCTAAGGCAGCAAGGGGTATCCGAGGAGCGATTGAGGCTGGAAGCCAAGGGCGCAAAATGCCCGGCCGCACCCAACGATACCGAAGAAAATCGCCGGTTCAATAGACGGGTGTGCCTGTTTTTTCATTAAACGGGCGTACCCCAAAACAGGTCATTGGCTGAGTGTCATTAACTGGGCGATAGGCAACCCGTACCAGATACCGGCCGGGTCAACAGCGGGTCGGTATAAATTCACCAGGAAGATAAATGGGCAAAACATATTTGATAAATTAAAGTAGCGTTTGGCCGAAAATGGCTTTCAAGCAGTAAACAGAATGCTGAATTTCACCATCGTTATGATCTAAGAAAACAAGGCTGCTGTACGAAGCACAGCTCCGGCAGCAGCCTTACATTAGCCTGCGAATCAGCTTTCCTGTCTTACATGTGTTTTACTCCTGATTAACATGAAAAAAAGCAACGTTAGCCTGACCGGTAAAAAACTCCTCTGGCTCGGCGCGCTGGTTCCTACGCTCTGTCTGCTGGGCTATCAGGTCGAGAAAGACCCGATCAATCGCCGGATCAAGCGGATGGACCCCGCCAAAGCGGCCCAACTAGCCAAAGCCATTGAAGCCACCGTAACCCCCGAGCTGGCCCAGGGGCTGAGCCTGAGTCTGTGGGGCGTCGATTCGCTGGTGGCCGACCCCATCGGTATTGATATTGACGAAAACGGGCGCTTGTTTTACACTCGAACCAACCGACAGAAAAATTCTGAATTCGATATTCGGGCGCATCAGGATTGGGAAATCGAATCCAATCGCCTGCAAACGGTCGAAGATAAACGGGCCTTCCTGCACCGGGTACTATCGCCCGAAAACAGCAAGAAAAACGAATGGCTGAAAGATGTCAATGGCGACGGCTCCCACGACTGGCGCGACATGACGGTGGAGAAGGAAAATATTTTCCGGATTGAAGATACCAACGGCGATGGCGTGGCCGATATGACGCAGTTGGTCGTCGATGATTTTCACGACGAAGTCACCGACGTTGCCGGGGGCGTAATGGCTCATGGCAATGATCTGTACGTGGCCGTTGCGCCCGACCTGTGGCGGATGCAGGACAAAGACGGTGACGGGATCGCCGAAACAAAAACCTCGATCTCGCACGGCTATGGCATTCACGTAGGCTTTAGCGGTCACGGTATGTCGGGTATTGAGATGGGGCCGGATGGGAAAATCTACTGGCAGATTGGCGACATTGGCTTCAACGGTAAAGGCCCGGACGGCAAGAAATGGGAACACCCGAACAGTGGTGTGGTGGTGCGTTCCAACCCCGATGGCAGCGATTTTGAAGTGTTCGCCCATGGCGTTCGGAACGTCCACGAGTTCGTTTTCGATGAATACGGTAACCTCATCAGCGAGGACAACGACGGCGATCATCCGGGCGAAAAAGAGCGGCTGGTCTACATCGTGAACGGTTCCGATACGGGCTGGCGCAGCAACTGGCAGTACGGCAAATACCGCGACCCCCGCAACAATACCTACAAAGTGTGGATGGACGAGCAGATGTATAAACCCCGTTTTGACGGGCAGGCGGCTTACATTACTCCCACCATTACCAACTACGTGAGCGGCCCCGCCGGTATGAAATACAACCCCGGCACGGCGTTGAGCCCCGCTTACAAAAACATGTTTTTCGTGGCCGAATTTGTCGGAAACCCGGCCAAGTCGGGTATTCATGCGTTCAAACTAAAGCCTAAGGGTGCTTCGTTTGAGCTGGGCGAAGAGAAACGGGTGCTGGGTAATGTGCTGGCGACCGGTATCGACTTCGGTCCCGACGGTGCGTTGTACGTTGCCGACTGGATCAACGGATGGGACACCAAAGATTACGGTCGCATCTGGAAACTGGACGATAAAGCCGGTGCCGGTTCTGCCGAACGGAAGTTAACTCAAACGTTGCTGGCCGAGAAATTTGCGGGCCGTTCGGAAGCGTCTCTGGGTGATTTACTGAAGAACCCCGACATGCGTGTCCGGCAGAAAGCCCAGTTTGAACTGGTGAAACGAGGTGCCAAAGGGGTGGAAGTATTGACCGCATCGACCAAGCAAACCGGCAACCAACTGGCGCGGGTGCATGGTATCTGGGGCATTAGTCAACTGGCCCGTCAGGATAAACAGTATGGTCAGTTATTGATGCCGTTGCTTCAGGATAGTGACGCCGAAATTCGGGCGCAGGCTGCCAAATGGCTGGGCGATGTTCGCTACAAAGAAGCCGGTGCGGCCCTGATTCCGTTACTGAAAGACAGCAACAGCCGGGCGCGGTTCTTTGCCGCCGAAGCGCTGGGACGAATCGCCTACGAACCCGCCATTCAGCCCATCATTCAACTGCTGGAAGCCAACAACGACGAAGATGCTTACATCCGTCATGCGGGTAGCCTGGCCCTGGCCCGGATCGGAAAAGCAGAACCTGTTATTGCGCTGGCCAGCAGTCCATCGCGGGCGGTACGCATTGCCGCTGTGGTGGCTCTTCGGCGCATGAATAATCCGGGTATTGCCAGCTTCCTGGCCGATAAAGACGAGTTTGTCGTAACCGAAGCCGCTCGTGGCATCAACGACGACCTGTCGATTCCCGAAGCTTTACCAGCACTGGGTAAAGTCCTGCAAACGACGAGTTTTACTAACGAACCTCTCATTCGCCGGGCCATCAACGCCAATCTGCGGGTGGGTACGCCGGAGGCCATGCAAACGCTGATGGCCTATGCCCAGAAAGAAGGCAGCCCCGTAGCGATGCGAGCCGAAGCCATGGATGCACTCAGCACCTGGGCCTCACCATCGGTGCTGGATCGGGTCGATGGCCGGTACCGGGGCGTGGTTAATCGTGATGTAGCCGCTCTGAAAACCAAAACGGGCGATGCGTTTATCAAACTGGTGTCAAGCGCCGACCAAACCCTGCGGCTCAGTGCTATCAAATCCATTGAGCGAATGGGCCTGAAAGAAGCCGGTTCCGCTTTGTTCATCCGGTTGAACGAGGATAAAGAACCGGCCGTTCGTATTGCTGCCTTGCGGGCACTGACTTCCCTGAACGACCCACAACAGAGCAAAGCCATTGAGGTGGCAATGGCCGATAAAGAAAAAGGCGTTCGCGTTGCAGGCCTTGATCTGCTGAGCAAAACCACGATGGACAAGGACCGGATGGTAACGCTTCTCACCGACGTGATCGCCAACCGAACGACGGAAGAAAAGCAGGCCGCTCTGCTCACATTGGGTAAATTGCCGGTCAAAAATTCGCAGAAAGCGTTCGACCCATTGCTGGCTAAATTACAGGCTGGTTCGCTCCCCGCTGAATTACAGTTGGAGCTGGGCGAGGCCATCGAGAGCAGCAAATCGCCCCAGTTGGCGGCCCGGTACAAAGCGATCAACGATAAAATGTCGCCCGATGCGCTGGCTGCTTCGTTCAAGGGTAGTTTGATGGGAGGTGAGCCGGACTTAGGTCGTCGGATTTTCTTCCGTCACCAGACGGCTCAGTGTATCCGGTGCCATTCCTACGACGATTTGGGTGGTAATGCTGGTCCGCGTCTGAACGGCGTTGCCAGCCGACTCACCCGCGAGCAGCTGCTTGAAGCCCTCATCAACCCCAGCGCGCGACTGGCACCGGGCTTCGGAACGGTCACGCTGAAGCTGAAAAATGGCAAAACCGTCAGCGGTATACTCCAGGGCGAAACCAATACCGATGTATCCGTCAAAGTGGGCGACCAGCCGGACGTAGCCATCAAGAAAGACCAGATCGCCAAACGTACCAACTCACCTTCAAGTATGCCCGAAATGAAGTACCTGCTTACGAAACGTGAAATCCGCGACGTGGTCAGCTTTCTGGCGACGCTGAAAGAGAATAATTAGAGGTAGTGTGTTCGCGTAAGGCAGAGTTCCCGATGTGGTGTCAGGCCGGGTGTGGCCGGTGCCATCTCAAACCTGCCTTGTCAGTTTTACGAAACTGACAAGGCAGGTCAAAGCGGTGCCACGGTTCTAAACCGTGGCACCGCTTTTTTTACCACCGCCGAATCGTATGCCCATACCCTGCGTAAAAAATGAGGTAGCTGTAACAGACCGGCAGCAACCAGTAGGCCAGTTTTGTGCCATATACATCGGCGAAGTGGCCGTAGACGAGCGGCATCAGGGCATTGCCGCACAGACCCATAATCAGTAAAGACGCCCCCACTTTGGTGAAACGGCCCAGCCCGTCGAGAGCCAGCGGCCAGATACCCGCCCAAATCAACGAATTCGCCAGCCCCAGACTAATCAGAAACCACAGGGAAATATCGGTGGTATGCCCGAGCAGGGTGACGCGCCCGCTGGTGGTCAATAACAACAAGCTGAAGATCAGCCCAAGAAATGTACAAATCCGGAACGCGTTGACCTGCCGAATCCATTTGGGGATGGCACTGATACCGATGATATAGCCCGTAATGGTCGCGGTCAGAATGTAAGACGGAAATACTTTGGCTTCCAGGATGGATAAGCCCATCGACGTGGCGTACCCAATGACGGTGTCGATGGCAACGACCTGAGCGCCTACGTGGAAAAAGATGGCCACGGCGCCCAGCACGGCCTGCGGAAATTGCAGAATACTGGTCTTGTCGGCGTTGGCTATCGCCAGATCGTCGCTCTCCTGTTCGGTGTCGATTTCAGGCAGGGGCGACCGCCAGATCAATAAACCCAGCCCCATCAATACCACGCTGACCACCGAGTAAGGTACAATCACCCGCCGAATTAAGGCATCCAGTGCAGCCGCTCGGACGGAGGGCTCCATTGTCGGCAACTGCTTGAATAGGTCGCTGTCGGTGGGACGGAGGATGGCGGCTGCAAACAGGAGCGGGGCCAGAATGCCCGCCATTTTGTTACAGATGCCCATAATGCTGATGCGTTGGGCGGCCCGGTCGTGCGGACCCAGCACCGTGATGTACGGGTTGGCGGCTGTCTGTAATATGGCCAGACCAACGCCGATGGTAAACAAACCCGTCAGGAAAACCAGATATGCCCTACTCAACGCGGCCGGTATAAAAATCATAGCCCCCAGCGACATGGTGAAGAAGCCCACCATCATCCCGCGTTTGAACCCGACTTTCTTCAGCAACAGCGACGCCGGCACCGACATCACCAGGTAGGAAATGTAGAACGCAAAGGCGACGAGGTACGACTGGAAGTTGGTCAGTTCACAGGCGATTTTGAAGTAGGGGATCAGAATGGCGTTGACCCAGGTGACGAACCCGAATACAAAAAATAGCACGCCGATGATGGCGATAGAGATCGTTGTGTCGCGTGAGCTGAGAGTCCTGGAGTCTATGGATGTGTTCATATTTTGTTTGTGAATACGCTCCGGCGGCCCGGTCTGTGTCATACCCTTTTTTATATGCTTTAATAATTTTATCCCTCTGGCATAATACCAAATCTGCCGGGATACCATGGTTAAGCCGCCAGATGCAGCTTACCTTCGTTGGTCAACGTAACCGCCCCGCCAACCGGTAGTTTCCGGCGAGCAAACCACCTATGCTAACGCTGTCGCCCGAATGGCCACCAGCAAGCCGTGTTCAATACACTTCCGGATAAATCAGCCGAGCCGGTCCATTCGGGCGACAACATAACCAGGCGAATACGCCCGCCGGATGCGTCGATAAATGATTGTAGCAACGCCCAGTTGGGCGGTTTGACATCGACCGGTTCGTAGGTCTTGCAATGAATCCCGGACAGAACCAGCAGAGTGGGGTTTTGGTCCAGCGGCATCATGGCAGGGCATTGCCGAAGGACGCTTCGTCGACGTATAAGGTGCAGTTTGGGTGGGTTCTCAGAACGGACGCCGGGCAACTTGTGGCAACAGGACCGGTCATCATCCGATGTATGGCGTCGCGTTTTGTTGGTCCAGGCACCACGCAAAACAGGTTTTCTCCGGCCATAAGCGTTGGAATGGTGAGGGTGAGAGCCTCTTTGGGCACGTCATCAAATGTTGGGAAACAACCGTCATTGACCTGCTGCTGCCGACAAACGTCATCAAGTTGCACCCGCTTAATGACGGCTGAGTCGTCAAAATCCGCAACGGGTGGGTCGTTGAAGGCTATATGCCCGTTTTCGCCAATACCCAGACAAACAATATCAATCGACGCTTCGGTTAGGCGTTTGGCATATTGCTGTTCGGCATCATCGGCCCCACTGTCGATGAGATTCACCGTTCGGGGCTTTACGCGGTCAAATAGGTGCTGACGTAGAAACGTACCAAACCGTTGCGGAGCCTTCTCGGATAAACCCACGTATTCGTCCATGTGAAAAACGTCGATGCGTGACCAGTCGATAGCCGGGCTTTGGACCAGATAGGCCAGCAGTTCGTTTTGCGAGGGGGCCGCAGCGAAAATCATTCGGATCGTCGGTTTTCCGGCCAGCAAGGCGTTGATTTTTTCAACAACGGCCTGCCCGGCCGATGCCCCCATTTCCTGTCGGGTTGGGTAAACATTAACCCTGAGGGCGTCGACCTGTGCTGTTTTTATGGGTTGATTCATAGTTGTCTGAGCCAATCCAGAGATTGGCCATTTACCTTATGCACAAGGGCCAAGCTGGAGCTTAGCCCAGACAATTACCGGATTTTTGCCAGTTTTTCGGCTTTCAGTCGTACGGTTTCCAGAAGAACGGGCACTCCGCCGAGCCGTTTGCTTTCGTCGGCGGCTTCCATGAAGGTGTAAATTTCCAGCGTTTCTTCCGCACTGACGGGCGGCACACCAGTTTTGAAAAACTCAATTATTTGAACAAGCAGCGGGCGGTATCCGTCGTACGGGCCGAGGGGGGCGTTGCCTTTCTCGCCATAGGCCATCCCGCCATATTCGTTTTTGCCCGTCCGCGTTCCCCGGAACGTACCAATCCGGCCATCGGCCCAGGTGCCCACCACTACATCGGTCCCATCAGTCTGCACCCGAACGACCTGTTTGCAACCAGTGTTCATGGCCGTATACAGCGTTTCGACGCCATGAATGCCGTACCAGAACAGATCGGGGTGGGTTTTCTCCAGATGGGCCGGGCTAAACGCATCGGCGCCCAAAACGGTCCCAATCGACCCTTTGGCAACCGCCTGGGCACTGGCCGAATACCGCAGGGAGGAAGCCGAAAAAATGGGAACACCCATCTGTTTAGCCTGCCGGAAAATCGTCACGGCATCGGACAGCGTACCGGCAACAGGTTTGTCGATAAAGAGTGGTTTTCTTGCTTTCAGCACCTGCATGGCCTGCTCTAGATGCGGCCTGCCGTCGTTGGTTTCCAGTAAGACGACATCCACTTTTTTGAGCAGGTCTGGGATGGAGCTGACAATCTCTACCCCCATCTTTTTAGCCTCTTCCGTATAGCCGGGAATGCGCTTCGTGCTGGATTCAATGTCGGCGCTACCTTGTGGGTAAGCCGCTACTACCGTAAAACCCGCCAGATCCGCCCCCGAGTTTGGGTCGTTGAGGAGCTTTGTAAACGCGGTGCTGTGTGATGTATCCAGCCCGATAATACCTATCCGGCCTTTATCGGCTGTTGGCGTGTTGGTTATAGCTGTCAGGTCGGAAAAGCTGGCGGCTAAGCCAAGGGTAGTAGTTGACCGGATGAAGGTTCGTCGTGTTGGCATATTGAAGTTAGAGCGGGGTTGGGGGTGGTCTATTAAACCACCGGCATCCAGGCCGGATCATATTCCCGGCCCCAGAGTTTCATGGCATCGGGGTCGTTTTTAATGCGTCCGGTGGCAGGGTCGCAGCTTAGTGAGCGGCCTACGCGGTGGGCAATGTTGCCCAACTGGCACAGCAACACGCTTTTGTTGGCATCTTCGATGGACGAAACTGGTCGCGCTCCCGTTCGGATAGCATCGCGGAAGTTGGCAAAATGGTCGACGTCCATATCGAAACCCGGCCCCGATGCGGTGACCTGGTTCGAGTCGCCACTGACCTTTTTCAGTTCTTTGTTCTTGTTGTCGTAGAGGGTGTAGCCGTTGCCCTGAATGGCCATCGTGCCTTTCTCCCCGTAGAAATCCACCCCGCCTGAAATCCCTTCGACGTTGCGTCCGTTACAGCTCCGGCCTTCCCACGAAATGCTTTTTCGATTAGCGAAGGCGAAGTTGGTCAGCTGCGTGTCCGGCGTTTCCCAATCGTCCTCGAACGCGTATCGTCCACCTACCGAGTTGACTTCCGTGGGGTAGTCGACTTCCAGGCCCCAGCGGCACAGGTCGATGAAGTGGGTGCCGTTGTTAAGCAGTTCGCCGGTGCCCCAGTGCCAGAACCAATGCCAGTTGTAGGGGTGAATATTGTCGCGGTATTCCCGACGTGGGGCGGGCCCCTGCCAAAGGTCGAAGTTGAATCCGGCGGGTACGGGAGCGGGTTTGCAGCGGCCGATGCTCACGCGGGTATTGGCGTACCAGGCTTTGGCAAAGTACGCCCGACCGATGGCGCCTTCTTTCACCATATTAATGGCTTCGACCACTTTGGGCCACGACCGGCGCTGGTTGCCCATCTGCACCACTTTTTTGTATTTCTGAGCCGCCTGTACCAGCCATTCGCCTTCGCGGGGGTTGTGGCTGCATGGCTTTTCGACGTATACGTTTTTGCCCGCTTTAAGGGCCAGGATAGCCGCTGGTGCGTGCCAGTGGTCGGGGGCGGCAATGACCAGCGCATCGACTGATTTGTCATCGAGTATCTGCCGAAAATCGCCGGTGGTTTTTGGGGCTTTCTTCTGCCCGCCCGACTGAACGGCTTTCAATCCTTTGGCAACCGCCTGTTCATCGACATCGCAGATATAGCTCACTTCGGCACCGGGCAATTTGGCAAACCCCTGGGCAAGGGCTTCACCCCGCCCGTTGGTACCCATGATGCCAACGACCACTTTTTCGGCGGCTGAGCCATTGGTTTGAATAAGGGGCCCAGGAGCGCCCAGCATGACGCTCGCTGCGGTGGCCTGTCGGATGAATTCGCGTCGAGGAAGTAAGATGGCCATGAGATGGATGTCGTTAAAGGGGTAAACAGTAAAGAAATTTAGTAACCTGTTTTACCCTGATAGAAAGGCTGTAAGACAATGGCTTTCTACGCTCATAAATAGCAAGGAAATTATTTGATAACATACCTGTCTACCTCAATCCTAGTATAACCCCCTATCTTTAACGGCCAGATTTGGTCTGGAAAACGGCACACTATGAAAATTAATTTACGATCAATTGCTTTTGGCTTATGTATACTTTCCAGCGTTTCGCTGTTGAGTAGCTGTCATCAGTTCGGGCCTGTGACCGGCGGCCGTTCGGCGGTTTCGTCGGCTTATCGAACGGCTACGGACGATAGTACTCTGACCAATACGTCCCCATTTCTGATGCCTTATAACCGGGTGATCGACGGGGCAGGGGAGTCGGTTAGTTTTGGTGAGGCTACTGTTGAAAACCATAGCCTGGATGCCGTACTGCTGCCCGATAAAAAAACACTGGTAGTGGAAGATCGCTATGGTATTGCGTTTTTCGATGTGAAAAGTCATAAGCTGGTTTCGCGCTGGGATTACAATAAAGGATCGAGTTTGAAAGGAGGCATGAGTTCCTTTTCGGGGATTAAGGCCATCGTTCACCACGATTCAACCTATATTTTCTGGGGTGCCGGTGGCCGGGATGTCGCTAACTCGCACGTGATGCAGGTTGTCTGGGACGGCTCCCGCGCCCGGCTCATTCGGGCCATTCCGTTCCAGCCGGTGGCCCCGGCTACCATCGCTCTGCCGAATGAAGTGGTGCTGAAAGAGGAGGCCGGTGAACTGATACTCTACACCGTTCTCAATGGAAATAACCAACTGGTAAAAATGCGGGTAAACGACCAGCGGGTTATCTGGACGGCTCCCACCGGCGTGGCTCCCTTTGGCCTGACGATCCTCGGCAAACGAGCTTACGTGACCAACTGGGCCGGGCCGGTGCCCGATGCGACCAACGGCCTCGAAACGGCCGGTATTCCATGGGGAAGCGCCTACATCGACCCGAAAACGGGGGCTATGGCGCGGGGAACAGTATCGGTCATTGACATCATGCAGGGGAAAGCCGAGCGGGAGTTATCCGTCGGGCTGCATCCCAACGCCATCATCAGCAGTCCCGACCAGCAGTTTCTGTACATCGCCAATGGCAACAGCGATTATGTGTCGGTCATCAACACCAAAAACCAGCAGGTGACCGATTCCATTTTCGTGGGCTTATTCAACAGGGGGAATGGGTACATCGGCAGTACACCCAATGCGCTGGCTATCAATCCGCAGGGAACCACGCTGTACGTCGCCAACGGGATGGACAATGCTCTCTGTGTGGTGGCACTTGGCGAAAATGCGTCGGCTACCGGAAAAGGAGCTTCGACCATTAAAGGCTATATTCCGACGCAGGCATACCCCTCGGGTATTGTGCTGAATGGCGATGAACTGTACGTGACGAATCTAGAAGCTGTGGGTGCCCGGATCGCAAACCCGGTCGATCAGGGGAGCCAGGGCAAGAATCCGTCGAAAGAGTTGAAGGCCTTTAATTCACACAGGCAATTGGCCTCTATTTCTTTCATTCCCATTCCGAGCCAGTCGCAGCTGGATACGTATACCGACAAGGTGAAACGAATGAGCCAACAGTTTCGGCTGGCCCTGACCGAACAGCTGCCCCGGCCAAACGTGGCTCCCAAGCCCGTACCGGAGCGCATCGGCGAGCCGTCGGTGTTTAAGCACGTGCTGTACATCATCAAGGAAAATCGCACCTACGATCAGGTCTTGGGCGATATGCCGCAGGGCAACGGCGCGCCAGAGCTATGCATCTTCGGCGACAGCATCACGCCCAACCAGCATCGGCTGGCGCAGGATTACCTGCTGATGGACAATTACTACGTGTCCGGAAAATCGTCGGCGGAGGGGCACCACTGGGCCAGCGCGGCTATGGTGACCGACTATACCGAGAAAAGCGTTCGGGCGTGGTTCCGCAGTTACCCACACGTGCTGTATGATGCGATGGTGTACAACAAAAAAGGGCTCATCTGGAATAACGCCCTCGACCACGGCAAAACCGTGCGCATGTACGGCGAAGCCTGCTCCTGTGCCTTCAATAAGAAAGAATATGACTGGAGCAAGCTGTTTCAGCTTCGGCAGGAGGGCAAGCCCTTTTCCTACACCAATACCACCACCATTTCGCGGGTACGGCCTATTCTGGCCATGAATTTTCCGGGCTGCGACGACGAAACCATCAGCGACCAGATGCGCGCCGATGCTTTTATCAAGGAACTGAACGAAACAGCCGCCGACCCCAACGCCGATCTGCCGAACCTGATGGTGATGTCGCTGCCCAACGATCACACCTCGGGCATGACCCCCGGCTTTCCCGTGCCCCGAGCCATGGTGGCCGATAACGATCTGGCCGTCGGGCGCATTGTCGATGCCATCACGCACAGCCGGTTTGCGGCTTCGACGGTCATTTTTATTACGGAAGATGATTCGCAGGCGGGTTGGGACCATGTGTCGGCTTACCGGACAACCGGCTTTGTGGTCAGCCCGTATTCGCGCTTGCAGAAAACGGTGCATACCAATTACAACCAGACTTCAGTAGTGCGCACGATGGAGCAGATTCTGGGCCTGCCGCCCATGAACGTGATCGACGCTACAGCCCTGCCCATGTTCGACTGTTTTACCGACAAACCCGATTTGTCGTTTGCCTATAAAGCTATGCCAAACCGGGTATCGCTGACCGAAATGAACGCGTTGCCTGCGGGGCAGAAAGGCGCGTCGCTGCGCTTTACAAACCAGTCGATCCGCTTTGGATTTCACCAGATCGACCGTGGTCACGACGATCTGCTCAACCGGATTTTGTGGTTTACAGCAAAGGGAAAAAAGAAGTACCCCGCGCATCTAGCGGGTGCGGAAGATGATGATGATGATGACGACGATTAATGGTGTCAGTTTCTTAAACCTGACACCACGGAAAATACAACGATCTCGTAAAACCCATATACTGACTTTCCTAACCCTTTCAATTGCATGAAAAACTATTCAATATTGCTCTGCGGCTTTAGTCTGCTGCTGGCCATACTGGCAGGATGCCACCGGGCTGGTAATACAGCCGCGTCGTCGGAAGAGGCCGAAACGTATCAGAAACTGGCCGCCAAACGGGTCAACCTGCCCAATGGATGGGCGTTGACACCACCCGGACGTAGCCTCGATCTGGATGATTTGCCGCTGAATCTGGTCGTTTCGCCCTCCCGGAAATACCTCGCCGTAACCAACAACGGTCAGAGTACCCAAAGCATCACCCTGATCGATGCTGGCACGGAGCAGATTATCGATACAGCTAAAGTCGGCAAGTCGTATCTGGGGCTAGCCTTCAGCGACGACGAAACGCGGCTCTATGCGTCGGGCGGGAACGATAACAAGGTTTTGGTCTACAGGATCGAGAATAAACAACTGGTACCCGATGAGCCGATTGTATTAGGAAAACCCTGGCCTGTTAAGATTTCGCCGACGGGTTTGTGCGTCGATGATGCCCGGAACAGGCTTTATATCGTCACAAAAGAAGATAGCTCGCTGTATATCGCCGATACCAAAACCCGGCAGGTACTTAAAAAGCTGAATATCGGGGCCGCAGCCTACACCTGTCTGCTGTCGCCCGACAAAAATGAGTTGTTCATCTCGTCCTGGGGTGGTGCCAGCGTGTTGGTCGTGGATGTCAATAAACAGACGATAGCCGCTAAAATTCCGACGAATAAAAACCCTAACGACCTCCTGCTTACCAAAGATGGCCGGTATTTGTACGTGGCCAATGGTAACGATAACACCGTGGCGCTCATCGACGTACCGAAGCGGCAGGTGATTGAAACGCTCACGACATCGCTATTTCCCAATGCGCCCATAGGCACCACGCCCAACGGACTGGCCCTGAGCGACGACGAAAATATACTCTACATCGCCAATGCCGATAACAACTGCCTGGCAGTATTCGACGTGACAAAGAAAGGACACAGCCAGTCCAGCGGGTTTATCCCGACGGGCTGGTACCCAACGGCGGTAAAGGTGATTGGCTCGAAGCTCTACGTCACCAACGGCAAAGGGTTTTCCTCAAAAGCTAACCCGAAAGGGCCTAATCCGGTACGGACGCGCACCCCGCAGCAAATCGGGCCAAATCCGCAGGCCAATCCCGGCCCGGTGCAGTACATCGCCGGCCTTTTCAAGGGTACGCTTTCCATCATCGACACGCCCGACACCGAGACGCTGGCTGCTTATTCGCGGCTGGTATACGCCAATACGCCCTACACAAAGAGTAAGGAACTGCGTACGGAGGGCGAAGCGGGTAACCCAATCCCGATGCGGGTGGGAGATAAGTCTCCCATCAAATACGTGTTTTACATCATCAAGGAGAACCGCACCTACGACCAGATTCTGGGCGATATGAAAGAAGGCAACGGCGATGCGTCTCTGTGTCTGTTTCCCGAGAAAGTAACGCCCAATCAGCACGCGCTGGCTAAAGAGTTTGTGCTGCTGGATAACTTCTACGTCGATGCCGAAGTCAGTGCCGACGGGCATAACTGGTCGTCGGCGGCTTACGCCAACGATTACGTCGAGAAGAACTGGGTGACCAGCTACGGCGGCCGGGGGGGCACCTACGATTACGAAGGTCAGAAAGAAATAGCGCACCCGCGCGATGGCTTCATCTGGGACCACTGCCAGCGGGCGGGCATATCGTTCCGGAGTTACGGCTGGTTTGCCGACGACGAAAAGCCGAACATTAAAACGCTGGAAGGGAAATTCTGCCCCACCTTCAAAGGGTATAATCTGGGTTACATGGACAGCAAGCGTGAGGAAGCCTGGGAAACCGATTTCGACCAGCTGCTGGCCGCCGGGAAACTGCCGACTTTCAGTACGCTGCGGTTTGGTAACGACCACACCTCGGGTGCCCGCATTGGTATGCCCACGCCCGATGCCGCCGTTGCCGATAATGACCTGGCTGTGGGTCGGTTCGTGGAGCACCTGTCCAAAAGCTCCATCTGGAATCAGTCGGTAGTGTTCATTCTGGAAGATGACGCTCAGAACGGCCCCGACCATGTGGATGCACACCGCTCCATAGCGTTCGTGGCTGGTGGCTTTGTGAAGCGCGGTTTCGTTGACCACACCATGTACTCGACTTCGGGTTTGCTGCGTACCATCGAGTTGATTCTGGGGCTGAAACCCATGAGCCAGTACGATGCGGCTGCTACGCCTATGTGGCGTTGTTTCGATAAAAAAGCCAATCCGGCCCCGTTTACCGCCCGGGAAGCCGGTATCGACATCAACCAGAAAAACGTAGCGGTCAACGTAAATTCAAAACGGTCGTCGCTCTTTAACCTGACCCGCCCCGACGAAATCGACGATCTTATTTTCAGTGAGATCGTGTGGCAAACGGTGCGCGGTGAGAAAAGTGTGATGCCCGCCCCGCGCCGGGGGGCCTTTGTCCGAACCGGTAAAACTGCCGATGGCGACGAGGACGATGATGACTAAAGGCACCGGGTAGAACACCCGGCTGATTTTCAGCCCAAATCACTACCTTTGCGCTTTGTTGCTCCTTCTATCGTGGATTCTATTCGAGTATTTGCCCCCGCCACTGTGGCTAACGTTGCCTGTGGATTTGATATTTTTGGGTTTGCCGTCGATAATCCCGGCGACCAGATTGTACTGACAACCAGCGATGAGCCGGGCGTTCGGATTACAGACATTATCGGCGACGAAGGACGGCTTCCCCGCGAAGCATCCCGGAATACGGCGGGTATTGCCATACAGACCTATCTAAAGAGCATTAACCGCACCGACCTCGGCCTCGACATTGTGCTGCATAAGCAAATGCCCCTTGGTAGCGGTCTGGGCTCCAGTGCGGCCAGTGCCGTAGCCGGGGTGTACGCTGTCAACGAATTGCTTGGCCGGCCGTTGCCTACGCTGAAGTTGCTACCGTTTGCGATGGAAGGTGAACGCATTGCCTGTGGTTCGGCCCATGCCGATAACGTCGGGCCTTCGTTGTTAGGCGGCTTTGTGGTCGTGCGGAGCTATAGTCCGCTGGATGTGATCAAGATCGAGACACCGGCCACGCTGTTCTGTACGCTGGTTCACCCCGATATTGAAGTCAATACCAAAGACGCGCGCTTCATTCTCAAAAATGAAGTATCGCTGAAAAATACCATTACGCAGATGGGTAACGTAGCCGGTCTGATTGCCGGTTTAATGACGCCCGATTATAGCCTCATCAGCCGTTCGCTCGTCGACGTGATCATTGAGCCGGTGCGGGCTATTCTGATTCCTGAATTCAACGAAGCTAAACAAGCTGCTCTGGACAATGGCGCGCTTGGTTGCAGTATTTCCGGCTCCGGACCGTCGATGTTCGCACTGAGCCGCGATGCACAGACCGCCGGAAAGGTGGGTGCTGCCATGCAGCAGGCTTTCCTGGCGGTTGGTATTGCCAGCGAAGCCTACGTGTCGCAAATAAACCAGCAGGGACCAAAAGTACTGGTTGACTAAATAAACGATTGATATCAAAGACCGCGGCCCGCAGAACACAGAGCTACACTAGTTCGTGTTCTGCGGGCCGCGGTCTTTGATCGATTGTACAGGAATCCGGGAAAATCTATACGGTTTTCAGTTGTTTTTCAGTTGACGTATAAAACTAGATCTCACTCAACGTATGCCGTTCCGCTTTGTTTTTATTATTGCCGTTTTCTGTCTTCATACCCATACCACGTTTGCTCAGTTAACGAATCGCTTTTCCATCATTCCCAAACCGGCTCAACTCGAAGCAGGCACCGGTCAGTTTACCTTTGACAGCACCACAACGATTACCATACCCGCCGGGCAACCCGACCTGAAAGCCATTGCCGATACCCTGGCCAACCGGCTGAATCGTACCACCGGGAGCGGGATTTTTGTTCAAACTGCTCCCAATCCAACGGCAGCCGGGAAGACAATCCAGTTTCTGCCCATAACCGATGCTGCACTTGGGGAAGAAGGCTACCGCATCAATGTAACCGATAGGCGGGTAACGCTCGAAGCGGCCAATACCAAAGGCTTTTTCTACGCTGTCCAGACGCTATACCAACTTATGCCGCCTGGGGCGCTGGGCATTGGGAAGAACAAGAGCCCTGTGCCGAATGCTCTTGCCACCCTGCCCGCCTGCCGGATTCAGGACCAACCGCGTTACCGTTACCGGGGGATGCACCTCGACGTGAGTCGGCATTTCTTTTCGGTGGAGTACATTAAGAAGTACCTCGACTTAATGGCCCTCCACAAGTTCAACAATTTTCACTGGCACCTGACTGACGACCAGGGGTGGCGCATCGAGATCAGGAAATATCCTAACCTGACGCAGGTTGGGGCGCAACGGCGCGAAACCATTGTTGGGCATTACGACGACTCCGACCCGCAGGTGTTCGATGGCAAACCGTATGGAGGCTATTACACCCAGGACGACATCAGAGAAGTGGTACGTTATGCGGCCACCAAATACATTAACGTTATCCCCGAAATCGAACTGCCCGGCCATGCGCTCGCGGCTCTGGCGTCGTATCCCGAACTGGGCTGCTCGCCAACAGGACTCGATGGCCGGCCGTATCAGGTAGCCACAAAATGGGGTGTGTTCGAGGATGTATTCTGCCCAACGGAAAAGACATTTACGTTTCTGGAAGATGTGCTGACGGAAGTAATGAGCCTCTTTCCGGGCAAATACATTCACATTGGCGGGGATGAATGCCCGAAGGCCGCCTGGCGGAAGAGCGCGTTTTGCCAGCGACTAATCAAACAGAAAGGGCTGAAAAATGAGTTCGGATTACAGCGGTATTTCGTGAACCGGATTGATAAGTTCGTCACGTCGAAAGGCCGACGGATCATTGGCTGGGACGAAATTCTGGAAGGTAACGGCACCTCGCTCCGACTGTCGCCCAACGCGACCGTCATGAGCTGGCGCGGGACGAAATACGGCCTCGACGCGGCCCGCAAGCAGCATGATGTCATTATGACGCCCGGCCAGTATTGCTATTTCGACCATTTTCAGGGCGATCCGGCCACGCAGCCAACGGGCTTTGGCGGGTCGCTGCCGCTGTCGATGGTGTATTCGTACAACCCAACACCCGCAAGTCTGTCGCCCGCCGACGCGTCGCACATTCTGGGCGTTCAGGCCAATCTATGGACTGAATACATCGACACACCCGATCAGATCGAGTATATGCTCTGGCCCCGTGCAGCCGCCCTGGCCGAAATAGCCTGGAGCCCCCTGGAGCAGATAAATTACGACGACTTCAGTCGCCGACTGGCGACTCATTTCGACCGGCTTACGGCGCTGGATGTCAATTTCGCCCGGACATTCTACGATGCGAAACCATCGGCCAAACCCACCACTGATGGCAAAGTCGTGGTGAGCATATCGCCGAGTAGCGAGTCGATGGTTGTTCCGGCTTCGGTTGTTCGCTACACGCTGGACGGCAGCATTCCCTCGGGCGAGTCGCCCCGCTACGAGCAGCCCTTACTCCTTGACAAATCGACTACGGTTCGGATGGCAACGTTTTCGGGTGCCCGGCCGCTGAGCCAGTTGGCGAACGTGCAGGCCGAATACATCGTGTCGAAGGCAACGGGTAGAACGTACACACTGCTGTATGCGCCCACAACCGGCCGTCCCGACCGGAATTTAAGCCTCACCGATGGCACGACCGGCAGCATGGGCGGGTACGAAGTGGCCGGTGTCGTTTCGTTTGTCAATGATTTTGGTGTGGTGCTCGATCTCGGACAGTCGCAGTCGGTACAGAGCGTTCGGGTGGGTTTCCTGAAGTACACTGCTCGGAATATCTGTCTGCCCAAAGAAGTCGAGATTGCCGTTTCTGAAGATGGAACGACGTTTACACCGGTGCTGACGACGAAAACGAACGCGGCCGAAGGGGGCAAACGGGGCATTGCCCGGCTTCCGTTCGATTTTGCGCCAACGACCGCCCGCTACATTCGCATCATTGCCCGAAACGTCAGACAGGTTCCGGCGGGGCTGCGCAATCCGGGTAAAACGGCGCAACTGGCGGTGGATGAAATAGAGGTTTTGTAAGAATGCTAAAAGATAAATCGGCTCTGGGAAACTATTCATCTGTCGGCTTTGGTTAGTAAATCAGATAGGTTGAACAGACAGGTCTGTCTATTTATATGGAAATGACTATCCCCGCTAAATTAAAATCCGAACCATCAGCCGTACGTCAGCGCATTCTCGATACAGCGGCCCGGTTATTCCATCGGCAAGGGTACAACTCAACGGGTATCAATCAACTTATTGAGGAGGCTGGGGTGGCTAAAGCGAGTCTTTACCAGCATTTTAAAACAAAGGATGATATTCTGAAGGCTTATCTGATGGAAACCAGTCAGGCCTGGTTCGAGCAGGTGGAAAAGACGATAAGTGGTCCATCGACGACGAAAGAGAAAGTGCTGGCCCTGTTCGATATGCTCGGCGATTACTCGACCAGCGTTGATTTCCGGGGCTGTAATTTTCAGAATGCACTCGTTGAACTGGATATAAACGAGACCGATACACGGCAGTTTATCCAGGGACATAAATCACGCATGGGCCAGGTGTTTGCTGACTTACTACCGGCCGCCGGACCGGACATTGCCGACGAAGTGACGCTGCTTTTCGAAGGAGCATTGATCACCAGCCAGCTCTTTCATAGTCTGGAGCCGATTCAGACGGCCCGGCGTATCGTGGAGCGAATGCTCTAATTTTTTACCTGTTAGTAGACAGACCGGTCTGTTTTTAAATAAATAACTACTTAAATCAACTAAAGCGATGGACACACTGGATGAAATCAATGACGAAACCCCTTTTGTACGGGAAGAATGTGGCGATACCATGTGGGATGACGTGCTAGCCGAAAAAGAACAGCAGGAGGTTAAACGGTTACCTTTACCGCCTTTTACGCTCGAAACGGCTCTGCAAAAAGTGCAGCTCGCCGAGGATGCCTGGAATAGTAAAGATCCCGAAAAAGTAAGTCTGGCTTATACCGTTGACACGGAATGGCGTAATCGAACCGATTTTATCAACGGTCGTGAGGAAGTAAAGGCCTTTTTGACCCGCAAATGGGCTAAAGAACTGGATTATCGGCTGAAGAAAGAACTTTGGGGATTCCGGGAAAACCGGATGGCTGTTCGGTTCGAGTACGAATGGCATGATACCGATGGGCAATGGTATCGCAGCTATGGGAATGAGCTTTGGGAATTTGACGAAAACGGGCTCATGAGGAAACGGTTTGCCAGCATCAACGACGCGCCTATTCTGGAAACCGAACGGCGTATTAATTAATCGTTCAGGACATCAGTCACCTCCACAAAACGCTAGTCATCATGGCACGCAATTACGCATCATTGGCATTCACAGAGCCGGTCAAAGCGGTACAGGAACGCTATGGCAGTCGGCAAACCTACGACCGCGTTGAACGAAACACCCGCTTCGAGGGCTTGACGGACAATGAAATCGGCTTTATCGCCGACCGGGATAGCTTTTATCTGGCCAGCTACGGCGAAAATGACTTCCCGTATATTCAGCATCGGGGTGGGCCGAAAGGTTTTTTGAAGGCCATTGATGACCAAACGCTGGGCTTCGTTGATTTTCGGGGAAATAAGCAATACATCTCTGTAGGTAATGTACTCACGCACCCGAATGTTTCGCTGATTCTGGTCGATTACGCCCACCAGGCCCGGCTGAAACTGTATGCCGAAGCCGAGATCGTGGAATTGGCTGACCGACCTGATCTGTTTGCTCTTCTGGACCCCACCAGCTACAGACACACCCCCGAACGGATGCTGCTGCTCCACGTAAAAGCGTTTGACTGGAACTGTCCGCAGCACATCACACCGCGCTATACCCTGGACGAAATCAATGGGCTGCTGGCTAGCCAGCGCACCCGTATCGCCCAACTGGAAGCGGAAATAAAACGGTTGCAGGGTACATGAGATCAAGAGATAACAGTAGTCGAAATCAGATTTAGCCGACGATTATTAAGCAAAATGGTTGTTTTTCCGACAAAACGCTTGCTTCTTGTAGCTATATCTTATAGTTCATGTCCGACAACCTACCGAACTCCCTTTCTACGGCCGATGTGGCCAACGAGCCGACAGAATTTAAACGGTCGCTAAGCCTGCTCGACTCTACGCTGATTGTTTCCGGCTCCATGATCGGTTCCGGCGTATTCATCGTCACAGCCGATATGGCCCGTAACCTGGGGTCGTCGGGCTGGCTGCTGATGCTCTGGGTGTTGACGGGCGTGTTGACCGTGGCGGCAGCGCTAAGCTACGGCGAACTCGCGGGTATGATGCCCAAAGCGGGTGGGCAGTACATCTACATTCAACGTGCCTACGGCCACCTGACGGGATTCGTCTATGGCTGGACGGTCTTCACGGTTATTCAGACGGGCACCATCGCGGCCGTAGCCGTTGCTTTCACCAAATATACCGCCGTGTTTGTTCCAGCCCTCGGTCCCGATAATGTCCTGCTGGCCCTTGGTCCGATCAAGGTTACGTTGGGGTCGTTGTTTGCCATTTCCAGTCTGGTGCTGCTGACCTGGCTCAATAGCCGGGGGGTTCAGAGTGGCAAACTGATCCAGAACGTGTTCACTTCGGCTAAGCTGATCGCGTTGCTTGGGCTGATTATTGTTGGGATCACCATCGGGCTGAGTACGGGCCTGCTTTCGACCAACCTGACTAACGCCTGGGCGGCCAGTACCGTTACGGCCACGGGCGAGGTGCTGCCGCTGGCGGGTATTGCGCTGGTGCTGGCCTTTGGTACGTCGATGATCGGGTCGCTGTTTTCGGCCGATGCGTGGAATAACGTCACCTTCATTGCGGGCGAGATCAAAAATCCCCGCCGGAACATCCCGCTGGCCCTGTTCTTCGGAACGCTCATCGTCACCACAATTTACTTTCTGGCTAACGTCTCGTACCTGTCGCTACTGCCGCTGAAAGGACTGCCAACGGCTTCGGACATTATGGGGCGCGGTATTCAGTTTGCCGATGCCGACCGCGTGGCTACAGCCGCCGTCGAAACGGTATTTGGGAACGTGGCCGTGGCCGTTATGGCGGTGCTGATCATGGTCTCCACCTTTGGCTGTAACAATGGTCTGATTCTGGCCGGAGCGCGGCTCTACTACGCTATGGCAAAAGATGGCCTGTTCATCAAGCAGGCCTCGCACCTGAACAAAAACGCGGTGCCGGGCCGGGCGTTGTGGCTGCAATGCATCTGGGCCTCGCTGCTTTGCCTGTCGGGCCGATACGGTGACCTGCTGGATTACTGCACTTTTGCATCCTTGCTGTTCTATGTTGTCACCATCACTGGTCTGTTTCGGTTGCGCCGGACGGAGCCGGATGCGGAGCGACCTTACCGGGCATTCGGGTATCCGCTGGTACCGGCGTTATACATCGTCGCGGGTCTGACCATCTGCGGAATTTTATTGTACACCAAAACTTTTAATACCGGCATGGGACTGCTCATTGCCGGTCTGGGTATTCCGGTCTATTTCTTCACCAAGCGGAGCCAACCCACGGAAGCTTAATGCGCCTACTGCGTTGCAACTAGCTATTTTCCAACCGATAAAGGCCGTAACTCAATAGGTTACGGCCTTTATCGGTTATGGAGCGACCTGCTTATGTTCCGCTCCTGAAAACCCCCGCCCATAAGTTGTTGTCAGGAATATATTTATGAATACTTTTTTCAGTTTCGTGTCGCTTTTCCGTTTCGAACAAAATCCGTCATTTGAACGGCATACAATGGATAATGCATTGATTATCCTGAATGGGCCCCGTTTGCACTGATGACCCATGTGGTTGTGTGTCTCCTGCTGTTAATAGTACTCCAATTCCGTAACGTCCCCATTTTGACGAATACGTAGCGGCAAGCCATCAGGGCGGTATTCATAGGTTAAACCCGGAGCTAACTGCGTGTTGCGGCTTAGAAACAGGGCAGCAGGATAGTAAACCGTGTTAAAATAGGGATTACGGCCAGTATCATACGCATAGGTAAACGTGCGATCAGCGAGGTCAGGAGACGCTACGCTGCTTTGTTCTCTGATCGCTATTACATTGATACGGGCGTCGTAAGTGAGTGTTTGAGTAACTGTCAATACATCCTTAGCATCATACCGCAGCACTTTTATAAGTTGCCCCTGCGCGTTATACGCATACACGCTTCTACTACGAAAATCCCAGTTTCCATTTAGCTTAAGATACGTCCGACTCTCAGTAATACGCCCGGCAGCGTCGGTTGATAACTCGTCGTAACTCGTCCATTCCACCGGGCCAGTACAATTATAGACACTTGAGTAGCCGCAGTTATTGGCGAACTGCTGTACATAAAGTAAGCGGCCAGCCTTGTCGTATCGATACTGAACGGCTGATTCCACGGCATCAAAACGGAAAAGTCGCCACTCGATTAATTGGCCGCGCTCATTATAACGCCATTCACCACTGGTTTTGCCGTTCTGAGTTTCACGCTTAAGACGACCGGCGGCACCGCTCCCCTCTTGAAACGATTGGTACATAGTAGGCAGGTCGGCAAGGGATGTAACAGGAGCATCCAGGGGTGAGACGCTATTTTGCTCCCGGCAACTAGCGGTAAGCAGTAAAAGGCTTACAAACGTAAAGAAGTAGCGCATAGGGATTTTTGTTAAAAGTAACTCACAAGACATAGACCCCTAACGACTGTAAAGGGTTGGTTGATAATACCACATGGCAAACCTGCTCTTCTATATTGTTACCATTACGGATGCGGAGCTGCCGTAGCGGGACTTTGGGAATCCGCAAGAAGGTAACCTTCAATCGGTCATGAGTATCCCGACAACTATTCGGCGCACAGACGGTTTGTGAAGCATAGACACACGGGTTGATGACAAACTTTCAGGAGAATGAAACATTACGCATGGAAGCCTTCAGCGATGGTGTTTTCGCGATTGATATTACGTTGCTCACCTTCCAGCTTAAAGCCCCCAGCCTGAAAGACGCCACTTCCAGTTACAATCTGGCCATAGCGCTGCTGCATCAGTGGCCCAATTACATTGCGTATTTTATTAGTTTCACAACCATTTTTATCATCTGGCTCAATCACCACCGGATGTACAACGTGATTCGGCGGAGCGATGTCCGGTTCATGTTCTACAATGGGCTGCTGTTGCTACTGGTCAGTATTGTTCCCTTCACGACCTCCCTGCTAGCCGACTACCTGAACACCCCCGCGCACCAGCTTTCGTCGGCGTTATACCTGTTCCTGTTTTCCGGGATTTCCTTCACGCTGTTCTGCATGTGGAACTACGCCACCAAAGATTATCATCTCCTTAAACGCCCGGCGGCCCATGTACGTGTTCAGTCCGTTCGGACGAGTTTACTCATTAGTACCGTCGTCTATTTCGTTGCCACCGGGCTGTCGTTTCTGGTGCCGTTTCTGAGTGTTCTGGTTGGTCTGGGCATGGTCGTTTACCTGTCCCGGTTGAAGTATCACCGCGACCGGGTCGTTTAATAAAAGAGTATAACTCGTATATTACGTTCTCTCTCGATTGGGTTGCTTATAGGGTTGGTTAGTGCCTGTACCGCATTGGTCCAACGTGGTGCCCGATAAGTCCACCTGCTGACAACAGAGGCTATTAAACAGGCGGCTAGCCGAATAGCACAAACTTCCGATCAAGCAGTTCAAAACCTGGAAAAGACTACACAACGGATTCCCCGTCAGGTACGGGTCACAGGCGACATCTATGGGTTTACGAACTGGAATGCCGCTTTGATCTATGGGCTAGTCTTGCTACTCGTGGTTTTTGGTGCCCGGTTGTTATGTGACTACTACCGGGAACAGGCACAGGAAACGGTTATTTACAAACAAGCCCAAGAAGTGGTACGGGAACGAGATTACTATTACAATCAAATTCAAGATTACAAGCGTAACAACTCAAGGTATGCACGATTATTCCCGCCCTATGATGGCAAAGAATTCTTAGATCAAATTAATAAGCCATAATTGGTTACATTTTTTAAAGCGGCTACCGGTAGCGAGGCTAGATTTCATGTAATCCAACTTAAAACATGCAACCAAGCTAAAAGGTGAAAACCATTAATAAAGTGACCTTTTTGAGTAAGTAAAATTATATGTCAATGGATTATAGTCAAATTCATGCTACTCTGAAATTAGTCATTATGAAAAAGTCGTTGATATTCACGATAATACTGTTTATTAACCTTATAAAAGGCACTGCTCAAGGCGAGTATCTATTGACAAAGAACACGACTATTATCGATGTAAGAAGTAACTCAAATAGCAATGATCAAAAAGCTATTGGGATAAGCTTAATGCCAGTTATCAATCTCATCACATGCGAGTTACATTTTTGCACTAATAATGCTTATATAAATACTAGCTTAATATCTTTAACTGACAGCTTAATTTTACAATCTCCCGATACATATTGTCGGGGTAGTACTCCTATTTTAACCGTTACAGGGAAAAATATAAAATGGTACGCAGATGCCGATAAAAAGCAACTGCTTTATAAAGGAAACACCTACCAATCGCCTTCGTTAGACCAAACTACGACCTTCTACTTGACCCAAACTGTGGGTGTAGATAGTAGCGAATCTACAGTAATACCTATCATTATTGAAATAGTTGAAGCATACTTAGTCAATATAATCGCTACTCCAGCTAGTTGTGGAGAAAATAATGGTGTTATATCAATAACGGCTACTGGTGGTACGGCTCGAAATCCACTCCAATACAGCATTAATAATGGCCCTTTACAAACTTCTCCGGTGTTCACAAATCTTTCAGCGGGCACATATACTGTCATGAATCGAATCGCTAATTGTTGGGGAACAAAAGATGTTATTATTTCTTCGCCCCCATCCCCCACAATTAGCAATGTTGTTTCGATTGATCCACAGTGCGGTAACACCAATGGAGCATTGACTATTTTCGCGTCAGGGGGTAATGGCTCGTTAAGCTATGCGCTTAACGGGGTTGACTTTAAGACTGAGAATCAATTTACTAATTTGCCTGGAGGCACTTATACAATCATGGTCAAAGATCAAGACCAGTGTACGGCGTCTAAAGCTGTGTCATTAAAAAAGACTGATAGTCTCCAACTAAAGCAAATAGATATAGTCGCAACTACATGCGGAAAGAAGAACGGCCGTATTAGCGCCATTATAAAGCAGGGCAACGGCCGTATTAACTATTCTATAGATGGCTCGACTTATCAAGTTTCTAATACGTTTGACAATCTATCGTCTGGAGCCTACACAGTATTCATACAAGATGAAACTGGTTGTCGTGACACAAGATCAATCTTGATTGGCAATAGTGAAGGACCAACAATTGGTCATATTGATACAATCCCGCCTGCTTGTGGGGTGACAGACGGTCAAATCATTGTTAACGCTATAAGTCAGAGAGGGCTGAGCTATAGTCTCAATGGCATGGCTTATCAGCGTGATTCTTCATTTGGTCAACTTTCAGCAGGCCACTATGATGTTAGCGTAAAAGATGATCTCGGCTGTACCGTTGAGCAGCCCGTTGTACTGAGTGAACCTTGTGAATATGCCATTCACCTACCCGATGCATTCACACCTAATCAGGATGGGACTAATGAGGGTTGGGTTATCTTCTTTCCGTTTACTAGTCTACAGTTAAATGAACTAACTATTTTTGACCGATGGGGTGAGATCATTTTTCATGATACTCCCCGCGTTATCAACAATGGCGACCTACTCTGGAATGGAGTTTATAGAGGCCAACTTGTCGTTGGCCTCTATGCCTATCAATTGAAAGTTCAATTCCCTAACGGGAAAAATTATGTTTACCGAGGGACTGTTTTTTTAGTTCGATAACTATTGAAAAATTGTCCTCATAAATTTTACGACTAATCAATAGGTTTACTCTTGAAAAAATAAAGCCATTATATGATTAATAGTAATTAGAAATAATAACTCAGATTTAATGAATATACTCGATTAAACCACTTTTCTTGTCTGTAAAGAGTCGGTACACCCGATTGAGGATTTACAACTGTAAAGTCAGATAAGATTGGTTTAGTGCCATGATAATAGCGTGTATCAACAACTATATGTTTTCCAAAACGATAACCTAAACCACCCGTAAAACCAACATCTAATTGATTAACATTGTCAAAAGGTTTTCCTTGATTGAAAGGGTCCGTTATATAAATATAGTTATTAACCAGTGTACTTACTTGTCCACCTAATTCCAAAAAAACTTGTTCTCCTTTAGGTCGAAACCGGACCATAATAGGCAGAGTCATATAATCAAATGTAATATACTGGTGACCTATTGTAGGACCTGTGCCACCGTACTTTAGATTTACGGTTTCTCCTTGACGAGAGTAAAGGAGTTGATAAACTAAAGATACAGTTGGCGAAAAACGCTGTTCCAATGTAAGGCCCATATTATAGCGCCACCTTATATTTTGAATTCCAGTACTTTTTTGAATCAGAGCTGCGTTTAGCCCTCCTATGAGGCCAAAACGGTAGTCAATTCGATGTTGACCAGAAATAGGTAAATTATTTAATAAGTACAGTCCACTTAGAATAATCAGTTTTTTGTACATGACTTCCTGAAATTATCACTGTAAAATAACTCGAATGGATTCAGACTTCGATGTGTTGTTAATACCCTGTAAATAGTATGTACCTCTGGGTAAAGTATGTACATCAATATTTACACTAAATCCGTCTTTTGCCGCTTGGTCCGAATACTGACCTTTAATCTTTACTTCTTTGACTACTCCATTTTTCTCGGTAGATAGCCTCAAAACATCAGGTAAATATTGAGTATCATTATCCTTGTCGAAAACAGCTGTGATATTGTCTGTGGATGGGTTGTTAGCCACTCTGAAACCACCACAATTGTTAATAAAAAATGTTCGTGAACTTCCTCCTGTCGAGCTACAGCCACTCTGAGTTACGTCCATTTGAAGTAAAAAACCACCTGTTGATCCAGCAGTAACGGTCGCATTAGGGCCATATGAATAAAAATAGCTGACGTTACTGCTACCTGATGGAATGCTCCAGTTATAGTTGTAACGGGATAAGGGAAGATTTGGATTTGATTGGTAGTTACGTGTATTTCCTACGCAAAATGAAGACCCATTATCACCACCTCCGGTTGTTGCAAATGTTATATTACTACTGCTGGGTGTACCTACATAAGTTAAATCCTGTGCACCAGCTACGTTACCGCAGCCCGGAATCTCACCGTGAGCATATATAGTCCCAAATGATGACCATTGAACCGTAACGCTACTGGTTGTTGTATTAGTAGCAGTGTAAGTACTACCTCCGTTTACAGTCACTCCTCCAGACGTATACCACTTTATATTAAGCGGGTTTGTACTGTTAAAAGGATAATTGACAGCAAGGGTATAGGTAGCACTTGAACCCGTAGAGCAGATACTAGGTGTTGCTGTAAAAGTAGCAGCACCTGGTTTTTGTACTATGTGTATACGGCAAATGGCAGGATCTCCAGCGTACGCTACATCAATATAGCCATCATAATGATTCGTATAATCTAATACTATTTGCTCTGTGTTAGTATTGACATTGGAATGAGAAAAATTAGATGATGTCGTAACAAAGATGCTTTTATAAGCAGTACAGGATGCATCAGTACAGGCAGGATCCATGACCGCAAGAACAGGAGACGTAGTGCATTTAATATAAGCAGTTTGTTCATGTGTATACCATGAACCATCAATGTAAACTCTGGGTGGCTGAGCATTAGCAGAACTCAAGGCGACAATTGCTAAGACGGTAAGGAATGAGAAGAAATTTTTCATGATGTGTTGTAAAGTTAGTAGTCATATTAATTGTTAAGTGATGTCCGTAAGAACATGATATCTTGAGTAACGTTTGTAAATATTGTATCAAGTTTATATTAAATTGTATAAACGGTAGGTTTTATTGACAAGTAGTATGCTGAATTTATCGAATAATAGACTTGATAAATCTAACTAAACAAATACACACTTATGTTAAAAGTACAACGCCCGGTCCTTCATGAGAAGGAGGCTGGGCGTTGTACTTTTCCGTTTTTGTTGTATAATGAGTATTACGTCATGTGATTATAGTTAGAAAGCTGCCAACATTGAAGAGTGCTCACTTTCTTTGAATAAGACAATAGATCGTCACTATGCTGCTTTTGGGAAATATCCAGCGCGGTAGTAATGACATAGAACAAAGCTGCCGAAAGTTTAATCATAATCGGTTACCGATCCCGCCTGAAACATCACCGCGAAAAAGTCGTTTAATTTAGTAGGATAACTATGGAATTAAACAACTTACTCCGTTCTCTCTCGATTGGGTTGCTCATGGGGCTGGTCAGCGCCTGTACCGGCGTTGGGCCAACGGCTAATCTGTTCCGCCCGTCGTCGCCCCACGACCAGTACGGGCAATCGCTCAAACAAGCTAAACTTGATCAGACCGCTCTCGGTACCGACTGGCTATCGGCCGGTGAGCGTGCACTACAGGATTCCCTCAAGATCACAGTTCCCTACCGCGAAAGCGGCTATTTCTCGGCTAACAAAGCCTTTGCCGTGGGTTATCGGCTCGATGCCCAGCGGGGCGACCGCTTGCTGGTAAAGGTAGAAACGCAGGGTCAGAAAGAAACACAGGTGTTTATTGACGTATTCGCGCTTGAAAGTCGCGACAAAACCAGCCTGGTAGCGGCCTCCAAAGCAGATACCAACGTGCTTGCCTGGGAACCCCGCCGAACGCGAACGTACCTTATTCGCATTCAACCCGAACTATTGCGGACGGGTAGCTACACGATCAGCATTACACGCGAACCCGCCCTGAGCTTTCCCGTTAAGGGGCGTGACAGTCGACAGATCAGCAGCTTCTTCGGTGTGGCGCGGGATGGAGGTCGCCGACGGCACGAGGGCGTCGATATTTTTGCGCCCCGGGGCACACCCGCATTGGCTTTGGTCGATGGGGTTATTTCGGGAGTTGGGGTAGGTAAGCTGGGTGGTAACGTGGCTTTTCTGACGGACAATGATCGTAACATTCGTCTCTACTACGCCCACCTCGACCGCTGGAACGTCAGCAATGGGCAACGGGTCTCCATTGGCGATACGGTTGGGTTCATTGGCAACACCGGCAACGCCCGTACCACGGGGCCGCACCTGCATTTTGGTATTTATGGCTTTACGGATGGGGCTACTGATCCCCTGCCGTTCATCCGGATGGGCCGCGGCCCGGCGCGCCAATCGCTGTTACCGGCCAACCGGCTCGGTGATTCCGTACGGGTATCAGCGGCTCGGTCTGTTGTTCGGCTGTCGCCCGGGAGTGAGGGTGTTGCCCTGCGTGAGGTACCGAGAGCAACCGCATTGACCATCCTTGGCGGTACTGAATCCTGGCTGCGGGTCGAGTTGCCGGATGGCCTGACCGGCTACGTCGTGAGTAGTGCCACCGAAGCCGAAAAACGTCCGCTCCGGCGTCTGGTATTGCCCGCATCGCGACCACTGCTGGACGCTGCCAATGCACAGGCCGCCACGATCGCCACCTTACCGACGGGTGCGGTTGTTGAGGTGCTGGCTACGGCCAATGCGTTTCAACTGGTTCGTAGTCCGGACGGGCAAACGGGTTGGGTAGTAGTGGGGCCGTGAGGTAGGGTTATAAACACACCAGCCCGTCCAATGGCTCGGACGGGCTGGTGCTCCATGTAGTTGGCTACTTCTTAAGCGGCCTGTTTCAAACCCTGTACTTTGGTCAAGGCTTCTTCCAGTTGGGTAAGCTGCTTCTGCAGATCTTCCTTAATGTAAGCCGGGATATGGTCTTTCTCGATGGCGTCTTTGTATGACTCGACAGCCGCGCTCTCGCCAAACTCAACCGAACTTAATACCGTTTCTTTATCTTTTCCCGTGATGGCGGCTTTGATGTCGATCCAGGCACGGTGAATTTTGCTCGATATATCCGTAGACGTTGCGTCAGATACCGCCAGACCGTCGATGCGAACGATGTGTTCGGCCAACTGGCTGCGGAAATTTTGGCTCTGGACAACGTAGTGCCGGAAAAGGTCGTCTAACTGCGGGTCCTGAGTATCGTCAATCGCTTTTTCGTACCCCTGAATGCGGTCATTATTGATTTTGACCAACTCATTGAGATCGTCAACAATTTCTTTATTCGTAATCATAACAGTCAGTTTTCTATAGTTGTGAACTTTATCTACAACTACAACCACGACTGATTGTTTATCGGGCGGTATTGGTTTTACGGAAAGATAATAAGTGGACGCTTTATCGGACAAATGGCCTGCTCACTACTTCGCTTACCCCGCTGCCCAAGAGCGACTGTCGAAATTCGGCGGGTGTCTGGCCGGTTTGTTTTTTGAAAAAACGAACAAAGTAAGATGGGTCGCTGAATCCCAGTTGAAAGCCTATTTCCTTAACGGATTGGGTCGTATGCGTCAGCAACCGTTGCGTCTCGATCAGCAGTCGTTCCTGCCAGAGCTGGCTGGCGGTTTTACCAACCACCAGCCGACAGATATGGTTGAGGTAGTTGGGTGTCAGGTTCATCTGGCTGGCATAAGCGCTCACCTCCCGAACGGTCAGAAACTGGTTTTCGAGAAGTTCTTCGTACTGCCGAACGCGGTCGTACAGGTAGGTATCCGTACCGATCTGCTGCTCGTGATACAGTCGGCTGGCGGTTTCCAGTAGAATATGAACGAAGGACAGGAACACGTCGGACCGATTGGGCTGATGTGCTTCGTATTCCTGATACGCGTAGGCCAGCAGATCGGCAAACAGCGCCGGCTGCGGAATCGCCGACAGGAGCGGCTGGTGCTGGTGCGAATGAAAAAAAGGATACTGGTAAAGCCGGTTGCCGAACCGCCCCTTGAAGAAATTGGCGTCGAAAAACAGGTTGAACCCCTGCGTATCGGCCGAAAGCACCCAGCTATGTACCTGCCCCGGCGTCAAAAAGTACAGTTGATTAGGCTCGATGGTGTACGTCTTGAAGTCGATGGTGTGCGTGCCGCTGCCCCGGCTAATCCACATGACCAGGTAAAAGGTGTGCGTGTGTGACTTGTCGATTCCCTTAAACTCCTGAACCAGCCGCTCCAGCCGGATCATATAAAACGGCTTATTGGGTTCATGACGCGGAAATGACTGAAGCTGATAAACCGGAACGGCGGAGTCGGACGCAGGTAATCTGTTTTTCATAAATCACGGTTGCCCGGCAGGTTCATCGAGTTCGCCCTTATAGTTTCGCGGATGTAACACTTCGGATACGTACCCTGGCCCCTTGCTCCCGGTTACTCTGGCTGGCCGAGTTTGTCAGCGATATTTGAGAAATAACGCCATTCCAGCCCGGGAGCTGGCTTGTGTTGATTTCATAGGTCCGGAACTGCCCATCGCCTACAATCGGGAAATCGACATACCGATCCTGAAAGGGCATAAAGTCATACTCATCCGGCTTACGCCAGGATAACCGCGCAGTTGGGCCCTGCGTCTGGAACGCTGCCTGGATGTATATTTTAGAGACATTCTCCGCGTACCAGAACGTCAGGGGCGCACAAATCCGAAAATCCTCCGGGTTGGTTTCGTTACGGGACCACTTTACGTTCAGCTCGTTCTGAATCGGCCAGCCTTTATCGGTGGTGTTTACATAATACCACCCCTGCCGGTCTTTCACGAAATTGTAATCCGGTCCCGAGGGGGGGCGGGGCTGGCTGTACACATACTGCCGAATATCGGTCATGGTACCCACAATGAGCGTGTACTCGAAGTCATAAACGCCATTATGATCGACCACCCAGAAATCTTCGCTGTTGATGTAGCCCGCCGACACATCGAACTCTCCGCCAACGTGCGGGATGCCGAACCCCGCCGTTCTGAACCGAACCTCACGGGCTTTGAATAAGCCAACGCCCCGGCCTTTTTCATTGAGCAGTGCCGCCCAGTTTTCAGTACCGTAGCGGTTGATTACGTTCCGATCGGTAAACTCGGAGACGGCGTCGTTGGTAAAGGGCTTGAGGCCTGTGTAACAGAACATGCGGTCGTAGGGGCCATTCAGGTAAATGCAGGGTGTTTCCTGCGTGCGGGCATCATATTGCGTGGTGTCGGTCCGGTTTACCGTTACCCGGCAGCGCACATTCACCCGGTTTTCCTTAATGTCGTACCAATGCTCGAACGTGCATTCGGCCGGTTCGTCGAATAAAGGCCATATATGCGGTATCGTCTTGACGTAGATGAGGTTATCGGTCTGCTGATAGCTAACAATACGCGCCGGGTGGAGGAAGTAGTCTCCCGCCTGTACGGGGTTCCAGCCGAGGTACTTCCAGGCTTCGACCGGGTCTTTTCCGTTCTGGCTGTACGGATAGGGACCCGCATAGATAGCGGTCTGTATCTGGCGGCCTAAATCAGGATTGTTAACCATGTTTTCGCTGCTGCCCGCTTCGGCCAGGTAGGTAATGGCCCCGCCCATGTTGAGGTCGATGCCAAACCTGATCTTATCGTTGGTCAGAAAAAGTCGTCTCTGGGCAGACGGCTGCTGCTGGCCCGGCAGGCCGCCTGGCGGGGGGGTAGCTACTGGCGGGGCATAGGGAGAGGTAGATGGATAATCACGGACACAGGTAACGGCCAGGCAACTGATCAGGACGTAAAAAAACAGAGCGTAAGGTCGTACCATGCGTAGTGGAGTAAGTAAAGTTGAGCTATCAAAATTAAAATAAGACTACCCCTTTTGCAAGAATGGCTATCGAGTGGTACTGTCAGGCTGCTTTGCGGATAAGTTTTCGGACAAAAGCGTAAAAAAATGGCGAATAGTCTGTTCCTTTCCCCACTATGCGCTACTTTTGCAGGATTTTTGGGTATCCGTCAGCGGTTTGCCAACAATCGTTGTCTTGTTCATTAAAGAATAAAAAGCCAGTGTTCCTATGGGATCGCCCGAGTACCGGGTAACCGGAATACCGACGCGGTCCATTCTCCCACTGAAAAATGCCAAAAAACTCCAACATTCGTTCCGTTCTGATCATTGGCTCAGGTCCTATTGTGATCGGCCAGGCTTGTGAATTTGATTACGCCGGTTCGCAGGCTGCCCGTTCCATCCGCGACGAAGGCATCGAAGTATCGTTGATCAACTCCAATCCGGCCACGATCATGACCGACCCGATCAACGCTGATTATGTGTACCTGCTGCCGCTGGAGAAGAAGTCCATTGTCGACATCCTGAAAAAACACCAGGAGATGGGCAAACCCATTGATGCAGTATTGCCTACAATGGGTGGACAAACGGCATTGAACCTGGCCATCGACTGCGATAAGGCGGGTATCTGGAAAAAATACGATGTCCAGATTATCGGGGTTGACATCAAAGCCATTGAAACGACCGAAGACCGGGAGAAATTCCGGTTGCTGATGCTCCAGCTGGGTGCGGGCGTTTGTAAAGGCCGCACGGCCCGTTCGTTTCTGGAAGGGAAAGAAATTGCGCAGGAAATCGGCTTCCCGCTCGTGATCCGGCCGTCGTTTACGCTCGGCGGAACGGGGGGGGGCTTCGTCAATCGTCCCGAAGATTTCGACAAGGCACTCACCGCCGGTTTGCACGCATCGCCTGTTCATGAGGTGCTGGTCGAACAAAGTGTGATGGGCTGGAAAGAATATGAGCTGGAACTGCTGCGCGATAACAACGGCAACTTCGTTATTATCTGCTCCATCGAGAACTTCGACCCGATGGGTATTCATACCGGCGACAGCATTACCGTTGCTCCGGCCATGACCCTACCCGACACGCTGTACCAGAAAATGCGTGATCTGGCCATTACCGTGATGGGCGGTATCGGGCAGTTTGCCGGGGGCTGTAATATCCAGTTTTCGGTCAATCCGCAAACGGACGACATTATCGTTATTGAAGTAAACCCACGGGTGAGCCGGTCGTCGGCGCTGGCCTCGAAAGCAACGGGCTACCCCATTGCCAAGATTGCCGCTAAAATGGCCATCGGCTACAACCTCGATGAGTTGATGAACCCCATTACGGGAACGACCTCGGCCTTTTTCGAGCCCGCCATAGACTACGTGATCGTGAAAGTGCCGCGCTGGAACTTCGACAAGTTTCCGGGTGCCGACCGCTCACTGGGTCTGCAAATGAAATCCGTTGGCGAAACGATGGGCATTGGCCGGAACTTCCAGGAAGCGCTGCAGAAAGCCTGTCAGTCGCTCGAAATCCGGCGCAACGGGCTTGGCGCCGATGGGCACGAACTCACCGACCGCAACGCCCTGACCGAAAGTCTGCAACACCCGAGCTGGAACCGGCTGTTCCATATCTACGATGCCTTTAAGGCGGGTATGTCGTTCCGGACCATTCAGCAGCTAACGAAAATTGACCCCTGGTTTCTGCACCAGATCGAAGAGCTGATCGAGCTGGAGCGCGAAATTCAGCAGTACGACCTGGACGATATGCCGCCCGAACTGCTACGTATCGCCAAGCAGAAAGGCTACGCCGACCGTCAGCTGGCGCATCTGTTGCAGGTAAAAGAGAGTAAAATCTACCAATATCGCCAGGCGCACAACATCCGCCGGGTGTATAAGTGCGTGGATACCTGCGCGGCCGAATTTGAGGCCAAAACGCCGTATTACTACTCGACGTTCAACAATCAGGTGCCCATCACGACGGATCATGCCGAGCCGGTTTCTGACCTGCCCGGTAACGAATCGATCCGCAGCAACCGCAAGAAGATCGTTGTACTCGGCTCCGGTCCAAACCGCATTGGGCAGGGAATTGAGTTTGACTACTCCTGCGTACACGGCGTGTTGGCCGCTAAAGAGGCCGGTTACGAAACCATCATGATTAACTGTAATCCTGAGACTGTTTCGACCGACCCTGATATTGCCGATAAGCTGTACTTCGAACCGGTCTTCTGGGAACACGTTCACGCCATCATCATGCACGAGCAGCCGGAAGGTGTGATTGTGCAGTTGGGTGGGCAAACGGCTCTGAAAATGGCCGAAAAACTGACGCGCTACGGCATCAAAATCATCGGAACCAGTTGGGAGGCCCTCGATCTGGCCGAAGACCGGGGCCAGTTTTCGAGCCTGCTGCGTGACCTGGAGATTCCTTACCCGAAATTCGGAACGGTGCGCGAGTCGGAAGGGGCACTGGAACTCTCCCGTGAGTTAGGTTTCCCACTGCTGGTTCGCCCAAGTTACGTGCTGGGTGGTCAGAACATGAAAATCGTGATCAACGAGAACGAGTTGGAACAGCATGTGATGAAGATCCTTCAGGATATTCCGGACAACAACATCCTGCTCGACCATTTCCTCGAAAACGCCATCGAAGCCGAAGCTGACGCTATTTGCGATGGCGAAGATGTGTACATCATCGGGATCATGGAACACATCGAACCGGCGGGTATCCACTCCGGCGACTCGTACGCCCTGCTGCCCACTTTCGATCTGAGCGAGAACGTGATTCGGCAAATTGAAGAGCATACAAAGAAAATTGCCGTTGCGCTCAAGACGGTAGGGCTGATCAACATTCAGTTTGCCATCAAAAACGAGGTGGTCTACATTATCGAAGCCAACCCCCGCGCCAGCCGCACGGTGCCGTTCATCTGCAAAGCCTATCAGGAACCGTATGTGAATTACGCTACCAAAGTGATGCTGGGCGACAAAAAGGTGAAGGATTTTGATTTCAAGCCTGTTAAGAAGGGCTACGCCATCAAGATTCCGGTGTTCTCGTTCAGCAAGTTCCCGAACGTAAATAAGGAGCTCGGCCCGGAAATGAAATCGACCGGCGAAGGTATCTACTTCATCGACGACCTGACGGATGATTATTTCCAGAAGGTGTATTCTGAAAGGAACCTGTACTTGAGCCGATAGGGGGCGATTCCGGTGTTCTCGTTCAGCAAGTTCCCGAACGTAAATAAGGAGCTCGGTCGCAACGGCGCACCGCCCGAAATGAAATCGACCGGCGAAGGTATCTACTGGTGCGCCAGCCCGGTTCATCGACGACCTGACGGACGATTACTTCCAGAAGGTTTACTCTGAGCGGAATCTGTACCTGAGCCGGTAGGCTCTGTTATGTATTGATTAGTTGTTGTGCCATGTTTATACAAACATGGCACAACTGTTTTATAGGCCTTCTGAATATAGTGAGTTCGCCTTTCGGGTGGTAGCTTCGTCGATAAAAGCACCTTGTCTAATTTCGGGTGGCGAAACCGGTAGCACTCAGGGTTCGTTCAGAGCTTCCGGAAATACCTGCTTCTCCCTGATTTTGTACTCTTCGAGGTCAATCAGCGACAGGTATTTTCGAATCAGGTCTTCATCGACGTCCGGCTGGCGATTCAGCTCATTCAGTGCGCTTCGCTGCTGTTGCAGGAGGTTCAGATAGGTACGCTGATAGGCTAGCCGGGAAACAGCCTTTTGGTTGTTGGGCTCGTGCAGTTCATCATCGAGCAACCGCTGGTCAAGTTTCAGCTTTTCGTACAGGTTAGCCAGGTGCTCGTTGGAACGCTCATTTTCTGCCAGAAACTGAAGCGAGGTTTGGTTGATTGTCTGTTGAATCATCAGCTCCTGTTGTTGTTCCGAAGGTGACGTATCCTGTTCCGTCAGCTTTACTTTCCGAATCAGCCAAGGAAGCGTTAAGCCCTGTAACACCAGCGTGGTCAGTATAGCAATAAAGGTGATAACCAGAATCAAATTGCGATGCGGAAACGACTGCCCGTCCGGTGTCAGCAGGGGTATCGAAATGGCTGCCGCCAGCGACACCACCCCGCGCATACCGGCCCAACCCAGAATAAACGGGTTTTTCCACCCCGGATTCGGTTCGGCTACCGTGATATACCGACTTATTAACCGGGTGAAAATAGACGCGCCAAACGCGCAGACCAGTCGGGTCAGCATTAGTACCCCGGAGATAATTAGGCCATATTCGATAGCACTTCGTAGGCTGACTGTACCGAGCTGCCCAACAATGACGGGCAATTGAAGACCAATGAGCAGAAATACCAACCCGTTTAACACAAAAACAAGGCTGGCCCAAACATTAACGCTCTGAATTCGACTTTGGTAGGTTAACATTTGCTGACGCTTATTCGACAGTAGCAGTCCACCGCTAACCACCGCCAGTACGCCCGAAAAATGAAGCTGCTCGGCCGCATAATACATGCAGTAAGGTGTAACCAGCGTAAGCGCAATGTCGATGCCCGGCGTTGTAGGCAGCCAGCGGTGAATGGCGTAGAAGACGACACCTACCAGGAGGCCAATGCCGATACCCATGAAAACCACCATCGCGAAACTGGCAGCGGCCTCCTGAAATTGGAACCGACCGGTTAACACAGCGGCCAGGGCAAACCGGAAAACGATCAGCGACGAGGCATCGTTGAGCAGGCTTTCTCCTTCGGCAATGCTTACCAGCGACTTGGGGACGTTCACTTGCCGCATGATGGTGGTGGCTGAAATGGCATCGGGTGGCGATATAATGCCCCCCAACAGAAATCCCAGCGCTAGCGTGAAGCCTGGTATGAGGGCATGAGACACCAGGGCTATGACACAAGAGGTGAGAATGACGATGGGAAAAGCAAAGCTCGTGATCACCCGGCGCCACCGCCAGAACTCTTTCCAGGAAACCTGCCAGGAGGCTTCATAGAGCAGTGGAGGCAGAAAGATGAAAAATACCAGGTCGGGGCTAATGGTAATCTGCGAAAATTCGTCCGCTAAACTTAACACAAGCCCACCCAGCACCAGCACGATGGGATAAGCCAGGCGCAGCTTATTGGCGAGCATGATCAGACCCAGAATAATCAGAATCAGGTAGATGTAGTCGATAAAGAGGTTCTGCATAGTGGTTGAGTATAGTGGTTAAATGCGAAAGCCCAGGACTTGCCTGGGCATTTCGCGTCGTATGTCGCTGGTTCTGATCGGGTAGCGGTTTACTGTCCGCGCGTTAGCCGCTTACCATGTTGCAACCACACTGTATGGACAAAGTTTAGTTACCTTTAAAAATTAGTTAAGGCGCCATAGTGGTACTAGCCTTAACGGTCATTCCCGTTAAGGCTAGATGTGTCTATTGGGATAAACAATTAAAACGGCTTTTTACCGATCAGCTTTTTCACCAGTTCCTTGGCCAGTACGGGCAGGGTAAAGTTATGACTTACGGCGTAGCGGAAATTACCCGTGTTGATTGTTTCGATGGGTTTGCCATTTTCGCTGTGCTGCACCACTTTTCCGGTAGCAATATTGATCACGTGCCGCAGATTCAGGTTTTTGGAGAACATGTCTGAGAAACGGGGCGAGTAATACATGCAGCCCTCAAAATAGTAGTGTGTCACCTGCGACCATCGGGTTACGTTACCCCCGGTAATGGGCATGCCACCATGAATCAAGTTCGACGACCAGATCAGAACATCACCTTTTTTCATGTGAATTTCCTTCCGCTCATACCCTTTGGCAGCCATAAACTCTTCCACGAAATCCTCATAGTTGGGGTACTCCTCGTAATTACCCCGCGCTTCTATGCCTAAATCAAAATAGTTGAACTCTTCCTGTCGGTGCGAGCGCGGATAGTAAAACAAGGGGCCGTTGGTGGCCGATGTTTCTTCCAGTGCAACCCAGACACCACACATGAAACGCGCCGGGGTACAGCTAAAGTGAATGCTGTCGGAGTGAGCCCGCTGCTGGGTGCCAAACTTGAAGTTGAGCGTCTGAAACGGAATAGGCTCCCGGTCATACAGCATACGCAGTACATCGAAGATAGCAGGCTGGGAGGCCAGCTCGCGAACCGTGCCGTACTTCTTCCAGATATCCTGATGTCGGGAAGGTTCCTCACCAACCTTATCAGGATATTCACCTTTAATTGCCTCGATGGTCCGGTCAATCAGTTCATGACTCACCTGCTGGGGCAATACAATAAAGCCTTCCCGGTTGTAGTGAGTCGCCAGCTCACGTTGCTCGGGAGTGAGGTCGTGCTTTTGAAGGAGGTCGTCAAAGAACGGCGATTCGACCCAGGGCAGATTCATCCGCTGGGCAACAGAAATGTTTTTCATTGGTTTTATGGGTGGTTTATAGATAGCATGTACTAAATGGCTGGGACGAACGTGTCCTGCCAGTAAAATTAATACAGGAAACTATGCGTATATGGGTTGAGCCTATTTATTTATATATAATAAATGGACTGATCTGTTTGAGTGCCAGTCAGCTTATGTACTCCCCCTGCTTGTATAAAAGCAGCAAAGCCTGTCTACACCGTTACGTAACGGTGTAGACAGGCTTTGCTGGAAACTGGCTTGTCAGACTAGAAACCCAGGCCAAGGGCAAACCCGCGAATCATCGGGTTGCCGGGCAGCGATGCACCAGCGGTTGCCGAGCCGGTTGTTAGGTTGATGGTATACAACTGGGTTGTGCCGTTTACGCGTAATAGTGCGTAGGCAGTCCCCGATGTTCCGCCAATGTCGAACCCGTTGGCTGCATCGGCCGCAAAGCCCAGCGGACCTACCGATACCAGCGTACCGTTATTGGGCGGGTTCTGCTGAACCAGCATGACCGAAGTACTCTGGATATCGAGATCATACAGTGTGGTTGTGGTGGCCCCGGCAACGTTATTCGTATAAGCCGAAGCCGATACCATGGGTGTTCCCGGATTGAGAGGGCCATCCACGGCGGCCACCGCGCCGTCGTTTGGATTCAGACGAAGGTTCTGCCCTGCATTGGTGGTAACTCGGATACGGTCGACGGTTGGGTTGAAATCGAAGCCGACATCCGTTCCTGATAGCAGCGTGCTTAACGGACCCGAGCCTACCAGCGTTGCAGCTCCGTTGGCCGTGTTGATGGTATACAGCCGACTGCTGCTGCCAATGGCATACAACTGACCGTTTGCGGGTCGGAAATCAATACCATAGAGGACCTCGGCCGGTTGAAGCCCTGTTAGTACTTTGGCAATGGGAGCAGGGTTCATAGGGTTGAAGATGAGCAGGTTATTCGATCCGTCAATGGCGTAGGCAACCGGTTCGGTTGGAATGGTCAGCCCAATGATGGTGCCGGGAAGGTTCCCCAGTTTCTGCAATCGTCCCGTCGAGAGGTTGATCTGCTGTAGCTCCGAAGCGCCGTTAAACATGACCGCCACCAATCCCTGGGTGTTGTCGGTTGGCGAAATGTCGAAACCGGCCGCCCCTGTAATGTCTAACCCCAATGGACCAACATCTGTAAGTGTGCCGTTATTGGGCGGATTTTGTATGTACAGCCGATCCGTGGCGGGGTCGATGTCGTAGAGGGTGGTTGTGGTTGAACCCGCCCGGTTGTTGGTATAGGCAACTTCCGAAATCATTGCCCCGAAAGCGCCGTTGATGTTTCCATCGACAGCCGCTACTGTACCGGTTTCGGGGTTAAGGCGCAAATCCTGCCCGGTATTTGTTACCAGACGAATGCGGTCGACGGTTGGGTTGAAATCCAGACCAACAACAGAACCCGAAACGGCCGGGGTAAAGGCGGTAGCCGTCAATGGCCGCCCTTCGCCCGTGGCGGGGTTAATCACGAACAGACGGCTCATGTTACTTACACCATAGAGCTGACCCGTAGCCGGTCTGAAGTCGATAGATAGTATTCGCTCCCCCGATGCCAGACCCGTAATGGTTGTTGTTGCCAGTGGGCTGGCAGACGCCCGGATATTCAGTCGGATTAATTGATTAGCATCACTGAGGGCATAAACGGTGGCATCAGGCAGGGTGCCCGGGTCGGGAGATAAGCGGTGGTCCTGACAGGCGTTCAACGTCAATAAGAAGCCAAATGCGGTTAATCCGGCAATAATTCGACGTGTTTTTCTGTAAAGCGTGATCATAGTTTTTCTCGTTGAAAAGTAAGCAGAGCTACAGCGAAGAATTGCTGCCCTTTCTATACGTGGCTACGCGCGGAACAGATTGCGTGAGATTAAATTTTGATTAAAAAATTTCAGGTGATCAGGCTATGAACGCCTAACCAGCTTTTACCAAACCTTTTTTATACTCACGAAACTGCCGAAACCAGTGGGTAGCAGACCTCCCCGATCTAAAGCCATCGACGTTGTGAGCACAGTACCGGGCCATTGGCTGAGCAGCCATTGGGCAGTTAGTAGCGCGGAAAACTGATGAAAAACCTGCGGATACGGCTGTTTGTAAGAGCCGAAGTTTCGGCTGTACGACAGGCGGGTCGTTAGGGTGGGACCTCGCCGGAACGAACCTGTAGCGCCTGCATACCAGGCTACGACCCGGTTATTGGGGTAATAGCCATTGCCGCCATAGGTGTTTCCAACTGCCGGTGCCAGATCGGGCCGCGGCATGATAAACGGCGTACCTAACGTGCGTTCCCGATACGACCAGCCCTGTATGTACTGACTGTGGTTGAAGTAATTATCGGCTCCCTGGTAACGTGCGGATGGGTCGAACGTTGGCCCGCTCTGGTTGGTGGTACTCAGCCACTCCAGCACAATACGCTGGAATCGAAACCGCGAACCGGTTTTCGACCGATCGAGATACCGCAGGCCCGTCAGGCCATCGGGCACATTCTGCAACGCCAGCCCCGATGCATCGTCGTACATGTGCTGATGGTACAGGAGCCAGTTGTGTTTATTTTCTTTCCATTCCACGGCAATATCATAACTGCCAACGTGGTTGCCCAGCCGGTTTGTACCGTCGAAACTTGTAAAGCGGTCATTCTCCAGCGCGTCCGGATACTTACCCGTAACGAGCGACAGGTAGTCCTGAAACGAAGTGGACAGACTTCCGTTTACCGCCAGGGGCGTACCAATCAGGTAGTCGGCGTGGCCGCCCCATTGCACCTGGTGGTTCAGTCCGGCATACACCTGAATGCGCCAGTCTGGCTTGCCGATACGTCCGTAAAGGTATTTCTGGTGGAGGTAACTATCTTTTATATACGAGTCGATGAGCCAGCCGTGCGCGTAGCCAACCCGAAACGACAGGAGTTTTTTAGTAAAGCCAATCGGCACAAAGTCAGGGGTATGCAGCTGAATTTTCGGGAAAGGCAGCGCATTTCCCGACCAGGCCACAAAGCCCGATGTCAGGAGCGTATCGCCCAGTCCAGCCACTTCCCGGCGATTACCGCCGTATAATTCAAAAACACCATACCGAACCGTTACGTAGGCATCCGGAACGATAATAGCCGGTTGGGTTGTAGTAGCGTGGCGACCGGCATTGGCAACGGCATAGAGGCCAAAGCTCCAGTCGAAGCGCGATTTTTTTGCTGAAGTGGAGTCGGGCCAGGGTTTGTAGGTACGAGCCAGCCCAAAACGAACCGTAGCAAAAGAACCGCTTATGGGCGTAATAGCATACTGATTGGCGCGTAACCAGAATGGATTTTGCTCAGCCGACGTAGCCAATCCACCAAGTTCAGCCGAGTAATGCATTGGCCCTGGTGAAGAAACGGTTTGTGACCACACCAGCGATTGGCCTATAAAAAGAAGGCTGACAATCAGGTACAATACTTGCATGAGCGCTTAAGGTGATGGGAGGAAAGAACTTCGTCAGCAAACATACGGTGTAATGCTGAATCAAGTTCGCTTACCTTATTGTAGGTTTTTTGAAACATCTTGCACGCATTTTCCATTACTATATACTTAGACATATGAAAACAACCTGCCGGATGACTATACCTTATACTACGCTTAATAACGGAGTTGAAATGCCTCTTCTGGGGCTGGGTGTATACGCGCCCAGACAGAACGATGAAGTGCAGTCGGCCATTGAGTGCGCGCTTGAAGTGGGGTGCCGTTTAATAGATACGGCGGCTGCCTACGGCAATGAGCGCGAAGTGGCTGATGCCATACGCTCCAGCGGCATTCCCCGAAACGATATTTTCATTACCACCAAAGTCTGGAACGAAGACCAGGGCTATAACCGTACCCTGCGGGCTTTCAACCGAAGCCTCGACCGGTTAGGCATAGACGTTGTTGACCTGTACCTGATTCACTGGCCGGTGAAAGAGCACCGGCACGAGACCTGGCGGGCGCTCGAAAAAATTTATTCAGAAGGCCGTGCCAGAGCCATTGGCCTGTCGAACCATTACCCGAATCATATTGACGAGCTGCTCACCGAAGCGCACATTACCCCGGCCATCAATCAAATTGAGTTCAGTCCGTACTGCTACCTGCCGGAGGTGATGGACTACTGTCGCCGGAAAAATATCCAGGCCGAAGGGTATGCTCCCCTTGTGCGGGGCCAAAAAGCCGATGACCCGAAGCTGGTTGAACTGGCTGAAAAATACGGTAAGTCGACGTATCAGCTTCTGATCCGCTGGTCTTTGCAACACGGGGTGGTTACCATTCCGAAGTCGGTTAAACGCGAGCGCATTCAGGAGAATTTCGACGTGCTGGATTTTGCGATTTCGGATGAGGATATGGCGTTGATGAATACGTTTTACGACAATACGCGTATTGCCGACGACCCGCGCGATATTTTGTAAACTCAGCGGTCAGGTCCTTCAGCCTCGGATAACCTGGGGTTGGTGGTGTACTACGCAGTCAACGGAACCCTGTTCGGTTAGTAACGTTGCCAGTGCATCCAGCCCCCACTCTTCACACCGACGGTGACCAACGGCAATCACTGCAATACCGGTTTCATCGACGGCCTGCTGGCCCGGTTTGCGATAGGCTCCTGTCAGATACAAATGAGCGCCACGTTCAGCCGCTTCCCGAACGAGCGCATCGGTCATGGCACCCACTACGGCAATGCGTGAACTGTCGGGATGCCAGCCCGTCGAACCATGCCCCGCTTCGGCGCGGTCGTAGCCTCCAAACTGGTGCTTAACGACAGACAGCCAATAATCAAACTCCTGTTCGGGAACATCAATGAGCATCCCGATCGGACGTTTGGGTAAGGTGGTTTTGGTATTGACAGGGTCGGCTTTATACCCCAGTGGTTGCGGTAGGTTAATTGCTTCCAGCTGGCTGGCCAGCCGGGTATTGTACCCGATGGTGAGGGTTTCGTCGAAGGGAAGATGATGGTACAGCACACCCACATTGGTGGGCAAATGGCTCAGATCCAATTGCCAGGGGCGGTGTAACCAAAGAGCGTCGAGGTCCATATCCGTCACCCATTTTGCCAGACCCGGAAACGGCTCCAACGCCAGGCCAATCCGTTGAACAGGCTGTGTGGACGGATGATAAACGCCCCCCTGTTCGTCTGCCGGGTAATGCTGAACTGACAGCGCATCGTTTAGTAAATCGGCTAGTTCATTGATTGTATGCGTCGTGGAATTCATTTCTGTCTAACTATAAATGCGCGGTTTAGTTTGCCACACGGAAACTCATACTCCGGAGGTAATTAGCTTATACAACTGACCGTTAACTCAAACAGTCTGGTTTTCTGAACCGGAAAATCGTAAGTTTACAGCCTTAACAGTAGCCGCGCTGGCGGTTCAATAAAGCCGATGATTTTCCTCGCTTAAAAACCTACGGGTTTTTACTTCTTCTCTGGATTCTGCCATCAGCCCATACGTCGCCTACGACGTCATTGGTGCATTGGGCAGCTGATCTCACTTTTACCTCATTCATACGCTGTCAACAGGCCTGGTCTGTTGCCCTTTCCTTTTGTTTCAATGACCAAATTCTTTCGGTTATTCCTGGCCGCATTGCGCGGTACAGAAACCAATTTTACAACCGGCAGCATCAATCGGGCTATCTTCCTGCTATCCGTTCCCATGGTTCTGGAAATGGTGATGGAGTCGCTGTTTGCCGTTGTCGACGTCTTTTTCGTTGCCAAAATCGGTACGGAGGCCATCGCTACGGTAGGGCTTACCGAGTCGGTGCTGACCATCGTTTATTCCATTGCCATTGGCCTCAGTACGGCCGCCACGGCGCTGGTATCCCGGCGGGTGGGGGAGAACAATCCACGCGGAGCCGGTACGGCGGTGGGCCAAGTTATGCTGGTATCCCTGACGCTGGGGATTCTGATGGGCGGAGTCGGCTTTTTCTTTGCCGAAGACATACTGCGGCTGATGGGTGGCGATGCGCGGCTCATTGCCAACGGGGTTGGGTTTACGCGCATGATTTTTGCCAGCGCTCCGGCCATTGTGCTGCTCTATACAATGAGCGGCTGCTTACGCGGGTCGGGCGATGCATCCATTGCCATGCGGTCGCTGTGGCTGGCCAACGGGGTAAACATCGTACTCTGTCCGGTCTTTATTTTCGGCCTGGGACCCGTTCCTGAATTGGGGGTAATGGGTTCGGCGGTGGCAACGACCATTGGCCGGACCGTTGGTGTACTGTACCAGCTCTACACCCTGACGCGGGAGAAAGGCGTTATTCAGGTGCTACGGGCTGATATGGCACCGGACACGAGCATTATTCGTAACCTACTGGGTATAGCTGTTGGAGGAACCAGCCAGTTTCTGGTCGGGTCGGCAAGCTGGATTTTCCTGACGCGTATCCTGTCTACGTTCGGGAGCGATGTTGTGGCCGGGTATACCATTGCCATCCGCATCATTGTGTTTACGATTCTGCCTTCGTGGGGACTGGCCAATGCCGCTGCTACCCTGGTGGGACAAAATCTGGGGGCCGGTCAGCCCGAACGTGCCGAAACGTCGGCCTGGCGGGCGGCTTTCTGCAACATGCTCTTTTTGGCGGCCGTTGGCGCAGGCTTTTTTCTGGCTGCAACACCCATTGTCGGTCTGTTCGACAACAACGTTCGCGTGGTCGAGGTAGCCGTCGAGTGTTTGCGGGTGTTTTGCCTGGGTTACCTGTTCATGGCCTATGGCATGGTACTCAGCCAGTCACTCAACGGGGCTGGCGACACCCGCACGCCTACCCTTATTAACATCGTGTGTTTTTGGGTCGTTGAAATCCCGCTGGCATACATACTGGCGCATACCCTGAACTGGGGGCCTCCGGGCGTATTCTGGTCGGTAGCCATTAGCGAAACGCTGCTGGCGGGTGTGGCGATCTGGGTGTTCCGTCGGGGGCGCTGGAAAACCGTAAAGGTTTAGCGTGGAAGGTGGTAAAATAACAATCCGTGGCAAGCGAATGTCTTGCCTGCCACGGATTGTTCCGGTTTATTTCTGCTGAGACAGGAACGTGATCAGCGAAGCAAATTCATCGTAAGACAAGGCATTGGCCAGGCCCGTCGGCATCATGGACGAGTCCAGTTCTTTGCGGCTCAGCACGTCGGCCTTTTTGATGGTGTATACCTGGCCCGTAATGTCGCGCATAACCAGTCGGGTGGCCGATTCTTCCGTCACGAATCCTGTATAGCTCTTGTTGCCTTTCGCCGTGACGGACACGGAGGCAAAGCCCTGCGATATGGATGCGTTTGGTTTGAGAATGGATTCGGCAATCTGTTCCCGGTTCATGATCGACCCGATCTGTCCCATAAACGGACCTTTCATCGTTTCACTCTTAGAGAGACTGTGGCAGGCCACGCACCCCTGCTGCGTGAACAGGGTCTTACCCAGTGCGGCATCGCCCGGTAGTTTAGCCATCGCCAGCATAACGTCTTCGATGGACGCTTCGCCCACTTGTCCCTTCTTACTCCGGATTTTCTCCAGATCGACCTTGTTTTCCTGCTGAACTACTACCGGCTCCTCCACGCCAAGTTCGGGGATGTCCAGCCGAAGCCGACTGTTCATATCGGTAAAAAACTGCTTGTCGGCAGCTTGCTGCCATTCGGCCAGTAACAGGGCTTTGATGGCAGGGGAGGATTCCCAAACGATCGATTTGTAATAGGGACCGTGCGTATCGGGGCGGGTACTCCACCACCACGAGGCATCGTAAGGCGCTTCCTGCTTGTATAAACGTCCGAGGGTGGTCAATAGCTGGCTTTTGAGGTTGGCATCTTTCGCCTGCCGGTAGGCACTCATCAACCCCTCTGCCGCTTCCGGCGTGTGCATATAGCGTAAGGCCCACAGCGCCAGCGTACTGTTAGGCGAGTTAAGGGCTTGCACGCAGGCCGTTACGGCATTGAGCTTCACCAGCGACCGAACGGCAAGATGGGCCGGTACAATGGCGGCATTGGGGGTGGCGTGCGGACCTTCGACGTCTTTGCCCGGCGCAACGAATGAATTGGGTACGCTGACCTGTAGTAAGGTAGCGGCTGCTTCTTTCCGCTCCAGTCGGCCCAAGCCGATGAGTGCGGCCACCTGCACCCGATCCGACGGGTCTTTCACGCCCTGGAGGAAAGGCTCCAGAGGTACTTTTTTGACAAGCGGCTTCCGGTCGGCCAGAGCACGGAGGGCAAATTCCCGAACGGCGGCATCCTGGGTAAGCTGAACGAGTTTATCGATGCCCTGCTCGCCGGTGGCCTGGGCATAGGTAAAGATACCGGCCACCCGGTTCGCTAACGGCATCTTCTGATCGGAAGCTAGTTTCCAGGCAACTTTAGCCGCCTGCTTTCCAGAACGGACAAGCAGCTCCTGCGAGGCATACAAGCGTGCTACGGCGCTTTGCGAGGCAAGTAGCGTGCCCAGCTTTTTAACCGACGCTTTTTTAAGATTCGGGAACGCCTGATAGGTCCAGTTTTGGGGCACCGCCCGAACCACGTAGCCTTTGTCCGGATTTCCCGAGTAACCTGCGCCATTCCAGGCCGCCAGATACAGCCGACCCGACCCGTCTACGTCTACATCCGTAATTTGGGGTAGTTTAATGAACGCTTCCTCCTGCTGGGTGAAGGTGCCTTTGTCGGGCGTTACGCGGTGGATGTACAGCTGATTCCGACCCCAGTCGGCCATCATCGGCACCTGGTTGTATTTCTGTGGCCAGCTGGGTTCGTCCATAAACAAGGCTCCCGTACCCGAACCGCCCCCTACATCGACCAGGGCGGGTAGGATTTCGTCGGTGAAATGCTTGAACAGCACCGGGTAGCCGTATTCGGCCGATTGCAGCTGATGGCTGAAGCGGATATTCCAGCCCCCGCCATCGTTGGTGTTGTCGCGGGTGAAGATGTTCATGTAAGGGTCGATGGCTACGTCGTAGATGTTACGCGTACCGTGGGAGAAAATCTCCATTTCGGTCCCATCGGGCCGTACCCGTACAATGCCGCCCCCCAGCATGGTGAGCTTGCTGCCCGACCGGTCTACCGCATCGTGGAAACCAAAGTCGCCCACGGCAATGTATATCCAGCCGTCGATACCCATCCGGATACCATTAGTGGCATGATCGACACCCCGTTCCTGAATGAACTTGACATTGCTTATGTGTTCGACCAGCGGTTTGGAGGGGCCATCTGCCACGCCATCCCCGTTTTTATCGTCAAAGACCACCAGATTCATCCCCGTTGCCTTACCGGTTTCGGGCGAGAATACAGCGTGCAGCACAAATACCTGATCGCCCAGCACGATGATACCGCGTGGGTTGTCTACGCTGGCAAAGGTGGTATGCCCATCTACTTTTCCATCGTTATCCTGGTCCACCAGCCGAACGATAGCGCCCATGTTCGGCTTTTTACCCAGCGACCCCTGCTTGTCGACGCCAACGTATACCTCGCCGGTTGGCGCTACCGCCAGACAGGCCGGGCTGGGTGTCAGATCAGGACCGGTGAAGTTCGTTACCTGCAAATCGGGCGGGTAATCGGGGGCATGAACAATGGTTGGGGTAACGTCTGGCTTTTTGAGTAATCCAAGGTTTCCATCTAATCCAAAACTGAACAGAAAGGCGGAAAGGAAGCTTAGCGAAATCTTAAACATGCGTGTTAACAGTAAGTGGTAATTGCGCAATTCGTGGGTGCTACCCCACTAAAGCAACTAATGTGGTTAAATTTAATCAGTTCGGACGGATTACGCGCCGTAAACGCGAAGCTGTTCTGAATTATGCTTCCGTCGCGTGTTAGATAACCGCTGAAAAAGCCCATTCCTGAAGGGTATCATCGTTATCCGGCAGCAAGTCCGGGTCCGTATCCTAATACTACTTCAGGCCATAGATCAGGTCGATTCGTTGCCGAAACTTTTACCGAATAGGACCCGTTATTACTTACAGGCCAACTGCCCGGCGGTGCCTGATTTAGTTGCCAACCGTAGGCAGTAATCGCCTAAACTCACTATAGACAATACATGATCGATACCCATAAACCACCCGAAACCGCTGTGTTGGTCGCGCTGATTACGCAAAAGCAAACTGCCGACCAAACGAAAGAATACCTGGCCGAGTTAGCCTTTCTGGCCGAAACGTCGGGTGTTAAAACGATAAAAGCGTTTACCCAGAAACTAGAACATCCGGACAACCGGACGTTTGTTGGTAAGGGTAAGCTGGAGGAAATACAGACATTTATCCTCGACAACCCGGTCGACTGTGTCATCTTTGATGATGACCTGAGCCCGGCGCAGGTGCGGAATCTGGAAGATAGCTTCAAGGATATTAAAGTGCTGGACCGGAGTCTGCTCATCCTGAACATTTTCTCGATGCGGGCCCAAACGGCTCAATCGCGCGTTCAGGTCGAACTGGCCCAATACCAGTACATGTACCCCCGCCTGACCCGCATGTGGAGTCACTTGACCAGCCAGAAAGGGGGCGTTGGCATGCGTGGTCCTGGTGAGAAAGAGCTTGAAACCGACCGCCGGATTGTGAAAGACCGGATCGCGTTCTTGAAGGAGAAGCTTGCCAAGATCGACAAGCAAAGCATGACCCGCCGGAAAGAACGCGACCGCCTGGTGCGCGTAGCGCTGGTTGGATACACTAACGTGGGCAAGTCGACGCTGATGCGGACGCTGGCCAAGAGCGATGTATTTGCCGAAAACAAGCTGTTTGCCACGGTCGATTCAACGGTACGGAAAGTGACGCTGGGCAATATCCCGTTTCTGCTGACCGATACCGTCGGGTTTATTCGTAAGCTGCCCACTACGCTCATCGAATCGTTCAAATCGACGCTCGATGAGGTACGCGAAGCCGATATTCTGATTCACGTTGTCGACGTATCGCACCCTAATTTTGAGGAGCAGATTGAAGTCGTCAATTCAACGCTTGCCGACATCAAAGCGGCCGATAAGCCGATGGTGCTGGTTTTTAATAAAATGGACCGGTTTTCGCCCAAAGCCTCCTGGACCGAAAAAGCTGAGTTACCGGAAGAGGATGAGGTGTTTAACGGCGGAGAAGAGGTGCTGATACCGATGGCCGTGCAGCGAAAAACGGCCCTGGAATACCTCAAGAAGACGTATTTGTCCCAAAAAGCGGATTACGTAGCCTTCATCTCGGCCGAAACGGGCGAGAACGTTGGCGAACTGCGTGAGCTGCTGTACACGCTGGTAAAAGAAAAACACTTTTTCATTTACCCCAATTGGGTCAACGTCCCCCTCACCGAATCGGCCGAGGAGTTTGGCGACGGTTTGGCCGGTTGACGGTTTTTTGACAATTTTGCAATCTAAAGCGAGCGGTCGACCTGACCGCTCCTTTTTTGGTCCCGTAGTTCAACGGATAGAATAAGCGTTTCCTAAACGCTTGATATGGGTTCGATTCCCGTCGGGACTACAATAAAATAGGGCTAATTAGCTGAAATTCAGTTAATTAGCCCTATTTTATTGTAGTCGTGTTGACTATTTTGTTGACAGAATTATATCTTACTTAAAATTATCTTGATGGTATTAATTTAAACTTTTACATATGAGATCTTTAGATAAATCACACGCCCGCTCTAATGCAAGAGCCTTTCTCATTTTCGGAGTTGGTTTACCTCGATAATATTTCTTAGCGTATCGTTTATACACTTCATCATAAACGCCATCTAATTTTAGTTCTGGTCCGAATGTCTTATCTAACCATCTGTAATGCTTGGAGTATGTTTGGCTTTCATACAACGTCCCCTTTTGCGCTTTACGAGATGCGAAATAGTCACCAACCTTGTACAAGGTTCGGCAATGTTCGCCCGTTAATGGACAAACAAAATACCACACATTACCTTTACCTAAGTTACTTGGTAACTGTGCTAATTCAATTCTATAACTCATTGAGCGTCCGTCTACAATGTAGTCTAACTGAACGTAGTTCCCTGGCCATAGACAATCAAGATTAACGCCAATGTTTATTGAACCTCTTTTATAGCCATTTCGTGTCCATGTCAAAGGGGCTGAGTACCAACCAATCAAATAGCCATGTCTTTTTAGATCGGCTAAGCTGAATCTTAGTAAGTCGTTAAAGTTATTCTTAAAGGCTGGAATTCGTCCCATGGTATATATTTCAATACTCCAACATTGTGTCGAATTGATCAGCTGTTAATACTCCTTTTTCTACAAGATTTTTTCTTACAGCTTGAAGGAAATATGTTTGAGCAATAATTTTACCTTTGAATGATGGCATTACAATAGTCGAATCATATTCTTTATATGATAATAACACATGAGATCCTACTGTTTTCTTTGTAAACCCCAGATCAACCAATTTATTTATTAGCTCGCTATATGTTATAGACGTTTTCATCAGATGCTGTGTTTTACATGAATTTGAGAATATAAATTTGCCTTATATTTAGCAAAGGTCCTCATATTATTTTCTTCAATCTTTTGCTTTATTGGAATGCGCACATTTAACCACTTTTTAACATTAGACAGAGAAAAACCTTTAATATCCTCTAAATATTTCTGGATATAAAGCCAATAGCCTACGTCGCCTATTGAATCATATATAACCAGAATAACAGGGTTGTATTCAGCCAACCACAAATTAAGATCTTTTTTTGATACAGGAAAAGAAATAGCAGTTCCAGAATCAATGAATGATAAACTATCAGATGCTTTTAATTGGACCGAGACGTAACCGTTCTCTATTTCACCTATATTGTTGTATGTGTATAGAAGGACGTCATAACCATAATCATGAACTGTCCTTTCAACAGAATATCCAGTTAGCAAAGCTATTCTTTCAAAATTGTTAACGCTAAGATCAGCAATAATATGTTCTCTTGTTCTTCTTTTCCGATCTGCCATTTTGAGAGCTATGTTAAAATATTGTTTTTATAATGCTTGCTTGATTAAGCTCATTATGTATTCAATTTGACTATCATTTTCTACTTGAATTAGATAGTCCCCATAACCTCTATGGCCAATATTCGATACATTCTTCGCAACGTTCTTAGGATCATCAAGTTGCCCTATTTTGAGATTTATAATAATTCTGATTGATTTCTTTAAAATTTCGACGTATGCAAAGTTATTAGTCTTTTTGAACGCTACATACCATTTTTGTGGATTCACCTCAATACTTTCGCTAAGGTTTAATATTGAGTTCTTATAACTTTCATATAATTCTGCAATAGTATACGATGCTTGACTTGTGTGATCTTGCTCCGTAAACACCTTAATTTCATCAGTGATTTTCTTTAAAGACTGATCGCGTTGAGATAAGGTTTTCACACTTTCTGCTGATGGTGTCTTTTTTATTTGATTAACGACAATAATATCATTCTGGTACCGCTTTATCTCCCACAGCTCAATCGCAATATCTTTAAAATTAGTTGCCTGTATTTGATTTTCAGTAAAACTTGGTGAAACAAAAACCACTCTTGTTTGAGACCAATCGACGTCATTACGTTTAAGGAGTCTCTTTAAGCTCTCATTGTATTCTACAATAAAATCAGCTCTATTCTCCAGCATTAAACTCAGATAAGTAAACCCCTGATCTATAACACTAATATTTCTATCACGTTTATATTCGATAATCACAAAGGCCATTGATGAATTATCAAATGCAAGCGTATCAATTCTTTTGTTCTTTATGGTAAACTCAGACTTTACAAACTCTAAAGACGTTAAATTAGGCAAGTTCGCTTCAAACAAAGCCTGGATTTCTTTTTCGAATTTAAAAGGCAGCTCTTCTAATGTACTAAGTTGACCATTACTATTTGTAAACAGATTCATAAATTTCACTTGTATTTAAAATATCTATTTGGCAAACCTAAATTCTTAGAGAAGATGAAATTTTAATCTTCTCTACCCTCCTTTTCAATTAGCCTTTTTAAACTGTCAACGTGCCAAAATTTAACGCCATCACTTTCAAATTCTGCAAAGTGAGCCTTACCACAATCAATTTTTAGCTTTTCGATTTCCCGTAGTAGTTGGGTGTCAAGCGTTGATTTAGTTTCAGCGACGAAATAGATACGCTGGCTACCCTCAAACAACACGGCCCAATCTGGTATATAGTTACCAATCGGTGTCGGAATCTTAAAGCCCCTGGGTAGTTTGAAATAAAACGTTACGTTTTCGTCTGCTTCACATTCGCGGGCAAACTTACTTTCTACATCGCTATCTATCGGAACGTAATTAAATAGCGTTTTCTGGCTTCTGCTGACCTTGAATAAGTTGTTAAGGTAGGTTTCTATTTCTTCATCCTGAAACAACTGCATAGCGTATTCCTGCCCCTGTATGCGCTCATATTTAATGCCGTTGACCATTAGCCGGTTTAGTGTTCGCTGAATACAGGATACTACGTTATCTAGGAATTGCTGAGGATTACTTGTAATCTCCGCCAACCGCTCCGACCCTTTCAAGATTTCAAAAATCGTTTGCCGGGTTAGATCAACCTTACCTTGTATGTAAGCGTAAACATCAGGTACGGGCTGAGACGTTGGGCGGGTTTTGTCCTGTCTACGTCCTACTAACTGAGCCTTTAAGCCCCTTTCCTCTTCCATTTCCAATAAAGCCGTTTCCGATACAATTTGTGGCCTTACGGTTGGTGGCATTTTGCGGACTTCTTCAATAGCCCGTTTCGTTAGTACGGCGGTATCGTATGAGACTCTGTAGCGAGTCCGGTTTTTAATCTTATCCCACAACTCAAAAAATTCTGGGTAGTTATCTGGTATTAGCTGTTTGGTGAGTTTAATTTGGGCTTTTTCGTTGGCATCCCTGATTTTACCTTTAAATGGTTCGCCTGTATCCTCTTCAATTTCTTTTTGCAAGGTATTAGCAAAATCCTGGTATGTTTCGTTAGCTATAACAGTCAGTACATTAATAGTTTTATCTTGAACCCTTGCACCCTCACTATCGACGCATAGCCTTAAACCCCGGCCTATTTCCTGCCGCTTTTTGAGTTCAGACCGGCTTTCATTAAGCGTACATATCTGAAAAACGTTTGGGTTGTCCCAACCTTCCCGCAATGCACTGTGTGAGAATATGAAGCGTAACGGCTCTTCATTACTAAGTAGTCGTTCCTTATCTTTCATTATCAAGTTATACGTATCATCATCGGCTTTAGTAGCTCCATTGGTATCCTTTACCCGTCCTTTATCGGTTGAAAAGTAGCCGTTATGTACGTCGGCTACATTGAATGGTATAACATGCTGGTTAATTGGGCGATTGGCAATCTCAGTGTATAGCTCCTCAAACCAACGGGCAAACTTGCCCGATATGACGTTGCCCCCGGCGTCATAGTCTCGATAATTGGCTACCCTGTCAATGAAAAACAAAGACAATACTTTAATACCCTTTTTAGATAACCGTCGCTCCTTCTCAAAGTGCCGTTCGATAGTTCGTTTTACCATGAACTTTAGAACATCGTCGTTTAATCCCCCTTGTGACTGGCCTACGTTGAGTACTAACCCGTTTGAAAACTCTAAAAAACCCTCACCGGCATTAATGCTGTTAATAATAAAGCCATCCTGATACATTGCCCTGCTGTTTGATAACTCGAATAAATCAGAACCTACCTCAGCTGTTACGGTCTTTGTTCTAACGCCTGTAGTATCATTAACATAGATTTTTAGTTTTGCCCGAATATTGCGTTTTGCGGTCTGTATGCCTTCTAACTGAATAAAGGCTGCATTATAATTCTGTTCAGCCTGCACACCGTCTATTTCAATTTGTTTGACCAAGCCTAACTCATATGCTTTAACAGGCGAAAGTCTGTAAACCAGATTATAATAATTTTTATGGGTGGCTGAATAGCGTAAAGTTTTCATGGGTAAGAGGTCTGTAATCGCTTTACGTCGTACCTCTGTTTCCATGTTTTGCGGTTCGTCAATAATAACAATCGGATTCGTACTCGTCACATACTCAATTGGACGGATACCTGTTTCCCGTAACTGATTGATTACATTATCATCACGGGTGAAACTGTCAATGTTTAGTACCAGAATTTGCAAGCTGTTTGCAGTTGCAAAACTCCGTAAAGCTGAAAGTTTTTTACTATCATAAACGGAGTAATCTAAAGATGGATTATTATACAGATTTTTGAAATGCTGCCGTGTAATTGTCAGATTTTTTAATGTTCCTTCTCGTATAGCTACGCTGGGAACTACAATAACAAACTTTTTAAAGCCATACTGTTGATTTAATTCATAGATAGTCCTTAGATAGGTGTATGTCTTACCCGTTCCAGTCTCCATTTCTACCGTGAAGTTACGGCCTTGCCAATCTTTACCATTTTTTAGTTGATTGGTTTCCTGAATGGCTTTCAAGTTGATGCGTAATTGTTCGTCTGTTAAGACTAGATTATTGGCTACTCCATTTTGAGTAAGTTTTAGCCCACTGCCAAAGTCCGAAATCAACACTTCAAAAGCGCTTTGTTGCAAGGGCTGGCCTTGAAACAGGTTAACAACTGAGTTTATAGCTATACGTTGATAGGATTGATTGCTATCGAATTGTAATTTCATAATGCGAATAGTTGGTAATTACTTGATAGCGGATAATTTTTTAGTGTCTATAACTTCATCCATTATAGTACTTAAGACAAGCGATGAGTAAGCCGTCGATAGCTTTTGTCTGTCTCCGAACCCAATACTGGTTATTTTATAATTTAGGTCTATTAATGTTGATATATTATGAATTATCAATTCAACAATTATCTTAGAAACGATCATTCTCAAATAAGGTCTATATTCATCAATCTTATTAGAGTTTACTTCTGCTCCGTGAACAATCTTTGATCTTAATTTGTATATATTATCTATATTTTTAAAAATTATTAGTCCAATATTTTCATTTTTAGAGCACAACACAGCTACGGTTCTTTTGATTCTATACGAAAGTTCAATACTCCCTTCAACAAGTGTTTCCAAGCATATACATAAACTAATATATGACATTGAATATAGGTTAGAATGAAAACTAAGTTTGTAGCTGTCAATTGCAGATTTTACATATTTTAAATTACTAATTCTACTGAAGTAAAGTACAATAAACTTATTTATACTAGTAATATTTGATTCTTCGAAATGAAGATAGTCTTCAAACTGGTTTTTTTGATAAAATCGGTATTGAGTAGAGCCAATTTGCCATAAGTACCTATTATCAAAAATTTGATACATAAAATCTGCGTATATGGATAATACTGATGGGAACATTATTAAAAGAATCGTCCAACACTCATAATAATATTTTGTCTCAACAATTACGGAAAGATCTATTGGCATTAGGACATACAAAGATTCTATCATATAATCTTCGATTAAATCTTTTTTTATGTCCGCAAAAAGTAATTCTCTATTTCTGGGATACCAGTCTTCTTCAAATGAAGAATCTTTTAATATACTATCGAACTCATCTGAATTTAAAGCAAGTATCCTAATGTTCAAATGGCTAAAGTCTAAAGTTGCTAAATTAGACTTACTTCCGGCTAGCAGAAAAAAATTAATATGATTTTCCTTTTCAAAAATGCCCATTGATTTATTCATAATAATTATATAACAGTAAACTCAATTCCATTTTCTCGTAGCTGTAAGCGGGCGTTGCTCAATAGTTCATTATCTTGATTGAATAGTTTATCTAACGTAATAAGTCGCTGAGGCTGTTGCTCGGTAATAGCTTCAATTAGCAGGCGGTTTATAGCATCCAAAGCTATATAAGTAGTGCCATTGTTGACTCTGTAAACGGGAATTGCGGCCAGTTCTTGTCGCTCGACTGGAATTGTAAGCGAATACCCAGCTTTTAAAAGTAGTTCTGTGAACAGGGCTTCGGTTTGATAGTCGTCTGTCAGTGGATGTTGAAAAACGTCTAATTGTTCTAGAATATCAGCCGGGTTTGAAAGATTCGAACGCCAAACTTTAAAATGAGTTTGGGTTAGTTTATAAGCGCGAAACCCGATAGAAGTTTTTTTTGAAAATGATATTTGTCCGTCTTGCTTCTGGTTTTGTCTATCAATCACATTTCGTATTCTTGTACGGCTTATATCAGAAATAGTTCTGAACCCAGCTATATATGCGTTATGATCATGTTCAATCACTTCTGGTATTTGAACACAGATGAAATAACGATTACCTTTCCCTTCAGCATTTAAGTCTAAAACGGCTTGTGCCGTCGTAGCCGATCCAGCAAAAAAATCACAGATTAAGTCTCCTGGCTCAGTAGTCAATTTTATAAAATTTGATAACACATCAGCATCTTTTGGAAAGTCAAATATTCCCTTTCCTACTAATTGTTCGACGGCTAACGTCCCCCCCCTTCCATCTTTGTAAAAAACAGATGCAAAAGGCTCACTATCTATTTCAAACAAATAGCTTTTGCGGCAGGGTATTGTAGTTTCATCAGATCCAAAGTGAATAAGTTGCGGATTTGATTCTAACGCTCGTTTGGTTCGCTCTTCGTCCCAACGCCAACCCGTTGAGGGCTTCTTACAAGGTTTACCCGTTATAGGATGCAAAATATCATATCGAGGTCGTGACGTACGGCCATCATCTGGACCAGCAAAATTATCGGCAAAGTATAACCCGTTTGCATCGGAATTTCGATAATGAGCATGCGCCTTACGAGGATCATCCTTAGATAATTTAGCGTACCAATGACGCATTGCCTCTGAAATAGCATCATGGTTTTGGCTAAACTGATCAGTAAATTTTGTATACTGAGCTAATACCTCATCTGCTCCTTCTTTTTTTACGCGCCAGACTCCTTTTTCAATAATTTTGGAAACATTTCGGCCATATACTAATACGTATTCATGATTTTTTGCAATTAGTTTAGCATCTCCTTTTTTAGATTTCTGCCAAACTAATTGACTAATAAAGTTTTCTTCTCCGAAAACCTCATTCATCAATTGTTTGAGGTTTGCTTGTTCATTATCATCAATTGAAATAAATATTACTCCTTCTTCATGTAGTAAGTTACGAGCTTGATATAAGCGTGGATACATCATAGATAACCAAGCGCTATGAAACTGACCATTTTCGCGGCTGTTCTTTCTGTATAGATCTTGTTTATTTAAAAAGCCCTCATCATCCGTAATACCCGTTCTTTTTCTATAATCTTCTCGTCTTTCGCTGTAATCATCCGGATATATAAAGCTGTCATTGCCAGTATTATAAGGTGGATCGATATAGATCATTTTCACCTTACCGTAATAGCTTTTTTGCAGCACTCTGAGAACTTCTAAGTTTTCGCCTTCAATAAAGATATTTTCTGAAGTGTCAAAGTTGATGCTATTAGCCCGGTCGGGTGTTAGCGTAGCGGTCGTTTGTTTCTGAATCTCTCTGTAAGCATCGTATTTACCCGGCCACGTAAGGCCGTAACGCTCCTGAGTTGGCGGGGCCACCCGTTCGCCCAAAATGTTTTTCAGGGCGTCGAAATCAACTTGATCTTCTCGGAATACTTCGGGGAATAGTTGCCTTAGCTGGCTAAGTTTGTCTTGGGCTATGTTGAGGGAAAGGCCGTTCATGTAGGAATTTTGGGCAAAATGGGCCGCAAGATACAGCGTACAAACCTAAATCTTTAGAGAAGAAAGGCAAGAATCGGGCCGGTTCTACCCGTTAAGTTCCTTACTAGGATGTAAAATTATGGTCGTCTGACAATTAATAAATCGCAATGTTAGCCGACTGCGGTTAGTTTATCAGGCTGGTCTGGTAGCGGGCATGTAATTACGTAATCTTCCAAATTACGTCTAAAGCATCATATACTTCTATCTCTGTATAAACTGTTTCAACCGGCCCTTCATTAGTGTGCTGTATCCTTCGGCGTTGCTTTACCTTTTTATTACCGGTAAGTTTCCTGGACATTTAACATGTTAAGGTCTATAGTAACGAATTTAGTCAACGAGTCAATTATCAAAAATCAGCAAACGTATTTCTTCCTACAAGGGTAAGCTGGTAAGTGGCTTCTTGGGGTGTCATTGTGGATTGGGCTAATCGTTGCTCTACAGCGGCTGCAATGTTAAGTTTAGTTAAGTTATGTCGGCCAATAATATGGGCGTTAACGTAGGCATAAGCCGTTACCCTGGCTGTTTTGGTTGCATTCAGGCAATCGCAAAATACCTCAACAAATTGGCGTTAACGGGCGGTTAAGGGCTGAGTGGTTGGTGTCATTGTTGCTAGTGTTTTCCATAAGCAGAATCCATAATAGCCCGATAAGCGGCTGTGTTTCCTTTCAGGGCTTTGGCTACTACGGCAATGGTAATCAGTTCTTCAATGCTCAATGTTGTCTCTTTGTTTAGCTGATTGTCAGCTTTTGTAGTTACTCCCAAAACTTGCCGTATCCGTTTGGCCTTTCCCTTGCTCCCTTTTGGCCTTCCTTTGGGATTTCCACTTTGTCCATTCCGAAAACGGGTTTCTTTACCCTCTAAATAAATATCGTCTCGCATAGTCTGTAACGAATAGCCTGTTAATAGCCTGTTATTGATTCGACAACCGGAAGGGTTGGCCAGTTTTTGGGTTCACTAAATCAAACTGATTTATCAATTCCTGTAAAACTGGGTTTCGCTGATTCATTCGTTGCAATGTCTGTTCAAGAAGCGTTAACGGCAAGAGTGTAATATTTTGGTCACTGTTAACACATGCAGCCGAAGTGCTAAGCGACTGAGCCGGAACAGCCAGCGGATTATAGTCCCAAAACAATGGATAACCGGAATCGGTCAACGCCCAACCTGCTAACGGATCACGGTTACGAATCAGGTAATCCGCTAAATCATACCCTTTCTTTCGGTCAGCATCAGTAGCCCGTTTTTCTAATACGTCCGAAACCGTAAGCCGATGACCAATAACGGGCCTTAATTCCTCAGCCTTTTGGTTCCATTTCTCAAAGCCGTTCAGGTCAGGAAACAGAGTAACAGGCCGTCCGGCTACAGGTAGTAGCTTCTCTGTTGATAGGTTGCTCAAACTACCGCAAGCCAACCAAATGTATTTTGGTAAATAGACCGTTGCAAGAATGGCTGTCTTTTCGCTTTCAACAATGGCCACCGGGCGGCTATCGGGTTGGCCCCTCAATTGGTGCAACCCAAACAAACATTGACTTAACTCAAACTCAGCTAACCGGCCCTGTTTAGTCAGAACACTATGCACCCAATGAATGTGACTGAAAGGCTGTTTAACCCTTTTCAACGTCAGCGGATTGTACAGCATAATCTTACCCGTTCGAATTTGGCCGCTCTTATCGATCTGCCAAAACACAGTTGCCCCTGGCCAGTGTTTAGAAGTACCTATATAGAACCGGCTAATCAGATCATTTGTAATCTCATTATTGAACAATCCGTGTAAGCCGTTGACAAATTCGTTCCGGTCGTACTGATTCAGACTTTGCCGGAACAGGTTGAACGGAATATACGACGGTTGCGGGACCGGACGGGCGGATTTAGGCGATTGGGAAGCCGTTCGGGTTTTCGAGGCTATTTCATCGTTCATCCATATTTTGTTATCCTCAAAGTATTGGCGGGGCGTGTAGTGATAGCCGCAGTCAGATTCCCGATTACAGCGGCCAACATGGTCCGGTAATAGTTCACCCGTTTCCTTATCCAAATACCGGCTAAGTTGCTTTGGCTTTTCGCAAGCCGGGCAAGTGTAACGGGTACTCATACCTTTGTAGGGTTGCAGTGTATAACGGTACTGGTTCATGTTTTTGCGTAGAAAGCCCCCGTTTCCATTTGGAAACCGGAAACGGGGAAACCTAACCTCATGCGTTTAGCCATTTCCAAATAGTCCCTTTCCTCTTTGCATCACCTAATACATCAGCCGCTATCTCAGCGTAGTTTTTGCCCTGGCTGTACAATTTTCGGGCTTTTTCTAACTGCTCAGATTTTGTTGAAAACTTGTTAGTATCCTGACTTTTCTTTGGCTTTGGTATCTGGTTGTAAAGTCGCAAAACATGGCGTTTCAGCATTTCTACAATTTTCAGGGCGTTATCGAAATCTAAATCTGAACAGGTCAACATGTCGGTAATTTCACCTGTATCAAAGGCTCTGAGCGTCGTAAACATCATAGCAATACGAAAAGCAATCAAACCCAACCGATTGACGGAACCATCTAAATCCTCGCTGACAAACTCGCGTATTTCGTCTTTCCAGTGTTGAAACAGTCGAATAAACCGTCCTTCCTGATCGGGTGTTAACCGAATGGTCAGCGGCTCCGCAAGGCTTACCAAGTGGTCGTATATTTCGGCAAGTTGTTCGCCTATCCTCCCAAAATGAGCCGGGTAAGAGCTCTTACACGAATCGAATACGTTTTTAAAGTTCGGGTTTGGTGTCAGGTTGTAGAACAGGAACCTACTGAATAAACCGTTTTCAGCGGTTGGCATGAGATTTAGCAGTTGGTCGAATGTACTGCTGAGGACAACCGACATTTCTGGATTTTCAATCTCGCAGTATTCTTTGCCAGTTCGTCGGTAATAAGTTATTGATTCGTGGTGAAACGCTTTCCGTAAACCATCGCTGTAATTGCCATAATCCTGCTTTACAGAATCCGCCAATGTATCGCCCTCAGTCTCAAAGATGATTCCCCGGCCCTCATTATTATTGAGTAATTCAAAGGCTCCGGTCCGGCTGTTATTGGCTGGAATAAATAGGACTGTCAACGGCGGTTCTGCGGGTTCGGTTGGCTCTTCAACCAGACCTTTTTTATCGGCTTGAAACGCTTTCAGGTCTTTCTTATACCGGGCAAGGTCTGCTTTGTACTCCGTCAAGGCTTGCTGATATTGTTCTTTTTTTCGTCGGTGTACAACAGCCCCTAATAAATACGAAAGGCTTAAAGCCCCTTTGCCGGAACCATACCGGGCTAAGACATAACAGTACAGATTAGTACTGTAATACCGGGTATCATAGAAACCTCGGACGTTGGGTAACAAACCACTAACAACGCCCAATGCACCCACCAAGAAAACTTCTTTCTCGATACGGTCAGTAAGGATTGAACAACCATTTTTTAGTGTGTCGGGTAAATTGTTAAAAATAGCCTGGGTAAAATATTCGGTTTCTGGCGTTTCCGTTTCCGTTTGGAAACTGCCTTGTGGCGGAACGTTTGAACCTTCGGTCGGTTGGGGTTCGGTTTCCTGTTGTAAATCTTCAATAGGAATAACCGTTTCGGGCTGGTTGGCTGTCCATGTATTGAAGTCGAACACGGGGCCAATATCGGGAGTACGTTTCAGCGTCGTATCTTTGCGCTGTGAAGCATCGTTTGTCATAGCCTTGCTTTAATTTGAGGTTCTTTCATAAACCGGGCTTGTGGGGATAAGCCCGGTTTTGTTTTAGGTACGGTCGGGTTTAAGCCCGTTGGTACTTTACTGAGTTAATCTCAGTCAAAGCGGCTTCAACATCTTCGCAGCGGTACAGCACACGACGGCCTACCCGATAGCCGCGAATAATTCCGCGTCGGGTGTAATCATCCAGCGTTGGTAGGCTAATGTTTAACTTCTTGGCCGTCTTCTGACGGGTAGATAAGTTCTCAGCGTTGACTGCTGAGGTCGGCGGGGTAGACGGGCGGGTCGTAAAGAATTGCTCCAGTTCTTGCCGGAACAGTTGCCGAACTTCGGGAATTGATAATTGTGTGAAAACAAGGTTTTCCATTGGCTCAACGATTTTGTGTGATTTCGTTGAGCCAAATATTTACCCCAAAAACGAAGTTGGGTAACCCAACTGAGTTACCCAACTTCGTTATCTTTAAGGCTTATCTATCTCATTATTAATAGCTTTGACTATTTCTACCGCTCCCAACTCTTCAAAAAACTTTCTTATAAACCGTAAATCGTCAACCTCAGCGGTGAAAAGATCTTTATTATATGGATTTCGCCAAAGTTTATATAAATTTTCCTTACTCTTGCCTGTTAGAAAATGTAGGAACCTCTCAGCCGCTTTATCATTGGTAACGTTAATTTTGGCATATTCCAAAAGAAACTTCATTGCCAGTACCTGTCGGGCTGTTGTATGATCGGGCGGATGATTGGGCGTTTCAGGTTGAGATACTGGGATTGAAGGCAAGTATTTTCTACGCTCATTTATCCGCCTTTCAAGTGAATTTATAGTTTTGTCACCTTCTTTTAACTGATGACAGTTAGTAGGGTCTTGGCAACGTTTTTTATGGTCTTCTAAGGTTTTTACAACTCCATCCCTGACAAGCTCCAGAAATTTTATTGCCTGTGTATCAGTTAACTCTGAAATAGTGTCATCAAGTTTATTATAATCACTTTTACTCAATTGACCTTGTCCAAAGTCATTACCAAGATATTGGGCATCATCCAAATAGCCTTGGGGCAATTCATTTTCCATGATCAAGCAGGGATTAGCAGGTTTTAGAAATTAGTTGGTTATTCCAATGCGTCTTAAGCAACTTGGCGTGTTGCTTGGAATCTACTTTAATGTAGCTGAGAAAAGCTCTTTCCGTTCGATGACCTGTTATTGCTCGAATTGTGATAGTTGGAACGCCTTGCAGATAAAGATTGGTAGCGAAACTACGGCGTTGAGTGTGGGTACTGACTAATTCCCATTTCTCAAAAACCTCAGAAACGCGCTCACTACCTCGTTTTCGGTTAATAACAACTGAGCTATTCAATTCTGCGGCCTTAGCAATCTCCTTCAAATACTCGTTTGCTTTTTGGTTACTAAGTACCCTGGGTAATTGCCCTTTATACTTTTCAATAATTGATTCAACAACGGGGTGAAGTGGTACATAAACATCATCATAAACCTTCTGAGTACGAATCTTAATGTAGCTGTTTCCCTCTTCTTTTACAAAGTGTTCAGAACGTAATTCCGCTAAATCGGAATACCGTAAACCAACCCAACAACCTACGACAAACATATCACGTACACGTTCCAAACGTGAGTTTTTGGTTAGGTCCAGCCCATAGATTCGGCTGATTTCCTCCTCGGTTAAATAAATGCTATCCGTGTCGTCAACTAATGTTCGGAATGATTTTTTCTTAAAAGTAAGGTTCTGATGTATGTCTTTCTCAGCGGCATCATTCAAAACAACTTTCAACGTCTTGACGTACTTACCTACTGAGTTGTTGAAAAGACCACAATCTGCAATCAAGTAGTTTGTGAAGTCGTGGTAGAAATCTAAATCTATAGTATCAAAATCAACACGCTTCTTGCGAGCTTTCGCATAGTTGTTGAGGTGGTTGAGCGTTGTCTGCTTCACCTTTAACGTATTTAGCTTCTGTATGCTCCGGTTTGTTTCGATATGCTTATCAAAGAATCTAAGCAGTGAAATAGACTCGTTTTTTTCTCTGGGAAACAGAATAGACAGAAGCTTTTCACGTACCTGTTCAACAGTTGGTCGTTTAATCCCACTTTCAACCAAAGTATCAACAGCATCTTTACCAGCCCGTTCGATCTCGTCAAACCGGTTATTATATTCTCTGTATTTGGGAAATTGTTTAGTTTCTCGCACTCGCTGGTTATTGGGATTCCAATAGAGCGGATGGATTTTCTTTTCGGTTGGATATACCAGCCGTTGATTGTTGAAACGAACAATAAGATGAACTTTCGTTTCCTCGTCTGCGTCGGGTTCACGCAGGACAAACGAAGTTGTTGCCATACCTATGCTTTCTCTTTACTGATTTGAGGTATGACAAATATAATATTTGTTGACGTATTTGTTGACGGTATTTTTTTCTTTACCTTTCTTTTGCTTTGTCTATTTTTCTTTAGTCATTCACATAATTAACTGATATACAGTACTAATAAGGAAAAACAAAGCAAGCAAAGAAAAAAAGGTGTTGGTCCCGTCGGGACTACCACTAATTGAAAAAGCCCTGACACATATTGTGCAGGGCTTTTTCGTTTCAACATTCCCATCTAGGCGTTAAGCGTATTCAAATGACTGACTAAAATGGCCCGCTTGTCCTGACAATGCTGTAAGCTTTCATTGGCCAGATTAATCAATACGTTGGTTTCATCAGACGCAGCAGGCTTGTTAATGCGTTCGATCAGATCGATATAAGAAGCCATTAGCTCATCATAATGGGCAATCTGGTTAATCACTTTTTCCTTTTCTTCCTCCTGTTGAGCCATGTCTGCTTGATATATACTTACTACTTTTGATTAATGAGTCCGATACTCCTGTATATATCTTCTCTTATGGCAAATTTGTTTTGGTAGCAGCCAGCGATCTGCCCGTCTGCGTTAGTAGAGAAGCTTTAAACTCTCCTTAGGAATACCTTAGAGCAACATTGACATTGTATTACCCTATATTCTCATGAATTTGCTGCGTACCTTTTTCCTTGCAGGCCTGCTGGCCTTTCTCCATTTTTCTGTTCAGGCGGCTACCGTGGATACCGTTGCCACGTACAGCCCATCCATGAAAAAGACTATCAAAGCGGTGGTCGTCACGCCCGATTCGTATTCGGCGGGGCAGGCGTTTCCTGTTGTTTATCTCCTGCATGGCTATAGCGGCAACTACAGCGACTGGGCTAAAAAAGCACCCGGTATTGGCAAAGAAGCCGATTTGCACAAGGTTATTATCGTTTGCCCTGATGGAAATTATGGAAGCTGGTATTTCGACAGCCCCGCCGATCCGACCTTCAAATACGAAACCTACGTGGCCGACGAACTCGTAAACTGGGTCGATGGACATTACAAAACCATCAAGAACCGGTCGGGGCGAGCCATTACGGGCCTAAGCATGGGCGGTCATGGGGCACTGTATCTGGCCTTCCGGCACCAGTCTGTTTTTGGAGCCGCCGGGAGTATGAGCGGTGGGGTCGATATTCGGCCGTTTCCCAACAACTGGGATATGGCCAAGCGACTCGGTACTTACGCGCAGTTTCCGGAGCGCTGGGAACAGAATACGGTTATTAATATGCTGCATTTGCTCACGCCGGGGGCGCTGTCGCTGATTGTCGACTGCGGCACCGAGGATTTTTTCTTTCGGGTCAATAATAACCTTCACGACAAACTGCTGGAGCGGAACATTGCCCATGACTACATTACCCGCCCCGGTGGGCATAACTGGAACTACTGGACCAACGCCGTAACCTACCAGATGCTGTTTATGCGGCAGTACTTTGACCGGGCAAAGTCAAATTAAACGTACACGCAGTCCGGGCCGCGTTCGGCTTCAGCCCCTGATTTCATAAAGTCAAAATCACGGGCTGAAGCCCGTGGGTACATTGGTAGAATACTTTAGCTGAAAATGGTGTTACCAGGGCAGGCGTGTGACCTCCGTTCGACAGAACGATGCAGTAAACGTTGCTTTTCTGGCAGCCGCACGCCCATACAATCAATGAAGACCGAAACAATTTACGAACTGGTAGTAACGGCTGTTCAGGAGCTTATTACCGAACCCTGGACGATTGCCGAACTCAACATCCGTTATCTGGCATCGAGCCATGAAGCCGAATGCGATGGAACGTACCTCGATGCATCCGGCGAAGCGCAGGTATTGTCGACCGATTTCCCCGACGAAGTACTCGACGCTCTTCCGTTCCTCTTCGTTAATCGGGCCAACGACGGAAACCCGCCGACCAACAGTTTGCAGATGACCATATCAGCGCAGGGACGGTTTGCCGTCGACTACGAATGGGATCAGGAAATTCAGGATGAAGATGACCACTTTACGAAGGGCGGAACCGCAAAAGAGTGGCTTAAAATTCGTCAGGAAAAATACGGCTATACGCCCGAATAAGGGGTATAAAGCGATCTAGCCCACGGTCGGATGCTGGCGAACCAGCTCAGCCGTGGGCTAGATCGCTTTATACCGATACCCGTTCCAGCCAGCGTTCTCCCTGCGTGTACTTCGTTTCCTGAAGTTCCAGAAGGGATTTTCGAGCGTTGAGCAGCACTCCCCATACATCCATCACAAACCGGTTTTCGGCCTGCATGTGCCGGAAGAAGTTGACGGCTTCGGCATGCGAAAGGCCGCCCGCTGTTTTGGCGATGGTCATCAATACCTCAAATACAGCATCCGCCATTCGGCCATCACCACAGATGTAGTAGTGACAATCGGGTTGCGACAGCACATCCCACAGGTCCTTACTACGCTGCCCGATGAGGTCCTGCACGTAAATTTTTTCGTCGTCGAGCCGCGAAAAGGCAACGTCCAGATGGGTGAGCACCCCCGCTTCGTGCCAGGTTTCCAACTCTTGTTGGTACAGGTAATCATTCAGATTACGGCAGCCGAAAAACAGGCGGGCATGGCCAATGTGCGTTGGCAGTGGAATAATGGTATCATCGTCGGCACGCTGTTTATAGCTGGCTTCGTGCATAGCCCGAAGTTGCACTTCGCGATGCTGTAAAAATCCGACGAGGGGCGATAAACCCGTCCCCGCCCCAACCATGAGCATAGGCGCCTGGGGTACTTGGGGCGGACGGAAGCCCGACGAACGGATGGCGATTCGGACGGTGGCTCCCTGTTCGGGGTCCAGCCGGGCCAAATAATTGGAACACAAACCGGCAACGGTCTTGCCCGTATCGGTCGTTACCTGAACTACGCCAACCGTAAGGTGTATTTCGTTCGGGTGAACCAGCGAACAGGAAGAAATGGAATATAATCGTGGTTTTTGCCGGGGCAGTACGTCGAGTAACTGGGCGAACGACAACCGGGCCGACGGAAAAGCATCCAGCAGATCCGCTATCGTTGGGAAGGTATCGGCAATATATTTTTTTAGAGTAACGGCAATCTCGTTGACTTCCTGTGGCTGTTTGAGCGTCGCCAGCCATACTTCCAACTGGTCTTTCTCAACAGCGGAGGTGGCTGTTTTCAGCAGTGCACCGAGTAATTCATCGAAAGGCTCATGAATGGCAAGATCGACATCTTCACTAAGCACCTGCCATACCTTCACTGGCGTTGGGTACGCATGATTTCCCGGAATAGGGGCCCCGTTTCCATCAATGATCGGGGTTATGAACCAGGCATTGGCATCAATGTCCAGTCGAGTAATTAGTCGGTTTACAACAGCGGGCGAATTGAGCGGATAGACCGCCACATGATCGCCGGTTTCGTAGGTTGCATCTATGCCGCTGATATCGAGGGAAATAAACCGGGTTGATCGACTACCGACAATCACTTCTTTTAGCAGTTCGCGGTTAGCTGTTACGGGAACGGTGTAGCCGGGCTGCTCGTTAGCCCGATCTTTAAGGGCCGTTTGGGGCACTTGGTCGGGTGCGATAAAGGACACCGTGAGGGCGGGCTCAGCCGCGACAGACAGGTCGGCACTGGTCAGGTCTTCGCCCAGTAAGCGGGCGACGAGGTCCAGCCATTGCCGAAAGGTATCGGCCTGGCCTTTAATTTCATCCCCTTTATGCATCATAATCACCCGGTTGCCGCCTACCCGGGCCAGTTCGCGGTCCAGCGTAATGCCTGCTGCACAGAAATGCGGGTAAACGGTGCTGCCCAGAGCCATGACGGAAAAGCTCACGCCACTGCACACACCCTGCGGCAGGGATTGAATGCGGGCGTAGAACTTCTGGGCATTGCCCGGCAGATGCCCTTCTCTGAATGTTGAGGTAATGACCAGCAGCAGGTCTTCCTGAGCCAGTTGCTCGATAGCATAGTCATCGAGGGCCATCACCCGTGGCTGGAAGCGGTTGAGCCGCCGGGCTGTTCTATAGGCAAAATGCTCGGCCGTTCCGGTTTCCGACCCGTACAGGATAAGAACTCGGCGCGATCGGTGTGCCGGAGCGGTGGTTCGGTCGGGAAAGTGGGTTTGACCCGTCCGGTTCGCGTCCGATACGTCCATTTCATCGTCCACACCTGCCGATTCATCGTCAAGAACAACCCAGCGGTCGGCGGCATAGTGATAGCTTGGGCTGAGGTGAAAGTCGCGCATTTCGTGATGCCAGACCGGCGTTATGCTTCCTCCCGCCGACGGGACTACCCACGACCATTGAGCGGGGCATTCGCGACCAGCCCGCTTTTCGCGCTGGTCGTGGGTCAGAAACTGCCGCGATGCCGTCTGGTGATCGACCAGCGTTACTTTCGCTTTCGAAAAAGAGTGTAGTATGGCTATGTTCAGTTCCAGAAAAGCCCGATCCCGCCACAGGGTTTGTTCGCTGGATGTATCCAGCCCAATGGCTTTGGCAATGGCTTCCGCTTTTTCGTACCGGCCCTCTTCCCATAGATTCCGGGCAATTTCGGTTTCCATGAACCAGCCATTGAACGGAATGCACCCGTACTGAATCCCGCCGATGTTCATCCGGAAGTTAGAAATGGCGGGAATAGCGCACCATTGCAGATCCAGCGCAGTCATGGCGGGGTAGTTGGGGTGTTCGATGGGTACCTTCAGTACGTCGTCGTCGGCGAACTGATACATGCGGGGGGGCTGGCCGGGTACATCGATCACAAGAGGCAGGGTGTCGTAGGCTGTCTTTTCGGTGGGCGGTACCCATCCCTGCCGGATGAGGGTTTTCGTTAGCTTAAGGTTGGCTCTATCGCCGAGTACCGTACCGTCGGGCTGTTCATAGCTGGCAAATCGGATATACTGGCTGTTCCAGATGCGTGGTCCCCAGCGCTCCATTGGCTTTTTGGGGCGGAACACATTCATGACAATCTGCACATTTCCCCCGTTGGTGGCCATGCGCAGATGTTCGGCGCATTCGCGAAACATCTCGTCGGGGTCGGTAACGTGTCGTAAGTCACGTACCACCATGTTGCGCCATGAGATTCGACCGATACATTTGGATGCATTACGCCAGGCGAGCTGGGCACCATAGGCCAGTTCTTCGTAGGTATGCGTATAGCTCCCGGTGGCCAGCACTTCCCGTTCAATCTCCTCCCACCGGCGTTCGTAGTCGGCCGTGTCCCAGGCCAGTTCAACGCTGATCTGGTCTATGTATTCCTTCGCCTGCGTCAAAACCCGCTGCTGGTTGATCATTGGCTGGCGAAGTACGTTGGTCACCCGGTTGAGCAGAATGACCCAAGCCTCTTCCTGTTCTGTACTGAAACCGGGTATATGCTTCCGCAGGATGGTAAGCAGGGGGCCAACCAGCTTGGGATAGGCATCGGGCGGCACCGAGAAGTTGGTATGAATCTGGCTTAACTCGCGTAACTCGTGTGTAATGTCGAGGCCATTATCCAGCGACCGCACCAGGAAGCCAACAGCCAGCATTAAATGCTCCGTCAGGCTATCCAGGTCGGTCCGGTTAAAGTACGGAATGATTTCCGGATGGGTCTGGAAGAGGGCATGGTAGAAGTCCGTTCCTATCACGCGGGCGTTTTCCGACAGTTGATCACCAACCTGACGCATCTGGCGAATCATGTCCGGGGTAAGCGCTTCTGCATACCGCCGGGTTGCGTCCAGCGCGGGGGTAAGAATGGCCCCCGTGAAGAAACGGTACATGGCCGAACCGCTTCCCTTGCTGAGGTTTTCCAGGTCATACTCCTCCAGGTGCGGTATCTGTACCAGCGTCCAGGACCAGACCCGGCGGGCGGTGAGCCAATGACTGGGTCTCATGCCAAGGTCGGTCAGGAGAGCTACGTACTCGTCGACTGGTTTGGAGTCCTCTGTCGGCTTAGGGTAGATACCCCGTGTGCTTGTGTGCGGCATCTGCTCCGTACGCGGCAGAAGCTGCCGAACGCTTACATCGAAAAGGCTGGCAAAATAGGCGGGTACCAGGTCAATGGCGTCGCCAAAGTGGTTGATAAGTTCCGGTTCTTCGTGCAGAAGCCGCTCAACAAACAGTTCGATGAGCATATCCTGATAAGCCATGAACTTGTTCCAGATGTCTTTTACGAGCACCTGCTCAGGTGCCGTCAGCTGACCAGTGAACGTACTATCGTCCGGCTTCCCGGCTGGTTGGCTCTCGCTGGTTACCGGGTAGGGCACCGGAGGAGCCGGTGTCGTTTTAGGCGCAAAAAAAGGACAGCCTGTTACGGAGGGCTGCGCTGTATCGTTTGTTGAATACATTAATGGAGTCTCGACGCGGTCGTCGGCTTGCTCTTTCGTGAGCCGGATGCGTACCTGCATATGAGGAGCTTCATTCCAGCCCTGCAAAGGTAAGTAAGTATCCGTGCTACTTTGGTCATCGTTTGGGGCAGGCAGCGTAATTGCCACCGGAGCCATCGATTGCCAGTGGTGTTCATCTTCATGCCGGTATTGCAGGCTCAGCCAAAGGGTGCCCTCTCCCCGATGCCGTCCATTGACGAGCCATTCGGGTTTGCGCCTTGTCTGTAGGAGTTGTTCGCCTAAACTTGTTCCGGTTGTATTTAGCGCCTGAATCGTTCCGCGATATACATAGCCATTTTCGGGGTAGCCGGTAGCGACTACTTCCGTGATTCGGATGGTATGTACTGGGTCAGATATGGCGTCTTCAGCGTACTTTCTGGTAGAGGTTGGCACAGTAGTATGAACGGCTTTATGTATCCGGTATCGTATAAATCAGGAAAAAGTGCTGGATAGGAAGAACTCAATTTACGCTCACCGCAGATAATTTACTACTTATCTACTAAAGTAAACCGTAGTAGCGTAGAAAGGCCTTTTTTAGTTAGTGCGCGTTATTAATAATAATTTATAATAAATATATGATTAATTGAAATAAAGTAGATGTAAATTTAATATAAGGCTTTTTTCTCCTTGATTACGGGGTGAAAGGCGTTTGCTAAGGAGCCGGAAACCGTAAACTGATGCAGTGAAAATCCGACTAAAGTAGATTCAGGCGATTCATTAGTTCTGGTTTATTGGCACGGCTAATCGGGATTACTTTGTTGTTGATGACCAATGTATTATCCTCAATATCTACAATCTTGTCGAGATGAACGATATAGGAGCGATGCACACGCAGAAATTGCTTACCCAGCTTTTCTTCCAGGTATTTCATGGTTGTGTAAACGATATGAGTTTGGGTGGCAGTGAAAATCTTCACATAATCACCGATGTTTTCAATATATGTTATAGTCTCGAAGGGCAGCCGAATATAACGGCCATCTGTTTTGATGTAAATCTCTTTGCGACTATCGCCCATTCTTGAGCGTGCGTTTAATTCCAGCACTTTCTCAACGGCCAGGTTAAACCTGGGTAAAGTGAGTGGTTTTTTGAGGTAGTCCGTTACGTTATACTGAAAAGCTTCGAAAGCATATTCTATTTTGCCGGTTGTCAGAATAACATACGGAATGGAAGGAAGCTGCTCCAGTAAATCAAACCCCGACAATCCGGGCATTTCAACGTCCAGCCAGATTAGATCGACAGTCTGGTCTGCCAGATAGTCGAGCGCACTCCTTGCATTATCAAATACGCCTGACAGGTGTAGTGAGTTATGCTGCTCGCAAAGCCGCTGAAGCGCTTTGCGAGACATAGCCTCATCTTCCACAATTATACAATTGAGCCTCATAGCTGGGAAAGCATTTGTAATTCTGTTTCCAGAATGGGTATCATCTTATCTAGTTCATCAACAAAACTATGGCAGTCGGCCTCCAGCCTGCTTTTGTCTTCATCCTGCCGGGCTTTCTTCTCCAGTTGCCTCATTCTCTCTTCCAGCGTCGAAAGCCCTACCATAGCCAATGTTGGTTTCAGCCGGTGGGTGGCATTTGCCAGAACCGGCCAGTTTTGTGCTGCGCACAAGCCCGGCAACGTGCGTATGTCGGGTACCACGTCGGTCAAAAAGAGGGAGAACATTTCCGACGCATAAGCGGCATCCGTACCATACAGGTCCGATAAACGTTTCCGGTCCAGTGCTTTATGGAACAGAATACACCCTTCGCTGTCAATCGTTGCCGATGGGGCAAAACGCTGTAAAATGGACAGGAGCTGAGCCGGTTCAAAAGGTTTGGTCAGAAAGTCGCTCATACCGGCTTCCATCGCTATACTCTTATGATCGAGCATGGCTGATGCGGTAAGCGCAATAATGGGCGCATGTTGATTGGGGTTCTGGGTACTACGAATGGCAACTGTGGCTTCGTACCCATTCATGATGGGCATCTGAATATCCATCAGAATAATATCGAATGGCTGTTTTTTGGCCTGTTCAACCGCCTGCTTCCCATCCGAAGCCATTATATGAGGGACATTCCATTTCGTAAGCAAATTGCCAATGTAAGTTTGGTTCATGAGGTTATCCTCAACAACCAGTACGGAGCATGTTTTTAACTCCTCAGCCATAACAAGCTGCTTGTCGACATTGTTTTTCTGCTCGACCTGAACTTTCGATTTCGTATAAGGGATAATAAATGTAAATGAGCTGCCGACGCCTTCCTGACTTCTCACCGATATGGTTCCGCCCTGAAGCTCAACGAGTTCTTTGGTAATGGCCAGCCCCAGTCCCGTACCTTTATGTTTATATCCCTGGGAGTTAACCTGTTTGAACTTTTGAAAGACGAGATCAATCTTATCGGCCGGAATGCCCACACCCGTGTCTGAGACGGTAAATTCGATCCAGCTTTTATCGGCTTCCTCCTTTTTGACTTTGCCTATAATCTGGATCTGCCCCTCTTCCGTAAACTTCTCGGCGTTGCCAACCAGGTTCATTATGATCTGGTTCAGCATCACATCATCGCCGATAAAGGCATTGGTGATACGGGTGTCCAGCAGGACATCAATCGAAATGGGCCGACCCTGAAGTTTCATCTCGAATACTTTCTGGGTACTTCGGAGCAAACCTGCCAGATCGAACGGCCGGGCGTGAACCTCAATCTGGCCAGCCTCTATTTTGGTCATGTCCAGCAGGTCGGAGATGAGGCTGTGCAAAAAGTCGGCGGAGGTTTTCAGAATATTGATGTACTCGCGTTGCTGCGTACTGGGCTGGGTGTCGTACAACAGGTGCGACATGCCGATGATGGCGTTGAGCGGGGTTCTGATTTCGTGGCTCATGTTGGCAAAGAATTGCTTCTCTGCCTGCTGCGCTTCTTCGGCATACTGTTTGGCGCGGGCCAGCTCATGTTCCAGCTGCTTTCGCTCGTTCATGTCGTAGTGAATGCTCATGGAGCCCACTACCGTACCGTGTTCATCCTGAATTGGTACGCCACTAACCAGCACCCAGATGCGGCTGCCATCTTTTTTGGTGAGCTGGAGTTCGTACGATCCGGCGATGCCCTGCTGCCGTTCCTGCTGCTGCCGCTCAACAATTCCCACGAATTCGGCGGGTACCAGAAGATCGATTGCATTCTTGCCCACCATTTCGGCTTCCGAGTAACCCAGCATTTGACAGCAGCGCTCATAAGACCGCACAATGATCTGGTCATTATCAACTTCAAAGAGCCCCAACTCCATGTTGTTCATAATTCCCCGGTATTTTTCTTCACTACGCCGGATAAGCTCACGGGCCATGTACTTCTCCGTGACATCGGTATATTTCCACAGATGCCCCATGTACTGGCTGGCATCCAGGAAGATCGGGATGTAATCGAGTTCCAGAATACGGCCATTGGCCATGCTGATTTCTTCACCAACACACGCCTGTCGGCCGGTGAGAAGTTCGTCCATCCGGCTGATAAACTGTTCCGGCTGAGCGAAGAGTTGCTTTACCTGCTGGCGGGCTTCCGTGCAGTCGTATCCTACGAGTTGATCGGGGGTGAGCGGAAGCTGAAAAATATCGCAGAAGAGCGCGTTGGCCAGGATAACCCGCCCTCGTTCGTCCTCCACCATTACCCCCGACTGTAAATTGGTGATGAGTGTAGAAAGCCGGGTTTGGGTAGTTTCCAGCTCCATTTCGGCGAGTTTGCGGTCCGAAATATCCCTGGCTACTGCTACCAGTTCTTCAATCTGGCCATACGTTTCGATGAGCCTGACTGTCTGTCCAATCCAAACCGTGCGGCCATCTTTAGCCAACACCGGAAACTCAATATAGGTGCTGTCCTGCCGCTCGGACATCATGGTCCGGTAAAAGTCGATGAGCACTTTCCGGTAGCCCGGCTTGACAACCGATGTGAAATGACTGTTTAGAAACTCCTCTTCCGTATAGCCCAGCAGTTTTTCAACAACGGGGCTGACAAACGTAAAGAAGCCATTGGGTGAAACTTTATAGATTATATCCTGAACGGATTCAATAAGCTGGCGATAGCGTTGCTCACTTTCCCGGAGTTCGGCCAGTTTGTCCCGAATCTGCTGCTCCAGATTTTCATTCAGGTGCAATAGCTGCTCATTGGCGTTGTAGAGCGCCAATGCCTTTTTCTCCAGAATGGCTTCAGCTTGCAGACGGGCCGTTTTTTCGCGAACAAGTCTCCTTTTTAGCAGCTCGATCTCTTCCTCCATAATTACGCTTTCACAATGTCAAATAAAACCTGACTTCCGTCTTCAATAAGATTCGTTTTAACGATTGTGGCCCGTTCACCAAAGTTTGCCAGACAGCCTTCAATCAATCCGTGGGCAAAATCAGATAGCTTGCGCTCCGATGTGTAATGCATACGAAGGTGGTTGACCGACGGTTGGTCGATGGCAAAATGGGGGAGTTCTGCGTCTGGGTATAATTTTCTTACTTCAACATGGATATAGTGCTGAACTGAACTAAGCAAGTCGAAGGCTGAAGCGGATCGATCAACAAACGGGCGATAGCTTCGGGTAAAGGCCGAAAACATGTACTGGCCATACGAGCGCAGTAAATCCGATTCGTCCACATTTGTCTTCTGGCTCAGAAGTTTAACCAACGTAATAATTTCGGCATGGTTATAGGTTCCGATAGCGGTGTATATCCCTCCTGACGGGAGGTCACTCTCCTCCAGCAATTGGTCAACCAACGCATAACCGAACTTGTCTTCGATCATTTCTAGAAATTCGGTGAAAACGATTCCTTTCATTAAGGTAGAAGCCTGAAAAGTAATAGGTGAGTACGTATATGGATGTATAATATGTGATTCTAGTCTGCAATATAGTAACAAAGTATTCCGCTGATAAACATTGTTTATAACTTAAAATTACCAAAAATATGAATACTCTACCAAAAAGCTGGTGAAATTAACGTTTTGTCGAAAATTTGGATTTTAAATTGTATTTTTTGACAAGTTTTAATATTATATATAACGCGCTTATGCCAAAATAGACAAAACTTGACTGGGTTATGAAACTTAATCTAAGCGATGAAGAGCTACTAAATCAATGTGTACAGTCCGGCGTTACCAACTGTTACGAGAGCCTTTACAAGCGATACCAGAAAAAAGTTTATAAACAGTGTCTTGCCATCACGAAGAACCCGGAACAGGCTCAGGACTTTATCCACGATATATTTATTCGGGTGTTCGCTGGTCTGAATGGGTTTCAGGGGTGATCATCCTTTGCCACCTGGCTAACCAGCATTGTCTCGATCAGCTTAAACACGCCAGGCGGATGGCAACCGTAGCGCTGGACGAACATATTGACTACTATTACACCAGTACGGACGATTCTGAAAAGATAGACTATCAATTGCAGCAACTTTCCAGTGTACTCAATGCCATTAAGCCGAAAGACGCCCTGATGCTGAAATTGAAGTACGAAGACGGTTTGCTCGTGAGCCAGATCGGTAGTCAGTTAAACCTGAAGGAGAGCGCCGTATAGATGCGACTGAAACGCTCCCGCAAGTAAGTTTGGGAACTGTGCCAAATGCCAGTGTATTATATGCATTAGAAGGCTCCATGCTCTCCATGAGTCTGCTACGAAGAGACAGATCATTCAACAAAACATACATTGAGTAGTATTACGATAGGTAGAGGATAAGCCCGCTCTAAATGCCAGCTTGTTATCAATATAGGAAGGAGTAAAATTTACAAAGTCGTTGCCACGCTTTTTCGGCCGACTGCGTATCCCTTGCACAGACTTATATCAGTGCTTATTCTTTCCTAAACAATCTTCTAATGAAGAAATTTATTGCAGCCGGCTGCGTGGCAGCTACCTTACTAATCGGGTACGCCTGTACAAACAGCAACGACCTTACTCCCGCCGATGACGCCAGCGCATCGGCCCGATCGGGTGCGGTAGAATCCGGTACAGCAACGGGTCCGCACAGTGGTACTGGCCGACCTGGTAAACCGTTTAATGGTACGGCTACATCACCTCACAGCGGAACTGGCAGGCCTGGCACTCCTCCTCCGGGGCCACCGCACAGCGGTACGGCTACGCCACCAATGAATGGGACGGGTGGGCCAGGTGGTCATCCGCGTGGACATGGTCCGAAATAAGGGTAAGCGTATAAAAAACGGAGTCCACTCGTTAGAATAGGCTCCGTTTTTTTGTACCCTTACCGTGCAGTCTACTCACCGAAAAGCTGATGCCAAACGCTTTTTGCTTTTTCCTTTGCCTCTTCAATTTGTAGGGCGGCTTCTGCCTTCAACTGATCCAGCTTAAGTTGGGCTGCTTCCAACTGGACGGCGGCTTCTGCTTTCACTTCGTCAAACTTATCCTCGGCCACATCCGACAACTCCTCTGCTTTGGCCGATGCCGCAGCAAACGCCGTTTCAGCCTGAGCCTGTAGCGTTGCCAGATTTTCGGCGGTAGAGGCCTTGGCGGCTTCGAAGTGCTCAGTAGCCTTTGCTTTCAATCCGTCAATATCAATGTCCTTTCCAAATTCCTGGGCCTGCGCTACCAGTTTGTCTTTCAGTTCGTCGAGTTGGGCTGCGGCTGTCGCCAGGTGTTGACCCGCTTCCACTTTAAATGCTTCCAGTTTCTCGGCTGCCGTTGCTTTGGCAGCCTCTGCGGCTTCGGCCGCCTTTGGTTTTTCGTTGTTTTCCATGAGAGTACCTTGTGGGATTTGTAACAGGCTAAAATTGCTCAGAAGCCCGGGTAAAAGCAAAAGGAAACGTAAGAAAGGACATAAATCTCTTACCCGATCCGGCGTATAATCAGGTTGTTGACCAGCTCGAAGAGACCAGCGGGTTTAAGCGTTCGCCAGTTGGCAATATCCAGCGTCCCGCCAAAGTTTATGTAATAGTCGAGGTGGTATTTTTTCCATTCCCGCTCAATGAACTCCGGCGAGTGAATGGCCGCAATCCAGCCGTCTTCTACATCTTCAAACCACTCTTCGTAATAAGAATCATCCGAGCCATGAAAATTCAGGATGTTCTCGCTGATGAGAATGAAGTACTTGATGTTTTCGTGCACCAGCGGGTCGATCACCTGACGTTTCAGGTACATAATGTCGTTGTGGAGCGTGTCATTCCACTCGCCAAACAGCTCGATTACCACAAACTGGCGGTCGTAATTCGCGAATAAAATCTTGCAATAAAGCGTTTCTGAGCCAATTTCATCCCATAAGGGGTGAATATAATAGCCGTAGATATTGTTCTCGTACTGCTGCATGTTATACTCCCGTTCGTGAAACGGAGACCGCTCGTCTTCCGATGCGTTGTAATATTTTTCCCAGCCGTAGAAAGGTTCTATGTCCTGCATGAGTGCCCTGTTTTCTCGTTCAGTCTTTTGCTTTTTTACTGCATAACGTCAATTTTCCTGCGTTTGTTGATGGCAGTCCAAGTATGTTTACCCGAAGTAGCAGTTACTGTTTTTTCGCCAGACTGAAACGTCCGAATGCGCTAATCGCTCCGTCATTCCGTGTAGCTTTACGATATGAAACCTGTCAGCAAGAATATTCTGATTACCGGTGTCTCAACCGGCATTGGCTATGGTGCCGCCCGGAAGTTTGTGGAGCGTGGCTATACCGTTTTTGGCAGCGTTCGAACGCAAACCGACGCCGATCGGTTGCAGGCTGAGTTTGGTGACTTGTTTGTACCACTTCTCTTCGACGTAACCGATGCCGATGCGGTGGTGGCTGCGGCCCGTTTCCTCACCGAACGGCTGGTCGGCAGTGGCCTGGGCGGGCTTATCAATAATGCCGGGATCGCCATTGGTGGACCATTGCAAAATCAGCCAATAAACACGATCCGCCAGCATTTTGAGGTAAACGTGCTGGGTCTCATTCAGGTAACGCAGGCCTTTTTACCCTTGTTGGGTGCCCGTAATGATCACCCCGTCGAACCGGGGCGGATTCAGAACATTAGCTCGGTAAACGGGCAGGTGGCCATTCCGTTCATGGGTGCGTATGTCGGCTCGAAACACGCGGTGGAAGGACTCTCGCATAGCCTGCGCCGGGAAGTGAGGCTGTTTGGTATAAAAGTGATCATTGTGGGGCCCGGCGCGGTCAAAACACCCATCTGGGGTAAAGGGACCGACATACGCCCCTATGCCGACACGCCTTATTATCCCGCCATGAAACGCTTTTTGAAGCAGGTTGAAGCCGCCGAAAATCGGGGCTTTTCCATTGATTACCTGGGTGAGCGTATCGTAGACATTCACGAAACGCCCAGTCCGCGTATCCGTTATGCGCTGGTGCCCGGCAAACTCATGGGCTGGATTATCTCGCGCCTGTTACCCGCCCGAACGCTCGACTGGGTACTTGCCCGGATTTAAACGTTGTAAGACCGATACTTATGCTTAAACCTGCTTTCCAAAAAGACGATGCGTTGCTCGCCGATATTGAATCGGCCAGGAACCAAACCGATACGCTATCCATCTGGTGGCTCGGTCAGAGTGGTTTCTTGCTCCAGCACAAAGGCCGTCAGCTTCTGTTTGACCCCTACCTGTCCGATTCGCTATCCCGCAAATATGCCGAAACCGATAAGCCGCACGTACGGCTGTCGGAACGCGTAATTGAGCCCGGACGGCTGAAGGGGATTGATGTAGTAACGTCCAGCCATAACCATACCGATCACCTCGATGCCGAAACGCTGCTCCCCCTCATAGCCGCTAATCCGGCGCTTGCGTTTGTGATCCCTGAAGCAAATCGGGCGTTTGTTGCCGACCGGCTCAAGACCGGCCCGGACTGGCCCATTGGCATGAACGACGGGCAAACAGGTAGCATAGGGCCGTTTGTGTTCCACGGCGTTCCGGCGGCTCATAACGAACTCGAACGCGATGCCGAGGGCCGTTGCAGGTACATGGGCTTCGTAATAGAAATTGGTGGGTATCGGGTGTATCATTCCGGCGATACGCTCTGGTACGACGGTATGGAAGATGTGTTGCGCCCGTTTCAGGTCGATGTGGCGTTTTTGCCCATCAACGGCAATAAACCCGAACGACGCGTGGCGGGTAACCTCAACCCCGATGAAGCCGCCCGGCTCGGACGCAGCATTGGTGCTAAACTGGTGATCCCGCACCACTACGACCTGTTTGAATTTAACACTGCCGACCCGACCGATTTTGTAAACGCCTGTGAACAGCAGGGGACGCCGTACCGCGTTATGCAACTGGGCGAACGAGTCAGTCTGGCCCGGTAGAACCCTTATTTACCTGACTTTGTCAGGCATACCCATAACCGCTATGAAAAACGCTTTGTTGCTGTGCTTACTGACGGCCTCGCCACTGCTGGCCCAAACGGCTACACCATCGGCTAATGGCCTTAATTTCAAGATTCAGGTTGTCGATAACCAGATCAGTATCGGGTATGGGCTGGCCATTGGGGATGTCGATGGCGACCGGCTTCCCGATATTCTGCTGGCCGACCAGAAAGAGATTGTCTGGTACAAAAATCCTGGCAATAAGGCCAGTACCTGGCAACGGCACGTGATGGCCGCCAATTTGACTCCGCAGGATAACGTGTGCATTGCCGCCCGCGATCTGGACGGCGACGGGCGTGTGGAAGTAGCCGTTGGTGCTGGCTGGAATCCCGCCGAAACCAGCGACAGTACGAAATCCGGAGCCGTTTTTTACCTCGTACGTCCGCAGGACCCGACCCAACTCTGGGAGCCCGTTCGGTTGCCGCACGAAGTAACTACCCACCGGATGCGCTGGGCCAGAGTAGGCAAAGACAGTTATCAGTTAATTGTGGTACCGCTGCACGGGTTGGGTAACAAAAACGGCGAAGGCCGGGGTGTCAGAATTTGGGGGTATGAATTTCCGAAAGACCCGCGTGGAGCCTGGAAACGGCATTTGGTCGATTCAACCATGCACCTGACGCATAACTTCGAGATTTGGGAAGACGGCGACAATGGGTCGGCTACGGGCGTGATTGTCGCCAGTAAGGAGGGTGGGAATATTTTCCAGTGGCGAAAAAAGAAATGGCGCTCCGTCGATAGCGAATCCGCCAACAATGCACTGCCGCTGCTGACCAAAGAGGTAGCAGGTATTGGCGAAATCAGGCGTCTGGATAACGGCAAAAGTATTGCCACCATCCAGCCCATGCACGGTAATCTGCTTCAGGTAGAAACCGGCAATTATTCGCTGAAAAAAGTAAAAAGCAAAGAAGCCGGTAAGGAGATTAGTGTGCTTTCCGACCTGCTCAGTCAGGGTCATGCGCTCGTTTGTGGCGATTTCCTGGGTATCGGCAGCGACCAGATCGTGGCGGGCTGGCGCAATCCCAACGCCGATAAAAAAGTGGGTATCCGTCTCTTTAAGCCTCAGGAGCGGGGCAGCGTAACCGGTTATCTACTGGACGATAGTGTACGTATGGCCTGCGAAGACCTGCAAGCCGCCGACCTCGACGGCGATGGCGATCTGGATTTGATAGCCTCTGGCCGTGCCACGCTGAATGTGCTGATCTACTGGAATAACCGATGAGTTGTAGTACCGACCGTCCCGGTCAGCCGAGAAATAGAATTACACCCACCCGACCGGGACGGTCGGTACTACAACTCGGTTCACTCTTTATTGCCAATCTGACCGGCCAGCGCCCGGAGGCCAGACGAAAGTGCTTCGAGCCGAGTGCTCATATCGCCTTCCGGTCCCATCATAATGCTGAATTGCGTCGTTTGGGTGGCCAGTGTCTCCAGCAGGTCGACCAGCTCCCCGGTGTTTATCTGATCACTTTTCAGCTGCGTCTTTACCTGTTCGAGTGTACTGGCGATGTCTTTTGCGTTCTCCGCCTGATTGAGTTCGGCCAGCCATTGGTCAATAACACCCGTACCACTTTGTGGGGTTGTGCTGGCCTGATCGCCTTTCACAACGGCCATGGTCGAGTCGAGCAGTGTCGACGATTCTTCGTGCGTAAACATATTAAAAGCGGTTACTAAAGTTGCGCAGTGCGTGTGCTAACTGCGTAAGTTGATGGGATGTGGACCCGTCAACAACCGGCTCCTGCGACAGGGTTGCGGTATGGCTGGCCATGCTGAGCAATAAGTGACGGATCATTTCCAGATCGTAATCACCGGTTTTCAGATGATCGCGGAGGGTAGTGATTTCAGCCATAATTCGCTCGGCACCTACGTCGCCCGGTAGGGCATTTAACCAGCCTTCGAGTAAAAGTATACCACGTTCGGGCGTGAGCATGGTGATGTTGTCATCGCCAAAAGCTCCGAGGGTATCGGTAAGCATCCGATGCTCTAATGTTGTTCCTGTTCCTTCCATGATGTTGTAGTGAAAAAGCATTGCTCCGACATCGGCCGGGTTGATGCTGTGTTATTGATTGATACTGAATTTTCGTAGTATTTTCGACAGGCTTACCAGGCCACCTGTCCAGGTGCCTTCGGAGGTTGGGGCTTCGGCTATGGTCTGCGCCTGATCGGCCAGACTGCCCAGCAACTGCCGAACATACGATTCATCGGGCTGAGATGCCTGCAAAGCCTCCCGAAGTTCGTTGAGCATACCTCTCAGCTGGTCGATGTTCGAATCGCCATCCAGCGCCTGTAGCCAGCCGTCGAGAAGCATAACGCCCTGCGTGGCCGAAATAGGTGTCTGGCTGTTGCTGTTATCCCGAAACGCCGTGAGGGTATCATTGAGCATACCCTCCTCTAAAATATTTGATCCCAGCATGTTGCTTAGTGGTTGATGGTTAATCGTTATTGATTGTTGAGTTATCGGTTAATCGCTATTGGTTTGGGCAATGATTTAATAACGAATAACCAATAACTTAATAACCAATTAAAGACCGGCCAGTGTGCGTAGCGTAAAAGCTACGTCGTCCAGCTTGCCCTCCGTTTGTTCCTGTACATTTCGGCTCTGGGCTACTAGTGCCGTATTATCGGCCAGATTCAGGAGCAGGCCTTTTACGCGGTCGGCATCGGGTTGGTCGAGAGTTAGCTCATCCCGCAGTTCCTTTAAGTCTGCTTCAATAAGCTGGGTCGCTGTGTTTCCCTCAATGACCCGCAGCCAGTTATTAATAAGTTCGATACCGTCCTGTGGCGACGCTAAAACGGTGTTGTTATCGTCGGTAAGGTTGTTTGTTCGCTCAAACAGCCGCTGATCCAATGCGTGAGAAGGCATAAATTGTTCAGGTTAACAACCGGTTGGGGCTTGCTTATGACTGAAATGCATGGCCGCCCGGTTGGTGTTTGTTGTCTTTCAATAACCCGGTCTGCGACGGTTTGTTTTGTCTTATACCGTAATTGAAATCGTGTTCGTTGTTTTAAGTTTAATACTGCGACCGGCCTCCCGACTGGCTATAATCTGTATCACCGGCACCACCCGAAACGCCCATACCCGCTACCCGTCCGGTATCGCTCCGGGATTCCTGCGAAGCGGCCGAGTTCTCACCGGGGCCAACCCGGGAGCTTCCTTTGTCGTCGGATTCGTCGGGTGTATGGGTTGTGGTCGAACGACCGTCGCTATCGGCCGCGTCGTCCATCATAACCGTTGGGCCGCTGCTAACGGTGCCGCCGTTCCGGTCTGTCAGGTCATCGGTCGATGTACCGAAGGCAGAAGCCCCCGCCCCGCTATGCGTCGATTCGCCCCCAACCGTACTGGTCATGGGTGCCTGCTCACCAGACGTATCCCGCCGGGCTTTACCCGTTAGCTGCTGGCTGAATCCCTGCATGGCTTCGGCCAGGAAAGTTAACTTAGGTTGGCTGTCCTCATCGGCGGTAGCTGCCGTTTTCTTCGTCTGATCGGACAGGGCCTTTATAATTCGCTCTATATGTTCGCCGTTGGGATTTCCGCTCTGGAGTTCGGCTTTTAGATTGCCGAGGGCATCCACAAGGGGTGACGTCGCAGAACCCTCCGATTGTAAAAAGCTGAGCCAGCTGTCGATGAGTGAAATGCCATCCGTTGGTGATATAGCTGCCGTTTCGCCATTAAAGGCCTTGGCGGTCAGACCAATTAAGTTAGCTGCGTGTTGATCAATTGCCATAGATGTTGTGTTTAGGGTTAGCTGATTTGGCTGGCTGCCTGCCGATGAAGATTTTCGAGTACGGCAATCAGTTGGGAAAGCTCTTCCTGTTCGGCACTTGCTTCGGGAGTGGCCGCAACCGCCCGGGTTTGCTCGATCAATTCCTGTAATACCGAGGCAATGCGCTGGTTGTCGATTCGATTATACCGTTGGGCAGTGTCAATTTCCGGACGTAACCGTTCAAGGGTTTCGGCAATGTCGTCGGTGGTTTCGTCGCTTACCGAATCGAGTCGGTTGAGCCATTTATCAATGATCGATAGGCCGTCCGTTGCGGTCGTTTCATCAATGTTCCCGTCGAAGGTATTTACCGTCTCCTCAATCAGGGAGATCTGGTTTTGGTCTTTCGCAATCATGGTTCAGTTTGTTGTTTTGTTGTGTCGGTTGTGGTTGAGCCACCACCCAGAGCGGATAGGGTATCGTCCAGCATGGTCGCTATTTTTTGATCATAATGAGCCATACGCTTGAATCCATTAGTTTTGGAACTAACCCGTGCGTTCAGTGATTGTTCGCCACATGGGCACATTGTTATGTTCAGCCCTTAGGATAACCTAGCCCGATATGGATGCCCGTCGTTTACAGCCCGAAGTACAGTATCAATTTGCCCGGAGTGGGGGAGCCGGTGGACAGAACGTTAATAAAGTAGCCACCAAGGCCGAACTGCGTTTCGATGTACGCAACTCGCAGTTGCTCTCCGAAGAAGAACGGGCGATTCTGGAAGAAAAACTGGCTAATAAGCTGACCACCGAGGGCGAGCTGGTTCTAACACACCAGACCGAGCGGACTCAACTGGCCAATAGAGAGAAGGTAACGAAAAAGTTTTACCGGCTCATTGAAAAGGCTTTCGAGAAGCCTAAGCCCCGCAAAGCCACCAAACCGTCCAAAGCCGCCGTAGAGGAGCGTATCACCAGAAAGAAGCAGAAGGGTGATGTGAAGGAAAAACGCAAGAAAGTGGATTATTGATTTTTATTGAGAAAAATTAAGAATCCACTAAGGGGTTTTTCGAAAAAAGTTGTCTTTACAGGTACACGACTGACTCGTACGGAGGCTGATTCGTTTACCTGACAGGCTATGCAAGTACATCGGCTGATGGATTCTCCTGGCCAACCCGTTCCCCTAATTCCTTCCGTTTCGGTTGATGAGGCCGTTGTTTCACCCGGCGAGAAACTCATTGGCAGCGATCCGGAACTGTTTATTAGGGCCATATTTTGTGAAGATCCCCGAAAAGGTTGTGAGCTACTTTTCCGGCGTTACCATCAGGCGCTGTGCAGTCATGCCGTTCGATTTGTGTACTCAAAAGAAACGGCCGAAGATCTGGTAAGCGATGTTTTCTGCAAATTCTGGAGAACAAAGGCCTACGAAAACATTACGTCCTCCTATCGCTATTATCTATTCCGAAGTGTTCGGAACGAAGCGTACAACTACCTCCGGCTGGAATTTCAAATCCTCGACGATCTTGATACCGCACCCGTGCCGGAAAGCGCATCCGGTCAGCGTCCCGATCAGGTTTTACAGTTTGAGGAAGTACTGCACCGGGTAGAGGAACTGGTTGAGTCGCTCCCGCCACAGTGCCGGAAGGTCTTTCTGCTGAGTCGTTTTGAAGGCAGGAAATACCAGGACATTGCCACAGAATTGGGAATCTCTATCAAAACCGTTGAAGTCCACATTGGGAAAGCGCTGGGCGCCGTCCGAAAAGGACTCAAAGAGCATTGGCTGCTGATAGGGCTGGTCGTTTGGCGTTTTCTGCCTTTTTGATACATCGTCTATCCGGTTCCGGAGTTTACTCAACCGTTATCTCATCAACACCCAGACGGCCCCAAGCTATGGAAACAAAAATCACGAAAGAGTTAGTGGTCAATCACTTTGCCCGAAAAGTTTCTCCGATTCAGCGGGAACTGATCGCCCAATGGCTCCAGGACAAAGCCAATGAAGAGAAATATTACGAATGGCTGGAAGAGTGGGAGAATCGAAACCCGCAATACCGCACGCAAACGGATAGCGCCATTCAGCAATTCGCTGCTTTTTTAACCGACAACCCACACCTGCCGGATACGGAAGCCACCATTCCTCAGCCCGCTATTGTCCGGCCAAATCGCTGGGGGCAGTGGCTGGCAGCCGCTTCTGTCATACTACTCCTAGGAGCGGCCGTAGGGCTGTTTCGCAACCAGATTTTATACAAGAACTACACAACCGCATTTGGCGAAATGCAAGCCCTGACCCTAGCCGATGGCAGTCGGGTTACGCTCAATGCTAACTCTAGCCTGCGGGTGCCGCGCTGGGGGTTTGGTAAATCAAACCGCGAAGTGTTTCTGGCCGGAGAAGCCAGCTTCTCCGTAACGCACACCCCCGACGACCGGAAGTTTATCGTCAGAACGGCGAAAAAGCTGGACATAATAGTATTGGGTACAGAATTCACTGTTTTTGCGCGGAAACGTGGAGCGCGTGTAGTCCTCAACAAAGGAAAAGTACAGCTTCAATATCAGGAAGGCAAAACGGCCAGGCAGGTGCTGATGAAGCCCGGCGATCTGGTTACGCTCGACACCCGCAATCACATAGCTCTGAATCCGGTGAAGCAGTCCCGGTTTCGATCCGTAAGTGAAGAAAAGCGGTTTGTTTTTGAAGAGACAACCCTCGAAGAAGTGGCGTACCTGCTCGAAGATAACTATGGGTTGCAGGTGGAGATAAAAAACCACGAACTGGCCGAGCGCGTACTCATGGGATCGTTCCGGGCCGATAACGTCGACCAGCTTCTTCAGTCTATTTCTGAACTTCTGGATGTTAGCGTGGTTCGGCAGGGGCAGCGTGTTCAGATTACGGATAACTAAGCGACGTAACGGATAATCGTTTCATACTCACAGGAATGCGGTTGAGTCCATTTTTGCGGACATGAATAACAGTAATTCTCGATAGACTATTAGGTAATTGACTGATAATCAAATTTTTAGTTTTTTCTTGGAAAACAGATCTGAGCAATTCAACTTTGCCCACCAATTAACAAGACTAATCTATTTTCAGACGGATTCTCTTTCATGCTGATGTATGCTTTCTATTGCCCGGCCCCGTGTTCATGCACTTGCTGACTGGTCGTGAGTTTCAGACAACTAACCCTTAATCCCCTCTCTTTTATGGCAAATCATTTACGAAGGGCCTGTGGCGCAGGCATTCTTTCCTTGTTAGTACTGGTCGGGTTTCAGCCCGGCTGGTCGCAGTCGGTCGTGCTGGCCAGTAGTGTTCAGCAGAAGCGGGTAGCCTCGGTTGAAGCGATGGTGAAGCGACAGCTCAAAGACGTGCTCACTGATCTTAAAAACCAGTACAGCGTCGATATTATGTTTGAAATGCGGACAGTAGAGGGACTTTCTGTGGCAGCAGAGACCCTGAACGCGAAAGCTACGCTGGATAGGAACCTGGAAACGATTTTACAGCCGCTGGGGCTTCGGTTCAAAAAAGTAAACCGTAACTCGTATCTCATTCTTGCCGCCAGAAAAGTAAAAAAAGTAGCGCCTGTATCGGCCCAGCTTCCGGTTCAGATACTTAATCAGAACCCGGTCTCGGAAAGTGAATCTACCGTAAAAAGCCCAGCTTTAGTGGCTTTATGGGCCGCCAGAACGGATACCCGGCTGGCCGCCGATCAGCCCATTACTGGCACCGTCAGGAGTGAAACCGGCGAAACGCTGCCCGGCGTCAATGTCGTGATCAAGAACACAACGAGAGGAACCACTACGGATGCCAACGGTCGGTTCACCCTGGAGGCACCCGCCAATGCCACGCTTGTTTTCTCAGGAATTGGCTTCGCTACGCAGGAGGTAGCCGTCAACGGACGTACCCGCATCGACCTGTCGTTAATAACGGATAACAAGCAACTTGAGGAGGTCGTCGTTGTGGGTTATGGCACGCAAAAACGCAACAGCCTAACCAATTCTGTGGCGCAGATCGGTGCCGAAGAAATTGCGCGCCGACCGGTTTCCAACATCCAGCAGTCGTTGCAGGGCCAATTGCCGGGCGTTACGGTGCTCGATCAGGGGGGCTCGCCGGGACGTTCCAACACCGCCATTCGCGTTCGGGGAATTACCACATTTAACATTAATGGCATCAGCAACACCGCCGGTACCAATAACGGCACCGGAGGCTACGACATGGGCAAGAATGATGCGCTGGTGATCGTGGATGGGATTGAGCAACGGCTTTCAGACATTAACCCGGACGATATTGAGACCATTTCGATTCTGAAAGATGCGGCTTCAACGGCCATCTACGGGTCGAGAGCAACCAATGGCGTAGTGCTCGTTACGACCAAACGAGCTAAAGGCAGCAAGGTACAGGTGGAGTATAACGGCTATTACGCCATCCAGAACTCCATTAACAAACCGACCATGATGGGCCTCGAAGACTACATGCGGTTACAGGTGGTGGCTTATACCAATGCAGGGGCGGCCCTGCCCGCCCGGTTCACAGAGTCATCTATTCAGGCCTATGTAACGGCCACCGACCGCGAGAAGTACCCGATGCCAAACACCTGGTTTCAAACGATGCTTCAGTCGGCCCCCCAGCAAAATCACACGCTTGCTGTTGCGGGGGGCACCGAATCCCTGCGAACCCGGTTGAGCCTTCGCTATCAGGATCAGGCCGGTATCATCACGAACTATAACAGTAAAATCGGAGAGATTCGCCTGAATACCGATTACACCATTTCGCCCAAACTGCGCGTTAGTGGCGATATCAATTACCGGTACAACTATTCGCAGGCCCCAACGATCGATCCCGTCAATTTCCTTTTTCACGGGACCCTCTGGGCGGTACCAAAATATGCCGATGGTACCTACGGACTGAGTACGCAGGGCAACAACCCGCTGATGTATGCCGAAATTGGGGGCAACTCTAAACGCTCGACCGATTATCTGGCGGGCTACGTAAAAGCCGACTGGGAGATCCTCGACGGGCTGACATTCTCGACACAACTGGCCGGACGAGGCTTTTTTACCCAGGACAAGAATTACGCAAACTCCTACGTGAACGTCGACAAGAATACCAACATTACCAAGACGGTCGCGAATAACACCCTGAGCGAAATTCGAAACACGCTTCGCGAATATACGCTGATCAACCTGCTGACGTACGAACGAAAGTTCAGTAGCCACAATCTGAAAGGCTTACTGGGTTATTCGCAGATTGGCAACACGCAAACGTTCCTGAGGGCCTACCGCGAACGGTTCTATAACAACGACATTCAGTCGATTGGTCAGGGAGCTAACGACGGGACAAAGAGCAATGATGGTAATGATGCCGATTACGGGTTGCGGTCGTACTTCGGTCGGGTAAATTACGACTACGATGGCAAATACCTGGTTGAAGTAAACGGACGGTACGACGGCTCTTCGAAGTTTACGGGCCAGAAACAGTACAGTTTCTTCCCGTCTTTCTCGGCGGGCTGGCGGCTTTCGAAAGAAAACTTCTGGCAGGGTTTGCAGAAAACGGTCAACGACTTCAAACTGCGTGGGTCGTGGGGTATAACCGGTAACCAGTCGGTGAATCTGTACAGTTATTACGCTTCCCTGACCGGTAGTGGTTACAATTTCAACGGGGCCGCCGTGCAGGGCTATCGGCAAACGACGCTGGCTAATACCGATCTGGGTTGGGAGTCGACCACCCAGCTGGATTTAGGATTGGATGCGTCTTTTTTTCGGAGCCGCCTGAACCTGACGGTCGACTACTACCGAAAGCTCACGAACGACATTTTGCTGAATCTGGATATTCCGGCCACCATCGGGTTGATTGCTCCTCCGCAAAATGCGGGCTCAGTCGAGAACAAAGGCTGGGAGTTTAGTCTGAACTACCGGGGTGCCAAAAATCCATCGGGTTTTCAGTATAACCTGGGAGCCAACTTCAGCATCAACGAGAACAAAGTCGTCGACCTGAAAGGCACCGGCCCGTACATTATTGGGTCTGATATTGACCCCCGCTACATCATTGCGGTTGGCCTGCCCATCAATGCGCTCTGGGGCTATAAAACAGATGGCCTTTTCCAGACGCAGCAGCAGATCACCGAATACAAGGCCACTTATGCTGCCAATACCAAACCGGGCGACGTGAAATACATTGATGCCAATGGCGACGGCAAGATCGACGCCAACGACATGACGAACATCGGTAATACGTTTCCCAAGTTCACGTTTGGGCTTAACTCGAATGTCTCGTACCGCAACTTCGAGCTGAACCTGCTCTTTCAGGGAGCAGCTAAAGTAAGTACCCGCCTGGCCGGGGCGTTGTCGGAAATGGGTAATCAGGAGGGTTTTACACACTCGATCTATACCAATAATTACTGGACGCCCGACAACACCGGCGCCCGCTTCCCCCGCCCGATCAAGTTCGACTTACGTAACGTAGCCACCTCCGACCGGCTAGTGATCGACGGATCGTACGTGCGGTTGAAAAACATCCAACTGGCGTATTCATTACCAGCGGCTGTGGCGTCGAAAGTGCGGCTGAGCCGGATTCGAACGTACGTGTCGGCTACCAACGTGCTTACCTTCTCGAAATTGAATGAGTGGAATCTCGACCCCGAAGCAGGCTCCGGCCGGGGGGTGTATTATCCGCAAACGTCGTTGTATACACTCGGTCTTAACCTGCAATTCTAAGCGCATTCACCCATTTATCTGTCAAAGATCATGAAACGAATAACGTATATACTGCTGCCTTTTCTGCTGGCTGTGTCGGGGGTGTTATTTACCGCCTGCGATCGGGAGTTGCTTGATACAGTTCCCAACGACCGCCTGTCGGAGAGCCTTTTCTGGAGAACGGAGAATGATGCTAAACTGGCTGTCAACTCCCTCTACACGGACCTCGACAGTACCAACATTTTTAGCTGGGATGCGCTAACGGACATTGCCCACGTAAATCAGCCGTTCGATATTCAATCGTATGTCGAACAGGGGCAGTACGACGCCACCAGCGCCAAGGTGTTCGCTGAGTGGGCCAAAGCGTACAAGGGTATCCGGGCGTGTAATTACTTTCTGGAAAACGTGAGTAAAGTGCCGTCTACGAATACGGCTTTGATCAATCAGTTCAAAGGTGAAGCCAGAGCACTCCGGGCGTATCAATACCTGAAACTGGCGAGTCTGTTTGGCGACGTTCCACTAGTAACAACGGCTATTTCGCTGGACGAAAGTCGCAATCTGGCCCGTGCACCCATTGCTCAGGTCTGGGATTTTGTCGACAAGGAGCTGAACGAAGCCGCTGGCCTGTTGCCTGCCACCTACGCTGCTGCCGACAAAGGCCGGTTTACCAAAGGGGCAGCCCTGGGGCTTCGGGCGCGGGCCAACCTGATGGCGGGGCGCTACCAGCAGGCTGCCGATGCCGCCGATCAGGTGATCAAACTGGGTGTTTATGGACTGAATGACAGTTACGAAAAGCTTTTCAGTTATGCCGCCGAGAACAACAAAGAAGTGTTGCTGGACCGGCAGTTCATTAAAGATACCTATCCAGTCAATGTGTTTGCGCTGATGGCTCCTTATAGCCAGAAGAGTGCGAACAGCAACTACGTACCCACCAAAGCACTGGTCGATATGTACGAAACAACCGCCGGGAAGCTGATTACCGATGCGACCAGCGGCTACGACCCCGCGAACCCCTACGCCAATCGTGACCCTCGGCTTAAGTTCTCGGTATTTCTGACGGGCGATGTGCTGCCGAGCGGGATCACCTTCCGCCCCGAGCCAACCAGCGGTACGGCCGATGCTGTGGGGAACACCTACATTGCGTCGACAACGGGTTTTAACATTAAGAAGTACATCAACGCCGAGGATTACGCCAACCCTGGAAACAACGGCATCAACATCATTCTGCTCCGATATGCCGAAGTTTTACTGACCTATGCCGAAGCGAAAATAGAGTTGAATCAATTGGACGCCAGTGTTATTTTGGCCATAAATGCTGTTCGTAATGGCCGTTCCGATGTGAAACAGCCGTCTATCAGCAGCACCGCCAGTCAGTCAGAGCTACGGGGTATTGTACGTCGGGAACGGATCGTTGAGCTGGCGTTCGAAGGGCAGCACCTGTTCGATATCCGGCGCTGGAAAACCGCCGAAACAGTACTGCCCGGCCCTATTTACGGGATTACCTACAAAGCGGCTAACGGTGCCTTAACAACCATTCAGGTGGTAGCCGTAAACCGCACCTTCGATAAGTCGCGGCATTACCTCTGGCCCATCCCGCAGAAAGAACGAAACCTAACCCCCACGCTCACGCAAAATCCGGGCTGGTAATAATGGAATGACACAGAGATACGCTGAGACCTTTGCTTATCTCTGTGCATCTCTCGTGATCTGTGTGTATCTCTGTGTCATAATCTAATGACGAAGGCATGAAGTCAGGTTTAATCATACCCAGCCTAGTGATTCTGCTACTGGCGGCAGGGTTATTCAGCTCCTTTACTCTACGTGAGCCGTCGGGCCGGGGCGCCGGACCACCCAATATTATCTATATCTATGCCGATGATTTGGGTTATGCCGAACTAGGATGCTACGGCCAGCAGAAAATCCGCACGCCGAACCTGGACAAGCTGGCCCGCGAAGGCATTCGTTTTACGCAGCACTACACGAGCATGCCCGTTTGCGCCCCTGCCCGCTGTATGCTCCTGACCGGCAAACACAGCGGCCATTCATACATCCGGGGTAACTATGAGATGGGCGGCTTCCCTGACTCGCTGGAAGGCGGTCAGATGCCGCTTTATCCGGGCGCCTTCACCATTGGTCGGCTATTGCAGCAGCAGGGCTACAGAACGGCTTGTGTTGGTAAATGGGGCATGGGTATGGCCAATACCACCGGCAACCCGAACGAGCAGGGCTTCGATTATTTCTACGGATACCTCGATCAGAAACAGGCGCATAACTACTACCCGACGCACCTCTGGGAAAACGGAAAACCCGACAAACTCGATAATCCTGTCATCGACGTACATCGGCGGCTAACTCCCGAAACGGCCACGCCCGAAGCTTTTGCTTATTACCGCGGCAACGACTATGCTATTGACAAGATGACGCAGAAAGCACAGGCCTTTATCCGTCAGCATAAAAGCGGCCCGTTTTTCCTATACCTGCCGTTCACCGCGCCACACGTGTCGTTGCAGGCACCCGAAGCTGCCGTAAAGGAGTATATCGGCAAATTTGCTGACAATCAGACCGCCGAGCGGCCGTATCTGGGGGAGCAGGGATACGCGTCGACGCCTTATCCACGCGCTACCTACGCGGCTATGATTACGCACATGGACGCGCAGGTCGGGCAACTGATGCAACTGCTGAAAGAGCTGAAGATTGATAAAAATACCCTGGTCATGTTTTCCAGCGATAACGGGGCTACATTCAACGGTGGGGTAGAAGCTGCTTATTTCAATAGTGTGGGCAAGTTGCGCGGTCTGAAAATGGATGTGTACGAGGGTGGCATTCGGGAGCCGATGCTGGCCCGATGGCCCGGCGTGATCAAGCCGAACCAGACCACCGATCACGTATCCGTTCAGTATGATCTGCTGGCTACGCTGGCCGAGCTGGTGGGCTATAAACGACCCTTCGTGACAGACGGCATCTCATTCCTCCCGATTTTACTGAACCAGCCTTCCCGCCAGAAACAGCACCCGTTCCTGTATTGGGAATACCCCGAAAAGGGCGGACAACTGGCCATTCGGATGGGAGACTGGAAAGCCGTCAAAACCAACGTGCGGAAAGTCCGAAGCGGACCCTGGGAGCTATATAACCTAAACAAAGATGTGAGTGAAACGACCAACCTGGCTGCTCAGCACCCGGATATAATCCGTCAGGCCAACGCCATCGTAGCCCGCGAGCACGTCCCTACGCACATCAACGAGTGGGAGATAATAAACCCTAAAATCAAACCAGCAAACTAACAACTCCCCAACCCCGAAGGGGTTGACTATAGATAACCCCGTATGCAATCCGGGGACTAACCACTATGAAACACATACCTATCCGACTATCACGCCTTGTGCTAAGTGCCATCACACTCATTGCGCTTGGGTTATCCATTAGTGCCTGGGTCGAGAAACCCGCTCCGGCAACCCCGCCCAACGTTGTTCTGTTCTTTATGGACGACCTGGGTTATGGCGATCTGTCTGTGACCGGTGCGCTGGACTATACTACGCCGAACCTGGATAAAATGGCGGCTGAAGGCACCCGTTTCACCAACTTCCTGGCGGCTCAGGCCGTGTGCAGTGCGTCGCGGGCGGCTCTGCTCACGGGTTGCTATCCTAACCGGCTGGGTTTGTACGGTGCCTTGGGGCCAAACTCGCCCATCGGCCTGAATCCGAACGAAGAAACCCTGGCCGAGTTGCTGAAAGAACGGGGCTATGCCACCGGTATGTTCGGCAAATGGCATCTGGGCGATAACAAGCAGTTTCTGCCCATGCAGCAGGGTTTCGATGAGTATTATGGCGTACCGTACTCGCACGATATGTGGCCGCTGCACCCCGCTCAGGCACAGGCAAAGTACCCGCCCCTGCGCTGGATTGACGGCAACGAGCCCGGCCCGGAAATAAAAGATTTGAACGATGCCGGAAAAATTACCGGGACCATTACCGAAAAGGCCGTTTCATTCATTCGTAATCACAAAAAGAAACCCTTCTTCCTATATGTACCGCACCCGCTGCCACACGTGCCACTGGCGACATCGGCCCGGTTCAAAGGACAAAGTGCCCGGGGTATTTTTGGCGATGTGCTGACCGAACTGGACTGGTCCGTTGGGCAGATCATGAACGAGTTGAAGCAGCAGGGACTTGACAGGAACACCCTCGTAATTTTCATCAGCGATAACGGCCCCTGGTTGAACTACGGCGACCATGCCGGTTCGTCGGGCGGATTTCGGGAAGGGAAAGGGACGTCGTTTGAAGGGGGCCACCGGGTGCCCTGCCTGGTGCGCTGGCCGGGTGTCGTACCGGCTGGTCGGGTGAGTAACAAACTGCTGACCGCGCTGGATATTCTGCCAACGGTTGCCAACGTTTGCGGTGCCCGACTGCCCAAACAACGAATTGACGGCGTCGATTGGGTGGCGCTGCTCAAAGGCGATGACTCGGTAACCCCCCGCGACAAGTTTTACTATTACTATCGAAAAAATAGTCTGGAGGCCGTGCGGCAGGGCGACTGGAAACTTGTATTCGCACACCCCGGCCGGACCTACGAAGGATTTTTGCCGGGGCAGGGTGGTAAGCCGGGACCAAGCACCGAAACGCATCCGATTACCGCCGGATTGTATGATCTCCGTCGCGACCCCGGTGAGCGTTACGACGTTCGGGAGCAGCATCCGGAGGTTGTAGCCCGACTCGAAAAGATTGCTGAAGAAGCCCGCACCGATCTGGGTGATGAATTACAAAAGCGTATGGGTGCTAACGTGCGCGAGCCGGGAAGGGTTAGTCAGTAACCACTGTAAAAGCCGTTTAAGCTATTTATGTATAGCAATTGTTGGCCCTGAACTGGTTTATGCGTTAGCAGCCAGTTCAGGGCCAACAATTGCTGTTTTGAACGTATTATGCCAACTAGTGGTAGTACGCAAGGGCGTATTATGCAGCGTGGATTTGGAATTCACGTTAGGTATTCACTATAGTGGACGATTACTGCCGTTATCACGTGGGTAGTTTAGTAGTAGATATATGTATGTAAATTTTAAATATCGTAAATCTAATAGCATTAATTAGTTATAAAATTATTCATTTAACTTCTATTTTGGATTCAAATATATTATTTCATATACATATATTTATTTTAAGGATGCACAACACTCAGTGTTTCTGTTGAGTTTTGTAAATCGTTTGTCTATCGGATAAGAGGATTTATGCTTAAGGTGTATTTGCTCATCCTAATAGGCTCATCCAGGCCGCTACATGATCCTGTCTGTCTGCACAACCTTTCGACTATTCCCGGTTTTACAACTTTATAATTTGTCCTTGATAGTCAAGCCCTATGGCTTGGGCAGGTATGAGTATTACCATATAAGTTTATAATAAATAAAAAAAGTAAACATGAAGTGTATTATAATTCTTTATTGTTTATTTGTATTGTCGTCTTAATAGATAAACTTGATTCGGTAAAGCGGCAAAAGATTATCCATCGTAACGAACCATAATATGATCTACAGAAGATTTCTACCAATCTTAATGGCATTGCTGTGCTTTTGTTTACCTAAGCTTGTAGTTGCTCAAACAAAACGTGTTGTTTCGTTCTCATTCAATCTGGCGGCTGGTGCACGTACCAGCGCAGGTGTATTTGCAAAGGACGGTACACTAATTAGAACCTTGTGGAGCGGAGTTAATTTGCCGGCAGGCTCGCATTCAAGGAGCTGGGATGGCCTTAACGATGATGGTCAGACGACCGCTACTGACAGCTACGACATACGGGTGTTATCGAACAACGTAAACTACACCTGGGAGGGTGTAATTGGTAACTCTTCCTATGGCATTAGCCAGAATAACAATGTTCAGCGGGCTTTTCTGCGCATGCAAAGTTTAGCCATTAGTGGTACGAACGCTTATTATGGCGTAGGGTACGCCGAAGGGCACCCCTCTCAGGCTAAGTTCGTTGTAGGCAGCCCGCAGGCTCGGATCGAATTTTTTCCAAAAGGTGAAACGGCACAGGCCACGCTGTTTACGGCTACCGACGGAACCACCGTTTACTGGGCCGGATACGATGGCTACAGCAATGGCAACAGCTGGTTTGTCTTCGGTACAAAAACGAGCGATAATACCGAACAGGTTTTCCCTAACGGGCAGTCGCTGAGAATGACTCTCGGCAAAACGTATGCCTCCTGTCTGGACGTAATTCCGCAAGCGGATGGCACCGTTACGGGCCTTGCCGTTCAAAAAAACGGCAACTACCTGTTCGTATCACATAAAGCCCTCCATCAGATTCGGGTCTATAACAAGACAACCGGTGCGCTGGCTCAAACACTGGCCTTCAACGATGCGGCCGGTTTAGCCATAGACGGGCAGGATCGGCTATGGGTTATTAACGGGGTAACCGTCCGTAAATATGCCGTACAGGCAGATGGTACCCTGCTTGATGCCGGTATGGCTCTTTCCGGTCTGGAACGCCCGATGGCGCTGGCCGTCTCGCCCGACAACGGCACCGTGCTCGTGGCCGATGGCGGAGGAAGCCAGCAGCTAAAAGCGTACAGTAATGTAGCCGGAATGCCGCTGTGGACGTTTGGCCAACGGGGCGGCTACATGACGGACCCTACGGTGAGTAACGATAAGTTCTACTTTTCGGACATAAGCGGGACGATCAACGATACGTTCGTGGCCTTTCAGGCTGATGGGTCGTTCTGGGTGGGCGATTCGGGCAACTACCGGGCGCAGCACTATTCGGCCAGCCGCACCTTCATCGATCGGATTCAGTACATGCAGAACAACTACAGCTGCTATGTGGACCAGAATAACCCCAGCCGGGTGTTTGCCCAATTTCTAGAGTTTTCGGTTGATTATTCGAAACCGCTGGCTGCCAACAACGGCTCCTGGACGCTGGTCAAAAACTGGCGCGCTACGCTCCCAGCCAATTATTTTGAGGTTTTATCGATCAATCATACGTACATCACCAACATATTCCGGGATGTGCTGACCATGCCCAACGGGCGCGTTTACGGCTTCCTGAAACGGTTCAGCGATAATAAACTGGTTGTGGTAGAACTGCCCGCCAGCGGCCCTTTACGCATTACTAATCAGACCTTTGATGCCCAGAATCGCTATACTTACCACATTACTCCAGATGGGTCGCTCAAACAATCCGCCAATAACTACTCAGGAACAACGGGTACCATTGACTGGGAAAGCCGGCCGTTGAACGGATTCGATGCCAGTAATAACCCGATCTGGGGAACGCCCGTTAACTACGCTTCGGCACCGATCAGCACGGGTGAAGAGCCCGTTACCTGGTACGGCGGGCAGGGACGAACGGGTGAAACAAGCGCATCGGGTGTTATGATTACGTTCGACGACGGGAAAGTAAATGGCGCCATGGGCGCAGGATACCACCTGGGTGGTATCAAAGTCAATACCAACAAATGGTTGTGGAAAACAGCCCGTGCCACCCTGGTCGACTACAAAGGCCCTTACCCATCGGATGGTGCCTACGATGTAGGCAACGGAGTCGTGTACGGCGGGGGCGGGGTTAGTGTCTACGACCGTAATATTTTCTGGAATTACCATGGTGAGTTCTGGAAAGGTAGTCAGACCAACAAATGGCAGCATGTTTATGACAATGGTCTGCTGGTGGGGGGCTTTGGCAAAACTGGCCCTGAGGCTCGTCAGGAGTCGGTTGATGGCGGACCTGTTCCTGGCATGGCCGGAAACGTTTACTATGGTACGGTAGTGAAAGGAACGGACGGTAACGTCTACCTCTACCACGCCGAAGAAGCGGGATGGTCGGGTATACACCGTTGGAAAATCAATGGGCTCAATACCATTCAGGAGCAGATTATACCCTTGCAAAGCCTGTCTACCTATGCCATTAGCACCGACCCGTCCGATCTTGGTGGAGTTGATCTTATGCAGGGGCTGGCTCGCAAAAGTGTGCTACAAAACGGAGCTTATGGATGGATCCGGAATCCGACAACTAATTTTGATAACGCCTACAACGATAAATGGATTGCGAAGATGAGCGTTCTGGCGTACGACCGTTTTGCAAGCCCGGATTTATACGTCAATTTTTCGAAAGCCAATAGCTCGTATACAGTTGCCCGTGATCTGGGTAATAATGTCGGTAAAACCTCCTGGAGTTTAAAAGGAACGATGACATTCGACGGTACCAATCCCAACAACGGGGTATCTGGTGTGGCAAATACCGGTGGCTGTTACTTCGATATTATCGACATCAACGGAAAAGTAATTGCCCGTATTAAACAACAGGTTTTCTTCGAACAGACCAATGCGCCAGTTAAACTGTATGGCAATGATAAAGTCATTGCGCAGGGGCAGTATTTCAACGCATCATCCCTGCCGGTAACCGCATCTGATCCTTTCGAAATATCGATGACGAATGACATTGTGACTATTAAATACCGAAACTTCGCTCCTGTTTCGTCTACAGCCTACGACAAGACCGCAAGCCTCAGAAGTCCGAAGTATGTCCGGCTGTTCTTCTGGTCGAACGGGATCAATTACGAGCGTACAATTGATATTCAAAGCCTGCGGTTCTATACCGACACCACCCCGCTGCCCACAACGGCCAGCGTTATGAACGGAACGAAATATTATGTGCAGGCAAAACACAGCGGTAAGTACCTGGATGTGGCTTCTCAATCAAGGGCGGATGGGTCTTCTGTCATTCAAACGGCCTACACCAGCGGTACCAGCCAGCAGTGGATGCTAACCGCCGTAGACAATGACGAATACACCATCAGCGCGGTGCACAGCAATAAATTACTGGATATAGAAGGTGCTTCGACCAGCGATGGCGCTACGGCCAGCCAGTGGACATTGAGTGGGCAGGCTAACCAGAAATTCAAGTTGATTGATGCGGGAGACGGCTACTTCAAGGTTGTAAACAGCAATAGTACCAGATGCCTTGAGGTACAGGCGAATTCAACAGCCGATGGCGCACTGCTACAGCAAAGTGCCTGCGGTGACGGAAATAATCAGAAGTTTCTATTTACCAAAGTAGCTGCGGTAGATATAAAGCCCAAAGTTGTCGATTCTTTCGGTGAGAGTTCGGACGTAAAAGTGGCTATCTACCCTAATCCATCCGTCGATTTCGTAACCATCGATGGCGCAAAAGGGGCTGCCGTAACCGTTTTTGATGCACTCGGCCGAATAAAACTGATCACCGATTGCGCGGTTGATTCGTCTACACTTTCTGTTTCTTCCCTGAGCACCGGCGAATACATTCTCCAGCTGAAAAAAGATAATCAGGTTATCAATAAAAAACTGATTGTGAGTCGTATGTGATGCACAGGGCCAGGTAAAAAAGAAGTCGCCCGCTTTTCGGTGCTAAATGGCCAGACAGGCATTCAGCACCAAAAAGCGGGCGACTTTATGGGTTCTATGGTAAGGCGTGTGATGCCGGATTTGCGAACTTGGCATCACACGCAATAAACGGAATAGCGACTAGCTGATAACGGCTAAGCGGGCTACCATGCTGTCGTGAATCTGGGTCATGGTCTCCTTCAAGTCGAAAGTCCAGTCCCAGCCCGGATAGTGCGCCTTGAACTTGCTCAGGTCCGAGATGTACCAGATGTGGTCCCCGCTCCGGTTGGTCTCCGAGTACTGGTAGTTCATCTTGTTGCCCGAAATCTGCTCACACAACGCAATCGCTTCC
>NZ_JAPLET010000022.1 GCF_026391055.1 Spirosoma sp. | reverse complement strand
TTCAGATTCGTTATACGGAAGTGGTGCTCAACTACGCCGAGGCCTGTCTGATGCTGGGTCAGGAAGCGGAGGCCCGGAAGTGGATCAACGCGGTACGCTTTCGGGTGGGGATGCCGGCCATTACCGAGTCGGGTGCAGCCCTGGTGGCGCGCTACCAGAATGAGCGCAACATTGAAATGTTTTTGGAAGATCAGCGGTTCTACGACGTTCGCCGGTGGATGATTGCCCCCACGGTGCTGGGTCAGCAAGCGCGGATCATCGCGATTACGGGTAAGCTCAAGCCGGGCAAGACGGTCACGACCTACAAGTACAGCAAGGAGAACTACACGTATTCGTACAGTGTACAGGATCTGGGTACGGGTAAGGAAAATCGTAAATGGAATGACAAGATCTACTTCCTGCCTATCAACCGCGATGAGATCAACCGGAACAATAAACTGGTTCAGAATCCGGGTTACTAATAATAGTTAGTGAACCAACTCGATTACAAAAAATGCCAGTACTCTCGGGTACTGGCATTTTTTAGTTTATTTTTATAGAATTTTGGACTTCACTACCTGACCTTCCAGGATAAACATTACCCGCGACTGTAACTTTCTGAACATGTCAATTCTAAAAAAAACGGATTTCGTGAAAACGATTACGTATTTACTTGCGCTAACCAGCCTCATTTCAATAACCGGGTGTAATCAGTCAACGTCAAGCGGGGAGGTAAAGAATAACGAGGGTCCACCACTGTTTACGTCCCTAAGCCCCGAGCAGACCGGTATTACTTTTGCCAACAACCTGACCGAAGGCCTCAACACAAACGTGCTGATGTATGAATACTTCTATAACGGGGGTGGTGTTGCGGTAGGTGACTTAAACGGCGATGGACTTGACGATATCTACTTTAGCGGCAATATGGTTCCCAACCAGTTGTACATCAATAAAGGTGGGCTGAAGTTTTCGGACGTGACGGCAACGGCGGGGGTGGCCGGACGCGAAGGACCCTGGCGAACGGGCATTTCCATGGCCGATGTGAACGGCGATGGAAAGCTGGATATTTTCGTTTGCTACTCGGGCAGTTTGCCACCGCAGAAACGAATTCCCCAACTGTTTATCAACGAAGGGGCAGATGCGCAGGGCATTCCCCATTTTTCTGACCAGACCGCGCAGTATGGCCTCGATAAGCCCGAGCAAAGTACGCAGGGTGCCTTTTTTGATTATGATCTCGATGGTGACCTCGACTTGTTTCTGCTCAACCATAACCCACGTTTACTCCCCATCCTCGACCCGGACGCAACGGCGGCTATCATGAAACAGCCCAACCCTGAAATCGGTGTTCGGTTATTCAACAATACCGGTAATCGATTTGAGGATATTACCGAAAAATCGGGCTTGAGCAGTTCGGTATTGACGTATGGATTGGGTATTGGCGTATCGGATATCAATGGCGATGGCTGGCCCGATATGTATATCTCCAACGATTATGGCGTTCCCGATTATCTCTATATAAACAACCAGGGAGGACGTTCTGGCGGTCCGGTGTTCACCAACCAGCTGAAAAATAGTATTGGGCATATCTCTAATTTTTCAATGGGTAATGCCGTAGTTGATATCAATAACGATTCCCGCCCGGACATATTCACCCTCGACATGCTGCCCGAAGACAACCGGCGGCAGAAACTGTTGATGGCTCCCGATAATTACGAAAAATTTGATTTGAGTGTTCAGTCGGGGTTTCATTACCAGCACATGCGTAATATGCTTCAGATCAACGAAGGAGTAGTTGGTTCTGGTCCGCAAACAAAGGGGAAGTCCTCGGCGGCAGCAGCCCCCTTGTTCAGCGAAACAGGCCAGTTGGCCGGTATTTCCAACACCGACTGGAGTTGGTCGCCGTTGTTCGCTGATTATGATAACGACGGATGGAAAGACTTGTATGTTACCAACGGTTACGTCCGTGATTATACAAATCTGGACTTTCTGAAATTCATGACGGACTATATGCAGAACCGACCAGCCAATTTTCGTCGCGAAGATGTGCTCGAACTGGTTCATCGCATACCCTCTTCCAATGTTATGAATTACATGTTCCGAAACCAGGGCAGTGAACAAGGGGACGACGTGACATTTACCAATGTTGGAGCCACCTGGGGGTTAACGCAAACCTCAAACAGTACGGGTGCCGCCTATGCCGATCTGGACAACGATGGCGATCTGGACCTCATTGTCAACAATACCAACCAACCGGCCTTTGTCTTTAAAAACGAGTCTAATACGCTCCGTAAGCACCATTACCTGGCTATCCAATTGACGGGCAGTCGGGGTAATACCCAGGGCCTGGGCGCAAAAGTAACCCTGTATCGAAAAGGTAAACAGCAGTTTCTGGAGCAGATGCCTACGCGCGGCTACCAGTCAAGTATGTCACCCCGTTTGCACTTTGGCCTGGGAACTGACCCGCTTATCGATTCGCTGCGTATTGTGTGGCCAACGGGTAAGCAACAACTGCTGGCAAGTGTTAAAGCCGATCAGCTGCTGAAACTGGACGAGAAAGACGCCGTTACGCTGTATAAAAAACCGGTAATAGCACCAACTTTATTTCAGGAAGTGAAATCGCCGGTAGCCTTTGTCGATCCGGCCAAGCGAATAAACGATTTTAAACGACAGCCGCTCCTGGTGAACGCCCAGTCATTCAGCGGACCTTGCCTGGTGAAAGCCGATGTCAATGGCGACGGTCGCGAGGATATCTACGCCGGAGGAAGCAGTGGCGAAGCCGGCGCTTTATTTATCCAGCAAGCTTCCGGTCAGTTCAGCCGACTGGCACAGCCTGCTTTTGACGCTGATAAGCTGAGCAATAATGTCGATGCGGCTTTCTTCGATGCCAACGCTGATGGCTTTCCTGATTTATATGTTTGCAGTGGCGGGTATGCTGATTTGGAGATTAGTAACGATGTACGGTTGCTGGATCGCTTATACCTGAATGACGGCAAGGGTAAGTTTACCAAAAGTCCGAACGCCCTGCCTGCCATGCAAACCAGCTCAGGTTGTGTGCGGGTAGCTGATGTTAACGGCGATGGGCGCCCGGATGTGTTTGTCGGCGGGCGCGTAGTGCCGGGTCGTTATCCGGAAACACCCCGGAGTTACCTGCTCATTAATGCTGGAAAAGGGCCGGACGGCCAGCCAAAGTTTACAGACCAAACGGCTCAGCTGGCTCCCATGCTCGCGACGATTGGTATGGTTACCGATGCCGCCTGGACGGACCTCAACGGCGACCGGAAACCTGAATTAGTGATTGTTGGCGAGTGGATGCCGGTTACCGTGCTGGGTATGGAAAAGGGGAGTAGCTCCGCTCAACTGACTGACCAGACAAAAACGTATTTCGAAAAAGAATACCGTGGTTGGTGGAACAAACTCCTGGTGAATGATATAAATGGCGACGGCAAGCCCGATTTGGTAATTGGTAATCAGGGACTCAACACCCAATGCCGCGCCAGCGACAAAGAACCCGCTGAGCTTATTTACAAAGACTTCGACAATAATGGTAAAGTCGACCCAATTCTTTGTTTCTACATACAGGGCAAAAGCTACCCTCACGCCACCCGCGATGAATTACTGGATCAGCTCGGTATGCTTCGTCACCGGTTTACTAATTTCGAAAGCTATTCAAACGCCACCCTGACCGACGTATTTACTGAGTCGGAGCTATCAGGAGCTAATAAGTTAACCGCTAATCAGCTGATAACTAGTTGCTTTGTTAGCAATGCAGGCGGGAAGCTGGTTGAAAAGACACTTCCGCTGGCAGCCCAGGCATCTCCCGTATTTGCACTGACCGTCCTGGATTTTAATCATGATGGCCGGAAAGATCTGCTTTTATGCGGTAATGCCCGACAGACGCGGTTGCGCTTCGGGCGCTCGGAAGCGAACCCCGGATTACTGCTGCAAGGCGATGGGAAGGGCGGTTTTCAGGTAGTGCCGCAACCACGTTCAGGTTTTAAATTGACTGGCGACATACGGAGTATCGTAACCGTCGACAGCGGCAGCACATTCGTCTTTGGTGTTAACCAGCAGGCGGTGCAGGCGTATCGAATGAGTGGTGCCAAATAAGTATGTCGGTCCGACATTATGCCTGAATTTTTGATTTTTGAAAACCGGCTTGTTGGTAATGCGCAGCATTCGCCTGAACCGCCAATGGGTGGGGCACTACTGCCCGACTTGGTTTTCTGTGCCTTACGCCAGTTTACCATCGACAATGAGCAGGCAGAGGGCTTGTTTACGTTTATGGTGCAAAAAGGGCGGGAGTACATCCGTGTGCATAATTACGTTGGCTTGCTGACACTGCCCGACGGAAGCCGGCTGGAGATTCTGCCCAAAATTGACCAGCAGTCGAATACCCGTCCTCTGTTGCTCGCTATGCTTCGGCACCTGCGCAATAGCCCGTTCAGGACGTTACGGACTGCGCATAGCCGGGCGGTCAGAATCCCTTTGTGGGAGGTGTTTATCACTGCTTTTCTGGATACCGTAAATGCCTTGGCTCAGCAGGGTATCCAGCGGGCTTATGTAACGGTGGAGGGCAATGAACGCTTCTGGAAAGGTAGGTTTCAGGCCGCTCGCCAGCAGCGGGACAATGCCTGCCACGCCGAACGATTAGCGGTGGTTTACGATACCCTAACCGCCAGTGTACCACCCAACCGCATCCTGAAAACAGCCCTTGTTGCGATACGCACAAAAACGACAGATCAAGCCAATAAACGACGGATCCATCAACTGCTGTCGGTTCTGGACGAGGTATCCTTATCTGACGATGTACGATCTGATCTGCTGGCTGTTCGGCGTAGTAACCGATTATTTACGCGGTACGAAACGGCTCTTTGCTGGGCCGAAATGCTACTGATGGGGCAGGGGCCAGGTGTAAAAAAAGGTGATAAAGAAAGCATGGCGCTGCTGTTTCCGATGGAGCGGGTGTTTGAAGACTATGTCGCCCACGGCATCCGGACTCACTGGCCCAATGCCGACCAAATCAGCGTGCAGGAGTCATCGGCCCATTTGATTGACGAACATGTAGGCGTGCCCCGGTTTAAACTGCGACCAGACGTTATTATCCGGCATCAGGATCGAACGTTTGTGATGGATACCAAATGGAAACAGGTCAATGGCTCGTCTCCGGATACGTCTTCCCGCACGGCCAGTTACGGAATTGAACAGGCTGATATGTATCAGGTGTATGCGTACGGGAAAAAGTACGCGGCCAACGATCTTTTTTTGATTTATCCGGCTAACCCGAGCTTTCGTGAACCGTTACCGGTGTTTGCGTATGATGCGACCACCCGGCTGCACGTTGTTCCTTTCGATGTTACCAATTCGCTGGCTAATGAAGTAGAAAAATTAGCCCTATACGCTTTGTCGTTCTAACTAGAACTACCACCATGCCCCTTATTTTAACCTTAATTGGTATTTTAACCCTTGTTCTTCTCGTCGCTTTTGTTCGTTTAGATACGTTTATTTCGTTTGTCATCGTGTCTCTTGGCATTGGCCTGGCGTCTGGTATGGACGTTATTGCGGTTGGTAAATCCATACAGTCAGGCATTGGCGGTACGCTGGGCGAACTGGTGCTGATCATTGGGTTTGGGGCTATGCTGGGGCGGTTAGTTGCCGAAAGCGGAGCCGCCCGACGCATCACCGACGTGCTGATTGGCTGGTTTGGGATCAAAAATATACGATGGGGGCTGGCGCTGGCTGGCTTTGTGATCGGGATTCCCTTGTTCTACAATGCTGGTTTCATTATTGTTGTGCCCCTTATTTTCACCATTGCGGCATCGTCGCGCTTGCCGTTAATGTCGGTTGCCGTCCCCATGCTGTCGGCCTTGTCAGTTGCGCACGGCTACCTCCCCCCGCATCCATCACCCTCGGCCGTGGCGGGTCAGCTTAATGCCAACATCGGGCAAACGCTTATTTACGGCATTATCGTCGCCATTCCCGCTATTGTTATTGCCGGGCCCCTGTTCGGAAAAACCCTGACCAACGTTAAGGCAACGCCTAACCGGGAGCTATTCAATACCCGCGAAATACCCGCCGATAAATTGCCGGGGGCGGGCATCAGCTTTTTTGTAGCCTTGTTGCCTGTCCTTCTGCTGACCACATTCGGGCCTTTGAAAAATTCATTACCTGCCGAATCACCGCTGAAGACAATCGTTACGCTCATGGCTGAGCCCTATATTGGCATGTTACTGTCGGTACTGGTGGCAATGTATGCTTTAGGCATCCGGCAGGGATTAAGCATGAAGGCCATCACGAAAGATCTGGAAGAGGCTGTTAAGGCAGTGGCCCCTATTCTATTGGTTATTGCTGGAGCAGGAGCGTTGAAACAGGTTTTTAGTGATAGCGGAACGAGTAAATACATTGGTAGCCTTCTGGCCGATGCCGCCATTCCCCCTTTATTACTAGGCTGGGGTATTGCCGCTTTCATTCGGGTTTGTGTGGGTTCGGCCACCGTTGCCGGGCTGACAACGGTGGGTATTATTCTCCCGCTGATTCAGTCGCAGGCCATCAAACCCGAACTGATGGTACTGGCTATCGGCTCCGGTAGTCTTATGTTTTCGCATATCAACGATGGAGGGTTCTGGCTGTTCAAAGAGTATTTTAACCTGACCATCGGGCAAACGATCCGGACGTGGTCGCTCATGGAAACGATTGTATCCATTGTGGGATTGCTCGGCGTACTGGCACTGAATCTTATCGTGTAAACGGTGAATCGCCACGAACAGCTCTGATACAACCACTTTACAGTTACCTTGCCGCTAACCTGCTACATCTCGCGGGAAAGGCATCTGAGCGAAGTAGACAGCCTACTTCGCCCCATCTTACTAATTCACGAACTGGATGATAAAGCCTCCTTTGGGAGCAAACGTGTACTGCCAGATAGACGTAATTGGGTAAGTTTCCGTTTTAAATGTCATCAATGGATCTTGGCCTTCCGTAATCACTCTAAATCTAGAGAAGCCCTTTGCATACTTGGCCAGATTCAGTTTAACTGGTACTGCTTTATTCGTGCCATTTATGCCAACAATGTAAGATAGGCGGTCCTTCTGACGGGAAAGGATGAGCTGCTCGCCGGGTTCAGCCACAATACTCTCCGTTTTATCCCAGGTTGCCGGCATGTCTTTTAATAAATCCCGGACCGACACCGGCAGGGATTCGAATAGTTCCTTTGAATCCGCAAAGTGAATTATTCCCGACGTATAGATCATAGCCGTGGCAAGCTCATGAACAGCCGTGTTCAATCGGGGGTATTTTCGAATGGTTAGCGCAAACGGTGTGTAGTCTGTAGGGCCAGCTACATTGCGGGTAAATGGCAATACAGTATTCTGCTCAGCGGCTTTGTCCGGATATCTGGATTCGTAAAAGTAATGTTCCGTACCTAATACCGCTTCGGCTGTCATGAAATTGGGCCATGTTCGATGCCAGCCTCTTGGAACGGTGGTGCCATGAAGGTTGATCAGTAAATGCTCTTTCGCGGCATCCTCAAAAAGTGCGGGGAAGCAGGCCATCACCTCCTGCCGGTCTGAGCACCAAAAATCTATTTTGACTCCTTTGACGCCCATAGCCGCCAATTCTTTAAATCGCTGTTTTCTCTTCTCCGGGTCGAAATACGCTGCCGAATAGCCCCACACCATGGGTTTAACTCCCCTGGAAGTAGCCTTGGCAATGATACCCGCTTCGGCGTTGGCTTTCTCCCAGCCCGCATCAAACAGCGTGTAGCCAAAACCGAACGAAGCTGCAAGATCAGTAAATTGATTATACATCTCAGGGGAATGATCTTCGGGATGGGACCACCACGACCAGGTGGCTTTTCCCGGTTCGATCCAGGATGTATCGTCAATTTTAGAGGCAGGAGCCAAATCCGTGATGAGGGTTGAAAGCAGTATATCCCCGGCCTGATCACCAATGATGATCACCCGCCAGGGCATAGTCCAGGGAAGATTGGATGTCGGGTGATTATTCTCGCCCAGGGGAAGGTTATACTTTTCGTCTTTTTCAGCAAAGGCAATTTTATACAGACCATCCCTGGAATCGGGTTGGAGATGACAACCTGGAAACGAACCATCCGTTCCGGACTCCGCCAGTAAAACCCAGCTCTTACTGTTGTTTACCTGAAAAAGGGCTGGCATACACCACCCTACAGACGGGTTTCGGGGCTTACTAATTGAGTCGCCGGGGTGTACGTTGAAATAAAAATCTTCGTAGCCTGGGGTTACCTTTCCTGCTTTGTTATACGGCTGCAACCAGCCCCTGGCACTTTTTTCAATATGAAAGCCAGTGCTCTCGTTGTTAACCACTCGCATCTTTTTATCCTGATTCGGCAAACGGTAACGGAACGCAACGCCCTCGTCTCCGGTAACCAGATCAATGATCATGAGCGCGCCCGACTTATTTTTGAACGTTATACTCTTCGTGTCAAATTCATGATTTACCGTTTTGACGTTACCCACCTTCAGGTCGTATTTCTCCCGTCTTACGTCAATGGGTGAAACGTGAACGACTGAGAGGCCAGCCGTGAAATCCTGATCGTCGCAGCTGAGGCCAAGCGGAGAGTCGGCGATAATGATCTTATCCCGACGTGTTACCTGGTAATGCAATTCGCCATTTTTGGTCAACGACAAGGTGATTTTATTTGCTCCAAGCTTCGACCGTAGCTCCAGCGATTGGCTTGATGCATTAAGACTATTAAAAAGAAAAATTATGCCGACTAAAAAGGGGAGGGTTTTTTGAATTAATCGATTTCTCATACTACTGATTGGGTTTCTTCGTGCCGGCACTCATCATCACTACCAGTGTTAAAAAGACAAGAGAATAGCTGGTTGTCATAGATAGAATCTGCTTAAAGCGTTTGGAATTACGTTGCAAGTCAACTTTGGAAGGCGGGCTGATATGATTTATACTTATAGTAGGCACGCTCTCCCGGGTCATTGTGTTGGGCCTGACGGGCAACAAATGGATACGCTACTTGAATGAATGCCGAAATTCCAGTGGAGTGGAATTGGTCTTGCTTTTGAACAACTTACTGAACGATTGGGAGTGTTCAAAACCCAGTATAAAAGCAATTTCACCGATGGATAAATTTGTGGTAGACAGTTTCTCTTTGGCCTTGGCAATGAGTTTGTCATGAATGTGCTGCTGGGTATTTTGGCCCGTTATCGTCTTGAGTAAACTACTGAGGTAAGTAGGCGACAGATTGAGCTGCCCAGCCAGATCCCCAACCGTTGGTAAACCGGTTTTGAGAAGTTCATCGGTGTCAAAATAAGTCTGGAGCACTGCCTCAAACCGGTCGAGAATCTGGTGATTGACCATCTTCCGCGTGATGAACTGACGCTGGTAGAACCGGTCAGCATAGGTGAGTAACACGTTGAGGTGCGCGATAATAACGGGTTGACTGAAGTTGTCAATCGGTGCCAGGTATTCGTGCTGAATCTGCTGAATGATGCCCACGATCATGGCTTCTTCCTTCTGGGACAGAAACAGGGCTTCCCGAATGGAATAATCAAAATAGTCGTACTGACGCATGGTTCTGGCCAGAGGTGTATTCCACAAAAAGTTAGGGTGAATCATCAACAGCCACCCCGTGTGGTCATGCGATTCCTCGGCGGTGAGTGCAAGTACCTGACCGGGTGCCATAAAGACCATCACGCCTTCATCGAAATCGTACACCTGCTGACCGTATTTCATCCGGCCGCCGAAATTCCATTTCAGCGCTATCGAATAAAAATTGTTGACGATGCTTTTAGGTTTATCCATCCCGCGTGGTTTGATATCGTCGAACCGGACTACACTAATGAGCGGGTGGTCCGGTTTGGGAAGCCCGGCGAATTGGTGGTAAGCGGCTATCGTATCGATTCGGAGAAGCGGCTCGGTTGACATGATGGGATGGGCTTAGGGCCGGGCTTTGCCTGGGGCAAAGCCCGGTAACACGCGTTACAGTGTATACAACAACGCTAATCCTTCGTTAAGTGCCATTGGCTTGCGACCAAGTAAATTTTCCAGGTCAGGGCTTACACTATCTTCCTGTCCATGAGCGATATCAGTAATAAATCTGGTGATTCGTTGGGCTACGATAGTAGGTAAACCGCGTCCGGTAAGTTGTGTTTCAAACGTGAGTGGCTCTGCCGGGGTGTAAGCGACGGGCTTGCCGGAAAGCGTAGTTAGAGCATCGGCTACGTCATGGAATGAATAAGACGCACTACCCGTTAGCTGGTAGGTGATGTTGTCTTCAGACTTACCCACCAGAGCATTGGCGATGGCTTCGCCCATCTCGCTGCGTAGCGCAAAGGCAACTTTGCCCTGTGCGGCTGGAAGATGGATACCCCGCTCGAAAACGGCGTCACCGCCCACAAATTGTGGGATGGCATCCATATACAGAATGTTCTGAAACAGCGTGTAGGCAAGTCCGCTTGCTTTGATGTAGTCTTCTGTCTGAAAGTGGCCCATCATCAGCTGATTGACCAGTGTAGCCGGGTCTCTAAGCGCCCGGCTCGTGTAGGCAATCCGTTGAACGGTTGCCTTCCGGGCCGCATCTACGACGTTTTGGTGCTGGCGAACCCGGTTTTGCTCGTCTGTACCGGCAATCAGCAGGAGAGTCTCTATACCCTGCATAGCGTGGTCGAGGGCCTCGGTATCGTCGTAGGAGCCCATGCGTATGGTTACTCCCAGGTCGATCAGGCTAGCGGTTTTTTGTTTGTCCCGCACTAAGGCAGCAATCTGACTGGCCGGTATTTTTTGCAGGAGCTGCCGAATGACAGCGGTACCTAATTGGCCGGTGGCTCCGGTTACTAGTATCATAGCGTTCCTTTGTTTTGGTTAGGACAAAGGTCCACCGTATTGCTTGCGAAGACGTAGCCGGATTTATGATTGTTGTAGTCAAATCAGGGCATGTCCGCAAAAAGGTACGGCGATGGCTCCGACATCGAACTGCAGAGTAGACTAACGAGTAAGCCTGTAAGTACATCGAGACCACTCGTTAGTCCATGTTAAGACGCTTTCAGAAAAATTGTTCATCTAAACCGTCTGTATGTCAATATCAGCGCTGGGGGCGTTATGCTTAACGGAGGCAATGCCTTTATCCCTTGACGCTTCGCTCTCATATAACTCGCTTGATCCTATAATTTGCCCATTACTGGCTTTCAAACTAAAATAATGCTTCCCATTAGACGATACTTTTCGATCAAACTTTGCGTCGTCCTGCGAGTTGATTTTAACTGATTCAACGCCATTCTGACAAGCAGATTTGGAGGAATAACCTTCGCTTGTTAGAATGATTTGCCCGTTACCGGCCTTCAGATTAAATTGAAATTCTCCATTTTTTCTGGTCGTAATTACAAATCTACCCATGGTTTGTATTATTTAAGTTAAGTATTACGAGAAATTGGGTGTTCAAAATGGACTACTAACTGACTTCGTAACCAGTTGACAGCCCCGATAACAAGCCTTTCATGCACTAAATGAGTAGTTAGTATTATTCACGCTTGGTTAGGTGACAAAAGGGGGGAAGATGTCGATTTATACTGCTTTCGTATAAGCTGATTGGGGTCGTTATTTGCATGTTTTCCACAGTAACAGTTTGCTGGTAAAAAGGGGCATAAAACAAAAGTGTGGATTTAAAGTGTAACTGCGTAAGATTTTGACCGCTGGAACAATTTGAGCCCGCGCGTAAACTGCGTTCTCAGGCCGGAAAGAGCAGTTCTGTTATTATTATGATATTAGTTAGAGAAATACGCTTATGATATTTGTGAAATTTGCCCTAGTGTTCGGAAGAATAAGAACAATATAAAAAAAGCTAAAAGAAGACATACTCATTGGTAATTTAGCTGTACTTTTTTGCCCTAAAACGTATGTACTTTAAGAATATTATAACTAATACTTTGTGTGTTACAATAGCCTTTTTGATAAGATAAATGACGTTTGTCTAACTAGGTATGTTGCTTTTTATCACTTATAAGGTGTCTTAATCTAAGTTGCTTAAACAAAAAATTTCTAAAATAGAATTCGTCTAAACTGCTTATAATTAACTACTTACATTGTATATTTTTGATTGTTTTTAACAACTAGATTATTCGTAAACTGCTTGCTGAATGGTAAATTTAGCAAGTGACGTGTACTTTCTTATTGGTTCTTTATCAGTAAAAAACAAATTATCATATGTCATATAAAATATAAATAAATTGTCAACTACTAAAATACTGATTAATTAACATTATTAAGCCAATACTGATTATTGTAAACTTAAGCTTAGTACGTATAGAATCTGGCTATGTTTTGGTTATCCTATTGCAGAAAAATTCTATTATTTCGAACTGTTGAAGCAATCCTTATAGGTCTTCTAATTAGGAGTTTAAGTACTAATATTCTTTATACTTTTTTTCATTCATGTGAATTTTACGAGATTAAAATAGACTTAAGCAGCGTTTGTATTATAGGATACCTAAATGGAATTTTTTTATAAAATAGATAAAAAGTGCTCGTACGATAGTTTTTCCCTCCTGCCAGCAACGAAAAAATTTTAGTATAACCAATATTGAGTATTATAGTATTTATAACTAGAAGAAGTATAGCTTAAAGGTATTTATGTCTTCGTTATTATTGACTAATATCCTTTTTAAGTTAACCACTAGTTAAGATAAAATCAGAATAGAGTAACAAATAGTATTGATGGACAGAATTCCTCTAGTGCCTCCAACTATCCACCCAGTAAACGAGCTTGTGCACCGGCCGCTTTGGTCGGTAATGATCCCTGCCTATAACTGCGCATTTTTTCTGAAGGAAACGCTTTTATCGGTGTTGGCCCAAGATCCGGGCGAAGATCAAATGCAGATTGAAGTGGTAGATGATGCCAGCACTGACGCCGATGTTGCAGGCCTCGTGGCTACCCTTGGTAAAGGCAGGGTGTCGTATTACAGGCAGCCACATAACGTTGGCAGTTTACGTAATTTCGAAACCTGTCTGAATCGTTCCAGAGGTTATCTAGTACATTTATTACATGGAGATGACCGCGTACGTCCGGGCTTCTATACTAAAATGGGCAGCTTGTTTGAGGCCTTTCCAACCATAGGAGCAGCAGCCTGTCGATACGCTTATATAGATGCATGGGGCAATGACCGTCAATGCAGCGACCCCGAACGACCGGACGATGGTCTGCTGGATAATTGGCTAATCCGTATAGCGCAGCAGGACCGGCTTCAGTATGTATCGATGGTTGTCAAACGTTCGGTCTATGAACATTTGGGAGGTTTTACGGAGTCACCTATGGCGAAGACTGGGAAATGTGGGTACGCATTGCCCGCTATTATCCGGTTGCCTATACGCCGGAAGTGCTGGCCGAGTACCGCGGACGTCCGCAATCCATTAGTGATCAGAAAATTGCAACGGGGCATGCGCTGCGGGATTTACGTTCGGTAATAGCGGTTATTCAGAACTACTTGCCCGAAGAACATAAGAAAACGGTCTTACAGCATAGTAAATCGGTGTATGTTCGCTATGGAATGTACGGCGCATTTAATGCCTGGAAAGATTCCGGGAATACCGATTATATACTGGGTACCATCCGGGAAGCATACCGACTTTATTCGGGTCCGTCATTTTATCGCATATTCACCAAGGTTTTATTTAAATTTATTTTGTATAATTGTGCTTTACATAAACCGAAAAGAGAAAACATAGATACTGATCATTTTTATCTTTCCGATACTAAAACAACAAAATAGAACACACTTTTAGGTTAGTTTACAGACAAAACCATCGTAGAAGCCGAATACTGGATTATCTATTATAAAGATAGTATGAATAGAACAGATAAGCAGTCTGAATGGGACTGGCAGATAACCAACAATACCCGGTGGTGGCAGTTGGATTTACGTGAGGTTTGGACATATCGAAATCTATTAGCCCGGCTGGTAAGGCGGGATTTCCTCCTAAGCTATCAGCAAACCTTGCTTGGCCCTGTCTGGACCCTGTTGCAACCACTTCTTACGGTATTCACGTATGTGCTGGTTTTTAGTAAACTTGTCGGTATCTCAACCGGAACGGTGCCGCCCGTCTTGTTTTACCTGACAGGAACGATACTGTGGGGCCTCTTCAACGATGTATTTACCGGAACCTCAACAACTTTCACAACCAACGCTGATCTATTCAGTAAAGTGTACTTTCCCCGGTTGGTGATGCCCTTTGCCTTTGTAAGTGCCCAACTCATGCGATTGCTTGTTCAATTGGCTTTGCTGGCTGCGTTTTTGATTTTTTATTCTTTCCGAACCGATGTAACCATACATTTAAATGCTTGGGCATTTGCTCTGCCCGGAATTCTGATCGTCGTGGCTTTACTGGGGCTGGCCGGTGGCTTGATCTTCTCGGTCATAACGGCCAAATACCGCGATTTAATGAATGTGGTGCCGATACTGATGCGTATAATGATGTACGTAACCCCCGTCATTTATCCTATGGATATTATACCGGTGAAGGTACGGTGGATTCTGGCTATCAATCCAATGACACCCATGTTTGAATTGTTTCGATATGGTTTGCTGGGAGAGGGTACGTTCACGAGTGCTCAACTGGTATATAGTCTGGTCTGTACCGTAGCCTGTTTATTGGTTGGGTTGTTTCTCTTTAACAAGCAGAAGGATGCTCTGATGGATATCCTTTAAAAACGAATTCATGACCAAGCTCGCAATCCAAGTCGATAATATATCGAAACTGTATCAGTTAGGGACAATTGGTACGGGTTCATTTAAAAGAGACCTCCACCGCTGGTGGTCAACTTCTGTCCGTAATCAGGACGATCCGTTCGGCCTGAACTCGACTGTTGAAAATGAGTCGCAGGCATCGCATATCTGGGCGTTGCGTAAGGTAAACCTGGATGTTGTGGAAGGAGACGTTTGGGGTATCGTTGGTGGCAATGGCTCCGGAAAGTCAACGCTTCTTAAAGTTATTTCGCGGATTATTCGGCCAACGCACGGCACCGTTCGGGGACGAGGCCGACTAAGCAGTATGCTGGAGGTTGGGACTGGATTTCACCAGGACTTATCGGGGCGCGAGAATATCTACCTGAGCGGCTACGTGCTGGGAATGAAGCGACATGAAATCCGGCGCCGGTTCGACGAAATCGTCGAGTTCTCCGGTATTGGCCAGTTCGTGGACACACCCGTCAAACGCTATTCGTCGGGCATGTACGTGCGTCTGGCATTTGCGGTAGCTGCCCATCTGGATTCTGATATCCTGATCGTAGATGAAGTGCTGGCCGTGGGGGATGCCGAATTTCAAAAAAAGTGCCTTGCCAAAATGCAGGAATTTACCCGCACCGAAGGACGGACAATTCTCTTTGTAAGTCACAATATGCAGGCTGTCAGTCAGCTATGTAAGCATATTTTGTGGTTGAAAAAAGGGCAGGTAGTTGCCAGCGGACCCATACAGTCGATCTTGAACCAGTATAGCAATCAGTCGCAGACCAATCAGTTGAGTCAGGTTTGGCAGACGCCCGAGGAGGCCCCCGGGAATCACTGGATTCGGCTTAAATCGGTTGAACTGGTCCCGCAAAAAGAAACGGAAAATGCGCTGGTCGATGTGCGTACGCCTTTAACCCTGAAATTCAATTTCTGGGTCTGTCAGGACGAGCTCCGTTTACTGATGGGTTTTCAACTGATGAATCAGACGGGCGAATGCGTTTTCGACATCATGACCCCCTTTACCGACTGCAAACGGGGGTTGGTGGAGGCCACGTGCGAAATTCCCGGAAATTTCTTAAATGATGGGTCCTATTCGATTTCGCTGATCGCCTACCGAAATTCATGGGAAGATTACTTCGACTATCAGAATTGCCTGTCGTTCGATGTCGAAGATTTCCGGGGAGATGGAATGAATTTCACCGGTAAATGGTGGGGGTCCGTTCGACCAAAGTTCCCGTTGACACTGATGCATAAGCCCGAAAACCAGCCGCTTAGCCTTTCTCTATGAAGCAATCATTTGTGTATCAGATCAGACACATCCAACTTGCCGAATCAATGGACTTACCCCCAGTACCAACCAATGAAACGGGGTGGTATCTGGTGTTCTGGTGGCGGCAAATACCCCTTGGGCATTTGTTCGTTGAGCCGGGTGAACGGGTAACAGCTGCTGAGTTAGCCGAGAAAGGCTGGCAGGCCATAGAGCCCACCCTGCGGGCTTACCGGGCATCACAAGCAGAGAATGCCCTGACCAATGGAATGGCTGCTACCCGGCCAGCCAATGTACAGGAAGCCCTTTCGACCACATTAAGCACCTACGACCTGGAGTCGCTGCCTGCCGAAGTGCCGATCTCGGTAGTGATCTGCACCCGAAATCGGGCAGCCGATTTGCAGATTGCCCTTCAGGCGTTAAAAGATCTGCCGTGCAAGCCAGCCGAGATTGTTGTTGTCGATAATGCCCCGACAGACAACAGTACCGCGCGTGTTGTGGAGAAGTTTCCGGATGTTATATACTGCCATGAACCTCGTCCAGGGCTTGATATTGCACGTAATTCGGGGATTCGGATGGCGACAATGCCTGTTATGGCGTATGTCGACGACGATGTGCAGGTGCACGCACACTGGGCGTACCACATCTGGAAAACCTTTCAGGATACGAACGTTGCCGCCATGACCGGGCTGGTGATTGCCGCCGAGCTAAACACTGAAGCACAGCTGATTTTCGAAAAGCACTGGAGCTTTAACCGGGGTTATGTTGATAAAACCTACGATGCCGCTTACCTCGACCATACGCTCTCGGCGGGGCCACCCATCTGGGAAATCGGAGCGGGAGCCAACATGGCTTTCCGGCGGGATCTGTTCGCAACAACCGGGTATTTCGACGAGCGGCTCGATGTTGGTGCTGCTGGCTGCAATGGCGACTCGGAAATGTGGTTCCGGATACTGACGCATGGCTACTCGGTGCATTACAACCCAAGAGCTGTTGTGTTTCATAAACACCGGCAGGAGCTGCCTGCGCTGAAAAAACAGCTGTTTAGCTATATGCGCGGACATACCGCAGCCGCTCTTATTCAGCAGGCCTATCATCCCTCGGCAGGGTACCGCCGACACGTATTTAAAAGCCTGCCACTTTATTACCTGCATTACCTTAAAGCGGGGTTTCCCGCCTATGGCTTCCGCCATCAGACCATAGGTATGGAAATAAGAGGGGCTTTGTCTGGTGTGCTTTTTTATCTCAAAAATCGTAATCGTCCGTCTCAACCGAACGTATAGCGTATGGTCAAATCGTATTTAGCTCGTCTTTTCCGATGGGGGCAACGCATTTATAACACGCTAACAGGAAAGCCTCCTTTGGTTACAGTAGTCATTACCTGCTACAACCACGGGCAGTTTCTGGCCGATGCGATCGACAGCGTCCTTCAGCAAACATGGTCGCCTGCTAGTAGGCTGGCCCAAATGGTAGATCCCATTGAGATTATTGTTGTAGACGATGGGTCGACGGATAACACCCGTGAGGTGTCGGCCCGGTACCGAAACGTTCAGTACGTCTATCAGGAGAATCAGGGATTGTCTGCGGCCCGCAACACCGGTATCAAGGCCAGTCGGGGGGATTTTTTAATCTTCCTGGATGCCGACGACTGGCTGTATCCAGCTTGTATTGATACCGGTTTGCGCCTGATGATAAAGAACCCGGCCGCTGCTTTTGTGTCGGGCGGTCACGATAAGGTCACGATAAACAAGCAACTTATTTCGTCCGAAGCCCAGTTCGTTGACACCAATCACTACCTCCGGCTTCTGGAGGGTAATTACATTGGTATGCACGCAACGGTGATGTATCGACGTACCGTTCTTGACTCTTATACCTTTGATACATCCCTGAAAGCCTGCGAGGATTATGATATGTACTTTAGGCTAGCCCGAACCTACCCCGTACTTCACCACACGAATAAAGTGGCGGCTTACCGGATACTACCCAAAAGTATGTCGGCCAGTAATACCAGGATGCTCGCTGCTGTATTGACTGTGCTGGGACGGCAACAGGAACTGCTGAAAGATGAATCGGAAAGAGAGGCTTACCAGCGGGGGCAGCAGATTTGGAAAGATTACTACGAAAGTCAGGTTGACCGTTTACCGGAAACGCCTTAGGGAAGTACGAGTATTGTTTGTTTTTGTTTGACATTTAACGGCAAGCCTATCAAAACGTTTATTAAAAAAAATGCCCCTGCTTTTGCTTTACGCTGGTTGAAGGAGCTAGGGGTATACAAAGCATTTACGCCACCAGTTGGGCAGGTTAAGTTTGGCGATTTTAACCGCACAACGCCATTCAGTACTCAATTCGGGTATGATCGGGGCGGACCGGTAGACCGGTATTATATCGAAAATTTCCTTCAGCAGAAGGCCGGTTGTATACAGGGAAGGGTACTTGAGATCGGGGATAATGAATACACACTCCGCTTTGGCGGCAAGCAGGTTACGAAGAGCGATGTCCTGCATATTCATAGCAACAACCCTGTAGCAACGATTGTGGGCGATCTGAGCGATGCACCGCATATTCCGGACAATAGTTTCGACTGCATCGTGCTGACGCAAACGCTGCATTTGATTTATAATGCGAAAGATGCGCTGAAAACCTGCGAACGAATCCTGAAGCCCGGTGGCGTATTGCTGCTTACCTCGCCTGGAATTTCGCAAATAGCCAGTGATGAATGGCAAAGTACGTGGTTCTGGTCATTTACGGCCACGTCAATGCGTCGGATGATGGGCGAAGTTTTTTCAGAGCAATCCGTTGAGATTGAGCAGCATGGAAATGTTTTCGTCGCTACGAGTTTCCTGTATGGGGTGGGCGTATCCGAACTGACCAAGGAGCAATTGGCGGCAAAAGACCCCAACTATCCGGTAATTATTACAGTGAAGGCTATTAAATCGCATATCTCTTGATCAGGATGTGGTGGCATAAGTTCTTCAATCGGACGTCGGCAAGTAAGGCGCTGATTCTGATGTATCACCGGGTAGACACCTTGCCGTGCGACCCGTGGCAATTGGCCGTTAGCGCTGAAAATTTTGAGCAGCAGCTGGCAGAAATCTGTCAGTATTGGCGCCCAATCTCGCTGCCGGAATTGCGTCGGGATATAGCAGCCCGGTCGGTTAAGGACCGGAGCGTTGTGCTGACCTTCGATGACGGCTACATTGATAACTTCGTCCAGGCAAAACCCCTTTTGGAAAAATATAAGGTGCCTGCTACCTTTTTCATCGCCACCCGGCATTGTGAAAGTCAGGCTCCATTCTGGTGGGATGAGTTACAGACAATACTTGTCGATGCGCCAAAACTTCCAGACCTGTTGCAGATACCAATCGGAAATGAGCTGTTGACCGCCGATCTGAGCAGCGAAACCGTACTTACTCCGTTGCTCCGGGAGAAGCAAAAGACCTGGGCAGCCTGTGTAAATACACCTACTGAACGGTGTTCTATATACGAAAAGATCTGGCAGCGTTTAAAGACGATGTCGGCAGAGGAGCAGCAAGTACAGATGGCCAGATTGAGAGAATGGGCCGTCTTGCCAAACGAAATACCAGCCACCCTGCGTTGCATGACGCCCGATCACCTGCATGCGTTAGCATCGAACTCACTATTTACCATTGGTTCACATACTATGAATCATCCGGCATTGGGTGAACGGCCTGCCCGTGAGCAAGCCACCGAAATCAGCGGGGGTAACCAATACCTTCACCAACAGATGGGCAGCCCGGTAAAGGTGTTCGCTTATCCGTACGGCAATTACAATGAAACGAGTGTGACACTTGTCAGAGAAGAAGGGCTCTCGACGGCGGTAACCACCGAGGAGGGAGCTGTAACAAGTCAAACTAACCCGTTGAGGCTGAATCGTTTCCAGGTGTGTAACTGGGATAAGCCGACGTTTGGAAAGAAGCTCGACGCGTGGTACTCACGCTCTTGAACGTAGTCGATAATAACCGTATATCTGTGTCATTCCGTCAATTACATACTACCTGAAGCGGTATACACTGCTTTCTCAGGAACAATGCATTGACTAAAAAAACGTTTAAAATGGACCGCATTCCGCAACACCCGCCCGTAATACCTTCATTACCAGAAGAGATGAACCGGCCGCTTTGGTCGGTAATGATACCCGTTTACAACTGTTCGAACTACCTGCGCGAAACGCTCAGCTCGGTACTGGCGCAGGACCCCGGTGCTGACCAAATGCAGATTGAAGTAGTGGACGATGCCAGCACAGATGCTGATGTAGCCGCACTGGTGGCCAGTATTGGGCAGGGACGTGTTCTGTATTATCGACAGCCACAAAATGTAGGTAGTCTGCGTAATTTTGAAACATGTATTAACCGCGCAAAAGGGCAACTGGTGCATCTGCTGCACGGTGATGACCGGGCCCGACCAGGCTTTTACCGCAAAATGGATGAGCTCTTCAGGAAATATCCCGAAATAGGTGCAGCTTTTAGCCGGTTCATACACATCGATGAAAACGGAAATCCGCTTTCCGAACAAAATCCCGTGATGGAGACCGAAGGGGTTATTCCCGACTGGCTCTATACTATTGCTAGACAGCAGTGTCTTCAATATGCCTGCAAGGTGGTAAGACGATCTGTATATGAGAAATTAGGGTCTTTCTATGGCGTGACCTACGGCGAAGACTGGGAAATGTGGGTACGCATTGCCCGCTATTATCCGGTTGCCTATACGCCGGAGGTGCTAGCCGAATACCGCGTCCATAATGACTCTATATCGAATGCTAAAACAATGGCTGGACAAACGGTTCGTGACTTAAAATTCCTTTCCAAGGTAATAAGTGAACATTTGCCCGATGCCGACAGAGCTAGAGTTTCGCGCCAATCGACCCGAATCTGGGCAGGTTATGAATTAGGTAAAGCAAGCGCATTATGGGATCGGACCCGTAATTACAAACAGGTTGAAACCTATGTTAAAGGAATTCTGGACCTGCACACAGATGTTGGCATTGTGTTGCGCGTTTGTAAACTGTATGCTAAAATGGCGATTCAGACAATTGTACCCCCGCCAAAACTAGCTAATACCCGTCCAATTGGACACTAATCAGTCAGGATGCTGAAATAGGCTTTGACATTATAGTTTCTGTACTATGATCAACTATTGGTAATTCGGTGATAAAAAAATCATCAACTCCGATGTCAAATTTTCGGGCAAACAAATAATTTTCTGATTTTGCCTCAGCCAGTTCGTTTAAGTCTTCCCGTTTAAATGTAACGGGAAGATGAACGCCTTTTCTCGACCAGTTTGCATAAGTAAGAGAAGGCTTGAAAGCTACTTTTTTTAAGACTTCTGGTAAGTTCATAACCAAGGTCTGGAAAAAGATCTCGTCGGGAGCGTGCGTGAATGTGTATTGATTTAAATGTTCGGGATTATTTTTCGTATGATCCAGAATTGCTTTAGCCGTTGAACGTGTAAATGCCCACCACTGGCTCCCTCCATAGTTTTCCGAAAAAAAAGACGTTCGTTTTTGTGTAAACTCTTTCAGATTTACTAATTCAGTATATCTTTTTTCCGTCAAAACTAATAGCACAAATTTCACCACTCGTCTTAATTCATAAAGAAACGAACTAATGGAATGAATTGGCTTGATACTGACGGCTAATCTTGGTCTGAAATGAGTAGTATAGGAAAAGAACCGTCTTGAGCTTTCCTCTGGATCTAAAAATTGTTCAGCCTTATATATGTCTATAAAATTTACATTCTTATTAGCTGATAGGAAGCTTGTTATGGCTGCGTTTGATACAAGAGGCATACAGGCACCAGACAATAATATTAAGTGTCCATCTTTTCCTAGATTTAAGGCAAATTCAATTAGTAATAAAGTAGCTCGTACAATCGATATATTTCCCCAAATACATGATAGTCTGTCTTCAAGAAAATAAACGTTTTCCGCGTTTATCATTGATTTAAAACTGCTAATAGTTGAGTCCTTATCAATATGAATCACGAAAATAGAACGGTCATCGTTTAATTTATTGACCAACGCCTGAAGTTGTAAAGGCTTGTCATGAGCAAGTATTAAATATAGTTTGTATTGCATTGACGCTAAATAAAAGAAAACTCTACAGATATAGTAGGAATACGCACGGTAAATTATCAACTACTGACAAACGTTAATCAGCTAATGAATATGGTTTTATATATAGCATATGGAGCTGGTCTGATGTAATTTTTGTGGGAAATTATGAGTTAATAATGAATCTATATCTATTTTGAATAACTTATTTTTAATGAAAGTGTGCAATATATTAAATATGGTAATTATAATACATTAAAAACGAATTAATGTGTATAAATCCTAGATTTAGTGCTTGCTGTTTATATACGGTATTCATATCATAATAACTTTTATATAGATAACTAATTTACGCTTCCATCACCTGGATATCACAAGATACAGGTAACGCCGGTTGATGATTTCATAAACAGAAACGCCGTCGTTGTGAGTATTGGTAATTCGTTGGCTGCTTTATGTAGTATGACTACAATGATAAAACCTCTGCTTTTTTTGTTAACCCTGGGGCTGTTGGCTATGAGCGCAGCCAAACCCACTCGTGTCGTGTTCTTTGGCGATTCCATCACCCAGGCGGGTGTGAATCCTGGCGGTTATATTGACCGACTTCGTAAAATGATACCTGCCGACCAGTTCGAACTAATTGGCGCGGGGATCGGTGGTAACAAGATTTATGACCTCTTTCTTCGAATGGATGAAGATGTCTTGGCGAAGCAGCCCGATGTGGTGGTGGTTTGGGTAGGTGTCAATGACGTTTGGCATAAAGCCTCCTATGGTACGGGTACAGACCCTGATAAGTTTATGAAATTTTATGAAGCAGTGGTCAAAAAGCTGAAAGCGGCCAATGCCCGCGTCATCTTGTGTACGCCAGCCACCATCGGTGAAAAAACCGACTTCAGTAATCAGCAGGATGGGGATCTGAATCAGTACAGCCAGTTGATCCGTGACCTCGCCAAACGCCAGAACTTACCGCTGGTCGATTTACGTAAGGCCTTCCTGGACTACAACCTTAAAAATAACCCCGAAAACAAAGAGAAAGGGGTTCTTACCACCGACCGTGTGCATCTGAACGAGGCTGGTAATCAGCTTGTTGCTGAGCAGATGAAGGCCGTATTAATGAATGCCGGAAAATAAGTAGCGCTTTAACGTTTACACACTTACGCCAGTCGCTATGCTTTCGTTTAATTCGTTTTGTAAAACTTTGTTGGCCGTTCTGCTTGTACAGGTAGCGGTCAGAGCGCAAACAAACCCGCTCACGTCTGCCGTTTCGGTAGCCGGTCACCCAAGGCTGTTGCTGCTGAAAGGGGAAGAGGAGGGGCTGAAACGAGCAATCGGTGCTGATAAAAGCTGGGAGAAACTTAACCAGGCTATTCTGACCGAGTGCGATCAATTGGTGAGTGTCGAGCCGCTGAAACGGATTCAAATTGGTCGTCGACTGCTTGATAAATCGAGGGAAGCACTACGCCGGATTTTCTACTTATCATATGCCTGGCGGATGACCCACCAGGAGAAATATCTGAAACGGGCTGAAATCGAACTATTAACCATAGCGGCCTTCTCCGATTGGAACCCCTCACATTTTCTGGACGTAGCCGAAATGACAATGGCTGTTTCGATAGGCTACGACTGGCTGTACAACGATTTGTCCGAACAATCGCGTCTGTCTATCAAACAAGCGATCCTGAATAAAGGCATCGAGCCATCTCTGGATACGAAGTACAATAGCTGGCTGAAAAGTACCAATAATTGGAATCAGGTGTGTAATGCCGGTATCACCTACGCAGCCATTGCCCTCTACGAAGATCAGCCGGAACAGTCACGGATGTTAATCAACCGGGCTGTTGCCTCGGTGGTACTACCCATGGGCGATTACAAACCCGATGGGGCATATCCTGAAGGCTATAGTTACTGGGGTTATGGAACGAGTTTCAATGTCATGCTCATAAGTGCCCTCGATAAACTTTTTGGGAGTGACTTCGGGCTATCGGCACAACCCGGTTTTCTGCAAACGGCGGCTTACCTGGAAAACATGACAGGACCGTCGGGCAATGCGTTTAATTATTCGGACTCAGGCTTGAATGGTGAGTTACAACCCGCTATGTTCTGGTTCGCAAAAAAACGTAATGACTCCTCGTTGCTCTGGATTGAACGCAGCCGGTTAATGAATGGTGATCTGAAAAAACAACTTCGGGATCGATTGCTGCCTGCGGCTCTGCTCTGGGGCAATGGAATAGGGATAACCCGGATAAAGGAGCCTAAATCAACCATGTGGGTTGGCGAAGGTAAAACGCCTGTTGCCCTGATGCGCACATCCTGGTCCGACCCGGCGGCAATTTTTGTCGGCATAAAGGGGGGAAGCCCTTCAACAAGTCACGCGCATATGGATGTTGGTTCATTTGTGATGGAGGCCGATGGTGTGCGCTGGGCAATGGATTTTGGTATGCAGGAATATGAATCACTGGAATCTAAAGGAGTAGATTTGTGGAACATGCGGCAGAACTCGCAACGATGGCAGATCCTACGTTACAATAATTTCGCGCACAATACCCTAAGTGTCAATGATGAATTGCAGGCAGTTGATGGGAAAGCACCGCTTATAGCCCACTCCTCGTCCACTGATTTTAAGAGTGCTCAATTCGATCTGTCGAGTGTGTACAGGCAGTCACTGGCCAAGGCGAGCCGGGGTATAGCTATTGTAGACAATGCCTATGTAGTCGTTCAGGATGAACTCGAAACAACACCCGTTGAGACTACAGTACGATGGACACTCCTGACCCCCGCGAGCGTGAAGTTGACAGGAACTAATCGGGCTGAACTGACCAAAGATGGCAAAGTGCTGACGATTCAGGTTATGGAGCCTGGCCAGATTGACTTCAAAACCTGGTCAACGGTGCCTGTCCATGAATATGATGCCCCAAATCCGGGAACAATGCTGGTAGGGTTCGATGTAAAAATTCCGGCTAATACAAAGTCGGCCATTCGCGTGGTTCTCACGCCGGGCTCTTCAGCCAGTCAGAAAAAGCAAGCTCCGAAATCATTGGCCCAGTGGCCGCGCTAGGTAGAACGAGTGTATTGCCATTAAGGTATCAAATTGGGTGTAGTCATCAGGCTACACCCAATTTGTTTTTCGGCCTATCGTGGGTTGCGTATTTTGGCTAAGAGCTGAGTGTTATTGGAAGCGGAAAGACGTTAGGCATAGACTAGGCTCAAGATGAGCCCTGGCAACTGTCCGGAAGAAAAGAGGATATTAAATATGTATTAAAGATAAAGTTTTTACAGAATCGGAGCCGCAACCGTTTGTGGGAACGGTTGCAAAAAAAAAACGCCACATCTATAAGTAAACCCTGTTTAAATTGAACTCTGTATGGAAAAAGGCTCAAATTGTATTGTCTATTTATTTACTGTAAGCTTCTCATAAGCTTTGGTTTGATTAAATAGACATTAAAGAGGGTCAGCTGAAAAGTGAACTTTTAAAAGTAAGAATAATGAATGGTCAAGCGGGCTGACATAAGTCTCACAGACCGGTTGACGCTCGTAAGCAGTTACTCTAGAGGATTCACTTAAGTCAATTTTCAACTTTTATGTTAAACTAACTATGCGAAACATTTACCTCTTCCGAAGGGCAGCGCTTGTATGGCTCTTCATTTTACACATGGTTGTCAGTATTTCCGTTTCGGCAAGCTCAGCAGACCAGCCCGTATCCGGAAAAATTACTGACGAAAAAGGCGACGCACTGCCCGGCGTAAGTGTCGTTATTAAAGGTACGTCACGTGGTACGACGACGGATGCAACCGGCCAGTTCAAGATCAGCGTGCCTTCCGGTAAAGCCGTGCTGATCGTCAGTTTTGTTGGCTACGTTCGGCAGGAGGTCGACGTAAACAATCGTTCAGTCATTAACGTGCAGTTGCAAAACGACGATAAGGCACTCGAGGAAGTTGTTGTTGTTGGCTATGGCACCCAGAAAAAAGTGAACCTGACGGGAGCCGTATCGACAGTCGATTCCAAAGCACTTCAATACCGGCCAACAACAAACCTGGCTAATGCCTTGCAGGGTGTTACGCCCGGACTCACGATTACCCGTCAGAGTGGACAGCCCGGTAATGAATCTATTCGACTTCAGATACGGGGTGTTACGTCGGCCAACGGCAACGTTGATCCGCTGGTCATTCTGGATGGTGTGAGTGTTCCTATTTCGACCATGACTACGTTGAACCCCAACGATATCGAAAGTATCAGCGTACTGAAAGATGCAGCAGCAGCGGCAATCTACGGCGCGCAGGCCGCGGGCGGGGTTGTGTTGGTTACGACCAAGAAAGGTAAATCAGGTAAAGTAACCTTCGACTATCTGGCTCAATATGGTACCGACTGGTCTATTAATGTACCGGGCCGCATGAGCTTGCTGGAAGAAGCCCAGTTCTCCAACCTGGCACGGGCAAACTCGGGTAGCGCACCTGAATATACCGAGGATGATTTGCAGCGTATTCGTAACAACATCCCCTATGTTGTCAATCCGGCCGATACGGGCACCTATCTGTATTATAATCAACAGTCACTGACAGACCAGTTGTTGCGGAAATACACGGCCATGAAAACTCACAACTTTACCGCACGGGGTGGTAGCGATAAAGTGAATTTCCTGCTTTCGGCGGGGTACTATGAGAAACAGGGGGTATTTAAAATAGGCCCGGATAACATGAAGCGGTATAACGTCCGGCTCAATTTGGGGGCTCAGCTTACCAAACATCTCTCGCTCGATACCCGCCTGTCGTACTCGCTGGAACAGGTCAGGCAGTCATCTACCGATGCCAATGGAAGCGGGTTGCTGTATCAGGTGTACCGGCTTCGAACCAGAACGCCTTTCTTTACACCCGAAGGACGGTATAATGGCGCTGGGTCGGCGGCTACGGCCTATGGGTTGCTCGAATCGGGTGGGTATAACAACCAGAACAAACGCCAGTTCGATGGCGTAGTAACGCTCCAGGCGGCAAACTTTGTTAAAGGGCTCACGTTACGCAGTGTGGCCGGTGTTCAGTATCGGCCGTCACTCCGGCAGCAGTTTGCCCGTACCGTACCGCTCTGGGGTAAATCCCGGATTTTAAGCTATGCGAATAATCCCAATTCCTATCAGGTAACCAACGAACTGGTTCGCAACACGAATCTTCAGTTTCTGGCTACTTATGAGTACAAGTTAGGAGAGAAGCATAATTTTTCGATACTGGGCGGTTATCAGTGGGAAGATTACCGCGAGGAAGGGGTCGCCACGGCTTCCTCAAACCTGGTAAGTAATGACTTGCCAACCCTGAATCTGGGCGACGACCGTACAAAAAGCAACAGCGAATACGTACGGGCCCGCGCATTCCAGTCGGTATTCGGCCGGTTCAATTATAATTTCGACGGTAAATACCTGTTTGAGGCTACACTGCGTCAGGATGAGAGTTCCAAACTGGCCTCCGGTTTGCGAACCAAGATTTTCCCCTCGGCTTCGGCTGGCTGGAACCTCCAGCGCGAAGACTGGTTCGCCAAGGCATTACCGCTGTTCACCGAATTTAAACTTCGGGCATCGTGGGGACGTTTGGGCGGTGCTTTGGGCGATAACATTGGAAACTATGACTACCTGAGCCAGCTAAGTCGCGGTTCGGCGCTGGTACTGGGTGATGCCCGAACATCCTATATCTTTCAGGGCTCAATCCCCTCGGCCGCTCTTTCCTGGGAAACCATCGAAACCAGCGACGTTGGAATCGATCTGGGCTTCTTCCAGAACCGGCTGCAACTGACTGCCGATTACTACGTGAAGTTTAACCGTAATATGCTTACTCCGCTGCAACTACCCGGCACGATCGGTATCGGTACGCCAAGGCAGAATAACGGCGAACTGAAATCGTGGGGTTGGGAAACAGAAGTTAAATACCGTGATCGGATCGGTAAAGATTTCACCTATTCCGTAGCCGTTAACCTGTCTGATAACTTCAACAAACTGGTGAGTTATGCCGGGCGGACGGTAGTTGGTGCCGGCACGAACAACTTGATCGAAGGCTACCCTATCAACACCATTTGGGGGTATCAGACGGCGGGCTATTTCCAGTCGGCTGATGAGGTAAAAAACTGGGCGTTTCAGGATAACCGGACCGGGGCGGGGGATATTAAATACGTGGACTTAAACGGCGACAGTAGAATCAATGTCGGTAAAGGCTCAATTGCCGATCATGGCGATCTGGTACTGATTGGTACCACCCAGCCACGTCTTCAGTTTGGTCTGACGTTAAGTGCCCAGTGGAAAGGGTTTGATCTCACCGTCTTTATGCAGGGGGTGGGTAAGCGCAGTTACCGGCCAAACACAGAGTCGATCGCTCCCTTGCTAGTTACCTGGAAACAGGCTTTGGCCATTCACAACGATTACTGGACCCCCGAAAATCCCAATGCGCTGTACCCAAGGCCGTATGTTGGTGCAACACATAACTACTTATCTTCCGATAAATGGGTGCTCAATGCCAGCTACATGCGGATGAAAAACCTGCAGTTTGGCTACACACTGCCAAGTACATTGACGCAGAAGGTACGAATAAGCCAGGCTCGCTTCTTCTTCTCAGGACAGGATTTATTTACGGTGTCCGGGTTGAAGGCATTCCAAGGGTATTACGATCCCGAAATGCGTGATGGTGTCGAGAATGATTACCCATTCTTTGCCACCGCTTCGGTGGGGCTGAACGTCTCCTTTTAATGAACCGACTCACGTAGAACGAATCATTAGTTAGCCATGAAAAAAAGTTTTAGATACATAATTGTTGCCCTGGGTATGGCCATGGGCTTACCCGCCTGTGAGGTGGAACGCCTGCCCGAAACATCAATCAGCGACCAGACTTTCTGGCGCTCGGAAGGCGACCTTAAAGCCGCAGCCAATTACCTCTATACCTTCCTTCCCGGCTGGTCGACAGATGATGTCTGGTCGGATGACGCCATTGGGCTGGCATCTAACAATATCAGTGATGGTTCTCGGCTGGCCCCGGCCACCGATGGAAATTACAACAACAACTACAACCTGATCCGGGCAGCCAACAACATCGTTGAGAAAGCGCCCCGCGCATCTGGAAATGCAGCGCAAACGGTTATTGACCGGTATTCGGCTGAGGCTCGTTTCTTCAGAGCATGGGGTTATTTTGCGCTGGTGCAGCGTTACGGTGAAGTTCCCCTTATTCTGAAAACACTCGACGAGTCGTCGGCCGAATTAACCGCCCCGGCTAGTCCGCGCGAGGCCATCTTCGAACAGATTTATCAGGATCTTGACTTTGCTGCCCAAAAACTGCCGACTCATACAACATTGGGAACGGCTGATTTTGGCCGTGTCAGCAATACCACCGCGCTGGCATTTAAGGCAAGAGTTGCCCTGTTTGAAGGAACGCGGGCTAAATTTCATGCCTATGGTGATCCAACCAAACACCTGAAAGCGGCTGCGGATGCCGCCAAGGCGGTGATTGACAGCAAGCAGCACAACCTGTATACCGGGCAGTATTTCGATCTGTTTCAAATGCCGGGCGAAGGGCGCCAGAATCCCGAGAATATTCTAGTGAAGCAGTTTGGTGTATCACTGACGGAGCGCGTCGTTACCCATTCCTATTACCGGGGTTCACTCGAAAACGGAAATATGAATCCGACAAAAAGTCTGGCCGATTCATACCTGATGAAAGATGGATTGCCCATCACCAAATCACCCCTCTACAAAGCGCCGGTGGCGTCAGTCGATGTGTTCCGTGACCGCGACATCCGGATGAGTGATACGTTCATGAAGCGTGGTGATCCGATGATGACCACCAAACCCATTTTTGATATTGCGCCACTGGTGTTCAATAAAACGGGATTTATGTTCCGCAAAACGGCTAACATCGACGACTGGAACACGCAAGCCTCAACCATCGACCGGCCCATCATTCGGTATGCCGAAGTTCTGGTAACCTATGCCGAAGCCCTCTTTGAACTGAATGGAACGATTAGTGACGCCGACCTCGACCTTACCGTCAATCGGCTGCGACAGCGGGGTGGTGTGGCAAAACTGACCAACTCATTCGTAACGGCAAACGATCTGACCATGCGCGACGAAATCCGTCGGGAACGTCGGGTCGAATTGGCGCAGGAGGGATTCCGGTATTGGGACCTGATCCGCTGGAAAACGGCCGAAGTTGAACTGCCCAAACCTGTATTAGGAAATTTCTTTTTCAAAACGGAGTTTGGTACGGTAGCCGCTGTTCGGCTCACCGCCGACAACTACATTCTGGTTCAGGATGCCAGTTTCCGTAAGTTCGATGCCAAGAAAGATTATCTGTGGCCATTGCCCATTAACGAAATTGCCCTGAATCCGTCCCTGAAACAGAATCCGGGCTGGTAATAACTAGCCAGATAGCTTTTATCTCAAACCAACTAATCCGACGGCAGTAGGCTTTCTTCTATAAAAGACCTACTGCCGTTTTTGGTTAATGGTTAGTAGTTATTGGCGATAAAGCTAGACTCAGAATTAGATACCTGCTACCCGGTACAGTATAACTATTAACGGCTAATCAATAACTACCACCCATTAACCATTCCGGGTCTTTACTTCTCTTTCGTATGAAAAAAATCTTTTTTTTAGCTTTTGTCGGACTGGTGAGCTTATCCGCTTTTGCACAGAAGCAGAATCTGTTGAGCGGTAAATTTTCGAAAGAAGCGTTGCAGAGCGTGTTGATTCCGCAGGCAAAATGGGCTCCTTTTCCGCGTCGTGACGATCGGGCAGGCTGGGCCAAAGCGGATCAGACGATGATGAAATCGTATCTCAAAAAAGCGGAATCGTACCTTGGGTACCAGTGGCCTTACGTGCCTGCAACGAAATCACTATTGATTGAGCGAACCGGCGACCGGGACCAGTATCAGGCCGTAAGTTTCGAAAAACGCGAAGTGCTGGGTACCTTACTACTGGCCGAAATTTATGAAAACAAAGGACGTTTTGTTGACCAGATTATTGACGGCGTCTGGTCAATTTGCGAAGAGTCTTTCTGGGGTGCATCGGCCCACCTGCCGAAGTCGAAGGAGTACGCAGGCTTGATGGATGTGTCCAAACCGTTTGTCGATCTATTCGCGGCCGAAACGGCTACTTATCTGGCCTGGGTAGATTTCTACCTGGGCGATAAACTTGATGCCGTTTCTCCGCAAATCCGAAAGCGGATTTACAACGAAACCAATTACCGTATTTTTCAGCCACTCATGACAAAACCACACGGCTGGATGACAAAAACAGCCGCCGGGCGCGCGCCCAACAACTGGAATCCGTGGATTTGCTCGAACTGGCTTAATGCGGTGCTGTTGCTGGAGAAAGACGACAGCAAACGGACGGCCTCCGTACACAAGCTGCTAACCGTACTGGATGAGTTTCTTAATCCATACCCGCAGGATGGCGGATGCGATGAGGGACCAAGTTACTGGGGAGCCGCAGCTGCTTCGCTGTACGACAATATTGCCATGCTCAACACGGCCAGCAACAATGCCTTTGAGTATGTGTATGCCGATGATAAGTTTAAGAACATGGGCCGATTCATCTACCGGGCACAGATCAGCGAGAAATACTTTCTAAATTTTGCCGATGCCGATCCGCAACCTGGTATGGCTGCCACCATGATCTACCGGTATGGAAAAGCCATTAATGATCCGGATATGATGAAATTCGGGGCTTTTTACCGCAAACCAGAAGTGGGCGACATTGGCAAGTTTCATTATTTTCGGCATTTCTACGCCCTGTTTATGCAAGATGAATTCCAAAAGGCTGTTCAGGGGTTACCATTGCCCAAAAATGTGTGGCTGCCGGACCTTCAGGTATTTGCCGCCCGCGATCAGGGCGGCACAACGGATGGTTTTTACGTAGCGGCCAAAGGCGGGCATAACGACGAAAGCCATAACCACAATGACATCGGCAATTATGTGGTGTATTACAATGGACAGCCGCTGTTGATTGACGTCGGACGGGGCACGTACACGGCCAAAACGTTCAGCGCCAGGCGGTACGATATTTGGTACAACTGCTCCGATTTCCACAACCTTCCGACCGTAAATGGAGTGAATCAACTTCCGGGAAGGGCATTTGAGGCTACCAATGTTACATACAAATCAGACAATACGTCTACACTGTTTGGGGTTGATATTGCCAAGTCATATCCAAAAGAAGCGGGTATTAAAAGCTGGCAGCGGTCTATTCGTTTAAACCGGGGCAAGGGCGTTAAGGTAGAGGATGTTATCAGTTTAAGTCAGGTTAACTCACTGACGCAGCACCTGATGACCTGCTACCCGGCCGAGATTGGTAAACCTGGCGAACTGATCATACATTATACTCCGAAAGCCGGAACGGCTAAAGACTTCATTGTGCATTTTAACCCGAAACAAATGCAGCCAACTGTTGAAAAAGTGAAGCTCGAAGCACCTGAAGACCGGGGTATCGTTACAAAGTGGGGTGATACGATCTACCGGATCAATTTTCGGGTGCTCTCGCCTAAACCAGCTGATAAACTGATGTTTGAAATAGCGGCCAAGTGATTTTGCGGAGGTCTCGTAGCGACTCTGCAAAAGCCTTATTTTTTGCTGAAATCCAGATCGTAGTTTACATTTAGGCGAAAGCCGTTGTTGATTTCGAAGACGGGCTTTTGGGTGACTAGTTCCAGTTCGGGGTGTTGCGAAATCTGGTTGAGATAATTTAACTCAATTTTGAACGCATCACTAAACTGGTAGCCCAGACCACCCGAAATTCGATTCTGGTTAAAGACGTTCTGCTCGACATTTCGGCCGAACCCAATAAAAATCTCATCGAAGAAGTTTACGTAAAATTCGCCGTCATCCAGCGTGGAGCCTTTCAGTGGAATGGTACCCGAAATCTGGTAGCGGCCCCGATTCTGGTATTCCCAGCTTTCGATATGACGTGGATTCGCGTCGGCCCCCGTACCAAGCCACCGCTGTTCGAGCCGGAAGCGGTGGCTTAACGCTACAATTCCAACGGTAGCACGTAGCTGAATATCCTGGTGTGTTCGGTTTTCGATGGTCGGCACACCTGCATCGGCCACGGGGTAATCACCATAAGGAAAAGTCGTAAAGAATGTATAGCCGCCCGCCAGCTTAACCTGATCATTCAGCTTATATACCAGTCCGAGTCGGGCGAGTGACTGCTGCCAGGACTCAATCAGCTCCACCCGGCGCCATTGGTATTCAGTATGTAGTGCCCATCGTTTAGTAAGCTTATGGTCACCGTTATACGTATACCAGCCAATGGCGTTGCGGTCAATGATTCGGTTTTGCTGCCCGAAACCGCTGATTGAGAGTAGGGTAAAGAAAAGAAGGAAACGAAATCGCATCAGGTGATTTTTAGAAAGCACTTATTTAATAAGTGCTTTCTGACCCGATAGGTTTGAAATTAGTACCGACTGGCTCTCCAATGAGCGATTTAGTCGCGACACCGTAATTCCTGCCTTTCGATTATGGTAAAGCGAAGGCTACGTATTGATTGCCCTTCTTTGCACCCAGTTTGCCGCCACCACAGGCAATAACAACGTACTGTTTGTTTCCAACCTGATAAGTAGCCGGAGTCGCAAAACCAGCCGCAGGCAAGGTTGTTTCCCATAGTTGTTTTCCGGTGCGTTTATCGAACGCCCGGAACTTGCCGTCCTTAGTTGCCCCAATAAACAACAAGCCGCTGGCTGTTACAACCGGGCCGCCGTAGTTCTCGGAACCCGTATTGCGGATTCCTTTTTTTGCTAGTTCAGGCTCTTCGCCAAGCGGAATTTTCCAGAGATATTCTCCCGTGTTGAGGTCAATGGCGTTCAGCGTTCCCCAGGGGGGCGCGATGCCCGACAGGCCTTTGCTGTCAAGAAACTTTATATAGCCTGAGATTTTGTAAGGAACAAAGGGAGCCTTGCTTCCCTTCGATGCCTGAACAGATGCTTCAATCTTTTCGTCATCGAACAGAAAGCCAACCAGTGCCTGTTTTTCGGCCGTCGACAGCTGAGTAAAGCCCGGCATCATGCCTTTTCCGTGGCTGATAACCTGTGTTACATATGCCCGGTCGCGTCGCTGGCCGATGTTTACCAGCGATGGGTAACCACTGGTTGCATTTCCCTTGCGTTGGGCACCATGGCAGCCCGAACAGGTGGTAGTATAAAGCCGGTTGCCGAGCGTTAAATGAGCTAGTTCGTCTTGTTTGGGCGTTTGGTTCAGGGCAATGAGCCAGGCCGCTTCGTTCGCATTGACGTACATAATTCCGCTGGGGTCGGTGGCGGCACCCCCCCACTCAGCCCCACCGTCGAGACCAGGGTAAATAAACGTACCCTGTCGGCTTAACGGCTGGAAGGTTCCTTTGCGACTCCGCCGGAACTGTGCCAGTAAGGTGTCACGGTCTTCAGAATAGGGGTTCAGGTCGGCTTCGGTGAAATTCTGCCGGGCAAACGGGGCGGGGCGGGTAGGAACAGGCTGCGTAGGCCAGGCTTCCTCGCCCGGAACGTCGGATTTGGGCATTGGCATTTCTTTGATCGGGAAGAGCGGCTTGCCCGTTACCCGGTCAAATACCAGTACGTGGCCCGACTTGGTTACCTGCGCCACAGCATCCACACGCCGGGAGCGACCGTCGGGACCTTTGCTGGTTACCGTCAGCAAGTTTGGCGGAGCCGGAAAGTCGCGGTCCCAGATGTCGTGGTGAACGGCCTGAAAGTGCCAGAGTCGTTTGCCGGTGCGGGCGTCGAGGGCGAGCAAACAGTTGGCAAAGAGGTTTTGCCCTTTTCGGTTACCGCCGTAAAAGTCAAAAGCCGCCGATCCGGTTGGTACGTAAAGAATACCCCTGGGCCGATCGACTGACATACCCGACCAGTTATTGGCACCGCCAACATCTGTATTTTTATAAGCGTTTTTGGGCCAGGTATCGTAGCCGTATTCGCCGGGCTGCGGAATGGTATGAAACGTCCAAACCAGCTTCCCCGTACGGACATTAAACGCCCGCACATGACCTGGTGCCGCATCGGCCCCTTCCGATAAGCGAACAGGCATGATGATCAGGTCTTCGAAGATGGTGCCGGGCGTATTGGATATAACGAACTTATCTTTTGCCTGCTCGCCCAGACCCTCGTGCAAGTCGATATGCCCATCCTGCCCAAAACTCGGAATAGGTTTCCCTGTTTTAGCATCCAGGGCGTAGAGCAGTGAGCCGACGGTGTATAAAATCCGGGCTTCGGACTCGCCTACAGCCGTTGGTTTGGCGGCTTGCCAATAGGTGACCCCCCGGCTTGTACTAAGGGACTGCTTTGTTGGACTGCCAAACTTCCAGATTTCTTTACCCGTGGCGGCATCCAGGGCGATGGCCTGTACCGTTGGAGTTACGCTGTATAAAACCCCGTCGACAATGATTGGATTGGCCTGAATCTGACCGCTGTCCGGTGCCGAGTAGGTCCAGGCGACTTTCAGATTCTGAACGTTTTCGGGGGTTATCTGGGTCAGCGCTGAATAATGGCTGCGATCGGGACCGCCAAGGTACTCACCCCAGTTTGTGTAATCGTTCGGTTTTGTATCGGTGGTGTTTTGCCGAAGCTGAGACCAGCCGACTGCCAGTACAGCCAGCCCGCTAAGCGCAAGAAGTAGTCGTTTCATGAAGCTAAAGGAGTAGTCTAACAAATCTACATCAAAAGCATGAACGATAGTTTCTCTACGCAACCCCGGAAGATTCGCTGGTAAACAAAAAGCCCCGGATAGCATCCGGGGCTCAGGGCTTACTTAATAATTTTTATCGGAACTGGAGTTACTGAAGCGACTGTTGCCAGTGCCCCGGCTTTGGGGCTGCGACGGACGACTGCTGGGGCGTTTCGGTGCACTGTTTTCTTCCCGGCGGTAAGAGCCGTCCGAAGACGAAGGCCGTTGGTCTGCTGAGCGGGCTGGTCCGCTGTTGTCTGCCCGACGGCTATTATTGTTGTTCCCGTTCCGATTGAATGAACCGGAACCGCCCGAACGACCGCCCCCGTTTCGATTGCCGCCGTTGCCACCCCGACCTTGTCCCTGTCGGGCAGGAGCCGGCGTAACGGTTGCTGTAGCAATGTCGAGTACGTAAGGATGGTTGTCAATTACCGGAACCCGTTTGCCAATCAGCTTATGGATGTCGCGCAGATACTCGGTTTCTTCGGCATCGCAGAACGACAGAGCAATCCCATCATGGCCCGCGCGGCCCGTCCGGCCAATCCGGTGAACGTAGGTTTCCGGAATATTAGGCAGTTCGTAATTGATCACATGCGACAGTTCGTCGACGTCGATTCCACGAGCAGCAATATCGGTTGCAACCAGCACCCGTGTTTCCCGGCTTTTGAAGTTCGAGAGGGCACGCTGGCGAGCATTTTGCGATTTGTTGCCGTGAATGGCTTCAGCACCAATACCTGCTTTCAGCAAATCTTTTACGACTTTGTCAGCGCCGTGTTTGGTACGGGCAAAAACCAGCGCAGATTTGATGTTTTTATCGTCGAGGATATGAACAAGCAGTTTGCGCTTATCTTCTTTTCCGACAAAGTACATAGCCTGTTCAATAGTGTCGGCCGTCGAGGAAACGGGTGTTACTTCTACTTTTGCCGGGTTATTTAAGATCGTATCAGCAAGCTTGGCAACATCGGGGGGCATCGTTGCCGAGAAAAACAGCGACTGCCGATGCGTAGGTAATTTGGTAATGACTTTCTTAACGTCATGGATAAAGCCCATATCCAGCATCCGGTCGGCTTCGTCAAGGACAAAGAACTGCACATCCCGAAGCGATATAAAACCCTGGTTCATAAGGTCGAGTAAACGACCGGGGGTAGCAATCAGTACATCAACACCCGCTTTGAGCGTGTTCACCTGCGAATGCTGCGAAACACCACCAAAAATAACCGTATTACGGATGTTCAGGTGACGGCCATAGGCTGTAAAGCTTTCGGCGATCTGAATGGCTAACTCGCGGGTGGGTGTCAGAATAAGGGTTTTAATCCGGCGTGGACCGCCAGCGCTCTTACTCCGTTCTTCGCTTAGCAGTTGTAAAATAGGGATGGCAAAAGCGGCTGTTTTACCGGTTCCGGTTTGGGCGCAGCCTAAAAGGTCCCGGCGGCTTAACAAGATTGGTATGGCTTTTTCCTGGATGGGTGTCGGGTTGGTGTATCCTTCTTCGGTTAGTGCCTTCAGGATAGGATCAATTAATGATAATTCGGAAAATTGCATGTGTTGGATGGACGTCGGCAGGCAATGGAATAGAGTCAAAATCAGAGTCCAGCATCCAACGTCTTTGTAAAGTTATATGGGTACAACGGCAGTATTACAAATAAAGTGCCATTCTAGCGAATCTTAGGCCATTAGCTACCCGTTTGGTGGATTCACTCGTGGTTGTCTATCCAGGAATATGGTTTTGATCAGCTAAGTGTGTTGCAAATCCTTACCTGATTCAATAGAAAAAAGACCGCACTCTGCTACAGGGCGGTCTTTAGGGATTTATAATATTGACGTTTACTCGTAAATGCTTCCGGCCGTTTGCTCGACCAGCCCTTTGGGCAGCAGCCAGGCCATAAACTTCCCGGCTTTATTGAGGAATCCGGTTACGACTTCGGTTTTACCGGACAGAGTAGCTTCTACAGCCTGCCGGGCTACTTCTTCGGGCGTCATATTTACTTTCTCAGCGGCTTTTCGTCCCTTGTCGCCGATCTGTGCCCGATCAACAAAGTTAGTGTCAGTAGAGCCCGGACAGACGCAGGTTACCGAAACGGATGTACGTTTCAGTTCCTGATGCAGGCCGCGGCTAAACTGGAGAACGAATGATTTAGAGGCTGAGTAAAGGCTTAATTTTGGCACAGCCTGATAAGCCGCTGAACTGCCAATATTCAGGATATACGCTTTGGACTGTTGACGGAGCTGGGGTAAGAACAGATAACTTAGCTCAATGAGCGCCGTCATGTTGACATTCATCATGTTGATGTGCTCAGCAAGGGCGTGTTTCTCGAAAGGGCCACTCAATCCGTATCCAGCGTTATTGACCAGCATCTGAACCGAGTACTGCTTTTGGCTGCACCAGTCGAAAAGCTTTCGGGCAGCACCCGTTTCGGCTAGGTCAACGCCGAGGTAATCGGTTTTGATTCCATGTTCGTTGGCTAGCTGACCCGCAATCTGCATCAGCAGCGATTCGGACCGGGCCACCAGTAACAGGTCAAACTTTCGGCGGGCCAGTTCCTGGGCAATGGCCAGGCCAATGCCTTTACTGGCTCCTGTAATTAAGGCGTAGGCCATGAGAATTAAATTATGAAGTCAGTAAGTCGATAAGTTAGTAAGTCCGTAAGTGGCTGACGCATGAGTGTTACTTCGGCATCAACTACTTACGGACTTACTAACTTATCGGCTTACTGACTATTAAATGTTTACTTTAGAAATAAACCGGTGATAGAACGGCGTCTTGCTATTTTCGTTTTTCGGCATGTACTTACCCGTTACAACAGGAACGTACATCACCCGCCGACGGCTCGCTTCACCAACGAAAGGTGACTGCTGCGCCCGGTGCCAAAGCCGACCATCGTGTACCGATAAATCGCCCGCGTTGATATCAAATCCGATTTCATGTTTGTCGGGGTCGTTATCAACAAAATACTTTTTGCGGAACAGCATTTTGAAAATGCCCTGCTTGTGCGTACCTGGAATAACGCGTAACCCGCCATTTTCGTAAGGCGTAGCGTTCAGGTGAATGCCCACATTCAGCATCGGCATGATCCGCTGACCCAGGAAAATATCGCGGGGGCTATCCGTATGCCAGCCCATCTGCGAAAATTTACTGTTAGGCGTCCGAACATAGTGGTTCAGAATGAGACCATCTTTTTCGATTTCAGCGATGCGTCCTTCGTATGGCTGGAGCAGGTCAACAACGGCTTGCAGGCGTGGGTCCTGCAAAAACTCATGGAGTGCCGTACTGTGTTGCGACAGGAAACACATCCGCTGAATCATTGGGCTTCCCTCTTCGTCCTGACCAAATTTGAGGGGTACACCATTGACTTTATCACGTCCTTCGGCAAGCCATTCTTTCTCTATTCGTTCAACCTCGCTGATGAATAACTTGACGGTTTCGGGGTGAATAAAATTGCGAAATACGATGACGCCATTTTTGTTGAAAAACTGGCGTTGTTCGGGGGTAATCGTTTCGCCCAATGTAAAGGGCGGCAAGTCTAATTTGCTCATATCGGTGGTTTACAATTCGGAGGTTCCATCCTTGATGCCGACCGGCGACCGCGCTCTAACTGGATGAGCGCAAGTTTAACGGTTTATTAAAGGCTCAAATCTACGAAATTTACAATTTTAGGATTACTTTGCCGCAATTTAATTAATGTGACTTTAATAAACGGTCATTTGAGTTCTTGTGCATAGTTTACTTTATAGAAGGTTGATTTTGCTGTTAATCAGCTTGTTGGCGGGAGGTTTGCATGCCTCGTTCGGCCAGTCAGATAGTTTGAAGTTACCCCGCGAAGCCGTACCAAATCAACTTGTAAAAACCAGAAATACCCTACTTCTACCCTTAATTGCCCGATCTATTGAAACAGATTGGTCGGTTGGGTTAGCGGGCTCCTTCACATTCCAATTCAACCGGCACGATACCATCACCCGAACATCCAATGCGCAGATGCTCGCCCTGTACTCGTTGCGGAAACAATTTATCGCGGCCATCAATGGTACTACTTACTTCCCCGGCGAACGGGTAATCCTGAATTATCAACTATCCTACAGCCATTTTCCGGATAAGTTCTGGGGCCTGGGTAAAGATGCGCCAGACAGCCAGGAAGAGGCCTACACCTTCCAGCAGTATTACATTTACCTACATGCCCAGCGCAAGCTCAGAGAGCGAATATTTGTGGGCATACTGTATGAATATCAGCGCTTGCTGGATGTTGATTATCTGCCCGGTGGCCTTTTCGACCAGTTGGCTGTGCCCGGGCGGAGCCCCTACCATGTATCGGGTGGTGGGCTGAGTATCACCTACGATTCCCGAAATAATGCCTTTGCCCCGGATAAAGGTGGTTTTTTACAAGTCTATTTCAATACGTTTTCGCCGATTCTGGGTTCAAACTTTCGCTACACAAACTATGTAGTTGATTTTCGGCGCTTTATTCAGCTTTACCGGCAACAGGTGTTCGCGATTCAGGCCTACGGCTTTTTTAATTCGGGCGATACCCCGCTACGGAGCCTGGCGAGCTTTGGGGGCTCCAACAGCATGAGAGGGTTTTACGATGGTCGTTTCCGAAGTAAAAACCAGGTAGTGGTACAGGCCGAATACAGAGTTCCGATAATCTGGCGACTTGGCGCCGTAGGGTTTGCCGGTGTTGGTAATGTGGGAAATCATTTATTCGACCTGAATTTTCAGGACCTCAACTATTCCTACGGCGGAGGATTACGGCTGGCGCTTAACCGTAAAGAGCGACTTAATCTCCGCGTTGATTACGGATGGGGAATTGGGCAGAGTCATTCCCACGGACTGTACTTTCAGTTAGGCGAAGCGTTCTGAACCTTGTTATCCTCTAAAGTGAGCGTGTTCCAACCGCTCAGAGCAAACTTTTTCCCGAGCCAGTAAAGAGGATAAGTGAAGACAAATGCACCCACTACATCGATGGTGTAATGAACGTGTTGAACCAGCAGTAAACTTCCTACAATGAGGGTGCCAACAAAGGCAAAAAGGCGGTCCCACCGTCGGCGTAAACATAAGAACATCAAAAAGATAGTCGATGTATGGCCTGAATAAAACAGGTCCTTGGTGATGAACGTCTTGCCGTAAAAGGCATTACTCAGCGGGTCGATCAACGGAATAAGCCCTACCGGTGGATCGAGGGGCACCAGGTTGATACTGATCATTCGTGACAGGCTGACTATCAGGTAACTGTAGATGAACATCATAAAAATGGCGGGACTTCGCCGGGCGCGGATCAACAACAACAAAGCCGTGGCCCATATTGATAAAAAGATACCCAGGGATACATCCTGTGCGGGTAGCTGATTAAGTACCCAATCGTTTAAGACCGGGCCAGAATGCTGCTGAATCGTTTGAAAGAAATACGGAAACGTGAGCAACAAGATTAGGACGAGGATGATGCCCAGTATGAATTTCCTGCGAAATGACGGGAATTGCCAGGCTTTTTGCCAGACAAAATCGCCGATTGGATTAGGTGTTAGAATTGACATGTAAACTTGTAAAAGGCCGCAAATTTACGAAGTAGAAAGAAAAATTAACGTTTATCTTCTAATCGAACCCAACTGACTGGGAATAGTTAACAAAGCTTCTGTTCAGGAGAAGCAGCATGACGCCATTGTAAAGAGCACAAAAACGATCAATGGAACCGCTTTGTGCACAGTTCCTCAGTAGATAAACCGAAAAAGTAACGTAAGGGCAATTGGCCAGAGAAAGATCTTAGCAGATGGTTTTGGAAACCAATGTCGGGTTACAGAGCACTGCCACAATATTTACAATGGACAGCATCGGGGTCGTGGCCTTGCCGTCCGCAATTTGGACAAGCCTGGGTTGAAATCTCGTACTTTTTGTTGGCCGCCGTTAGGCTAACCGCTACAATACCGGTTGGCACCGCGATAATGACATACCCGAGTAGCATGATAATGGTAGCGATGAATTTGCCCATGGCCGTGCTCGGTACAATATCGCCGTAGCCGACGGTTGTGATCGTAATAACCGCCCAATAAATGCTCAGTGGAATGCTCTCAAAACCGTTGGCGTGCCCTTCTACCACATACATCATAGAGCCAAGTGTAACGACTAAAGTAAAAATGGCGACGAAGAAGACAGTAATTTTGGCCTGGCTTTCCCGTAATGAATAGGCGAGTATTGATGCGGCAGAGGTGTATTCGCCCAGTTTCAAGATTCGAAAAATACGGAGCAGCCTAAGAATACGGACAGCCGCCAGCTCATGCGCACCAAACAAAAATAAGCCAAGATAACTTGGCAAAATAGCCAGCAGATCGACGAGCCCGAAAAAGCTGGTCATATAGCGCATAGGTTGCCGGATACTGATAATACGGAGCAGATATTCAATCGTAAAAAGACCGGTAAAAAGCCACTCTATAGTATCGAAATACTGCCCATACGAACGAGCCAGCGCGGGTATGCTCTCCAGAATAACAGCGAGTACACTCAGCATTATCAAAAAAAGCAGCGTAATGTCGAAAGCCCGGCCAGCCCAGGTATCGGCTTCAAAGATTATCTCGTGCAGTCTGTGCCGAAAACGTTGCCATCGGGATTCCATAGTATTGGTGTCGTTTTATAAGCTCAACTCCCTGTATACCATTGTATTGTATCGTAAGTGAGGGCTACTTAGGCGGTTGCGGGAATTGATGGGCCGGGTTCACACCATTAATAACCGCCAGATACCCGAAATGAGCAAGAGAACCAAGCCAACCGGGGTTAGTACTTTCCAGCATAAATACATCATCTGATCGACCCGAACCCGGGGAAACGTCCAGCGCACCCACATTTGCAGCAGCACCGCAAAAAATACTTTGGAAAGCAGCCAGAAACCACCCGTCAGGTTACCCCATAAGGTGCCCGGTGCTCCGCTCGTCCAGTCGGCCAGCCTGACCGGCCCGATGTTGGGCAGGGGCGTATTCCAGCTTCCCAGAAACAGTACGGCTCCCAGAAAAGAGACAAGCAGCATCATGGCGTATTCAGACAGGTAGAGCAACGCAAAGCGCATCCCCGAATATTCGGTATGAAAGCCGGCCACGATTTCCGATTCGCCTTCGGGCAGGTCGAAGGGCGCCCGGTTACTTTCGGCTAGTGTACAAATGAAAAAGATGACGTAGGCAATGAGTAAAAAGGGGTTCCGAAGGATGTTCCAGGAGAAAATTCCCCCCCAGCCGGTAACATCGATACCCAATGCTTTTAAGCCGAAAAGGTAGTTTGTTTCGTGGGTGTAAATACCCTGCTGGAAACTTAACGTCTGCAAGTTGAGCGTCTGGCAAATCATGACCACGCACAGAATAGTAAGCCCAAGCGGTATCTCGTAGGAAATAATCTGTGCTACCGACCGCATGGCACCGAAGAGCGAGTACTTGTTATTGGAGCCCCAACCCGCCATCAGGATACCGACTACGTCGAAGGAAACAATAGCCATCAGGTAGAAAACGCCAACGGATGCCCCAGAACCCTGTAAATCCGGCGACAGAGGAAGTACCGCAAAACCCGCGAAGACCGACGCGAAAATAATGGCTGGGGCCAGCAAAAAAAGCCGTCGGTCGGCCGCCGTTGGAACGATATCTTCTTTCTGAAGGAGTTTCAGTAAGTCGGCAAAAAGCTGAAGCAATCCCCATTTACCCGTTTCCATCGGACCAAGCCGGTCCTGCATGAATGCAGAAACCTTTCGTTCCGTGTAAACACCAACGACTACAAAGCCAGAGGCCAGCGCGAGAAAAATGGGGAGTGCAAGCATGCGTAAGTCAGTAAGTCGGTAAGTCAGTAAGTGGCTGATGAGCTGGTTGTGCTTTGGTATTCGCCACTTACTGACTTATCAGCTAAAAATTAAAATTCAGCCGTTTTTGGAGCGCGCGGGAAGGGGATCACATCGCGGATGTTGCCCATGCCCGTTACGAACAACACCAGTCGCTCGAATCCGAGGCCAAAGCCGGCGTGGGGTGCCGAGCCGAATCGGCGCGTGTCGAGGTACCACCACAGGGCTTCGGGTTCAATGCCTACTTCCTGCATTCGGGCAGTGAGCTTGTCGAGGTCGTCCTCACGCTGGGAGCCGCCAATGATTTCGCCGATGCCCGGGAATAGAACGTCCATGGCCCGAACGGTTTTACCATCCGGATCCTGCTTCATGTAAAACGCTTTGATTTCGCGGGGATAGTTGGTCAGGATCACCGGTTTCTTGAAATGCTTTTCCACCAGATACCGTTCATGCTCCGACTGTAAATCGACGCCCCAGCTTACTTCGTATTGGAACTGGCCTTTCTTCGCTGGTTTGGAATTCACCAGAATATCGATGGCCTCGGTATACGTCAGCCGAACGAATTCGTTACTGATCACAAACTGAAGTTTTTCGAGTAAACCCAACTCGCTCTGCTCTTCCTTTTTCTTAGTCTTTTCTTCATCTTTCAACCGCGAATCCAGGAAGGTAAGATCGTCGGCGCAGTGTTGCAGTGCGTACCGTATAACGGTTTTGACAAAATCCTCGGCCAGATTCATGTTGTCTTCCAGTTCATAAAAAGCCATTTCAGGCTCAATCATCCAGAACTCGGCAAGGTGACGGGTGGTGTTGGAGTTTTCGGCCCGGAACGTAGGGCCAAACGTATAAATTTTGCCCAGCGCCATTGCGCCCAGTTCGCCTTCCAACTGACCCGATACGGTCAGGTTGGTTTCGCGGCCAAAGAAGTCCTGGCTGTAATCGACCTTGCCGTCTTCCGTTAAAGGAGGCTTCGTCGCGTCGAGGGTTGTCACCCGAAACATTTCACCGGCTCCTTCGGCATCGGAAGCCGTAATGATGGGGGTGTTCAAATAATAGAACCCGTTGTCGTTGAAGTATTTATGGACGGCGAATGCCAGGGCGTGCCGGATGCGTAATATAGCACTGAATGTATTGGTACGGGGCCGCAGGTGGGCAATTTCGCGCAGGAACTCCAGCGAATGCCGTTTAGGTTGCAGCGGATACTTATCGGGGTCGGCGGTGCCGTAAATAGTCACGTTGGCAATTTTAACCTCAACCGCCTGTCCGGCTCCCTGCGATTCTACTAACTGACCCGTAACGGCCAGACAAGCACCGGTCGTTATGAGTTTCAGGGTTTCTTCGGGAAGTTGACCCGCTTCGGCCACCGCCTGAATGGTATTGATGGTAGAGCCATCATTCAGGGCGATAAAGACTGCGTTTTTACTTTCCCGCTTGGTACGTACCCACCCCTTAACGGTCACTTCTGTGCCAGTTGGGGCGGTTTTTAATAACTGTTGAATGGATTGATAACTCATACTAAAACAGCGACCGGATAGTGATTGTGGGCGCAAAAGTACGGATTGTCACGCGAAACGCCCACAAATAGATTCATACACCTGCAAAGTTGAAGCCGTGCAGCCTGGGGCGTTTGCGCGATAATACATTCTTCAGGTTTATTTCAACTTTAGTTTTTTTTGATATGAGTAAAAAAACAAGCCATATGGGAAACTTGTTGGTTACTGGTTGGTTAGGGGCATAATACCCTCTTATTTTTGCAGTCTACCTTTCTCTAAGATGCCAATTACACTCTTTATCGTTCGACATGCCAAAGCGGAAGATCGCGCTGTTTTTATGGCCGACCACGATCGTCAATTAACCTCCGATGGAATCATGGCCGCTGCCCGGATAGGCCGATACCTTCACGAAAAGGCAATTGTGCCCGATGTATTGATCAGCAGTACGGCCCCTCGTGCCAAAGATACTGCCAAAGTAATTGCCGAGCAGATTGGGTTTGATCCGGCAACGATTCAACTGAATAACCTGTTATTTGACGGTGGGCCCAAAGCTTATCTGGCAGCCATCAATGCATTGCCTGATCATCTGAAATCGGCAATGATTGTGGGCCATAATCCTGATGTGTCGTATCTGGCAGAGTTTTTAACCCACCAAAGTATTGGCTCCATGAGCAAAGGAGCCGTTGTTGCGGTTACATTTGACGATGTCAACTGGTCGGAAGTATCAGGCAGGACAGGGAGAGTCGCCTTTCAGATAGCTCCCCGGCAACTTTCGCAGGACTAATTGGCGTAATGCCGTCGCTAAGATTCTCGCATTACAGGAATAACTTAAAGCATGGTATGAACCGAAACCGTAAAATTTTCATCACCGTTTTTATTCTTTTTACATCAATCGTCATTTTAATTGCCATTGATATGGGACGTCGAACTACGGCACCCTGGAACAAACGCCGGGAAGTCGAACGCGCTTTACCCACGGTAAAAGACGGCGTAGCGACAGATACGTTGGCTACCGATACGTTACTCACGCCCTAGTCCATATCCATATGCTCAACCTCGCTGCAGTTCATCACATTGCCCTTATCTGCTCGGATTACGAAAGATCGAAGCGGTTCTACACGGAAATATTGGGTTTGTCTATTCTGGGAGAGTATTTTCGGGCCGAGCGAAATTCATACAAGCTTGATCTGGCATTGAACGGTCAGTATATAATCGAACTGTTTTCGTTTCCAGATCCGCCTAAACGTCCGTCCCGACCTGAAGCGCTGGGCCTACGCCATTTAGCCTTTGCCGTACCAAACCTCGATGCCGCTATAGTGCACCTGAACGAAAACGGAGTAGAAACTGAGCCGGTCCGGGTAGACGCTCATACCGGAAAGCGGTTTACGTTCTTCGCCGACCCAGATGATTTACCATTGGAATTTTACGAACTATAGAGACCGCACCGCAGCCGCGGACGGTCGGCGGACCGGTAATACCTTACGTCTCTACATAGTCAACACTTTTGTCAGGACCCGTACCAGTGCGTCCGCATCCTCAGGTGTGTTGTAAACATGCGGGGCAATGCGTAATGCACGGGCTCTGGCCGACACGGATACTTTTTCGGCTTGTAGTGCCTGCTGCACAGCCATTGGGTCGGTGTGTTCGGGCAACCACAAGCCGACCAGATGATGGCTTCGGCCCTGAGTTCCGTTAAGCGGTTCGATCTGGCAACCAAGTTGTTCCAGGGCGGGCCAGGCATCCTGCATAAGCTCATTTGTGTAGGTTTGTATCCGCTCCGGTTGCCAGTCGAGAAGTTGCTCCAGCGAGGTTTCGAGCATGGGCATCTGCACAAAATGCGTGTGTTCACCTACATTATACCGGTACGCTTTAGGGCGATAAACGGGCTGATAATCCATCAGTTTATGAAACTGATTGCTGTCCAACCGATTCATCCAGCCTTCTTCCAGCGGAGTACCGTCATCAAAAGCTGGTCCATAGTAGGCCAGACCAAGGGAGTAGGGCCCCATCAGCCATTTATAGCCTGCACAAACTACGGCGTCGGGTTGAATAGCCGCCATGTTGACCGGCAAGGCCCCAATCGCCTGCGTGCCATCTACGGCTAGCCAGGCACCTACTTCGCGCGCCCGTTGCCCTACTGCCTCCAGGTCAAAGCGGATACCATACATCCAGTGAACAGGAGGAGCGATTACCAGTGCCGTATGGCTGTCGATCGCGTCCAGCAGCCGTTCGTTCCAGCGTGGACCCCGCGGAAACTCATCGGGCATCGGAACGGTTTTAATCGTCAGCCCCAATTCAATACAAACCCGATCCCAGGCATACACATCACTGGGGAATTCACTGCCAACCAGTACAATGTGTTGACCGGCCCTGATGCCGGGCTTGTTTGGCAGATTTCTTGCCACCACTGCCATGCCATACGAAACGGAAGGTACCACTGCAATTCGATCCGGGTCCGGGTTGTTAATGAGGTCGGAGAATAAGGCTCGAACACGAATAGCCCCACTGAAAAAGTCGTCGGGACGCAGTCCAAATGGGTTGCTGTCGCGGTGGATGGCATCAAGGCCAGCCTGCTCCACCGTTCGGCTAAGGGGAGCACGCGTGGCACAGTTCAGGTAGTGAATGCCGTCTGGTAGAGAGAACTTATCTTTTTGGGTAGTTAGTTGAGACGCGACAGTACGCATAGAAAAGGCTGATCAGTTAATTGTTCTGGCACGGGGTTTGTAAATACGTCGATGAAATGTATAAACAGTTCCTTTTATGAATACCCTGTTGGGCATTGGTTCACGCATTCAGCACGAGGAGTTCGGCAACGGCGTCGTCATTAATCTGAAATCAACCGGATACATCGTCACCTTCTTCGAACAGGGCGTGAAGATACTTAAATTCGACGCACCCCTGACCATCATTGAGGCCATAGAACCGGATAATGACCTGGTCAGCTTATTCGACGTAGAGCAGTCGATTACGCGTGTTCTCCTGCGCTGGGCCGACCAGACAGAAGTTGTTCCGCTGGGCGATAAATGGAAAGGGGGTAAGCTCATTTTTAAACCCGGCCGAGCTGATTTGTCCTCGAAAGAAATGCCGATTGACGCCTTTTTTCATAAGATCGTGATGGTGCGCGACCGCCTTCGGGTTCTGGAACAGCGCGTGAACGCCAGTAGTATTGACGATGAAGAAAAGGTAAATATCCAGCAATACATTACCCGTATTTATGGGAGCCTGACCTCGTTCAATGTCTTGTTCAAGCACCCGCATCAACAGTTTGTTGGTGAAAAAGCGTCTATCGAAGCCTGATTTACCTCCGCATCTGCTGTTCCTTGGCTCTGGGGTGATACTCTTTCAGGGTTTGTTGTAAATAATCCCGGTCCAGATGGGTGTAGATTTCGGTTGTGGTGATGGATTCATGGCCAAGCATTTGCTGAACGGCCCGCAAGTCGGCGCCCCCTTCAATGAGGTGCGTTGCGAACGAATGCCGGAAGGTGTGGGGACTAATCGTTTTTTTGATGCCCACGTCGGAGGCCAGTTTCTTAATGGTTGTAAAGACCGAAATTCGTGAAAGCTGTTTGCCGCGCAGATTGAGAAAAATAGTATCCTCATCGCCTTTTTGCACATCGAGTTTTTGCCGAACGTGTTCAACATAAATACGGGTGTAATGCATGGCATCTTCGCCAATTGGTACGAGCCGTACTTTATCGCCCTTTCCCAGAACGCGCACAAAACCTTCGGTAAAAAAACAGTTTGTCAAACGCAGGTTCAGCAGTTCAGAAACGCGCAGCCCCGAACTATACAGCACCTCCAGCATGGCCCGGTCGCGGGTGCCGCCGGGCGTGGAAAGGTCAATGGCCGCCAGCATATCTTCTATTTCAGGAAAACTCAGGGTATCTGGAAGCTTACGGCCCAGTTTGGGGGATTCTAATAACTGAGTTGGGTCACGCTCAATTAATCCTTCGAGAAGCAAGTACTTGAAAAACGATTTTATGCCCGACAGCATCCGGGCCTGACTGTGCGCCGATAAACCCAACTCACCCAGATACTTCAGGAAGTTCATCAATTCTTTCTCCGTAACCTGCATGGGCGTCCGGGCGGGGTCGGTCAGGAGTATGTATTGGTATAGTTTTTCGGCATCGTGCAGGTAGGCCTCTACCGAATTTTCGGCCAGCGACCGTTCGAGTTTGAGGTAGTTCTTAAAGGCGTTTATATAACTTTGCCACATACGTAGTGCCGACCGTCCCGGTCGGCTGAATAGAAAGTTAACTAGTTTACAGCCGATCGTCCCGGTCGGTGCTGCACGATGAAACAAATTCTTATCATTAACGGCCCCAATCTCAACCTGTTGGGCAAGCGCGAACCGACAATTTATGGTAATCGCTCCTTCTTGGAGTATCTGGAAACGCTCGAAGCCCAGTTTCCCGACGTGCAACTTCGCTATTTTCAGTCGAATCACGAAGGCGAACTGATTGATAAAATTCATGAACTGGGCTTCGACATAGATGGCATCGTCATTAATGCCGGGGCATACACCCATACCTCTATCGCTATTGCAGATGCCCTGTCGGCCGTTACGGCGCCCGCTGTAGAGGTACATATCTCAAATGTTCATGCCCGCGAATCGTTCCGGCATCACAGTTATTTATCGGCCAAATGCAAAGGCGTTGTCGTTGGTCTTGGCCTGATGGGATACGAGATGGCGGTGCGGTATTTACTGAAGTATGAAGTATGATGTAGGATATATTTTTTGCAGATACTAATACCCTACATCCTATACCCCTACATCTTACATCATCATGATCACCTTCTACCCCGGTCCGTCGAAAGTTTACCCGCAGGTTGCCGATTATGCTGCTGATGCGGTGCGTCAGGGCATTGTAAGCCTGAACCACCGTAGTGCCGGGTTTATGGATATTGTGAAAGAGACCGTCAGGCTGCTCCATGAAAAACTCGATATCCCGGCCGATTATCACATTGCACTGGTATCGTCGGCAACGGAATGCTGGGAAATTGTAGCTCAGTCGCTCACGGCCGTATCTAGCCTGCACCCTTACAATGGGGCCTTTGGCAAAAAATGGGCTGAATACGCCTACAAGATAAAACCTCCGATCAGTTTAAGTGACGCCGATGTGCTGTGTATTGTGCAGAACGAGACATCTAACGGTACGCAGGTCAGCATGGAGACACTGGCCCAGTTTCGGCGGGACTTTTCGGCCCTGATTGCAGTCGACGCCGTTTCGTCCATGGCAGGGGTTAAGTTCGACTGGTCGCTGGCCGATGTCTGGTTTGCCTCCGTTCAGAAATGTTTTGGGCTTCCGGCGGGTCTGGCGGTGCTTGTTTACTCGCCAGCCGCCCTGAAACAGGCCGAAGAAATAGGGGAGAGCGCTCATTACAATAGTCTCCTGTTTATTCACGAGAATTTCTCGAAATTTCAAACGCCCTATACACCTAACGGCTTAGGCATCTATATGCTGATGCGGGTGTTGCAGCAAATACCACCTATTGGTCTCGTGGATGGGATCACAAAAAGGCGGGCTGCTGACTGGTACACGTTTTTTGAGAAGGAGATGTCGTCTACGCCATTCCGCCTTCTTATCAACGACCCCGCCACCCGGTCTGACACCGTTATTGCGGTGCAGGGCGATGAGCAGGAAGTGGCTAACGTAAAAAAAGCGGCTCAGCATAAGGGCATTACACTGGGCAACGGTTACGGCGACTGGAAGAGCACAACCTTCCGAATCGCCAACTTCCCGGCTATAACAGACGAGGAGATTGGAACCTTAACGCAGTTTCTTCGGTCATACTAAGGCATGAACAGGCGCAGCGGCTAAGTAGCCGCTTATTGAGTAGACGCATAACAAACAGCCTGTTTCTGTCCTGCCATGTTAAGTTTTAAAGAAATTGCTTCGGTCACGCTCATTCTCTTTTCCGTCATCGACGTTGTCGGGTCGTTGCCAGTCATTATTGACCTGCGTAAAAAAGCCGGTAAAATAGAATCGGAGCGAGCTACGTTTGCTTCGGGTGTGTTGATGATCTCCTTTCTGTTTGTTGGGGAGAGGATTCTGAAACTGTTTGGCGTCGATGTTCAGTCGTTTGCCGTAGCGGGGGGACTGATTATCTTTTTGATTGGGCTGGAAATGATTCTGGGGCGGACCATTTTCAAGTCCGAAGAAACCAGTGGAGGGGCTACGCACATTGTTCCGATTGCCTTTCCACTGATTGCCGGAGCAGGTACCCTGACAACTATCATTTCATTACGGGCCGAGTACCAGACGCTGAATATAGTGATCGGGATTGTGCTCAACCTCGTGCTGATTTATGTCGTGCTCAAATCATCGGGCTGGCTCGAAACCCGCCTAGGCTCGGGTGGGCTGGCGGTCTTGCGTAAGATATTCGGGATTATTCTACTGGCCATCGCCATCAAACTCGTCAAAACCAACTTGATACCTGGATTATAAAGATTGTTATCAACAACTGGCTTCCGGTTGCTGAAAAGATACATTTAAGGAATATTACCATTTTTTTAAGCTGGCATGCCCAAACGCAAAGCAACTTTGCGTTTGGGCATGCCTTTTTTTTGATAGCTGGCTGAAATTAGAAACTGATAAAAAAAAGGGTCAAATGTTGCGAAATAATGTACAGAACAAACTTTAATTATAATAATTCCATAAAATCAGTAAGAAATACGGTATAAGGCGCTAATGGCATTTATTTTTTATTGTAAACCGATACTATATTTGCTGAAAGTATTGTGACAAAACCCCTATTCAATTAATCCACTTGTACATCATGGCAAAGGCTAAGTTAGAATACATTTGGCTCGACGGCTACAAGCCCACCCAAAGCTTACGTTCCAAAACTAAAATTGAGGCTGATTTCTCGGGTAGCCTCGAAGATTGCCCAATGTGGTCGTTCGATGGTTCATCAACCGGACAAGCTGAGGGCGGTTCTTCCGACTGTCTGTTGAAGCCGGTTTTTATCTGCCCTGATCCACAGCGTAAGAACGGTTATCTCGTGATGTGTGAAGTTCTCAATGCCGACGGTACGCCACACGTTTCGAATGGCCGTGCTACAATTGAGGATGATGACAACGATTTCTGGTTTGGCTTTGAGCAGGAGTACTTCCTGTGGGATATGGCTATTGACAAGCCACTTGGCTTCCCGGCTGAAGGTTTCCCAACCCGTCCGCAGGGTCCATACTATTGCTCGGTAGGTGCTCAAAATGCCTATGGCCGGAACATCATCGAAGAACACCTTGATGTATGTCTGGAAGCTGGTTTGAATGTAGAGGGTATCAATGCTGAAGTAGCCACGGGTCAGTGGGAGTTCCAGATTTTTGCCAAAGGAGCTAAAGATGCTGGCGACCAGATTTGGGTAGCCCGCTATTTGCTGGAGCGCATCGGTGAGAAATACGGCATTTCTATCAACTGGCATTGTAAGCCACTGGGTGCTACCGACTGGAATGGTTCGGGTATGCACGCTAACTTCTCGAATACCGCCCTGCGTACATCGGGAAGTAAAGAGGTTTACGATAAAATCTGTAATTCGTTCTCGCCAGCCGATGTGATCAAAGCGCACATCGCCGTTTACGGTGCAGACAACGAGCAGCGCCTGACGGGTAAACACGAAACCCAGTCGATCGATCAGTTCTCGTACGGTATCTCCGACCGGGGTGCTTCGATCCGTATCCCCATCGCCACTGTGGAGCGCGGCTGGAAAGGCTGGCTGGAAGATCGTCGGCCAAACTCGGCGGCTGATCCCTACAAAGTTGCCGCTGTGATCATCAAAACTGTTAAATCGGCTGACGTACTGGAAACAGTTTAGTCAGAATCCATATATATCAAAGCCCGGCTACCAGAATGGCCGGGCTTTTTTGTTGTTTCCATTGTAATCTGTTTATAAGGCGTGTATGTTTGGCTAAAATTTTAAACCTAAATCATAAAGCCTTTTCAATGTCTAATTTTCGTTTCAAAGCTCTTGAAGTTGCTCAGAGTCGCCATGCCGTACCGGTAGCCGCACCAACTGAGCGCGTCGGCGATTTTTTTGGTAGTTACACCTTTAGCAGTGAAGTGATGCGGGCCTTGCTGTCGCCCGAAGCGTATCTAAAAGTTACAGAAGCCATTAATACGAATGGCCAGATAGACAGAAATATTGCCGATGAGGTAGCAGGAGCCATGAAATCGTGGGCCACGTCGAAAGGAGCGACGCACTATACCCACTGGTTTCAGCCGTTGACGGGTGAAACCGCCGAAAAACACGATGCCTTCTTCGACATCACCATGGAAGGGAAAGCCGTCGAGAAATTTAAAGGAAGTGCTCTGGTGCAGCAGGAGCCCGATGCATCGTCGTTCCCCAATGGCGGTCTTCGCAACACCTTCGAAGCGCGAGGCTATACCGGCTGGGACCCCTCGTCGCCCGCGTTTTTGATGGATAATGGGGCCGGGGGTAAAACCCTGTGTATTCCTTCTGTCTTTATTTCCTATACGGGTGAGGCTCTGGATTATAAAACGCCACTCCTTAAAGCCCTGAATGCACTGGACAAAGCCGCCACGGCCGTTTGTCAGTATTTTGACCGGAACATTACCAAAGTAACTCCAACGCTGGGACCTGAGCAGGAATATTTCGTTGTTGACCGGGCGTTGTTCTATGCCCGGCCTGATCTAGTGCTGGCGGGCCGCACCGTATTCGGGCACGCACCCGCCCGTGGGCAACAGCTGGAAGACCACTATTTTGGGTCGATTCCTCCGCGTGTCAATGCGTTTATGGTCGACTTTGAGTTCGAATCCATGAAACTGGGCATGCCGGTCCGAACCCGGCATAATGAGGTAGCGCCGGGCCAGTTTGAAGTAGCGCCAACGTTTGAAGAGGTCAACCTGGCCGTCGATCATAACGCGCTTCTGATGGACCTGATGGAGAAAATTGCTGCGAAGCATAACCTAAAGGTACTTTTTCATGAAAAGCCATTCGCGGGTGTCAACGGCTCCGGTAAGCACAACAACTGGTCGATGGGGACCAATACCGGCGTGAATCTGCTGGCTCCCAGCACCAAACCAAAAGAGAGTCTTCGGTTTCTGACGTTTCTGGTCAATGTGGTTAAGGCTGTTCATGACAATGCCGATTTACTGCGGGCCAGTATTGCCTCGGCCGGGAATGAGCACCGCCTTGGGGCGAATGAAGCACCGCCCGCCATTGTGTCCGTATTCCTGGGTGAAGCCCTGACGCAGACCCTGAATGATCTGGAAACCAAATCGGAAGTAACAGTCAACAAGGGCGATAATGTGTATTACAAACTGGGCCTAAACCGGATTCCAAGCCTGATGCGCGACAATACTGACCGTAATCGAACATCGCCGTTTGCCTTTACGGGTAATAAATTTGAGTTCCGGGCGGTAGGAAGTTCGGCTAACTCCGCATCCACCATGACGGTTTTAAATGCGATTGTGGCCGATCAGCTCAATAAATTCAAATTTGATCTCGATGCGCGTCTGGCACGGGGTGAGAAGAAAGAACTGGCAATTGTCGACATCCTGAAAGAGTACTATGCCAACTCTAAACGGATTCTGTTCGAAGGGAACGGCTACTCGGATGAGTGGGTAGAAGAAGCCGCCAGCCGGGGATTATCAAATATAAAATCATCGCCCGAAGCACTGGGTGTGTTTGTTCAGCCCGAATCGCTGGCCCTGTTCGAGCGGACGGGCGTTATGAACCATGCCGAAGTGGAGTCACGCTACGAGATCGAGCTGGAGAAATATATCAAGAATGTGCAGATAGAATCGCGGGTGATGGGCGATCTGGCCATGAACCACGTGGTGTCAACCGCGTTGAAATACCAGAATAAACTGGCCGAAACAGCCCGGAATCTTGTGGAATTGGGCATGACCGCCGAAGCCGAGCCGATTAAGGACATTTTGCGCGAAATCTCTACCCGTGTTATCATGATTAAAAAAGGCGTCGAAGCCATGATTGAGTCGCGGAAGAAAGCGAACAATGTGACCGATACCAGCGAACGCGCTAAACTCTATGCGACGGAGGTAAAAGATCATTTCGATCTGATTCGGTATGAAGTGGACAAACTCGAAGAGGTCGTCGATGATGAAGACTGGCCGCTGGTGAAATACCGGGAACTGCTTTTTGTGAAGTAATCCATCTTCTTTGAATGAACATGGGGTTATTGGCCATATCTTCAGGAATGGCCAATAACCCCATGTTTGTAAATAGGTTAAATTGAATCCCCGTAAATTAATTAACTGATGAGAAGTTCACAGGGCCGTCCGTCGGTTCAGACAATATTGGAGGAACTTACGGCCTTGCCCCATCGGGGAGCCGCTACCGCTAATGAAGCCAAAGCTGCCAGTTTGTTAGAGGGCTATCTGACAGAGATGGGCGTTTCGGTTGAGAAACAGGCATTCGAAACACCAAAAACCTATGCTACTGTTGTTTACTGGCTCATGGGTGGGTTGTTGACAGGACTGGCGTTAATTCCGGTCACGGGGGTGGCTATCGGATTAGTTTGGTACTTTATCTGGCTAGGGTGGCTCTATTTCAACTGGCGGTACTCATTCATCACGCGGTTTCCGGTGCAGCATACGGCCTACAACGTAATTGGCCGTTGGCCTGCCGCAGGGGCAACAGCCCGAAAAGTCATTCTGATGGCGCATTACGATACCGCGCCGGTATCTCTGCTGTATGGCCCGAACCAACAGGGTCGCTTCCGGTTATCGCTCATCGTATCGTTATGGCTTATGTTGCTGGCGGGAGCAATGGTATTGCTGGAAGTCGCAGGAATTGGACGGCCATATATTTCGTACCTGCGGTATAGTCTGATGGCCTATTTCGTCGCACAGGCGATAATTGGCACCGTGGGGTATTGGCTTAAAGGATATACCAACGGTGCCAGCGATAATGCAACGGGTGTTGCAGCCGCCCTCGCTACCGCCGATCAGCTCATTCAGGCTAAGTTAACCGATATGAGCATTGAGGTCGTATTGACAAGCGCCGAAGAGGTGGGAATGATTGGCGCTTATCAGTACGTGGGAACCCATATAAAGAATTGGAATCGGGCGCAGACGCTCGCCATAAACTTCGACACGCTGGGTGCCGGAACACTAACCATTGTGGAACAAACCGGCACCGCCGAACTGATCCGGTATAATAACGCGCCTACCCGGATTGCCCGCCAATTGCTCAAAACCGAAGCCTTCCGGGACAGGGCGCAGGTAGGGCAGTTGCATACCGCCGACTTCGATAGTGTCTGGTTCGTCCGGAATAAAATTCCCGTGCTGACACTCTGTGCGCTGGATGAAAAAGGACAAATGCCCCGTATTCATCAGCTCAACGATACGCTGACCCATGTTGACCCGACGCCGGTTTACACCGCTATCGACCTTGCCGAAGCAGTTGTCCGGAAATGGGTGAACGACGATGAAAACGTTTAGCTGTTCGTGAACCGTAAAAATCAGCGGGTTAGTTTTGCCGATTTCTTCATTTCATACTGCCGACCGTAGATATACCGTAACGACGCACCAAATCCCCAGCCGGTACCATTTGCAACGACCGTAGCAGTTTGTAAGGACGTTTTATTGACGGTATAAGCCAGGTCAGACCGGAGGGCATTACCCAAGCCCCAGTATTTACGCATATAGAACCCAAGTTCGAGTTGCGGAGATAAGCGGGCGGCATATTCTACTCCCAGTTCCGCAAGCCCCGTAATACTCTTCGATACGGTTGTTGTATTGGTCAACCTAATCGTATCGGAGCGGTTCCGCCCCCGGTACGTGTACCCAATCAGGCTAAACTCACCCATCTGGCCGCTGCCGTTGGGGACAAGCCAGGCTCCTGCCGTGAGCCAGAAACCGGTGCCATTAGCTACGCGGGAGCCCAGACCGATTCGCCGTTTTATCCGGAACGGAATGCCGAATCCGGTATTCTGGTAGTTAAAAACCAACGGTTTTGAGCCGTTGGCAATTGTGATATTCAGGTGAGTTGGCGACTGCGTATAACCGGTTTCAAAAGCCCAGCCGTTTCGGTACGTGTAGCCAAGGTAAACGCCCCAGTTTATTTTGGTCTGGGTAAGGGTGCTCACCAATCCGTCGAGGGAGTTACTAAGTATACCGCCATCGCTGCGAAGGCCACCTTCTGCTCCAACGTACCAAGTTTGGACTTCATTGAGCTGTTCGAGTAATTCGTGCCGCTTGTCAGCTTGCCTACGGGCTTTCGATGTGTTCACGTTCTGGTCGGGATCAGCCATCAGGACACGTCGACGCACAACGGGTGGTGGGGCGTAATAAGTTGTATCGATCACAACCTCCTGTGCCTGCGCCCACATGGATAAGGCGACCAGAAAAGAAAGAAGCGAGATGTGTTTCATTGGTAATGATGGTTTTACAGGAAACTAGACAAAGTTACACTGACAGGTACGCAACTGGTGCGAAGGATGTTGCCGAAGCGCTGATATTCATTGGTGTAGGGAAAGAGATTACACCTAAAAAATACACCTGCTTGAGGTAATAAATCAATAAGTTGGGGCATAAAGGAAAGTAAGCCGTAGGGTTTTCAGACGAATGTCGTTTAAGGATGTAAACCCATATTACATGAAAAAACTACGCTTCATTCTTGCCATATCGCTATTAATTCTGCAAAGTTGTGCTAAACCAGGTGAGCCTCTCGACTCAGCCGTGTCTGCGGGTTCTGCCCGGCCCGAACTGGTCTCGTATAATTATCTGGTTGAGCTACCAGCGCATATTCAACAGGCACTGGTGGCTACAGACAATAGTCCGGCAAATAATCCAATAACAAATGATGGCGCTACGCTGGGACGGGTGCTATTTTATGATAAAAACCTGTCTCTGAATCGGACGGTTAGCTGCGGGAGTTGTCACAAGCAAGTCACTGCTTTTGATGATGACGTGGCATTAAGTAAAGGGTTTGCCAACGCCCGTACAACACGCAATTCAATGTCGTTACTTAATATCCGTTTTTACAAATCGGGGCGAATGTTCTGGGATGAGCGCGTGCCTACTGTCGAAAAACAAGCCTTACAGCCCATTCAGAATCCGCTGGAAATGGGCCTGACGCTGACCGAGCTCGAAAACCGGGTCAAGTCATTGACCTACTATCCGGATTTATTTCAGAAAGCGTTTGGCAGTCCCGTAATTGACTCGGTACGGATTGCCAAAGCACTGGCGCAGTTTGAGCGGTCCATCGTTTCCTATCAATCAAAATACGACCGGGTAAAACAGGGTTTGGAAGCCTTCACAGCTGCCGAAGCGCGTGGCGAGCAGATTTTTCTGACCGCCCCCAACCCGGGTCCGGGAGGAGGGGGTATTGCCTGTGCGGGTTGCCACACGCCCCCCATGTTTATTACATCGACACCCGCCGGGGGTTTTGCCTTTCCAGTCGAATCGGGCATCAATGGTCAAAACCGCTTTAAAAGCGGATCATTGCGGAACATTGGTACCCGAAAGTTTTTATTTCACGCAGGAACGATAACTGACTTAAATGCTATGTTCAGCGGCCCTCAGCCTGTACCAGCGCATGGCGTACCTCCTCAGGATGTGGCGGCCATGATCGCCTTCCTGAACACACTAACCGATACGGCCATCATCCAGGACCCAAAGTACGGCGATCCGTTCCGGTAATGCCTTTAGTTGTCCGTGCGCTCGGATAGTCGCTCATCAACGGGATGCCGGTATGGTTTCTGAGTTAGAAATAGTAGCTTTGTCACATGGCAAATTATAAAAATGATGGGTTCGACCCTGAGGAAATCAGCGCACTCAAAGAGGAGTGCCTCCAGGAAGGCAAATCGTTTATCTATGTAGAAGATGACGATTTGGACGTACTGGAAGAAGGCGAATGCCGCCACATTCAGTTTCCGGGAAAATACCAGGGCCAGGAGGTTATTTTCGATACACTGGTCTACACGCTACGGCTTCACCATAGCAGTTTAGTTTATGAAATGGCCGTTGAGGAAGTTCAGAAAACCTTCCCGACCTACGTGCCGCCCGAAGAGCGTAAGTCAAATTATAAAATTACGCCCGAGCTGGAAGAGGAAGCCGAAACAGCCTTAACCGAAATCATCGAGGAGATCGAAGAAACGGAGACGGTTAAGGTGCAGGAACACGTAGAAGTCGATATGGATTCCGATTATGGCATTGCCCTCGACGTGTGTCTGAACGTTGACGAAATAACCGACGAAGTGATCGAAGGATTCATCACTCATTTTCAGGCCAATACGCTTTCATTAGACACCACCCTTTACTCGTTCTCCAGCGCCGAGGACGAAGAATAACGTACTAGTTAAGTATGAAGCGTGTAGAGTAAAGAATTGAAGGACATTCCTGAATTCTTCATTCTACACGCTTCATGCATAACGCCTAACCACCAGACTATGCAACAACCGGACTCACTGAACCAGGTGGCGGAATTCCACCGCACCTTTCATGCCCCTATTTTAGAAACCCCCCAAATTCCATCCGAAGCACGTAGTCAACTGCGGGTTTCGTTGCTTGCCGAAGAGCTGGATGAACTTCGTGAAGCCATTGCCGAGGGCGATATTGTCGCCGTAGCCGATGCCCTTTGCGATTTGCAGTATGTGCTGTCGGGCGCGGTTCTTGAATTCGGCCTCGGCGACTCATTCAAAACCTTATTCGACGAAGTACAACGGTCGAACATGAGCAAAGCCTGCGTGACCGTTGAAGAAGCCGAAGCCACCGTAGCCCAGTATCAGGCCAAAGGAGTGCCCTGCCACTATATCGAATCGGATGGTAAATACCTGGTTTACCGCGATGCCGACCGTAAAACGCTCAAAAGCGTCAATTACTCCCCCGCCGATCTGGAAGGCATACTGCAAAATGTTCAGTAAGTGATTTATAATCCACGACGCCATCGCTTAACCAAACCATTGAAATTCGAGGAAATACGTGAATGGAGAACTATCAAGCATCTGAAAATCAGCCCGGCTTAGTCGAACGCTTTCTGCGGTATGTGCAGATAGACACCCAGTCGGACCCGCAATCGACAACGAATCCGAGTACCGAAAAACAGAAGGACCTCAGCCGGGTATTGGTGCAGGAACTGTTCGATCTGGGCATCACCGATGCCGAAATGGACGAGTGGGGCTACGTGTACGCCACCATTCCGGCCAATTCTGAAAAGTCGAATATACCAACGATCTGCTTTTGCTCCCATGTCGATACATCGCCCGACGTGACCGGGGCCGGGGTAAAACCCATCATTCACCGGCAATGGAATGGCGATGATATTATCCTGCCGGATGATCCGACCCAGCTTATCCGCGTAGCCGATCATCCTGATTTGACCAGCCAGATTGGGAACGACATCATCACCGCCAGCGGGACAACCCTGCTGGGGGCAGATAACAAAGCCGGGCTGGCCGAAATCATGGCGGCCACTGCCTATTTACTGGCACATCCGGACATAAAACACGGCCGTATCCGGTTGCTGTTTACGCCCGATGAAGAAGTGGGGCGCGGTACCGAAAAGGTAGATATAGCCAAACTCGGAGCCGATTTTGGTTATACCATCGACGGAGAATCCCTGGGCACACTCGAAGACGAGACCTTTTCGGCCGATGCCGTCAAGATCACCATTCAGGGCGTTAGTACGCACCCCGGCTTTGCCAAAGGCAAACTCGAAAATGCCCTGAAAATTGCCGCCGATGTGCTGGCTGTTTTACCGAAAGATGCCCTGTCGCCCGAAACGACGGAGGAGAAGGAAGGGTTCGTGCATCCAACGCGCTTGGAAGGCAATCAGGATAAAGCCGTTCTGGAGTTTATCATCCGCGATTTCACCGAAGTAGGTTTGCAGGAAAAGGAAACGTACCTGCAAAATCAATTGAATGATGTGCTGGCCAATTACCCCGGTTCGTCGGCTCAGTTTGTCGTAAAAGAGCAGTACCGCAACATGAAAGACGTGCTGGACCAGCACCCCGCCGTAGTCGACAACGCACTTGAAGCCATTCGACGGGCGGGGCTTTCAGCCCGACGGCGCAGCATACGGGGCGGTACGGACGGGTCTAGGCTGTCGTTTATGGGCTTGCCCTGCCCGAACATCTTTGCTGGTGAACATGCCTTCCACTCCCGGCAGGAGTGGGTATCGGTGCAGGATATGCAGAAAGCCGTTGAGGTGATTGTCAACGTAGCGCAGGTATGGGAAGAACGCAGCTAATGCTGTTTCCATTCCTACACATCAAGAAACAATCTATTGTTTCCATGGGTTAAAGGGAAATTAAACTCAACGCTCATGGAAACTCAATTAGAACAGGAGGTATCAGTCGACACCGACGGTAAAACACCCTATGATGTTACTGCCGATGTAGCGGGTATAAAAACATTGTTTGTAAACGTATTTTTTATCGGTACGCCCGGTCACGGTAACCATTGGGTGCTGGTCGACGCAGGCTTTATGGGCTATGCCAGCCAGATAAAAAAGCGGGCAGAAGAGTTATTTGGCCCCGGTACCCAACCCGACGCAATCATCCTGACGCACGGCCATGCCGACCATACTGGTTCGCTGAAAACGCTGCTGAAAGACTGGGATGTACCCGTGTACGCCCACAAACTTGAGCTGCCCTTTTTACAGGGTAAATCAAGCTATCCGCCACCAGATCCAGCCATTGGCGGGGGCGGCATGTCGTATATGTCGTGGGTGTTTCCCATTGGCCCAATGGACTTTGGAGACCAGGTTAAAGCGCTTCCGGACAATGGAGAGATCCCTGAATTACCCGGCTGGCGTGCAATTCATACGCCGGGCCACGCACCGGGCCACATTTCCCTGTTTCGGGATAAGGACCGAACGCTCATTGCCGGCGATGCCTTCGTAACGACAAACCAGAACGCCATTACGGCGGTGGCTACCCAACGGGAGGAGTTTCATGGCCCTCCAGCCTACTTCACCTGCGACTGGGAAGCTGCCAAAGAATCGGTACAGAAGTTAAATAACCTGAATCCGGCAGCTGCCGGAACGGGGCATGGCGTATCCGTACGGGGCCTCGACCTGAAACTGGGGTTAAATAAACTGGCGCACGAGTTTGAAGCCCGTTCCATTCCATCGGAAGGCCGGTACGTAAAACAACCGGCCATTACCGACGAAGATGGCATCGTAGATATGCCCGCACCGACCTCATTCCACGTAGCTAGGGTACTTGGCCTTGGCATATTGACCGGCGTGGTTGGTTACGCAATCTGGTCGATTGTGAAGCAGAACGACTAGTCGACATTGCATGATACAAAAAGCCCTGCCTAGGCAGGGCTTTTTGCGTTAAATCCGTTTTTGTCCGTAAGATTATTTCTCAAACGTAATTGTGTACTTACTTTTGAGAAAAAGAAGATAGTCTATGGCTCAGAAAAAGCCTAAATTTTATGTTGTCTGGCAAGGCCGAAAACCGGGCGTTTATGATAGTTGGGACGAAGCCAAAGCCCAGACAGACGGATTTGCCAAACCCCTGTTCAAGTCATTTGACAGTAAACCCGCTGCCCTGAAAGCCTTCAAGGAAAAGCCACATGTACACATTGGCCAGGCACCCAAAGTAACGGGTAAGCAGGGGAAATTAACTGAATTAGTTGGTTTGCCCATTCAGGATAGCCTGGTGGTCGATGCGGCCTGGAACACCGCTACCGGCGATATGGAGTATCAGGGCATCTACCTGGCAACCAGGCAAAAGCTGTTCCTGATGGGACCTTATGCCGATGGGACAAACAACATCGGTGAGTTTCTGGCCATTGTCCACGCCTTGGCATTGCTGTATCAAAAGAATAGCAACATTCCGGTTTATTCCGATTCCCGAACGGCCATTGGCTGGGTGACTAAGAAAAAGGCCAATACTAAACTTGAAGAAACATCCCGCAACGCTGAACTCTTCCAATTGCTGGAGCGGGCCGAAACCTGGTTAAAGACACACCGATTCGCCAATCCTGTTTTAAAGTGGGAAACTACCGTCTGGGGCGAGAACCCGGCCGACTTCGGGCGGAAATAGGACCGGGATTTTAACAGGATTTAACCGGTTTGCCCGATTATTCGATTGAACTGAACTCCTTCGTAGGTTTTTTAGCGATTAACGGATTCGAATAGTGTTTTTTACGCCCAGTCCCCAATAGCCGTAGGATATGACAGCTTGTTTTGCACCAGTTGGAAGTTGGTAACGCGCCGTAAAAACTCCCGAGTCGGGGGTGGTTTCCTGAACGAGCACCTGAATGGGGGCGCTACCATCGAGGCTTACCAACACCCAGCCTGCTTCGGCTTTTGCAGGGTCTTGATTTAAGGCTGCGGTCAGTTCGAGGACGACGGTTTGCCCGGCTTTTCCGGTTTGTAACGGCTTTTTTCCTGTAGTGTCCAGAGCCCGGATTTTCTGCGTACCCAGAGGGGCAAAGGTGAGGGTAGTCATCCAGCCCCGGTTCGAGATGGCCCAGCCTTCGGTAGCATACGCGTTCTGGCCAATGTGATCACCTTTTCCGGCTGTCGAATCGTTGGCCGGTATAGCTCTGCCGGGTCGGGGGAACTGGGCGTCGAGTGGCGTACCGTCGAGGGTGCCGCGTACCTTGCCCAGCAGGCCGTAGCCATTGGGGTGCGCGCTCGGCCAGCCGTTTTCCACCCCTTCCCAGTAGCCATTAATGGCCAGCCGTTCAGGGCTTTTATTGCTCAAGTGCGCCCCGACAGGATTGAGTCCGAATACGAAATTCACCTGCGACCAGCCAATAGTACGTAGCTCGCGGTCGCCGAGCAGATGGGCTACGGCAAACATCGAACCGCCCAGGGCCGGAGCGCCACCCAGTTCTTTGGTATGGGGGTGCGCCCATTCCGTTTCGCTGTGAACCCGGTACTGCCAGAAATTGGCGGTTTTCTGCTTCATGTGGTCGCGCCAGGCCATGAGTTTCTCGCGGGTGCCTTTGGGGGCTTTGTCGGGGGCAACGAGCAGGAAAAAGGCCAGTGCCTGTGGGGTAATGTGCTCGGCATTCCGAATCCACCACATATGCCGGGGATTGGTGAAGTCCCAGTTTTTGATGATGTCTTCGGCGCTTTCCTGTGCCCAGTGAAGGTACTGATCGGGCTGCCCGTCGGCGTCCTCCTTCTCCGAAAGGTACATGAACAGGTTACTGAACACCGACTGCCCGAAGGCGTTACCCATTTCGTTGAATTCCTGAAAGCCTTCGTCTACCCATTTGGTGCTTTGTGTCCAGTGCCGAACTACTTTGTGCCGGTCGTAAGCCTGCCAGCGTTTACGGCACTCGTTTCGGTAGTTCAGGTAGGTTTGCCGGGGCAGGTAGGGCTTTAGAAATGTATGGTAAGCCGCACAAACCGCAGCCAGCTGGTCGAGGGTGTTCCAGTAGTCGTAGTTCATACGCGGCTGACCTTCGTAGCCAAGCGTGCCGTGCCGATTAGCCACCGGGCCGTTGTAATCCACATGATGATAGGCAAACTCGCCATGCCAGAGGATGAGGTCGATCAGATCAGCCGTTTTTTTGTCGCCGAGTTCCGTTGTCCAGCGATCGAACAGGGCCGGGTTTGATGCATAGAAAAGTGTTTCGAAGGTTGTTTCAAGCCCGTACGACCCCTGATCGCGGGAGGGGCCACCGCCGTACACCTTCGCTTCGTTCGAATGGACGGGGTCTTCCGATCCGCGAACATCCACGAAAAAATCGTAGGCCAGTTTCGAGGAAATGCCTTCGATCAGGTGGTCGGCAATGCGAAAGGGTACACTCGGTGCCCGGCCTTTGATGCTCACCACGTACTCCGCCCTGGCGTCTTTTGGGTTGAATGCGGAGAAATCGCCCGCCCGATCTGTAATCTTTCCGCTAAAGACAACGGCTTTGTCCGATTGCCGAATGAGCTGAAAAGGAGTACCGTCGGCGGCTTCGTAGCAGACAAACCGTTTGGCTTCACCACGATTATACCCCGCCTGATTGACCAGCGGTACCGCCAGCGGATTGACCTGAGCCAAGGCCTTATGGCTCAAGAAAAAGTAGAGAAGCAGTAGTGTCGTTCTGAGGATAAGCATAGAGGAGAAGGGTCTGGTCAATGGCTTATTCATAGCACCTGATTTCCAGCAGCGAAGCGGGAGCCGCTCCATTCATGGCGCTGAGGTGTAGGCTCAGGCTTCTGGTCTCCACCGGCTCGTCAAACCGGATAACCTGTTGGCTGAGGTAATTGCCGGTCTGTTCGTAAATGCGCTCGTTGCGGTCGTTGCAAAGGATAAAATCCCGGACACAGAACGGCATCGCTGTTTCGGGGTGGTTCATCAGCACCGATTCCAGTGGATGGTCAAAATCGGTATCGAAGTGCAACACGACTTCTCGAATCTGTTTGGGGCTATCCCACTGAAGCGTTAACGTTGGGTTCGTATCCTGACGATCAGCGACCCAGGCGTTAGGCTGATAGGTGGGTCGTTGAACACCGTTTCGAGTGTTTGTTACGGCAAAAGGGCTCAGTGGCGGCTCAATCTGCAAGGCGATATTATGGCCATTAGGTCGGCGTTCGGGTGTCCAGAACTCAAACGTATCGACGCCAATGTCGTTGGTGGGCTCCTGCCTGCCGTAGTTCGATACCGCCGGGTTGGTTTTGTTGAACACCGATAACAGGCCTGTTACGCGTAACTGGCTACCCTGAATGGAAACGGCTTTGTTTTCGCTAAAACAGATAAAGGCATAGGCTGTGTCGGTCATTGACGCATCGAAGTGCAGGCTGACCGACTGTTTTCCGGTATGCAGCGCAACCTGTTTGGTTTCCAGTGTAACGTCGGGCGTGTGGTTTTCGGGGCGACTGCTTCGGCGGAGTTCGACGGTCAGGGTGGTGTCTTGCGCGGCTGTAGCCCAGAACGTCAGTTTCGGAACGGGACCGGGTGTGAGGGGCAGCATCTGTGCCGCCGAATGGCGCAATGGGATCAATGGTCCGTCGTGAGGTAGTTCACTTAGCGTCAGTTCGCTGGAAGCCGATAGTCGGGCCATATGAACCACATCCTGCCCGTCCTGTAACCGAAGGCCGGGAATGTGGTGGCCTGTCTTCATCAACTCCGTTTGCAGCGTTTTTAATTGCTCGCCGGTGAGGTTGGCCGGACGAAGTTGCTGCCGGATGCAAACGGCTGCGGCCATGCCCACGGCCTGCCCCACGTAGGCGCTCGTGCCCATCACCCGCGACGAGCCAAAGGCCACGTGTGACGCGCTGATGATACGGCCCGCCAAAAAGAGGTTACCGACGTTTCGGCTGTAGAGGCACCGATATGGAATCTGGTAAATGCCTTTGCTGTGCCACTGGTTGCAGCCCGGCTTTTCGCTAAACACCCCGTCTGCCGGGTGCAGGTCGATCGACCAGCCGCCATACGCTACGGCATCATCGTGGGTGCGTTGCTCCACAATATCGGCCTGGGTCAGCATGTAATCACCCTCAAATCGACGGCTCTCGCGTTTGCCGGGAATCTGCCCAACCCATTCGAGTGTCAGGTTTTGAGCCTCCGGAAACTGACCCGAATTTTTGATGTGGTTCCACACGCCATACACCACTTTCCAGAGTTCCCACTTGATGGTTTCGGTGTCGTGAACGGTGTCCAGCCGTCCGCCATATTCGATCCACCACAGCCGACAGCCGTAGTCATTGACGTTGAACGAGCGGAAACGGGGGATTTGGGTGATGTCCTGCAAGGCATAAGCGGGCGGCACAAACCGAACCGGCTTCCCCGTATCTTTCGAGTAGAAGTACATGGAATGGCCCAGCAACTCGCCGTAATCGGCGGAGGGGGCGAACTTTTCACCAAACTCCTCTTTCGATTCGGCCCCCATCCGAAAGGCCGCACCCGCCTGAAAAGCCATGATACCATCGCCGGAAGCATCGCAAAAGAGGGGAGCGGTCAACTCGTAGGTAGTGCTGTTTTGCGAGCAGAAAGCACTCACAGATTTGATACGGCTACTGGTTTCTGACCCGCTGTTCGGATCCATCTCCACCGCATAAACGGCCGTGTTCAGCAGCAGTGTAATGTTGGGTTCCAGTACTACTTTTTCGAGCAGAATGGTGTCGTAAATAAGCGCGTTACCTTCGGGATTTCTGTATAAGTTTTCGAGCAGAATTTCGTCGATGGCACCCCCTTCGCGAGCCCAGCGGTTGTTGTTGCCCATGTGGGAGGTGGCCCCCAGCACCCAGAGCCGCACTTCGCTGGAGGAGTTGCCGCCCAGCACGGGCCTGTCCTGCACCAGCAGCACGCGAATGCCCGCCCGGGCCGCTGTCAGCGCGCAGCAGACGCCGGATAGCCCCCCGCCAACAACCAGCAGGTCGGCTTCGTGGTGAATGCTCTTGAGTGTACGTTTATCAGTTGCTTGCTCGCGTATCATTCGTTGAATCAATCGTTTGGGTAAGAATTGAAAAGCCGGTTGGTTTGATGACCTCGACGGTTAGCGTCTTGTCAAAACCACGCACCGGGAGCGTAAGGTTGGCCTGTTGGCCCGGCTGCAAATCGGGAATAGTCAGCCGCATTTTATCTACTTTCAACTGGTATTTTTTGAGGGTGTAGGCCGGGAAATCAGGACGGGCGGTAATGCGCAGGGTAACATTGTGAACACCCTCACCGCCCGTCGTCCAGCTTACTTTTTCAATAGTAACGGGGGCCATGCCGGTCTGGTGTGCCTTATAAAGCAACCGTTTCGAGCGGTCGCCCCGAACGAGCCCCCACGGTCGGGTGCCGTCCGGGTTGGTACCGTCGTGCCGACTCAGGTAATCGTTGAACGACCACCACGATGCACCCACTACATACGGCAGTGGCCGGATATCGGCCAGGAACTTCTCGATGTGCGTTACCTGACCGGCTTCGCCCTCTTTTCCATCGGCCCGCGTGCCGTATTCACTGACAAAAATCGGCTTGTCGGGATAAAGCGAGTGGATGTGTTTCAGGATGTTGGCGTGATTGCCATAGGTATTGGTCGAGATGAAGTCGCAGTATTGGCTGGCTTCATCTTCCGGTTTTTTGGGCAGGGTATTCAATCGCATGGATGCGAAGGTGTACAGACGCGTAGGGTCGAGTTCGCGGGCGTAAGCGATCATGTCTTTAGTCCACCGCTGGCCTGCCGGTTGCTCAGACAGGTATTCGTTACCCACGCTGTAGGCAATCACGCTGGGGTGATTCCAGTCGCGCTCGGCCATCTCCCGAAACTGCTGCCGAAACTTGGTGCGCATGGTATCGTTATCCATTTGCCGGGGCGTCAGCTGCCAGTTGCCCGCTTCGCTGATGATCAGCATCCCGTTGCGGTCGGCCCAGTCGTACACAGTTTCAGAGGGTGTATAATGGGTGAGCCGGTGCAGTTCCATACCCGCTTCTTTCATCAGGCGCATGTCTTTTTCCACCAGCCAGTCGGGTTCCAGCGAGCCCAGACCCGTATGGTCAACGACGCGGTTTCCGCCCGCTACCTTGATCGGCTGTCCGTTTAGCAGCAGTTGTGCGTTGCGAACCTCTACTTTTCGAATACCGAAATGCGTCCGAACGGTATCGGTGGCGGAAACGACTTGAAGATCGTACAAGGTGGGCTGATCGACGCTCCAAAGTTTTACGTCGGCGGCCTTTAGAACCGTTTCGGCTTCCAGTACCGTCGTTTGGCCAGCGGCAACAGAACCCGCTGGCTGCTTCCAGGTCAGCACAACAGGTTTGCCGTTTTGTTCCACCCGGAAGGCCAGTTTTGGCGTGATAGCCTGTTTGCCCGCGTTCCGAATTCGGGTTTTAAGGACTAACGTCGCGGTGCCTTTCACTAAGTCTGGACTAGCTTCCGCTTTGACGTTTTCGACATATACTTCCGGCTCTACGGTCAGGTAAACGGGCCGGATCAGGCCACCGTAGTTGAGCCAGCCCGGAAACGATTCGGGCAGGTTGTTATCCTTCGCGCCAGGTATGGTCGTTGTTTTCCAGGTATTGTTATTAACCGAAACAGCGATGGTGTTCAACGCGCCGGTGGCCGATTCTGCTTGCAGAAAGTCGGTAATGTCGAACTGAAACGGGGTATAGCCGCCTTCGTGCGTCCCGACTTTTCGGTTGTTTACCCAGACCGACGTTGCGTAATAAGCCGCATCGAAATGCAGGATAACCCGTTTGCCGGGAGTGGATTGAAACGGAAAAGTCCGGCGGTACCAGGCTGTTCCGGTGTAAAACTGAAAGCGGGGATCGACCGAGAAGCAGTGCGGCACCGTGACCTTCTCCCACCGATTCAGGGAGGCATCGTCCCGATACCAGTTGCCCCGTTCGCCCGCATCGACGGGGTCAAGGGCAAATCGCCATTCGCCATGCAGCGGAATTGCGTTCGGGTCGCGGATGGTGTATTGGGCAAAACTGGCAGAAGCGCAAAGCGTTATCAGTACCAAAAAAAGAAGTCGTTGACGCATAGCTAGGTTAAGGTAAGTTTAGGGGTGATTAACTTCCCGCATCAGGGGTGTAGGTTCGGGAAGTACCTGAATGCGGAGGGCGGCAAACCACGAAAACGCGGCACCGCACAAAATGAGGATGGCAATAAGCGCTGTTACGCCCGCCCCCTGCGCCGTGAGCAGGCTGAGCCCCAGCAGCATGAGTGCCGTGAACGCCAGCGCACCCGCAATAACTTTCAGCCCAAAACGATTTTGCCGTTTTGTTTCCAGTGCCTCCGAAGCCGCATCGTCCGACGAAATCACGGGTGTGTCGGCTTTTTCCTGCACACAGCGCAGGTAGTCAGCACTAACGGTGGTCTGGCGCGACGCCAGCCATTCCGCAATGGCCAGCAGCAAAATGGGTACGCCCATGCCCATCACCATTTCTTCGGCCCGGCTCAGTTTGAAACCGATTAGCACCGGGAGGATAAGCTTAAAAACCAGGTTCAGGCCAAGTGTTGAACAGGTTATCCATAAGGTGGTGCGGCCCGTTTGCCGTTTGGAGAATAGCGCCCAGATGGCCGGAGCCAACAGAGGACCACCGGTTACGGCCCCAATGCTCAGCACCACTTCGACAATGCCGCCCACATAAGGTACTAGCAGCGCAATGCCGATCATGCCCATACCGAACCCCCACGACGACAGCCGGGCTACCCGGATAAGTTGCCGGTCGGTGGCTCCGGGGTTGATGATGCCTTTGTAAATGTCATTCGTGAAGACCGCCGATACCACATTGAGCGCGGTGTTGGCGCTCGCCGACGTAGAGAAATACATGCCTGTGAGCATTAGCCCCAGCAGGCCGGGTGGCAATACCAATCGGCAGATTTCGAGGTACGCATTCTCCGTGTCGAGCCCCACCAGCGATGGGTTGATGGCCTTGTAGATCATGGGTGGCAGCATCCAGATAATCGGGCTGACGAGGTAAAGCCCGGCAAACAGAAACGCCACTTTACGGGCCGATTTAGGACTGTCGACGCTGGTGTACCGCTGCACGAACGTCCAGTTTCCACCAATGTAAGCGATGTGGTAGAATATAAATGCCAGCACAAATCCGAAGGTGTATTCGCCGTTGAGCGGTTCAAAAAAAGTAGCGGGTACTTTCTGGGTGAATGCGTCGAACCCGCCGACTTTATCGAACGCCAGTGGCATCAGGATGAATACGGCGGCCGACAGCACAACAAACTGAAGAATATCGGTCACCATCACGGCCCAAAGGCCACCAACGGCCGTATAGGCAATCATGAAAATGCCCAGACCAATGGTGGTGGGTACCAGCGGAAGACTTAGTGATACGCTCACCAGCTTCGCCACCGGATACAGCACCGATCCCTTAATAAAGATGCTGACCAGAGTGAAAATGAAGATATAGGTTTTCTGGACGGGTAGCCCCAGCCGCTTCCGAATGAACTCGGCGGCTGTAAGAGCCCCTGTTTTTTTCCAGCGGGGGGCCAGCCAAAGTCCGGTGATGATGGCCCCAATGCACATGGTCCACTGAATGGTGATGGCCACCCAACCGTATTTATAGGCAATGCTTCCCCACGCGACGAACGTACCTGCCGAAAAAAAGCTCATGAACAGCGACAGCCCCCCAATGAACCAGGGCACTGCTTCGCCCCCGGCAAAGAAAGACTTTAGGTTGCGGCCGGTACGGGCAAACAACATGCCGATGACCAGCACAAAGGCCGAAAAAATAACGATAACGGCGGTATCAATGGTTGTATTCATAAGCTGAAAACCTATCAAAAAATACGTTTATCTTAACTCCACTTCCAGCACCTGCTGTCCAAAACCCGGTAGTTCGAGGGTGATGTCGCCTGGAGGAACAGCCTGGTTTGTCGGGAGCCAGCGGGCCTTGGCGAAAGTTTTCTGGAGGACGGCCGGGTTCAGCTTTACCGTTGTCTTCGTGGCCTGCGCCCGATTGTTCTGCAAAACGATAAACAGCTTTTTCTGATCGGCAGAGCGGGTCAGGATGTAGTCGATAACCGGGCTATCTGGCTGCACCAGCCCTTCCTGAACAAGCAGACTGGCGGGTTGGCCATACACAGCACCCGCACGGAAACCGTATGTCTGGTGCGGCCCTACTTTAGGCGTAACGAACCCGCGCGGAAACGTGACGTTTCCCGCCGAGCGGAGTTCAGCTTCGGCCATCAGGTAGTCGGTAAGCCAGCCGATCTGCCACCAGGCATGGTGGGGATACGGCCCCGATCCTTTGTTCATCCGTTCCCAGTAGTAAGACGCCACACTCGTTTTCGGGTCGACAAAGGCATCCCGGCCGATAGCGCCTGACCGGGCCATGTCCGCAAAAATCGGCTCTTTTGTCAGTTGATACATGCGGATGAACAAGCCCGCGTGGCTGCACAACTGAATAGGTCCCAGCCGCGTGGCCGAGCCAAAAATGCCGCCATGCTCAAAGCTCAAGCCCGTCTGGCTGATTTCCCAGTCTTCGCGCGGAATCCCATTGACCGTTTTCGGTTTATGGCTGGCAATGGGGTGGGTGTAAATAGAGGTCGTGTAAATTTTGGCCACCGTAATCGCCGAATGCTGGTAGCGGATGTCGTTCGTCAGGTCATATAAATCCAGCAACGCCTGCGCCGACTGGCCCGTTGCGAAATCGGGCGCGTAGCGCGCATCGCCACAGACCCCCAGAAAACTCCCCGTCTCGACCGCGTTTTTGATGAACCAGTCGGCCCCTTTTCGGGCGGAAGCCAGGTATTTCGGGTCTTTCAGGATTCGGTAGGCAACAATCAGCCCGTAAAAGGTGGGGCGCACATCCTGAACATCGGTGAAGATCTCCTGTTCGGTGTTCCGGTCGTAGGCCACCGCCCAGCGGCCATCGGGTTTCTGCCAGGTCAGCAACCGGTCGGCACCTAGTCGCAGCCGCTCTTTGAGTTCCGTATTGGCCGGGTCGAAGAGGAGCATGTTGCCCATGTCGAGCAGGGTGTAATACGTCAGGCCAATCGGCTCCACGACGGAGCCCCATTCCTCCACAAACTTCTTCGACTTCGCCAGATAATACTGTCCTTCGGGAGCCCCTTTGAAAAAACTGGTGCCGGTTTCCTGCTGGGCCAGCTTGAAGTTTTCGGCGTAGGGAAGCACGTTTTCGGTCAGGAGCGGGTCGTGGGTGGCGTTGGCAAGCATCCACATGGCGCCGTAGTCGGAGTTTTTCATGGCATCTCTGTCGGAACCGACAACGCCACCCAGGTACGACTGAGCACCCAGTTTTTTGCCCTCAAACTCCTCGATATTCCAAAGCGAGGTTTTCGGATCGGTGAGGTAGTGGTGCATCTTCTGGATACGCTCCGTCAGCGATTGGGTTGACTGCCGCAGCGCCAGCGTTTCCCTGAATTGATAGATGTCGTATACGGCATGGTTGAGGGCTTTGAACCAGTCGCCATCCGTCAGGCTGTACCGGAATGTATAGCTGATGCTTTCGCCGGGTTGCAGGCTGGATTTTGGCTGTCCCAGCACAGGGTAGTAGAGCGTTGGTGAAAGCTGCGCCTTCCGGTTCATGTGCGACAAGCCAATCTCCCAGTCGATCTGCGTGCTTTTATCCACGGCCCAGGGGTCGCGCGATAGGCCCGGCTCCGGAATAACCGCGATGGTAACGCCGGTTTTTGTCGTCACCATCGGGCAAAGGGTGCTGGCGCAGCGCTCCCGGTAAACGGCCGGAATCGTCGGAATGCCATGCCCGTAGGCGTAGGCCAGCGCGAAGTTCGGCTGGAGTTTGTTGCCCTGAAAATAGCCCGGAATGGTTGCCCAGCCCAGATTTTGCTCCGAAACACTGAACATCGTCGGACTGGCCAGCGAAAAATACCCCGGCTTTCTGGCGGTGACGGTCTGTTTCACCACAATGTCCGACGGGAATCGGGGATCGAATGACCAGACCGTGCTGACCATAGCCGCTTCTGTGTCGTGCTGAAACGACAGGCTGTTCGGACGTGTCTGTTTCGCTTCTTTCGGAAAAAAATGCAGCGCCTTGCCCGCCTTGTTCAGTGACACCGGGTTGGTGCTTTCAGCCCATTGTTTCTGCTGATAATGGTATCTTTCTGCGGGGAAAGGCTGGCCCGTAATATCCTTGAAGGTGGTATCGGGCTTATCGGAAGGCTTATCTGCGGCATACAGCAGCGTGTTTTCGCCGGACGGTGCGGACAGGTTTACCCAGTTCGCGCCTTTTCGCACGGCCACCTGGCCGATGGCCCAGCCAGCCGGGGTGTTTTTCCAACTGATCCTGACACGCTCGTTTGCCAGTTCTATTGGCGGATTCGATTGAGCCCGTACCGTAAGCCAGCCTACGCTTATAAGTGCAATTTTCCAGATAGAGTGCATGGAATGAGTATTTACGATAGCGCCCTCGGCTATGTCAGGATTTTAGCTTAATCTGAATGTTGTACGATATATCTGAGTCATCGGCGTCATCTTTTGCTTTCACGGCCAGAAACAGCACCGATGGTTTGCCGTTTTCGAGCCAGACTTGCGGCTGATCGAGCCGGTGGAGCCGGTCGCTGACAGACCCGTTGGCCCAGCGCAGGTGAAAGTCCGACACAAAGGGATGGGCGGCCAATGTCCAGTCGCGTCCGGTTTCAGACGTAAACAGTACCAGTGACTCTTTTTCTACTGAACCCGGACGGGCCTGCTTGGTGTAAAAGCCCCGATAGTCTTTCACAATGGCGTAAAAGCGGCCCTCGCCGTTCCCAGTTGGCTGATACCAAATGAAGTTATCGTCGGTTGGAAACGGCTCCGTCGGATGATCGAAGAGGGTTATGTTCTCCTTTTTCCAGGGACCCAGCGGGTTTGTTGCTGTAGCCAGTCCCATCCTAACCTTGCCGCCAAACGGCATAGGCCCCTCACTCACGCCTTTGTAAACCATCACGTATTGCCCGGCCCGGCTGCGGGCTACGGTGGGGCTATTGACCAGCAACCCATCGAAGGAGCCGGGGGTTCTGTCGAGCAGCGGCTTGTCGAAGCGTTTCCACGGACCGGCCGGATGGTCGGCAACGGCTACCCCCAGCCGCTGGTTGTTCCGGTGAATCCACCAGCCGTCTTTGGTGCCGTTGCGTGGACCGAAATTGCCCGAGTAATAGAGGTAATACTTGCCGTCGAATTCCTGGATCAGCGGGTTGTGCAGGTTATCCGCATCCCAGAAGCCGGGTCGGCGCTCAAAAATCGAGCCCGTCACGGTCCAGGAACCAAGTGGGTCGTTGCTGGTGGCGTGGGCAATTTCGGAGTGCGTCACCCAAGCATTGAACCCTTCTTTACGGGGCCAGCGGGCAAACAGCATATGACAAACGCCGTCGGCAGTGCGTACCATGCCACCGCCCCAGATAAACCAGTCGGGGTCGCGCAGGATTGAACGGGGTTGTATGGGCTGCATCAGCGCGTTAAGATCGAGGGTATCGGACTTCTGGCGGGTCGGGTTGTGCCCGAGTGCCCCCATAGCGGAGCCCGTCAGGAACAACCCGGCGGCAGAAGCCAGAAACGTGCGTCGGTCTGTCATAGTTGACAACAAGGGAATAGGGTAAGGAATGTTCGGTTATTTCCAGGCTGGATTTTGCTCCAGTTTTGAATTGCTCAGCACTTCCACGTTCGGGATGGGAAAGTATCGGTGCTTGTCCTGGACCGGCCTCGACGGATAGTACGAGTTTAGCACATTGGCCACCATCTTGAATTTGCCCGTGCGGGTGAGGTCATACCATCGATCGGCTTCGACGAATAGCTCCCAAGACCGTTCCTGCAGCACGGCTTCGATAAACGCATCTTTGCCCAGGCCCGGCGTCAGGTCGGGGATGCCCGCCCGCCGACGAACGGTGTTGATGGCGGTATAGGCTACGGCTGTCGGGCCATTCTGCCGCGCTTCGGCCTCGGCCGCAATGAGGTACACGTCGGCCAGTCTCAGAATCGGGAAGTTGTTTTCGCCGTTGGCTCCGTTGGAGTTGGGGTCCAGAAACTTCTTGATAATCACCCGGTCTTTCAGCGTAGCATCTGCCTGACCAATCAGCTTGCCGGCTGAATTAACGTAGGCCGTATCGAGCAATTGCCGACGCTTATCGACGGGATTGAACGAATTGTAGAACGACATATAGCCGAAGGCTGAACCAAAAGCCGTTTTCGAGAAAACCGGGGGCGAATTGGCCGGAGCATAAAAACCCACCAGATCGGACCCGTTCAGCCCACTCAGGGCTGAATATTCAGCCGCAAAAATCTGCTCTGTCCGGGCCGCATCCTCTTTCAGTGGATTGTACAGGTCCAGTACATTGGGCATCAGGCTGTAGCGGTTCGACTGGATAACAGCCTGGGCATTTTCGGCCGCTTTCGCCCAGTTTCCGGCATACAGGTGTGCTTTTGCCAGCAAGCCCTGAGCGGCCCCGATTGCCGCCCGGCCCCGGTCTTTCGGCGTGGCGGGCAGATCTTTCATCGCCTGTTCAAAATCCTTGACAATAAGCGCATACACATCTTCAACTTTGCTTTTGGGGGCTTCCGTCGACGCTATATCTTTGGTACTAGTCTGTTTGATAGGGACTTCGCCAAAGGTTTTAACGAGGTGGAAGTAGTACAGCCCGCGCAAAAAATAGGCTTCGGCCAGAATCTGCTTCTTTCGGGTATCGTCCATCGCGATCTTCGGGACATTATCGAGTACCTGATTGGCCCGGTTAATCCCGTTAAAGCAATGCTGCCAGTAGCCACCAATCAGGTCCATGGTGGCATCGTAGGAGAACACCGTCAGTTGGTCGCGGCCGACGACGGCCCTCGGAAACGACTGATCGGCGGAGTAGTCGGGCAATTGCGTACCCACCCGGCCGTACAGATCGGTGACGGGCGTATAAGCAGCTGTCAGAGCCGCTTCGGCATCGGAAGCCGAGGTATAAAACTGCTGTGGCGAAACGAAGGAATAGGGCGTTTCGGTTAACTGACAGGCACTCAGTTGCGCCAGCAAAAAGGTCATCCCCAGAAAGGAACTGATACGGGTAAATTTCATGATCGGTGTTGGCTACGGTTAGAAGTTGAGTTGAAGACCAGCAATGAACGACTTGGACACGGGGAACCCGATGTTGTCCACGCCGAGGTTGAGGTTGTTCTGCCCGGCGGTGTTTACCTCCGGGTCATAGCCCGAATACCTGGTCAGGGTAGCGAAATTGTTGGCACTCACATACACCCGCGAATTCGCTAACCAGGCCAGTTTGCCAACGGCAGGGATCGTGTAACCGAGGGTTATGTTCTTGAAGCGAACAAATGAGCCATCTTCAATGTGAATGTCGGACTGGTTGACCCGCTGCCCCGTCGAGGCTTTCAGGTACTCGTTCGACGGATTGGTGGGTGTCCAGCGGTTTACGTAGCTGGCGTACTGATTGATGGTACCCGCCCCGGCCTCCAGCCGGACTCTCGACACGGCAAAGATCTGATTGCCCTGTACACCCTGTACGAACAGGCTCAGGTCGAAGCCTTTGTACTTCAGGGTATTGTTGATGCCGAAGATATAGTTTGGGTTCGGGTTGCCGATAATGGTCTGATCGGCTCCCGAAATGGCTCCGTCGCCATTCAGGTCACGATAGCGGATATTGCCCGGAATGCGCCCCGTCGGGATGTTGTCGCCGGTTTGGTAAATACCATCGAAGACATACCCATAGAATGAACCGATGGGCGCGCCTACCCGCAGGATGCTGTTATTGGTGAAAGCGCCAATGGAGCCATCGCCACCACCGGGAATAATTTCGGTACGGGTTCCGTCGATGAGCGTGAGCTTATTGCGGTTGGCCGATATGTTGCCGTTAATATCCCACTTCAGTGGGCCATTCAGTACACCCGCATTGACAGTTACTTCAATGCCCCGGTTCTCGACCGAGCCGAAATTGCCAAATACCGACCCAAAGCCCGACGAGAGCGGAATGGTCCGCGACAGCAGCAGATCCGTTGTTTTTTTGTAATACACATCGGCCGTTACCTGAATCCGGTTGTTTAGCAAGCCGAAATCCAGCCCGATATCGGCCTGCGCACTTTTCTCCCATTTCAGGTCGGGGTTGCTAATGTTGGCCGCAGCAATCCCAATGGTACGCACATTATTGAAATTGTAATTACCAACCGAATTGAGTCGCGATAAGGAGTTGTAAAGGGGAATATCGGCGTTGCCCGTTATACCAAAACTGGCCCGAAGCTTCAGATCACTCAACACCTGCTGTCCATGCATAAATCCTTCTTCCGACACCCGCCAGGCCCCCGCTACTGAAGGGAAAAAGCCATATTTGTTATTGTTGCCAAACCGGCTTGAGCCGTCGACACGACCCGTCAGCGTCAGCAGGTACTTACTTTTATAATTATAATTGATCCGACCGGTGTATGAATCTAAGCGCCAGGCTTGTTTGTTGCTGGCAATGGTTAGAATAGACGCCTGCGAGAGGTTATTGTTCAACACAAGATCGTTGGGAAACTGCTGGCCGGTCATGGCATCGGAGGTTTGTGCCTGACCCTGGGTCGAAAATACGCCGGTCAGATTTACGTCATGCGTCCCAAACAGCCGGTGGTAATTCAGCAGACTCTCGTGCAGTACCGTATTGGTGTTGGCATTTCCTTTACCACCAATGCCGTTCACCTGCGAACCGGCCCGGATGTTGCGGGTAACGTACGAGTCGCGGGTATCCGTCACAAGGTCGCCCCCAAACGAGGCCCGGTAGGTTAAGCCATTGGTAATAGTCCAGTCGGCAAAGATGTTGCCCAGAAACCGACGGGTCGTATTTCGGTTCAGCACCTCCGTAGCCAGCGCAATGGGGTTGTTGAGGTCCAGGTAGCGGTTCGTGAAAATAGTCGGTGTGCCGTCGGCATTATAGGGTGAAAAGACGGGCGGAGCGGTAAGGGCCGACAGAATAATTCCTCCCGACGGACCTCCATCGCCCAGTGTGGCGGTAATGGCCCCATTATTAACGGAGTAGGTATACGTCAGGCTCGTGCCTATTTTAAAGTTTTTATTGATCGTATTGTCCAGGTTGACCCGCACCGATCCCCGCTTGAAGTTGGAGTTGATGATGATCCCGTCCTGATCGAAATAATTCATCGACAGTGCAAACTGCGAGCGCTCGTTGCCGCCCGATACGGACAGCTGGTGACTCTGCATTGGCGCTTTCCGGAAAATAAGTGACTGCCAGTCGGTGCCCTTCCCTAACTGATCGGGGTTGGGGTAGAGTGGTGTGCCGGCAATTTCGTTTTCGTATTGTGCAAACTGCGTGGCATTCATCACATCCAGCGTTTTCCGGATTTGCTGCTGCCCGTAATAGCCATCGTAGCTTACGCGGGTTTTTCCGGCTTTTCCCCGTTTGGTTGTAATCAGTACGACGCCATTGGCTCCGCGCGTACCGTAAATAGCGGTGGCCGAGGCATCTTTCAGTACCTCCATTGACTCTATATCATTGGGGTTCAGCGTCGATAGCACCGAGAGCCGGTTGCCATTGTCATTCCCGAGTCCGCTGCCGCCCCCTGCCACCGGGTTGTCGCCCCCGGCTATGGGGAATCCATCGACCACATAGAGCGGTTCGCTGCTGCCGCTGATCGAGTTATTGCCCCGAATGCGAACGCTGATGCTACCCCCCGGTGCGCCTGAGTTCTGGGTAACCTGTACCCCCGAAGCCCGGGCCTGAAGGCCCTGAACGAAATTGGCAATCGGTGTTTGTTTTAGTTCAGCAGCTCTCACTGACGAAACCGAGCCGGTCAGGTCACTCTTCTTTACCGTACCGTAGCCTACAACGATGACCTCGTTCAATGAACGATTATCCGGTTGCAGGGCGATGGTTAGCTTGCTCTGGCCCGAAACCGGTACTTCCTGCGTCTGGTAGCCAATCGACGAAACGATCAGCACGAGCGAACCTGCCGGAGCCGCCAGCGTAAACTCACCGTTGGCATTGGTCGTAGTACCTTGCTGGGTGTTTTTAACCATAACGTTGGCGCCGGGTACTCCCTGGCTACTTTCAACTGATGTAACCAAACCGCTGACCGTAACGGGCCGCTTTGATTGGGCCAGCGCGGACAGCTCCAAGACGAGCAGCAGGCATACGAGCCACCCGATTTTTGACTGGACTGAACTAGTGGTAGAAAATGGCATAAGCAGTGCGGGGTAGTTTAAAGGGTTTTAATTGAAAAATACAATTCAAGCTGATCGTCGTTGAGTCAAGTCAGCACTCATTACAGCGAAAGATTATCTGATCGGCTAGACGTAATTGTTCAGTAAGGTGCTACTTATTTCGCTTCTAATCTTAATAGAGCACAATTATTGTCAAGTATAGTGCAATATGTTGGTTCCGGTATTAATATTTCTTAGTGGGAACGCTCCCATTTTTTGGGAACGCTCCCAAATTGGGGTGAATAAATAAATTGTTTGCTTGGTTGTATTTCTTGATTTATTGCAAAATAACTTAGGTCTGTTCTGGAACTATGGAGACCATTGCAGACAACGGAAATGCCTCCATTTGGTCAAGTATCACAAGCACGGTCAGGGAATAAACGTGTATTGAAATTTTGATTTTGGTTGAGTACCAGTTTGTAGTAGGCGCCTTATTTACTTTTTTTGTCAGCAGGAACCACGTTACCCCCTGTCTGATCACTGCCGGTTAGAGAAGAAGGGGCAAGAATTCAATTAATCGGGTTTTACAGAAAATCTGTATACTCGTTAGATTGTGGCAAAATTTCGGTCCATGTATGTTCTCATTTAAGCAATTCACCATTCAGCAGGATCGTACGGCTATGAAAGTCTGCACGGACGCCTGCGTATTGGGAGCCTACGCTGATGTTAATGGCGATGAGACAACTGATCGGGTGACACACCTGCTGGACATTGGAACCGGTACGGGTTTACTGGCGCTTATGGCTGCCCAACGAAATCCAATGGCTAATATCGATGCGGTTGAAATAGATGATGCCGCCTACAGTCAGGCTACCCAAAACGTAGGGACCAGCCCGTTCGCTGACCGGATTCAGGTTATGCAGGGTCGTATACAGGATTACCGGCCCGCTATTCGGTATGATCGGATTCTGACCAATCCGCCGTTTTATACCAATCACCTTCGTTCAACGGATGCGGCCGTTAACCGGGCTTTGCATACCGGCGACTTACCTTTTCCCGAATTAGTCGAAACTGTTGTCAGGCTGATGAAGCCAACGGGGCAATGGTGGGTGTTGCTGCCGCCTTATGAAACAGATTTATTGGCCGAAATTGCCCGAAAAGCAGGTCTATATGCCTTTAAACGCCTGTCTTTACGGCACAACGCTCAAAAGCCCGCATTTCGGGTTGTGAGCGGCTATTCGTATACAGAAAGGAGACCTGAAGAAGAAATGCTGATAATTTATGAGCGTGCTGATGTGGCCGATCAGGCGAAATCACAGTCAAAAGAAACGTATTCATCAGATTTTCGGGCATTACTCCGGGATTTTTACCTGATTTTCTGAAAACTCTGCGACCTTTGCAAAAATCTTTGCGCCTGTTTCGGCGTGGGGCCGCCCGTGCGGTTCGACCTTGCGTTTAGAATATATATGCCAGAACCGCTTCAACTAACCGTTTTGATTCCGCTTTACAACGAAGATGAGTCGCTGCCCGAACTGCACGACTGGATTGTAAGGGTCGTGACGGAGCACCAGTATACCTACGAAATCCTGTTCGTCGATGATGGCAGTACGGATAATTCATGGAACGTTGTTGAGCAGTTAGCAGGCGGTAACCCGAATGTGCGGGGCATCCGATTTAATCGAAATTATGGTAAAACGGCGGCCTTACAAACCGGCTTTCTGGCCGTTCGGGGACAGGTGGTCATTACCATGGACGCCGATTTACAGGATAGCCCGGACGAAATACCGGAGCTGTACCGAATGATTACGGCGGAGAAATACGATCTTGTTTCGGGCTGGAAGCAGAAGCGATACGATCCGATCACCAAAACGCTGCCTACCAAGCTGTTCAATGCTGTTTCGCGCTGGATATCCGGGGTACAACTGCACGATTTTAACTGCGGCCTAAAAGCCTATCGGCAAAAAGTAGTCAAAACCATTGCACCGTCGCTGTATGGCGATATGCACCGGAATTTGCCCATTGTAGCCAACTGGGATGGATTTAGCCGCATTGGGGAGAAAGTTGTGCAGCACCGGGCCCGGAAATATGGTACTACCAAATTTGGTTTGGAGCGTTTTGTGAACGGCTTTCTGGATGTACTCGTAATAGGGTTTGTCCATCGGTTCAGCAAACGGCCCATGCATTTCTTTGGAACCTTTGGGACGCTGTCCTTTTTTATCGGCTCGGTACTTGCCATCTGGCTCATTATCGAGAAGCTTATCAATATTTCAAAGGGGGAGAAGTTTCGAAATGTGACCGACAACCCACTGTTCTTCTTCGGCCTTGTTGCGATTATTCTTGGCGTGCAATTGTTTCTGGCAGGTTTTCTGGGCGAAATGCTCGTTCGCCAGAGCTTAAATCGCTCAACAGATCAACTGGTAGCCGAAAAGATAGGATTTACTGACCAAAATGTGCCGGTTTAAACGGCTTTTCTTTTTCAATCAATAGAATAAATTAGTAATACAACCAACCAATGAAGAGTAATTTTAAAGCCCATCCCTGGCACGGTATTTCAATTGGCGAGTTAGCGCCCAAACAAGTAACGTGCTTTATCGAAATCGTACCGACGGATACCGTTAAGTATGAAATCGATAAAACAACTGGCTACCTCAAAATTGACCGGCCTCAGCAATATTCCAACGTTCTACCAGCCTTGTACGGTTTTATTCCACAAACCTTTTGTGGTGAACAGATTGCCCGCCTGGCCAGTGAAAAATCCGGCCGGACAGTTGAACTGGGCGATGGAGATCCCCTCGACATCTGCGTTCTGACGGAACGTGAAATTACCCACGGTGACCTTATTTTACAGGCTATCCCCATTGGTGGTTTCCGGTTGATCGACAAAGGCGAAGCAGACGATAAAATTATCGCCGTGCTGAAAGGAGATGCTATGTACGGTCAGTTTACAGAACTGGCTCAACTGCCCGAAGGCGTTGTAAAACGGTTACGCCATTACTTCATGACCTACAAAAACCTGCCCGACGAACCGGCAGTGATGGAACTGGCCAACATCTACGGGCAGGAAGAAGCCTGGGAAGTAATTCAGACCTCGATCAACGATTATAAGCTGATGTAAGGTTTACACCATTCGTCCGCTATTTTCGCGTACTTAACATTTTTATAGCCCGGAAACTTACTTCCGGGCTATATTTGTATATAGCCCGATTTGTAAAGGCTTTACATTAATTATAATTCATGCGACAGTTTCTTAAATATGTTCTGGCTACAATCGTTGGCCTGCTGTTGTTTTCCTTTGTAGGCTTTTTACTCCTTATAGGATTAGGAACGGCCTTGTCATCTTCGGATAAAAAAACAACCGTTAAAGAAAACACCGTCTTAAAGTTAGACCTGGACAAGCCGATCGAAGAGCGGAGTGTCGATAATCCGTTCAAGGGATTCGGACCCATAAGTGGCGGTGGAGATGCCATTGGACTTATCGAATTAAAGCAGACGCTGAAAGAGGCAAAAGACGACGACAAAATCAAAGGGATCTACCTGCAAACGGAAAGTCCGGCGGCTGGCTGGGCATCTCTCGAAGAGGTTCGTAACGCACTGATCGACTTTAAACAGTCGAAAAAATTTGTCTATGCCTATGCCGAAACGATGACCGAAAAAGGGTACTACATCGCATCGGTTGCCGATAAAATATACCTGAATCCGGCGGGCGATCTGGAATGGAACGGCTTGAATGCCGAACTTTCTTTCTTTAAAGGAACCCTCGATAAACTGGGCATCAAACCCGAAATCTTCAAAGTAGGCGAGTTTAAAAGTGCCGTAGAGCCGTTTATCCGCGAAGATATGAGCGATCCTAACCGGAAACAGGTAAACTCGTTTCTGAACTCCGTAAACGACCACATGCTGGTTCGGATAGCGCAGAGCCGGAACCTGCGGGTCGATTCGCTCAAACGCTATGCCGATGAGTTGACCATCCAGAAACCCGCCGATGCACTTCGTACAAAACTTGTGACCAACATCGGTTATCAGGATGAGCTGGAAAGCGTTATGAAGAAGCAACTGGGCGTCGACGAGAAGAAAAAGATCAACTACGTATCGCTGAGCAAATACGAAAATTCGGAAAAAGTTGATGCAGAGTCGGAAGGGACGGGCTCAAGCCGGATTGCCGTCATTGTGGCTTCGGGTGATATTCAGTCGGGCAAGAGTGGCGAGAATAGCATTGGCTCCGAGACGATCGTGGAAGAACTTCGGAAAGCCCGTCTCGACGATAAAGTAAAAGCGATTGTGTTACGGGTCAACTCTGGCGGAGGCAGTGCTCTGGCGTCGGATGTGATGTACCGCGAAGTGCAGCTTGCCCGAAAAAGTAAGCCTGTTATTGGATCTATGTCCGACTATGCGGCTTCTGGCGGGTATTATATGCTGATGGGCTGCGACAAAATTGTAGCTCAGCCAAACACCATAACGGGCTCTATTGGCGTCTTTTCGTTGCTGTTCAACACCGAGAATTTCTTTAAAGACAAACTCGGTGTCACCTACGACCGGGTAAAAACCAATACCAACGCTGACTTCCCGACGGGTACGCATGAAATGACACCCTTCCAGAAGCAGACGATGCAGCGGGCTACTGAACGAATCTATGCCGAGTTTACGGGCAAAGCCGCAGCCGGACGAAAACTGCCGATTGACAGCCTTCGGGCCATTGCCGGTGGCCGCGTCTGGACGGGCTCGCAGGGAAAAGCCATTGGCTTGGTCGATCAGCTTGGCGGACTTGACGACGCTGTAAAACTGGCGGCTCAAACGGCTAAACTGAAAGAGGGTGATTACAAACTAAAGTATCAGCCCCGCAAAAAGGAGTTCTTCGAGCAGTTGATGATGTCGTTCGGTAATGACGAAGATGCGAAGATTCAGGCTCAGCTTGGTGAACTGGCTCCGTATGTGAAGTACCTGAAAAAACTCAAAACGATGCAGGGTATTCAGATGCGATTGCCTTTCGAAGTAGACATTCGATAACTCGTTTTACGTACCTGATTCAGGCCTGTACGCGTTAAAGCCACCCCTAGTGGCCCGGTGTATAGGCCTTTTTGTTTACCTTGCAATCAGCAACGTTATCCTGATGCAGACCCTTCCTATACATCTTGACCTGTTTGCCCTCATCATCTTTCTGGGTGTAGCCCAGGGGATTTTTCTTGGTGTTTTTTTCTTAACCGGTCTGCGGTCGAAAAGCGTAGGAAATCGCTGTCTGGGTTTTTTTACACTGGCGCTTTCAGCGGTCAGTGGTGAAATATTCCTAAACTATACGAACTACACATTTAGGGCATTGTGGACCAGCGATTTTGCTGAGCCTTTCAATTTTGCGCTGGGGCCGTTATTCTATTTTTTTATTTACAGCCGACTCTGGCAACGGTTGCCGCTTCGTTGGGGATGGCACTTGTTGCCCTTCGCTATCTGGCTGGTGAACTCAGTAACCTGGCATTATCAGCCGCTGGAGGTCAAATACAATGCCTACATAAACGCGCAACATCCCGAATTGCCTTTCATTCACCAAGAGCCCTACTGGTCTGATGATTTTACGGGTCTGCGCGATTTTATTAATGAATTGACACTGCTCAGCTGTGTGGTATATGCCGCGCTGGCTCTCCTGACCATTCGAACGGCTAATCGCACAGCGGGTAAAAAAACGGACTCCTCAATACATACGTCATTACGCTTATTAAGTTTGCTCTTCGCATTAGTACCCTTCCTGATCGTGCTGGTAAAACCTCAGTTTTACCACGATGTAGGCGATTATCTGCTGGCTACGTATATGGCTGCTACCATCTACGCAATCAGTTTTCTGGTAATGCAGGAGTCGGATTTTTTGCTGAACACGGCACAACCCGAACAAACGGTCTTTGCGGAAGAGTCCCTTGCGGAACCAAAAAAGAAATATGAGAAATCGGCGCTGTCTGAAGAGGTCGAAGATGCCGTTTTACGTAAACTCGCTCGCCTGCTCGAAACGGAGAAACCCTACCTCGACAGTGATCTGTCATTACCGAAACTGGCCGCCCGGTTAGATACCAGTCCGCATCATCTGTCGCAGTTGCTGAACGACCGACTGGGGCAAACGTTCTTCGACTGGCTGGCTGCGTACCGTATTGCCGAGGCCCGGCAATTACTGAGTGAACCGGCTACCAGTAACCTGAAAATCGATGAAATTGCCGAACGGGTGGGATACAATTCGCCGTCTGCTTTCCATACAGCCTTCAAACGATTGACCAACCAGACACCGGCGCAGTTTCGGGTAAAAGGGCTTGGGCAGGGGGCCGAGCGGTAGGGTAGCAGATATTATTAGTTCGTCCCGATAGGCGCGAAGTGCTTACTCGTCGGGAAATAGGGCTTGTAAAGCCTCTGGAGCGCACCTTTGCTGCATCAACCCCGTAAAGCAAAAAATCATGCATCCAACCTCAGCTCCAGCTACTTCATCAGTAATAAATGCGATTTCTACCCGGCGTCATGACCTCGACTGGCTCAGGGTAATTGCCATTGTGACCCTGCTATTCTACCATACCGGCATGATTTACGTGTCGTGGAACTGGCATATAAAAAGTGCTGAACATAGCGTACCAATGGAAGTCGTGATGCGGTGGCTGCATCGCTGGCGGATGCCGTTATTATTCTTTATCTCAGGAGCCGGTACCTTCTTTGCCCTGAAAAAACGCTCGTATGGTGCCTATGCTGGTGAGCGCGTCCGGCGATTGTTTGTGCCGCTGGTTTTTGGCATGTTCGTAATCGTACCCCCTCAAATCTACATTGAGTGGCTGTTTAGGGGACGATTTTCCGGTAGTTATCTGGCGTTTTACCCCGAAGTTTTCAACTTCCAACCGTACGAAGATGGCGGCACGGGTGGTGCCTTTAGCTGGCATCATCTCTGGTTTGTCTGTTACCTATTTCTGTATTCACTGATAAGTATTCCTGTGTTTCAGTGGCTAAAACGCGAGTCGGGCCAGCGTTTCGTCGATCGGATCGGTCGGCTTATTGCCCGGCCCGGTGGAGCACTCTGGCTCGTTGGCTTTTTACTGCTGAATGATGTGGTTCTTGGCGGATTCTTTCCCCACGAAACCCACGCGCTGATAAATGACTGGGCTTATTTCATGAATAACCTGCTGCTCTTCTGGCTCGGTTTTATCCTGATCAGCCGAAAAAGTTTCTGGCAGATCATCACCGACCAGCGTCTTTACTTCCTGGCGGCTACGGTGATCTGTACGATCATTATGTATGGTTCCCGAGCCTTGATCAGTGACGATACCGTTGAGGCATCGAAACTACTGACTACATTGTTTAGCTTTAATCGACTTGGGTTGACGTGGTTTTCGGTGTTAACCACTGTTGCCTATGGGTATCGGTATCTTAATGTGAATCATCCGATTTTGCCGCACCTGAACGAAGCCGTTTATCCCTTCTATATCCTGCATCAAACGGTTATCGTACTCGTTGGGTATTATATCATAACCCAAACATCGTTAGGTCTTTACAGTGGTTTTTTTGTCATCAGCTTTGCCACACTTCTTGTCTGTATCGCTATCTATATGTTACTGATCCGGCCGTTTAAGTTGATGAGAGTATTCTTTGGGTTAAAATGATTGTTGGTTTATGACATTTGATTTGCGATTTTTGATAACTCATAGCCATTAGGCTAACGCGTTTCACTGCTCCTTTTTTAGGAGCTTATCATTAAAAAAGTAAATCCATGCGTACCGATTGGACTCGCGCTGAAATCGCCGAAATCTATAATTCGCCCGTGCTGGACCTGATGTACCGGGCCGCCACAGTTCATCGTCAACATCATGATCCGCAGGAAGTACAGGTCTGCACCTTACTGTCGGTTAAAACGGGTGGCTGCCCGGAAGACTGTGCTTACTGTCCGCAGGCTGCGCGGTATCATACCGCCGTGAAGGTACACAAGCTGATGGAGGTGGATGAGGTGCTGACGGCCGCTCAACGCGCTAAAGATACTGGCAGTACCCGTTTTTGCATGGGCGCAGCCTGGCGCGAAGTGCGCGACAACAGCGACTTTGATAAAGTACTCGACATGGTACATGGCGTCAATGAGATGGGACTCGAAGTGTGTTGCACTCTTGGAATGCTCACCGAAACCCAGGCTCAGAAACTGAAAGACGCTGGCCTGTACGCCTACAATCACAACCTCGATACCAGCGAAGAGTTCTACGGAGATATTATCAGTACCCGCACGTACGATGACCGATTGGATACGCTGGGCCACGCCCGTAAAGCCGGTATATCTGTTTGCTCCGGTGGTATTATTGGCATGGGCGAGTCGGACCACGACCGGATTGGTATGCTGCATACGCTGGCAACACTGCCGCAACATCCCGAATCGGTGCCAGTCAATGCACTGGTACCGGTAGAGGGTACACCCCTGGAAGACCAGCCACGAGTATCGGTCTGGGAAATGATTCGGATGATAGCCACGGCTCGTATCATCATGCCAAAAGCCATGGTCCGACTGTCGGCCGGGCGGGTACGAATGAATACCGAAGAGCAAGCGCTGTGCTTCCTCGCCGGAGCCAACTCCATCTTTGCCGGGGATAAACTCCTAACAACGCCAAACCCGAACGAGGACGCCGATCAGCAACTTTTCCAGACCCTGAATATCCGTCCTCGAAAAGCCTTCAAAGACGCCAGTCAGCCTGCCGTTGTTTTTGAGCAAATACCCGTATAAGTTGATAGCTTGACCTTTACTAGGCAGAATCGTCTAACAAGGGGTTTGTTTGTGAAGGCGTGCTACGGTTGAAACCGTAGCACGCCTTCCAGCTTCAGTCACTATTCCCCGTTACAGATACGTAAATTCGTTACCTGAGGGTATGTATGAAATTTTAACGCCGGGCAGTTGGGGCTTTAGCCAGGAAACGACCCATTCCATACCGGCCGCTTCACTCATGATGTGGCCCAGAATAACCAGAGCTAATTTTTTGCCCTGACGCCGGGCGTCACGGACATACTCGGGTGTTTCCCATTCGCTGGTTTCTCCGCAAAAAATGACGTCTGGTTTTTCTTTTTCAATTGCGGTTATCTGGCTCCGCCCACCCGATGCACCTGGCATAAATAAAATTCGCTGACAGGATTGGCCTGGGTCACCCACAACCCGCAGCTGTTTGATTTCCAGTTTACTTTTCGCGTGGCTGATGAGTTGGCTCAATGGGGTAGCAGGCATGGTCAACACGTGTGAGTTAGCCGCACTGGCATACGTTGTCCATCCCAGAGTTGCCAACATACCCGCCTGGATGCCATCTGGGCGGTGGGAGTGGAGGTAGTCGTGAAAACGCCAGAGTGCAATCCCATTCTTTGTCAGTAAGTTATGCTTATAGCGATAAACGTCGCTGTTCTCAAGCCAGTCCGTCTCGTCGGCATGGTTGTAAAACGTTGGTTCGTGAGCAATGATGAAGTTCGCCCCGGCAGCAATCGCTTTCTCAATAACATCGACCGTTGCAAACATTGTGGAAACAATTCCCGTCACCTTTTGAGACGACGTACCTGATTTCAGCGTATCAACCGTTTTGGGAAAGGGAGCGCCGGGAATCGTTTTAAGGATTAACTCCATAATCTGGCCAACGGTAAACACTTGCTGCTCACGAGGGGCTGGGTGATGAAGGGAAAAGGTAGGAAGAAGGAAAGACCCCCCGACCGCTTTCGTCATTACACGTACAAATTCTCGTCTGCCGGATAGTTCCTGCATAGTCATTGGGTAGTTTTGGTTAACGAGTGTTAAGCGTGAAAGAGTTGATGTCAAAACTGGTTTGATTGGGACGGTCATTTACGCAAAAAAGGGCAGCAGACAACGCCCGCTACCCTTTTTTGTGTCGAAATGCCATTTACAACCGCTTCGTGTATTCGTTCTCAGCGATCTTATCGATTAAAACTTCGGCCAGACTTTGAGCACGCTCTTTCTTAACATCGGCTTTGTCTTTCGACTCAACAGTAACACTGATGATGTGATTGTTATATAAAACGTGCATAGCACCCGTTGATGCATCCCAAACGGCTTTATCACCAATGTTCGAAACTGCTTCAAAGTGACCCGTGCTCACTGCATGGCCGGTAAGGGCTGGCGCTGCGGATGTAACACCAGCATGTTGGGGGTGGTTGTCGGCTGTCGTGTGTTTTGTCTCTTCCGGTACGGTTGTTTCAGCAGACGTCTCCGCGTTGGTACCTTCTGTTTCAGGACCGCTGATGGTCGAATCATTGGCCGTTTCAACCGGCTCCGTCATGGCAAGGGCTGGCTTACCCTGAAACTGTTTATCAAAGATATACTCGGCCAGGAAGGTAGACGAGTAGGGGCGTTTACCACCGAACGACACAACAACTTTGTTGCCAGCCCATTCAAAGCCACAACCGGAATGCTCGATCGATTCTTCCAGTTTCGTTGTTTCGTCCAGATTAAATGTTCGGCGAACATACTCTTCCCCGAGTAGGGTACATGGTTCGTCGTAGTTAGCATCGGTCGATAGTGCATTGACACCAGCGACTTGTTTAGCCACTACCGGGCTGGCGTCCATTTGGTTAGCAGGATCGGTAGTAGGAGCGGGGCTGCTGCAGGCTAGACACAAAACCGGAAAAGCCAGTATCAGTGATTTGATTTTCATGGGATGATTTTGAGAAAGCCCAAAATTAGCGTTTTCTTACATACCAGATGAGTAGTGTAGATGTTTTTGTCGCACAGACACAGCTTGTCAATAAATGATTTTACTGAAAGGAACGGCAATGGTCAGCCCAATACTAAGGCGGTCACTCGTTTTCCGTCCGGGTAGAAAAGAACGAGTAACGTCAGAATAGTTAAGCTGAAACTCAAAATTGGCCGATGGGGCTCCGGCTTTGTCAATCAATACGACCGGGATACCAATCGTCCAGTTTAAAGCGCGGTAAGTGCCCATATTTTGTTCAAGCGATGAACTCAGGCCAATGTGCGACTCTGCCGGGTAGTAAACAAAGCTGATCTTTGCGCCGGGTGTGAGGAAAGAAGCGTAGTCGCCAATGTAGAGTGATCGGATTGCCCGCTGTTTTAGGGTAAGCGTGTCAAGTCCCCCTAAACTTGTATACTGACTATAGCTGATAGTTTCTCTTGAAAAACTCTGTATAGAATTGTTCAGGACAATACGGCCCTCGAAGGAAAGAAATAGCCTACCCCTTTTTTTTGACTCCCAAAATCGTGTATGAATAAGTGAAAGCTCAAACGGATAGTTTTTTTTGGTTTCCGCCACTTGAGCGAATGAACTGGCTACGGTATAGCGCTGGAGGATAAAGGGTAAGTATGCGTTGAGGGTTGTCCAATGCGTAGTAATCTGCTTATACCGTGCAGTTTCAGCCAGTTCAAGGTATTGTAAAGAAGCAAACCTTCGCGAGAACTCATCTCGTAAACCAGCATAGAAGTTCTGACTCAATTCCGCTTTGATGTGAGCCAGAGTCGAATCAGAAAGGCCTTCCTGTTTAAGTGAGTCAATAGATTTAATGAAGTCGGCTTCTTTGTTTTCGATCTCACGTTTGAGCAAGTTTAATATAGATGATCGCTTCGTATCCATCAGGTTTTTCTCCCGGCAATTATTTATCGTGGTTTTAGGTTTTCCAATCCAGGCTTTTTTCAGCGTAGCGCCCAATTCATTCCTAAACGGCTTATCCGTAAAGGTCGACGCCAGGGCGTTCATGACATTGGCTTTAACACCCACGACAAGAAATGACCTTACGGGTTCGTCGACACCGGTTGCCTGAAAGAAGTTGTGATTCAGTGAAAAGACGCCGTCCCTTGTGTTGAAGGTAACGTAGTTTTTGTAAAATGAGAGGTTTTTGTAGTCAGCGAGGTAACTCCCAACCCTGTCAGACAGATACAGGTTCATGGCTCTGTTGGATATCACCTGTTGGTTCGCACAGGAGGTATTCAGAATTCTTCTATGAATAGAATCCAGCTCAGCAATCAGCTGTGCCGATTGCTGAGCCTGAAGCCGATAGCCCGGCCATGTCAGCAATAGCGCGATGGATAGCGTTCGAAATAGACCACTCATCTGTCGAAAGAGATTAAGCGCCCCATGAACGAAAGGGGAGGATTAAAGATGTATTTTTTATCGACATCTGGTCCGGTTCACTGAGTGAACGGTAATCGTTGTGTAGTTTTACGGTCGAATTCCTGTATGCATGTCTGATATCGAAACCATTTCGCTTGCCACTGGCCGTAACGTTTATTTTGCGTCCGATTTTCACCTCGGTACGCCGTCCATCCAGCAGAGCCTCGACCGGGAACGGGCCGTGGTAGCCTGGCTGGACGCTATCCGACACGATGCTGATGTGATTTTTCTGGTAGGTGATGTATTTGATTTCTGGTTTGAATACAAGCACACCATCCCCAAAGGATTTATCCGGTTGCAGGGAAAGCTGGCGGAACTTACCGATGCTGGTACGCGGATTATCCTTTTCACCGGTAATCACGATATGTGGATGAACGACTACTTCACTAAGGAGTTGGGTATTCCTGTCTATCGAAACCCGCGCCGGTACGACATCAACGGCAAACAGTTTTTTATCGGCCACGGCGATGGCCTTGGTCCCGGCGATTTCATCTATAAACGCCTGAAAACGGTGTTTGAGAGCAGACTGGCCCGCGGGCTGTTTCGCTGGCTACACCCCGACCTGGGTGTTGGGTTGGCTCAGGCGTGGTCGCGCCGAAGCCGACTGAGTAATCAGGAGAAAGGGGAGGATCATTTCCTGGGCGAAGACCGGGAATGGCTCATGCAGTACTGCCGTGAAGTAGAAGCCAGGCAGCACCACGACTATTATATTTTTGGTCACCGCCATTTGCCGCTCGATCTGGCCGTTACGCCATCGAGCCGATACATAAATCTCGGCGAATGGGTATTTGCCAAAACCTACGCCGTATTCAACGGAAGCGAGTTAAGCCTGAAAACGTGGGCGGTAAAATGATGTATGATGCAAGACGTATCTAACGCGAAAGAAATACATCCTATATCATTTAATAATGTCTTCCCAGCGGTAATAGTGAAAGGTTTTACCTTCAGACATGACCACGAACAGACCGTGGGGAAACTGCTTGCCAAGAGGCACGTTCGTGACGTCGGAGCCGTCGCTTACCTGGGCCGCTACTTTAACGATTTTAAGAAGTTTGTGTTCATTCGGGTTGCCCGGTTCTCCTTCGCGTTTGAAGATATGGAACTGATTGGCTCCCTGGTCCGATACCAGGATATAGCCGGTTTTGGGACCTGTTTTGTAGATAGAAATACCCTCATGGTCTTCAGCAAAGCCTGTTTTTGCAAAAAGCGCTAATTCCTGACTCCCTTTCTCAGGGTCAGCATAGTACTTCCGGACACCAACGCCTTCATCGGAATAATAAACAAAGCCCAACTCATTATCCACGGCGATGGATTCGATTTCCTTTTTGCCGCTGTACTGACCGAACTTCCGGATCAGCGAAGCCTTAATCTGTCCGGCACCATCGTCTTCGAGTTGATATTGGCCAATGTATGAACCATCTGTCGGGCCGGATTTGCGACCTACCATAGCATAAAGAATACCTTTTGGATTTGTATAGAGCGAAATGCCCATCAAATCCCGAAACCCTTCCCCGGTTTCGCCCACAAACATGTCGAGGCCACCGTTGTCTACGGGTTTCATGTCGGGTAGCGAGAAAATCCGGAGCTTGTGCGTAAATCGTTCGGTTGTAACGGCAATATCGGTGGGTTTGCCGCCCAGCATCAACCCATAAGCCACGTCAACATTGTCGGGACGTTTGAGGTCGTGAACCTCACGCACAATCTTGCCTTTCAGATCAAAGACATACAAACCGCCGTCCTGATCCTTATCTGTTCCAATAACGAGACTTTTAGCCGGATCGGCTGGGTTAATCCAGATAGCGGGGTCGTCGGTGTCATGCCGGACGGTATCCGTAATAAAAACCGGCTGAACAACTTTCTGGGCTGTTGACTGGCAGGCAACTAAAAAAAAGATAAAAAGTAACGGCAGTTGATGTTTCATGTATAAAGAGTATTCCAGCGAATTACGCCGAGTGAATTTCATGGTTCTACTCAGCGTAACCCGGTTTTGATTAGTTGCCGCTCACTTAGTTGGTTCCAAAAGCACCAATGGTCGTTGATGGAGCTGGTGATTTATACAGTGTACCATTCGCAAACGAAAGTCCGTCGGCATACAACCGCGTGAAGCTCGATGTGCCTTTGCCAACAGCTGGCGAACCGCTCTGTAGTCGGAAATCCCAGGCTGTGTTGAACACCGCGTTTTTAGAATCGGTCGAAAGTGGGTAATTCACAAATTTTGGATCGTTATCGCCAACGGTTTTGCTGATGATATCACTGGTACCGGCCAGGATTTCGGTTGTGGGTTGGAAACCCGTAACGCCATCCTGCGTATAGCCGTAGTACAGGTTATTGCTGACCTTCGAGCGAGCATCCTCCGCATTCTTGGGATCACGCTTAAAACCGAATCGGTCATTGGCCAGCAGGTTGTTGTACAAATCGGCCCGTACGCCCAGTTCTACCCAAATCGAACCGCCTTTGATCGTTGGTCGGCGCCAGCCCGCGTTCACAATCGTGTTGTTATACGCAACAATGTACGCTTGTGGCGAGCGGTCGCCGGCATTCGAGAGCTTTAGGGCGTTTGTGTTTGGGCTATAAACCAGGTTGAAGGCCACATCGGCCTGAACACCCGATTTAATATTGATGGCATCGCCACCTGAGACGCCCTGTGTGTAGATTTTGTTGTTGGCAATGATCACTTTACCGCCTTCAACATAAAAACCGTCTTCGTTCTGGTTATTCAATCGGCTATTGACAATCACCAGTTTACCGTTCACATTGGAATAGTTGACGGCCGGTACGTGACTTCCGGCGGTAGCTTTATACAGACCGGCTTTCACCGAGGGTGAGCTTTCGGTCGTTACGGCGCCCCCGTATTCAAGAATGGCGTTGTCGATCAGCATTTCAGCACAGGTTGGCGCGGCAATGATACCGCCCCATAAGTTACCCCATTGGTTGGCCGTTGTTTTCCAGGCATCAGGCACCGTAAATTTCACTGGACTTGCCGATGTACCCATCACGTAAAGATTTCCCCGGACGATCAACTCCGGCTTAACGGTCGAGTCACTGAATACGATGTTTACGCCTTCTTCAATCACCAGCGACTGGCTGGTAGGCACCTGTAAATGCCCGGTAATTTTGTAGGTACTCCCTTTGGCCCAGGTGCCGGACACATCGCCCGAAACAGCTTCTTTTACCACCGGAACCGGTGTCGGCGTAACGGTAGTGGTCGTATCGGAGCTTTTGGAGCAACCAGCCAGCAATGCCGCCGAAAATGCGGCCAGGATTAGTACTTTCTTCATGGTAATTTATTGGTTAGTAATGACTTATTAAAGCTTATAGCGTACGCCCAGCACATACGAGCGCTGATAAAAATCGCGCCGGATGAGGGTTTTGCCCGACACATCCTGATTCGGTACATCAGAATTCCGGCTGCTTTGATTGTTGATGAAAATCTCCGTAGGTGTATTGAGCAGGTTGTTAGCTTTGATGAACAGCAGAAAACCCGATGAAGAATTGCCTGCGCTGGCTCTGCCAAACCGTTTTTCGAGCGAGGCATCCATTTGAACGAAGCCCTTCTGGTACAGGTCGTTATTTACAAACTGCGATACTGTGTTGATGCGACGACCGGTGTAACTGGCCGCCAATTGGCCGTCCCACCCATGTTCGCTGTTTTTATAGAGTAATGAAAGATTGGCTACGTGCGCCGACTGGCCGTATAGCGAGCGGGTTTGATTGACGGTGATAGTTTGCAGGTCGCCCTGTGCGTTTCGGATTCGCTTCGATTTGGGCGTTGTGATGCTCGAATTTGTATATGTGTAGTTCGCCTTGATTCCCCACTGCCGAAAGTACTTTATGGCATCCAGTTCGAGGCCAACGTTGGTTGCGTTGCCGAAGTTGCCCGGCCCATAATACAAGTCCTGGCCGCGAATGGCGTCTTTTTGAAGGGTGTATTCGATAGGGTCCTGAATGCCTTTGTAAAAAACGCCAACCATGAACTGTTCCAGCGGTCGGGGAAAAAACTCGTATCGCAGGTCGATGTTGTTGGCAAGGGCTCGTTTCAGGTTCGGATTGCCGCGTTCCTGGTATTCTTCGTTAACGATCCGATACGGTACGATTTCAAAGAAGCCGGGGCGGTTCAACGACCGGAAGTAGGAGAGACGCCAGTTTGTGCGCACGTTGGGACGATACCGCACGTGCAGACTCGGCAACACATCGGTATAAATCTGGCTGCCGGTGGGCTGGTCTTCGCCAATCGGGAATTTCATGGCGTAACCCTGATTGGTATGCTCGATGCGCACCCCGCCGGTTACTTCGAGCGGCCGGTCGGTTGTGCGAAATTGCAGATAACCCGAGGTGGTCTGCTCGGTGGCATCGTAGTTGAGCGCCGAAGCTACTGAACCTAACGGATTCTGGACGGAATAAACGATCTGGTTATAGCTAGTGAAGTCGACGCCGTATTTGGCAAAGGGATTCGCTGGCCGAATGGTGTAGTTATTGTAAAAATTAGTGCGCTGCTTATCCCGAAAAAGTCCCCCTGCCATCCACTCAACGTCAATACCGGCCAAGGTTGTTTTCAGGTTGAGGTTCAGGTATCCGGCCAGATCAGTATCCGAGTTATGCTCCCACCGGCGAGCCCCGTCCTGAACGGTTGTTCGGGTTTCAACGAAATTGGTGCGGATACCCAGCAGGGAGATATTCGTTTGATCGGGCACTTCGTTGGTGGCCAGCGAATAAACCGCCGACCAGGTTACACCAAAAATGGGCGTTAGTTGATGCGTACCCTGAAGGGTACTCGTATAAATTTTCTGTTTCGTAAGTCGGGAGCGGGTTTCGAAGCCGAGGGTTGCGTTACCGAGTACCGGGTCGAAACCACCAATGCCCAGTTCCGTCGATTTCGTTTCCCGTATCTGCTGGTTGGTCAGGCTGATTAGGGCGTTGAACCACTGAATTTTGTTGTTTTCTGGTCCGCCGTCTCGATTGATGCGGAAGTCCATTTTAGCGTGCAGGCCATACCGCGTTTGCAACTCCGAATACTGCCGCTCACTTTGCTTGTTGAGTGTAATGCCGCGCAGGGTATCGACCACGTCGCCATTGAAAAACAGGCTGTTGCTGCCCCGGTACGTGTTTTGGAGGCTACCTGCCAACATAATACCGAAACGTTGGTCGAAGAAACGGTTGCCAATGGCGAAGCTGCCAATAAGGTTGGGTGGTGGGCTTTGACTAGTATAGGTTGAAGATGCTTTGTTGAAGTCAGCGAAGCGGGTGCTGTACTGATTACCAAACTGCTCGTAGGGCGACTGGCTGTTGATCTGTTTTGCATCGAAATGAACAAACGGGCGGTTCATAAACAGTTCGCTATAACACGTAGCCAGATTGGCCAGAACCGTAGGGTGATCCGGCGCGTCTTTCATGACCATGTTGATGGCCCCGCCAATGGCATCGCCCTCCATACTCGGGGTCAGCGCTTTGTACACTTCCAGCCGGTCGAGGAGTTCCGATGGGAAAATATCGAGCGGTACGTATCGGTACCGATTGTCGGGGCTGGGAATTTTCACCCCGTTAACGAGCGTGTAATTGTAGCGTTTGTCCATACCCCGCAGAATAGCATACTGCCCATCGCCATTGCTGTTCCGCTCAATAGAAATGCCGGATACGCGTTGAATGACATTGGCGACCGTCAAGTCAGGAGATAGTTCGATGGTCCGCCCCGAAACGATGTTGGTAACTTGTAGTGCGTTCCGTTCGAGGTCGCGGGCAGTCTGGTCACCTGATCCATCCCGTTTTGCTTTTACAGTCACTTCGGTGATTTCCCGGCTGGTTTCCGTTTCGAGGGGTAAGTCAAGCGTTATTGTCTCGCCATCACGATTCAGAACAAAGTCACGAAATAAGGTTTGATACGAAACGTAGCTGATGCGGATTCGATACGACCCGACGGGAATATTTTTGATTATAAACGAGCCGTCGAGCCCCGAAACCGAAGCGAAGTTTGTGTTGTCAATTTGTACCGTGGCACCAATAACGGTTTGGCCAGTGGTTGCATCAACGACCCGTCCACGGATTGTTCCGGCAAGGGCGTTAACGACAACGAGAAGGCATGTGAGGAGTAGAAGAAGTCGGTTCATCCGGTTTGGCAAAATGGCAATTCCACGTTTTTGGGGTTGCTCAATCGCTTTTGGAATTGATGCTGCAAAGGTGTGGGAAAGTCAGGGCGCCGGACAAATTTGACCCGTTAACAAAGAGGCAACAACGGGTGTAAACGCGTTAACAGACAGGCAACAGTATGAAGTGAATTAAGATAAATGTCTGGTAATCAACGTATTTTTATGGGTATAAATAGCCATTATCTTATTGTTATCAAGCTGTTACCCAGTTGTTAAGACACTGGAATTAGCTTGTTTCCGGGTGAAAGCTGGCTTTGTACTGGAAAGCTGTGAATGAAGGTGGATAGGGGTTCGCCTTCTGAAAGCCCGACTTTTTTACGTAACCGATAGCGCGTCACCCGGAGGCTATCGGTCGAGATACCGAGTAAAGTGGCTATATCCGCGGAACTGATGTTCATTTTCAGTAAGGCAACCAGCCGCATGTCGGTAGCGGTCAACTCCGGAAAACGCTGGGTCAACTGCTGAAAAAAGGCCGGGTGCACCTGATCGAAAATGGTTCGGAAATCAGCCCAGTATTTATCCTGGTTAAAGCTTAGACTTATCTTATCGACCAATGCCCGCAGTTGCTTTTTCTGATCCCGTTTTTCATCTTTCAGAATAGTAGCCAGGTCATTCTTTATTTCTTCCAGTACCTGATTTTTTTGAATGATTTGTAGTGTGTGGGTGGTTAGCTCTTTACTTTTCAACTCAAGCTGTCCTTTCAGATTTTCTTCCTGCAACTGTTTGTTTTTCAAGGCCACCTGCATCAGTTCATGTTGCGTTTGGTAAATCTGCTGATTTTGTTGATTGGTAGCCCGCTCGTTTCGTATTTTGAGACGCTGCCGACTGATCACCACCACGCCCAGAACCCCGATCAACAACAGCACCACACCACTGGCCGACAGGATGATGAGGTCAATCCGTTTTTGGGCATTGAGTTGAGTGATTTCGCTGTCTTTCCGCTCCACGTCATACAAGGTTTGAAGCAGAGTGATTTGCCGGTTATTGGCGGCAGCATAGATTTCATCGGTCAAATCCCGACTTTGCTCAATGTATTTATAGGCGCTATCGGGTTGGTTGAGGAGCTTAAACGTCTTGGCCATATCGCGAAGGGCGGCACTTAACTGGTAGCGTTCCCCGTGCTGCCGGGCCTGTTGTAAGGCTTGTCGGGAGAGTTCCATACCCTGCTGATAACGGCCTGTTTTCCGGAAAATGTCGCCTAGATTATTGATAATTTCGATCTGACCTAGTTCGTCGCCGTTTTTTCGGGAGAGGGTCAGGGCTTTCCGGTAGTAAAAATAAGCAGAATCATAGCGGGCTTCGTCTTCAAAAATACTCCCCAGATTCTCGTATATCTTAGTCAGGCTTCCCGAGTCGTTGATAATCCGGCCGTACTGTAGTGCTAATCTTTGGTAAAAAAAAGCCTGTTTGGTCGCCTTCTTTTTTTCGTAGATATGGCCAATGTTAGCGTAGGTCTGGGCCAGCCCGGCGGGATTCCGTTCCTGCTGGTAGAAGTCAAGTGCCTCGTTGAATTGCGTTAGGGCCTGGTCGACCTGTTCATTGTAGTAATAAACGGTGCCGAGTTCGTTGCGGTTTCGGGCCAGTCGGTAGCCATCTTCGGCAGCACGGAATATTTTCTGAGCCTGGAGCAGGTGATCTATGGCCTGCGCGTAGCTGCCCTGATGATACAGCAGTATGCCTATTCGTTGTAGATAGTCACCGGATGCGAGAGTGTTCTGTTCGCTAATGGTCCGATCTAACTGGCTTTTCAGAAACCGGTAGGTGGAGTCAGGATTTTGTTGTGTCAGTTGCACCGTCTCCCTGCTGATTGACTGGGCACTGGCCAGTGAAGTCAACAGAAACAGCGTAACCAGATAAACAGGCTTTAGGCAAACGTTCGGTTTTACGCGCAGGAGAGCGGGCGAGCTGAATGCAAAGAAGTAGCGCATCCCATATGGATTAGTTTAATCCATAAAGATACAGGGCGCAGACTTTTCGGAATGTGAAGGAATTATTACTAAATAAGGTACTCAGTTGTTCTCCTGGAGAATATCTTTCCGCGTCATGTTCTCGCGCGGGGCTTTGTTCAGCTCACTCCGCCATTCCTTGGTCTTTAAATCACCCCGCTTGACGGAGCGAATAAAGTTGGCCCAGGCAAAGGGGTTTGTAAAGGCGAAGGTTGGCGTTGCACTACGGCCAATTAGCGATTCCCGCCCAAAAAACTGCTGATTCACGAAGTTCTGGTGGTTGGCCAGGGCACCCATGGGCATGGTGGCCGCTTGCCGCATAATGGCTTCAGGACTGGTATTGCGGGCTAAGTTCTCGCGCTCTTTTTCGTCGGGGAGCTTTAGGTTAACGAAGGCTTCCTTAAACAATTCTTCCGTTGCATAGGGGTAAACCTTCACTTCGGCCAGCGTTTTTACATCTTCCTGCAACGCTACGACCGCCGAATACGTAAGCTCAGTTAGGCGACGGGGAATAATATGGTACTGGGTTCTGAAGCCGACATAGCTGAAAATGATGCTATCGCCCGGAAATACCGGCAGGGCAAAATAGCCATTGGGAGCGGACAGGACGCCTTTTCCTGCTTTGGGTATATAAATATACGCACCCGGAAGGGCATCATTTGATTTGCCGCCGGTAATGAAGCCGGTGAACGTGATTTGCCGTTCCTGCCCCTGCGCCTGCGCGGTGGAAAAGAGTCCCGCCAGCGCCGAAAGCACCAGAAGACAGACCAAAAACGTCAATGACTTCTTCATAGACAAATGAACCATACTACAAAGTAAACGAGGAAAAGGCAGGTTATGGTTTCTGTTACCCGAATTTTAAGAAGATTTAGGCTTTCAGGTCTTAATTTAATTCCAAGTATGTCAGGCGAACAGCTTCAGAAACGTGATAATAAAGGGGGCGGCCAGCAACAACCCATCGAACCGATCCAGAAATCCGCCGTGTCCGGGAATACTGCTGCCAGAATCCTTGATGGCGATACTCCGTTTAAATAATGACTCTACCAGGTCGCCATAGGTACCGGTTACGACGATAATGCCGCCTACGCAGTACCATTGCCAGGGCCGTAATTCGGGTGCCCAAAAGGTAAGGCCCAGGGCAACCAGTGCGGCAGCGGCTGCTCCGCCAATACTGCCTTCCCAGGATTTCTTGGGCGATACCCGCTCAAACAGTTTACGTCGGCCAAATTTGGTCCCGGCAAAATAAGCACCGATGTCGCTTGCCCACAGAAGCAGTAAACAGCCGGTAATGATCATGGGGTGAAACTTGCCCCCCTGAAGCGCCAGAATGATGAGCAGGGCAAACGGCATGGCTACGTAGATAATCCCCAGAAACGTAAAGCCAATATTGGTAAAGGGCTTCATATCCTTCTTCTTGTACAGCTTAATGAGGAAGATCATCGAAGAAGCAGGGCAAATCAGAAAGTAGTTTCCCGTGCCCATCCGGTCCGTTTCGATAAAATAAGCCAATACGCAGATCATGGTGCCCACCACCGTACCATAGGCCGTTAGCGGTTCGAAGCCGTCGAGGCCGAGCAGTCGGTAAAATTCACGCTGGGTTAGCGCACTCACCAGACAAAAGAGGAGGGCAAACGTCCAGTCGTCATACCAGATCATGAATAAAATAAAGGGAACTCCCGCTACGGCCGCAATGACCCGTTGTTGAAGGTTCGTAAGTTTAGCTAAACGTTGCTTCATTCTCCAGGATTACTTTGGCTAAAATAGCGTCTTGGGTTAGGACATGCACTTCGCTTTTGCCCCAGCCATAGGTAGGGTAGCTACTGCTTTGTTTGTTGATAACTACGGCTGCGATTTCATGTTCGAGCAACAGCGCTTTTACCAGTTCGGCCCGGTGAGGCAGCGGTGTTGAATAAATTATTTCCCACTTTTCGGTCATATTCATGTGAGGTTAGGTTGTCGGTAGAAGTGCTCATTGGTTGATGTGGTCAGCGCTCCGAGCTAATTGCCTCCTGCTGGTCATTACTTTTTTTGAAATAATAAAGTAATACCAGCGTAAAGGCTCCCGAAATCAATGCACCAGCTAAAGGTACTGTTTCCGTATCTTCAATGTTCATGGATGTCACTTTCTGCTGATGCAGATAAACCATCAACACAGTGAAGCCATTATTGACAAAATGAGCCAGAATGGGAATCCACAGATTACCCGACCACAAATAAAGGTAACCAAACAATGCTCCGAGGAGCATCCGTGGAAAAAAACCGAGAAATTGTACGTGAATTGCACTAAACAAGGCAGCTGCCAGCCAAATGCCGACGTGAACATTGCCCGTCCAGTAGCTTAGGTTGCGTTGCAGAATACCGCGGAATAAAGTTTCCTCGCCAATGGCTGGAATAATGGCAATCACTAGAAAAGCCATCAGCAGTTGCCCCGGCGTGCGAAAGGTCGTGAGGTATTTGGTAATATCTTCCAGCCCCTTCTCCTTATCCCGAATCCACTGCTCAACCGGCGCGAGTGTCTCCGGTAAATGCAGATTCTGGTTCCAGTCGATGATCAGCCCATCGAACGGCATGAAGGCAATTACGATAACGGCGACAAACCCTATGCCCGCTACATGCCATAAAGACCGGTGATTGAATTGCGACCAGGTGCGACGTTCGATCAAATACCAGTAGGCGAGGCTGGGCAAAAGAAACGTACCGAGGTGGTTAACGGCCTGCAGTGTCATTAACTCGTACCAGCTACCGGGCGATTTCGCTGGTTGGGTGGCCAATGCTGCCAGGTATGTCTGGGCTTCAGCAAGACCCATGCCTTTGCCAACCGCCAGGAGAACAAACAGGATTAGTGTGCTGACAACACCCCCGATGAGCACAAATCCGACGAGCATAGACAAGCCGCCGAGTGTGGGTGGTCGTGATGTAGCGCCTTGGGGCGTATAACTTGGTTGCATAATTTCCTGTAAATTTACAGACTAGTTCGCAAAAATCTTGCTAGGGAACCTATTTGGCCTTTGCATTGTGCTAAAACTTAGCTTGTGTCCTGCTCCAAATTCACTATCAGGACGGGGCCAGGTTTTAGGATTGAACAGATTTTTGGGTATCAATTTTAGAAATCAGGTCAGGTTCAATACCTGACATCTCTCATAAACAGACAATGATCAACGTTGGCAATATACAACTACCGGATTTCCCGTTATTACTGGCTCCTATGGAGGATGTGAGCGACCCACCCTTTAGGGCGGTTTGTAAAGCAAACGGCGCCGATTTGATGTACACAGAATTCATCTCGTCGGAAGGCCTCATTCGAGATGCCGCCAAGAGTGTGCAGAAACTGGATATCTTCGAGTACGAACGGCCAATTGGCATACAGCTCTTCGGCTCCGATGTGGAAACGATGGGCGAATGTGCCCGGATTGCCTCCCGCGCCAATCCGGATTTGATCGATATTAACTACGGTTGCCCCGTTAAAAATGTGGCATGCCGGGGTGCTGGAGCGGCTTTGTTGCAGGATATTCCCAAGATGGTGCGCATGACCGATGCCGTTGTCAAAGCAACCCACTTGCCTGTAACAGTAAAAACCAGGCTGGGATGGGACGAGTCTACCAAAAACGTGGGCGAAGTGGCCGAACGATTGCAGGATATTGGCATCAAAGCACTCACCGTGCACGGCCGCACGCGGGTGCAGATGTACAAAGGCGAAGCCGACTGGACGCTCATTGGGCGCATTAAAGAAAACCCCCGCATCCAGATTCCAATCTTTGGAAACGGCGACATCGACTCGCCCGAGAAAGCGGTGGAGTACAAAAACCGGTTTGGCGTGGATGGGGTAATGATTGGCCGGGCCAGCATTGGACACCCTTGGGTTTTCAACGAGATCAAGCATTTCGTCCAAACGGGTCAGCACCTGCCCCCGCCAACTGTAGCCGACCGGGTTGCCGTATGCCGCCAGCATCTGGATTTCTCGATCCGATGGAAAGGTGAAATTCTGGGTCTGTTCGAGATGCGACGTCATTACGCCAATTATTTCAAAGGCTTGCCTGATTTCAAACCCTACCGGATGCGTCTGGTTACCACCGATTCGTACAGTGGCGTGAGTGATATTCTCGACGAAATTCGGGAGAATTACATTACAGAACTTGTTTAAGAGGGTCGCGGAACACATCCGCGACTCTGTTTTTATGGCTGATGACTACTGAAGAACCTGTTGTTGTTCCCCAAAATCGGCCTCTGCTGGCGTGGGTGTTGTTGTGTGCGCTGGCCCTGGTTTGGGGGAGTTCATTTATTCTCATCAAGCGAAGTCTGGGGGCTTTCCCACCCGAACAGGTAGCCGCTGGTCGATTGGTGTTTGCGCTCTTATTTTTCTCCCCTTTTCTGGCCAGGCAAAGCCAGCAGCCGGATATTCGGACTATGGTCCGGCATCGCTGGGTGGCGTTGCTGGCATCGGCTATCATCGGGTTTGTGATTCCGGCATTCCTCTTTGCCGAAGCAGGGGCTCACCTTAACAGTTCATTAGCTGGTGCGCTCAACTCACTGAGCCCGTTGTTTACGCTCATTCTGGGGGCTGTATTCTTCGGTCAGGCGCTGAAATTGAAACAGGTTGCCGGGATTTTACTCGGGCTGGCGGGTTCACTGCTATTGGTGTTTTTCAGTGCCACCGGCACCTTTCAGATTAACGGCTACGCGCTCCTGGTTGTCCTGGCTACCATCTGTTATGGATTGAATACCAACCTGATTGGCCGGTATCTGAGTCATTTGCCTGCTCTGGTGTCAACGGCCTGGCTCTTTGCCTTTGCCGGACCCATCGCCTTGCTCACGCTGATCCCTACCGATTTTTTTAGTCGGGTTGTAGAGGGCCACAGCAACTGGTCGTTATGGGCGCTAGTAACGCTGGGCGTGTTTGGCTCAGGGCTGATGTCAATCTTCTTCAACCGAGTCATGCAACTGGCCTCGCCTTTATTTGCGGCCTCGGTCACGTACCTAATCCCCATTGTGGCACTCATGTGGGGTGTGCTGGATGGCGAAAAAATCTATCTGGTGCAATTTGCAGGGATGGGTATCTGCTTAATCGGCATCTGGTTAGTAAATAAATCGTAGTTTGTGATTTTACCGATGGCAGGCGTCAATGATCAAACGCTGCCCCCACTTCAATACGACACAATAAGCTTTTGAATATGTATACGGCAACCCTGACCAATACAGAAACCCCATCCGTTAGCATTGATTTTATGAACGGTCAGCCCGTTGTTACTGGCGAGCCCTTTGACTGGGATCTGGTGAAACTTAACGACCGGACGTTTCATATTCTGCACAAGAATATGTCGTTTACGGCCGAAGTGATCGATCTCAATTCCGCTGACAAAACGGTTAGCCTAAAGATAAACGGCCATATTCACCATGTACAGCTAAAAGATCGCTTCGATCTGCTGCTCGAAAAAATGGGAATGAGCTCAGTAGCCAGCAGCAAGGTCAATGAATTGAAAGCCCCCATGCCGGGGCTGATCGTTGGCATCAGCGTGCAACCGGGTGATGTGATTCAAAAAGGAGATAGCCTGCTCATTCTGGAAGCTATGAAGATGGAAAACCTGCTCAAAGCACCCGGCGAGGGTACTGTAAAAAGCATCCGCGTTAACAAAGGTGACCGAGTCGAAAAGGGACAGGTACTGGTAGAATTTGCGTAAGCTGGCTTTTGCTAGTATGGATACCCTCTACACCCGACGACGCTTTGTTAAGCAAACGGCCCTGGCCGCTAGTGCGCTCCCGCTGGTAACCGCATCGCTTCCCGCACAAACCGAGAAAGCCGACCTGCCGCTGCCCGACGTGCATATTTTCTCGAAGCATTTGCAGTTTCTCAACTATGCAGATATGGCCAGTGCCGCGGCCGAAATGGGCTTCGCTGGTGTCGATTTAACCGTTCGGCCGGATGGGCATGTGCGGCCTGAGCGGGTTGATGATGACTTGCCGAAAGCGGCCGAAGCCCTGAAAAAAGCAGGTCTGCCGCCCAAGCTCATGACAACGGCGGTGGGCGATGCCACAAATGCCGTTGACGTTCGGTTGCTCAAAACAGCTTCGAAAGCCGGATTTAAGCTGTACCGAATGAAGTGGTATCAGTATGGCGAACAAAAATCCATTCCGGAGTCGATTGTGGGGTTTCAGCAGCAACTGCGGGCACTTGGTGAACTGAACAAGTCGCTGAATCTGATTGGCTGCTACCAGAATCATGCGGGTTTGCTGGTAGGAGCCTCCGTCTGGGAAATCTGGGAAATGCTGAAAACGGCCGTACCATCGTATATGGGCGTACAATATGACATCCGTCATGCCACCGTAGAGGGTGGCCAGTCCTGGCCCAACGGCCTTCGCTTACTACAGCCGTCTATCAAGTCGATTGCCATTAAAGATTTTATCTGGTCGACGAAAAGTGGGGTAGCAACCGTACAGGACGTACCGCTGGGCGAAGGTATCGTTGATTTTAAGCGTTACTTTACGCTGCTCAAGAAATATGAGATTCAGATGCCTGTCTCTCTGCATATTGAGTATCCGGTGGGTGGAGCCGAACATGGCGCAACCCGCTTGACCGTCCCCCAAAAAGAGGTGTTTAACGCCATGAAACGGGATTTAAATCGGCTTCATGAACTCTGGAAATCAGCTTAAGATTAATTTTGCTGGCCGAACGTTCGGCCTTTTTCTTATCTTTGCCCGCAAATTTTCCCTTCATGACATCGCAAACAACGTATAAACGCATCCTGCTCAAGTTGAGCGGAGAGGCTCTGGCTGGGCCTAACGGATACAATATTGACCCGGCTATACTGGAGCAATACAGCCAGGAAATTAAGCAAGTCGTTGACTTAGGTGTCGAAGTAGCCATTGTAATTGGTGGGGGGAACATCTTCCGCGGGGTATCCGGTGAGCGTTCGGGTATCGACCGGGTTCAGGGCGACTACATGGGTATGCTGGCAACTGTCATCAATGCTATGGCGCTGCAAAGTTCCTTTGAAAAGCACGGCATGTACACCCGCGTGATGTCGGCCATTAAAATGGAGCAGGTCTGCGAACCCTACGTACGTCGGCGGGCGGTGCGTCACCTCGAAAAAGGACGTGTCGTGATCTTCGCGGCCGGTACCGGAAGTCCTTATTTCACCACCGATACCACGGCCAGTCTACGAGCTATCGAGATTGAAGCCGATGTGGTACTGAAAGGCACCAAAGTTGACGGTGTATACACAGCCGACCCCATGAAAGACAAAACGGCTACCCGGTATACCACCATCACCTTCGAAGACGTTTACGAAAAGAAACTGAGCGTGATGGACTTAACAGCCTTTACGCTCTGTCAGGAAAACAGCCTGCCTATTATCGTTTTCAACATGAACACGAAGGGAAGTCTGCTCAAACTGGTACAGGGCGACGGCAATCAGGGTACACTCATTACCATGAAATTACCTGAATAAAGAGTTATAGGGTTATAGAGTTAGTAAGTTAGTAAGTTAAATGGGCCTTATTGGCACGTAATAGCTTTATAACTCAATGACCCAATAACTCAATAACTTATAACCTTAAAAACATGGAAGAAATCGAGTTATTTCTCGACGATGCAAAAGATACAATGGAAAAGGCGCTCAAGCACCTGGCCATTGAACTGACAAAAATTCGCGCAGGAAAGGCTAACGCGGGTATGCTCGACGGGATACAGGTAGAATATTACGGAATGCTGTCACCGCTCCACACGGTTGCGTCCATCAATACCCCCGATGCCCGAACCATTGTTATCAAGCCGTTCGAGAGAAAGCTCATCAGCGAGGTCGAAAAGGCGATTCGTAACTCCAACTTAGGCCTCAACCCAAACAACGACGGCGAACAGATTCGCCTGAGTATTCCGCCACTTACCGAAGAACGTCGGCGCGATCTGGTGAAAAAAGTAAAGCAGGAAGTTGAAACGGCAAAAGTTAACGTCCGTAACATCCGTAAGGATACCAACGACGACATTCGCAAACTGGTAAAAGACGGCGTGTCGGAGGATGCTGTGAAAGTAGGCGAGGAGCGCGTTCAGAAACTAACCGACGCTTTCATTGCCCGTATCGAAGAAACCTTTGTCGCAAAAGAGAAAGATATCATGGTGGTGTAACCCTGTATCGGGTAAACTACCAGTGCAGCAAAAGCCGCTTACCCTAAAAGGAAGCGGCTTTTGCTGGTTTACACTGAATAGCTAAGACAGACTATTTTTAGTTAATATGTAGCGGGCAATGAAACGTATTTAGGTCGACTAAAATTATTGTTTAAGCTTCTTTTTAACTTGCCCTGAACCCGTCTGCCGAACAGCCGATTTGACATAATCCATCGCGATGCGACGGATAACGGGCTCCTCCACGTCGGCTGTGCGTTCGCCCCGATGCTCATAGGGCATGATATCGCCCGTGAGCATGTCGAAAATACCGTAGGGGAGCAATTCATATTCTTCATACCCCCAAAATAAGAAGTCGAACGCGTCGGACGAGTCGTCGAACCCGACGGCATATCCTATTTCCTGCTGAGCAAAAACAACGATATAACGCATGTCAGCCTATACGAAATGTGGTGTCAAAGGGTTGCGTATCAGGCCTAAATTTTAGTTTGTAGCTGATACTGACGATGGTATAAAAAGTGTCGGCGGGCTTTCTGGTCTAACAATCGGACGGGTAGGTTATCCGTTTTGGTACAAAGACGTATCTTTGGGCTACGTACCAGTTGATTTTATGAACCAACCAACCTTACTACAACCGAACCGGCGAACCGGCCTGGTCCAGCACCTGATTGCCGTGCTTGGACTTTTTGTGCTGGCCGTTGTTTTCTTCTCGCCGGTCATGTCCGGCAAAACGCTCGCCATGCACGATGTGCAGGAATCTGTCGCATCAGCCCGCGAGATTCGCGAAATCGCTAAACAAACCGGCGAAAAACCTCAATGGACAGACGCTGTCTTCAGCGGTATGCCCGCCTATATGATCGATTACCGGTACCCTTATATTCTGGTCTATAAAGCTGTAATGGGTGTCGTGGAAACGCTGCCTAATACGGCCAATGTCATTTTCGTCGTACTTCTGAGCATGTACGTGCTGCTGGTCGTACTTGGCTGTAATCCCTGGCTTTCGGTGCTGGGGGCCGTCGCCTATGGATTCGGGACATTCGGTATTGTAAGTCTCGAAGCCGGGCACGTCTCCAAACTATTTGCGCTGGGTTACGGAGCCGGTGTACTGGCCGGGGTAATTCTGGCACTTCGGGGCCGATACTGGCTTGGCGCTGCGCTCATGGGCTTCTTTACCTGTATGGAATTTGGCGCCAACCACATCCAGATCACCTATTACCTGTTCATGACGGTGGGCCTGTATGTGCTCATCGAAAGCATTGCCCTGATCCGCGCCGGAAAAGGGCGGCAAATGGCGCTGGGGCTGGCTACACTGGCTGTTGCCGGTGCGCTGGGGGCCGGGAGTTTTGCCAAGCGGGTACTGGTCCTGAATCAGTATACAAAAGAGACCATTCGCGGTAAATCGGAACTGACGGCTAAAACGACTAACCCGGACGGAAAAGCACCCGCCAGCGAATCGACGGGCGGTCTGGACAAAAATTACGCGTTTACGTATAGTTATGGCAAAGCCGAAACGCTGACGCTACTCGTGCCAAACGCTGCGGGCGGCTCGTCGGCGGGGGGTGGATTGACCACCGATTCCGAGTTTTATAAAGCCATGGCCAGCCGAGGTATCGACCCGGCGGCAGCTAAACAAATGGCCGAACTGGGTGCGCCAACCTACTGGGGCGATCAGCCCATTGTGGGTGGTCCTGCGTATGCCGGGGCGGCTCTGTTATTTCTATTTGTGTTGGGGTTATTTGTGATTCGAAAGCCAATCCGGTGGTGGCTGCTGAGTGCCGCAGTGCTGATGATCATGCTCGCCTGGGGTAAAAACCTACTGTTCTTCAACGAATTTCTGTTCGACTATTTGCCCTACCTCAATAAGTTTCGGGCCATGACGATGGCGTTCTGTCTGGCTCAACTGTTCTTTGCCGCCGGGGCTGCGCTGGGATTGCAAACGATCATTACGCAAAAAATGACCCTGGCCCAACTCCGGCAGCCTTTGCTTATTAGTCTGGGCCTGACGGCGGGTGTGGCACTTGTCCTGGCCGTTCTTGGTGGTGCATTCTTTAGTTTCCAGGCACCGAACGACAGCGATATGCTGTCCAGAATCTTCGGCGAAGCGGGCCGTGAGTTTCAGTCAGCGCTTATCAGCGACCGGCAGAGCCTGTTGCGGTCCGATGCGTTCCGATCGGTTATTTTAATTGTTTTGACAGCCGCAGCCCTGTGGCTGTTTCTGACAAATAAGATTAAAGCCGGTCTGTTTTATCCGATTGTGCTGGCAATTGTCATCTTCGATCTGTTTTCGGTCGATAAGCGCTTTCTGAATAATGCTGATTTTGTGTCGAAAGCTGCAGCTAGTGTTCCCTTTGAGCCCACGCCCGCCGATCAGCAGATTTTGCAGGATAAGTCGCTGGGGTACCGGGTGTTCGATCAGACGGGCTCGTTCATGGAAACGAACCGGACGTCTTACTTTCACCGATCCGTAGGGGGCTATAACACGACGCGCCTACGTCGCTACAACGAGTTGATCAATTATGCCTTTCAATCCAATACGCTGCATATCCTGAACATGCTGCATGCGAAGTACGTGATCCAGCCGGGGCAGCCTGATCCGGCCAATCCGCAGCAGCAACCGGGACCGGTGGTGATTCCCAACCCCGACGTACTCGGTGCGGCCTGGTTTGTGGGTACGGTGCAGCAAGTGGCTAATGCCGACGACGAACTGGCGGCTATGAAAACGCTCAATCCGCGGGATTCGGCCGTTGTTGATAAACGATTCGCGGCTGAACTGGGTAACCTACCCGCCACAATGGACCATACGGGCAGCACTATCCAGCTGACGAACTACCGGCCGGATAAGTTGATCTACACGGCGAACGCTGCCCGCGATGGACTGGCTGTTTTCTCGGAAGTTTACTACCGGGGACATGAAGACTGGCAGGCGTTTATCGATGGAAAGGCAGTGCCCCATCTTCAGGCCAACTATGTGCTGCGGGCGTTGCGGATTCCGGCCGGTAAACATACTATTGAGTTTCGGTTCGACCCTCCGTTGGCGCATACCGGCGACACCATCGACTTGATTTGTAATGTGCTGCTGATTTGCCTTATCGGTTTTACAATCTTTACTGAAGGCCGACGCCGACGTGGACAGCCTGTAAACGAGCCCGAACCTGTATTGCCTGTAACGCCGATTGAAGTAACACCCGTCGCTGAGTCAGCAAAACCAAAATCGGGAGGAGCAAATCCAAAAGGAGCCAAGTCTCGGTAGGTACATATAACAGCAACCGTCCCGGTTGGGTGAGAAAAACTATTCTCACCCAACCGGGACGGTCAGTATTACAATGAATTAGTTGAGTCTGCTTCCGGCTTTTTGTAGGTGGAATCGTTCCATTTGCTGGGACGAGTTTTGCCGTACGAACCCCTCGAAATTTTTCCTCTTTTTGACTTCTTATCGCCTTTTCCCATAATCGAAGCGGTTTTCGTTTAGTGTATAGTTCACTACCGAAAACCGCTTCGATTGTTTTGCCGGAGCTGGAAATTAGGCCACAAACAAGGTTACGTTACTTCAATAACCGGGCTTCCACGCCCTCAACCGTTATGTTAACGGGTTTTATCGTCCCGTCGGAATTAAAATACATTTTGTCGATGCAGGTTTCGCGGTGGTTGCCATCCGTTTCTGTCAAGGGGCGCCGGTGATAGACAATGTACCACTCATCTTTGCCGGGAACCTGAATAACCGAGTGGTGGCCGGCTCCGGTAGCTACTTTGGGGTCCTGCTGCAAAATCTTGCCCACCCGCTCAAAGGGGCCAAAGGGTGAGTTGGCTACGGCGTAGGCAACGGAGTAGTCAGGTCCCGTCCATCCCCCTTCCGACCACATGAAGTAATATTTACCGTTTCTGACAAACATCGTCGGCCCTTCGACATATCCTTTGGGAGTAATTTCGCGAAATATGGTGCCATCGGCAAATGGCAGGAAACCGGTAAAGTCGTTCTTCAGCCGGGCAATGTTGCAGTGTCCCCAGCCGCCATAGAGCAGGTAATACTGGCCGTCTTTGTCTTTAAATGCAAACTGGTCGATGGGCTGCGCTCCGTTATGAATCTGTCCAACCAACGGTTTGCCCAGATAATCCCGAAACGGACCGGCCGGATTGTCGGCAACAGCTACACCAATGCCACCAACTTCTTTTTTGTCGTCGTGAATGTCATTGGCACCGAAGAACAGAAAATACTTACCACCTTTTTCAACGATAGCCGGCGCCCACATGGCCCGTTTTGCCCATTTAACGGCCGTAGAGTCAAGAATGCGGGGGTGTTTTGTCCAGGTAACTAGATCGGGTGACGAAAAGGCGTCGAAAAAGACCTGTTTTTCGTAGGGAGCCGAATACGTTGGATAGACCCAGTATTGTTTTTTGAAAAGCACACCTTCAGGGTCGGCATACCAGCCGGGGAAAATAGGGTTGCCACTTTTTTTACTTGCCGAGGCTGGTTGTTGGGCAAATGAACAAATGGAGAGTTGAGTAAGCAGAAGAAGAATGAAACTGAAGCGGGACATACAATATATACATTTGTTAGGAATGCTGTAAAAGTAAAGCCGAATGCGCGAATAATGTAATTACACTGCTAAAGTCCTTGGGTGGTGTAATTACATTATTCAGCTATAAACGACTGCATACTTTTTGCCCGGTAACGAACGAATGAACCCCTGAAATTCGAGCGTCAGCAGGAGGGACGCCAGTCGGCCCATTGGAATCTGACTTTTCCAGCTTAACTCATCCACGTGCAGGTCGGTAACCTGCCGGAGTAAAGCCAGAATCTGACTTTCTTCTTCGGTAATAGACAGGGGCAAGGTCGGAAGCGTTTTCGTTCGGGAGGCTGACCCACTGGACTGATCCCAGTTCATGGCTTCGATGATGTCTTTCGGGTTGGTATAGATCTGGGCTTTGTTCTCCCGGATAAGCTTGTTGCAGCCCGCCGAAAAAGCCTGATTCAACTGGCCGGGCACGGCAAAAACCTCACGGTGGTAATTGTTAGCGTATTCGGCCGTAATCAGCGCACCTCCTTTGGCTGCTGCCTCCACCACGACGACGGTATCGCTCAGGCCAGCGATGATCCGGTTGCGGGCTGGAAACAGATGCGCATCGGGTTTCGTGCCGGGGCGACTTTCGGTAAGCAAGCCGCCCTGAACGAGCATTTCTGCCGCTGTTCGCTGGTGAACATTCGGATAGATAACATCCAGTCCGCTGGCCATTACGCCAATGGTAGGCAAATTGTGCGTCAGGCTGGCCCGGTGAGCGGCAATGTCGATCCCGTATGCCAGCCCACTGATGACATGAACACCCAACGGCGCTACTGCTTCTACGATCTCGTGGGTGATCCGTCGACCATAATCGGTGGCTTGCCGGGTGCCCACCAGCCCGATCGTACGCGGGGCATTCAGGTTGCCGGTGCCCTGAAAGTAGAGCAGGGCAGGGGCATCGTACAGCGTTTTCAGGCGGGCGGGGTACGCTTTGTCGGTGTAAAACAACGCTGTGGCGTTCAGCTTCTCCAGTCTTTTGATCACCTGTTCGGCCTCCTTCAGACTATCGGGCCGAAGAATGGCGCGGGCTGTAACTTCGCCAATGCCCGGAACCTTCATCAAACGGGCTAATGGCGATGTAAAGACATCTGCTGCCGAGCCGCAATAACTGATCAACTGACGGATTAGAATACTACCCACACCGGGAACAAGCGTCAGGGCAATTTGATGGTGAGAATCGGTGGACACGAAACAGAAATCAGGTTATGTATACAAACAGGAGAGATACGTGACGTTTGCAAGCTTACGGTTTTCTGTCGTGAAAAACCAGTTTGATCTGTATTGATGAACGTTTAGATGTAATTCAGTAGATTCAGGTCTGGCGGTAATTAACTAGAGAAGGCTCTGGAAAACCGGACAATACTGACATTTCAGCGATGATCATTTTTAAAAAGATACTATGAAACTGGAAACGCCCCTGGTCAATAAAACCTACATCCTCGAAAAATTTCCTGGTAAAGGTGGCTGGACTTATGCGGCTATCCCGGAAATTCTGCCAAACCCCCATGCGTACTTTGGGTGGGTCCGCGTTCGGGGGACGATTGATGGCTTTGCCATAAGTCGCCATAAGTTGATGCCCATGGGTGATGGGAAGCTTTTTTTACCCGTTCGGGCTGAAATCCGTAAAAAGATTGGCAAGCAGGCTGGCGATTCGATACTGGTGATTTTGTATGCCGATGACCTGCCAACGGCGCTTCCCGAAGAACTGCACCTTTGTTTACAGGACGAACCAGCCGCCTACAAAACGTTTTTAACGTATTCGGAGACTGAACAAAGTGACCTGATTGACTGGATCTATTCGGCTAAAACGGAAGCAGCGAAAATTGAGCGCATAGCCGAAACAATTGATAAGCTGGTTAGGAACAAGCGCTAATCAACATGAATGGTGCTGGACGTAGTGTCTCGTAACCAGGAATGTGGCAACCATCAGTCAACGTCTGCGTCTTCTTTCTCTTCCTCGAGTTTGGGTTCCGGCTTATCCAGTCCAGCCCGCATTTTCTCCAGAAAAGTCTTTATACGTTTGAGTTTGTTGATGTATAGCGCGTGTTCGCGTCGGTTGGCTTCGCGCGTTTTGAGGTACTCACGTGCTCCGGGCAGGGTGTAGCCTTTTTCGTTAGTGAGCTCAAGGATCTCCTTCAGATGGTCGATGTCGGCCTGAGTGTACACCCGGTCGCCGGAGCGGTTTTTTTTGGGTTGAAAGGTCGGAAATTCCTTTTCGTAGTACCGCAGTTTAGATGCATTAATGTCAAACATTTCTGCCACTTCCTTAATCCCATAATACAACTTGCCGCCGTTTTCCATACCGCAAACTTGGAAAGCCCTCTTAATAAACGCAAGTTTTGGCGTAAATTTGCAGAACAGTCAGTAAGTCAGTAAGCCGCTTACCGACTTACTGACTATAAAGACTTACTGACTAAAAAATGACTTCCCACGAAATTCGTCGGCATTTTCTCGACTTCTTCCAATCTAAACAACACCTGATTGTTGCCTCGGCTCCGTTGGTCGCTAAAAACGACCCGACGCTGATGTTCAACAATTCGGGGATGGCTCAATTTAAAGATTTCTTTCTAGGCAACGGAACGCCCCCGTCCAAACGGGTGGCCGATACCCAGAAATGCCTGCGCGTATCGGGTAAGCATAACGATCTGGAAGATGTTGGGTTCGACACCTACCACCACACCATGTTCGAGATGCTGGGCAACTGGTCGTTCGGTGATTATTTCAAGAAAGAAGCCATTACCTGGGCGTGGGAGTTGCTGACGGAGGTCTATAAACTGCCCAAAGATCGGCTGTATGTGTCGGTGTTTCAGGGTGATGCGAAAGATAATGTCCCTTTCGATCAGGAAGCGTTCGACCTTTGGAAACCCATCGTGGGCGAAGACCGGATCATTTACGGCAACAAGAAAGATAACTTCTGGGAAATGGGCGATACAGGCCCGTGCGGTCCTTGCTCGGAGATTCACGTCGACTTGCGCACGCCTGAAGAAATCGCCGAAAAGCCCGGCAAGGAGCTTGTCAACGCTGACCATCCGCAGGTTGTCGAAATCTGGAACCTCGTGTTCATGCAGTTTAACCGGAAAGCCGATGGCTCACTGGAGGCACTACCCGCCCGCCACGTCGATACGGGTATGGGTTTCGAGCGCCTGTGCATGGCCATCCAGAACAAACGGTCAAACTACGATACCGACGTATTTACAGGCACCATCAAGGTGATCGAAGAAATTTCGGGCATCGCGTATACCGCCGGTACTGGCATGACGGACGTGGCTATGCGCGTGATTTCCGACCATATCCGGGCTGTTTCCTTCGCCATTGCCGACGGACTGGTTCCCTCCAATGCCAAAGCCGGTTACGTAATTCGGCGGATTCTGCGCCGGGCTATCCGGTACGGCTATTCGTACCTGAACCTGACCGAGCCGTTCATGACCAAGCTCGTGCCAACGCTGGCCATGCAGTTTGCCGATGTATTCCCCGAACTCACCGCCCAGCGGGATTTCGTCGCAACGGTAATTCGGGAAGAGGAAATTTCCTTTCTGCGGACACTCGGAACCGGCCTGGGTCGCCTTGACCAGATCATCGGCCAGCTAACGACCGACGGCAAGACGGAGATCCCCGGCGAAACGGTCTTTGAACTGAACGACACCTTCGGTTTTCCGGCCGACCTCACAGCATTGATTGCCCGCGAAAAAGGACTTTCGATTGATGAAGCCGGTTTTCAGAAAGCCTTGCAGGAGCAGAAAGCCCGGTCGCGGAAAGATGCGTCCTCGTCGGCGGGCGACTGGCTTGACGTGAACGAAACAGACCGCGTTGAGTTTGTCGGCTACGATCAACCCGAAGCCTACGCCCAGATTGTTAAGTACCGCAAGATTCAGAACAAGCAGGGAACGCAGGTGCAGGTGGTGCTTGACAAAACACCATTCTACGCTGAATCGGGTGGCCAGATTGGCGATACCGGTACGCTTGAACTTTTTGCTGGCTCCGACCAAATCGGTACCCTGACTGTGCTGGACACCAAAAAAGAAAATGACCTGACCATTCATATCGTTCAGGATGTTACGGGCATTGACGAACTGCTCACCGAAGCGGATTCGGTTTATGCCGTTATCAACACCAATCGTCGCGGCCTGACCAGCAGCAACCATTCGGCAACTCACCTGCTTCACGCTGCCTTGCGTGAGGTGTTAGGCACCCATGTGGGACAAAAAGGCTCCTACGTTGGTCCCGATGCCCTGCGTTTCGACTTCTCGCACTTCAGCAAAGTGACGGATGAGCAACTCGCCGAAGTGGAGCGCATCGTAAACGAAAAAATCCGCGAGGATATAAAGCTGGATGAGAAGCGAAACGTACCCATCGCTCAGGCAAAAGAATTAGGCGCCACGGCCCTGTTTGGTGAGAAGTACGGCGATTTCGTTCGGGTCATCACCTTCGACCCAAATTATTCAGTCGAACTCTGTGGGGGCACCCACGTACCGGCAACGGGCCACATCGGTCTGTTCAAGTTCACGGGCGAAGGCTCTGTATCGACGGGTATTCGTCGGGTCGAAGGTAAAACGTCGAAGGGTGCCGAAGCGTTGGTGAATGAACAGATGGCCGTCGTTTCGGAGTTGAAGGAGTTGCTGAAAGCGCCCAAAGACGTCGTGAAAGCGGTTCAGTCAATACTCGACGAACGGGCGGCTTTACAAAAGCAGGTCGAAGCATTGCAGAACGAGAAAGTCCAGCAGTTGAAAAACGAACTGCTCACCAAAGTACAGGCTGTTAACGGCCATATGGTACTCGTGGAGCGCGTGGAAGTCCCTAACGCCGATGCCCTCAAGCAACTGGCCTACGACCTGAAAGCGAAAGTCGATAACCTGGCCCTGGTGCTGGGTGCCGACATCAACGGCAAACCCCAACTGGCGGTCATGCTGCCCGATTCACTCATTCAGGACAAAAAACTGAATGCTGGTCAGGTTGTAAAAGAGCTAGCTAAAAATATCAAAGGCGGTGGCGGTGGTCAGCCGTTTTTCGCGACGGCGGGCGGCACTGATCTATCGGGCCTTGATGCGGCCTTGGCGCAGGGTAAAGAATTGCTCGGGTAAGATTATTTCACATTTTTATTACACAGAGATTCGCAGAGAGAAACGGAGATGCACGGAGAAATTAATAAAAAAATCTCTGTGCATCTCCGTTTCTCTCTGTGCATCTCTGTGTAATAACCTTTAACCTCCACCATTCATGCGAAGCATTCTCTTTTGTCTCCTGATCACCAACCTCGCGTTAGCCCAGAAGCAAACCGTTGATATCCTGATTAAATCGGGAAACTTGATTGAAGTACGAACCGGCAACATTCTGACGAAGAAAATCATCGTCATTCGAGGTAAAACGATTGTTGGCGTTTTTGATGAAGCACAGGCCAAAAACTTCCAGGCTAAAACGATTGTCGACGCAAAGAGAAAGTTCATCATTCCGGGATTGTGGGATATGCACGTCCATTTTGGCGGTGGCGACACCCTCATCGAAGAGAATAAAAACCTGTTCCCGCTTTACATCGCCCACGGCATTACTGCCATTCGGGATGCCGCTGCCGACCTGAGTCCATCGGTTCTGCAATGGCGCGACGAAATCAATAAAGGCACCCTGGCGGGGCCGACCCTGTTCACTTCCGGCCCCAAACTGGAAGGGTATAAATCAAGCTGGATTGGTGATCTGGAAGTAAGTACACCCGCCGAAGTCGACCACATGCTCGACTCGCTACAAGGCCTGAAAGTCGATTTTGTGAAGATTACCGACAACACCATCACGCCCAAAATTTACCTTTACATTTTGCAGAAAACCCGCAAACGGGGCATGAAAACCTCCGGTCACGTGCCGTTTGCGTTAACGATGGATCAGGTATCATCGGCGGGGTTGGGGTCTGTTGAGCACATGAGCTACGTGCTCAAAGCCGGCTCGACCCGCGATAAGGAAGTGGCCGAAAAAGTGGCCGCCGGGCAACTCACCGCCCGCGTTGCATCGCCAATGGTGATGCAAAGTTTCGACGAACCCACTGCCCTGGCTGTTTATCAGCGAATGGCTAAAAACGGAACGTTCGTCGTGCCAACGCTCACGATTAGCCGGACCGTGGCCTATCTGGATCAGGATAATCACCAGCAGGACAGCTACCTGCAATACATTGGCCAGGGGCTGAAAAACACCTATGCGTGGCGGGTCAATCGGGTGGCAAAGGATAGCCCCGAAGCCATTGCTGAACGACACGCGGTTTATGAAAAATCCAGTTCGTTGCTTCCATTGCTGCACAAAGCGGGGGTGACGATCATGGCCGGTACGGATTCGGGCTTCCTGAATTCTTACGTGTATCCGGGTTTAGGGCTGCACCATGAACTTCAGTATTTTGTAAAAGCCGGATTAACACCCCTGCAAGCCCTACAATCGGCCATTATTCCGGGGCCTGAGTTCCTGGCAAAAACGAAGCAGTTCGGCGGTATCTCGGCTGGAAAGAGCGCCGATATTGTTTTGCTCGACAAAAATCCATTGCTCGATATAAGCGCTACCCAGGCGATAAATACGGTCATTTTGCGCGGAACCGTGTACAACCGAACGGCGTTGGATACGTTACTGGCCGACGCAAAAAAGAAGGCCAGCACAAATTAATGACAGTATCTTCTCAACCCATTGGCGTGTTTGACTCCGGTTACGGTGGTTTGACCGTTTTGCGCGAAATCGTCCAGAAATTACCCCAGTACGACTACATCTACCTTGGCGACAACGCCCGGACGCCCTACGGCACCCGCTCGTTCGATACTGTTTACCAATATACCCTCGAATGCGTCCAGCACCTCTTCGACCGGGGCTGCCAACTGGTTATTCTGGCCTGTAATACCGCTTCGGCAAAAGCCCTGCGGAATATCCAACAACTCGACTTACCCACGCTCGCTCCCGGACTGGATGGTCCCGACCGACGCGTGCTGGGCGTTATTCGACCCACTACCGAAGTCATTGGCACGTACTCGAAAACGGGAAACGTTGGCGTTCTGGCGACGCGTGGCACCGTAACGTCGGAGTCGTATCTGGTTGAAATTGAGAAGTTCTTTCCAGACCTGCACGTTTTTCAGGAAGCCTGTCCCATGTGGGTGCCGCTGGTCGAGAATGGCGAATACGATAGTCCCGGCGCTGACTATTTCGTTAATCAGCACATCGAACGCCTGCTGGCACAAGCCCCCGGCATAGATACAATCCTGCTGGCCTGCACCCATTACCCGCTATTGCTTGATAAAATAAAACAGTATGCACCACCCAGCACAACTATCCTGAGCCAGGGTGGTATCGTGTCCAATAGCCTGGCCGATTACCTCGTTCGGCACCCCGAAATTGACGCCAAGTGCAGCAAACACGGGCATAGAACATTTTTAACTACCGATTCAACCGAGGATTTTGACCGGCAGGCAACTGTTTTTTACGGCGAAGCCATCCAGTCGATTCATCTGGCTTTATAACGAGAACTCCGCGGCTGCCCTAAAAATCTGCTTTCCGCCTAGTCAGTAACCATCCTGACAGCTCATCTTCGTAGTCCACCAAAAAAATAGTGTCAACGCCCGTAGGGGTGTACCGCCGACCAGTTGTCATAGGGCCGACCAATTGTGTGTTGCGCGAAAAATGATAGCTTTACAGCCTCCTATCATCCACAAACCTTTCGTTGTGCTACCGAACGAACAGGACATCCTTTCGGCCATTCGCGATGGCAATGAGCGTGCGTTCGAGGCTGTCTTTCGGCAGTACTACGCACCCCTTTGCCGTTATGCCCGCCAGTTGGTGCCCGACCCAGACGAAGCCGAAGAGGAAGTGCAGGCCATGTTTCTGACCGTTTGGGAAAAACGAGAGAACATAAACATTGCCATTTCGCTGAAAGCGTATTTCTACCGGGCCGTCCATAATCGCTGCCTGAACCGAATCAAGCACGTTTCCGTACGGAATGAGCACCGTGAGCATACCCGGTACCTGGGCGAAACACTGGGGGAGTCGCCTATGCAGACGCTCCTGGGCGATGAACTTTCTGACCGGATACAGCGGGCGATTCAGAAACTACCCGAACAATGCCGGCTGGTGTTCACGCTGAGTCGGTTCGACGAGCTGAAATATGGGGAAATTGCCGATCAGCTAGGTATTTCAATTAAAACCGTTGAGAACCAGATTGGGAAGGCCCTGCGCATTTTACGTACTGAACTGAGTGAGTATTTACCTCTTTTAATCCTGTGGCTGCTAAGTCACCCTGAGCAATGGCCGATCAACAACCCATAGACGACGCCCTGCTGGGCAAGTTTCTGGCGGGCGAAACCGATCCAGCCGAATCGGCGCGGGTGAGGCAGTGGCTTTCTACCCGAACCTCCGGCCCTACAGAGCCCAACCCCGACGATTTCGACCGATTCGAACACATCTGGGATGCGGCAGAGCCGGACCCCACCGAGGTCGATACTGATGCAGCCTGGCGGTCTGTTCAGCAAAAAATGCGCGTATCGGATCGAAATCCAGCCAGACGGCAGGGCCCGATTGTCAAACCGCTGCCCGTTTTGCAGCCGGAACGGCGAGTGCCTGGCATGATATCGTTATGGCGTATGGCGGCCATGCTGACGCTCTTAGCAGGTATGGGCTGGCTGATAGTTAAGCTCAGGTTTTATGGTCAGCACCACCCGGCCGAAGGAATGGTGGCGCTGACGGCCAATGAGCAGCCAATTAGCAAGACATTGCCCGATGGCACTCATATTTTTCTGAACCGGCACTCGACATTGCGGTATCCGACAGCTTTTGCCGAGGAACGCCGGGACGTTACGTTGACTGGTGAGGCATTCTTCGAGGTAACCCCCGATGCTTCCCGACCATTTCATATTGCCGCCCGCCAGAGTGTCGTCCAAGTTTTGGGAACATCATTTACTGTTCGGGCGTACGATGCGAATGTAAGCGTGACCGTAAGGACCGGGAAAGTCCGGTTTTCGAGTGGTCGAAAAGCTGTTTTGCTGACGAAAAACCAAAAAGCCACTTTTGAAGCTTCGGTCGATACCATGCGACGGTTACCGGCTTCACCAAACGCTTTTGCCTATAAAACGGGTGTGCTGGTGTTCGATAAAGAACCGCTGCGCGACGTCGTTCAGGCCATCAATCAGTACTATAATGCCGATGTTCAACTGGCCAATGCCAAACTCGGCAACTGTCTGCTGACAACTCGTTTCGATAAAATGCCGTTGGCAACCGTTCTGAATGTGACCGCCGAAACCCTTGGCTTACAGGTACGTTATGTGGGTAGACAGGTAATTTTAGAAGGAGCCGGTTGCCAGTGAATAGGGGTAAACAGGCCGACAGCTGTCATGAGGTGAAAAATAACCTTCTGATGAATTCTCTTCGACTTTGTGTTCTACTGCTGTCTATTTTTATCCAAACCCGACTAGTGGCCCAGGGCGTTCCACCGCTTGAACGCCTTATAACGGTCGACATCCGAAACGCGACCCTTGAAAATGCGCTGCGCGAGATTAGCCGGGCCGGGCGTTTCGAGTTTTCGTACAACCCCGCTCGCATCGACGGCAAAGCGGTAGTTACGGTCCGGCTAACAAACGTACCGATTCGCGAAGTGCTCTACCGAGTCTTTCAAAGTCAGGTAACATTTAAATCTCGGGCAAACCACGTCATTCTGGTGCGTAATGACGCGCCTGAACCAAGCCTAAAAAACTTTCTGCTCGACGGCTACATTCTGGACGAGCAAACCGGTGAACGAATTGCTCAGGCCAGTATTTTTGAAAAGTCGACCCTGGCCTCTACCGTAAGTAATCCTTTTGGCTACTACCGCCTTCGGCTACCAACAGATCTTTCCGCGGTTCGTCTGGACGTTCGAAAGCAGGCGTATGTGGGCGAAACTGTTCTGATTCGCTCGCGGACTTCGCATTCGGTAAGTATTCGGATGACGCCCATTCCGCCCCGGCTATCGTTGAAAACACTACCCATCCGGGTAACGGAAGATACGATCCGTCCCGTGAATACGCTGGCCACCGTAACGGTCGACCTGCCCGCTCCCGGACAGGATTCAACGGTTCGGCCACGACCAAAATCCGTTCTGGAACAGGGACGTGAGCACCTTACTCGGCTTTTTGTAACGGCCCAGCAATCCATCCACGATGTAAACCTGAACCGTGATACCCTCTACCGCGACTGGCAGGTATCGTTTCTACCCTTTATCGGTACCAATCACCGCCTGAGCGGACGCATCAGCAACCGCATCTCGGTCAATGCCTTGATTGGGTATTCGTTTGGTGTGCGGGCGTTTGAAGTTGGTGGCTTGTTCAATCTCGTTCGGGCCGATGTGGCTGGTTTTCAGGCAGGTGGTCTGGGGAATATAGTAGGGAGCAACGTCAGTGGTGTGCAGCTGGGCGGCCTGTTTAATCTCGATGGTGGTACGGTGCAGGGTGTACAGGCCGCCGGATTATTTAACGCCAATATGCAACAGGCGCAGGGTGTTCAGCTGGGTGGTCTGTTTAATGTAAACGCGGGTGAGCTGACGCACATCATTCAGGTCGGTGGTTTGTTCAATGTGGCCGGGAAGTCGGTTTACGGGCTTCAGCTGGCGGGGCTGGCCAACGTGGCGCTGGGTGACGTTCAGGGCTGGCAGGTGAGCGGCATCGTTAACCGGGCGCGGTCGGTTCGGGATGGGCACCAGATTGGCCTCATCAATTTAGCCGATTCCGTAGGTGGTGTCCCGATTGGCCTGTTCAGCCACGTGAAAAAAGGGGGTTATCGACGGTTTGAAGTGGCGGCTACTGAAGTCAGCCTGCTTAACCTGACCTATCGAACAGGTGTTCGCCAGTTCTACAATGTTATTACGACAGGCTATAATTTTGAGCGGGAGGGGAGTTCAGATTTAACCGCAGGCTATGGACTGGGTACGGGCTTCTCGCTGTCGCGATCGACCCTCTTTACGCTCGAAGGAACGCACCATCATCATTTCTATGTCAACCAGCCCACAAATGGCGGTTGGAACAATCAGATTCGACTGAGTGCTCTCTTCGAGACAAAAGTCAGCAGGCTCCTGTCTCTGGCCTATGGCCCCTCCTTCAACTGGTATTTCAGTGGTGATACCACAACGCCACCTCCTCGTCGGCCAAACGTCCCGATTTTCTCCGAAGGCACGGATGGCTTCAGTACCAGCCACCACTGGGGTTGGGTAGGATTTCAGGTGGGGCTTCGGTTCGGGAATTCGTAGGAGTTAGGAAGGCTATTTTTTGCTTTCTTCAACCTTCTTTTCGATAGGGATCACTGCTACATCCCGTTCCCGTTCAGTCTGTTCTACATACACGGCATAGTCGGCCGGTTCGATTTTTATCCCGAAATGATTGGCATAGGCCTGGGTGAATTCCGCCCCGAAGTACAGAATAGCCGCCGTGTAATAAATCCAGGTCAGGATTACGATGAGCGAACCGGCGGCCCCGTAGGCCGAACTGGTACTGGTTGTTTCGATGTACAGCCCAATCAGGTAGCGCCCCAGCATAAAGAGTAAGGCGGTAAAAAAGGCACCCCAGCGCACATCTTTCCAGGAGATTTTGGCGTCGGGCAGCACCTTGAAAATAATGGCAAACAAAACACTCACCACCGCCGTGCTGATCAGGAAGTTAAAACCGCTGACCAGATAAACGCCAATGCCGGGCAGATAGCGCGACAGAAAGTCGCTCATGGCTAATATGAGACCGTTTACAATCAGCGAAACAAGCAGCAGAAAACCCAGACTGACAACCAGTGACGACGACAAAAGCCGGTCTTTAATCAGTTTCAGCCAGCCCCGTTTTGGTTTCGCTTTCACCCGCCAGATGAGGTTGACTGAATCCTGTATTTCGACAAAAATACTAGTGGCACCAATCACCAGCGTAATGATGCCAATGGCCAGAGCGGTGTTGGTTTTACCGGACAGACTCACACTTTTGATCATGTCCTGAATCTGTTTGGCGGCCTCGTTGCCCACCAGCCCGTTTATCTGCGAGAAAATTTGACCCTGAATGGCGTCCTGCCCCAGGAAAATACTCACTACCGAAATGATCAATACTAACAGCGGGGCCAGCGAAAAGACGGTGTAGTACGCCAGGGCTGCGCTAAGCTTCAAACACCGATCATTTAAAAAGCCATTGAAGGCGTCCCTGATAACGATCCAGGCGTTGGTAAAGAAGAGTTTAAGCGTGTTGGCAGTCATATTCGTTGAGTGGTTTGCGTCGGTACCGGCAAACGACACCTGCGAGGGTGGACGGCTGATACCTATGATTCCTGTAGAAACAACCAGAATGCGGGGGAGTTGTTGGCGGACTGGTTTCGGAAAAGTTGATGAATTAAGTCTATCGGATATTTTACCATTTGGTTAGATTTCAAAACAACCGACCTACACAGGAGTTTCGACAGTATATCTCGACTTACTTTAACTGTTATGAATCCTGCTGTGGAATCCTACCCGCCCGATGTGCGGCCTCCCTCTCTGCCTCCCGTTCACGCTGTGAAACTGACGGTTAATGGCACCGAAACCGAATTGCAAATTTCTCCCTGGACCACCTTACTCGATGCGCTGCGGGAGTATATGGACCTGACCGGCACCAAAAAAGGCTGTGATCATGGACAATGTGGTGCCTGCACCGTATTGGTAAATGGCAAACGCATCAACTCCTGCCTGACACTCGCCATCATGCAGGAAGGCGCTCAGATTACGACCATCGAAGGAATCGCCCATCTTGAAAACAGCAGCAGTGGGGATCAACTACATCCGCTCCAAAAGGCGTTTATTGAGCACGACGCGTTTCAGTGCGGATACTGTACACCCGGCCAGATTTGCTCAGCAGTGGGCCTTATGAACGAAGGCAAAGCGAAAACGACAGCCGATATCCAGGAGTTGATGAGCGGCAACATCTGCCGTTGTGGGGCCTACACAAACATCGTGGATGCCATTGAGGACGTAATGAACCAGAAAAACGCATGAACAGCTTCACCTACTCCCGAACGGATGCCGTAGATACCGCCGTGCGCGAACGGGCATCGGAGTCAACCGCCAAATTCATTGCCGGTGGCACCAATCTTATTGACCTGATGAAGGAAAATGTAGAACGTCCAACGCATCTGATCGACATTACCCGGCTGCCTTTGACCACCATTTCGGACAACGTAAACGGCGGCCTTCGGTTAGGAGCGCTGGTCACAAATGCCGATACGGCCTATAACGAGCAAGTTATTGAGCGCTATCCACTTTTGTCGCAGGCTATATTAGCGGGGGCATCGCCCCAGTTGCGCAACATGGCTACCGATGGCGGAAACCTGCTCCAGCGCACTCGTTGCTACTATTTTTACGATACGGCCACACCCTGCAACAAGCGCGAACCCGGTTCCGGTTGCTCAGCCCTTAACGGCTACAACCGAATCCATGCCATTCTGGGGGCGAGTAACCACTGCATTGCTACCCACCCGTCTGATATGTGTGTAGCCTTGGCGGCTCTCGAAGCGGAGGTCAGGGTGACGGGCAGTAATGGCGAGCGAACTATTCCGTTTGCGGAGTTTCACCGCTTGCCCGGCGATACCCCCAACATCGACAATACGCTCGAACCGGGCGAACTGATCACCTCCATAGATCTGCCCGCCAAAGGGTTTCCCGAATACTTCCAGTATCTGAAACTCCGCGACCGGGCCTCGTATGCCTTTGCGCTGGTGTCGGTAGCGGCTGCGCTGGAAATAGAGGGCGGGACCATCACCGCTGCCCGGATTGCCCTGGGTGGGGTAGCGCATAAACCCTGGCGCAAGCCCGAAGCCGAAGCCGCACTGGTAGGAAAACCCGCTACCAAAGAAAACTTTCAGGCCGCAGCCGAATTGCTGCTGGCCGGAGCACAGGGTTATGAACATAACGCATTTAAAATCGAACTGGCAAAACGCGCCATTGTGCGGGCACTGGGCCAGGCCGCTAAACTTGAACCAACTGCATGAGTACGCCATTAGTAACCAATACAATCGGAAAGCCCATCAGCCGCGTCGACGGGGTCGACAAAGTGACGGGTAAGGCCAAATACGCGGCCGAGTTCAACGTGCCTGATCTGGCCTATGGCGTGGTGATTTCCAGTGCCATTACCAAAGGCAAAATAAAGTCGTTTGATGCAAGCGATGCACTCAGCCTGAAAGGTGTGTTGCAGGTGTTCACTCACGAAAACCGGCCTAAGCTGGCCTGGTTCGACATTAGCTATAAAGACCAGGATGCTCCGCCGGGCTCACCGTTTCGGCCCTTGCATAATGCAACGATCAAATACAGCGGCCAACCTATAGCGCTGGTGGTTGCCGAAACGTTCGAACTGGCGCGGTATGCGGCCACACTGGTGCGTGTAGAGTATGAAGAACTCGCTCATGAAACCGATCTGGAGGCTAATCTGCACAAAGCCAGAAAGCCCAAACATGGTGTTGCCGATCTGCTAAAGCCACCACCACCCAAACCCCGTGGTGACTTTGACCGGGTTTATGCCGAAGACCCGAATAAAATCGCCGGACGGTATGTGCATGCGGCCGAACATCACAACCCCATGGAACTGTTTGCCACGACGGTATCGTACGAGAAAGACGGCAAGCTGACGATTTACGACAAAACACAGGGCGTGACGAACAGCATTCTGTACGTTACGCAGGTGTTTAACATGCCGTTCAGCGACGTACGGGTTCTTTCGCCCTACATGGGTGGTGGTTTCGGATCGGGTTTGCGTCCGCAATACCAGTTGTTTATGGCGGTCATGGCGGCACGCGAGCTGAAACGTTCGGTTCGGGTTTCGTTGACGCGCCAGCAAATGTTTACCTTCGGTCACCGCCCGGCTACCGTGCAGCAAGTGGCGCTGGGTGCTTTGTCTGACGGAGCCATGAATGCACTATACCACGATGCGATGGGTGAAACCTCGAAGTTTGAGGATTATACGGAGGTTGTCGTGAACTGGGGTGGGCAGCTCTACCCGCCCGAAAATGTTACGCTAGAGTACAATCTGGTGCCACTGGACGTATACAGCCCACTCGATATGCGGGCACCGGGGGGCGTAACGGGGATGTCAGCACTGGAAGTAGCCATGGACGAACTGGCTTACAACCTCGGCATGGACCCGCTTCAGTTTCGGTTGAAAAATTACACCGATCACGACTATAACCAGAACAAGCCCTATTCCAGTAAGGAGTTACGGGCATGTTATGAGCAAGGGGCCGAACGTTTTGGCTGGTCAAGCCGTAAGATGGAACCGCGTTCCATGAAGAATGACCATAACCTGATTGGCTGGGGAATGGCCACCGGCATGTGGGAGGCCAACCAGATGCCCGCCCGTGCCGAAGCCGTTCTGATGGTGAATGGCAAATTACGGGTGAGCAGTGCCACCGCCGATATTGGCACGGGCACTTATACCATTATGACCCAGATTGCCGCCGATACGCTCGGGTTGCCAATCAGCGATGTGCTGTTCAAGCTTGGTGATACGGACATGCCGGTAGCACCGATCTCGGGTGGTTCGTGGACGGCGGCTACTATTGGAACGGCGGTACAGACGGTATGTCAGGAAGTAGGCAAGAGTCTGCTGAAGCTGGAGAAAAACAGGCCCAATTCGCCGTTCAAGGGGGCGAAGTGGGAGGACGTTACCTTCTCCGATAAGCACATGCGGCTCAAAAATGATCCGTCGGTAGCGGTTTCCCTGCAAGCGCTAGTTGATTTAAATGGCGGAAAAGCGGTTCGGGAAGTATCCACCGGGCTGCCCAACGCCCTGAAGCAGAAAGATTTCTCCCGCGCTACGCACTCCGCTGTTTTTGTAGAAGTAATGGTCGACGAAGATCTCGGAACGGTTAAGGTAACCCGCGCCGTAACTGCCGTGGCGGCTGGTCGCATTATAAACCCCAAAACCGCCCGCAGTCAGATTCTGGGTGGGATGGTTTGGGGACTTAGTAAAGCACTGGAAGAGGAGAGCGTCATGGATAATAATTTCGGTCGGTTTATGAACCATAACCTCGCCGAATACCACGTTGCCGTCAATGCCGACATTCATGATCTCGACGTTATTTTCGTGGAAGAGCACGACGATGTCGTTAACCCACTGGGGGTAAAGGGACTTGGTGAAATCGGTATTGTGGGCATGCCAGCCGCTATTGCCAATGCCATTTACCACGCCACCGGCCGCCGGGTAAGGGATTTACCCATTCGGCTGGATGCGTTGTTATAAGTTCACGGTTTTCTAAAAGCAGATTGGACAAACCCCATATCTCAAAAGATATGGGGTTTGTCCAATCTGCTTTTAGAACGCTGTTACGCCACCACTTTCCCGTCCAGCACGGGCCGTTTGTCTTTCGTTTTGTTCAGGATGCTCAGACTGCTTTGGAATTCAACCTGAACGCCCTCTTTCGCAAATCGGCAGATGACCTTATCATAATGCGCTGTCTCTGTGAAACGCCACAGCATCACGAAGGTCGTGTCGTCCTGCCAGCCACCGCTACCGGCCACTTTTCTGACGTTACCCCCCGGCACGACGGTTGGAGTCAGCGAAAGCGGGGCCACCGAAAACGTAGTCGTTCCTTCGCGCCAGCGACCGATGCCGCATAGCACCTGATGGTCGCCCTGCTCATCTTTCAGTTTGAAAATACAGCCATCCTTGCCGAAAGTCAGCGATACGTCTTTTACGTGCGAGGCATTATCGGCCACGGCAAACGTCTTACCGCTGATCTGGCCGGCTACAGATGAACTTGTCTGCGAGGCAGCGGGGGGCAGGGTCAATGAACCAAGCTTTTGAACCAGTGCCGCCTGCTGAATTTTATCGGCGGGAAGCCCTTTGCCCTGAAGGGCCGGTAATATATGGTCCCAGATGGCATTGAGCACGCCCTGCATATCTCCCGTTTCGGACGTTATTGCAATAACGGCATCTTCGTTGGGCAATACGATGCAGTATTGACCAAAGGCCCCATCGCCCCGGTACGCGTCGTGGCGGCATCGCCAGAACTGATACCCATACCCCTGAATCCAGTCGTTGACACTGGCATCGCCTTTGCCACCTTTCGATTGAACTTTCTTGCTCGTTGCATCGGCAATCCAGGCTTCGGAAATAAGTCGTTTGCCATTCCACACGCCTTTTTGCAGGTAAAGCTGCCCGAATTTAGCAATGTCTTCCGTGCGTAGCCGCAGCCCCCAGCCGCCGGTATTGATGCCGTTGGGATCAACTTCCCAATCTTCTCCCTCGATACCCAACGGCCCGAACAGGCGCGGTTTGAGGTATTCAACAACGGGTTGCCCCGTGAGTTTCTGCACAATGGCCGACAGCATGTACGTAGCCCCGCTATTATACACGAAGAATGTGCCCGGTTTGTGCTCGACCGGCTGCGCCAGGAAAGCCTTGATCCAGTTTGTATTGCCGCCTTCGCGCAGGGCCGGAGTCGAATCTTTATCGTGCCCTGTCGACATGGTCAGCAGGTCTTTCACCCGCATAGCGGCCAGATTGTCGCTCACCGTTGCCGGTAATTCTTTCGGGAAGAACGAAACAACCTTATCCTCAACGGTCAGGCGTTTTTCGGCAACGGCCATGCCAACCGCCGATGAGGTAAAACTCTTGCTGAGCGAATACAGTGTGTGTTTCAGCTGGGGTGCGTACGGAGCCCACCAGCCTTCGGCCACGACGTGTCCATGCCGAAGCACCATCAGGCTGTGCACATTCAGTTTATTAGCTTCGATGGTGTTGACAAAATCAAGTAGGCCGCCGGGCGCAACGCCCTGCGCTTCGGGCAGGCTGCGCGCCAGTTTGCCGGTTTTGGTCGGCAGTGCCCAGCCCGTTGCGGGTAGGGTAGAAGCAACGGCTATTCCAGCCGCTCCAAAGCCAAGCTGCCGGAGAAAATCGCGTCGATTGAGGTTCATTATTTAACGAGTTATAAGTAGAATAACATAGGACGTTATGTGGTATCAAACGGGTAAGTGCAAAAGATGATGTGCCGCCAGAATTACTATTCGTCGGGGCGTAACTAAGGCGCTTGCCTTATATTCGTGAATCAATCCAGAATACATCATTCCGTCTGTACGTACCTATGGCCAAACTTTCCTACTTCCTTACCCGTTTTTCCTGCTTTGTTCTTTTACTTGCTCAGCTGGTGTCAGCCGCCGTATCTGGTCAGAATAAAACCGTAGAGGTAACTCCTTATGAGCGCGATACGACCCAAACCGCTACTTACCCACAGATCATCGACTGGTATCAGAAGCTGGACCGGCAGTATGAGCAGGCCAAATTGATCGAGATTGGCAAAACGGACAGCGGGAAGCCCCTGCACCTGTTTCTGCTGGCGGCTGATAAACACTTTACGGCCCGGCCGGATCGCGTTACGCTCTTGATCAATAACGGGATTCACCCTGGCGAACCCGAGGGAATTGACGCTTGTATGATGCTGGCGCGTAACCTGCTCAAAGGAAACAACCTACCCAAAAACGTGCTGATTGCCATTGTTCCCGTTTACAACGTGGGCGGTAGTCTGAACCGGGGCGTGTCGCGGGTGAACCAGAACGGGCCAGTGTCCTATGGGTTTCGCGGCAATGCCCGCAACCTGAACCTCAACCGCGATTTTATAAAGGCCGAAGCCGAAAATACGAAAGCGTTTCAGGCCATGTTCCAGTCACTGAAACCACAGGTGTTCGTCGATAATCACACCAGCGACGGCGCGGATTATCAGCACGTACTGACTTATTTTGCTACCCAGAAAGACAAACTTTACCCGGAGATATCGGGCTATATAACGGCGCGTTTTCAACCGGAGCTGGATAAGTTACTCATTGCGAAAGGCTTCCCACCCGCGCCCTACGTGAATCATGCCGGTGATACGCCCGAAAGCGGGCTGGTTGGTTATAACGATACCCCACGCTATTCGACCGGATACGCGGCCTTGTTCAACTGTTTCGGCTTTACGTTGGAAACCCACATGTGGAAGCCCTTTCCGGCGAGGGTTGAGGCATCGTATGTGTTCGATGAAGCCGTCATCCGCTTGTGCGAGCGCGAGGCCCAAACCATCCTGACGAACCAGAAGCGGGCTAACGAAGCCGTTCGTACTCAGAAAACCTTCGCACTGATTACCAGGCTTGACCGTAGTAAAACAGATTCGGTTACCTTTTTGGGCTATGCTGCGGCTTATAAACCCAGTGAGGTGTCGGGGTTGAAGCGGCTGTATTACGACCGGTCGAAGCCGTTTTCGAAGCGTGTACCCTACTGGAATACCTTCATCGTCGATACGCAGGTTGACAAGCCCCGCACCTATGTCATTCCGCAAGCCTGGCGGGAAGTTATCGGCGAATTAAAACGAAATGGTGTCCGGCTGCAAACCCTGCCAAAGGATACGCTCATGACCGTTTCGGCCTATTACATTACAGACTATAAGAGCCCGCAGCGCCCCTACGAAGGCCACTTCATTCATACGGGTGTGAAAGTGAGAACGGAGATGCAGCCTATCCAGTTTTATAAAGGCGATTACATGATTCAGACCGATCAGGCTACCAATCGGTACATTGTCGAAACGCTGGAACCACAGGCGGTCGATTCCTTTTTCGCCTGGAACTTCTTCGATAGCGTACTTGATCAGAAGGAGTATTTTTCGAACTACATTTTTGAAGATACAGCCGCCGAATTGGTGAAAAACGATTCGTTGTTGCGGAAGCAACTGGATGAGAAACGGGCTACAGACAAAGCCTTCGCCGAAAGTGCCAATGCACAGCTCGAGTTTATTTACCAGCGAACACCTCATTACGAAAGAACACACAATCGCTACCCGGTTTACCGGCTTAATTAACCCGCCATGACGTTCTTCGTACGTATTCTACTGGCTAGCCTCCTGCTGATGCCCTATAGCGTGATTGCGCAACGCAAAGTCCGGACAAGTACGTTGGAATCAGCGGAGGTTACCGTCATTCGGGCTTTACGGCAGCAGTCTAACCTGGCCATAGAGAAGCGAGACCTCAGTGGCTTCGGCGAAACAATGCTGCCGGAAATTGACGTCACGCGGGGCAGCGGGTCGCACGTATCGGGCCGTGATTCGGTGCTGGCCTCGGTAGCGGTGCAGTTCAAAGACCCGGCTTTTCTGGGTTATGTTCGTATGCCGGACAGTATTCAGGTAAGTACGTCCAATCCGCTGGCGGCCGAACACGGGCACTGGACAGGGCGGTTCCAACGGGCAGATGGTGTTCAAACCATAACGGGCAGCTATCTGTCGATGTGGCGTAAAACCGGGCAGGGCTGGAAAATTCGGTCCGAGCTATTTGTGAGCCTATCGTGCACGGGGAGCGTGGCTTGCGGGAAGTGATTGAAACTTGGTTACTAAGTTATGAGGTTCTTCGATATTGCCTAAAGAGTTGGCTGTCAGCTAATAACTTAATAACTTTTGCTCCTCTGTTTAACCGGGCAGGTTCTCTAAGTCGAGGAGGTCCTGAGGGCGACCAAGTGCTTGTTTATTACGGATTAAATCCGCCAGGCTAATGACATTTGTGGGCACATTTTCAATAACCAGAACAACGTGATTCTCATAGCATTCATCGAAGGTGACGCCCAGCGTAAACGTCATTAAATCGATCCATTCATCATACCGGTTAAATGATAAATAGTTGGGGACTTTGGTAAAATCGTCATGTTCGAATTCACCATTGGTGAAGCCATATCTGTATAAAGCTCGAAGCAGCCGATCCGCATTATCGTCGCTGGGCTCAACAAAGATGTCGATATCACCCGTTGTACGCAGATAGCCGTGGGCAATAACGGCATGACCACCCAGCACGACATACTTAACGCTTTCTTCGTTGAATAGGCTTATCAGATTTAAGTACTTGTCCTCCATTACCTAGGGGTGGGTTTGCGGGATTGGAATAATAGATTGCTTTAGCCCGTCGAATGAGCCGCAGGGCTGCAGTCAGTCGCTCCTGTGGCGTTTTAGCCCACCAGTATTCCTTATCGTACGCCGGAATATCGTTGATATTGCTGGATTTACGGATGATAGACATAAGTAATAAAAATAGTGAAAGAGTTTATTCACTCTGCAAGGAAAATGCAGTTGTGAATAGACTCTTTCACTGTCCTGAGATAAGTTGTCATTCTTTAAACCTTACCCTTTCTTCTGCTCCTTTGCCCAGGCATCTTTCAGCGTGACGGTACGGTTGAAAACGGGGCGCTCGGCGGTGGAGTCCTGATCGAGAATGAAGTAGCCTTTGCGCATGAACTGGAAATTGGTCTGCGCTCCTGACCGGGCTGCTTCGACCAGCGCAGGTTCTACAAACGCACGCACCACCTCCAGCGAGTTGTGGTTCAGTAACTCCTTGAATTCACGCTCGTCGGCGGCTGGGTTCTCGACGGAGAAGAGCCGGTCATACAACCGAACGTCGGCTTCGACCGCATGAGGGACCGATACCCAGTGAATCGTACCTTTTACGTTGATACCTGATGTATCGGAACCGCTCCGGCTTTCGGGAATGTACGAACAGCGCAGTTCGATAATCTCGCCCGCGTTGTCTTTTACTACTTCGTCGCACTTGATAATGTAGGCTCCTTTCAGCCGTACCATGCCGCCAGGAAACAGTCGGAAGAACTTCTTCGGTGGATTTTCCAGAAAATCGTCCCGCTCGATGTACACCTCTCGGCTGAACGGCACATTCCGCTCACCCGCCGACGGGTCTTCGGGGTTGTTTTCGATCGACATGATCTCCTCGCGTCCAACCTCGTAATTTGTAATAACTAGTTTCAGGGGCTTTTCGTCGAGGACGGCCATCACCCGATGCGTGGTTTTGTTGAGCTCTTCGCGGAGGCAGAACTCCAGCAAACCTACGTCGATGAGGTTATCGCGTTTGGCGATGCCAATGCGGTCAGCAAACGCGCGCAGGCTGGCGGGTGTGTAACCACGCCGACGAAGGCCCGCAATGGTTGGCATGCGGGGATCGTCCCAGCCGGTTACGTGGCCTTCTTCTACCAGCAATTTGAGTTTACGTTTGCTCATGACCGTATAGGTCAGGTTGAGTCGCGCAAATTCGATCTGGCGGGATGGGAAAATCTCCAGCTTGTCGATAAACCACTCGTAAAGCGGGCGGTGTACTTCAAACTCCAGCGTACAAAGCGAATGCGTGATGTGCTCGATGGAGTCCGACTGCCCGTGGGCAAAATCGTACATCGGGTAAATGCACCAGGCGTCGCCCGTGCGGTGGTGATGCGCGTGTTTGATGCGGTAAATGATCGGGTCGCGCAACTGCATATTTGGTGAGGCCATATCGACCTTTGCCCGCAGAACTTTTGCCCCATCGGGATACTCACCCGCTTTCATGCGCCGGAACATATCCAGGTTTTCGTCCACAGAGCGGTCGCGGTACTGGTTCATGCGGCCCGGTTCGGTGGGTGTTCCTTTCTGAGCGGCTATTTCCTCAGCCGTGGAGTCATCGACATAAGCTAACCCCTTCTGAATCAGCGTTTCGGCGAACTGATAAATCTGGTCGAAATAATCGGATGCATAAAACTCATTCTCCCATTCGAACCCCAGCCAGCGCACGTCATTTTTGATCGAATCCACGTACTCGGTGTCTTCTGTAACGGGGTTGGTATCGTCGAAACGGAGGTTTGTCTGCCCGCCGTATTTGTCTGCCAGCCCGAAGTTCAGGCAAATTGACTTGGCATGGCCAATGTGCAGATACCCGTTCGGTTCGGGAGGAAAGCGCGTATGAATACGGCCTCCGTTTTTGCCAGTGGCCAGATCCTCCTCAACAATTTGTTCAATAAAATTCAAAGAACCCCCGGCATGGCTGGGTTCGTCAGCGTCTCTGGTTACTTCGGACATGTCGCTAAATCGCTACTGATAAAGGGCCGAAATTACGGCCTTTGAGCGGGTTTGACAAACATGATACCGAGTTGTTCCGAAATGAAAGGCAGTAGGTAGTTTTAAGCAGGTAGTATCCTGTATAGCTATTAGAGACGGAAGTTGATTAAAAATAATAAATCGACTTTTTGACGAACGACTTCGGTGAAATTTATGAACTGGCTGAACATCAGGGGTATGGCTCTAGTTAATTCTTAAGCGCTGACTTCAGGAATATTACTTAAGTAAGCAAAGTTCTTTAATTAATTTATTATTAATCGCGAACAAAACGGCAATCAGAACGAGTTGTTGGATAGTACACACTGTTGACTATCCCTTGTCGCGGTGTACCAATGCCACTTGCTGTTTTTATGAAGAATTGTTGGTTTATCCTCTTTATTGCGCTGATGAGCGCATATTCGGGGACGGTTTTCGCACAAAAAACAACCGATTCGTTAGCCAGACAGGCCTACCTCCCCGATTGTATTCAATATGCCCTGGGTCATCAGCCCATTGTCCGCCAATCGGTCATTGATCAGGAAATTGCCGAGCGTACGGTACAAAGTTCTCTGGCAGCCTGGTATCCGCAGATAGGCGCCGGGTATAACATTCTGCACTACCTTAAATTGCCCGTTACCCTCATTCCGGATGCCACTACGGGTGAGCGCCGACCGGTTGCACTGGGTGCGCAGAACACGTCGACAGCCTCGTTTTCGCTGACCCAGAGTGTGTTCAGCCGCGATTTACTACTGGCCAGCCGAACGGCGGATACGTATCGCGCTCAGGCAACTCAGAATACAGTTCGTAACAAGATCGACGTTGTGATCAACGTCAGCAAAGCCTTCTACGATGTTATTCTGACCCAGCGCCAGGTAGAAATTCTGAGCGAGGATATTGTTCGGCTTCAGCGTAGTTTGCAGGACGCTACCAACCAGTATCAGGGCGGTATTGTGGATAAGACTGACCCCCAGCGTGCGCGGATCGCCCTTAATAACTCCCGCGCCCAGCAAAAGCAATACCGCGACCTGGTGGGCGCCAAAGTGCAGACGCTTAAGCAGCTCATGGGGTATCCGCCCAATACGAATCTTAATTTAACATACGACACCTTACAACTGGCCAACGAAGTGATGATGGATACCACGCTGCTGGTAAACCCACAGAGCCGCATCGAATACCAGTTGCTTCAAACGCAGGGGCGACTGCTGGAAGCCAACGTGCGCTATAACCGATGGGCGTATCTGCCCACAGTAAGTGCCAATGCAAACTATAACCTGTTGTTCCAGAATAACTTTTTCGGCCAGTTATATAACCAGACGTTTCCTAACTCACTGATCGGTCTGTCCGTTGCGTTACCCATTTTTCAGGGTGGGCGCCGGATTCAGCAAACAAAAATTGCCGAGTTGCAGGTGCAGCGGCTTAACTGGGATCTGGCAGCTCTGACCAGCGCTGTCGATGCCGAATATGCACAGGCGCTGGCCAATTATAAGGGTAACCTGGCTAACTACCTGGCCCTGCGTGAGAATCAGTTGCTGGCCGAAGATGTGTACCGCATTATTAATCTGCAATACCGATCCGGTATAAAAACCTACCTGGACGTTACCATTGCCGAGGCCGACCTGCGAACGGCCCGGCTGAATGTGTTTAACGCCTTGTATCAGGTTTTAATCAGCAAGTTGGACGTTCAACGCGCCCTGGGCGCCATTCAAGTTTAAATTTTTGTCTGTCGTACCAACGACGCCGGCCAACCGGTGCCGAAACACGATAAACGAGTATCTGGAATTATGAAACAATCTATAAATCTGGCCATAGCGGGTGCCGTACTCACGATTTCGCTTGCTGCCTGCGGAGGTAAGAAGGACGAACAGCAACAGGCGCCACCACCACCAACCGCCGTTTCGGCAGTGAAGGTGGAGAAAGGTAATGCAACGTATTACGATCAATTCCCGGCTACAGTTACGGCCTTGGTTGAAGTAGAGATCCAGCCGCAGGTGTCGGGTAATATTACGGGCATTTTCTTTCAGGATGGGCAGCAGGTTCGCAAGGGCCAGAAGCTGTACACCATTGATCCACAACAATACCGGGCTGGGTACGATCAGGCTGTTGCAAACCTCAACGTCCAGAAGGCCAACCTCAACCGGGCCCAGAAGGATGCTGACCGGTACAACACGCTGGCGCAACAGGATGCGGTTGCCAAACAACTGGTCGATAACGCCAATGCATCGCTTGAGGCTACCCGGATGCAGGTTGAAGCCGCACAGGCAACCATCCGGCAGGTAGGTACCAACTTGAAATATACGACCATTTATGCCCCGCTGGATGGAACTATTGGTATCTCGCAGGTACGGCTCGGCGCGGCTGTTGCACCGGGTTCATCACTGCTCAATACAATTTCATCGGACAACCCGATTGCGGCTGATCTGCAGGTTGATGCATCAGAGATTCCCCGTTTTCTGAAGTTGCAAAGCCAGAAAAGTGTGGGGCGTGATTCAACCCTTGTTCTCGCAATGCCCGATGGCAGCACCTATAAATACCCCGGTACAGTCCGAATCGTTGACCGGGCCGTCGATCCGCAAACGGGTACACTGCGCGTTCGGGTAGCCTTCCCTAATCCTGATAAGGAACTAAAAGTTGGTATAAACGCCAATGTTCGGGTGAAGAACAGCACTGGTCAGCCACAGGTGTTGATTCCGTATCAGTCCGTAACCGAGCAAATGAGTGAATACTTCGTGTTTGTGGTGGGCGATAGCAGCAAAGTGACTCAGAAAAAAGTGACGCTGGGCGCACGCATCAACGATAAGGTTATTCTGAAAGATGGCCTTAAAGAAGGCGAGACGGTCGTAACGGAAGGAACGCAGAAGATTCGCGAAGGCGCAAAAGTGCGGGTAACGAATAGTAAGTAACAGGAGCGAGGAGCGAAGAGTGTACCTACGGGCTTCAGCCCGTAAATGCTTACATTATGATTTACGGGTTAAAACCCGTAGGTACACTCCTCGCTCCTCACTCCTCACCCCTTAAAAAAACTCATGTTCGCAGAAATATTTATAAACCGACCTGTTACGGCTATCGTCTCATCCATCGTCATTGTGATACTGGGTGTGCTGGCCCTGCTGAGCCTGCCGGTCAGCCAGTATCCGGATATTACGCCCCCCGTGGTTCAGGTAACGGGTACCTACACCGGTGCAGATGCCCAAACGGTAGAACAAACGGTGGCGACTCCCATTGAAACCCAAGTGAACGGTACGCCGGGAATGGACTATGTGCAGACCAACGCCACCAACGATGGCCGCATGAGCATGAACGTTACCTTTAAAGTGGGTACCGACGTGAACATTGCCGCGCTCGATGTACAAAACCGGGTAGGTATTGCACAGCCGCAGTTACCGCAGGAAGTGACCCGCCTTGGGGTAGTGGTTCGGAAACGGAACCCATCGCTGTTCATGCTGGTGGCGATGTATTCGCCGAAGGGTACGCACAACGTCTCATTCCTGGACAACTACACCAACATTTACATCCGGGATGCCCTGTTACGGGTGCCGGGCGTGGGTGATATTTTCAGCCGGGCCGACGATTTTAGTATGCGTATCTGGCTCAAGCCCGATCGGCTGGCGCAACTGGGTCTTACCCCGGATGAGGTGGTAGCGGCTTTACAGGAGCAGAACCTGCAGGTAGCGGGTGGTTCCGTAGGCGCATCGCCCCAGCCCGCGTCGCAGGCGTTTGAGTATTCGGTCTTCACCAACAGCCGACTCAGTAAGGAAGAGGACTTTCGGAAAATTATCGTTCGAAGCGATCCGGCTAAAGGATCGCTGGTGTATCTGAACGACGTAGCACGGGTGCAACTGGGTAAGTTCTCCTATGCCAGTAACTCGTTCGTTGATGGCAAGCGGGCGTCGTATCTGCTGGTGTATCAGTTGCCGGGCAGTAACGCGCTGGAAACCGCCAAAGGTGTTTATGCGGCTATGGATAAACTGAAACAGACGTTTCCAAAAGACATCGAATATGTGGTGCCGTTTGAATCGGTCTCAGTTATTCAGGTGTCGATTGGCGAAGTGGTCGAAACCCTGGCCGAAGCGCTGGTGCTGGTTATCCTGGTCGTATTCCTGTTCCTGCAAAGCTGGCGGGCTACGCTGATTACGCTACTGGCCATTCCGGTTTCTATTGTCGGGACATTTGCTTTGTTCGTACCACTCGGCTTCACAATCAATACGCTGACGCTGTTCGCATTCGTACTGGCCATCGGTATTGTGGTCGATGATGCCATTGTGGTGGTAGAAGCTGTGCAGGTGAACATCGACAAAGGCATGTCGCCCAAAGAAGCTACCAAAGAGGCCATGCGGGAAATCTCGGCACCGGTAATTGCCATTGCGCTGATTCTGGCGGCTGTGTTCGTGCCGGTAGGTTTCATACCCGGTATCGTGGGGCGACTGTATCAGCAGTTTGCTATTACCATCGCCGTTTCGGTACTGATCTCTGCCTTTGTGGCCCTGTCGCTGACACCCGCTCTGTGTACACTGTTGCTCAAGCCCATGCACATCGACGAGAATGCAAAGGGATTGAACAAGTTCTTTTATAAGTTCAACCAGTGGTTTGAGCGGGTGACGAATGCCTACTCAAATGGGGTCCAACGGCTCATCAAGGCAACCCCGCTGGTGATTGTCGGGCTGATCGTCGTGTACATCGGAACGGGACTGTTGTTCCGGGCCAAGCCAACGGGCTTTATCCCGACGGAGGATGAAGGTCGGTTGATCGTGACCTACGAAATCCCCGAAGCGGCTTCTACCACCCGTAGTCTTGAGGTCCTGAACCGGATCATGACAATTCTGAAAAAGCAGCCCTATGTCAATCACTTTGCAGCGTTGGGTGGTCTGAACGCCATTACGTTTGCTTCCAAATCGAACAGCGGTACGGTATTTATGCAGTTGAAGCCCTGGGAGGAACGAAAGGAACGAAACATGCAGGCCGATTCGCTGGTGGTTAAACTGCAAAAGGAGCTGTCAGTGTTGAACGACGCCCGCCCGCAGGTGCTCCAACCGCCCGCTATTCCGGGTCTGGGGCAGTCGTCCGGGTTTACCTTCGAAATTCAACAGCGCGAATCGAACGACGATGTTCGGGCGTTTGACAATGTGGTACAGAACTTCCTGGCCGAGGCTAACAAACGTCCCGAAATATCCCGCGCCTTCACTTATTTCACGGCTAAATCACCCGCTTACCGGGTCGACGTCGACCGCGATAAATGTAAGAAGCTGGGTATCTCTGTCAGTTCGGTATATACCACCATGCAGACCCTGCTGGGTAGCCAGTACGTCAACGACTTTATTATTTACGGCCGCAAGTTCCGGGTTGTGGCGCAGGCGGATACCATGTACCGGGCCGATATAAAGGCGCTCAATAATTATTACGTCCGGAATAGTGGTGGGCAACTGGTGCCGATCAGTACAGTGATTAAAACGAGTGTGATTGAAAACGCGCCATTAATTTCCCACTTTAACCTGTTCCGCTCTGTTGAAGTAAACGGGGGTGCCAAGCCGGGATACAGCACCAGTCAGGCTAACGACGCCCTGCGCGAAGTGGCAGATAAAGTGTTGCCCGCTGGCTATGCCTACGATTTCGGTGGTCTTAGCCGGGAAGAGATCAACGCGGGCAGCAGTTCAATTTACATTTTCATGCTGTCCATTGGCTTTGTTTTCCTGTTCCTGGCTGCCTTGTATGAAAGCTGGTCCGTGCCGTTTTCGGTACTCCTGTCGGTTCCGATTGGTGCACTGGGGGCTATTACCGCCCTGATTATATTCCCGTACCTGACAAACAACGTCTATGCGCAGATTGGTCTGATTACGCTCATCGGTCTGGCGGCCAAAAACGCCATTCTGATCGTGGAATTCGCCAAGGAACGCGTCGATAAAGGGGAAGATCTTCTCGAATCGACCATCGAAGCGGTCCGGCTTCGTCTGCGCCCGATTCTGATGACGTCGCTGGCGTTCATTCTGGGCGTATTTCCGCTGGCATTGGCCAGTGGAGCCGGTGGTGTTGCCCGCGCGACCATCGGCCGGACGGTGCTGGGGGGTATGCTGGCCGCAACTTCGCTCGCCATTTTCGTGGTACCGGTACTGTACGTGGCCATTACACGCCTGGCTTACGGTAAGAAGGGGCTGGCCGAGCTGAAAGAGAAAGGCGAACAAGCCAGAAAAGATGAAAATCAGAATGGGACGGCTGAGCTAACACCACAGCCTGTGTCGCCAAATGGTCATTCCGGCGATAAAGTTCGCCACTGAGTCGGTTAACATTCTGTCAAACAAAAAGGCCATTTCCAGCGGGATGGTCTTTTTGTTTGGTAGTTCCTGTCTTGTGCCAGACTGGATTTTTACCAACGATTACATACTTTTATCCGGGGATAAACAGCTCACTAAAGCAGCTTAGTATGTTAGATCAGGTTATCATGGCGCGGTCTGCGTCCATTGGGAATGGGTTTGATGTGAAACGGATTTTGCCGTACCGGCTGCGTCGCATGCTTGGTCCGTTTATTTTTATGGATCATGCCGGCCCCGTCAGCAAAACACCCGCCGAGCTGGTAAAGATGGACGTGCTACCGCACCCGCATATTGGTCTGTCGACGGTGAGCTATCTCTTCGACGGTCAGGTGACCCATAGAGATAGCCTGGGTGTGCAGCAGATCATCCGTCCCGGCGAAGTTAACTGGATGACGGCGGGGCGGGGAATTGCTCACTCCGAACGGTTCGAGGACCCGGCCCTGCTTGCGGCTACTGCCTTCGAAATGGTGCAGACGTGGGTGGCTCTGCCAGAAGCCGCTGAAGATAAAGCGCCTACGTTCACCAATTACCAACCCGACGCACTCCCGATTTTTACGGATACGGGTGTCTGGATGCGATTGATTGCCGGTGATGCCTATGGACTCAAAAACGGCGTAGCTACCGATTCTCCACTTTTTTATGCGCATGTCATCCTGCAACCCGGCGCTCGTTTTGGTCCGCCAACCGGCTTTCCCGAACGCGGGGCTTATGTGGCGAAGGGCAGCGTTGAGGTGAACGGGCATACGTATGGCGTGGGGCAGTTGCTGGTCTTTAGCAACGGTATCGACCCGATCGTGATCGCCAAAGAAAGCAGTACGCTCATGCTATTGGGTGGCGAACCGCTGGGCGAACGGTTTATCTGGTGGAATTTTGTTTCGTCGAGCCGGGAGCGCATCGAACAGGCTAAAGCCGACTGGCAGGCAGGGCGTATTCCGCTGCCACCTAACGATAACGCCGAGTTTGTGCCCCTGCCACCCGACGACAAATCGCGTCCGGCCAGTTCCAGTCCGCAACCTCAGGCTTTGTCCTGACCCGTTTTAATCATCCATATTATCGGTTGGTGGCAGGGCCAGATCGCCGATTGGCAGACCTAGCCAGGTCGCCAGCACTTCGACAATGATGCCGTGGTCCTCGCGCATCGGCACGCCCGAAATGGTAATGGCACCAATGCAGGCTGACCCACGAAGGCGAATCGGGAAGCCACCGCCCGCAGCCGCATTGTCGCGCAGGGGGAGCCCCGCCTGGTCGGTGAGGGTGGTCTGTTTCTTCTTCAACGACAACCGCACCGCGTACGAACTGCGGTGAAAGCGTTCAACGACATTCCGCTTCCGCCGAATCCAGTCGATGTTATCGGGCGTTGTGCCGGGCATGGCGTAGAAAAACAGCGGGTGGCCGAAGAACTGAATGTCGATGGCTACGGCTTTGCCACGAGCTTCGACGGCCTCTTTCAGGCGTGTACCCAGTTGCCAGGCCGTATCAGCATTAAAGGTGTCGAATTGAAGCTGCTCTTCCTGAAGCGCCAATAATGCCAGGTCGGTATCAATGTATGAATTCATAAGGGCAAACTTAAGCAAAAGCTGAATTGGTCAGTTAAATTGCTATCGTATCGCACCAGTACGGTACTTTTACATTTCCTTTACATTGTTTTACAGGCGTTTAACGAAGGTTGCCTGCACCAGCTTGTAGATTTGCTTCATCACTAAACAAACAAGTGTCATGAAGAACCTAATGCAAGTAATACTAGTTAGCGCGGGCTGCTGCTTCTCCACCATGAGTCTGGCACAGGAGAAATTTTCCAGTTGCTCAGCCGCTTTTGTAGGCAGCAAACTGATTGTCGATCGCTACAGCCCGACCGGGCAATGCAGGCTTCCGGCCAATGCCAAAGGGAATTTGAGCGTTTCTACGGTTGCGCTCACAACAACAAAAGCAAAAGCCCTGAACAATATTGACTTTAAGCTGGCCATTCGCGATAACCAAACAAAAACGGTACACCTGTTTTCTGAAAAAACGTTCCGGCAGATTCCCGTACAGCACGTGTTGAACCAGTGCAAAAAAGGGGACCGTATTTTGCTGTTGACTACCGACAAACGCTATGCGTTACCGCATAATGAGATTCTGGTACAGTAATTTATTCGCTAACCGACGTTTACATGAAACGAAATAGAATAGCCCAAGTTTGCCTGATACTGTGTGCTTTACTTGCTCCTGTCGTTCAGGCAAAGCCGGACCGCAATCATGCCGGATACGAAAGTGCCGTAACAATGAACGGCTACGCGATACTTTACGATGCACTACCAATGTATAGCAGGGGTGTTTTAGCGTTTGTTGAGGGTAATCCGAGGTCGTCAAAACATAAGCCGATGTTGTTTCAGGTAACGCTTCGCCGGGCTGGTACAACCGTTCAGCAATGGCCTGATAAACGGCTGAAAGGCGTTTATTCAGTGCAGCTCGACGAAATCTGGCCAGCTGTCCAGCTTGGCGATGAACTTGTTGTGGAGCCGGTTTATAACGCTGGTGACAATTACATGCCGGGCAAACGGATTTTTAAACTCGGAATAATTAATTTGTTTACCTGGAATAAATGCTAAAAAAATTGGCTGAGATGCGGATGGGGTTGTTCAAAGGTTTACGGGTGCTGATCGTCAGTGTGTTTCTGCTGCTCATCGGGATGCTCTTTGTTCGATTTATTGGCATAGGCTCGCCATCGGAAAATCTCTTTACGCCCGAAAAAGTGAATCTGGCACTCCGCCGAACGGCGCATCATTTGCTGCGGGCGGCTGGCGATTCGACATCCCGAATCCCGGCCGTACAGCAAATTAACCCGCAAACATTTCAGGTTCAGTTTGGTCATAATTTCGATTATGATCAGCTTCCCGGCATACTTCAGGCGTCATTCCGGCTGCATAAAGTGACCCAGCCGTACGACGTGGCCGTGCTGGACTGTAAGCGGGGGACATTTCAACTGGGCTATTCATTCCGTGACTTGCTCGATGGGCATTCCATCCCTTGTGTAGGACGCACCATGAGCGCGGGTTGTTATGTGTTGCAGGTTACCTTCGAGCAAGCTACTCTGCCAGTTCCTCGAATACCGTTCTGGCCAATTCTAAGCTTGGGAGGACTGCTGGTGGGTTTACTGGTTGTGGGCTGGAATCGAAATAAAGGGCATTTAGGTGCCGACTTTCCGCAGCAACCGTCATCAGTGCTTAATCCAGCCCTGTTGAACTTTGGCTGCTCTTCGCTGGACGTGGCTAACCTGACGCTTTCCATTGGCACGTATCAGCACAAACTTACCTACCGCGAAGCCAAGCTGTTGCGGCTGCTGGCGAATCATCCCAATCAGGTATTGGAACGTGACCACATTCTGAAACTGGTTTGGGAAGACGAAGGTATCATCGTTGGCCGGAGCGTCGACGTGTTCATTTCCCGGTTACGCAAACTACTTCAGCCCGACCCGACCGTAAAGATTGTGGCTGTTCATGGCGTCGGCTACCGGCTGGAAGTGCAGGGATTAGGTCAGTAAGTGAGTGAACTACCGAAAAAACGGTCGTTTGTGTGGCATCAATTTAGGTAGAGCTAACAGGCCCCTTACATTAAATCATCTGCCAGAAACAGATGCTTCGGTAGAGAACTATTAATTGAAAAGCGGTCAATATACAGTTGCTTCGCTAATTTTAGGGTAGTTTTTCAGTCAGTTAGCTTCTTGCCTCAGTTAATGTCTTCCGGAACCGAACACGTAATACCTGCCGATTCATCTGATTCATTCGTTTACCCAGTGATTGCTGTTGGATCGTTGGGCGGCAGTGGAACACGGGTGATAGCTCAATTGCTGAATATGCTGGGTATATTCATGGGCGATAACCTGAATCAAAGTAATGATAATTTGCTCTTCACGTTACTCTTTAAAGACCCGCTTTGGTTCGCCAGCGCCACCTGGAGCCAAATACAATATCGGTTTATGCTCTTTGAAAAAATAACGAAAGGTCACAAGCTAAATCGGTCAGAACTGGTTAATTCTATTAAGGTTTTTCTGCGGTCTAAACACATATCAGTTGCTATGGGACTGCGTATCATTTTTTCAAATCAATTCAAACTAGCTCCAGGGCGGACGAACACATGGGGTTGGAAAGAACCAAATACCCAATTGTTCATTGAACACTTGCCCCGCTGCTTCACGGCACTTAAATATATTCAGGTGGTTCGTCATGGGCTTGATATGGCCTACTCGTCAAACCGACAGCAATTACAGAATTGGGGTTATTTATTTGGGTTAAGTAATTCAGATGAATCAACAGAGAGTAGTGTTTTACAATTGGAATACTGGATCAGATCAAATAAGTATGTTATTGAGCAAGGACGTCAACTGTTAGGTGATGATTTCTACCTCCTGAATTACGATCGGCTTTGTCAGTATCCTGAACAAGAGTTAAGGGCACTTGTCGCTTTTTTAGGTATCACTCCAAGTCCCGAACTTTGGCAGAAACTTATTGATCAAATTCAAATCTCACCTTCTACAAACCGTTATCGACAGCATGATTTGAGTGTATTTTCAAACGAACAGCTCAACTATGTGCAGTCACTAGGGTTTTCAATCGAGCACTGATCATCAGGGGTTAGGAAAGTGATGGTCTACCTAGAGAGACCTCTGGCTGTATGGTTACCCGGCATAACCGGAGCTTTTCACGCGCCCGAATCCATATTGAATCGTTCACCTCAGGCATTTTGATAGGCGGGTATCATTTAATTATTGACGATGGATAGCTTTCTATGAAGAGTCCGTAACCGACATTCGGGCCTGATTGAAATAAGGTCTGGTAATAGCGTAAATACTGCGTTATTTACGCTATGAAAGCTATCCTCTGCCGCACCTTCGGCCTCCCTGATACCCTGACTCTCGAAGATGTACCTTCACTCGTACCCGGTCCCGGCGAGGTATTGACGCAGGTGAAAGCCTGTAGTCTGAACTTCCCCGATACGCTCACCATCCGAAATATGTACCAGTTCAAACCTCCGCTGCCGTTCTCACCGGGGAGCGAATCGTCGGGTATCGTGACTGCGGTGGGTGAGGACGTAACGCAGGTAAAGCCCGGCGACCATGTCTTTACTTTCGGTTCGCACGGCGGACTAGCCGAAGAACGAATTTCGGATGCGAGGGCTACCATTCCACTCCCCGACGGGATGAATTTTATAACCGGTGCATCGACTTTGTACGCTTACGGAACATCATACCACGCCTTAAAGGATCGGGGGCAACTTAAACCCGGCGAAACGCTGCTGGTATTGGGTGCCGCCGGGGGCGTTGGATTGGCCGCTGTTGAGCTGGGGAAGCTGATGGGCGTTACCGTTATCGCAGCCGCATCGACGGAAGAAAAACTGGCCGTTTGCCGGGAGAAAGGGGCGACCCATACGATCAATTACACGACTGAAGATATCCGGGAGCGTATCAAAGACATTACGCAGAATAAGGGCGTCGATGTGGTGTATGACCCCGTCGGCGATAAGTGGGCCGAACCGGCTATCCGGTCGCTGGCGTGGAGGGGGCGGTATCTGGTCGTTGGCTTTGCCGGTGGCGAAATACCTAAGATTCCGTTGAATCTGGCGTTGCTGAAAGGAAGTGCCATCGTGGGTGTTTTCTGGGGCATGTTCGTCCAGAAAGAAGCGGAACTGAGCAGGCAAAACATGCAGGAAATTGCCACCTGGGCCATGCAGGGTAGAATCGTCCCGTACATCTCGAAACAGTATACTCTAGCTGAGGCCCCGCAGGCGCTCACTGATATGATGGAGCGAAAAGTAATTGGTAAAGCGGTGGTATTGGTGTCTTGACCGCTGTATGAATGTGGTGTCGGTTTTAGAAACCGACACCACGGAGACTTTACTTCTTTACCGGCTTGGCGCTCATGTAAAACGTCAGTTTGCCACCTTTCATAATGTCCGAATGGGTGATGGTTGGCTCCATTAGAGGTTTGCCATTGAGCAGTACCTTTTGCACATACACATTTTTGTCGCCCTGGTTAATTGCCTCAATGGAGAACGTCTGGCCGTTTTCCAGATTCAGCCGCGCACTTTTGACGGATGGACTACCCAGAGAGTACACCTCAGAACCGGGTGCTACAGGGTAGAAACCCATTGACGAAAACATATACCAGGCGCTCATCTGACCGCAATCGTCATTGCCGCCCAGCCCATCGGGCGTCGACTTGTACTGCATGTTCAGGATCATACGAACGCGCTCCTGTGTTTTCCAGGGTTGCCCGGCCCAGTTGTAGAGGTACGCAATATGGTGGGCCGGTTCGTTGCCGTGAATGTAACCGCCAATGATGCCTTCGCGGGTGATGTCTTCCGTTTCGGCAAAGAATTCATCGGGCAGGTGCATCGAAAACAGTGAATCCAGCCGGATGCCAAACTTTTTGGCACCGCCCATTGTCTCAACCAACGCTTTAGGGTCCTGCGGAACAAAGAAGCTGAAGTTCCAGGAATTGCCTTCAATGAATCCCTGCCCGTCGGTTTTGTACACATCGAACTCCTTTTTGAATGAACCATCGGCCAGTCGGGGACGCATGAAACCAATGGATTTATCGTAAACGTTTTTCCAGTTCTCCGAGCGTTTTCGGTAGGTTTCGTACACATCCTGCCGATTCAGTTTCTTGGCCAGTTGAGCAATACACCAGTCATCATACGCATACTCAAGGGTGTTGGACACCGACGTGCCGTTGGCCGTTGCCGGAATATACCCCCGGTCGATATAGTCGCCAATGCCCTCATAAGAGCGGTGATTTGACGTGGCGATACAGGCGTCGAGAGCTTTGTTTGCATCACCTTTGTAAACGCCTTTACTAATCGCATCGGCCACCACCGATACGCTGTGGTAGCCACTCATGCACCAGTTTTCGTTGGCATAATGCGACCAGATCGGCAGCATCTTCAGGCTACTCTGTTCGTAATGTTTCATCATGGATTGAAGCATATCGTTGTTACGCCCCGGCTGGATGAGGTTGAAGAATGGATGCAATGCCCGGTAGGTATCCCAAAGCGAAAAGGTTGTGTAATTCGTGAAGCCATTGGCCGTATGCACACCCTGATCCAACCCTTTGTACTGGCCGTTGGCGTCCATGTACATCGTCGGGTTGATGAACGAATGATAGAGCGAGGTGTAGAAATTGACTTTATCCGTTTCCGACGCGTCGATCTGAATCTTGTTCAACTCCCGGTTCCAGTCGGCCTGTGCTTTGGCTTTCGTCTGCTCAAAGTCCCAGTGAGGAATTTCGGTTTGCATATTGGCCAGCGCATTCTCCTGACTCACTGGCGACAGCGCCATCTTCAGTTTCACTTTCTCGCCCGCGTCTGTATCGAAATCGAAGTACATCCGAATCCGCTTGCCTGCGATCTCCGGGAAGTTCTTCGTCTGGTCGAACTTGCGCCAGAAACCCTTGTAGACCTGAGCCTTGTCCAGATTTTTCTGACCGTAAGACTTAAAAGGTTTTGAGAACGATAGTGCAAAATAGACCGTTCGGGTACGGGCCCAGCCGTTTGTTTGCCGGTAGCCCGTTATCAAGGTATCGTTTACGACCCGCACATACGTCCAGACGACCTTATCGTCGTAGTTGTAAATGCCGTGCGTCAAGTCGAGAATGATGTGCGACTGGTCAGACTTGGGGAAGGTGTACTGATGAAAGCCAACCCGGCTGGAAGCCGTCAGTTCGGCGGTGATGGCGTGGTCGTCGAGTTTGACTTTGTAGTAACCCGCTTCGGCTATTTCGTTGGCATGAGAAAAGGCCGAGCGGTAGCCCGTTTTTGGATCGGAAGCCACCCCCGGATTAAGTTGTAAGGTGCCTTGGGTCGGCATAATGAGAAAGTCGCCAAGATCAGAGTGGCCGGTGCCGCTAAAGTGCGTGTGGCTAAAGCCGACGATTGTTTTGTCTTCGTACTTATACCCCGCGCAGTAGTTGTAAACCTTGCCGTTGTACTTGCCATTGAGTTCATACGAAAGTGTATCGGAATCGGGACTCAATTGGACAGAGCCAAAGGGCACGGTAGCCCCCGGAAAGGTATGCCCCATTTTTTCGGTGCCGATGAGCGGGTGGACAAACGGGACGAGATTCTGTTGAGCGAAAGACAGGAGAACGAAGAACTGGAAAAGGATAGTTAAACTAATTTTTGTCATTGGTTGCCACAGAGATACACGGAGGATAAGGAGATGCACAGAGTTTTGAGTTTTTCGGAGAATAAAGTACTCAATGTGTAAAGCTAAATGAGAATGGCTGTAACTACTACCCTACGCAAGTGCGAATCCGCAATATTCTGTGCGAATTCGCACGTTTTTGTTATTGCATTTTATGGTAACTAATTGATGATTAGTGGTATAACCACTGGCACGCTGTTTGGCTATCTATCTGTGAGAAACTGCACAGAAAATGGATAAGGAACTTGCTCCTGAAATTGCCAATCGTGGCCGCAACCGAAACTGGGTCGTCGGGATAACGATCGTGGCTGCGCTGACTCTGGTGATTGCCTGGACGCGAAATGCACTCAAGACCTCTGTCGAAGCGAACAAAATCCGTACCGCCACAGCGGAAATCGGCCCCGTCGAAAATTCACTCAATGCTACGGGTGAAGTTATTCCGGCTTACGAACAGATTTATACCAGCCCCATTCGCGCCAGTATCCGTAGGGTGTTGCTCACTCCCGGCACGGCGGTCAAACCTGGTCAGCCAATTCTGGACCTCGACAAGTCACTCACCGAAATTGAACTTGAGAAGCTGAATGACCAACTTGCCCTGAAGCGCAACGGCATCGATCAGTTACGGATGAAACTTAACAAAAGTCTGTACGATGCCGAAGTGAACGACCAGATAAAATTGCTAAACATCAACCGGCTCCGGGCCGATCTGGAAGGGGCCCGACGCTTGCAGAAAGTGGGAGGGAGCACCGGCGAAGATGTAACCCGTGCTGAGAACGCGCTTCGGGTGGCCGAGCTGGAAAAGAAGCAACTCGAAAACGACCTGTCCTACAACCGGCAATCCATGAGCGCCAGCCTTCGGGAAACGACGCTACAGGCCCAAATCGAAGAAAAAAACCTGAAAGAACTGACCCACAAACTCAAACAGGCCGACATCATTGTCGACCGGCCGGGCGTGCTGACCTGGGTAAACGAAAATATTGGTTCGTCGGTCAACGAAGGGGAGATGCTGGCCAAACTGGCCGATCTGGCGAGTTTTCGGGTCGAAGGATCTTGCTCGGATGTGTACGCCGATCAGGTAAAAGTTGGGTTGCCGGTTACCATCAAAGTAAACGAAACCAGTTTGCGTGGCCTGATTACGCAGGTGAAACCCGCTGTGAAAAACGGCATCGTTCAGTTCGTCATTCAGTTGGACAACAGCCACCACGCGTCGTTGCGTCCCAATATGAAAGTGGAGGTATTCGTCATCACCGACCGGGTGGCAAAGGCGGTTCGGGTGGCCAACGGTCCCGCTTTCAAGGGCAAACGGAAGCAATATGTGTTCGTACTTCCTAAAGGAAGCCAAGTGGCGCAGCGCCGGGAGGTGGGCCTTGGCTTGTCGAACTTCGATTTTGTAGAGATAAAGTCAGGCTTACAGGCAGGCGAGCAGGTCATTCTGACGGATTTGAGCGAGTATGAGAATCTGGAAGAAATTACCATTGATCCCAAACGCTAAATCCAGATGGTTATGACTCGCTTTTACTTTTACTTGATGAGTTTGCTGTTAGTCGCTCATCACCTGTCCGCCCAAACCCAACCAGCTCAATTGACCACCCTGCCCGACGTTATTCAACAGGCGCAATCCCAATCGGTGGCGGCAAAGCGGGCCAACACCCAGCAGCGCACCAACATCTGGGCCTACCGCTCGTTTCTTGCACAGTTCAAGCCACAGCTTAGCCTGGACGGGTCGCTGCCCAACTTTACGCGGTCGTACATACAGGTGACGCAGCCCGATGGGAACATTCGCTTTGAGCCAGTGTCGTATAACAACTCGATCCTGAATCTGTCGCTCAGCCAGACTATTGCCCCAACGGGCGGGACCATTTTCGTCCAGAAACAGATTCAACGATTTGACAATTTTATCCAGAATAACACGCTGTATAATGGTATCCCGTTTGGGATCGGTCTGGCTCAACCGCTGTTTCAGTTCAACCCCATGCGGTGGGATAAGAAAATTCAGCCGCTGTTGTTCGCTGAGGGAAATCAGCAGTTGATCGAATCGCTCGAACAGGTGTCGCTGTCGGCTACGACCCTGTACTTCGACCTGTTAGTAGCCCAGGTAAATCTTCAGATCGCCGAAACCAACCGCGCTAATAACGACACCCTCTACAGAATTGCCCTACATAAACTCGACCTCGGCAAAATCTCGCAGAACGACCTGCTTCAGCTTCAACTCAGCGTGCTTAACGCAGAAAAGGATCTTGCTTCGGCGCGGCAAACAGCAGCTGTAGCGTCGCTGAGACTGAAAACGTTTGTCGGCTATCGAAATGAGAATTCAGGACAGTCGGCTCCGCTTGAATTGGCTATTCCGAATCAGATTCCGGTCTTTGAAGTAGATGTGAAGCGGGCTATCGACGAAGCGGTTGCCAATCGGTCGGCGGCTATCGGTTTTCGGCGGAGGCTGCTGGAAGCCCAGCGAGATTTGGAAAAAGCCCGAAAAAACAATGGTCTCAATGCCACCTTAACGGCTGGTTATGGCCTCTCGAATCAGGGTCCGAACTTTGGCGATATTTATGTTCGCCCTCAAAACCGGGAGTACGTAGCCCTTCAGTTTACTCTCCCCATCATGACCTGGGGCCGGGCGCAGGCCATTGTCGAAACGGCGAAGGCGAACCGAGAACTGGCCCAGCAAACGGTAGAGCAGGATAAACTAACCTTTGAGCAGGAGATTTTTACCCAGGTGACGCTCCTGCAGATGCTTCGCCAGCAGGTGACGCTAACGGCCAAAGCCGACCAGATTGGCCAGAGCCGCTACCAGATTGCGCAGGATCGGTTCAAACTCAGCGACCTCAGCGTAACCGATCTGGGCATTGCTACACAGGAGAAAGACCGCGCCCGTCGCGACGCCATTTTAGCCCTTCGGGACTACTGGCAGGCGTATTATACACTTCGGCTGCTGACCTTGTACGATTTTGAAACGAACCTAAAAATAATTGTAATGGATAAGGTAAAATGAATACTAGACAATCCATCACCATTCATTTAACACGTTCTATCCAGATACACTTGTACGTTTCATTTTACATTATTCATTCTTCATTGTCATTATGATACACCTCCAGAACATCGAAAAAGTTTACCGGACCAGCACTATCGAAACGCTGGCGCTCAACAACATCAACCTCGACATCAAAAAAGGGGAGTTCGTCTCCATCATGGGGCCCTCGGGTTGTGGCAAGAGCACCTTGCTGAATGTAATGGGCCTTCTCGATGAGCCCTCAAAGGGAACCGTTCAACTCGACGGCCAGCCTGTAATGAAATACACGGATAAGGAACTTGCCAAACTGCGCAACCAGAAGATCGGCTTCATTTTTCAGAGCTTTCACCTTATCAACGACCTGACCGTGCTCGATAACGTCGAGATTCCGCTGCTGTACCGGGCAACGAACGGGAAACCCCGGCAGGAGTACGCCAAAGAAGCCCTCGCCAAAGTAGGCCTCAGCAACCGCATGAAGCACTTCCCAAAGCAGCTTTCGGGTGGGCAGAAGCAACGCGTGGCCATTGCCCGCGCCATTGTCGGCAACCCACATATTATTCTGGCTGATGAACCAACAGGTAACCTCGACAGTGCCATGGGCAACGAAATCATGACTATCCTCCAGGAACTCAACAACGAAGGCGCCACCATCGTCATGGTTACCCACGATGAACAAATGGCCAAACGCACCCACCGGCTCATCCGCCTTTTCGACGGCACGCAGGTAGTTTAAAGAGCGAAAGCGTAAAAGAGTGAAAGAGCGGTTGGCGCGTCAACCCACTTTTTCACTCTTTCGTCAACCACTCTTTCGCTCATTCACTCTTTCGCTCTTTAATCATGCTACTGAACTACATAAAAATCGCCTGGAAGGTGTTGCTGCGGCATCCGTTTTACACCTTCATCACCCTCTTCGGTATCAGCCTCACATTGACTGTACTGATGGTGTTGACCTCATTTCTAGACCACCTGATCGGGAGCCATTATCCTGAAAACAAGCGGGATCGGATGCTGTATATTATGCAAATGCGTCAGCAGGATTCGAGCCGGACGTCGAATATGTCAGGCCCTATGAGTTTTAAATTTCTGACAGACTATGCCAAATCGCTAAAAATGCCTGAGCGAGTAACGATTACCACGTTTATCAATAGCTCGAACGCATACGTAGGTTCTCAGAAAATCAAACTCAACACGAAATTTACCGATGCTGATTTCTGGCAGGTAACAGACTTTGTCTTCCTGGAAGGTAAACCTTATAATGAACAGAATATTACCAATGGCGACCAGGTGGCCGTGATTACGGACGACTTGAAAAAGCAATACTTTGAAAATGCGACTGAACCGGTTATTGGTAAGGATATTGAAATAGAAAATATTCATTACAGAATTATAGGCGTAGTAAGAGCCAGTCCCTTCACCCGGCCCTTCACGTATGCCGATGTTTTCTTTCCGTATACTGCGCCCAAAAGTAATTACCGTGCCGCCGGGATGCGGGGTGGTTACGTAGCGATGATATTGGGAAAAGACAAAGCTGACTTACCCGCCATTCAGGAGGAATTTCAGAGCCATATCGACAGGATTCCACTGCCCGGTATACAGGATGGGTTTAAATACTCAATACTGGAGGTGAAAAGCGAGCCTTATCTGGATAATTTTTTAGGACCTCTTCTGGAGGGAAACTCGGGTTTAACGACTATTTTTTTTGGGGTAATAATATTTGTGCTATTCATGTTAATGGGCTTGCCGGCTATCAACCTGGTGAATATCAACGTCAGCCGGATTATGGAGCGGGCCTCAGAAATCGGTATTCGGAAAGCCTTTGGCGCACCCGTCCAAACGCTCGTTTGGCAGTTTATCGTCGAGAATATTTTCATTACTCTAATTGGTGGCATCATTGCTTTAGGCCTGACAACAATCGTCATTCAGTTGATCAACACCAGTGGTATGATTGCTTATGCCGATCTGACAATCAATCTGAACGTCTTTTTAATCAGCTTACTCGTTTGTTTGATTTTTGGCTTACTCTCGGGGGTATTACCCGCCCTGCGAATGTCAAAATTAACGATTGTCGAAGCCCTTAAATCTTAATCAATATGATCGCTCATCTATTTAAATTAATCTGGAATAAAAAGAAGACGCACTCTCTGCTGATCGTAGAAATCTGGGCGTCGTTTATGGTCCTTTTTGGACTGGCAACACTAATTGTTGTGAACGTTCGAAACTATAGAGAACCGTTGGGTTTTGGCTATGAAAACGTCTGGGCGATTGGCCTGAAAGCTAACCAGGATACGGTTGGAATTGCCGATAAATTACAACGGGTCCAGCAACGATTGAGGGCCTATTCCGAAGTCGAGTCGGTTTCCCGAATGGGTAGCAACGTTCCATTTTCGTCAAGTCAAACGAACAATGGTATCGAGTACAAAAAGCGCAAAATACTCGCCGACTTTTATGCTACCGATGAGAATTTTGCAAAAACACTCGACATTTTAGTCCCCCTTGGGCATTGGTACCGAAATGCCGATAGTGTCGGTAAATACACGCCAGTGGTCATTAATCAGAATGCGAAGGAAGAACTGTTTGAGAATGAAAACCCAATGGGCAAAATCATTGGCGATCGGTTCAAAGTGGTTGGTGTGATCGACAATTTCAAGGCAAAAGGTGAATTTATGTCGAATAAGCCTGCCGTATTTGAATTGGCAAAAGTAGATGCTACCTGGGTAGACACGATGCTGATTAAAGTCAAACCCGGAACCGATGCTGCGTTTGAAGCTAAGGTTGTAAAAGACATTGCAGCCATGGTGACCGGTTGGAGTGTCGAAGTCGATTACTTAACCGATATGCGAAAAAATCAGCATAATCTCGTACTCGTCCCCATTATCATTGCCCTGATCGTCTGTAGCTTTTTATTGATTAACGTGGCCCTCGGTTTATTTGGCGTGTTGAACCTGAGTATCGCCAAACGCAGGGGTGAGATCGGTTTACGACGGGCGTTGGGTGCTACAGCTGACGGAATCTCTATCCAGTTCATCGGAGAAATATGGGTTTTGGCTACCTTCGCGCTTTTAATTGGGCTGTTGTTTGCCGCGCAGTTTCCGCTGCTTAATGTGTTTGATGTGAATGCGGGCACCTACGTGACGGCCATTCTGATCGCTATGCTGATCATCTACGGAATTGTTACCCTCTGTGCGTTATTCCCAAGTCGGCAGGCAGCAAACATTCAACCGGCAACCGCATTACACGAAGAATAAGAGGAAATGAATAATGGATAATGTACAATGATGGCTGTAAAGTGGGCGCTATTCCATTCATAACTACAACTCCGTATTCATTTTGCATTAATCATTTTACATTATTCATTAATAAAATATGCTCCTCATCATAGACGACGATATTGCCATCCAGACTTCGCTTTCCCTGCTTTTCAGGAAAGAAGGATTCGCCGTTCGCGTGGCCGATGGACCTTTCGAGACGTTCGAGGTGCTGGAGCAGGAAACGCCCGAACTGATTTTGCTCGACATGAACTTTTCGGTGTCGACAACGGGCGATGATGGACTTCGCTTATTGCGTAAGCTTCGGGAGCAGATACCTCAGGTGCCGGTCATTCTGATAACGGGCTGGGGGAGTATCGACCTGGCCGTGGAGGGAATGAAAGCGGGGGCGAAAGATTTTATTACGAAACCCTGGCAGAATGACCACCTCGTGCAGTCGGTACGAACGGCGTTGAATCTGGCGCAAACAGCACCTTCGTCTCCCAATCGGCGGAAGCTCGACCAGCAGTTTCGATTTGATAATATCGTTGGGGAAGACCCCGCTTTGCTCGACATCCTGACGACCGTTGGGCGGGTGGCACCTACGGATGCCCCCGTGCTTATCACCGGCGAAAGTGGTACCGGCAAAGAACTCATTGCCGAAGCCATTCACCAGAACAGCCGACGACACCGCCAGCCATTCGTGAAGGTAAATCTGGGCGGCATCTCGGCCACCCTGTTTGAGAGCGAACTGTTCGGGCATGTGCGGGGTGCCTTTACCGATGCCAGAACCGACCGGGTTGGCCGTTTCGAACTGGCGAATAAGGGGTCCATTTTTCTAGATGAAATCGGCGATCTTGACCCCGCCAGTCAGGTGAAACTCCTGCGGGTGTTGCAGGACCGCACCTTTGAGCCACTGGGCAGCAGCAAGTCCCGCACCGTAGATGTACGGGTGATCTGTGCCACTAACCGAAATCTGGAAGAGATGGTGAGCAGAGGGCACTTTCGGGAAGATCTGTTTTATCGGATAAACCTTATCTCCGTGCGGCTTCCCGCCCTGCGCGAACGTCCCGGCGATATACCGCTATTGGTAACCTATTTCGTCAATAACCTGAAAACGATCTACGGCCGCCCCGATTTGCAGGTTAGTTCGACAGCCCAGAAGTGGCTGAAAAATCTGGCCTTGCCGGGGAATATCCGTCAGTTGAAAAACGTAGTCGAGCGCAGCGTTCTGCTGTCAGCAAATGAGGAGTTACAACCGGACGATTTCGAACGAAATCTAACGGCGGGTGCTGTTCCCCAACCCCAGCGGGCTATGCCCGACGTGGGCACTATGACACTGGAAGAAATGGAATACCAGATGATACAGCGGGCTATGGCGTTTCATCAGAACCGGGTAGCCAAAGTGGCCCGGGCGCTGGGCATCACCCGTTTTGCACTCTACCGCCGATTGGAGAAATTTGGCATTCCCTACACCACGGAGGAATGAAGCTACCCCTGCGAACCCGTTACTTGATTTACATCACCTTACTGCACCTCGTGCTTGTGGGGCTGGTTGGCTGGGAGTTGCGCGAAAATAAACTCCTGTTCATCGCGTCGGAAATTCTGATTCTGCTTTCCGCTTACGTGGCAACGCGTATCTATCGGGCATTTCAGCAACCGTCTGAGTTTATCGCATCGGGGATCGAGGCCATCCGGGATAAGGATTTTACGGTCAAATTTGTGCCAACCGGTAATCAGGAAGTCGATGAACTCGTTACCGTCTACAACCTCATGATCGACCAGCTTCGACAGGAGCGTACACGGCAGGTCGAGCAACAGTTCTTCCTGAACAAGCTGGTTGAAGCAGCCCCCATCGCCATCCTGATCTTTGATTTCGATGGGAATATTGCGTCCATCAACCCCCGCGCAAGCCAACTTTTATCGGTTCTGCCCGATCAGGTGGTTGGAAAACCACTTACGGATATTGGGTTTTCCCTGCTGGCCCAGATGGCCGATCTGGAAGACGGTCAATCGCGGGTTATGAAGCCGAATGGCATTGAAACATTCAAAGTACTCCGTTCCAACTTCATGGATCGCGGCTTTCGGCGGTCGTTTCTCATCATTGAAGAACTAACCCCCGAAATCCTGGCTTCCGAGCGAAAATCGTACAGTAAAGTGATTCGCATGATGGCGCACGAAGTCAATAACTCCATTGGCGCGGTCAACTCCATCCTCGACGTAACCACGTCTTACGTTAACGAGCCGGATGTAAAGCACGCAATCACGGTCGCCATTGAGCGGAATAACCGTCTGAATCGATTCATGAGTCGATTTGCCGAGGTTGTCCGGCTACCTCAACCGCAGAAACGGTCGGTCGATGTAAACGAACTAGTGCGTAATGTTGTGCAATTGCTACAGCCACAGGCGTCGGGCAGGGGTGTCGCCCTAACATGTATGTCTGTTTTGGTAAACAGGCAGCTTATCGACACCGAACAGATGGAGCAGGTGCTGATCAACATCATCAAAAACGCTCTGGATGCCTGCGAGGCCGGACAGCACGTTGAGGTTATCGACACCCCCGCTTATCTCCTGATCCGCGACGATGGGCAACCCATCCACAACGACGTAGCGCCCAATCTGTTCAACCCGTTCTACAGTACGAAGCCCGAAGGGCAGGGCATCGGTCTGACGCTCACACGGGAAATCCTTCTCAGTCATCAGTTCCCCTTTTCGCTCAAAACTAACGAGACAGGCTGGACCGAATTTCGAATTGAGTTTATGTGATGGCGCACGGCCGGGCCACGTTGGCTCATGCCTTGCGCCATAGTGAAATATGCGTTATGTTTGTGTGAAAATAACGATACGTCATTTCTACGCATGAAACGTTAGGTATGGGTCAGCAGACATCACGCATGGCTACCTTGTGGATAGGTATGGTCCTGATTACATTGATCGGTCTGGCAGCGGGCAGCGGACAGGCGCAACCGTATTGACCATCTCCGGTCAGGTAACGAAACCGCTGACCTTGCAGGCCGCTGACCTGAAGGGGTTGCCGCATTCGGACGTTTCGGCAAAGGACAAAGATGGTACCGAACATCGCTATTCGGGCGTCTCGCTGGTCGGCCTGCTCAAACAGGCCGGAACGACGTTGGGAGGGGAGCTGCGTGGTAAAAACCTTACGAAATACGTTCTCGTAAAAGCCGGAGATGGTTACGAAGTCGTCTTTGCCCTTCCTGAACTCGATCCCGAATTTGCCACCCGGGTTATTTTACTGGCTGATAGTGTTGATGGAAAGCCATTGGTACCGGGTGTCGGGCCGTATCGGGTAATCGTCCCCGATGAGAAAAAGCCCGCCCGATGGATTCGAGATGTAAAATCAATTGAAGTGAAGGTGGCCAACTAAGTCCCCGATCTACGTATGAAAAAACTAATTCTGTGTCTGCTGCTCTGTCCGGTTACCCTGCTGGCGCAAACGCTCCGCATTGCAGTGGCGGCCAATGCCCAGTTTGTGATGGAGCAGTTGAAGACGGCCTATAAGAAAAAAACGGGTATTGAACTGGAAACGATTGTCAATTCGTCCGGCAAACTCACCACCCAGATTCAGCAGGGAGCGCCCTACGATGTGTTTCTGTCGGCGGATATGCAGTACCCGCAAACACTGCACAAAGCGGGCCTAACGGTCGACGCTCCGGTGGTTTATGCCTACGGGTCGTTGGTGCTTTGGACAACGGGTAAGTTGCCAATAACTGCTGATCTTAAGGCGTTAATGGATGCGTCTGTCCGGCACGTGGCTATTGCTAATCCGAGTACAGCACCCTACGGCGAAGCGGCCATTGCGTACCTGACCCATATAAAGCTACTGGATAAAGTGAAGCCCAAACTGGTCTACGGCGAAAGCATCGCGCAGGTTAATCAATACGTCTTATCGGGCGCAGCCGAGGTAGGGTTTACGGCCAAGTCGGTGGTACTTGACCCCAGCTTGAATAAGAAAGGGCGCTGGGTCGATTTGCCGCAAACGGGCTATTCGCCCATCGCACAGGGTGTGGTGATTCTGAAACGAACGAGTCAGGAAAAAGCCGCCCGGCAGTTCGTTGCGTTTTTGCGTAGTCCGGATGCCCGCCGTATTTTGCAGCAGTTTGGCTACCGTTCACCCGCTTCCTGATTTTGTTGCTCATGCCCATTGACTGGGAACCCATATGGCTAACCCTGCACCTTGCGGGAATCACCACCGTTTTACTCCTCCTGATCGGCGTGCCGCTGGCCGGATGGCTGGCACTTAGCCGCTTTCGACTCAAGCCCGTTGTCGAAGCCCTCATTAGCCTGCCGTTGGTTTTGCCGCCTTCTGTGGTTGGCTTTTACCTGTTGCTGGCTTTCAGCCCGACCAGTGGGCTAGGGGCCTGGCTATTGAAAACGGTTGATGTGCAGCTTGTCTTTTCGTTTGAGGGACTGGTTGTGGCCTCGCTGTTGTATAGTTTGCCGTTTATGGTTCATCCCATTCAGGCGGGGCTCGAAAATCTGCCCGTTTCGTGGCGGGAAGCGGCTTATACGCTGGGTCAATCGCCCACACGAACGTTCTGGCGGGTGTTGCTACCCAACTGCAAACCTGCCTTGCTGACCGGAATTGTCCTGACTTTCGCGCATACTATTGGTGAATTTGGGCTGGTTTTGATGATTGGCGGGAATTTGCCAGGGCAAACGCGGGTGGCTTCCATTGCTATTTACGACGAAGTGGAGCAGCTTCATTTCGAGACGGCCCACGCCTATGCGGCTCTCTTGCTGGGCCTTTCGTTCGCGATACTTTTGCTCGTGTACGCCATCAATAAACGCGTAACGGTATGATAGATATCGACGTTGTCATGCCGCGCCTGTTTACCGAAGGTACCCGCGATCTGCAGGTCAGCCTTAGCTTGCAACCCGGCACCCTCACCGCGCTGATCGGGCCGTCCGGTTCCGGGAAAACAACCTTTTTGCGCTTACTGGCTGGACTGGAAAATCCGCAATCGGGTCGAATTTCCGTCGATGGTGAGCCGTGGCTTGATACAGACAAACGAATAAATCGGCCTCCGCAGCAGCGGTCCATCGGATTTGTATTTCAGGATACGGCCCTGTTTCCCAACCTGACTGTTCTGGAAAATATTGAGTTTGCAGCTCCGAAAGGCCAGCGCGATTTCGGGCAGGAGTTGATCAGGGCAACGGGACTGGATGCCTTTACCCACACAAAGCCCGCAGCCTTATCGGGTGGGCAGCGTGAGCGGGTAGCCCTCGCCCGCGCCCTCGTTCGCCAGCCAAAACTCTTACTGCTCGATGAGCCGTTTGCCGCCCTGGATGCCGGTTCGGGTGAACAGCTTCGGCAGGTCCTGCTTGAGTTACACAAACGCTGGGGCACAACAACCCTGCTGGTCAGCCACCACGATGCCGATGTTGAGGCCCTGGCTGATCGGGTCGTTCAACTGGTTCAGGGGCGCGTTCAGACTGATCGGCTCCGAAGCGAACTTACGCCTGTTTCGCCAGTGATTGAGCCGATACTGGCTATTACGTTCGATGAACAGCGTCAGGTATGGGTAATCGAAACGGCCACCACCCAACTGCGCTCCACCAATCCGGTCTGGAAACAGTGGAAAGTAGGAGATATGATTCAGGTGGCGGGGACGGTGATGTGATAAGTGATACTAAAAACCATCTGTAATCTATACAATTAAATAAGACAAAAAATATAATTAACTATCTGCTTATGAGGTAGTTGTGATCTTATTGCTCTGAACCAAACCCCCCTTCTGACTGTTAATTAGTTACATCTGCAAACGCATTTTATGCCCGATTTCAATCCGTCAATAATCCTGTATACGGCCGACGCACTCAACGATAGGGGCAAAGCGGTTCTGTCGCAATTTCCACAGGCCGAGACGCTCGAAGTGAAGCAGCATAACCGACTGCCGGAGTTGGGGATGAACCATTTCAAGGTGAAATCCGATGTGCTGGTGCTGGGGAAACTCAAAACGCAGGACATTAAGTGGAGTGGCCGGAGTTCGGATTATATTGCGCCAAGTCTGGCCAATGGCTGCTTTGGGGCCTGTACCTATTGCTATGTAGACCGGCACAAGAACGTGAACCCCATTACGCTCTTTACCAACATCGACGAAAATCTGGCGAGCATCGACGCCCATGTCAACTCCCTGGCCTGGCCCAAACCCATAAACCAAACCGACGCGACGTTTTGGACGTACGACATCGGCTGTAACTCCGACATTTCGGTTGATTACGACCTGACGCCAAGTATTCAGCAAGTGTTCGAATTTTACCGCGATCACCCAAAAGCTAAAGCCACCTTCGCTACGAAGTTCGTAAACCCGTCTATGCTCGATTTCGACCCGAAGCGGAAAATACGAATTCGGTTCAGTCTGATGCCCACCCACGTCAGCAAGCTGGTTGATGTGCGGACCGACTCGATTGAGAAGCGCATCTCAGCTATCAATGACTTTTACGAAGCAGGCTATGAGGTGCACGTTAATTTCTCGCCCGTCATCGTGTATAGCGGTCCGGATGGCGATAAAAAAGCGTGGCGAAACGATTACCGGGAGTTGTTCCGCCAGCTCGACGCTTCACTTAGACCGGAAGTGCGGGAGCAGCTGAAATGTGAGGTTATCTTTTTAACGCATAACCAGCGGCAGCATCAGGCCAATCTGGCCATTAATCCCAAGGCCGAAGAGTTGCTTTGGGTACCCGAATTGCAGGAGAGTAAAGTGAGCCAGTTCGGCGGATGGAACATCCGGTACGAGCACCAATTGAAACGCAAAATGATTGCCGTTTTTGAGGATATGGTCCACGACGAAATTCCCTGGTGCGAGATTCGCTATATATTCTAATGCAGAAGGCCCGTTAGTAACGGGCCTTCCTGTTGATCAATCGACGCTGTTAGCGTTCTTTTTCGTATTCTCATCTTTATCCGGATCGTTCTTCTCCGTCGTCTTTTTTGTCGACCGTTGATGGCTGCCACTTTTACCGGCCTTGCCTTCTTCTTTCTGGTTCTTCGAGCTATTGGCCCCACCAATCTGTGGCGAATAGTACTTGATAAACAGATTCATAACGGCAGTGAGTTGAGGTTTTAGTTTGTCTTACTGCCACCTTTGCTACCGCCGGTTGAACCACCCGCACTGCGGCTGCCTTTCGACGAGCTCTTGTGCGATGTTGAACTACGGCCGTTTCCTTTCTCACCGTGACCAGTGCCGTTGTCCTGATTATCCGTAATGCGCTGGCCTTCGTACGATTCTTCGACTTTTTCCAGGGTCTTGTCTGCCATAACGTTGTTTGGTTTAGTTGTGGCAGCAAAACCGGTCAGCGGGCGTTTTGTTTGACGTATTCGTCCATCGAAAACCGTCCGGAACCCAGTACCAGAAACACAAGCAAGAGCAATAGAACAATGACCGAAAGCCACAGTTCCGAATTCATGGGCGAGAAGCCCTGGCGGATATTGACGAAGAACAGTGCCCCAACCAGAATAGGCAACTGAAGAATAACCATCAGGCGGGTCATGCAGCCAAGTGCGATCAGAAATCCGCCCATCAAATGGGCAAAAGCCACGTAATGCACAAGAATAACCGGCAAAAGGCCGAAGTGAAGACCGCCCACCAGATTGTTGAGGTAGGCCGTGTCGCTAATGAAACTTACGCCTTTCAGAAAGAGAATGATCCCTAACACAATCCGCAAACCATCTGTCCACGCGGGGTGATGCGTGTCGCCCCAGTGTTCAACGCGATTCAACATGTTCATAGCTGTAAGCGGTTTAGTTAATACGAACCGAATATAAGCTAAATGAATCTGATTGTCAAGGGGTTATTAAGGGTTTGGGTATAGCTGGCGCGGTGTGCGGTAAATACCCGCGCCAGCTATACCCAAACCCAGCCTAAACTTACTCTTAGTCCAATGGTCCGACATGTACCGGTGCCAGGTGTTCGGCTTCATCGGGTTCGAACAGGCGCGAGCGGATCATAAAGCGGACGCCCATCGGAATTTCGAGGGAGAAACTGGCTCCCCGACCAGGGGTTACGTCGATGGTCAGGTGCGTATGCTGCCAATACTCGAACTGATCGCTCGACATCCAGAAATTACACCCTTCAATCTGCCCCAGTAATACGTCCGACGAGCCGATAATAAATTCGCCGTCCTCGTAACACATTGGCGAAGAACCGTCGCAACACCCACCGCTTTGGTGAAACATCAGCGGCCCATTCTCAGCCTTGAGTTTGGCAATGACGTCGGATGCAGCAGGCGTAACATCAACGCGGAAAGTTGTTTGAGTCGTCATAAAGGGAAATTGTTGACAAGAGTTCAGCGTACCTGAACTACCTGGGTCAGAGGTTGTACATCCGTAAAGTTAGGGATGTCGCCCAGCAGTTCGGCACCGTGCGTTCCCATGCCTTTTTCCAACTCGTCGGTTGTGTTAAAGGCCAGGAAGGTAATCATAGCGTAAGGAGGCAGTGCTTCACCACCCGTTATCGCTTCGTTCATATCAACCCCTGTGAGGCCAAACGGCGTTAGCCGCTCTTTCACGAGCGGGATATGTTTCTCCAGGTAATACGTCAGATCGAACTGACTATTTTCTGTTTTTGGGTAAAGAACGGTTAAGCGAACCATAGGAGATGAGTAAAAAAGTGAAATAGTAAATGGCGAAAGAGCAAAAGAGTGAAAGAGCGAAAGCAAGTATATTCCAGCTTTGCGCTCTATCACTCTTTCGCTCTTTCACTCTTTATCAGAAGAAACCAAGTTTGTTTTTGCTATACGAGATCAGCAGGTTTTTTACCTGGCGATAGTGGTTCAGCATCATTAGGTGGTTCTCCCGGCCAAAGCCCGACTTCTTGTACCCGCCAAACGGTGCGTGTGCCGGATAATCGTGGTAGCAGTTTACCCACACACGACCAGCCTGAATCTGCCGGGGAATTGTGTACAGCTCATGCGCATCGCGGGACCAGAAACCGGCACCCAAACCATATAACGTGTCGTTGGCAATGGCTACTGCTTCGTCGGCATCTTTGAAGGTCGTCACCGACAGGACAGGACCGAAGATTTCTTCCTGGAAAATGCGCATTTTGTTGTGTCCTTTGAAGATAGTCGGCTGAATGTAATAGCCTCCTTCTACGCTATCGGCCGGACCGCCACCCGTTAGGACTTCAGCGCCTTCCTGCTTGCCAATGTCAATGTACGACAGAATTTTCTCGTACTGATCGTTGCTGGCCTGCGCACCCATCATGGTTTCCGGGTCGAGTGGGTGACCGAGTTTGATGGCTTTGGTTCGGGCAATGACCCGCTCTATAAACTTATCGTAGATGTCTTCGTGAACCAGCAAACGTGAGGGGCAGGTGCAGATTTCGCCCTGGTTGAGAGCAAACATCACCGCACCTTCTACGCATTTGTCGAAGAACTCGTCATCGGCATCACCAACGGATTTCATGAAGATGTTTGGCGATTTGCCACCCAACTCCATCGTAACCGGATTCAGGTTTTCCGATGCATACTGCATGATCAGGCGGCCGGTGGTGGTTTCACCCGTGAAGGCCACTTTGTTGATGCCTTTATGCTGGGCCAGCGGCTTACCGGCTTCGGGGCCGAAACCCTGGATGATATTGACCACGCCCGCCGGAACAATGCCCTCCAGCAGTTCGAACAATACCGCCAGCGAGGTGGGGGTTTGCTCGGCTGGTTTGATGACCACGCAGCAACCTGCAGCTAGTGCCGGAGCCAGTTTCCAGGTCGCCATCAGCAGCGGGAAGTTCCAGGGAATGATCTGGCCGACAATGCCAATTGGTTCTTTAATGATCAGCGACAGGGTATCGGCATTTAGCTCAGTTGCCGATCCTTCTTCGGCACGGATTACGCCCGCAAAATAGCGGAAGTGATCGACGCAGAGCGGTAGATCGGCGGCCATCGTTTCGCGGAGGGCTTTACCATTCTCAACTGTTTCAACCCGTGCCAGAAATTCCAGATTCTGCTCGATCACGTCGGCAATCTGAAGCAGTACCTTACTCCGTTCAGTAGCCGACGTTTTGCTCCAGGTTTCGAACGCTTTTTGGGCAGCGGCAACGGCCAGATCAACGTCGGCCGCTTTCGAGCGGGGCATCTTGGCGATCAGGCTGCCATCGACCGGCGATTGGTTGTCGAAATATTCGCCCCCGATGGGTGGTACCCACTTGCCGCCTATATAATTTTCGTATTGAGTTTTGAACATGGGCCGGGGCATAATCTTGCTCGGCGCTTCAGCAGTTTGCATGTTTGGAAAGGATTTAATGTAATTAATTAGCTTCTTCACAAATTTTGCCGAAATTGTCCAAGTATTTTTGCGTTATCCTCTCAAATACTTACGAAATCCTCCCATCATTGAGTCGTATGAAAAAAATAGGGAAATTGGCGACCAACGAAGCAGTAAGTGCGTGGGGAGCCAGACTTGACACACTGGTCGAAAACAAGCTGACGTTGAGTCATGATGCGGCCGAACTGCACCTTTACGAAACATTTCAACAGGCCCAACTTATTCAGCTTCGATTCAATGCACCCGTTATGACCAGTATGCTGAGTGGTCGGAAGGTGATGCACCTTCGGGAGTTGGAACCCTTCAACTACCAACCCGGTGAGTCCTTATTATTACCTTCGGATCGCCTGATGCAGATTGATTTCCCCGATGCGACCACCCATGATCCCACGCGCTGTCTGGCACTTACGATTTCGGACGAGTTCATCCGCGAAACCATTGCTGAACTTAACGAAGAGGTACCCCGTGTTGAATTAGTCGATGAGTGGCAACTCAATACCGATAATTACCTGCTGCAAAATGACCCCGAAATCAGTTCGCTGACTGATAAGCTAATTCGCCTGTTTCGGGAAAATAACCCCTTCAAGACTTTCTTTATCAAGAATACCCTTCGTGAGTTGATCGTCCGGCTGTCGCAAACCCAGGTGCGGACGGGACTACTGCATCAAACCAGCCAGCATATTACGACCAACCGACTGGCTTATATCGTATCGTACATTCGGGATAACATCACCCGCAACTTGTCGATTGATGAGTTGAGCGACAAAGCCTGTCTGTCGCAATCTCACTTTTTCCGGCTTTTCAAAAGCGAACTGGGTATTTCGCCCGCGCAGTTTATTCTAGCCGAACGTATCCGTCGGGCCAAAGCCATCCTGAGCGATCCGGCCAAAAGCGTGACGGATGCCTGTTATGAATCGGGTTTCAACAGCGTGACGCACTTCAGCAATGCTTTCCGGTCTGTAGAGCATATCTGCCCCCGCGACTTCAAGCGGCAGCTTGCCGGGCTAAACTAAGTGTAGGAGAGGAGTGCGCACTCCTCTCCCTATTCACCAACATCCTGTTTCATTCCGTATCTTTGGGTAGTTATGACAACAAAGACTTCTTCAAAGGCTACCTTCACCGCGCCTACGCTTGAGTTCATGCGCGAACTCGTTGAAAACAACAATCGGGAGTGGTTTCACGCCAATCGGCCACGGTACGATGCCGCGAAAGCCGAACTAATGGGAGTGGTGGAACGAGTGCTCACGGGCCTGAGTCCGTTTGAACCGCTGGCCAATACGGCTGTCAAAGACTGCATCTTCCGTATCAACCGCGATATCCGTTTTTCCAAAGACAAAGCCCCGTACAAATCAAATCTGGCGTTTGCCATCGGTCCCGGCGGACGACAGTCGGGCCGGATAGATTATTACGTCCATATCCAGCCCGGCAATCAGTCGTTTCTGGGGGCGGGCATGTGGCAACCGACGCCCGCCAACCTCGCCAAGTTTCGGCAGGAGATTGATTATAATGTGCAGGAGTTAAAGGATATTATTGAGGCTCCTGAATTTAAGGCCTATTTCCCGGAGGCCTCGGGCGAGTCGATGAAAACGTCGCCCAAAGGCTACTCCGCCGACCATCCCGAAATTGACCTGCTCCGCCGGAAAGAGCTGTTCTTCCTGCACCGCTACACTGATAAGGAAGTCCTCAAGCCCAACTTCGCCGACGAAGTCGTACGTGGCTGCCGTATCATCAAGCCCTACTGCGATTTGTTGAACTATCTATTCTTCGATGAGAAAGAAGAGTCTGTGACGTTGTAAGGGAGGGTAACGGACAATCATTTACAGCGACTGGGAGCACCCGTGAAGTTTATGAAAAACGAGCTTCCCTAATTCTTTTAGTAATATACTTTGTAATTCAAAGTACTTTATAGTACGTTTGCTGAGTCAACTTTTAATCATAAACAACCACAACTATGCTTACGCAAAACAAACGACTGACCGGCATTGTGCTCACCGTAGCATTACTCTTATCTGTACCTCTTATTGCGATGCAATTTACCAACGAGGTGAACTGGAGTCTGTTCGATTTCATTGTGGCTGGTGTCCTGCTGCTCGGTACGGGTCTAGTTTGTGAGTTTGTCCTGAGGAGGGTAAAGCGGTTTGATTACCGCATTGCTATCTGTAGCGTGATACTGCTAATGCTAGCCCTGATCTGGGTAGAATTAGCGGTCGGCATCTTCGGTTCACCACTGGCTGGCAGCTAGTGAGTTATTGCTTTTGGGCCGGCATGAGCTGGTAATAGCTTGTTCAGGGGAATGCGTAAAACTGGTTCCAGCAAAATAAAATTACGCTATTCTGCAAGTAGCATCCGTGTTGTGTGCGCTTAACATGTGATTGAGGTCGACGGTAAAAACTAGACGATAATCACACAATGAGTAACAAGTCAGTAGTACTCACCATTTGGTTTACCATTCAGGTAGCACTGGGTTTTTCGCAAAACCGGACGCCGGTAATCCGGGAGAATGTACCCCTGGATTCGATTCGGCTGAGCGATCCGTTCGTTCTGGCGGATAAACCTACCGCACTGTATTACATGACGGGTACGGGAGGCATGTTGTGGAAAAGCAAAGACCTCAAAAGCTGGACTGGCCCGTTCAGCATCGCCAAAACTGACCCTGAATCCTGGATGGGCAAGAATCCGATGATTTGGGCCGCCGAGCTGCATGCCTATAAAAACAAATACTACTACTTCGCCACGTTCACCAATCGGGAAGTGAAAATTGATACGGTGGGCGAAAACGTGATCGAACGCCGGGCTAGTCATATTTTGGTCAGCGACAAAGCCGAGGGACCGTATGTACCCATGAAAGACCCGATTTATTTGCCTGCCGACAAACCTACGTTAGACGGTACGTTTTGGGTTGATAAGGACGGGAAGCCCTACATGGTATACTGTTACGAATGGTTACAGAACCTGAACGGAACCATGGAGAAAATAGCCCTCAAACCTGATTTGAGTGGTTCAATCGGTAAAGGGAAGTTACTTTTTAGGGCTAGTGATAGCCCATGGAGCCGTGAAAAAAAGACTGGTGGCCCCAATAAAGTAACGGATGGTCCATTTCTATTCCGTACCGGAACCGGCAGGCTCGGCATGATCTGGACCAGTTGGATTAACGATGTGTATACGCAGGGTGTTGTTTATTCGAAAAGTGGTACGCTGGATGGCCCCTGGATTCACGAGAAAGAGCCAATTACCCCGCCGAATTTCGGTCACGGCATGCTATTTCAAACCCTGACAGGCAAATGGCTGATGTCTGTCCATAGTCATTACAACAGCAACGGCCGTTATATCCGGAATCCTCATTTCTTCGAGGTCGACTTTTCGGGCGACAAGCTGATCGTGGGAAAGCCTTATGTGCCCTGATCGGGGTTAGTCAATGAGCATAAGGCTTTCCGAACGAATAGTTAAGACAGGTCTTTTATAAAACAGACAATTCGTTCGACTTCCTTAAATCCTGCGTTTCGGTGAAAATCTATGCTCGACGAATTGGTTATTTCCGTGTCTGAGCCAAGTTGCGTCAAACCTTTTTGTTTGGCCCAGTCCTCTGCCACCCGAATCAGTTTATTGGCGATGCCCTGTTTCCGATAAGCTGGCCTCACATAAATGCCTTCAATATAGCCTACCGGTGATTCAGCAGAACCTTCAACATAATCATGCCGAATACTAATCAGTATGAATGCAATGTAGCTTGCCCCAACTTTTGCCAGATAACAGGCATCATTGGAGGAGTTTAGGAGAAGGCTATAATTTTCCAGTTCTTCATCGTGGATGCAGTCGGGCCATAATTCGAGAACAAGCTCAACCACATCGTTGATGGTATGCGTTGATAGAGGTTCAATAACCATTGTTGCTAGTCGAATGTGTGGGATATACGCCAGACCAAATTCAGTTCTAAACCTTCAATAAGCCACGGAATCCTCTGGCGGCATAATAGGATTCAGCACCATTGTGATATAGAAACACCGTGTTGTAACGGCGGTCACAAAAAAGCGCACCACCGAGTTTCCTAATGTCAACGGACGCTTGTATCCAACTCGATGTTTTGGTATCAAATTGACCTATTTTCTGAAGTTCGCGATACTGTTCTTCTGTTAACAGCTCAATGCCCATAGCCGCAGCCATACCGAGTGCGCTATTCTTCGGTTTATTCTCTTTCCTCGACGCTAGGGCTTCGTCGTCGTAACAAACACTTCGTCGCCCTTTGGGGCTTTCTTCAGAGCAGTCAACGAATAGGTACTCATCCGTTTGCTGGTCATAGCCAATTACATCGGGCTCTCCGCCGGTGCTTTCCATTTCACTCAGCGACCCTAGTTTTTCAGGAGCAGCTTCCAGCTTTGCCTGAATCTCGCTCCAATCAAGGCCTACATGACGGTGCATATTGTTCTCGAAACGAATTTTCAATTGGTTAAGTAGTTCAACCGCTTTTTCTAGTACCATTTCTTTATCAACTTACTGTGGCATTTCTTTTACAGAATAAGGTGAAACCGAGTAGTAGTATACTGAACTAAAGACTGATTTTTTAATATTTTGAAGGACTTATTTTGGCAAGTAGTGTTTCTTAATGAGCGCTAAAAAAATCCAGCATGGTCGTAAGGGCGCTTTCGCTGTGCATCCGTTCGCCATTTTCGAGCGATTCCTGAGCCACTTTAGCCGCTCGTTTTCGCATGTTGAGTTCATAAACAGAAATGGCTTCCTGTGCTGTAGCGTACTTGTTGGAAGTTAAGCACTCGCTCAATTCCAGCGCATCGAGCATAGCCATATTAACGCCCTCACCGGCAAAGGGGGGCATTACGTGCGCGGCATCCCCCAGCATGGTCAAGGTTGGCTGAGTTTTCCAGGACTGGTCGAGTGGCATGCAATAGATTGGGCGTGGGATAAAGGGAGTTTTTGCACTCGCAAACAACTCGTGCCAAAAGGGGCTCCAATCGGCGTATTTCTCTTTAAACCACGTCAGGAGCTGTGCTTTGTCCGAAAAATTTAAACCGCTTTGGGTGGCCCAGTTCTCGCCGGTTTTGAAGCTGATATAAAAACCAATTTCGCCATTCGCTTTTTGCCCAATCAGTATGTCTTTCTCATTCCCAAAGGCCATTACTTTTCCGCCACGAAGCAAGTTGGAGATCTGTGGCGCCGATTTTTGGGCATTGTAGATGTTGCCCTCCAGCATGGTGATCCCCGAATAAAAAGGCTTACTATCTGTTAGGTATGGGCGAATTTTTGAGTTGGCGCCATCGGCCGCAATAACCATGTCAGCGTAGGCAGTTGTTCCGTTTTTAAAATGCAACAGCCAGCCTTCGTCTTGTTTCTCCATAGAGGCAAAATGATTGTTCCACACAACGGTGTCAGCTTCCAGGGATTGCAGTAGTATCTTACGTAGTGCACCACGGTCTATTTCAGGACGGAAATGCGTATGGCCAAAGTTGTCAAGGACTTTTGTATCATGGTCACTGTAGACTATCTCAGCCTGTCCATTGACAATGACCATTTTATCGGCACCCGCAAGGAAATTTTTCTTAAACTCCTCCAGCAGGCCTGCTTTACGCAACGCAGCCAGCCCTGATTCATCGTGCAAATCAAGCGGGGAGCCCTGCACACGTGCGTATTGATTACTATCTCTTTCATAGACTTTTACCTGTGCACCGTTGAGTTGTAAGAGTCTTGCCAGTGTCAATCCGCCGGGACCACCACCTATAATTGCGATTTGTTTATCTTGTATCAGCATAATGTTGAATCTTATGCTGCAAAATTATAGCTGGTCATAGACTAGGAATTGTAAAAATCGGTCGTTTTGGTTTTTGAACAGTTCTTTGGGTGAAACACCGGAGAGCTTTTTGATCTCCTTAATGAAATGCGATTGGTCGGTGAAGTTGAGTTGCGGAAAAAGCTTGCCTTCTTTGATGTAGGCTAGTGAAGCCTGAAAACGGAGGATGTTGCAATAGGCTTTTAGCGAAAGCCCGAACTGCTGGTTAAAATAACGGTTAATTTGCCGTTCGCTCCATAAGACTTTTTCGGAGAGTTCTTTTATGGTAATCTCACCGTTGACCGCGAAGATGAAGTCAAATAGCTTTCGTTTTCGTTCATCAATTTCCGAGGGGAGGAGCGAGCAAATTTTTTGTGAGATTTTTTCACAAAATTTATCAAAATCATTCAGGTCATCAATGCTGAAACCCCAAAAATTACCAGGCAACTGTTTTCCACTGTTCAGTATGTCGGCAATTGAAACTTCGAAAACATATTCGATGGCAAGGGGATTAAAACTTACGGCAAAAAAGTTTGAAACCTCCTGCTTTGCGTATTTAGGTTCAGTTTCTAAACCCAGTAACGAAATACGGAGTTGATTGTCCGCCGTTCTGGAAAACATTAGATCAATTTTCCCATTCGGAATAATGACCGCTTCGTGGCTGGCAGATAGGTTTTGCAAGGATGAAAAACAATAAACATACTCAGCCAGTGATTCGTCAGGTTTGATAAGTTTGTAAGTTAAGTTTTTTTTCATTTTATTTGAGGCCTAGGAAGGATGTATTGGTGGAGAGAAGGAAAAGTTCAGGCTTAGTAAAGAAGTATGCTTTTTGAGAAAAAATATTAGTCCAAGAAAAAAACTTGAACTTGCTACAAATCCAAAAGCGGAGCTAAATGACCCCGCTTTTGGATTTGCCTTATTACCAACAGTCGTTTTCGGAAGTTAGTCTTAAATCTGTGCCTAGGAGCACTGTGATGATTTTACTAATATTCTTTCGAAAAAAATATTATTTAGCTTGTAAGCCATGTCTTTAGAGGTGTAAGTCTTTTGTTTCCATTTACAAGAGGTGCTTTTACATAATACCCCTTAGAAATACTAGCTCCATTTAAGTATTTACCATTGCCATTTTCATACTCTATATAAGGATATATTTTTAAGTACTCGGCATTACTAAAGGATAAGTGCGTTCTGTTTATTGGGAACAACGCAATGTTTTCAATATACTTTGCTGCATCACCTAAGCCTAATTCCCAGTTACACCACTTGGATCTTATAGCATTTGGAGTAGCAACAAGGACAAATTTATTCGCAATTTTAATTTTTTCTTTTAGTCTCAAAGCTGTGTTTGCATTTGTGTAAGCAGGCATCTCCTCATCCATCCAATCAACATATATATCAACCCCTTCTGTATTCAGAAATGCAATTGTATCTTGAAGAATAACTAATTCTTCATGCTTATGCGAAAGGAAAACCATAGGTTTGGTTTTGATACGAGTTGAACTTTCATTTAAAAATACAATATCGCTTTTTAAAAATATTCTTGTTCGTGATCTATAGTTTGCTAATTGTGACTCTGAAATAAAACTCATACTACTTGACTGTTTTTGTGAGATTGTATTGTTCTTTTTTGTCTCTAAGCTCGATGGCTTTGTCTAAGTATATGTTTGGCTTAACTTTAAACTCCTCCCATTTTACCGAAGTAATATACGAAAAGTCCCCCCTATATATGATTGATCCATTTGAACATAGATATGTATCAGGTGCTTTGAGATTAAACATATTATCTCTCAAAATTTGAAAAAGAAATTGGGTATTGTAATTGGTACAGTTACAAACATTATCTGTATTTAAATAATATCCATAACTACCAAATTCATCAGGCAAAACCACAGCAACAATCCCATTTGATAGGCTAGTACGGCCATTGCGTGTGTATGCTCTTAAAGAATAGGAAATTTCCCATGGCATCCATTGATCTTTTTCCATTTTCCATATATCTTTCATTCCTTTTGAGATAAGCACAATTGTTATACTACTGTCATATATCTTATCCCTTAGAGTAGACGAAATATATTCGTCTGAGAAGGCAGCTAGGCTTTGTCCATCTTCCTCACCTTTATAAATATGATCTTCTTTGTCTAAAATATTAGCCAACTCGTTTACATAATGTCGAGCTTTTGTTTGAACTCTTTGTCTTCCATATAAAATGGAATCTTCATAAATGTTTAGATCCTGCACTTTTGTGTCACTGTATTTGTAGGTCACAAAAACTTTTCTTCCCATAGCCTTATATTTACTCCATTAAATATTTCTGAAATAATGACATGTACCCGTAATCTTTTAAAAATCGTTCATTTTTCATTTCTTCTGGGAAGAAATTGTCGTAAACAATTTTGGTTGCAGCTCCAGTACTTGCAATTGGAAGCAGCAATGCTTCTGAATGTTTTTCTATAAACATATTGTATTCAGTTTCAATCCCCTCCATGCCTCCGATAAAGACAGCAGCTGAGAATTCGAATTCAGATAACATTCTCTCCCTCATATGCAATAAAGATTTATCACGATCATTTTCTACGATATCTGTTAATATAACGTTGTTGAACTTGTTATTGTCCTCAGGAAAGAAATTTTCAAATAGCTTAGATTGATATAGAACAACATGCTCTGGAATTATAATGTCTAATTTTTCCATAACATAATATATTAATGGGGTTATAGATGGATGGCCACCCCAAACGATTCGATGGTAAGGTAATACAGTAGAAGCAAGTGCTATTACAGAATCTCTTATTGCAATAATGTCAGCCGTTCCGATATACTTAGGGTCTCGCTCAGGAAGTGGAATACTCGCAGAGAGAAATATATTTTTTATTTTGTTGCTTGTAGCCATGACTTGAATTCTTGCTTTTTTAATGTTTGGATATCTTTTTTGAAATTATCGTTTAGCCAATCAAGGTGCTTCAACCATTTATCTCTAATTCTCAAATCATCGTAAATTAAACGTACAGAGGTATTCTTATGAACTTCTAGTTCATACCTAATTTCTGCAGATTGACAACTTGTAGATTGCGGAATTCCAATGGTAGGAATGTAGATAATTCTCTTGCCAGAAGGTAAATCTTCAGTTAAAAATTTTTCAGGTTGAACAGTAACAACCCTTCCACAGTCAATAGCGATGTTTCTAAAATCTGTTATAAGGCTATCTTGGCGAGAAGCTAAATTTCTTGCCCTAACGGATTCAACCTGTTGAATTATTTCTTCAACAACAGTATCAGTCAGTTTTGATTTATCCTTATTGTTATAAATGTTATCAACAAAGTCTGATTGTTTTAGAAGTAGTGGGTAGCTTATATGAGAGCTTGAATCAATCTTTCTAATATCATGATTCGGCCAAATAATTTGGACCAAGCCTATTTTTTTCGTTCCTGCTTCAGCAAATTCTTCCTTACACCAATGGCTTTCCAAAAATTTAGGTGTATTAAGCAATACAATCACATCACAATCTGTCATTCGATGCCACAACTCATCTTGGAATGGTTCTCCTTTCCCAATTGAATGAGTATCTAAAAATACATCATAGTTAAAGGACTCCAATGCTTCAAATAATTGAATGGCTATTGAAGTTGATTCTTTACGTCTATAACTAATAAATATCTTTCTTGTAATTCTAAGTAGCTCGAAGGATTCTAAAATGATGTTAGCAACTCTATCTGTTTCATTGTCTTTAAACTGAATTCCATTCTGATTGGATAAAATAGGGGGTATCTCTTTCGAAAATGAATTTTCCTCAATACCTAAAAATATTGGGAGGATCATGGTCCCATCCATTAACAGCTTATTAGTAATGCTCAAGTCTTTGTGATATCCATCAGAATCTCCAAAGTACACTCCGAAGGCTGGCTGATTCCCTATATAATCAGAATGAAATTTATCAGACTCAATAATTTTCAAAATAGTGTGAGGCAGCCCTAAATCACTTAGCTTTTGAAATAACTTAGAAAGGATTTGTGGTTTTGCTTGAACTTCCGAGCCTAATAAAATTAATTGATATTTATATTTCATACATTTTAAAACTAAATGTTTTTATTCTCATTACAAATGGTGGTCGAGTGTAAATTATTATGTTCACATATTTTGTTTAAATTTCTGTTCTTATCTTCATTGTCGCTTTATCATCCTACACTTGCTGCCGACTCAATAACACACAAAGTTTTTTGCTTTATAAAGCAACGTATCATTCTTTCATTGAATAGCAGAGCTTAAATCTAGAATATTTACTAATCGGTTGGTCCTCGGTTATCAATCTATGATTACTTTCCATTATCCATAAGAAACGACAATGTTCTTTTAGGTTTTCGTAGCAAATACAAAATGCGTATTTTGTTCGTGAATTAACCGCTTTTGTTTAACTAAACTTAATAAAAAAGCCCGGAATCGTTTGACGCCTGGCTTTTTATTGAATCGTTAAAACATTTTACGTCAAATCTGTGCTGACGTTAACCTGTTAAACGGATAAGGTCCTGGAGACCTTATCCGTTTAGTATTACTCCACCGCAATCATTGAAACAGCCTTCGCTTCGAGCCTTGTCTCGCCCATGAGGTAGCAGTCGGCGGCACGGGCGGCTTCGCGGCCTTCCGAGATGGCCCACACTACCAGCGATTGACCACGACGCATGTCGCCAGCGGCAAATACCTTCGGGTTCACCGTCGATTGGTAATTGGTCGCTTTCACGTTACCACGTTCGTCGTACTCAACACCCAGATCGTCGAGCAGACCGTTGTGTTGTGGGTGAAGGAAGCCAGCAGCCAGCAGCGCTAGTTCGCAGGGGATGTCGCGCTCCGAACCGGGCAGCTCCACCATCTGCATGCGGCCATTCTCGTTTTTCCAGGTCAGGTCAACGATGCGCAGGGCTTTCAGATTTCCGTTCTCGTCGCCGATGAACTCTTTCGTATTGATGGACCAGTGCCGGTCGCAGCCTTCCTCGTGCGAAGTGCTGGTACGCAGCATCATGGGCCAGTTGGGCCAGGGCGTGTTTTCGGCCCGGTCTTTAGGAGGCATCGGCATCAGCTCGATTTGCGTTACGCTGGTCGCGCCGTGCCGGTTGGATGTGCCCACACAGTCTGAACCGGTATCGCCACCGCCAATCACGACCACGTTTTTATTCGTGGCCCATAGTTCACCATCACCGTATTTGGCCCCCTGATGGTCAACATCTACGGGCAGGTTTGCGTTACGTTTGTTTTGCTGGCTAAGGAATTCCATTGCCGGGTAAACGCCTTTCAGGTTCCGGCCCGGAATTGGCAGATCGCGCGGAACGGTCGAGCCGCCTGTCAGCATAACCAGATCAAACTGATCCAGCAACGCATTCGCTTTAATATCAACACCGACGTTCACACCCGTTTTAAAGGTGATACCTTCGGCTTCCATCACCGCCAGACGACGGTCGATGGTCCATTTTTCGAGTTTGAAGTCGGGGATACCATAGCGTAGCAGCCCACCGATCTGGTCGGCCCGTTCGAAAACGGTGACCGTATGGCCGGCTTTGTTCAGCTGGGCAGCCGCTGCCAGACCGGCAGGACCTGAACCAATAACAGCCACCTGTTTCCCGGTACGCTCTTTGGGCTGTTTAGGCGTTATGTACCCCCGCTCAAACGCTACTTCGGCTATTGATTTCTCAATAAACTCAATGGCGACGGGTGGTTTGTTAATGCCCAACACGCAGGACGCTTCACAGGGAGCCGGACAAATACGGCCCGTGAACTCCGGGAAGTTGTTCGTTGTCGACAGAATCTCATAAGCATACGCCCAGTTTTGTTCGTACACTGCGTCGTTGAACTCCGGGATGATGTTTCCGAGCGGGCAACCGCTGTGACAGAACGGCGTACCACAGTCCATACAACGGGCCGCCTGACGCTGCGAGTCCTGTTCTGAAAAGGCAACTTCAATCTCTTTGTAGTCGTGAATCCGCTCCTGCGGGTCGCGCTTTTTTGGTAGTTCGCGCGTAAATTCTAAAAATCCGGTAGGTTTTCCCATAATACTACTTCGCAATTACCCGTGCGTCACATCTACGGTTATGTCCTGATAAACAATGTTCTTGTCGCGAATCTGGTCGGCCAGCGAGATACCCCGACCGGCGAGTGCGTTTTTGAAGTCTGTTGGCATCACTTTCACAAACCGGCCAATTTGGTCATCCCAGTTTTCGATAAGGTCCAGTGCCAGATTACTCGTGGTGTACTGGAAATGCTTCTCAACGTATTCGCGGATAATGCTCTGATCTTCGTCGGTGAGCGATTCCAGCTTAACCATTTCCGGGTTTACTTTCGACGCAAACGTACCGTCTTTATCGAAGACATAGGCAACCCCACCCGACATACCGGCCGCGAAGTTACGACCCGTCTGTCCCAGGATGATGGCTAAGCCACCCGTCATGTACTCAAGACCGTGGTCGCCCACGCCTTCCACCACGACTTTGGCTCCCGAGTTCCGTACGCAGAACCGTTCGCCCGCCATACCCCGGATAAAGGCTTCGCCCGAAGTAGCGCCATAGAACGACACGTTACCGACGATGCTATTTTCTTCCGGTTTGAACTGAGCTGCCCGGTCAGGGTACACGATCAGCTGAGCTCCACAAAGGCCTTTGCCGAAGTAGTCGTTGGCGTCGCCTTCCAGTTCCAGTTTGATACCCGCCGTAGCGAAGGCACCAAAGCTCTGGCCCGCCGTACCGCGTAGTTTGACGTGAATGGTGCTGTCGGGCAGACCCGGACCACCGTACACTTTCGAGATTTCGTTGGACAGCATGGTGCCAATGCTCCGGTCGATGTTCTGCACCGTAAACTCGCCATAAACGGCTTCGGCCGAGGTCAGCGCGGGTTGCGCCAGTTCGATCAGTCTCCGGTCAAGGACGTTGTCCAGGTAATGGTTCTGCTCTTCCTGTTTGTAAAGGGCCACATCTAGGTTGGTTGGCTCTTTGTACAGCAGGGCATTAAGGTTGACCTTTTTGTATTTCCAGTGCGGCAGGTTGTCCCGGAGTTCGAGCATCTGGGCCTGGCCAACCATCTCGTTGATGGTCCGGAAACCCAGTTCAGCCATGATCTCGCGCAGCTCCATCGCCAGGAAGGTAAACATGTTCACCACATGCTCTGGCTTGCCGGTAAACAGAGCACGAAGCTCTTTATTCTGCGTCGCCACGCCCACCGGGCAGGTATTCAAATGGCACTTCCGCATCATAATACAACCAGTGGCAACCAGTGCGGCCGTGGCTACACCGAATTCTTCCGCACCAAGCAGGGCGGCAATGGCCAAATCCCGACCGGTACGCATCTGGCCGTCGGCCTGTACCGTTACGCGACCGCGCAGCTTGTTGCGAACTAGTGTCTGGTGTGCTTCGGCTAGACCTAACTCCCACGGAAGACCGGCGTGCCGGATCGACGACAGGGGAGAGGCTCCCGTGCCGCCATCGTGTCCCGAAATCAGGATATGGTCGGCATGGGCTTTGGCAACCCCGGCGGCAATCGTACCGACACCGGCTTCCGACACGAGCTTTACGCTGATACGGGCAGCCCGGTTGGCGTTCTTCAGGTCGGAGATAAGTTGCGCCAGATCCTCGATTGAATAAATATCGTGGTGAGGAGGGGGCGAAATCAGACCTACACCGGGGGTAGAGTGACGCGTCCGGCCAATCCAGTCGTCCACTTTAAAGCCGGGTAGCTGACCACCTTCGCCGGGTTTGGCACCCTGCGCCATTTTGATCTGCAATTCGCGGGCGTTGGTCAGGTAATAGCTCGTGACACCGAAACGGCCCGAGGCTACCTGCTTGATACCCGAGTTCATGCTGTCGCCGTTTTCGAGCGGGGTGTAGCGCAGTTCGTCTTCACCGCCTTCGCCCGAATTGCTTTTGCCGCCGATGCGGTTCATGGCAATGGCCAGGGTGGTATGCGCTTCCCACGAAATCGACCCGAACGACATAGCCCCCGTGGCAAAGCGTTTGAAAATGCTTTCGATGGGTTCGACCTCTTCGATCGGGACAGACGCTCCTTTCTTGAATTTCAACAGCCCCCGCAGCGTGATGGCTTTTTGGGTCTGGTCGTCGATCAGTTTGGAGTATTTCTTGAAGATCGAGTAATCGTTCTTCTTGGTCGACTGCTGCAGCAGGTGGATGGTGTCGGGGTTGAAAATGTGCTTTTCACCCCGCTGCTTCCACTGGTAGATACCACCCACTTCCAGTCGCGGTGCCGACACGGGCATATCCGGGAACGCCACGCAGTGACGTACCAGAATTTCGCGGGCAATCTCATCCAGCCCCATACCGCCAATGCGCGAAATGGTACCGGTGAAATAACGGCTCACCACCTCTTCGTTTAGCCCTAGGCACTCGAAAATCATCGCGCCCTGATACGATTGAAGCGTAGAGATACCCATCTTCGAGAAGATCTTGAGCAACTCTCCGTTGACCGCTTTAATATAATTTTTGAAGAGCTTGTCGAGGTCATAATCAACAGCCAGCAAGCCTTTCTCTTTCATGTTGGCAATCGTTTCGAACGCCATGTAGGGGTTCACGCCCGATGCGCCATAGCCGATGAGGGTAGCAACATGGTGCGTTTCCCACACATCACCCGCTTCGACAACGATACCGACCTTACCCCGCAATCCCTGACGAATCAGGTAGTGGTGAATGGCCGATGTCGACAGCAGCGATGGAATTGGCGCATGGCTGGAGTCGATAGCGCGGTCGGATAGTACCAAAATCGAGTACCCGTCCTGAATAGCATCTTCGGCATAGCGGCAAATCCGGTCGAGCGCCCGCTCCAGCGATTTACCCTGGCCATCGGCTGTGAACAGACAGTTGATGGTTTTCGCCTGGAAATTTGGCTTGTCGATAAACCGGAGCTTATCAAACTCTTTGGTCGTTAGTACCGGCTGGTCGAGTTCTACCTGACGGCAGTGCTTAGGCGATTCACTCAGTAGGTTGTAGGTAGCGCCAACGAATGAGATAAGCGACATGATCGACCGCTCCCGAATTGAGTCGATGGGTGGATTGGTCACTTGAGCAAACAACTGTTTAAAGTAGTGGCTCATGTGCTGGCTCTGCTCCGACAGGATTGCCAACGGCACATCAGTACCCATGGAACCGAGGGCTTCTTTCCCCGTTTCGACCATCGGTGCCAGAATCATCCGTAAGTCTTCCGACGTAAAGCCAAAAGCCTGCTGCATCCGAAGTAACTTGGCCGGGTCATAATTGCTGTACTGCCGAATGGGTGCTTCGAGGTCCTGAATCCGGACCTTGTTTTCATCCAGCCATTTCTGATATGGCTGACGGCCAGCCATTTCGGCTTTGATCTCTTCATCGGCCACAATTCGTCCCTGCTCCATATCGACCAGGAACATTTTGCCCGGTTGCAGACGACCTTTCGATACCACCGTAGCCGGGTCAATATCCAGAACGCCTACTTCCGACGCCATGATAACGACATCTTCGTTGGTTACCCAGAAACGCGACGGACGCAGGCCATTCCGGTCGAGGGTAGCTCCTACGATGCGGCCATCGGTAAAGGAAATCGAGGCCGGACCATCCCAGGGTTCAATCAGGGCTGCGTGGAATTCATAGAACGCCTTCCGATAGGGATCCATGTGTTCGTTGCCATCCCAGGCTTCCGGAACGAGCATCATCATCACGTGCGGCAATGACCGCCCGCTCATGACCAGCAATTCAATGGCATTATCGAGGTTGGCCGAATCGGACTGGCGCTGGTCGCAGATGGGCAGCAGCATATCCATTTCGTCTTTCGTAAACTTCGACGATTCGAGAAGCCCTTCGGCAGCTTTCATCCAGTTTACGTTTCCGCGAACCGTGTTGATCTCCCCATTGTGAGCAATATAGCGGAACGGTTGAGCCAGTTTCCAGGACGGGAAGGTATTGGTCGAGAAGCGCGAGTGAACAACACCCAGCGCCGATACGACCTCTTCGTTCTGAAGGTCCGGGAAATAAGGCTCCAACTGGAGCGTCGTCAACTGCCCCTTGTAAGTAATGGTCCGGCAGGAGAGCGATGAGAAATAGAATGTATCTACGCCCGCAATCGTCTCATTGATGATGCGGGTGCTGTAGTTACGAAGAATGTAAAGTTTACGCTCAAAATCGTCAGCATTGGTAATGTCGGCCGGGCGTTTAATAAACACCTGCTCCATTTGCGGTTCGGCGGACTTTGATCCGTTACCAAGGTCGCTGTTGTTGACCGGAACGACCCGATAACAAAGCAACTCCAGACTGAGCATTTTCATTTTTCGGTTCAGTACTGCCCGGCATTCTTCGCGGAGCCATACGTCTTTCGGAAAATAGACCATGCCTACACCATATTCGAGTGCAGGAGGGAGGTGAACGCCCAGCTTACGTGTTTCATCCACAAAGAATTCGTGCGGAATCTGGATGAGCAGACCGGCACCATCGCCGGAATTCGGCTCGGAACCGACTGCACCCCGGTGCTCCATACGCCGAAGCATCTGGAGGGCATCCGAAACAATCTTGTGGGACTTGCGGCCTTTGATATGGGCCACAAAGCCGATACCGCAGTTATCGTGTTCAAACTCGGGGCGGTAGAGTCCCGCCAATTGGTCAACCTGATCAGACATGGTCGTAACAGTGTTGGGTAAGGCCGTTGTTCTTCTCGACTTTGATTGACAAAATCGTAAAAAACTAGGGCGAAAATTAAGAAAATCTAAATTAACAGGGTAGCCTGACGTTAAACTAAACCAGAAGATACAGCCAGGCTGACGGGCGTTTGTGACAAAGTCACGCAATATACTACTAAAAAAATTTGGCAAAAACTGCCTTTGTCAGAATTTTATAGTTACCGGTATTTATTGTGATTTTGATTATAATTCTTCTTGGGAAATGACAATTTGTAAACGACTTTGGTAGTGATTTTTACGAAAACAGCAGATCTACTTCGGCGTTTTTGCACTTTTATGGGGCTATTACGGCCACCTAAAAGATGGTGTGTCTATTAATTAAATAAACTATAGAAATAGGGGATGTAAAAAAAACAGTAGCATATTATGGATGGTCATAACACGGGGAATAATACGAAGCCAGTGCCAGCGAAATGCATAGGCTTTAGATGCCAAAATAGACTAAGTCAGAGTGCAGCAGCAGACAATAGGCATAAAAAAAGCCGCTCAATGAGCGGCTTTTAGCATTTTGTGATCCGGCTGGGATTCGAACCCAGGACCCATACATTAAAAGTGTATTGCTCTACCAGCTGAGCTACCAGATCGTTTTCCGCCTGACAAACAGGGGGTGTTCGTCGTTTGGGAATGCAAAAGTAGGTAATTGTTTTGGTAAACGCAATAGCTAGTTAAATAAAATTATTTTTTGCGTAAGTCTTACAGCCTCAACAGCCTCCCGGACATCGTGAACGCGCAGAATGGACGCCCCTTTCAATAGGGCTGCCGTATTGAGTACTGTCGTACCATTCAGGGCCTCCTCCGGCCTGATATTCAGGGTTTTCCAGACCGTTGTTTTGCGGGACAAACCAACCAGGAGTGGTTCGTCAAAAATGTGGAAGCTATCCAGGCTATTTATTAACTCAAAATTTTGCGCAGGCGTCTTTGCAAAGCCAAATCCAGGGTCTAAAATTATATCTGACGCTCCCAGCGTCCGTAAGCGCGCCAACTGACTGGCCAGCTCATCGATCACATCAAGTACAAGCTGTTGGTAGGTAGTCATTAATTGCATGGTTTGCGGTGTGCCGCGCATGTGCATCAATACGTACGGAACACCCATCCCTAAGCGGGCCAACTCCCCCACCGTATCAAACATAGCTGGGTCGAGTGTTCCCCCCGATACATCGTTTATCATACAGGCTCCAGCCGCAACAGCCTGTCGGGCTACCGAAGCGCGAAAGGTGTCGATCGATACCAGCGCATCGGGGAAATTTGTTAAAATTGACTCAATAACCGGAATAACCCGATCTGCTTCCTGAGCAGGGCTTACCTCGGCGGCACCGGGCCGGGTGGAGTACCCTCCAATGTCCAGAAAGGTTGCCCCATCTGTAAGCATCTGGCCGGCCCGCGAAAGAGTCTCATGGAGGGATACGCGACTACCGGTAAAGAACGAATCAGGGGTGATATTAAGGATACCCATAACGGCAGGTTGAGCTAAATCGAGCAGCCGCCCCCGGCAGTTGAGCGTTTTTTTTGTAACTTTCGGCATGAAATTAGTTTTTGGTTTACGGGTTGAGGATCACGGTAAGCGAGCCTTAAACCCAGGATAAGCCGAAGACCGTAAACTGAAAACCGTGCACAATACCGAATCCGAATATCGGCAGGTTATCCAACGCTGCAAAGATTTATTCCTTAAAAAAAATAAGGATTATGGAACGGCCTGGCGAATTTTACGCCTGCCAAGCATCACCGACCAGATTTATATTAAAGCCCAACGCATCCGGACATTGCAGGAAACGGGCGTTAGTCGAGTGGGCGAGGGGATAGAGCCCGAATTTGTGGGCATCATCAATTATTGCGTTATGGCGCTAATCCAACTAGGCTTCCTCGATGATAAACGTACGGATATTCCAACTAGTGAACTCGAAACGCTTTATGATCATGAAATTGGCCGGGTTATTGATCTGCTTTTTGCTAAAAATCACGACTATGGCGAAGCCTGGCGCGACATGCGCGTTAGTTCCATGACCGATATTATCCTGATGAAGCTGCTACGTACAAAGCAGATTGAGGATAATCAGGGGAGTACGCTGGTTTCGGAAGGAGTTGATGCCAATTATATGGATATGATCAACTATGCCGTTTTCTGTTTAATAAAGCTTAATATTGAATGAATCATGAAGGGTTAATGCCGGGCCATTGGATAGTGAATACTAAGGTGGAACCGTATTAACCCTTTATGCTTACCTGTAAACATGAACGCATCAACAGCGCAACCTAAGGTAAAGACCGGCACGCCCCCCATGCTGATTGCCGCCCGTATCGCCCGTATTTTGGTCGGTATTATTTTTATTTTTTCCGGGTTAATTAAACTGAATGATCCGGTAGGCACCCAGATCAAGTTTGAAGAGTACTTCGAGGTTTTCGCCCAGGATTTGCCGTTTATGCACAATTTCTTCATGGCGCTAGTGCCGTTCACCCTGGCCATGTCGGTGCTGTTCTGCGCGGCCGAGGTGATCCTGGGCGTTGCGTTGCTGGCCTCTTATAAACCTAAGGTCACCGTTTGGCTACTGTTCTTCCTGATTACCTTTTTCACGTTTCTGACATTTTACTCTGCCTATTTCGACCGGGTAACCGACTGCGGTTGCTTCGGAGATGCCATAAAGCTAAAACCCTGGACATCGTTTACGAAAGACATTGTCCTGATGGTGCTCATCTTATTCATTATAGGTCATCGCAATCGCCTTCGTTCCCGAGCTACGGGCTGGCTGGTGGGTATTACAATTGTGCTGACCTTAGCGCTGGGTATTTACGCTGTTCAGTTTCTGCCGCCAATCGACATGCTGCCATACGCTGTTGGTAAAAGTATTCCGGCCGGAATGAAACCTTCTGAGCCAATGCGGTATAAGTATGTGATGGAGAAGGATGGCAAGACGGCCGAGTTTGAGCAGTACCCGACGGATCAGAGTTATAAATTCAAGGAGATGGTATTGGTGAACCCAAATGCCAAACCTAAAATCACCGATTACCGCATCTGGAATGACGAAGGGGACTTCACCCAGCAGACCTTCGAGGGTAAAAAGCTGTTCATTATCGTAAAGAACACGACAGATATTGATGCAGGTAGTTTACCCGCCATCCGTGCTCTGGTAGAGGGCCTGAAGGGATCGGCTGTTACAACGTATATCCTGACGTCTACCAGTGACGATGAAATAAAGGCATTCCGCAAGGAGTTTCAGCTCGAAACGGTTCCTTATTACAAAGCTGATGCCACAGTACTTAAGACCATTATGCGCTCAAATCCAGGCACCTGGTTGCTAGACAACGGTGTTGTAAAAGGTAAATGGCATTTTAATTCAACGCCCGACGCGGCAGAGGTAGTTTCTTTAAGTAAATAGGAGTTAGGAGCGAGGAGTTAGGAGTTGCTGACGCTGGTAGTATTTTCGCGTCAGCAACTCCTAACTCCTCGCTCCTAACTCCCGACTTCTAACTTTGAAAAATATCTTCTTAATTGGCATGCCATCGTCTGGCAAAAGTACACTGGGTAAGCGAGTGGCTGATACCCTTCACTACCGGTTTGTCGACACGGATAAGCTCATTAGCCGGGAGGAAGGTCGGACTATTGCCGAAATTTTTACCGCTTCAGGGGAGGCATACTTTAGAGAGGCCGAACGGCGGGTGCTTCGCACAATTCGTCCCGGTGGTAATATGGTTGTATCGACGGGAGGAGGAATGCCCTGCTTTCACGACAATATGGCGTATATCAACGCAACGGGCGTATCGGTGTTTCTGGATGTGCCGGTCGATGTACTGGTGCAGCGGATAACCGCACATGCTCAGGAGGACAGACCGCTGAATAACGCGGCAGACCCTGAACTGGCGGAGATTTTAAAAGCCCGGCATGAGAGTCGGTTGCCGATTTATACGCAGGCACATATTATTATTTCCGGAGAAACGACGGAGGAAGAAATATTGCAACGCGTTGGCAAGTATCTATAATAAAAAAGCGACCCTAGGGTCGCTTTTTTATTATAGATACTTGCCTTTAAAAAAACACACCCACTGTAAGCATTAAGTTTGTGTTTCTGTTATTCGTGGATAGCGTTGGTGTATCGACAGCATTGGGAAGCTCGAAGGGTGTGAAGCCTGATTTATACGTCAGGTAAGAACCGGCCAGATCAGCAAAAAAGCGATCGTTGCGGACGCCCAGTCCCGCCGACAATAAGATTTTATCCCGGTCGGCTTTCGCTACACGGTCCAGATCCAGTTTGTAAGCGCTGGGTAAATACGCCACACCACCCCGTATCCGCAGCAGACCCGCCCTGATTTCTGCACCCGCCCGGATGTTGACGACGTTCTGGTAGGTTTCCTGAACAAACCGTTTTACATCGTTTTTAAAGTCAGTATTGTCTTGCTGGTTCGAGAACGCCGATGTCCGCACCCGCATTCCCTGATACCCAACGTACTCGGCCGTGGCGGTAATGAAGCCGACTTTGCTGTTACCAAGGAAATAGGTAGCACCACCCGACGCCCGCAAAGGCGTTTGCAGAGAGTACTCGAAATTATTGGCTGGGTCCACTACATCAACACTATTCGTCTTCAGTGTAATGTTCTCCGGGTTAGGGTTTTTCGCAACAGCGGTCAATGTCTGTGTGAAAGCTTCATTAGCACTGCTGAAGGTAGGGGTGATCAAATTAGCACCCACCTGCAATTGAGGGCTAAGTTTATAGATCAATCCAAGCGACGCATTGATACCATTTCCCCTAACGTTAAACGTATTTACCTGACCGTAATTATTGAAGACTACGCCATTAACGGGTGTTTCAAGAAAAGTGTACTCCGAAGTATACCGCAGGCGGGTCAACGCAATCGAACCACCTATGTAGAGTTTATCATCCAAATTACCCGCATACGCGATCGACCACTGCGAATGGGTGCCCGAACGGCTAAGCGTTGCCCGTTGATCTTTTTGCCGGGTAGCATCAAAGCGGGTATAGGGGGGGCCAGCACTGGTGGAACTGTAGATAGTTGGATTGATCAGGTATAATCCATAGGCAGCCGCTTCTCTAAAATCAGCACTTCGGCTTCCGGGCAGGAATGCATCAGATAGTTCAGCTTCGCTGTATTGTGCACTATTGGCAGCATTAACGTACGTTTGGGCAATCGATGAGTTTGGGTTGTTGTTCAGCCCCCGGGCATCCGTGTAATCAAAGAAATTAGCTGATTGAGAATACGTAATGCCGAAGGCCGTCCGTCGCCAGCGACTGCTTCCCGTGGATTTTCCCGCCAGTACCAACCCAAATTGACCTACGTTTACCTTGTTACCCATGCTCGTTGTTTGCTGACCCAGAAAATTATTCTGATTGCTGACTGACGTAAAGTTGGGGCTGATGCTTAGTTCGGAACGGTTGTAGAAGGCCAACCCGGCGGCATTGCCAAACAAGTTGCTGGCATCGCCACCAAGAGACGCATGGTTACCACCGAGTGCCCTAAAACGGGCCGTACCACTCTGCGTAAAATCAGAGAAACGAAACGCATCATCTGCATAATCGAAAGCGGCTCCCTGGCCAAATGCCAACGGAGATGATAGCGCCAGGGCTATCGAAAAATAGAACTGCTTGTTCATGTGTATAAAGCGATTGGTGGCGTGTGCTACATTGTAGGGCTTAGACTGATTAACCACAAGAATGTTTAATCGTACTTGACAAAATGCGTAGTCACCGCAACAAATACAAAACGAAAATCCCCGCTAATTGTCCTGATCAGCGGGGATTTTTTTATAATAAATTCCAAATCTATCGTGGACCGCGTCCGCCACCACTCGAAACCCCGCCACCACCGGAGGAGACACCACCGCCACCACCACTGTAGCTGGGAGCGCTATAGCTACGACTTGGAGCGCTATAGCTAGGCTGTTGGAAGCTCGGCTGCTGATAAGAGCGGCTCTGATTCTGGTAGCTTGGCTGCTGATAGCTCCGGCTCTGGCTTTGGTATGATGGCTGCTGGTAGCTCTGCTGCGATTGCGAGTAACCACTACGGCCGCTGCTGCTGCCAGTTGATGGTGTATAACTGCCCCGGCTGCTTTCGCGTGGGCGAGCATAATAATCGCCACCCGAGTTACTGTTGTAAGAAGGAGCGTTTGTTACTGCATTGCCTGCACGGCCATTGCTACTCGAGCCGTTATCGTAGTAATAGGATCCTCGGCTGCTGCCATTGCTCGGACGGGCATAATACCCATCACTGTTGCCCCGATTGGCGGTCGTGGCAGAACCCGTATTGGCACTACGGCCACCATTTGGATTATAGGTACGAGCCGTATTATCGAAAGCAGCATTGTAGCGACCTGACGACCGCTCAACTGTTCGGTTGTAATTTCTGGCCCGGTAAGGGTCGGCACCAGACACATAAACATTATTTACGTAAACCGGATTGCCATAGTACACGCCGTACCCACCATATCCGTACCCAAAGGGTGAATAATAGGGGCTATACATGCCGCCAAATCCACCATAGGCATACGAGCTATAAAAGGGATCATAACCGTAACCGAAGGGCGAGTAGCCAAATGAGCTGCCGTAGTATGGCGAATAGAATGGGCTGCCGAAGCCGAATCCAAACCGGTTATACCCACCAAACCCGCCGAAGGCTCCCATACCGAGACCAAGACCAAGCCCATTGTAAAAGCCGGTATTGTTGAAACCCCATCGGTTCCAACTATAGGCCGAGGTGGACGCGGCATTATAGCCGTTCACAAAACCGGAGTTATAAGCATCCGTATCATTCCAGCCCGGATCGGGCGAGAGACCACGATTCAGCTTACGGGCGCTCAACTCGGTGTAATATTCGTCCGTGTTTGCGCTGCCATTGGCACCGTACTGCTGTTCATCGTTGTAATCGGGATTAGCGTTACGGGATGACCGCTGTCGTTGCTGACGCGCAGTTTGCGGAGCAACCGAAGAGTAGTCTGATGAGTTGCTGGCATAAACGGCCGCGTTGCCGGAGTTGCCATACAAATCATCCATTTCACCAGCGTTTTGCGCTGTTTGGCGACTGGAGGTACAACTCCAGATACCCAACAAAGCCGCCAGTGACAGGAAGCGATATAAGGGTTGCGTTTTCATTTGGCCAGGGAATTAAAGTAGTAAAAGCTCATATTGAGAACTTCTTTAATATATAACACAGGAATGAGCTGATTGATTACAAAAATAGAGTAAAAACCTATCTTTGCAAGTTATCCTCCTAGTAGATTCCAATTTGTTTCAAAAGGTTTAAATCATTTTAAAAAAAGTTAATTTCTGGTCCGAAATAATCAGCAGATATCCGGTCACACGAATTGGCTTCAGGCATACTGAAGCCGATGACGGTACAGGTGACAGGCTGGCCGCTTCGGGCCGTAACTGACTAAAAATTACGCATGGCTAAAGCGATTCCGTCCCGTAGTGAAAACTACTCCGAGTGGTATAATGAGTTAATCAAACGAGCCGATCTGGCCGAGAATTCAGCTGTTCGGGGCTGTATGGTGATCAAGCCCTACGGGTTTGCAATCTGGGAAAAAATGCAGCGTGCACTAGACGACATGTTTAAGGAAACGGGTCATCAGAACGCTTATTTTCCGCTGTTTATTCCAAAGTCCTTCCTGAGTAAAGAAGCGTCGCACGTAGAAGGGTTTGCTAAAGAGTGTGCTGTTGTAACGCACTACCGTCTGAAAAACGCAGAAGATGGATCGGGCGTTATCGTTGACCCGGAGGCTAAACTGGAAGAAGAACTCATCGTTCGCCCGACGTCCGAGACGGTCATCTGGAGTACATACAAAAACTGGATTCAGTCGTACCGCGATCTGCCATTGCTCATAAATCAGTGGGCCAACGTCGTTCGGTGGGAAATGCGTACCCGGATCTTTCTGCGTACCGCCGAATTTCTCTGGCAGGAAGGCCATACCGCCCATGCTACTGCCGAGGAAGCTAAGTTCGAAACACGGCAGATGCTGGACATCTATGCTCAGTTTGCGGAAGAGTGGATGGCTTTGCCCGTTGTAAAAGGGACAAAAACGGCTAACGAACGATTCGCCGGTGCAGATGATACGCTATGTATTGAAGCCATGATGCAGGATGGTAAAGCCTTACAGGCCGGTACCTCACATTTTTTGGGACAAAACTTCGCCAAGGCCTTCGATGTGCAGTTTCTAAACAAGCAGAATCAGCTCGATTATGTGTGGGGTACTTCATGGGGCGTATCTACCCGCCTGATGGGTGCCCTGATTATGGCGCACTCGGATGATGATGGGCTGGTGCTACCGCCAAAACTCGCGCCGATTCAGGTTGTTATCGTACCCATTTACCGCTCCGAAGAACAGCTGGAGTCACTGTCGGCTAAAATAAAGCCACTGGTACAGGAACTGAGGAAAGCAGGGGTATCGGTCAAATACGATGATTCCGACGCCAACAAACCCGGCTGGAAATTTGCCGAGTATGAATTGCGGGGTGTACCGGTTCGACTGGCTATGGGTGGCCGCGATCTGGAAAACGGAACTGTCGAGATTGCTCGTCGGGATTTGAAAACCAAAGAAACCGTTCCATTCGAAGGACTAACCGAACACATAAAAAATTTGCTGGACGATATTCAGCAGACGATCTACACTAAAGCGAAAACCTTCCGCCAGGCAAATACCTACAAAGTAGACACGTTTGATGAGTTTCAGGTGCAGCTCGACAAAGGTGGGTTTATACTAGCCCACTGGGATGGAACCAGCGAAACTGAAGAGGCTATCAAAGAAGCTACTAAGGCCACAATTCGCTGTATCCCGTTTGATCAGGAAGCCGAAGAAGGGGTAGATATTTTCTCCGGAAAACCCTCTGCTGGGCGTGTCGTGTTTGCCAGAGCATATTAGGTAATTAGTTATTGAGTTAATGGTTAATAAGTTATTGATTGATGAGTAAAAAGTTCTGAGGTTGAACTGCTTTCATTAACCATTAACCATTAACCATTAACCATTAACCATTAACCATTAACCATTAACCATTAACTGGAGAGTTTTACCGCATATAAAGCTGTTGTTGGCGTATGTGCTGAAGATACCAGCTAACCACGGCAAACGTAACACCACACAGGCCAAGCAGCCAGACCGCCCCACCCAGGCTTAAATACGACCATTGATCATGGCCAAGTCTATCCATCATAGCCATGATCATCATGTACAGGCTAAGTGTCATGATAAAGGCATTCCGCAGATTGATTGGATAGGCTCGCCGTAAATCGTAGGCCCCGTAGGCCTTGTTTCGAAATTCAAAGACAATATCGTCCAGACTGGCCTGTTCCAGTTGCTCGTCAGTCATTGCCAGTTCGATCTGGTACGTTTCGCGCAGATGCCGAACGGCCTTTATATTCGCTTGCTCAAGAACAGTGCTGAGAGCCGAATCAAAAGGAAGGCCAAGCCAAAGGTAATGTTCGACGTCACAGGCCAGGTGGTCGAGCAGTTCCTCAATCAGGGCGTCTGTTGAACCGGTCTGAATCAAATGGTTATGCAACGTAGCCAATTGTTGGGGGCTGAGTTTTTCCATGACTCTTGTTGAGTTTAAACCGTGAAGAAAATGTCTGGTTAATGGCTTGGTGCTAGTTGCATGGGCAGTTGCAGAAGCTGGCGCATCGTTTCCATAAATCGTTCGAAATCGGAGACTTTTTGAACTGCAGCCTCATTGCCCTGCGGGGTCAGAGAGTAATACTTACGAAGTCGACCTTCAACTTCTTCCGTTTCCGTTATCAGTAATCCCTCCTGTTCCAACTTATGCAAAACAGGATACAGAGCCCCAAATGACAGCGCAATCTGGCCTTGGGTGCGTTCTTTAACCAATTGCGTGATCTCATAGCCATACATTCGGCCAGGTACTGATGAACCTGCATCAGTCTGCGTAGAAGTGGATGGCCTCGGCTCCGCCAAAAGCTTCAGTATGATTGTTTTGAGCGTACCCCTCAAAAACTCACTTGCTGATGATTCCATAGGCTTTTAATAAACTAGTTCTACTCGTTGTTGGTAAAGATATATATAAGAATGCGATATATTGACCAATGGCTCATAATTTTTATTAGTTTTTATTTCAATTTGCTCACCATCCGCCGTATTAAACACGTCAAGGTGTAGAAGTGATGGTAACACTTTGGTGAGCCGTGAACTTTTGAACCCGGTAGCGAGTTGGTCAAAAGTTAGCGTACAGCCCATTTTTTTGTCGGAAGTTCCGGTACTTTTACGTTAACTTTTTTATAAAAACTACATAGCGATATGGCACAAGCAAAATCTGGCGATACCGTTCAGGTACATTATACCGGAACCCTAAGTGATGGAACGATCTTCGATTCATCAGAAGGTCGTACACCACTGGAGTTCACTGTTGGCAGTGGGCAGGTTATTAAAGGGTTCGATGATGGTGTGACGGGTATGAATCAGGGCGAAAAGAAAACGATTAATATTCCGGTTCAGGACGCCTACGGACCCGCCAATGAAGAAATGATTTTTACGCTGGAACGTTCTGATATTCCAGCGGATATACCCCTTGAAGTTGGCATGACTCTCAATATGCATGAAGACGGAAATCCACGGCCCATTCCGGTAATTGTGCGTACACTGACCGATACAAACGTTACGTTGGATGCCAATCACCCGTTGGCCGGCCAGGATTTAACTTTCGATATTGAATTGGTTGGCGTTAAGTCGCCCTCGGGTTTGATTCTGTAAAATCAGCCTTCCCCTAAACTAATTCGGGTCATAATCCTCAAAAAGGATTACGACCCGAATTAGTTTAGGGAGAGTAACTTCTGACCGGATGGCTAATTTGAATAGTTGTCGAGGTCGTCCAGCTCGCGAAGTAAAACGTCGATGCCCTGCAAATTAGCCCGGGCTGTATAAGAGGCTATGGCTACGGTAATAGCCCCAACATTCAGGGCGACCGGTAGATTATTAATACGGTGCAGGCTCTTTTGGGCTTTCTCTGTGGCCAGCCTGATACGAGTTGCTATCTGAGAGGGGTTGGTAAAGGCTGGCCGAGTTGTTCGATTCTGCATGTCATGCGCCCTGTTGAGCAAACTGTTCTGATACGCGTTCAAATCCAGCTGTTGCTCATGAGTAAGCTCAGGCCAGTGTAAAAGCTGAAATTCATTTAACGAACGAGCCATATCGCAATAGGCAATTGCGATATCATTTATCTGGTCGTGTGTAAAGTCTTTCATCTTGGATAGTTTCAAGCAGGAAATATATTGAACCCGTGTGTGACTTCTGTTGGGAATATAAGTCACTTGCCGTTCATTATTTGCTTTGTTCCCGGACTTTTGAACGAACGGTCAATTTATAAAACTGGCAGATGCACATTTTAGTTATCCAACTATGGAGTTAACACCGCTGAATGTCGGCTATGCCTGCATCAATTTGAGCTTACAGGCCGAAAAAATCACGACAAATCGGGGAATGATCAAAAAGACATTTTCTGAGAAAGGTATTGCCTATGCGTCGGAACTTGCTCTGAAAAACGTGCAGGATCTGTTGAAAATAGTTGACTGGAATCTAAGCCACGGTTTTAAATTATTCCGTATTTCGTCGGACTTATTTCCCTGGGCCTCTGAATACCAGATCAGTTCGTTACCCGACTACTCAGATATTCGGGAAACGCTCGAAGAAATTGGCAGTCGGCCTATCCGCCTGACCACTCACCCTGGCCCGTTTAATCATCTTGCCGGGCAGGGTAAAGTGCTGGACAACACTATTAAGGATCTGGAGTATCAGTCGGAGTTATTCGATCTGATGGGGCTCACGCCCTCGCACTGGAACAAAATAAATATTCACGCTGGTGGCACCTATGGCGATAAGGCCGCTACAATGGCCCGCTTTGCGAAAAATTTCGGCTTGCTTTCTGAAAATCTGCGTGCTCGCCTGACGGTAGAAAATGACGACCGGCCAAGCCTGTACACCGTACAGGATTTGCTGTATCTCTACGAAACCATTGGCACGCCAATCGTTTTCGATTATTTCCATCATTCATTAAACCCGGGCCAGCAGACGGAGGAAGAGGCCTTCCTGACAGCTTATGCGACCTGGGATGTCCGGCCTGTGTTTCATTTTTCCGATTCGCGGCAAGAGCACGAAGACCCTAAAGCGCGTCGCGAAGCCCATGCCGACTGGCTTTACTCCGCCGTGAATACCTACGGCAAAGAAGTCGACATTGTGTTTGAGTCGAAGATGAAAGAACTGTCTATTTTACGATTACGGGGCGAACTTGTATAAAAATGCCCGCTGCCTTCGTAAGAAGGCAGCGGGCGGGAATTGAGTAGCGGCCAGGCTTGTCCGAAAAGACTGGCCACTCATAAGAGGAGGTGTAGTATCGAATGGCCCGAAGGCTATGGGAGCAAGACGTTTAGCTTAGTGCTGGATGTCGACCCGTGTCGTAAACTTCTTCTCGTTGGGACCTACCACGAAGGTGTAAGCACCATCTGGAAGCGAGGATAGATCGAAGCGACGAACCGAACCTTTAAAAGAATCGATTTGAACCAACACGTTCTGAGCATCGTAGATAGCCACACTGGCTTCATCAATGTTCTTGGCGGGCAATACGAGTTCAATTTTATTTTTCTCGTAAGCCGTCAGTGTTGGCTGCGTCAGTTGTTGCAAACCACGCTCGTCAACGTTCAATGCATTTCCTTTGATGGTCAACCCTTGCGACATCCACCAGGCATTGCTGCTGGCTGTCAAATAATACTGACCATCGGGCAGATTGTTCAGGTTGAACGAGGTCGCATGTTTTGCGTTTTTCGAGATAATGCCCCGGTAGAGAACATTGCCGTCTGCATCAATAAGTGCCACGTCAATAGATGATCCCGGTTGTGTATAAATACGTACTTTCTTTTGCTCGGACTTCTCGACTTTCACACCACTCATTCCTGATCCTGTGTCAGCTTTGGCACCCTGGAAACTGGCTAAACTCATTACTGACAGTACTACAGCGATTGTTACACGGAATTTTTTCATTGGCTTGAAATTTTTGTTTTACCGTGACAAAGGTGTGCGATGAAGGCGATTCATTGCAATAGGAGCGATACTGATTACCAGACATTTAAGAAAACTTCATATTTTAGTTATATTCCTTCTGAGCAAATTAGGGCGTTTATGGGAAAAGTACAACAAGTCCCTATTTTATACTTATGAATTGTATTTTTCTAATAATTCTAAAAAGTTGTACTATATACGTTGGCATCCCTAATTTTCAGCCTAAAAATCCTATTTCTGAAAAATGGTAAAATTAGAGTTAGCGAAAGTGACTAAAGATAGAGCGAGTAATTTCTGTGCAAACTGCCCGAAAACGCAAAAAAAGGAACTCATGTAGCCTGTTAAATAATTAGGAGCAGACATTAAATTCAGCATAACCACCATGTTTCCTTAAAACCATAGGGGGCTGTTTTGTCTTACTGTATAAACAAGTAAAAAAACGCATGGAAAAAGTACTCCAGGGACAGATTGCCTTAATTACCGGTTCAAGCAGCGGTATTGGTGCTGGTGTCGCTAAATCACTGGCCGAAGCGGGTGCAACGGTGGTTGTTAACTACTCCTCCGACAAGAGCAAAGCGTCGGCCGATGCGGTATTAAAGGAAATTACCGATGCTGGTGGCACTGGTGTGGTCATTCAGTGCGACGTAAGCGAAGAAGATCAGGTAAGTAAGCTTTTTGCCGATGTAATAGCCAAGTATGGTACTATTGATATTTTAATCAATAACGCCGGTTTACAGCGCGATGCCAAATTTCATGAGATGACGCTTGAGGAATGGAACACTGTCATTAAGGTGAACTTGACCGGACAGTTTTTGTGTGCACGGGAAGCCATTCGGGAATTCTTGCGCCGGGGCCCACGGCCCGAAGTATCGGCCGCTACCGGAAAGATTATCTGTATGAGCTCAGTTCATGAAGTGATTCCCTGGGCTGGACACGTCAATTACGCGGCCTCCAAAGGCGGGATCAAGCTGATGATGCAGTCGCTGGCGCAGGAATACGGCCCGCAGGGAATACGGGTCAACAGTATTTGCCCCGGAGCTATCCAGACACCCATCAATCGGGGAGCCTGGGAAACTCCTCAGGCCCTGAACAGTCTGATGACACTGATCCCTTATAACCGCATAGGACAACCGGCGGATATTGGTAATCTGGCTGTATTTTTGGCCTCCGATCTATCTGATTACATTACCGGTGCCAGTATCTTTATAGACGGGGGGATGACCGTTTTCGAAAGTTTCGCTGATAATGGATAAGTTGAGGTGTATGATATAAGATGTATAGCTTAAGCAAGACTTACATCCTATATCTTGCGCTCAGTATATTATATTCTGAACAGTTGACCACCGAACACCACCGTCTGAATGATCCGGCCTGGCGGCAATGGGGCCCTTATGTGTCCGACCGGCAATGGGGTACCGTACGCGAAGATTATAGCGCCAACGGAGACGCCTGGAACTTTACAACCCACGACATGTCCCGTAGCTATACCTATCGCTGGGGCGAAGAAGGTATTGCGGGCTTTTGCGACAACAAACAGCAGTTGTGTCTGGCACTGGCGCTCTGGAATGGTGAGGACTCAATCCTGAAAGAACGATATTTTGGCCTTAGTAATAGCGAGGGAAATCATGGTGAGGATGTAAAGGAACTCTATTACTACCTCGATAATACGCCTTCTCATTCGTACCAGCGGATGCTTTATAAATACCCGCAGGCGGCTTATCCCTATGAATGGCTGGTAACCGAAAACGGTCGCAGGGGGCGTCTCGACCCGGAATTCGAATTGCTGGATACCGGCCTGTTCGATGAGAATCGGTATTTTGATGTATTTGTCGAGTACGCGAAAGCTGGACCGCAGGATATGTTGATGGCTGTTACCATACATAATCGGGGACCCGAAGCGGCAACGTTGCATGTACTGCCAACACTCTGGTTTCGGAATACCTGGATTTTCGGTGATGATACCGATGGTGTGCCCAACTACCATCCGTCGCTGGTATTACAACCCGACAATACAGTATCGGTAGAAGATTCTGCTCTGGGTCGCTACATCCTGTACGCCGAAGGGCAACCCAACTGGCTGTTCTGTGAGAATGAATCCAATGTGGCACGGCTCTACGACACCCACTCAGGCCCCTGCTATCCTAAAGACGGCATCAATGATTACATAGTACAAGGCAGGAATACCATCAACCCCGACAGTAAAGGGACGAAAGCCGCAGCGCATTATACCCTGACGATCCAGGCTGGCGAATCCGCCATTGTTCGGCTTCGGCTCGAAGCTACCGGGCCGGCCGGTAGCGGGCCTGAACAACCTTTTGCCTCGTTTGATCGCATACTCACCAATCGAAAGAAAGAAGCGGATGAGTTTTATTCGCACATACAGCCAGCTGACGCTACCGAGGACGAAAAACGGGTGCAGCGGCAGGCTTTTGCGGGAATGCTCTGGAACAAGCAGTATTACTATTATGATGTGTCGCGGTGGCTGGCCGGCGATGCCAATAATCCGCCCCCGCCCCCCGAACGCCTGCATGGGCGTAACCATACCTGGCTACAGCTTATCAATGCCGGGGTAATTTCCATGCCCGATAAATGGGAGTATCCGTGGTATGCCGCCTGGGACTGGGCATTTCACTGCGTAACCCTTTCACTCATCGACCCTGATTTTGCCAAGCAGCAATTAATGCTGCTCACCAATGAATGGTTTATGCATCCTAATGGGCAACTGCCTGCGTATGAATGGAATTTCTCAGACGTCAATCCACCGGTTCAGGCCTGGGCTGCCTGGCGGATTTACCACCTGGAACTGGAACGTAAGCCACCGGGCGAGCAGGATCTAACGTTTCTACGCGCGATTTTCCATAAGCTTATGCTCAATTTCACCTGGTGGGTGAATCGGAAAGATCAGTCGGGGAATAACATTTTTGAAGGCGGATTTCTCGGACTCGACAACATTGGTGTGTTTGACCGAAACACCGCCTTTCCAGACGGGAGTCACCTGGAGCAGGCGGATGGGACCAGCTGGATGGCTATGTACTCACTGAACATGATGCGAATAGCGCTCGAACTGGCCCGCCATGATCCGGTTTACGACGAAATGGCCACCAAATTCTTCGATCACTTTCTGTATATCGCCGGAGCAATTACACACATTGGCAATACAAACGTCGGTTTATGGGATGAAGAAGACGCGTTTTTCTACGATCAGTTACGGATGGAGGATGGTACCATTTATCGCATGAAAGTTCGTACGTTGGTTGGACTTATTCCCATGTTTGCCGTTGAGGTGCTGGACGCGGAGTTGTTACAGGCAAATCCTGAATTTGTAAAACGCATGGTCTGGTTCCAGGGCCACCGCCCCGACCTGTACCATCAGGTGTCGCGGTACGCCGAAAAAGGAGTCGATGAAAAAAGATTACTCAGCCTGTTACGGGGATTTCGTCTGAAAGCGCTGCTGGCTAAAGTGCTGGACGAAACCGAATTTTTAAGCCCGCACGGTGTACGCGCCGTTTCGAAAGTATACCAGGAAAATCCATATGAATTTACACTGGACCATACAACGTTTCGATTGACCTATACACCCGCCGAGAGCGATAGCGGTATGTTTGGGGGTAATAGCAACTGGCGTGGACCCGTCTGGATGCCAACCAACTACCTAATGGTTGAAAGCCTGGAACGGTTTTACCACTATTTTGGGGACAGCTTTACGGTCGAATTTCCTATAGGCTCCGGTCAGCAGATAACTCTCAGAGAGGTGGCTAGAGAGCTGAACAATCGACTCATTAGCCTGTTCACACTGGACGCCAATGGGGAACGCCCATCTTTTGGAAAGCATCCGAAGTACAAAGACCCCAATTTTCGGGATTACGTACTTTTTTATGAATACTTCGATGGCGATAACGGGCGGGGAGTAGGCGCCAGTCATCAGACGGGCTGGACAGGCCTGGTGGCCGAACTGATCAATCGGAAATATGGCAGTCTGCGATAGGAGAGTGCTTTTCGTTTGAGGGAGGGGCTCAAATACAACGACTCCCGCCGATGATCAGTGCATGACTGAATCGGTGGGAGTCGATTAAAAAGCACAAGAAGCATTAGTTTCTGGCGGGCTTCAGCACGGAGTACCGCTGCTGAAGCAGATAGTAAGCGCCGAATAATACAGCACTAAAGAAGAGGTCGCCCAGAAGGCCGTTCAGAAAGAATGAAGTGCCGTTATAGAACGCCAGTCCGGCCGTGTAGCAGCCTAATAGACCAGCCGCCGTTTGTGGATAAAACGTACTGCCATACCAAACTGAAAAGTTTGTCACCAGAAAAAACAGTATCGACGAAGTTACCGAAGCTGCTGCAATACGCCCGGCCGTTGGCTGTTGTAAAGCCCAAAGGCCAAGAAGCCAGGTAAGACCGAAGCTGACATAAACCGCGCCCATATTGCCGTGAAATCCGATCAGGCTGTCGCTCAGAAGCATGGCGGCCATTGGTACGGCGAGACCCAGCCACTTGCGCTCAAATCGGGAAGCGCCGAATAGGGCGAGGGCCGCAATTGGCGTAAAGTTATACCAGTGAGGCACTAGTCTGAACAGAGCAGTTGCCAGAACAAAAATCGTAAGGGTGGTTAAGCGAATCTGAAGCGGCTTCATAATAAATCAACAGTTAAAAAAGGGCCTGTATACTAATAATTCAGCTTAGAACAGGCCAAAGCACCAACACTGGGGCTAGTACTCTGACTATATATCTACAAAGATAACTCCATTAACACACTTGACAAAGCCCCATTAGGGTGGTTTAAACAAGTCTCCAGCCATGTAAGCCATTATTTTGGCGATATCGACTGGTTAGCAAGCACAACTGCCGTTTATCAGCAGAAACTACCATTTGTATACATTTAGACAGTTGTCTAAATTATTAATTAGACATTTGTCTAACTATTTAAGTGGTCGCTGATGAATAACTTATTTAAAGCCTTGAATGATCCGACCCGTCGGCAGATACTGGACCTGTTGCGCGGGGGCGACATGAATGCCGGCGAAATTGCCGAGGGATTCAATATGACCAAGCCCAGTATTTCTCATCACCTCGATTTGTTGCGGCAGTCAGGTTTGGTTGAAGCCACAAAGCAGGGGCAATTTATTAACTACACCCTGAACACGACTGTCCTCGACGAATTGCTGGCCTGGCTAATGAGCTTTCAGAAAACAGACGTACCCTCACCCGAAACAAGCAACTCCCCAAAAGCATCCTGAAACGTTAGTATATCGTGTGCATCATGAAAACAAATACCTTCTCTATCGAAATCCTGATCCTTGCGCTTTTAGTAGCACCATTGATCTACCTTGGCCTCATCTGGAATCAACTTCCTGCTGAAATCACAACGCATTACGATCTGGCTGGGAAAGCGAACGGCTGGATGACTAAAGAACAGGCTGCCCTGTATACGGTGGGTATCTCACTTCTACTTTATCTGTTGCTTCGTTATCTGCCGATGATTGATCCCAAAAAACAATTGCAAACGGCGAACTATCAAAAGCTACGACTCATGTTCACGCTCCTCATTTCAGCCATAATGAGTTGGGTGTTTTACATGGGCAATCATTCGATCTCCAGTGAAAACTTCGTCAGTGTATTAATGGTGATAATCAGCGTAACGATTGCCGGTGTGGGTAATTACATCACGACCATCAAACCCAACTGGTTTGTGGGTATTCGCACGCCCTGGACACTCGATAATGAGATCGTATGGCGAAAAACCCATCGCCTAGGCGGGCGGCTTATGGTAGCTGGCGGCATCGTCGGTGCAGTACTTGCCTTTCTATTGCCATTGGCCTACAAAGTAGGCATCACCGTCAGCATCTTACTGCTCGTCTCGTTCATGCCGGTTGTTTACTCTTACATCTGTTTCCGGCAGGAAAAAGCACACCGATTAAATTAACCGCACCAACAACTACAAAGACTCCCGATTTATGAACCGTTTTAATACGCCCCTTCTTTTGCTATTGCTCCTTTCTTGCCTGAACGCTCTGGCACAAATTGAAGAGCCTATACAGTACAAAATAACTGTTCCGACGGGTGCAGATCTAACCCTGGAGGGAACGCTTACCATCCCCGAAAAGGCAAAAAAAACAATGCCGGTTGTGCTGCTTATTGCTGGCTCTGGCCCAACGGATCGGAATGGAAATAACCCCTATGGAATGAAACCGAATAACTATAAAATGTTGGCCGATAGCTTAGCGGTTAAAGGAATCGCTGTAGCCAGATACGACAAACGCGGATCGGGTACAAACTTACAGGCCGCTATAAAGACGATTAAAGCGGCAGACCATCGCTTTGATTTTTATGTAAGCGATGCAGTTGGGTTTATAAACCAATTGAAAGCCGATAAACGTTTTTCAACGGTTGTAGTTGCGGGCCACTCAGAGGGATCATTAGTTGGGATGCTGGCCGCCGAAAAAACGAAGGCCAGTAAATTTATATCCCTGGCAGGTCCCGGTCGAAATATTGCTGATGTGTTAAAAGATCAATTAAAGGCGGGGTTGCCAGACACACTCAGTTCTGTTGCCGCTACCATGCTGGATTCACTAAAAGCCGGTTATAATGTGAAGCGAATAAATCCGTTTTTAATGGGCCTATTTAATCCCGCCAACCAACCCGGATTAATTTCATGGATGGCGTATAATCCTGCTTCAGTAATAAAAAATTTTACAGGTCCCATCTTAATCATTAATGGAAAACACGATAGTCAGGTGTCTACGAAAGAGGCCGAATTACTTAAAGCTGCCAGACCTGATGCTACATTAATTTTGGTTGATGAAATGAGTCATATCCTGAAAAATGCACCTGTTGACAGGGCCGCGAATTTGAAAACATATACCGATCCTAATTTGACACTTACACCAGGGCTGGTAAATTATATTGCAAAATTTGTAAAACCGTAAATAAAAAAAGTGAATGGCTTGCCGTTAGTTACAATACGTAGGCAAAATACTATATGTATCCTGTAGCGTTAATTCGAGAAATAGTACCGTAAGTAAGCAATTAATCGTTCAAACTGTAGGGGCTCATAAGGATTGTGAGTTTGTTTTACCAGTAAACGCCTGTATTGATCACATAAACTATCGAACTGATTCGTATGTGCTAAACTGGCCGTTATTAATCCTTTATAATAACGATGCATTTGGTTATATACATACTGACAGGGCCGATTGGGTTGTTCATTTAGCAAATGGTCTAATACAGGTAAGGTGCATGAAAAGTTAAGAAATGTAAATCCGCTTGTTTGAAAAAATGACTCAATCTGTCGGCAGATTGTGACTAGTTCCTTTTCGGTAGAAAGCTTAAAAGGTGCAATTTTAAAGTCGTTGAACTGACTAATTGAAACAGTGATAGTAGCTGCATCCTGATGACTTACTGCCGGGCTACTAACAAACTGTTGAGCGATCTGCTCTACTTGTTCATTACGGCAACCAAGCTTAACGTCTAATACAGTTTCATCATTGTAGACATTAAACGAGGGTATTATGGATTGAAAGCCTGTTGATGTTGCCCGGCGAAACTGATTTTTTTCGGGTAATAGAAAAAAATCATACTGTTCGAAAAAAGGCGTTAGCTGCTGATAAAGTAATAGTTCAAAAGACATAAATGTCATAAGTATAGCGACAAAACAACTAATTAGCGGCTAGTAGCAACGGGTATAACCTGTTCAGTATAAATTAGTTTTAACCAATTAGGCAAAACCCGTCCATTTATTTAGATAAAAATTTGAACCAAAGTGGTAGGTCTCAGGTTCTAAAAACGTACGTAAGTATGCGTGACAATCTGGGGACGACCGGAATTGACAGCTTGCTGAGGTCGCGTGTAAGCATGTCGGGAGTTGACGGTATTTCCCGCCCAAACAAATCGTCAAAACAATAACTGGCGAATATAACTACGCCATGGCTGCCTAATCCGGAGGATTAAGCAATAGCCATTGTCTCCCCGGCCTACGTGCTGCTGGCTGGATCAGGAGGCATCGACTCGCAGCGCTGGCTCGGTTTAGGGTGTTAACGGCCGAGTAAGACACAAGCACCTACGGATGAAGCTTGGTTTGGTGTACACCGGGCCGATTCCCGACAATCCTAAGTATACCTAAGCATGTAGAAGGCACGACGGGTTCCTTGACTGGACGAGAGTTCGAATCTCTCCGTCTCCACAAACAAAAAAACTCAATACATTTATGTATTGAGTTTTTTTGTTTGTGGAGACGATGTCGATAAGCCCCACGGATATGCAAACTATGAAATTGTCATAAACTTTTCCTGCGTGATTGGGCGGGCGTAGCGCCTAATTATAAAATAAGTCAACTAATCGTACACAATTTCAACTCGCATCTTATCTTTTTGAGAAAATTACCGAGTTAGAAAATATTCTATCGTATAGTTTTTCTTTTTTAAAAATAAGACTACCTATATTTGTGAAGTCTGTTAGTCAATATTAATAAATATACTATCGAATGAAAGCGAAGCAAATACGGTTCTTTTCTCCTGATGAGAATAGCGAAGCCAAGAAAAAGGATGAAAAGCCTGTTGTTAAGACATCACCTGTGACTGGCTACATTTCATCAACGGGTAAACTAGTTTTTCCATCTAAATCGATAGCCCAATTAGGACTGGACCCTACTAATAATCAGTTCAAGGTGGGTACACAGGATGGAAAACGGAAGATAAAATCATTATACCTGATCCCTAGTGGCGAAGGCGAAGAGCAAACATTTGAGTTGGTTCAGGGTGCTAAAAGTTATGCAATTTCACTGCCTTTTATACTGCAGAAGGGAGGAATAGATTTCGCAGAAACGAAATATAACTTTCTGGTAAAGCCATTTGACTACGAAGATGGCGTAACCGGTTATGAATTAAAACTTACGAATGAGAACCCAAAACCTGAGTATACAGGTAAGCCTCGAGGACGTAAGAAGCTGAGCACATCGGCAGAATAAGGGCAAGTGAGCCGCTGTTAAAACAAGTAATTATCATTAGTCATTTAAATGGCAAAGAGCCCGAATTGAAAATTTTCAGTTCAGGCTCTTTGCCATTTTAGTGGCTATGGGTGAGTAATGTAATAACTCGGTAACACCAATATGTAGAGAATTTTAACTGGGTAGTAAGGTATTTAGTATAAAGCTTTGGCTGATAACCAACAACTCTCTAAAAGGGATTGCGACTACCCCACAAGGTTGATCAGCAACTTAAGCAAAGAGGTAAGTAATTTTTTGCTGGTGAGGGGAGGCTTACATATAATAAGCCATAAGAAAATTGATAAATTGCGTTGTAACGTGTATTGTAAAGGTTGTTTATATTTAGTGACAAAGGCCTTGTTGAATTATTTTACTAAAAAGAAAAGAGTAAATTTCTGTAATTACATAAACACTTCAATAATTAATTCACTTAGAAAGCAGTTGATTCTTTTTGATATACACATATGTATAGTGTGGAAATCAATACAGAATTCAGCTATATTAGTAAGCCTATTAATGATGATAAATCGACATTCTATTGGCTGTTCATACATACGAAAAAATAGTTTGGGCAGCGGGGTTTATCTGATGTCGGATGTATATTAATGCACCAGTAAGTAACAAACATTTAGGCTGGTAGTTCTGTATATATGACCCGAAATCAACTTAATGATCTAATAGAACAAGGAGAACATACTCGCCTGGAGTTTAAACGCACGCTCTCCTCAGCACATCGGATAGCGCGGACACTGGCTGCCCTCGCCAACACATCGGGGGGGACATTGTTGATTGGCGTTTCGGATAGTGGCAAAATAGTGGGTGTTGCATCCGAGTTTCGGGAGATGCAGAAGGTTGAGGAAGCAACCGACCGTCTGGTTGATCCGGCACTCTCGATTAGTTACCAAACTATGGCTCCCGACGGTCGGCTTGTCCTGGTTATCACCATACCCGAAAGTGATGATAAGCCACATTACGTTATGGATGAATCAGGGAAACGCACTATCTATGTTCGGGCAAAAGATAAATCCGTACCTACCAGCAAACTTATAATTACCCCCCAAATGGCGGATCGTGAATTGCTGAAATCACCGATGGCGCGAACACTGATCCAGTATCTGCGTAAGAATGAATTCATTACTTCTGATAAGTTTGGGAAACTTATCAATATATCTGATTATAGAGCAGGGAAACTATTGCGGCAACTGGCAGAGCGGGGATTACTGATTTTAATAGATAAACCTCGCCCGGTACGCTACGCGCTTAAACTGGCAGAGTGATCCATGTAGTATCTTTGTAAGTATGGTAACACAGCAGGAAGCAATCACAAAAGAACAGATATCAGCTTATTTTAAGGATCTCCAGGATCGGATTTGCCATTCGCTGGAACAGGCCGATGGAGGAGCGCAATTCCGGGAGGATGCCTGGGAGCGGCCGGGTGGTGGTGGAGGACGTTCGCGAATTATTACCAATGGAACCGTAATTGAGAAAGGAGGGGTCGGCTTCTCTGCTGTACACGGCGAAGCGACAGAGGCAACGTTGCGAACGCTGAACCTTACGAAACCTGCAGAGTTTTATGCAACAGGTGTATCAATCGTTTTACACCCCCACAGTCCACTTGTCCCTATAATACATATGAATGTCCGGTACTTTGAAATGAGTACAGGGCACAACTGGTTTGGTGGCGGTATTGATCTGACACCCCATTATGTAGTGGAAGAGGATGCCCAATGGTTTCATCAGGAGCTTAAAACGGTTTGTGACCGTCATAGCCCAACCTATTATACAACGTTTAAACCTTGGGCCGACGATTATTTTTACATTCCGCACCGGCAGGAAACGCGTGGAATAGGGGGCATTTTCTTTGACTACCTTAAGCCAACCGACGAGTACAGCAAAAAAGATATATTCGGTTTTGTACAGGATGTTGGTAATATTTTTGCTCCGATCTACACGCACTTCATGAACAAAAACCGTCATTTGTCGTATGGTGATCGGGAGAAATCCTGGCAGTTGCTGCGTCGTGGCCGGTATGTTGAGTTTAATCTTGTTTGGGATAGAGGTACAAAATTTGGGCTAGAAACGAATGGTCGTACGGAGTCCATATTGATGAGTATGCCTCCTCAGGCAAACTGGATCTATGATTTCAAAGTTGAGCCCAATAGTGCAGAAGAAAAAACACAGGCCCTGTTGTGTAAAGGAATAAACTGGTTTTAACTATAGGAAATAAATTGAGGATAATAGTTCAATCCAAGCGTTATTTTAACTAGCTCTTTGGTTATTAGGCGCTGATAATCAGGTTGCTTTTTGATCATGCAAAGGCTTTTGGGTTTGAAGGTAAAACAACGGGTATTCGACTTGCATAATAAATAGTAAGGCTGTAATTTATTTACATACCAGTATATAAATTACAGCCATCTCGAAGATATATATATTTTAAATAATAAAAATTTGGATAAAAGTATGGGCGAAAATTCGACATAATGGGAACGTTTACAAGTTAAGGATAGTATCTGGGCTACAGCTATTTGATATTTTACTTTCAAGCCTAATAGCCTGAGTTTTATCGCCCAGTTGAAGGGGTAAATTGATAAAATTCGTGTACGTAGCTGAAGAAAAATAATGTAGCAACACTAAATAATATTGTTAACGAAAATCTAATGAGTGCAATTTTTTATAGAAAATCTATAGTTGCTTTTATCTGTATAACAGCTCTTGTCTCATGGTAAATGATAAAAGATAATGCCTGATTTTACCAACAGCTAATAAAACGTTGGTGAAATCAGGTATTATCTTTTATACGGTATAAATTACGACACGATTTGATTTTTATTTACCGCCATATACCTTGTGTTAAGGCATATTAATTGATACGTTCAATAACTCAACCCACTCATTTTCAAGGGATTTTAAGTGATTTGACATACTTCGTCCATCAAAAGCTTCCGGCGGAAGCTGAATGCGTTGGTTATCATCAACTAATTCAATCTTAATAATCTGGTTACCTTTCAACGTAAGAAGACTCACGGCATCAAAGGCAAATTCCAGATTAGTAAACCACCAAGAAAAATTTCGAATTTGCGTATATTTGTTTATCGTAGAAAACTCGAACAGCATAAACGGAAAGATTAAGGTTACGGATAGGCAATAATAACTTTTTTATTGATATTTAGTTCTTCTAAAGGTAATATTATTTTAAAAAAAATTTTAAATCGTAAATAAAAGCCTGGTCTACAGAAGGTAAAAGACCTTAAGAGTCCCTTAAAAACAATATCAATACAAAGCCGATCTTCTGAGTGTCTACACTAGTGAAACTACACTTTCTTACGCTTATAATTATTTGGTGTTCATACAGGATAAGTGATTTTTATAAGCATGTATACGGCTGAAATTAAATTAAATTCGCATGAGCGCTTACGGTCATAGCATAGTATGATTAAACAATTCTTTTGGCTCGGTCATAAGTAAGAAACCTCGAACGATTATTGCTTATAGTCAATTTTTTACGAGTTGTGCTTCTATCTAATTCAACTAATTTTAGAGCCTCTTTAAAAACGGTGTACAAATATTAAAAAAGTAGAATCAGCTTATCCTGGGGCATGAGTCGACCGCACCGGCAGCCTAACAAAGCGGTATCTCCAAGATCTAACCGCTCCGGCGGCCTTGTGATTCTGCCTGGAAAGTCATCCAGGAAATCCTGGCTGAAAAGCGAAAACGAAACTGGGTCGCCACTGGAGCGATCTTCCCTACGGGCTATCTTGAACGTCTTACTTTACATCGTCAAAACCTGTGGCCAATGGTGACAAATGCCCAACGATTTGCCTCTTTGGCCGCTGTGCTACAATTACTTTTGGAATCGGAGCGCCGAAGCGATAGCACTGCTCCAATGGTCGAGACGGCTGAGTAAAAATTATGAATGTGGTGCCAATTCGCACGAGTCATTCGTGTATTTATCAAACATCAATCGTATACTCAAGCATTTTTAAATAGGTTCTTTTTCGCTAAAATTCTCTTTTACAACCATGCTTCGCTGGATATCGACCCTTTTGTCAAGTTTATTTTTCGCTACTACGTCCCTAGCCCAAAATCAGTCGCTAACGAACGATTCGACAACGATTGCTCCGCCGGGTTCGGTGCTGATTACCAACGGCAACCTTGTGGATGTGGAAACGGGTCAGGTTCGCGAGGGTATGAGCCTGCTCATCGAAAACGGTATCATTCGCAAAATCGGCAAAAAACTGCCGACAGCAGCGGGCACAACGGTTGTCGACGCAACGGGCAAATGGCTGATGCCGGGCCTGATTGACAGCCACATCCATCTGTTTCAGTCGGGTGGATTATATACCCGGCCTGATGGTATTGATCTGACCAAATATAGACCCTACGAAACCGAGCGTAAATGGCTGCGCGACAACATGGGCGATTTACTACGTCGGTATCTGGCCTGCGGCATCACGACCGTGATTGACATCGGTGGACCGCTTTTTCAATTTGCCTATCGCGACCGATATAACCAGCGATACACCAGTCCGCAGGTTCTGATGACGGGGCCGCTGATTTCAACCTACCAGCCCGAAGCGTTCAAGCTTGAGGATTCGCCCATTATTAAAGCCAATACGCCCGACGAAGCTCGTGAACAGGTACGTCGGCAGTTACCTTATAAGCCGGATTTTATCAAAATCTGGTTCATCGTACGGGGCGTCGGTGCGGGTGAACAGGCGCAGGCAATGGTTCAGGCTGCCATTGATGAAAGTCATAAGAATGGACTAAAAGTGGCCATTCATACGCAGGAGTTATTGGCCGCCAAATTAGGCGTAAAATACGGCGCCGATTACCTGGTTCATAGCCCCGAAGATGGACTAATCGATGACGAACTTATTGCGCTGATGAAACAACGGAACGTTAGCTATTGTCCGACAATGGTAGTGGCCGAGGGCTATACCGGTTTTTTTACAGATAAGCGTAAGTTGACTCCTTACGAGTTTACCCGCGCCAACCCCTATGTGCTGGGCACGCTGTTCGACATGAAGCACCTTCCCGAGTCAGCCCTGCAAAAAGAGTTTGGTGATTTCCTGAATAGTCCGGCTTATCAGCGCATACAAACTGACCGAAATTCTTTTCTATGGGCTAATCTGGTCCGGGTGTGGCGGGCAGGTATTAACGTAGTGACCGGCACGGATGCGGGCAATCCTGGTACGTTTCACGGTACGTCCTATATCGATGAACTGCGCAAGATGAAAACGGCGGACTTGACCAATGCTGATCTGTTAAAGGCGTCAACGATCAATGCGGCTAAAATTCTGGGTAAAGAAGGTCAGATTGGCTCTTTGGCCGAAGGCAAATGGGCTAACATACTGGTGCTTTCACAGAATCCACTGGCTGACCTGAACGCCCTGATCCGCATTGAGACGGTCGTAAACCGAGGGTTCGTAACGACTCCGGCGCAACTTCTGGCCGACAAGCCCGAAGACTTGGCTCAGCGGCAGCTGAACGCCTATAATGCGCACGACATCGAGGCCTTTCTGGAACCCTACGCCGACGACATAGAGCTATATGACTTGCCTAACAAGCTCATTAGCAAGGGTAAAGACGCCATGCGGCAAGATTACGGAATGTTTTTTGCCAAGGCATCCGCGCTGCATTGCGAATTAGTTAACCGAATGGTAGTCGGCAACACCGTCGTAGACCACGAGCGGGTTACAGTGGTGGCTGGCAAGGCTCCGATGGAGGCCGTTGCCATCTATAAAATTGAAAACGGGAAGATCAAAAAAGTCTATTTCACCCAGTAAGTAGCCATTCTATAGAAGCCATTTAGGATTACAGAACGTAGCTCTCTGGCGCGTCGTGCCGAACTTGTTTCAGCATGATGAGCCACCTTCTGGAAACAAGCCAAAATTGAAATTCTAAACAGCTTCTTACCTGAGAGCGGTATATTGATTAGCGAAGTAAGGGAAAAGTATATGTACGTTTGCTGCGCTTTGTAAGATAAAGCGGTAGTGTGGAAGATAAACTGGCTTTGCCGGTTAAGAATGTTGAAAACATCAGTTAACCTGTCAGATATGACAATTGCAAAATAATGAAGAAAACAAGTTGGGTACTACTAGTAATTTGGTCGCTAATTATTGGGGGCTGTCAACAGGCCAATCAGGTACCATGCACGCAAACGGCCATAACCACGAAAGCGCCTGAAAGTGAGATCAACGCGGTAAAGCAGTTCGTTGAAACGAGCCGGATTAATGCTAAAGCGGATAGCCGGGGCTTTTACTATACCATACAGTCTGCCGGAAAGGGCACTAAACCAACCGTATGCTCAAATGTGACGGTTAATTACACCGGTAAGCTGACTAATGGAAAGGTGTTCGACAGCGCTGAGGGCATACGGTTCGATTTAAACCAACTTATTGTTGGTTGGCAGGAGGGAATTCCGCTGGTAGCGCCCGGTGGTAAAATTACGCTCTACCTACCACCCACACTGGCCTATGGTGCGCAGGAACAGAATGACATTCCGGCAAATTCTATACTCGTTTTCGAAATTGATTTGATTAAAGTTAATTAAGGATAAATCAGATCAGACCCGACGATCCCAAAGGCTTAGCTGAGCGTGACCGGTCTGTTGTCCTTGGTAGTAGCTGGTTTATCCAGCGCAATCAGGGTTATAACAGCAGATAATAAAAGCGATCCTGCCATAAATAGATAAGATGTGCCGAAACCACCGGTAGAGCCATTTAGATAGCCTACTATATAGGCACCAATAAATGAGCCTAAAGCGCCAAAACTATTGATCAGGGCCATAGCTCCTCCGGCTACGTTTCTGGGTAGTAGTTCGGGAATAATAGCAAAAAATGGACCGTATGGGGCATACATGGCTCCCCCGGCAATAATAAGCAGAAGGAATGAAATCCAGAAATGATTGGCTCCAGCCAGGTAAGAGCCATAAAAGGCAATAGCCCCCAAAAGTAAAAACGGCCACACAAACGATTTTCTGTTGAGCGTTTTATCCGAAAAATAGGATGCGCCTAACATACCAATGATGGCAAGTACATAAGGTATTGATGACAGCCAGCCTGTTTTAACAATCGTCATGTTGGGTGCCGCATTAAGAATGGAAGGAAGCCACATCACAAAGCCGTAAACGCCAATACTCCACAAGGCATACTGCAGGCTGAGTAATATGACAATTCTGGATTTGAACGCTTGTGCATAATTCTTTACCGGTTTTATGCCATGTTGCTCCCGTTGTAGTTGATCGATAAGCGCTTTCTTTTCATCAACCGTTAGCCACGTGGCATCTTCGGGTGTATTATCAACCAGTCGCCACCAGAAAAAGGCCCAGATAATAGCTGGCAGACCTTCGAGAATAAACATCCAGCGCCATCCGACAGCTTGAACCAGGTAGCCGGATAGTACCGACATCCAGAGAATTGTGGCCGGGTTACCCAGAATCAGAAATGTGTTGGCCTGGGAGCGTTCTGCTTTGGTAAACCACCGGCTTAAGAAAAGCAGCATTGATGGCATTACCGCACTTTCAACTACGCCCAGCATAAAACGAATGATAATCAGTAGATTGACATTACTGATTATGCCGGTTGCCATGGCCAGCCCGCCCCACAAAATCAAGGACCAGAAGATTAAGGATTTGGCACTTTTCTTCTCGGCATAAACAGCTCCGGGCACCTGAAAGAAAAAGTAGCCCAGAAAAAATAGCGATCCCAGCAGCGAAGACATAGCCGGGGTAATGTGTAAATCTGCGGCCATGCCGCTGGCAGCGCCGAATCCGAAATTTGCCCGGTCTAAATAAGCCAGACTGTAGGTGATAAAAGCAATAGGGAGGAGCCTGTACCAGCGAGATTTTGCGATAACTGTCATCTATATGAATTACCCGTTGTAATTGAGACCTGCCAATTAATTGGCCGAAGGGTAATTATATACAAAGGTGAGCATGTAGCTGCCTCTACTAAGAGGTCAGTCAATTAACCGATTCAAATATTGATTGTGAGAATGGCCTGCACGGGATCGGAAAGCCTGAATAAAACCTCTGCCGTCGGTATATACAGCGGTAAAAACCCGTTAAAAGACGCCCTGGAAGGGAACATAGAACTGCCCACATCGAATCAACGATGTTCTGTTAACAAGCACAAGTAGCAGAAGATCAGACTAATTAAGTCCTAACCTAAGTAGTAAAAAAATGAATTAGATAGATGTATTACGCAGATTTATGGATAGCTGAAGTTAATTCAAAATGGCTGAAAATAGAAGGTAAATGACATAAACCGAGATGGCTATAACCAGAGTCCAGGGGCCCGGCACTAATAAAAGCGATTTCTTCTTAATATCCATAGGACTAACTAGTTATAAGGGTGACACAAAGTAAATACAAAATTGTCGAATTGTCTTAACCAATTAATAAATATAAAAAATTAAAGCTTACTAAAGTTTATAAATACAAATGTACATAATTTCTTAAAGTTACTATAATAAAATATAGTAAACAGTAAAATATCTTTTAATCATTTAGGTAAACTGTTAATTCGCTGGATGATATACGCTCTGTCCGGCCTTAGCTATTACATAACAGGCTGACGGTGAAGCGTAGTAGAATGAAGTTTTCTGAGTTAATGTAAGCTAGGCGGGAAACAGATTGGTACTGACTTTCAATAAATCAAGAACAGAGCGGGGGGAAACTGAAGGGCACAAAAAAAGCCAGTCGGCTTATGGCTAACTGGCTCCTCTGAGTTTAATTTGATGATTTTTGCAGAGAGAGAGGGTATTGTACCTTTCTTTCTAAGAACCTGATAAAGACCGCGTTAACTACTTGAGTTAACAGCCTGCTCCCTAAAGTGCTACCGCAACAGCAAAAAAAAGGTTAGTCTACCCAACCTTGATACGCTGGCTTAGTACTTCCGGTCCCGAGAACAGGATTACGAAAAGACGTTTTATCGGCCGGTTGGCGGGAGGTCAATAAAACGTCAATCGTTCGTTGCAACGATTCCGAGGTCCGTTGCAAACCGTCGATTTGTCTGTCTTTAATAGAAAGTTGGCTTTTTAAGGCTTGGAACTCCTCGAGAATCTTTTCGACAACTTGTGAGCCAAAACTATTTCCGATTGAAGCCTTTTCTACTTCAACCTTCATTATTTCGCCTTCACCTCTCATTAAGTAAGTAGGGCTAATCTCTGGATACACTAAAAGAATCGCCTCTAAAATATCATAGCCAGGTTTATTACTTCCTTTGAGGATAGTATAAATAGCTGTGGGTGTTTTATTGAGGGATTCCGCAAACGTTTTAGGGTTCATCCCTAACTCTGTGATAATAGCAGCTATGCGCTGATTGATTGTGTTTTCCATTTCCATCGAATTAGGTTTAATCTGCATGAGTTTTTATTAGGCCATAGTGAACTTGACCGTTTCCATCGTTGAAAGTCATTATTTCTTTGAAGCCTTGATAATTATACCAACGAATAACGCTTTCATTTTTAAAGTCAGCTTCTTTATAAGGTAAGCCGAGTGCAGTGATAAAGTAATCGTTAAAGGGGTAAGCCTGTAAATGATTTAACGTAATCCTATCAGCCTTACCATCAATGTAAATAACTTCTAAAGAATCATCTTTATAGGTGTATTTCGGACACGTTAAACATCCTGCTTTCTTGTCCTTCCAGTTGAGCTTAAACTCACCCTTGCCAACTTCTTTTTGAACTTCTTCTATACTATGATTCGCAATATGTTCAAGAGCCAATACCGGCTTTAGTGGTTTTGGGTCGTTTGATGCAAATAAGTTGCCTAAGACGTAAAGGAACATAACTACACCTATAGAGTATAGTATCCATTTGCGAGAACTTTTACTATTTTTGATAGTATTATTTTTCACTTTGTAACTGATTGGTTTATAGGTTTATAGGATGCGGCCAAGAAAATAATATAGAAAATTCTTGTTTTTAGTGAACTTCCTCTATAATATTGTTCTCAGATAGTAACAAGACCTGCTACAATTCCTGTAACAAATCTTGTAGTCTATACGCTAAAAACCTAGCAAAAGTTTAAGAACGGTTATTTTTTAATTTAAACCCTATGAGTAAGCCCACCATAAAAGAACACTATCAAGCTCTTAAGGCATCCGACAAGGAGGCTTATAAGGAGTTTAACAGTCAACTCGCCAAAAGGGATAAGTTAACGTACTTTAAACGGTCGGTTATCGGCAACCCTAAAAAAAGCCTTACCGATGTTTACGGCTCCGTAAGCTCTTTAATGATTCGGTTTCTCGGGTTCTCTCAAAAGCATTTTGATACGAACACGCTCCCCGAGTCGATCAACATTCCCAACCATGAGCTCGAGCTCGTTTAAGGGATTTACGGTCTCGCTCGAGTTCGAGACCTCTCCGACCTATGGCGTATTGTACCGGAGACTCCGGGCCGCAAAGGATGAGCGAGAGGCCGAGCTAAACCGGAGACATCCTCTCGATGTCGTTTTATTCAGGGAGGTAAGAGATTTAGAAAATATGATGAGCCTGTTACGCTCGGCATACGAGAAAACAGTCGCTCAATGGACAACCCGAGAGGAGAAAGTCCGGGAGACCGGAGCCGAGAGCGTTTCGGCGGCTTAACCGATAGGGAGACGCTCCTCCCTTGACACCAGGAAAACGAGAATAGAGGCTCGTTAACATGACAGCCGGGAAAGATCGGCCGGAGAGAATGGTTTTTGAGAGGTTCGATTCCTCTCGCTCTCTCAACGGAAAATCCGTAACGGTAATAAAGGGTTTAGGAATTGGTTACAGAAATCTCCCTCCGGCAACGATTCGGAGGGAGATTCTAAAAAGCCTCCTCGCTCTTTACGTTTATAGATAACCGTTAGTTACGTAACCGGCTTTTGAAACGCGAGCAAAAGCCTCCAATCTCGAAAATCAAAAAAATTGGCTTCATCGGCCGAGCGGATGTCTATTGCCAAAATGGCAGCTTTTTTTTGCGGGACTCCTGTTAATCACCATGTTAAACTTATGTTAAACATCATGTTAACAATAAGACTAACAAACTAAGATTAACTTTTTGTAAACTAGTAAACATTTTGTGTAACTTTTTTTTACTCAGGTTATTTCCTTAACTGACTAACAGGAGTCGAGCCTCGGCCGAAAATCGAGCAGCCTCAAACCCGAAAAATTCGAGCCGAAAAATGGGGCAAAAGTCAAAATTTGGCAGTAGGAGCCGAGGGAGGCCGAGAGCGAGGAGATAATTTTTTAAGTCTGCTCAAACACGACAATAAGCATTAAAAGCCTTAAAACGAAGAAAACAGCCAATTCCAACCCATGAACGAACAAGAATTTAACCGGATAACAGACGAAGTAAAGCGGCTAGGCTTATTCGGCATCAGGACCGAGAAAACTTCCGAAGGGATGTTAATAACGATTCCCGAGGGGCAAATAATGGGCTACCAGGTCAACAAGTTGCAGGAGCTAACGAAAGGGTACGCGCTCAGCATCCAAGCAAAAATTCAAGGTCTATTAATTACGATCTGGTAAACGATAGGCCAAAGGAAAAAGCAATCCAAAAAAAGAGGCAAATCCTCGAATTTCTCTCCTCGATTCATTTCGAGCCCGTAGCGGGGAGATATTTTTTAAAGCTCCCCAAACTAAGCGGATAGGGGGTAAAGGTCTTAAAACGAAGAAAAACAACACACACGTAAAACCAAATTTCCAAATGAAACTAAACCAAATTCAGGCAATCGGCCGTATCGGTCAAGATGCTAAAATCGTAGACCACCAGGGCCGCAAATTTGTTGCCTTTTCCATTGGCGTAGATGAGAGCTATAAGGACCGGAACGGGGTAAAAGTCGAGCGGGTTGCCTGGTTCGATTGCGTAAGCGAACAGGAGCGGTTTTTTAATGTCGCCAGTTGGCTTACCAAAGGCCGGGAGGTTCTTGTCGAGGGAAAGCCGAGCGTTCGGACCTGGGAGAAAGACGGCCGCACAAATGCGAGTATCCGGATTCAGATTTCTAATATTTCTCTGGGCAATTCGCCGAACGATGTCCGGCCGACAGCCGCTCCCGTATCGACACCGGCTCCGGCTCCCTTTGTCGCCGTTGGGAGTGCAGACGAGACCGGAGACGACCTCCCTTTCTAATCAGGCAATAAATCAGTATCAACCAATTCCAAACCTTAAGAATAATGTCTTACCCGCAAACAGCACCCAAACCCAAACTAAGAGGAGACATCGAAAACGCTACGTACCGATGGGTATTGCGTCTCGAAAACGGCAAGATTTTCGACGGTTACTCGAAAATAGTCGGACACGACGAAAAGCAGGATAAGGAGGAGCTCCTTATCGACTGTATCCAACGGCTCGGCAATAATGGGTATTTCAAGAAATGTTTTATTATGGAGTTCTATAAGCGGGAGTTTATGCACAAAAGCCAGGATACATTGCTCCTTGAACTCTACTCTTTTGATTTTAAGGCTCACGGAGAGGCTAAGCTCCGGCTTCCGTTAATGGAGTATTTAAGCCGAGTTTACGAGCGTATAAAGAACGGAGGGGAGCCCGATTTTAAAGCCCTAAAGCCTGAACCGATTCCCTTTCGGGCTAGGGAGCAAGACGATTTCGAGTTCACCAAAAACCGCTTTCCGACGCTCGATCACCTTGTTACCTATTGCGCCGAGTATCTTCTCTGGGAAAAGCATTACCCACGAAATCGAGTCGAGGGATGGTATCACAAAGTAAAACACCATTACGGGGAGTATCCGCTCCCGCAAGCCTCTCCAACCGTAAGACCGGCCTCGGTCGATGTGGCTCCGGCTCCTCCGGCCGCTCCAACTCCTCCGGGAGCTCCTCCTCACAAAGCAGCCGCTCAAGCCTTAAAAACGGTCAATATGCTTTACAATAAATTTCCCTCGAATCGGTAACAGAAAACCGCTCCTCGAAGCGGGGAGCGGTTTACAACCAAATTTCCAAAGTATTAACGCCCTAATGTACGAATGAAAGCTCTTAAACGTACACGAAAATTTAAGCGGATTATTCCCTTTGCCAAAGTAGACCGGGAGCGGGTTTATAGCGTTCAGCTTAACGCCTTCGATTCCGGCTCGGTCGATGTCATTTTTAAACAAGGCTGTTTAAAGCTCAAGCGGACCGTTATCGTTCAACCCGGAGACCTCGATCAGTTATGTTTAAAATAACGCTCCGTCTTTACCGGCATCAGGTAGGAGCTTTGCTCGAGTTCCTCCCGCATCCGGCAAACTACTCGTTTCGGCAAATTGCCGCGCTCCGTATCGAGCAAATGATCTTACTCGACTACCGCTCCAAAATAACGGCGAACCAGGTCTTTACCTGGAAAAATAGGCCAACAACAAAAGCCTATGCGTTTACGCTCCCGCTCCCGGTTGCTCGGGCTCTTTGGAGCGAGTTACAACTCCCCGAACTCTCTTACGCCTTACAGGAAATTCTAGGAGGGCTCGACAAGCAACTTAAGGATTTAGGACTTACCCGTTTAACCGCTTAACTACTTACTTACATGAAACTACTGTTTATCTTTTTTGCCTCGGCCTCCGCAATCGCTGTTTTATTGCCGCTCGCTATTGTGGCTCTTTCTCTGGCAATTACGCTTTACTCCTTCCTTATGTGTGGAATGGGGCTCTTACAATTACCCTCTAAATTTTTCAATTATGCAAAATGACCAAAAAGCCGGGAAAGCCGTTAAAGATGCTTTCTTACATGAAATTGCGCTCCTTATGCTCGCAGAAACGCCGATCAAATCGGCCGTTAAGCGGAGAACGACCGGCCTCCGGGGAGAGATATTCTACCGGCTTAAGCCCGAGAACCGGGAGCTTTACCTCGCAAGCCGGGACGCGATTCTCGAAATCACGCAAAGCCTGGTAAACGCCGAGAACTTACAAGAGGTAAGCCGAGTCCTCTCCGCAATCCAAACAGCCAGTAACACAAAAACCGAGCTCTCAGTCAATGAATGACCTACTTATCGAGACCGGACAGGGAAAAAGCAAGCGAATCTTTCCGGCTAGTCAGATTTTATATGTTGAGGCAAATATTAATTACTCTCTGTTTCATCTGACCGATGGGAGCAAGGTATTAACCTCGAGGCATCTCGGCTATTACGCGAAACTCCTCTCCGAGTTTGCCCGGATTAACAAGAGTTACCTCATTAATCCCTACCTCCTCAAGAAATGGAAGGAAAACCCGCACAGCTATCGGGACGGAGCGGAGGTAACGCTCACGAACGGAGTCCGGCTCGGAGTTGCTCGCCGGAGAGTTCAGGAGGCTAAGGCAAAACTAGGCATTTAAGACAGTACGGCCGAGCTCGCTCGGGCTCGGCCTTAACAACCAAATTTCCAAAGTAAAACCATGAAAGAACAAATTAAACTCCTCCGCTTATCGCTCGCTTATGGGGGCAAATTACACACCGTTTTAGACATCGGCTTTACGCATGGAGTCTTTAATAAGGTTAACCAGGAGGGACTAAAGAAAACCCTCGAGAGCGTAATTTCTCGGGCCGAGCAAGCCGACAAGCTCGAGAAAGAGAACCAGGAACTTAAGCAGCAACTCAGCGCAACGAATCAACTCTCCTTACTTTAACCCTCCTCGACCGATGAAACTTGCAACTATCCTTACCGGCCTGGTTTTAACTCCCGGAGCAATCAGTAAGCTACAAGCCGACGTTCAGAATTTACAGACCATTTTCCGGGGCAAGCAAAGCCAACCCGTTAAGAAAAACCAGACCGAGCCCAAAACCCATAATTTAAAGGTTTGGCCGGAGCACTTTAACCGACTAGCCTCGGGAGAGAAGCCGTTCGAGGTTCGACGTAATGATCGGGGATTTAAGGCAGGAGACATGCTCCGCTTATCGGAGTACAATCCACAAACCGGGACCTATACCGGCCGGAGTCTTTTCGCTTCCGTTACCTATGTGCTCGAGGAGACTCAATTCGGGCTTAAGAAAGGGTTTGCCGCTCTGGGCATCCGGTTAATTCAGAATGAGTTTAAACGCGTATAGTCTCACTAATCCACACCGGCCGAGACCGGCCTTAACAACGACAAAAATGCTTAGTTTATTAATAATGTACTTAGCCGGAGTCGGCTCCGGTTATCTCCTCATTTTTGCTTTAGGCATTGAGCCCGAAAACGAATCGGAGGCACTCGACAATTACCGCAACTCCTAAATAAAGTCAATTCGATGAGCCTGGTTAAACTAAAACTTAAGTATCCGATTATTTCACTAATAACCGAATACGTAGACGTAACACCCGAGAAAGCCGAGGAGATTCTTAAGGCTTCGCTTAAGGAGCAAGCAAAGTTTATTATAGAGGCCGATAACGACCGGCATTATACCGAGCGCAGATATTGAGGCCGCGCTCGAGGTCGATTACGCAAGCATTAAGCGAGTTTGCTCGCAATAAGTAAACAACCCACTAGAACACTACCGATGAAACGTTTAATTATTATTGCTCTTTCCGTTGGGTTATTAGCTTGCGAAAAGACACCCATCTCGACCGACACAACCGATAATCCGGCCATTAAGCTCGATAAACTATTTACGGTCGATGGGTGCAATGTCTACCGATTTCACGACTCCGAACATGATGTTTATTTGACAACGTGCTCGGGCAATGTTGAGTACGAGTATAAAACAGGAGGCAAGCACAAACACACACACCGAATTACTAGCTTAACAGGGCAAGTCAACACCGAAAACTAACCGACTTATGGCTTTTTATCATTCTCCCGAAACCGGGACGTATCACCTTAACGAAGTAAAACCCGCTCGAGTAGTTCCCGGAAACGAGCGGCATAAATGGGACAACAAACCCGAATGGGGGCAAAAGGCAACCTGTATTAAATGTGGTTGCATTAAGTCCCGAAATAAGCCGGAGTACACCGAAACGTACCGGATGCCAAACAGCAAGGAAACGACCGAAAGACCCGCTTGCAATGGTTAGAAAAGAAAAGCCCTCCCTTACCGGAGGGCTTTTTTATGCGGCCCGACGTTTCGGTCCTTTCCGGCCGGGAGAGCCGCTCCGATCTTTGGGCAAAACAAACCAAATTACGAGAATGGCATCCCGTTCGATTTACGATTTACATCCGGTCCTCGCTTACGCATTGGGCCGAGCCGAGGTTCTGTTTCAGGCAAAGTTTCCAGATGGGCCGGTCCCGTTTTTAGTGGCAACCTTTCGCAGCAATGAGGAGCAAGACGCGCTCTTTAAGCAGCCGACCGACAAAAAGGATAACGACAAAGACGGCAAAATAGACGAAGCCGACGAACGCGTTACCAATGCGAAAGCCGGACAATCTCCTCACAATTACAAGCCCTCCTTTGCGTTCGATATTGCATTTAAGAAAAAGGACGGAACGCTCGACTATAGCGAAAAGTGGTTCGTATGGTTTGCCGGTTTCGTGTTGGTTGTTGAGGGAATCACCTGGGGCGGGAACTTTAAATCGATCAAAGATAAGCCTCATTTTGAGTTGACCAGATGGGAGAAGATGGTTAAGAAATAATGAGGGAGCCCTCCGGCCGGAGGGCTCTTTTAGGTCCTTTCCGGGAGGTCGATTCGGTTGCAGCTTTGAGGATGAAACAAGCAATTACGAACCTCTCGAACTTCATTCGCAGTAATTACAACCGCTTTTTTTGGGAGGCCGTTTCGGTCGCTATCTCGGCCGCTATCGGTTTCGGCGTTTCCTACTTTCTCAACCGGGCAACGCTCGAGCTCTGCCAGGACGAACGAACCGAGCTCCTTAAGGAACACGCCGAGGCCGAGGTCCTCAAAGCCTCAATTAAGTACGAGGGGCAACTCTCCGCCAAAAACTCACAAATAAAAAATCTGGAAAATGAAAACAATAAGCTCCGGGAGCAAATGGCTCTCGATTCTGCTAGTCGTATGTCTGAGCTCGAGACTTTACGGTCAATCAATCAGCGTTACCGCCTCGCTCGATAGTGCTCGGGCCGAGTTCGTTGCCAACGCCAAACGAATAAACGCCGATCTGATTAAGGGCGATTTCGCCAAAGAACGGGAGGAGGGCTATAAAGCAACCATTGCCGAAAAGGACAAGACAATCGGCGGGGTAACGCTCGAGCTTAAGGACTGCCAAAAGGAGGGCAAAGAAACGGCCGGGAGTCTGGTAACGGCTAAGAAAAAGCTCGGAGAGGAAACCAATAAAAAGCGAGCCGCTAAGCTCGAAAATTGGGGGTGGCGACTCCTTCTCGCAATAACTGTTTACGCTAAAATCAAAGGATTGTGATTACTGACCTCGATTATATAACATTTTCATTAGGCCTTATAGGAGTCGTATTCTCGACGCTTGCGCTCATAATTTCAGCGACTAAGCCCTCACCCAAAAGAATCCATTCCTTACCTCCTCCGATGCCGCTCCGATGCCAACCTCCAAAACTATGGGGAGAGGTTGACTCGCAAAATCAGACAACTATAATCCGGTTCTCTCCGGGCGTTCCCGTTGACAAAGACGCTTTAATCGAGCTCCTCCTTACGCTGGAAAATGACTCGATCTACTTTGTAAAACGGTCCTTTCCGGCCGGTAGTCTCTGTCCGAAATTTGAGTCGAACAAGTAAGCAACTAACGACAAACGACCATGCAGAGAATAAGCCGGAGGGCCATGTTTGCCGAAATCCATCAGGACACAAGAGGAGAGGGCAAACCGCACGAATTTTCGCTTAAATATTGCCGGAGAGACGGCACAATCGGCTTTAAGCCGAGATGCCGTAAGAGCACGAAATCGGCTCCGGGAGAGGGCAAATACCGGGGCAACGTCAATCTAAACCACGTTCTTTTAGTCGAGGACGTAACCACAAAGCAGCCCTTTAACCTCCTTATCGACCTCCTCCTCGAGTACAACTCTCGGCCAATAAATCATACCGTCTAATGCAGTGGATTAATAACGAGGCTTTCGTTATCGAGAGCAAGAATTTCGGAGCGGTTGTTCAACTGACCGGCACAAGAGACCAGAGTTTCGGAGCGGCCTCGGCAATGGGGGGCAACAATTACGAACACGTACCCTGGGGAGCCAATGACAACAAGCCCAACGAAATGAACCGGCTTAAGGAGGCTAACAACCAGGTTAAGCCGCTCCTCGAGGCCATGCGGGATATGATCTATGCCTCCGGTTTAGGCTTTTTTAAGCGGACTATTAAGGACGGCAAACAACGCTTTGACCCCTATACGGACGCTAAGCTCGAGGATTGGAGTTTCGAGACCGAGCTCGAGAATTACATTATCGGCATCATTAACGAGCGGGTAACGAATGGCAACCCGTTTACTCGGTTCGAGTTCACGCCTGGAGGGGTTCCTCTGCTTAGCGTTTCGGATTCGTTTACGACCCGAATCGGCCGACCGGCCGGAAAGGGAAAGCCGATCTCGAACTTTTATTTAAACCCGAATTTCGGAGACCGGCAATACTTTAACCCGAAAGATTCCGAGCAAATCCCGGCTTTCGACAAGCGGAATCCGAAAGCGAATATTGTCTCAATCCTGCATTGTAGGGAGATAGTCTCGGGCAATCCGTTTTACGACTTTCCCTCCTGGTGGTTGGCAAAGGATTGGATAGAGCTCGCCAATCTTATTCCGCTTTTCCATAAGTCCGGCATCAAAAACGGCTACAATCTTAAGTATCTGATTAAAATGCCTCGGGACTATTTCGATAAGGACGGAGGCAAAGAGCTCGATCAGAAAGCGGTTTCGGCAAAGTGGGCGCAGTTTGGCGATTCCCTCAAACAATGGCTTTCGGGAGTCGATAACGTGAATAAGTCGCTGTTAGTCCGCTATCTCCGGGGAGAGGATGGGAAAGCCCTCGATTCGGTAGACGTTGTACCGCTCAAAAATGAGCAATCCGACGACGCTTACTCGAAAGTATGGGAAATGGCAAACGTTTCGATCACGAACGCAACCGGACTTTTGCCGGTCCTGGGGGGCGTAACTCCCGGCTCGAAATCGGGAGACTCCGGCTCTCAGGTCCGGGTTGTTGCCGACTATCAGCAACATTACCGCACTCCGGTACATCGACACATTGTATTAGAGCCGACCGTTTACGCGCTCCGGCTGCTAGGTTATACCGACGTTTTTCCGATGTTCAAAGGGGTACAACTAACAACCCTCGACCAAAATCCCAACGGTAAACAAGCCGTCGTAAATCAAGCCTAAATGAGCAATCTAGTAACAGTCGAAACGCTTAAGCTACACCTGGGCGGCATACAGACAAAGTTAAATTTCGAGACGGTCGAGCCCTTCGTTAAGACCTCGATTCGGTGGTTTCGCCGGATGGTTGGATCGGACATGATGGATTATTTAGAGGACCTACTCGAAGCGGGGAGCAATGCCGAGCGGGACCTCCTCGAGCTCGCTCAATCCTGCATTTGCTGGTACGCTTACGATCTGGCTTTCCCGCATCTAAAAATCAGAGTCGGCGATTTAGGCCTTACCAAAGCAAACCCGAACCAGACAACGCCGATCACGAAATGGGAGTATATCGACTCCAAAGACGCGAACCTCCAAATGTTGGACCTATCGCTCGAGGATTTTTTCTCACTTCTCGAGGAGCTCCGGCCACAGGCCTGGGTCAGCTCGGAGGCTTACCAAAAGCGGCAGGAGCGGTTTATCCGCTCGGCCGGAGAGCTTGCCCGATGGGTTCCAACGATGGGCAAACAAAGCCGGATGTTCGACCAGTTGATTACCTACATCGAACGGGCCGAGGAGCTCTATATCCGACCAGCGTTAACGGATTCGGTTTTCGATGAGCTTAAGGAAAAATGCAAAGGCCTCCGGCTCGGCCTGACCATTCAGGAGAGTAAGCTCCTTAACGAGCTACTCCCGGCCGTTGCTCACTTAGCCATTTTCGAGGCTCTCCCGTATCTCTCCTTAAACGTCTCGCCGGTCGGCATCTCCGAGCAACGCTCGAAATCGGGCTTACTCGAACAGGTTGCACCCGGAGCGGGGGTAAGAGACTCCCTCCGGCAACAGTTCTTAAACGATGCCTCGGTTTATCTGGGACGCGCTACGAAATACCTCGACTCGGCGGCAACTCCCGAGCTCTTTTCGGGCTATTACCAGGCTAACAAAGGCCAAACGGCCGAGGCTATAGACTTTACTAATTCAACATCTATTATCCTGTAAACAACAATGCAAGCCAAAGAAACACCAATCCGGCAGGCTCCGCTTAAAATTACGCGCAATGAGCCCGAGACCGACCCGGTTCTCGACACACTGGCAACCGAGGAGGCCGATCTCGAAAAAGAAGCCGAGGAGCTCGAGCGAAAGCGGACCGAGCTCGCCGATAAAAAGCGAATCGCTCAGGAGGCCGAGTATAACGCGCAGGTCGATATGTACCATCTCCAACGGACCGACGCGCAGAACTTTAGAGCCTCGGCCGCTAAGGAGACCGACGAGGCCTCGAAAATGACGTATTTACGTTGGGCAATCGAGGCCGAAAAGAACGCGCTCGGGCTCGCTCAGCAACTCGGGCTTGAGATTCCCAAAGAGCTCGAGGAGGCCTCCGAGCCCAAACCCGCAGCCGGGAAAAATCGGAAATGGGGCTCGGCTTTCTGGCAAATGGTCGGTTTGTTCTTTGTTATCTTTTTTGCCTATAGCCTCTTTGTCGGCTATGGGGAGCACATCCAAAAACTTAACGAGGCCATTCCCGACGATAAGCCGGAGCTTAAAATGAACCCTTACGACGCAACGAGCATACAAAAGTTTTTCCTCGAGAAGTTTTACGAGTTCTTCGATTTGCCGCTCGCACTGGTTAAGCTCCTCATTTTTGCGCCGTTTGTACTCCTGTACATCCTCCCATTTTTCAGAAGTAAGAAAGACTTTATTACCGAGTTCTACGAAGATTTAACACCTTTCCAACGATGTATTATCACGCTCTTTTTAGTCTCCTTATTTCTCTTACATTCGGCTCTTTCGCATCTGGTCAAGCCCTAAAGCGGGACCGACCCGCTCCGGCTCGGCCGGTCTCGATTGATGAGTCGATACTCCGGCAAGCCATTTACGACACGGCCGCGACGTACCTCGGCATGACCGAGAAAACCAACCACAACGACGCGAAATGGATCTCGAAAATTAACCGCTACAACGGCCTTTCCGACCGGGCGTTTTATTGCGCGAGTGCATTTAACTACGTGCATCGGGTTAACGGCCTTTGGCTCCCGGTTAAGGCTCCGGGAGCGGTTTCGAGCTACTTCTCCGACAAGACCAAAATCATTTACCGACGCAATCAGCGAGGCAACAACCGGAGCGGCATCCAACCGCAAAAAATGGATGCCGTCAGTTTGTACGCCTCTCACATCGAAGCCATTGCCGAGGACAGATTCGACCCGGACGCGGACTATGTGCGTTGCATCGGCTTTAACACGACCGGAGGCAAAGGCACAAAAGGCGGTTGTTACGTCAACCGGAGGAGAATGTCGGAGATAAAATTTATTGCCAACTGGATAACGCCAACACTCAAACAGTACAAACAGTAAACAACTATGAAAGCAAACCTACAAAACGAACTAACGCTCCTCGAGCGGTTCATCGCGCCGAACTCGGGCGTTTTTAAACTCATTCAAAAAATCGGGATTGTTCTCGGCATCCTGGGAGCGGTCATTCTTTCGGCCGATCAACAAGGGGTACAGATTCCGGCTCTCGTTTCGTTTCTGGGCTCACAGGCGAGCTTTATCTCGGGCTTACTAGCGAGCTCTATCGGGGTAACGGCCGTTGCTGTTTCTCAATTCTCGGTTGACTTCGAGGCCTACAAACGTAAGCACGAACTCGATAACGTTTAAGTCCTTTCCGGGGGCTCGTTTGTCGGCTTGCTTTGCACAAAAACAAGCCGACAAACGGGAATGATACAAATTAACCTCGACAACCAAAATTACAACTTGCCTCAAAGCTGGGCCGACGTACCTCCCGAACGTTTAGCCGAGCTTTTGAGGCTTGTTTATTTTACGCCGGGAACGGGAGACTATTACCTCGAGATAATCCGGCTAGCACTCAATGTTAAGCCTCGAGTCTGGAAAGCACTTATGCAAAAACACTTTTCGCCCAAAATCGGAAAGAAAGCCAGAGCCGCGAACGCAATCGTTTTGCATGACCTTTACCGGTTTTTGGGTTGGATGGAAACCGAGCCAATCCAAAAACAGCCCTTTCCCTCGATTGCCGTTAAGGGGCTTACCCTGTTACTCCCGGAGGAAAAATTCTTAACCATGAGTTACGGGGAGCTTACCGACGCGTATATCCATTTTTTAGTCTATCTCCGGCAACTTGTACCCGGCAATGACCATTTACATTTATTGATTTCGACCATTTGCCGACCGGCTCGAAGCAAAGCCGGGAAGGGGGCGAACTGGAACGGAGACGAGCGGGAGGCCTATAACGAGTTTATCGTTAAGCAGCGAGCAAAAGCGGTTGCCGAGCTTGACGAGGGGGTTAAAATGGCAATCCTGCTTTACTTCGCTGGCAACATGAAAGCCGTTTTAGAGCAATATCAGATTTTTGGCGAGGAAGGCTCGGAAAGCGAGGAGGAGTATCCGGGACAGGGGTTCGTTAAGAATACGCATTTACTCGCCCAAAAGGGCATTTTTGGGACGCTTAACGAGACGAAAGCGGTTAATCTGCATGAGGTATTACTTTTTCTCGAGGAACATTCTAAAGACTTGCTCGCAGAGGCCGAGCGTAAAAAAGCGGAGCAATGAGCGTAACTAATCAATTCTGGGCTTATCTAAAGCCGAAAGCTCTCTCGGTCGAGGGGGTTGTTTATTCAATGCTTAGTGACGGCAATAGGTGGGAGAGAGTGCTCGGAGACAGCCGGAGCGAGAACGTTTATCCGGGTTTTTTTTGCCTCCGGCCAAAGTATAAGATCGTTAACAACGGAGCCGATCAGGTTCTCGGATGGTTCGACGTTACATTTTTTGTATTTTGCCATTGCAAACGACCAGGCGATTACGCGGAAGAGGACGCGGCTTTCGATAAGGCCGAGGAAATCGCAGCCGACTTGTACAAGCTCCTCGAGGGAGACGACGGAAAGCAGATTCTTTTCGATGAGGACAAAGCTCTCAGCATGGAGCCGGTTTCCTGGTTAATAAGTGATGCCGTTTACGGCTACGAGGTTAAACTCCGTTTTGCGTTGCCGGTTAACCCTATTTTATAAGACTATGATTTTACGCGCTATTCTGTTTTGGTTGGTTTGGATTCTAGCCGCTCCCCTAGTGTTTTTATATTACCTCTCGAGGGGCTTTAAGACCTCGGCCTTTGTCTTAACCGGCCTTGTTAAGCTCTCGATCTGGGAGCGATTCGTTACCAGAAAGGCCGAGGCCTCGGCCGAGCTCCTTGCCGATAGACGGGTTAAGAACTTTGTCCGGGACAATCCGTATTCAACCCGGAAATAATAATAAATAAAAAAGGCCTCTCCACTGTGGAGAGGCCTTTTTTATTTATTCAGTAGGCTATACTAGAAGGCAACGCATTCAAAACGGCCTATTTTATCATTGTCGATCCCATTGTCCTTAATCCTAGGGTAATGACCAGGGCCCAAAATGGTCGGCCAAGCAACCCCTTCTTTGTCGAAAAATTTCCAATAACCCGAATAAATAATGATAGAGGAAATTTGTTCGTACAAGTCGTGACCTGTTAAATCTACGTTAAAGGTAGTTCTGAGCCTAAACCTATCTGTATGCCTTGCTTTCTCACCCTCTTCAAGTTTAATAGAATTAGTCAGGAAATTGAAATTAATGTGCTGAAAAACTTCAATTTCAGGCAGACTTTGAGACGTTACCACTTTTCCTAAAGTATTGATTTCACTTTTAGGAAGCTCAAAATCAAGTTGTGAACTAGTAGGCGGTTGAATGTTTGGGTCTGAACTAGTAGGCGGTTGAATGTTTGGGTCTGAATTAGTAGACGGTTGAAGGTTTAGTTGTGGACTAGAAGACTCTTCACGATTTGGCAGTGGATTATTTGACTGTTCGTTATTCATATAATAAAGGTTTATTTGTTGTTAATATTAAGTCATAAAAACCAAACTTCAATACTGATTAATCGAAGAAGTGTTAATTGATTACATACTTAAGCTCTAATTGTACAATTATAAATACTGAGGCACCTTTCTATAAGGTTTAAAGCTGTCCTTTCCGGCATTGGCTCCTCGAGCCAACTTTCCCAAAAAAGGGAAACTATGCCGGTAAGCACTCCGATAAAACCAATTGATTACGCCAACCTTAAAGGCGACTTTTTCTCCCTAACCGATCAGGTATTTAAGCGGCTCGAAGCTGGGGAGCCTATTGTCGAAATTGCCGCGCTAAGCGAGGAGACGGCAATCGAGATTGAGGAGCGGTTTAACTACTACGCAACGAGGAAAAACCTCCCGATCTACTTTACCCTGACGCTCGTTAGGCCGGACGTTTACCGAGTCTCGCTCGATTTCGGCGAGCTCGAGGAGTTACCCTAATTCCGTCCTTTCCTTCATTGAAAAGGGCCTGATCTTTATCAAAAGTTTAGGCCTTTATGATTGATACACTAAAAACCGATCTTACTTTTCTTCCGCTCCATTTGGGGAGAAACCGTATCGAGCACAATATCGAGCCGGTTGACCCGACGCTCGAGGACCGCTCCGGGCTACGCTATTATCTGGATATTTATATCCCGGCTTACCGGCAATCTCCCGAGCTCGAGCGGCTCCTCAAGCTGCCCGGAGCCGAAAAGCCTCCGCTCCTAAAGGGAGGAGCGAGCATATTCGAGGGCGCATTTTTCCGGCTCGATGAGCTCCTTAACGACGCGCTCGAGCGGACAAAGCCCGAGTTCAAACAAGAGGGCATGAGCGTAATTGTCTCGTTAACGATGCCGGTCGAGCTCCGGGAGTCAATCGAAAATAACGGGATTGTAATTCCCGGCTCGGAAATAACCCGGCCGAAAATCTGGATTATCAAAGCGGGATTAAACGAGGAGGATTTCGCCGGATGGGGCGACCAGTTTTTCGACAAATACCTCCTCGAGACGCGCTCCTTTCTGACCTCGCAGCCGGACGGAAAAGTTATCGGCTCGCAGCAGGAGGAGTATCTTTATTTCCTGCTTAATCAGTCTCCGGCTCCGGCCTCGGTTAAACGCCGAATCGAGGTAACGTTCGAGGACCTATCGACTCAGACGCTCGACAAAGGCTCGCTCGAGGGGGTCGGTCTATACCAGGTTATTTGCGCTCCGATGGGTCCCCAGGCTCTCGGCCTGAATAGTTTGCCCAAGAGAGTACGCTCGTATAAAGTTTGGCTTTCCAACCAGGCGAACGAGCGACTTTCCGAGGTTCGTACTTACCGAATCGACCCGCGCTATCGACAGCAGGAGCGGTTTATTTTGTTCTCCAACTCCCGGGGAGGCTGGGACACGCTCCGACTGATTGGCGAGGGCTCCGAGACGCTGAAAACGAGCCGGACGCTGGCCGAGGTTGACCGGCCGCTCGGAGCCGCGCTCGACTTTCCCGAAATTAAAATCGTAAACCTTACCGGGGAGCGGGAGCTTACCGTCTCGACCGGATGGATTGAGCGAAACGCAAAGCAAACACTCGCTTATCTGGATGAGCTCCTACTCTCCGAGGAGCTTTATATCGTTACGGATAAGGGACATTTCCCGCTTGACATAACGACAAACAGCTTACTCGATTCGGAGGATTCGGCCGATCTGATAAGCCGCACGTTCACCTTTAAGCGGACAACGCCGGTACAAAATTTCTCCGCTCTCCCGGCCGCTCCGCTCTCGGCCGCTCGGCCGACCAGTTGGCGGGGGCTCGGCCTGGTCTATATGCTCGACTCCCTGGGCAAGCGGAACGGGAGAGGCCGACCGATTCGCTTACAGAAATACTATACCGACGATAACTCGCTTTACAAGCCGAGGACCGAAAAGCCCAACATTCAGGGAGACCCGGATTTTATAGCCGACTTTTTGCTCCCTGGGGGCGTTACCGGCTCAACTCCCTACCCGAGTGCAGCCATTACCCGGGAGACGACCTACAGCCGCAATAATTGCGGGGTCGATATGGTCGGCGGGCCGTTAACGATTTCGATTCCGGCCGGTAAATACGGCGGGGAGGCTCCGGGCGATGCCGACGCGCTGGCCGAGGCCGAGTATAAGGCCAAAAACACACAGGCGTATGTAAACCAGTACGGGACTTGTACGAGCGCACCCGAGCTATATCAGGTTGCTATTCCGTCCGGTCACTGGCATTTTAGAGCCAATGACCCGAGCCGGGTAACGGTCCATTGGTGGGGCGGTTACGCGCCAACGGGAGCAACGAACCACATGGGAACGATTGTCCCGGACATCGGTAACATTTGGTTTTTACAGGGGCAAACGGGGCCGTATATCCTCCCGGCCGGAGCCAACGATCTGAATTTCCCGGCTCTCTCGAACGATTGGCGGTTCGCCATCAAGGGACCGGCTTTCTCGACGCTTAATCTCAAGATTTACCGAAACGGGACGCTTATCCTCAACTACACCCACACGACCGACCGGGAGGGCTACGATTACCAGAGTTTCCCTCCTCCGGCAAACGGCGACCTTTTTTACTTTAAACTAACGACGCTTTAAGATGCAACTCGAAATACGAATGAACGGGGAGCCGATGGAGCTCGCGCCAAACTCGAGAGCCGATCTCGAGCTCGTAAGTCCGTACCTGACTTACGAGGACATCCTCTCGAGTAAAGCAACGATTCCCAACTTACCGGCAACACCGCGAAACCGCTCGGTTTTAGGGTATCCCGATTTGCTGCAAAACGACTCGAGAGCTTTTCGTTACAATTGTGAAAAGTATTATAACGGCCAACTTTTGCAGTCCGGGATTGGGGTTCTCACCGAAGCCGGGACCGATTACTCGTTTACCGTTGTACAGGCATTGGGCGAGTTTTTCGGAGACTATCAAAATAAGCCTCTGACCGACATAGATTTCGGCTCGATTCCGCTCCCGGCTCTGCTTACGCCAATTGTAAACGAGGGGAGCTCCTCGGCCGTTTGCTTTCCTACAATTGTAAACCCGGACTTTTACTCAACGAGCGGAGGAGCTATCGGGTACGGGGGAAAAATGAACGATTATTATGCAGGAGCTTACACCTCGGGCGGTCCTTTAGTCCCGATGGTTTACGTGGATTACTTGTTTAAGCGAATCGCGAGCTTAACCGGGACAACAATCGAGGGAGCCTATTTCGATAAGCCCGAGCTCCGAAAACTGATTCTCTTTAATACCCGAGCTTTAGACGGAGCCTCGGCCGTAACGCTCTCGAGGCATTTGCCCGAGCTTACCCTCGCTCAGTTTTTACTTGAGTTACGGAAATTCTTTAACCTTTCCTTTACGATCAACGGGGCCGAGAAACGGCTTACGATTGGCTTTACAAAGGATATTCTTTCCCGAGCGGCCGTTCTGGATTGGAGCGATAAAGCCGTTAAGAAGTTTAAGAAAATACCCGAGACGGCTCGCAGGATGCAACTAGGCTCGGAGACAGAGCAGGCCGACGCGCTGGTTAAGGACCGGCCGCTCGAGCTCGAGGACTACCTTACGCCGGAGCTCGGGGAGCCGACCGGCATCGCTCCGCTAAAGAGCAAGTTTTCGAGCCTGGTAATGGATGCCCCGAGCGGTACGGCCGCTTGCAAACAACCCGGCATTACCGAGCAATTCGGACAGCTTACCAACAAGTTTAGCCCGAGGCTCCTCTTTTATTTGAGCGGGGAGGGGCTTAATTCGATTCCTAAAGCCTCGAGCGAGCTCGGCGATGTCTCGCTTTACTGGACAGGCGTTAAGGGCTTAGCGGCCGTTTTTTGGCGAGTAAACGAGAAGCTCCGCAACGAGTGGTTTTACGTAACCCGGGATATGAACCTTAGCGAGTTCGATCTCGCGTCATTCGATTTTAGTAAGAAAGTCCACGTTAACGGGGTTAACTACCTGGTTGTAAAAATTACCGTTTCAGTCCCGATCAGCAAACCCGCTCAGGTTACGTTTATCCGGGCGTAAGTGCAAGTACGTTTATCCCTAATCGAGAAGCCCCGGCCGAGAAAGCCGGGGCTTTTTTACGTCCTTTTTGGGGTCTCTGACCGGATTTAGCTTTCCAAAAAAATAAGCATGGAAAGCGCAACAGGAATACGGGGAGACGCTCGGGCGGTCTGGTTAACGACCAACCGGGACGCGGCTAAAATCCTCGAAAGCTACCTCGTTAAAGCCGAGGAGGCATTTAAAGCAAGGGCTCGAGCGGCCGGTCTAACCCTGACCGGAGAAATGCTCGACTCCTTTAAACGGTACGCTGCCGAGATGGGCGACGGCTACGTTGAGGCTCGGCTCGAAATGGTCGATTATTTCCGGCTCCGGGACCTCCGTTCGATGAAATATACCCGGACCCCTCCGCTCGAGGCAATGGAGGCCTTTGTCGAGGCTCTCGGCCTTAACAAGTTCGCTTTTATTCCCGGCTACCCGCAGGGCGTAAAACCGGCCACTGAAATGGCCGCAATCGAGCGTATTGCCTGGGGTATCAAAATGAATAAGCAACGGCTCCCCAACGTCTCGAGAGGCTACCGGGGCATTTACTCCGACCCGCTCCTCTCCGATGTGCTCCCGTACCTCTTTCGGGACCTTACCGACCAAACCAATGTGACCGCAATGCGAGGGATTAAACTACTTTTTTCTGAATAATGGCCGTTCAACTAAACGAAACCGCAACGCTAAAACTGAGGGCCGACTCGAAAGATTTTGCCAACGATTTAGCGCAACTCGACACCAAAGCGAAGGAGCTCCGTACTACGCTTAAGGACATCGAAAAAAACGGAGGGAAAGGCTCCGAGGAGTGGAAAAAATACAAAGCCGAGCTTAAGGACGTACAGACCGAAACGAAGAACCTTAAGAAAGAGGTAGACATCACGACTTTGACTTACGGCCAATTACAAAGCCGGATAAAGGACCTTAACCGGGAGCTAAAAGGCACAAGGGAGGGAACGGAGGCATTTGTTAAAGCCTCCAAACAACTTGGAGAGGCCGAGCGGCAATTCAAAAAAGTAAAGGATGAGGCCGACAGTATCCGAAAGACAGGAGAGGGCCTCGGACAGCCGAGCCTTTGGCAAAAAATCGGCGGAGGGGTCGGCCTGGTTGCCAAAGCGATGCAAGCCTTTGTTGCGCTCCAAATTGTCGGCTACGTTATCGACATCGGCAAAGCCATTTTTGAGACGACGGCCAAATTCGAGAAATACGGCAAAGTGCTCGAGACCGCTTTAGGGAGCGAGAAGGAGGCCAAAAACTCGATGTCGGCGCTTAAGGACCTCGCTAAGAATACGGTCTTTACGGTCGATCAGCTTACGGACGGCTATGTAAAAATGGTTAACCGGGGGCTCCGGCCGAGTAAAGCCGAGATGATCTCGTTAACCGACCTTGCGGCCTCGCAGGGCAAAGAGTTCGACCAATTGGTCGAGGCCGCGCTCGACGCGTCAACGGGCGAATTTGAGCGGTTGAAAGAATTTGGGATTAAAGCCTCCAAATCGGGCGATACCGTCTCGCTCTCTTTCAAGGGCATGAACCAGACCGTTAAGAATACGCCGGAGGCTATCAACGGAGCTCTTATCGCGTTCGGCAAAATGCCGGGAGTACTCGGCCAAAACTCGACTATGATGCAAACCCTCGGGGGGCAAGCCTCCAACCTCGAGGATAATTTCGACGCGTTAAAGGTTGAGCTCGGGGAGAAATTCCGGCCGGTTTTTACCCTCATTTTACAAGGCCTTAACGCCGGGATTCCCATTGTTAAAGCTCTGGTAAATGTGATTGTAACGCTCGTTACGGCCGTTGTCGGCTATCAGAAAACGCTCATGGATTTTTATATCTCCTCGGCCGGAGTAATGAAAAATATGGGCGTAGCGATTAAGGAATTTCTCTCGGGCAATTTCGAGGCCTCGGCCAAAGCCTGGGAGCAAACCAAAGCCGGAGCAACGGCGGCAATCAACCAGGTAAAGACCAACGCCAAAAGCGCAGCCTCGGCCGTTGCAGGTATTTGGACCGATAAAGCCGCAACCGAAAAGGCCGAATTTGCCGGGAAAGATCAGGGAGCCAAATATCAAAAGGGCTTAACCGACGAGCAAAAGAAAGCCCTCGAGAAGCGGGAAAAAGAAGCCGAGAAAGCTCGTAAGAAAGAAGCCAAAGCCGAGGAGAAAGCTCTCGAGGACGTTAAGAAAGCCAACGAAAAAGCCCTCGAGGACATCGCCAAACTAGAGGCCGAGACACACATCGCAAGCATTAAAGACGAGATGCAACGCGAGTTTGTCAAGCTCATGGCGAAACGTGACCAGGAGGCCGAGGAGATTCGCAAATCCGTAGCGAGCGAGGAGATTAAAAATAAGCAACTCGCAGCCCTCGACAAAAAGCTAAAAGCCGACATAACCAAAACGGCGGCCGAGTTTGCCGAGAAGCGAAAGAAAGCCGAGGAGGAGGCCGATAAGAAGCGACTCGAGGCCGAGAAAGCCATTATTGAGGCCGAAAAGCAAGCCGAGGCCGCGCTCCTCGATTGGCGGGAGCTTATGGCGAAAGGCAACGCCAAAAAGCTCGAGGCAATCCATCGGGACCGGGAAAACTCGATTTACCGCTTAACCAAAGAGCGACTAGACGCGGAGGAGTCGGCCGAGAAAGCGAAAGCGGCTCGGGAGATAACCGATAAAGAGCAATTACGGAGAGCTCTCGAGGCTATCGAAAACCGATACGATAACGAGCGGCAACTCGCAGCCAAAAAGCACACCGACGCAATAGCCAAAATTAACGAGGAGCTACAGGAGAAGAAAAAAAGCCAATGGGGAGCGGCCTCGAACGCGTTTTCCGCGCTGCTTAAATTCGACTTAAACGGCTTTATCGAGAACGCGGATAAGATGTTCGAGGGCGAAAAGTCGGCATGGCAAAAACGGCTTGCTCAGAATATGGCAAAGTATGAAGCCGTTGGACAAATGGCTCAAGCGGCCGTTGGCTTTCTTCTCAAGCTCGAACAACAAAAAACAGATCGGGCAATCGCAGAAGCCCAACGGGAAAGGGACGCAAAGGTTAAGCTCCTTAACGAGCAAATCCAACTTGAGAAAGCGGCTCAGGACGCGGCCGAGTTCGAGAAACAACGGGTTACGCAGGAGAGCAACACCAAAATACAAACGATCAAAGATGCCTCCGAGCGGACGATTTCGGACCTCGAAAGCCAATACCGGCAACTCTCGAGCTCGGAGGAAAAGCGAAAACTCGAGGAGCAACTCTCGGGCTATAAGGAGAACGCAGACGAGAAAGCCTCGGCCGCTAAGCAGCAAGCCGAGGAATCAATCGAGGCCGCTCAAAGCGAGGCAAAGGCGACAATCGAGGCCGCTAAGCAAGCCGAGAAAGAAGCGATTAAATCGGCAACAAACGCGAAGCTCGAGCGTATCGACGCGGCCGAGGCTACTCGGGACGCGGAAATCGCAGCCATAAACCAGCGAAAAGACATCGACCAGGCAACCCGTAAGCAGCTACTCGCAGAGGCTCGGGATAAGTTCGACCAGGAGAAAAAGCTCGCCGAGGATGAGGCAAAGGTTAAAATCGAGCAAGCCAAAGACACCGCTAAAGCACAAAGCGAGCTTGCCAAAGACACGGCTCGGCTAAAAACCGAGCTCGCCAACGATCAGGCCGAGGCCGAGCTTAAGGCAATCGAAGCCGTTAAGAACGGAGACCAGAAAGCAGCAAAGGCAATCCTGGACAAAGCCAAAGAGGACCAGAAAGAAAAGATTCGGCTCGCTAAGGAGCAGGCGGATAAGGCAATCGAGGAGGCCGAGAAAGAGAAGCGGGAAAAGCTAAAGAAAGTCGAGGCCGAAAAGCAAACCCGGATACAAAACCAGAAAGAGCTTAACCGGCAAATCGAGGCTGAAAACGAGAAAGCCCGATTGATGGAAGCAGCCGCAAAGCGGAAACAATGGGAAGCCCAAAAGAAAGCCGACATTGCCTCGGCCTTGATTACGGGAGCCCTCGCAACGCTGAAAGCCTTAGCCTCGAGCTTTTGGCCGGCCAATTTAGTGTTTGCCGCAATGAGCGCAGTAATGACAGGGGTACAGGTCGCCATGATAAAAAGACAGGAGGCTCCACAGTTTCGGCATGGGGGCTTTATTGCGAGCGGAGGCCGACACGGCTCGCGTCCTGGTTCGGGCGGGATTGCCCTCGTTGACCGCGCAACGGGACAGGAAACGGGCGAAATGGAAGGAGACGAGGCTATAATCTCGAGAGAGCAAACGGCCGCTAATTTGCCGCTCATTCAACGGATGTTTAGTAACGCCAGAACACCGGGGAGACGGAGTAAACCCGTTACCGATTTTCGGGGACCGGCTCTCCGTAACGGCGGGATTCTCGACTCGGGTTACTGGTCGAAAGATATGTTTCTGTATGGGGGCGTTAAGCGGAGCAAACCGGCAAGCGGCAAACGAGGCTTTTACGAGGATGGGGGAATGTACGAGGGGGCAACCGATCCGAGCCTCTCGAGCGTTTCGGCCGATTCGGAGGTCGCAATCGCACAGGCGCAGGGACGCGAGCAACTCCGGCTTTTAGCCGATCTCCTCAACGCCATAACGCTAAGCGATACGCACTCGGCCGAGCGAGCGAAAGCCCTCTCCGAGACGCTCTCGGACCATGCCAAGCAACGCGAGAGTTTAGTTTCTCTGTTAATTCAGAGTAATAAAAACGGCTTAATGATGCTTAACGACGATCTCGGCAAAGCCATTGCCAAAGCCTCGGCCGACATCATAAGCGGCCTTAAAAGCTCGAGCTCGACAAATGACCGGGGCCTCGAGGCTCTATCGGCTCAACAACGGCTTTCGTTTGCCCTCCTTGCGAGCAATCTCTCGAAAGGGTTCTCGGACCTGACGAGCGACACAAAAAAGGGATTCGAGGAAATGTCGAGCGATGTCGTTAAGGCAATCGAGACGCTCTCCGAGGAGACAAAGAAAAGCCTCGAGGAGCTCTCGCAGGATGTCGTTACCGTAACCGAGCGGGAAGGAAAACAAACCGATCAGGCTCTGGGCAATCTGGCAAGCGAGACAAAGAAAGGCCTTGATTCAATGGCCTACCAGGTAAGCAGTTTACGCGGCTCGATTAACGCGGTCGAGGGAGCGGTCTATCAGGTTCGGGACGCGGCTAACTCGACAACCGGAGCCGTTTACGGAACCAATAACGCCGGAAAGCTGGACGCGTTAATTAGTTCAATTTCGAGCTTTTCAGGCAAGTAAAAAATTTGGCAATTCAGGGGAGGAGCCGTATCTTTAAGCTCCTCCCATTACCGAGCTAGAAAGATGATTATGCCAAACCATTACAATGCTCAAAAAATTAACCTTATCCGTTCCAAAGTATTTAAAGAAGTTTATCGAGGGCGAGTTCGACGGAGAAAACGGAGTCGTTCACATTGAAAAGTGGAACGAAATCGGCCGGATGATTCACCTGGCAAGCCGCTCGATTCCGTTTGTCATTACACCCGAAAAGCCAACCGGGACAACGCTCGTAATTACCTACTATTGCCGGGAAAAGGCTTACGAGGTCCCGCTCGAAAAGTACCCGGATTTCGTTCGACAGTTGGACGAGATTTTTCGCCGGACGTTAATTTCCGAGGTTCGCTCGGTTCACTATTTAGCCGGGGGCGATTACTCGACTTACATCCGAAACTTTCTCGCTCGGTACGACATTCAGCCCGATATTGAACTCGAATGGGAAACGGTTCGGAAAATTTACCGGGATTATTTACTCCGGGTTGACAAAAAAAATAAAAAGAAATTTTCCCTAAAAAGTCCGGCTTAAGCCGGTAAAGTCCGGGCCGAACGTAAAAAGTCCGGCTTAAGCCGGTAAAGTCCGGTCTCGGGATTGCCAAAAAAGCGGCTCTACACCATGTAGGGCCGCTTTTTTGCTGTTTAGGCCTCCCGGGAAAGGGCCGTTTTTGCGTCCTTTTCGGAAGGAGAGCGAGGTGCGAATTTCGTAGCATGGAAACAAACGTTTACGGTAACTCGGGCGGGGTTAACAGTGGCTTTCTCGCTCGGCTTTGGCTTATTCCAATCGATGAGGTCCTCGGAGTTCTCGACCCGGAGCTCTTTTCGAGCGGGGAGGCCTTTACGGTCCCGGCCTCGGGCTTACCCACTACCGAGGAGGCCGAGGTTAGTCGGCTTAACTTTCCGGCCGGAGGAGGCTCGTTCGAGGAGATTCTTACCAGGGGAGCCGAGGGGCCGGTCTATACCATGACAATCGAGGCAATGCTCCCAAAAAACGAGACCGACCTCCTCGCTTTTCTGCACCGCAACCAGGCTCGGCGATGGCTCGCCATTTGCGAGGACCGTAACGGCGGGGTATTCGTTTCGGGAGAGCCGGGGCGGGGCCTCGACTTATTTTTAACAAGAGCCATTGTCGAAACGAGCTCGATTCGGATTTCCCTCTCCGGCCGCTCTTGGCATCCGGCCTTTAGGCTCGAGGATGCCGACCTCGAGACGTTGCTCCCGTATTCACGCATTACCTACCAAACTGATTATAAAAATTATTTATGAGTGCAATCTCTAGGCCGTTAATTCCTTACGCCGTGGCCGAGCGTATTAAAGCGGACGTTTGTAAACTCCGTATTCTGTTTTATAGTGGAGAGGCTCCGCTCGATGTCTCCGGGCAAACCTTCGAGCTCCGGGTTTCGTATGCCGGGATTTCGGTCTTAACCAAGCTCAATCCAAGCATTACCCGAACGAATGTTAACGAGCTCGAGATTTTGCTTACCGATGCCGACAAAGCCTCCCTTACCCGCAAACGGTATAGCTTTACCCTCGTTAATACGAGCCTTAACCGGACCGAGTTAAACGGGGTTCTCGCTTTTGTCGGAGTGGAGCCCTCGGCCTCGTATTCGGCTCAGGTAGCACCGGATATTTTAATCCGGTATTTTACCGACGCAACCGCAATCGAGGAGGTTGTCCCGGCTATTCAGGGTACACTCGGCTGGACTCCCGTACTCGCAACCGTTGCCGATGGGCTCCGTCTGGTTCAACAGGTTAGGGACTGGACCGGGGGCTTTACGGGAAAACCGGCAACCGGGAAATACGTCGGAGCGTTGGGGCTTGTTGACAGTTTAGCCGAGGCAACCGACATCCGGGGAGCGGTCGGCCTGAATTGGCGGGGAGCCTGGGCTCCGCTTACCAACTATGCAGCCGGAGACGGCGTATCGAGCGGAGGCAACACCTACCGACGCAAAACGAGCGGAACCTCGGGAGCCGCTTTCGATCTAACGTTTTGGGATGTCGTCGCACAGGGAGGAGCTCCGGCCGATCTAACGGTTACAACCGAGAAGCTAGTCGAGAAAGCCGTTACGCCCAACAAAACGAGCTTTCTCACCTACAGCAAAAATGGATTTGATTCGAGCGGGGTTGTCGATGCCAGTTTTGTAAGCACCGGGACCGGCTCGATAAGCTCGGGCTCGGGTTTTGCCCGTTCGGGCCGAGTGCCGGTTCTGCCTAACACGCAATACACCTTATCGGGCTTAATTGCTCTTACCAGTGCTCAATTCGGTATGCGATTCGAGTCGGCCTCGAGTGCGCTCCTCGACTACTATTCGGCCGGAAAAAACGGAGCCTTTAACTTTCCGCTTACGTTCGTTACTCCGGCTAACTGTACTTTTATTGTCTTTACGATTCGGCACTCCTCGAGTGTGCTTACCCTCGCTCAAGCCTCGGCAAGTATCCAACTCGAAGCCGGAGCCGTTGCGACCGCTTACGAGGGGTACGGAGTGAAACTAACGGGAGCCCGCATCGACCCGGGCTCGCTTAACCAGGACGCGAGCAACCAACTCGTTAGCACAGCCGAAAAAACGGCCTGGAATGGCAAGCTGGACGGAGCCCTCCGGGTTCTTGGTAAAAATGGATTTGATTCGAGCGGGGTTGTCGATGGAAGTTACGTAAGCACCGGAGCCGGAGCCATTACCGCGACGGCCGGGTTTGCCCGCTCGGGCCGAGTGCCGGTTCTGCCTAACACGCAATACACCTTATCGGGTTTAATTGCCGTTACCAGTGCTCAATTCGGTATGCGATTCGAGTCGGCCTCGAGTGCGCTCCTCGACTACTATTCGGCCGGAAAAAACGGAGCCTTTAGCTTTCCGTTAACGTTCACGACTCCGGCTAACTGTGTGTTTATCGTCTTTACGATTCGACACTCCTCGAGTGTGCTTACGCTCGCTCAGGCATCGGCAAGCATCCAACTCGAAGCCGGAGCCGTTGCATCGGCTTACGAGGGGTACGGCTATAAGCTCCTTAATACGCGAATCGACCCGAGCTCGCTTAACCAGGATACAAACAACCAACTCGTTAGCGCAGCCGAAAAAACGGCCTGGAATGGCAAGCTAAGCGGCTCGGCCGTTGCTTATGAGCTCGTAACGAGTAAAAACCTCGCTAACCCGGCAACCTTTACCGATGGGGCTTACCTGGAAACAACCGGAGCCGTAACGACAAACGCGGGGTACGGTTATACCGACTTTATTCCCGTTACCGAGGGGCTTACTTATACCGGATGGGACGGAACAAACGGCATGAGGAAAACGACGTTTTACAATAGCTCGAAAGGGGTTGTAACGGGAGGCTCCTCGAACGCTATCACAACGTTTACGGTCCCGGCCGGAGTTGCCTTTGTTCGCGTCTCGTATTACATCGCCAAAAAAGGGACGTTTCAGTTTGAGCAAGCGGGAGCGGCCTCGAGCTTTCAGGCTTATTTTTCCCCACAAAAAACGCTTACCTCAGTAGACGGAGCTCTTATCCCGACGTTTACGAAAACCAATAAAGTAACGCTTGCTGATTGCGAGCGGATTCTTATTTGCGGAGACAGTTACTCGGCCGGTTCCTATCAGCTAAACGGGAAAGGATACATTTATCTATTGTCCATGTTTACCGATTGGAACGTTGAGAACTACAGTAAATCGGGAGACCGTTTCGATATGATTCTCAGCCGGATAAAAAGCAATGATGCCACGTTTCACCCGAGTTTAGGGATAAGGGCGTTTAAAGGAGGAGGTTACGCGGTTTTAATCAGTTACCGGAATGAATTTTCCGGGACCATAACAAACACCGATCAGCTAAATGTCTACTTAGCCAACCTCGAGAAAGTTGCCGAGGCCGTTAAGAATTTAGGCTTTCGGCCGATTGTCTCCTCGGAGTACTTCATTAACTCGGGCTCCCTGGGCTACCTGGTACAAACGGCCTTAAGCGAGTATTGCACCCGCAAAGGATACGTTTTTGCTGACGTTGCTCAGCGAGCGAGAATCCTCAAGGGAAACGAGTATCCTCCGTTTTGGCTCGGCTCACATCCGGGCGTAAGAACGAACGCTTTGTTTTGGGGGCCGATGCTTAAGTATATCCAGGCTCTCCCGAGACCGAAAGCCGCTATTAAACTCTTTCGGAAACGGAGCTCGGTTAGTGCGGCCTCGAGTACCGACCTTTACTTTAAAAACCGGACCGAGTTAAACAAGCTCTTTAAGGAGATCAATATTAACCAGTACGGACTTGCACCGAGCGTAGAGAAATACTACGACGATTTAACGACGCTTAACGGCCTGGGAGCGGTCCCGAGCGCAAAGGTTTACGAGTATATGTCTCTAATCAATAAGGAGAGTATCTCGTTTGCGGATTACGCGCTCGCTCGTTGTGTCGTTAATGCGAGAGCGGGGAATATTTCGAGTTTCCGGCTTATCCTCTCTGACCCGAGCGTTACCGTTTTTGTTCAGGATGCCACGAATTTACAATGGGTACAACTGACGAGCTCGACCGTTAGCGGAGTGGTCGGTTTCGGGCTCAATGACCCACAAACTCAGGTTAATTATGATGTCGTAACGTTTTTACTCTACAAGGCCGGAGGATTCGCGCTCACTGATATTTATTACGAATGGGCCGGAGTGGAGGGGAAAGACCTTACTCAAATCGCTTTGCCGGTTGACCTAGCAACGCCGGAGCTCCTGACAACGACCAACATCTCGAGCCCACTTTCGGGATGGACCGCAACGGGGAGCCTAACACCGACAACGCCAATCGATAACAGCTTGCCGATTGGAGCCGATAAGGTCGTTACCCTTAGCTCGAATAATTATTTAAGTCAAGTCGTTAACTTTTCGACCGAGACCGAGCGGACCCGTAAAGTACAGATCAAACTGACCGCTCGGAATAATCCTCCGATCTATGCGAGCTCGGGCAATTACCCGGAGGGCTCCTCGATTACGGCCGATACTTACGATTTAACAACGCTCGTTTGTGAGCTCGAGCTTAACTCGCTTAACGTGCTCACGTTTTCGAGACAGGTCGGCTTGCATTGGACGGAGGTCTTTATCGAGGTACAACTACCGCCGAACACGCCGAGTTTAACGCTCCGAATTAAGGCCGAGAGCCCGACCGAGTTCTGTAAAGCCTCCGTTAAGGTCGAGTAATTAGGTCCTTTTTAAGCAGTACCGAGCCTCTCATTTTTGTAGCACACTTAGCTATTTAAATGAGAGGCTTTACTTATTCTTCATTTGCCGGTCTTTGGGCTCTCGAGCTCGCTTACGCGGCTCGTCTACAGGAGGTGATAGTCCCACGTATGCGAGCCGGGAGAGACGCGGTTCCTCCCTCTATGCGAGGAGAGCATCCCTCGGCATTTATGGGAGGCCGTGAGGATAACCGGCCGCAAGCCGGGACCTCGGGCTATTACGAGTACTTTGTCGATGCTTACGCCAAACGAACCGGAGGGGAGGTTCCTATTATTCCGGTTATCGGACCGCTCAGCCGGTACGGGGCTTGCTCCTGGGGGTATGAGGACCTTACCGGCCTCATGCAAGCGGCCGACCGGATGCCGAGCACAAAGGCAATCGTGCTCGAGACAAACACGCCGGGAGGGGGAGTCGATGGCTTAAAAGCCTTTGCCGAGAGCGTTCGGGCAACCAGTAAGCCGGTTGTCGTCTGGACTCCGTTTTGTGCAAGTGCGGGCTATTACTTTGCCTCGCAAGCCGACGAGATTATCCTCGAAGATCAGAGCGTTACCGAGATCGGCTCGATAGGGGTCATTATGATTTACGCGAACCAGGCTCGAGCCCTCGAAAAAGCCGGGATAGACGTTCGGATTTTCCGCTCCGATGGAAGCGAGAAAAAGGCTCCGCTTAATGGTATCGAGCCGCTCTCCGAGGAAACAATCGCCTCGATACAATCCTCTCTTAACGACGCAAAGCGGGAGTTTCACGGCTACGTAAGACGCGGGAGGGCCGGACTCCTGACCTCCGACGAATGGACCTCGGCCGATATGTTCTCCGTTAAGGACGCGCTCAAAATCGGGCTTGCTGACGCGAAAGGCTCCTTAGACTTTGCGGTTAAACGCGCTCTCCAACTCGCTAAACAATCTTAATTTTTTCTATGGCAGCAGTAAAAACAACCCTTGCCGCATTAGTGGCAAAAATGTTCGGAAACTCCGAGCAAGCAATCTCCGAGAAGCTCTCGAGCGAGGAGTATAACCAGTTTACGACCGACGCACAAGCGGCCGCGCAGCGAATTACCGAGCTCGAGGGACAGGTTTCGGGATTCGAGGAAACGGTCTCCGGCTTAACGACTCGGGCAGAAGCGGCCGAGAACGCGCTCACCGAGAAAACCAACCGGATAACCGAGCTCGAGGGCTCGCTTACCGAGGCCGAAACCGACCGGGATAAGTACAAAGGTTGGTTTGAGGAAAAGAAAGCAGCCGGTAAGGGTCTCCCGGCCGAGGATGCCTCCAACCGCTCGAGCGAGCCCGAGGCATTGTCGGACTATAACGCCGACGCTTTAGCCTATTTCCGCAAAGAGAAAGGAGGTAACTAACCAGGCAACAACACCCGCTTTTAAAGGCAGTAAACAACAATTTTTTTTCACGTAAATTCTCTACCAAATGAGTGCAGTTAAAGGGTACGATTTTAGTAAACTACCTACCGAGTTAATGCAGGTTTTCGACGGTCGTAAGGACATCGTTACGACCGTTTTAGTAGACGGAGAGGCCTCCCTCCGGGCGGATTTTGAGATGCTGGTAACGGACAACAAAAGCCCGTTAATCAACCTCGAAGTAATGGACGTGTTGAAAGCGGCCTCCGACGAGTTCGACCCGGCCGAGGGAGCTCTCAAGTTTGGAGCTCGGGTTCCTAGCTTTGAGGATGTGGACATCGACCTCCATTTTACAGTAGGGGAAATACAAACGATGTACCGCTCGTACTTGCAGTATGTTAAGGGCCTTGAGAGCGAGAAAGACGTTTTAGCCAATCCGTTTCAGGTCTTTTTCTTGGAGCAGATCATTAAAACCGCTCGGGCCAACTTACGGACGCTGGCAAGCTGGAAAGCCGTTAAGAACGGAGCGAACAAAGGCTCGATTTACGCTATTACCGGCCTTTTGGCTAAACTAACGGCCGGACGCGGGGTAAACGGAGACATCCCGAGCGAGAACGTTTTAACGGCCGCAGCGACCATAGACGATACAAACTCGTATGAGCAAGTTATCGCCATGTGTAAGCAAGTAGAGGCCGCTAACGAGGCTCTGTTAAACATCCCCTTGCAACTCCGTTTGTCTCCCTCGCTGGCTCGCTCGGTTAACCGTCGCAGACAAGCGAAATTCTCGAACGTGCTCCGGCCGGACGACGTAATGACCGCAATCGACGGTTACGATAACGTAACGCTTAAGGCCGATGTCGGTCTCTCGGGCAAGCAAACGATGGTTATTACTCCGGCCTCGAACCTGTTTTTTGTCTGTAACGAGGACGTTTCCGCTTACCGGCTGAAAGCCATTGAGACCGTAAAAGGGTATGACATCAATATCCGTATGTCAGTCGGTTTCGATTACGGATTCGGTAAGCTCGTTTTCCCGAACGATAAAGTGTAAGGAATAGCGGTTCCGGCTTACCGGCCGGAGCCGCTCCTCCCTGTTTTTTCTTTCTTTCAATCAATCCGAATTATTCAAAAATCACAAATGAAGATTAAAGGAGTTTACTCGATTATTGCCGGTTTTGCGCTTTTGCTTATCGGCTCGTTGGTTGCCGTTTCGACAGGTAATGTGCTTGCCGGTCTGGTTTCGATTCCGGCCGTTTCGTTGGGCGTTACCTATGCAACCGGAGTTCAATTGTTCGACTTAAACCAGGTTGCGTTTACGACGCTTGCCTCGATTCCTCGGACCAAACAACAGACTATTAACCCTGGGGGCGGTCGCAAACTGTTTCTAATGGCGACGGATAATTTTGCCGAAGAATGGCCCAAAAAGGCCGACATCGTAGACGGAGAGATTACGGCCGCTCCGAGCTTCGTTACCGGAGGGACCGCGCCGGTCTTTGTCGAGGTACAGGTAAGTGATAACTCACTAAAACAGGACGGAGCTTTGAAAGGAGCCTCGGGTTATCAATCCTGGGAGCAATCGCTCGAGGTTAAAATCGCCGGTTTCACAAAAGAGCAATGCGACGCAATCGAGAAGCTCATTAACACCGAAGTCGTTGCCGTTTGTATCCTTAACGATGGGGTACGGACCGTTTCGGGTACGTCTCTCCTGGGATTACAATTCGAGATTACGCACACCACCGGAGCCAAAGGCTCGGACCGGAGAGAATGGACGCTGAAAGCCAAACAGGACGGCTTTATGCACAATTATATGCCGATTGCCGACACAGTTACGATACCAGGCGTAGCAGCCGCTTAAGGCAAAAAGACAATCCGCTCAAAAATTCACCTTTTAAGCAAAAGAGCCTCCTCCGATGGGGGAGGCTCTTTTTTTATCACAATGGCAAAGAAAATAGTCGTTTTACATCCCGCTCCCGGCCTTATGTTCTCCTTTGCAAACCGGGAGGTAAAAGTCTCGGCCTCGATGCCGCTCGAGGAGGCCGAGTATATCGCTAAACAGTATCCCGGCCGGTATGTCGATGTTATCGAGGAGCCCGAGCCTCCGGTTTCTTCCATTGAGGAAGAGGCAATTAAGGAGACTCTCGAAGCATTTCAGCACTTGGGGATAAACGTTAAGCGAGTCAAAAAACACCAATAATCCATTTTATCGAAATAATCGCTCGAAAAATCGACGACAGATCCGCTCAAAAACAAAATTTTCTATGGAGATCAAACAATTAAAAGCGGCCGCTCAATTGGCCGAAATGCACCATAAAGCCGACCCGAAAAACGATGGCAAAAAGGCCGAATTTGATAACGCGCAGAAAGCCTATGAACTGGCTCTCGAGGCCGAGCCAATTCAGGCCGAGCCGGTTGCCGAGGAGCCCGTTAAGGCCGAAAGCGAGTCGAAACCCGAGGTCGTTATCGAAACGGCCTCCGAGCTTTCTATCGAGGAGCTCGAGGCCTTGCTTAAGGCAAAGAAAGCAGAGAAGAAAGATAAGGCCGAGACCGAGGAGAAAGCAGCCGAAAAAACGACCGAGGCCGTTACATCGACAGCGAACGTCGAGGCCGACTCTGTTAAGCCGGAGGACGTAAAAAAAAACGAGAATCCGAGCTAATTAACCCGGCTCATTCAGTCGAGGAGGACCGTAAAGAGCGGCTTACTATGCAAGCGGAAAGTTTGCATAAGCAAGCCGCTCTTTTGTCGAATAGCCTCCCGGATTTTGCCGAGCATGATGTCGAAGGGCGTAAGAATGTAATCGACGCAATCCTCGAGCTCCGGGAGGCCTGGAAGGACGCGCAACACGAACTTGAGACCGGACAAGTTAGGAGGCCTCCGCTCGAGCGGGACCAGAAACCGACCGAGGCTCGAATAGGGATGTCAGAGGCCGAGATTAAGCTCGAGCTCCAAAAAAACCGGGTTAATATCTCCAAGAACAAAAAGAAAATCGAGAACGCTCCCGAGCACCGAAACCGGCCGACCTGGGAGGCCGATCTCGCTCGGCTCGAGGCAATCAATAACGAGTACGAAACCGAGCTTATCCGCTTGAAATATGAGACAGAATAATAAGTACCTACAAAAAGTACAGGAGGAGCTCCTTATTTATCAACAATACTTAATTGACGATAAAACCGAGCTTACACAGGCTCAATTAGACGTTTTCGACCGTATCGAGCTTACCCGTACCTGGTTACGGGAGGGCTACTCCGATTCGCAGGTCTTAACGATGCTTAAGCGGTCAGAGCACATTCAGGACCGACGCGCTCGGGAAATTTTAGCCTTAGCTTATTCGGTATTTGCCGAGCTCCGATCCAATCGGGATAAGGACGGTATAAAATACCTGTATTCGGAAATGTTCAAAGATGCCTACAAAAAGGCTATCGAAAATCTCGATTTCCGAGCGGCCGCTCTCTTATTGAAAGAGGCCGCGAAAATCGACGGAGCTTACTCCTCCGAATCGAACATTAACTCCGATCAGTACAAGCGGCCGACGAAAATCACCATTAAAGTAAAAACGATGAATGTCGGAGCTCCGGCCGAGGCTCCCCGACAAATCGAAAATGCAACCTATGAGCTCGACAAATAAACCGGCCGAGGAGCTCGAGCTCGAGCTCGAGGTTAACGAAAAGCAAGCCATTTTTTTAGAAGCCGTTACCTCGCATCATTACGAGGTAGCGGCTATGATAGGAGGCCGGGGCTCGGGCAAATCCGTAACGCTCGGAGACTTCTTAATGTATTGCGTGGAGGAGATGCCAAAGGCTCGGGGCGGTTGGGGCGTTAAGACGGTAGCCAAAGCGAAAAGTAAACTTACGGCCGGTATCAAATCGGCCTGGTTACGTTGGGGTATTACCGAGTACGATTTTAAAACCGGCCTCGGTTGTTACGTTCTTTGGCGGGAGCCTCCGGCTCACTTCGACCGGCCGTATCAGTCTCCCGATAACTGGGAGAACTGTATCAGCTTTCCAAACGGTTTCGTTATTGAAATGGAAAGTTTCAAGCTCTCGGCCGACGAAAACCGGGGCTCGAACTTCGACTTTTACGTTATTGACGAGGGCTTGAATTTTAAAAAGGCCTGGTTAAAAGTGGTTTTACCCACACTCCGGGCCAACGTTGGGAAATTTAGCTCTCCCTTGCACCAAATGTTAGCCGTTTTTTCCTCGCCACCGTGGACACCGGATGCCGCTTGGCTCCATGAAATCGAGGACCTCTCCAAAAAGGAGCCCAACAATTACTTTTACCTCGAGGTAAAAACAAAGGATAATCAAGCCTTTTTACCCGAGAATTATATCGCTCGTTTACGGAAGCAGCTTACCCGGCTCGAGTTTAAAGTCGAGGTTGAGGGAGAGCGTATCTCCAAACTACCCAACGGCTTTTACCCGAATTTCCAATATAACGTACACGTTGTAAAAGATGAGGCCGATCTCGAGGAGCTCGAGGCAACGGTCTATAATGGGGAGCTTTTCTATCAGAACGACCAGGAGCTCGAGCTTAGCCTCGACTTCAATGCTCACTTTACAAGTGCGAGCGTTTGGCAATCCGAGGCCGGACTCTCGAGGCAAGTCGATAACGTATTCGTTAAGGAGGCCGACGAGGGGCTTACGATGGCGCAAACCTGGGCGGCTCGGTTTGTGGCTGACTATAGCGAACACCGAAAGCGAAAGGTAACGCTAACCGGAGACCGTAACGGCAAGAATAAAAGTGCCGGTTCTACCGATTCAATGTTCGACCAGGTAGCGAAGATTTTACGGGCCGAGGGTTGGCTCGTTACCGTAAGCCCATTGAATTTTAACCCTCCTCACAAAGACAAGTTTGTCTTGATCTCGGACGTACTATCGGAGCGGGACCCGAACCTCTTTCGGGTACGTTTCGACGGTAACAAGTGTAAGGCGACGGTAATAAGTATCGAGAACAGTCCGCTCAATGCCGACTATAGTAAGAACAAAGGGAGCGAGAGCTCAGGCATAGAACAGGAGCGAGCGACTCACTTAAGCGATACAGTCGATTACTTTATCATTTGGAAACTGAAAGGAGGGGCAACCGTTAATTACTCCGACTTCGACGTTTCGCTCCTCTAACGAGAGAAACAATTTTGTAACCAGACGGTCGAGGCCGGTCGAGCCCGGAGCTCGACCGGCCTCGACCGGCCTTTCATATATTCGGAAACTTTCCATTTTGGAAAGTTCCAAAATGCTAAAGGGCGGGGTCGAGAGAGAGAAAAGAGGCCTTTTTTATGAGTTTTTCCGAGTAAACCAGCTAATAATCAGCCGTTTTAGTTGTTTTTAGGGTGCAACTTTTTAAAACACCAAATTTTAGGCTGTTTTTCTTTGGAAATCTTTATTTAAAGGGTTAATTAACAGGATATTAATAAATTTAGTCAAATATTAATTGTTACTAGTTTGCCCTATTCGTTAATATTGTGCCGAGTTAGACACCTTACCAGTCTCCCACGAACAAACCAATTTCCAAAATCAATGAAATTTAACGACATCCTTACCGAGCTCGAAAATTACGCGCTCGAGGTTGAGGAACTTAAGGGCTCGGCCGGAGCTCTGCAAGCCTCTGTTACCTACTTTTTCGAGCAACTGGCAAGCCGGGAAACGTGGAGCCTCGAGGCCTTGCTCGAGGTAAAGGAGAAATGCCAGATAAATAAAAGCCTCGATATGCTCGAGGCCGCTTTCCAGACGACCGAGGAGGAGGAAAGCGAATAAAAAAAGCCCGAGCTCGGGCTTTTTTTATTAGTTGAGGGCAATTTTCTTGTTATGTAATATAAACCTCGATTCATCGACAAAGTTCGGATTCGAGGCTTTGAGCTCGAGCATGATTCGCCGCTCGTCTACCTGGGCGTAAGCCTCGAGGCCTTTTGCCGAGGTTCTCCCCATCATAGCGATAGTACTCTCGGTCGAAAAGCTCCGGTTTTTAAAGAGGAGGACCTCGGGACAAAACGACGCGAAAGAGTCCGAGTATAAGCCTCCGTTTAAGCAGAGGTTTGCAAACGTTTTGCGGCCGACATGAGTCGTTATATTCTTTGTGATGCCGACCCGCATCGAGATCACTTTTAAATACAGGTTCGTTTTCTGGTTTGGCCGAACGTGGATTTTTTCAGGCTTACCCTCGTAACGGCTTTCGAGGATGTACTTAACGATAGGGTGAAGCGGTTGCCGGGCGGTAACGTCGGTTTTTACGCGCTCCTTTTCCAACCAGATCAGACCGACCGGCTCGGCATCCTCGCTCGGCAAAACCTTGTAATTGAAATGCTCGGAGCGGAGGCTCTTAATATCGGTAAACGCGAGACCCGTAAAGCAGCAGATCAGAAAGTAATCCCGGACCTCGGAAAGTACTCGCTCGGAGGGCTCGAACTGATACGTTAAGAATTTCAGGAGCTCGGCCTCGGTTAAGAAAATGGGGTCATTCGGTTTAACCCTGGAAACCCGATACCCGCGCAACGAGTCCCGAGTCGTATAGTCGTTAAGAAATCCCCATGTAAGAACCTGCTTAATGGTTTGGGTATGTTTGCGAATCGTTGCCGGTTTTCTGGATTCATCGACGCGCATCCAATAGCGATACTTTTCCATGTAGGAGAGCCCGAACGACTCGGCCGGTAGATCGGCTTGCTTAATGTCGGAGGTTAACCAGGCAGCGACTTTATTCTTAACGACTTCATAGGTTTGACAGGTCCCGGCCGAGATTTCGGGGTCTTTGGCGATATGCTTAAGGTAAAGCTCAAAGAGCGCAACAAACGAAAAGCCTTTCCCCTCCTGCTTAAAGAGTTTCTTTATGTTATTAACGGTGAACGGCTCCGCTTTGCGGAGTAAGTCGTTATAGATAGCCGAGGCTTTCTCGCGCCAAATGTCGAGCGTTTGGTTTTGTTGTTGAGCCTCGGGCGTTCGGGCGGTAATGCGTTGGGCCTCGGGGTTCCAATGTCTTCTTAAGACTTGTATTCCGGTCGAGCCGAGTTCGGCTCGGCTCCCATTTATTGTAATACGGAAATAGATTGTTACAAGGTCTTTTGATTTTTTGGACGGATGAGCCCAAAACAATTTTTCCATTCTGTTAAGTGACATTCAATAAGATTTTCAGGTTAATTTTTAAGTTACTCCCGCAAACCTATTGACTTTAAAATATATAATGAACGGTAACAAAATGTTTATTTTAGTTGCCACCTCGTAGATTTAAGTGCCTCCGAAGGGGCCTCCTACTGTCTGCAAACGTATGTTATTGACAAATAGGAAAAAGCGTTGAGCCTAAACAAAAAAGGCCTCCCTTTATTGGGGAGGCCTGGTCTTTATCAGAAACTTATGCAGAGAGAGAGGGATTCCTTCTCTTCAAAATAATTACTTGATTGTGACCGTGTTCTCAGCGTACGAGAACGGGGTGCCACCAACTTTGCTAATGCGTTTTGTCGGGTTTTTGGTTTTTAACGTCTGATCTAAGGCTATGCCCCGGTATTCGTTAAAGATTTTGTTGAACTCGATTTGTGCAGTAGAAAGCGGTTCTTCAGCAGCACCCTCAGGCTTTCCCAGTAAATCCAGCAGCCTTTCAATTTGCCGGTCTTTAGCTCGAAGTTGTTCTTCGAACATTTGTTTCATGTCCTGCACTTTTTGCTCAATTCTTTCAAGTAAGTCTCCCTCGGCTAAAATTTTAGATTGAGGTATACTGTCATTTTTTAAGTCATCAAGCAGGTAAGACGGCTCTACGTTTAAGCTTTTTGCTATTGCCAGTATAGTTCCCGTTTTACTGGTTCCTCTTTTTATCATTACATAAAAACCAGCCTCTGACATACCTATAGCCTCTGCTACACCCTTTACAGTGCGAATTGGGCTATCTTTTTGGGCAACACGGTCCTTAATTCTCTCAAGTAGTTGTGCCATGTGAAAATATTTTATTGTGTAAGACTTGCATAATTAAAGCCATCGTACTACTATTGCAACACAATTTGTTGTGTTGCCTGACGCAAAATACTGTGTTCGGCTGATGAAATGCAAGTTTATCTATGGGAACGGCTCAAAAAAGTACAATGCGGAAAAACAAGCTGTGGGATGTCTATCAAAATGCAGCCCCTTTAGTACACAGCGAAATCCTTCTTGAACTCAAAAAGCAAAACCTGTATAGGCACTGGCAAACAGTGGCTAGCAAGGAGGGATATGACCTTCATCTGGCTAAAGCGCCCCTGCGGGATATCTTCCTGAAAGTCATGCCCGAAACGGCTCCCTACTTTGGTGTAACCCTACCGTCAACTCTTAAAACCCTTTAAAATGCCTACCTGGTTTCTTGGAAGTATTCGCTATCAACAACCCGTCGATGATTCGAACGTGGGTACCCGGAATGAGGAGTTTATCAAGCAAAAGACCGTAACGGAGACGTATCTGGTCGATGCTGTCAGCTACACCGATGCCGAAGCCCGGCTCTATCAGGAGATCGCGGCCAATACACCTGACTTTGAAATCAGCGGTATCAGCCGGATGAAACTGGCCGATATCTTTTCCATCGATGGAGCGGGGGAGACCTGGTACAAGGTAAAGGCCCTGTTTATCACGGACGATGAAAAAACGGGCAAGCAGAAAAAGACGCCCAGCCTGATGCTGGTCAATGGAGAAAACCCCAAACAGGCTTACGAGCGGGTGGAGGCAAGTCTTAAGTCGGCGCTCGATCCCTTCGAGATTACCGATGTGAATACCACTAAAATCCTGGAGATATTTCACTTCGTTGAACTTCCAAACAGTACTACAATATGAGCACAAGCGATGGGCCATACATGAATCCTGCATCCCTGGCAAACAAACGCGCCTTAGCCCAAAGCATCCAGGAGCTATTCTTGCAATTATCGGATAAAGTCCTCCAGGCCAATAAGCTTGGCCTGGAGGTACGACTGGATCACAGACTTGTCGAGGCTCCGTTTTCGCCCGTATCCGTGTATGAAAAGCTTGATCTGACCTATCCGGTAGCTGCTCAATTCTCTCCCGAGCAGCAACAGGCCCGGCAGGCGATCATTGCTGAAGGCAGGGAAGGTGAACTGGATGCACTTGGTTCTGAGCTAATTGATCCGCAAGAAGCGGCTCTGCTTTTAGCTAACAGGCCGGTAGAGGAGGGTACATAAAAACTGCGTATCGTTCCCAAGAGGATAAGCGGAGACACTTAGGGAGAGAATCTGGTTTTTGCCCATTTGGCCCGACTCAATCTCTTTGGCAACCTTATTAAGGCTAAGATTTAATCGGGAAAGGATTTGCCTTTCTACCATACCCTGGTTTGGTACTGGCTTTATCTGCGACAGCAGTTCATTTCTGGAAAAGTCAAGAATCATTGAAACGACAGGGTTCTGATCAGTCATTGCGGTAATGGGGAGATTAAGTAAAACATGAATTAGACACTCAAACTTAACTCCCCATCCGCAACATTCTATCGCTTACCATCTACACCCATGAAAACCTGGATCGACGCCCTTACCGATGCCGAGCAGCGGCTGGAGGAAATACAAACCTCAGCCATCGTGGGCATCTGCTTTATAGATGGAAGTAAACGCCTGGTTCAGCTCTTCGACGATGATCCGGACCTGCGTGAGGTCATCGTCGAGTACTATCGGAAACGCCTGGATCAATTGGCCCGGTCAAGCTCAACCGGAAACCAGGTGCTAAGACCCTCAAAGGCTTAACTGTGTATTACCCAATGTCAACATATATATCTAAACGTAAAATGGACACACACGTAAAATCCTTTTTCAAAAGTCTCTTCAGCAAGCGTTCTGAGCCCAAATTGAGCGAAATAGAGCCCGAACCCCTGCATGTCTCGGTCATAGCCGATGAGAAAGGGGCGGACTTTCTGCGCACCCAGCTGGAGCTCGACATTAAAGGGAAAAGCCTGGGCCACCGCCCAATTGGCTATACCCTCTTTGAGCTGATCGAGTTGGAGGCCCTGCTGAACCGCTCGCCTGCATCCGGCAAAGCCAGCGTGATCTATACCCATCCGGAATGCCGGAAACTGGCTACCTACGTGGTCAAGTATTACGTGCTGGCCCGGGATATCGAAGATTTTGAGAAGGCGGTGGCTTACGATAGGCTGCTGACCTCACTGCTGAATTACACAACCCTTATTAACGTAATGGTATGAAGCCAGAACCCCTGTTGGAGTTTTTAATAGCGCATGCGGATATGCTCTTTTGGGGGCTGCTGCTGGTGATCCTGTTAGCCGCGATAGCCGTAGTTAGCAGTGTGCAGCGCACGGCCGAGCAGTCCAAAAAACTAACGCGTTAAATGGACTTTCGAGTGATTCAGATCGGGTCGTACCAGGTACTGCTCGAGCGGCTGGAAGAAGAGGAAAAATGGAAGGTGTTGATCTCGACCTACACCTTTCCCGAGATCCGATTCGATGAGTGGATTGACTGCGAAAACCTGCATGCCGCCCGCTCATTCATTTTAGATTTTTCGGATACCTCGGCCCGCAGCTTTTTAACCCGGGCGACGGCTGGGATAGTCAGGAAAGAAGTCAATGCCCATTAATCGCAAACGCTACCCGCCCGACTGGAAACAAACCAGCAGACGGATCCGCTTCGGCCGGGCGGGTGGACGTTGCGAGTGGCCCGAATGCCGGGCAGAGCATGGGAAGCCCCATCCGAAAACAGGTAAGATCGTCTGTTTGCAGACAGCGCACCTCAATCGGATACCGGAGCAGACAATAGACGGTGAACTTATGGCCATGTGTCCACGCTGTCATTTCGCCTATGACCGGCTGGATAACCTGGCTAAACAGCAGCTAAAGAAACGCTTCAGTGAGGGTCAACTGGCGCTCCCGTTTTGGGAAAACAGCCCGACTTCAGTGAAAGACGGGCTGTCTGGAATACAATCTAAACGTGTGAGTAACACACAGGTGCAATATTACGCTGAAACGCCATAAATGGAGACGAAACGCCAGCAATTAAGTGATTTGCCTTTTATCCCCCGGTGGCTGGGGGAGCCTATGTACCCGGGCGGACTGCCGGTGGGTCCGGAGAGTATGTCGGTGGCCACGGATGTAGGGGGTGAGGCCCGCAACATCCGGGAGCGGATCACCCAGTATTACCTCCATTGCATAGACAGCCAGGGCCAGTTTGTTGACTCACCACCGTCGCTGTCGGAGGACGACTTTCAGGTACTGCGTCAGTGGTCGATCTACTACCTGCATGCTCCCCTTTTTGACATAGGGCTGGCCGAGTTCAATGACCTCAAGGCCCGTTCGTTCGAGGTATCAACCTGGAAGCAGCTGCATGATCTGGCCTGGGAGGCGATGGAGTTAGGACTAGACTTTTTGTAGAAGACATTACTAGATGGCCTGTTAAAGGCCGAAAGACGCTCTCGAGCAGTCGAATCGCTGCTCAAAGCCGCCCTGACGGTTAACCCACAGGGTGAATGGTGTGGATAGAAGCGGTACTATCCGGCTGGCCTGATCCAGCCGGATAGACTTGGGGAGGTAGTTCAGTTGGTAGAACGTAGCTCATTATCAGATATATGATCATGTGTTACGCGCCGGTTCGACTCCGGTCCTCCCCACAAACCATATAAACAGCCGAAGGAGCTGGCAATGCGGTGTCGGGTCGGCTGAGCAGGGGGAAAGTCGACAGAATCTACAGCCGTTGGATCGGCGCAGGCCCAAGGTTGGATAAGTCCTGGTAGTACTTGGCAGCAGGCGCAAACTGCCATTTGAAACGATAAGCCCTGCCATTGACAGCTCGCCAAGATCAGAAAGCTGCCTGGGGCCAGGCAGTTGATTGAGGAAAGGCATACGAGCGAGCGGCCAAGCGCAGCCAGGAGGGGTGGCACTGTTAACAGCCGGGCGAGTGGGGGAAGACCCCTCCGGATCCTGATCAGGATCCGGGATGCAGTTGAGGGAAGAGGGTATAGAAAACAGGGTGAGGCCGGGTGGGGCCGGGTAAGGGAAACTTTGCCCCTGCTGGTTCGAATCCAGCCATGCTGACAATGCTGGAGGGTCCAGCATGCTGAAGGTTGTGGGATAAAGATGGGGAGTGACGCTGGCGGTCCTGCTGCCAGCGTCATTAAAAACAAAACAGATCTGGCTGCTCGATGGGAGCACCTGGCAAGCAAGCCATGAGTGGCAGGTTCGATTCCTGCCCAGATCGCCACCGAAGTAGGCTAAGGCCAATTTTAGTACCCTGACTCCCTCCGAAGGGGAGTCAGGTTTAAAAACTTGTACTTGAAAATTCATGAGTGAACACATTACGCCACCCAAAAGACCGCTCTCGAGTCTGAGTATGGAAGAATGCCAAACGCTGTTTTCTAAAGCGTTTGGGGAAGTAACGGTCCTGGAGCACCTCCAGATAGGTATCTGGGCAGGGCCGCAGCTGGTCATTAATTCAGCAACTCGCTACATCATCCTCCACATAAGTGGCGAGGTGATGGCCGGCGATACGACGAATAACAAAGATGCTGTTGTCTGGATTAATGTCCGCCATCTACTGACGCAACTGGATGCCTATAACGTGGCATTTGGTGAAGCTAAACCGGCAACCCAGTCATGAGTACGATCGATCCCGCCACCATTCTGATTTGCCAGAAGTCCAGTCTGACCCGGCTTCATCAACGCGTGCAGGCCGTTAATGAAGCCGTTCCACCCCGACGCTTCAAGAAGCTAATCAACGGCCAGGAGGTCGAATACGAGCGCAAGCCTAAGGCCATCACCGGCAGTGTTGAGGCCACTGCCGAGCGACTCATCAAGGATTACGTAAAGCAGTACCACGGGCTGCTTAAACAGGTTGGGAGTGCCGCTGTAGGAGATGACATGCCTCCCCTGCAAACGTGCCGGCTCACCTTGGCCAACCGGCGTACGATCTCCGAGAAGACCGCCTACAATCACCTACGTAGGTTGCGGGAAGCGGGCTTTATTACGCGCTATAAGTTTAGAGGGTCACGGCATGCCTTTGAGATTTGGATCGATCCTGCGCTCTTATTTCAAGCCGAACGGGCTTATCCACAACCGGCTGTTAAGAACGCGCAACCCCTTGTTAATCACCTTTCTCAAACAGTAACATTTTCTACCCCTACGGCAAATTTTACCGCATATAAAGCCAGTGTAACTCAAGGTTACAGTGAAACAGAAAAAAAAGCGGATGGAAATGTGCACAGCGACGCTCCGAAGGTTGAGCACGGCGACGAACATCATGGCAACACCGAACGGCTACAGCCAACCCGGGTATCCGAAGGCCCGAATGGCTCCTTAGGGACCGTTGGTCACAGTGACAAGGGGGCGGGGGGGCCGGGCGCGGCCGACTCTTGTGGACAAGTGGATAACCCGGATAGCCCCCGATCGGCAGGCCAGCGGGCTAAAGCCAGGCTCACCAAATCGGATCTGGATGCCCGGCGGGCTGCGAGTCGCACCGAGGCCCAGCGCCAGGCTATTCTGGAGGGTTATTTGATCAGCTTCTGGAATTACGCCAAACAGCTGCTGTATTCGTCAAAAGTGTTCGCTGACTACGAGGAGCCGCTTATTCTAAATGCCATCCGGTCAGGCGTTTATCGAAATTTTGGTCCGGCGCTTACCGAAAAAGAGTGGGACGCCTACCAAACTGAACTTTACAAGCGTATTGAGCTGGCTGCCAGCTACTACCAGCGCCATCCGGATAAATGGGTACCTGACCCCTACGCACTGCACCGACCGGGAACAGGCTATTTTGACGAGGCAAACACCCGGGGCTTTGGCGGTACGCTGGCCTGGGTTGAGGAAAACAACCGCAATTACCGCAAAAGCTATGAGCAGCAGCAGATTAACCTGGCCGTTCGCCACCTGCAGCTGCACCGGGTGGACAAAGCGCCCCGCACACTCCAGCAAAAAACCTACGTGGAGGCCTTCCGCCACCTGCAGCACAAGATAGGGCGGTTCGGGCCACAAGCGGTCGAGCGGTTTTTAACCCTGGTCAGCACGTTAGGCTCAAAAAAGCCCCAGCTCACCCCTGGTTTCACCAGGAATTTCAAAAAGTAAGTGCCACTTAATTACTGTTTCATCATGCAACCCCGTGCCAGTATGTCAAGCCGCTCGGCTGATCCCCTCAAACAACACGCCTGTATTCAGGTGATTGTCAAATTTGTGGATGGTAACGTCCGCACCTTCTACAGCCGCGATATCGACTGTTTAAACCAGAACAAATGGAAGTATAAGCACGTCGCCTACTGGGTCCAGTACTGGAAATACCGGATCGAGAAAGAATCGCCAACCGGTTGGGAGGGACGGGTGAGTGAAGCCGCCATATTCCACAGCTTCGACGGGAATCGGGGCGATAAGATTCTGCAGTGGATCAAAGCCAGAGGGGGCTGGCAGAAAAACGCCTGATCATGATCACCCTCAAGCTTTACCCCGCCGAATTCCGGGTGCTCATCGGGTATCTGAGGTTCAATACCCAGGATCAGGACCAGGTCCCGCTGGTGCATCAGTCCCTTCACCGATTAGTGCTGCTGAACTACCTCCAGAGCTGGAAAGTCAGCCGGCTGCTGATTTGGCAAGGAAGGCGAACCGACCGGGAGTTCAAGCTGTCGATGCCACTGACGGTTGCGCTGGCCCTGTATCAGGAGATGCAATCGCAGCTGCTCACGGCGCATCAGCAACTGTTGCTGGCTAAACTCGATCAGGCGGTGATCAATTACCAGAGTCCCACCAGCCAGGCCCACGTGATCGGCGAGCTCATTGGCTACTAATGAACGATCCCCCGGGCGCGTGCCACCGGCCGGGGGATCAAAAAAGTGCATTACTGTTCCGACCGCAAAACTAGGGCTATTTTCTTGAAGATGAACAATTTTGAACACCTGCAAACCCATTTATACGCTGTTGTACGTGATGAATCCGGCAACGTCATGACGATTTGTGAACGGCTGGAATTCTGCGTCAACAACGAATGCATAGCGGTTTTTGAAGGGCGATGGCTTGACCTGCACTATTTTAAAAGAGGTGTACTCTTTCACGTCTACAAGGGCCGGAAGCTGATTCGAACGGCGGGTACCCACATAAATTTCAGCAAGCATACCCTGCTGGAGGAGCGCATCGACCGCTTCGAGGTGAGCAGCTATGATTTCTGTCATTTGCTAAAAACCATGTTTTTAGCATCCACTCAACCCTATGACGAGTGGATAGCCAGTAGCGTGGATAACGAGTACGCGCACTGGCTGGGCATACGTGTTCCCTTTGATCCAATGCTGCTGGCTTTTCTATGCTCGGATGAGGCCGCTCGAGTTGTGTACGGCGAGCAATTACCCGTCAATCAATCACCAATCCATTCGTTTATATGAGATCACGTTTAATCGCTTTGCTAACCTGCACGGTAGCGATGGGAACGAGTTATGCGCAGAGCCGGCCGGATTCGAGTTCGCAGGCGGTAAGGCAGCCAAAACTACCAGCGTCGATGACGCTTCAGGACGTTAAAAACATCGTGGCCTTTGACCATTCCCAGGGGATTGGACGATCCTTGATTGGCCTGATCGACGCCTGGTACGGAAAGGCCAAACAAGCCGGCAAGTCCGAGCCGCAGGCAGTCGAGTACGCCTTTGATCAGCTAGCGAAGACGCTTAATAAAATGGCAGAGCGTGCCGTAAAGCCTTAAAGCTTACCTAACTAATCAAGCTTATGTGTAGCTGTATCAGTGAATTACAAAAACCTGTTCTCTATAAACACCCTAAAGGGAAGCTGGTTACGGCGGTTGACTTGCCGCTGGGCCTTGTTTGGGGAAAGGAGTCAAATCAACTGCGAGCCATGACGTTTACCGAGGCCAGAATCAGCGTCGAGGGAAAGAAAACCCCGGAGCGATTTAAACTCCAGCATACGTACTGTCCGTTTTGCGGTGTCAAATACGGCGAGGAAAGTCCCGTCAAATCATCCGAAAACCCACTGCCTGATCATGTCGACGCATAGCTATGAACTTGAAGCCGCTCAGCAGGCCCAGCCGGAGGCAGATCCCCGCCTGCCGAGTAGTCAGGAGGAGCCTGACGATGATCTGATGTATGATGTTGTTGGCGCTGCCGTCCGCGGCTTTTATACCCCGTATCATCCAAATGAGGACTAGCAACGCAAACGGATTTAAACCAGGCCCCTGGACGCTGATTCTCCTGGTTGTGGTCCTGTTGCTGGTTGGCATTCTGAGCAAGATCTTACCCTTTTTCAACTAATCAATCGCTTACTTTTTACCATTATGACAAAGGAAACGTGTACCGAATTGATCGTTAAGCTCGAAAAGCTTCAAACAGGAGTGGCCATGTTGAATCGGGAGGCTCAATTGCCTTTACTAGGCCTGGTCAACAATAGCTTAAATCTGGCAAAAGACATTGAAACGCATTATCTGGAAAGTCAGCAAACGGATACTGAAGCAATTACCATTGATCTTAACCTCGTTAATCCGTTCAAACTAGGCCTCGATGATTGCCCTGAGCCGACTCCAACCAAGAAAGTTGTACTCTACCAAATGGATTACTGGGAGATCGTCGAGCAGGAAGGTGAAAAAGAGGCTTACCTGCGTAATCTTCATGGAAGAAGGTATCCCCTAAAAGGTGCTGAATTCTTTCCGCTCAGTCTGGCACGCATTGAAGATACCCGGTTTTGCCAGCGTGAGCTCGAGTCCATTCCAATGAAGGATACTTCTCTCAATTACTCGGGCATTCGGGCGCATGCGCTTAAGCTTTGGAGTGCTATAATGAAAGCCGAAGATCAACAGCAGAACTTAGCGAAGGAAATACTAAATTTTAACGCTTTTATCAATGGTGTATTAATCGCCATAGCCTCTGTTACAACACCTAAAAATGCTACCGTCGACGGTATTGCCGTCTTTGCTTCGCAAGTCCCTGCTTAACCTACGCACGTATATATTCATCAGTAACGCCCCTTTCGGGGTATTTTATAAGCTTCCCTTTTAGTATGCCCCATAGAGCCAATTCCGTCCGGGTGATCTTGCTCAGGCCCCGGACGGAAGTAAGGCTGAGCGATATCATCCGGATCGACGGAGCAGCCAGCTACAGTATTCTGTACTTTGTCGATGGCCAGCAACTCAAACTTGCCCTGCCCATCAACGAACTGCTGCCCCGTCTGCCCGGCCTGGTCAGGATCCACAAACGGCACGTCATTAACCTGGCGTATGTGACAATCGTATACCGCCACCAGCCCGCCCTCAAATTAAGCACCGGGGAGATTCTGCCGGTCGCCCGAAGGCGTCGCAACCAGGTGCGTATCCTGTTTGCCGGTTATAAACAGCAACTTATCAACCCACTAAACGCTATTCTGATGGATCAACAACCCGAAGAGTCCCCCAAAGCCCAAACGCCCAGCCTGGTGGGTGAAATCGTACCCGTTGCCGCCCAGCTCTTAACGGCCATCCCCAACCGCCAGATGCGTAATAAAGCCTACGTGGACGTGGGTAGCCTTAAAATGCCGGAAGGTAACGTGCGGGTGAAGGCTTTTCAAAAAGACGGCTCGCTGCTGATAATGATGCCCGATAATGAAGGGTTTCTGCTCGATACCAGCATCGTGGCTACCCAGTGCTATAAATACTGGAAGCTCAAAAAGGAAACGACTGAGCCGTCCACTGGAGAGCAAACCAATGAAATTAATGAACAGCCGACTAACGAATCGACAAATGAGTAAAGAGCCTAAAATCAACTTCACGTGTGATCCTCGATCCGAAGAGGCCGGCACCGAAAAGGACCAGCAGCTCAAAGCGTTTGCCAAAGAACTTGACGCACTCTGCCGAAAACACAACTACCCGACTTACCTGGTAACGGTCAGCTCAGAAGAAACCCTGAAGGGGAAAAGAGCGCTTTTTTCAACCGCCGTGGCGACGCTTGACGAAGAGATGGCCACCCACCTGGTGGCCGATGCCATCCGGGCCGTCAGGAACCTTATTGCCTATCTCAAACCTACCGCGCCAGGAGGGGTGTCCTGATGCAAAAACAGACATTTACAGCGGCAGAGGCTACCGAGTGGATTGGTCTCTGCCGCAGCAAAACCGAACTGCGGGAGATCTGGAATCTAGTGGCCAACGAGTCGATGTTCTATAGTACCCAGGAAATACAGGCGCTGGCCGAGGCTTTCAGCACGCGGGAGATGGTCCTGTATTTCAGCTCCCGGCTTTATGTAAGAGGGCCGCAACCGGTTATTTTTATTGATGACCGTTATTGAAGATTCGCAGAGTGAGTAGATTAATTGTAAATCATTGATTGACAAAAGCCTAATTTAATTTACTGCTGTAAACATATGTTACCATGATTAGCCAAACTGACTATTTTCTAGCGGATTTACGGCCGGGTGAGTGCCGATCCTGCTCTGAGGAAACCGACATTGTTCCCGGTGATGGGCGTTGCCCTGACTGCATCGAGGAGCAGAAATTCTACGAGATGACGATGACCATGGCTACTAACCACAATGATGACGACGACGAATAAACCGGATCGTAAGCTCATTGTCATTGAAGCAATGGACGAGTTATCAATGAACATTCCCATCCAGTGGGACCGCTATACCAAAACCGACGACGGGTATTATGTGGTGTATGGTTGGATTGCCCGATCGGATGGCCAGCGGGACTTTATCATGCTGGCCATGTGGGAAACGGATAAGATCGACGATATTTTCTTTACCACGTCATCGGCCAAGTATTCCCGCCGGATCTTGGAGGTGCTATTCGGCAGTGCCGAGGATCATAATGATTGCCGCAAAATCGATGATTTGCTGTCAACGCCCACCTATTCAATACTCCCCAACCATGACTAACTCGGTAACAAATCTGCTCATTGATTGCCCCAATCCGGATGCCTTTAATAAAACAGTGCAGGCTTTAGGGGCTGCGGCTTTGGTTGAAAATGGAAACCTGGGCTATTTGATGCTAAATGGCTATTACGTGCTACAGGTGTATAATAATGTCGGGTGGATCCGGTTTGCCATTGAGCAACAAGGCTATGGTAAAGTGATTGGAGAGGCCGCGCTCTAACCCACTATCTGTTAATTAACTTGGCCAAACCTAAAAACCATGAATGACTTGGAAGAAGAAAGGAAGTATTATCCCATCATAATACTGATACTGCTGGCGTCAGCAATTGGCTATTACATCCAATATTTACGGCTTGAGAAGTTTATGGAAAAGGAGAAAATCACAAATGCTCACTACGCCTATTGGGATAGCGTTCGTCATTCTGTACCTGATGGTGGATATATCGGGTTTTTAAAAGCCGAAAGTGACATCCAAAATCATTATATGCGGTACTGGGTTGATAAAAATACCATCAGGTACTGGGATAGCCAGCCCCCCAGAATATATCTAGCCCTCAAGACTGAATCGTTACAGTCACCGAGTCTGATTATGGAGCTTGACAGCATTGATATGGTTTATTTTCATAAAAAGTCAGTGGCCAATCTCGATCAGGAACGTAAAAAGGCATTAACCAAGGTCAACAACAGCTTCAATGTTGTGAGAAGGGTTCAGATATGGCATTCGGAGAAGTGATTTGAGCAGAGCACGTTACTACCTAAAATTATGAAACCCCTGTTTTTTCTGCTTATCTGCTCGTATGCGGCCATTGCGCAGACTCAAGTGGTAATGGAGCAACGCGAAGCGATCACCTCGCCATTTTATAGTGATTCCACCTATCAGGCACGGAGTGCACTGGTGCTTAAACAGCAACGCGAAGGGCTGCTTACGGTGTTGAAAGGCCTTCAACGTGTTCAGGCTGATCTAAATGCCATCCGGACCGATTTAGCGAAGTTGAAAAGCGGTCTTGATAAGCTGAGTAAACAAAAGATGGAGCAAAGAAGAGTCCTCAAGCCTTCAGGTGTTAGGCTGGTACCAAATAAAGTCATTCACGCGCTGCCTATCAGCGGAAAACTAGACAAACATGACGCTTAGTCCCCAAGAAGTTAGTGCTTATAAGCAAATCCTTTCAAATCCAACCCAGCACGGAATGGATTTCAAACCCATTCAGGAATGTTTTCAACCATCCGATAAGGTGACGGCTAAACACCTGCTTTTCGAGCAATTGATTTCGCTAATTAAGGTGCCGCTCCCAAAAGTTATCTTCTACATTCTCATGGATGAGATGTACGGCGATACAATAGGGAAGTCCGAGGATGGATGCGCGGGTTATGCCCTTAGTGTGGTTGCCTGACCACACCCAACACCAACACGGCTTATGTATAATCTCAACAAAACATGGCAATTCTGAACTACACCACAAAGATTGATCCGATTAAAACCATCAGTGAGATTCAGCAATGCCTGGTGAAACATGGAGCCCGCAAGATCATCACCGATTTCGATTCCAGTGGACTGGCTGTTGGGGTGACCTTCCATGTTGAACTGGATGGCCAGGCAGTCTATTTTGCCCTGCCATGCAATTGGCAAGGCGTTTTGTTGGCAATGCAGAAGGATAAGAAAATACCTCGCTCAAACTGTACGGCTGCACAAGCACAACGGACGGGTTGGCGCATTGTTAAAGACTGGATTGAAGCTCAAATGGCGATAGTAGAAGCGGGCCTGGCTTCAGTGCCCGAAGTGATGTTACCTTATGCATTACTCACTGATGGGCAAACCATGTACCAACGCATGAAATCGGACAGGACGTTACTGCTAGGTTAACCCTTCATTTTGAAAAGCTATGAATGCTGAAGAAAAAGCAGAGCAAATTCTTAATAGGATTACAAGTTATGCCCCATGGTCAGATTGGAATGGGGTTCCAAGGGTATGGATCAAGCAGAAGATAGTTGAAGGACTTCAAGAGTTTGCCGCCACTTCGGATCAGGAGCCTGATGAATCATTTCCTGGGATTTACCCTCCCGGCCCAAGAGTACGATTTTGATTCACCCAGCACACACTAGTATTTAAGCCTGATTATGTATTGGCTTTTGTAATTTAAATCCTGATTATAGATTAACCCGGCAACGTTGTAATGCTTAACGGCAATTCGGTTCATTTCTTCTAAAAGTAAAGTACCCTCGTGGCCGACTATTACTTTAGCCACAAGGTCGCTATTCTTAAGCCTGTCAATCATTTTACCGACAATATCGTGTAAATCAAAGGGCCGATCTGAATTGATCGGTTGAGAAGACCTATTCATTTCTAAGGCGTATTCGTTGATTAGTCGTTTAAGTTTAAGTTGATAAAATAACTCGTCATCATTATGCCAGAGAGCGGGATCACTTATAAGCAGTTCAACTAGGGCGATAATATCATCCATCACTTTTTGTCGTTTTTTCGTTGTGGAGCCGCAAGACAACGGGTGTCTCGGGCTTTACTTCTTTAAGTTTGATTTTGCCTGTTCTCATGTACTCCAGGGCCTCTTCAAAGTTTTCAAACCCAAGTTGGGGATAGGAAATTTTGAAAACAATCGGTCCAGATGTCTCTGCTGCAAAGGAAGTCAGCGCCTGGTCATGTTCAAATTTAAACGGGCCTACAAATTTGTGCCAGGCGGCATCAAATTCCCGAACCTGCCGTTCCTGTTCATCAGGAGATAAATTGATAGACGTAAAGTAGATGCGTTCAGTCATTGGCTAAGCTTTTTGAGTTCATCGATTACGGGAATAAGCAACCAACTCTTCTCTAACTTGCTGAATCACCAGCTCGTCGTCCAGTTTAGCCTGCTTTATCTGCTCATCGAACTGGCGAAGTTTAAGCAGCGCAATTCTAAATTCAGCAGTCCCAATTGGTAATGATTTTATTAAAGACTCATGCTGGTATCTTTCTTGTTCAAGTATCGGTGTTTTAAGTCGGCCTATCAGTGAGCCGGGTAGTGGTGTTTTTCCCATTGATTATAAATTAATAAGCCAAGCAGAAATACCTGGCTTGTGAATAACCACGAAAGAAAACAAAAGCTTACGGGCTTTTTCGTACTCTGTTTAGCACTCCAATGTTACACCCACTTTTCAATTTTTTCTTCGAGTTGAGTTATTAGTCTGTGAAGCGTCAGTTCAACATTCTCCAAACGTTTAGCTTCATCTAGTATATCTTGCCTAGTTTGCTTGCCTTGGTATGGATGCGAAAGCCTAACTCGTGAATTTGCAATTTCTCTTGCAATGTTTTTTAGTTCTGTTATCATGTGTCTATTAATCCCTCCGAGAACTCGGTAATGTCATTTCTAACTCACTCAACCTCTTTAACTGTTAACATCACTATAGGTCTAGGCCTCCGTTGCTAGGCCAACACGTACACCTTTCGCCCGCAAATAACTGTACAAGGTACGCTTACTGCCAATGCCCAGCATTTTGCAGATCTGCGTGCCGGTATTCCCCGACTCGTATAAAGTCTTGGCCGCTGCAGCCTTAATCTGGGCATCCTGCGATAGGCCTGGTTTCCTGCCTCCAACCCGGCCACGAGCGCGGGCCGATTGTAAACCTGCATTGGTCCGTTCCCGAATGAGGTTGCGTTCGAACTCAGCCATTGCCGCAAAGAAAGTAAAGAACAGCCGACCGGTCGCACTGGCTGTGTCTATATTCTCGGTCAGGCTTTTGAAGATGACCCCCTTTTTCTCAAAGGTGTTCACCAGCTCAATCAGATCAGTGGTCGAGCGGCCAAGCCGATCCAGCCGCCAAACGATCAGCACATCACCCGCTCGAAGGTGTTCCATGAGTTTGTTAAGCTCCGGCCGGTCTTTGGTTTTACCGGTAAACTTCTCCGAAAAGATACGCTCACACCCGGCCTTGGAGAGGGCATCGAGTTGCAGGTTCAAATTCTGGTCGGTGGTTGATACGCGTCCGTAGCCGATAATCATAAATGGTTTACTTTAACGGGTAGAATACCCCTAAAATAAACGTTGATTAAGTAAATAACAATAGTAAACCGTTTTCGAGTAAGAATAGGGTTACATTGGCCAAGTCACGACCCTGTCAGTAAAGAAGCGTTTGAGTATACTGCTAATAGTATCTTATAAGATCGTTTCCTGGTACTGCTAACCGTTGTTAAAGATTGGTAAAGTCTGTCTTGAGGAATAGCAAAATTACGTCTCACAATAACTGTGTTTAGTACTCCAAACCTCCTATTTAAGTGTGACAAATTCACTATACGATGCGTCAAACAACAGGAATTGGTCTTGTACTTTGCCTAGGTAAGCTTATAAAATTTAAATATTTATATATTTTCTTTATAATATTATATAGGTTAGTTTATGTACTCCAAACTTCTTATTTAGATGATCTCTATTCCAAATCACCCAGTTTTGGTATTCCAAACCACCCATTTGTTTCTTCTTTAACTATTGTTTATTACTTTGGGGATAAACATCTAAACGTTAAACCTTATGCTTGGCGATTTTTTCGACATTAACCTGCCTTATGGTATTAGTCGTAATGAAAAGGATGAGTGGTATGCATTTAATAGAGAATACGTTCCTATTGGCTTCAATAACGAAGGAGCCAAAACTCACATTGAAAAATTGGATTTGCCCCTCTATACTAAGTATGAAGCCTTAACCGATAAAAAGCTGTTGGCAATTGCTGACAATGATCCGAAAAGGATAAAGCGGGATGAAGGAGGTAAAATATGTATGGTGTGGCTCTATGACACTGGCACGAATCCAATGAACCAAACCAAGGGCCACCTCAACCTACAACTATGGAATAAATACTTTCAGAAGTTAAAGTTGCTCTCGAAGCTTTTGGTCTCGGAGAAAGAATAGCAATCATTTGTTACAAATGGTGTGGATAGAAGCAAAAACACCCGGCCAACTCTGACCGGGTGTTTTTTATGAGAAAGACGAAAATAAGTACCTCAAAATTTTGTTAACTCACTTAACAGAGTTACTTTTGTTAAGTGAGTTAACAATCCCACTCACTACCGACGCTAATGAATGCAGGGTTTATTAAACAGATTAAGGCAGCCATTGCCGCAACCAAAAATGAGTTAGCCGATAAACGGGCTGGCCATCCCGACAGCGAGTTATCCGAAGAGCAGGAAAACAAGCTACTTGACCAACTAGGAGTTTTAACTGAACTCCTTCAACAATTTGATGAGTAAGGGTGGGGGGTAAAACCCCACCCTCTATTAATACATTTTTCGTTTCAATACATTTTCGTTTTCGTAATCCGTTTTCGTAATCCGTTTTCGTAATCTCTTTTCATAACCCCTTTCGATTATGTTATCTCAACTGAACAGCACCGAACAACTTCTGGAACAGAACCAGGCGTTGATTCAACAAGCAACCGCCTTCCTGGAGACTCAGGGCAAGCGGTACAGCTTATCCGAATGGGTAACGCTGAAGGAATATGCCAAACGCTACGGGCTGGAAAGCATCAGCGTTATTTCAAACTGGATTAACCGGGGCATTATCCCGGCTGAAGATATAGTGATTGTGGAGGAGCTTAACGACCTGAAACTAATCAAAGACAAGGTCTATAAGTAAATCGGCAATAGCGTCGAATGGAAATACCCCGGTTGTTCTACGACCGGGGTATTTTGTTTAGATCTATTTCCGAAAAGGAGGTGCTGCTCTGGCCCGCTGCTCAGATACCTCCACTTACAGGACGTTCTATCCAAACCATTACAATAAGGATACGGGAGAACAGCACCGCCTACTCGATAAGGCGGCACCATTCTCCTGTAAGTGTAAAAAAAAGGTATCTAAGCGGGAGCAAAGATAAGCAAAAAAGGAGCATTACCCTTTTGTCGCGTTCTGTACAAACTCAACTTCCTGCTGTTTGCGCTGAAAGGCGAACAGGTCAAAGGAAATCGGTCGCTGGGCGTACTGGGCTAACAGTTCGTTATTGCGTTGCAGCTGCTGGAGCATGGCCATGCCCAGCTCATCACTCATGCTACCACCGGCCGAATTGCCCCCGGTGATCATCTGGCTACCGCCTGATGCGCCGTTTGAGCTACTGCCCAACATGCCGTAATTGCCCGTCTTCTGGGCAATATCCATCATCCGGGCAAAGTCAGCCACCACCGGATTTTGCAGCGCTTTGTTGGAGATAACAAACTCCCGACCCGCTTCACCCGCAATAAATTTACGCTGACCCATGGTAAACAGGGTTGGGTCATTGATAAAGCCCGCCGGTCCATCGCCAGAACCGGTAAAGCCCCCATCGGCAAAGGCTGGTGCATCAATCTTGGATCCCAGGATTTTGGTGGTTGCTACGCCTAAATTCAGCGTAGGGATAGCCATGGCACTGGCAACCGCCCCCAGGTTCGCGGGAAAAGGAAGGCCAATGGCGGATTTGATGGCTGCCATCAGCGCCTGACCATAACTGATGCCGACCGAGGCCAGAGCCCACGCTTTTTCGGCAAGCATTATCTTTTGCATCAGGTTAGCCCGTTTCTTTTGGGCCTCTACCTCCTCACGGGCTTTGCCGGTGTTGATCGCAATGGCATTCCCATAGGCATCGGTTCCCGAAACGGCATCCGGCATCACTTTGCCCACCTGGGCAATGATGGTCTTCATGCGATCCTGTTCACCGCTGGTGAGTTTGGTTTTATGCTGCAACTGATCCAGTTCATCCAGCAGCGGGCCAACATCCAGCTTTTGCTGGTCAACCTTGAAGATGCCTTGCAGGATGGTGACCGCATCATTCATGTACTGCTGCTTCTCATCGAGAAACTTTAGTAGCGAGCCGAGCCGCCCTTCGTACTGCTGCTGCTCACTGTCCAGTAACTGGTTATCAATGTCCTGCAGCTCACGGTTTTTCTGCCGTTGCAGATTCGTTTGTTCTTCCGCCGACAGAACACCCAGTTTAGAGAGTACATCGTAATGGGTCTCGTAGAGTCTGCGCTTTTCGAGCAGGAACCGTTGCTCGATCGAGAGTTCCTGATTGTGCGCTTCAGTTTCCGTCAGTAACCCTTGACGAGCCTTTTTCTTGATTTGGGTAAGCTCCTGATCATGTTTAAGCTGGAGATCGGCTAAATCCTTCTCAAGCAAGGCATCAACCGGCGTCCGCTTGTTTTCCTTTTTCTGGTTACTGTTATCTAACCGGTCCTGGGCAATTTTGAGCAAAGCGGCCTGCTTGTCGGCATTGATTTTGCCGAGTTTTTCGGCTGAGCCCTGGTTGAGTTCTTCCAGGGTTTTATAATAAGCCCGGTTGAGTAGTTCACTGGCGTCCAGGTACTGCTCTTCCAGACGTAGCTTTTCAGCATCTGCCTGCAGGCGGGTCTTGCTGCCTCCTTGCACCTCCAGGTCAAGTTTGGTTTCGGCCGCTTTTTTAAATTCTGCCAGCTTGGCCGCATTCAACTCATAGGTCTTTTTTAACTCCTCTTCGCCGAATTTCTTCTCAATGGCACTCATCTCCACCAGGCTCAGGGTCTCGATTTCCTTGATCTTTTTGGTGTTGGTTCCCGCCAGTTCGTACATTTTGGCGTACTTCTCGGCAAAGGCAAACACGGCCTTATCATAGTCCGACTGTTCGGCTTTCAGGGCATCCATCCGGGCATCGGCCAGCATTTTTTCAAGCTGCCGGGCATCCTGTGCGGCCTCGGTGGCGGCTTTCTTAGCCGCTTTCTTTTGCTCATCGGTCAGCCCACCACCGCTGCCAGCCGGCGATTTTAGGTCCGGGCTTTTTCCTGCCTGCGAACCCAGTTTGTCGAGTTGTGCCAAATCAGCCTGTAGCTGCTCAACGTTCGCTAATTGTTTGGCCTGTGCATAAGCAGCCGCTTTATTGGCTTCTGTTTGTTGCTTTTTCTGCTCATCCAGATTGCCCAGTGCACCCAGATTTCCGGTCAGCAAGGCACCCGCCCCGGATTTTACCCCTTGCCAGAAGGTAGGCTCGGCTTCCTGGCGAGCAATTTCACGCGCTTTAGCCAGAGCATTTTGCAGACGGGCTCTGGCCTCCAGCTGTTTTAAGGCAATGGTCTTTTTGAGGTTGGCCTGCTCGGTTTGGGACAGATTGTTGGCATTGGCTACTTTCGTATTCAAGTCCTCAAGCGCCCGGGCATTCGACTGGGTATCTTTCAGCCCTTGTTGTTGAAGGGCACTTTTTTTGCGCTCCAGATCCAGGGCTCGTTGGGTGTGCTCCGAGAAATACTTCATAGCTGCCACCAGGCCACCCAGGGCCCCGACGACCAGGCCAATCGGGTTAGCCAGTAAAATAGCCGAAAAGCCTGCCCAAACAGTCCGGGCGATGGTCACGACCGCTGTCTGAAGGCTAATCTGACCAGTCAGTACACCCGTCGCCAGGGCGTAGGCTTTGGTGGCTGCTTCGGAAATAACCAGCCAGGTAAAGCCCGCCTGATAGGCGGCTCGTCGATAACCCTCTGCAATGGTGTTGGCCGCCGCCGATGCGGTCGCCTTAATTAATGTGCCGTTATAGGCAATCAGGGAGGGAATGCCCGTTATCAGCAGCCATTCGCCATTTTTGGCCAGCCAGCTTCCCAGCTGGGGTAAAAGGGTAAGAAAGTCGGATCCTCCCTTGACAACCTGGGTGAAGGCCGGCACGAGCTTGGTCCCTAACCACAGGGCTGCCTTGTCGACCTGGGCGCTGAATAGCTCCAGCTGGTGGTCCAGCGTTGCATTGTTTTTGGCGGCCATGTCATAGGCGGCCGTAGTGCCGGTTAACCCTTTGGTAAATTCAGCAACCCGGTCGCGGTGGTTGATCAGCGATAAAGCCGCCGTTACGTTTTCCTTGCCGAAGAGTTTCGTTATTTCGGCGGTGCTCAGGTTCTGTTTAGCCAGATTATCCAGGGCTTTATCCAAACCAACCACTTTCGGATTCGTCTCATTGGCTCCGGCCCCAAGGGTCAACAGAATATTTCTCAACATGGTACCAGCCTGCTCACCCTTCAGGGACTCCTTGGATAAACTTTGCAGGGCTCCGTTGGTCTGCTCGAAACTCAGCCCTGTTTGGTTGGCCACGATACCAGAGGCTTTCAGTGAGTTAGCCATGTCACTGATTTCCGCTGAACCAACCTGAGCGCCACCCGCCATCACGTTGATAAACCGCTGGGCCTGATCGGCACCGGCATCGAACTGGTTCATGCTGCCAACCAATGAGGCAGTTGCATCAGCCAGGGTCATTTTAGACGCCTGGCTCAGGGTAATGGCCTGCCTGGTTACGTCGGCGAGTAGTTCCGGTGTTTTTACCAGGTCAGAGTTAGCCGAGCCCACAAGCTTGAAACCCTCCAGTACTTCAGAAGCGGACTTTCCAAGCGTAGGTCCCATCTCCCGGGCCTTGGCGTTAAAGTAGTCGACATCCTTAGCGGCTAAACCAAGGTTTGCTGACATGTCGGCGGAGGCAGACGTAAACTCTCTGTAGCGTCCGATAGCCGCCGGTATGGCACTTACGGCCGACTGAAGAGCCGACCCAAAAATGTTGCCGCCCAACACGCCAACGGCGGTGCTGGCCACATTGGATTTAAAGCGGCCCCAGGCGGTCGAGGTGTCGTTGATCTGCGCCCGCATCTGGCGCTGGGCAGCCAGCAGGGCGTGGAGTTCTTTGAGTTTATCGTTATAGCCTGCATCCGTCTCTTTCATTTTGACGATTGCAGCCGTAGCACGGGTAACCTCCAGACTGACTTGCTTCAGGCTGGTTTGGGCCTGTTGGCCATTGATCACCAGATCAATGACCGCCCGGTCGGAAGAAGAATTGGCCATGGCCTTTTTGGTTTAGGGGTGCGGCCAGGCACTAGCTTAAAAGTCGTGTAGTGTGTCCCTTACACGTGCACGGTAACTGAATCGGTCAGCACCTGCTCGAGCGAGGAGAGGGTAATGTTTACGTAGTATTTAGCCAGCAGTTCACGCAGCCGGTGCACCTGGTAGCCCTTCTCGCGGGAATACCAGCGGGCCGGCGTTCGCGCTGAGCTTTCCCCATTGCGCCGTTTGCGCTGCCAGCGGCTGAGGGCGAAATCCTTACCTTTACCCACCCCCATGTCGACGAACCGGCCGTAGAGCAAAAAGCTTAACTGTAAGCCTTTAACCCCACCATTGGACGCGTCGAGGTAGAGCCGTTTGCGCCAGTCGGAGCGCAGCTTATAGGTGCGCACGCTTCGGTACTTCCCGGATCCTTTCACGTATCGCCCTTTGGCATCCCGCTGCTCGCTACCCCGGATCAGGCCCCGCCTGCGCCGGCCGTACACCTTTTTGTCGATCTGTGCCTGAAAGCGCTCGATGGTAATGTTGCTCCAGGCACCCACCAGCCCCTTGAAGTTGATCTTCTCATTGATGTTTAACTTTTTGTATTCCATGGCCAGTTATAAATTGATCCTGGGTCCCAGAATCTTGTAGCCCTCGCCCGGATCCAGAGCGAAGTCATAGTTGTAATACCGGTAGTTCCGATCCAGCGGGTCGATGTACTGGCCCAGAAAGGCCGTTTCCAATACCGTCGTTGAGCCGTTGGCCATGTAGGTTTTGACGTACTCCAGATAATCCACCAGCCTATCATTTCCATTCGTACCCCCGCGCGTGTCCAGATGCGAGCGCTGAAAGCGGATGTTAATGGGCAGGTTGGTGACCAGGGCCGGAGCCGACTTGGCGGCATCGACCCAGGTTTTCACCGTCAGCACCGCATACTGACGAATCGGATTGGACAGATAGGTGCCCGGCCCGAAAATGAACTCCACCCACACGATGGGGTCCGCAGGATCCGCTACCTGCTCGATGCCCGAGGGCAGGGTGAGCGCTTCCAGGCGCACGGTTACTTTCCCGTCCTCATTCGGCGAATCAGCGCGTAGTTTTAAAATCAGATACGACCGCCGTATCTGATCTTCCAGCGTAAGCCAGATCATCCGGTGCAGCTGCAGGCTGGCCAGCACATCGACCGGCATCAGCAGGGGCTGGGTGACGCGCTGAGTCTGATCCCGAAAGTAATAATACGCCCTGAGGTAGTTTCGCCAGCTGCCGGCCCGCCCGCCCATGGTCAGCGCCTGACTCGAGCGGGCCACCTGCTGGCCATCGTAGACGTCGGGGCTGGCCAATGGGTAGGAATTTCCCTTGCTGTCGGTGGTCATGCCCCGGTAAGACAAAAACCGGATGCCGACTGAGTTGGGGCGCTTGCCTTCCTTACTTAAATACCGACTCGACGCCGAATAAGTGGGGTCGAGCGTATTGCCCGGTTGATATACAGTGGGCACAAACCAGAGCGCATCGGCCGACAGATTGGACCTGACGCGAACCAGCTGCGTGGTACCGGCCCTGAGGGTCACCGGCGTTCGGCCCCTGCCCACTACCTGGGCGGGCGCTTCGATGGATTTGCCATCGGCATCTTTGTAGAGTGCATCCCCCGAATCGTAAAAATCCCGAACGCTGTAGCCCGATCCGTCGGAAAAGTCCGTGCTGTAGGGCCCCGCCTGATAAGGGGTTAAGTCAATGGCTGCTCCCGCCCGGATGGTGCCCACAAACTGGGTGATGTGGCACACCCGGGCGTTGCCGTCATAGGTGAAGACCAGCCCAAAGCGGCCTTTGACCGCTTTGAGAAATTCCGATACCGATACGTCGGGCAAAAACAGGCCTGGCGTGAGCTTGTGGCCAATGGGTAGCTCCGCAAAGGGCAGCTTCTGATTCATGGCCGTCAGGTTCAGTACCGTCATGGCCTGCACCTCGGCCGAGGCCAGCCAGTCGCTTTCAATGCGGTAGCCGGCCAGCTTCATGATGCCCTCCAGCACGTAGGCCAGGTAAAACTGGGGACAGATCGCCCGGCCGTAGCGGGGCACACTCGGCTGGTCGACCACGAAGCCTACGCCACCACCCTCCAGCTTTTCCCAGGGATTCAAATAGGTAACCGGACTAAGCTCGTCGGTACCCAGAAACACGCCCCCCGCAAAACCCGGCAACTGCTCGGCCCCGAAGTCGCTCTCCCAGAAGCCGTCGTTGCGAATAGGGAAAAACGTGCAGGGAAACTCGCCCGGCTTCAGGGCGGCAATCTGCTTTAAACGGGTACGAAAATCCGTGCCCGTCAGCAGCCCGTCGCCCAGAATTAGGGGCGTGTTGAAGGCTTCCAACAGCGAGAGGTTCCGGATGCGGTCGTAAAATTCAGCGCTATCGATTTTTAGAAAGCCCGATAACTTGCCCTCGTTGAGACGAAACGAAAACGTGCATCGACGATACAGGACTCCGCTCATCTGCGCCGTAACGGGCATCTCTGAAAAGGGCTGTGCCAGGTCAGGCCGGTAGCCATGGGCCACGAAGCGCTTGTTGTTCTCGTTGAGGGGTAAATCGATCGCATACGAGAATTCACCCGGCAAGTCATCATCCGAGAGCCAGGCCGCAGCCCGTTCGGTCACCAGGTTCAACCCCGGTATCAGGTTGAGACTCTGGCCTGAATCGTTAAGGATCGCAATCATACGGTCGCCAGTTGGAGAGGAGAGGAGGTTAGGTCCAGCAGTTCAATAGTGGCGCCCGGAATGTTACGGGCTTCCCACTCGATCTGCTGGGCGATGGCCTCGCCATAGTGACGATAGCGCGTAACGTAGGTAGTCTCATTCTCTCGCAGAATGAGCTGAAAGGGGTAAATGACGTTCCACATGTTAAGCAGGGGATGAACACGCCGGTGAGGGCGTGTTCATCCCGTTATAGTTACGGTAAATGAGTTGGTAATATACGAGGAGTGTAGTAAACACCGTAGTACACCCTTATCAAGATTGCAGGCTGGTCAGCCAGCCCTGCGCAGTAATCGTCTGGAGTATGGCCCGTGCCACCGTATCATGACCATAATCCCCGTGATGCTGGTTGTTGTCGATATAGTGAAAAGTGGCCGAACCCTGTACAGCCTCTGAGCTCAGGGTCAGCCCGCTGAAAGTGCCTCCAAAAATGAGCTTGGATTGAAAATCATACAGGTCACAGTAGACCACTGCATCAGCCAGAGCCGCCGCTTTGGCTGCCGAACGAATAGGTATGTACTGGGCGTATTGAGTGCCGGTGCTCGTGCTGGTATTGTAGTTGTCACCCCCGCTTGACCAGTTCTGGTAGTTGGTCGAAACAATTACCACTTTCTGTACACCATCCGCAAACGGAGCCGTCCCGTCGATGGCGATCCGGCTCCAGCCCAGCTCTCCCGCCTGGGGGTTTCTGTATTCCCAAACCGACTGTTTGGGTGATGCTGAATAATTGCCGGCAATGGTGGCATTCTGCCCAGGGAGACTGCCCTGCACGCCGCCGGTGGCGGAGCTGTCCTTAAGGACCACGTAGCGCTGACCAATGTTGCCTTTGGCGGGCAGATCAGCTTGAGAATAGACGTGGACGAACCGACCCTGCTCATCCCCTCTGACGCCGTATTTGAGCACTTTGCTCAGCGCCTGCAGATGCGCCTGGGTGGCCGCAGCAGGCGGTAAGCCAATTGAATAAACGGATGTGCTGGTTGGCAGAGTCACCCAGGGCGTATCGACGCTGGCCACGTAGTTGGCTCCTGATATGATCGCACCATTATAGGCGGTAATCGTTCGGCTCTGACCAGCCCCCGCCCCCGAGGTGATGGTAATGGTACAGTTCAGGTAAGCTCCCAGCGTGCCCGAAGCGGTATTTTGCAGGGTGATGGTCGAAGCTGTCCCGCCAGTGGCTGTCCCGGAATGGGTAACAAACGCATCGTTGACACCGCCGTAAATAATCCCAATGGCCGGGGTGTCATACAGAAACAGCAGACCGGCCCGGCCCAGCATTTCGCTGGTTGTGTTGCCCGATACCCCAAAACAGCGGGGCTTTGTGCTGCAGCCCAGGGTGTTGAGCCGCTTGGAAAGCTGAGCGGTCCACATGTTATAGGCAGCTACGCCGTAGCCTGCTTTCAGATCAGTCTGTGAGTCGCCAATGGCGGTAATGGTTTGGGCTAGAAACAGCGCGGATTTGTCTTGTCGTTTTCTCATTATTTTAAGCCAAAAAGAGTGAAGGTTACCTCAGCGTCAACGTCAGCAAAGTGGTTAAGCCCCGTGGTGGCCGAAGCGCCGGAAACAATCAGGCCCCGCTCGGATAAATTCACCTCAACGGTACCGGCTGCAGGAACGTCGATGACGCGAATCGTCGAGCCGGCATACTGGAGCGTTACCTTTCGGGCCGTCGTGGTATTTTTATTGTAATACCAGACTTTTTTGACTCCCTGATGAGGGCGGCTGTTGGCCGGATCAGCTGTGGGAAAGGCTACTGCGGCTATGGTTAATGTGCCCTGTGTAATAATGTAATCATTGTGCATGCGTTCCTGATAGCCCGCCCGCCGCTCGGCCAGAAAGCCGTAGATGACAACTGATCGGCTGGCCAGCGCATCGGCATGCAGTACCAGTTCTACCGTATGGGCCGTGTCAGAAAGGTCCTGGGCAATGATTACAAGGGTTTCCCGGTCGAGCATATTGCCGATGTTGGATGCCCGTGGCGCAATGACGTTGGGCTTGACGGCATAGGGCACCCCGTCAATGACAACGGTGAAGTCCGGAACGGCCGAGTTGGGACGGCGGTAGCGGATGCCGATCACCCGCCCGTAGATAATGGTCGAGATACTGGCAATGCCAGGCAGACCGGCAACAACCGACAGGTTGTAGCCAGAGCCCGTACCGTCGTTGTTATCAGTCTGTAATAAGGTGTTGATTTTGGTCGTATCGTTCCAGTCCAAAAACCAGGCGGGTACTTTGACCAGTTCACCTGATACAATTTTGGCACGGATCACGCCTTCTGCGGTTCCGTCGTCCTGCACACCCTCAATGAGGGTATCTTCTGTTTTAAAAGCCATGGTTAGTTAGTTACGTTTTTCGCCTGCCAGGACAATCAGATTGATGCCGTCCCAGATATTAATGGTGGGGTCTGTGCTGTAGTCAGGGTCTGAGGCACAGACAATGATTTTCTTCACACTACCCGTTGCTGCGGCCAACAGGGTCGTTTTGTTGGTGACCGACTGGAATTGGAATGTACTGGCCAATAGTTCGCCTGCATGAGTGGCAGCGTTGCTGGCTCTATCAGCCGCATTATTCGCTTGAAGCAGGGCCGCATCCAGAAACTGGGTGGATACCTCACCGGTATCACCTTTATCTCCCTTATCACCTTTTTCTCCTTTATCACCGGTATCGCCTTTGTCGCCTTTTTCACCTCTATCGCCGGTATTGCCCTTTTCACCTTTGTCTCCTTTTTCACCGGCATCACCCTTGTCACCCTTGTCGCCGGTATTGCCTTTTTCACCCTGGGGGCCAACCTGAGCCAGAATGTATTGAGTGACCGACACCGAGCTGGCCTGGTTCCTGCTGCTCGATTTGTCGAGCAGCAGCCAGCCGGCGAACGTCACTATGGAATCTTCCAGAATTTCCAGCCAGCTCTTTTTAGGTAAAAACAGCGTGGTTTCCCAGGCGATCCGGATATCACTACCGTCAACACTCAGCCTGGGCAGGAACGAAGGGGGTAAGGGGTATCCACTTGGATTGTCGCGTAAGGTGGCCGATAGGGGAGCGCCCGCCTGCTTGATGCCCGAATAGATCGTAAACTCAATCGGGTTGCCAGGATAGCCTTCTATGGTAATGGCGGAGGGTATGTTTGGGTTGTTCATAGCGCGTATGTAGTTGGATTAGTTGGCCCGAAACCAGGCGTCAAGCAGGCCATACACCCGGCCCGTATTGTTGCCGTTGACCCACGAAAACACCTGCACTGCGGCCGGAGCGGTCAGGCTGGCCGTGTTGTCATACCGAGGTACGGTGACCGTACCGTAACTGCCGTACGTGCATTTGATAGTCGTGCCGTTTGATTCGAGCGTGATGGGCACGTAAGCGGGCACACCGGCTCCAGGACGAGTATAGGCCGTTACGCCATTGAAACCCATGATTGTATTCGAGCCGCTTATTTTCTGGAAATACTGGACCAGAATCTTACCCGTATTATCCAGAATGCGGATGTAGCCCCCACCGGAATTGGCCTGGCCAAACTCGCCCACCGAAGGGTAGTACTGGGTCGCCTGAAGGGTGAAGCTTACTGTCCAGCTGGTAACGCCAGTGGCGGTAGAGAAGGGGACTGTCGCAAATTTCTCTCCGCTGCTATTGTTGTTTTGGAAATAGAAATCGGGTGCCCCAATTTTTGCGTAGGTCAGGGCGTTGGTGCGGACGGTGTACTCCCCGTCATCAGTGAGAGGAGACCGAATTAAGCCGGCGGTTCCGCTGGCCAGCACCGTGTACTTGGGCAGGCCACCGAAAATGGGTATGCCTCTTGGGTCGGGCGCATTGCTGACCGTGGCGGTCACCTCCTGGGTTTGGATCGTGCTGAGGCCCGATACCTCCCAGCCGTGAATACCCGACCAGCCGTATTCCTCCCCATGAAACAAATAAATATTGCCGTTGGCAGCCGGCACGGCCGTCGCACCGAAGACATTACCGGCCATGCCCGGATTATTCGCCGGATCGCGCACCGCATCCGGCCCCGTTACCCCGAACGTACCCACAAACAAGCCATTACTGCGAACGTGATTGAACTTGTTGGTCTGGCTGCCTTTCCAGAACTCCCCATGATACGTCCAGAATATGTCATTGCCTGCCACCGGCGCATTGCCTCCGCCGTACTGGACCGAGTTGCCAATGTCATAGCCGCCATCAGCCGGAAAGTCTCCCTTGTACTCCTTGTGGGTGGCCAGCGCCCCTTTCCACTGCCATTTATTGGCTCGTACCCCACCCAAATGATAGCCAAGGCCCGCTCCGGTAGTGGGGTTAAACAGGGTTGAATTGAAGGCCGCGATGGTGCCGTCCGTGGTGATGCCAAACGGCTCGGAGCCGCCGTAGACCGGAAACGGATCGTTTGGCGTCACGGCTACGCTCTGCAAGGCGATTTCGGCTCCCCAGCCGGGATTACCCGACCCATCCACGCCCAGAAACGGGCGTTTGTACCAGGTAGCGGTACCATTGCCGCCACTGAGGCTGGTGCGGTGTACGCCTAAACTGCCGTCGGGCAGCAGCACCCAGCTTTCTGAATTTGGATTGGATACCGAACCGGTGCCCAGATAGAGACCCGTAAACTTCAGGGGCGCACTTGGCATCAGCTCCACAACGGCATACTTCTTATCGGTGAAACGCTGGATGAGGCCGTAGGTGTGGCCCCCAATGGTGATCACCTGTTGCAGGATGTTGACCTGAAAAATGTTCTGCATCCGGTTGTACTCATTCTCGAAGTACTCCGATGGCATCATCGATCGGTAATTCTTGACCAGCGTCCAGGACGAAGTAGCCGTCAGGTTGGCGTAGTCGCTGACCGAGAATTCCATGTACTGCCCAAAGAGCCGGGTCGGGTTGGCCTTGTCGACACCCGTCGTGTAACAGTTTTCCATGTAGCTCACATGGTCCACAAACTGCTTTGCCGCCGAGAAACGGAGGTTTCGGTAGTTGCCGTCATCGCCCACCCAGAAAGAGCCATCCGCCTGGTAGGCCAGGTAGGTATCATCAATGGACAGAGCCGGGTCGTCAAAATAAAACTTATAAAAACTCACCGACGGGTCGTTGCGGTAGCCGCCCTTTACGCCCAGCGAATCGGTTTTAGCGCCGGTAGCCGGGTTGTAGAACATCACCCGCTGCGAGCTGCCCCCGTCACACACGGCCAGTTCACCACCCCCCGGCCGGCAGGCCATCGCCATCGGCTTGACCAGGCCGGCAAGCGTCAGTACCGGACTGCTCAAACTACCCGCTCCAATGGTTCTGGCCGAAACGGTCGTGCCCTGGGTGACCCAGAGCTTGTTGTCATCGAGGGCATCAATAGCCAGTGCGCCAGGACTAGTAACAGGCACATCAGCCACGAAGGCCCCGGTTACCTTATGCCAGATCCGGATGACGTTTTTAGTCGAGCCCAGTGAGGCAAACAGGTAGTTGCCCGTTTTCTGAACGGCCATGCCTTTGATGAGGTCGGTATATTTGGGTAAACCGGCCGTATCGGTGATCACCAGGGCTGACTTATAGGTTTCGCCCCAGTCCTGCCCCTGGGCGGTCTTGAAGAGCTGCCCGCCACCGGTAAAGCTGTATTCAGCGTTGGTGCTGACTGTCCAGCCAAAAATGAAGTTGATCTTCTTGTCAACACTGAAAATGTCGGGGCCTCCGGCATACACCCGGATGCCGTCGCTGCACATCATGCGCGTGGCCTGTCCGGTCTTGCTATCCCGAAAGAAGTCAATCCGTACCTGTGGATTGCTCACATCGAAGGAAGCCTGGGACGGATGGCCCTCGGCGTAGCCATTGCCAAAGTAGGCGATACCGTTTACGATGACCATGGTTTGGATCCGACGGTATCCCTTCTGCATCCCGGCCGGATTTGCCCGGTTAAAGGAGGTGTTACCCAGCACGCCCATCCACTTGTACTGCACATTGTTGGTTTGCAATCGCAGTTTATAGTCGCCTTCCGGCAGGGTTTCACCCAGGTCATTCTTGCCGTCCCAGGTCTCGGTGTAGGTGCCAGCCTCCTTTTGAACGCCCGCATAAACCGTCCGCACCAGCTCGCCATTTTGAGCATACACCCCCAGGGTGGCTCTGGCTGCTACCGGGAGGGTAAAGGAGCCGGAAACAGTCACCGTCACGGGTCGGCTGATGGCGGCCCGTAGTACGGCACCAGGTTGAGCAGGTGCTTTTTTGAGTGCTCCCCTGGTGGTCGGCACGGCCGGATTGGGCTTGCTGAGCTTCTGGCGAACCTGTCCCAGACTACTCAGGCTAAACCCAATCAACAGAATAAATAAAAGCCTGGTCTTCATCAGTACGTTACGAAGTTGTTGGAGGAGGAGGGCATATACACCCGTCCGTTGAAATGGATGGCCACACCGGCATACAGGATACTGGTGATGGGCGTAACCGAAGGAACGCTCGAGCGTATGTCCGTCAGGATGGTACTGTAGCTCGCTCCGTCAGCAGAGTACTCCACGTTGAAGGTGCCCGTCGCTGTCCGTCGAAGTCTTATGTAACTGCCCGGTGCTGCGGTGAAGGTGCTGGCCACTTCCAGCGAAGCCCGGCCCTGCACAACGGTGGCAATCTTGCCGGAACTGTTGACGTAGACGCCCGCCTGATAGCGGCTCAGGTTCTGCTCAGTCTTTATGCCCGATGTGTTGAAGCCAATAGCGGCAAAATCCTGCATCGGGAAATAGCGCATTTCCAGATAGCCTTCAGTACCCGCGGGTAGTCTGGTTGTTGAAACCCCGCTATTGGGACCGCTGTCCCAGTCGACTGGGCTGCCCCCTTTGTAATACCTGAGCGCAGTACTGGAGCTGTCGATCGCGACGATCGGGGCCGCAACACCAGCGTCGGTGAAGGTCAGGGCCACCCGGCCGGTTACCGACGCTGGTGTTGCCGTTCCCGACGTCGAGGCAGTCACTAACCCGGGCTTGATGCGAATGAACGACGTACCCAGCGTATCGACGCTGACAAACTGGGCCGGATCAAACTGGGGCATGTACTGAGCCAGCAGGGAGTCCCTCAGAATGCGCATGACCTCATCGAGAGTGTATTTCGTTGTGGCCACCACATTACTGGCCGTGCCGGTGACGGGCGTAGGAGCCGTTAGCGTACCGTTCACGGTGATATTTCGGGGGGTTAAATCCGTCGTTGTGGTGATAGCCCCCTGTTTGGCATTCCAGGCTTCCTTTTCAGCATCAGACGCAAATCGAGCGGTTGGACCCTGGGTAATTCGGCTTGGATCCAAACCCGTAATAAACGTGGGGTTTGTGATCGTCGACGTGGTTTTGACAACGCTTGCCGGTAGCCGGGCTTCAGAAAAAACACCTGAAGAAATAAGCGAAGCATCGGTCACAACTCCAGTACTGCTGCCTCCTCCGGATGTAGTCAGGGGAATGCTGAGCTGATAGAGATAAAGTGCAGCACTAACCGTCGAGCCGTAAGGGGTTCCCTGCTCACTCCAGAACAGAGCAGGGGTGTAGTAGAGCGAGCCGGTTCCTTTGATGCTCACCTTGACGAGTGACCTTTCCGCTTTAACCGACACATCCGCGTAAGGGTAAAAGCCTGTGATGTTGCCGGCCGCATCAGCCGTGGTAATCTGATCGCCGATGCGGTAGATGCGGATGGCCGATGATTCGGAAAACTGAGCCTGCGCACTGGCCATAAGCAGGCTGAAAAGCAGGGTATAGATTAAACTAAGTGATTTCATGGTAGAGGGTTTGGTATTAAAATGAGGGTCCCAACCCCTGTTGTTGGTAGAATGAGCCGGGCACCAGTTTGTATTTGTCGGGCGGAATGGGCGACAGGTTCTTCAAATCGGTAGGGTTCCGCACCATTGCACCCGTTGTCCGGTCCCAGTAAATCAGGTTCCAGTAATCCCGCCAGTTGACATGATACCCCGGCCGGATGGCGGTATTATTAGCCGCTTTCGATTCGTAGATGATGCCGTGATACGACCGAAACTCACCCACGGGTACTGTCACCAATGTACCCTTCGCGGTGCCATCGGTGGGAAACTGTGATGAATTGCCGATCTTATCGGTCCAGAATTCCAGCGTGGTAAAGTCGAAGTTTGGCCCGAAGCCGGTATTGACGAACTCCGGATGTGGCACCGTACCTGACAGCGTGTTACCTGACTCGGTGACGGTCGTATTCCCTGGACTGGTATTATTGACCCAAGTTGTGACCGGCGAACTGCCATCAAAGGTGTTCCCTGTAACGATTACTTTTGAGTTCGCCCCTTTCACCTCAAACTTCATAATGAAGTTCTCTCTGGGCGCGGTCGGATAGATCAGATTATAGACGAATCGGTTGTGGCCAAACCAGTTGTTTTGAAACGCGAACGTCAGGTTAGGTATAGCCGTCTGGCCGCCTGTCGTGTTATAGTAGGATTCAAACAGGCCGGTATTGAATAGGAACGCATTGCGTCGGATCAGCACCGTGTCAGTGGCCAGCGTCACCTTCGATACATCTTCCGTTAACCGTGACTGACCATTGATGAATTTCTCACCTCCGCGAATGAACAGGTTTTTCTCGATCAGGTGCCCGCCCTGCCGCAGATCAGTCTGAAGGCTATTGTCCTGGAATTTTTTGAAAGCATTTTTCGCATTCAAATTTCCCATGGCGACGTTATGATGGATACGCGTTCCCTTGTGAAGCTGTCCCACCTGAATGGCCTCCGTTCCCGCCCGCACAATGACATTGTTGTAGATCTCCAACGAGTCAAATTTGGCCCACACGTCCGCAGCTGTATTGCCCATGTAGAACCCTTCCGACTCGGAGTCATGAATATAAAGGTCGTGGTATTTCATATTCTTGTAGGGCAGACACACCGTACTGCCCGCAACCCGCATATCGTAATTCCTCCCGTTGACGAACACGGGCGCGAAGTAGCCCCCTCTAAGTTCCATAAATTCAGACTCCACGCGCTGACAGCCGCCATCCATCACTAAGCCATTTTTGCTCGAATCCGTCCATCGGTTATCGAGCAGAAACCCGTAGCGGTCAGCCCGGATCGGATAATTCCCTTCATGGCCCCGGTAGTCGCTATCCCCAGCCCCACTCACCGGGTCATACCGTCCTGACAATAGCAATCCCTGTGCCCCCAGAATATTCAGGGAGTTGAGGACCTTGACCTGACCGTCGTAGTTCCGGATTTGGATGGGTGCCTGACCATCCGTCGTTCGGGATGAATCAAGCTGAATCACCACGTTCACGTAGTCAGCTCCCTTGACCCAGATCGTCGAGCCAGGTGCCAGGGTGGGGGCGTTCTGGCGGCTGGTCCTAATCTGAATCGAGTGATCGGTAGCACTACCAAACCCAAACGTTGCGCCTGGCACAATCAGATCGCCTAGTTTCATTTGCGGCCACATGCTAATATCGTCAGCAGTCACCATCCGGTGCGCGATGGATGAAGGCGTACCTGTCGCATCCTTCAGCACGATCTCCCGCGTGACGGTCTTCCCCTGATAGCTGGCCGTAAGGGTCGTTATGCGATGATCGCCTTTCACCACATTCGTTGCATTGGCCAGCGTAATCTGACTGCCGGGCGTAATGGTCAGGCCGGAAGCCATTCCCCGGCTGGCTGACAAAGAAGCACTGGCGGTCACGTCCGATGTGGTACCGGCCAGTGTTGTTCTGGTTATCTGATAGCTGCCGGAGGCTCCTTCCGCTACCGAGTCAGGGCCGACGATGGCGAGCGTGCTGCCAGCCGCTACCAGATCCGGATTAGCGACCGTCGTTTTCTCCCAGAAAATATTAATCAGCCCGGTACTGGGATTGTACGACATCCGGTCATGGGCGCCCGTAGCCGTCACGCTGGTGATCGTGCCACCGCCCACCAACAGGCTCATATCCCGGAACCGGTTCACAGACGGAACTGAACTCACGTCCAGACTAACCGTCAGCGTATTACCCGAAAGTGCCTGACTCTTCTGGGCCAGCCGTTTCATTTCCCGGTATTCAAGCTGCTCGGTCATACCCGCGAACCAGACCCGATCGGCGGCAACCGAATCGGCGTAATTGAAAAAATCGCTCATTTCCGGATACGTACCTGAGTGCGTCGCAAGGCGCATGCCGAGGTGTTTACTGGCATTGCTCTTGGCCAGCAGATCCACAAACTGCGCTTTGAGTGTGCCGACAGTGGTCGCGTTCCAGCTGTCCTGAAGATTTCGCGTGTATTGCACAAAACCCGTATTGCCAAACAGCGTGGTTCCGGCGACCGGCAAGCTTTCTTCATTCAGGAAATTGGCCCCATCGTTGGCAGGATTGTAGGCCGTGTTCGTGGGATAGCCGGTATAGCCATCCCTTGCCGCCGTGGTGGTAATGCCCAGGTATTGCAGCGAATCAGCCCCCCGCACGAAGCCCGCATGGGAAGAGGGCAGCACAACGCCCCGCATGGCATATTCTACACCTTCGGCTTTTAACTTGTCGTAGGTGAACTTCTGGTTTTCGGCCAAATCCCAGCCCGCCTGCGAATAGGTTGCACTGGAGGGGGGATAGAAATTATTGGACGTTGGCGTATCATGGTAATAGCCGTGATTGAGTACACCCCATTTACCGTCGCGTACCATCGTCGCAATCTGAGCGGCCGTCAGCTTCCCCGCAATGCCCCACAAATCGCCATTGTTGAAGTTCGACCGGGCATTTACGACGGTACTACCCCGCCACTTGACGGCATTACCCGCTCCATCGGTGTGCGTTTTCCCCTGAAAAAACTGATAGTCGGTCCAGGTAGCACTTAGCAGATCGTCACGCTCATACTGGAACCAGGCTTGTTTGTTGTACTTGAGTGGGGCAAACGTAGCGGTCGGCGATGTCGGCGCACTGGCATAGGTAATCGTCAGGGTGACGATGTTGGAATTGGATACCGGCTGAGTAGGCTCTGTGGGCTGGCTAGTGCTGCTGCCCGTCACTGTGCGCCAGGGCATTCTCAGGCTTTGTGCCTGCCCCTGACCGACTGCGATCAGGAGCAGGAGAAAGATAAGTTTCTTCATGGATCAGTTACGGTCTTGTTCCGCTATATTCTTCCAGCACAAACGTGTTCCAGGGTACACTGCCGGAACCGGTTACAGTACCCCGGTTGACGTTCATCAAAATGGCGTTGTTACCGTCAGGCGTGATATTCTTAAATTCGACGAGCGCCGTGTTGGGGTCTAATTCGTTTCCGCCACCGACACCAAAGTTGTTGGAAACAGCCTTTTCTTTGGTGACGCCACCAACCACGAAGGCCGTGGAGCCCGTTGAGGTTGCCGACACAGGATACAGGAGCAGTCGATATTTCTTGGTTGGGTCGAGGTTGTTGAAGCTCACCTGCGCTGGCGTTGCCGAGGTCACCATCCAGGCACCTTTATACATATCGAGGGGGTACAAACTACCCGCTACCGCAGACGTACTCAGCGAGGACGAGGCCTGCGCGAACGGAGCCGTAATACTCAGGGTGACCCCCGAAGCCGTACCCGTTTCGGTGATCAGACTCTGGGAGGTATACCCACCGCCTGCGGTGGTAAGTTGGCTCGCCGTCGGCTTCAGCTGGTTGACGTTGGCGGTTGTGGCGACAGCGAACGTCGACTGCATGTTCTGACCCCGAATGATACGGGTAACGGTATAGCTAGCTTCGGCCACCGATGTGGTCGTTGCCGTGGTGGTACCATACGCCGAAGCCGTAGTGCCCGCCCCGCCCGATGCCTTAATGCGGAACCAGTACTGGGTACCCAGCGTCAGGCCGGTAACGGCATAACTCAGGGCCGACGTCGTCGTCAGACTCACCAGGCCGGTCGTATATCCGGCGTTGGTCGCCATCTCAAGGGCATAGCTGGTCGCACTCGTTGACGCGGGCCAGCTTAAGGTCATTCCGGTGTTAGTGATGTTACTCGCCGTAAGCGCCGGTGCTGCAATGGTGAACGTTCCTGTTAGTGCCGCTACCTGCGACTGGAGACTGACCACCGTGGCATTGAGTGCTGTGATGGCCGATGAAATGGCAGCAATACTGGCTGTATTGGCTGTAATGCTGTTGGTATTGGTAGCAATGCCGGTCGTGTGAGTAGCAATACTGGCTGTGTTAGTAGCAATGTTGCCATTAGCCGTCGACAATCCCGTTGTCAGTGTATTGAGGGCTGAAGCGACCACCCCGTTGGCAATCCCATTGACGGATGAGCTATTTAATGCCTGATCGATTACCACGGAAGTTCCCCCCGGAATGGTAACCGTCACGGTTTTGTCGACCTGGTTGACCGAGACGCCAGCCCCGGTGTAGTTTACGGTTAGAGCATCCGCATTATTGAAGGGCGTAAACCCCAACGCATCCTGTTTGTTGTTCCAGGCTAATTTCTCATTGTCACTCACAAACCGGTACAGGCTTGTTTGGGTAATTCGTGTCGGATCAAAGGCGGTGATCCATCCGGGATTCGAATACGTACTGCTCGTCTTGACCACATTGGCAGAGAGCCTTGCATCGTCAAGTGTGCCAGCCGTCAGCGAAGTGGCACTGGTCGTTGTGCCTCCGCTTCCACCGCCAATGACTATGTTGCCCGGTCCAAGTATGGGGATATCGTTGATTGTCTTGATATTGCTGCCCGAAACGAGTGGAGCTTGTTTGGCATTCCAGGCGTCCTTTTCAGCATCACTGGTAAACCGGTTCAAACTGTTCTGACTGATACGTGATGGATCGAGAGCCGAAAGCCAGGTGGGATTTGAGTAGGAGCCGGTCGTTTTGACTACGTTCGCACTCAACCGGGCGTCGTCCAGGGTACCCGAGACGAGTGCACCGGCGTTGGTCGTGGCTGCCGTTGTACCCCCACTGCCGCCCGATGAGCTAGCCGGAATACTGAGCAGATACAGGTTGAGTGCTGCGTTAACGGTCGAGCCGTAGGGGGTTCCCTGCTCGGTCCAGAACAGAGCAGGCGAGTAGTAAAGAGTACCAACCCCTTTAACGCTTACTTTAATGAGCGCCCCTTCCGCTTTAACTGACACATCGGCATAAGGGTAGAAACCCGTGATGTTGCCGGCCGCGTCAGCGGTAGTGATCTGGTCGCTGATGCGGTAGATGCGGATGGCCGTGGGTTCGGACACCTGAGCCCGTAGAGGAATGGCGAGAGAAAAGAGGAACAATAAAAACAGTAGTGGTTTCATGGTACAAGTTTTGAATTGGGTTTAGGAAGCCCACCAGCCTTTGCTCGCTGGTGGGATACTCTGGTTTACTGCTCCACTTCAGGCTGGGCCTCTAGGCGGAAGGCAGGCTGTAATTGGTGATCAGGATTTCCATTCGCCGGTTCTTCATGTTTTGGCGCTCGCCTATGTGAATCACATTCAGCTTGTGCTTGCTGGCCAGCGAAAGGATATAGGGATGGTCAAACTCCGAAATGGCAAACCGGTAGCCAGACGAGACAAGTGCGTCAAAGAGATCATCGCAGTCGGTCTCGGTGAACCCTTCGTAATTACCCCCTTTGGTTTCCAGATACGGCGGATCGCAGTAGATGAAGACCCGCTTTTCGGAGCCGGGCCGGATCGAAATGCGGCTGAGCATTTTACGGAAATCACAGTTCATCAGCTGGACACCCCGCATCAGCTCGTGCACCTGCTGGATGCGCTGGGCCACCAGTGGGTAGGCATTACTCTGGCCAAAACACATGGTCGTCATGCGGCCCATGAAGGAGAAGTTAGAAAACAGCAGAAAGCGGGCCGCTTTTCGAATCGGATCCCCTTCCGGATTGGCTTTCCAGTACTTCCAGAGGTCTTCGTGCACCGGCATAATGGACCAGAAGTTCATAAGCTCAGGCTTTCGATCGACGATTACCTTAAAGAGGTTGTAGACTTCGCTGTCGTAGTCATTGACGATGTTGTGTTTAGCTTTTGGTTTACTGAAGAACAGGCCACCCGCCCCAAAAAAGGGTTCGATATAGGTGTCATGCTCAGGGAAGTGAGCGATAATGGCTTGGGCGATGCGTCGTTTGTTGCCCGGTCGAGTGAGAATCATTGCTTAGATAGATTAATAGAAAAAGAAAAAACAGATGGCTGGGATCGGCTTCGAGTGGCCGATCCCAGCCCCGACTAAGTTTCGATCAGGGTGGTTTTGATACCGACGTACCACCAGCCAAACGACACCAGAATGTAGAGGTCGACTTTAACGTCCTTGTTGATGTTGCGCTTGAAGCTCACCAGTGAGTTGGGGGCTGTCAGCAGGGCACACAGCTCCGCTGAAGCCGGGACGTTCTCTTCCCAGTATTTCAGCCGGGCTTCGGCTTTGCCGTCCCGTTCGCCCTTCCAGAGCCGGACTCGCCACCAGGGCAACCGGACAATTTTGAGCTTTTCACCCGATGAATCCCCTGAACCATCATCGTAGCGTAGTTTGGGGTTTGCCGCCAGCAGGGCGGTCAGTGCCTGTTGTAAGAGCAGGTTTTTCATGGTATTAATTGGGGTCTACGTAGTTGCTGCTTTGGGCGCCGTTGGCGAACGGACAGTGTGTTTTTTCGTCGCTTTAAGCCAGTCCCCAGGCCAACCGCAAGTGTTAACAGGGCTTGCCAGTCAGAAGCGGAATTGGGGTTGATATTGCCGATATAGCTTGGCACGAATAGCTCGGAGCCTGACGTCGGCTGGAGAAAATCCGCCATCTGGATTCGGATATTGGCAATCTGCCCGTCCCAGTTGCTGACCCCACTCATGGGGATGGCCACGGTCTGCTCGGTACCCGAATTGTTCACGCTGAACGTCTTGGTGTATTCGGGGCTATTATCCATCCCACACTTTTTCCACTTCAGCACGTAGCTGGTAATGTTCGGGGGGAACGTTCCCTTAATGTAGATCGTGGGAATGGTTGAGGCAGGCCATGTCCCGAACGGCGAGGCCAGCGCCGCAAAATGCACCGTCTGTCCCTCCAACGGAGTGCCATTATCGCCAGGTCTACCATAGCCGATGTTGAGCGCGTACCGGTTGTTGATGAACTTGGCCGCGCCATTTTCACTCCACCAGCCCGCCGTCTGGTTCTGGCCAAACGACCAGTCAAACTTGGTGTAGGTGAAGCCCGAATTGTCGTACCAGTTCAAAAAATTAGTCAGTGAACCCGCGTAGAAGGCCCCGCTAAACGCTACATTGGTACCCGGCAGATCAGCCCACTGCATCATCGCGGCCGAGTTATTGTAGCTCGTGGCATTCGAGAACTCATCCCCCGAAATAGCCTGCGAAATGCTGCCCTGAAAGCGGGAATTGAACTGAGGGATATTGAAAATGCCAATATCATTGTCATTGACGGCCCCAAACCAGTGGGCTGATGCGGCATAAATATCAGTCCACCGAACCCCATCCGTGCCCGATCCTTCCACTGGAGGAACGGGTGTAATGGTCTGGATACCGCCCGGCACGGGCACTTTGTGGTGCCACATTTTAGCGATGGGGAAGATGAAGGGGGCTTCCTGCTGCCTACCCTGATAGATCATCTGGGTGTCGGTGCGGTTGTTTTCCAGAATCGAGAAGTAGCGCACTGAATTGCCCTCCAGCCACCACCAGCAGTGATAGACGGTTTGGCCATACGAGTTCCGAATCGCCCACTGACGCGGTACGCCCCGGCAGTACATGACCTCCCCATACCCTGAAATATTGCGTTTTTCGTACCACGTAATTTTGGACATATCGTGATACGTACTACCACCGTGCACCCAGTTCATACCCGTGTCGAAGTACTCTGACGTGCTCATGCCGTTATCATGGAAGTCATGCCCCGGCGTGCCGTACATGCTCCAGCCGCCAGACCGCCCGCCATCGGGAGCCGGTAGCCCTTCGAATACCCCCTTATAGCCGTCGGCGTTGGTGTTGACCAGGTTCTCGCCATTGCCAATGCTCAGCCACTTTATCGCCCCGCCGAGTGCTTTACCAATGCCGAATTTTATGTTGGCATTTTGTATGTACATCGTCTGGTTGCCCAAGGGAAGTGAGGAGTACTGATTGCTCGACGCGTCACTAAAATTTGGCGTAAAGGGGGCCGACAGCATGAGCTGACTGACGCTTCCTTCACCAAAGCCGTCCCGGAAGTAGGCCGTCGTGGTGACCGGGGGTGGTGTCGTCGTGGTGGTGCTGACCGTAAAGGTTCGCCGGGCAGCGGCCGGGTCGGTGGTCTTACAGATCGTACCGTCCAGCACGAGCGTGTAACTGCCATCCGAAAGGGCCGAACTTAAATTAATGGTAAACGTGCTGGTGGTGAGCGTGCCTGAATTGCCCGAACGAACGGCCGTGCCGCTCTGCTCGATTTTCCAGTCAATACTGCTCAGACCATCCCCATCATACTGGACCAGCATGGACGAAGGGGAGTTTACCGTCAGGTTCGTCACCGTTGGCCCTCTGGAGCAGAAGGGGCGGGTATCGCCGGACGAGCATCCGGACGATACCGGAATTACCTGACCCGAGTTGAGGGTAAGCGATACACAGCCCGCATTGAGGGCGGTAAAGAAATTGGTATTACCCTGGCTGGTCGCCGGATAAAGGCCCATGTCACGGCGACTAAATCCTTTTTGAACAGTGCCGGAGAACGTCCGTTTGACCTTCTGAAGTTTGTAGGTCTGGGCGTAGGTAGCGGTAAACGCCAGGAGCAGCCCCAGCAGGAGAAGTGATAACTTTTTCATTACAGATTGATGCGATTAGCGTTTGCGGTGGGGGTGAACTGATAGACGACTGTGGCTGAGCCGCCATCCTGCTCAGCCGTGATTTTCATGGGGAAAATGCCCAGATTGATCTGCCAGCGACGTTTGTAGTTGCCGTCATCGAGATCACCAGAGGGGTAGAAATTGCCCGATTGAATGGGTACATTGTCGGGGTTGGTGGTGCTGAAGGCCGTGCCATCCTGCCGCTCGAATTTGATCTGGCCGATGGTGTCGGGGGCTTCCAGCGTCAGCACACCACTTGCGTAGGAGTAGCGCAGCAGCAGGGCCCACGATGGCCGGTCATCGATCAGGTCAGGACCAAAATCGGTATCGGCTGACCATGAGCTGCTGGTTATGGGGCCTGAACAACCGCGCAGGGCTACCTCGAAGTCAGTCGGTGGCGGTGGCGGCTGGGTAGTGCTCAGACTGCGCCAAACTAGTCTCTGCTCAGAGGTGAGCGAGGCCAGGTACTGCTCGATCTGCGAGCAGGTGTACTGATCTCCATCATAGGGAATAATGACGTTCGTGCTGGAGAGCAGCACGCCGTCCTCGAAATCATCGAATATTGCGGTGAAATACGCCATGGTTATTCTGTCGGGTAGACGGTGGTTTGGGCCTGCGCGGAGGCGGTTGTCGTGAAGGCGAATTGCAGGGTGCTGCCCGCCCGGACACTGCCCTGGGCGCTGACGATGCGGACCTCGAAGACGGTTGTTGTATCAGGGTCGACGTTTTTGCCGAAGGTGCCGGGCACGCTGGCCGTGGCACTGGCGGGACCTTCCCAGGCCGACCAGCTATCCTGCTCGCCTACTTTCCAGCGTATTTGCAGGCCAAAGGGGTCGCCACTGCCGATGTTGAGGTTGTTGCCGTAGACAGAATAAAGGACCGATGATCCTGACCAGTTGCGCTTTACCTGCGTGATGAGGGGAACCACCGTAACCGGTACGTCAATTTTTAGCTCGAACTCATCATCAGCCGACTGGTAGGCGCTGTCGACGTAGACGACGCGAATGGTAAGGGTCTGGTTTGGCGTGCCGGCCGGGGGTTGCGCGAAGGTTCGGGTGGCCGGGTCAAAAACCAGCCAGTCAGGCAGGGACATGTACGACTTGAGCTGCTCATTGTAGAAATAGGCTCTGAGCGTACCCGTGTCGCCCGCGTTGTCGCTGAACTGGTTTTGGGCCAGCACTTTTGAGGTACCATTGAAGGCGGTAATCGTCCAGTTGTCTGTAGGATTGGCCAGCGAGGGAGCCGGGTTGGATGGGTCAGGTACCGAACAAGTCACCGAAGTCGGTGCGCCCACATCGGTGGTTGCCTTCACGCTGCTGCTGCCCACGAATACCTCCCAGGTGTGGGTACCCGCCGATTCACTGGCAGACTTGTAATACACAAAGCCCAACTCGTCACTGTCCGCTGTGATGCCTTGCGTAGCCAAATAGCTTACCACGTCAGGTCGGGCGATAGTCGGGTTGATATAGGCTACCGGCACGCCATCACGCTCAATGCGCAAGGGGCCTCCATACCCCCAGCCCGTAATCCGCTGGCAATCGTTGACGTCAATCCGGGCAATTTTGGGCGCTTCTGCCACCACTTTGGGCACGAATTCGTAGTGCTGGAAATTCCGAAACGCGTTGCTACGCACGGGCGGGGGCGTCACCACGGAGCCTTCCCGTTTCCACACTTTCCCATCAGCATCGAGCACCAGCTGGGGGAAATTCTCGGTCGTGGTGGGAATATTGCCCAGAAACAGACCGCCCAAAAGCTTTACCAGGGCATCCGTGATACCCATGTGAGCAGCACTGCCCGTTTTGGCAACCTGATCGAGGGTGGGCGTCTGGTTGTTCTTATCGCCAAATATGATGGCGTCCTGGCTGAAGGCGTTCTGGACCTGGTTACGGCAATACACCAGGTAGACGTTGCCGACGATGAAATCAACCCCACCGGCCGCTTTGTCAAAGACGTTGCTGATCTGCCAGTTGGCTTGGTCGAGAGAGTACTGCCAGTCGGACCCGACTGGCTTATCAATGCGTATAGGCATAATTAGAGGAGTTGAGGAGGTTCCTGATCGCCCGTCCAGCTGGAGAGGTGAGGTTTGATGAAGGCAGTCTTGAAGATCTCGCTGACGGTAGGCACGTCGGTGAGGCCCGATGCGTCACGCGTGGTCGGCTTATCGGTGATATCGGTCGCAAAAGAGATCGGCTCTTTGCCCCGGAATAGGCCTGCTGCGGTGGTCTGATTGAGAAAGCCCAGCGTTTCGGGGTTGGGCCGGGCAGCAGCTACCTGGAACTTGGCAATGTCGACGGCCGTCAGGTTACGCACGAAAGCTGGCACGGTTGGATCGACCGCATAGACCGTCTGAGTCGGCTGAATAACCACCGTACCCCCACCGCCCACAAAACCGGGGGGCAGCAGCGGCTCGGCCGCTTCGGTTCCTTCCGCATAGAAATCGTCTTTGAAGAGGTAGACGTACTCAAACCGGTGCGCAAACTGGGTGTCGCCGTCCTTGTTTTCCTTGATGGATTTGGCCGTGATGCCCACCGGCAAGGCCTGTGCGTCCACCAGTCGGAACTGCTTTGGTGAGCGGTAGAAGTCGTCCCAACGGCGCAGTTCAGTCTGGGAGCGAAAGCCCGTCGTGACCTCCACACTGCGCTGGAGGGAGATGCCGTAGTCGGTAAACTGCCCGTCGGCCAGCTCATAAAGAGCCGGCAGGTAGACTTCGGCCTGCTCGTAGAAACGGGCCAGCTCGGAGCTGCCTTTGCCAAAGGTGGCCAGCGTATCGACGACGCCCAGACTGGTCAGATACGCGAAATAGCGCGTATGGGGCTGGTAGTCGTAGTTAAGAATAAAGCGGTATTCGGCGCTTAAGGGGCTTGTGCCCAGCGAGGTGCCAACCCACCGCACCGTGTATTCCTTCAGGATCCGGCCGGCGGGTAGATTGTCGAACAGCTTTTGCTGAGGTGCCCCCACGGCGAAGGTCACTTTCTGGCCGGCCAGCACGTCGACCGGCTGACTGAGCACATCGTTCATGACCAGCTGACTGTCGTCGTCGAAGGTGAGGGTGATCAGCAGGGCCGAGCCGAGCCGGTCAACCCGCGAATTGAGAAAACTCAGAAACTGGGGCTCATCAGGCCGAACAACGCGTGTGGTGGCACCAAAGCGCAGGGCCGGATCGGCAGCCGGATCATTCGTGTAGCGCTGCAGCAGATTCTGCCCGCCGGAAGCCCGGTGCTGATAGTCTGTACCCCCCAGCAGGATATAGCGCACCTGGTCGGTGTACAGCCTTCCCACCTCGATGGGTGATCCGTAGGCCTCGGCGTAGGCCAGGTAGTACTTGCGGGCGGAGGTATGCGAGAGGGTCGTGGTGGAAGCTGACCAGTCCGGCCAGTCGGCTTTCAGGGCGTCGTGCAGCACGGCCCCCACATCGAACTGCGCCAGCCCATCGCTGTCCATCTCCACGACGGGAGCGAAAACCTGTTCGTAGTCGGCCTCCAGATCGGTGCCAGGCGAGCCGGGCTTTTGCAAATACACCGCACAATAGACGCTGTACTGCACCCGCAACACCGGGTCAGCTCCGGCCGTATCGACGCCCAGATCAATGGGGCCCGCACCGGTGTTGTTATCCAGGCTGATGGTGTAGGCAACGCCGGGTTTTCGGGCGGTGAATTTGATCAGCGACCAAATGCCTGCATCGACGCGGGAGATGGTAAAATCCGAGCGAAACGCAAAAAGACTACCAAACCAAATGGCCAGAATGGTGGCGTAGGCCGATGAGCCGTTGCCGGCAGGAAACTCGGTGGGAAGTGTCGGGGTGGTGCGGGCCGTCAGGGTGATGACTTTGCCGTTCCAGCGCAGGCGTAAAACAGTGCCATCGGGAACAGGCTGACCTTTGATGATCAGGCTGGTGACGGCCTTTACCCCCGTGCTGGCGTAGCGGCCTGACCCTGAAAAGCGGTACAACGTGCGCCCGCCTTTACTGAGCGAATAGGGGTCTGGAGAGGAAACAAGTGTGACCGGCATGGGCCAAAGTTGCCCTCCGCCGCTGCTCTGAGCCGCGACACCCTACACCACCCGGATTTTATAAATCAAGCCAGTCGTCGGTCGAAACGGCCATGGATGTGGGCATCTGCCAGGTGATGGCGTAGCCCCAGCCCGTGGCATTGCCGCCCAGGATCGGCGTTGGCTCGCCGGCATTGACGGGGAGCATGACTACGTTCTGAGCCGATAAGCCTCCGCCCGGACGCAGTTCCTTACGGAGCCGGCCCAGGACGCTCCGGGCAATGAGCCGGGCCTGGTGGCGGGCGGCCCGAATGGAGGCCGTATCACCTTGCTCGATCTTACAGATAATGGAAAAGCCGCCCTCAATGCGCAGACGGTTGTTATCCTGAGTGGTATCGAGCTCATCAAAGTACTGGTCGAGCAGGAGGGCCGGCAGCTGGAGTTTGTTACGAACGGCCTGCTCGAGCTCCGCCATGTTATCATCCTGTACCAAAAAGAACCCCTGGCTGGACTCATCCCCGGGCACGTGGCGAATGGCCTTGTGCTTGCTGGCCAGCCCTTCGAAATAAGCAATGTATTCTGGTTCAGTCATGGGACTACGTTTTGCGGGTTTTTTCAAGCTCTTTCTCCAGCTCGTCTGCCTGCCGGATCTGCTCGTCGAGCACTTTCAGGGCCAGATACAGATTGGTCTGCTCGATCTGGCTGATCTTGGTCACGTCGAGTTTAGCCAGCCCCAGCGCAACGTCCAGCCAGTTTCCCGCATTTTTTTGCGGTTTAGGAGGTTGCTGCCCCTCTAAAATGAGCTGTTTTGGGAAAACGCGGGGGAATGCCCGTTGCAGATTTTGCTGGCAGGCCTCGTAGTGCGCCACCACCAGGGCAATCAGGGCCGGTTCGAGCCGCTCGAAGCGTTTGGCCCTTTTCTCGACCGTGTGCTTATCGAGCGGCAGGCGGATGTCACCCGTCTTTTGTTTTTCGGAAGTGGCCGGCCGGTACAGAATGGCCGTCAGCAGGGCAAAATTCTTGTCCTTATAGGCCTTCTCGGCGTACATAAACTCCTCAAAGGTGCTGCTGGAGAGGCCTTCGCGGGGGGCATAATACCGCTGCCGGTCAAAAAGTCGACGCAGCAGTACGCGCGGGGTGCCATACCGGTAAGAAAACTGGCTAAACTGACTCACCAGAAAACTGGGGCCGGGCTGGCTTTCCCCAATCCAGCGAATCGAATCGATCAGCGCCTGCCCGTACTGAAGGGCCTGAAAGCGGGTCTCTTCGGGAATATTCTTTCGGCGCAGAAACCGCTCGTCGAACAGCCACCGCTGATGCTCTTTGGTAAAGCCGTAAATGAGCGCCAGAACAGGAAAGATCGTCTGGGGCTCTCCGGCTACCCGGTAGCGAAACCGCATCAGGGCCACGGCCTGCGCGGGGCTAAGCTTATCCCAGCCCGATGGCCCCTCAAAGCGCCAGCTACGGGGCCGTCCGGCGGGCGTTGCGATCGTCAGGTCGATGGTTGTCATCGTAAGAAAACGTCTCAAAAGCCTTAGCGGCTCATCTGCTTAAGCTTAAAGAAAATGTAGGAGAGCGCCACCCCACCCGCCAGAATGCCCCAGTGGACAATATTTTTAGTGACCAGCTGCTCACCGGGCGTACCGGGCTTGGGACCTTTCCAGCTTAAATGCCAGGCGGCCACACTCATCAGCAGGCCCATTAGTAGCTCCAGCAGGTAGTAGATCGATGAAGGGGGCGCAAAGCGGACGGGGTGTACCAGCAGCATCATCGCCGAGAAGGCGAGCAGCCAGATGGGAACTGTCAGGAGCCGGGTGCGGTGCCGTAAACGGAAAACTAAAATGGCTGCGCTGATCAGACAGAGCACCAGACCGATCTGGGCGAGCCAGAATAAGGGATTGTGAAGCATGGCCGGTTAGGGTTTAGGGGGAGTAACGGTTTCAGACAATTGCGTTTTGGCCTTTTTTAAGATGATATCGGCCAGCAGCCAGCCGATGAGCCCGGCAATGACAGTGGAAAATTCGGGGCTGAGCTTGGTAAAGCTCATCACGTCTTTCCAGGCCGCCATACCAATCACCATGCCACCCAGCGCACTGCTGACAAACTCCCAAAGGGGTTTATGAACCGGCTGGCCGGAAGCGTCTTTTTTTGATTTAAGCGTGGCGATCGTCGCCCCGGCAAAGGCCCAGGGTAGTTTGGCCCAGTCAACACCTAGGGCGACAACCCAGAGGCCAATCTGTTCACCCCAAGCCAGAAAAAGCAGGCTGTTGGTGGAGCAGAAAAAAGATGAATTACGCAGTAGGGTGGAAGGGAGGAGGCGTTTCATTGAGGTAGTTAGTAATCAGTGAGCGGGGCTGATAATGGGCATTATCCTTCTGGATGGGCTACATGCCAGGCGTAGGCCCGGGGTAGTTTGATGTGGTACTTATTATCGCGATAATTCTCGCCGTTGTAGCCGTAGGCCAGCCCGTCCCATTCGTGGTCGCGCAGCTCGTCGTCGAGCTTTTTGGAAATCAGAAACCGGCAGAACGCCATCAGCTGAGCCGCTTCACCCGTTTTAAGGGCATCGACGAAGTCATGCACGTTTTTGTAGCCACAGCGCCAGTACTCATCCCCCATCACCTGAAACAGACCCCAGCTGCAGGACAGCAGCGCGGCCGTCGCATCCAGCGCCATGGCCGTAGCCAGCCGGCCATAGTCCGAAACCGGTCCCTTGTTGTAGGGGCAGTTCGCCATATAGGGGTGGGAGAGCGTTGGGTGCGTTTTGTCGTATTTACGGCCGGTTTCCTTTCGGAAGCGGTGGCCCTCAAAGCGGATCAAAATGCGACCGTCGGGCAGGAAACCGTAGCCTGAACTCTCCACGTCGCGCACGGCCCGGATCTCGGCCACGCCGGTGCGCAGCAGGCTGGCTGCTGCCTGGTAGTCGGCCAGCGTCAGTCGTTTATCGGCGCTCATCGCAAACTAAGCAGTAACAGGGTGAACAAACTCCCACCAATGCCCGCTCCGCCGGCTGCCCAGTACCATTTACGAACCCGCAAGGTTTGGATGTAGTCGAGGGTTGCCGTGGCAATCCGTTCGGGCGTGGCCCCAACCAGCGTTTTACGAATCGAGCGGGGAAGTTTTGACAACACCTCATCGGTCATCCGCTGCGCCTGACCAGCCAGTTGCCGGGCCGCTTCCAACCGAGTTATGGTGTTGACCAGAAGGGTACTGAGCGAGTCTAATTTTTTAGTGTCGTACGCACTAACCGCCCGCTGGTCGGCAAGGGCCTGCCGGATGGCTTTTTGTTCCGTCTTCAGGGACGAAATGGCCAGCTCGGAGCTAATTTTCAGGGCTTCGGCGGCCTGCAGCTTGGCTTTAACGGATTTGTACAAGACTGTATCCATGGCCACGCCCTGAGCAAAGGGAAAAGGCTGGTTTTTGACCATGGACTGCACCGACTGGGCGGTTGCCGCGTTCAGGGCAGCCCAGAGCATGGCCAGTCCAAAGAAGAATAGCAAAATGATCCAGTCAGGGAAGTTCGATTTGGATCGAGTCGAAGGTCTGCTTCGATTTTTCATAGGTTGTTACGGATTGAGTTGAACGAGCGGTTAAAATCGTGACGGCCTGGCTCGACGAATCCGCCCGGTGGACCAGTTTGGCCCGGGTGGTATCGGCGTAAATCACAATGCGGGTAGGTTCGGGTTTGGCTTTGGAATGACAGCTTTGCAGCAGGACTCCCATCCAGGTGAGTAGAGCCAGTAAAGCGCTCAGAAACGCCATCGATGACCAAAAGAAGTGTTTAATTTTAGTAACCATACGTGAAATAGGTTATAGCCAGACAATAGATCCGGATGATTCAATCAGGCCGCTGGCCTCATCGTCTTCCGCCTGAGAAGGCAGCAGGGCCGACAGCCCATCCTCAAAGTTTGACCAGAACAGATCCGCCTGTTTTTGCAGGTTCTGGCTTACCCAGTCAAGCATCTCCCGCCCGGGAGGAGTATAGTACGTCGAGTTGGCATACTGACCGGCGTAATTCACCTGCACGTTGGTGCCACTGAGCTCGATGCTCAGGTTGGGCAGGGCCAAAATGACGGCCTGGTAGGCCAGCGACCGCAGCAGATTGCGTCTGAGGACCGCTTTTTGACCCCCCGAATCGCTGTCCGGCAGGGCTTCCAGCCGGGCCAGAGCCTGTGCCCCCTGATTTTCCTCAACGGCCTGGATAAAGGGTCTCAGCGCCCAGAAGGTGAGCCATTTGTCCTGAATGGGGTAATACTTTGAAAACTCGGGGGCACTTTTAAACAGCGCATCCTGATGCTCCTGAAAATAGGGTGCTTCTAACCACTCGGGAAACACCGCCGGCTTGGCGGCTACCAGCTTAAGCAGCGCATCCAGATCCTGCCAGCCCATTTCCCGCAGGGATTTATCGAGCTTGGTGGTCTGGTATTCAAACGCCGCTTTGCGATCGGGGGAGGCCGTCACCGTCACCCCGTCATCGCCGATCTGTAGCTCGGCAAACGGCAGATAATCGGCAAAGGCGAGCCTCGCTACCGCCGAGCGGGCCAGTCCATAAGCCTGCTTGAGGAAGGGGTCCAGGGTGGGATCGTAGCCGTCCAGCTCGCTGAGCCGCCCGGCCAGCGCTTCCCCCAGAAACCGGGGCAGCAGCTGAGCGGCCAGTTGATCAAACAGGGGCAGCACGGCTCCCATGCTGAAGTTTTTAACAACACTGGGAATCAGCGTGCGGAATTCAGCGGCCGGCCCGGTAAAGAAGGAGTTCATTAGCTTAGTTTTTTAGTGGTACCGGCACCGGTATCCAGCGTGGTCAGAATGGTATCCCGGAAGCGAAAGCCCAGTTTGGGCAGGGCCGCTTTCCAGCCGTTGTATTCGGCGACAAACATCAGCGGCTCCAGCAGCATATCCCGGAACGGTGACAGCATCTGCAGGGCAATCAGGTAGGCTTCGCGTTTGTCGCTGCCGCCCGATTTAGCCCCCATCTTATCCCCACCGGCAAAGCCCACCATGGCCGGATCGACGTTCAGCGCGTAGAAGATCTGGGCCGTGGCCTCCATGTTGTCTTCGATGAACTTGCCGTCTTTGAGCGGATCGGGGATGGCCGTTATGGTGATGTGATCCTTGAACATCTTGTTCACCTGGTCCCAGGTCACGTCGGTAATGATGGAGTTGCCCGCTTTGGTGACGTCGGTGAGCTGCTTGTTCATGCTCTCCAGCCATTTTACCTTCAGGGCGCGTTTGCCCTCGGCAGTGGCCTTGGTGTATTTTTCCCCGTACAGCATGGGCCAGTAATCTTTATCGACCTTGAAGTGATACTTCAGGGCCATCTGGTTTTTCATGACGTGCTTTTTGTAGGCCGGGATGCCGAGGTGCACGTCGAGCCAGCCCGATTCAACCAGGCTGTAGTGGTGCGGCAGGGCGTAGTAGCGTTTGCCCGGGGTGGGAAACCGGATGGGGTACACGCAGTTGTACACCGACTGATCGCGCAGCCAGCCCACCGGATCGGGGTGGTAGGGATCGATGGCCTGGATTTTTTTGGCCTGCTGCGCCGAATGGCGGGGCCAGTTGGCATCCAGATAAATGTGGGGAAGATTACCCGTGGGGCTCATGCGGCACCAGCGGCACTCCTCGGCATTGAGCGGATGCAGCTCGGTGATGATACTGCGGTCCTTACTGACGATCATTTCGGGAAAACCGTTGAAAAACCAGGTGGCGTCACCGGCCATTTCCCGTAGATAAAGCTTGAATTTACGTGAATCGATAAAGGCATTGACCGCATCGATGACCGCCTGGTCACCGGTGAGTTTGCGAACCACTTCGTTGCCCTTCTCGTCGATATCGACTTCGACGGCCATAATGCCCCGGCTGACCAGCATGGCCGACAGCTTGCCCAGGGTGGTGGGAATGATAGGATCGCGGTTATAGAGCTCGACGATGCGCTGGGGAAAGTCGTTGCCTTCGCCCCAGGGCATCAGATCGGTAAGGCCTGCGTAGAGCGACTCATCAGGAACGACCGAGCTGGGTTCCGCGCCGGGCATCTGGCCCGGCGGAGGAAAGGCACCTGCCCGACTGGAGGCCGGCCGGTCGTTTTCAAACGCTACGCTGATACCCGCCGATGCCATTATGCCGGCATCGTACTGATCGCCCTCAAAATAGGCAACCGGGCTACTTTTTCTCTTGGCCATTTAGACTACCTCCTGATTGTTGAAATAAAGAATCAGATCGAGGTGGAGTCGAATGACTTCCTTGGTGCCCAGTGCCTGAACCAGCAAATAGCGTTCGGTTTGCCGTTTTTTGGTCAGCAGGACAATTTTGCGCATATCCCGCAGCTCACCGCCCGTGTTACGTGCCCGATCGGCCGTACAGACCACCAGATCGAAGGCTCGGGGCTTTCCCCTCGCATCGACACTGCGCATTTGCTGGATCATGTCCGCCACCTTGATCATAGGCGCGAAAGTGGGACAGCACGGCTCACCAGACCGCGACACCCTACACAGGGCGAGCGGTTGGTTGATGCCAGAAACGCGCAGGAGCGGGCCTTATTTGTTGAACCGGCGCACGGGACCGGTTAGCTCGGGATTGTAGGGCGAGCCCATCAGGCTGGCCGGCAGGGGCCACCACTGGTCAGAGGCCGCGCAGTAAACGGCGTCACGGGGCTGGAGACGTTCACCGGCCTGCAGCAGCCGGTAGATGCCCTTTTTAGTCGGGATTTGGGGTAAAATGGGGGCAAAATCGGGTGTTTTTACTGGAGTTTCGTCGTTTTTCATGCCGGTGAGTAGGGATTAGAATTGCAAAAATTGGGCCTAATGAATTGATAACCAAACGGCTAAAAAAGCGGCCGTCTACCCACTGAATTCAGTTTTCGGCCCGTTTTGACATCCATTTTAGGGCATTTGGGCTTAAAATCAGGCAATTAAGGGTGAAATATGGCAAAAAGCGTGTGCACCTGGCGCTCTGCCCCCCAATGCCACGCACTGAGCTGATATGCAATTGCAAAAAGAGAGTCCCCTGCATATATGAAAAGGGCCTGCTTGATGAAGCAGGCCCGGAATGTAAACCAACAAAGGAACGTGCATCAACCCATCAGCTGCTGACAAAGACTGCATCGAAGGCCTCCTGACTTTCGAACTGGTGGAACACGTGCGCCCCGATCAACAGCGTATCGATCCCATCCGAGAAGTGGGTAGTGGTGCGCTGATCGATCTCGGTTTTCTTCTCGTCAGCTTTGTCCTTCTCAAAGCCCCGTCCTCCCTGTTTGATCTGGGCCTGCTGCATCGAGATGCGCGTGTACTGGGTATTGTTGCGGTTAAAGCTCACGTCGAATATCTTCTCGTCACCTCCCGTCAAGCATCTGCCCCACATCTCATAGCGCTGCATAGGGGAGAGCGTATGGCCCAGATAGATCATGTTCACATCCCAACCCTCCGCCCGGAGCACGTCAGCAAAGTCATCGGCATAGCTGATATCCATCGAGGCGTTGGTGAAGATGGTGGTGTGATCATAGAAGTAGCGCACTTCTTTGGTGGGGTGGTGTTTATAATACTCACAGAACGCTTTGGCCGCATCCTTTACCTTCTTGGGATAGCCCACATAGATCTCATTCAGCACCCGATACTTACGCCCATTGGGCTGACCCACGAGCATGGGGGTGATGGAGGAGCCGTAGTCACCCCCGATATCCAGGGGACGCCATTTGTCGACGTCGGCATCTTTTCGGGAGTCCGCGTACTGGCCCTGGCCAAACTCAAACTGATCGATAAAGCCATAATCATACGCATCGGTAAAGTGATGTTCGTCCAGATCAGGATAGAACGCATTTTCCGATAAGAACGGGCGCTGGTTGAGAATAGCCGTCCGGAAGATAAACGGAGGCAGCTGCTTTCTGAGACGGGCAATGTTCTTGATGCCAAAGCCGTGCACGTTGTCCAGGGTGGAGGCCTCCGAGAAATAAATCGTATTGGCCCGGATGGCGTCCCACTGGGCTTGCCGGCGGGCGATTTCCTGGAGAATCTGGGGCCGCTTTTTCGGGTTTTTTAGCAGCTTGTCGTACAGATCGAAAATAACGGCCCGGATGCTGAGCAGCGACTTGACGCGGTCGTGGCCGAGCTGTGCCGTCTGCTCGATCATGCGCTTTTCCTGCTCCAGGATCCACATCGCTGCCTTGGTGGTGGGCATGTCGGTGCAGAACAGCAGGGAGTGGAACTCAGGGATGCCCCCAAAGTAGCGTTCATCCCCCCGGTTGGTCATCAGCAGCTCGTTGTCGAGCTTTGGCTTGTTTAAAAATTTAGCTTCGTCCCCGATGATCCAGTGGACGGTCTTACCATTTGAAGAGCCAGGCCGGTCCTGAGAGACCATACTGGCCACGGCCCCGTTTTTAAAGAAAATACAGTGATCCGACGTGACGGGCCCCACGATAGGCTGGGGGATGTTAAGCTTAGCCGGTGGTCGCTCCCGGATCCAGAAGTCGCGGCCCCGCACCATGCCCATCTGCTCCCAGCCCTTGATGACCGGCGGCAGGGTTCGTTCGAGAAGTTGCATGTAGGTAGCGCCGACAAAACACCCGTGCGCCCGGGGCATAACCTCGACGTTACGGAAACTCCTGGGTGCGATCAGGCCTTCACTTTTGCCCGTTCCCCGTCCCCAGACGGCGTACTCTTCGTTGGCGCCCACCAGCATCGAACGCATCTGGGGTTTGTTGTAATGACGCTCAATGACCTCCACATCACTGGAGAGCTTCTGCACATCGTGCTCGACGTGCGCCAGGCGCGTGGCCAGCGCCAGATCGTCGGTTATGAGCTCGGTCAAATCAAGCCGATCAGGCGGCTGGTTGGTCTGTGACATCGGTAAAGTCGTCAAAGGGATTCTCCGCTTTCTTTTTATCGTAGTTCGTTATCTCCTCAATCATGCTGTCGAGGGCTTCCTGAGACATGGGAATGGCTCCCAGTTGCACTGGATTGAAGTTGATGACGTTGATGATCGTCTTGTTTTCGACGGTTTCCGCCGTTTTGTCGGCTCCCAGCACACTGGCCAGGTTCTTTTGGGCAGAGGCAACCGCCCGAAAGTCTTTGGCAAGGCCCGCCTTGCGAATCGTTTCTTTTATCCCTGCAATCAGCATGATCTTTTCCCAGGCCAGTTCGGGCTGCTCAACAGCCCCAAAAAAACGGCGCATATCGCGCAGGGTGCGCCGGGCGGTTCGCTCACTGAGGTCGGGGTACTGCACGCGCAGCAGTTTGATGAGCTGCGGGTCCGACTTATAGCGGTTTTTGGGCATGGTGACCATGGCGTAGAGCCAGTTCCAGCGGCCGATCTGCTCGAAAAGGGGAGCGGGCAGCTTGATTTTCCGGGGATCGTCCTCCTCCCGCTCGTCGTTGTACCACTTGACGATCAGATCGAACTTGTCATCCCAGCGGCCTGGGTCGTTATCATTGAGGAGCGTCAGTTGTTTGCTCATAGCGGTGGGGCAGTTGGGGAAAGAACAGCCAGGTGGGTATCGATGCCATGCAGCTCCTGGAGAAAGCCTTCGAGCTTGGAAAGGTATTTGCGTTGCCGGTTGGGCGCAAGTGGCTGAGCTAGCAGGGCCGTGTATTTGGTCACGTAGGTGCGCAGGGTGTTGCGCCGGCGCAGCAGCAGCTCGGGGGCTTCGAGCTCGGGGGCTAGGCTGGCCTGTTCGGGCAGAAAGCCGTTTTGCTCGAAAAAATGCTTCCTGCCGTAAATACCGTCCAGCTCATCCTTGATGGCCAGGATCCGGAAGGCCATTTGTTTGAGTTCTTCCGATTTGGTAACGCCCCCGTTGAGCAGTGTACGCATGCGCTCTTTGAGAATGGTGCGCTCATCCATCAGCAGACCGCCCCCGTCCAGCTGGGTAATTAAACTGACGGGATAGCTTTCTTTCAGGGCTTTCTCATCAGCCTGCAGGCTGAGCAGTTTGTCTGAAAGGGCGGTGGTCAGCTTTTCGCGGTTGTAGTCGTCTTCACCCGTTTTGAGCAGGGTCAGCAAAAAGCCCCCCCCGATCAGGCGCTCATAGAGCACAACCCCTTCGTTGTAGACGGGTCGCTGGAGCCAGGCGGTAAGCAGGTCAATGGGAGAGTTCATAATGGAGATTGGACCTAACACAAATGAAGCCCGGCAAGGCCGGGCTTCTTTGCCACACTACACAAAATGCCAGTTGCCTGGTAAAAAATTAAATGGTAACGCGCAGATAAGGCACCTGCTCGGGGAAGCCCAGCAGGTAGGTTGCCTCATCGGCCGAGAGGTGAGCCAGATCGAACAGGCGGTTCTCGAAATAGATCGGCATGGATGCCGCTAGCTCAAGCCCCACGATGTCGAACGCCGGAGCCGCCTCCGGCTGGGGAGCGGCATCGGGCGATTTGGGAGGCTTCGCCATCAGGTTGCGGCCACCAGCGGAATGGCAGCTGCGTACCGGTAGATATAGGGCAGATACCCCATTACCTCAATCTCGGTACCAATGCCCCGGCCGCTGACAGTGCCGGTTTTAAAGTTTGGCGAAACGGTCATGAAGAACTGCCCGTTACCTAGCTGCAGCACCTTGCCGTTGGCCAGGGGAACGAGCAGAATAATCTTGTCGTTTTTGATGTTGTTGATAAACAACAGGGCGTCGTCGGTCAGACCCGGGTAGAACAGTTTAAGCACCGGTTTAAAGCTTTTTCCGTCTGCCTCCCCGTTGGAGCCAAAGTCCAGATCGGACATGTCCTGGGTGGTATACATGGGGATAAACTTCTTGCCCTGCTTCATGACGAAGGGCGTCGTCATCACGTAGGGGTTGGCCCCTTCCGTGGTGGCCGCTGCGGGATAGGTGCCGATGTGAGAAACAGGCGCGAAGTACACCGTCTGCTGGGTACCACCCATGTTCACATCTTCTCCATCCGGCGCGGTTAATTCTTTGTAATCCATTTAGGGAAAAGCAGTTAAAGGGTTGTCGAATGATCAGCGCAATCAAATCGGAAAGGATTACTTTCCTTTTTTGGCCACTTTTTTCAAGTTGCCACAGCCATCGGCCACCAGGGCGGCTGCCAGGTCCGGATTTTCTTTAAGCACCTGGTGCGTTACCTCCTGATTCTGGTAGAGGAATTCAGTCACCAGCTCGTAGGTATCCTCACCTACTTTCAGGGTAGGCAGCTTACTGCCGGCTTCCTGTTTTTCGCTCAGCTTGCCCTTCAGCTCGGTGACCACCTTAACGGCCTCGGCCAAATCGTTTTCGGCTTTGACTTTCTCGGCCGTGAGCGTTTCCACCTGTTTGGTCAGGCTGGCAATCAGTTTTTGATCGTCGGTTAGTTCCGCCATGATCGATGTTGGGGTTGTAAAATTTGGTAACTGCCTGGCTGGCAGTTACCAAATTTGTCGATTAGAGAAAAAGAATGAGGGTAGGTGCTGGCTTACGCCTGGTCGTTGACGAACAGGATCTCCAGATCGGCAATCTGGTAGGCCAGAATCATCTGCATTTTGCAGCTGTAGCCGTGAATGTTGGGAATCATTGGCCCGATGCCCGTTAGATCCGATACCAGGTCTGTACCCATGTACAGGTTCTGGTTGATATCGGCAATCAGGCGCTTGGAGCCCGACATCCAGGACGCTGGCTTGAGGATGAATTTGCCATCCGAGCCCAGAATCGACTTACCGATGATTTTGCCCGCGTTCTGCACGTCGAGGAATGAGGTGCCGTTCTGGAATTTAGCCAGGGCGCTCATGTTGTAGTTGTCGTAGGTACCCTGCGAGCAGCGGATGATACCGCCGGCCGCCCGGATTTCTTCGGGCAACGACAAATAGAAGTTAGTTACCTTGTCGAAGGTGTTGGTGGCGTCCAGCGTGCCGGTGGCAATCTTGTTGCGGGTAGGCAGGCCTGCGTACTCCTCGGCGATAATCACGCCCAGCCCTTTGGTGATCGAGCTGTTGTTGACCTTGAGCCACTTGGCCGGGTGAGTAACTGGCGTCTGAGCCGCCGTGGTGGCCACGATGCAGGAATAGTACGAGCGGTCGGTGAACAGCATCCGGGCACCTACCGTGTAGGAAACGGATGGGTCATAAGCGGGAACACCTTGCCCATCAACACCCATATACGAGTTGTTGTTGATTTCGGCCTTTTGCTTTTTGATCTGCTCATCCCAGAAGTACTGGGCAAAGCCACCCGGATAATCTTTGGCATTAGCACGAAGCTGCTCGCTGAGGAACGTCTTGCGCAGCTCCTCAGGAACCACTTTCAGGATCTTCATGCCGGTGCGGGGCTCGATGTTCCGCTTGGAGAACACGCCCGATGTGCCGTCCGGCTCGGTGACGTCCGGATCGTAAGGACGAAGGCCGTCGTTTGCCTTGTATTTAGGCAGAATACGGGCGGAGGTCAGGTTGGTGATCAGGTTCAGATCGTTGGCAATGTCGAGGTCAGTGAAGATCGACGTGCGGATCCGGGATTCGTACTGGCCCGCGTAGTTGTTAATCGCGGTAATGTCGTTTTGAGGTGTTGCCACGGCAGGGTAAACGGTTAAGTGTTAAGAGTTACGAGGGAGAAGAGGGCTTGGAAAAGGCAGCAGGCTTATTTGCCGCCCGCCATGCCTTGTTTGAGATCCTTCAGCATCTGATCAGTTTCGCTGAGGGCCGTTTCACCCGCGCTCGAAATGCTTTCTTCCGCTTTAGGGACCGTAGAGCCCATCGTGCCAGGCTGCTTGCCCAGGCGTTCGATCTCGGCCTGTTGGGTCGTGATGGTGGTGTTGGCGGTGGTCAGCTGGGTCTGGAGCGTCTGAGCGGCCGTAAAATCAGCCTGGCTGACAACGCCGATGTTGTAGCCCTCAGCGGTAAGCTCTGCATTGATGGCGTCGATCTGAGCGGCTGTGATGTCAGCTGCTGCCACGCCTTTTACTGCCGCCAGAGCGGGCAGTTTGGTAAATCCAAACATGGGGTCGTTTTGGTTTTGGGTTGAAGATTGGTCAGGAGTGCCGGAACCTGTCTGGGCAGGCGTTGGCTGTATATCGCCCAATGCGGGGGCGGCCGTTTCGGCCCCAACGGGAGCCGGATTTTCCACAGAAATGGAGGTGACTACTTCCGAGCGCACCGCTGAAGCCGAGGCAGGAGCCTGGCTCTTTTTGGCGTTGTGCAGCTGGGAAACCCGCTCGATGGCGGTACTGAGGTTGCCGAACCCATCAATGAGGCCCAGCTGGAGCGCTTTACTGGCGTAAAAAAGACCACCTTCAAAGACGTCGTCGGCGGAGCCCTTCTTGCCATTCTTCAGCCGGGCACCCCGTCCCTGCTCGACGGCTTCCCGGAACAGATCAGCCGCCTGGTTGAGGTCTTCCCGCAAAAGGGTGTCGTCGCCGGCCAGCGCATCGCGGAAGGGTTTGTTTTTCTGGCCCGAGCGGTCAGAGTAGACCGAGATGAGTTTAATGCCCTTCAGCTCGCGCTCTTTGGTGCGGTCTTCAAACTGCACAAACACGCCGATGGAGCCTACCTGGTCGGACTTCTGAGTCGCGTAGATATCGTCCGAACCACAGGCCAGCCAGTAGGCCGCTGAGGCCATCAGGCCTTCATTGATGACCGATACGGTGGGTTTGGCCGGATTGCGCAGGGCATCGTAGAGGGTAGGCGTGCCCGAGAGCTGGCCACCCGGGGAATCGATCAGACAGACAATGCCGATGATCTTCTCATTGGCGTAGGCCTGGTCGAGTAATTTGCAGTAATCCTCTGTGCCCACCGAGCAGCAGGTGCTCTCCTTAAAGATCGCGCCCCGGATATCGAGGACGAATACGGAATTATCGGGCAGTTCGGGATCGTCTAAGCTGTAGCGCGTTTGGGGGGCTGAGCCAGTATCAGTAGTGGCCGAGAGGGCAAAACCAATCTTGGCAAGGGGGTCAGCTTCCTGGTCATCGTCATCCTCTTCAAGGAGTTGCTTGGTCGGCAGATTGCCGGCCAGGTACGAATTAATATAGGGGATGTGGGCTTCGGCATACGTTGGCTCAATCAGCCAGGTGCCGCGCATAAAGCTAGAGATTGTGCGAAATTGCCGATTCATGGATGCAAAGGAGCACGGGACTAATCAGGCCAGCCGCGACACCCTACACACCCTAAAAAAATCGACGCTGCCAGTTGAGGGCAGCGTCGATTTAGGAGCGGTATAGGAATAGAAGGGGGGTAATTAGCTACCCAGGCAGCGTTGGTGAAAAACGAATAAAGTAGGCATCGGTAAGTTTGATAAGGTATCTATCACGTAAGATTGAGACGAAATAGGCAATGGCTGCGGGGAGTAACCGCGACACCCTGCACCAGCTCATAAAAAAACCGATCCGGCAGGGCAGGATCAGTTTAAAGATTACACTAAAATGAAAAAACCACCGAAAATTATTGTCCAGTTAGTAAAGGAGGTATTTGGGTCAAATTGCCCGAAAAGGTCAGAAGAGCGCCACGCTGGCCACCTGCCTGCGCATCGATGGTAAACTTATAGGCAAAACTGAGGCCTTCGGTCAGCGTTCCCAGCCGTCGCCACAGGCCAACATTGTCCTGGCATTCGACAATGAAGGTATGCCGGCTCATCTGGAGAAGGGTCCGGCGCTGATCGGCCGAATCACCGGGCAGAAACAGACTTGTCGAGACGGCCCACAAGGGACCATTATCGGTTTCCGATTCACCCTCATTATAATCTTTTGTCTGCTCGGTACCGTAGATGTTTATCCAGGTAAAACCGGATTTCAGGGTGAGGGGAGGAGCATTCATCGGACCACTGGTGGCCGGGGTGGGCAGGCTTTGCACCCCCACCACCGGCACACACCGGAGCTTGTAGCCTCCGGCGATATTGTTTCCACCAGCAAAGGTCATGTCCGTCATGGCGCAAAGAAATCCGCTGCGCCTGCCTTTGCCCGCGACACCCTGCACAAAAATTAACCCAAGGGGGTCAATCTGCGGTTTTCAGGGGGCGCTGGAGGGGGAGGGATAGTTCGGCAATTTGGGCAAGGGGCATAACAGGAGGGACATTTGGCCGGCTCTTTGGCTTGCCCGGCAACCAGGTTTTCCGGTATCGACACTGAACTAAATCCCGGATCGATTTTAGCAGCATACTGAACCGGATCGCCTGGTTGAGCGCCGATTTGGTTGACCAGCTTAAGGCATTTATCGAGTTGGATCTGCCGGGTTTTACAGCGATCGGGAAACGTATCCGCCAACTGGGTTTGGTCATGATACTCCAGGGTGGTGATGGCCTGCATGACCTCTAAGGTTAACCGTAACTCCTCAAGTAGTTCGTTCATAAAGCAAGAAAGAAGTAGGTCGTTAGCGCATCCACTTCTCAAAAATCTCTTCAACCGACTTTTCGGGTTCTGCCAAACAGGCCTTGCTGAAGGCTACCATATCCTCGACTGAGTAGTTGCCCCGTGGATCGTTAGACGCCAGCATCTTGCCCTCTTTGGTATACACCTCCAGAATAGTTCTAACCGGACTAAGGGCTTCTTTGCCGGATCCCCGTTTAGATAAATCCGTTACGATTAGTTCTTGAACTTTTATCATAGTGTACTTAATTAACTGCTATCCAGTGGGACCAATGGTGTAGGTAGTCAGGCATAAAATTACAGACCCAGCTGCGGGGCGTCGATTTCCACTCGCCGGCCTCTGTCTGAAAGATGCACGACCGGAAGAGATTGGGATGCTTTTTGCGGTAATCGTAGCGAAATCCCAGCTTAGAAACGAAGCTGATCAGCACGGCCGCTGCGAGCAGATAGATCAGGATAAACCCGGCTAGAAACACAATAAAGCCCATCAGGGTAAACAGGCGCATGACCAGCAGCGAAGCGTCAAAAAGGGTCATTTCCGTTTTTGGGTATAGGCTTCTTTGGCGATAATACGGTCGCGGGCAGCGTTATAGCCTTTGTTCTTTTGGCCCGACCGTCGCGAGGGTTTTTGCGCAGATACCGGATTCCAGCCAACAGGTTTAGCCAGTTCCTTTAGCTCAAGAAACGTGGCCCGACTCTTTTGTAAATTTTTTGATAGCTCGTTGCTGGCTAATTCAAGGGCATGCGCCTGGTTGAGAAAGTGGTAATGAGCGCTTAGCAGGGCACCTGTTGGGTGACCCCCAATGATCATAACATCCTGGAACGTTCGGCGGGGTAAAACAGGTCGGTCGTCAATGGTTTCCTCCAATCCGTCCCAAAAGCCCCTCAGAGCTGGCGGTTCAATGTGGATCCGCTGGGGAGGTCCGATCGCATGCTCCGGAAACACGCACAGGGTTAGCGTCATTGCCTCACGCATGGCCAGAGTCTTGAGTTCAAGAATTACTTCATCAGCCGGCTCCCGCAGGCCGATCATAAGGGGAGAAGGAGATTCAAGTAGCATCAGGCGGCCAGACTAACGGGTACAAAGGCGAACTGCTGCGTTAGCTGGGGCGCAAAGCCGTGGGAGCCCGTGCCCCGCCGGTAACGCAGATACATCTGCTTGAGAGCTGCTTCCGAATAATCCTCTTCCGAGAAATCGTAATGATCACAAAAGGCCTTAATGCGGACCATGGGCGGGGTCTTGGGAGCCTGCTGGCAGAAGAGGACAAGCTCATTTTGAATCATGTGGTCGACCATGTTGGAGAAGACCAGTAGCTCGGGATGATTCAGCAGTGTCCGCTGGCGAGTTGGATGGAATTCATAAATGCCGATCCCTAGTTTGGCGGTAAAGGCTTCGGGCTGGGCGTGCCGGGTCGCCTTATTGCGCGAGGGACTTCTTGAGAGGTAGATCATCTCCGCCTGGGCCATGGCCCACAGCATCAGGCCAGCGCCCGGGGCGGTGGGCACAGCCAGCATCGGTTGAGGATAGCCAGCCTGGTCATGCAGTTTAGTCCGGATGAATTTTTGGACACGCGGCAATACCGGTAGCTCGAAGAGAACGGGGTCCTGGAAAAGCATATAAGTTAAGTTACGGAGAGTATTAGGGTTCGAAATTAATAGATTTAATGCCCTCTTTTATTAACCTATAGGTCGTCAAAACCACCAAATGAATAAATGTAATACCGTTAAAAAGGAATAGGTAAAACTACTGTCATGTTTCTTGAGTAAGCGGTTAGTAAGTGAAATTATGTAGATTCGTCTTTCCCCATTTCTACATTTTATGAAAGCAATTTTATCTCTTTGTTTAGGGCTAATTTTTTGTGGGTGTTCAACAACCCAGGAGAATAAAAATCTGAAAGTTGATAGCAAGTCAGGCTATAAAGATCTGAGCTTTCAGTCGTCGAGTCAGCCGCTTACCCAGAAAGGAAATTTCGTTTTGGCCAAAACGAATTCCTGTAAAACAATAAGCGAGTTTGAATGTGTCCAGGGTCCTTACATGTCACTGGGCTCGATAAAGTTTGATAAACTCATATTGACCTACACCCAGGATAGCTTGAGTCAAGTTGTCCTCTTTAAGGGATATGACGAAGATAAGTGGCTAATGCTGGCCAAGTCAATGCGGGAAGAGTATGGAGAACCTACTGAGATAGATCAAAAAAAATTGGGGGGTTCACTACTAACGGTCCTTAAATGGAGCGGGAATAAGACTTATGTGAGTCTGGAGGGTATTGCGACCGGGGCAATTATCTTGTCAATGAATACTGTTAGCGGTTTGAACCGAAAATTTGATCTGGAAGAGAGTTGTCGCCAACAGGAACAGCAAAAGGTTAAAGCTGACTTGTAACTTTTAGGTCAAAAAACGCCCGATCGGTGACGGTCGGGCGTTTTGCATTAGCGTGATTTCAGCGTTTTCTTTCGCTGCTGCATCACCTTACTGGCCGCCAGCTCACCAGCTACCCGACGCTCATCTGGCCGGCCGTATACCTCCAGGCCTTTATCTGATTTTCGGCCCAGAAGCACCTTGATCGAATCCGTGCTAAGGAGCAGGGTGTTAAAACACCAGTCAGTAAACGTCTTACGGCCGGCCTTACTCGAAAGATCTGACGGAAGATTCAACTCGGCCGCCACTAGCTTTAGCCAGGTGTTGAACTTGGCCAGGGACGTCAGGGGAAGTTTTTCCCAGCCACCGTATTTGTCGACGATGGTTTTCACTTCCTCGAACTGGGGTACGCGCTGACTGACTTCGGTTTTAATCCGGTCCTTGATCATCCACAGATCACCATCGACACCCTTCCGGAGTGCCGTCTTGTGCTTTTTAACAAAGTCCAGCAGATCCCCGTAATGAAAGCCACACCGGCATAAAATAATAAACACATCCGCTGCCTGCTGGATGTGTTTATTATTAAACTGGTGCCCACGCAACCGTTGGAATTCATCTTCCGTTAGAAAGACCGGATCGTCGTAGGTGGCATTTTTAATGCGCAGGCCTTCGAGGGGATTTGAATCAGAGAGTTTGTGAAGTTTCGCCCACACCAGTACGTTCTTGATGGTCTGGGTATGCTTAACAATGTAGGAGTCGGCGTGGCCAATTTTACCACCCTCCAGTTTAATTTGTTTCATCCAGACGCGGTAGCGTTTCACCCAGCTTAAATCAAAATCCTCCACCAGCAGATCCAGGGCCTTCTGGCTGATGAGAAAGTCAATCAGTTTTTTGCGGACGTTGTCGTACACCTCCAGACTCGAGTCTTTCAGGGAGCGCTCCGGATCCTTTTCGCTGTCCTTCAGATATAGCTCGAACGCTGATAACAGTGATACCGTTTCACTGCCGCCCATGTAGGCCCGCCGGATTTTTGCGGCCGTAATTTTTTCCTTTCGCCGGAACAAATCGTTGAAGATGGCCCGCAGCTGGTTACGCATGATGTCGAGCTGCTCGTTTTTGAAAAATGACTCCGGATCGGACTCCGTGATTTGCTGGCCATCCCAGTGATCGTGCCAGGTTGTAATGCCTGTACTACCCAGGTCAATTCGTTCTCCGCCGATTGTGATGCGGCAATAAATTTGAACTTTGCCTTTTTGCCGGCTCTGGCGTCGCCAGAAGCTAATTTCCATTCGTTTAATGTTCATTTCGCTACCGATTTAGTGGTAGCGCTGGTAAGTGGATGATAGGGGAGGAGATTAAAGCACGGTTAAAAAAACCTCCAAATTTTACTGGGCGGTAAGTAGCTGGCCGTACTATTACGAAGTTGACAGGCTTGCCACAGTTCAGTCGTGCACAACAGGAATGGTGCGTCACCACGAATCAGGGTGCGTCACCAGGTTTGTCAATTTTCTAGGAAAGCAACGCTTACAGGTGAAAAAAGGGCATAAAAAAAGCCCGAAACGGGTTTGTTTCGGGCACCTGGTCACATAGGAAGGTTATTTTGCAGAGAGAGAGGGATTCGAACCCCCGGACCTGTTACAGTCAGTGGTTTTCAAGACCACCGCAATCGACCACTCTGCCATCTCTCTTTCTTGGGTGCAAATATACGAACGTTTTGAGATTTGTCAACCTTTTAGGTCCCATTTCAGTCAAAAACCGTAATTTTGGGCATTCTTCAATGAAGGATTGAGTACGGTACGGAACGCCCCAAAATAGGTCTGCACCCGCTGACCCGTTCCCTAATTTGCTCAGTCACAATTCGCTAACATGGACGCAACCGAATCGCTACCCTCGCTTGAAACTGCCCGCAAACTGGGCCTGCTGCCCGAAGAATTTGACCGCATTGCCGAAATTTTAGGGCGTCGGCCAAATTTTACAGAACTGAGTATCTTCTCGGTGATGTGGTCGGAACACTGTTCCTATAAAAACTCCATTGTTTGGCTTAAAACGCTCCCTCGCGACTCGGACCGGATGCTGGCCAAAGCCGGAGAAGAAAATGCGGGCCTTGTCGATATTGGCGACGGACTGGCCTGTTCGTTCAAGATTGAGTCGCATAACCACCCGTCGGCGCTGGAACCCTACCAGGGCGCGGCAACGGGCGTTGGTGGAATCAACCGCGATATATTTACGATGGGCGCGCGGCCCATTGCCCAGTTGAACTCACTCCGATTTGGCGACCTGACATTGCCCAAAACCCGGCGTCTGTTGCGCGGTGTTGTAAAAGGTATCGGCGATTATGGGAATGCTTTCGGTATTCCAACCGTTGGTGGCGAATTGTACTTCGATGAGTGCTACAATACCAATCCGCTGGTTAACGCATTTTCGGCGGGCATCGTTGAGGTAGGTAAATCGGCGAAAGCAACTAGTTATGGTGTGGGTAATCCCGTATTCATCGTTGGCTCCGCAACGGGCAAAGACGGAATACACGGGGCTACGTTTGCATCGGAAGATATTTCGGCCGCATCGACCGATAAACTTCCGGCCGTACAGGTTGGCGATCCGTTCATGGAGAAACTTCTGCTCGAAGCCAGCCTTGAAATTATTGAAACGGGCTACGTAATCGGTATTCAGGATATGGGTGCCGCCGGGATCATCTGCTCGACCTCCGAAATGAGCGCGAAGGGTGAACACGGTATGATTATTGACCTCGATAAAGTGCCCACCCGTCAACCCAACATGGCCCCGTTCGAGATTCTGCTGTCGGAGTCGCAGGAGCGGATGCTGGTGGTCATCGAAAAAGGCAAAGAGCATATTATCCAGGGTATTTTCGACAAGTGGGACCTCAACTGCGCCCAGATTGGCGAAGTGACCGCCAAAGGAGAAAACGACCTCGGTCGACTGCATTTCTACCGGAATGGTGAACTCGTCGCCGACGTGCCCGCTTACGACCTTGTGCTTGGGGGCGGTGCACCTATTTACCACCGGGAGTATAAAGAACCTGCTTATATTAAGGAGTTCGCCAAGTTCGACATCGCTGATGTAGACGACATTGAGCGGGAGGATATCCGGGAGATTGCCGAGCACCTGCTGTCGCACCCAAACATCTGCTCGCGCAAGTGGGTGTATGAACAGTACGATTCTATGGTGGGTACGGGCAACCGCAGCACCAACGCACCGTCTGATGCGGCTGTGGTGCGCGTGAAAGGTCCGGGCATTCCGGCAACGGATAAATCCATCGTGATTACCGTCGACTGCAACAGTCGCTATGTGAACGCCAACCCGCGTCAGGGGGCGAAGATTGCCGTTGCCGAAGCCTGCCGTAACATTGTTTGCAGCGGGGGCGAGCCGCTCGCCGTGACTAACAACCTGAACTTCGGAAATCCGTATGTACCAGAAGTGTACTGGCATTTCGTAGAGGCCGTTCAGGGTATGGGCGAAGCCTGCCGCCGGTTCAGCACCCCCGTAACGGGCGGTAACGTGAGTTTCTACAACCAAAGCTCCGACGATGGCCCGGTATTCCCGACGCCAACCATCGGTATGCTCGGTATCATGGAAAATCCAGCTCACCAACTGACGCTCAACTTCAAAAACGAGGGCGATTTGATTTACCTCATCGGGCAGTCGACCAATGATATTGCCTCTTCGGAATACTTGTATTCATACTTGGGCATCAAAGCTTCGCCCGCACCTTATTTCGAGTTCGACGATGAATGGCACGTTCAGGAAGGTATCAAAACCATGAACCGGAACGGCTGGATCCTTTCGGCGCACGATGTATCGGACGGTGGTTTGTTCGTTACCCTGGCCGAGTCGGCAATGGCGGGTAATAAAGGTTTCGAGATCGTATCGGACGACCGGCATCGGCTCGACTCGTTCCTGTTCGGTGAAAGCCAGAGCCGCGTCGTAGTAACGGTATCGCCCGAACATCAAAAGACAGTTGAGGGTTACCTGCACGATACCATCATGCCGTTTATGTTATTAGGAACGGTAACGAGCACATCCCCTGCGTTTGTTGTCGATAATGCGCCGGTGATGACGCTGGCCGAAGCAAAGAATCTGTATGATAATGCATTGGGTAAGATAATGGCATAAGTAGTGTATGGCTGGCGCGGGTTTGAACGGCACGGCAGGGTCACCTGTGCGGTTCAAACCCGCGCCAGCGATTATCCTGCCATTATACTGTCAGCAAACGTCTTCCTTTTAACAGACCAACTTTATTTATACCATGACCATTGATTTAGCTGCGGTTACCCGCGAAATTTGCACCATCGCTATGGATGCCGGTGCTTTTTTGCTTCAGGAGCGAAGCCGGTTTCAGCGCGATGCTATCGAATACAAAGGCCTGAATAACCTCGTTTCGTACGTAGATAAAGAGACCGAAAAGCAACTGGTCGAGAAGCTGAGTAAGCTACTGCCCCAAGCCGGATTTATAACAGAAGAAGGCACCACCGGTCAGGAAGCTGACCAATCGGCCCTGAACTGGATCATCGACCCGCTCGACGGAACCGCCAATTTCATTCATGATCTGCCCGTTTTTTCGGTAAGTATCGGATTGGCGCAGGGGAGTACTCCCATTGCCGGAGTCATTTATGATCCCAACCGCAACGAGTGTTTTTCGGCCTGGCAGGGTGGAGGAGCATTTTGCAACGGGAACCCGATCGCTGTATCGCCCGCTACTCAACTGGGCGAAAGCCTGATTGCTACCGGCTTCCCGTATTACACCTTTGCTCAGATGCAGCCTTATCTACAGATTCTGGAGTCGCTGATGCAGCAAACCCACGGCCTGCGCCGGATGGGCTCTGCCGCTATCGATCTTGCTTATGTAGCCTGTGGCCGTTTTGATGCCTTTTACGAATACAATCTCAACTCGTGGGACATGGCCGCCGGAGTACTACTCGTTCGCGAAGCAGGCGGACTGGTGACTGATTTCGAAGGGGGCGATGCCTTCCTTTTTCGGGGTGATGTGGTGGCTGGTAGTGGCGTTCACACGGAGTTGATTAAGGTGATTCAGAGCTTTTGGTCCTGAAGCACCAGACAGTTTCTGGCTGTCTGACTAAAGCCGATAACGAGTTTACATTTTACTGAACAGTAATTTTACAGACAGCCAAAGGCTATCTGGTACTTCGGGGCCGCATCCCTATTATTCTGCCCCAGCCGGGGCTTCAGCCATTTTGACGTAGTTATTTCGTAAAGCATAATTAGTCTTATGAACGATTTACAAAACCTGAAGTACCCAATTGGTGATTTTACCTATGGTCAGTCGTTTTCGGCTGGGGAGACAGCGCAGCACATCAAGGCGATCAATCAGATGCCCTTTAAGTTGACGGAACTGGTTGGAAAATGGGGTGATGAGCGACTGGATACGCCCTACCGACCCGAAGGCTGGACAATCCGGCAACTGGTACACCACATTGCCGATAGCCACATCAATGCGTACGTTCGCACAAAGCTGGCCCTCACCGAAACCAACCCAACGATTACGCCCTATGAGGAAGGTGAATGGGCTAAATTGCCCGACTCCACCCTCGATATTGCTCCGTCGCTGGTTATTCTGCGAAACCTTCATCGCCGGTGGGTTACCGTGCTGGAGTCGCTTACGGATACTGATCTGGATCGTACCTATTTTCACCCGGGCAGTCAGCGTACATTTGGCCTTCGGGAGGTGATTGCAATGTATGCGTGGCATGGTGAGCACCATTACCAGCATGCTTACCGCCTGGCCGAACGGAACGGATGGCTTGAGAAAAGTGTATAATATAGGAAGTATGAGGTAGATACTACTTGCGGCAATCAAATGGCGTTCATACTACAGCATACCTATACACCATGCAGGAACTCATCATTTTTCTGATTTTTGCTGTCGCGATTGTGTATTTAAGCAACCGGGCGTACCAGAGTTTTTCGGCTAAAAAAGCGGGCTGCGGCAAGGGCTGTGGCTGTGCGACCGATACCCGTGCATCGGTCAGGGCTGCCGAAAAATGAATATTGGATTTTGCGGATAACATTTTTAAAATACGGTTGTTTGTTGAGGAAATGAATACTCAGCGAATCACCGTATTTTTCACTATACTTCTTTTTGTTTTTAGTCTGGAAGCGTGCAAACACGTTCGTCCGGACGCGCCGGTTCAGGAAGAGTTTGAACCCCCAATCACGGAACCCGTATCCTACATGGCCGGGAACCTGACCTTCAATATCCGTGATCTGGAAGCCAAAATAAATAAATCGTTAAAGACCACACTTGTACCGGAAGAGACCTTTGAAGGCCACAAAGGCGAAGCCTGGCGGTTCCGGGTAGACCGAACCGGCCCGGTTCGCATTCGATATGCCAATCGAAAAGTTTATTTCTCTGCTCCGCTGGAGGTCTGGTACACGAACCCTATCGGACTCCGTAAAAGCTCAAAACGCAAGAGTCGTACGCTCTGCGCACTCTCCGTAACGTTTAATAGTCCCGTTGGTGTTGGAACAAGCTGGCGGCTTGCTACTAAATCCAGGTTTGAAAACTACCAATGGCTCCAGGAACCTAAAGTCCAACTGCTGGGAATAAAGGTCAACGTGAAAAGTATTGCCGAAAAAATACTTAACAAACGAAAGGCTGATATAGAGAAGGCTATCGACAAGGCGGTGTATGACGGTTTGCGTCTCGACAGGGAGGTGAGTAAGGTATGGCGGGACATGCAAAATCCGCTGCGAATTGCCAAAGTGCCCGACAATTTCTGGTTGCTTCCCAAACCGTTCAGTATTGCTGTGGCTCCTGTTTATGGCAATGCAACGCAGATAACAGTGCCCATCCAGATTGCTTTTCGGGTAAAAACGCATCTGGGACCCAAGCCAATGGTTGATTCTTTAATCATGCTGCCCCGGTTGCTGCGCCGAAAAAGTCTGCCCGATTCTGCCCGCATTGAAGTGCTGGCCTTCATTCCATACTCGGAGGTGAACACAGTCCTGGCCCGCACACTCGCGAAACAGAAACTGAACCTCGTTGGTGGGCACATCACTATCAAAAGCGCATCGGTATATGGGAGTGGCCGCAAGCTGATTCTGAAAGCAAACGTGGGTGGGAAAGTATCCGGTTCTTTGTTCTTTCACGGCAATCCAGAGTACGATACCCTTACCAACACCCTGCGCATGAATGATGTCGACTTTGACGTCGATACTAAAGAGCGGCTGTTCGCTACCGCAGACTGGCTTTTGCATGATCACCTCCGCGACACCATTCAGGCGGCCATGGTTATTCCACTACGTCAACAGATATCATCCATTCCCGACAAGATCGAAACGGCATTTGCTAAAGCTAAAGTCGGACAGAAGACGGCGCTGAATATTGATACCTTCCGACTGGTGCCTCAGCGAATTGTGATCCGACCCGATGGAGTGCAGCTATTAATCAAGGTGAAATCGAAAGTAGCCGTGAAGGTCAAACGCTTCTAAAGCAGCAACGGGCACGGCGGAAGGAGTTCGTGCTTAGGTTGCCTGCCATCGCCAGAGGTACCGGCTGGCGGTAGTTCGGTACGGTCTCCAGGGCTCTGCAATGCTGAGCAGGACTTTGTACAAGGCTTTACCCGTCAGTCCATTGGTTTGTTCGGGGTAAGCCCGCAGCATCCGCTGACGAATAACCAGATCGTCGATTGGGAAAATATCAGGTCTATCCAGCACAAACATCAGCAGCATCTCGACCGTCCACCGGCCAACCCCTTTAATGGGGAGCAGGTATTGCACAATTTCTTCGTCCGTTAGCGCATCAAGATGTACTCGGTCGATGGGTTTCTCAAGCGAAAACTCCGCTACGCTTTGTAAGTATTTTATCTTCTGAAACGACAAACCGGCACTCCGCAGTTCATCGGTGGTTTTCAGGAGCAGTGCATTCGCCTGAGGGTACTTATCTGGAAACAGCGCCCGGAAGCGGCTGAAGATGGCATCGGCCGCTTTCACCGAAATCTGCTGTGAAACGATGCTTTCGAGCAGCGCCAGATACACATCATCGGCATAGTCGTTAAATAGTTTAGGTGCTGGGGTGTCCGCTATAATGCGGGCCATAACCGGGTCCTGAGCGAGGTGCGTCAGGGCAGAAGAATTGATATCCGTCATCGTTGATGTTGTGTCAGTTTGAACCGGGTAAACGACTGCCCTGAGCAATAAAACGTAGTTACTAAGTGCATAGACACGGAGAATACAGCGGGTAAGTAGCTATAAGTCAGGTTATAAAAGCGCTGTTGTCGCCGTGCCTATGCGTACGATAATCCAGTTTACTTCTGTTTGTTTAATTCCCCGACCAATGTGTTCAGCAGTATACTTTTCTGCTGAAGGTCATAAATGTATTCCCAGAACATCACCCCGGCCAGTTTCTTCGATTTTACGTACTCAACTTTGTAGATGAACGACTCGGGGTCGGCGTAGGAGATGAACGTACGCGAGTCCGGATTCCAGAGATACGGGGCTTTGGCATCGTAGTCCCAATAGCGGGTGTATCCATTCTTGCTAATGTACTTAGCCATCAGTTCATCGTAGCTGATAAAGTAATGTTTACCCGTCGATGGTTGAAAAAGTCCGTTATCCTGATCCCGTGTTTCGGACCACCCTCGCCCGTAGAAAGGGAGTCCGAGCACGATTTTGCTCGCCGGTACGCCCGCCCGTATGTGCCCATCGACGGCATCGGCGCTGCTGTTTCGGGAATGGTCGCCCTTGGCCGATTGAAACAGTGGGCTATGGTGGCCCGTCACTTTGTCGTTGCCATGATACAGATCGTAGGTCATGATATTGACATAGTCGAGGTATTTCTGGGCCTGGCCTAATTCCGTATGGTTCACAAAAGCCGTGTCGCCCCCGGTGGCGGCTGTGAGCAGGTAATGATTTTTGCCCGTGCGCTTGTCCAGCTTCCCCTGTTTATCCAGCCCATCCCGCAGGGATTTCAGGAACAGGGTAAAGTTTTGTTTATCGGCGGGGCGGTAGATATTCCCGGCACCGATCTGATCGGGGTATTCCCAATCGATATCGATACCATCGAGCTGGTGTTTTTTTAAGATCGCAACGGCGCTGTTCGTGAATTTTTGGCGGGAGCCATCATCGAGAGCCGCATCAGAAAAGTATTTGCAGCCGCCCCAGCCACCAATGGAAAGTAAGATCTTGAGATCTTTATTGCTGGCTCTGAGCGAAGTGAGTTTTGCCAGGTTCTCGCCATCTTTGGCGGTAAGGGGGGCGATTTCGCCTTTTTCGTCCGGAACGCCAAATGCATAGTTGATGTGGGTCAGTTTCTGCGCTTCGATCTGATCTTTTGTCCAGCCGTTGCCGGTTACGTAGCCGATGACGACATATGGATGCGATTTTGTGGTTTGAGCCAACAGATTTTGCCCGAGCAGCACCAGCACAAGGGTAACGATAGAAAGAACTTTTTTCATAGGAAGTATAGCGTTGTGAGTCAGCGTTTGGGCTGATGGGCAAAGGTAAGGAGGACGGGCTGTTTGACTAGACACGCTGGCCGGTAAAACATCATTTTCTGAACATTCCCGAACGTGCCGTGTAGTTGATTTATCTTTGCGAGACGTTACACCCGTTTACCAGACGGACTACTTAGTACTTTATGTCGAAACACCGGCACAATCGCTCGGCCGAAAAACTGCTCGGCACATCGCCCGGCACGCTTACTTATGTAGGGCAGGAGATCGAACACGCTACGAAAATCAAACGAATAAATTATAACGCCACCGATTATTCCATTGACGATAGCAGTAAACTGAGTGCCTGCAAAATTCCTCCGGCCGAAGCTCCTTTTGTGAGCTGGGTGGATGTAGATGGCATTCACGAACCTAAAGTGGTATCGGCTATTGGTCAGCAGTATCACCTGCACCCACTGCTGCTCGAAGATGTGGTCAATACGGAGCAGAAGCCAAAGCTTGATCTGTACGACGATACCGTTGTATTCATAACCCTAAAATACCTGCACCACAGCCGCCAGAGGCAGGAAATCGATATTGAGCACGTTAGTCTGGTGCTCGGTAAGAACTACCTTATCTCGTTTCAGGAGGAGCGATCGAAGGATATTTTTGAGCCGGTAATTGAACGCATAAAAGCGTCGTCGGGAAAAACCCGTCGCAACGGGGCCGATTACCTGCTCTATGCACTGATGGATGTGATGGTCGATCACTATTTGCTGATCACCGAACGGATTGGTGAAAAAATGGATGAACTGGAAGAGGAAATCGTGGAAGAAAGAGCCAGCCAGCAAACCTTGTCTACGCTCTATAAACTCAAACGCGAACTGGCCTTTATCCGGCGAACCATCAACCCGCTGCGGGATATTGTCGGTACATTGCTTCGGGGCGAATCAGACATGATCCAGCATACCACAATTCCGTATCTGCGGGACCTGTCCGACCATGTCAATCAGGTAATTGAAACCCTAGACTCGTATCGGGAATTAATTGCCGGTTTAATGGATGTGTATTATTCCATCGTGAGCAACCGGATGAACTCGGTCATGAAAACGCTGACGATCTTTTCGGCTATCTTCATGCCACTGACGTTTATTGTGGGCGTGTATGGAATGAATTTCGACAATATGCCGGAACTTCACACCAGGAATGGATACTTTGTTGTTTGGGCAATCATGACGTTGGTAACAATTGGCATGATCGCCTATTTTCGTCGGCGACGGTGGATGTAATTAAGGATATGGTAACAACAAAAAATCAATCGGTAAACCGCCAATGGTTTACCGATTCAAGGCAGGTAACGGGGCATGCAGCGGATTCGCTGGCAAATGATGCTGTTTTCTTCGCCATTCAGGGCGAGCACCACGACGGACACGCGTTCATCGGCGATCTGTATCGCAAAGGTATTCGCCAGTTTGTTATTGAGCGATCAGCACTGACCCGCGAGCGACGGGAGGAACTGACAACCTATGCCGAGGCTCAGTTTATCGAGGTCGACAGCAGTTTACAAACGCTTCAAACGCTGGCTGCTGAACACCGCCGGCAGTTTCGTATTCCGGTTATTGGTATTACCGGAAGTAATGGAAAGACGATTGTAAAAGAATGGCTGGCGCAACTCCTCGCTGATGAGTACGTGATTGCCCGAAGTCCAAAAAGCTACAATTCGCAGTTAGGCGTACCGCTGTCTGTACATCAGCTGAACGAGAGTCATACCTTGGGGATTTTTGAGGCCGGTATTTCGCAAACCCAGGAAATGCAGGCCCTCGAAGCCATGATCCGGCCTACCATCGGCATCTTTACGAACATAGGCACCGCCCACGATGAGGGATTCCGCACCCGAAAGCAGAAAGTGGCCGAGAAACTCCGGCTCTTTATTCATGCTGGTACGCTCATCTACTGCACGGACTACGCAGATATCGACGAGGAAGTAAACCTACTGCTGAAGGCCGTTAATCCCGACATGCGGCTCATCACGTGGTCGGTAACCGGTCAAAAAGCGACTTATCAGGGACGGGTTGAGGGCGATCAGGTCAGTCTCACGGGCAATAACATCGGGTTTGATCAGTCATTGACCCTCCCGTTTACAGACCCGGCTTCGGTCGAAAACCTGATGCACTGCCTGGTAACGATGCTGTCGTTACGGACCTGGTCGGCTACTGAACTGCAAAGTCGCCTGAATCGACTAAGGCCCGTATCCATGCGGCTGGAGCAAAAAGAAGGTATCAACAATTGTGAGTTGATCGACGATTCGTATAATAACGACATGGTTGGCCTGCAACTCGCCCTTCGTTTTCTCAACCAGCAGGGCACCCGCAGCCGACGTACCGTCATTCTGTCGGACGTGTTGCAAACGGGCCAGCCCGAAGCGGAGTTGTACGAGCAGGTGGGTAACCTGATGCGGGCCAATGACATTGGGCAGTTCATTGGTATTGGACCGGTCGTAAGCCGGAACAGGCAGTTTTTCGCCGATGGCAGTCAATTCTTTGCAAAAACGGAGGAGTTTCTGGCGCAGTTTTCGTTTAGCGAGCTTCGAGACAGTACCGTTCTGGTGAAAGGAGCAAGGCCGTTCTCGTTCGAGCGGATTGTACACCGGCTTGAACGTAAAGTCCACGGAACGGTTCTGGAAATCAATCTCGACGCGCTGACGCATAATCTGAACTACTACCGCGAGCGCATCAGTCGGGACGATGGCCCGTCCGAAACGAAGATTATGGTGATGGTCAAGGCATTTGCCTACGGCAGCGGCAGTGCCGAAGTGGCGCAACTGCTTCAGTTTCACCGGGTCGATTACCTCGCCGTCGCCTATGCCGATGAAGGGGTATCGCTCCGACAGAATGGCGTCGATTTGCCGATAATGGTCATGAATCCCGCTCCCGAAACCTTCGCCACCCTGCTCGAATACAGGCTGGAACCCGAAATTTACAGCCTGCGGCTTCTGCGGGAATGGGAGGAGTTTTTAAGGGGTCGGGAGCACGCAGCGGGGAGTGCGCAGTCGACAACGTATCCCATCCACCTCAAAATAGATACCGGAATGCACCGGCTTGGGTTTCTGGAGCGTGAACTGACCGTCGTTGCCGACTTTCTGAAACGCCAGCCAAGCCTGCACGTTGCCACGGTGTTCAGTCATCTGGTAGGGGCCGACGATGCCCAGTTTAACCCTTTTTCCCGACAGCAGTACGAGACCTTTTTGCGGTGTACTGCATTTCTGGCGGCAGAGCTTGGCTATATGCCCAAGCGTCATCTGCTCAACTCGGCGGGTATCGTTCGCTTCCCCGACTACAAACTGGACATGGTACGGCTAGGCATCGGCTTGTACGGCGTCGAAGCAACCGGCACCGAGCAGTCAGCCCTGCAAACAGTCGGCACCCTTCGTACCATTGTCAGCCAGATTAAAACGGTTGCCGCAGGTGAGTCGGTTGGGTATAGCCGCCGGGGCGTGCTGGACCACGACGCCCGTATTGCCACCCTGGCGATTGGCTATGCGGATGGGTACGACCGTCGGCTGGGGAATGGAGTTGGAGATGTATGGGTCAATGGCACCCACTGCCCAACCGTTGGGAGTGTCTGCATGGACATGACCATGATCGACGTGACGAGCGCATCGGTCAGCGAAGGTGACGAGGTGATTATTTTTGGCCCTGAGCTTCCTATTACAGACCTGGCCCAGCGAATGGGAACCATCCCGTACGAAATTCTGACCAGCGTAAGTGAGCGGGTCAAGCGCGTGTTTTTTAAGGAAGGAAACTAAAAGAGGAGCCGGTCATTAGGCCGGATTACAAAATGTCACCGGGAGAAAACGGACGCCTGGCTGTGTCTTAACTTCTCCTGGTGATTATACGCCCATTCCAGATATAGCCTTTGTAGCTTCGGCCAGGAACACCATAATACAATCGACCTAGCCCATTGCCCGGTGTCGGGTTGGCGGTTGAATCCATAGTATTATCTGGTGAGCATTCCTCCACTTGCTTACCGGTTGTCGGCTTCAGCACAGTTCCCCAATAGTCGCCCGGTGGAGCTGCCGGTTTTTTCTTTTCAAGTATTCTGTCCCGGATGTACCAGGCCAAAAGCAGTAGCAAGCCGATGAGGAGGAGTAGATAATTCATGCGCCAGCAGCGTTTAGAAAAGCATTACATTTCAGCAAGTTTAAATTATAATAATTACATATATTGATTCAATTAAATCGTTTCCGATTTATATTTGAATAGGTTGACAATTTTACTGTGAATATACTAACGTCAGTTCATGTTTGGACTGGCGTTTTTTATATTGATCAAACTGTAAGAGTCTATCCATTTTCAAACGTTACTTTCCGGATATATCTTTTTATGGCTGGCTACTAGAATGGAGTATTGGGCCGGTGTTAATATGGCTTTGTAATCAAGTACTTTATTTGTTTCTATGGCTACTGCGAGCGCTCGTAGTTTTTTATTCGTCAATCCGGATGACTTCAGTTTTTTTACACCGTCATTAAATTTTACGACTGCATTGGTAATAATTTCTTTAGCTTTCGGCACTTGCTGATCGGTTAATTTGAGTCGTTGTTTATCCGCTTTGATGACTGATTTAATGATCATGCCAAGGGTGGCTCCATTGTTCAGTAGAACAAACTTTTCGCTTTCGATAGACTTTGTCTGTGCAGAGGCCAGACCGGAAAAAGCAACCAGAAGAGCAAACGCGATACTAAAGATTTTCATATTGATCTGTTCGATTGACGTGTTTTTTAACAAGACCGCCCAGCCACATTGCAGCCGGGCGGTTGATTCCCTATACCATTTATAATAATAGTAGGAGAAGGCTTCAGGAATTTAAAACTACTTACTCAAGCAAATCAAGTCTATAAAATCTTTGGAGCTTACCTACAAAAAAGCCCGGCTACAGTGTAACCGGGCTTTCCGCTATCTATCCACACCTAGGAGCGCTCAAATTAGATACCTGAGCACCCCTACGAAAGCAGTCTCCCGCCTTCTAGTGATTTCAACGTCTTGTTAGCACAGATTGTTGGCAGATATCAGCTTAATTTGAGCTTAAACTTAAAATATTTTATTAACTAACTCATCAGCTGAGCTAAAGGTTAGTATAAGTGAATTAATAATTGATAAAATCATATCGTAGGCTGTACGACCGTGGTGGTAAAATTACGGAAGCCTTGCAGAGAAGCTATTGGTAACCGGTTGCAGTGTGGCCTTAATTACTCTTTTTCGCCTTCACCGCTTCGACGTTCTTTTTTCGGCTTTCCAACTCGACAAGCGCTGCTTCCTGATCAGTTTTGTTTGTCGTAATATCTTTGTTTAATTGTTCGAGTTGCTTGGCGTTTTCGTCAATGCGTTTTAGCAACCGTTCTTTTTCTTTTGCATTCTGTTCAACTTCACGCACAAGTCGCTCTCCATTACGCACAAGTTTCTGGTGATTCTTCTGTGCCTCATCGAAGCTGCTTTCTGCCAGTCGAACCTCCTGTCCAAACAGCGTACTATTCGAAAATTCTTTCAGAAGGGTTTCGGCTGCCGCGTAACCCGTGCCCCCGGTTGTTACGAAATTCCCACTGCCAAGATCGAAAGATGAAAAAATCGTAGCCGATGTACGTGTTGACTTTACCGTGCTTACCAGATTAATAGGCTCTGATGAAATAGATGGGATACTGGCATTGGTTACACGATACGTTCCTCTTGATGAAATAAGGCGCCCAAACGTCTGCAGTTTGGTTTCCCAATCTTTTTCAATCTGCTTGCCATCGCCCTGAATGGTTAAATAAAGGCCTGTTAATTTGGTTTTGTCAACGGTGCCTTCACCTGTATAGACAGTTTGAGCAACCGTTGAAGAGAATGGGCCTAAAAGGCAGCAGATCAGAATGATACGTAGAATGGATTTCATGGGGTAGTGGGTAAGCCTGGCACCGAGCCGGGCGTGAGTTGATAAAAAAGATCAGGCAACTTTTTCGGTTATCAACAGGCGCTTATCGCCGTTGAGGAGGGTAGTTGCAAGGATGTAAACGTCTCCTCCTTCGCGTAAAGATAATTTTTTCCTTAACTCAGCTACCGTTTGCGGGAAGTTTCGAACTGTCAGGTTTGCTTTTAGATGAGGTACTGCCAGTTTAAGCGCTTTTGCATCGGGTTTAATTAATTGCTGAAGCCTGAAAATACGCCCCGGAAAATCATCCTGAAGTTCGCTGCTGGTGTACAAATGGCTGTTAGGTGCCAGCTTTGTCAAACCAAACCGATTCCCCACTAGCCGAAAGGCACCCGCTTTCAATACAGCGGCATTGGGCTCGTAGAGGTAGGTCTGCGGGTCGCCGAAAGCAACATCTGCCGAACGCTCATCATCCCAGCTGAAACCGAATTCTATGCGTCGATCAGAGAGTAGGTTAACGGTGTTAACTTCTATCTTATCAAGGTTAATGTATTGATTGTCAAGGATAAATAATACCTCTTTAACTTCGCCCTCAACGGCCACGATATGCACAGATTTCACGGGATTTGCCAACTGACGGATCGCCAGATCGATATCGAGCAGGGGGGAGGCTTTCAATAAAATACGCTTCGATGTTGCTCGTAAAGCCAGTTGGGTTTCGGGCCGGGTAATATCGGGTTCGCAGTCCTGAAGCCGAACAACTTTGCCCCCCACTTCGTCCCGCCGGTGGGGGTCCAGATAAAGCCAGTCGACGGGCGCATTGTCTGATGCTGTGAGTAATGACAGCCCATCACCGGTTTGGACGGTAACATTGGTCGCACCCAGAAGCGGAAGGTTATGCGCGGCCAGAGTGGCCAATTCGGGATTACGTTCTACGTAGAGAACCCGTTCCATTCGTTCAGCGAAAGCCCAGGTATCAACACCCATCCCGCCAGTAAGATCCAGCAGCTGATGCCCGCTCACGAACGATGCTTTGTACCGGGCTGTCTGTTCAGAAGAAGCCTGTTCAACCGAAAGACCCGGCGGAAACACTAGGTCATCGTTGGCATACCAGGTAGGTAATTTCTCTTTTGCTTTCTGCCGGGCCGCTATCTGAGCCGCTAGTTTTCTGATGTCCATCCCAGCCGGTGCGGTCTTCAGTAATAAGGCCCGGACATCGTCGGTCAGGTGGTTTCGTATGTACACCCGTTCAGGTAAAGAAAGCATGGTCACGATCAGTATTAATTTCCTTTTAATCTCTTTTTAATTTCTGCCTCCTGGATTGATACCTCAGTGTTGCGGGTAAGCCTACTCAACTATTATACTCTTCGTATGAAACGTGTTAATCCGCTTCACACCCTCACGCACTACAAGGCGAGTTACTTTCGCTATGACTTTCCGGCCGGGTTATCCGTTTTTCTAGTGGCCCTACCGCTCTGTCTGGGCATTGCCCTGGCCTCTGGAGCTCCTTTATTTTCGGGCCTGGTGGCCGGTGTAATTGGGGGCATTGTGGTTGGGCTGCTTTCGGGTTCGGAAGTTAGTGTGAGTGGTCCTGCTGCTGGATTGGCCGTTATCGTTGCCGATGCCATTGCAAAAGTAGGCTCTTATGAGGCATTTTTAGCGGCTGTGGTATTGGCTGGCCTAATCCAGTTGATTTTTGGGTTGATCAAGGCCGGTCGTTTTAGTAGTTTTTTCCCAGACAGCGTCATTAAAGGAATGCTGGTGGCTATCGGCATTGTCATTATCCTGAAGCAAATTCCCCACGCGCTGGGCCGCGATAACGATTACGAAGGTGAGTTTGAATTTCAGCAACTGGCTGATGGTGAAAATACGATCTCAGAAATTTACCGGGCTATTGAAACGGCCAGCACCGGTGCCGTGATAATCAGCCTTATATCAATGGCTTTTCTGATTGTATGGGAGCGAACAGCGGGACGAAGTACGCGGGCCTTCTTTAAGAATTTTCCGGCGGCTCTGGTTGTCGTTGTGTTAGGCGTTGCCCTCAATGAGTATTTTCGGGTCGCTGTTCCAGACTGGTATCTGGGTAATACGGCCCATCAGCATATGGTGCAGATACCGACCCTAACACCGGGCACGAGTATACTGTCCATCTTTGATTTTCCGGACTTCAGTGTGCTGTTAAGCCCTAAAATTTATGGTATTGCTGCAACCATCGCCCTGGTTGCCAGCCTTGAAACGCTGTTGAATCTGGAAGCTTCGGATCGGCTGGATTCCGCCAAACGGGTATCCTCCACAAGTCAGGAGTTAGTGGCTCAGGGTATCGGTAATATCGTATCGGGGCTGATTGGCGGGTTGCCCGTCACGTCGGTTGTTGTGCGCACGTCAGCTAACGTATACGGGGGAGCGCGTACACGCATATCGGCTATTCTGCATGGTGTGTTTTTAGTCGTGGCTGTTTTTCTGGGCGGGCCGCTATTAAACTACGTTCCGTTATCCTGTCTGGCGGCCGTACTGATTATGGTGGGGTATAAACTCGCAAAGCCTGCTATTTTTAAGAAGACTTATCATGATGGCTGGAACCAGTTTGTTCCTTTCATGGTGACCGTGGCGGGGATTGTCTTTACCGACCTGCTGATTGGTATTGCGTTGGGATCGGTAATAGGGATTATCTATGTGCTTTACACCAATTTCCAGTCAACGTTCAGCCTGGTTCGCGAGGGTAGCCATGTAACGATTGACTTTCAGAAAGACCTCTATTTTTTGAGTAAGCCACAACTCAAGGAAGCTCTCAATTCACTACAACCGGGCGACGATGTGTTGATTGATGGAAGTAAAGCCCTGTTTATCGACCACGATATTTACAACATGCTGCATGACTACCAGGACATAGCATCCATTCAGGGCATTCGGTACGAACTGAAAAATGTGGTGTTGAACCAGCGTAAACGAAAACGCGGAGCAACGGAAATACAGGCGGATACGTTACCGATTACCGGTTCAATTCAGTAGAGACGCGGGCATATGTGTCTTTTCGATCAGACAAAAGCCCAGTCTGCGGCTCGCTGTCAACTCACTTATGCAACGATTTAAACCGCCTGGCTGGTTTTCTCTCAGCCTGCTTCTATCTGTTTGTGGGCTTGCCGCTGCCCAATCGCCCATAAAATCGGGTAACGCAGGGCAAGTCGAATTCTGGCTGACAGACCCTGTTCATGCTGTTTTGTTTAGGAAGCAGACTCCGCTTGCCTTTCATGATGGCGCGCTCAAAGCAGAGTTGCCAGCCACAATCCGGGTAGACGAGACTAAAACCTATCAGTCTATTGATGGGTTCGGGTATACCTTAACGGGAGGTAGTGCACAGCTGATCGATCAGATGGAAGCTACAACACGGAAGGCCCTGCTGACCGAACTTTTTTCGACGGCTGGGAAGGGAATCGGGGTTAGTTATCTGCGGATAAGCATCGGCGCATCGGATTTGGATGAACGCGTGTTTTCGTATGACGATCTGCCAGCGGGAGCAACCGACCCAACCCTGGCTAAATTCAGCCTGGCCCCTGATGAGCAATATCTGATTCCGGTTCTAAAACAGATTCTGGCAATAAATCCTGCGCTCAAAATCCTTGGCTCGCCCTGGTCGCCACCCGTCTGGATGAAATCCAACGGAAACTCAAAGGGGGGAAGTCTGAAACTGGAATACTACGATGTTTACGCACAGTATTTTGTCCGTTACATTCAGGACATGAAGAAGGCGGGTATTCCGATTGATGCGATTACTATTCAGAATGAGCCATTACATCCGGGCAACAACCCCAGTTTGTTGATGCTGCCTGCCGAACAGGCACTTTTCATTCGGAAAAGCCTGGGGCCAGCCTTCGAAAAAGCCGGACTTAAAACTAAAATTATTCTTTACGATCATAATGCCGATCGGCCCGACTACCCCCTGTCGGTATTGGCTGATCCAGCGGCTCGAAAATACGTTGATGGGTCGGCGTTTCATCTGTATGCTGGTCCGATCAGCGCCCTCTCGGAGGTGCATAAAGCGTATCCGGATAAGAATATCTATTTCACTGAACAGTGGATCGGTGCGCCGGGCAATCTGAAAGGCGACCTGAACTGGCATGTTCGGGAGCTGATTATCGGAGCTACCCGCAACTGGAGCCGCACCGTACTGGAATGGAATCTGGCCGCTGATCCTGAACAAAAGCCGCATACACCCGGCGGATGCGATCAATGCCTGGGTGCGTTGACCATCAGGGGCAATACCGTAAAGCGCAACCCGGCCTATTACATTGTTGCGCTGGCGGCAAAATTTGTCCGGCCGGGTTCTGTTCGCATTGAGTCTAACCTGCCTGCGTTTCTACCCAACGTTGCGTTTAAAACACCTGACGGAAAAACGGTTGTGATCGTGCTGAACGATAGCCCATCCGCGCAGCCCGTTCGTATTATAAATAAAGGCAGACACGCCCGGTTGACGCTGGCCAGTGGTGCTGTAGGAAGCCTGGTCTGGTAACATAATATAAATGCTTTTTACAGTTTCGCCGGTTTCTACCCTCTAAAATACTTATGCAAACCTCCGTCAGAATAGCCCCTTATACCGTATTTTCAGCGTTGGTTCTTGTGGCGGTCAGCTTGTCGTTTGTGCCGGTTAGCCCGTTTTCTAAACCGGCGGCACCAACTTTCCCGGCTGAGCTGACTACGTTCTCACCGGGTCCGTCCAATCCGGTTTTTACGGGAACAGGCGCCGACACCTGGGATCAGAAGATTCGGGAGCGAGGGTATATTCTTCACGAAGACGGGATCTACCACATGTGGTATACGGGTTACCGGGACGGGGCAAATCAAAACCGCTCTTTAGGATATGCCACCTCGCCGGACGGGCTCACCTGGACCCGTTACAAAGGCAATCCAATCCATTCCACCTCCTGGGTTGAAGATGTGTCGGTAAGTAAATCCGGTTCTATATACTACATGTTTGCGGAAGGGGAGAACGATGTGGCTCACCTGCTTACCTCCACCGACCGAATCCACTGGAAAGAACAGGGGCCGCTTGATATTCGGTACACGAATAACCAGCCACTGAGTGAAGGGCCTTACGGTACGCCCACAATCTGGCGGGAAAAAGGAATATGGTACTTGTTTTATGAACGGAAGGATGCGGCCGTTTGGCTCGCAACATCCAAAGACCTGACCGTTTGGACCAATGTGCAGGATGAGCCGGTCCTAACCAAAGGACCAGCCGAGTACGATCGCTACGCGGTGGCAATGAATCAGGTAATTCGTTATAAGGGAGCTTATTATGCCTATTACCATGCATCGGCTTTTCCCGACTGGCGGGAATGGTCTACTAACGTAGCGGTATCGAAAGACTTGATTCACTGGACAAAATACAACGGTAATCCTATCGTCGGCGGGAATCGGTCGAGTGGAATTCTGGTGAATGACGGGTCTGAGTTTCGACTTTTTACCATGCATCCGGCTGTTAGCGTCTTCCTGCCGGTACATACTGGCAGGAGATTAAAGTAATACTGCCCCCTAGATTTCTGGTTGCCCCTTTACAAGATGTTCCGGGCCGACAGCTTCAATATCGGGTGGGCCGTCCGGATAATAGCGAAAGCTTGCGTTTTCGATGAGGGCAGGGTAAGGCTTGAAGGTAATCCAGCGGAGCGGCCATTTACGAATCCATAGGGAGGCCGATATCAACCCCGTAAACCAGCCCGGCGGTTTCTGGTAGCCAAATGCAAGCCGTAGTTTATCGTTGATCAGTGCCGAGAAAGCGGGCTGCACAACCGGGTGCAGCAGGCGGGGAAACCAGCCCTGAACGATACGAACAGTTGCATCCGCTATCTTTCGATTACTCTCCGTAAACCGAAAATACCGGTTTTCATAGGCGTCGGTAGCCGTCCGAAATTCATCAAGGGTATCGGGAAGGTCACGCAGGTTCATTCGATGCCCTACCTCCCGGAAGAAATAAAAGAATGCCTGCTCTTCCGCCACCGTTAGTTTTCGCCACCCGTACTGGCGTAGCCAGTCGATGGGATAAAACACGAACGTGGCCAGCACAAACAGAAAATCGGCATTATCGATTTTGTAGTGATCATGAATCTGATTCATATGGGTGATGGCCCGCATGCCCTTATCACTGTCGTAGCCTGATTCGAGGAACTCTGAAATCAGGCGGCTGGTGTCGTCGTACCGCTTTTGTCCGTGTCGCTCAAATTCGCCGGTGCGGGCCAGTAAACCCGATACGCGCGGACTGGCGTAAGTGTGAAACAAGGCCAGTTCCAGTGCCCGGGTAATATCGAAGGGAAATTCGTAGGCCGATAGTAAGTGCACCATACGCTGGTTGTCGCGAATGGGGTCAAGACGCTCCAATTCGTGTTGTACTGCCGGATTTCGGAACAGGCCGAGTCGTTTGGTATACGTAGCACGCATGAGGAAAGAGCTGGATTTATTGGAGTGCAACGAATTACAAATTAATGCAAAATACGTACAGAAATAAGCAGTACAACAATACTATGTTACTGTTTGCGATTAAGAGCCCGAACATTTTAACTAAGATGCCTGTAAAAAAACTCTCCCGAACGGCTAACGTGCCACCCGGGAGAGACTTCACCACCTGCCTGTCCGCTTGTGTTATTCATTTACAAGTTTAGGGTAGGGTGTAAAGCATTTAATCTGGTAAATAGTATATATAGCTACTAAAGTAATAGGCAACAGTATGGTTTATGACTACACTAAGTTAAGGCGGGATTAAGCCAGTTGAGGCCTAATCCCGGACCTTGCAATCATTCATGTTATCTTCAGTTACGGTAATATCTCTTGCAGAACGAATTATAAATTAAGCCTAGTTACGGTTTATGCAGTAAAAGTTAACGGTGGGATTTTACTCCATGCTTATTGAAATTAGTCTTAAACGGAACAGGTACTACCTGCGTTAGGCAGGTTCATTTAATAGAAACTGCCACTCTAGTTCTAGCTCGTTGATTACAGGTGATAAGAAGCTGCCGTCGAAGGCATCAACAGGAAGTGAAATGCGATGATCTTCATCAATTAGCTCCGCTTTAATAAGCTTATTTTCTCTCGATGCGATACTGCTGAGTGCGTCAAGGGCTGTCTCTATGGTAGTAAACCACCATGAAAAATTTCGCTGGCTAGCGTTAATGTCCTGGGTTGTGAATAATAATAGCATGAAGGTTAATTGTTACGTTCATTCAAATGTATAGCGGTTAATTAGCTTGCTCACTGACGAATGTCAGCGTATTCGGTGAGCTAAATCATCTGCTCCGTTGAGCGGCCAATTTTTCGGTGAAAAATGCTTTTCAGACGAAAAAATCAATAGTTCTGGAATGTTAAATCGGTTGTCTGGAAAAGACTTTCAATCAGTTTCAATCAGAAAGGCTACGTACCTACAAAATACTGAGGTGTGCATCCGGTTTAGTTAGGATTAATCGACAATACAGCCGCTACTCAAATCTCTGCCTTTATTTATGATGATGTCTTGTCAGAGGTCTCCTGAGACAGGGGCAAACTTAAATGCATTTGATTAAACAATAGAGAAAAAGAAAATTAAAATTGTATACATATAAGAAGTATAAATAACTAATTGTGTACATTTGCCTGAATATATAATCTCTTACTTGATGTAGAGTTAACGAAATTATAGATTCTACTCTAAGTAAAGTCAGTCATTACTACGTCTATCCATGGCCAGCTTCAATAAAAATATCTGCTTATTGGCCTCTTTTTAGTCCTGATACTACCGGTTAAAGCTTGATTATTCCTTTGATTGTCAAGAAGATAATGGTTGGGTGAGTTCTGTGTTATGAGGCTATAGCAGCAACCGTAACGAACTTTTTCCTGATCAAAATGAATTTGCGTATCTGTGCACTTTTTGTTGCTAGTTTTTTATGTCTGAGTATTTTATTGTTCCCAGTCAAGTCAGTAGCTCAACTAAAAATTACATACCCTGTCAGCCGAATGGTCGTTCAGCGCGATGCTGACAATAATGCATCCGTACAAATTGCCGGTAGTTACAGCCAGTCAATAGACCTTGTTGAGGCCCGCGTCATTGCCAAAAATGCCGGTCAAGGTACTACAACGGCCTGGTTAACGGTAGAGGCTAACCCTAAAAATGGTCAATTCAACGGCCGTATAAACGTTGCCGGAGGCTGGTATAAAATTCTTGTGCGAGGGTCAAAAAACGGTACCCTTGTCGCCGTCGACTCAATTGACCGCTTTGGGGTCGGTGAGGTGTTTTTGATCATGGGCCATTCCAATGCGCAGGGAACAACGTGTTTTTTCGATGGGGTAAATAAATGCCAGTCACTAGACGGTGCCTCCGATGAACGGGTGAATGTTGTTGGTGTTGACCAAAACAGTGCGGCCATGGAGCAGTACCGAAATACGGCCGATACCCACTATTTGCCTGGTCTCGTATTCAGTCAGTTGCTTGCCAAAAGTGGGAGTTCGCCTTTTGCCGAAATTGCCTGGTTCTGGGGGCATATGGGGGATGAACTCGTGCGACGCATCAATGTACCCGTGCTGTTTTATAATGCTGGATTCGGGGGTACAACCATGAAAGACAATTATAATGCTGCGTATGATATTCCGTTTCAGCATTCGTTTATTCGGTATGACCTGCGCATGCCCTATGTCAATGTCCGGAATGTCATGAATATGTACGTACCCACTACGGGTATTCGGGCCGTTCTGGTCCAGCATGGCGAAAACGATCGGAGAAATCCTGAAGACTCAACCTATAAGTATTACCAAAAGGTTATTGAAAAGGTAAGAACGGAGTTTCGGATGCCGAAGCTGGGTTTCATCGTGGCTATATCGTCGTTTGTTGATACTCGTTTCGATAATGTGAGGTCGGCTCAGTTCAGGATCATTGGCCAGCCAAATTTCGAAACGTATATGGGCCCTGATCTGGATAATATAAACTCGCAGGATGACCGCCCTGATGGGATTCACTTTTCTACAGCGGGTCAGGTTAAGGCAGCGGAGTCATGGGCTAACGCCATAAACAATGTGCTGCGCTCGATAACGCCCTTTCCTGCCCAGCTACAACCTCTGGCCAGTATCAGTTGTGCCGGAGCCAATGCGCTAACGCTTAGCCAGCCGCCCGGCTACGCTTACGAATGGACAAACGGCAGTACCTTACAAACCATAACTGCTGGGCCCGGAACGTACTCCGCACGAATTAAAAGCCCACAATCCACAATATTCTTTCCACCTGCCATTGCCGTACCCCCCGACATTCTGCCCAGCCCGCCAACGGTAACCTCCGAAAATGAGAGCTGGACGATCTGTCGTTCCACCGGTTTGACGCTAACGTCATCAGCCGGCGCGTGGACGGAGTGGAGTAGTGGAGCTACGGCGGCATCCATACGGGTTACCCAACCGGGGGTATACACCCTGAAAGCTAAAAATCCGGTTTACGGCTGCCTTTCGGGTGGGGTATCACAAACTATTGGGTTAGCCAGTGTTGATCTGGAGTTACGTATGCAGACATCCCGTCGCGTAGTGGCGTTGAACGATAGTGTCCGGTTCAGCATGTTCGTGCGCAATACGGGTGAGTGCGATGCTGCTTCCGTTACCGTAACCAGCCGTCTTCCATCAACTGTTAGCGTTGTTTCGTTAGGTCCGGCTGTGACGTTCGACAATAAGGCCGTAAGTACAACTATACCGGCTATACTGTCGGGAGAAACAATAGTACGCCAGTATGTGGCTCGGGTTACTGCCCCCGGCTACTACCAGATTTCGTCCGAAATAACGGCTATGGCCAATAAAAATGACAATGCGATTTCGAACGATGGCTCGGCAAATGGCGAAATGGATGAGGCACTCGTCGACTTAAGGACGATAGCGAATTCATCCGCTGTGTATACGTCGCCCAATCCAGCGCAGGCCCCGATAGCATCGGTAATCAGTAATGAACCTGCGTCTGACCCCGGCAAAGCCGATCTGAGCCTGCAAATCTGGTTAAACCAGCTTGCCGCTGCGGTTGGTCAGCCGATAGAGGTTAGCCTGATGGTTCATAATCGGGGGGGAGCCGAAGCCACGAATACGGTGGTAAGCAGTCCGCTAGCTTCCAATAGTCAGTTTGTATCCTCCGTTTCGGGAATGAGTGTTGCTGGTGGCGTGGTCAGTGGTAAAATTGGTAAACTTGCCGTAGGGGAGTCGGCCACGCTGAAGTATTTGGTGAAAGCACTCAAAACCGGCACTTTCACGAGCCAGGCGCAGATTGCCAGCACGGATCAGGCCGACCCTGACTCAACTCCGGGGAATGGGTATGCCAATGGTGAGGACGATCAGGCGAGGATACTTTTTCGGACAACCAGCCCCGTGATGCCCGATTAGTCGTCACGGGGCTGGTTGTCCGAAAAAGCCTTACATATTTCGTCGATACTTCCCGCCTACGGCGTAGAGGGCATTGGTCAGCTGTCCTAGCGAACAGACTTTCGTGGCTTCCATGAGGCTTTCAAAAATATTTTCGTTGGTGAGGGCTGCTGTTTGCAGGTTAGTCAGTGCTCGCTCCGCTTGCTGCCGGTGGGTTTCCTGAAACGCCCGGCACGAATCGACCGCATAGCGTTTTTCTGCCTCCGTCGAGCGAATAACCTCGGCGGGTACAATGGTAGGGGAGCCCGCCGGGTCGAGGAAGGTATTGACGCCTACAATCGGCAGGGTGCCATTGTGCTTCAGGGTTTCGTAGTACATCGACTCTTCCTGAATCTTACTGCGCTGGTACATCCGCTCCATAGCGCCCAATACCCCGCCCCGCTCGTTGATGGCCAGGAATTCCTGATAAACGGCTTCTTCCACCAACTCCGTCAGTTCATCGACGATAAATGCGCCCTGCAAGGGGTTTTCGTTTGTGGCCAGGCCAAACTCCCGGTTGATGATCAACTGAATGGCCATGGCCCGCCGGACCGACTCTTCGGTAGGAGTTGTGATGGCTTCATCGTAGGCGTTGGTATGCAGGGAGTTGCAGTTGTCATAAATGGCCAGTAGTGCCTGTAAGGTGGTGCGTATGTCATTGAAGGCTATTTCCTGCGCGTGTAAACTCCGCCCCGACGTTTGTATGTGGTATTTCAGCTTCTGGGAACGCTCGTTCCCTTTGTACTTATGACGCATGGCTTTGGCCCAGATCCGGCGGGCCACCCGACCCAGCACCGTGTATTCCGGGTCCATGCCATTCGAGAAAAAGAACGACAGGTTAGGCGCAAAAGCATCAATAGACATGCCCCGGCTCAGGTAGTACTCAACGAACGTAAACCCGTTCGACAGGGTGAAGGCCAGCTGGGAAATCGGATTAGCCCCGGCCTCGGCGATGTGATAGCCAGAAATGGAAACGGAATAGAAATTCTGTACCCGGTTGTCGGTGAAATATTGCTGAATATCGCCCATCATCCTGAGCGCAAATTCAGTCGAGAAAATACAGGTGTTCTGGGCCTGATCTTCCTTCAGAATATCGGCCTGTACGGTGCCGCGTACTTTTCGGAGCGTATCGGCTTTAAGCTGTTCGTAGACCTCACGCGGCACTGCCTGATCGCCGGTGGTACCCAGCAGCATCAGCCCCAGCCCGTCATTTCCTTCCGGAAGTTCGCCCTGATAGGTCGGACCATTGACTTGTGTGTAGAATTTACCTTCGGCCCGCAACCATTTCTCGCACTGCTGGTCGATGGCCGCATTCAGGAAAAAGCCCAGCAATATAGGGGCCGGTCCGTTGATTGTCATCGACACCGACGTTGACGGATTGCAGAGGTCGAAGCCCGAGTATAGTTTCTTGGCGTCATCCAGGGTAGAGATGCTGACGCCTGAGTTACCAATTTTGCCAAAAATATCGGGTCGCATGGCCGGGTCTTCGCCGTAGAGGGTAACGGAGTCGAAGGCGGTAGAGAGTCGTTTGGCCGGTAAACCTTTCGACACATAGTGAAACCGGCGATTGGTGCGCTCCGGTCCGCCCTCACCGGCAAACATCCGGGTGGGGTCTTCGCCCTCGCGCTTGAGCGGGAACACGCCCGCCGTAAACGGAAATTCTCCCGGCACATTCTCGGTCAGCAGCCAGCGCAGTACATCGCCCCAGTCGTTGTATTTGGGCAAACTGACTTTCGGTATTTTCAGGTGCGAAAGGGTTTCGGTATACAGTGGCTGGCGGATCACTTTATCCCGCACCGTAAATTCGTAAAACTCGGCCGTGTATCGTTGTTGCATAGCGGGCCACTGCCGCAAAAGCTGGCGGCTGTCAGGAGCGAGACGCCCCTCCCGGTCAGCGAGTAGACGCTGAAGTTCTTCCTTGGCAGCCCCGTCGGGTATCAGCGAGATGGCCCCTTCAAGCTGATAGAGTTGCCGGGCCAGGGTCGTTTGTTCCTCCACAAAATCGGCATACCGTCGGCTCTCTTCCACAATTTCGGCCAGGTAGCGAACTCGATCGGTGGGGATAATGGCAGCGGGAGCGGGCTGCGGCTCATTGGCCATAGACGACATGTTGGTTGCTGAATGCTCCATGCCCAGCACCCGCATCAGCCGGTCGAAGAGCTGGTTCATGCCCGCATCGTTGAATTGCGACGCAATGGTGCCCAGAATAGGAAGTTGATCATCTGGAGTATCCCAACTGTTGTGATTGCGCCGGTATTGTTTGCGCACATCACGAAGGGCATCGAGTGAGCCACGTTTGTCGAACTTATTGATGGCAATGACATCGGCAAAGTCGAGCATATCGATTTTTTCCAATTGCGTAGCCGCTCCGTACTCGGCCGTCATCACGTAAAGCGTTTTGTCGGCATGTTCCGTAATTTCTGTATCGGACTGTCCTATGCCCGACGTTTCCACGATGATCAGGTCAAATTGAGCTGCCCGGCACACATCAATGGCATCCTGAACATGGCGACTCAGGGCCAGATTGGACTGACGGGTAGCCAGCGAGCGCATGTACACCCGTGGCGAGTGGATGGCGTTCATCCGGATTCGGTCGCCGAGCAGCGCACCCCCCGATTTGCGTTTGGACGGATCAACGGAAATAATGGCGATCGTCTGCTGGGGAAAGGCGCGCAAAAAACGAAGTACCAGTTCATCGACCAGAGAGGACTTCCCGGCTCCACCCGTGCCAGTGATGCCCAATACGGGTGTTGGCCGTACAGCGCCCGGAACACGTAACTGGCCGACAAACCGATCCGGATGATTTTCTGCCTGACTAATCAGCTGAGCAATGAGTTGAGTGTCTGTTTGTGAGGGTGTACTGACTTGCGTAGGGGCGGGCGTGTCGAAATCGCACTGGGTCAATACATCATCGATCATACCCTGCAGGCCCATCGCCCGGCCATCGTCCGGGGAGTAGATTCGGGTAATACCAAAGGCATGAAGCTCGTCGATTTCGGTGGGCAGAATGGTGCCGCCCCCACCACCAAACAGTTTGATATGGCCAGCCCCGCGTTCGTGCAGCAGGTCATACATGTACTTAAAAAACTCCAGATGGCCACCCTGATAACTGGTCACGGCAATGCCCTGTACATCTTCCTGAATGGCGCAATCCACAATCTCGGCTACAGAACGATTGTGGCCCAGGTGAATAACTTCGGCCCCGGACGACTGCATGAGCCGACGCATCAGGTTAATGGCGGCATCGTGGCCGTCGAACAGGGATGCCGAGGTGACAATACGAATTTTATGGGTAAAAGCCCGGGGCTTTGCCTGAACGGGTTCGATTTTTTGAGCAGTCGTCATGGATAAAAGAATACGCGAAACGGTCGATGCGAAAAGTGGGAGAGCCGCAACTTTTACTACCGCGTGAACAGGTATTGGCTCAAGCCTGAAGGCGAACTTCGGGCACATACAGCCGGAACAGAGTGCCGTCCTGCCGGTGAAATTTAAACTCGCCCTCCAACTGTTCGCTGAGGGAAGCAATCAGGCGTTTTCCGAACGAGGAAGGGCCAGAGGTCAGTTGCCAGGCGGCTACATCAACTCCCGGTCCGTTATCCTGCACTTCAAGGGTAATACCCGATTCCGTTTCTTGATTTAGTAAGGCTATTCGCAGAAAGGGCCTGTGTTTGCTGTTGTAGGCATACTTAAAGGCATTAGTTGCTAATTCGTTAACGATCAGCCCGAGGGGCATGGCTACATCTACGTCCAGTTTGGGCTGTTCGACCGTCAACTGTAGGTCGAATTCGTCGGCTTCGTGGCCATACGCCCGCATCAGGCTGGCCGACAGATCGGTTAGGTACTCGCGCATATCGACCGTTGTAACCTGTTCGGTCTGGTACAAACGCTGGTGAATAAGGGCCATGGCTTCTACACGCTGTTGCCCTTCCCGAACGGCCTGCACTGCTTTCTCATCGCTTAGCCGATTCGACTGGAGTTTGAGCAGGCTGGAAACGATGGCGAGGTTATTCTTGACCCGGTGGTGAAGCTCTTTCATCAGCAGAGCCATCTGGTCGGACTGTTGCTGAATGTGTAACCTACTGTGCTGGACGCGCCGGTAAAGCCAGTATAGAGTAGCCAGCAGCAGGGTAAGCACAATCAGACCGGCAATACCCGCCCAGATCTGGCGTTCCTGTACGGCATTGGTCTCAAGAAGCTGGTTGATTTCCACCTCTTTTTGCTGTGTCTGATACCGGGTTTCCAATTCTGCCAACTGGCGGTTCTTTGTTTCATTGACAATACTATCCCGGTTAATTACCTGCTGCTTATAGTAGAACAACGCCTGCCGGTAATCGCCCCGTTTCTCGGCAATATGACTCAGATGGTCGTTGATGTCGGCGAGCATACTATATTTATTTGTTCCCGTTTCCTGAACCCACCGGAGTGCCTGCCGGCAGTATTTTTCGGCTTCATCGAGTTTGTTTTGAGGAATGAGCGCGTAGGGCAAACTCGCCCAGATAAACCCAAGGAAATAAGCATCTTTCTGCTTAGTAGCAAACTGCTCCGCCCGGCGGAACTTGTCTTCTGCCAGGGTGTAAAGTTTCCAGTTTTTGTCCATCAACGCCGAGTTGAACAGGGCCGTGTAGTAGGTTGACGAATCGCCTTTGTCTTTATAGTAGGCCAGCACTTTCTGCATGTAGGCATCTGCCTGTTTTTCGTCCTTGCCATGACTCAGTAGATGAGCCATTTGCTCATAGAACTGCACCAGCACTTCGTTTATCTCAGCCTGGCGGGCCAGTTTCATGCCCAGTTCTGCGTAGTGGAATGCTTGTTTGTCGTTATGAAGCTGATCGTAGCTAAAGCTGATAAAATACAGGGTGCTGGCCGTATTCCGAACGTCATTTGCTTTTTTAAACTCTGACAGGGCCTGTTGGTAGTAGACTATGGCCTGCGTGTAATCGCTCACGTGCTCGTACCAGTACCCCATTCCCCGATAGGCCAGCCCAATTGATCTGGGTGTACCCATGCGCTGGGCTAAAAATAACCCCTGCTGATATGCCTGCCGGGCATTCTTCAACTGCCCTACGTTGACCAGCGAATCGCCGATCTGCCCAAGTGTCCACACCCTGGCTGAGTCGGGGGCATTCTCCAGAGAGGGAGGAAGCCAGTTGGATTGACTGAAGGATTCGCCTGCCTGGATCAGCATAAATACAATCAGCAGACGTGCGTACTTAAATCGCACAGGCATAGGGGAAGGGCGTTTACAATGGGTGGCGACTAGAATTACCCAAGGTACACGAATTTTGTCGGCACACAAAGTGCGGTTCAGTCAGCCCGAACGAAGCGGGACTGTTTCGTTCGGGCTGACTGAACCGGCATCAGGGTAATCTAAAATATGAATTACCCTGATGCTAGCAGAATAAGTCAAGATTGGACTGGTAAATAGATACTGAACGTGGCACCCTGGCCCGGCTCGCTGTTGGCAATAATTGCTCCGCCATGGTTGGTAACAACCTTCTCGCAGATAGCCAGCCCGATGCCGGTTCCGGCAAACTCACTTTTGCCGTGTAAGCGCTGAAAGATTTGAAAAATCCGGTCCACGTATTTTTCGTCGAAGCCGATTCCATTGTCCGACACCTGCACTTGGTAATACGCCCGTGCCTGCCGGGCTGGTTTTACCGTGGGAGGAAGGTCTTTGGCACTAATACCCTGGTAATGAATATGAATTTGGGGAGGCTGGTTCGGCTTCCTGAATTTCAGGGCATTGCTCAGCAAATTCTGAAAGAGCTGCTCCAACTGCGACCGGTCGCCCTGAATGTTGGGCAGAGGCTCTACCTGTATAATGGCCCCGGTTTCCTGAATACGCAGTTCTAAATCATTGAGTACGGTCTCTACCACATTGGTTAGCGAAACCAGGGCGGTAACGTCCTGCCAGGTGGAAATGCGGGAGAAGCTTAGTAAGTCCCGAATGAGAGTCGACATGCGAGTGGCGGCTGCCTGCATACGCTCAAGGTACATGATGCCTTCACCCAACTGAGAACCGTACTGAGTGCTTAGTAAATCGCCGAACTGCTGAACTTTGCGAAGCGGCTCCTGTAGGTCATGACTGGCAATGTAAGCGAATCGTTCGAGGTTTTGGTTGGAACGGCTAAACAACTGGTTGGCTTCTTCCAGCTCTTCGTTCGTAACGGCAAACTCCTCGTTGGCAGAGGCTAATTCTTCGTTGGTGACGGCAAGCTCTTCGTTGGTAGCAGCAAGCTCTTCATTAATAGCCGCCAGTTCTGCCGTGCGCTCGTTTACCTGCTCCTCCAGTTGAGCGGACAAACGGCGGTAGCGCTCTTCACTGGCTTTGAGTTCCTGCATGATCTGATCCTGCTGCGCCATTGACAAAAGCTCGGGGCGCAGGTCGCGGTTAACGGCAACCAGTGCCTCAAGATTACCCGTAGTTGGATCGGTTAGTGCCAGGGAGGTCGTGTCAAAAGGTATTAATTCGCCGGTTTGAAAATGGCGCATGTGCAGTTTGCCTTCCCAATGGTGACTGGTCAGTAAAGCCGGTAAGGCCTCGTTACCCAGAATATTCATATCCTCTTCGACAAAAAAATCACGGAGGTGCTTCGTGCGTACTTCGTCGGGGGTAAGGCCCAGCAATTGTTGACCGAAAGGGTTGATGTACTGAATGTTGCCATCTAAGCTGGTAATCGTGACGTAGATGGGCACCTTCTCCACAATAGCGGCTAACTGTAACTGCTGCTGTTGCACCAATACCTGGTTGGTAACATCAATGGCCGTGTCAATAATGGCGTATACCTGCCCCTGTTCATTAAAAAGCGGCTTGTAGGTAAAGTCAAAATAGTAAGTACCCAAAACACCATTCAGCTTAAGTTCTGCACTGGCAGCTTTAGCTTTGTAGGTTTTTCCTGTTTTGAATACCGTGTCGAGAATGTCAAGAAAGGGCTGGCCCACCAGTTCGGGAACCCCTTTTATGAGGGGTTGACCCAATACAGACCGGCTTTTACCCCAATAGCGAAGCATTAAATCGTTGGCTACATCAACGCGCATGTCGGGGCCTACAAAAAGACAGGTAGCAACTGGAGCCTCTTCAATGATCGAGCGGAAACGAGCCTCACTTTCTTCCACTTTTTTTCGCGCGGCCACTTGGTCCGTGACTTCAGTTCCATAAGCCAGTATGCCTTCCGTTTGGCCTAGGGCGTTTTTTATGGGCTGGTAAATGAAGTTTAGGTATGCCTGCCGGTTTGTTCCCCGGCCGTTATCCAGCACAATCGACATTTCTCTGCCTACATAGGGTTTCGATTGGGTATACACCTCATCGAGCAACTCGAAAAAACCCTGATCAGCCAGCTCAGGCAATACGTCTCGAATGGGCTTTCCTACTACCTTTCGTCCGCCAACCAACGCTTCATGGGCCGGGTTGGCAAACGAATAAATATGCGTGGGACCGGTGAGGATGCAATGAATTACTGGTGAGTGCACAAAGAAGTCTTGCAGTATCTCAGGTCCCGGTATAATTGCCTGATCCAGAATTTCCGGGGTGCCGGGAAGGAGCTTTCTTTCGAGTGTATCGAGCAATTCCACAAGTCGATCCGTTGCCTGCTCCAGTTCCGGAAGTCCCCGACGGGCTTCCTCGACATGCCCCGTAGTGTACGTCTTCAGCAGCGCCCGGCTACGGGTATGTACTAAGGCGTGAACTCGTTCTAACTCATACACTTCATCAATTTCTTCATGGTCAATCAAGGCATGATTATAAAGCCATTGACCAAGTGTACAGGCATATTGAGACAGGATGCGAATATCTTGTTCAGTTGTTTGGTTGTATAAGCTAGCCGACAACTGACGTTTAAACAATAAATGATTCGCTTTCGCCTGTTGGAAATCGTGTGTTGTAAAGGGTTTCAAGTGAACTACTGGTAACGGAAAAACGTAAAACTAGAACTTACTTAAGTTAACAGTGGTAGACTAAGGAAGTTTTATTTTATAAATAAAATAGTAGCCCGGTTACCTGGTCTTAACTTAAGAGCGAACGATGAAACTCTCCTGGACATTTTATCCTAAAGGCGAAGCCGCTATTACGCTTACTGTCCTTTACGTACCTGAACTCGATGGGAAGGCCGTTGAAGGAGGGGGCATTCTCGATGTTGATCAAAACACCGCTTATGTCGACTGGGTGACTTACAAACGCTTTGACGATTCGTCCGTCGAGAATCGGAAAGATGCCTATAGCCGCCTGACCAGACTCGTTGGGGATAGTAACCTTACCCCGGAGGGTCTACGCCAACTCAGTAGACACCAATACCCCGATCTTTATAAAAGTTAAGTAGCCTGGTATTGTCTGGTGGCGTTGTGGAAAGGTTAGACAGGTTCGTTGGGTTACGGATCAACTCGCCCGTCCGTCGATCCCAATAGAGGACATTCCAGTAGTTCTGCCAATTTGACGCTACGGCTGGCTCAATGTTGGTATTGTTGGCTGCTTTCGATTCATAGCCGATGCCATTCCGAAAGCGGATATCACCAATGGGTACGGTGATGAGTGTACCTTTAAGAGTACCGGGTGCCGTAAATCCGCTTTCACTGCCTACGACCCCGGCCCATTTCTCGATTCGGGAGTAGTGATAGTCAGGGGGAAGTCCCAAATAATTTTCAAAGGCGGGATGGGGAACGATGCCGTTCAGACTATTTGCCGATTCAAAAATGGGGGTGGGACCTGAGTTCAGTACCCACCTTGTCCGGGCCTTGCTGCTGCCATCATAAACATTGTTAGTGACCCGTATGTCGGTATCGGTACCCAGTAAATCGAAGAGGAGCAGGTAGTTCTGTTCAGGTACATTGGTGTAAACCTGGTTATAGGCGTATGTATTTTTACCGAATAGATTCCGGTCGATGGTCAGCGTCAGGTTTTTGATTGGGTTTCTGACACCAGCCACCCCCAGGGTGCTCAGAAAACCTTCGTACCATCCCCGGTTGTATAGGAAGGCGTTGTTGCGAATGAGCAGTGTATCGGTGCGGCTGGCAATGCTGCCAATTGCCGTATCGCCCCTGGCGAGGACAGTAAACTGCTTTTCTCCTCCACTCAGAAAGAGATTATTGTACACCCTCACGCCTTCGAACAAGGCAAGCTGAAGCGAATTGTCCTGATACTTCTGGAAAGGGTCCCGCCAGTTGAAATTGCTATGGACAACGTTGTTGAACACACGCATGCCTGCATTCAGCTGGCCAAACTGAAGCCCTTCATTGCCAACCCGTAACACCCGTGAATTGTAAAAGCTGCCGCCCTTGAAATGGGCTTTCAGGTTTAATTCGGTCGACCCCAGGTAAATGCCTTCCCCATCGAGATCGTGAATGTAGAAGTCGTGGATGTTGATGTTTTCGAAGGGAAGGTAAGTTGTCGACGTGGGGATGTTCATGTCGTAATTGCGGGCATTGAACAGCATGGCCGTAAAATAGCCAGCCTTGACTTCCATAAACTCCCATTCAATATCGCGCACGCCCCCGTCCATAGTCAGGGCAGGTCTTGTTTTGTCGAGGTACTTGTTATTGAGCAGCCAGCCATACCGGCCGGTGGTAAAAGCATAACTTCCCTTGCCATGTCCCTGGTAATCCGCATCGCCCATGCCCGTAGCCGCTTCGTACTTCCCCGAAATTTTTGCTCCCTGCGCCCCCAGCAGGGTCAATGTGTTCTGTATTTCTACCTGCCCATCGTAGTTCCTCACCTGAATGGGTGGCTGGCCGACCGGTACCCGCGACTGGTTGAGCTGTAGGGTAAAATTGATGTACCTAGCGCCCTTGATCCAGACCGTAGCGCCTGGCTGCAAGGTGGGTACATTATTCTGACTTGATCGAATCTGGATGGAGTAATCGCCCTGATTGGCGACAACGAATGTGGCCCCTTCAACAATCAGGTCACCGGTTTTCATTTGCGGCCACCTGTTTATATCTGTCGCATTTACCAGGCGCGGGGCCACCGCTACATAGCCGGCGGTGGCGTCGGTCAGCACGATTTCCCGGCTTATACTAAGGGTTTCGTACGTTGCCCGGAGTGTAGTAATGCGGTCATCACCCCGAACGGTATTGTTGGCGTTGGTCAAATTGATCGGTTTGCCCGGAGTAATGGTCAGGCCGGATGCACTACCCCGGCTGGCGGAGAAACGAGCCGTTTCAGAAACATCAGCGGTAGTGCCGGTTGGCGAAGTCAGGATGATACGGTAGGGTTTGGTCGTTCCTTCCCCAAGTGAATCGGGCCCCACAATACTCAGCGACGCGGGTTGGGAAGTACCTCCGTCAACAATCCGGACTAAGCCTCGTATTTCCTGCGCCCGGCAAAAAGTGGATACTAAAAGAAGAAGAAGTAGGAGTGGATTTTTTTTCATGGTTATGCTGCGGAGAGAAAGGGTATTGTATTGATTGTGTTCACAGAAAAAGTTGCTGACCGCACAGGTCGTAGTCAACACCTCGAAAAATGATAATACGAGTCTGCAACCGGTCAGGAACAGGCTCAGATTTAGCGTGAAGAGAATAAAGCAGGTCGTGGGGTTACTTAAGCCAAGCCGATACGACATAATCAGACTGTGGCTTTATTGGTTGAATGCGTTGTTCGCGGCAGTCATACACGCTTATTCAGCTATTCCAGTCAATAAGAGTATATATAGAGTGTATATAGAGTACTTGATCGGTAAATATATATAATCGTTTATGTTTGACCAATGGAAGCCATCTCTGGTCCGGCTTAAAACGGAGTATGCGGAGGGTGTTGAACAAGCAAATTGATGGAGAACAGAGATGCCGGAGCGGCATAAAAAAACCTCGAAAACGGGGCGTTTTCGAGGTTTGGTAATCGGTGTAGGAAGTAGCGGGCTCGAACCGCTGACCTCTGCTCTGTCAAAGCAGCGCTCTGAACCAACTGAGCTAACCTCCTTTGTCGTGCCTGATCAATGATGGCTGATCGGGCCACAAACTTACAAAACTTCTGCGTTCTCCAAAGGGGTATGGTAAACTTTTTGTGAAGGAATTCGCCATAAAAGCAGGAACCCAATTACAAACAGCAGTAACAGAGCGAGTACCGAATTGCGCATACTCCCCGTAATTTGTTCGATGAGTCCATAAACGAGCGTTCCCAATACGATGGATAGCTTCTCGGTTACGTCGTAAAAGCTGAAAAAGGATGCGGTGTCGGTAGTTGCCGGAATGAGTTTAGAGTACGTAGACCGCGAAAGCGACTGAATTCCTCCCATAACCAGCCCGACAATGGCCGCCAGCATAAAAAACTGCGATTGCGTTTGCACGTAATACGCACCCGCGCAGATACCGATCCAGATGACAACCGCCACCATGAGTGCATAGGTGTTGCCGAGCCATTCGGAAAGTCGGGAAAAACCGTAAGCGCCCGGAATAGCGACCAGTTGAATCAGTAATACCGTGATGATCAGACTTTGTCCCGGTAGTTTTAATTCATCACTACCAAAAATGGTGGCCACATACATGACTGTTTGCACCGCCATGTTATACACAAAAAAGGACACGAGAAATCGCTTGGCCAGCGGACGCTGCTGCAAGTTGGCCCACACCTGCCGCAACTCGTTAAAGCCGTTTAGTAAATAGTTGCTTTTTTGAGTTTGGGGCGTCACTTTCTTGACTCCTTCCGGTAATCTACTAAACGGAATCTGAGCAAAGCCGATCCACCACATGCCCACGGTCAGGAAGGCGATACGGGAAGCCAGCGCTTCGGAAATGTTGCCGAACCACTCCCGCTTCAGAATGACGACCAGATTGATGATCATGAGCAGCACACTACCAATATACCCCATGGAAAAGCCACGGGCGCTCACCCGGTCGTACTGGTCTTCGGTTGCAATGTCGGGTAGGTAAGAGTTGTAAAAGACAATGCTGCCGCTCCAGCCAATAAGGCTCAGCCAGAAGCAGATCACCGAAAAGGTGGTGGTTTCTCGGGTGAAAAAATAAAGCAGACTGCAACTGATGGCCCCGAGATAGCAGAAGAACTTCATGAAGGCTTTTTTGTGGCCGCTATAATCGGCAATGGCCGAGCAAATGGGGGAGAGCAGGGCGGTAAATAAAAAAGCCGCCGAAATGGTATAGGAAAAGAGCACCGAATTCTTGAGTGAAAATCCCAGAAAGCGGATAATCGGCCCGCCAGTTTCGTTAAGGGCGGTAGCCGAAAAATAAACCGGGAAGATGCTCGATACAATTACCAGCGAATGAACCGAGTTGGCCCAGTCATAGTATGTCCAGGCAGTTAGTGTACGGGGGGAGTTTTTCAAGGGGAAAACTATGAAGTAAGTGGAGTAGGTTGATTAAGTAAAGTGAGTAAAGTAAGTTACTCGTTGGGGGCCAACAAACTTACTTCACTATTTACTTACCTCACTAACTCCACTTAAAAAGTCAATTACTGCCCTGGTGAAGGCATGATTTGAGTCGCCCGCCACCATATGCCCGGCGTCGGCCACGCTGATGCTTTGAACATGGGGAACCGCGTTCAGAAATTCGGCCATAACCTTTTCGCTCACCACATCACTGATGCCTCCGCGAACAATCAGCGTTGGAACGGTTAGCGAGCGGGCCGCCTGATACAATCGATTTGCGTTGTCTGTCTGTTTGTCCGGACCAGTGCTGTGCCGCCAGATGGTCAGCATGTTAGGGTCCCAGTGCCAGTAATAACGCTGATTGCCGTTGGGTCCCGGCCGCAGTCGCAGGTTTTTCTCCAGTCGGCTGTTATCTGACGGGCGTGGTCTGTTGGGCAGATAAGCGGCCACGGCTTCGGCGGCTTCGTCGAGGGTGGCAAAGCCGTCCAGATTCTGGCTCATAAAAGCGAAAATACGTTCGATGCCTTTCTGTTCATTGCGCGGGGCAATATCGACCAGTACAATGGCCGAGCAAATAGGCTCCGGGTAGGATGGCCCTCGTTCGCCTTCCGCTACAAGGGCCGTCATACCGCCCATGGATGCCCCAACAAGCGCGGGTTTCCGGTCGAAGGTAGCACAGATTGTCCGAAGGTCGCTGGCCAGGTAGTCGATGCTGTAGTTGGCCTTGTCCGACCAGTCGCTGTCGCCATGCCCGCGTGCATCGAGGGCCACGGCATACCAGCCAGCGTCGGCCAGCACAGTTGCTGTATCGCCCCAGGAGTGCCGGGTTTGGCCGCCCCCGTGCAGGAGCAATACGGGTGGGTTCTGCGGGTCACCCCAGGCGTCGGCATGGATAAAAAAGCCCGGCTCGGTTTTAAATTTCATTTCTGGGGAGTGGGTGAACGTTGCTCAGCGACTTACCGACTAAAAAGACTTACAAACTTGGTATAAATTCCAGATTGATATCCGCGTCTTTCCCGTCGACGGGCGCGCGTTGGCGGAGGACGAGTTTATTCTTCGTTAGCTGTACAATCGGGAAATTACCTCTGAATCCCTGCACGTTGACATCAATGGATTTGCTGTCGGAAGCCAGCACCCAAGTGCCCTGGTTAACCACTGAGTTAGACTGTTTGGGGTCGAGCGCCCGAACCGTACCGTTGTTCCGGAACTGCATGTTTAGGTCGTAGAGAACCTGAGTTGACTGGTTTAGCCGGTTTCTGTTGATTTCCTGCCCGTCGGGCGTGGATACCCGATTGGTTACCCAGTTGTTGGCAACGAGCAATTCTGACTGAGATGCTGAAGTTGGATTCGGGTCGGTGCCGTTATCCGTCGAGCAACCGGTCAGGGCGGTAAACAGAACTGTACAGAAGAACAGAATGCGAATGGGATGCATAACGGGATGGGGTTGTTTATTTCGTTTCATATGTAAAACAGTAACGAGCGATTAATTCTAATCGCTTCTTACGCTCCTAAAATTCCGTAGTTTTGGCGAAACTTCAAGCAATGCGCGTTTCATTTGGCTTTTTCTTCCTCTGTTTTGCTGGGTTTTGGCCGGGCCTGTTGTCTGTTGCGACGGCTCAGCTGCAATGTGCCGAGCGACTCAGCTTTACACCGGTTACGCAGCCGAATCAGATTGAATGGAGCAAGTTTCCTGATTTCTCGCTGCCTTTCCCGATTATTTACGGTGGCCCTCGCTTTTCGGATACGCAGGCAAGCCCGCTCCGACATGGATTTAGCCACCTGGTTGATATTAAAGACAATGAGTTTGGATCGTTGGTAAAACCTTCGCAACGGGCGGTGGTCTATTATGGCGTGGCTACCGGCTTTGGGCAACCCTGGGAAACCATCGAAAGCCCTTGGGCAAATGACCTGAACGGCTACCGCGCCAATTGGGATAGTTTTCTGTCGGGCCTGGCCGGTGGACAGAAAAATTCGGCAGGTTTGTACGTGCTTCCCATCAGTCGGCTGGCGCTCGATCTTGAGCGAATTCTGGAAACGGATACCCGGATTCTGCGAATCAAAACCGATCCCCGTGTTCCCGCCCCTTATCGAAACCTGTCGGATGCCGACTTTGTCGCAGCCTACAAGCGCGATATGCGGAATCTGTATGCCGAAGCTGCCCGTTACGTGCGCCAGCATGCCGACCTGACCAACATCAGCCTGACCAGCTACGCCGATTCGCCTGTGCTGAATACGTACATGAACGTGGCGACGTTCTCCTGGTCTGACTGGTCAACCAATCTTGCCCGAACGAATTATCTGGTTCAGGATTCCACTGGCCGGGGCATCGGCGGGCCTTATTACGAGCAGTTAAACGCCCTGTCGCCCTCCGCGTATTATTTCTACGATTACCCGAATCCATTTGCCAAACAGTATCTGGCCTACCTGCTGTTTCAGGTTGAGGTGAACCGGGCCTGGAGTCCCAAACCCGTAGTGCCGTGGGTATGGCTGCGTTACCACGATAGTTCGACTAGTTACCCGAATTTCATTCAGCGGTTTATGGCCGAAGCCACGGCTATTTTCCCGTTCTTTTCGGGAGCGGCCGGTCTATGGCTCTGGGAAAACCCAACCCTGACCCCGACCCGCACGGATACCTACGCGGCCTATGAGCATTTTACGCACGGCCTGTATCGGCTGTCGCGATTTGCCGATATGTTTCAGGGAGCCTACGAACTGGTCATCGAAACACCCGCCCGCGACTTACTGGATAAAGAGCTTCCCGTTTGGCGGGGTGTGGCCAAGGGCAACAAAATCCTGATTGCCGCCCAGAATCCCTATGCCGACGAAGGGGCCAGAACAACGCTGACGGTCAGGTACAAAACCTGGCAGCAGACCATCGAACTCACCGGTCGCGAGGTTTATCTGTGTCAGTTCGATATGGGGGTGGTAACGGCTAACGAGCCGATACTGGCCGATATGACCGTATTTCCAAATCCGGCGCAAACCACGCTCACTGTCACCTTCGGCAGGTTGCCCGCTGCGCCCACCAGCCTCACATTGTTGAACACAAGTGGTCAGCCGGTAGTTAAACGAGCGGTTCATACGATTACGGAGCGTGTAAATATTGCCGATTTGCCCGCGGGTATTTATTTCCTCCGGGTACAAAGTGGCGACCAGATTCTGTCGAAAAAAATAGTTATTCAGGGCTTTTGAACAACGGCTAATCAATCATGGTGCCGTCATACCCATTTTAGCTTATGCCTAATCAACTTCAGTACGAAACCAGTCCATACCTTCTTCAACACGCAGAAAATCCGGTAAACTGGTACCCGTGGGGGGATGAAGCCCTGACCAGAGCGATTGAAGAAGACAAACCGATTATCGTGAGTATCGGGTATTCGGCCTGTCACTGGTGTCACGTTATGGAGCGGGAGTCGTTCGAGAAAGAAGCGGTGGCGCAGGTCATGAACGAGCATTTTGTGTGCATTAAAGTTGACCGGGAAGAGCGCCCCGATGTCGACGCGATTTACATGGATGCCGTGCAGGCAATGGGCGTACAGGGCGGCTGGCCCCTCAACGTGTTCCTCATGCCCGATGCCAAGCCGTTCTACGGAGTTACGTATCTGCCGCCCAAAAACTGGGTAAATCTGCTAGAGAGTATCGACAACGCCTTTAACGAACACCGTGCCGATCTGGCGCAGTCGGCGGAGGGCTTTGCGCGTGAACTGAACCTGTCCGATGCCGAACGCTACGGGCTGACGCAGAATGACCCCCTGTTTGCCCCCGAAACGCTGGCTGTACTGTACCGGAAAGTAGCCGTTAAAGCCGACGACGAAAAAGGAGGCATGCGCCGGGCGCCCAAGTTTCCGATGCCAAGTGTATGGCGGTTTTTACTTCGGTACTATGCCGTTGCCTCGTCGTCCCGGCAAACTGCCGAAGCTGCCGACATGTCAGATCAGGCACTTAATCTGGTTCGGATTACGCTGGATCGTATGGCGCTTGGCGGTATTTACGACCAGTTGGGGGGCGGATTTGCCCGCTATTCGACGGATGCCGACTGGTTTGCCCCGCACTTCGAAAAAATGCTGTATGACAACGGGCAACTACTTACCCTTTATTCGGAAGCCTATAGCCTGACGAAAAGTAAGCTATATAAACACGTTGTTTACCAAACAATTGCGTTTGCCCAACGTGAACTGCTGAGTCCGGAAGGAGGTTTTTATTCTGCCCTCGATGCCGACAGCGAAGGCGTAGAGGGTAAGTTTTATACATTTACCACCCCCGAATTAAGGGAAATTCTGGGTGCTGATTTCGACTGGTTCGCTGACCTGTATTCGATCAGTGAAAACGGAAACTGGGAACATGGACGAAATATCCTTCATCGCATCGAAGCCGATGACGAGTTTTCGGCTCGAATGGGCTGGTCGGTTGCCGATCTGAATGTGCGTCTGGATGCCACCCATACGCGCTTGCTGCGGGTGCGTAACGAACGTATTCGGCCCGGCCTGGACGACAAGATTCTCTGTTCCTGGAACGGGCTTATGCTAAAGGGGCTGGTTACGGCTTACCGCGTTTTCGGCGAACCCGAGTTTCTGACGCTGGCCCTACGTCTGGCTTATTTTCTCCTCAAAAAAATGCGCGACAGCCGAAACGGCCGGTTGTGGCATACGTATAAAGTGAGCGAAGGGGGCACCGGACGGGCACGGCAGGCGGGTTTTCTGGACGATTATGCCGCTGTGATCGACGGCCTTCTGGCTTTGTATCAGGCCACGTTCACCCGAAACTGGCTAACCGAAGCCGATCAATTGATGCAGTATGTACTAACGAACTTCGCTGATTCGTCCGTCGATGAGCTTACCGGTTCCGAACCCCTGTTGTTCTTCACCGACAAAAACAGCGAGGAGTTGATTGCCCGACGGAAGGAGCTGTTCGATAACGTTATTCCGTCGTCCAATTCGATGATGGCCGAAAATCTCTACGTCCTAAGTTTGTTGCTGGACAGACCCGCCTATGCCGAACGCGTCGATCAGATGCTGGGGCGGGTGCAGCCGCTGGTGGAGCAAAACGCCGACTACCTGACAAACTGGGCGGCCCAGTTTGCCCTGCGTGCCCGGCCCACAGCCGAGATTGCCATTGTTGGTCCAGAGGCAGAGCAGTTCCGCGCCGAGCTGAATGCCGATTTTCACCCGAACCGGGTGTTATGCGGTACGAGCGATTTGCAGGAAACGGGACCGGACGGGTTACCGCTGTTGCAGCATCGGGGCCTGGTTGATGGGCAAACGGCTATTTATGTCTGCTACAACCGCGCCTGCCAGCTACCGGTAACGAGCGTGAGCGAGGTGAGCGAGCTTGTGCACTGACCTAAAACGGCCCTTTCTGTTAGTCTCCCCAGGCCGTTAGCACGAGTGTCCGGCGACCACCGTTGTTACGGTGTTCACCCAGATAGACGCCCTGCCAGATACCGAGGTTCAGCCGTCCGTTCGTGATCGGAATCAGGACGGAGTGCCCAAGCAGAGCCGCTTTCAGGTGAGCAGGCATATCGTCGGAGCCTTCATAATCGTGCTCGTAATAGGGTTCGTTTTCGCGTACTGTCCGGTTGAAAAACCGTTCGAAATCACCGCGCACGGTAGGGTCGGGGTTTTCGTTGATGGTGAGGCTGGCCGAGGTGTGCTGTATAAAAACCTGTAGCAAGCCAACCCTGATCTGCCGGATCGCACCAAACTCCCGCTCGATGGTTTGGGTAATCAGATGGAAGCCGCGCGGGTAAGCCGGTAGCTGAAACGTATGCTGGAAGATGGCCATAGCCAAAAAAACGGGAGAGGGTTAAAACATAAATTGATAATACCTATCTTAGTACTATGTGTGCCGGGCCAGTTGGTAGCCAACGCGTGCCGCCCTGTATGCGAAAGCGGAACCGAACGATTGATGCCTGTATGAATGCTGTTTTCATAGTGTTACTTGGCCTGTTGTTGAGCCTGCCCGTTCAGGCGCAGTCTGATCTGGTTAAAAATAGCCAAATGGTGCGTCGTACCTTTGCTGAGTACGACGAAGAAATTCTCTATTTTGGTAAACGCAACCAATACTTTACAGTTCGAACGTTGCTGAAAAACGGGTCTTTATTTCGAGTCGATTCCTACCAGGTTTTGCCGCAGACACTGCCAAACGGCTTTCCTCTGGATAGCCTGAGCCGCATATTTCGGTTTGGCCCTACGAAAATCATGTACCTCACGGGGAAGCCCTACATCACCTGCGAATACAAAGACGATGTGCTGCATGGCCCGTTCATGGTCTTTTATGAAGACGGGTCCATCAAGCGAAAAGAGTACTACCGGAACGGTCGCATGACACAGAGTGCCTGTTTTACCGCCGATGGAACCAAAGAAGCGTGTACCCCTTTCTACCAGTCGGCTCAGTTTCTGGGGAAACCCACGGAACTCTCGACGTATATGAAGCAAAAACTAGGGCCGCTGGTTGATGGCGAACGCATCCGGCGGGTTACCGCTACGCTGGCCATCAATGAAATCGGGCAGGTGACGGGTATTGGGGTATTGTTGAATACAAATGTATCCGAAAACGCGAAGATGCCCGAAGCGGTAACCTACGTACAGCAGGTGATCCGGAACATGCCCGAGTGGACACCCGAAAAGCTCAACTGGAAACCCGCCATTAACGATGGCAAGGCTACCGCGTCGACCTGTGTGCTAACCGTTTTTCGTGTTTACGGAAGTCTCCAGTACAATATGTTCTATCGCTTGTAACGATATCCGGTCGTTAGCCGTGCAGGGGCACTTCCATGAGCAGCAGAATTGCATTATTGGCTAAGGCCTCAAACTCCACCACGGCATCCGGCATGTTCGTCAGCGATAAGCCGTCGCGTTCGTGGAGGAGCCGGTTCTGAACTTCGAAAGCGCCACTCAGAACGAACACAAAAACACCATTTGCCGGATTTTTTAGCGCATACGTTCCTTCTGCCCGCCCGTCGAAGCGGCCAATAAAACCCCGGCCAGCCGATTCGGCATCATCCCTGAGGGGCGATAGCGCGAAGGCGGGAAGAAGTTGGTTGGTCATTGTCAGGTCAATAGCCGATTGCCGGGATGTACTCAAACGGGTTTCGGAACCAGTGGAAAACCAGAGCTGAACAAAATTGATCAGCTCCGTTTCGTACGGATTAATGAGTTCATACGTCATCCCCTTTGCCAGCCAGAGCGTCTGAATCTGTCCCGCTTCCAGAAAGCCGCTGGCAACGGGGCTGTTGAACTCAAGACCACCCACCAGCGGAACAAGCACAACCGCGGTATCGTCATCGACCGTTATCGACAACCGATGTCCCGGACCAAGGGTATCGTCATTTAACACCCGCAGGCTGCCAAACGCAGTCCGGTGTTCGGCCGTATAGGAGCCGAAGTTGAACGTATGGTAACTCCGAAAAAAACGGTTCTGTGAGCAGCCGCGCTGGTCGGCAACATACAACTGAGCCTGCGTTCGGGTGTCTATCATGGCTAAGTAGCGGGTGTACGTCGGGCATAGTCTGTAACTATGTCCGGGTATTATCCGGTCTCTGACCGGAGTTCGATGAGTGGTCTTTATACACCGGTAGAGACCGGGTAACGCATCGACATAGTCATAAACTATGCCGAGCGTCACGGGCCATTGCCCTGATCCATTTCGTTTGGATTACTTCCATTTCGTCAGGCGTTCACAACGATGGTGTGCGTGAGTGTATACCCACCGGATATACTTCCTGAAACAGTGGCCAACTCGGTTGTAAAGCCATCCGAAAACACGTTATCCCGTTCGTTGAGCGTGTCCTGCTTGCCTTTGGTATAGCCGTACGATTGCGCTGTTGTGTAAACTGTGTTGCTGACATCGTACGGAAAGGCGATTTGCGTGACCAGCAGCGACTTCCCCGCCGAATTATAAATATGCACGTGAATGTGGGGCGCCCGGCCCGAATACCAGCCCGGAAAGATCGACGTAAAGGAAACCAGTCCGTTGGTATCGGTCACCTGCCGACCTCTCAGAAAGTCTACTTTCGTGAAATCGGCGCTTTGCATCCCGGTGCCGCCATATTCAGAATAATAGCCGTCTTTATCGCAATGCCATACATCAACAAGTGCCCCGGCCAGAGCCGTGCAACTGTTGTTGGTGTTTTTGATCGTGATATTCATGGTAAAGGCCACACCGGTTCGGTCGGAGCGAATGTCTTTTGTAACGAGGTTGGCCGGTACTTTGGTCGGAAAAGGCCCTTCCGTTTCTGAAGGCGTAACGGTGCAGTTACTGGACGAACTGCCATTTGTCGATCCAGTCGAAGTTGTACTGCCGGTGGTGGTGGTACTGACCGGATCAACCGTCGAAGATGAACAGGCTCCAATCAGCGGAGCAACCGCCGTAATGCCCAGTAAGCTAACAAAGCCACGCTTCAAAAATTCTTTACGTTCCATACTACTGGCGATGAGTTGATTCGTTCTAATGAGTTAAAAAACAGCGTGAGTTTTCTGATAAGTAGCTAACCTGATTCGCTTTTTCTCAGTAGCGCAGAAAGCAGATGTTTCGTTGCAAAGGACGGTTAGATATAGGTCAATGCCCCGAATGTGTCGGTGAATTGATGCACCGTCAGAGACCAAAGCGTTTCAGGAAATCCGCTTCGTAGCTGGCGCCAATGGGAATGTCACGACCTTCCACGAACAGTGTTCTGTTGCGGACCGCGTCGACGCGGGCCAGGGGAACGATATAGGACCGATGCACCCGAACGAAATCGACCGCTGGCAGTCGTTCCAGCATGGATTTCATCGTCATTCGAGCCACGACGGGCTTTGGAACGCCCGGTTTGCCGGTTTCCGGCTGGAGATGAATTTTGAGGTAATCATCCAGCCCTTCGATGTAGAGAATGTCCGTCAGGGCGATTTTATGGAGCGTATAGTCGGCGCGGACGAACACATAGGCCTCGGTGGTTGTATCCGTACGTTGCTGCCAGCGATAGACGTCCGCTGCTTTCGTAATGGCCTGCGAAAACCGCTCGAACGTAAAAGGCTTAAGCAAGTAATCGACGGCATTGAGGGTAAAGCCTTCCACCGCATACTCGCCATAGGCAGTCGTGAAAATAACCATAACTGGCGGCTTTCCATTGGTCGATACATTCGCAATGGCCCGGTAAAAGTCGATTCCCGACATAGACGGCATGTTTATATCCAGAAACAGCAGGTCGATCGGGTGCTGCTCGATGTACGTCAGTGCCTCGTCGGTTCGGGTAAACGTTTTGAGTAAGTCGATTGATCCGTCCTGCTGGCAAAAATGGCTGAGAATCCGCAGGGCCGGGGGTTCGTCGTCAACGGCAATGGCTCGAATCATGACAGGGTAATGGATAAATCAACGGTAAAGCGATCGGCCTGGTCGTTGATGCGCAGTTGGTGATGCGTTGGGTATAAAAGTTGCAAACGGGCTTTGGTGTTGGTCAGCCCGATACCGCTCGCTACGGCTGTCGGCTGAAAAACCCGAACCTTTTTGTTGAAAACATGGCAATGAATGGCTTGCTCTTCGAGCCGGAGGCCGATCCGGATGGTTGAGGGCTCCTCCGGGCTGACGCCGTACTTAAAGGCATTTTCAATGAATGAAATCAGCAGGAGGGGGACAATTTGCTGACTGCCTGGGTTGCCCTCAATGGTAAACTCGATTTGGGCCGTATCGCCCAGTCGTAATCGTTGCAGGGCGATATACTGACGGAGGTAATCGAGTTCGTTATGAACGGAAACCCGGTCTTTCTGTGACTCCTGAATGACGTACCGCAGAAAGGACGACAACTCTACAAGGGCGGCTGCCGTTTGGGGCGACTCGATAATGGCAAGTGAATAGATGCTGTTCAGGGTATTGAACAGAAAATGAGGGTTGATCTGGGCTTTGAGGTACGACAGTTCGGTCTGAATTTTCTCCTGTTCCGTTTCCCGCCAGCGGCTGTTGATGCGCAGGGCCAGCGCCATCAGAAAACCGGCCAGTGTCAGGAAAAACGTTTGCGCCAATTCGGAGGGAAGGCCCGGCTGGCGTTGGCCAGGGTGGGGTGGTGGTGAAGGATAAGCGCCCGGAATCTCCTCGTGCCGGTAAGCGGCATTGGGCGGTGGAGCCGAAAAGGAGGGGCTGGCGGGTGGATGATACCCGCGTCGATTGATGGCGGCCAGCGTGCTCTCAATCAGAAGAAAGCAGCTCAGGGAGGCAAGCACATACAGGACAAACCGTCTGGCGAAATAAAGCCTTGGAATGAGTACGTAAAAATTAACGTAAAAAAAGGCAATTGTAAGCAGGTACGACAGCTGCGTACGCTGTTCGTGCGGGTTGTCAGGTAGCTCGGCCAGTCGGGCAAATCCGTCGTCAGCAAAGACGTAAGGCAGGGCCAGAAACGTAAAGCAACCCAACAGGTGAATCGCGATCTGGGAGAACCGGTTATTCATGCCGGGAAATTACTCCTGAATTGACCAGAAAGAGAAACGGGACGACCGAATCGGGGCGTATAGCCGGAATGTGTCGGTAAACAGGCCGTGTGACCTAAAGAATCCGGTCGGAGTTTTCACTGACGAAAGCTCCCCAGGCTCCTTTCTTGTTCTTTTTGCCCGGCGCTACCGGCAATGCGTTTTCGTGGAAATGGTGGCAGACGGCAATGGCCAGGGCATCCGTAGCGTCGAAAAACTTAGGGTCGAGGTCTTCCTTCAGCAAATGCCCGACCATTTGGGATACCTGGTCTTTGGAGGCATTGCCGTTGCCCGTAACCGACTGTTTGATCCGGCGGGGTGCGTACTCGACGATGGGGATATTACGCGACAGAGCAGCCGCCATCACCACCCCCTGCGCCCGGCCCAGCTTCAGCATGGCCTGCACGTTTTTACCGAAAAACGGGTCTTCGATCGCCATTTCATCGGGGTGATACTCGTCAATTAAGCGAAGGATGGTTTCGTAGAGTTTCTGGAGCTTCAGTTGGTAGGTCGTATATTTGCTCAACTGAACCACGCCGTATTGAATCATACTCATGGAACCTCCTTTCACCGATATGATGCCATAACCGGCAATCATGGTACCTGGGTCGACGCCCAAAATCACTTTTTCGGGTGTAACGACTGGCTGAATGGTAGAAGAAGTAGGTTTAATGATCATGATTGGGTGTTGGCTCTATTACAAAGTAACGTGTTCTCCTCTATTTTGTCGCTGAAACCGGGTAAAAAAATCATCTTTTGGGCTAAAGTAGCCGTGTTTTTGGCCCTCATCGGTTACATCGTCCATGTTTTGCGCCAGCAACCGTTCGACTGGCCCCTTGTCAGCTCCCAGCTTCGGGCGGTCGAACACCCCGAACGATGGGCGTTGGGCTTACTTGTTCTCACACCGGTCAACTGGGGGCTCGAAGCACTAAAATGGCAGATTCTGCTCCGGCGGGTCGTGCCTACGGGGTTCTGGCAGGCATATCAGGGGGTACTGGCCGGTGTTTCGTTAGGCTTCGCTTTGCCGGCTCAGTTGGGCGATACCGCCGGTCGTGTACTGTCGCTGCGCACCAACCGGGCCGGTGCCATCGGGGCGTCACTGGTGTCGGGCGGTATGCAATTCTACGTCGCTATAGTCTTTGGCACCATTGCCTGGGCGCAGCACCTTCGGCTGGTGTCTGAGCGCAACAACCAGACCGGCCAATGGCTGCTGGCCGTCCTCGTGGTGTTATCGCTGGGTGGGGTAGTGTTCGGAATATTCCGTCGGCCGATGGTTTCGTTTCTGGCGGGCCGTTCGGGCTTGAACCGCTTTTCTAGTTACTGGCAGGTGGCCGTTCAGTATTCCGATCGGGAGATTGGCCGGGCACTGGCGGTCGCCGGGTTGCGGTATGTCGTTTTCTCCGGGCAGTTTTACCTGGCCATGCGGCTGGTTGGCCTGGAACTGCCCATGGTTTGGGCCATATCGGGTATTGGGCTGGTCTTTCTGGCAAAGACGATCACCCCCGCGTTTAATTTACTGAGCGATCTGGGGGTTCGGGAAGCTGCTTCTTTATGGGTGTTTGCACCCGTTGGCAGTTCGGCTTCGGTGTTGATAACGGTCACCCTGACGCTCTGGGTAGCCAACGTTCTGACGCCCGTGCTGGCTGGCCTGATCTGGGTCTGGAAACTCAAACTAACCGCTGAATGACGATCTTTCTTCTGGTAATCAGCGGGCTCTACGCGCTGTTTACGCTACTGCTCTGGATAACCTGGCTACGCATCCCGCCGGGCCAACTGCCGGACCGGTCAATGACCGATGGACCGCATATTACCGTCGTGATTCCCGTTCGCAACGAAGCCGATAACATACGCAATCTGCTCGATGACCTGAGCCGCCAGACTTATACCCGGTTCGAAGTAATCGTAGCCGATGATTCGTCGACCGACACCACCCTGTCACTCGTTCAGCAGTATGCGCAGTCGGCTCCCTTCGTGCTCCGTCCATTGCCGCTGACCAATGAACGGACGGCATCCCCTAAGAAACGGGCTATCACCCAAAGCATAGCCATTGCCACCGGCGACCTGATTATGACTACCGACGGTGACTGCCGGGTTGGTCCGAATTGGCTAGCTTCCTTTGCCGCTTTTCAGTCCCAAACAGGTGCCCGGCTGATATCAGGACCGGTCACCTTTACCGACGAACATACGGTTTTTGACGCCCTGCAAACGGTTGAGTTTTCGAGCCTTATCGGTTCCGGGGCCTGCACCATGGAGCTTGGTGTGCCGACTATGTGCAACGGAGCCAACCTAGGCTATGTGAAAGAGGTGTTTGCGGCAGTGGGCGGCTTCGCCGGTTTCGATCACCTTGCCTCGGGCGACGATGAGTTTTTGATGCATAAGATTTCGGCACGGTATCCCAACGGAGTTAAGTTTCTGAAAAGTCCGGAAGCAATCGTTCGGACGGGCACTCACCAGACGTGGCGTGGATTTTATAACCAGCGTAAGCGATGGGCCAGCAAGTGGCGGGCTTACGATAGTTATCTGCCGTCGCTCCTGGCGGTGTTTATATTTCTATGTAATGTTGTCCCTATTGTAGCTGTTCTGGGCTGGTGCCTCAATTTTTTAAACGGAAACGTAACACTACTCGTTATTGGGCTGAAGCTGGTACCGGAGTTTTTGTTTTTACGTCAGATTCTTGTTTTTTTACAAAAAAAATCGTCAGTTCCGGTTATCCCGCTGACTCAACTTGTATACCCGCTTTATGTACTTTTCTTCGGGCTGGCTGCTCAGGGAAAAGGGTACTATTGGAAAGGAAGAAAACTTACGTAATGTGTGATGAATGGTATAGCCTATTTGATGCAGTGAATGAATGCATTATGTAATCTAAATCAGGTATCATATATCCTAAACCGTACATCAACTTGTCATTTTTTCTGCATAAGTCGAATTTTTTGCTCCGGACGGTATACCCTGAGTTCTGGTGGAAGATCGAAGAGGAAGTTGAACCAACGATTTACCTCACATTTGATGATGGGCCAATCCCCGATGTGACCGAGTTTGTTCTCGAACAACTGGATCGATTTGCGGCTCAGGCTACCTTTTTCTGCATAGGAGATAATGTTCGAAAGCATCGCGACATACTGTACAAGGTGCTCGAAGCCGGGCATATGGTTGGCAATCATACGTTCAATCACCTGAATGGCTGGAAAACTGAAGATGTCACCTATCTGGAAAATATCCAAAAATGCCAGACGCTGCTGGGGGTTGAAACCTCGCTTTTTCGTCCTCCATACGGTCGCATCAAAAAAACGCAGGTAGCCGAAGTGCTCGAAAATTATTCCATCGTGATGTGGGATGTGCTGACGGGCGATTTTGACCGTAGTCTCCCCGCCGACGTTTGTCTGCGTAAAACCATTAAGTACACCCGGCCCGGTTCTATTGTCGTATTTCACGATAGTGTAAAGGCCTGGCCAACGATGCGCTATGTTCTACCCCGAATGCTGGCTTACTTTGCCGCCCGTGGGTATTCGTTCCGTTCCGTGCCACAACCTGTTTATGCCGGTTACTAATACACCAGACTGGCCGCAATCCCGCCAGGGTCGTCCGCTGATTAGTATCCTGATTGCCGCCAGAAATGAAGAACACGCCATTCTCGCCTGTCTGGAGGCTGTCGACCGTCTGAACTACCCAGCAGATCAGCTGGAGGTGCTCATTGGCAATGACCAGTCTACCGATCAGACTGCTACGCTGGTAGCTGGGTTCATTAAGGATAAACCTGCCTTTCAGCTTATTGAAGTCCGCGAGTCGGTCAATGGGTTGCGCGGCAAGACCAATGTGCTGGCACAGCTGGCTAATCAGGCTCGCGGCCAACTGTTTTTTTTTACCGATGCCGATACGCAGGTTCCTCCCGACTGGCTGACCTCTATGGGGCATTCGTTTCAGAAGCGGACGGGTATCGTAACGGGCGTTACACTCCCGGAAGGCCCGAACCTCTTTCATAAGCTTCAAACGGTCGACTGGCTCTACAACCTGACACTCACGCATCTGGTAAGCAGTATGGGAATGCCTGTGACGGCTATGGGTAATAACATGGCCGTAAGCCGCGAGGGGTACCACGCTGTTGGCGGATACGAGTCCCTGCCGTTTTCGGTGGTGGAAGATTATGCGCTTTTTCGGGCCGTTGTCGCTAAAGGATATGGTTTCGCTAATTTGCTAAATGCCGATGTGCTAGCCCGAACCAGGGCAGTGGATACCCTGAACGGGTTTTTGCATCAACGCAAACGCTGGATGCGGGGAGCGAGTCAACTGCCAATCTGGATGGTTAGTTCGCTTTACGTCCAGTACTTGGCGGCACCCCTGTTTCTGCTGCTGGGCTTGTTTTCGCCAACTTTAGCCATCGGTCTGTATATCGCCAGACTATTTGTGCAAACAACGATCATTTCGTTTGGGCTAAGCCGACTTCGGCAAAGCGACTTATGGCCTTACGCGTTATTATTTGAGGTTTACCAACTTATCATCGGGCCGCTGGCGGTGCTTTTTTACCTCATGCCGACGAAAATTGAGTGGAAAGGAAGGACATACAACTGACTCCCCACTTTGTAAAGGGCATTTCTGCTCCCTTCAAATTCGCTTAAACGTGGTATAAGTTGATCGTTTTGGCCATAAAGCGCGGTTTTTAGCCTTGACCAAGACCAAAATCCACTACTTTTCGGCTCAAATCGCTAACTCAAACTGCTTTTCAAGAATTGTGTTATGGCAAAAGTCATATTAATTACTGGTGCGTCGACCGGTTTAGGTTACTCAATTGCTGGCTACTTAGCCCAGCGTGGGTACGTTGTTTATGGTACGTCACGTCAGGCGGGTTTGTCTCTAGGATCGTTCAGGATGTTGTCAATGGATGTTGGCGACCCTCAGAGCGTTCAGCAAGCTGTTGATCAGATCATGCAGCAGGAAGGCCGTTTGGATGTGCTGGTTAACAATGCAGGTTTGGGTATTGCTGCCCCGGTCGAGTTAATGTCCCTTTCGGATGTACAACGAGTTTTTGATACCAACGTACTTGGCGTAATTCGGATGGTACAGGCCGCCTTGCCAATCATGCGCCGGCAGCAGTCGGGCCTGATTATTAATATAAGCTCCATAGCGGCTGAGGCAGGCCTACCGTACCGGGGTGCCTACAGTGCCAGCAAGGCCGCCGTCGAACGATTGACCGAAGCACTTCGCCTGGAGCTTGCTCCCTTTGGGGTTCAGGCATGTTCCATTCAGCCGGGCGGAACAAAAACAGACATCAACAAAAATCGGCTGCGGGCTTCTATAGAAGCAGATAATATCTATAAAGCGACTTTCGACCGAACGTACGAGTTGATCGATCAGAGTGTTAGTGAGGGTATTGAGTCTGCCGTATTCGGTCCTTTGCTTGATTCTATCATCAACTCGCCAAAGGTGAAGCGTCTATACCGGGTCGGCAAACCGCTGGAAAAATTTTCGGTGCTGCTAAAGCGCGTATTACCCACCACCCTCTACGAACGCATGATTCGCAATCATTACGAAATGTAACCGGTGGTTGAGCCACCAGCTTTAGCGAAGTGATAGGGCCTTGCCTGATAAATCCCTAAATCTGTATTAATTCGAGGACGAAGCCTGCCTGGCAGCCCTGAGGCAAGGCCTTGTGCATACCTGCTCGGAGAACTATACTGTTTCTAGTGGGCGATGTTCCCGAAACAAACTTTTTACAGACAACTTGGATTAACTAATAATGATTTTAATTGACACTCACGCTCACCTATATGACTCCCAGTTTGAGGAAGATAGGGAGTCTATGCTTCATCAGGCTCAACAAGAGCAGATCAGTCAGATCTGGATGCCGAATTGTGCCCGTGAAACCATACCCGGCCTAATGGCTCTGGCCGAACAATACCCCGACCGTTGCCTACCCATGATGGGGTTGCATCCGGCTTATGTTAATGACACCGTTGAGGAAGAACTGAGGGCTGTTGAGGAGGCTCTCAACCGGAATGCATTCATGGCCGTGGGCGAGATCGGTCTGGATTTCTATTGGGATATGACCTACGTCGATCAGCAGTTCGCTGCCTTTGAAACCCAGCTCCGATGGGCCGCTGAACAGCAGTTGCCGGTATCTATGCACACCCGTTCGGGTCATGACCGAAATGCGTTTACCGAAGCGGCTGACCTGATTGAGAAACTGGCTCTTCCGGGATTGACCGGCATCTTTCATTGCTTTGTCGGAACGCTGGACGAAGCCAGCCGGGCCGTTGACCTTGGCTTTAAATTAGGTATTGGCGGGGTGGCTACCTTCAAAAATGGTGGATTGGACAAAGTTCTTCCGCACATCGGCCTTGAGCACCTCGTTCTCGAAACCGACGCGCCCTATCTGGCGCCGGTGCCTTACCGTGGGAAACGCAACGAACCGGCTTATATCCGGCTGGTAGCCCAGCGGGTAGCCGACCTCAAGCAAATCAATATCGATGATGTAGCCCGGCATACAACCGCCAACGCGCTTTCGCTGCTACCGGCCTTGTACGCCAATCTTTTACCAGGGTAGACAGGGCGACACACACTGCCTAGCCTTGTCTGACTCCTGCACGTAACCAATTGACTTGTAGTAATGCCTTATAAAACCGTTCACATAAGCCCTGCTTCTCCCCGGCAGTCGCGGGCGTCGGTGCTAGTTATTTATACCGGCGGCACCTTCGGAATGATCTACGACCCCAAAGCCAGCGGACTCATTCCCTTTGATTTTGACCGGGTACTGGATCGCGTCCCTGAGTTAAATCGGCTCGATTTCGATATTACGATTCTTACCCTGCATGAAGTCATTGATTCCTCGAACATGAAGCCCGCCATCTGGGTCGAATTGGCACAGATCATTCAGGATACCTACGACGAGTACGACAGCTTTGTCATTCTGCATGGTACAGACACCATGTCCTACACGGCATCGGCCCTGAGTTTTATGCTGGTTGGGCTAAACAAACCGGTTATTCTGACCGGAGCTCAACTACCAATCGGAGTGGCCCGAAGCGACGCCCGCGAAAACTTCATCACTGCCCTCGAAATTGCTGCCGCGGTGGATGCTGCCGCCGTGGATGAGGGTGGGGGACTGACTCCTGCCAAAGGGGTTCCCCTAGTGCCGGAAGTGTGTGTATATTTTAATTCGTTACTGTTACGGGGCAACCGGTCTACCAAGCAGGAAAGTGTGCAGTTTAACGCCTTTATTTCTGAAAATTACCCGCATCTGGCTACGGCAGGAGTAAGTATTGATTATAACCGATTGTTTATTCGACCTTATCAGCCCGGTCAGCAATTAAGCCTGCGTACAACGCTTGACCCGAACATAACCATTCTTAAACTCTTTCCGGGGATTACACAGCCGGTGGTTGAGTCGATTGTGAATATCCCGGATCTGCGGGCGGTCGTTCTGGAAACGTTTGGGGCCGGTAACGCTCCGACTGATGGCTGGTTTCTAGATACGATCAAACGGGCTATTGATCGAGGAGTGGTATTTTTTAACGTGTCGCAGTGCGAAGGCGGGCGTGTAACCCAGGGCCAGTACCAGACCAGTAAACAACTGCTGCAAATTGGTGTAGTAAGTGGGGCCGATATAACAACCGAAGCTGCCGTTACCAAACTGATGGTTTTGCTCGGTCAGGAACACGACCCGGCAAAACTGCGTGTGCTTCTGACTCAGTCGATTAGTGGCGAAATGAGTGAATAATCAGTTTTTTTGAGCGGAAGCTGTTGCGTTTTTATACTCAAACATGCATATTTGCACTCCCAAAGGACATAGAGAGCTGCCAGAGTGGTCGAATGGGTCTGATTCGAAATCAGAAGTACTCGCAAGGGTACCGGGGGTTCGAATCCCTCGCTCTCTGCCAGAAGTCAGCAAGGTGCTTTGCTGACTTCGTTTTTAGAGAGGTGTCCGAGTGGTTGAAGGAGCACGCCTGGAAAGTGTGTATGCGGGCAACCGTATCGAGAGTTCGAATCTCTTCCTCTCTGCATTTTAGTGTTTGTTAGTCATTGGGTGCCCGAAACTGATCGTTTCGGGCATTTTTTTTACCCTTTTAATTCCATCCTAAGCCTTTTTAAGCCCATTCAGGCCGGTTTTACCTTTCCCGTAGCAATACTGGTGACACCCCCTTGTGCCTGGTGACACCCCCCCCCTTCATATGATCCGTTATCGATTGGTATAGCTACTAACAGAAGTTATATAACGGGTCTAATACCTATTGGTCGGTAGTTGGCTTTCTCTTAAACGTCAACTTTCGAACGGTATAACCCTCATTTACTTACCAGCGCTACACTTAAATCTGTAGTGCAATGAAGATTGTAAAGCGTATGGAAATTAGCTTCTGGCGTCGCAAGAGCAAACAGAAGGACAAAGTTCAATTGTACTGCCGCATCGCGGTAGGTGGGGATCGGGCCGACATTGGATCTACCGGCATAACGACCTACGTAGATTATTGGGATGGCAGCCAGGTCAGTGCTCAGGATCCGGAAGCCTTCTTTAAAAACGAGCAGCTGGGTATCATGCGGGATCAGCTAAGGGCTATCTTCAACGATCTATTCCGGCGAAAGGAGAAAATTACAGCGGCCAAAGTTCGGCGAATCTATGAAAGCGGCAGTGAAAAGGTATCGCTGCTCTCAGTTTTTGAGCTGTACATGGCCGAAAGCCGCAGTGATCCAGATCGGAATCTCAAGAAAGCCAGTCTTGACGTATATGACAACGTTCGCAAAAAATTAATCGACTTTCTCATTAGCGAAAAGGCGCTGGACCTGCTGGTCGAAGATTTCGATTTAGACTGGGTAAAGAAATTTCGGATCTGGATGAAAAAGTTTCCTCTGGCTGCCGACCAGATCGGGCACGCTGACAGCTACGTAGCCAAACATACACAGACCATCAAAAACGTGCTGGCCTGGGCAAAGCTCAAAAAAATTTCAGACCTAAATCCCCTTGAAGGCATGCGCATCAACAACCCCAAGTACGATGATCCGGTCTTTCTGACCGATGAGCAGTTTGAGAAGCTCCGCAACTACCAGTTTGATAATTCCCACCTCCAGCACGCGGCCGACGTGTTCATACTTTTGTGCCGGTGCGGATTCCACTATGGCGATTTAAAGGATTTCGTTTTGCAGCACAAGACCGCTTCACGCACTGGCCTCGACGGTGAGGTGTGGTTGATCAAGGATCGAATCAAAACGGAAGTATCCATTCGGGTACCTCAATTTGAGGAGGTCAAACAGATCGTTAACAAATACGGTGGTTGGGAAAAGTTACCACTGACCTCACTTCCCAAATTCAACGCCTGGCTAAAAGTGATTGCCGCAAAACTCGACTTGCCGGAAGATCTCTCCAGTAAGGCTGGTCGGAAAACATTCACTGATTGGTGTTTTAATACATTGTTTTTAAGCACCGACTCAGTTAAAGTTGTCCTGGGCCGAAAGACCGCCAGTGGGCTGGATGTGTACGGCCGACCCGATGAACGGCGGGTTATTGGTGAGATGAATCAGAGCACAGTGCTCCAGAAGCGAAAGAAAGATACATGTCCCTGAAAAAACTGATATAATTATCTTGTCAGGATAATTTTGTTAGGTTGTCATAAATCAAAACACAAAAAATTGTGTTGATTTGTAACGCACAGTGTCATTTTTGGTATTGTACAGCACTAAAAATGACACTGTGCGTCACTAAATAATGCAAAGTGCTTATCTATCAAAGGAACAATTCATGAACACAAAAGCAAAAAAACGTACAAGTGCCAAAAGAAATGCTGTATCGGGCCGCTTCGTAGACGTTTGTGAGAGCACGCCTGCTCCTACCAATAAGGTTATTGAAGAATTTGTTAAAGGATTTTACCAGAAGAATGGCCGGGCTATGACGCAACTCGCTTATGAGTAAGCAGATTGCGGCTGTTTCGTTTAAGTCATTTGACACTCTTCTGACACTTGCCCAGCACGAACACCGCAATCGCAACGAGCCCATTCCAAGCCTGAACGAAAACAGTAAAGCCCGCATTGAGAGTTGCCTCAATGCGCCCTTTCAAACTGTATTTGGCCGGGCAGCGTATGTAGGATTTTATAAGAAAGCATCCGCTTTGTTCTATTACATCGCCAAAGGACATCCACTAGCCAATGGAAATAAACGAATGGCTTGTATCACAGTTGGTTTTCTGTGCTACATTAACAGACGGGAGCTTTTTATTGAAGATAAAGATTTAGTCGATCTAGCTCATTATGTAGCCGATAGTCCTCCTGACGATAAGGACAATTGCATGCGTCACATTGAGCGCGTATTGAGAAAAACCGTAGTCAATCAGCCACATAGGCTAACTCCATGAAAATCTCGACCAAAAGATTTGAATCAAGCACCTTTCTGGCAAGCGCGCTGGGAATAGGCTCTATCGGAGCTGCAATTGGAGGCATTGCCGGGGCTGTGTTCGGGTCTATGGTCGGTTTTGGCGTGGCGATATGGGACGAACATTAGCTTTTCATGAGTCAGCTTTTTCGGTCACTTGCTCATCGCCTATCTTCACTCCTTTAAGTCGCAAGTATTTGTAGAGGGTTCGCTTGCTACCGATCTGGAGCATCGTGCAGATTTTTTGCACGGTATTGCCACTTTGATACAACGTTTTAGCCGCAGTGGCCTTCAAATCAGCCTCCTTCGAGAGGCCCGGCTTACGCCCACCCACCCGGCCACGTGCCCGAGCGGCCGTCAGACCGGCAATAGTATTTTCCACAATCGTCTCCCGTTCAAATTCGGCCAGAGCTGCGAATATTCCGTAGACCAATCTGCCCTCGGGCGTCCGGGTATCCATCGAATTCGATAAACAGACAAATGCCACTTTTTTTGCCAGCAGCTTATTCATCAATTCGATCAAATCCTGATTGGAGCGTCCCCAGCGGCTGAGCTTCCAGACCACGATGGTATCACCTTCCCTTACTTTTGCCAGCAGTGCATCCAGTTCAGGCCGGTTCTTTTTGCTGCCGGTGACTTTCTCCATAAATATCTCCTCACAACCGGCTGCTTTGAGGGCATCTTCCTGAAGAAACAAATTCTGATCGCGGGTCGAAACCCGGCCATACCCGAATACCATAGACGGTTTACTTAAACTGGTTTATTTTATTAAATATAAACCATGAATAAATAAACCACAATAGTAAACCATTTTAGGGCTTTTTTAGGCTCATCCAGATCGTGTACAAAAACCTTCGTTTTGGTAACCACCATGGATGTTTAATTTTACAAGACTATAGCTACCCTTTAGTCGATAAAATAGGTAACAAAAATAATACCCTTACCCTTGACAAAGGTATTATTTTTGTTACCTTTGCATCAACAAACCGTAACTATAAAAAAATATGAAGGCTTCTGAGCTTACAAAGTTGCTGAAAAGCAACGGGTGGCAGGAAGTTCGACAGTCTGGGAGTCATCTCATTTTAAAACATGAAGAGAATCCCAACAATCTTTCGGTTCCAATACATGGAAAGAAAGATGTGCCAATCGGCACGTTGAACGACCTTTTGAAAAAGGCTGGGTTGAAATAGCAACCCGGCCTTTTTCTAGGCCCTTAACTTAGTTACGGTATATATATACACCATTAAATATAGAAGGAAGACTTAGCTATGAAATCGTTAGAATTAATTCTAGAAAAGCAGGAAGACGAGCTATGGGGCCGTGTGGAAGCTCCCGGCTTTTTGTACACAACTTCGGGTGAAACTATTGAAGAAGTAACCTCCAACATAAAGGAACTGATTGCTGATTTTTTTGCGCATGAAGGCAAAGCCTTCCCTGAATGGCAAGGTATTACGATCGATAATATTGCCTTCGATTATACGTATGATCTAACGGCCTTTTTTGAGGTCTTTTCCGAGCTTAAGATGGGGGCCATTGCCAGCCGAGCAGGTATCAATCAAACATTGATGCGGCAGTATGCTTCGGGCCATAAACATCCATCCAGTCAACAGGCAAAAAAAATTGAGCAGGCTGTTCATCAACTCGCAACTACCTTACAGCAGGTTCATTTTGCCTAATCCCTTTTTGCCAACATACACAGTTACGGTGAGTACGGAATCCCGGCGTTCAATGAATGCCGGGTTTTTTTAAATGCTTAAAGACAGTTAAAATAGAATAAAGGAAGTTTCCCCGAAAACCAATTAAATAGTTTCGTTTTGGGATACCCAAAAAACATTCCTACCAGGAGTCGGGATGTTTAGGTTATATCCGGGCTAAACTAACTTCCGTTGGGATTGTCTCCCGATCATTCCCCAGGGCGGCTTTCATTGAGCCGACCACGTAATTGACTCCCTTGATGTGAACCTTCTTTCGGAACGAGAATAGCGCCAGATCAGCAGGGCTCAGAAACACCAGCTTGTTCACCGAAAAGGTGTTTCCCTTAAAGGCCTCAAAACGCTTATATCCGGCATCAACCAGATTGTTGGGGCCATGCCAGTTCAGCGACCGGTTACCATGGGCGGATGTGGCCAGGGGTTGATCGTTGACAACTCCATGCCAAAAAAGGAATTTAGGGGTCGTATTAGTCTTGCTGTCTTTGTTATTGGGTGAAATGCCGGCCTGCTGGGTCACTGCTCGTCCGGTAAGTGGATCAGTCAGTAAGGTGGAAAAACGCGATTTAATAGGCACGGTGGTGCCACCTTCGTTGATTGTCGTTTCGGGCGTAGTATAGCTATCCATCGCGGGTGGTACGGGCTTCATCAGCGCATCGTTGCTGTCGATATCATACGATAGCTCCAGCCGGTTAACCAGGTCGGGCGCTTTTACATGCTTCGGGTGCGCCTTATCGGTCCAATCTAAAATATCACCACTATTGATCACCTCATTCCCAAAATCCATGGTGCAGATGTTGCGCCGTACGTCAAACTCCAGGTAAAGATTAAAGAGTTTTCGAAGGTCGATCAGCACGTTCGACAGCGTCAGGTCGGGTAGATGATTATTGCTGTTGATCGAGTTCTGACCATCGAGGGAAAACAGGTTGTAAAAAATCAGTCGACATAAATCGGGATCTTGCCAGAACTGACCCGTAAAAGTCCAGCCGGTGAGGTTGCCGAATTGCTGAAACACCCACTTCACAAAGGGCATGGGTACTCGCGCGGTCGGATTATAACCGGTGGCGAGTGTGTACTGATTGATGAGGCCCGTAAACCCTTCTACTGCCTGATTGCCGTAAAAGGCGTCATTCTGGATAGTGGGAAAGCAGTACCGGTCCATCAGGTGGTTGGCAGTAGCCAGTGGGGCGATCACGTCATTGCCCAGGCTCAGCTTCGAAAGCAGTAACTTCTGACTATCGCCAAATATCTCACCTAAGTTTTGGGTGAAGTACAGACTGAAGGTGGGCTCGACCTGACGGATCATCACGAATCCCTGCTCAATAAGCTGGCCGTGAACGTATTTTTCACAGCGAAATATGCGGGTTTGGTAGCCTACCTGATCCTGATAGAAATAGCCTAACAACCGACGGTTAGTGGGCGTGTCTGGCAAATCGAACCCGTAAACGCGCGAACCCTGAATCTGGTCAAAATCGAGCAGCGGGTTGAACCGCTCCAGCGTAAGGCTGGTCGTTGGCAGAAGGTCTGCCGACTCACCATCGATGCGAATATCAATCATGTTATTTTAGGTTGGATCGGTCGACAACTACGTCGATCTGGTTAAAGACGTTTACAAAAGTCTGCACCGAAACAGACAAATCTTTACTGGCGATTCGGCTTAGCAAACCGCTTTGATAGCCCTGTTCCTGCCGGCTCCCGTTCAGAATGGCCTGAACGCTCTGGAGTTCGGTTTTGGTCGAGGCGCTCAGGCTCGACAGATCCTGATGCGTCTTGGTCTGCAACTCATCCATTGCGGCCTTCAGCGCATCGATCAGGTCGGTAAAATCCTTGTGGGTCTGGGTGCGCAGGGCCATGCCCTGGAAAGCCTGCGCCAGCTTTAAACTGTCCAGATCAGTATGCACATTCAGGCCCAAATCCGTCAGGCTGGTCTTGCTGGTGGTGATCAATTTGGTCAGGTCATCATGAAGGATCTTTTGCAGATCGGTCAGCCCCATTTTGGTCGTTTCTTTCAGGCTCAGCACGTCCGTATTGATCCCCGTCCGGAGCGACAATAACCCAAACGATAAGGCTTGCCGCAGGAACGTAAATTCCTGGGTCAAATCCTGGCTCAGGTTAGGCAGTTCAAATTTCATCGTGCTTTGCAGGGCCAGTAAATCCTGATGAATCGACTCCCGAGTCGCCAGGTGTTGCAGGGCGAAATCCGTTGTTTGTTGCATCAACCCGTTCACCAGTTCAGACCGCAGACCCATCAGCATGGTTTGGTTGGTTCCTGAATCGGCTTTAACCTGCTGCTGAATATCAGCCAGGCTGGTCATCATCAGTTTAAGCGTATCGACTGTGGCCAGGGTATTGGCCGCAATATCATCCTGGGTTTTCTGGCTTTGGTCGATCTGCCCTTGTAGATCAGTGCTAGTTTCGCTACTCACGCCACCACTACTCTCACCACCATCGCCACCACCACCCGAACTGCCAGCATCGTTGTTGTTAATTACATCCATCCAGCCTCCGTCGGAGAACATGCGAACGCCACCTTTCCGGAGCGAGTCACCATAGGTGCCGCCATCCGAGCCGAACATACCTCCGTTCAGCATAATCGGTGCACCATTTCGGTGAAGAGAAGAATGTAAGAGCCGATCCACCACGCCCCGGTTATTGCTGTAGGTGTTTCTAGATAACACCATAATGGGTTCGCCCCCTTCCATTTCGGCTACTTCTTCACCCGTATCGCGTCGGGTTATGGATAGACCCGAATCGCCATAACTGGCGCCATGACGTGGACCATTAGGCACCCCCGCATTTCTGATCTGACCCCCTTTTGCCAGGCTGGGTGGCTGTTGCTTTTTGATCATGGCAATCTGAACGGCGGTCGTAGCCACCGCACCGGCCACCGCAATCAGCCCCAGTGGCCAGCCTAGCATAGCGAGTGATTTTAATGCGGCCTGTGCCCCGTTAATAACAGCCATCGCAATATCGATTTTCTGCTGACGCTTAAAGGCCTCCAGCTGGGCTACCTTCGTTTTCTGGTCAGCTTCCTTATTGATTTCATCAACCTTTTTCTCATACTCATCTTTGGTAATAAGACCTTTATCGTATTTATCCTTCCACGATGCCAGCTGGGTATCTTTCTCCTTTTTGATGTTGGCCAGTTCCTTATCCAGTTTCATCTGGGAGAGCTTTTGCAGGGCCTGCACCGCCATCACCGTGTACTGACCCACTTCGTCGATCATATCGACTTCGGCCTGTTGCTGCTCGGTCAGGTTTTTCTTTTTGGCCGTAATTTTATTGAGCAGGAAGGTGCCGAATGACTTAAAGTCACCTTCCATAAAACTCATGACAGCATCATAATACTCCGCTACTTTCTGGCGTCGGGCTTCCGTTTTTTCCTGGTGAAGCTGGGTTTTATCGGTTTCATATTTGATGTCGCTGGCGGTAAGTTGGGCTTTTAGCCGGTCATCAATGGCTTTGTTGGCAGCGGCCCGACGATCCGCATCCTGAATGGATTCATTGTTGCGGGCTTTCTCTTCAGCAGCCTCATTGATTAGCTTCTGCTTGTTGTGGTTGTACTCCGCATCGAGCATCGCCTTCTTAGCGTTGAAGATGGCACTCGCATTGGAGCCCGCCAGCGACAACCGGTTCTGCGCGTCGGCCATTGTCGCGGCAAACTGCGCATCCAGCAGGGCCTGCGTTTGCTGGGCATTTTTACGCCGGTACTCTTCTTCGACCCGCTCTTTATCCTTAATCAGATTATCATTAATCTGCTTGAGCATTTTCGCTTTATCCGTATCCAGCTTGATATCCTTTTCAACCTGGGCACGCTGAGCGACGGCGACATCCTGCAATTTTTGCAGCTTATCCGCGTTTTCATCCCCCGATAGTTTGATTTTCAGGTCGAGAATGCGTTTGGCCGTTTCACCATCTTCTTTCTCTTTTTTCTTCAGATGGGCCGCTTCTGCTTTTTCGATATCCCGGATCATCTGATCGTTAAGGGCTTTTTCGAAGACTGCTTTTACTTGGGAGCTGGCCTTACTGGCCATCATGGCTTCGGCCTGAGCATCCCGCTTCTGACGAATGGTGGCTATTTCCCGTTGGAGATCATCTTTGATCGAAGCAATACGCATGTCTTCGATTTTTTTCAATCCCTCATTAGTAGCCTTGATGGCTTCATCGTTGACCTTCTTGGCATGATCAGCCTCTTTTTTGGCTTCGGTTGCCCGGTGTTTTTCAGACTGGGCAGCCTTTTTATCAAGAGCTTTCTGATCCGACGCAGTCACGATGTTGACCATTTCGCCGGCGGCTTTGGTTTCGAGCGTTTTCTTGTTGCTCAGATGCTGATCATGATCGGCTAGCTGTTTCGGACGACCTTCGGCTAATTTTTCACCATAGCCCTTATTGAAGGCATCGCCGATCTGAGAAGCAGCTTGTTTCGTTTTGGTAACCAGCGTATCTAGGTGTAAAAATGAAGCAATGGTTGAGCCGATATCCTTGATCTTGGTAATGCCCGTATCGATCAGGCTCCAAAAGCTGGAAAGAGCCGTTCGTACGGGCGTGAGGGCGGTGCCAATCTGACCCAGACCACCGGTAACAAACGAAAGAATGGCCTGGTGGATTGACACCACAAACCCAACGCCCTCTTTAAATAAATCCCAGAGTGAACTAGCCAGATGGCCAGCCAACTCCAACGCCGGACGCATGGGTTCCAGCCCGGATTTAATGAAGCCAACAATTGCCGATGTAATATCACCAGCGATACCCACGCCTACTTTTATGCCTTCCCAAAGGCCATTGATTACCCCCCGAACTGTCTCTGAATTGTTATAGATAGCAACCAAACCAGCGACGAAAAGGGCTATTGCGGCAACTATAACACCAATGGGGTTGGCTGTCATAGCAGCACTTAAAGCTACCTGCGCGGTTGTTGCTGAGTTGGTCCATATCAGACGGGCCTTTTCAGCCGCCGCATGAGCGATGCTGGCGGCCGTAGCGAGAATCAGATGACCATTGAAGGCCAGCACGGCTACGCCTAAAGCCGCAAAACTGGTCCGATTCTCGGAAACAAATTCAGGGACTGCCCGGATAATATTGACAAAAGCGATAACACCGCGAGTACCGGTGGTGATAGCGGGCAACAGACCCTGACCTACTTCAGTGGCAATGAGGGCAATGGCTTTTTGGGACTTTTCGTACTCAGCCGCAGCGTTACTATTAACCGTGTTGAACTCTTTTTGCAGACTGGTCCCTTCGGCCATTGCCTTACTGGCGAGTTCCTGTTTCTGACGAACCATGTCGGTCTGATCCTTCAACAGGCTCATCACCTTATTGGCTTCCATCGACTTGATGCCTAGCTCTACCAAACGCGTGTTCACTACGTCGATGGGAACCCCTTTAAAACTTTCTGCCAAGCGCATCAGGAACTCATTGGGGTCATTCCGTATGAAGTTTTTCATCTGGGCATCACTCACCCCAATCTGCTGAGCAAACGTGGCGGTATCAACCGAGGCCGTTTGTAGAATATTGGTCAGACCACTGGCGCTAATTTCAGCCGTCATACCCAACTCCTGAAAGGCAGCCCCTAAGCCCAGTGTCTGACTAATCTGGGGAGCCAGATCCCCTAATTGACCAATGCGCGCGGTAAATTCAGCAACGACGGGACCGGTAGCTGAACCGGCAGCCCCCAACTCGTTAATGGCTGAGCCAATTTTACTGATAGCTTCACCGGCCTGGAGGTCTTTGGTCTCTTTGAACAGCTTTTGCAGACCACCCAACTTTGAGCTGACTTCTTCAGCACCACCACTGAACTCGTCCCCCAGGGCGACGTTGGCCATATCGACCGACTTGACAAAACCCAGTAGTTCGGTGTTGGCTACGCCCAACTGTCCCCCGATCTGGGCAATATCCATCAGAGATTCTTTTGACGAGCGGGTATCAATCTTGTCTAGCTCCTGCGACAACTGCTGCACTTCTTCGGCACTCTGGCCCGTGGCTTTGGCCACACCCGCCATCATATCTGATAGCGCCAGTGCCTTTTTAATGCCGTCCTGCACAAAGCTGAACGCACGCTCCAGCAGTTCGGTAGCGCCAAACGCAGCCAGGTAGCCAGCCGCTGTTGACTTGGCCCGCTCCCATAGGCTAGGCTGTTTTTCAACTTCCTCATTCACCCCCCGGATTGTCTGCCGGTGGTTAGCCAGAGCGGTGTTGACCTCCTGCATCTCAGCCGCTTTCTTGATATAGGCTTCGGTACCGGGGGTGAGCTTGTCGATCTCTACAGCCAACTGCTTATAGTATCCCTTCAACTGCTGAACGGTCATGCCCGTGGTGCCCATTTCCTCCCGGACCTGCTTGATGCTGAGTTCGAGGGCTTTGATTTCGGCTTTATTTTCGGCCCATTCCTTTGTCCCCTTCTCGACTGTCTTTTGGGCCTCTTTGACGTCATTCAGACGCTGCTCCAGTTCCCCCAACTGGTTGATGACGGGCTTTCCATCGAATTTGAGGGTAAATAGAGCTTCCTCTTTGAGTTGCATAGTGCTGGTGGATTTTACCAACAGCGAAGAAATACACTACAAATGCGAGCAGGTAGGACAAAAAAACGCCCTGCCAATACTGGCAGGGCGTTGTGTACTAAGTGGATTGTTGCTCAAATTGCTGCTTGATGGCCTTCAGAATTGGTTCGGGCATCGACTCCAGTAATTTATAGCCCGTTTCGTAAATCAGCTTCCCACGAGTGGGGTTGTAAAAGGCGTTTTTCTTACTCCGTTTTACCCCCTGCTTCATGATGTTGACCGAAATGCCCCAGGCAATCCGGTTGATTGCTCTGGTATCAGGAATGTGCAGCACCCGGTAGTTGGCTCCCAATAAGTAGCCAGGCACATACTTGAATTTATCAAGCCCCACGTGGCGAACGTATTCTTCCATCACTTCGGCTGGAGGCAGCTTGCCATAGAGCAGCTTGCGCATATCCTTGAAGCGGCCATAACCCGAAAAACCGATGCTGAATTCAGCGTACAGTTCACGGCCGACAATCACCTGCTGATGGCGTAGCGAGTTCAGGAGTTCCCCCGTCAACACCAGACCAGCCGCCTGCAATTTGCGTTGCATGACAATCGAGGCTTCACCCACGATGCGCCCGATTACATCAGCCGCTACTTGCTCAAACTGCTCCTGGGTTAGTTTTATCGATGTGGCCATTTACCAGTAACGAGTTAGCACCGTTATGTCAATGTAGATTCGGTCACCACTGGCCACCTGAAGACCAGCCCCGAGCATGGGTTTTCCCAGATCACTATTGAACGGAATATCGGTGCGTGTGCTGACCAGCACGCCATTCCGGTAGACCCGAATCCGATTGCTGCCGGCTCCCGGTGCGCGAACCATCAGCATCCAGAGCGAGGGGTTGGCACCGATGGGCAGTTCCAGATCGTTCTGGGCATACGGGTACACATTGGCCTGCGGTCGATCCAGCTGCCAGGCATTGCCCGCGGTGGGTGAACCGTCATAAAAAACGGTGATATATTCCGGCGCATTGGTCCGGAAGCGGAAGGAACCGGCGGGCACTGATACCACGTAATCATAGGGATTCAGCAGGCACGGACCATTTGCGTTAGCGTAAGCCTGGGTGTCCATATTGACAAGGGCGGTGTCGATGCGAGCCTGCAACTGCTCGGCGGTCTGAGCACCGTACGTACCGGCCGGTATGCTTAGGGTAGCGTACCCGCCATACTGACTGGCCGGGCAGTTATTGCGGATATAGGTACCCGTCCGACTAATGGCGCTGTTGAGGAAGGGTGTCGTAGCGGGCGCACAGGCTGAGGTGGTAACGGGCGTTTGGTAGCCATCGGTACCGGGTACGTTGGCTTTGATCTGACGGGGTTTGACCAGCGAGCCATCATCCGCATAATGAAGCTCCAGCTGAGCCGCACCGATCAGGCCCGTCCGCACGCCGTTCTCGTTGATGAGACAGAAAGTGTTGATGGGTACCCAGCGCGTGGCCCGAAGCTCAGTAACCGGTGCCATTGGTAGGGCGCTGTAGCCGATCTCCATTTTGGCATGGGTAAATGTGAAGGTGCGACCGGCCAGATCTTCATCATCGGTGCGCAGATTGAGTGTGTTATCGGAGGGCACTAAGGCCACGAATCCCTCCTGGGTGGCCACGTAGATTTCGTCCGACAGGCTCAGCTCCGAGAGGTAGTCGAGCAGCTCACCATCGAGCAGGCCCGTATTGGCCACAAGCACCTTTTCCCCTTTGCGATCTCTGGAAAACAGTTCGGCGCTGGTGGGCAGGTAATCCGCTAACAGCGCGCGCTGGGCAGCCGTACCTTTTACGGTCAGGTTGCGGCTGGTCTGGCCGGTGCAGCGCAGGGTGTCGTAGCCACCGAGCGAGTTGGCAAAGAGCAGGTAGAGGGTGTTGGGTTCGTAGTCCCGGTTGACGTGGTAGGTTCGTATTTCAGACAGCCGGGCATTGGTTTCAGAACTGACCCATACCTGATAGGACTGGACCGTTTTGCTCGTAAGTTCTTCACGCGCGGCCAGACCCAGCGCCTGAAAGCCAACGGGAATGCTGTAGACCGTGTACTGACTGACGGTGGTGAGACTCAGCCCGGTCAGCAGATCGGAGCTGCCATCGGTATACTGAATCGCCACCCGAAGCCGCAGTTCGCTTGGTTTGGGCGAAAAGTTAACCAGGTAGTAGAGAAATTCGGGTTGGTTGGTTTCCACCCATTTTTGCGCTGGCTGCCAGGTAAGAAACTGACGGCTCTGGCTCAGGTAAGTCGTAAAGAACTGATCCCGCCAGCCCGCAAATTGCTCGACCGACAGGGCTCCCTTCAGGGCGTACTCCAGTGGTAAGGTCTGGTTGGTGCCAGCCAGCAGCACACCTGCATTCTCTACCCGGGTTTGGGTCAGATAGGGCGTGATCATATCCACGCAGGCCACAAAACCGGTCTGGGTAGGGGTAGGTGGGGTGCGTAAAAGAAGGTCATCGATAAACACACTCACATCGAACTGCGCTCCTGGGTAAACCGTTGCTCCCAATTCTGCACGCGGGGGAAATTCCCGGCCAGGCAGGGTGATGAGTGTGTTGTATTCGCCCGATCCGTAAGACCGGGGCTTCTTTAACGTCAGCAGATACGACAGATTCTGCCGCTCCGGAATCGAATCCGGAGCGGCATCGATGGTGTAGGCGATGGGATTACGGGAAAAACGCAGGGGTAAAAACGACAGGGTTTGCAGAAGTGGGTCCATATCAGGCGGGGTATAAGAGGTGATTGGCCGGGATCGTCACATCGATGTCGATGTAATGCCCCTCCAGATTGACGTTGGCCAACTGCCCGATCGGAAACATGCGCTCGGCGGGGGCTACACTGAATTCGTAGCTTTCGCCTTCATCCTCCAGTTCCTCGATGCTGGCTTCGACGGCCAATTCAATCTGGCCCAGCATGGACAGTAGTAATTTTTGAGTACGATCGCGCGTGATCAGCCCCGCGCGGGCGCCAACGCCATCAGGCTTTTGGGCAACCGTCATCGAACACATGAACGTGAGTGATTCCAAGCCAGCCCCGTTGTCTTTTCGTCCACTTTCGGCCATTTGAAAAAAGGCGGTCGTCCCTTTGTAATCGTTGGTGTAGTAGCTCTCAATCTCATCGATGGCTTTTTCGCCGTTGCTCAGGGGAAGAAAGAAATCGATCCCCTCGGTACGTTTGGCGATTCCTTCAAAGAAATCAGTCAGGGTAATCAGGTCCGTGATTTTCATTGAATGGGTTGGTTATTGGATGTAGCCTGGGCTTCCTCTTTGTCGAGTAGATCATCCAGCAGCGAAGCAAACAACAGATGGGCTGGGGTGCTGCACACCTTATCGAAATCACCGAAATGACCCTCTTTGGCCACGTTTTTGAGCAGCATCACCCAGCCGCGCCCATCCCCGTAACGAGGCTCCTGCTTACCGCCGAACAACTCACCGTAGTCGGTCAGGAAGACGTTATTGGAGCGCTCGAAATAATCCAGAATAACGAGCTTTAGGCTCATGTCGAGCGAAGCCAGGCGAGTCGCCTGCTCCACCATACGGGGTTCCGAGAAAGGTTCGCGCACGTCGCCGTTCCAGTCCCGTGATTTCTGGAACTTACGCCAGTCAACCCGGCGTGGTCGGCACAGAATGGCGATCAGCCGGTCCAATGCTTCAGGTTCGGGTTCTTTTGGATTGGCAAAGGCCACGTAGGCCATGTTAGCGTACGAGAGTTCAATGGCCGTGGTATCGGCGAAATCCGCTGCGGGCAGATGGTAGTTAACCCCAGCGTGAAAAAACGTATCGATAGGTGGTTTGCCCTGGGGCAAGGTGGTGAACAACCAGTTGAATTGTTGCCGCAGCTGGCCCCATTGCCAGTTGGCCAGTTGCAGGGAAGCCCATAAAGTAGCGTTCATGCCCAGCCAGACCCGGCAGGCTGCCGCCTCATTTTCTAGGGTGTCGTAGGAACCATCTACCTTCAGCCGAGGGCACAGGATAAGCTGCTGGTATTGATCGGGCGTCAGTTCGCTCCAGTTTTCAGCGACCTTATAGGTCTTGGGGCCAAATTGGATTGTCTTCATTTGTGATTGTCTAAACCAAGTTCTTTTCGCATCTCGTCCCGGTTCTCCAGGCGGTGCACGCGACGATCTACGTCGTCGATCTTCTCCAGCTTCTTTTGAATGTACTGCCAAAAGAAAGCGGCCAGGCCGAATGATACAGCCTGGCCAGCCAGTGTCGTGATAATGTTGGTGAGCGTCTGCGACATTAATCTAAGATGGTCCAGTCTTCAGCAAGAATATCCGTTTGAGAGGCCAGCCAACCATTGACGATTGAACCGTCAGCGGCATACATACACAGGTAAGCGGTAAAAAGGACACTCCCCTTATCCTCGTTAATCAAAAAAGATTTTACTGATTCAGGTAAACTTTTGACGTTACTAAGAATGGCACTAGGTAATGTATCAGCCGGTCGCTGAAAGACAAACATCCCTTTACCGTTCCAGCCACTGCGGGCTATTCGTTTACCTTGTTTGACGGCTTCAACCGCGATCGCAAAACTGAACATAACAAAAAGATTTTAGGTGAGTGACCGAATGGTAGCCAGCGTTTGAAAAGCCAAAGCTAGTTTGACCCGGTAGCTGGCAGTAGGACAAAACCTGCGGTGGATATGGCCCAGATAAGCGGCTCTGGAGACCAGGTTGTATTTGGCGATCACCTGCCGTTCATACGCTCCGTAATCAGCCAGTGAGGCCGATTCAGATGTATACCGACAGTACCCATCCTTTGAAAGGCTGGCGTAGAACCCGCGCGGATTTTTTTTCATGCCGAACAGGTTGAAACCAGGCGGTTGCGTCCACCAGTAGCCGGTTTCAACCGCCGAAATGGCGAAGGCAATATCAGGATAAGTATAGCCCATGCCCCGGATCAGTCGCCAGTAGGTTAGATTAGTTTGAGCGCCAGATAAAGTGCGGCTGCCCCCCGAACCAGCCAGTTCTCCAGCCGGGCGGCTCGCAGTTTGCGCGATTTTTTGTCCAGATTGGTTTGCAGCTGCCTGGCTGAGTCGATGACGGCCTGACGGGATTCGTTCAGTGTCTTCACCGTTTTTTGCTGACTGCTCACCGCCTTCTGGAGTTGGCTCAACAGCGTGTCCTGGCTTGCTACTACGCCCTGGAGCATGATCAGGCTGGCTTTGTCTTTTAACACCTGACGGGCTCCGTTTGCGGTGAGTCGAATCGGCTTGGGATCGAGGATCTTCAGGGAGTCGATTGTACAGGCGGTCGAATTCAGACTGGAGAGCAGGCACAGACATAGTATCAATCTGGCGAAAGCGGGTGAGCCGTTTTTTATCCAGTTTACGTAAACGTTCCTCATGACTTTGTTGCTGGATATACAGATTAAGATTGAGTTTACCCTGTTCAAATTGGGTTTTGTAAAAGGTGGCCGAATCCAGGCTCCAGCCTTTGGGCTGGTGATTCGACCAGAGCACTTTGGTACACAGACCCGCCAGCAGCAGCTGGGCTAAAACGGCCAGCCCAAACAGCCAGGCGGGTAGATTAAACGTTCTTTTCATCATGTTTCGGGGACAAAGCGCACAATGTTGCGCACGTATTGTTTGGGCCGGGGAATATTGATATACACCCCTTGCACATTGTTACCCGCCGTGGTGTTGCCGCCACTGGCGTAAAAAATCCGGATGCGCGGGTCGAGTGGCCACGAGTTGACAAATTCGACGTGGCTCCAGGTCCGGTAGGTCACCACGTCGCCCGGAATTGCGTGGGAACCCGCTGGCAGCCGTAGTTTCTTCATGGCGTTGTAGCTGGCCACCGCAGCCAGGTTGGCACCCTTGGGTGTGGGTACCCCGCATTGTTTCAACACCCAACCCACGAAGGCCCCGCACCAGGGCTTGGCACCCGCGCCAAGCCGCTCCGGATGCGCCCAGCCGATGGCCCGGAAATAGGCATCGATCTGCGGATGATCATTCCGGTTACTTTTTTCCTTGACATGGGCCTGACTGGCGGCAGTTTCCAGCAGACAGACCCGCTTTCGGTTCAGGGAATCTAGGCCGGGCGTCGCTACGCGTACAGAGCCTGGTAGAAACTGGCAAAAAGCTGCATGAACATGTAGAATAAGGCCAATAAGGAGCCCAATACAGCCCAGGCGGGCGCTTCTTGAAGTAACTGCTCCAGCGTTCGCTCGGAGTCGATTTGATTGTGCCATATTCGATAAATTTGGGGAAAACAAACGCGGATCAGGAAGACGGCTACCAGGACCGTCAGGAAGGTGAGCGTGAAGCTCAGCAGGGCGCGCACCGGCGCATTTTTAATCATCGACTGGCCTATGGCATTCATCGGATCGGCACTCAGGGGGGCACCGAAAATATAGGAGAGCAGCACGAAGAAGACGAACAGACCCACCATCCAGCCAATGGCTTTGTTGGTGGACAGCACCCGGAGTGGTTTACGTTCTTGTGTTTCCACAGGGGCTGGCTCGTTCAGATTCAGTTCAGCCCCCAGCTGGGTAGCCTCCAGTTCAGCGGCTTTGGCCTGCCGCAGGAACTCTTTCGCCCGCTCCGGATCGGTGCTGGTCCGGGCAATTTCCCGGTAGTCGGCCGCATCAGCGAGCCTAGCGGTGCGTTTCTCCAGCTTTTGGTTGCGGAGGGTCTCAGCGAGGTTTGCCTTCTTGGTGGCAATCTCCTGTTTACGTAGCTCCAGGGCCTCCTGTACAGCATTCACTTCGGTTTCTTCGGCATCTACTTCCTGCGCCAACGTGTTGGCATCAGGCCCCTGGGGCTGTGAAGCATCGTTGAGATGGACTTCCCGGAAGGAGTTACGGGGCTGTTCTTGTCGTACGGTCATGTTCGTTTTATCGGTAGGTTTCATAAAAAATCAGGATTAACGCATCCGGAAGACGCTTCGGTAAGCTGAATTATCGGGGAATTCGTTGGGGCCCTTCGCCTGGTAGCGATCACTGTTTTTGTACAGGGGATAATCGTCGGCGTGGGCGTTGAGAAACGATTTGAGCGTGTTCAGACTGGCAGCGGCTTCGCCATCAGCCAGGCGCTGAGCCTCCGATAGGTCGTGACCCGTGACCGCTTTCTGGTTGTAGATGCCGTCAAAGTCCGACAGCACGCGCAACTGTCCACCGGGGGTTTGTACTACGTTCAGGTGATACAGGGCGTGGGCGTAGGCCACGCTGGCCACGGCCTGACGGGCTTTCTCCAGCAGGTACAGCGTGGCGCCACTGGGCTGGTCACTACTGATCAGCGATTGCTTGAGCGCATCGTACTGGTCCTTACCCAGCAGGGGCAACAGATCCGTTCGTTCGACTTTACTCAAAAAGGGTTTGAGCGAGACAAACAACCGGTAGCTGCCTGCGGCCTGAGGCACGTACTGGGTTAGCTCTGTTCCTGAGGTGATAAACAGACCACGGGTGGATTTGTAGGCCGGTGAATTGCTCCAGGTGGGGTATTTGTCGGGAAAGGAAAACAGGTGCAGTAGAACCGATTCCAGCGCTTTAGCGGCATTCTCAGCCGTTTCCCGACGGCGCACATCCAAAACGCCCATGCGCACCGGCTTGGAATTGTCGGTACCCTGCTCCTGCAAGCCCTTATCGCCATCATTGCCCAGGCTATAAGGCAAATACTTCTGGTAGGTGTAGAAGGCCAGCGCGCGCTGCACCAGCTGCAGCAGTCCCCGGTTAACAGGCGTAAGCGCATCCGGATCAGTGCTGTTGGCCTGGCTGTCGAGTTCGGCCAGCATCTGTGGCCCGATAGCCGTCAGAATGAATTCATCCTGCGCCAGCTGAATGTAAGGCACTATGAATTCCAGCGTCGAGGCACTGTTGATTGCCCTGCCCAGATGGACTCTTAATTGATCAATCGTAGAAATGATCATTTCTTTTTCGTTTCAGTGGTGGTCTCTTTGCCCGTTTCTTTGGTGTCGCTGGCTGCGCCACCCGAGCCGGTTGATTTCTGTGAGGAGCCGGATTTCTCTTTGTCGAGCGTTTCCAGTAAAATGTTGTTGAAGCCGAAATACACATCATCGGGCAAGCCGATCTGCGGTTTGATCTGGCGATTCCAGTAGCTTTCGACCGCCTGACGGTCACGGGGAGTACGGTAAAACTGCTGGTATTCGGCAGATACGCGCAGTTCAGAGCCTGAACCACCGAGCGTTTTACCATCACTCACGCCAGCCAGGCCACTCAGAATGCCTGACGCATTGGCGAATGCGGTCACAGCCATCTGGTAGAGTTCGGTGTATTCCTTGCCGGTGAGCTGCGTTTTGATGTCCTCGAACTCGATGTAGGGCACCATTTTGCCTTCGGGGCCAATCGCGCATTCATCGAAGATCACCCGTCGTGTACCTTCCCCACCAAACAGCAGGCCATCTACGCTTTGGTAAAACTTCTCCCGGAAGGCATCACGCGTTTCGTCCGTGTCTCCCCCAAACTTGTTGATGTAGTCTTCGGCCACCCGGCAGATTCGGCTGGCGTTATACTCGGTATCGAGGCCCGTGTTGTGGAATGCCGGCACCCGGTTGGCCAGGCGAATCCACTCGGCAGCCGCCCACCAGATAGCAAAACCGTAGTAGAACTGCCCGGACTGCTTGCGCTTGATCTGGTAGAGCGTTTCGGGGGCATCATCTCTCGTGTCGAGCGTTAAACTGGGCACGGCCACAATGTTGCCCGCCTTTGGCTGGCTCCAGTCAGGGGCCAACAGCCATGTATCGACGTACCCTTTGGTAGCCACCACGGCCCGCACCGTCAGCGAATCCCGCATCGACAGCACCAACTGACCGGATTTTCCTTTCTCCCGGCTCTGGTTGACGAACGCATTACCCGTTTCGACCAGGTACGTCAGCTGCGTGTTGACCAGTTCCTGCACGTCGTTGGCTATTTCAAAATCTTTGACCTTGTTATCGGTATAGGGCTCGCGGATCAGGGTTTTTCCTTCGTACCGATGACGAAACCAACCACAACCGGCCCCGAACAAAAAGTCAGCGCGCGTCTGGACCAGGTTCATTACGTCGCCATTGGAGCGGTATAAATCGACCATCTCATTAGGCAGCTTGTTATTGGTGCCCCAGGGATAGATTTTGTACGATGTGCCCGATACGGTGCGTTTGATGGTGCCTTTGGCAGAATTGCCATCCTGTTGATCGGCCGTGTTGATGGCCGTGGCCGATGGACCGGCATGACTCAGAACCATCGGCCCATTTTTAAATTTACTCATGTTAAAAGCGGTGGTCGATTGTTTTGCCGTTGAATTTTTCCAGCAGCGGGATGTGCAACTCAAATTGGTGTCCACTCGAATCGACCAGGTGCAGCTTACCGGCCTGCCGGTTTTCGTGGACGATACTGGCGAGGTCTTTTTTGCCACCCGGATTAAGTCCCGCCCGGCGACAAACGCTGGTTTTACTACCGAAACTGCCATCCGCTTTGCGGTAGGTCAGATCGAAGTACGGCGAGCGGCCCGATAGCCCACTGGCTCGGTATTCAGCCAGCACTTGTGAGAGATAAATCATGGAGATTGCCCCGTTTTGATGGGACAATGTTCGCTAGATTGACACCCAGCTGGTAGGACGAAACTTAAACCGGGTCGATTCCGGGGTTTTTCCGGTCTGCATGGGAATCGACCGGCTGAACGTCAGGCCAATAAGCCCGAAATAGGGGGCGAATTTTCCGGTTGACTCGAAGCTGATCGCCCACGCTCTATCGAAACTGGCGACCGCCAATCCGAAAAAATGAATATATGCCGAGCCTTTTCGCGTGCGCTCGTGGGCTCGGCTCCGCGCAGGTGGCCGGGCCGACCAGGCGCGAAGCCGATTTGTAAACCCAAAGAAACTAATTGACTTAGCGAACGACGATGCCGCCCGAGCGCCCGTGGCCGCTGGTAACGTATTGGCCGAACTTCTTAAATAGAAGATAGTCGAAGCAGTCGGTCAAGTGAGTGGCATATTCCTGAGGCAACTTTTTGTTGCTTTCCGACTTCTTGATCTTCTCATAGGTCGAGCCATCGACAGGCGCAGACTGAAGTGCAATGAGCAAAGCTTTGCAGGTTGTCTCATTGATACGAATAACAGGCAACCGCTTGTTTGTCTCTTGAAGTAGGGTGTTAATTATGCGGTAACGAATTGGGTAGGGGGGATAAGACGTTTGAACCTGATCAACGATTGTCCAGCCTGCCTTTTTAAGGGTATCCTTAATGATTTGAAAGTAGGTGCGTGTTCGGCCAGGGTCCTTTTTATTAGCCCCATTATCGCCATACACGTGAAGAACCTTCTTTTTGTGGTCCTTGTATTTGGCCACAAATTCAGTGGCCAGCTTCTCCACAAGGGTTTCGGTAGCGGTCTTGACAAACAGCACGTCAATGAACCTATATTCAGCATGGGCCTCCTGACCCACCAGCATTGAGGTGAATTCAGCGTTAAAATCCCAACTGGAATCAAGGGCTTTATTCGTATCGTAATCGGTTCGCTCGGATACATAAAGCCGCTTTTCATCATCGTATTGATAGCCGAAACCCTGACTGTAGGTGTGCCGATTGGCATCCAGACTGTGGTAGAATCCATTGGCGATCTTGCTTAGACGCTGATTCAGGATCTCCATGTTGAAGGTCAGCTCATCGCCACAGGATTCGCGCTGGTCATCGATGAACGAACCAGGAAGAAAATCCAGATTATCGTAAGCGGTGGCCTGCTGAAAATAGTACCGTTCGGGTTTCTCTTTTTGCAGCTCCTCTGTTTTGAATACCCAGTTACCTTGGGGCGTAGTCGGCACCGAGGTGAAATCAGCGATTAGCCAGTGTAGCGGGTGATTTAGCCCCTTGCGGCCCGGGCGGGGGTCTTTATAAATCGATTTGTTAGCCCTGACGGTTGGCCGTAATACCCGGTTATAAAAGTCTTCTTTAATCGTAGCCGATTCGTCGATGTACAATTGGTCAAAATTGGCACCGCGAATGGTTTCGGGGCGGTCAGCTGAAATAAACTGCACGGTATAGCCATTCGCGAAAACAAGGCAGTTATCGTAGGTCCTTACCGTGTTCAGCGCCGACCGCCAGTGATCCGGCGGTCGCCGGTTGATCACGTACTGACCTACCCCTGTTTTAGAGTTGTATTCGGTTAGGCCGTGTTCTTCAAAAACAGCGCTGCTCTGGCTCAGGATAATATCCTGCACCTGGCGAAAGGTCAAACCGGCCAAACCGGCTTTGGCCCGTGGCAACTGGAAGGCTGATTCAGCTAGTAGATGAATTAACGTGCGGGATTTGCCACTTCCCCGGCCACCCTGAAACGTGGCCCGGAATCCGCCCTGATAAGCTTTACTGTCTTTGAAGAAATCAGCTTGGTTGCTGGTGACAGTCTGGTGAAACAGCAGCTGCTTGGGGTTCAGCGTAATAATGGCCTCCTTACTCACCAGCTTGGCCCTCCGTGCCGAAATTGTTCACCGTGATGTTATTCTGCGTGTATCTGGCCACACGGGCAGGCATCAATTCGTCCACCGACAGGGGTACCTGATCATCGTTAAGTTTGGCGAGGACACCGATTTGACGAGTGGCCGCAATGATGGCTTCGGCGTTTCGGTCTTTTACCGCAATGCTCATGGCCACGTAGAGCGTTTCGATCAGGATTTTGGTAGTACCTGCTTTATCAAGGTCTTCGACTTTGCCGTACAGCTTGGTCGAATCCATCATGATCTGGTACGCCTGGGAATACTTGACACCGTATTCCTGCATGAGCATATTGACGCACTGTTGGGGCGAAAAGAGCTTACCCCGCCAGGCAAAGCACTTACGGTATTTATCGAGCATGGCGTGCTCAGAGGGCTTGAGCGGAACGCGGTACAGCAGGTGATCCCGAAACTTGTCGAGCCTTTCAGCGCGTTTTTGTTCGGGAGTCTTGTCGGACGATTGGGGCAGTAGATTGGAAGACATGAGAATGCAAAAAGCTACCTACAACGTTAGTAGGTAGCTTTTTGCAGGGGTAGGACAGATTAATTAGCTTTGAAGTAAACTATACAACCATGCCTGTACAGACTGCAAACACCTTATTTCGATTCACTGCTGAACTGCCACATTTATTAGCCATTATATCGAATGGCTTTCACCCCAGGTTATCAAGAGAGCGGTTTTTGAACATAGAGGATATTTATTTACCCATGATTTGTTTTTGTGACATACCCTTGTCAATGGTTGATGACCATATGTTTAAGTATGGGAAATATGGTGTTGGTATGACAAAAGAATGGGGAATAGCTAAAGGCCTTAATCCTGTTCTATATTACAATGAGGAATCGATTTTAATACAGAGCTTTTTCAAACTAATATTTGATGGACATATTAAAACCCAAGAATTGTATAGGCTTGCAGCTAACGGTGAATGGGTCGGAGACGGGGGGAGTAAGTCACTTATAGTGGATCATAAGGCGGAAGGATACAAGGAAAAACGTGATGCATATTGGCAAGTGATTGATAGATTAGGGGCTTTAAGTGGTTTAAAATGCTACTTTAAGCCACGCGTAGGCGAGTATGTTATCGGGGGGAAACACTATCCTAACTATCATTTTTATGATGAAAGAGAGTGGCGCTATGTTGAGCGTGAATATGATTTTGAGAGTAGAAACAAGCCGCCTAAGATTGAAGAAGTAAATCTGCACGGAGAACATCTGAGTCAAGAAGAAAAGCAACAGTATAATGCAAAAATAGAAGCGGAGGGAAAATATAAGCTTGATTTTTCTGCGTCGGATGTAAAGTATATTATAGTGAAAAGTGACGAGGAAATTATACCACTCGTAAAATACCTCCAATTACTACCTAGCCATACTAATAACGGACTCCGTTTTACACCGGAGGAAATATCATTGTTAACGAGTCGAATTTTAACTTCAGATCAAATTAAAGAAGACTTCTAACAAAAAATCGCCCAGTGTAAACGCCGGGCGATTAGGCTTTTCATTAACTCATACTCAATCAAACAACCCGTTACTGCTCGGATCGCTAATGGCTTTCATGGCCTGCATGCGCATTACCAGTTCCCCTTCGACGTCATGGTGGGGGTGAAGGATGGTACCTTCGTCGAAGAAATGCGCCCAGGAGCGTTTTAACAGCCGACCCCGCTCATTGTGCTTATCATAGGCAAAATCGGGTATAGCCAACTTCTTGAACGGGTGAGTGAGCCAGTGAAACAGCAAGCTCCAGTCGATCATGCGCGACTTTCGCGCCCGGCACAGTAGCAACACCGCATGGGTCATGAACAACCGCTGTGGCTCGTTCTTGTCATCTTTTTTCTTGGCCTGTTCCTGGAACATCCGGTAGAGTGCCCAAATATTAGATGGCATCATTGGCTCTGCCAACCCCACATCTTCCGAACTCATAATGCGTAAGCGCTTCCAAACGTATTCTGAAAACCCACTGTCGTATAGTTCAACGGCCCAGAACATAGCTTGGTCCTCATGGCCACGACGAATGCATTTTTGCATAGCACTGGAGACTTCAAAAAAATCATACCCCTTTTTGTCTTTATATCGTATTTACTCATGATTTCGATTTTTAGCGTACATTTGACTTAATCTGATTGAGGCTTGAACATCCTTGCGTTGGATTAGAAGCCCGCAGGTCATACTGCGGGCTTCGCTTTTTAAAACAGGCTCACCTGAGCCACATTGATCTGCTTTTTGCGCAGGCCCGTCCGGACGTTCATCCAGGCATCCCGTACACATTCACCGAAGAAAAGCCAGATACCCTTTTTCCAGAGCCGGTGCGCTTCTTTCATTACCAGCTTGAGCAGGTTTTTCTTCTTGGTCATTTTGGGGTTTTCAAATCGTTGGCGCTTTTTAATGAACATTTTTTGCGTTGATAATCAGGGTTTATTTGGCTGACTACTCTGTAATATTCTCCCAGCAGAACGGATATACAATTCGTCAATTCTGATAAATTTTTAGTTTTTTTTTCAGCTCAAAACAGGCTCATTTGACCCATTTTGGCAGCTTTAGCCATGCGGGGCGTAGGCGGTGGCAGCTCCGGCTCAGTTTTCTTTTTTTCGGCCCATTCGGCTTTTTCCTGTTGCCATAGTTTCCAGGTATGACACTCCTCTTTCCCGGTCATCGGCTCAATCGTTGGACCACCACCACGCCCCAGCCGGCGGTTGATGTGGTAGCCAAATCGCCAATCGTCCGGATTCAAGGAATCCATGCACACAGCCTGGCCCACGCAGCCGTGCAGGCACATATTCACGGCCGTCATTTTCGCGCAGATGGCATCCAGATCAGCACCAAACTGGTAGTTGCCCGGTGCTTTAGCGTGGAACGACAACAGCATGCGGCCACTGCCTGAGCAAGGGTCGTTCACCAGCTGGCCTTTCCCGGTCAGACTCTGGTCGGCTCCCTGAAGGACACTCATGAAGTCAACCACGCAGGGGGGCGTGAAGAACTGCCCCATGATCTGGCGTTTACCCTGGCTGGCCAGCACCTCGTAGTAGGTGCCTAGGGCATCGTACCAATCGTTGTCGCCAACAATCATTTGGCTCTGGAGTCTGACCCACTCATGGGTCATACGCACGAACCAATCCAGGTCTTTATGTTTTTTCTTCAGCTGTTCGTAAACGCCCTGGCGCACCGGCATGAACGATTCGGTCAGGAAGTCTACCCAGTCGCGAAACGAGTCACTGTAATCCCATTTATAATTTTGCTCGGAAAATATCTTGTTAAGCGGCCGCAGCTCGTGCGGCACGTCGGTTGATTTCGGCATGGCGAGTAAATAAAAAAAGCCCCGCTCGATGGCGGGGCCTGGGTTTAAAATGGAACTTCTTCGGTCGATGCGGAGTGAATGAGCATCGAAGAGCGCATTAGGTGCTCAGCGTAATACTCTTTAATTCGGAAGGTGGTCACTGCCTTGAAGCGCTCCTCAATGCGCTCGAGCATTTCCTGCATGGGCGATTTGTAGGCGTTTGGCTTCCAGTTCCGGACGAAGGCGATCACATCATTCATCGTGATCCGGATCGGCGCTACCTCGTTGATTTCGTCAACCTGTACATCCAGATTAATACCTGTTTTCTTGAACCAGCTTTTCGACACATCGGGGAGCCAGTTGGCATCGCCGTTTTTCTCAAAGTCCGTTTTGGGAAAGGGGTTCAGGTACTCCGCCAGCACCGATTCGACTGAGACATACATGCGTGCTTCGGAATGATAGGTTTTCCAAAGCCGGGCTAATTCAAGCGGGTTTTCCGAATTGGCCAACAGGTGCTCGTCGATCTGCTGTTCATCCCACATTAGTTCCGGGATGCAGGTTGGCAGCTGGGGAAGGTGAGCGACGGTGTAGATACCGAGTTTGGCGCAAATAATACGGTCGAGCGTATTGATGTGCATCTGCTTACCTACCTGGGTAGCCCACTGCTGATACTCTTTTTCGGTCTTGCCGGTGGCGGTAATGAAGCGATCTAAATTGCGCGATTTGGGGGTTGTGAGCGTTTCCATTTGGAGATTGTTAAACTTGAACATCCCCTGTATATTCTCCCAGCAAAACGGATATAAAAAGCGTTATTCCTGATTTTTTTTATCCCTTTTATACGTTTCTACGCCAAATAAAAGCCCCTGAACCGGATCGTTCAGGGGCCACCGTGGCGCGGCTACACTACATGGATCAGTGTGGGGGCTGACTCTATCCCACGTTATCAGCCGGGTCGATTTATACTGTTTGTCCAAATGCTTTTCGAGCATCAGAAGCGATGAATTCAACGATTACTTCGGCAACTGTCTCTCTTGGCGACTTGAGCATGGTCTCAGCATCAAATCGAGTAAAACGGTGTTGGTATTTTCGATCCGAAGCAATGTCTCGTATTAATAGATCCAACACACCGTTTGGGTCAGGAGTCGAAAAACTAGCCTTAACACTCCACTGTGGATATGAATGGGTCAGAAGCTTGACGATCTCGTCAGCTATTGGCCTGATTTTTTCTGCAAGAGCCATTTTAAAAAGGTAATTTGAGCGTTTTTTGAAACGGGTGCTTGAGTTTACTCTTCTCACTCGCCTTCTTCAAAGTAACAACATCCTGGCCGAATACCCGCTGAAGGGTGGCAAAATCCTGCGCTTCGGCTTCTACATTTCTAAACTCGGACAGTCCACCTGGATTCACAAATGTATCTTTTTGCTGAAAGTAGAACCGCGTATCCTTCCAGCTGAGTCGGTTCTGATACGCATTTAAACAGCTGATCCAATAATCCTCGTTGACAAGAATCTCCCGCGAGTACCAGAGTTTACTACCCGCCAGCACGCCATGGGCGCAGCCCGTATGATAGCCGGCCAAATCGATTGGCATCATCGGATTGTAGAGCACCGGTGCCGGCACGTGGGCAAACGAAAACAGAAAGGCACCAGCCTGGTGGCAAGCATCAGCGGCCGACTGAATCAGGTCGTACGCAGTCAGCGGGTCAACCTGTGATTTCTCTCCTGGTTCGGTGTACACCCGCTGCATGGTGTCAATGTCGTCATCGAGCATGAACACGTTGCCGAAATGGCGAATGATCCAGTCCCGTTTAGCGGCCAGTCCCACCACGTTGTCCGGGTGCGTGACAATCTCCTCTAAGGGATTACAGAGCCGGTACTGGGCCGCCTGACTCTCCGAAACGCATAGAATGGCGTTGGCTACCACCGACGAGGTTCGCACGCGTGTCGCTCGTTTATGGGAGGGAATTACGATTTTGCAGCTTTCCATGCGTCGATGAAGTGTTTAGCGCTGATAACGTTGGTGCGTCCCACCCGTTCACTTTTGTAGCTGTGGGCCATATCGACCTTTAGTATCTCCGCCAGGTGGTTGGCGTCGATGGCGTTGTCACAGACAATCACGAATGCATCGTACTTCTCCGAAAATTTGGCCACGATGGGCATTTCGGGCGTTTCTTCCTTGGCGGTGGTCTTTTCGTGCAAGTCTTCCATTTCGGAGAGACTGATACCGAAATCATTCAAGTCTACCCCATCGAAGTGTTCACGTAGAATCTCGTCGACCCAATCGCCCTTGATGGCATTGGAAGCAATGTTGTATTCCTTGAACTCCTCTTCGGTCAGTTGACGGTTGGGAACGCGCACGTCTACCAGGTCGTCACCACGTCCCAGTTGGATCATAGCTTTGCACCGCTGGTGACCGGCGAGTAAAATACCGTCTAAATTAACAACCGGTATCTCGACCAGGCCAAACTTCTCCAGCGATTCGCGTAGTTTACGGCTCTGCTGGGCCGTCATTTTACGAGGGTTGTACTCGTAGGGCATTAAATCAACAACACGGCGTTGTTGAGTACTCCAGGCTAATTGTTCCATACTGCGTTCGTCGCCACGGCTAACTTAGTTTAAACTCAATCTCCTGAATCTGCCGTTCGCAAAGTGCCAGTTCTGTTTCCCACTCCTGACGCTTCGAGGGTTTGGCTTTGGGGTCACGCAGCTTTCGTCTCAGCTTTGACCGCTGATCGATCAGGCGACGCTTAACGTGGGCCAGTTCAAACTTACCCGCCTCATCGCTTACCAGGTCAGGCAGGTAGCCCGGCTCCTGATTAGGCTCAGCCGGTAGGGCACGGTTACGCTCCAAATAGCGTTTTTTGTCCCAAATGGCTTCGATCTTCTCCTTCAGCGCCAGAATCTGTTTGGTCACCTGAGGGCAGGCAACGTTCTGGGGAATGGTATGCAGGGTGTTGCTCAGCTCGGCCATCTGCCGGTTAAGGCTGTCGGCTTCTTTGGAAAGGTCAGCCTGCGTGCGGGCGTATTCGTCCCCGGACAATAGTGGGCCAATGGGCAGTTCCCTGTGAGGTTGGGCGGCTGGCTGATCAACTCGCTGCGCGCGCTCCGGTAGGGGTACGAAGTTTTCCTGCTCCTGCAAATCAGTGAGCCGCCGTTTAGCCTGGTCCAACTCTTCCGGTGAAGCCCGCCGGGCTTTCACTAGTTTTTCGAGCATTTGCACACTCGACTGCTGCTGGCGTATCTGCGTCTGAAGATTCATGACACAAAAAAACCGGCGCTGGGCCGGTTCTGGTAGGACTAATCAGGATCTACTTCGCCGTTTCCCGCTTCGGGATCATCGACGATCATCTGCTGGAAGGTCTGAATTGCTTCCCGGAAGGCCCACGCCTGATGTTCCTCGTGGGGTTCCAGGTACCAGGCCTCCAGGGGCTTGTTAGCCGGTAAATCCAGATAATGCTCCAGCACAAAATTGAGTCGGGCCGCATCGACGCCGGCGGAGTGAAGGTGAACCTTCAGGTCAGTAAACCGCGGGGGCGCAGGGATGGGCATATATAAGCCGGTTGGTCACTGCTAACTTACGCCCAAAGACGACCGTGTTGAACTCGCATCAACGTGCCAACCGGCCGTGTCTTGGAGCACGGGCCGGTTGGTCGTCTTTAAGCAATAGTAAGTTAGCGGCACAAACATACGAAAAAGCCCTACCTATTCAACAGGTAGGGCTTTTTCGTATGTTTGATTTTGATTAACTCTGATGCTCCTGATCATCCGGGTTACCTTCCGATTCAGTTTCTTCCAAAACCTCTGGTTCTGGTTTCTCCATCCGTTTGGCCAGCTTTTCATTGAATTTGATCTGAATCGACTCCAGTTCTGCCGCGCGGGCCTGCTCCTGAGCTTCGGTGATCTGATCGACATCCATCCCCTCGTATTTAACGTCGAGAGCTGCCTGTTCCTTTCCCTTTTGCAGGATACGAACGATCTGAGCCAAATGGTTCAGTGGATCTTCTTCCATGGTCGATCCCTTGAAATCGTTATCGGTCATCTCGTTGAGCGACCGCAGGGCACCTTTACCAGCATTCTCCAGGCTTTTCAGGGCCGCGTCAATTTTCTTACTATCCAGCTTTTGCATGATTACTTAATTTGTGGGGCTTTTTCAGCCACCAGTTCGATATACAGACCCGCCAGCACGGACGATTGATGCAGCTCCGCCAGCGTTTCCTGGGAGGCTGTACCATCCAGCACAATTGTGCTTTTGCCCGTCTGCAGCTTTATTTTGCCCAGCCATTCGGGTTTTACCTGATAGACCATTTTGCGTTTGCGTTTTGACATGAGTAAAAAAAAGCCTCTCCCTGTCGAGAGAGGCCCGGTTTGGATCAGTTGCTTACCTGCCTAGGCAGGTAGCGGAATGGTAACCGACGAGGCCAGGATCGGCGGGTGGAAATCATACCCATCACCCTTGAACTTGAAGTCGATCTGCAATTTATCGTCGGCTTTCGCACCCGAATCAGTCGTGTCTTCAAATACCAATGGCTCATAGCTGGTGCCAACGACCGAACGCGTACCATCCTTGTAGGTCGCAATGGCCACCCCGCCCTGGTTAAAGGTTTTCTCAATGGCAGCCAGCTGCGCGGCTTCATAGCCGGCAAATTTGCCTTCCCCATCGACGCCCACATTCTGATAGCCGAGTTCGCCCTTCCGGTTGGATTTTACCCGCGCGGTGTTGTTGTCGAACTTCAGTACCGCACCGACTACGCCAACTTTCAGCGGGGGAGCCTCGGACAAAATACCGTCCACAATGTCTTCCTTCAGCGGCCAATCAGCAGTAAAATCACCTTCGGCAAACAAAATGATCTGCTTGATACCACCCAGGTTGCTGAGGCCCCTGGCTTTACGAGAAATACCCGTAAACGTAACGGTGGCCAGGGTTACGCCCTCAGGGCCAAAAAAGAAATCGTGCGCTGAAGGGGGCACCAGGGCGGCTACTTCGGCAGGAGCCAACACGCTGGCAGCCAGCACGAGGGCGAAAAGAAAAGAACCGATAATCCGTAAACTCTTCATGATGAAAAAATAATCTGGGTGTATAAGTGAACTAGAGAATTGACGCATTGAACATCCTTGCCTTAGACGGTGGCCAGGCATCTGGTGTGCCTGGCCACGTTTTTACTTATCGTTCATGAACAGCACCCGGCCATCGCAATAGTCGATACCGAATTCACCGTCGATGAAGATTTTGATGGCGCGGTCGGCTTTCTCAACCTGGATGCTTGGCACGTCTTCGGTATCATCTTCTGGTCCCATTACGGCCAGATTACCCGCCAGCGTCATCATAATTTTGCTGGTGCCTTTCAACCACGAGCGGGGCTCAACCGTTACGTTGGGTAGCATCGAGAGTTTCAGCTTCCCACCTTCGCGGTATAGGATCTGGGAATTGTTGCTCAGCTGAGCATCCAAAGCCTGAGTAGCGTAGACGTACAACAGCGGATCGAGTACCAGGATCGCATCTTCTTCCAGCGGCTCGTCCATGCCGGTGAAGAAGGCCATAGCCACTTTCAGAATTTCGCTCAGAATGTTGCCCGCGTTGATGGTAGCCGCCGAAACCACGACGTTAGCCGTTGGAATATCACCTACCGCACCGGTACCGGTTGTCGCAATACCTTTGTCGAACAGAATGTCCAGACCATCAGTGATGTCCACATTGCTGGTACCAGCTGCGTTATAGACACCTTTGTAGATCGCTCCCTGTACGTCTTTGCCAATCTGCGTGTTGACTTCACCCATGTACCAGTTTAGGGCCGGAAACGAGTAGATATCCGATGAGTCGGTGGCCGTTTTGCGGGCCAGATACGTTTTGCTCCAGGCATAAATTTGCTTCTCGTCGAGTTTCAAATCCACCTTGAACGGACGCAAAACACCTTCCCGGTTGGCTAATGCCACGCCACCCTTGAAGTTGGTGCTGCCGGTACGACCAGGCTGAACCATCGGGTCAGAGCTGGAACGGATCAGGGGCACTTTGTCCCGAATCTTAAAGCCGGTAAACAGCCGGTCCTGTTTGATTTTGAAGCCATTCGACTGCTTCAGTTTAAAAATTACGGAATAATCAGCGATATTCTCCTTGAGCTTATCGGCTAACTTACTGAGGTCGAGTGAACCTGTTGCCACTTGGGTAAACGGTTAAACGTGAAAAAAAATGAATGATGGAATGCGTAGTGGAGATGTGGTGCGCTGGGCTTAGGCTTCCGCTTCCGCAGATGGTACGTCGATATCAGCCATCAGGGTGGGGTATTTCGCCTTTAGTTCCTGCATTTTATCCAGGTTCTTCTGGTCCTTCGCCGTCAGATCGGTCGCTTGTACCTTGCCTTTTCCGTTGGTGTTGGTCGAGTCGTCCGCCAGATTAGCGCCTTTTAGAGCCGCCTGGTGAGCGTCCCATGATGCCGCTTTTGGGGATAATTCGGTTAGCTTGCCCTGAACTGCGGAGAGTTCGCCCTGGATTTTGATTAATTCGGCTTTGGTGCTCGTCAGATCATCCGCCACGGCCTGGTTGCCCTGGGCCTGCGCGCTGAGCCGAGTCTGGATTTCTGTCGCATCAACGGTGAGGGCTTTAAGCTGGTCGGCCGAGAGTAGATCAGCCAATAGTTTACCACTCGTGGGAAACAGGGCGGAAAGATCAGCCCCAAGATCAGCCGGTTTGTCTTCGGCAGATTGGCGCTGCTGGAAGACCACAGCGGCTTCCTGCTCCGCTTTATTGAACTCTTCCTGGGTGGCATTTTCCGAAAAATGCTTGTACAGGGTAGGGAAATGCTTCGCCAGGAAGCTGCCCGAAACGGTGTTTTTTGCCATTGGATTTATGAAAGTTGAATAACTCGTTTGTAAGCGGCATTCAGATCGCCCTGGGAGTCAGCCAAGCCGTAGGATTTAGCCTTTGCGTAGCCATAGACCTTGCCGGTGAATATGTCGTCGGAGGTCAGTTTGCTGCCCCGACCAGCCCGAATGCCTGATTTGAAGGCCTTGTTAGCCGCATCCAGATCAGAATAAATCTCCGCAATGGTCTCTTCGTCCAAATCCTCATAGGGATTCAGCTTGGCCTTATCGACCGAACCCGTTGAGCGGAAAATCTGAATGTCGTAGCCCTGTTGCTCCATCGCCTTTTTCACATTGGTGTGAATGTAAATGGTACCAATGGAGCCGATTTTGGCTAATGGGGAGGTGGCCATCATGATCTCTGTGGAGGGAGCCGCCGACCAAAGAGCCGCACTGGCGCAGAACGAAACGTGGGATAGCACCGGCTTTTTGCTGGACAGGTTGGCCACCGCAGCGGCCAACTCGTCGGTACTATCGACCGTACCGCCACCCGACGCATAGCGCAGGATCGCTCCCGACTTGGAATCGTCTTCGGCTACCTTATTGAGCAGTTGGATCAAAAAGGTATTTGAGAAATAGTTGTCGTAGGAATAGCCCCGGCTCATGGTACCCTGAATGGGGATCACCGGCACGTTACCGTTCATCGACAGGTAGTCGATCCAGGCTTTTTCGTAGGAGTAGTCGGCGGCCTGAAGCTGCTTTTCGGACAGCGTATGTGCGAACCCGAGCATGTTTAGCTGAAATAGATTACCCCGGATAGCCTCTTTGACGGTATGTTCGTGAAGTTCAGAAATGGCCCATGCGCCCGAAAGTAGATTCATGCTGTGCTGCGTCTTGAGAATATGACGCTGCAAACATCCAGGCTACAAACGCCAGTTAATAGGACACAACCTGTGCCTCACAAAATAGCCTGACCGCAGTGCGGTCAGGCTTTAGCTACTAAACGGGCCAACATAACCTACTCAATCTTGACACTGGCCTTGACAAATTCAAGGGCCGTTTCTCCTTTCACGCGCATGATCAGGCTGGCCACATTGGGCGGCAGCACGAACTCGATCAGCGTTTCGGTCCAGTGCAGGCCCACGGTGCGTGAAAATGTGATCACGTTATTGGCATTCAGCTCCAACTCACAGATTAGATTAGCCAGATCATAGGTGTCCTCCGTGATGGGTGAACCAACCGGGTACGTGTTACTACTGCTATAGATCGGCGGATTATTGCGACCCGTGAGCCGGATCTGCACTTTACGGGTCCGCTCGGTCTCAGCCGGAAAATTCACCGTCTGGGCCAAAAAATTCGCCGTGTCGATCAGGGTGGCTTTGACCGCACCCAGGGGCACCGAGTCAACCGGCGTCAGGGCGCTCACGCTGCCGCTGGCTATCCAGCCCGATACAGTGGCATCAATATTGGTTTTGGTGAGGAGTTCTGCGCCGGATAGATCGATAGGCAGTGCCTTCTGGGTCATATCTTTCCCTTCTGTACCCTGCCACTCATAGTACACATCATTGAGCGTGAAACCGCCCGCTTTGTAGAGCAGGAAACTGGCCGTATCGTAATTGATCTGGGTCTGGGTATCGGTTAGATAGAAGCCTGTTACCCCGTCGGCCGTACTGGCCGCCAGTGATACCCACGCTGCATTGAGGTTATCCCGCACCCATACGCTCACGGTGGGGTCAGAGAGGATTAGCCGCAGACTGCTTACGTTAGCGGCCAGGGCATTGACCACGATGCGCACCAGGGCGTAGTCAGCAAAGTTGACGTTCTCTTTATTCAATAGGGAGGTGTATTCGTAGACTTTGGTGCTGGCTACAGCTCCCATTGAATTGAGCGTTGTCAGATCGTCGTAGTACTTCTCCACCGAGGAAGCCAGCCCGTACTGGTTTAGCAAAATTTCCTTAAAGCGTTTGTTCATCTCGATCCGGTTGCCAAACAGCAGATCGGCCACGCTGCTGACGGCTACGCTGGAACGCTTGCGGTACACTTTGATGGCCGATGAGGGCCGGGGCAGGGCTTCGATGTGCTTGGCGAGTGGGCCCCAGAACAGGGAGTTCGTGCGAACGCCCGGATGTGACCCCAGCCACCAGGGCGCGTAATCGGACGCCCCGCGCAGGGTCTGGGCCTTCTGGGCAATATCAAAAAACAAATACCCCCGGCGTGTACAGAACTCCGAGAGCGCTGACTGAACCAGATACCCCAGCGCACCAGAAAAAATAAAATACTCGGTAGCAATGAGGGGCTTATACCCCATCCCCTGTACGGCCAGACAAACCTTATCGAGGTTAGCCAGATAGACATTGAGCTGGTCGGTGGTGTTGATGATATTGCCGCCGAACTCATTTCTGTACGAAATAATCATGGCATACCCGCCCCCTTTATAAGCCCGGATGCCGAGCGAAGGATGAAACGTAAAATCGTTGTTTTTGATGCGGGTCAGGATCATATCCAGCCGATCACCACTCTTGGAATAGTTTTCCACGTTCCAGTCGGTCATCATCGACAATGAGAAAATATGCCCCTTCCCGTTAAGCTGGTAGCTGCCTGCCGAGTACGAATCCCCGCACACCAGAAAGCGCGGCACCGTTTGCAGGGTCACTTTCCTGACGCTGCTGACCACCGGCAGGATTGCCCCGTTAACCGAAACCAGTGAGAGCATGGGGGAGTAGTATGCCTCGAAGGGTGTAGCGCCTGCCGCCTGCTCAAACTGGAATTTCGACTTTCCGGCTATGTAGTAGCTTACTCGCACAAACGAGACGCCTGCGGGAATGACAAACGAGGTGATGGCATTGCTTGAACCACCTGCAACAACCGTCTTACTGCTATTGTAAAACGTCGTTTTCCTCATGCCGTTGCTGCCGTCCCAGCCGGAATAGCTCAAACCGGGCGTTACGGCAATGTAGTCGGTGTAGCCGTATCCGGCGTTGGTGGTTATCGTGCCGTTAGTTTCCAGGTACGCACCATCGGTAGCCAGCGCCGGATTGAACAGGTTCTTACTGGTTTTTACGGTCGATACGACCTGACTGGCATCCAGCTTACCCGCTACACTGGCAATGAAGGCGTCACTCACCAGCCGGTTGGCGGTGTCCTGAGTAATGGTGGACGGATCAACCCGGATGCCCGACGTTTTGGGACCGAACGGCTCATAAGAGGTTGCCAAAGCCCCCAACTCAAGCTGAACCGATGCGCTGGCCTGAGCAATACTCAGCACTGACGACGAATGACGAATCGTGAAGATCACGTAGGCGCAGTTTGCCGGGGTCGTAATCGTCAGCGGGAAAGTAAAGGCTCCGTTGTGGCTAACCGAATAGTAATCAATCAACGCATTGGCTGACGTTTCAAAGCGTAAGCCAAATTGTGCGGTGGTAGCGGCCGTAATGCCCGATAGTGTGTACTGCGTGTTTGCCTGCACAGCAATCCGGCCTGAGCGGGCAAAGCCCACAGTAGCCGAAATGTTGCCCGAACCCGACGAGATAAACGAGCCATCCACGGCCTGGCTCACATCGAACAGGTTTTTGGAGGCCACCAAAAACGAGGTTTTGGCGGGCGTCACCGAGCCATCAGCCGGTGCTCCGCCTTGAGCTACCAGGTCCCACTGAGTCAAATCGAACACGCTTCCGGATGTACCTGCGGCCTTCCGACGGTAGCTATTACCCCCATTCTGAACCCCGTCCCCAACCGCGTAGGAGGTACTGGCCGTCCAGTCACCCCGCCAGTTCAAACCTGGAAAACCCGGTGCCCCTTGATCACCCTTATCGCCCTTCAGACCCATATCACCCTTTAGTCCCTGAATACCCTGATCCCCTTTTAGTCCTTGACTACCGCGAATATTGACGGCTTGGTCAAGGGTTGCTACCAGACCCGTTGCTCCAACGTATTGACCCGTCGAAGGCTTTGTCGGAAAACCACCCGTCCAGTCAACCACCTGCTGCACCAATCGTTCACCGTCCGCCACCGTCGCCAGAATGGGCGTCCAGCCCAGTGTCCCCTGTACAATGGTTCCCCCAACGGCTACACCACCGGGTACCAGATTATAAACAACTTTAAAGTCCGGTGCCGCCAGTAACCCAGCGCTCGATTTCCGTCCCAGTTGCCACACAAATGTCCCGTTCACCTCCGTGCGGCTCAGGGTCGCATTGAATAGACTATAGGTGTAATTTTTGCGAGACAGGGCATTCTTATCGGCTGTTGTCAGCTCGATCTGTAGTCGGTTGGTCGTTGTCCAGACTATGGCATTACCGCTTTTGGTCAGAACAACCACGCCTGCATCATCGAACATACGGAACTCGTAAGCCTGATCCGAAACGGGGCAGGGGGTATCGTCAGCGTTGTAGAAAACAAAGGCGACCGTGCAGGCATCTCGCCGGATACGTTCGATACCGGCATAGGCGGCATAAGCCGTGGAGAGTGGTAACATAGTTATAGGAGGGAAAAATCGGACTCAAAGCCAAGCAGGGCACTCAAATACAGTACATCCGCTTCAGTGATGTATAGGGATGGTAACTTACTCTCGCCTGTAAAGGTCAATACGCGCTCGTTGGCGCCAATGGTTAGTTGCTGATCAAACCGAAGCGGCTGGTTGGGAGTACCGACCAGCCGAACCAGCCCGTTCGAATCGTGATAGATGGCCAGCCACTTGCGCCGACCCATACGATAACAGGCCAGGGTCGTTTCGGGGGCATCTTTAGGTACTACCAGTTTTATTGACTGCCCATAGACGATACCCTGAACGGTAATCGTCGTTTTCTCCTCATAACTACCCTGCCTCGACCGAAAGCGCCAGTCATAAATAATAGCATCTTCGGTTAGGTTAAGTCCCTGAGAGGGCAAGTGCCAGCCAACATCCAAGATGCCAGGCACGGTGCGGGGATCGACCACAGCTAAAACATGCCGGGCTTCGATCAGCCATAGCCGCCGAAGCCCGGGCACGTTCGCTTGACCGCCATGATTCGGTAATGCAGGAATGTCAGGGGTCCGATCAATGGGAGTCATGGTTGCAAAGTACTCCCGAAATCCGGCCAATTGGTAGGACGTAAAATCAGCTGTTTTTACGCCAAAAACCGCCTTCCCTAGCCAGGAAGGCGGTTTTTGGCCGTGAGCAACTCGTTAAACGAGTGAGTAACTAGTAAAAATCGGTGAGAACCTTCCAAAACGCACGAGTAAGTACCCCGACTTTATTTTTTCGTTCAGGCAGCGGCCTGGAGCATTCGTTCAGTTTTTTTGGTCATCCCCCGCTGATGATCCCGCCATTTTTTGCGGAGCGTATCCGAGGAAATCATTTCTTCCGTGATCCCGTACCTGTCCATGAACATGTCCACGGCCTGGTAATCGGAAATGCCTACTGATATGGCCGTTTCAATACCTTCCAGAAATGCCTGGTTAAACAGGTAGGCCAGCAGCTTACTGAAGACATCCACCTTGCGGGGGTGAATAAAATGATTCTTCAGTGAATTGGGGTAGATCAGGGTGATGGCAATCGAATCGTCGATTGTCGTTTTGGGCAAGGCGTGCCGGAAACCAACCTTTTCGCAGGCTAATTCGGTTAAACTACCCAGCATGGATTTTTTGCTGAGATTGATGGTGGTGGTATTGTTACCGAAACGGGCAACAACAAACTGGCGAACATGAGGTTCACGAACAGGTACACGTGTCTTTAACATAAGTAAGTTACGGTGTTATTCAGTATCTTTAGTGCACCAGGGTTCATCAAATCCCCTTTTCGTATTTTTATAAAGACCACCCGTTGGCGCGGGTGGTCTTTTGATGGGTAAAGGTGCCGGTATTTTAACTAGTTGGTTAGGACAGCCACAAAGAAGTTAAGTTAACGTATTAATAAAAATGTAAACTCTAAGTTACTAATTTAATTTTATTGTTATAATAACAGTGTCAATAAGTATTTATCCTCAGGGTTTCCTGAAAAGCCGGGGGCCTGTATTCGATAGTCCCGATCGGGATTATCATAGATAGGAGCGTCATCGATTAATAAAATTTCACTGATATCAACCCCAAGAACCTCCGCAGCTTTCCGCAGGCATTTAACGTCAATGTATCCACCCAAATCCGTTCTGTGGCTGATCATTGGACAGTTGTCACGACTTAGGGAGTAGCGGTTCATTTTCTGTACGATATCATCAGACAGCTTCAGTTGATGGTATAGAATTCGACAAACCTCCGTTATTCGTTGGTGGCGAGCAGCTGTAAAGAAATATACATTGTACTGCCCAGTAACCCGCTCCAGAAACTCTTTTAAAAAGGGTCTGGGGGTTGACTCGTGAAACGTTGTGTAGTCGATGTCAAGCAGCAGGATTTTCATCTTTTGCAGAGGTTAAATCGGCTCCATACTTCTCACCACAAAACGGGCAGTAAGTATGGTCGAGCGTGAATTTCTCTTTGGATTTTCGACCCTCGACAGTAACCAGGGCTTCTGATACCGTTACGGCCGACAGGGTATTGGCCTGCTGATCCCACCGCAAAGCGGTGGGCGTTTCGACGTTTACAATTTTTTTGCCCTTTGGGTGGGTATAGCTTTCTGGCTTTGACAGAATAGAAATGCAGGTACACATAAGTTAGCTGAAAGTTAAACAAGGCCTCGTTAGTGGATCAACTCGCCAACGGTGTGGGCCTGAGTAAACGGATCGCGGTAATTGGTGATAGCCCGGTCGAGTGTGTTTAAGAAAACCTGTTGCCATTCCCCTAGATAAGCCTCCTGCATGTCTTGATGCAGCGCCCTGGCCAGTGGTAACGGAATCGACAGAGCGTATGGCTTGCGCGGACGAATGAGCCAACCTGTCAATTTGTGATTAGTCAATTTAGCTAAGTACTGCGCCATGAGCAGTACCTTGACGGACTGGCTTTTTAAGGGTCTATGGCGGTACCCTTCAGTAGCCTGACGCATGAAGTGGATCATAGCCGCAAATTCATGGGGGGTAATCTTCAGGCGCAGCATGGTCTACAGATCAATGTTAGTGAGTTTAGCAAAGTGCTGCATGCCGTTGAAACAGACGAGTTCAATGCTTACATCAGGCTTCACAATCAGACTGAAGGTTCGTACATTAACCCGACATCGCTCTGCGCAGGTACACTGGGTGTATTCGCAGGGAATGGTACCCCCATTTTTAAAGCCATTGACTCGCTGCAAAGCATCAGCTTCAGACGTTAGTAGTTTTTGTTTCAGATCCGGTGTCATAGTAGGTAGGCATTAACGTTTGGATGCAAATTTGGCGTTGCTCAGCATGGCTAGGTACGGGTGATATTTTTAGGTAGGGACTTTTCTTCCTCTGAAAATATGGTAGCACGGTCCATGTCAAAAATCTTCAGGGCTGACGGTACGACGCGACTCCTGTCGGCTATTAGCTCGTGAATTTCCTGAAGGGTGTGAGCGGCCTCCAGGACTCGACCATCGGTCAGTGTAATTACCGTTGTCGCTGGATTGGTGTGTTGCAGACTAACAATATGATGCAGACTGAGCGTAGTTAGTTGATAACTGGGAGCAACGTATTCTAGGATTGTAATGAACTGATTGTTCATTGTTTATATTAAGTTCTAGAGTGAAATGCTTGAATCTTGATTCGGTAATATTCCTCTACACGGCCCCTGGGCTCGCCATTGTCGAGCAGTTTCTGCATGTAGTTCATCAGCGCGTCTTCATTTTTAAAACTTCTCCCTAAATCGAACGGGTCTTTAGCTGACAGTTGGTGAGCCGGATCAGGAATGATGGCTGTATTGGCTGGTGGTTCATTCTTGCCGCCAGTTGGAAACAGTCCGGCGCTCGGATTATAATAGCTAACCGGGGGACTGTACACATTTTTCAGGAAAGCGATTAGCCATGATTCAGTAAGTATTACAGGCTCAGGAATATACCGGGTGCCGTACATGGTGAAAATCTTAACACTCTGATCGTCATCACTCTCGTGGAAGGCCCGGTAAAACTCAATCCGCATGCCTTCTTTAATGTATCCATTTCGAACCAGCCGCCGTACGCAATCCAATAACAACTCCTGTTTATTGGCTTTTTCGGCCATGTTCAGGGGCTTCGAATAGCCAATCAGCTTTTCTCTTCCAGCTCGAAAAATCTTCCAGTGGTAGGTTGCTCCGGCCCGCTCAAAGCGGCCAAAATTCTTGATAAATGTGCCATTGCGACCTTCCTCGGGAAGTTGGGTCTGTGGGCTTGTTTCGAGATTAAATGTGTCTTCCCGAAGGTTGGGATTGAACTGCTGTTGCGCAACTTGGCCAATGGTCATGGCTGACTTATTTCTGTTTTCCATCGCAGTAGATTATTTGGGGGTTGTTGGCGCTGTTAGGCGCATTTAGGGGCATTCTGAGCGAATGCGGGGGTAAGGAGTGAGGGTTCGCGTTTTTCGATTTTTCGCGCACTGTACAATTGTACAAGTGTACACAGTGTACATATTTTAGAACATTGAACATCTCTCAAATTCCCTAAAAAGGGAGTAGCACTTTCAGTGCCTTAACAGTACAGTAAACTGCACTTAAAAAAATGCCGACCCAGCGGCTAAGACATAATTTTCCCCGTCAATGGCTGAAAAAATTTCGGCGATATGGCAGGTACGGGATGCGCGTAGGCACTCACAAGGCTGATTTGCAACTCAGCTTTGGCATCCGGGGGTTATATGATGGGCTGGCCTACTTAGGGCGGCACATAGTAGGGGTAAGCGATTAATGGGAGCATAATCGTCGAGTTGATGGCTAAAGCCGTTTAGGTGCCCGTGAAGGCGTTAAAAAAAATGAAATGGGTTTAAATAAGCCTTAAATAAGCCGGTAGCAGCGCCACCGGCCTGTCCCATTCCAAAACCCTTCTTTTCAACCTACTGGATTTTCCAGTATAGCGGGAGATACAGGAATCGAACCTGCGTTAATGAGAGTTAGTCATCGCCTGTGAAAACCTAAGCACACGATTCCTCTCACTGCTCTTCCACTGAACTAATCCCCCAAGTCTACCAGGCCAGAGACCAGCCCGGTAGAACCGCTTCTATCCACACCATACTCCCTTTCGGGAGTACTGAGAGAGACTTTCATCGTTCCCAGTATCTTTAATAAGCTCTTTTCTCTACTTTTGCTAGCTCTGCTGGGTCTCCCACAGAACTTTGATAGATATACTTACAGCCCGCCCTCGTCTGAATGCGGGCTGTTTTTTTACTCAATGTGTAATGGGTGTCATGCCATCGGCACCAAACCGTTCAACTGTGGGGTTGCTCATAGGGGTAGTCTAATCAGGGTTGACAGTTCCAACAGGGAAGAAATCAACAGTTTATAGGCCGTGGCCCTATCAACATCCTCACTATCCCGCGCCATCACAAAATAGCGCACTGCGTACATAGCCAGTTCTTTGCGTTCCTCATGAGTGAATAATACGTCATCTACCAGGTCACTTTCAGGTTTGCGCTTTAACAACTGGTCAAATTTTTGCAGTTGAAGTAGGGTAAACGGCACTGGATTCCAGCCTCGTGATTTCCCATCGATGTCGCGCTCCAGTTGAGTAGCCAGTAACTTTTTTCCTTCTGGATGCAAACTGACCGCGACGTAAAGTGTCTCGATCTCGACATGGCGTAGTTCTGTCAAAGACTGGGCCGCTTTGAGGGCAGGTTTACCAAAAAAAGTAAGCATCAGTTCAGAGCCGTTTGAGGGTGAACTGATGCGTCGATGTTATGGGCGTGGCGGTAGCCTTGCGATTTGAATGTTACCATGGCTGATGCGCCACAATCTTGCTGAAGTTGAGCGAAAAGCTGCTCGACTACCGCAGGGGTCTGCTGGGGGGGTACTGATGCGTTCATATTACAGAAGTTTGATAGTTATATAAGTATTGGTAATGCTGAGTTAAGCGGCTTGATTGCCTAGTAGGGCCGTTTCATTCATTCTGGTTTGTACGTTTTGTAGGGTGTCCTGATAGATACTCATGGTGTGTGTATTTATGCGGAGGGGAGTTAAGTTTGAGTGTTCAAGTCAAAAATTTACTTAACCCCCTCCCCGCAATGTCTTATAATGCTGCTGCGAATCGACTACCTCTTATAACTGCCCATCAGGTTCATCAACTATTTCGACTGCTCCGAATCGAATACGAAACGTAATGCCACTGGCTGAGAAAGTAATAAAGCCCTCTTTTTCAAACTGATAGGCTTGATTAATAGCCTCTTTATCTATCTCCAATTCCTGTTTCTGCCCGTAGTCCAGGGCGGCTTTTATAAGTGCCTGCTCAAGGCTTGATCCTGCTTTATGCAGCTGCTTGAGAGCGCCCGGCGGAAACAATAAATCTAAATTCAAATTAGCCATGATCAACTTTAATGATTACAAAAATGAGTTTCTTAAAATCACCCTTAAGGACTCCGAATACGCAGACCCTATAATTGGCCAGGTAAACGCCATTGGCGGTGTGCAGCCTTCTACTCCCGGTTTTACGCCCAATCCATCAAGTTGCTTATTCATAAAATTTGCCGATGAAACTCATGCCAGACAGGATGATTACGCAGGTTCTGAAATAATCAGCCTGTATGGTGATGACATAGACTCTATAGAGGTTCTAAAATTTGACTAGTTGTCTATCAAGCCAGTTTGGCATCAGCCTCTACGATTAAAGGTTACACCAAAAAAATACGCCGTATTAAGCATGACTTTTAATAACATGTACCTCATAATAAAAAGCATGCAAAAAGATGTTATTCAAAAATTGTTAACAAGTAGTTGTCACTAATTTTAGTGTTGTAAACTAAATTTTGTTAATAATTAAAACATCCCTTCGTGAAAAAAACAGTCTACTTTCTAAGTCTGCTTTGCCTAATGTCACTAGCTAATTCATGCAGCAAAAGCGATGACATGATCTCTACCGTTGATATTGACTGTTCCGGCAGTAAATACAATGGCCATTCATTAATGCTGGGCCCCAAAGGAGGTTGCTATTACATTAATTCAAATAACAATAAGACTTACGTTGACCGCAGCTATTGTCACTGCTAATTAAGTAAATCACATCCTTGCGCCTTGGCCTGAACCATTCAGGGCTAAGGCGTTTTTTTTTATCGACTTGCCAGTCAGACTTTCCTTAAGAAATCACTATTTAGATAGTTACACCAAAAAAAGGCGCTGTTTCGGGCATGACCTTCAGGAAGATATCGCGAAGGGGCGCTTTAGCCATACGCAAGTCGTGCCCCTCTTTACTAGCTACCTGCTGCCAGTGCCGGTATAAGCCTGCCTGCTTTAGTTCGAATACAACTTGGGCGTGTTTGTAAGGGACCGCATTTACATACAAGTCCCATAACTGGTTTTTACCTTTCGAAAAATTCTGAACCGTTCGCATTGTTAACAGCCATTTAACTTGTTTTTCTTAGAGAGATAACAGTATTTTGTGATGCTATTACTAAGATTAGTGATGCAATGTTAAATCCATTGGAGATAAACTCCAAATATTTAAGATATAATAATCTTAAATATTTTTTAGTTAACATTTTATATCCTGAAATTCAATGAAGTATAGTTTGAAGGAGAAAATCGAGAAGCTCCTGGAGCAAGAGCGAAGGACCAAGAAAAGTCTATATGATTATCTTGGGATGAGTATGCAAGGGTTCGATGCAATGATGAAAAACAATACATTCACTGCAGTTAGAGTAGAGAAGATCGCCGAATTTTTTGACATAAGTATCTCAGAACTTTATGGAGCTACAAACGAAAAGCCAGAAGATTTGTCAGGTTTCGGAGGGCAAATTTTAAGCAAAATGGCCAAAGATATTGATGAGATGAAGGCTATGTTTGAAGAACAACTGCGGGCCAAAGATCTTCAAATAGCTGGCTTACAACGAACGGTTGACGTTCTGGTGGGAAAGTCTGAGGGTGCTATCGAAAAGCCACTTTCTGAATACGCTTTGACAATTTTTGATTTGATGGATCAATACAAATCACTAAGCCTGGGGCACATGACAACTCCAGTTCAAAAATTGAATCAGCGTGGTCGCAAAGTTGGTGGCACCCGGTTCTCACAAGTAGAGAACGTGTTGGCTAACAAATAATTAAGTAGATAGGATCGAATCTCTTCCTCTCTGCATTGAAGTCCGCAAGTATACTTGCGGACTTTTTTTATGCTGTTTGTCAGACCGCCAAAACAAGCAGAGCCAGCGCAATACGCTGGCTCTGACACCCCTCTCTCATCTACCACATTCTCCCACTAGCTCCCTTCTTGTAAAAATTGCGTCACTTACTGAATATTGAAAATCAGAAGAGGCTAGCAAGTCGAACAACACATTTAAAATAGCTCTGAAAAGTTAACAAAAAATATTCTTATAGTAACAATTATTTTCATATAAATATAATTAATTAACTTAATGTGTTAATTAGTCAATTAATTACAAGAGAAGCCCGTTCAATTCTCTACTAACCGTTTCGCCTGTGTGGACTCTATCAGGAACATATTCAGGTGGGTATTTTCGGATAGGCAAACGCTTCTGGAATTAACTGACGGATGGCCTGGTTCTATGCCGGAGTGTAAGAACTGATCACTTGCGGTGTCTGGAACGTAACCCATACACCCTCGTTTAGTAATCTGGTAGCACGTTATAAATTTTAAAAACTACTCCTTATGTGGCGGGAACAGGATAACCAACTCATGCGTGATTTTCAGTTTACTGATTTCAGCGAAGCCTTTGCTTTTATGACCCGTGTGGCACTCATTGCCGAGAAAATGGATCACCATCCTTGGTGGTCGAACGTATATAATCAGGTTACTATCAAATTGTCGACCCACGACGCCGGGAATACGGTGACTGAAAAAGATCGTATACTGGCAGGAGCCATTGATGCATTGGTCCATTAGGCAGGAGTCTATAATTGACCGTTGATAGACGTGAATAAGACTGCAAACGGCTGTTGACTGGCGACTATCGACTATCTTGCACCATGAAATTGTACCTTGTGCCGACGCCCATCGGTAACCTTGACGACATCACACTCCGGGCGATTAAAGTCCTGCAAAGTGTCGACTCCATTCTGGCCGAAGATACCCGTACATCGGGTGTGCTGCTGCGCCATTTGAATATTAGTAAACCACTGCACAGCTATCATATCTTCAACGAACACCAAACCGTTCAGCGGTTGATTAATCAGTTGAAAGAAGGCAAAACACTGGCCCTGGTTTCTGATGCGGGTACGCCGGGTATTTCAGATCCGGGTTTTCTGCTCGTTCGTGAATGCATCAGGAATGAAATAACGGTCGAGTGCCTCCCCGGACCTACCGCCTTCGTTCCTGCCCTTGTCAACTCCGGCTTACCAAACGACCGGTTTACGTTCGAAGGCTTTTTACCGCACAAAAAAGGACGGCAAACCCGATTGGCCGAACTGGCGGCAGAGGAGCGGACGATGGTTTTTTATGAATCACCACATCGTTTATTAAAAACCCTGCAACAGTTTGCCGATGTATTTGGACCCGACCGTCCGGCTAGTGTTTCGCGGGAGCTTACCAAGATGTTTGAAGAAAACCAGCGAGGGACGTTGTCCGAACTAATTGCTTATTTTGCCCAGAAAACCATTAAAGGCGAGTTAGTCGTTTGTGTGCAGGGCAAAGAACCAAGCCGGGGCAAGGCTAAACGAGTGTATGATACTGAACTTGATGATACTGAAAAGGAGGATGAAGATGAATAACTGGCTGGTAGCTGCAGGCATAGGGCAGGGGAGCGGAAAGCTTATGTATAAACTGCTGATAATACTAGTCGTATTATTGGGCAGCCATCAGGCATCATTCAGTCAGACGTTATCCCCTTCGGCACGGGTCAGCCTGATTACGTACGGGCCGGGGGATGACGATATCTCATCGTCGTTCGGTCATACTGAAATACGCTTTGTTGACCCGGTACTGGGCATGGACCAGGATTATAGTTACGGAGGGTTTGACTACCGCGCCGACTATTTTATTCTTAAGTTTCTGCGCGGGACACTACCTTATTTTGTGTCTGTTCATAATTTATATCAGGTCGCTTACTACTACCAGCAGACAAACCGGAGCATTCGGGAACAGCAGCTAAACTTGTCGCCAGCCCAGCGGCAACGGCTCTTTGACGCTCTGCAAAAGAACTATCTGCCTGAAAACAGGGAGTATCGCTACAAGTTTTATTACGATAACTGCGCTACCCGGCCCCGCGATATGATTGTCGAAGCCTGTGGCGATAGCCTAATGATTCCATCCCGCGATCGGATGACGGGTAAGTCGTACCGCGATTGGATGAACGACTACCTTAATGAAAAACCCTGGTATCAGTTGGGGATGAATCTGGCCATTGGCTGGCCCGCCAACGAGCAGACCGACGGCTGGCGGGCCATGTACCTGCCCGATCAGGTACACGACCAGTTTAGCAAAGCTACCATACGTCAGTCGAACGGGCAGTTGATTCCGTTGGTGCAAAGCGATCAAACATTATTTGCCGCGCAGAAAACCTTTCGTCAGCAGGTCCCCATCTTTTTCGACCCCGACGTTGTATTTACTATCCTGGGCATCATCATCGCGGTATTTACGATTCGGAGGTATGTGACAAACGGGAAGGTTGATCGCTGGCTCGACCGGTTTTTGTTCAGCGTGTGTGGATTTATGGGCTGGTTTTTGGTGCTGCTGTGGGCAATTCGAGACGATGGCGTTACCGGCTGGAATCCAACCCTATTGTTTCTGATGCCACTACATTTGCCTCTGATCTACTGGGCAACCAGTTCGACCGCTACCGCCAAACGCCGGACTACGTACTTCGGAGTCACCGCGTTGCTGCTTGTGATCAGTATGTTTCTGTCGAAAATTCCGGGGGGCGTCGATATCGTTTTCCCGCTAACGCTGCTGGTTCGGTGCATTGTCAATATGCAGCCTGTGCGCCAGGGGCGGCAAACGCCTGTGCGGGTTGCCTGACTGGCGTCTGGTTATAATTGAGGATGCAGGTGCTTTGTCTGGATGAACGAATAAATCTGCAATCTATCATCCATGAAAAAACTACTACTGCCCGGCCTGCTCCTCATTTGGGTTCAGATTGGGCTGGCTCAGCCTGTCGAACGGCTAGTTAAAGTCCTCGTTACGCCTGATCATGCCGACTGGCTCTATAAAACCGGCGAACCGGTCAAATTCAATATTTCCGTTTACCGGAACAACGTACTGCTTCGGGGCGCTAAACTTCGGTACGAGATCGGACCGGAAAAAATGGAGCCCACTAAAAAGGAAACAGTCACGCTAAAAGAGGGCACCCTTGCGCTGGATGGCGGGACAATGAAAACCGCCGGTTTTCTACGTTGCATCGCCACCGTTGAACTCGACGGAAAGGAGTACCGGGGGCTAACGACGGCTGGCTTCGAGCCACTGACCATTAAACCAACGGTGACCTATCCCGCCGACTTCAAGGCCTTCTGGGATAAGGCTAAGGCCGATCTGGCTAAAGTTCCTTTAGATGCCCGCATGACCTTGCTGCCCGAACGGTGTACTGAGCTGACGAACGTGTATCAGCTCAACTTGCAGAACATCAACAACTCGCGCTTTTACGGGATTTTATGCATTCCGAAAAACGAAGGTAAATACCCGGCTATACTTCGGGTTCCGGGCGCTGGTGTTCGTCCCTACGGGGGTATGATTGCCGAAGCCGACAAAGGATTTATTACACTCGAAGTGGGTATTCATGGCGTTCCCGTAACCATGGACCCCGCCGTGTACGATAACCTGAGCCGGGGCCCGCTGAATGGCTACCAGGCTGCCAATCTGGATGATAAAGACCGCTATTATTACAAACGGGTTTATCTGGGTTGTGTACGTGCGGTCGATTTCCTGGCGAGTATGCCGCAGTATGACGGTCAGAATATGGCGGTTACGGGCGGTAGCCAGGGCGGGGCGCTTAGTATCGTGACGGCTGGTCTGGATTCCAGAATCAAGTGGTTGGGTGCCTATTACCCTGCCCTGAGCGATGTGACCGGTTACCTCAATGGACGCGCCGGTGGCTGGCCGCATCTGTTCGCTGGCGATAATCTGGCCTATAACAACAAACCCGACCGGATCAAAACCGTCGGTTATTACGATGTGGTCAATTTCGCACGGCAGGTAAACGTGCCGGGCTACTATTCCTGGGGGTTCAACGACGAGACCTGTCCACCCACATCCATGTATGCCGCTTATAACGTCATTCCCGGCCCCAAAAACCTTGACACCCTGTTTCTTGATACCGGCCACTGGACGTATCCGGAGCAAACCGAAAAAATGACCAGCTGGCTGCTTGGCCAGTTAAAAGGCCAGAAATAACGAAGTCAGTCTGTAGCCTGGACGGCTACGTCCGGGATAAGTGAGGTCTATCTTACCTCGACGGCTACGTCCAGGCTACAGACCAACTGTGCAGGTTGAAAACGGTCATTTCATGCAAAACTGAAGACGTATAGTTTTCAGGCCGTGACTTTTTAGCCCTGCCATGAACGTACGCAACCAAAAACCCCGATTTTCTGTACATATAGTATGCAACTCTTCGTCAACCCCGCTCTCAACGATACCCTTAAAGACAGCTTACTGCAACAGCTACCAACTGGTATAACCGCTGTCTTCAAACAGGACTTACCGGAAGAAAACCAGCAGGCAGCCTTTCGGTCGGCCGACTTTATCTTGGGCAATCCGCCTGCCGCCTGGTTTACCGAGCCGCTACCTGTCCTCAAATTCTGGCAGCTCGACTCCGCCGGATTCGATGGTTATAAACATGTTCAGGTACAGGCCGCTATTGCGAATATGGGCGATTACTTTGCCCGTCCCTGTGCGGAAACCATGCTGGCCGGTATTCTGGCAGTTTACCGATGCATTCCTGAATTAACGCTTTTACAACAGCGATCGGACTGGGTTGGGGCTCCCATTCGTTCCAATACCAACCTGTTATCGCACAAGCGGGTCGTTATTCTGGGAACCGGTACTATCGGGCAGGCGGTCCGGCAAATGCTTACCGGCTTTTCGTGTATCATTAAACTGCTGGCTCGCACCGATCCCCATGCTGACTTACATTCCGCCGAGGAGCTAATTGCCGAACTGCCACAGACCGATATTGTCATTAACTGCCTGCCCGGAACAGCCAAAGGATTTGTCTCCGAAGAAGTAATTAAGGCCATGCGTCCCGGTAGTTTATATGCCAACGTTGGCCGGGGAACTACCACCGACGAATCAGCTTTAATCAAGGCCTTACAATCAGGTCATCTTGGGGGGGCTGTGCTGGATGTAACCGATAAGGAACCTTTACCAACAGACAGCCCATTGTGGACGATGTCAAACGTGTTGCTAACGCAGCATACTGGTGGGGGACAGCCGGACGAAGACGCGGGTAAAGTGGTTCAGTTTCTCAAAAATCTGGCCCGTTTTCAGGCTGGTGAATCGTTGAAAGACGCCGTTGAACTGGGACGCGGCTACTAAGCAAAAGTGGGCCGAATTGCCCTTTTTGGCTTGAATATGCCCATTTTTCAACTTTTTTTTGTATATTTAAGGAGTCGAATACGTGGTATACTGTTTGACTAATCTGCGTACTTATCCAGTGGAATAGTTCCTGAAGCAAGTCAATGATAAACGAAGAAAATGAACAACCGCTAGAGGACGATAATCAACAGCCAGAGGTTAACCCATCTGCCGAAGGCACCGACCTGACTGACGACCTTGTACCGGAAGAGCAACCAATTAACACGAAAACTGAAGTGCTGCACGACCAGACGGTCGTGTCGGGCTTATACGAAAATTACTTTCTTGATTATGCATCGTACGTCATCCTCGAACGGGCAGTACCCGCAGTAGAAGATGGACTAAAGCCTGTTCAGCGCCGGATTCTTCATGCGCTGAAAGAGATGGATGATGGTCGCTTTAACAAGGTGGCCAATGTTATCGGGCAAACGATGCAGTTTCACCCCCACGGCGATGCATCCATCGGCGAAGCGCTGGTCAACATCGGTCAGAAAGAACTGTTGTTTGATACGCAGGGTAGCTGGGGCGATGTTCGGACCGGCGATGGTGCCGCTGCCCCGCGTTATATTGAAGTACGGCTGTCCAAGTTTGCACAGGACGCCATTTACAACGACAAAACCACGGAGTGGCAACTGTCTTACGATGGTCGCAAACGGGAGCCAATAACCCTTCCTGTTAAATTTCCGCTGTTACTGGCGCAGGGTGTTGAAGGAATTGCCGTAGGCCTATCGACGAAGATACTGCCTCACAACTTCAATGAGCTCATTGATGCGTCTATAAACATCCTTAAAGACAAACCCGTATCGCTCTTCCCGGATTTTCAGACGGGAGGCCTGATCGACGTCAGCAACTACAACGACGGGCACCGGGGTGGCAAGGTCCGGGTTCGGGCCAAAATTGAAGAGGTCGATAAAAAAGTCCTCGCCATTCGCGATGTGCCGTATGGCGTGACAACCTCACAGTTGATCGACTCGATTGTTAAAGCGGCTGAGTTAGGGAAAATTCGCATCAAGGCACCCAGTCGCAACGTGGCAGCTGTTGTCGATAACACCGCTAAAGACGTCGAGATTCTGGTTCATTTACAACCCGGTGTTTCGCCCGATGTGACCATCGACGCATTATATGCCTTTACCGACTGTGAGGTGTCTATTTCGCCGAATGCCTGCGTCATTATCGGCGATAAACCGCATTTTGTTAGTGTAACGGATATTCTACGGGTTAACACGCACCAAACGGTGCATTTGCTGCAACGTGAGCTTGAGATCCGGCGTAGTGAGTTGATGGAGCGCTTGCTGTACAGCTCGCTGGAGAAGATATTCATCGAAAACCGAATTTATCGCAAAATTGAGGAGTGCGAAACCTTTGAAGCTGTTCTCGAAGCGATCGACAAGGCGCTTAAACCGCACAAAAAGCTATTTTATCGCGTCATCACTCAGGACGATCTCATCCGGTTGACGGAAATCAAAATTAAACGGATTTCCAAATACGATGGGTTCAAGGCTGAAGAGCTGATGCGTCGGCTGGAGCAGGAACTAGCTGAAACCGAGGATAACTTGGCCAACATCACGCGGTTTGCTATCGCCTATTATAAAGACCTGCAAAAGAAATACGGCAAAGGCCGTGAGCGCAAAACGGAAATCCGGGCGTTCAATACCATTGCCGCCAGTGTAGTAGCCGCTGCCAACCAAAAGCTGTATGTCGACCGCGAAGGCGGATTTATTGGCTATGGGTTGAAAAAAGATGAATACGTCAGCGACTGCTCCGATATCGACGACATTATTATTTTCCGGCGGGATGGAAAGTGTATGGTCGTTAAAATTGCGGAAAAAGTATTTGTCGGCAAGGATATTGTACATGTTTCGGTGTTCAAGAAGAACGACGAGCGGAAAATTTACAACCTGGTTTATCTGGATGGGAAATCCGGCATATCCATGGCCAAGCGTTTTCCGGTTACGGGTGTCACGCGTGATCGGGAGTATGACCTGACAATGGGTAATCCGAAATCCAAGCTAACCTACTTTAGTGCCAACGATAATGGAGAGGCTGAGGTTATCACGATAAACCTGACGGCTCAGTGCACAGCGAAGATCAAACAATTTGATTTTGACTTTGCTTCCGTAGGTATTAAAAACCGGTCGGCTCAGGGAAATATTTTAACCAAGTACCCCGTCCGGAAAATAACCCAAAAATCGGGTGGCGTATCTACCCTGGGCGGTGTTGATATCTGGTATGATGAGCACCTGGGGCGACTTAACCGGGATGAGCGCGGTCGATTATTGGGCAACTTCGATGCGAAAGACTGTATACTGGTCGTTTATAAAGACGGTCTGTATGAACTGACGAGTTTCGACCTGACAAATCGGTACGAGCCTAACGAGATCGCTATTCTGGTCAAGTTCGAACACGACACGGTATTGTCATCTGTGTATTACGAAGCTAACCAGAAGGCCTGGTATGTGAAGCGCTTTAAAGTTGAGACAACGACCATCGATAAGAAGTTTAATTTCATTGGTGACGCAAAAGGATCGAAAAACCTGGCTGTAACCGCTGATAGATATCCCCGAATCGAGATCACTCATCAGGTGAAAGACCGGGGACCACTTGAAAAGATGGTGCTGGAGCCGGAAGGCTTTATTGATATTCGGGGTTGGAAGGCGCTCGGCAACAAACTGCCTTTTGCCAAAGTCAAAGACGTTAAATTGCTGGCCCCAAAGATTGTTAAAGAACCTGTTTCTCCTGAACTGGTTGCAGTTACTGATCCTGTAACCGCTCCGGAGGCTGAAGAGAAAGAGTCGATACAGTTGGGCTTATTCTCTTAAAAATGATGAACTTTAAGTTGTAGGCCGCACCTGTGGCCTACAACCAAGACGATATAGGCATGGTAAGGAGACCCATTTAAGCCCTTTTTAAATGAATACGACCTTGGCAACGGACTACAGTAACGACATGCCCCGCGAAGCGGCTGGAGTCCGTGCGGTCAAGCGTGTTATTAAATTGACAATTGCTTTGGTGTTTATCGGGGCGACCGTAGTGCTGGTTAGCAACTGGTGGGTCGTTTATAATACCCGAAACCAGATTTATTTTGACATTCACGAGTTACCCGCCAATGACGTGGGGCTGGTACTGGGAACCAGCAAGTTTGTTCGAACGGGTAAAGAAAATCTGTTCTTTCGGTATCGAATGGAGGCCACTGCCCGTCTTTGGAAAGAGGGGAAAGTGAAATACCTTATTCTGAGCGGTAATAATGACTCAGAATACTACAACGAACCCGTCGATATGCAGCGCGCATTGGTTAAACTGGGGATTCCGGCGTCAGTAATGACGCTTGATTATGCCGGTTACCGGACTTTCGATTCGGTCGTACGCTGCAAGGATGTATTTAATCAGGAAAAGATTACGATTATTTCCCAAAACTTCCACAATGCACGGGCCCTCTATATTGGTAACCACGAGGGGATGGAAGCTATTGCCTTTGCCGCTCAGGATGTACCTGACGGGTACTCATTCCGTACGCTGATTCGGGAGTACCTCGCTCGGCCCTATGCACTCCTCGACGTGTACCTGCTTCGTCCCCAGCCCGAAAAAGGTAACTGGGAGCGGAAGCGTAATTCCTGAGGGCAAAACGCCCTTTTCTACTTCCGGCTTTTCCCTTCCTTTCGAATACCTACGTAAAATCCGATGTTTTTGGTGTAGAGATCGCCAATATCGGCAGCTATCGAAGCGCTACCAGTTATTCCATTTAGGATCTGGAAGGGCGCCGAAAGATTAAGAACGGCCGAAAACTGTCGAACTTTTGTTGCAAAGGGCAGCACATACGTTCCCAGATTTTCACTGTAGGATGCTTTGGCTTGAAAGCGTAAAAAGTCGTAAGCCTGACCTGACAACCCAATGTGTATGACCGCAACCCGATTGTTATTGGTGAAGCCATACTGAGGCAATTCGCTGAGATTATCTTGCGTAGGCGTTATGAATGGAGTCCCCATTGTCAGGCCAAAGCGTGACCATCCATCCTGATATTGGGAATGATTGAAATAATTGTCTCGTCCCCGTTGCATTGCATTCTCCAGAAACAAATCCCCCCCTTGACTTTGGGTATATAAATATTCCAGCAAAACCTGTTCAAGCTGTATGCCAGTTCGGTTAACCGGTCGCCGATTGCGGAATCGTATCCCATTCAGGCCGTCACGGATATTGGTCAGATAAAAAAGGGAGCCATCTTCATAAATATTTTGTCTATAAGCGAAAATGGATACATTACGAGCCACATACTCAATGCCAAGGTCTACGGTTCCGAGGTGATTGCCGATACGGTTTTCCCTGTCAAACGAACTGACGCGATTCGTGTCGATAGTACTGCGGTTGCCAAGAGAACTGGCGGTAATCACATCAATGTAATCGCTGAAACGATTAGGTAACTGGTTATTCTTAATAACCGATCCCGGCAGTCGTTCGGTATTACCGCCCCACATGACTTGGTGGTTGATTCCCCCGTATAGTTTGAGCCGCCAGTTAGGCTTTCCAAACCGTCCATAGAGCGCTTTTTGATGAAGCATGACATTGTTAATGAATCGTTCTTCTTCAAACCAGCCGTGTGCATAGAATCCTTTAAAGCCGATTAAGGCGTTGCGCGGTAAGTACTCGGTAACTGCCAGTTGCACTTTGAGCATGGGCAGGGTATTCCCCGACCAGGCATACGAACCGGAGGTAAGCGTTGAGTCGACAAGGCCAATAATTTCCCGTCGCCTACCCGCCCAGGCTTCCAGTGCCTTTCCAAATTTGACCTTTACGTACGCTTCCGGTATAAGCAGTTTATAGGTATACCCGGCGTTGAAGATGGCTTCGCCCCCCCAGCCCCAGTCAATCTGCCGATTTGCTGCTCGTAAACTGTCAAGTTTTGTTTTGGGGGAATCATGATAGTCGACCCAAACAGCTTGCCGCAAGGTCATTAGAGCTGCTTCTTTCGGAACAATTCCGTACTGGTTTGCCCTGAGCCAGAACGGTGTTTCACCCGATGTGGCAAAATAGCTGCCAAGTTCAGTGCGGTACCGTACCGGTTTGCTCAGCTGACCAAAGCCCTGGTAAACCAGTATACAACCGATAAAAAGTAAAACTAAACGAGTATAAACCATAAACGGGCTGTCTTCCCAAGAGACATATTAGTGTTGATACGGATGCGTTTGTAGAATGATTTGCTTTAAGTGTTACATAAAACATGCCATTTTTTTCGGCGTAGAGTATCGAATTGGGGTATTTCTCTGGATGCGTTCGGTAAAAGTGTTGGCAGTTTTTCGCAAGGCCATTGATATTGCCTTACCTTTGTGGTTTGTTTTCCAGAACAGACAGGGCTTTCTTTCGAACAAATTGATCATCTCCCGGTCTGCCCAAAACAAGAGCTCCGTAAAGTATAGTTAAATTGACGTTATACGATAGACGTTGCTGAGTAATGAAGGCAAAAACGCTTGTCTGAATAGTCAGCAAACCCTATGACAAAATTGTTATGATCCCTAACGATGAATTAATCCGAATCATCGACTTATTGAATACGACATATGAAGGTGAAGAAGCCTGGCATGGTCCTTCGGTAGTTGATGTCCTTCGGGGTGTAACCCCAGATATGGCCGGGCGACGGATAGCGCCAAACACCCACAGTATTGCTGAACTGGTTTTTCACATGACCAGCTGGCGGATATTCTGCGTCAAAAAAATGCAGGGCGACGAAACATTTGATATTATAACCCCCGACAAAAACTTCGGAGCGTTACCTGATAAAATTGACGATTTCGAATGGGAAGCTCTCGAAATGGAGCTGAGCTTAAGCCAGGAAGAACTTATTAACGAACTCGATAAACGGGATGATGATGAGTTTCTGGAAGACATCGTACCGGGTCGGGATTATACATACTACGATATGCTACATGGTATTATCAACCATGATATGTACCATACCGGACAAATAATGATCATTCAGAAGGCCTTAAGCTACAAAAGCGCGGGTTCTCGGTACAAAGATGACGATATCGATGAATATGGCTCGCCTTTCGGCAGCGGCCATGAGCACGACGATTATTATTGACAGGTAGTGTACTAGTGGAGTAAGTGGAATTTGTGGAGTGAGTTTTAACCAACGGATTACACTTCTATTCCACTCATTTGACTACTTTCACCTACTTCACTACATGAACTACTGGCTCGTCAAATCTGAACCCGATACGTACGGGTGGCATCATTTCATTGAACAAGGTCGTGCTACTTGGGATGGTGTTCGCAATTACCAGGCACGCAACAACCTGAAAGGCATGTCGATCGGCGATCAGGTATTGTTTTATCATAGTGTCACCAGTCCTGCCGTTGTTGGGTTAGCTACCGTGGTACGGAGCCACTTTCAGGATCCGACCGTGCCGGAAGATCCGCGCTGGGTGGCTGTTGAACTCGAACCGGTCATGGCCTTCGAAAAGCCCGTTACGCTGGCGCACATCAAAGCCGAGCCTATGTTGGCAAGCATAAGCTTAATTAAACAATCCCGTCTGTCGGTTATGCCCGTTCGTGCCGACGAGTTTGAGTTAATTCTGAAAATGGGTCAGGCAACTCGTGAAGAAGTAAGGGTGACGAGTGAACCATAATCAATGAGCGTAATCTTCGTTCATACCGCTGCATTTTCATTTATTAAACTATGGCTGACATTCGGATAATTACTCCTTCACCCTGGGCAGATTACGAGCTTATCGATTCGGGTAATTTTCAGAAGCTCGAACGCTTCGGAGCCTATGTTTTGGCACGCCCTGAACCCCAGGCTATTTGGGATAAATCGCTGACCGATACTGATTGGGAACGCCGTGCACACGCTGTTTTTCGGCGGGATCGGCAATCACCCGAACGGGGCGACTGGCAAACAGCCCCCGACATGCACGACCCTTGGTATGTATCCTTTCAACAGGGCGGGTTAAAACTGAAGTTCAAACTGGCTCTAACAACCTTTAAGCATGTTGGGCTTTTTCCCGAACAGGCCGATAACTGGTTATACATTCATGACAAAATAAAAGCGATTTCGGCCAATGTCGCCCGGCCTAAATTCCTGAATCTGTTTGCCTACACGGGTGGGGCTTCCCTGGCCGCCCGCCAAGCCGGTGCTGATGTTACCCACGTCGACGCCGTGAAACCAGTCATCAGCTGGGCTCGTGAGAATATGGATCATAGTGAGTTAGACAACATTCGCTGGGTAGTTGAAGATGCAGTGAAGTTTGTTCGTCGGGAAGTTCGTCGGGGAAACCGGTATAACGGCATTATTCTTGATCCGCCCGCATATGGGCGTGGTCCGGATGGCGAGAAATGGGTACTCGAAGAACACCTCAATGACTTGCTTAAGTCCTGTGCCGATCTGCTGGAGCGGGAAGACTTTTTCTTTATCATAAATTTGTACTCGCTGGGTTTTTCGTCGCTCATCCTCGACAACCTGATGAATCAGGTCTTTGGCAGCATACCCAATCCGGAGTGGGGGGAACTGTTCATGCAGGATAATTACCAGAAGCGGCTTCCATTAGGCGTATTTTACCGATTTGCATCATGAAAAATAGTGAAGAGCGAACGAATGAAAGACTGAAAGAGCGTTTTATCCCAGCTGGAATTCGCTCTTTCAGCCTTTCATTCGTTCGCTCTTTCGTTTTATCGCTGGCCGTTTTAGGCTTAGTAGTCGCCTGCAGTAGCGATGACCGGCAGTCGGCTCGCATACCGGACTACCCAAAGCCGGGCGACAGCAGCCGGATTGAAGGCGCTTTGCGGGCACTGACACTAGCCATCAACCAGTCGTCACCGGCATCTGCCTACGCCAAGCGGGCTGTAATCCTGCTGGCTATGGGCAGGTTGAATGAGGCATTGGCTGACATTGACGAGGCCATCAGCCGGAATGATAATTTGGGGACGTATTACCTGACCCGCGCACAAGTGTTAAGGGCTTTACAACAGCCAGCCAAAGCACTTCAGAATGCGCAGCGGGCCGAGATTCTGGGCGTCGACACCCCCGAATTATACACATTACAGGGCGATTTATTGCAACGGCAGAATCAGTTCGATAAAGCAAAACTCTACGTAGCCAAAGCGCTGCAAATGGCGCCCTACGATGGCGAAGCTTACTTCTACAAAGGGCTGATGGCTGCTCGGCAAGGGGATACAACACAAGCTTTAGCCTTGTATCAGCATTCACTCCGCCTGAAACCCCGATATCTGGAAACGTACAACCAACTGGCGTCCATCTACCGCACCACGGGTGATCTCAACTCTGCTTTGGTTTATAATGGCCAGGCGTTACGTTACTTTCCGAATAACCCCCGCTTATATTACGGTCGCGGGCTTATTTACCACACGGAGGGTAAGCTCGATAGTGCCATTGTCTATTATCAGCAAACAATGAAGGTACAGCCGGGGTATTATCAAGCCTATTTTCAGATGGGGCTGATCAATCAGAAGTTTCGGAACTACTACGCAGCCCTAAACAATTACCAGCGAGTGCAGGAGTTACGGCCTCAGTTCCCGCGGATTGATACCTACATTGGCTACTGCCACGAGCAGATGGGTCAATATGATCTGGCCATAGCTGCCTACACCAAAGCAACCCAGCTGAACATTGCCGACAGGCAGGCCGCTGCGGGTTTGTGGCGTTCTCAGCGGAGGCAGTATTCGCAAAACTCATATAACTCCTTATTTTTGTCGGATACGGCTGGTAAATCATCAAGTCAGAGTCGAAACCGGACCGAAATCGATACCACGCGGGTACGTATTTCAACCATTCCGCCAAAAGCACGCGTAACAACCAATGCCGGCGATTCGCTGCAGCGAACCGTTAAACCAATTAACAAATAAATACATTTATAATGTATGCTATAGCCCTTCTTACAGGCATAGATTGCAGGTATAGCGTATATTGATTAAGTAGCCTACAGTTGTAGGTAGGCTGCGGGTGCCCACAAATAAATGAGTGTAAACGTATGATTGCGCAGGACGAACAAATCCGCGTGACGTTGCCGGACGGCAGCGTTCGGGAGTATCCCAAAGGTAGTACCGGGTTGGATATTGCTACAAAAATTAGTGAAGGGTTGGCGCGCAATGTGCTGGCTGCCAAAGTAAATGGTGTCGTTCAGGATGCCACTAGGCCCATCGACGTAGATGCCAGTGTTCAGCTTTTGACCTGGAATGACGCCGAAGGGAAAGCAACGTTCTGGCATTCGTCGGCTCACTTACTGGCTGAAGCCCTCGAATCGCTGTATCCGGGTGTGAAATTCGGTATCGGACCTGCCATCGAGACGGGATTCTATTATGATGTTGACCTGGGTGGCCAGCCATTTTCGCAGGAAGACTTTAAGAAGGTTGAAGACAAAATGCTCGAACTGGCCCGCCAGAAACAGCAGTACATCCGTAAACCGATAAGCAAAGCCGACGCCATTGCCTATTTCGACGAAAAAGGCGACCCTTACAAACTCGATTTGCTGGAAGGGCTGGATGATGGAACGATCACGTTTTACACCCAAGGCGATTTTACTGATCTCTGTCGTGGACCACACATCCCGAATACGGGCTTCATCAAAGCGGCCAAGCTCATGAACGTGGCCGGTGCCTACTGGCGAGGCAACGAAAAGAACAAGCAGCTAACCCGTATCTATGCGGTAACCTATCCGAAGCAGAAAGAGCTCGACGACTATCTGTTTTTGCTGGAAGAAGCCAAAAAACGTGACCACCGCAAACTAGGTAAGGAACTGGAGCTATTCGCCTTCTCTGAAAAAGTAGGCGCAGGTCTGCCATTGTGGCTTCCCAAAGGCACCGTGCTGCGCGAACGGCTGGAGAATTTTTTGCGGAAAGCACAGGTCCGGGCGGGGTATTCGCCCGTTGTGACGCCCCATATTGGTAGTAAGCAGTTGTACGTGACCTCGGGCCACTGGGAGAAATACGGGGAAGATTCGTTTCAGCCCATCCGAACCCCCGACCCGAATGAGGAGTTTTTGCTTAAACCCATGAACTGCCCGCACCACTGCGAAATCTATAAAACCAAACCCCGTTCGTATCGCGATCTGCCCTTGCGGTTAGCCGAATTCGGAACGGTGTATCGGTATGAGCAATCGGGCGAATTACATGGTCTGACACGGGTACGGGGTTTTACGCAGGACGATGCTCACATCTTCTGCCGCCCCGATCAGGTGAAAGAAGAATTTATGAAGGTAATCGACCTGGTGCTGTACGTATTCAATACGCTAGGCTTCTCGGATTACAGCGCCCAGATTTCCCTTCGCGACCCCGAAAATAAAACCAAATACATTGGCTCGGACGACCTCTGGGAAAAAGCGGAATCGGCGATTATTGAAGCCGCTGCCGAAAAAGGCTTGCCAACCGTAACGGAGTTGGGTGAAGCCGCTTTCTACGGACCGAAGCTTGATTTTATGGTGCGGGATGCCCTTGGGCGGAAATGGCAGTTAGGAACTATCCAGGTTGATTACAACCTGCCCAACCGGTTCGAGCTGGAATACATTGGTGCCGATAACCAGAAGCACCGGCCAGTTATGATTCACCGGGCACCGTTCGGGTCAATGGAACGGTTTATCGCCATTCTTATCGAAAACTCGGGCGGTAATTTTCCGCTTTGGCTCTCCCCCGATCAGATTGCGATCCTGCCGATTTCTGAAAAATACGAAGACTACGCCAATGACCTGTTCTTCAGCTTACAGGAAAACGACATTCGGGGTTTTGTCGACTTACGCGATGAGAAAATCGGCCGCAAGATTAGAGATGCGGAAGTCAACAAAGTACCGTACATGCTGATTGTTGGCGAAAAAGAAGCTGCTGAAGGAGCGGTGTCTGTTCGGCGCAAAGGGCAGGGCGATCTGGGTAGCATGCCCATTGCCGACTTCATACAAACGTTTAAACGTGAAGTAGCCGTGTAGTAATAAGTTGATAAGTCAGTAAGCGGCTGTGCCTAAGTCAGTAAGTAGTTCACGCATATAAATACTTCTGGCGCCAGCCACTTACCGACTTACTGACTTGGGCGTAGCCGCTTACTGACTTACCAACTTTTAAGCACAAACTTGCAGCGAACGAGTATTTTCGATAGATTCCCGAACTTTTTGAGCCACAGTACGTTTTCCAAACGAAGTAAAATAGCACACTAAACACAATTTATGGCATTACCCCAGCGGAGACCACCCCGTCGTGTGGTTGAAGAACCCTACAAAGTTAATGAGCGCATCCTGGCTCGCGAAGTGCGGGTAGTCGGCGAAAATGTAGAGCAGGGAATCTACGAGACCAATAAAGCGCAGGCAATGGCCAAAGCGCAGAACCTTGACCTCGTAGAGGTGTCGCCCAACGCGGTGCCGCCTGTCTGCCGTATTGTAGACTACTCCAAGTTCAAGTACGAGCAGAAAAAAAAGCAGAAAGAAATTAAGGCTAATGCCACTAAAGTCGTCATCAAAGAAATACGATTCGGTCCGAATACCGATGACCATGACTTTGAGTTCAAACTGAAGCACGCCATTAACTTCCTGAAAGAAGGAGCGAAGGTAAAAGCCTATGTACAGTTCGTTGGCCGTGCCATCGTCTTCAAAGATCGGGGCTTCCAACTGCTGGAACGTTTTTCGAAAGGACTGGAAGATTACGGTAAGATTGAAGCTGAACCAAAGCTGGAAGGTAAACGAATGAGTATGTTCCTTTCGCCTAAGGTAGTGACGCCCAAAAAATAGTCATGTGTGCTTGCTGACGTAAGGAGATCATTCCTTTGCCGGATAAGCTACTAATAGTGTTGATCAATCCCCTGTTAACAGCAATTTCTGAGATTGCTTTTTGCAGGGGATTTGTTATGTCGGTTGTAAAGGCTACACAAATCTTGGCGCAGCCTACGTGATGTGCTGACTTTTTCGTATCTTTGCGGCCTGTTTACTTAAATTTCCGTACAAAGCGGGTTACTGCAATGCCAAAAGTAAAAACAAACTCGGCTGCCAAAAAGCGTTTCAAGCTGACAGGCACCGGAAAAATCAAGCGGAAGCACGCCTTCCACAGTCATATCCTGACTAAAAAAACAACCAAGCAGAAGCGTAATTTAGTACATGCTGCGCTGGTTGATGGTCCAGACGAGCGTCGTATCAAAGCGCTGCTGAACGTCTAGGATTAAGAAAGACGTAATTGCGTCTGGTTCACGTTTCACCCGATGCCCGGCTTTTAAAGAGGAATGAATAATGAATAATGGAAAATGAATAGTTAAAACGGTTGTAATCGTTAAACTTTATTCATTATACACTATACATTCAACTCCCGCCGATCATCAAAAAACTTTTAACATACAATGCCACGTTCCGTCAATCACGTTGCCTCACGGGCGCGCAGGAAGAAAGTAATGAAGTTGGCCAAAGGTTATTTTGGTCGGCGTAAAAATGTTTGGACAGTTGCTAAGAACGCTGTCGAAAAAGGTCTTGGTTACTCATACCGCGACCGTCGTGCCAAAAAACGCGATTTCCGGTCTCTCTGGATTCAGCGTATTAATGCTGGCGCACGTATTCATGGTATGTCGTATTCGGCATTCATGGGTGCGATCAACAAGTCGGGTATCGAACTCAACCGCAAAGTACTGGCCGATCTGGCCATGAATCACCCGGAAGCATTTGCTGCCGTTGTTGCACAGGTGAAGTAAACAGAAATAAGTAGTAGGAGTGGGGAGTGAGTAATAGGAGTGGCCATGCCATTAATCTCCGATTACTCACTCCCCGCTTCCGTTTCTACGTTTGTATAATTTTTGTCTTGATACCTGCCCGGTCGCCGTCTGCCTGAATGCCTAGTAGGTACACATCCAGTTCAGCCTCTCCCACGCGAAACACTTGACGGACCGTTAATGTATTTTCCACCACTTGTTTTAGCTTTTGGAATCGGGCTGTACGGTCCTTTTCTTCAGCCGTGTACCAGTCCTGTTCGGTAATGACAGGCTCCCATAAGTCAGCCTCTAGCATCTCTTCAACAGCTACGGAAGGAGGCAGCATCAACCAGTCTTTAATCTGACTAACACTGAGTGGCTCAGCCTGCTTAAGGTAACACGTAACAATTTCTATTGTCTCATCTGATTCACTTGGATACAGTAAATCAGTTAGTAAGGCACTGACTGACTCACTAAAACGTGTATCTTTAGAAACATCACCGCTACTTTTCGAGTTTTCGTTCGTCATAAGAGGGAAATAGATTGGAGCTAAAATTAGCCGTTTTGGCTTAATGTATGCTGGTTGATCTATGATTTTTAGGTGGGATGCCCTCATTACCTATTCCTGTTTACTTTTTTCTAAACGAGTGAAATCATGTTAGAGACTTTAATGAATTTGGTTCAGCAGCATTCGGGGCAGGCCGTTATTAATAACCCTGCCATCCCGAATAGTCAGAATGATAGCGTAATGCAAACCGTTGCGGGCAGCATTATGAGTGGTCTTGGCCAGCAAGCGCAGGGTGGTGGATTAGGCAGTCTTCTGGGTATGGTTACCAATGGTGGTGGTAACGTTCAGCAAAGTCCCGTAACGCAGGGCGTCCAACAGCATGTTGAGCAGAATCTGATGGAAAAATTAGGCATATCACCACAGGTAGCCATGTCGGTAGCCAGTGCCGTTGTCCCAATGGTATTGGGAAAGTTAATGAACAAAGCCGCCGATCCGAACGATTCCAGCATTGATGGAAACTCCATTCTGGGTGCCGCTACAGGCAAGCAGGGAGTCGATTGGATGGGCATGGCCGGATCGGCGATGGCTGATGGTAAATTGGATATGAATGATCTGTTGCGCGTTGCACAGGGCGGCAACAGTGGCGGTGGTGGCCTAGGTGGCATGCTGGGCGGGCTGTTCGGCGGTAAGTAAACGCTGGCTCAAGTATAAACAGGCTCGAAAGCTGAATAATAGCTTAGCAATTAAGTAAGGCAGTCCCGCAAGGTCTGCCTTTTTTTATGTCCGGTCTGTGCCACAATCCATACCAGTATTACATTTACAAGGTCGGGCATGTCTAGCCGAACTCAGCTAATCGAAAACCAGTTCGAGCAGAGTACTTATGATCGCTACCCCGGCGAATGTAAGGGCCAGCGTTGTGTGACCCAGTCGATATAACAGGAATGCGGCAAGGCAAAAAAGAGCAAAGCTGAAAAGCAACCTGTATGGTAAATCCAAGCGGTAGCCGGATTTGGGAGCCGCTAAAATACCCCATAGAACGGCCGCCAAAATAGGTAGTCCAAGTCCGGGTAACAATTTTTCAAAGATTGATTTATCGCCGTGAAATCCCCACATGCCTAGCGAGATAAGCATGGCGATTTCAAGCAGAAAAGCGATCAATTGATGGATAACTTTAATTAGTTGCATAACTCAAAAGGGTAGGGGTCCAGGGCGAAGTCGAGCAGACTGCTCGCAAGCGTCAAAATCACTGGTCTTACTGCTTTAGGGGTGTCAAACACTGCCATAAATTTAACCGAATATAGATTTATCCGTCAAGATGGCCCAGTCGATTGGATTATTCTGCCAATCTGACAGCAAACTGAACAATTTTTCGGGCTGGCATTTGTATTGATAGATAGGTTGTGTCTGTCAGTTTACAACCACAGCATTTTACAGAAACTAAATCCAGTCATGGGAAAAATTATTGGTATTGACTTAGGCACCACGAACTCGTGCGTGGCCGTGATGGAAGGCAACGAGCCGGTCGTAATTCCTAACTCCGAAGGAGCCCGGACTACACCCTCGGTAGTCGCATTTATGGACAACGGCAACGGCGAACGCAAAGTAGGCGCTCCTGCCAAACGCCAGGCCATCACCAACCCCAAAAATACGATCTCGTCGATTAAGCGTTTCATGGGTAAACGTTACGGCGAAGTAACGAACGAAATTAAAAACGTCGCTTATGACGTTGAAAACGGCCCGAACAATACGCCCCGCGTTCGCATCGGTGATCGTCAATATACGCCACAGGAGCTTTCAGCCCTTATTCTGCAAAAAATGAAGCAGACCGCTGAAGACTACCTTGGCCAAACCGTAACGGAAGCCGTTATCACGGTTCCTGCTTACTTTAACGATGCCGAACGTCAGGCCACCAAAGAGGCCGGTGCCATTGCCGGTTTGGACGTAAAACGAATCATCAACGAGCCAACAGCCGCAGCCCTGGCATACGGTCTGGACAAAACAAACAACGATCAGAAAATTGCCGTATTCGACCTCGGGGGCGGTACGTTCGATATTTCGATTCTGGAATTGGGTGATGGCGTATTTGAAGTTAAATCGACCGATGGTGATACCCACCTGGGTGGTGATGACTTCGATCAGGTAATTATCGACTGGCTCGCCGACGAATTCAAGAAGGATGAAGCCATTGATCTGCGTCAGGACCCAATGGCCCTGCAACGCCTGAAAGAAGCGGCTGAAAAAGCAAAAGTTGAGCTATCGAGTTCGAACTCGACCGAAATCAATCTGCCGTACATCATGCCTGTGAATGGTATCCCCAAACACTTGGTTCGTACGCTGAGCCGCGCGAAATTTGAGCAACTAGCTGATTCACTGATTCAGCGTAGTCTGGAGCCTTGCCGTCGCGCTCTGAAAAACGCGAGTTTGTCGGCCAGCCAGATCGACGAAGTGATTCTGGTGGGTGGTTCGACCCGGATTCCGAAAGTACAGGAAGAAGTTGAAAAGCTGTTCGGCCGGAAGCCATCCAAAGCCGTTAACCCCGACGAAGCCGTAGCTATTGGGGCTGCCATTCAGGGTGGTGTGTTAACGGGTGAAGTGAAAGACGTTCTCCTACTCGACGTTATCCCGCTTTCGCTGGGTATCGAAACAATGGGTGGCGTATTCACGAAAATGGTGGATGCCAACACGACAATTCCAAGCAAGAAAGTTGAAGTGTATTCGACTGCTTCGGATAACCAGCCAAGCGTAGAGATCAACATCTTACAGGGTGAGCGCCCAATGGCGGCTCAGAACCGTCAACTCGGTCGGTTTATCTTGTCGGATATTCCGCCAGCACCCCGTGGTGTTCCACAAATCGAAGTGACTTTTGACGTCGACGCTAACGGTATCCTGCACGTAACGGCTAAAGATAAAGGCACGGGTAAAGAGCAGAAAATCCGGATTGAAGCATCGAGCGGTTTGACCGAAGCGGAAATCAACCGGATGCGCGAAGAAGCCAAAGCCAACGAAGCCGCCGACAAAGCGGAGCGGGAATCTGTTGAGAAAGTCAACGCGGCCGACTCGATGATTTTCCAGACCGAGAAGCAGTTGAAAGAATACGGCGACAAACTGTCGGAAGGCAATAAGTCAGCTATTGAAGCGGCTCTTGCTGAACTCCGCACCGCACATGGTGCCCGCGACGCAGCCGCTATCGACAAAGCACTGGAAGGACTGAATGCAGCTTGGACAACGGCTTCTACTGAAATGTACAGCGCTACAAACGGCGCAGGTGCCAACCCAATGGACGGTGCCGGTTTCGGTGGCGATGGTAGCAACGGCTCAGCCAATGGCCAGGGCCAACCCGCCGGTGATAATGTTTCGGACGTGCCTTACGAAGAAGTGAAATAATATAGATTAAACTAGATGGATAGCCCCGCTGAGGAAACTTAGCGGGGCTATTTTACTATTAGGCCATAGCCAAAAAAACAAGACTTTGTCTCGTGTTTAAAGTTCTTGGAAAAGTGTAGTTATTGAATTATTATAAATCTCACAAGCTAAGCTAAAATGTGAGGTTTTGAGTTCTCTCCGTGAGATGATCTTATAAGATGAGGTCTCATAAAGTAAGAGTTTGCCTGACTAGAACTGTCTCCATTGTTTAGCACTCACTTACGCGAACTAGGCGCGAATTCTACTCCTGATTCGGCAAGCTTATAGTTATGACTGGCCAGTACTCGACAGCGGGCTCTACCTTTCACTGAGCCATAGGTGGGTATCACGTAAACTCTATTCTAGCCATCGTATCCAATAATACTCTTCAATGCCTACAGATTTACTACAGAATTAAAGTTCATCTTTGGCCAACTTCCGTCGCTGGTTGCTGCAACCTGAGTACGCCGTCTTTGGTATCCACCAGATGTTTTCTGTTTACGAACATGACCCTAAAAAGGACAGATTGCACCCTTAATACGCTTCGCCAGCAGAATAACCAGCACTTTCACCCAATAAGCGGCTTCCCGTATCAGGTGGTCGGCACCAAACCCCAGGATCAACTCCTGATCACTTACCAATTGTTGCCTAAACTTAATTACCCGTTTGACAAACCAGTACCTTCGGTACACCCTTCTCAATTGCCAGACAATCTTCTCTCGCACGGCCTACACTCTCTGACCCAGTATCAGCCTGTAGTCATACTCTTAACCTTGTTAAGAGCCATACGAGCCCGTTACCTTCCCAATACTGGTCAATTCTGGCAGCTCTCGCTGGCCTAGTCAGATTCGCGCCTATGGATGTTTTCTGGTCAAAGACAGCAACCAAGCGAGCTGACACAAGTACAGCCCGCATGTTGAACAGGTGTAGGTTGTTGTCTCATAACGATCTGGATTTCCGACTTCAGACAGTCGACACACGCCCTCTTGTAGCCATAGCGGACAGCGCCGGGATTTCTTACGCTACCGCTGTCTCAGAAAGCGCTTGCCTAGGGTAATAGGAAAGTCTGCCCCTTGTCACAAGTGGTTAATTTACAGGAAGTACACTTAAAATTAGGTCTAACGCACACCCGCCATGCGGGTCTCGGCACTCAACGAACGCTATGAAACCCATACTACTTGATAATGGCTATTTAGCCATTCCCGGCTATCGCACTCCTCAACCCGTAGGCCAAATTCGCTGGCTGGAAGGAGAGGGGAATTATACCCGTATCCATCTAAGCGGGCAGAAGACGCCCTTACTGGTCAGCCAAACTCTAAAAGAGTTTGATCAACTGCTTGCTGAGTTTCTACGGGCCAACCGGGGGGCCTTGATCAATCCCGCCTATTTACGAACGGTGACCTTGATCAATTCCAAGAACATGACCTTGACCCTGCTCGATGGTGAGCTTATCCGGGTGGCTCGCCGTCGGATCGAGGAAGTGAGCACTAAACTGGCCGCTTTTGAAGAGAAGCCCAAGTTTGGTCTTAACCGAGTCCGGCCATGGGCAACCAGACCAGATAGCACTGGGACAAAGGGACCTTCAGTTAAGTCAAATCTGGGCACTGCCGGGTAGCGCTCGGGTTATCGAGCCCTGTTAGCCCCACTCAAGCGACAACCTGAGCAAGACGAGTAACGAGCAGCTGAAGACTACGTTGAAATCTATCCTACTAAAGATGACCACTCAAGAAGACCTGTTAACCTATGGAGTAAGACCGTTCGCTACTCTCCTGATTTGTTTACTGTTTCATGCCGGGACCGTGAGCCTTATCGACAGTCCCTTACAGACTGATGGAACAGTGCTGAAACCAATAGCGGACTTACCGCTCGCCCCCATGGAACGCATACGGCAACTTTACGAGGCTTTCATATCCCTGGCGGTGTTTGGCTACTGGCTACCCTATACCATACCGGTACTGTTGATTTATGTGATGGCCCCCTTTGTCAAAAAACAACACTCCTTTTTCGTCTTTATCCTGTTGAGTACCAGCGTATGGGTGTTGACGGGAGGTGTTCTTAACTGGGTATTGCGGGGGCCATCAAACATGGATTGGGTAAAATGGCCCACTATCACCAATTGGTGTACTGCCCCCGGCTTTGGTCTGATTGGGTTGGTGTACGGTCTCCTCTATTGGGAGTGGTACATTAACCGGCCACCTGAAGATCACCTAGCAAGTTAATTGGACTCGCTTACTCATCATCACTCCGGGAAAGCCAAACACACCCAACTTGTAAGCACACCCTAACTAAGTAGTATGAATACTTCAACGAAGAGTCGACAACTGATTGTTATTTCGCCAACGGCCCCTCCTGGCATTTGTGGCGTAAGTGATTACTCGTTTCTGACAACCCAGAAAATCGCTCAATTTTATGAATCGGTGGGCATTGGGGTCGCGGATATGCCCAAATTGTCAAATGAGGCCACTTTTAAAGCTCTAAAAGTCAGTCACTGGCAACAGATTCTACAAGAGGCTTCGAGTAGAAGTGGACCCACCGACGTACTGATTCATTATACCCCCACTGCCTATGCCCAGTCGGGCTTGTCCATCCGGCTGATCAAGGCCCTGAGTCGGTTTAAGAAAGCCAATGGTGAAAACCGCCTGTTTATCTTCTTCCATGAGTTATGGAGCAACAGTTTTCAGATGAGGTTTCATCAAATTGCACGCAATCAACTGGCCAAATGGTCCTCTCACCAGTTGGGGGAGTTGGCCGATGGTATTTCGGTGGTGACTACGGGGCAGAAGAAAGATCTGGAAGCGGTGTTGGGCCACACACGGGTCCGTCTTGGTTTAGTGGGGGCTAACATTGTTCCCATTGACAAAGACGCTGGCTTTAGAAGCCAAAGACAAGCTGGCCTATGGGCTTTATTTGGATTGGCACATACCCGTTTATGGGCTCTACAGGCTCATCTGCCGATGATCAAGAGGCTGCACCAAACAGGCTATTTGCACCACATTCAAGCGATAGGGCCTGCAGATAACGCCTATGGCCAACAGGAAGCGGCCTTCGCCCAGGCCCATTTTGGCAAGGGCTTTTTGCGGCAACTGGGTGCCCTGAGTGCTGAAGGGGTCTCTGCTCACTTGCTTGAGGTTGAAGCAGCCGTGGTTAAACAGGATGCTGATAGCCTCTATAAATCGGGTAGCTTTGCCGCCTTGGCCGCTCATGGCGTTGCCGTGATTTGCCACGCCCCTACCACGCTGGTCAATCCCCCTGGGGGAGGGTTATTTCAGCCAGCCGAGGTGGCGGCCAATCCGGGACTTCTCTCCAGTGAGGAGGGAAACCTACGTCGTACTGTGTTACATGACTGGTTCTTGTCAAGCCGAAGTTGGGAAGCGATTGGTGAAGACATTTCCCGATGGATGGCTTAATGGATAATTTTAGCTAATAACCGGTTACAGAAGGTGCCAGGCAACTTTTAAAACTGACAGCCAGCAGACAAATCTTCGACGAACGAAAGGATGTTCAGTATGTAGATGGCTGTCCAATCAGCTTCGTTCACTTAACAGCCTGATCGTGTTTCGCCTAAGGTTGTTTTGGTTGTCTGACTCTGCGGAAAATCAGAATAGCCTACGGGTGGTGAAAGCTCTAAGAGAACATCCATCAAAAGCGCTTGACTGGCTCAGGAAAATACGCAGGATCTAGGTCTCGCAAGCGTAAGCCTGCCTGGTAAACCTTGGTGGCCTTTAACTTTTTGAGCATTGTTTCTACCGACTCTTGATGATCGAGCTTTTCCACTTCGGGTAGACTCCACTTGAACTGATCATCTTGACGATCAACGACCCCAACTACCAACAGCTTTAAGGTTTTCGTAATAAACTCGATCCGATGGAAGGTGTCAATTACACTCTGAGTAGCGGTAAAAAAGTACTGTCCTTCCCGTATATAAAGGATATAGTAATTTGGGTTAATTAATGAGCAAACCATTCAAGTTGAAACGCGAGTAAGCTTGTTGTGAACATAAGGCTTCATTAAGTTAGTGAATAGGGCACCTGGTCGTTCGCCTGACACAATCTACTTAGGGCCGATGTTCATTCCTTAAATTGAAAAGAAATTTTTCGACAAACACAGTATGATAAACTTTCTTTCGTGTTGGCAACTGCCTGACTTATCGCCCTCTATTAGCTGAACCGGGTCTTTGTTTTGAACTGCTTCATTCACTTGTGGACAAAGCGCCACCAGGCTGACCCATATACTGGCATTTCATCCTTCAAGAAGCCATAGTTTATTTTTTCAGCCTTAGAATTCAGTTGTTCTTTTTTTAGTAAGCGCTCAAGCATTGGAAAGTTTCTCTGAGCATCTAATCGCAAAACGCCTGGTCAATGTGAACCAGGCGTTTTAGAACTCTCCCTTTATGGTTTATAGTGACTGTGTGGTCGTCTAAGGTTTAGACCCGGATTATCACAAAAGGAATCAATACAACCAGACTTATTATCTACCGGGCTACTTTGGCAAGGCTTTCCGTACACTCATTTAGTAACTGTGTACCTGGCTTAACAACTTAGTTTGTAGATCTGGTTGAAAATGAATTCTGTATGCGACGGAGCCAGCCGCGTTGGTCGGTTCAGCCGCTAGTCCCGGCACAGTCAGCCGTTGTGGGGACCAGCGCGAGCCAAGCGTACAGCCATGAAAAGTTAACGTTTCGTAAACGCGCCTGGCTTCTACGCTTGGTAAGAATTTGTCGGGCGGAGAAGGTTGTTGATTGGAATGCAACGAGGGGCAGATCGGTGTTTACTTGCGGCTTGCCCGCACAATGATGGGTACTACTCCGTCGGGATCGGTGGCTTCAATCTGAAGCAAGGACGAATCGATCACCCCAATCAGGGCCCGCGAGTCAGCCGACTCATACAAGCCGGAAAGATCCTGGCTAAGGGGCTTGCTATAAAGCGTAATGGGGCGATGAATCATGTCCTGCCCCTTTACGCGGATGGTTAACACGAGCTGATTGCCTCGCTGAGTAGCAACGACTCTACCCGTCAATCCTTTAAAGGGAAAGGAAGTACCAAGCCCACCTGTTTCCAGATAGTCCAGTTGATAGATGATCGTTGAGGAACGGGTTAGCCGACGCTGCAGGCGAGAGCCAATGGATGTAAGGCGACGGAAGAACAATATCAATAAAGATTTTATGAAGCGGCTAAGAAAATATACATAGATAAAAATGAAAATATGTTTTTGTTTGTAAATGTAAACTAACTGGCTGACTTGGTGGGTTTTGCCATGATGTCGTTGGTCTAAATAAAGAGGCTTAAGTGATTCAGTATGACCCTGTAGAGCCACAAAAAAAATTTGTTAACTAAGCTAAGAAAGCGCTGATTCCGGAATAAGGCGAGTATCCACTCTAGTAGGCTTGATCATTACACTCCCTTTCTCAGTTTGGACGTATTCATAATAGTACGGGTTTACTACTGAACTATTCTCTTTCTGTAGACCAGATAGAACTATTAATCATCTTCTGTTAGTTTTGTAAACTCTATGTATATTTCAGTTTTGGCCAGTATGCAACGACACCTACTTCTGTTACTTTTTATTGCGTTTTTAGCCGCTTGTAAACCAACCAAAATAGACACTCCGATAGGCGGAACTGATCCCCAAAAGCCCGCTACGGCAACAATTGTCATCATCGGCTCGTCAACCGCAGCAGGATGGGGCGCTTCGGACTACAAATATTCATGGGCCGGACGGCTTACCCAGCAGCTAGCCAATAGCCGCGTTGTTAACCTGGCCAAAGGCGGCTACACCAGTTACCAGCTTTTGCCAACCAACGCCACTCACCCGGCTAACCGGCCCGAGCCAGATACTCTGCGTAACCTAAACGCGGCCCTTAAAGAGAAGCCCACCACCTTAATTCTTAGTATATCATCCAATGACCTGATTATTGGCTGTAGTGTGGAGGAGATCATCGCTAATTTCAATACCATCCGAAGTAAGGCGTTAGCCGCTGGGGTAGCCCATGTCATTATTACGACGCCATTGCCGCGTAACTACAGTGCCGAGGTGACGGCCAACTTACTGCTTCAGCGAGACCAGGTCATGAAGACCTATGGCTCATCGGCAGTCAACATTTTCGACCCGCTCGCCAACACGCAGCATCTAACTAAGCCCGAACTGCTGAGCGAAGACGGCATTCATCCCAATGATACAGGGCACGAAGTAATTTTTAAGATCATATCAGGCTTCCTGCTGTAGGAATCAATCAGCTGGATCAGCTAGCTACTGCCGGTAGAATAACCCGCTTAACTATATATAGCGTAGTGCCGCCTGTGCTCGCAGCGTTGACTTGGGGAGAAAAGCCCTGTTTGTCAAACGAATTGCTTATAACGCTACTAGCTACTCATCAACTTCTGGTGAAGCAGGGTAGCGGTAACTGTTCATATATACGAGTAACTACCGTTGGCTAAATAACCGGTTACCACCCCTGTAGGTTACGCTACTAATCGCCTTTTTGCCTCATAATTCACCAATGATACGTACAATGAGCCAACAAGGAATCCGCTTCATGACTATTAATGGCGTACGGGCTAAACTAATCGAAGACGAAAAGCTACAGATCAGCCTGCTGCGGTCCCTGACTGGTACCACTCCCACGGATACTCAAGTTGATGAACTCCCTGTTCCTGCTAGACCCCTGTGGTTGCGCTTAAGCGTGCGGGCGCTCAAGTGGTATCGTACTAAAGGGGCGCATCGTTCAAGTGTGCCATGTGCTTTTGAACCCTCCTGTTCGCGCTACGCTGAACTGGCCTTGCGTCAGTATGGATTCAGGAAAGGACTCTATCATACGTTGAAACGCCTGCGCCGTTGCCGAGCGGGAGCGGGGGGAATTGATCATCCCTAGCCCTTTTCTATACCCTTAGCGAGTCTGGACAGGACTACCTCGCTGACCCCATGTGGGCCTCCAGATTATGTGAACACAAACGAGTCTGCTATGATCCACGGATAAGTCACACAACTCAGTGATTGGCAACCCGTTTGTATATACTGATGAGCTTTCTGCCGGAATCGCTTGAGTTGCCTTCTAACCGCACTTTTCCCAGCCCGAGTTACTTGACAATCTGGTGATTGATCGGTTTGAGATGATGACGACTAGTATCTACTTTAATTGCGGTAATTGGTCTTGTAGAATACCTCTACCAAAGCCAGAATCGGATTACTTTCTTTTGTCTTCGATGGGGGAAGGAAGAAGTCGTCTATGAATGAAAGTTCATGCTTCAAGTGGTCTAACTCGCGAGCGGATAGTGTTTTGTAGCCCATAGACCAGTCCGAGAAGGAACGCTGCTCAATGGAATCACCGTACAACTTAATGACCTGCGTATGCTGGGGGTCTTGACGAATAACTTCGTACAAGGCTTTTACACGCTCTTCAGGCCCTTCCAGCACTTGAATAATACAGCCATTGAAGTAGAGCAAAATACCTGTAATCCCTAAAGCACGGTTGTTTCGTTGACTATGATCAAGAATACGAGTTAAATCGTTAGTAGATAAGATACCTTGTGATGAACTAAGGTAAACAATGCAGTACTCCATATTATGCACCAATAGAATAGGTAGCCAAAATTATACCGGTAATCAAACACCTATTTTATATAGTATAGTTATCTATAAAAATAGGTTAACATAATCATATTATTAAAAATATACGTGCCTGGTTTATCGGTGCGATGGCCGTGGCTCAGGCACGCAATTAAAAGTGAACCTGCGCTGCTATTTCATCCCGTAGCTTACTAACACAATTCCATACGCAAGGGGAGGGTTACCACCGATAAAATTATGGTGGCCATTCGGCAGCCTTCAAAACGTTACTTATCCTCCCCTGACTACCAGTAGGCAGAATAACCCCGGTTACCCTATGACAGATCCCCTCTTTTTTGAAACCAACTGCTAGGGATACTTTTGTTGGCTTGCTGTTTGCGGCTCTGTTTCTGTCGGTAAGCTATGCTGCCAATTTCTTTTTCTGATCTTTGTCGGAATCATCGTTGCGGTAGTTAGGAAGTACGGATATAAAGCCATTCCAAAACCACTGTTACTAAGCTTTAAGGGGATTGGAAGGTCAAACAAGTACCGACTTTCGTACTTAAGGAAGAATAGTACGAAAGCCAAATTGTAATTGCGTAACCTTGAGCAAAACGTAAATTATACCTGTGGTATCTTTGGGCTGATTAGCGAATTGCTGTTAGAATTTGGGCTGTCTTCACTCTTTTTGTCGAATGTTTTGGCAATTTTCTTAAGAATAAGGTTGACGCCGATTCCATCAAAGAGCCAAAAAAGCCATTTAGCAAGCACTTCAAGTATGTCCATAGCCAGTAGAGTAAGTTGATTAGAAAAATACTAAATCCTTTAAGCACTAAAAACCGTTCTTCTACTCCATTACTAGAAATAACGTAATCCAATTTCACCTGTATGATGGTTAGTTACTCGTATCAAAAAGACCTCCTATTGAAGACGGATGAGGTTTCTTCGGCCGTAAATGGAGCGGTTTGAGGAATAGCTAAAACATATATGTATTTCATGATTTATTCAGCAACCGCCTTTACGAGGGGCACGTTTATAAATTATTTTACTATCACGTTCTATATAGTCGCCCGATACTATTGGATATGAATACTTGGGTGCGTGCGATACATTGTGGCTTCTAATTATTATTTTGTCGTTAACTTCCAGGCTATGCAATTGCTGAAATTCATTGTTAAAATTTAAAAAATTCTTGTCAGACTGTTCCGACCCAAAACTAAGAATATAATCGTCACCATTAATCCTGACCATTACTCCGAAACCTAATCGTGAGCCTGGCGGAAGAGAAAGAGAGGTTACAACAGCCTCCATATTGGTAAAAGCACTCAAATGCTTCCTTATTTTAGCTTCACCAGCATACACTTTTTTGCCTTCGGTTGACACTTCCCATTTTTTATACTTTATACCATCTGGGGTAGCTTCCCATTTTTTCAATGCAGCTTTCCTTTCAGCGGCTGTGAGTGGTTTTGCGATTGAGTTTATAGAAGCTTTATTTTTAAATTCACGATTAGCAAATACTAGTCCGCTCACCACAATCAGCGGTAAGATCAGCGCATAAATGATTTTTTTCATTTTTTTTTAATGGTTTGATTAAAATGAATTTATATCCTAATAAATCAGATCCGTTTAAGGAATTCTTTTTTATTTTCAAGGATTTCCACCACTGCTGTGGGCCGTAAAGCTAAAAGTATCAATCCTTTCGTTTATTAATAGTCTGTAAAAGAATGTTAACGAAACGTAAAAGTTGCTTTTATAAATTGCTATGGATTTTGGCCTCTAAGTAGTTGGATATAGTGTACACTAATGTTGACTATTCAACTGTCTTATAAAACGCTCCCAAGCGAGACGGGGGAACTTCTTTTATATACTTCTTAAATAGGACGTGTTGAGAAACTGTCCCTCAAGGCCACATATCTAGGAGCAGCGGATAAACCTAAAAAGGGGGTAGCGACGGCCTACCGTCAAATAATCAGTCGGCTACCACTCAGATGTAAAACTCTTCTTTCATAAAAGATAAATTCAGAAGAAAGCACCTAATTTAACTGTAGAACAGAACTCCAATTTTGTTCTACTTTTCGTCTGGGTAAACATACCCCTTGGCTGGGCTTACTTATATAGTACCCGAAATAAATGTGAATTTGATATGTTAACCGCTGCATTTCGGAATAAGATGGACTTAATGTCGTTTACAGGCCTAAAAGTATCAAATTGGCTGCTTTTACACGTTCCTAAACTGCAAAATTAATTGCTCTCTAAAACGAACGTTAAGCGTACACGTTTTTCTGTCAAGTTACTAATATACAGTTATTTATCCCTCTTTGGTGGCGTCTATACCCTAAATGTGTCAGCTAACCCTATGGTGTTGTCTACAACGCTTCGGCCTAAACTCAGGTCGTTACATAAACCCTAAACTCGGATTTATCATGAGAAAAACACTTGCTAGTCTCAGCTTACTTTGCCTACTAGTCCTAGCAGCTTGTACCCATACGAATATCGACCCCATTATGCCACGACCTGATCCAGTATATTCCGCTAAGTTAGTCGGACGTGACAGCATCGCCAACGGTTCGTATCGTGGTATTGCCATTGGCAGCTCAACGACTGAGGCCTTTTCCCTTTTGGAACAATATAGATACCAAAAGCTGGTTTCCTATTTGGGAGCTATTAATACCTATTTCTCGAACGTAATGGACTTGAAAGATCGACTTGCTCAGTTTGACTGGTTGGTTCTAGATGAATCGTTTGATACCGAATCAGGGATACAAATCCAGCTTGAATCAGGCCAAGTCAAGGCTATAACGCTTAACAATCGGCGCCAGCTTGAACAATGGCCTGAATCAGTTTCTTCCAGTCAAGCCATTCAAGTGGGCGACAAACTCACTCTTCTTTATACGAAGCTAGAATCACTAAGCCAGAGGGCAGCTTACACACCCAAATTTGAGCGGATAGTTCTGTTAAGCCGCTATAGTTATGCGCTCTACGATCCAACAAAGTCCGGTGCCCCTTGGCGCTTCATCTACCGTAGCCAAGCTCAATCATTTGACGGTGTCGAGATTCATCTTCAGAATAAGAAAGTACAATACATTATCGTAAATCGTTTTGAAAAACTCTAAGTGTATAACGATGCTGCTTGTAAGAGTAAGATTAATCAACTGTGGGCCACTTCTGGTTCTTTGAGTCGTATGCTACTGTTTGTGTTGGACAGGTGTTAAAAAATCAATGTCTCACAAAAGACTCCATTGTCAGACGAAAGAACTTGCGGGTATCTGCTCTTTAAGTAGGTCCTTTTATATACTTACTAACTTTTTCAGAATGGGTGCCTTTTTTATAGCCAGCACAATTAATAGTGAACTTACCACTATTATTGCTGCGCATAGTAAGCTGATAGCCAGGTTTCCTGAAAGATTATTGCCAGTAACAAGCTGATTTACAAACCAGCCTATAAACCTATGAACTAAGTAAATTCCTAGTGTATTAGACCCAATAATAATAAGGCAATAATTTATTATCTTGTTTCGATATTCTAGTCTAGAAAATAGAATAAAAACTGATATTGACATAGCAAGTGTCATCACCGAATAGTAGCCATACCAAACTGTGTCATACAGTTTCTGGTCGGAGATCGTCATTATAATACCATATAAGAATAAAATAAATAAGGATAGTAAGTAAATGCCAATGAGAACCCAGCTTGGGGCTTTATAAAAATAGGTTAATCTTTTTTTTGACAAGAGTCCACCAAGGATAAAATAAAATAAACTAAAGTAGTAATTACCAAATGGGTTGATAAAGGGAAAAAAATTGACTTCTTCCTCTTTAAGATAGTTTCTATGGAATAAGAACTCTGTTACGTTTATTGCTGAGTTAAGAAATAAATTGCCAAACGAAAACAAGACTATGGTGAAACACAACCAATACAGAACCTCCTTCCTTGCTGCTTCATAAACTTCTTTAATAATGGGATAGAATAAATAAACGGATAGTAAGGCCTGAAGAAACCATAAATGATTAGTGACATCCATTTTTAAATAAAATAGATCCAGGACAAACGATTTTAACGACGCCCGGTGATTGGTTAGCAGTTGGAAGCCCACTAATAAAATAATATCCCAAATAACAAATAGACTAATAAGTTTGACTATTTTATGTAGAAAAGGCCGAAATTCATATGGTTTATTAAGCAGCAATGCTCCGTTTACCATAAAGAATAACGGAACACCCGCACTTGCAGCACCCAATAAGAAATAATTTAGATAGATGTCAAACGTATTGGTATCCGTAAAGTTGGCGTTAAAAAAAGGATAATGATAAATACATACAAGAAATATTGAGAAAGTTTTAACAGCATCATACCCTATATTTCTTTCTTTTTTTAAATCACTCATGAGTTTATTTCTGTAAGAAATTGATTGCGTTAATCGGATGGTGAGTGTAGTAACCATATTAACTTAAAGGCGGTTAATAGGCAAAAAAAGCCAACCTTTCGGCCCTCGGTCACAGTTTGTAAGTATAGTTTACCTATTATTCCATGCACATCCAGACTTACTTCTCACACAGACCCGCCCGATAAAGCTATTGGTAGAGAAACGAAGGACCGTATTTTTTACGAATGCTTTAAGTGCGGAAGCCGCTGAATAAGTTACTTACGGAGAATGTATTTTAAAATATATTCGACAAAGCTACTCGTAAAAGCATGCCTTTTTACGTTAGTAAGCCACTTTTTCGGCAGTTGGGTTGGGTCTGGACGTTAATCATGTTTATGTACAGGTCTGACAATCAATGGTATATAATTTGCCAAATTCTGGACGACAAACATTAGCCTTTGCAATCGTATGTTATTGACTTTGTTTGAAAGCGATTAAAAATAACCGTCTCCTGAAAATACTCATAAATGAGACGAAGGGACATGCATGTGTCTGCATCCTAAACGGGGCATTTTGTGAGGCCCTTTTGATAGATAGAGTTCGCTCAATCAAAACCAATTACCCTTTTTTGTCGTCATTGGGGCTATAGACTTAACGAATTCCCCATAATTTGTGTAACAGTCTGTATAAGTCCTTTATGACCGGCCATCAACAGCCTTCCAATAACCCGACTAAGCTTACCCTGCGACTAGATCTTGACTTCGCTTTACAAGCTGCTGGACTCGGCGTTTGGGAATATAATCCCCAAACAGGACTAGTTGACTGGGACGAGCGATGCCGAGCACTGTATGGAATCTCCGCTGCCAATGATATTGCTTACCAACAAGCTGTTCGACACATTCATCCAGATGATGCTGACCGGGTCGATGCAGCCGTGCAACGGGCGATAGATCCTCAATCAAATGGGATGTACGATGAAACCTATCGCACGATTGGCCTAGATGATGGCCGATTGCGGTGGGTACGCTTTCAGGGACGTGCCTACTTTACCCCGACAGGTGAGTTTTACCGGTTCGCGGGTATCGCCCAGGAAGTCAACCAACAGGTGTTGGCTCAACAAGTGCTGGAGCGACTCCAAGAACAGCAACGCTTCATTCTGCAACTGTCCGACACCCTGCGATCCCTGAACGATCCTCTGGACGTCTACTATTATACCGCCTGTCTGCTGGGCCGATACCTGGGAGCCAACCGAGTCGGTTATGCCGAAGATCAGGGGAATGGCAATACCATTGTGGTACTGCGCAACTACATCAACGGCGTGCCTGATCTACAGGGTACCTACCAGTATGCGGATTATGGGCCGCTACTGGCTGAGTTTCTGGCGGGTCGTACGGTGGTTCGCTCAGACATTGCCCAGGATCCTGCCCTGTCAACGGCCGAAAAAGAAGCGCATCGAGTTCTTCAGCTAGGGGCTACCCTGAACAAGCCTCTGATGAAGGGGGGAAAGTTAGTAGCCGTGTTGTTCATTCACTATAAGCAAGCGCATGCCTGGTCAGACGACGAGCTGGGCCTGCTGGAGATGGTCGCTGAGCGGCTGGTGGTGGCTGTTGACCGAACCCGGACCGAAGCCGAGGTGCGTCGAAGCGAACAGCAGTACCGACAGTTATCCGCCGAACTGGAGAGCCTGGTCAACCAGCGCACCCAGGAGCTAGCCGAGGCCAATAACGAACTGATTGCGACAAATGAAGAGTTGTCGGCTAACAACGAAGAGTACGCGGCAATTAACGAAGAGTTAGAAGAAGCAAACGTTTTGCTCAACCGCTCCAACGACAACCTTGAGCAGTTTGCCTACGTAGCTAGTCATGATTTGCAGGAGCCCTTACGAAAAATCCGGCAGTTTGGCGACCTTTTGAAGGCCCGCTACAATGAGTCAGAGAAGGAAGAGCTGGCGTACGTTGATCGAATGCAATCGGCGGCTAGCCGCATGTCCATCCTGATTAAAGACCTGCTGAACTTCTCGCGGATTGCCACTCAACGGGAAGCCAATGACTCGGTGTCGCTGCAAACGGTAGTGGAGAGCGTACTGAGCACCTTAGAGCTGCGGATGGAGGAATTAGGGGCTCAGATCCAGGTGGGGCTGTTACCAACCGTTACGGGGGATGCTTCGCAACTAAGTCAGCTCTTTCAGAACCTACTGAGTAATGCCCTGAAGTTTCACCGCACGAACCAGGCAGGCGCTCTGGTGACTCCCCTGATTGAGATCAGGGCTCAACTGGTCTCGGCTGATCAGTTACCGGCAGGCGTCAAACCGGGCTACGTATCCGGGGCTTATCACAAGCTTGAGGTAGCCGATAACGGGATTGGTTTTGATGAGCAGTACCTGGATCGCATTTTTCAGGTCTTTCAGCGGCTGCATGGTAAGAACCAGTATGCGGGTACAGGTGTTGGTTTGGCCATCTGTGAGAAGGTAGTTGCCAATCATGGGGGCGCTATTACGGCCACGAGTCAGCCGGGGCAAGGCGCCACCTTTACCATCTACCTACCGGCGTAGCCCATGCGTTAAGAGGTGCTTAGTCAATAATTTAGCCGTACGGCCCTTGGCAAATGCCCTCACTTTCCTGAAAGCCCATTTTCAAATAACGCTCCTCCGTTAGATAAAATGTCACATACTGAAAACCGATCCTGCCGATCTGATTACAGCATTTACCGATCTGACTACTTTTTGCCCAAGCCTGAATGGGACCTTTGCATAAAATAAATTGAAGCATATGCAAAAGCAAGTTTCGGATATGGTAATTGCCATTACGGGTGCAGGAAGTGGCATTGGCAAGGCCATTGCGGTAGAGTTGGCCAAATACGGAGCCAAAGTAGTGTTAGGATCCCGCACGAAAGCGGCATTGATAGAGGTAGCCGAGCAGATAAAACTAGCGGGCGGAGATGCCGTGCATGTAGTGACCGATGTAAAGAAAAAAGAAGACCTGCTTCGGTTGGTTACTACCGCTGTAGATACTTATGGCAGGCTGGATGTTATGGTCAATAATGCCGGTGTCACGCACATAAACCGTATTGATGAACTGGAACTGAACGAATGGGAAGAAATGATCGACAGTAACTTGAAAGGCGTATTATATGGCATGGCAGCAGCCATCCCTGTTTTTAAACAGCAGCAGTCCGGTCACATCATCAACATTATCTCAACCTCGGGCCTAAAGATTGTTCCGACGCAGGGAGTGTATGCCGCAACTAAAAATGCCGTACGAACCCTGACCGAAGCATTCCGCCAGGAGTCGGATGGCACCATTCGCATTACGGGTATATCGCCGGGTTATGTAAAGACAAACCTCGTAAATACGATAAAAGATGAAGAAAAACGCCAACAGGTTCTACAGACAATGGAGCGATTAGGATTACCTCCGGTTGCGGTGGCTAATGCCGTTATCTATGCGATCAGTCAGCCAGCCGATGTAGAAGTAGGAGACATTGTTATCCGGCCTGCGAAACAGGATTAAGCCTGAAAAGATATTGTTAGTACTTACATGAAAGATAGTATTCGTACATACCATTTTAGAAGTATCTCCCAACTTATGAAGCATGTGGGACATCTTCCGCCCTTACATCCTTTGATCGCGCTAATCGATTATAGCAAGACTCATTTTGACGTCTTAAAGACGGGCGAAAAAATCATACTTGATTTTTATAAAGTGTCTTTTAAAAAAAGCTTTAAAGGTCGGGTGAGATACGGGCAACGCTATTATGATTTTGACGAAGGAGGCCTCGCTTTTTTAAGGCCCAACCAGGTTGTTTTTACCTCTGACGATAGTAACCAATACGAAGGCTATGCGTTATATGTTCATCCTGATTTTCTTAGAGGCTATCCATTAAGCAAGTCCATCAACCGCTATGGGTTTTTCTCCTATACCGCTGATGAAGCACTTTTCTTGTCCGCACAGGAAAAAGAGATCGTCAGCCACCTGTTTGATGCCATACAAAGCGAACTGGAAACCAACATAGACGCATTCAGTCAGGATGTATTGGTATCACAACTTGAAGTGTTGTTCAACTACAGCCACCGCTTTTATAATCGCCAGTTTCTCACGCGAAAAGCGGTAAACCACGATATCATTTCTTCATTGGACAACTTGCTTGATCAGTATTTTGAGGAGAATAAAAGCCAGCAAACCGGTTTACCATCGGTGCAGTACGTCAGCTTTCAGCTCAATGTATCTGCTCGTTATCTGAGCGACATGCTACGTTCGCTCACTGGGCAGAATACGCAGCAGTATATTCAACAGGCGCTTATCGAAAGGTCGAAAGATTTATTGAGTGCTGGCACCCTCTCCATTGCCGAAATCGCTTATCAGCTTGGGTTTGAGCATCCGCAGTCGTTCAGTAAGCTCTTTAAAACGAAGACTAAACTCTCCCCGCTGGAGTTTAGGCGATCGTTCAATTAATCAACCCTAAGATTCGACAACGTTAACTGCAGTATCGGGTACGTTATTATTCTCAGGAAATGCTCCCATGTGAAACACGAGAGCGTCTGTTGATCCACTTTAGTGAGTCCTGCTAAGATTGCGGTTGGCTAAGTTCAACAAATTAATTGCTATCAGATAGGGCATAACGAAGAGAAAAGCAGGGATAGACACCAAGTAGGTAGACATCACTAACGCTTCCCGTTCCGTAGAAGGCTGATTTATGACTATTTAGCCGGTTGTCCTGCACATGTGGTGGTGCGACCCGGCCCGAATTGGCATTCCGGCTGGCTACCCCAGCTAAATTAGGCGCATCCGGTAAAATCGGGTAATTATACGCTAAAGCCAATAGGTTTATCGGAATAAATTTGACCTTCCTTTAACGACTCCTTACTAGGTTAGCTTATGAAACCATGCTTTGGTATAATTCTTCTCCTGTGGGTTAGCCTACCGGCTACTGCCCAGGTAAAAAACCCATTAGCCCATACCGCCTGGCAAGGTGCGGTCGAGACCAGCCAATTGGTAAATGTTATTATGCGGTATGGCGCCGACACGATCTCTATGTATACGGCATCGGATCAGCAGTTGCTCGAAACGATGACCTACACGATGAAAGGGGACACGCTGAGCTGGAAAAAAGTAAGTGGAAGTAGTCCCTGCGACACCCAGGCGATTGGTATCTATCAAGCAATTATAAAAGATGATCAGCTGGTCTTAAAACTAATCAACGATGAGTGTCCATTACGATCTGGCGCCTTGCAGCCGACGCCCTTCAAGAAAGTGGCTTACAGTAGTAGATAGCCTTTAACTTAAGGTGTGTGGAGTAACTTTTACGGGGTAAACGTGCCGGTATGACGAGCCATAGTAGGGTGAAGTTTGCACGAACTATTGGTGCTACCCGGATTGGAACAAAGCTTTACTATCTGGAAAATCTCTTATTTAAATCGGAGTTATTAAACCTCTCGTATTTGAGGGATCACGTTTGACAGATGGTGAATGCGAAGATAGTTAATAAAGAAAAGCCTAAAGCGAAAAAGGCACCTTTCTACACACCAGATTTTTAGCTATCTTAAAGATCAACGAAAATATAGTATGTCATTACGGATAACCATACACTGATCTTTACCAATGAAAACAAGTCTATTCGCTGTACTCCTAGCCAGTTTGATTTCCGCAGTATCTATTGTTGATACTGCTCCGCCATCACCTCTTCCTTGCAAAATGAATAATGGCCAGCCTAGACCGTTTCCCTGCGAATTTCAAATCCAGAGGCTAACTTTTCTTGGAAAAAATCAGGAGATCGTCGGCCAAATAACGCCCGCCAGTCCAAACGTGAAGTTACCCAAAAGTAAGGCAGTCGATATTATTCATTCAACAAGTGGGGACTCCTATTTGTATAACGTATCGCTCGACTTCAGACGCATCAATACCGCCAGTTTCCTCCCTAAGAAAAGCCCCATTGTTGGTTCGCGTCTACAGACGGGATTTTATGAAGTTGGTACTTCAACAGTTGGTAGTCCGATTTCTCCGGGGGAGGTGGTGTTGGTCAAGAAAGTGGATGTCAGTCCCGAACTGCCCGCGTTCAGAAGTCGGCCCAACCGGGTTAACTTTATGCTTCAACTGAATTATTCAACGGGCAGCAATGCCACCATTGTTGCCCCAGTACAATACCTTCAAATTAAAAATCCCATTACGTTCAGCAAATTACCATCCTCTATTAACTTGTACCGGGATAGATCAGAGGCTTGGCTTGCGTTCAATGTTGGCGTTGATCTAATGAAATAAACTTTCCGTATTTGGCTAAGTACTTTAAGCAACTGCCTTAAACCACGTTTAAAAACGTTTACTAAAACTCTCCTGAGTGCGACGAAGGGACGTTCATGTATCCGCTTTTTAAAACAGAAATTATTTTAAACACTGCTTTCCTGGATTGCTTATAAAAGAATCAGCTTACTGATCTTGCCTTCTGTCGTAGGTTTTTAAAATGATATCAACAAACCCGCTGAAGCGTAATTAATCCAGGTGAAGTTATAGATCTGGTCATTATCGGCCCCTCCTTCGACAACGCGGTAGCCTAATTTTATACCAAAATTCTGATTTATGTGGTAGGATGCGCCAGCAAAGATATCTTCAGCTCTGCCAAATTTGGAAGCTAAAGCATCGCCTTCCAAAATGGCTGTCCAATGCTCGTTTGGTTTATAACCGACGTAAAAGTTCACAAGAGGGACAAAACCTATATTGCTGAAATGTTGATCATTTGACGCATTTCTGTATCTGACATCTGCGTCTCGGATCTTACCAGTCAGACCAGCGCCAACTCTCCAACTATTATTTGCAATGAAATCATATCGATAAGTCAAACGATATGAATTGAACTTATAATTCACACTTACATCTTCATTTCTGCGGTAGATAACCTCATTGAAGTTGACGTCTTGGTCAAATGATCCGTCATAATTTACGGTAAGAGGGGCATATAATGCTGAAATTGTGTGTCTGTTTGCAATCGTGTAACCTGCCCGAAGCCGGTAGAAGACCTGAGGCTTTACCGTAAGCTGATCACTTACATCAATGAGCGTCCCACCAATGCCGGGTATCCGGATATCATTATAATTGGTACTAAACACTAAACCTCCTTCTAAATCCAATCGAAATTGAGCTTTTAACGGCTGAAATGCCGATAATAGCAAGCACATGGCAATTAATCTTACAGTCATTGTTATATGCGTATATAATGGTTAGAGTTGTATAAATATTAAAAACTTAGTGTCTCAATAAGCCCTCTATGAAGTAGAAAGCTAGTGTTTGGTATTGATCAATTTTAGTTCAATGGTTCTACCCAGATGGCTAATGTTCTCCCCAATAAGTTTTAGCTTTTCCTTGATTTAGTCGGGATTACCGTGTTTAAGAACTACTAGTGTTGTGTGGTTGGCCAGTACCTTCTTGTTAATCGGCTCCTTTTCCATAAGTGAAGTGGTGAGTAGGTTTATTAGCTCTGTTCCTGATTAACAACAGACCCTAACCCCTTGTTAGATGAAACCAGTAGCTTCTCTACAAAAGTGAGTAAAGTAAATCACTTAGCTTATTATAACGCGTGAAGTAGGAAGTTGCCCGACGTGCGCGACTGGATTGTATTAGCTATAGCTAAAAATCATTTTCTCTCCAAAATGTCTCCAAATTAGATGGAGGAATTTTTATGTACTTTCACCATGAATAAGAGGTTTTATTGGCCTATTGCTCCACGAAATTGCTTGTAGAATTATCGGCTAAATAATCTTATACTACGTTTTACACTGGAAGACAGATGGCAGTTTTTGTCTTACAATTTGTAACATTTTACATAGAACTCGTTATACGATATAGCTAGAAAACGTACAAATTTGGTGTATATCTGAGCATGACAAAAACTTATTATAATGACTATTCGATTAGTTTACAAGCTCAGTTAATTTGGTACTTTTAAAGCTAAAATACAAAAATGTATTATCTTCTAAATGGCATTAAACTATATACTCTCTCTAGATTTTTTGTATAACTACAGTGGCTGTTGAAAAAGTCTGAAAGGCGCTTTTTTGGCTCAAACAACAGCTCTCATTTCACGTAATTTAACTTCAAAAACAAACGGTTGAAACGGAATGTGTAAGCCGGTGCCGACTTCTGCAACAGCCACTAATCTTATGTTATGTGAAATTTCCAAGATCAACCCTTCTATATAAGCCGTGAAAAGAGGCCGGATTGTCCTTTGGAAAGGAGAGACGAAAGATCAATATTATGTTAATAGAATTTCAGTAGGTTCACAGCATAACCATTGGTTAAATCAGGGAGTATAAGCAGCTATTATTGCCTTTTAAAAGCAGTAAAACCATGACTCAACAACCATGAAAACGTTACTTTACTGTAGCTTACTGCTACTAACCTTGTCTTGTAAAAAAACTCAATCTGACGTCGTCGATCCTAAGCACGACACTGTATTAGCCGAATACCCAGACTGGTACACGTTCAAAGCTCCAGTGGACAAAGATATTCAAGGAGTGTGGGGCAATCGGGACAAGACCTTATTGATTTCGACCAGGTATTTACTTTTCCGCTCGACCGATCAGGGTAAGAATTGGCAACAGGTCCATCAGCAATCGATCGCTATGTTTGGCGTAGTTCAGAACGGCGATACACTGTTTACCATGAACGGGCTAGCAAGCCAAACCGTGAAAGTATCCAGTGAGTCCCCACAGTTTCTAATCACGGCCGACAACTACAGTTTAGATGATGGCCAAACTTGGCAACCGTATAGGGGACGTAACCGGTTGCTAACGGAGATGCCTGCCCCCGGTACTATTGACAAACGACTGCTGGTTAATCCAGTTGTGACAACCACGGGAGACAACTATAAGATCAACCGAGTCTTCCTCGATGGGCCAACCGCTACAACTGGTAATTTCGAAACGCCTGGTGTTGTTACGGCGACCGGCCGTCGAATTGATTTGCCTCAGTTGCATCAGCTGAAGAGTCTGTATCTGGATGAGCAACAGCGGCTCTATATAGCCGGTACCGATGCGGTCTGTGGGCGGGGGAATTCGGGGGAAGCCTTTTCATTCTGCAACAGTAAGCAGGGGCGGGGGGTGGTCTATATCTCTAAGCATCCGTTGCCATAGCTGAATATAAAGACAGTGGCTGATGCAAAAGTCAACAGGGTTACGAAAACTCCTGCCAAGTAAGCTGGTTTTACCTTGTAAATGGAGTGAAATTAGCCATTCATCCAAGGCAGTCACACCCGTTTCAGACTTTTGCAATAGCCACTGCACTTATACAACAAAACAGATGGACCGATCTTCTTACCTGCATGTTGCTATACTCACTCTGCTGATTTTACCGATACTCATCATGATTAGCGAGAAGTTTTATAAAACTCCCGGTGGGCCTAACATCGGGATCGTCTATTTCGCTGTCTTTTTTTCAGGGCCTCTCTTGCTGTTATACGCTTTCGCAACTAACAAACTGACCGACAAAAAGACTTTCGCTTCGGTGGGATTTGCAATGGGTATTTTGTGGACAGGATTTGAATTTATACTTATGCTCAAAGACGCAATCGGTTAAAACTATTCCAATATGTGTTTATGAATAGAATATATCAGCAGAAGGATTGTTTTAATAACTGGCAACAGCTGTATGTCGTCAACCGGAAGTGTACAGATGCGGCTGACGACATACAGTTATGACCAAAAATACATTTTATCAACTAGTATTTCCTGGCTTAATACGAAACGTAGTTGGTCTATTAACTTATAATCAAAAGTTTACGGTTTAACTTATTCGGTAGTGGCTGAACGTCATCAACACAGTTCAACCACCACCGAAAATCACAAATTTCCTTTCCTTAACTCTTTTACTGCGTGATCGGCAGCCCTGGCCGTGATAGCCATGAATGTAAGCGATGGATTTTGAGTGGACGTTGAGGTCATACAGGCACCATCCGTAACAAATACGTTCTTACAAGTGTGAAGTTGATTCCACTTATTTAACAGAGATGTCTTGGGGTCTTTGCCCATACGAACTCCACCCATTTCGTGAATGTCCAGGCCCGGAGCTTTATCAGGCCGGTCATTGGTACGTATGTTTTTGAAGCCGGATACCGTTAACATCTCACTCATCTGTTCATGGAAGTCCCGAATCATTTTCTCGTCGTTATCGTCATAGGCGACAGATATTTTCAGTTGTGGAATCCCCCAGGCGTCAGTCAAACTTTTATCCAACTGCACGTAGTTGCTCTCTTTGGGAATGGTTTCTCCCATCATATGCGAACTTACCTGCCAGTTACCATACTTAGGCTGCATCAGACTTGCCTTTAGGTCTTCACCCAGTCCCGATGTATCAGTAGAAGTCATACGGCTGGAGCCAAACCCGGCCGCGTAGCCGCGCAGAAAGTCTGTTTCCTGCTTGAATACATTACGAAAGCGGGGAATGTAGCTGCCGTTAGGGCGAATACCTTCGGTGGTTGTATCCTGGAAACCTTCGTGTTCAGCCGATATAGTCGTTCGGAAATTATGAAACGCTACATATTTACCAAGCAAGCCGTTGTCATTACCAAGGCCGTTAGGGAACCGGTTTGATTTTGAGTTCAACAGAACAAGATTGGTGTTTAAACAAGCCGCATTAACAAAGATAATTTTGGCGTAATACTCGGTTATTTCCTTGGTATGGGCGTCAATAACACGAACGCCCGTCGCTTTATTTTTCTTCTCATCGAAGATAATCGAATGCACCACAGAGTCAGGGCGCAATGTCATTTTCCCGGTTTTAGCCGCCCAGGGCAGCGTAGATGAATTACTGCTGAAATAGCCGCCATACGGACAACCCCGCTGACATAATGAACGGTTCTGGCACTGACCGCGGCCCTGTTGGTAGTGGATGGGTTGCGGCTTAGTCAAATGAGCGCAACGACCAATAATAATGGGGCGAGTACCGGCATAGTGCTTTGCCATTTGGTCGGTAAAGTGCTTTTCTACACATGACTGCTCATGAGGAGCCAGAAACTCACCATCAGGTAGTTGCGCCAGGCCGTCCCGGTTTCCGGAGATACCGGCGAATTTTTCAACATAGCTATACCAAGGGGCAATGTCCGCGTAGCCAATAGGCCACTCAACGGCAAAACCATCGCGGGCGGGACCATCAAAATCATATTGTGACCAGCGTTGGGTTCCCCGTGCCCACATCAACGATTTGCCGCCAACCTGATAGCCGCGTATCCAGTCAAACGGCTTTTCCTGTACGTAAGGGTGCTCGGCATCTTTGACAAAGAAATGACTGGCATCTTCCCGGTTCGCATAGCATCGGCTAGCAATGGGGTTAGCGTCTCGGTATTCTTTGGTTAGCTGCCCCCCATGCGCAAACTCCCAGGGCTGCATCATTGTGGTCGGATAGTCGGTAATGTGCTTCACATCGCGACCCCGCTCCAGAACGAGAGTACGTAACCCATGACCCGTCAGCTCTTTGGCTGCCCAGCCACCACTGATGCCTGAACCAACCACAATTGCATCAAACGTACGCTCCTTAACTGAATCTATATTTAAAAAAGACATCGATTTTCGAGATAAAGGGTAAATAAATAGAGTCAACTGGATTACTTAGTTCCGCTTACAGCCAACTTTGGTACTGGGACGCAGCCGTGATAAAAGCCAGGAGCCATATTAAATTTCTGGACATTCACCAGGTAGTATTCAGAATTTGTATAGCCCTGAATAGTAAGCCGTTTGATCATATCGATGAAAGCTTTGCCAGCCGGATCGGTCGATGCTGCCAGTTTCAACAGAATGTCCCTTCGTTTGGGGGCGTCGCAGTCGGCAAATGCTTTGGTGTAAGTTTGCTGAGCGGTAGTTTCCGTTAAATCAAGGCCGTGCTTTAAGGTAGTTTGAGCAGCTTCGCCGAAACAGTCTTTAATCATTCGTAAGGCAAACTGATGCACGTTGAGCGATTTAGCACCGGGTGTGTTTGTCTCTGGAATAAATGTTTCTACGATCTCACCTAACAGGGTTTGCTCGTCAAATGATACCAGAGAAACGCTTCCTAAAGAGTTGCCTGTCCAGCCGGAAGCCCAGGCAGGTAAGCTAACTAAGCCGCCAAGGCTCATTGCCAAGCCTTTCAGAGCATAACGTCGTTGCATAGAATTAAAAGATTTAGAAATCGAATTACTTGAAAATTAAACAGTCTGTCCTACTCGTTTCAGCAAAACTTTTGAAGCGTGAATGCCTTCGTCCTCGCTTAATTGATCGCCCGAATATTAATACCGATGTATTCTTTAAACGCTGATGTTTTGTCTTTTATGACAATTTGTACCATTTATGAGTAGTTAATACTTGCTTTGGCTACGTTTTGGGTTGGTCCTTTCCCGCATAAATTTACCCGAAAGGCGACCCTGGAACTTGGCCGCATCTACCCATTGGTGATGACTTTCAGTACCTTGTTTCCTTGTCGCGTCGTCGGTTTAGGCTAGGGGATAGGCCGTATCCACCATAGATCGGCATACTCAACCGCACTAATACCAAAGTAAATCGCGATAGGTTGAGGACATAGTTTACGGGTATAGGATCACTGACTATCCTTTCAGAAAGGTGTGAACGTTTATAACAAGCAGAGTCTACCCGAATAGCTAGTTAAAGGTTAATGTAATCCTTGAAAAGTAGTATAAGCGTCTACTCAAAGGTACGAACTACGAAAAAAGAGTGCTGCGTAATTCACGTAATATTATCCTCAATTTGCGCAATATGTGTCAGGTAAACTTGGTGATACGAAGCCGGAGGATGTCCTGCTATACCGGCAAACCTGTTCGTAGGCTAGGGGGTGTCGTTGACAAATATTAAATAATTGTCTTCTAAAAGGCTTGTGGCTGCTACACAACTCTGTCTGAAGAGAAATTAAAAGCCAGACAGCCTAGGAGTCATCAGGCTTCCTTTGTGCTCTGTATTCAGGCCTATGGCTGCGTTTTAAGTAAGTGCATCTAGGACTACTTTGAGTGAAACATATAGATAAAACTAGGCCGCCAACGAGTTATTTGTCTGTATAAGCTGATTTTTGCTTATTTGGAAATACAATCGCTTATTTTTCAACGTAAGCCTGTGTAGGCCACCCAATAGCGGCTTTGCAGAAGTCAGGTCAACCTAACAATCGATCATACAACACTAAGCAATGCTTACTTCACTAACTAAATGGCTAATCACGGTCGTAATGACGTTAGTCATTCCGATAACCGGTATCGTTTTCTGGGGAGCTACTAATTTCAGAGGCAAGTTCTGTATTGCTCTGACAGGATTATTGATTAACTCTGGGTTAGCTTTCTGGTACAGTTGGCTTGATCGTCGTCCTGGAAGCTTTACCGATTGGCTCAGACACAAGATTTAGCTTAACACATATATATAGGTGTTGCATAAGCCAACAGGCCTACGAAGCCAGCTGCCAGGTAAGCAATTGTTGTCTTACAAATGGCGTAGAGTTGGCAACTAGGCTAGGGATATCACATCCCTTTCAGGCTTCTGCAACAGCCACTGAGATTATAAATCATACAAGCTACTCACGATTACTGTCATACACTTGGCCGGTTTTCACTAGTAGCTTTAAAGACTTTCATAAGACGTTTTTCCAGTGAGTAGTAAGACACAAGCATCCCCGATAGCGAAAAGATCCCGATCATTTTATGGGTTACTGGCTCTTTTAGGTCTGCTTTCTGTAGGTGGCTTTCAGGGCGGCTGGCATCTGATGGCAGAGCCCTCGGGTCACTGGCTAGCGGTTTCTCCCATTCTATTCAATCAATGGATAGGCGATTTTTTTTTACCTGGTCTTTATATTTTTATCTTCTTTGGCTTTGCACCCATTTTCTTAAGTTATGCCATGCTGACTCGTCTGCGATGGCCGTTAGCGGAGATGATTTTCGGTGATAAGGACTATCACTGGGCCTGGCTGGCTACAGTCGGTTTAGCAACTCTGCTCTTGTTGTGGACGTTAGGGTTAATCTGGCTGGTAGGTTTTCGTACTCTTTACCAAGTACTTGACGCGCTAATGGGCTTGATGATTTTGAGACTCCTTTTTCTACCTTCAATCAGAAGATCACTCAACTAGTAATTGAACCCTGGCGTATGTTACTAACTGCATTGTACAGATATAAAAAAGTCAGTGTCGCGCAAAAAACCTCGCACTTGAGACGATGGGAGCATCATGCTAGTGCTTCTTAAATGGGGCATTTATGGGACGATTATGTTTAACAGCTGTTAACTCCAGTAAGTCGCATACGGTCCAACGGCATCCGAAAATAGTTGCCCGAAATTACTTGTACAGTAAGGCGCTGAAGCCCTAGTAAAGCCACTTCGCGAGCGCATCATTTACTCTGGAAAGTAAATAAGGAAGTTTTGGTTGATTCATGTAAGTTTGTTGAATGAGACCTGTTGAAACAATAGCCGACTTTTATCGAATAAAATTCAATCAACAACCGAGTGGTCAGCACAACGAAGCTACTCATATAAACGTCTTCCGCTTGGAAGACTGTCTGGATCAGGGAACCGCTCCAATCCAGTACAGCCGCCGTGATTATTATAAAGTCTCACTCATCCGGGGCGACAACCTCTATCATTACGCAGATAAAAGTATCCGGGTTAACGGAGCCGCACTGCTATTTTTTAATCCGCAAGTGCCTTATAATTGGGAGCCTCGTTCGGATAATCAAACCGGGTTCTTCTGTATTTTTCGAGATGCTTTTATGGCCGAACATATGCGGGGAAACCTGCATGAATTGCCTATGTTCCGTCTTGGGGGCAGGCCTGCTTATCTGCTTGACAAGGCACAGGATGATATAATAAGCAAGCTTTTTGAGAAAATGCTAAGCGAGGTAAACTCAGACTATATCTACAAATATGATCTGCTCCACAGCTATCTAACCGAATTGATTCATACCGCCCTGAAGTTTGAACCCTCTCACAACCTCTATCAACACCCTAATGCCAAGTCCCGCACGACGGCTGCCTTTATCGAATTGCTTGAACGGCAGTTCCCCATTGAGTTGCCGGGTCAGCGGTTCCGGTTAAGGTCTGCCAGTGATTTTGCCCGGCAATTATCGGTCCATGTCAATCACCTGAACCGCTCTGTGCGCGATACGACAGGCCGAACGACGACAACACACATCGCCGAGCGGCTCATCGGCGAAGCCACGGCTTTATTGAAACATACCGACTGGAACATCGCCGAAATTAGCTACTGCTTAGGCTTCGACGAACCGGCCCATTTTTCCTACTTCTTCAAAAAGCATACCCTTCTGACTCCATCAGCCTTTCGCACTGTTTGAATTTGGTAAGTAACGGTTTGAATCGCGAAAGCCGTTACAAGTCCTGCTAACCGACCTTTGTGGCCGTTAAACACGAAAACAAAATGGAAAACAAAAAAGTATGGTTGGTTACGGGAGCTTCTAAAGGCTTAGGTCTTGAATTAGTCAATCAACTCCTTCAGGCGGGTCATGCGGTGGCAGCAACTTCCCGCAGTATTGACGAATTAAAGCAAGCCGTTGGCCACCACTCGACTGATTTTTTACCATTAACCGTCGAGTTAGCTGCCGAAGCCAGCGTTAGCAAAGCCATCAACGCCACCGTCAAGCAGTTTGGCCAGATTGATGTGGTGGTCAATAACGCAGGTTATGGTCAGTTAGGTAGTCTGGAAGAGGTGACCAATGACGAAGCTCGGAGCAATTTTGAGGTCAATGTGTTTGGGATGCTGAATGTAATCCGACAGGTTATGCCTCACTTGCGGCAACAGCAGTCGGGGCATATCATAAACGTCTCCTCGATTGCCGGTATTACAGGCAGTTTTCCCGGCTGGGGTATTTATTGCGCCACTAAATTTGCTGTTGAAGGTTTGTCCGAGTCGCTAGCGGCCGAGGTGGCCCCCTTCGGAGTGAAGGTAACGATCGTTGAGCCGGGATATTTTCGAACAGAATTCCTATCATCGGGGTCAATGCGGGTCGCTCAAGAACAGTTGTCCGAATACGAGTTGGTGCGGGAATCCGAAGCGCTCCATCGGGAACACATCAGGGGAAATCAACCTGGTGATCCCAAAAAAGCGGTAGCTGCTATCATTGGTGTGGCTAACACCTCAAACCCGCCCCTGCACTTGTTGCTAGGTCAGGACGCTTATGATCTGGCGAATAGTAAGATACAGGCCGTCCAGCAGGATATGGAAAACTGGAAAGCCGTTACACTCGCTACCGGTTTTACCTCTATTGATGCTATTACAAGGAGTTAAGGTAACTGTACGCCTGTTAATCAATTAACCTTTTGGAGCTTATCGTCTTCTGATTAAGTTGGGGTTACCTGCTTGCTCAATCTTCGCTGCCAGCGCCTAGCCGACAGGGCCGCGCCGGGGGCATGATAGGGGTCTTGGGGGATGGCCAGGCCGGGCGAGTGAGCTTCTGTGCAAAGTCACCTGCCTAGCCTGTATGAATTAATGCGGGGAGAATTGACTGCCCCTAAAAGCTGTTAGGCACCCGGGAAATAAGTCGTTTTCAGGTACTCCCGAAGTGAAGTTGGCTTGTGGCCCAGCATACGCTCGACGGTATCGTGTGTCCCGGCCAGCATGCCGTGTTTGGCGGCAGCACCCCACTGAGCAAAGAAGTTGGCGACGACTTCGGGGAAGCCTGCAGCTACTTTCTGGGCGATGTAGGGCGCCAGCTCGCTACTTTTGTAAACGATAGGTCGGCCCGCTAACGCGGAGAGTTCCCGGGCGATATCGTGAAACGAATAGGCTTCGCTCCCCGACAGTGTATACTCCTGGTTGTCATGCCCTGCGCTGGTTAACAGGGCGGCCGTAGCGGCTGCCAATTCGGTTCGCTTAACGAAAGCGATCTTGCCTTCTCCCGCCGGGAAAAGTAGTTCGGTGTCCGGCACCTCGCTTCCAATCAGGTAGCCAAGGCCTTCAAAATAGTAGCCGTTTTTGAGAATGGTGTAGATCAGCCCGGAGGCTTTGAGGTAGGCTTCAGTGGCCAGGTCGCTTTCCGTGACCTCCGGCATGACAAAATGTGTGCTGCGCTGGATGCTGGTGTAAAAAAGGTGCTTCACCCCGGCTTCCTTAGCGGCATCGATGACATTTTGGTGCTGGCGCAGCCGGTCGGTAAAGGCCACGGCTGAAACCAGCAGCACCTTATCAATGCCTCGAAAGGCTTGTACAAGGGCGGGGTAGTCAAAGTAGTCGGCTTGCCGGACATCCACGCCCCGCCTGACGAGGTCCGTGGCTTTGCTGAGGTCGCGCACCAGTGCGACGATTTCTGCGGCTGGGGTGGTTGTGAGTAAAAAGTCGATGGTTTGGCGGCCTAATCCACCGGTGGCTCCAGTCACTAGAATCATGATAGAAAGAAATAAAATTCGTGTATATTTACTTGCAAATTACAAGTGTAAAGATAGGGCGTAATACTTGCAAAAAGCAAGTAAAAGATAAATCGTTTTTTATGAAAGCGCTAAAACAGCGTTCTACTTGCCCTATCAGCACGTCGCTCGATGTGTTGGGGGACAAATGGACCCTGCTCATTCTGCGGGATATGGTGTTTGCGGGTAAGTCTACTTATGGCCAATTCCTGCAGTCAGCGGAGAAAATGGCGACCAACGTTCTGGCCGACCGCCTGGCAGTCCTGGAGTCGCAAGGTATCTTAACCAAGGCAGTGGCCTCCGATAAGAAGTCGAAGTTCACCTACCGCTTGACAGAAAAAGGTGTTGAAACAGTCCCCATTATTATAGAGCTCATTCTGTGGGGCACTAAGCATGGCCCCGCCGTCGTCGACCCAGGCTTACTAGAAGAACTACAGCTTGGGAAAGATGCAGCCGTTGAAAAGTACCAACGGCTCGCCCGCGAAAAGGCCCTGGCCTAAACAACCGTCGTGCGACCTTAGGACTGGAAAGTAGTGGGCCAAAAAGCGGTGCGATTTCAAGCCAGCTCTTCTAGACTTCCGGAGTATCGCCAGAGTAGCCCTCTTCTCATATATGCTTGAAACAAGCAGGAATGCTAATTCTCCCTCTTATGAGCTGGAGTATAGTAGGCTTGAATATTGGCGCAACAAGGTTTTAAGCTGAGTTCTATTACGCAAACCTAACAAATTTGTTAAACAAATTTGTTAGGTTTGCGCTTCCGTTCATCAAACTGATGGATGTTAGTGCCATTTACAAGCCTTTACGCCGATTTACATGAGTTTGACGACCAGGTTGCTAACCTATAGACATCCCGATAAGACGTTGCTGTTTGAGGGGTTAAACCTTACCCTAAACTCCGGTGAGAAAGCCGCGCTGGTAGGCAACAACGGAACAGGGAAATCAACTCTTTTGCAGCTCCTTGCCGGAAAATTGCTTCCATCAGCGGGTCAAATCATGGCGACCGAAAAGCCCTGGTTTGTACCCCAGCACCTGGGCCAATACGACAGCTTGACGGTTGCCCAGGTGCTGGGCGTTGACCAAAAGCTGCGCAGTATCCGGGCTATCCTGTCCGGCGAAACTGACCCACAGTTTTTTACGGACCTGGCCGATGACTGGGAGATCGAAGAGGCTGTGTCTACTGCCCTTTCGAACTGGGATTTGGCGCACATAACGGTTGATCAGCGGTTAGACGAACTGAGTGGTGGGCAAAAAACGAAGGTATTTCTGGCAGGCATATCCCTTCACAAGCCGGGGATCATCTTACTCGACGAACCATCCAATCATTTGGATGTGGGTAGCCGGGAGCAATTATATGAGGTTATCAAGTCGAGTACAGCAACGTTGCTGGTTGTCAGTCATGACCGCACGTTGCTCAATTTATTGACGACAACCCTAGAACTTAGTGAGCGTGGCCTAACCGTATTCGGTGGGAATTTTGATTTTTACCGCGAACAGAAAAATGGCCAGGTTGGGGCTTTGCAAGCCCAACTGGATGAGCAGTCTAAAACCTTGAAACAAAGTCAGCAAAAAGCGCGGGATATGGTCGAACAGCGTCAAAAAAAGGAAGCCAACGGCAGGGTAGTCGGCCAGAGCCAATCGCTGCCGCGCATCATTGCCGGTGGACGGAAAAGTAAAGCTGAGCAAAGCACCGCTAACCTGTTAAACACTCATAGTGAAAAAGTAGCTGGAATCGCTGAAAATATCCGGCAGATTCGGTCGCAGATTCAGTCCTATCACGTACTGAAAATCGATATTGGCGCTTCTACCCTCCACCGCGGAAAGATGCTGATCGATGCCGAGCAACTTAGTTTTGGGTACGGCAACACTCCCTTGTGGAAGCCGCTGACATTTCAGATCCGCTCGGGCGACCGTATCCGAATTGAGGGCGATAATGGGGCAGGTAAAACAACCCTGTTGCGCCTTCTAACTGGTAAGCTGGAGCCAGTACAGGGCACAATTCAGCGAGCTTCGTTCACTTACCTGTATCTTGACCAGGACTATACCCTGATCGATCCCAACCGAACGGTTTATGAACAAGTGGAGCACTTTAATAGCCGCCACTTACCTGAACACGAGGTAAAATCATTGCTTATTTATTCAAAGTTCGGGCGAGATTTGTTCGACCGGAAATGTAGTGGATTAAGTGGGGGTGAAAAAATGAAGCTGGCTTTATGCTGTCTATCGGTCAGCAATCACACACCCGATATGCTGATATTGGATGAACCGACTAATAACCTTGATGGACAAAGCCTAGATGTGTTTACAGCATCCGTGAAGAATTTCAACGGTACATTACTGGTGATCTCGCACGATTCCTATTTTATCCAGCAAGTAGGGATTGACAGCCGGATTCGCGTCGCCTGAATAAATGAATGGTTTACCCTTACGCACATGCCATCAAAAGACACTGGAACTGAACAACTGATTAAAGAAACGGCGAAGCGGATTCTATTTGCCGAAGGCAGACTACATGCCACCACGCAGGATATAGCCGATGCGGCAGGTGTTAACCGGGCGGCCCTGCATTACTACTTCCGGTCGCGAGACCAGTTAATTGACACGGTTTTTCAGGAAGCCATGCAGGCGCTAAGCCAACGGTTGGCCACCGCCATGAAATCGCCCCAACCGTTCCGGGAGAAAATCCAGGAACTGATCGAGGTTTTTCTAATCGACATGGGCACTTACCCCTACCAGGAAACCTTTATGGTTACTCAGCTCAATACCGTAGGGCATCAACTGATCGAGCATATACAGATAGACCCTGTCAAGTCGTTTATGGCCGAAATAGAACAGGAGATGGTGAATGGAACCCTGGAGCCGATGAACCCGATTCATTTTCTTATGAATCTGTTTTCGCTTCTCTCTTATCCCCTGATCATGGCCCCGCTTTATGGTCAGTTCTTTGGCCTTTCAGAATCAGCGTTTAAGGAGTTGATGAATGAACGTAAGGGCCTAATTATCCGAGTACTCTTTAAATCCTAGTAGAAGATAAGTAAATAATTAATATGCCACAAAACGCTCCTGACGCGAAATATTTGACTTAGCTACACCGGTGTAAATAGGTTGCATTACCCGAAAGACCCCGTTTATGCGCGGACCTTCGAATCCCATTTTTCAATTCAGCTTCATAGATTGACAAGGCATATAAAGATACTTCTGTGGTTACTTAAAGAGCTATAAGCGCTCTCTTTTCAACTGCTTCATAAATGGGGCGTTTAATTGGACGGCTTGTTTTACTACCTGTCAACTAGTTTACTTAGCATACGTACTGGTTTTATTACGGCAAGTAGACGATAAACGTGGATCCTTTACCTGGTTGGCTAGTCGCCGTAATCATACCACCATGATTGGCTACCACTTTTTGGCAAATGGCCAGACCGACACCAGTACCCGCAAATTCATTTTTTCCATGCAAACGCTGAAAAACCTGAAAAATCCGATCCAGGTATTTTTCATTAAAGCCTATCCCATTATCAGCTATTTCTATTTTATGATAGATACCGTTGGCACTGGCAGGCTTCCAGAAAGCGGGTAGATGAGTGGCCGGAATAGCCTGATAATTAACCCAAATTTGGGGAATGACTCCCTTTTGACGAAACTTGAGCGCATTGCTGAGTAAATTTTGAAATAATTGACCAAGCTGCGTAGCTTCTCCTTCAATGGTAGGTAGCGGTTGAATATGGATTTGGGCATTCGTTTCGCTAATCAGTAGCGATAAATCGTCTAGACAAGCGTGAAGCAGATTCGTTAGAGATAAGGACCTTATGGATTCCCGACGCGTGGACAGTCGGGAGAAACTTAGCAAATCTTTAATTAGCATCGACATTCGACTGGCTGCCTCTTGCATGCGATTCAAATAGGTCACTGAATCTGATGATAAGTTTGTTTCTCGTGCCTGAAGCAAGTCACCAAATTGCTGGATTTTACGCAAGGGTTCCTGCAGATCGTGACTGGCAATGTAGGCGAACTGGCTCAACTCCTCATTGCTCCGGTTTAATTCCCGTATGGTTAGCGTTAATTCGTGTTGCGATTGCTCCAGACTGGCTTTGGCCCGAACTAGTTCCTCATTTTGTCGAAGGGTCTGTTCGGCCAGTTTCTGTGCCTGAATATCAACGGCGAATCCGCTCCAGGCCGCTACCTTACCAGGCTCACTTTTTACCGGTTGGGCCGTAATCAGATGCCAGATATAGTGCTCACGGCCACCCTTTTTAAGGCGACATTCGTATTGAAAGGGCCGATAACTAGACGCTTGTTTGGTCCAAAGTCGCCAGAATTCATCATAGTCCTCGGGGTGGATGATATTAGCCCATCTAGCTTGATTAATGGTTTGAATGGAATAACCCGTCAGTTCGGTTAGCCAGGTGTTGGTGTACAGAAGCTGCCCCGCTTGATTAGTGGTAAAAATTAAAAGCGGCAGTGAGTCCGTTACCCGTTGGTAATGTTGTTCGCTGGCCTGGAGCCGCAGGGCTAATTCCTGCAGTTGCTCATTTTTTCGCTTAATTTCATCATAGGCCGAGAGCGGTTGAGTAGCCTCGAAGTATAACCGCCAGCGGTTTACCTGCTGCTGACTTATGTTTCGAGCGATGGGTAAGCTATGGTATAAGCTAATTGTTCCGCCTTTACCAGTATGGGTTATTTCCAACTTACTGACCAACCGCTGGGCGTATAAAAGTGCCTGATTCAGAGGGTTAGCAACTGGAAGATGAGGGTCTTCAATGAGGGCGACTAAGAACGGATGCCCTTGGGAGCGGTCAATACCTAATGTTAATACGGGTCCAGTCCCTAGTTCAATGGCATAGCGAGCCACCTCAGAAATGGCCGTCGCAAACGTAGTTTGAGCCGCTAATGACAAGCCCGCCAGCTCGGCCAGTCTCATCGCCCGCTTATGGGCCAGAATCAGGTCCATTTCATTGTCAAGCGTACCTTTAACTAATTCTTCCATGATCTCCCTGTGAACGCCCAACAAACAAGGAACTATCATCAGTTTGTCGGGCATAATCTTTATATAAGGCCGCAGCTAGGATCGATAGATCGTAGCGGTGAATATGTGGATATTTAGTAGGATCCCAACGCGATTGGAGCCCGTCCGAGCACATAATTAGGAGTTGCCCCCGCTCAAAGGGCAGGGTATGATCATTCATGGTTGCTGGCAGGTTCATGCCAATAATGCCATTGTAGGATAGAAAGTTTTTGGTAGCCATAGGCCCACTAATCCTAGTCGTGATATTACCCACTCCGCACCAGTTCCATTGTTGACTCGCCACATCATAAACAACCACCGAGCCAACCAAACCGCGGGTTTTCGTAACCGAGCGGTGCATTTGCCGCAAAATATCGACGGGACGATGATCCGGGCAAAGCCGGAAAGCATTTACGGCGGTCTGTACTGCTAAGTAAGCTTCAGGTCCGTGGCCTAACCCATCACCCAAAAAAAGCTTAAGGTGAGTGGGCGTTATTTTTACATAAACTCCATCGCCACACAGGGTTTCACCGGGTTTAGCAACCAGTAACGACCGGAATTCAAAACCTGACAGGCGAATAGAAGCGTTATCGGGTAGTGGATGAAGAAAAATGCGGGCCAGCAAAATGGTACCCCAACCTTTTATGGAGAACAGCTGCACCTGATCTGCTAAGCGTTTGATCGAGCCCAGGCCCTGGCCCAATGTATTGGTCGTCGAGATACCATCCTGAAACACTCGGGTAGTGTCGGTCATCCCTGGGCCACTGTCAATGCTGATCAACTCCAGACCCGCCTGCGGAGTGGTCTGAATGTGGCGGACCAGTAGTTCGCCACCGCCACCATGCTTAATCAGGTTGGTGGCCATTTCTGCAACAATTATATCAATCTCTGCTAATCGCTGCGGTTGGAAGCCAGCCTTAATGGCCATTTGACCAACTCCTTTTTTTAGTTGAGCCAAATAACTCCGATCTGGGGCTCGAAATTGAGTATGCGCGGAGTTATCCATTTTTCCATTTTAGTATAGTGATTGTTGTTCCTTGGCCTAATATACTTTCGAGATCAAACTCATTAACCAGACGTTTAGTACCAGGTAACCCTAAGCCCAAACTTTTTCCGGTCGAATACCCATCCTGCATGGCCAGCTGAATATCAGCTATGCCCGGCCCCTGATCGGTAAACGTAAGTCGTATGCCGGATTCGCGTCCCTTGCAAACGACTTCGATCAAAAGCTCGCCCCCACCAGCGTACCGAAGCATGTTCCGAATCAGTTCGCTGGCTGCTGTAATCAATTTGGTTTGGTTGACGATCCCCATCCCAATTCTCACGGCCGCTTCTTTAACCCGGTTCCGACACGGAACTACGTCTTGTTCCCGGGTTATGGTCAGCCTGTCTCTACTCAGTGTCGTCAGCATCGTCGTCTGCCAGTTCGTCGTTGGGACCAAGCTTGGTTTGCAATAAACTAATGCCTCGTTCCACGTCGAGTGCTGTATAGACGCCATTCAACGATAAACCTAGTTCGATGAGGGTAATGGCTACGGCCGGTTGCATTCCGACAACGACCGTTTCAGCATCCAGCACCCGGGTCATACAGGCAATATTGCCCAGTATACGTCCCATAAACGAATCCACGATTGATACAGCCGAAATATCAATCAGCACGCCCCGAGCACCCGTTTTATGGACCATATTGATCAAATCACTTTCCAGATTTAAAGCTAGCCGATCGTATAAATCAACTTGAATAGTGACCAGTAAGAAGGTCCCCATTCGAAGGATGGGTATTTTGTCCATTGTATGTTTACGCAGTTACCGTATCTTATCTCCTTCCAACCGTTTAATTACGAGCTTTTGCAAGCTAAAGGCATGTTTGAGTGCACTGGCCAACGATGCTTTTGTAATGATGTTTGATAGATCGATACCTAAATGAACAACGGTTTGGGCAATTTCGGGACGGATACCACTAATGATACAGTCGGCCCCCATGAGTCGGGTAGCACTGACGGTCTTGATTAGATGCTGGGCTACCAATGAGTCAACCGCCGGCACCCCGGAAATATCCAGAATAGCAATGCTGCTGCCAGTATCGACAATCTTTTGCAAGAGGTTTTCCATCACGACCTGGGTTCGGGAACTGTCCAGCGTGCCAATAATGGGCAAGGCCAGAATGCCGTCCCATATTTGAATCACTGGGGTTGAGATATCACTAATTTCCTCGGTCTGCCTGAAAATCACTTCCTCCCGGCCTTTAATAAACGTTTCGAACGTAATAACGCTAAAATGGTCCAGCAGCCGGGTTAGTTTCTGACTTTCGGCAAAGAGTTGAGCTGGCGACTCCAACAATTGCTCTTGAAGCAAGTTTATGATAGCTTCCCGCAGACTATTAATATAAGTGCCAGTTTCGCGGGGCGAAAAGCCCTGGCGGGCGCGTGACATGGAAATGGTCGATAAAATTTCAAAAACTTCATCGAAGTCGGCCGAATCGGGTTGATTACTGTTTTCCTCCGTGATCACTTTTGCCAAGGCATTAACCAGTTCTTCAGATTGCGCCCGCAGCTCATCATCGGACATTAGATCATCTCGAAGCGTTTGACTCGTCAACTGCACGTGAATCCATCTGTCGAGAAGCTGGGTCTTGTTTTTTTTCAGTAATTCGGTTATCGTATTGGCCATTGGTAAAACTGAATGAGGAAAATTTAGTAAAAATAAGGATCATCTGTCTAGTTTAAAACTAGATTTAACCTAGACGTCACAAATTGTGTCCATGCAATAATTGTTTGACCATTTTGCTTAGTTGTGTTGCACCAGTATCCGACTGATTGAGTCTGACAGATGTTTAAAAATCAGTCTTTTATAAAAACCATCATTAGTGAGACGCAGAAACATTATTGATAACAACTCTAATGACTGTCAATTTTACCAGTCGCATACGATTTCTGGCCCCGAATATTTTTTAGTGGGACTCTTCTACACGATAGAATGTCAAGATTTGAGGCTATCATGACAGGGGATATTTACCCCGATATTGCGGAGGGCTATTGGCGGGGATAACGTCCAATCTGGTCAAATAATGGAAGCAACGGCTTGGCAAGCTTTACTCATGGAGTTTAAGACATATTGGTGGGACACCGTGCCTTACCGCTAACATTTTTAGACGGCCTGTAGAATTGGAAAAGTAACTTCGGCTTCGTAGCTGCGCTTCTACAAGTAGCTAGGGTTAGCCGGGAATGGTAAGGGCATTTAACTTTGATCTTTTGGTGAGGCAACACCTAGCTTCATTTAGTATAAAACCCAAAGATCGGGTTTGCCTGACCAATAAGGTCAACAAACGACGGATGTATACCCATGAAGGAAGTGATTATGTCACACGGGTGTCTTGCTCGTCTCGAAAAATGCTATTCTAGAAAAAGAAAAGGCATAAAAAGTTGAACACTTACAGCTATCTCAATCTGGCGCCGGTAACCTCAAAAGGAAGTGGACTAATGTTCATGAACGCTAATTAGGGTTGCTTATCTGGTTTAAACACAGATGAATCCCAGGCAGAATGCCCGCTTATGGATTCGGACGCTCTGCCTTCTTTAAATTTTATGTTTTAAGTCAGGCGATTGATCGACTCTACGGATTCTAAAGGGATACTTCCTGGAACCCATTGGGGTGAATAATCTACTGTTGATGATTCGACCTTAGTTAAAACCTCGAAGTTGAGAGAAAGTGCTATTACCGCTGAGGGTGTTTGGTGAAGTTCATCTTCGCCCTCTTGATGAACGGTTTCCAATGGGGACTCACGTAAAATTGGGTAGACCAATCTAGCGGGAAATATAGGTTCGGCATTATTTTTTAGGTGGATAATCACCTTATTTATTGTGTTTAGAGACCATCCAGAAGCATAAAATTCTTCTCTTGTCATAATTACTGACTTGTAAGGTAGAACAAATACGATTTTAAATTAAAAAGAAACACTCTAAAATTTCGCTAAAAATTATCGTTCTTTCTTGGTACGCTATACGATAACTGTTGTATGCTCCAGTTTTGTTTAGTTGCGTATGTGACTGATTGTAGTTTGACAGAAATTAGAACATCAATATCTTATGTAACCCTGATTTTAATTTCTGTCAACGACTATCCGTATCGCAAGACATTCAGGGTATAGGCATAGGGTGCCTATAGATGGTATTTTATACCTTTGAATTACATTCTCGACGAAGTGTTACTAATGACGGTAAGATTACTCTGCACGTTTCTGGTTGCCTGTACTATTTCCGCCAGTTACGCCCAAATCCAAAAAGATGGTATCAAGATAAACTTATACAAGGAGGTTATCCAAAGTGGGGTGATTCATCGCCCGCTATCACTGGATTTTTCCCGTTCTTACGAAGCCGTTTCGCTGGAAAAGCCTGTACTACTTTCGAAACCCCTGACAGTAGCGTCTATCTTCAGTAACTGGAAACATACTGGTTACGGAAAGCTGACAATGGCTGATGTAAAGACAAAATCCGGACAGCCAGCTTTGCGGTTGAGTTTCCCAACATTTACCGGAAAAAGGGCCGTTGGTTCAAAGACTGACCCGGACTATGCCACCTACGGAAATTGCCGTATGCAGTTGAATTTGAACGGGCAAAATTGGGAAGCCTATAACCGGCTCGAATTTTTCATTTATCCTGACGCCGAAGGTGCCCAGGTCGTGAATATCAACATTAGCGTTCGTAATCAAGCCGGATTAGCCAAAACCGGAACACTTATGGACTCGGCCGATCATCTTTTAAATTTGACGAACCATCAATGGAACCGCTGTTACCTGGATCTATCGGACCTTCGTCGAGATAAAGTGGCAGAAATTGCCTTTTACGTGTCATTAAAAGGAAAAGACCTAACCAACGGCGACTCTGTCATCTATTACATTGATCAGCCCGTTTTAAAACAAATACAAACGCCGGAAATAAGCCACGGGTGGATGCCAGCCCCCAATAGTATTGTTTATTCGACATCGGGCTACATGACCGAAGGGAAAAAAACGGCTATTGCCAATCGGCCAATCGCTCTAAGCAATGCCTCTTTTCAACTGATCAATGAAGTGACTCAGCAGGTAGCTTATCAAGCAAAGCCGAAGCTGGTGCAAACTTCTACGGGTAAGTACGAGGTACTTGATTTCAGTGATTTCAGTAAAGCCGGTACCTACCATATCGTCTTCGGCACGATGAAAACCGCTTCCTTTGGGATTAACCCAAGTATCTGGACGTCTTCCCAATGGCGGGTATTAAATTATATTTTCTGTCAGCGGTGTGGCTATGCGGTGCCTCAGAAGCACGGGCAATGTCATGTTGATCTGTTTTCTGAGCACAATGGGAAAAAGATTTCTTACAGCGGTGGCTGGCATGACGCGGGCGACCTGTCTCAGCAAACCTTGCAAACGGCAGATGTTAGTTTTGCCTTGCTGGAATCGTATAAAAAGCAGCGGACGAAAAATCCGCTACTGGCAGCCCGCTTGCGGGAAGAGGCCGAATGGGGACTTAATTTTGTGTTGAAGAACCGTTATGGCGATGGGTACCGGGCCAGCAGCATGGGATTGCTTATTTGGCAGGATGGCCTGATTGGCTCGTTGGATGATATTCACTCGGTGCGGGTGCATAATAACTCATTCGACAATTTCCTGTATGCCGCTTACGAGGCTTATGCCGCCATGACCCTTGACAAGGACCCTGCCTTTAGCGAATACCTGGGTAAAATAGCACGGGAAGACTTCTCTTTTGCGATGAAAACGTATAAAGAAAGTGGGTATGGCGGATTTTCGCAGTTGTATGAGCATAGCTATAACACGTCGAAAAGCCAGTATATGGCTACTATTTCCTGGGCTGCCAGCATGCTTTATAAGTTGACCGGTCAACAGCAATATGCCCAAACGGCGGCCGATTTCATCCGTTATACACTTAACTGCCAACGCACAGCTCCGCTGGGCAATGCCAGGGGTAGTAAAGGTTTTTTTTACCGAGATACGACCCAAACATCCATCGTGCATTTCGTCCATCAGTCCCGGGACCAGGTGTACATGCAGGCACTTATTCTCTTGTGCGAAACCCAGCGTAGTCATCCCGATTATCAGAAGTGGTATCTGGCCGTGCAGCTTTACGGCAATTATATAAAAGACATTATGGTTTACACGGCTCCTTACGGAATGATACCCAGTGGCGTGTATCATACAGAAGAAGCATCTGACTCGTCGGCATTCTACTCGCTGCATTTATTTCCGCCAGCTAACGCAAAGGAGTTATACAAAGAACAGGTGACAAAAGGGGTAAAGCTGGATGAACAGCATTATCTAAAAAGGTTTCCCGTTTGGTTCGGTATTTTCAATGGCAATACAACGGTTCATCTTTCTACCGGGAAGGCGGCTGCTATTTGTGGGCATTTTTTAAATGATGAAGTGTTACGTCAAATAGGGCGCGAACAGTTATACTGGACGGTGGGTAAAAACCCATTTGGTCAATCGTTGATTTATGGGGAGGGAAATAGGTATCCGCAAATGAATAGTTTTTCATCCGGAGAAATAACAGGCGAAATCCCGGTAGGCATACGAACAATAGATAATGAAGATATTCCCTGGTGGCCAGCTATCAATAATGCCACCTATAAAGAAGTGTGGGTTACCTCAGCTGGCAAGTGGTTGTCGCTGCTGGCAGAATACTAACACCGTCAAAACAAGTTTTTAATATTTAGAAAACCCTTTATGATTACGTGTAGAAACAGTATCAGTACGTTCGCTTTACTGCTTTTGCTTAAGCTTCAGCTGACGGCACAAGTGCCGGCGAATTATTCGGCCAATTATGCCAAAGCACCTCGTTTCAAAGCACTGATTTATTTTAGTGATCGAAAAGAAGGTGCCCACGTAATCTTTGCCCATCAAACCATTGACTACCTGCAAAAGCTAACCGTAGGAGATGGTTTTCTGTTAGATACCACCCAGAATTTTGGCAATTACAGTTACGAAAAGCTGAAGGACTACCAGATCGTGATAATGCCCGATGGGTATCCAACCAAAAAAGAAGAACGGGCTGTGTTTGAGCAATATATGGAGAAGGGCGGTGGCTGGATGGGCTTTCACGAGTCAGGCTACAATGACAAAGATACCCATTGGCCCTGGTTTGTAAACTTTTTAGGGGGTGGTGTTTTTTATTGTAACAACTGGCCGCCACAGCCTGCCAAAATTAAGGTAGATCAGCCGAACCACCCGATTACCAAAAACCTGCCCCTAACCTGGACCGCTCCGGCAAGTGAATGGTATCAATGGAATCCGAGTCCGCGTTTGAACAAGAATATTGACATCCTTCTCTCTCTTTCTGCCGACAATTATCCGCTAGGTATTAAAGATGTTATAAACTTTGGCGATTTTCCGGTAGTGTGGACCAATCGGCAATACCGGATGATTTATCTGAACATGGGCCATGGTGATGAGATCTACTCCGATGCCACGCAGAAGCTACTTATCATCAATGCACTCAAGTGGGTGCTTAGCAACGATAAGCAAGGGAATCCTTTCACCAAATAAGCCATCTTTACAGCTCCTGGAGTTACTTAAAGAAACTGCCAATATGAAAAAGCATCTGCTCGTTTGTTTACTAATCAGTCTGCTTCTTGGGCAGGTACATGCTTATTCACAGCCCCAATCCCTGGCTAAACGAAAAGTATTGGTTCTTACTGAGCGAGGTGGACTGCACGAGGGTTTTGTAGCGGCTGCTTTACCATGGCTGGATAGCTTTGCCCAAAAGCATAATCTGGAAATTAAAGTAATCAACCATCCCGGAGAAGTAGACAATGAACTACTAAGCGATTACTCGCTTTTTATTCAGTTAAATTATCCACCCTACAACTGGACACACAAAACAAGGACGGCTTTTGAGAAATACATAGATGAAGGGCAGGGTTCTTGGATTGGCTTTCATCATGCCACCTTATTGGGCGAATTTGACGGCTTTCCGATGTGGAACTGGTTTTCAGAGTTTATGGGAGGCATTCGCTTCAAGAACTATATCGCTAAAAAAGCCACGGCCACTGTAAAGACGGAAGCCGCAACCCATCCGGTAATGAAGGACTTACCCAATCAGTTCGTCATACCTGATGATGAATGGTACACATTTGACAGGAATCCACGCGTCAATGTAAGCGTATTGGCCCATGTTGATGAGAATAGTTACCAGCCGACATCGGATATCAAAATGGGCGATCATCCGGTAATATGGAGTAATGAAAAAAAGAAGGCAAAGAATGTCTATTTTTTAATGGGCCACTCAGCAGGCTTACTAAACGTTGAAGCCTTCACAAAAATGGTTGGCAACGCCATTTTATGGGGATTAGAAAAATGATGAAGAAAATTTTATGCCTGATTTGATACTGCAATAGCCTGAACCTCAGTTAGTTTAAGTCCGGCTACTTCACCGACGACGATAATGGCCGGGTTGCCTACGCCCGATTCTTTTACTTTTTCAATAATATCCTGCACACGACCAACAACCATTTGCTGGTTGGGGAGGGTTCCGTTCTGGATAATGGCGACCGGGGTATCGCTTTTGCCATGTTGTGCAAAAACAGCCATTATATCCGCCAGTTTGTGCATACCCATTAAGATAACAACAGTAGCTGTCGACTGGGCAGCCAGATTAAGGTCATTGGAAAGCTGTCCAGCTTTCGTGGTGCCCGTAACCACCCAAAAGCTTTCTGACACCCCCCGCGTGGTAAGCGGTATATTGGCTGAGGCCGGTACCGAATAACTACTCGACAAGCCTGGTATCACTTGTGTCTCGATGCCATGCTGACGGGCAAATTCTACTTCTTCAAACCCACGGCCAAATACAAATGAGTCACCTCCTTTTAAACGCACCACATGCCCATATTGCTGAGCATAATGGACGATAAGCGGGTTGATATCCTCCTGCATGCAGGAGTAAGCCCCCCGCCGTTTTCCCACGTATACTTTAAGGGCATCGGGGCGGCAGTAATCCAGCAAATCGGAATGGACCAGGGCATCATACATGACTACATCGGCCTGCTGCAATGCCCTAATTCCCTTTACCGTTATCAGGTCCGGATCACCTGGTCCGGCTCCGACGAGAGTGAGTTTCATAATTAAAGAGGGAAAGGATGAAAGAGCGAAAGAGCGTGAGAGAATGCGACAGGCCCTCTTTTATGCTTCCGCTCTTTCGCTTTTAAATTAACTATCCTGTGCCTGAGTCAATTCCTGCAATTCAGGAGCGCCTTCCTGTTCAATCTGCTGATTGCGGTACGCCTGAACGGCCTGTAGGAATGTTTCTGCCTGGGCGATAAAATGACGGGCAAATTCTTCGGAAGGCTCCTGTTTATTAATGCTGAATACCAGCGATTTGAAGTCACCTTCTGCATCGTGGAAACCCACTCCATTTCCGTGCGACGGTCCGCCAGCAAACGTTTTATCGAAATCGCTGACGATACCGTGCTGCGTATTGGTTGGAATATCGCGGCTCATCAGCGCGGCCCGTGCCCCAGTGATGAATACATTGTAAGCATGATAGAGCGCGTCGGCCCACCGGTTTTCCGCAAGCGCTTCCTGTGCCCAGCCCAGCTTTTCACTGGCCTCGGTCAGGGTTGTAGCTACCAGGTCGATGAGTACGCTGGCGCATTCGCCGATACCCACTTCCGTTACGTACTGCTCGGTATGGTCCCAGTCGATGTAGTCGCTATCTACCAGCGTTTTCAAATCCGCGATGGGTTTGAGTAACTGATAAAAGTAATTTTTTCCCTGCCGGGCGTAATAATCGCTGTAATACTCTCCGTCGAAAGCGTTGGCTTCAAAATCGCGCAGGAGGGACCGTAGCGATTCCGGACCACGTTTTGCCGGAATTTTTATGACTTTGTCGGCAATCAATCCTTCGCCTTTGCCGTTAAAACCACCACCCAGCAGCACTTGCAGAGCAGGCAATACGTAAGCACCGTTTTTTAACGAAGAGCCGTGGTAGCCGATGTTCGCAACCGAGTGCTGACCGCAACCATTCATGCAGCCCGAAATCTTGATCTTGATATCATCATTAAACACCAGATCCGGGAATTCGTCGTGCATCATCCGTTCCAGAGCCCGGGTAATACCGTAGCTGCTTGAAATAGCCAGATTACAGGTATCGGTACCGGGGCAGGTTGTGATGTCGGCCGTGGTATCGAAACCGGGTTCTGCCAAGCCAAGAGCGTCGAGCGCTTCGAACATAGCGGGCAGGTTTTCCGGCCGAATAAACCGCAGTAAATAGCCCTGGTTAACCGTTACCCGGATGTCGTCGGCGGCATACTGTTTAACGATCTGCGCCAATGCCCGGGCGGTATCGGAGTGCATATCGCCCAGTAATACCCGTAGTTGAACGGCATACCAACCGGCTTGTTTCTGCTCGAAAACGTTTGTTTTGAACCAGTTATTTAGCTTCTGATTCTCGGTTTCGAGTATATAACCGCTTACTTCGGGGCGGTCGACATACTGTTCACTCACCGAAAAAGGCGCACTATCGACCGAGAAAAGTTTATTTTTCAGGGCAGGTGTTTCTTCCTCTATTCGGCGTAGCAACTCCTCCAGACCAATGTCATTGAGAAGGTATTTCATGCGGGCTTTGTGACGCTTCTGGCGTTCGCCGTACCGATCAAATACCCGAATTACACCTTCGATGAACGGAATAATCCGGTCTTCTTCCAGAAATTCAAACGCCGTTTGTGCGGAGAAAGGCTGTGCGCCAAGGCCGCCACCCAGCATTACCTTAAAGCCTCGTTTGCCATCCTGAATGCGAGCTATGAGACCCACATCGTGCATGTAGCCGTAAGCTGAATCTTTCTCGCTCGATGAAAGCGAAATTTTGAACTTACGCCCCATATCCTGGCAGATTGGGTTACGCAGGAAATAATCGAAAACATAATAGGCGTAAGGCGTAATATCGAAAGGCTCTAGCGGGTCGATACCGGCGCGGGCCGATCCCGTCACGTTACGAACGGTGTTTCCGCAGGCTTCTTTCAGGGTAATACCGGCATCTTCCAGTTCAGCCCAGAGTTGAGGAGAATCGGCCAGTTTTACAAAGTGCAGTTGAATATCCTGCCGGGTAGTAGCATGGAGATTGCCAGTTGCGTATTTATCCGACAGATCGGCAATACGCACAAGCTGGCTGGCTGAGATACGGCCGTGGGGCAGTTTGATGCGAATCATCTGCACACCCGGTTGCCGCTGACCGTATACACCGCGTGTCAGGCGGAATTTACGGAAGGCTTCGTCGGCTATTTCGCCCGAACGGAACGAACTAATCTTCTGCTCAAGGTCCAGAATATCGCGTCTGGCTGCCGGACTAACGTTGTCGGTCAATAGGATAGACATAGGTAAGGTATATAGTCTATAGATTTAATCAACTAATCTATTAAAACGAAACGCCGGTAAGCCCCGGCGTCGATTTCCTTGCAAGTATAATGGATTTAACCCCTTCATTAGTTCGCTTGTTACCCAACTTGTAGTTATGGTCGATAAGCTGAAGTTATATGGTCGAGTTCCCTGAATTGGGTGCCTGGTTTTCACCACGGGCTTTAGCCGGTGATTCGGCCTGTTGTCATATACGGGTTTCAACCAGTAGGTACAACCAAACACATAATTCAGCTTCGGCCTTAAACAACAATTTGCGCTTAGTGTGAGTATAACCTATTTCTAAATTTAACTTTTTCTAGAAAAAAATGACTCATTCTGCTAATTTGCTATATATTTGCTAATAGTATATAGATGATTTTTAGAGTAAGATGGCTACGTTAAAATGTCCGAAATGTAATGCAGTAGACGCAGTCAGAAACGGTATTGTTAATCAGCGTCAGCGTTTTAGGTGTAAGAAATGTAACTATAATTTTACCGTTGGTAAAGTTGGTAAAGGGATTAGCACTTACTACGTCATCAAAGCCTTACAGCTTTATATTGAGGGGGTTAGCTTTCGCGAAATCGAACGATTACTTGGTATCAGCCATGTGTCCGTTATGAATTGGGTCAAGAAGTACCAGATTAAAATCCCCGAGAATAATACGTATCATCCGACATATAAAATACTTAACCACAGAGAGTTAGTAGATTTTTATTCAGATCGAAAAAACACGGAAGGGGCAGGGATGATCGTAACCGAACTGGGTGACAAATTTATGCTTATCAAGTGGGAGCGCTTTAAGGAATAAGTGCCCGTTTACGCATAATAGAGCAAAAAATACTGCCTATAAAACATAAATAGAGAAAAGATTCTGATTAGTAAACTCCTTCCCAACTAAAGATATCTATAGGATTTTAGCGTATCTATGTCAATCAGTTGACAGTTAACGCGCTATGTGGGTGTTTTGAAGCATCAAATGACTTCTCAAAACCCTACCTAAGCTTCATGAAACTGTCTTATTCGTTCACGCTTGCAAGCCTTGGACTGCTCTTGTCGGGAGCGGCCTGGCCGCAGTCGACGGCTCCTCAGGTGTCGACTGTCGCTACGCCCGTAACAACGCTGAACTCCATACCACCCTCAAATGCCGGACAGGCAGTCGGTACCAACAAACCCGCCGAAACGTCGGCAGTCACCCTGAAATTTACCGGCTTTGTACGAAACGATTTTTCGTTCGATTCCCGCCAAACGGTCAACCTGCGTGAAGCCTCGGTGGATTTATACCCACGGGATAAGCAAGTCGACGTGAATGGTTTGGATGTGAATGCGGTCACAAATTTTAACATGCTGGCCATCAATAGTCGGCTGGGTGCGGTGTTTACCGGCCCCGATGCGTTTGGCGCTAAAACCTCGGGGTTGCTGGAAATGGAATGGTTTGGCCCCTCAGATGCTGCCGTGGGCGGTGTTCGGCTGCGGCACGCCTGGGCCAAGCTGGACTGGCCGAAACGACAGTTGGCGTTCGGGCAGTTCTGGCACCCATTGTTTGTGCCCGAGGTATTTCCCGGAGTGGTCAACTTTAATACGGGCATTCCTTTTCAGCCGTTTAACCGGAGTCCGCAGATTCGCCTTACCGAACATCTAAGTAAAGATATCAGCCTTATTTTGGCCTTGATTGCTCAACGTGATTTTACCAGTATTGGCCTAAACGGAGGTTCGTCTGAGTATATTCGGAATTCGGCGGTACCTAATTTACATGCCCAGCTACAATTAAAGAGAGATCGGGTGGTGGCTGGTCTGGCATTCGATTACAAAGTGATTCGGCCACGACTTTCGACCGGCAGTGGTACGTCTCTACTAGTTAGCAAGGCTACTGTAGGTAGTTCGGCTGTTATGGCGTATTTGAAAGTAATTGGACGAGCTACTACGCTAAAGATCGAAGCGCTCAAAGGCTCGAATATGACGGATCATGTCATGCTGGGTGGCTTTCTGGCCTATGGTACACCTGCGGCAGGCACTACGCCCGCCCTCGAAACAGCTTATAAGCCAACGGGTATTACGTCAATATGGGCTGAGCTGATGGGCAATGGCAAAACCATTATTCCGGCCATTTTTGTCGGATATAGTAAGAATACCGGAAACGATCCCAATGCGGTGGCTGCGTACGGACGCGGCATTGGGATTGGCGGACGGGGTGGTATCGATAACCTGTTTCGGATAGCACCCCGACTGGAAGTCGTTTCGGGCCGGTTTCGCATCGGGACCGAGCTGGAGCTAACAACGGCTGGCTACGGCACGTCGTCAACAGATGCCAGGGTTACTGCTGCTGAGCAAATAACAAACACTCGTTTGCTGCTTACAACAGTATATTCTTTCTAAAAGCTCTATTTTACATATGAATTCCAAACCCTCAATACCTAAATAAAAAATGATAGTAGAACAAACCCCCAAATCGGTAGCCGGTACCAAAACATTGTTGAGTGTAATTGGTGCCTCTTCGCTGGGAACCCTCATTGAATGGTACGATTTTTACATCTTTGGCAGCTTGGCCGCTATTCTGTCAACGCAGTTTTTTCCGAAAGATAATCCAACAGCCGCTCTGCTGTCAACGCTGGCGACGTTTGCTGCCGGTTTCATCGTGCGTCCGTTCGGAGCGCTGGTTTTTGGCCGGTTAGGCGACCTGGTTGGCCGGAAATATACATTTCTGGTCACGCTGGTGCTGATGGGCGGATCGACGTTTTTTATTGGTCTGATTCCCGGTTATGAAACCATCGGCTTCTGGGCACCGCTACTCGTGCTTCTGCTTCGCCTGATACAGGGTCTCGCACTGGGTGGCGAATACGGGGGGGCGGCCACTTACGTAGCCGAGTATGCTCCCGAAGGCCGCCGGGGATACTACACCAGTTTTATACAGACAACGGCAACGCTGGGTCTGTTTGTATCGCTGGGGGTGATCGTTGCTACCCGACAACTGGTGGGCGTTGAGGATTTTGCCAAATGGGGCTGGCGGATACCGTTTGTGTTATCGGCATTATTGGTAGGGGTGTCTATTTATATACGCCTGAAAATGTCGGAGTCGCCGGTATTTACCAAGCTGAAATCAGAAGGGAAAACATCCAAAAACCCACTGGCCGAGAGCTTCGGCAAGCGCGAAAACCTGAAAATGGTCTTACTGGCCTTGTTTGGGGCTACCATGGGGCAAGGCGTTATCTGGTATACAGGTCAATTTTATGCCCTGTCGTTTATACAGAAAGCCTGTAATGTCGAATTTGTTCAATCCAATATTGTCGTGGCGGTGGCCCTGCTGATTGCCACACCCTTCTTCGTAATATTTGGTGGTCTGTCGGATAAAATTGGTCGGAAAGGCATCATGCTGGCCGGTATGGCGCTGGGCATTCTGACCTACCGGCCCATTTACGAGAAGATGTACAGCCTGACGGATTTAAAGGCCAAACAGGAATTGACTGAACAGACGAAAGTAGACGTTAAAAAAGCGTTGATAGCGAATACGGCCGATTCGCTGATTACCACTACGACGACCAAAGCCTTCGCCGATGGTACCGCTTACAAGGAAGTGTCGAAACAGACCGTTCTGGCCGATGCGTCAGTGGAGAGGTCTAAACCCGAGGTGGTTAAATCGGTGACGATGTCGACGGGTGATTTAATGGTAATGATTCTTCTGGTGCTGCTTCAGGTGTTGTACGTAACGATGGTATATGGCCCGATAGCCGCCTTTCTGGTTGAGTTGTTTCCAACCCGGATTCGTTACACCTCCATGTCGTTGCCTTATCATATTGGCAACGGTGTTTTTGGTGGGTTGGTCCCCTTTATTGCTACGGCGTTGGTGGCCACCGCTACGAAGGCGAATGAAACTGCTGCTGCGGCCGGTGCGGCTCCCGTTGTTTCCAAAGCCTATCTGGAAGGACTCTGGTACCCGATTATTGTGGCTAGTGTGTCCTTTGTGATTGGCCTGCTTTACCTGAGTAACCGCGCCAAGGCCGTCGAGCGCGACTAATGGCCTGACTTCAGAGGTGGAAAATATTAAACAATGGGCCTGGCAGATGTCTGTTTCTGCCAGATGAAATTTAACTCAATTCTCACGTAAACAGAGGCCGGCAGCCGCTGGCTTCTTCTAAGCCTTAAAAGATATGAAAGCGATAAAAAAATACATGGGCTTTGTCTGGATTTTACTGGGCTTACTCGTTGCCTACGACCGAATTCTGGACAGCTTAGTCAAAATTGCCAGCGAAAAACTGGAAGATAACGTTTTTGGCTGGGTGGTTTTACTGGTACTGGTGCCTATAGTGGTTGGTGGTTTAATCACCTTTGGCCGGTACGCACTCGCTGGCGATTACGACGAAGAGTAAAAGGCTGGCCGGTACTTCATACCATGAAAGAAAGTCGACTTTTACTAATCAGTATGTTATTCATGCTGTTGCTGAATAGTCCGATTCTCGCAATAGCAAACCGACCTGAGCGGGTACTGGGTATTCCGGTCCTTTATTTATACGTGTTTACTGTATGGGCAAGTTTAATTGGAGGTATCGGCTGGTTAATTCACCGTACACGCAACTCCGACGATTCGCCGACTTCCCATGAATAGTCTCGCTCTGGTCGTTTGCTCTTTGTTGTACCTGTGTTTGTTGTTCGGAGTAGCCTACTGGGCCGAAAACCGCCCGCAAACGGGTAGGAGCTTGGTCAACAATCCGTACCTATATGCGTTGTCTATTTCTGTGTATTGTACAGCCTGGACATTTTACGGGAGTGTTGGACGGGCTGCTTCTGAGGGTATCGAGTACCTGACGGCTTACATCGGCCCAACGGTTGGTGCACCCCTGTGGTGGACTATCCAGCGTAAAATTATCCGGATTTGCAAAACGCAGCGCATCACCAGTATTGCCGATTTTATCTCGTCGCGGTACGGGAAAAGCCGACTGTTGGGCGTAATGGCAACCGTACTCTGCGTAATGGGGGCCGTACCGTACATATCCATTCAGCTGAAAGCTGTCACGACCAGTTTTGCGGTGATGACTGGCCATTCAGTGAGCGGAACGTCGGCTTCTTTTCTAAGTACTCAGGCGCTGGTAATCAGTCTGGTGTTGGCGTTATTCACTATTTTGTTTGGTACGCGGAAGCTGGAAGCTACTGAGCGGCACGAAGGATTGGTAACGGCCATTGCGTTTGAGTCGGTGATTAAGCTGATCGCTTTTTTGTCAATCGGGGTCTTTGCCACGTTCTTTCTGTTCAACGGACCAGCCGATCTTTTTACGCGGGCTGCGGCTGCCCCTTCACTGGCCCGTCTGTTTACGTTCAGTTCATCGGCCTCCACGACCAACTGGTTCTGGTATTCCTGTTTATCCATGATGGCCGTTCTGTTTCTGCCCCGGCAATTTCAGGTAGCCGTTGTCGAAAATGTGGATGAAAAGCACCTGAACAAAGCTATGTGGCTCTTTCCGTTGTATCTGTTTCTGATAAACCTGTTCGTACTGCCGCTGATGTTTGCCGGTAAGCTGATGCTTGGTCCGCTGGTCGACGCCGACAATTATGTATTGTCGCTGCCGCTACAGTATGGGCAAACCAACCTGGCTCTGTTGGGCTATATTGGCGGCTTTTCGGCGGCAACGAGTATGATCATCGTTGAGACGATTGCGCTGAGCGTCATGATCAGCAACAACGTGGTGATGCCTTTACTGGTAAGTCGACCCGGTTGGCTGGCCCGATTTGATCCACCGTCCGGAACTCCTTCGCGAAGGGGTCTGGTAATTACCATCCGGCGGGTAACCATCGTGGGCTTATTGTTGCTGGCCTATGTGTACTACCATTATGTAGCCAACCATTTCTCTCTGGTGTCGGTTGGGGTTATCTCATTCGTTGCGGTGGCCCAGTTTACGCCCGCCATGATTGGTGGATTGTTCTGGAAACGGGGTTCCCGCTATGGGGCCAAACTTGGGCTGCTGATGGGCGCACTGATTTGGGTATACACCTTAATCGCTCCCTCGCTGGTGACGGCTGGCCTGCTGCCCGACACCTTTATTAGCGAAGGACCATTAGGCCTGACTTTTCTGAAACCATACGAATTGCTCGGTCTTACGGGGCTCGACCCCATAGCACACGCGTTGTTCTGGTCGATGTTTTTCAACATTGGCGGGTACATCTGGGGGTCGCTAAATTGGTCACAGCGGGCACTCGACCAGTCGCAGGCCAATTTATTCGTCGATGTATTTCATTTTTCGCGTACTACGGAGCAAACGACGCCCTGGAATGGGCAGGCCTTAACCACTGATTTGCGGTCGTTACTGAATACCTTTTTCGGGAAAGAAGCCACCCAGCGGGCGCTTGATCGGTATATTCAGCGCAACCAGCTGGAGGCTGGCAGTGCCTACGCCGATCCAAGGTTGGTGGCGTATGCCGAAAAATGGCTGGCGGGCGCTATTGGAACGGCCTCAGCGCGTATCCTGGTGTCGTCGGTGGCGAACGAAGAGCCGCTTTCTGTGGATGAGGTGATTCATATTCTGAAGGCCTCGCAGGAATTGATGATGGTTAACAAGAAGCTGACGCGCAAATCGGCCGAGTTACAGCAGATGACCCAGCAGCTAAGTCTGGCCAACGAACGGCTTAAACAGTCCGATGAGCAGAAGGATGATTTTGTCTCGACCGTTACGCACGAAATCAGAACACCCCTGACGTCGATTCGGGCGTTGTCGGAAATTCTGCACGATCAGGCGGACATGGATGAGTCCATGAGACAGGAGTTTCTGAGCCGGGTTATTCGGGAAACGGAGAGACTTTCCCGGCTCATTAACCAGGTACTTGATTTGGAGCGGTACGATTCCGGTCGATATCACTTGAGTACTGAACGAATTGCGATGGTCGATTTAGTGGCCGAGGCCGTCGAGAATGTGGCGCAGTTAGCGCGTGATAAACAGGTAACGCTGGAGATCTGCCCCACACAGGCACAACCTTTTGTGGATGGTGATCGCGACCGACTGATGCAGGTGCTGATCAATCTGCTTTCCAACGCTATCAAGTTCTCACCGGCTGATACCGGTCATGTTACAGTTTGTTTGACGCTCCGTGATGAACGAGTTAACCTGACCGTCCGCGATAACGGTGTTGGTATTGAGCCGGACGTACAGCAACTCATTTTTGAAAAATTTTATCAGGCAAATAACCAGACACTACGAAAGCCCAAGGGAAGCGGACTGGGTCTGGCAATTACAAAAAAGATCATTGCGTTGCATTATGGGCAAATTACGGTTAACAGTGTGCCCGGAGAAGGGGCTGAATTTACCTGTTCGCTGCCTACCTGTGAATAAAGACTGGTTTTGATGGGAACGGGAAATTAGGGTAAGATAAAGGCCATTTACTCCTTATTTTAGCCAAAATCATTTCAACTCATTATGAAGGTGCTGATTGTTGACGACGAGCCGAGTATTCTGCTCTCCCTGGAATTCCTGATGAAAAAAGAAGGATACCGCGTGTTTATTGCCCGTGATGGCGACGAAGCTTTCGATATTATTCGCCAGGAAGTGCCTGATCTACTGATTCTTGACGTAATGATGGCGCGGGTCGATGGCTACGAAGTATGCCGCTTTGTTAAGCAATCACCCGATTACCAGCATTGTAAAGTGATTTTTCTGAGTGCAAAGAGTAAGGAGAAGGATATACAGAAAGGACTTGACCTGGGTGCTAACCTGTATATCCCCAAACCATTCTCTACCCGCGAGCTGATCGCTAAAGTCAACGAGTTGAACATACTGCCGAAGATATGATGAGTTTGCTGGCAACGGCAATCTGTAAAACCCTACCGACCTCGCCAAACGGACGCTTTCAGCTATGAATCTACCCCTTACCTATACCGACTGGCACCAGTACAGCCTGACTCATCCGGAAGCGTTCTGGGCTGAGCAAGCCAGGAATATCCCCTGGTTTACCCCGCCCGCGCAAATCCTATCGACCGATGAAAATGGCCTGATGCGCTGGTTTATGGATGGGCAGCTCAATACCTGTTATGCCGCTCTTGATTACCACATCGAGAATGGCCGGGCCGATCAGGTAGCCCTCATTCATGATTCGCCCGTTACGAATACCATCCGGCAGTTTACTTACCGAGAATTGCGCGATGAAGTGGCCCGGCTGGCCGGAGTATTGCAGGCATTGGGCGTTACAAAAGGCGATACAGTCGTGATTTACATGCCGATGGTTCCCGAAACGGCCTTTGGCATGCTGGCCTGTGCCCGGTTAGGGGCTATTCATTCGGTCGTGTTTGGTGGTTTCGCACCCCACGAACTGGCGCTGCGTATTGACGACGCCCGGCCCAAAGTTGTTTTGTCCGCATCCTGTGGTATTGAGTTTACGACAGTTATTCCTTACAAACCCTTGTTGAATGATGCCCTCCAGCGGGCCAGCTTCCAACCCGAGCATTGCCTAATTTTGCAGCGCCCGCAATGTGCCGCCGAGCTGCAAATAGGCCGGGATCATGACTGGCAGTTGCTGGTCAGTCAGGCGCAACCCGCCGACTGTGTGCCCGTCAAAGCGACCGACCCGCTCTATATTTTGTATACGTCCGGTACTACCGGCAAGCCAAAAGGGATCGTGCGCGACAATGGTGGCCATGCCGTCGCTATTAAATACAGTATGCAGGCGGTGTATAATCTACAGCCCGGACAGGTGATGTTTACCGCGTCTGATTTTGGCTGGGCGGTTGGGCATAGCTATTCGGTTTATGGGCCGCTGCTGCAGGGCTGTACATCGGTTATTCTGGAAGGAAAACCCGTTCGAACGCCCGATGCCGGTACATTCTGGCGGGTAGTGCAGACCTACGGGGTCAATGTGTTGTTCACCGCGCCCACTGCATTTCGGGCCATTAAAAAAGAAGATCCTGAGGCCGTACTCAGCCGTAACTACGATCTGTCATCCCTGCAAAGTGTATTCGTGGCTGGGGAGCGGTGCGACCCGCCAACCCTTCAATGGCTGCAATCTATTGTTCACGTGCCCGTCATCGACCACTGGTGGCAAACCGAATCGGGCTGGCCTATGGTGGCAGATCCGCTGGGAATAGAGCAGCTGCCGGTGAAGCCCGGCTCGGCTACCAAACCTGTTTGTGGTTATGATTTACAGATTCTGGATGAAGACGGGCAGCAGCTAGGTCCACATGAAATGGGATTGGTTTGCCTTAAACTACCCCTTCCGCCCGGTTGCCTACCATCGCTCTGGCAGGACGATGCGCGGTTCCGGGCTTCCTACCTGAGCCGGTTCCCCGGCTACTACCTGTCGGGCGATGGCGGTTATGTTGATGAAGAAGGCTATGTCTTTATCATGGGACGCGTCGACGACGTGATAAACGTAGCCGGACACCGCTTGTCGACCGGTGAAATGGAAGAGATTGTGAGCAGTCATCCTGCCGTTGCCGAATGTGCCGTGGTAGGCATTGTCTGCCCGTTGCGGGGACAGCGCCCCGTTGGATTTATTGTCCTGAAAGACGGGTATAAAACCAAGGAGGCAACCCTTGAAACGGAATTGGTAACGCTCATCCGCGATCAGATCGGAGCGGTCGCCTGTTTTCGAAATGCGCTGACAGTGAAACGATTACCGAAGACCCGGTCCGGTAAGATTCTCCGGAAGATCATCCGGAACATAGCGGATGGCGAAGTCTACACAACCCCGGCTACTATTGATGATCCACTGATTCTGGACGAGATAAAAGACGCATTGGTCAGGCGCAGAATCGGTCAGTCGTTCGAAATTGATTAAACAAGAGATCCTTATACTTTTCTTACCCCGTTCTACTACATTCACTACCCATGGTAATTAAAACTTTTGACGAGTACCAGGCGGCTTACAAACACAGTGTCGACGACCCAGAATCATTCTGGGCCGAAATTGCCCAGGAATTTCACTGGCGTAAACCGTGGAAGAAAACGCTTCAGTGGAATTTCACAGAACCTACTATAAAGTGGTTCGTTGGGGGCAAACTGAATATCACCGAAAATTGCCTGGACCGTCATCTGGCAACTCGTGGCGACCAGCCTGCTATCATCTGGGAACCCAACGACCCGCACGAAGCCAGTAGTACGCTTACGTACCGAATGCTGCATGACCAGGTATGCCGGATGGCCAATGTGCTCAAGCGCAACGGCGTTCAGAAAGGCGATCGGGTGTGTATCTACCTTCCTATGGTTCCTGAGCTGGCCATATCCGTGCTGGCCTGTGCCCGAATCGGTGCCATACATTCCGTTGTATTCGGCGGGTTCTCGGCCCAGTCCATTGCCGACCGAATCAATGACGCGCAGTGCAAGCTCGTGATCACCGCCGACGGAGCTTACCGTGGAAACAAGGAAATTACGCTTAAAGGAACGGTCGACGATGCCCTGATTGGCTGCCCCAGTGTGCAGCGGGTTATTGTTATGACCCGTACCCGCACGCCCATTGCCATGTTTAAGGGCCGCGATGTGTGGATGGAGCAGGAGCTAAAACAGGTCACTGCGCATTGCCCGGCCGAAGAGATGGACGCCGAAGATATTCTCTTTATCCTGTACACTTCCGGCTCAACCGGAAAGCCCAAAGGCGTGGTGCATACGATTGGTGGATACATGGTTTATGCAGCCTATACCTTCCAGAACGTATTCCAGTATAAGCAGGACGGTCGGACGGGTCCGCAGGTACATTTCTGCACAGCCGACATTGGCTGGATTACCGGACATAGCTACATCGTTTATGGTCCGTTAGCCTGTGGCGCCACGTCACTGTTATTTGAAGGCGTCCCCACCTGGCCTGATGCCGGTCGTTTCTGGGACATTGTCGACAAGCACGCGGTTAACATCCTCTACACGGCACCCACCGCCATCCGGTCGCTGATGAGCTTTGGGCTGGATAAGGTTGTGAACCATGATCTGAGCAGCCTGGAGGTACTCGGCTCCGTGGGTGAGCCTATCAATGAAGAGGCCTGGCATTGGTATGATGACAACATTGGCAAAAACCGCTGCCCGATTGTCGACACTTGGTGGCAAACGGAAACTGGTGGCCTGATGATTTCACCCATTGCCAATGTCACACCGTTAAAACCCGCTTACGCAACCCTGCCGTTACCGGGCGTTCAACCCATTTTGGTCGATGAAAACGGTAAAGAGATCGAAGGAAACGGCGTGAGCGGTAATCTGTGTATCAAGTTCCCCTGGCCTGGTATGCTCCGGACAACTTACGGCGACCACGACCGATGCAAGCAGACCTATTTCGCCACCTATCCGGGATTATATTTTACCGGTGATGGCTGCCTGCGGGATGAGGATGGTTATTATCGGATCACCGGGCGGGTGGATGACGTGTTGAACGTGTCCGGGCACCGAATTGGAACCGCTGAAGTCGAAAATGCCATCAACATGCACACGGGTGTGGTTGAAAGTGCTGTAGTCGGGTATCCACATGATATTAAAGGGCAGGGAATCTATGCCTATGTTATTATTGATCAGGCCCCTGTCGACAATGACACCGATCTGATGAAGCGGGATATTCTGGCTACCGTGAGCCGAATCATTGGTCCCATCGCCAAACCAGATAAAATTCAGTTCGTGGCTGGTCTGCCGAAAACGCGTTCCGGAAAGATCATGCGTCGGATTCTGCGCAAGATAGCCGAAGGTGAACTTGGGAGTTTGGGAGATACGTCGACTTTACTCGACCCTGCTGTAGTCGAGGAAATCAAAGAAGGCGTGGTGTAGTATGCTGTAGAAAAGTTGGTTGTGTTTTCATAAGGAGTGAGTTGGGGAAGTAGCGGTACCGCTACTTCCCCGTTTTTTGTCAGTTCGTCTTCTGATGATAATCAAATTGCCAGCTGATCGGCTTCATGCAGCCCCAGACGAGCGTGGCTTTACTTTGTGTCATAATTCAGACGCAACTAATCATGGCAACGATTTCTCATTCAACAACTTCCTATACCAGTTCAACCGAATCAAACTGGCTCACTACTTATAACAGCTACGTGCAAAAAGCCGAATTCAATCGAATTGGTTGGGCAATTACCGCCATGGCTGTTCAGGGTTGTATTCTATCGCCGGTACTTCTGTTAACGATGGCGTATTTTGGTGGGGGAGACTGGCAATTTCTGGTTAGCATGTTCGGCTTTTTGGCCATACTGGTTCCGGTTTTATCCGCCATGCCCGTAAAAAATATATTTCCAGCCTTTGCGCTAAGTACAGTCGTTCATCTTGCTATCATTTTGATGAATGTTCTTTCCTAACGCTAGCAAATAGGCAGTCTATCCACACACTTATTATATAAAAGAAGAGACCAACCGAACAAGGTGGTCTCTTCTTTTATGAGTAGCCAAAAGGATATTGGATGCCTTTTAGCTACAATTAATTCTTATAAATCCAGGATTCGATACCTGCCAGCTGGTCAATGGCTGCCATGTGTGCAATCGCTTCATCCCGGTCGGCCGAACCGGCAGCGGCCACTTTATACAACTGCCCCTTTCTGGCTGGCGCAATAACAAACGCATCGGTATAACCCGCTTTACGGAGTTGACGTTTAAGGCGCAGGGCATTTCGTTTGCTGGTAAAACTACCGGCAATAATGGTATAGTAGGGTTCCGTCCGAACGGGTTTAGCCGTTTCGACAACCTGCTGACTTGCTACTTTTGCTACCGGAGCCACTTCTACTGAAGCGTTAAGCGTTTCGGATGAAGTGACGGCAGTGGGTTGAGCCGGGGTTGTCGGCGCTGTAGCAACAGCAGATGCTGGTTCAGGTAGAGCAGTGGTTACTGTCTTTGCTGCTTCAGTGGATGAAGAAGGCGCTTCAGGTGTTACTGTTTCAATAGCTTTTGTTGAGAACCGGTCAAGCAGCGAAGCTGGAATCCGGATCAGGTTGGCCGGGTTCAAGCTACTCTGAAACGGCTGGCCCGGATTTAAAACCGAGAAATAACTGAAGGCTCCCAACGAACCAACCAGTAAAGCTATCGCGGCTGCACGCCAGTAGGTTCGTGCGGGGCGATACGGCGTCAGCGTGGTATCATCTTCACGAACCAGAACGGGTCCCAGAGTTGTAACCGGTACCGCTTCGAGTGCTGGTTCAACTTGTGGGCTCCGGTTAACCAAACGGGCTGATACCGCACTCATGCCGTACGCTTCACCAAAGAAATTATGCCGGAAACTCGGGTCGAATTGCAGGCGATTTTCGTCATTACAGGTAAATGTACCAATGCCTTCAATTTCGAACCGACCTGCCGTTTCTACCTGTTTACGCAGTTCAGTAACAAACTGACTGATGTGCCGCTGTGCCCCTTCTCGGGTCAGTGGTTCATGCAACATGATATAGTTGGCAAGAATACCATCGTCGAAACGGAGTGCTTCGTTAAAAGCAACCCGTTTGCGGGGAGGAAGGTATAAACCACTGGCTTCCGTAAAAGCTGCCGACTGGTAATGGGTCAGGAAAGCCCCCAGCTCAGGAACAACAACACAGTCGTATTGATACAGCAACTTTTTGAGGTAATCATTTACGGCGGCCATAGTGCTTATCGGTGAAATTAAAAAGAATAGCTGATTCCTCCCAGAAAGTTAAGCCCTTGGGTCTGATAATACAAATACCGCTCGTAGTTCTGACCGAAGATATTATTTAACGCAACAAAAGCCGAGATCTGTTTTCCTAGGAAATAGTCAATTTTCAGGTTAGCGTCATAAATGGGTTTTAACGTATAGACTGCCCCAGAGGTGAAGTTCTTGTTTTTGATCCCCTGATAAAAATACAAATCAGCGGTGACAAATAATTTTTTATTCAGAATGTACGAGTTGCTCCAGGTGGCGGCTACCTGAGGGCGCCCCCAGGCGGCTTCTAATCTATCGAGACTGTAGTTAAAGTAATCGGCTTTGAGTGTCGAACGGAACTTGTCTTTTTGGGCATAACCCAGCTGTCCCGAAAAAGTCAGCACATTAGAAACGCCCCCATCATACAGGACAAAGAATTTGGTCGTGTCCGGAATGGTGTTGTTAAAGGTCGAGAAGTTCCTGTACCGGGCATACGACGCTTTTCCTTCATACGAGAAGCCACCCCCAAGATTTCCCTTTGAACCAGCATAAATGTCCCAAGACTTAACGGTGTTAACCAGCAACACTTGTGGCGCAAGCCACTTATTCTCACCTAACAACGATCGAAGCGTGTTTCGATTGATATCGCCATCGACACCTGCAAAAATGTGAACGTTGCTAAATGGAACGACGTCCAGGTCAATGACCGGAAAGGCGCGTGTCTCGTTGATGCCCTGCCGCTGGTCGGTTTGATTGACAGCATTGATACCGGCGGTGACGGTGAACATCGGCGATGTGTACTTAAAGGTCGGCTTCACCCGAAATAGGTTTCGATTATCGACAATAGAGCCATCGGACCGTTGCGTTACGAATGCATCGGCCGCAAGTAAGGCAAAGAAGTTATCGGAAATGCCTACTGATGCATTCAGATTTGTTCCCCAGTCCGTTTCGGATGCGTTAAAGCGATCCTTTAACGAGGTGATTCCCGTACGCAGAGAGTAGTCAATGGAATTCTCTGAATTTGTATTTTCAATGCCGAGCTTGAAGTTGACCGTATTAAGCCGTTGTTTAATCAGGTCGGCATTAAAAGAGGGTTGGGCAGCATACTCGCGGCTGTACCCGTAGAAGTTATAGGCGTTACGGTCGTAACCAAGGTCGGCCTGTAGCTTGAACGCTTCGGCCAAGTATTTGCCGGTCACGCGAATGCGGGTGTCGCTTTGGGCCGAGTTCTTGCCGTCAACCGGTCCCAGCGCCGACGATAAATGTCGGGCAGATCCTTCGAGTGCAAGATTTGACTGGTTGTTAATCCCGAAAAATCCTTCTCCCAGAAACGAACTGTAATTCCCCGCTCCCAGCTTGACGTAATTGGTATAGGCTGGTGTTTCATCCGCCTGGCCGAGGGTGGGCGCCAGTATCCCCGGCGTAATCCGTGGGTCACCAACGGTAAGTTTTCGGTCTTCAAATTCGTAGGTAAGCTTCCGTTGTTCGGCGGAAGGCTTGCTGGATGGAATCTTGTTGAAAATCCGATTGGCCGGGGGCAAGTCAATCTTTCGGCTCTTTTCAACGGTAATTTCCTGATTGTCCACCTCGCCTTCCTTAACAGGACGTTTGGGCTGCTGGGCAAAAACCGTTGCCGATAAGGAAAGCAGGGTCAGGGTGAGTAGGGGACGTACGATCATAGTGAAGAGTGAAAAGTAGTGAAGAGTGAAGCATGAATAGTGAAAACCACGTAGTTTCTTAAGAAGCTGTCTACCTGGCTACCAGTCAAATTTCATTCTTCACCCTTCATTAATTTTTAGAATCCAGCGTTGCCAGCTTTTGCTTAGCTTCGGTAACGATGGCTTCGTCGGATGAATTTTCAATAATGGAGTTCAAAACGGCTTTGGCCTGGGCCGGTTCATCCAGGGCGACGTTATTGTCAGAAACCAGAATAAACGCTTTGCCTTTCCAGTACTCAAAATCACTGAACTGTTCGTTAAATTTCAACAGCGTCGCTACCGACTCTTTGTACTTTTTCTGGCGGTACAGGATTTCGCCGAGATAATACTGGGCTTCGGCTCCATAAATATCTTTGGCAAGGGCAATCGTTTTATCGAAGTCACCCTGAGCGGTTTTGTAATCATTCCGGCTAAGGGCTACTTTTCCGAGCATTAACTGAGCCCGATTCTGAGCGCCCGCAACTACATTGCCACCAGCCGCAATCTCGCGGGCGACAATCGCTGCCGAATCCAGTTTCGGGTACACGAAATACGTATCCATCAGCCCTAGCTGAGCCGTAACCTGCTCTGCCTTGCTGCCAGCCCGGCTCTGGATAAGTTGGTAGTTACGAACCGCGCGGCCATAATTTTTCTGTTTAACTTCCAGTTCCGCGGCCCGTGTAGCGGCCCGAACCAGGTAATCCGACTTGTTATCGGCAATCACCAGGTTGTAATACCGGAGAGCATTTGCCACATCGTTGGTTTGGCGGTAGGATTCTGCCACATAATACCGGGCCTGATTGGTATTTGGACTGGCCGGGTACTCCTGCATGAAGTTCAGGAACGATTGTATAGCCTGATCGTATTTACCACTGGCGTAAATATTCCGGGCGTTTTCGAACTGAACCCGCTCAACATCCGTGCTGCCTGGATTCCCTTTCTTATACTGGCCCAGCACCTGCGAGAACTCCTCCGGCCGACCAGCATCATTGAGGGTATTCTGAATACCGAGCAGGGCACTCTGCGCCTGGTCAGACTCGCCATAGTTGTCCAGAATACGTTTGTAATCGGCCACTGCCGGATCGTACTGTTGCAGGTTTCCGTAGGCAATCGCGCGTTTCAGCAAAGCAGCCGGAATAAGTGCACTGTTTGGCTTGTCCTGAATCAACTTGGTAAATCCCTGGATGGCTACCTGATACGAACCTTTCTCGAAGTCGACATTCGCTTTCTGGAACAGCGATTCATCCACGAAGCGGGAATTCGGGTATTGCCGCTGCACTTGGTCAAACTGGGCTTTGGCTTCCGCATCCCGACCAACATAACTCAGAATCACCGCCTTCTGGTAGGAAGCATAATCTTTATCCGGGGCATTCTGCGCAATGGCCTGTTCGTAAGACCGAAGGGCATTTTCGTACTGTTTCGTTGCAAAGTACGTATCGGCCAGCCGGATAGTCGCATCCTGAACCTGAACTCTGTCATCAGCATCGCCCCCCCGACTTACAAAATCCCGAAAGTAAGGCAGGGCGCGGGTGTAGTCTTTTTTGTTGAAATAGGCGTATCCGAGGCCGTACAGACTCTTGGTCGCGTACGTATCTGCCCCGCCCGATTTGGAAATGCTGGCATAAAGGGGGATGGCCGTATCATACTGTTTGCCCGCCGAGTACGATTCCGCTTTCCAGAACTGGGCTGCCTGCTGGAGGCTATTCTCGACGGGATATTTCAGCGACTTATCGAAGTTGGCAACTGCCTGCTGGTACCGTTCGGCGTTGAAATCGTTAATCCCCTGGTTGTAGGTGAGCCGCTGGTAAGTCGCGTTAATTTTCGGTGTCCGGCGTTTCAGCCCTTCAATGTAAGCGATAGCAGCCGGGTAATTGTTGGAAGCAAAATAGGCTTCGCCAACCAGTTCATTCGCTTCATTTTCGAACTTACTATCGGGGTATTGCTTCAGAAAGGCAGTCAGCTCTTTCACGGCATCGGCCCCGTTGTTCTGGTCGAGCTGAAGTTTGGCGTGGTTAAAACGCGCTTCTTCCTGAATCTCCCGGTTAAACGATAACCGTCCTGCCTGATCAAAGGCGTTCAGGGCATACGTTGGGTTTTGGGTTTGTAAGTAGCTGACGCCCAGGGTATACGCTGCATATTGAGCGGTCGTATCTTTTCCGCCCGCCAGTGTCTTTAGCTGTGCGATGGCGTCGTTATAAGCACCCGTGCGGAACAGCGATTGACCATACCGAAACTTAACTGCTCCGGGTGCTTTGGCACCCGCGGTGTTTACGTACGACTTATAATAGGGTATAGCCCTCGCAAACTGGTTTTGCTGGTAAAACACTTCCGCCGTGAACAGGGCCACTTCGTTCATCCCTGCTCCATTGTTTCGCTTGAGCAGCGGCTCGGTATAGGCCAGCAAATCGTCGTACCGACGTTGACGGTAAAGCGACTGGGCAATCCAGTTTGGTACCTGATTTTGGTAGGTTGGGTTGTTTTCGATCCGACGAAAATCGGCGACCGCTTCGTTGAAGTTCTTGTTCCGGAAGTTAATAGTCCCGGCATAGTACGATGCGGCCGGTGCATTGGGTGAGTTGGGGTCAACTTTAATTTCGTTCAGCAGGGGCAGGGCCTTTTGCAGATTCTGCGTGTTGTAGTACGAGAGCGCCAACTGGTATTTGTAGCCCGACTGCTGTGCTGAACTGCCTCCCTGCCGGATGGCTTTTTCCAAAAAGTCGATAGCTTTGGTGTAGTCCTGGCGGTTATAGTAGTAGGTCCCCAGATCGCCGTAAAGTTGTCCTGCTTTGGGGTGCTGGCTGTTGTTCTTAACGAAGCGGTCAACTAAAAGCTCGGCTCCCGGTTCGTCGATGTAAAGACTCGTCAGGGCGATGTAGTATTCGGCTTCCACAGCATTTTGATCACTGGTGTTCAATAGCGATTTGGCACCATCGCCCCGCCGGGGTTCCAGGTATTGCCTAAATTCGTAGCGGGCAGCGGCATAATTGGCTTTCTCGAAGAGTTCGAGTCCATTCCGGTAGTGGTAATCGGGTTCAACATTACTTTGGGTGCGCTGGGCCGAAGCCGATAGGGTAGCCAGCAACCCAAGGGCCAGCGTAAACAGCAACCGATTAAAGACCATGCTGGAAAATTGGTAGTGACCCGTTTGGGTGGTTGAATAGGGCATAGAGCAAAAATTGGTTCAATGGTTCCGGGTCGATGTGGCAAGTTTAACGTACGGCCGAAAAGAAACGTACCCTCGGGTGGTCCCGATCAAACAGGAAACATTGGCCCTGAAACTACTTTTTGTCTGATTTGAGTCGTAGTTTCGCCGACAAATTGACAAATATCACGTCAAATCTGGACAAAAAACGAAGGTATTCCTGTTTCCGTATGAAAAAAAACGCCCGGCTTCTGTATTTACTTACTGTCTGGACATTTTTCACTCCATTTTCATCAACTGCTACCCCTACACTTGCCGACGAAGAAAACCCACCGGCAGCCGCGCCTACCGTAACGTATGTGCTCTCGATGCCTGAGCCGCAGACGCATTATTTCGAGGTGGAAATGCAATTGAAGAATGTGGCCGCTGCCACCAATGCGAAGAAAAATGGCTATGTAGACATCAAAATGCCGGTTTGGACCCCCGGTTCTTACCTGATTCGTGAATACGCCAAAAATGTAGAAGCGTTTACGGCATCGGCTGGCGGTAAGACGGTTCCCAGCGAAAAAATCCGGAAAAATGCCTGGCGTGTCCAGTCGACCGACGATAACCTGACCATCAAGTACCGGGTGTATGCCAATGAGCTGACCGTTCGGACGAGTTTTGTTGATGCCGACCACGGTTACGTAACCCCCGCAGGTGTGTTCATGTACCACGATGCACTGAAAAATATTCCGCTGCGCGTAGTTGTACAACCGTACAAAGACTGGAAAAACGTGGCGACAGGCCTAGAACCCGTTGCTGGTCAGTCGTATACGTACGAAGCGGCCGATTTCGATATTCTGGTCGATTCACCCATTGAGATTGGTAATCATGCTACGTTCACCTTCACGGCGTCGAATGTTCCGCATTCGGTATCTATGTTTGGCGATGTAAATTATAATGAGAAGCAACTGGCGGCCGATTATAAGCGGGTTTGCGAAGCAGCCGCAACCGTCGTTGGCGAGCACCCCTGCAAACATTACACCTTTATCGTTCATCACATTCCGCCGGGTGGGGGAGGTCTCGAACACCTGAACTCCACAACCCTCGAAACGACCCGTAATGCCTACGCCACCGAAGCCAACTACAAGCGGTTTCTGTCGCTGGTAGCCCACGAGTATTTTCACCTCTGGAATGTAAAACGGATTCGTCCCGTTGCGCTGGGCCCGTTCGATTATGAGAATGAGAATTACACGCACATGCTTTGGCTGTCGGAAGGCTGCACGTCGTTCTATCAGGAATATATCCTGCGAAGAGCGGGTTTTCACTCGCCCGAATCCTACCTCAATCTGGTGGCTAGCAGCATAACTGATATTGAGAACCAGCCCGGTACGCGGGTGCAATCGGCGGCTGAGTCCAGTTGGGATGCCTGGATCAAAGGGTACCGGCCCAATGAAAACTCCAGCAACACCACAATTTCGTATTACAGCAAAGGCAGTGTGCTTGGAACATTGCTGAATCTGGCTATTCTAGGTGGAAGCAACGGTGAGCGCAATATGGACGATCTGATGCGTCTCCTGTATACGGAATACTACAAAAAACAGAAACGTGGGTTTACGGACGATGAGTTTCGTAAAGCGGCCGAACAGGTGGCCGGTCGTAAACTCGATAACTTTTTTAACATCGGAGTTAACAGTGCCGAACCAATTAATTACAATGCGTACTTTGAGCCGGTGGGTATGCAGTTGATCAACGTAGCGGCCAGAACGCAGGATGGTTTTCTTGGCGCTGCCACGACGATGGCAAACGGAAAAGCGACCATTTCATCCGTTCGGCGCGGGTCGGCGGCTTACCGGGATGGCCTGAATGTAGGTGATGAAGTTATTTCGGTAGACGGGTTCCGGGTTGGCGATGATCTGCTGCGGTTTGTCAGCGGCCGTCGGGTGGGCGATAAATTGCTTGTGCTGGTTAACCGGGCGGGTCAACTTCGCGAACTACCCGTTACCCTCACCCAAAACCCATTGGCCAGTTACCGGATCGAACCATTGAGCAACCAGACAGCCGCCCAAAAAGCGTTGTATGCGAAATGGTTGTATATTAACTGATAACACGAGGAGTGTCGACGGTTCGACGCGTTGACAGTAGATAGCGCATAAAAAACGAGAAAGGCCCGGTAGATTATCGGGCCTTTCTCGTTTTTTATGCCGTGCCCCGAAATGTACGCAAACACCTATGACACAGCTGGAAACCGCCGATCGCCAGGCTTACCGATCATCTACCGTATCCATGCGGGTCGATGCCATCGATATTATCCGGGCCATGACCATGATTCTGATGATTTTTGTCAATGATCTCTGGTCGCTGACCGCTATCCCCGACTGGCTGGAACACGTGCCCCAGGGTGTTGACGGGATTGGATTGGCGGACGTTGTCTTTCCTGGGTTTCTGTTCATCGTGGGTATGTCGCTGCCGTTCGCAATGAATGCCCGACGGCAGAAAGGCGATACGAATAGCGCCCTCATGAGCCACGTTGTCATGCGTTCAATTGCCTTACTGGTGATGGGCGTCTTTCTGGTCAATGGGGAGTCAATCGACGAAAAGGCAACGGGGATCAACCGGCTCGTATGGAATGTACTGTCGTGCGGGTCGTTTATTCTGCTCTGGAACGCCTATCCCAGAACAACGGCCAAATGGGTAGTTGCCGTCGCCAAAGGCGTAGCTGTTGCCACGCTCATCCTACTGGCTTTCGTATACCGGGGAGAAGAGGAAAAGCGGTTTGCGACGCACTGGTGGGGAATCTTGGGTTTAATCGGCTGGTCGTATCTGGCCGCAGCCCTGGTAACCATATTTGCCCGGAATCGAATCAGTATTTTACTGGCGGCCTGGGTTGGCTTCAGCATTCTGAGTATGGTATCCGCAGCCGATCTGCTTCCCGAAGCTCTTTCGTTTATTCCCAGTGCTATACGGGGAGGTACGCTAGTAGGGCTCACGATGGGGGGCGTTGTGGTGTCTACGCTCTTTGACTACTTCCGGGGGCAAGCTAATCATAAGCGGATGACACTCATTTTTCTGCTGGCGGCTGTCTTATTAATTGGGGTATCCATATACACCCGAACGTTTTGGGGGCTGAGTAAGCTGGGCGCTACGCCAGCCTGGCTTTTTTTATGTAGCGCCTTTACCATGCTTGCGTTTCTGGCGATCTACTGGCTGGTAGACAAGGAAGGAAATGCCCGCAAATTCAACTTCATAAAACCCGCCGGAACGGATACCCTGCTCTGCTACCTGATTCCCTACTTTGCTTACGCATTTACCACGCTGTTAAACCTTCACCTTCCCGATGCGTTACTGACCGGCGGAATCGGTTTGTTAAAATCATTCCTGTTCGCACTGCTCTGTGTCTGGATAACGGGCCTGTTGAACAGGGTAGGCGTACGGTTAAAACTGTAGTTTTTGGCTGGCAAATAGTTTGCGTTTGATGATCAGGTGATTGTCTAAGTGGTGTTGTTTGAAATTATTCACTGTTTCTGTATCTAATGCTGCGCGTATCTCTCGTCATAATGCTCTGTCTGGGGCTGCAAAACGGTATCCTTGCTCAGGCCAAAGGCCCGAAAAAGTCTGCTCCTTTTGCCGAATATGTTACCAACAGAGCCCCCTTGAAGCCCAATCCATACATTGAGTTACCGTTGGGGTCTATCAGGCCGCAGGGTTGGTTAAAGGAAATGCTGCTTCGGCAAAAAACGGGTGCATCGGGACGGCTTGATGAGCTTTATCCCCTCGTTATGGGCAAACGAAATGGCTGGCTGGGTGGCGATGGTGACCAGTGGGAGCGCGGGCCATATTGGATCGATGGGCTTCTGCCGCTGGCATATATCCTTAATGACCCGGAATTGATTGCTAAAGTGAAACCCTGGGTAGAGTGGGCCATTAATAGCCAGCAACCCAATGGCTACTTTGGCCCATTAACCGATTATCCGCAGGAAGCGGGCGTTCAGCGGAACAACTGCCAGGACTGGTGGCCCAAGATGGTGATGCTCAAGATTCTGAAGCAGTATTACTCGGCAACTCAGGATCAGCGGGTTATCAACCTGATGACCAACTATTTCAAATACCAGTTGCGGGAGTTGCCGAAGCACCCGCTCGACCACTGGACGTTCTGGGCGCGGTACCGGGGCGGTGACAATCTGATGGTCGTTTACTGGCTCTACAACCATACCGGTGATGCATTTTTGCTTCAACTAGCTGATCTGCTGCACAAACAAACGTTCGATTATACCAACAGCTTTCTAAACACCAGTCTGTTGAGCCAGCAGGGGAGTATCCACTGTGTCAATCTGGCGCAGGGTTTCAAAGAGCCGCTGATCTATTACCAGCAGCACCCGGACCAAAAATATGTGAAGGCGGTTGATAAAGGCCTTGCCGATTTACGTCATTTTAACGGTATGGCGCATGGCCTGTACGGGGGCGACGAAGCTCTGCACGGAAACAACCCAACGCAGGGTTCGGAATTGTGCAGCGCCGTCGAGATGATGTTCAGTCTGGAAAGTATGCTGAACATTACCGGTCGCGTGGCGTACGCCGACCAACTGGAGAAAATCGCTTTCAACGCCTTACCAGCGCAGGTTACCGACGATTTTATGGGTCGGCAGTATTTTCAACAGGCTAATCAGGTGATGCTTACGCGGCACGTTCGCAATTTCGACCAGAACCACGGGGGAACGGATGTGTGTATGGGCCTGCTTACGGGTTATCCCTGCTGTACGTCAAATATGCACCAGGGATGGCCCAAGTTTACCCAAAACCTGTGGTATGCTACCCCCGATAAGGGACTGGCGGCATTGGTTTTTTCGCCCAGCGAAGTTAGTGCCAACGTAGCGGGTGGTAATGCGGTTACCTTTACTGAAGAAACCAATTATCCCTTCGACGAGACAATCAAATTCACGTTGACGACAGATAAGCGGGCTGCATCGCTTGCCTTTCCATTTCACATGCGCATTCCAGCCTGGTGTACCAAAGCGACCATTACCATAAATGGCAGCGTCTTGAAAGAAACTGCCGGCAATCAGATTGTGACGGTTAACCGTAGCTGGAAGTCAGGGGATGTGGTTGAACTTCACCTGCCGATGCATGTTATGAGAAATACCTGGTACGAGAATTCGGTCTCCATAGAACGCGGCCCGCTGACGTATGCGCTGAAAATGGAGGAAGAAACCAAAACGGTAAAGAATGACAGAGACCCGATCAATTACGGAAACGAATATACCGAAGTGCGGTCGTTGTCGCCCTGGAATTTTGGTCTGGTGGCTGTTCCTGAGGATAAACTAGAAAAGGCGGTAAACGTTATACAAAAAAGAGCGGTAGCTGCTTTTCCGTGGAATCCTACAAATGCACCATCAGAAATACGGGTGAAGGCTCGCAGAATACCTTCCTGGCAACTGTATAATGACATGACTGGCCCTATTCCCTACAGCCTGACAAACGGGTTAGAAACAGAAAAGGAGGAGGAAGTTACGTTGATTCCGTATGGATGCACTACGCTGCGCATTTCTCAGTTTCCACTGGTTCGGTAACTAGCCGGGAATCCCGTATGGCAGGATGCTTCCTGTGTAGGCCGTTGTTACCTATAAATCAACCTGACTACAGGAAAGTGTTCCATCCGGAGACTGGTAAGCTTTTGAGAAAAAATCAAGTGCTTGCTTTAGTTCTCGTTCAGATACATGCTGATAGGGCTGCTTCCACTTTTCGTCAACTAGGTACTCTTTCCATTTCCAAAACTTCCAGGGTTCGATGAGTTGGAGTCTATACAGCTTATGACTTGATGAGGGCGAAAGCGCCTTATACTGTATATAACAAGCATTTGTAAGTGTGTCGCTTAAATCCCCCTGATAAACATACCTCAGGTCTTTGCTTATGTAAAAGCGTTCGCTCATGCCTGGCATCAGGGTGTCTCCGCTAAAAACCCTTAAAATAAAATTTAGAGGAGGCATATTGCTCATACAAAGCAAAACAACTATAAAAATCAGGGGTCTCATCTTCTTCGTGGCTATACTTTATAGAATAGGTAAGATACGAACGCTCGCTGACTGTCTCACCATTTCTTTTCTGAAGGAATATAGGAGCCTCTAATAAGGTATAAATGTACTTTCAGGTGGTTAACAAACAGGTATTTATCGTAAAGTAAGCGGGTATATTTTTCTGGAAAGTTGTGGCGAAAGCAAGCACCCAGCGTCTATAGGTGAAAAGTTGTTAATTGTCTGTTGTTACCTTCACATTCACCGATATGCTAGTACTTGACATGAACCAGCGGCTCGAGCAAAGCCTTTTGACGTATTTCTTATTAAGCAAAGGTTTCCAGGTCGAAACCCGGGAAACAATACGCCCGGCAGATTGGCCGTCGACCGTTTTATTGACAGATAAGTTACCCAGGCCATCGTTTATGCCGTCGTATGGGTGCCAGATCTGGTTGCTCACTGCATCGGTCTCGGTATCTGATTCTCTGCCCGATCATGTTAAGGGGTTATTATCGTGCGACTGCGATCTAACCGAACTGGAAATCTGTGTCCGGCAGGTATTACTTCGGCAGTCCTACATCTCGCCGGACTTGTTGCCTCATCCCAGCAAGCGATTAAATTCGATGTGGGCAAAGATGATGTCAAATTGACTGGTTGGTAACACTGGGAATCTGATTGCTCGTTTAGGATATCGTCGGGCTATTTTTAACTAAAAAAGCCGCTTCCCGTGACTCCGGAAGCGGCTTTTTATCTGGATATCAGATCTGTCCGTTCATTCAGGCGTTGTCTGCGTCTGACATGAGTTGCACCGCAAGCCGGGTTAGGCCAACGGTAGCCGGTTCGGCAATGAACGTGACGTTATTTTTTTTGTGCATGTCGGGAATGCTGGGATCAACGACATACACCGGCACACCGTCCCGAACAGCGTAGACCAGCCCGGCAGCCGGATAGACGTTGAGCGATGTGCCGACAACGATAAATAGATCGGCTTGCTCGGTAATGTCGAGCGCGATGTCCATCATGGGAACGGCTTCGCCAAACCAGACAATGTGCGGCCGGAGCTGTGAACCTTTGGCGCACACATCGCCCTCTTTAATCTCCCACCCCTCAATAGCATAAATTAACGACTCATCGACTGTTGAGCGGGATTTGAATAACTCGCCATGCAAATGAACTACCTTCGACGAACCGGCTTTTTCGTGCAGGTTATCTACGTTCTGGGTAATGACCGTCACGTCGAATTTATCTTCCAGCTTTACCAAAGCCAGATGGCCCGCATTGGGCTGAACGCTCAGGGCCTGTTTGCGACGCTGGTTGTAAAAATCCTGGACCAGCGTCGGATTCCGGTGCCAGGCTTCGGGGGTGGCTACATCTTCAATGCGGTGGTTTTCCCACAGCCCGTCCGATGCACGAAACGTTGGAATGCCACTTTCCGCACTGATACCCGCGCCCGAAAGAACAACTATTTTTTTTCGTGTAGACATATAGTTTGGTAAAGAAACTGCCTCTTTCTTCTTCTAAATATACCGCTATTCCACCACAATTTCGTCGATAGAAAACCAGGTTTTTTCGCCCGCATTTGGGTGTTCAGGCGGGCAAATTCCCGCATTTTTCGCCTGAATTCGTACATAACGGGCTCGGGCTGTTTTGAAGTCCGCAACAACGGGTAAAATAGCCCAGGGGCCGTTTAGTTCATACACTACGGGCTGTGCAATGGCCTCTTTAAAGTCGCTGCCATCCTTCGACAAGGCAATTTCCACCGACTTTGGCGGGAAACCTTTCTCCAGAATGACCTTAAGGAAGTTCAAGGATACTTTGGTCACGCTCGTCACACTACCGAGATCGAGGGTAACGTCCATGTCGTTGCCGTACACGTTTACCCATTCCTGCCGACTCCGGGGGGTATCGCCCCGAACGCCATCTGTTAACTTCGCTGATTTTGGGTCACTGTACTTGTCCAGCGGTGTGCCATATGTGTAAGGTTTGTTCTTCCCTTTGTGCAACACAAACGTTTGGGTAAGCTGCCCGCCGGTTGGCTGCCCCCCAGTCCATGTCTTAGCCCGTATAGTCGTTGTCTTTGTTAGTGTAATGGGGCCAATGTATTCGGGACTTTGCTCATTCGGTTCTTTTCCATTGGTCGTATAAAGGATTCGGCTATCGCTGTCCAGCTTCTTCAAAACGACCTGAATCTGCCCCTGATCACCGGCTTGTGTACTGGCCGTAATGTCGAACAGGCGTTTGGCATAGTTCACGTTTTTGAGCCGGGGCAGGTGATTTTTGAGCCGCTGGCTAAAATCCTCAAAATTATGCGTGCCCGCTTGCATCCAGCCGATCTCGGCTAAGGCGATAGCTCTCGGAAACGCCATATACTCGACAGATTCCGCTGTGGGCATGTATTCGGTCCAGATGTTCCCCTGTACACCCAGCACGTATTTCTGCTCGGCAGTCGCCAGTTCGGTAGGCATGGGCTCATAGCCGTAAACTTTGTCGAGGGGGAGATAGCCACCAATGGCGAGCGGCTCGGTGGCCGGATTGCCCTGATACTGATCGAGGTAGCAGGTGCCGCCGGGTGTCATGATCACATTGTGCTTTTGTTTGGCAGCGGCAATACCGCCTTCGGTACCGCGCCAGCTCATGACCGTAGCGTTGGGAGCCAGACCGCCTTCAAGAATTTCATCCCAGCCGATGATGGAGCGGCCTTTGCTGTTCAGGAATTTTTCAATACGCCTGATAAAATAACTCTGGAGTTCATGCTCATCCTTCAGATTGTTCTTTTTCATCAGCTCTTGGCAGAAGGCACTTTGTTTCCAGGCTGTTTTAGGGCATTCATCGCCCCCAATGTGAATATATTTTCCCGGAAACAAGGCGATCACTTCCGTCAATACGTCCTGCAGAAACGTAAACGTTTTCTCCGAGGGGCAGTAAACGTCTTCCGAAACACCCCATTTTGTGAATACCTGATAGCCTTTGGCGGGGTCGCAGCCCAGTTCGGGGTATGCGGCCAGGGCGGCCTGTGCGTGACCGGGCATTTCAATTTCCGGGATAATTGTCACAAACCGGCTTTGGGCATACCGCACCACATCTTTTATTTCTTCTTGGGTATAAAAGCCCGAAATAGGTTTGCCGTCAAACTGCTGGGGGTAATTCTGATAATACTGGCCCACGATGGATTCAGCTCGTTTACTACCGATCTGGGTTAATTTAGGGTATTTCTTTATTTCGATTCGCCAGCCCTGGTCTTCGGTCAGATGCCAGTGAAAGGTGTTCTGTTTGTGCATCGCCATTAGGTCGATGAACTTTTTGACGAACGCAACCGGCATAAAATGACGCCCTACATCGAGCATTAGGCCCCGGTAGCCAAATCGTGGTTTGTCCGTAATGGCGCAGGCGGGCAGCGCGGCAGTGGCCGAGGCACCGGGAGGTATCAATTGACGAATCGTTTGGGCCGCATAAAATAACCCCTTGGGTGTCGAGGCTTCGGCCTGAACACGGGTAGGGGTAACGGTCAGTTTATAGCCCTCGTCGCCTACAGCCAGTTTTTTGTTCAGAGTAAAGAAAACATTCGCGCCTTTGGTGAGCGCCGGACTGGCCGACGCTACGGTGAGGGTAATACCAGTAGAGGCTTTGACCTGACCGGCAAATGTCTGGGCAACCGCCTTTACCGTTGGGTCTGATACGACGATTCGGGTTGTTGCCGAGAGGGGAAACTGGCCGTTTTGCCCCAAGAACCGGGCAGGAAAGGGAATAAGGTTGTATTCGTTTTCAGATTGGGCAAAGACAGTACTGGACAGGAGAAGCAGAAAAAGCAAATGTTTCATGCGGGGGTAAAAGCAACTGTGCTATGGTTTAGCTGGCAAAATAGCAATGATTTTGCGGAAAGGGGTTAAAAAACAAAAACCTTCCGTTAGGGAAGGTTTTTGGTACCGTCTGTTAAATCGGGAGCGGCTTATTTTTTCGTTACCGCCTTTTTCGCCGTTGCTGCCGGTTTTTTGGTCGCGGTGGCCGTTGCTTTGGGTTTTGCTGCTGCCTTCGTGGCTGTTGCTTTCGTTGCAGCAGCCTTCTTGGCCGGGGCTTTGGCGGCTGGTTCATCACCACCCAGTTTCAGGCAATCCTCCAGGGTTAGCGAAGCGGGGTCCACGTCTTTCGGGATTTTAACGTTTCGTTTGCCGATGGCCAGATAGGGGCCGTATTGTCCGTTAATGACCTTCACGGCCGGATTCTCCGGAAATTCCTTAATGTATTTATTCGCTTCCACAACGCGCTTGGCCTGGATCAGTTCAATGGCCCGTTCCAGCGTAAGGCCGGCGAGGGATTCGTTGCGCGGTAGCGAAATATATTTGTCTTCAAACTTGACATAAGGACCAAACCGTCCTTTTCCCGTCGATACCATCTTGCCTTCAAATTCGCCCAGAGCTTCACTAACGGCTTCGGCCCGTTTTTGCTGAATGAGCTGAACAGCCCGGCTTTCGTCAATTGTGTAAGGGTCGTCTTCTTTGGTGAGCGACACGTATTTATCGTCGTGCTTCACATACGGCCCGAATTTTCCGATTCCGATGGTCATCGGTTTATCTTCGAAGAAGCCAACTTCGCGCGGCAGCGAGAACAGATCGAGGGCCTCCTGCAAGGTAATCGTTTCGATTAATTGACCATCTCGCAGGTTGGCGTACTGGGGCTTCTCGTCGTCGGTCGATTCTCCGATTTGAGCATAGGCACCGTATTTACCCAGTCGGGCTGATATTTTCTTGCCCGAACGGGGGTCGATGCCCAGGTCGCGGGCACCGGTTTTAAAGGCGACCACCGATGAGCCCTGAATATCTTCAATGTTTTTATGGAAATCGCCGTAGAAATCCTGAAGCATCGTTTGCCAGTTCATCCGGCCATCGGCAATCTCATCAAATTCCTTCTCAACAGAAGCCGTGAATTTGTAATCCACGATGTCGGGGAAGTATTCGACCAGGAAGTCGTTTACAACAATGCCGGTATTAGTCGGGAATAGCTTGGCTTTTTCGGAGCCGTAGGTTTCCTTCCCGCTGGTTTCGCTGATCTGATTCTGTTGCAGCGTGTATTCAGTATATTTCCGCTCCTGGCCGGGCTTGTCCTGTTTGGTGACGTATCCCCGGTTGACGATGGTCGAAATGGTCGGTGCGTAGGTTGAAGGACGACCGATGCCCATTTCTTCGAGTTTCTTTACCAAGGATGCTTCGGCGTAACGAGGCTGCGGACGGGTGAATTTTTCCGTCGCTTTCATTTGACCCAGATTGAGTCCCTGGCCGATATTCAGCGGAGGCAGCATGCCTTTGGCGTCTTCGTCGTCCTCATCATCTTTCGATTCAAGATAAACGCGCAGGAAGCCGTCAAACTTGATAACCTCGCCCTGCGCTACCAGTTCGTTGGGGAATGACCGGTTCTCGCTTTTCGGCGTTTCGACAAACGGGCTATCGTCTACGTTCGTTTGAAAGGTGGTAGTAGCGCCATTGGCGAAGCGTATGCCAATCGTTACGGTGGTCCGTTCGAGTTGCGCATCGGCCATTTGGGAAGCTATGGCCCGTTTCCAGATCAGTTCATACAAACGCTTTTGGTCGCGGTCGCCCCCGGCACTGCGGTCGTTGAAATTTGTTGGACGGATGGCTTCGTGGGCTTCCTGTGCCGATTCGTTCTTGGTTTTGAACTGTCGGGTCTGGATGTATTTTTCGCCAAACTCAGTACCGATTTCCGCTACGGCCTTATCGATGGCTTCCTGCGAGAGATTGGTTGAGTCGGTACGCATGTACGAAATCTTACCGGCTTCGTACAAATTCTGCGCAATTCGCATGGTACGATCGACCGAGTAACTCAGTTTACGCGACGATTCCTGTTGTAGGGTAGAGGTCGTGAACGGCGGAGCGGGTGATTTTTTGGCGGGGCGTGTTTCCAGGTTTTTGATGGTGAACGTTGCCCCAACGCAGGCTTCCAGAAAAGACCGGGCTTCAGCCGCTATAGCGAAGTTTTTGGGCAGTTCGGCGTTCAGTACTTTATTGCCGTCGACAATAAACTGCGCCGTCACTTTAAACGACGATTTAGCCGAGTGCTTGTCGATCTCCCGTTCGCGTTCGACCACGAGCCGCAACGCAACGGACTGCACCCGACCAGCCGACAGACCCGTACTTCCGCCTTTAATCTTCCGCCACAGAACCGGCGAAAGCTCGTAGCCAACCAGACGGTCAAGTACCCGGCGGGCCTGCTGGGCGTTCACTAAATCAACATCAATGGTGCGGGGCGATTTGATGGCATTCAATATCGCATTTTTGGTGATTTCGCGGAAGACGATCCGTTTGGTGTTATCGCGGAGACCCAGTGCTTCTTTTAGATGCCACGAAATAGCTTCCCCTTCGCGGTCATCGTCCGTTGCCAGCCATACTTCCTCTGCCGACTTGGCCAGTGATTTAAGTTCACTGACTAACTTCTTCTTGTCGGGCGAAATTTCGTAAGACGGCCGGAAGCCATTGGTGACGTCAACGGCTAACCCATCTTTGGGTAAATCGCGAACGTGACCAAAGCTGGACTTCACTGTAAAGTCTTTTCCAAGATAGCCTTCTATGGTTTTTGCCTTTGCCGGCGACTCCACAATGACTAAGTTTTTCGACATAATTAATGGTCAGGTTGATATTCTCTCCGCTCCTTTTCTCCCTCGAATCAGGTCAAATATAGACGCAAAAGCACTGACTTATGCAAGTCAGTATATATACGCCAAAACTAGGCAGGAGATTTTAGTGTCGCAGGAGGGGGTATACATGCTTAACAATACATATTCATTCACAGTTCGTATTTGTTGTATAAAATCCCTTTAAATGAACAGATAAGCCCCATTTTTCGGGATTTTGGTGGTGTAAATCCTGCTTGTTTGGACTCATATCGGGCAGCGTAGAACCCACATAAATATTTTTCCGGTTCGGTTTACTTTGGGTTCCTGATACCAACCCAGTTTCATGTATTTAGTGAGTCTGCCGAATAAACGGTTATCGAAACGTCAATAAATAGCCTGACTTGTACGCTTCGATACACAAGTAGAATTAACGGTCTGACACCCCCTAAATCGACAATGACCTCGCCCGGATGGACGAAGTCATTGTTGATCGAATTTGTTTACGCGAAATAAAGGATGTGCTTAGCGAACCCGGACAGCACCGCCTATTTCTCCATTTGGATACGTTGTTGACCGAATATTTAACTGATATAGCCCTCTGGATATGCTGTCAGCACGGCTTTGTGAAACAGAAACAGTGCCACTTATGGGCGACGTCAGCGTTACGGCTGTACCGCTGCCTGGTGTTGTGGATGTGCCGCTTCCCGGTATTGTACTGGTGCCGCTGCCTGGGCTCGTCGTTGTTGACGGGAAGACACCCGCCAGTAAAATGCTGTTACTATACGCTGATGTGCCGGTGGTAGCGGAGGTCGAAGTCCCCACAGGATCAAGTGTAATGGCTGTGGCCGTAATACCTGAGTAATTCACTGTGTAACTCAATACCCTGGAACATTTACGGGTAGCCTGATGAGGTTCCCTGATTCAGGCTACCCGTAAATGTTCCAGCTCCTGTTGTGGTCGTCGATCCACCAGACGCGCCATTAAGCGTTGCTGTTAACTGAACCGGACTGTTGGCTGCGGTCGTTGGGTTTTCGTCGTCGTCTTTACAGGCGTACCCCAATACGCCAAGGCAATGACTGTTGCCCCAATAAGTGCTTTTCTCATACCGTTGATTGATTAAATGAATAAAATCTACAGGTTATATATGATAATTATTGGCTGCCTAAGGCCAACCAATTACTGTTTGCTCGTAACGAAGAGGTATTTGTGAGGAAATGGGATAAAAGCTAATCGTTTTGAAAGAGTATTGAAGAAAGTGTTCGGCTACACCGTTCAACGGATAAAAGGGCAGGGTAGCCATCTCATGGAACTCATATATGACAAATGAAGGCCTGACACCCTTCAATGCTATGGTCACCGCGATCTTAATCCACGCTTAGGGGAATAAATCGTAAACTTGATCAAGAGAATGGGTGTGTTAATTAGCTATAGATCAAGCCAATAGAAAATAGTTGAAAAAACTTTGCGATTCGTTAAAGTAAAAGGCTAGACTTGTCCGTCATCCTTACCAAAGGCCTTAAAGGAAGTTATTGAACGAAAAAATCGGCCGTCATTTTCGTCGCTAGCCTCTTCCTGATAAATCGGGCTTTTTGTACACAACTAATAATAAACGACATGAACATCATTTGGCGAATCGCTGGCTTGGCGCTGGCGGCCGGTCTGGTACTCTTTCTGGTATCACTCCTGTTAAAAGTACTCCTGGTGGCGCTGGGAATTGCTCTGCTAGGGCGGGTTGTAGGGAGCCGTCTGGCAGGTGGCCGGGCTTTTGGACGCGTTAAGCACGGTGGCTGGCAGTCATCGAACATTATATCCATCGACAATCCAGCTTATCGGATGCCGATAAATCAGGCAAGTTATGCCCGAGTTATCCCCATCAACTAAGCACATGAAGAACACAAATCAAGTACAGAATTGGTAAACACAAGACTAAAAACAAGAACCATGTATAACAGACAGGCATATCAATCAGAACATAAAGGCGGATGCGGACAAATGGGCCGCGGTGGATTTGGCGGCAAGTGGGGCCGTGGTAAATTCGGTGGGTTCTGGGCCCGGCAAGCCGGTAGCTTCTTTCAGCCACCTGTAAACATTCAGGAAACCGATGCCGAGTATATCATCTCGCTATTTGCGGCTGGCTTGGCCAAAGAAAACGTAAAGCTTTCTGTGAAAGACGACGTACTGACCATTTCATACGAAGGGGACGATGCATCGGCAACGAATGAATCAGGTACAACGGGTAACTACACCTACCAGGAGCATGGTAACCGTCCATTCGAACGCTCGTTCCAACTGAATGACAAAGTCATTACCGAAAATATATCGGCCAGTTATGCCGATGGTATTCTAAAGGTGATTTTGCCCAAGAATCCGGCGACTAATAAACCGGCTCAAACGATCAGCGTAGGCTAAATTTAATGACGAGTACAGTGAAAAAGCCTCTGCTGATTACGGCAGAGGCTTTTTTATTGGGTTCGATTAGTCAAGAGATTACTATTTTTTTCGGACCTCACCCCGTATTTCGCCACCTTTATAAGCGGCTGTGTGCAGGTTGGCGTAGTACTGGCCAGCCAGCAGACTATCAACCTGCGTTTGGCGCAGTGGAGCTGTAGTGGCAATGATTGGAGAGGTCAGGCTTGGAAAGGGTATATCAACCGGGCCGGTACCGTCTGCGTTTACAATCTTGTGCAGGTGCCCACCCGTTGGATTCAGCCCCTGGTATGTGACCGTGTAGCTAAGAACCCGGCTCACTGTATTCAGCTTCCCGGTAAAGTTTCCCGTTGCGGTCGATGGAACAGGATTAGGTTTTTCGCCGGCACCCGTCAATGTTGCCGAAAGTTGAGTGATTGTTGAGGTAACCGTTGGGTTCTCATCATCAAGGCATGAGGAAAGGGTTACCCCCAGCGCCAGGAACGTGGCTACCGAAAATAGTACAGATTTTTTGTTCATAGCAGTTCAGCGTCTATGGCTTAATACGTATAGCAGGATTTGTTGGAATAGATACCGTATTGACCTGATTTGACTGCCAAGATAAGCTGATTATCTATTTGATTCTGCATTTTGGGTACAAAATACACCGAATTGATCGTTTGAGGGGCTTCTTTTCGGTTGTTTACAATCCATTCCAGCTAATATTTCCAAAACGATTCAGAATCTTCTAATTTTGAGCCGCTAACCAGAATCCATTTTTTGGATTTGTTGGTTCTCTTATAAAGAGCATCTCTTTTAGTAACCTATTTTATTATTCCCTTTTTGCTATGGCTTTTGATTTAGACATGATTCAGCGCGTTTACGCTAACCTCGGCGAACGCGTCGAAGCCGCCCGGAAGGCAGTGGGCAAACCGCTGACCCTGTCGGAGAAGATTTTGTATAGTCACCTCTTTGCGGGTACTCCCACACAAGCCCTTGAGCGGGGGAAGGATTATGTAGATTTTGCACCCGACCGTGTGGCTATGCAGGATGCAACGGCCCAAATGGCGTTGCTGCAATTTATGCAGGCCGGTCGTCCAAAAGTAGCTGTTCCGTCAACCGTTCACTGCGACCACCTGATTCAGGCCGAAGTAGGGGCAGTAAAGGACTTGGACATTGCCAAAAATAAAAATAAAGAAGTATATGACTTCCTCGCTTCGGTTTCGGACAAGTATGGTATTGGCTTCTGGAAACCAGGTGGTGGAATTATTCACCAGGTTGTCCTGGAAAACTACGCCTTCCCCGGCGGTATGATGATCGGTACCGATTCGCACACGCCAATGGCGGGTGGATTGGGTATGATCGCTATCGGTGTGGGTGGTGCCGATGCCTGTGACGTGATGGCGGGCCTGGCCTGGGAATTAAAAATGCCAAAACTGATCGGGGTTAAACTGACGGGCAAACTAAGTGGCTGGTCGTCGGCGAAAGACGTTATCTTGCGGGTAGCTGGTATCCTGACCGTAAAAGGCGGAACAGGCTGCATCGTTGAATATTTTGGCGAAGGTGCTGAAACGCTGTCGGCTGCGGGTAAAGGAACCATCTGTAACATGGGCGCTGAGATTGGAGCAACTACCTCGATCTTTGCGTATGATGAAAAGATGGGCGACTACCTGCGCGCAACCAGCCGGGCCGATATTGCTGATGCGGCTTCTGCCGTTAAAGCCGATCTCCGGGCTGACGATGAAGTATATGCTGATCCGGCATCGTACTACGATCAATTAATTGAAATCAACCTGTCGGAGCTGGAACCCCATATCAATGGTCCGTTCACGCCTGATCTGGCCTGGCCGCTGTCGAACTTCGCCAAAGCGGTGAAAGAAAACAACTGGCCTGCCAAACTGGAAGTGGGCCTGATTGGTTCCTGCACCAACTCCAGCTACGAAGACATGACCCGTTCGGCTTCCGTAGCGGCTCAGGCAACGGCTAAAAAGCTGAAAACCAAAGCTGAGTTTACCGTAACGCCGGGTTCTGAACTGGTTCGGTTTACGGCCGAGCGTGATGGACTATTGGATACATTCGAAGAAATCGGTGGGGTTGTACTAGCCAATGCCTGCGGTCCTTGCATCGGGCAGTGGGCACGTCATATGGATGACCCAAGCCGGCAAAACTCGATCATTACTTCTTTCAACCGGAACTTCGCCAAGCGGAACGACGGCAACGCCAGCACCCACGCCTTCGTGGCCTCGCCCGAAATCGTGACCGCCTTTGCCATCGCCGGTGATCTGACGTTCAACCCGATGACCGATACGCTGACCAATGAAGATGGCGAACAGGTAAAACTGGATGAGCCACAGGGTATAGAGCAGCCAATTAATGGCTATGCGGTTGATGACGCCGGTTATCAGGCTCCGGCCGAAGATGGTTCGGGTGTGCAGGTGCTCGTGAGCCCAACGTCGGACCGTCTGCAACTGCTGGCACCGTTTGCAGCCTGGGAGGGTACCGATCTGAAAGGGTTGAAACTGCTGATCAAGGCAAAAGGCAAGTGTACTACCGACCATATCTCGATGGCGGGTCCCTGGTTGAAATACCGTGGTCATCTGGATAATATTTCCAATAACATGCTGATTGGCGCGGTCAACTTCTACAATGAGAAGACCAACAGCGTAAAAAACCAGCTGACGGGTGAGTACGGCGAAGTACCGGCTGTTCAGCGGGCTTACAAAGCAGCTGGTATCGGTTCAATCGTGGTGGGTGATGAAAACTACGGTGAAGGTTCTTCCCGTGAGCACGCAGCCATGGAGCCTCGTTTCCTGGGTGTTCGGGCTATTCTGGTGCGGTCGTTTGCCCGTATCCACGAAACCAACTTGAAAAAGCAGGGAATGCTGGCCCTGACGTTCGCTAATCCTGCCGACTACGACAAGATTCAGGAAGATGATTCGATCGAAATCAATGGCTTAACGGAGTTTGCTCCGGGTCGCCCACTTGAGGTCGTACTGCATCATGCCGACGGTTCAACGGATGCTTTCCCGGTTAATCATACCTACAACGAAGGTCAGATTGAGTGGTTCAAGGCGGGTGCTGCCCTGAACATAATTCGGATGAAGCAGAACGCGTAGTTCATATGTATTATATTAAAATGAACAGGCCGATTGTCGCAAGACAATCGGCCTGTTCATTTTTGACGCAAGGCCAGCACCATGTGTCCGAAATAATTGGATAAGTTATCCTTTCATTTGGTACAGCGTACCGTTTCCAACTACATATAATTAGCACGCTTATACGTAGAACCGTTCATAGACACGCTCGTGTATCAATCGACTGTATCCAGCAAATTCCTGCTGGCTTACAATGGCTGGACTCGACATGAGGTGCATGGGAATTGGTGGATTGCCACGCTGATAGGGTGGCTGGGTGTAAGGAAACGGATTAAGCGAGAAACCTTGCCGTTCATAAAATTGAATTCGTCTACGGCTTAATTCATCAGTCGCGAGTTCAACTTCCAATAAGAAACAGGGGCTATCGAGTTGCCGTAAGTGCGTGAGCGCGCGTTGGCCTAACTGCCTGCTTCGCTGCTCCGGGTCGATGGCAAAATGTTCAACATATACTGCTTCCGGCCAGCGCCAGTAAATAATGAAACCAATAAGTCGCTCCTCGGCTATCAAGGCACACAGGTGCATATCAGGCTGGGGAAGCAGTTGTAACAGGTTATCAAATTCTCGGCGCTCTTCATCTGGGAATGAGCCTTCATACCAGATTTGAATGGGTGCCAGGAAAGGATGTGGGCCCGTAATTCTCTGAAAAAACATAAACAGGTTTGTCTTCCTGTGCCCCTAGCGCAGGGCTTCCATGGCTTTTTTCATGGCCGCAAACTGTCGTTTCTTCTGAAGGACGGCAGGGGCGGCAACCCGCTCACGGCAATCGAATATACCACAGCGTTCGCAGGCTTCGTTGACGATCCGTGTCGATACTTGACTGGCCGGGTTCGTGAGCGAGGAACCTGAAAGAAATTTCATCTTGCTGCGCAGGGCATCGTTGATGGCAAAACACATCGAAAGGCTAATATTCTGATGCCCGATGGCCTGAAAGGGATGTGCGACTGAGATGATCAGGTATTGCTGCTTCGAATCAAAATACTCCGAAATCTGCGCCCGGCAAAGAGTGCCGTCAAACCCTTTGTTCTGTTGCAGAAACTGGAGTTCCTGAAGGATAGTCCAGGCAATCCAGCGCCGACAGAAATGTTCGTCGACAATACCTCGTGGTCCCTGCTGGCGGGAAAGGTGCATCTCCTTAGTCAGCTGAAACGTGGTTTGACCCGGTGTATGATTGAACCGGTAGAAGAAAAGCTGGTCAATACCGAACTGGCTCGGGAGAATGGTGCTCAGCCGGTAAAAAAATTGCTCGGGGGTGGCACCAAACTCATTAATGAGTTGCAGGAAGTCGTCGTTGTTCCAGGTATCCCGGGCAAATAAGGCGCCCAGCTTTTCAGCCAGAACGGCGCGCCGGATCAAAATGGCCCCGGCGAAATAAGACGCTTTGTAGTTGTTCAGAATCTGCTCGAACGATTCCGCTTCGACCCAGGAATAACTGTAGGGCCGATTTTTTAACCCCATAAACTGAAACCCTACCTCCCGTGCCAGTATGAATAAGCGTTGTTCCGGCGTTAATCCAGCATTGAGGTGAAGCGTCTGTTGTTCAGGCCGATACACAGATCGAAGCGCTGTTATTTCCGGCTGCGTTAACGGGTCAAACTGTTCCATACGAACGTTGTATCGCGTTTTTAGCAGGTTTTTCAACAAAAGTTCAGTAACTGGCTGATTGGGGGCGGGGGCAAATTCAGTTAAAAAGCGATCGGCATCCGCTTCTATATCCGGGAAATAATTGTCGTGCATCTCCTGATAAGACCGCAGCATCGTGAGGTACAGCCGCTCAACACTCATGTTGTAGCTGAGGGCGATGTCCATAAACGTTCGAATCATGGCACTGACTTTGGCCGGAGCTTCGGCTAGTAGTTCAAGCAGATCCGAGGGGTCAATACCAAAGAGTTCGAGCGGTATTTCAGTCAGGAATTTAGACCGAAGCAGGTCTGAGATCGGCTCCAGTTTTTTACTTAGTTTGAGGGAAACAAGCGTATCATAATCCACCTGCATGGCGTTGGCCAGAGCTGATATCTTGTCTGCTTTTGGGTATTTACGCCCCTTTTCAATTTCCGTAACGTAGGAAACGGATAGACTTGCTTTTTGGGCCAATTCGCTGACAGATAGGCCTTTGTCGAGTCTAAGCTGGCGCAGTTTTAAGCCAAACAGCAGGCGGATATGATCGGCGGGGAGGTTCAATGGTACGTGTTTACTTAGTGAGAGGCATCCATAAAGAGGGGCCCTAAATTCCAACTTCGGCTAAGGTCGTACCGTAGCTGCCCATGTTCGACAACGAGTGGACTATCGACATTGTTGTGATACAGTTGCCCGGTGCCTAACCCCTGGGGCAGCAGGTGTTTAAACTGGGCTGTATATTGAGCCACCGCGTTCAAGCCGATATTCGACTCCAGAGCCGAGGTAAGCCACCAGCCAATGTTAAGTCGGTTGGCCAGTTCAATCCACTCATCGCAATGCCGCAGGCCACCCAGCAGGGTAGGCTTCAAGACAATGTATTGAGGCTGGATTTTTTTCAGTAACCTGAATTTATGAACGTACTCCATTTGTCCGATCAGCTCTTCATCCAGTGCGATGGGTAGGGGCGAATGCTTACACAGTTCAGCCAGCAGATCGGGCTGCCCTTTTCGAATGGGCTGCTCTATGGAATGGAGGTCAAAACCTGCGAGCCGTTCGAGCTTTTTCATCGCTTCCTCAGGCGTAAAGGCTCCGTTAGCATCGACCCGCAGGGTGATTTGGTCTGCGGGGAAACGCTCCCGAATCATCGCCAGTAGATCGCATTCCTGGTCGAAATCGATAGCTCCGATCTTTAGTTTTAGGGTGGTATAGCCCGCGAGCAGTTTTTCTTCGATCTGCTGGCGCATAAACGACTGGCTACCCATCCAGATGAGCCCGTTGATGGGTAGGCTGCGCTGGCCACTGATAAAGTCCGACGGGCGAATGATACGCTTACCACCCATTAGAAAGTCGAGCATAGCGGTTTCGAAACCAAACAAAATACTCGGGAACTGGGGGCTGATGACCTGGTTGAGAATGATCGGGACATTCCAACTGAACAGCTGAAGGTCCATCGCCGTAAATTCATCGCAATATTGACGGAGGCAATCTTCGAAATCCGGGCGGTCATCGTAACTGAGTCCTTTTAACGGACCACATTCGCCATACCCGATAACGGGCGGATTTTCATCGTCAGAAAGCCGGATTATATAAGACGTTTTTTCGGTGAGGGTGCCGCGTGACGTACCCGCTTCGAAGCGAAAATGCAACGTGTATTTCAGGTAGTCGGCTTTTAAACTCATTGTACTAAACGGTGAGGACGGGAGTTCCCAGTCCTAAAAGTACTAATTTTGACTGCTCAAGCTGGCAATATTACAAAATTATTAATGAAGCGGTTTATATATAAATGCCTACTCTTGCCATTCAGTGGACTTTATGGGCTAATAATGGACATGCGTAATTGGTTATTTAACAGCCAGTTATTAAAATCCTACCAATCTCCTATTTACACGATCAGTGTTGGTAATTTGACTGTTGGGGGTACAGGAAAGACACCTATGGTTGAATTTTTGATTAAACGGTCAATCGATCAGAGCTCCTATACGGCTGGCGCAACCGCAACGCTGAGCCGAGGTTATGGTCGGGAAACGACCGGCTTCCAGCTGGTTTCCGATTTGGACACTGCGTCAACTGTTGGCGACGAACCGCTTCAGATGTACCGCAAGTTTGGCGCTGATATCCGGGTAAGTGTTGGGGAGCGTCGGGCTCCCGCTTTACAGTCGTTGATGCACCTTTACCCCAACATTAAGGAAGTTTTACTGGATGATGCGTTTCAGCACCGGGCCGTTCAGCCGCACCTGTCTATTTTGTTGATGGATTACAACCGGCCATTTTATCAGGACTATCCGTTTCCTGCCGGGCGACTGCGGGAACGGCGGCATGGGGCCCGGCGGGCGGATGCAATTGTCGTGACCAAGTGCCCGAATTATCTGGCTGTTGCCGAACAGATGCAGATCACAGCAAAAATCCGTCCTTACACGAGTGCTGAAACGCCGGTTTTCTTTGCCGGACTGCACTATGGACAGCCCGTTTCCTTTGCTGCTCAAAAGGCCGGTGCAGACGATGTTCAACAAGTCGTTCTGGTGTCAGGACTGGCCAATCCGGGGCCGCTGGAACTGTACGTGCGCGAAGCCTTTACATTACGTCATCACATCCGATTTGCTGATCATCATGCCTACCAGCGCACCGACCTTAACGCTGTACTGGAAAAATTGCCCTCCGGGGCCGTGGTACTGACAACGGAGAAGGATTGGGTGAAACTGGATGCGTTATTAACGGCGGAGGAGCGGGATACACTACCTTTGTTTTATTTGCCCGTGGCCATGCAGCTCCTGGACAGTCACGAAGCGGCATTTAGCCGGTTTTTGACAACCGCCCGACTTAAAAATCGTTAAGAGGATGGGGCTAACTAGCGGGTGTCCGGCGTTTTGGTGTACTTTTGAGCTGATGAAGCGTAGTTTTATTGCCTTACTAATTAGTTTAAGTGTGTCCTTACCGGCCTGGTCGCAGCAGTTTCCGGGAAGTACGCAGGTGCCGGGTAGTTTTGGCGGGCGCCAGAGTATGCCAACCTCAACCACAGGTACGAATGGTATTGATGATTCAACGAAAGTAATCTACGGCCCCAGGTCTACCCGGTACGTACTGGAAGACGATGTCTTCAACAACCGCCGGAAGCTCTACACCCTCGATACAACCATGGACGATGTACACCGTTTCACCTATGTGCAGCGGAGCCAGAACACCTACCAGGATTTAGGGGCGCTGGGTACACCTATGCGGCCGGTTTTTCTACAGGTTCCTCAGCAACTGGGTGCCCAGTCGGGCTATTATGTCTTTTCGCCCTATGCGTACCAGACGATGGATGTGCGGTATTACGATACCAAATCGCCCTTTACGGATATGTACATTGCGCTGGGCGGAAACAACCAGAACATCCTGCGCTTCGATATGGCGCAGAACATTAACCCTCGTTGGAATGTCGGCTTCGATGTACAGCGATTTACGTCGCAAAAACAGTTTGGTACCAGTGGGAATACGGACCCTTATAAGCTGTTAGCGCAAAACTGGGGCGTTCAGCTACACACGAACTACCGCTCGAAGAACGATAAATACATCCTGCTGGCCCATTTCATTAATATGAACCACAGCCTCGATGAGCAGGGGGGCGTGTTGCCGGGTGAAACGGCCAGTGGTGTTCCTATTCTTTATAATTATACCGGCGATGCCCGTTTACGAAGCGGCAGCACATCGTTACAGGGGCCGCACGGTTGGGAAATACGCAACAACTCGCATATATACCACCAGTATATTCTCGATCAGGGTTTTCAGCTCTATCATAAATTCGATTATCAGGTTCAGAAAAACTTTTACCAGGACGATACCCTTCGGCTGAATCTGACTGATGCCGGCCTAACCACAGATGTTCGGAAATTTTATCCAACCATCTTAGGCGATACCTCCCGGCTGGAGCAGCATGCCCGTTTTCGGCTATTTGAAAATCAGTTTGGTATCAAAGGTATCTCACAGTTTAAAGGAGCTTCGTTCAACTACCGGGCTTACCTGCGGATACGAAATTACCGGCAGACAAGCCTCTACAATACCTCCCGGACCAACTATAATGAATATGCTACTACCCGAACCGAAACCTTTGTTGGGGGCTGGCTTGGGTATTATTTCCCAGATAGCCTATCCCGCCTGACGGCCGAAGCTGAACTGGGGGCGGGTGGGAGTTACCGAATTCAGGGGCAGGTCGAGAGTAAGTTTCTCACGGCGGGTGGCTCCTATGTAAACGTCGAGCCGACCTTGCTCCAGGAGCGGTTTCAGAGCAAAGTGTATCTCTGGCCTGATGCAACAAGGGGACTGGAGCCATTATCCAAGCGGAATTATCTCCATGCCTACGGTAAGCTGAATGTGGGTTATAAAAAGCTGCGTATTCAACCGAGTCTCGATTATTATCTGGTTAAGAATTACGTTTATTTCGATACGGCCGGAGTTGTTCAGCAGGAAAAGTCGCCTATTAGTATTATACGGCCGGGGTTGGGGTATCATTTGCAACTAGGTAAGTTTCTTGTTGCCGGGCAGGCCTATTATACTGCCAAAGAGGGGCCGGACGTTATTCGTATGCCACCATTTTTTATAAATACTCGCATTCAGTATGAATTTCTGTATGCTAAAGTGCTATACATTCAAACAGGAATTGATCTTCATTATAAATCGCCGTACTACGGGGATGCGTATATGCCCCTCACCCAGCAGTACCACATTCAAAATCGCCAGAAGGTAGAGGGGTATGTACTGGCTGATTTGTACGCGAATCTGCGGATCAACCGTACCCGCTTATTCATCAAACTAACCCATGCCAACCAAGGCCTGATTACACCCGGCTATTACGTGGCACCTGACTTCCTGCCAATGCGCCGGGGTTTTGCCTTCGGGGTCGACTGGTATCTGTTCGATTGATTTTCGTCGATAACAGGTAAGAGATGACCATTTCCTGCTTATTCTGTTTAAGCACTGGTTATAAGGTTATTAGATATTGATTAAGAGGCTGATAGTCAGTAATTAACCGATAGCTGCTCATTTATTATCACCAGCTCAAGAAGTAATTGTCGCTACTTTTTGCTTTTTAAAATTTTTTAAAATACTGTTGGGGTTTATTTCGATTAATTAATTAACCTACATTTTTTGCATGGATCCATTTCAGATTCAAAAAGCGCCCGTCCAATACGACGTAGCAATTGTCGGCTCAGGGGCCGGAGGAGGCATGGCAGCTTATATGCTGGCGAAAGCTGGTGCCAAAGTTGTGCTGCTGGAAGCCGGTGGCTATTTTGACCCGGCCGATCCAAAATACATTACCCAACTTAAATGGCCTTGGGAGTCGCCCCGACGCGGAGCGGGTACAACCCGTGCCTTTGGCGATTTCGATGCCGCCTGGGGAGGATGGGATATTGAGGGTGAACCCTACACGAATGCCAAAGGGTCCGATTTCCAATGGTTCCGGTCACGAATGCTGGGTGGTCGTACAAACCACTGGGGGCGCATCTCCCTTCGATTTGCTCCGGACGACTTCCGGCGTAAAAGCATGACCGGCGTTGGTGAAGATTGGCCTATCGGTTACGACGACATCAAACCATTTTACGACCGAATCGACCGAATGATCGGCGTTTTCGGTTCGGTGGAGAATATGCCTTCTGAACCGGATGGTATTTTTCTGCCCGCACCCAAGCCCCGGCTGCACGAACTGATGATCCGGAAAGGAGCCCGTAGTATCGGCATTCCGGTAATTCCATCCCGTTTGTCTATCCTGACCAAGCCGGTTAACAATGAGCGGGGCTCCTGTTTTTACTGTAGTCAGTGTGGACGCGGTTGCCAGGCGTATGCCGACTTCTCGTCGTCATCGGTCCTGGTGAAGCCAGCCATGAAAACCGGGAACGTCACCCTTATCAATGGTGCTATGGTTCGGGAAGTTATAACCGACCCGGCTACCGGCCTATGTACGGGGGTTAGTTATGTCGACACGCAGACCCTGCAGGAGGTTACGGTAAAGGCAAAGTCGGTTGTATTGGCCGCCAGTGCTGGTGAAACCGCCCGTTTATTGCTCAACTCCAAATCGAGTCGTTTTCCGACCGGCCTGGCCAACTCCAGTAATGTAGTCGGTAAATACATCAACGACTCTACGGGCGCCAGTCGTTCAGCGTTTGTACCAGCCCTGATGGACCGTAAGCGGTACAACGAGGACGGCGTCGGCGGTATGCACGTATTTACACCCTGGTGGCTCGACAATAAGAAGCTAGACTTCCCTCGCGGGTACCACATCGAATACTGGGGCGGTATGGGCATGCCTGCCTATGGATTTGGCTGGGGTATCGAAGCGATGAACGGCATGATTCCGGGTCGCGACGGGAAGATGCATCCCGGTGGTGGATACGGAGCTAGTCTGAAAGATGACTACCGCCGGTTCTACGGTGCTTATGTTGGTATGGCCGGGCGGGGTGAACCGGTGCCGCTGGAAAGTAACTATTGCGAAATCGACCCGAATGTGGTTGATAAATACGGTATTCCTGTTCTGCGGTTCAACTACAAATGGTCGGATTATGAAGTGAAGCAGGCGAAGCACATGCAGGAAACTTTCGAAGAGATTATTCATTCGATGGGAGGAATTGCCTTAGGCGACAAACCAAATGCCGCCAATAACTACGGCTTGGCCGCTCCGGGTCAGATCATCCACGAAGTAGGTACTGCCCGGATGGGGAATGATCCAAAAAACTCGGTGCTGAACAAATACCAGCAGGCCCACGATGTGAAGAACCTGTTTGTCGTGGATGCGGCTCCCTTCCCGTCGCAGGGTGATAAAAACGTTACCTGGACCATCCTTGCCAGCTCCATGCGTACCAGTGAGTATTTAATCGATCAGGTAAAACAGAAAAACATATAACCTTAAACCCGAAAACCAATGAAACGCAGAGATTCCCTTAAAGCCCTGTCGCTCACGGGTTTTGGCCTGGCTGTCAATCCCGTTGAAGCGGCCGTTCCCGCGCCACCAGACGTTAAGCCGCTGAAAATTCCCGGTGGCCGTCAGAAGTTCGAAGCCGAGCGGGACGCACGACTGAACGCCGAGAAATTCTTTACTCCTCACGAACTGCAAACGGTAACGGTGCTATCCGATATCATTATACCCGCCGATGAACGGTCGGGGAGTGCGTCGCAGGCGGGAGTTCCGGCCTTCATCGAATTCATGATGAAAGACCAGCCCAAAAACCAGACGCCCATGCGGGGTGGTATCAAGTGGCTGGATAACACCTGTACCAAGCGATACGGCAAATCCTTCGTTCTGTGCACAAAAGCACAGCAAATTGACATGGTGGAGCAGATCGCTTATCCGGGAAAAGCAAAGCCTGATATGACACAAGGAGCCTCTTTTTTCAGCTTCATGCGTAACCTCACGGCTACCGGTTTTTACACCAGTCAGATGGGAATTAAAGACATTGGCTATGTGGGTAACGTGCCGAACCAGTGGGATGGCGTTCCTGAAGATGTCCTGAAGCAGTACGGACTTGCCTACGAGGAGCGAGAACTGACACAAGGTAAGTAAAGTATAGGTTTAACCGCAAGCGCCCTTATGATAAAAGTAAGGGCGCTTTTGTATGATAAGTATATATGTTTGATGTAAATGTATAAAACCAGCTGTCCGGCATACTGGCTGTACGACAGCAGTTTACCGGAAGGCGTTACTAGTAGAATATAATCAGGCTAGCATATGCAATCATACTTCTGAACCTAGTTTTTATGCATAGGGTATGATTATTATATACGGCATAAAAGTTGTTTATGTAAAGTTTAGCTTTAATTTAGGTTACAAAAAGATAATTCCCTTCAGAGCGATCTGATGACCAATTGATTAGGCGAATTAGATTAACTTTTTGCAAATTCAGTTCGCCCATTCCGCCTTTTTTCTTGTACCTTTACGTCCCGTAACGACCTAAACAGGTTTCAATCATGGCGGCTACGGGACCAAAATCCGCGAAATATATTTTTGTTACTGGCGGAGTAACTTCATCACTGGGCAAGGGCATCATTGCTTCTTCACTTGCCAAACTGCTTCAATCACGGGGGCTTACGGTTACGATTCAGAAATTCGATCCGTATATCAATATCGACCCTGGTACACTCAATCCTTATGAGCATGGCGAATGCTATGTAACAGACGATGGGGCTGAAACAGACCTCGACCTTGGGCACTACGAGCGGTTTTTGAACCGGCCAACTTCTCAGGCGAATAACATTACTACGGGACGCATCTATAATAACGTGATCACCCGCGAACGCCGGGGCGATTTTCTGGGTAAAACCGTACAGGTCGTCCCCCACATCACCGACGAGATCAAGCGTAACATCAAGCTCCTTGGCGAAACGGGCGATTACGATATCGTGATCACCGAAATTGGCGGCTGCGTAGGTGACATTGAATCGCTGCCCTTTGTAGAAGCGGTTCGCCAGTTGAAGTTTGAACTCGGCGAAAAAGACACCCTTGTTATTCACCTTACGCTGGTACCTTACCTGCAATCGGCCGGGGAACTTAAAACAAAACCGACACAGCACTCGGTCCGGATGCTCCTCGAAAACGGAGTTCAGCCGGATATTATCGCCTGCCGTACCGAGCATCCATTGCCGCAGGACATCCGTCGAAAAATTGCTCAGTTCTGCAATGTTCAGGTGAGCTCAGTAATCGAGGCCCTCGATGCGGAAACGATTTATGATGTCCCCCTGCTGATGCAAAAGGAACGGCTCGATCAGCGGGCGCTGTATATGCTTGATCTCTACAACGATAAGGACGCTGATCTGGATGCCTGGAAGGGCTTTTTAGGACGGCTGAAGAATCCGGGCGATACCGTTCGTATTGGCCTTGTCGGGAAATACGTTGAACTGCACGACGCCTATAAGTCTATTGCCGAAGCCTTTATTCATGCCGGGGCTGCCAACGAATGTAAAGTTCAGCTGGAGTGGATTCAATCCGAAACGCTGGTCGATGAGCATCATTGTGCTCAGGTACTTAGTGGACTCGACGGCGTTCTGGTAGCGCCGGGCTTTGGCGAGCGGGGTATCGATGGAAAAATCAACGCTGTTCGGTTTGTTCGGGAGCAAGGCATTCCCTTCCTGGGAATTTGCCTTGGGATGCAAATGGCGGTAATCGAGTACGCCCGTAATGTGATGGGCATTCCGGATGCCCATTCGACGGAGATGGAGCCGCACACACCTAATCCGGTTATAAGTATGATGGAGGAGCAGAAAAGCATTACGGACAAAGGAGGCACGATGCGTCTGGGTGCCTATGCCTGCAAACTCAAGCGGGATTCTTTGGCTCACCAGATTTACGGCAAAATGCAAATCAGCGAACGCCACCGTCACCGTTACGAATTCAACAGTGATTTCCAGGAAGCCTTCGAAAAAGCAGGACTTCGCCCAACAGGTATCAATCCGGATACTGGCCTGGTCGAAATCGTTGAATTAAAAGGACATCCCTGGTATGTGGGCGTTCAATTTCACCCGGAACTGAAAAGTACCGTGATGAATCCCCATCCGCTTTTTGTTCAGTTCGTGAAAGCTGCGCTTACGTATACTCAGAAAAAACGTACTGCAGAAACTACATCCGATGTATTGACCGCCCGTGTAGAAACCGCCGATGTGGTTGATTAAGCAGCCGGATTGACGTATTTTTGCGCAAAATAGTCGGTGGGTCGGCAAGTCGGTAGCCGGTAAGTGGCTGACGCCATAAAACACATGCGCCAGCCGCTTACCGGCTACCGATTTGCCGACTTACCGACTTACTAACTTATAAAATGGATCGTAATCAACTTATTGGCATTGTCCTGATTCTGGCGATGCTGGTCGGCTACCAGCTGCTGGTACCGAAACCTGCGCCCGAAAAACAGGCTGCTCAACAAACACAAACAACAAAACCCACAACTGCCTCCGGGGTTGCCGCTACGGATACAGGTGCCGGCAAAAGCACTCAACAAACTCCTGACTCAGCTGCCTTAACGGCTAAATTTGGTGATTTCGCAACCGTTGCCATCGGCCAGGCCCGTGATATTGTCGTTGAAAATAACGATATTAAAGTAACCCTTACCACGCAGGGCGGTCGGGTAAAGGAGGTTATTCTGAAAAAGTACAAGACCTTCGACCAGAAACCACTCGTTCTTATTGACGAGAAAAGCAGTCAAACCCTTCTTGAACTCCCTACAAATCAGGGTAAGGTTGATTTACACAAGCTATACTACCAGACAACAGCGCAAGGTGGTACGGTTAGTGGTCAGGCGCAGCAGATTGTCTTTCGGGCAGAAGTAGCGCCGGGGCAGTCTGTTGAACAGGTGTACACAATTCCGGCCGAGGGGTATGTACTCGACTATGACCTTAAGCTGAACGGTCTGTCAAATGCGATCGGTACTGGCGATATCCGGTTCTTTTGGGAAGATAAAATGCGGCAGTATGAAAATGACCTGGCCAACAACCGCCGGGCTGCTACCATCAATTACCTGACGGCCGACGAAGATTTTGAGAAATTAACCGAGGGCGAAAGTAACCAGGAAGCAACTGTCGAAGAACCCGTGAAATGGTTTACCATCAAGCATAAATACTTCCTGTCGGGTTTTGTTGCCAGAAACAGCCCGCTGACCAAGGCAAATTTTAAAGCGCTGGTCGATCCGGCCGACAGTAGTGTCGTAAAAACGGCCATTGCCGATGTAACCCTGCCCATTGCCGATGTAAAAGCCGGAAAAGGACAGTACAAACTCTTTTACGGACCCAATGATTTTCAGTTGCTGGGTAGTGTAGCCCCCGAATTTGATCAGAACGTATACCTTGGGTACTCCATCCTGAAGCCAATCAACAAGTACTTCTTCGTGCCAGTGTTCAACTTCCTGGAGAAGTTCATTGCCAACTACGGCCTACTGATCATTGCACTGGTGGTATTCGTAAAACTGATTCTAACACCGTTAACCTACAAGTCATACATCAGTATGGCCAAAATGCGGGTTCTCCAGCCGGAGTTGAACGAGATGAAGGAACGGGTTGGTGACGACATGGCCAAGCAACAGTCTGAGCAAATGAAATTGTATCAGGAAGTGGGTGTTAGTCCGCTGAGTGGCTGCGTTCCGGTACTGGCAACCATGCCGATTCTCTTCTCGCTGTTTATGCTCTTCCCGAATTTAATTGAGCTGCGCCAGAAATCGTTCCTGTGGGCTAATGACCTGTCAACCTATGATGCGTTTATTACCTTCCCGGCTATCCCTTTTATTGGTAGTCACCTCAGTTTGTTTACGGTATTAATGACGATTTCGTCCATTGCGTACGCGTATTACAATAACCAGACAACACCAACGCAGCCGGGACCAGTGAATATGAAAGCTATGAGCTATGTATTCCCGCTTATGTTCATGTTCGTTCTCAACTCGTATCCGGCCGGTTTGACGTTTTATTACTTTGTATCGAACGTTGTAACGATTGCTCAGCAACAACTGATCCGCCGGTTTGTTGATGAAGATAAGATCAAAGCGGTTCTGGACGAAAACCGTCGTAAGAACGCAGCCGGAGAAGGCAAGAAGCCCGGCGGATTCCAGGCGCTGCTGCAAAAACAGCTGGCTGCCGCCGAAGAGGCCCGTAAGCAGGCTGATGAAGCCCAGCGCCGAGCAAAGTCTAAGAAGTAAGTGATGAATAAACGGTGACTACTGCTTCTATTTATCATCCTTCATTGACAAAAGCAACGCCTTCGCGTTGCTTTTGTGCATTAACCCAATTGACTATGAATGGACGATTTCTTTTACTGATCCGGACAGTTCTTGTGTTCTGCGGATTAATTTGCTCGCAGCTAGTATGGGCACAACTTACAACCGATGCGCAGAAACGCTATAAAGCAGCTCTTGAACTGGTGAGGATGGGCGACTACGAACGAGCCAAGTCCGATCTTAACGTGCTGATTCAGCAGCGCGGCCCGCTGGCTCCTTATGCCGCCTACCATTATGCTATTGCTGCGTTCCGGCAGCGAAAGTACCCGCAGTCCCGAGGCATGCTTAAGCAACTGATGGAGCAATATCCGGATTGGCAGAAGATGGATGATGCTAACTACCTTTTTGCGGCTAATGGCATGGAGCTGGGCCAATACGAGGAAGCATTGACAGCACTGCAGTCCATCACGGATGCCGAACTCCGCACCGACGTTACAAAGCTTGAGCAGAACTTTATCCCGCGTATTACCGACCTGACCCGGCTAAAGGCATTGAGTCAGTCATTTCCCGCTGACCGGATTATCGGGCTGGCGCTAATCGACCTGATCCAGCGAACGGCAACCGATAAGGACGACCTGGAATTGTCTGACCGGTTGACCAACCGGTTTGGTGTTCCGCCCGTAACGTCGACTCAGCCAGCAGGAACGACATCTCAGGTGGGCGGCTCCCGTCCGGTTACCCCTATTTCGCCGAATGGACGAAATTCACGAACGAAGGGATATTATAATGTCGCCGTGATGTTTCCTTTTCGGGTTGACGAGTTTAATTCGGATAAAAGGCTGAGGTCCAATCAGTACGTTTATGATCTCTATAATGGCATTAAGCTCGCAAAAGCTAAGTTGCAGGAAGAGGGAATTACCGTCAACCTGTTTGCTTACGATCTGGATAATGATGCCAATAAAGCCCTTGAGCTGGTTAATAGTCCGGCCTTTGCTCAAACGGATCTGATCATAGGCCCGCTGTACGTGGAGCCTAATCGGATTGCGCTGGCATACGCCAACCAGCATACTATATTGCTGCTCAATCCAATAGCGACCAGCAGCGAGTTGATCATTGACCAGCCAATGTCTTTTCTGGCGCAGCCTTCCATGAACCAACAGGCGCGAAAAGTAGCTGATTTGGTTCGTAGTTTAAATACCTCCCGACGGGCTGCCATCTTTTTTGGGGCTACGCGGAAAGATTCATTACTCGCGGCTTCGTATCAGGCTGAACTCAAACGGCAGAACTACCAGGTTGTTGATTTTCGTAAAGTAAGCGGATCGGCACAGCAGATGGCTGATGCCATGCAACTGTCCGGTACGGCAACGGCTACCCGGTCCGGTAACGCAATGTCTTCGCAGTCCACCGGTTCGGCCGTTGGGCACGTGTTCTTCTCCAGTAGCAATGAAGACGATGGGGTTCGAATGCTCGATGCACTCAGCCGCCGACACATAACGGCACCTTTGATTTCAACGGCTTCTGCTTTTGATCTGTACAAAGTACCCGCTTCGACCTTTACCCGGCGGGAACTGTATTTGTTATATCCCGATTTTATTGACAAAAGCCGTGAGTCGGTTACTGCGTTTGAGGAGGAGTACCTGGCCAAACGAAATACCATTCCGTCGGTTTACGCGAGTGAGGGATACGACATGATGCTGTTCTTCGGCCGTCAGTTAGCGAAAAATGGTCTTCAGCTTCGTGATCGAACCACACTTATCTCCGATACCGACGATTACCTGCTTTCGGGTTTTGACTATACACAAAGTAACGACAATCAAATTGTACCAATCGTAAAATACGAAGACGGTCGGTTTGTGAAAATTAATGAGTGAATGAGCAAACGAACGAACGTATCCTGAGGGATTAACTCGTTCATCTCATCATTTGCCTTTCAAAAAATGACAACGAGCGAACAATTGTTTGAAAAAGCGAAGACGCTGATTCCCGGTGGAGTAAACTCACCCGTGCGGGCGTTTCGGTCTGTGGGTGGATCGCCCATTTTTATCAAATCGGCAAAGGGTCCCTACATTGTGGATGAGGATGGCCGGCAATACATTGAATTGATTAATTCGTGGGGCCCTATGATTCTGGGTCACGCCTTTGAGCCGGTCGAGAAAGCCGTCCGTGACGCAATTCAGTATTCGTTTTCATTCGGAGCGCCCACGCGCAAAGAAGTCGAGATGGCTGAGTTAATTACGGCTATGGTGCCCTCGGTCGAAAAGGTCAGGATGGTGAACTCCGGTACCGAAGCCACCATGGCGGCTATTCGCGTGGCGCGTGGGTTTACCGGTCGCGACAAGCTGATTAAGTTTGAGGGGTGTTACCACGGACATGGCGATTCGTTTTTGATCGCTGCTGGAAGTGGCGCCATGACCATGGGTATTCCCGATAGCCCGGGTGTTACCAAGGCAACGGCTGCGGATACACTGACCGCGCCGTACAATGATCTGGCAGCTGTTGAAACGTTGCTGGATAATAACCACAATCAGGTAGCCGCCATCATTCTGGAGCCGGTAGTTGGGAACATGGGGTGCGTACTACCTGAACCGGGCTTTCTGGAAGGGATTCGTTCGTTGTGCGATAAACACGGTGTTATTCTGATTTTCGATGAGGTGATGACCGGCTTCCGGCTTGCCAAAGGAGGAGCTCAGGAACGCTTTGGCATTACCCCCGACCTCACAACCATGGGTAAAATTATTGGTGGAGGTATGCCCGTTGGTGCCTATGGTGGACGGGCCGACATTATGGACATGGTTGCCCCGGCAGGTCCGGTTTACCAGGCCGGAACGCTATCTGGAAATCCGATTGCCATGTCGGCAGGGCTGGCCATGCTTCATCACCTGAATGACCACCCGGAGTTATACACCCGGCTGGAGACGATTGGAAAAAAACTAACCGATGGTTTTCGGGCTGGATTGCAGAAGGCCAGCCTACCGTATACTATCAATCATATTGGGTCCATGTTTACCCTGTTTATGACAGATCGCCCGGTGAGCAACTTCACGGAAGCCAAAACGTGCGATACTCCGCTTTTTGGCCGCTATTTCCACGCTATGCTGAACCGGGGTGTTTACCTGGCCCCATCCCAGTTCGAGAGCCTGTTTCTATCCGTTGCCCTTACCGATGAACTGGTGGATGAGGTTATCAAGGCCAACGAAGAAAGCTTACTGGAAATAATGAATACGTAATGTATTATTCGATTATCATTCCTGTTTATAACCGTCCGGGCGAATTGCGCGAACTGCTCGTGAGTTTGACGAAGCAGACGTATAAAAATTTTGAAGTACTGGTTATTGAAGATGGTTCGACTGACACGTCGGATGGGGTAGTCGCTGATTTCGCTGACCAGTTGGCTATCCGGTATTTCTTCAAAGAAAATTCCGGGCAGGGGTTTACCCGAAATTACGGCTTTGAGCGGGCCAGGGGAGATTACTTCGTTATTTTTGATTCGGACGCGCTTGTTCCCCCACACTATTTTTCGGCGGTTAACCAGCAGCTGGGGTCATCGTGGCTTGATGCCTACGGTGGCCCCGATGCGGCTCACCCCGACTTTACGCCCATTCAGAAAGCCATCAGTTACTCCATGACCTCGCCCTTTACCACGGGCGGGATTCGCGGTAGTAAAAAAAACCTGGGTGGGACCTACCATCCCCGTAGCTTTAATATGGGGCTTTCCCGTGCGGTTTGGGAAGCCGTCGGTGGGTATAAGCTAAGCCGGATGGGGGAGGATATTGAGTTTGCCATTCGGATTATTGAAAATGGCTTTCGTACCGGCCTGATTTCCGACGCTTTCATCTACCACAAGCGCCGGACCAATTTCGGACAATTTTTTCGCCAGTTGCGATTCTTTGGTCGAGCCCGTATCAACATATCCCGGTACTATCCGGCCGAACTGAAACTCGTTCATGCCTTTCCGGCTCTGTTTACACTTTTTGTTTTTTCGGTTCCGATTTGGGCGTTCATTAGCTCCCTGTTATTTACACTGGCGATAAGTATATTGAGTTTTTTTTCGGTATTGATTTTGGTGGATGCCACCCGTAAGGAAAAAAGTCTGTACGTTGGTCTGTTGAGCGTAGCAGCCGCTTTTGTTCAGCTAATCGGGTACGGAGTTGGTTTCCTGAGCGAAGGCTGGAAGCGCCTGACGGAGCCCAAAGGATTCCGCGAAACGGGAGCTACCCTCGAATACCCTTCGTAAGCCGTACCCTTTAGTACGTAATACCTTGCCTGAATCAACGAAATTAACCATTGGAACGTTAGTTACATAAACCCTTTCAACCCCCGATACTCGATGGCAAAGCTCGCTAAACCGCCAGGTCAACGATTGGTAAAACGCATGAGTACCCGAACCAAAGGCTTGATTGTGGCCCCGCTGGGTTTACTTCTATTTAGTGTTGGCCTGTGTGTGTTAAGTGGAGCTGTGGAGGCAAAACACGGGGGCGCTCCTTTTCGGCAATGGTTTTTGTGGGGCGCTTATAGCCTGGTGTTGATCAATGGCGGACTATTGCTTTTCGGGCAGGCTATTCGCTACCGGGCACAGTTGGATTATCGTCGGTTTGTGCGTCGTGAACTTAAGAAGCGTGACCGCGACTGGGCGCGTTTTCGCCCCAAAAGAAAAGCCTCACCCGGTAAAGGTGAGGCTACTTGATAAGGGCCGTCTGGGTGAACAGACAATGTATTCGTTTAGGCTGCTTTCTTTTCCGCAAACGACGCCTTGATGGCTTCTACGTCTACGTTTTTAATGGTTGGCTTGCGCAGCAGTTGTTTGATTGCGTTAGTCTTGTTATTGGCGATAGCGCGGTTCCGGCGAGCCTTCCGCTTTAATTCTGTTACTCCCATGATTGTATCTTTTTACGTGTCAGTTCAAAATCAGACCGCAAAAGTACGCTTTTTCATTGATTTTTGAAAGCACCACCGACTAAAGTCAGTATTTTTGCATCCTAATACGCAGCTTGTGTCCATCAGGCTGTAAAAACGGACTAAAATCCGGCTTTATTCCAATGCAAAAACCAACATTGCCGAAAGGTACCCGTGACTTTGGGCCGGAGCAGATGCGTAAACGGCTTTTTATTTTTGATACAATTCGCCAGACATTTCGACGATTTGGTTTTCAGCCGATAGAAACGCCATCCCTGGAAAACCTGTCTACCCTGACGGGGAAATACGGGGAGGAGGGTGATCAGCTTCTCTTCAAAATACTTAATTCCGGTGATTTTGCTGCGGGAGTCACCGAACTCGATCTGGCCTCAGGTTCAAAGAAGTTAACCCCGAAAATAGCCGAGAAAGGCCTTCGTTACGACCTTACCGTTCCCTTTGCCCGGTATGTGGTGATGAATCGGAATTCGCTAACGTTGCCGTTTAAACGCTACCAGATGCAGCCTGTCTGGCGGGCCGACCGGCCACAAAAGGGACGCTACCGCGAGTTCTACCAGTGCGATGCCGATGTAGTTGGCACCGATTCGCTTCTGTGTGAGGCCGAAATCGTGTTGATGATCCACGAAGTATTCAGGAATCTGACCATTCAGGATTTTACCCTTAAAATCAACAACCGCAAGATTCTGGCGGGCATCGCAGAAGTTATTGGTGCGCCCGGTCAGGAGGGTACCCTGAGCGTGGCAATTGATAAACTGGACAAAATTGGGAAAGAGAAAGTACTGAACGAACTCCAGGAGCGGGGATTTTCGGACGAGACCATCGCTAGCCTGGAACCCTTGTTTCTGTTTGGCGTTTCGGAACCCACGGAACCTAATCAAATACTCGATCAGTTAAAAAACTGGCTTTCCGCTTCGGACACTGCACGCCAGGGGATTGCTGAACTGGAAGAAACGCTTCAACTAGTCAATCAATATGGACTGTCGGATTCCACTGTAGAAATTGACCCAACCCTCGCGCGTGGGCTGTCATACTATACTGGCGCCATTTTTGAAGTGAAAGCCAATGGTGTTTCTATTGGCAGCGTAAGCGGGGGCGGCCGGTATGATAACTTAACCGGTGCGTTTGGTATGCCGGGTTTGTCGGGTGTGGGAATCTCTTTCGGTGTAGATCGCATTTACGACGTGATGGAGGAACTGAACCTCTTTCCCGCCGATGCCGGACAGGGCACTCAGGTTCTGATTATACCTTTCGATACCGAGGCCCGTTCGGTAGCGTTGCCTGTACTGCGTCAACTCCGAACAGCTGCCATTGCCGCCGAGATGTATCCTGATTTATCGAAAGTGAAGAAAATGCTCGATTATGCCAATGCGAAAAATATTCCGTTTGTTGTGCTGATTGGTTCTGCAGAGGTGCAAACGGGTGTTTTATCGCTAAAAAACATGCTGACGGGCGAGCAGCTTAAAGTAACCACAGACGAGTTGATACAACGGTTAGGCTAAGCATCTATCCGAATACGATTTCACAAAAAGGTTCAGCGCGTCAAACCCGTTGGGCCTTTTTTGTTGATAAATGGCAGCATACTGAGCAATCGCCAGCGAATCCCGAAAATGTGCCTGTAAAAAATTACCCGTCAGGAGTTGAACCGGAAGTGGAAAATGTTTGAGTAATTCGACCGGTGACCGCAGGGGTTTGATGGGCTCATCAGGCCTACGGGCATTGGACGGATACAAAAGGGTGATGCGTTGTAAGGGAACAGGAGCGTTGGGGAAATCGGCTAAAGGCTGCGTTACCAGAAATTTGGTAGCTCCTTCAAAGGACGGCTCCAGGCTTGACTTATTGAGCTTTAGCCCATCGACCGTATTCTTCCAGATTTTGTACTGAGCAAACGCCGGGATCACAAATGGTTTGTTGCCCATTAACTGAATGGCGACCAGATCATCTGTCAGCACCGTGTGCCCAATCTGGCCAAAGGCGGCTGCCGTCGTTGATTTACCAGCGCCGGGCACGCCCACAAATACTGATGCGGTCGTTCCCACCTTTACGGCACTACCGTGTAGCAAAAAGAGCCCCCGTTGGTAGAGCAGAAGGCCAATAACTTCGCTCAGCAGGAATAGTCGCAGGGTGCCTTCGTCGGCACCCAGATTCTGGTAAATGATTTCCTTTCCTCCGGAGACCTGAAAGGATGCAATGCCAGCCCAGTGCAAGAGCAGACTGGTTGGTGTTTTACCGAACCGGGCCTGTACGCCACGGCGGTGTACGCGAGTTGGTCGCCTGGCCTGGTTGTGAAGGAGTGCTTCAGCTATGCGAACATCGGTTTCTTTCGTTGACTCCTGTAAAACGCCCGTGAAATCAAGCTCGGTTTCGAGTGTCAAGCCGAAGGCAACGTATTTTTTCATGACCATTGAACTATCCCTCAGTAACGATTCGGGTAGTCAAAAGTAAGAAAATAACAGCCTTGCCGAGTGCGCAGGTTAATTCGCCTTTTTCGGAGATGCCTTTGATCCGGTATTTGCGGATGTTTTAGGCTGGGCTTTATCCTTATTCACCCCGCCTGATCCATCAGGTGAAGTTGATCGGTTTTTCGTTTGGCTAGGAGGAACGTACATGTACGCACGGGAAGCGCCTTCATCGGCAATCGTCATGCTGGAGGGATTTGATGCGGCTTGCCGCTTTCCTTCTGTCAGATAACCCGTTCCGGTAGAGGCTGTCGAACCGCCACTACGTCCGCCCGTCGTTGATTGAGCCCGACTGGTTAATACACTACCAAATAGTGTGACTAGTGTAATTGCTGAGACCAGAGTTTTCATACGTTGAGTACGCTAGTTTTTGTTTCGTACCGGCTAATACAGCCGGTACGAAACAAAACAGTTAATTAATCAATCTTTTTGTCAATGGCGCTGATGCGGTCCATGTGCTTTTGCAGCGTAGGCAGAGTCTTCGTTGCAAATTCCTTAACCGCCGGGTTCGTTTTCTCGTCGTCGGCGGCCTTTTTAAACAAATCGATATCTTCTTTGTGATCGTCGACCATCATACTAACGTATTTTTTGTCGAACTCGGCCCCGGTCAGCTTCGCCATGTCGTTTACGTGTTTCTGTTCATCTTCACCAAGGGTAGTTGGTAACGTGATGTTGTGCGTAGCCGCAATGGTTTTCAGTTCGTCATTTGCTTTTGAGTGATCGGTAACCATCATGGCGCCAAACTCCTTCACATCCTGACTCTGGGCTTTTTCCTGCGCCATACGACCTAGTTCAACCTCCATCATGCCGCCAGTCGCGGCTTTCACCGCGAATTCATTGCTTTCTTCGGTCTGACCGGTTCCGGCATCTTCTTTGGCATCATTGGCGTTTTCAGCGTTTTCAACGCTGTCATTACTTTCTTTCTTCTTATCGCTACATGCCTGGAAACTCAGGGTGCTGATCGCGAACAACAAAAGCAGACTAATCTTTTTCATAACGTTAGTGGTTAATTAATGGACTATTACTACAAACGCTTTTAAGCCCTTTAGGTTTTGAACCCTATATTGAATTGGGAATTTTTAGACAAAATTCTGAGTTTATCGGACAAAATTCCTATGTTTGTCGTATGGTTATTCCAGATCGTATAGCGCTTGTATTTTCAGCCTTGAAAGGGGTTCCGGCCACGCGTTTCTTTGAAATTGCTGAGCTGACCGGCTACAAGCGCGAACAATTGGCCGAAATTTTCGATACGTCTCTTAAAACGTTTCAGCGTTACGAACGGGAGAAGAAAAGTCTCAATCCGCAGGATAGCGAGAAAGTGCTGAAAATTATGGCCTTGTTTCAAACCGGCGAATCCGTATTTGGAACAGCTGATTCTTTTCGTCGCTGGATGGACAAGCCAGCCTATGGATTAGGGAATCAGATTCCGTTTGACTTGCTGCATACCTCAGGGGGGATAGACCTGGTGATGGATGAGGTCACCCGGATTGAATACGGCGACCTGGCCTGACGTTACTAACGGATCTTCTGCTGAATGCTTGTTTATCGAATCACGAAAGCCGTTTACGCCGATCGGCTGGTGGCATCGGGCGGGGCAGCCCGCTGGAATAGCCGCGGCCAGTTTGTTATCTACACCGCAGGAACACGAGCGCTGGCCTGCCTTGAAAATGTCGTTCACCGCTCCAGTGAAGGCCTGATGGACAGCTTTCGGGTAATGGTCATCAATGTACCGGACGGTCTTTTGGTGGATACGGTGGATGCCGAACGCCTGCCTGCCAACTGGTCTGATTATTGGCAATACAATGTTTGCCAGCAGATAGGAGGGGAGTGGCTTGAAAACAGACGCTCTGCCGTACTACGTGTACCATCCGCTATTATACCCGATGAATGGAATTACCTCCTGAACCCGGCACATCCCGATTTTTCTGGTATCAACCTGGTTCGATCGGAGCCGTTTTCCTTCGACCCCAGGTTAAAATCCTGACAGCTATACAACCGGACTCGGGCCGGCAGACGGCCTTAAGAAAGGTCTATGTTTTAGTTGAAATAGAATTGTATTTCATTTAGATGATGATGACGTGTTCCGTTCGGTTTTTATACTTTTCGTAGCTGGGTTCTGACGAGTAGCTGAGGCCGTTGAGGCCTGTTTTCACGCCTTTATTTCTCTTTTCTCCTGAAAATTTTGTATATTTGTCTATAGAGCAGCCCACGCGCAGTGTGTGGTCTGGAATAGTAATTTTCTGCGAAACTCCTTTTTCACATGGCGGACGAAACTCCCGACCTCGAATCTCCCAGTAATATCATTCCCATTAACATTGAGGACGAGATGCGTGGTGCTTACATTGATTACTCAATGTCGGTTATCATTTCTCGTGCCTTGCCCGATGTGCGTGATGGCCTAAAGCCCGTTCACCGCCGGGTGCTGTTTGGAATGGCCGAACTGGGAGTCAATTACAACAAACCACATAAAAAATCGGCCCGTATCGTCGGTGAAGTACTGGGTAAGTATCACCCCCACGGTGACTCATCAGTATATGACACCATGGTTCGTATGGCCCAGGACTGGTCATTACGCTACCCGCTTGTCGATGGACAGGGGAACTTTGGTTCTATTGATGGCGACTCACCCGCTGCCATGCGTTATACCGAAGCGCGTCTGAAGCGTATAGCCGATGAACTACTGACGGATATTTATAAAGAAACGGTTGATTTTCAGGGTAACTTCGATGATTCCCTGCAGGAGCCGACCGTGATGCCCGCCAAACTTCCGAACCTTCTGTTGAATGGGTCGTCTGGCATTGCCGTTGGTATGGCCACAAACATGGCCCCGCATAACCTGACAGAGGTAATCGATGGTATTTTGGCGTACCTGGAAAACAGTGAGATCACCGTTGAGGAGCTGATGCAGTTTGTCAAAGCGCCTGATTTTCCGACGGGTGCGACCATTTATGGTATGGAAGGGGTTAAGTCAGCCTTCAAGACCGGTCGTGGACGCGTTGTGATGCGGGCCCATGCCACCATTGAAGAAAATCGTGGCAAGACCCAGATCATCGTGACGGATGTTCCGTACATGGTCAATAAAGCCGTGATGCTCGAAAAAACGGCCGAACTGATCAACGACAAGAAAATAGAAGGGATTATGGCGTTCCGGGACGAATCAGACCGGGATGGCCTGCGTGTGGTTTATGATCTTCGGAAAGATGCTATTCCCAACGTCGTTCTGAATAACCTCTATAAGCATACCGCGCTTCAATCCTCGTTCAGTATCAATAACGTGGCTCTGGTGAAGGGACGCCCGATGATGCTGAATCTGAAGGACATGATGAAGTATTACGTCGAGCACCGGTTCGAAGTAATTACTCGTCGGACGCAGTACGAACTCCGCGAAGCCGAGAAACGCGCGCATATCCTGGAAGGGCTGTTAATTGCTCTCGACAATATAGATGCTGTTATCGAGCTTATTCGCTCGTCACGTGACCCGGAAGTGGCTCGTACGGGGTTGATGGAGCGGTTCAGTCTAAGCGATCTTCAGGCGAAAGCGATCCTGGAAATGCGTTTGCAACGGCTGACCGGTCTGGAGCGGGATAAACTACAGGCCGAGTACGATGAGCTGATGACTGAAATTGCCGACCTGAAAGAGATTCTGGCCAGCGAGGAACGGAAACGTCAGGTTATCAGAGAGGAGTTGACCGATATTCGGGCCCGCTACGGCGATGAGCGTCGGACCGAAATCAATCCGCTTGGCGACGGTAACATCAGTGACCTTTCGCTGATTGCCGATGAGGACATGGTGATCACCATCTCGCATGAGGGGTATATCAAACGAACACCTACGACGGAGTACCGGTCGCAGGGGCGGGGAGGAGTAGGGGCGAAGGCCGCTTCGACTAAAGAAGAAGACTTCACCGAGCACCTGTTTACGGCTACCATGCACAATACCCTGCTGGCGTTTACCCAGAAAGGACGCATGTACTGGTTGCCGGTTTATGAACTTCCCGAAGGTTCCCGGACATCGAAAGGTCGGCCACTGGCTAATTTTATTAACATCGAGTCGGACGATAAAGTACGGGCCGTTATCAATGTAACAGACCTGAAGAACGAGGATTACATCAACAATAATTATATTGTGATGTGTACCCGGAAAGGCACCATCAAGAAAACGATGCTGGAAGCCTACTCCCGCCCTCGTCAGAATGGAATCATCGCCATTACGATTGATGAAGACGATCAGCTGCTGGGCGTTTGCATGACCAATGGCGACAATGACATTGTCATTGCATCGAGTGCAGGTAAGGCGGTTCGCTTCCATGAAAGCCGGGTTCGGCCCATGGGTCGTACGGCAGCGGGTGTTCGGGGTATTTCTCTGGACGAGGAGGATCCAACCGATCATGTGATCGGTATGGTATGTATTTCCTCTCAGGATGCTCAATTACTGGTTGTTTCTCAGAACGGATACGGTAAACGGTCGGAAATTGATGGGTATCGAATTACGAACCGGGGTGCTAAAGGTGTCGGTACGCTCAAGATAACGGAGAAAGTCGGCCGACTGGTAGCGGTACTTGATGTAGCCGACAACGACGACCTGATGATCATCAATAAATCGGGCATTGCTATTCGAACGCCGGTCGACGCGATTAATGTAATTGGCAGAAATACACAAGGTGTACGCTTAATTAAGCTAAATGAGGGCGATGAAATATCATCGGTAACAAAAATCAAAAGGGAGGAAGGCGAGGAGATAGCTACCGCTGAACCTGAAGCCGCAGTAGAAGAATAGGCATTATTGCCAAGTAGTTTTGAGCCGCCCGTGCTGATTCTATAATCAGTCGGGCGGCTCAAACAATTTCAGATAGGTCATGCTTATACAGACAGAATCCGTAATTTCGTTCTTTAAAAGAAAACACAACCCCAGTTTACACATGAAACAAGTTTTTGTAATCGCCGTCGCGTGTCTCCTCTCACTAGGTGTACACGCCCAGCAGGCAGCCGGAGACGCGCTTGCTATGGAAGCATTTAAGAAAGAAAAGGAAAAGAGTGATAAGGATATTACCGATGCCAAAGCGGCTGCTAAAGCCAGCACCTGGATGGATCGGGCCAAAACGTATCAGAATATCGCTTCGCAAGGACAGATGAAAATCGATTCGGCTGCCGCTACGGTAGCTTACGATGCTTTCAAGAAAGTAGTTGAATTGGATAAGGACAAAAAAGGTGGTCCTGGTAAATTAGCTAAAGAAGCAGAAGAAGCGTTAAAGGCTCCCCTTATGGCCACCGCTTTCATGCAGCAGGGCGTTGCCAAGTTCCAATCGAAGAATTATGCTGATGCGATGAAGTCGATGGCCATAGCGGGCGACATTAATCCGAAAGATACGCTGGCACCGCTCTATACGGCTATTGCTGCCCAGCAGATCAAGGATAATGCAACGGCTAAAACTCAACTGGAAAAGTACATTACCAGTGGAGGAAAGGATGCAACTATTTATGGTTCGTTAGCAATGCTGTATCGGGCCGATAATGAAGTTGATAAAGCGCTGGCTGCTTTGGATAAAGGGATTGCTTTGGCACCCACAAATAAAGATCTGGCCAATGAGAAGATCAATATCATGCTGTCGACAAATCGGATGGATGAAGCCATCACGGGTATGAAAGCGATGGTTGAGAAAGATCCAAATAACGTACAGAATCTGGTGAACCTCTCAATTGTTTATAATAACATTGCCAGCAAATCCTCTGAGGAGATCCGGAAGTTGGAAGGGGATAGCAAAAAGGGCGGCAACACCGCCAAGCAATTAGCCGATGCCAAAAGTATTATCGACGCTTATAACGGTGAGATTGCCCGCTTACAGGCATCGATCAAAAAGTCGCCTAAACCCGAGCTAAAGCGTCAGCTAACGGATGTACAGAAGCGTCTGGCAGAGCAGAAGACAGAAGTTGCCAAGCTGGAAGCTGAGGCTAAAGAAGCGGCAGCAAATGCCAGCGCTGCAACGGACGGAGCGAAGCGGTTAGCCCAACTCAAGCAGGCACAGACTGAAAATAAGAATCAGGAGAAGATGTACCTGGATAAAGCATTGGCCATTGATCCTAACAATTATGACGCTAATTTCAATACGGCAGTTTTCCTCTTCAACGAGGCTGTAGAAATGAAGCGTGGTGTAGACCGGATGGATATGGCTGAGTACAATAAGAATGGTAAGGAACTGGATGGTAAAGTTTGCGGTAAATTCAAGCAATCGTTGCCATACTTCACGAAAGCTAAATCAATTAAAGATGAAGCTGATGTAAATGAAAACCTGACCAATCTTCAGAATATTCTGAAACAGTACGAAGAGAAGAAGATTGTGTGTATCGAAGCTGGTAAATGAAGCCTAGGACAGTAAGGATAGGGTCGGTACCGGAAGGTATCGACCCTATTTAATAAAAACTTTACTTAACATAATATAAATTATACAACAAATAAAATGGGTAGTCCACAGACTTATTAACACGTTATCCACGTGGAACACTAAAGTATTGCTTTACAGGGACTTAGGTAGTAAAAGGCTTAAAAATGGCTTTTACAGGGCTTTAAAGGCCATTTTAGGAAAACCAAGGAACTTCAAACACTACCACAAATGATAAGGATTGCGGAAAATTTATGATTAGTAATTCCTGGTCTTGAATTGATTCAGTACACAGTTCAGCAAAGACTCAAAGTTTTAAACGTCTCTCTTCGATAATCGTCGAGGAAATATTGTAGAGATGAGTAGTCAGTCGAGAATGCCGCTTATTGTTCTAATATATTGTCTATCTGTGTGCCAATAACTTCTTTCGGCCGTATATTATTGATTGATTTGGCATCCAAGTAATTCCAAATCATTCCCTGGGTAGTGGTTTTCCAATCTTCCCAGTCTAACCATATACTACCGGTTGAAAGTCATGATTAACCCATTAAAAGCTTATCAATACCTTGTAACGTTTTCAAAGGCACAAGTTCAATTGTAGCGGGTAGCCACCTGGCGGTATGCTTCAGCCTGTTGAAATATCGCTCTACCTGATTGCTATCCTTGTATAGTTTGGCATTAATCGAATGTCGAGTCGACTCTTCTTAGCCGGTATGACTGCTTCCAATTAGAGGTTGGCCAACCAGATCAATAAGAAACATGCCCTAAAACTGTCCTTATTGAAAGGCATTAGTAAGAGCTTAAGCAGTTGGTGTATATTCACGAAACGACCCGTCTGTGTAAAAAATCAGAATGCGTTCAACCTTCTTCTCGGGTTTATCAGAGTTCGGATTTTCCCTTGGTTGACTATCGGATGGGTTGGTTACCTCTACTTGTTGTGGTAAACTTACGGGTGGTATTTCAGTGCGTTGGCTACGGACACCCGGCGATTGTGGTTGTTGAGATACGATACCGCCAGCAGTAAATCGATCCGGTCGTTCGATGGATAGAGGCCTGCCTACAGAACGGTTTGTTCCATATCCTACTCCTGCTGGTACCGTTTGATTAGTAAGCTGACTCTCTTCTTCCATGATCCATTCGTACCCAAGTTCGGGAAAGCGACGGATTATCTTTTGAATTATATCGAAACTGGGCCGGTTTCGACCAGATAGAATATGCGATATACTTGATCGTTGGACGCCTATTTCATCGGCGAAATACGAAGGCGTTAAATTCTTGTCAATCAGAATCTGTTTAATCTTGTCATTTATCGTCATCATAATTGCCCTGTTTAAATAATGTCAATCGATATGTTACAAATATAAATAATAAGCATGTAAATAGTCACAAATTTCTATTGTAAATTACAAAAATAAAATGGCCACATCTGTAAAGTGTGGCCATGTAAACTGATTTAATAACTTATACTGATTAAATTTGTAAATCTATTTAATTTACAAACCTGTATTATACATAATTAAACAGAGACGTTATTTTCCCTTAATGCTTCATTCAGTGACGTTTTAAGGTCAGTAGATGGCTTACGCTGGCCAATAATTATTGCACAGGGAACGTGATATTCTCCAGCGGGAAACTGTTTAGCATAACTTCCTGGAATCACAACGGAGTTAGCAGGGACAAAGCCTTTGTATTCAACTGGCGTGTTGCCAGTCACGTCAATAATCTTTGACGATCCTGTAATTGTTACACCAGCACCCAGTACAGCCCGTTTCCCAATGTGGGCACCTTCTACTACAATGCAACGGGAACCTACAAATGCTCCATCTTCGATAATAACGGGGGCTGCTTGCGGTGGCTCCAGTACACCACCGATGCCGACACCCCCACTAAGGTGAACATCTTTACCAATTTGTGCGCAACTACCAACTGTTGCCCACGTGTCGACCATTGTGCGTTCATCGACGTAAGCACCAATGTTCACATAGGATGGCATTAGTATGACACCGGGTGCCTGGTAAGAACCAAACCGTGCAACGGCAGGAGGCACTGCTCTAACTTTAGCTTCAGCGAAATTGGTCTTAAGGGGTATTTTGTCGTTAAATGTAAAGATCCCAACTTCCTCGGTCTTCATTTGCTGACTAACGAAATAAAGTAGGATCGCCTTTTTTACCCACTCATTGACAGTCCAGCTGTCTTCTTCAGTTGTGGGTGGCGTTGCCACGCGGAGTTCTCCCCTATCTAATTGATTTATTACGTCTTTGATTAAATTGATGGATTGCGGCTCGGATAATAATTCACGGTTGGCCCAGATGTCCTCGATTTGATTGATCATTTAATTAAAGTGAATGTTTATAAATACACACATAACTACCTGAATATCAATAATATATTTTTATGAACGAAATTTTCTATTGTTATACAACAATATTATAGAGAAGTCAGAAATTCTTTTTCCAAAGGTAACACGAACACACGTATAGTTGAAATATAAGAATCAAATTATTTGTGCCTTGGTATTTGCCTCAACTCTCCAATCAGTAGGTTATGCTTACATTGACCATCTGTGCTATGATCGACTCTCTAAACGGATGTATTAATCGTCGACCATAAATCGTTGTGCCACGTACCCACACTTAAATTAGGAGTGGCAAAAATTAGGCCTGTTTTTTCAACGCGTTTAAAAGAATAGGATCAGTAATAAATACATCAATATCCAAAGGTCGTTTTCCTAACATATATCCTGTTAAACCGAGTGTAATGGTCATGGTAATAGATAGAAGTCTTACCTAAACGCTGATCAGAATACCAGCCATCATTAGGCAACCAGTAAAACGGATTTTATGCATTCTACAAGGATATAGCCTGTTGTATGTTTATTGGTTGACTGTAGTGTTCTATGGACAATTAGTGGAGTAAACTCTACTCAGTAAGGTAGTAAAGGGCTCTTGAGTATGTTTATTAAAAGAATTTGTGCTGTTTATATCTAAGGATCCTAATTATATCCGTATAGAAAAACTATTTCAGCCTTGCTAATGAGATTTACACCACGAATGATACGGTTTCCTTAGCAAGGCTACTGATATAATGTCAACCTATATAATATAAAAATATTCAATTAAAATCAGGTTGTTCTTACTCTCCTCCTACCCATGGTGCTTAGTAAAAACGAATAGAAGTAAATCTTAATGGCATTAGTAAAAAAAAACATGAATAAATTAGTATTTTAGTAATACTATTATCAAATTCTAATATAAATTAGTAAATATTACTAAAAATGCTATTAATGTTTAGTATTTACTAATAAAAATACTAATTTTCTACTATAATTGACACAAATACTAAAGCAGTATATGCTATTTTGCTAAAATGCTGTCTTATCAGTTATTATCATCAAGTGCATTAGTAATTTCTTTTTGCCTATATCGGCTTATAAATCTGTATATTTGACCCCGAAAACAAACCAATTTTCTCTGTACATGGAAAAAATACGCGTTGCTATTAACGGCTTTGGCCGTATTGGGCGGTTATCATTCAGACGTCTACTTGAAAAAGAAAACATAGAAGTAGTCGCTATCAATGACCTAACCGATAATGCGACATTAGCTCACTTGCTTAAGTATGACTCCGTTCACGGTAAATTTTCCGGAACAGTTGCTTCTGATGGCGAAAGTCTGACCGTAAATGGCATTAGAATTAATGCATATGCTGAGCGTGACCCAAAAAATCTTCCCTGGAGTGCATTAAACGTTGATGTTGTTCTGGAATCAACCGGACGATTCGTTGACCAGGCCGGTGCAGGCATGCACCTACAAGCTGGCGCTAAAAAGGTGGTTATCTCTGCTCCTGCTAAAGGAAATATTCCAACTGTAGTATTAGGTGTGAATGATGACACCTTAACAGGCGAGGAAACGATTATTTCCAATGCTTCCTGCACAACGAACTGCCTCGCGCCAATGGCGAAAGTCCTGGACGACGTCTTCGGAATCGAGAAGGGTTATATGACAACCATTCACGCTTACACAGCCGACCAGAATTTACAGGATGCCCCTCACTCTGATCTTCGCCGAGCCAGAGCTGCCGCTTTATCAATTGTGCCGACCTCAACGGGAGCCGCTAAAGCTGTAGGACTGGTTCTTCCACAGTTAAAGGGCAAACTTGATGGTAATGCCATGCGTGTACCAACACCAGATGGTTCTTTAACCGATCTGACAGTAGTTTTGAAACGGGAAGCCTCAATTCAGGAAATTAATGATGCCATCAAACAGGCATCGGAAACTACTTTGAACGGCATCCTTGAGTACTGCACGGACGAAATTGTATCGATTGACATTGTAGGCAATCCACATTCCTGCATTTTCGACTCAAAATTGACAGCTGCTAATGGTACACTGGTGAAAGTTGTAGGCTGGTATGATAACGAATACGGTTATTCCAGCCGTGTTGCAGATCTTATCGGCAAGTTATTTTAACAATGTAACATGGAGATTTACAGCTTAATTCAATTATTTAAATTTACAAAATTAATCATGTAAATCATCCATCAAATTACAATAGTTAATTTACAAATGGGTGTGATTTTATTAAATCACACCCATTTTACATTGTAAATAGTTAATCGTAAATCCCTTATCAAAAAAGATTTGTTCGTACTTCGTTTTTATGCCTAAATGGATTTCATTCAGTGGAGAGTTATATAAGTCAGTTGTGTATTGTAAATCTCTACCTTGGGCTGCTTGAACCTGCTCCAGACTATAGGTAAACAGCTCCGGATTATCCGTTTTTAAGTGTAGCGTCCCTCCCGGAACAAGCAAGGATTGGTACATAGCTAAAAAACGAGGATGTGTGAGCCGATGTTTCTCCTGTTTTGGTCTTGGCTGTGGATCCGGGAAAGTGATCCAGATCTCATTAATTTCCCCTTTAGTGAAGAATTCGCCCAGAAAGTTAATGTCCGTTCGCAAGAACGCTACATTCGATAAACCCAGATTTTGAGCAATTCTGGAACCCCGAGCGATCCTGTCTCCCTTAATGTCAACACCAATAAAATTTACATTCGGAAAAGCCTGCGCTAATCCTACCGTATATTCCCCTTTTCCACAGGCCAGTTCAAGAACAATTGGATTCCCGTTCCCAAAAAAGTCAGGTCGCCAACGACCGAGAATTGTTTTATAAAGGGGCTTACCAGATTCGATGACATTTGTACTCTCTGCATTCTGAAGAAAGCGATGCGATTTTCTACGAGTCACGTTTATAAATTGGTTAATTCAGCAATGGTATAATTACTACCAGTTATAAGCAGTAAATCAGCTGGGTCAGCCTGCTCCAGGGCTGCCGCTAAAGCAGTATTTACATCAGTAAACACATCACCCATACGGCCAAAAGCACGCGCTTCCTGTTGTAGTAACTGAGCAGATAATGAGCGGGGCGTATTCGCCTGACAAAAGTAATAAACGGCAGTTGTGGGCAATACAGACAGTACCTTACTACGATCTTTATCTGCCACAAGCCCAATAATGATACGAAGCGTTTTGTAACGTATAGATCGTATCGTCTCGAAGAGAGCTTCTAAACCAGATTGGTTGTGGGCAGTATCCGCAATAACCGTTGGATGTGAACGCAGGGTTTGAAAACGACCTGTTAATCCTGTCAATGAACTTACGGAAGCGAGCCCCTCCTGCTGTTCAGTCACTGTAACGGGAAACTGTCGTTGCAATAGATTCACAGTAGCCACAACACCTGGGAGGTTCTTGAGTTGGTAAGTTCCCAACAGATCGAGTTTAACAAGCCAGCCAGACTCATCACCACGGCTTACATACGCCTGACGAATTCCGTCAACCAAACCCAAATCATTTACCAGATACTGTCGATCGGCAAAGGTTATAGGAGCCTGAAGCGATGCCGCTACGGATGTAAATACATCCTGTGTTTCCGGATGTGATTCGCCAATAATAACCGGAACCCCTGGTTTAATAATACCCGCTTTTTCGGCGGCTATGAGCGGGAGCGTATCCCCCAGTATATCAGTATGATCGTAACCTATATTCGTAATAACCGAAGCAACAGGGGTGATCACATTGGTCGAATCAAGACGCCCCCCCAGGCCAACTTCAATAATGGCTACGTCAACGGCGTGACGAGCAAAGAAATCGAAGGCCATGGCAACCGTTACTTCGAAAAAAGAAGGCTCAACCGATTCTATCAACGGCTGCTGCTGCTCTACAAAGCGGACAACCTCATCTTCCGGAATAGGCTGTCCGTTCAATCGAATCCGCTCCGTAAATGATTTGAGATGGGGGGACGTATATAGGCCAACGCGATACCCTGCCGACTGGTAAATAGCCGCGAGCATATGGGAGGTACTCCCCTTCCCATTTGTTCCGGCAACGTGAATGCTGGTAAACTGCTGATGCGGGTTTCCAAGCCCTTCGCACAGTAATATGGTATTTCCTAAACCGGGCTTTATGGCTTTAGGACCAATTCGATGAAAAACTGGGAGCCGACTATATAAATAGTCGATTGCTTCCGTGTACTGCATTAATCTTTTGACTTAATGATAAATGTTATGGTACCGCTTGCCGTTGGTGGTGTAGCCCCCCCCTTTGGCCGCAGCCGTAGCCGTTGAACGGCTTTCCGGTATACTTCTACAACCGACGGGCTAACCGTTGTTTGCTGGGTTTGAACCCGGATTATTTCACCTTCCCCATCTACGGTTATCTTAAAGACGATCTTCCCGGTTTCATCTGAATCATCATTAATACTGGGACGACTGGCCAAAGACCAACCCGAAACATCAAAAGCTACACCAGAAGAACTCCCCCCCGGGGTGCCGTAAAGTGCTTTGGCATCTATCTTCCCATTGGGGTTGCCTTTATCACCCACCCCACTGGCGTCGTCACCATTATTGTTACCACCTGTTCCTGAGACTTTCCCAACCGTTCCATTAGAACCTCCTCCTCCAGATGATTTCTTGAACAGGGCATCGTTATTAACCGTCTCCACCTTTTTGGGTGGGGCCGGAGGGGCTGGACGCTCTACAGGAGCCGTTGGCTTAGCTGATTCAACACGCTTGGGTTCAGGGCGCTCGGGCGTCGTAACGGGACTCTCCGATTTACTGGCAATAATTGGTTTCTCCGTAGCGGTTTTGGCCGGTTTGGCCTCCTCTACCTTTGGTGATGGGGTCACGCGGGTCTTTTCTACTCGGGGCGTGGTGTTTACCTTGGGATTTGGTCGTTTATCAGCGGCTTTGACATCCACCGGATTAGGGGAGTCTGAGGCTTTATTGTACGTTTGAATACGTCCGCTGCCACGGGCATCGGTACCAAAATTAACCTCTACAAACTCAATGGGGGGCGGATTGGGAACAGTTTGGGATAAGTTGACCAGCAATAGCAGGGCGACTAAAATCACGTTGATGATAATAGCACCAGCCAGGGACTTTACCCGGATCTCATCCTCATTCTCAAAGGTAATACGGTTCATGCAGGGGATCGTTTTCCTGATAATAACGCTACCAGTGCCTACTTCGTTTATGAACGGGACGTTTATAGGCCAACTGGGTAAACAAAGTAACTCAAAAATTAACAAGGTACCTGTAAAACGGCTTGTATTAATTGGGAAAAAGAATTAGTTTGACTGACTTGTTTAACGATGCTGCCCACAACCTATACAATTTATATGTATAGATATGAGAACAAAGGGGACCCTCGTATATTTGGCTAATGAATATGACACTGATGTAGTTAATTATACCCAGTGCACCTACCTAAACTACTCATCATTAGTAATTTATGAACGAAGTAATCGAGTTTTTTCAGCAACTCGCAAATGTTAACGATTGGCCTCCCCGCTGGTATTGTGGTCGCTGGACAGACTTTCACGGCTGGCTTTATATACTATCTGACTTAACCATTTGGCTGGCCTACATGGCTATCCCGCTCATTTTAATCCGATTTATACTAGTCAAAAAGGGCGTACCCCTGTCCGGGGTTTTTGTCCTGTTTGGTGCCTTCATTCTTCTCTGCGGGCTTACCCACCTGCTCGATGCAGTCATGTTCTGGTGGCCCGCCTATCGAATCAATGCCCTGGTCCGTTTTTGTACCGCCATGGTATCCATTGCAACCGTTCTCGCTTTGATCCGGTACTTCGATGAAGCCGTTGGCCTCCGTACATCAAAAGAATATGACCGCGAGTTGTCTTTTCGTCAGCAGGCTATGCAGGAGCTTACCCGCTCTAATGAAGAGCTGCAACAGTTTGCCTATATCGCATCGCATGACTTACAGTCACCGCTCAAAACAATCGTTAACTACCTTACACTGCTCGAAAGTAAACACGGAGAGAAACTGGATACGGATGCTGTCCGATTAATCAATGTATCGACAGCTGCCGCCGAACGGATGCGGGTGCTGATCAACGACCTGCTCGACTTCTCCCGCGTGGGTACAGATATCGATTTTCAAACGGTAGACCTCAACGAGGTACTGGCCGAAATACTGGAGGAACATCAAACCGAAATACGGTTAACCGGGGCTTCGATTGATGTTGGCCCACTCCCTACAATCAGAGCCCACCGAACCGATTTAAAACAGGTATTCCAGAATCTTGTCACCAATGGACTGAAGTATCGACGGGCAGACGTTGTTCCCCATATCCGAATACGGGCGTCCGACGAAGGAAATCAATACCGATTTACGGTCAGCGATAACGGGATTGGTATCGATTCAAAATACTATGATCGGGTATTCCAGATTTTTCAGCGGCTGCACGGTCGAAATGAATACCCGGGAACGGGCATTGGTTTAGCTACCTGTAAAAAAGTGGTCGACATTTACGGCGGACAGATCGGACTCGACAGTACGGTAGGTGTGGGCTCAACATTTTATGTAGTCATTCCAAAAGTTATCAAGACAAGTCAGCATTATGCCCAGACCCATTCACTGTATCCTGTTAATTGACGACGACCCCGACGATAACTTCCTTCACCGGCTTGTCATCAACGAATCCAATCAGTGCGATGACGTTCGAATAGTAACCAGCGGCATGCAGGCGCTTACCTACCTGACCCATACCGATCATCCCGATTATATCCGCCCCGATGTCGTTTTCGTTGATATAAATATGCCCGGTATGAATGGATTCGAGTTTCTGGAAGAGTACCAAAAACTCGATACGCAACTCAAAGGGCAAGTGGTTGTCGTAATGCTGACGACCTCAATCAGTTTTGTGGATCGGCAACGGGCGGGTTCCCTGCCAGAAATCAATGGCTATCGGACTAAGCCCCTAACGCTCGCCATGATCAACGAACTGGTCGATGCGTATTTTTCTTAACACTGTTAGCTTATCCCATGCCCGTTCTTCAACCTATTGTTAACATTGCCGAACTTCTCTATCAGAAAGGCATAACGGATGTTGTTGTCTCACCGGGCTCCCGCTCGGCACCCCTGACGCTGGCCGTGGCCCGGCACCGACACCTGCGGGTTCGGGTCATGGCGGATGAACGTTCCGCCTGCTTTGTTGCGCTCGGGATGGCTCTCCAGAGTCAGCGAGCGGTAGCGGTTATCTGTACCTCGGGGAGTGCCGTTTACAACCTGGCCCCAGCCGTTGCGGAAGCATTCTTCGGACAGGTACCCCTCCTGCTCCTAACCGCCGACCGGCCGCACGAGTGGCTTCACCAGCAGGATGGTCAAACAATCAATCAGGCTGGTATTTTTGGAACCCACGTAAAACGTAGTTATGACCTGCCAGCCGACTACACCCACGCCGACGCACGCTGGTTCATCGAACGGACACTTAACGAGGCTATAACCCTCAGCCAGCTCACACCGGCCGGACCCGTACATGTCAATGTGCCCCTTCGCGAACCCTTCTATCCAACCACCGACGAGTCATTCGCCTACGGTCCAGTGCGGACTATTGAGGTACTCTCAGCCCAGCCGACTCTACCCGCCGATAGCTGGCACCGCCTGCTCACCGAATGGGAACAAAGCAAGCGGACGCTGATCGCCGTGGGACAGTTGCCATACAATCCGGCCCTGTTGACCGTTCTGCGGAAACTTAGTGAAGAAACAGGAGTAGTTATTGTTGGTGAACTAGTTGGGAACATTCCCCGGAATAATTTATTCATCACCCGGACTGATACGTTCCTGGCCGGGATTGGGGAGACGAACGCGCGTACGCTGCAGCCCGATTTACTCCTGACCATTGGCAACTCATTCCTGACCCGAAACCTTAAAACGTTTCTGCGCCAGTATCCGGCACACAGGCACTGGCATATTCAACCCGCCATCGACCACATCAATGATTCCTTTCAGAGTCTGACAACCCTGATCCCGGCAGATCCCCTCGCCTTTCTGGAAAAACTCTTTGCCGATGTCGACTACCAGCGGTTCCTTCAGGGCGACGATGAGGCCGAAGACCAGCAGGAATTCCTGAGTCGATGGCACCACATGGACCGAGAGGCCACCCGTCTGGTTGAAAAAACCCTCGCCGAACCCAGCCAGCCACTAACCGACTGGCTGGCAGTACAACGTATTCTCGACCAGCTACCGGATGCATCCATACTGCATCTGGCCAATAGTATGCCCGTTCGTTACGCTAACCTGTGCGGATTGGACGAACGACAGCAAATTAGTGTATCCTCAAACCGCGGGGTTAGTGGCATTGACGGTTGTTTGAGTACGGCCGTTGGAGCTGCGCTGATGACAGATAAGCTCGTTACTCTATTAATTGGCGACGTCGCTTTTTTCTATGATCGAAATGCCCTCTGGTCGGCTCCGGTTCCACCCAACCTGCGGATTATTTTATTGAATAATGACAGCGGGCATATCTTCCGAATCATCGACGGCCCCAGTCGACAACCCGAGCTGGAAACCTATTTCGAAACACCCCACGGCTATACAGCCAGAAATACCGCACAGGATGCCGGGCTGACGTACATACTCTGTAATTCTGCTGAAGCACTTGGGGAGATACTATCCGATTTTTTCCAGCCAGCCTCAACCGCTAAACTCCTTGAATTAAAAACGGACAAACAGGCCAATCAAGATCTGTTCTTATCCTACAAAGCTTCGGTGAAAGCGTTTCAATCCCGTTCCGTTAATCAATGATACGTAGTCGGCTCCCCTACTGCTACACATTAAAGCCTCAAATAACTATACCTGTAGTTATAGTTATTTGAGGCTTATTATCCGAATACAACGTTTAATCAATTCACGCGACATCTACTTACATTGCTGAGACCGGATTTTTCTGGACTGTACATCACCGGCCAATTCGCCCAGTCGCCAGGCTTCGCAGGCGGCCTGCTGCTGGTTGAGGGCCTGCTCCGCTATACCGATATAATAATAGATCTGATCTACAGACGCATCCAGTTTTTCGGTCTGCCGAAATTCGGCAAGTGCCTTGTCCGCCTGTTTCTGACTCAGGTAATACAAGCCGAGGGTTTGATGAGCCCAGGCATTCCGGTCATCGCGTTGCAGAGACTCCTGCACCAGCGGTAGTGCGTCAGAAGCCCGGTTTAGTTTCAGTAGTAGATACGCTTTGTTGTTCAGGTAATACGGCTGTCGGGGTTGTAAAGCCAGTGCACGTTCTACATAGACGAGCGCTTCGGCAAAATTGCCGGCACGCGCGAGGAGCAAACTCTGATTGTTCAAGGCCGCATCTTGTTTTGGATTGAGCCGAAGAGCCCGCTGAATATCCTCACCGGCCTGGTCATAGGCCTTCTGACTATACAATAAAGCCCCTCGGTTGGTTAGAGCCTCCACATTATCGGGGTTAAGTTGCAAAGCCCGGTCGTAGGCCACCTGGGCCTGGGCCTGCTTCCCCAGTCGTACATAGGCATCGCCCAAACGAGTTTGGTAGAAGGTAGAATCCTGGTATTGTTTGTTGATCCGCATCAAGTCGGACACACTACCGGCCGCATCACCGGTTTCGAGGAGAACCTCGGCCCGATTAAAGTACGCCGTACCAAAATCAGGGTCCAGTTCAATAGCACGGGTGTAGTCAGCCAACGCCCCCTCCCGGTCGTCGTCCCGGAACTTGGCTAACCCCCGGTTATTATAGGCGTCCGCAAAATCTGATTTTTTGGCGATGGCTTCTGAATAGAACCGGATTGCCTCTTTGTACTCACGTTTCTGCAACTGAACATTCCCCTTTAGGAAAAACTGAGCAGCCTCATCGGTAGTGTTATTGCCGCAGCGAACAAAAAAGATAGATGTAAAAATCAGCAGGAGTACCTGACGAATGATATATACTCGGAATAGTGAGTGGGCCATTGCGTTAGTTACCTTTGCGAAAGAATATGGTTTTATCGGAAAATAATTCATAGTTTATTAATCATCATTACGCCTATGCGTTTCGTTCAGGATATCCCCCACACCCGTTTTCGCATCGGCCTGTATGCCTGGAACGGCAAATATATCGTCAAAATTGAAGCAGGGCCGTATGAGCAGACATATAAAATCAGCGAAATGGACCTGACCGACCCGGCGGTTGTACCCGCCATGCTCGATGAGCTTTTTATGAGCCGGGTTGCGCAGCGATTTCAGGACATGGATGCCGACTGGCAAGCCACCGGCGAGCGAAATGATGCGTTTTAAGCCAACCGATACATGAACTTACCTGACAATACCGACCCTGATGCACCGGATACTGCCGTTCCTACAGGTGTGGATGGTCAGGAAGCGGTAGTGCCTGATACGCCCGAAAAACCTGGGGCACACCAGGAGGCTGAAACTAGTAATGACGAATTAGTTACTCTTCTTGAGTTATTACGCAAGTTTATCGGGGTCGATTTTACGCATTATAAAACAGCTACTATCCGGCGACGGGTACTCCGGCGGATGGCACTGTATAAACTACGGGCAGTGCCGGACTATATGGACTATCTGCACCAGCATCCAACAGAAGCAGGTTTGCTGTATCATGATCTACTCATTAACGTAACCAGCTTTTTCCGGGATACCGACACGATGGACTACCTGGGAAATGTTCTTTTCCCCAGACTACTTACTACTAAACCACTCAATCAGCCCTTCAGGCTCTGGATTCCGGCCTGCTCAACGGGCGAAGAAGTTTACTCGCTGGCTATCTTGCTGCTGGAAGCAATGGGCAATCTCGATAAGACTGTCTCCATCCAGATTTTTGCTACCGATCTGAGTGAACGGGTCATTGCTCGCGCCAGATTAGGCCGTTATTCAGCCAGCCAGGTGGCGGATATTTCCCCCAGGCGGCTAAAACGTTTTTTTACCGAAGATCAGGACGGGTTCTGCATCAGTAAGGTTATCCGCGATTTGTGCGTTTTTGCCACCCACAACATCTTTGTCGATCCGCCCTTCTCCCGGCTCGACCTGGTTAGCTGCCGCAACCTGCTGATTTACACAGATAACGTGCTCCAGCGGAAAGCGATTGCCACCTTTCATTATGCCCTGAACCCAACGGGTCACCTAATCCTGGGAAAAGCCGAAACGATTGGTTCGTCGACCATGCTCTTTACGCAGATAGCCAAGAACTTTAAAATCTACGCCCGAAAAAACATGGGTCTTCGTTCGGTTATGCCGCTGGTGGATTTATTGCAGCAACGAACAACCACAACCCCTGGCTATCTGAATCGGCTCGATTATACCGGCGATCAGGAGCCAGTGCCGGTACCCGGTTCCTACCCTCCCGTTAACCTAATCGTTCCTGAACCATCACCCCCCGATTATGCGGCTGAAGCGGGTGAAAAAAGAGAGCTACAATCTATGTCTATGCATCAAAAACCTGGTCAGCCCGACGATTTGGACCAACGTGTCAATGGACTGCTTACCCAGTATACCCCACCCTCCGTTGTTATCAATAAAGACATGGAGATTATCCGCTTTCAGGGGTCAACCAGCCTGTTTCTGGAACCTGCACCGGGTCGGGCTAATTTCAATCTCTTGAAGATGGCCCGACCCGAGCTGGTCTTTGACCTGCGTACGGCCATTAACAAAGCGCATAAATCCGGCCAGCCAGCGTCAAAAACCGGGTTGATGATCCGGGTGCGGGAGCAGACATACCATATAACGATCAATGCCGTCCCTTTCCTGTCCCAAAACCATGAACCCCTGATACTGGTTATTTTCGGCGAGGTGACCCCTACCCTACAGCCCGCTATCTCCCTGACCCAGCTCCGCAACCGACGCATTAAACAACTGGAGGACGAGTTGGTAACCCTGCGGGATGATATGCGGTCGATGTTTGAAGAACAGGAAGCTGGCCGGGAAGAACTGCAATCCGCTAATGAAGAGATTATCAGTAGCAATGAGGAGTTGCAGAGCATCAATGAAGAGCTGGAAACCAGTAAAGAAGAGATCCAGTCGAATAACGAAGAACTGCAAACCATCAATCAGGAGCTGCAGCTCAGCAACGATCAGTTGTCAGAAGCCTACGATTATTCCGACGCCATCTTTGGAACGATCCGCGAAACGGTACTCGTACTCGACAAAGACCTCCGTGTGCGAACAGCCAACCGGGCTTTTTTTAAAACCTTCCGAATTGAGCCCGACGATACAATTGGCCGCCTTTTATACGAATTAGGGAACCGCCAGTGGGATATACCCGCCCTGCGTTCGTTGCTCGACCAGGTAATTAATCAGAACACCCCGATTCAGGCCTATGAGATGGTCCATCATTTCCAGGATTTAGGCGAAAAGGTCTTGCGGCTCAATGCACGGAAGGTCGTTCGGCTACAGGGTCAGGCCGCTATACTGCTCGCGATTGAAGACATTACCGATCATTCGCAGGTCCAGCGCTTGCTAATATTTCTACAGAGTATACTGTCCCACGCACCGGTTGGCATTCAGTTGTTCAAATCGGTTCGGAATGAACGCAACACCATTGTGGATTTTCAACTGGTTCCACTGGTGAATGAATTAGGGCAACGGGATAAACAGTCGGTGGAAGATCTGTACAAAACCAGTTATAAAGCCCTATTCAGCGACACCGAACAAAGTGACTTATTTTCCCGGTATGTACAGGTTGTTGAAACCGGCGAACCTATGCAGGTTGAAATACTCGACGAACTGGCCCGCCAGCCCGAATGGCACCTGATTTCGGCGAATCGCTTTGAGGACGGATTTCTGTTGGTAACCTCCACAATCACGGATCGGAAGAAAGCGGAAGAAGCGATTCTGGAGCGAGAAGCCCAACTCAGTCGGCTGGTAGAAAACACCCCTGATGTGATTACCCGATGGGATAAAAACCAACGATTGGTTTTCGCTAATTCGGCTTTCTCCCGAAAAACCGGCTTACCCTCGAACCAGTTGCTGGGGCTCACCAACCTGGAAATGGGACAGCCCAATGAAATTGCGATTCCTTATATGGATAGTTTACAGGAAGTGCTGGACACAGGACAACCGAAAGAGCATTATAACGTTTATGCCCAACCCGATGGGGCCGTCTTCTTCCAGTCGCGTTTGGTTCCCGAACTTGGGCAAGACGGTGCGGTCGAGGGAGTGCTGGCCATCGCTCGGGATATAACCCAGCTGAATGAAGGAACGATGCTTAAACAAGCCTATGAAACGATTCAGCAGGCCAACCGCGACCGCGACCGACAAGCCAAACGACTTCGACATATTCTGGATTCCTGCCCCACTGCTATTCTTACCCTAACCCCCCAATACATTGATAGGCAGAAGGAAGACGCCACAGAACTGACCGACTTCAGGATTGTGACCACCAACAAGACACTGGCCCAGTATCTTGATCAGGCAGAAACGATCCTGCCCGGAACACTTCTTAGTCAGTGGTTCGCCGACGCCAGCATTCTTGACCAGTGCCGCCAGGCTTATCTGGCACGTCAGTCTCAGGCCATCGAATGGCACCACTCGACCGACACCCACCACTCCTGGCTGGATGTTTCTCTTTCCCGAATCGATGACGAACTATTGATCACCTTTTCCGTTCGGCCAGAACCAGCATAACCCGGTAACTACTGAAAAATGGCTTACCGAGAATTAATGGCGGGCATAAGCAGCTACGCTTAGTTTAACGGAACAGGCTTTTGTTGGACAGGGCGCATTAACAGAAAGACAAGTAAGCTAAAAAACAGGGGTACAACCATGAGTCCATACTTGGGTGTATACCCTAGTGACATCAGGTCATCAACCGACGCATTATAGCGAACCATCATCGAACTGGCCGGTGTAGCCTTGTCGAACTCATCCTCACTAATGGGTATTACCCGCTCCCGGCCCCGATGTTGAATAGTAGCCTCGTACTCATACCAGCTATACTTGCGCCCATGAGTCGTCCTGTTAGTAGCCAGAACCGGTACAGAAATAGTGTGACCCTCTGTTTTTAACTGCTGATAGTATCGAAAATACGCTGCTGTATCGAACGTATAGAATACCGCAGCACACCCCAGTGCCACGACAAGAATAAACCGGGCGATGGTTTGCAGGAAAGGAATAGGGATGATGCTGACAATCAGCCCCGAGATAAAAAAGAATGACGCTGCAGACAAGAGTAGACATAGTAGTAACAGTCGATGCATCGGGGTAAAATCCCGAATCGACGACCACCCAATCAACCGGGATTTTCGGCTCGACTCGTTAAATGTTAAAACGGCATGTGCTTGTCGAAAAGCGTCATACTCTGGATGATACAGTAATTTCACCCGATCTCCGGTATCCACATAGCCGCTATCCATAACAAACCGACAGCTATAGGCTTTCCCTTTAAACTCGACCGTCAGGTACGTACTGTTGCTGAACAGATCCTGCCATGACCGTTGCTGTGGCTCGGCCTGGACAACCAAAACGGTCATCGCCACGCCCTTCATCAAAAACTCATCCTGTACGTATACGTCCCGGTAATAGTGCCACATTCCCCAGGTAGCCACCCCCAATAGCAGAGCAACGACCACTGATATGACAAAATTATACAGGCGACCCAGTGCGGTAACAATTTGCCGGAACATCAGTGACAATGTATTGATCTGAACAATAAGGCTCAAATTAAAGGTAAGTCAACCCCTTGTGCAGCAGAACGATTTTTTTGTGAACGGTTAACAAAAAAACGGCACCCACTTTCGCAGGAGCCGTTCTTCACAAGCAAACAGGAATTTTAGCCCAGGTACGTCTTCAACGCTTTCGACCGTGAGGTGTGGCGCAGGCGACGAATGGCTTTTTCTTTTATCTGCCGTACCCGTTCACGGGTCAGGTTGAATTTTTCACCAATTTCTTCGAGTGTCATGGCATGTTCGCCATTCAGACCGAAATAAAGCGTGATCACATCGGCTTCGCGCTGGGTGAGCGTCGAGAGTGCCCGTTGAACTTCTTTCCGCAGCGAGTCATTGATCAGGCCCGAATCAGGCTTGTCTTCGCCGTCGTTTTCAAGTACATCGAGCAGGCTGTTTTCTTCTCCCTGTACGAAAGGCGCATCCATGGATACGTGACGTCCCGAAATTTTGAGCGTGTCAACAACTTCCGCAGCTGAAATTTCCAGCACGGCCGCCAATTCTTCCGGCGACGGTTCCCGCTCGAATTTTTGCTCCAGATCGGAGAACGTCTTCGAAATTTTGTTCAGCGAACCTACCCGGTTGAGGGGCAGACGCACGATCCGTGACTGTTCGGCCAGGGCCTGGAGAATAGACTGACGAATCCACCAAACGGCGTACGAGATAAATTTAAATCCACGTGTTTCGTCGAAGCGCTGAGCAGCCTTGATCAAACCCAGGTTTCCTTCGTTGATCAGGTCACCTAATGATAGCCCCTGATTTTGATACTGTTTGGCAACCGATACGACGAAACGCAGGTTTGCTTTCGTTAATCGTTCCAGCGACAATTGGTCACCTTCCCGAATTTTCTGGGCCAGCGTTACTTCCTCATCGGGCGTAAGCAGATCCACCTTACCAATTTCCTGCAAGTACTTGTCTAACGACTGGCTCTCGCGGTTGGTTATCTGTTTTGAAATTTTTAGCTGTCTCATAATCCGTTGTCCCCGGTGGAGTGACTATATAACGCTAACGTATGACGCTGCATTACACGAAAAAGTAACAATGACTTACGCATTTTTGTTCTCTGGCTTCGGCAGCAAAACTTTACGCGATAATCGGTACTTTCCGGTCTTTTTATCCACGTCAATCAACTTTACCGTCACCTCTTCACCGACTTGCAGAACACCGTCCATGGTTTCCAGACGCTCCCACTTAATCTCGGAAATATGCAAAAGACCATCTTTACCCGGCATGAATTCAACGAAGGCACCGAAGGGCTGAATCGTCTTCACTTTACCAACGTACGTTTCCCCTACTTCGGGAACCGCAACGATCCCTTTCACACGGGAAACGGCTTTGTCCATGCTTTCTTTGCTGGTAGCAAAAATGCTGACCCAACCTGCATTGTCGTGTTCATCGATGTTCACAACAGCACCAGAGTCTTTCTGGATGTCCTGAACCACTTTACCGCCGGGTCCGATAACGGCACCAATCTGATTGGTATCAATTTTGATAACCATCGCACGGGGTGCGTGTGGTTTCAGGTCTGAACGCACATCAGAAATACCTTTCTTCATCTCCCCAAGGATATGCAGACGACCAACACGAGCCTGTTCCAATGCCTGAGCCAGCACCTCATAGGATAGACCATCCACTTTCAGGTCCATCTGGCAGGCGACGATTCCTTTTTCGGTTCCTGTAACCTTGAAGTCCATATCGCCCAGGTGATCTTCATCACCCAGAATATCGGATAAAACGGCGTATTTGTCGCCATCCGAGATCAAACCCATCGCAATACCGGCAACGGGAGCTTTAATTTTAATCCCGGCATCCATCAGCGCCATCGTACCGGCACAAACGGTGGCCATAGACGACGAGCCGTTCGATTCGAGGATGTCGGATACGATCCGGATGGTGTATGGGTTTTCTTCGGCAGGAGGAAGTACTTTTTTCAGCGAACGGTGCGCCAAATTTCCATGACCAATTTCACGACGACCCGCACCCCGATTGGGCTTCACTTCGCCGGTTGAGAAACCGGGAAAGTTATAATGCAGCAGGAATTTGCTATAGCCCTGGAACATCGTCTGATCAACAATCTGTTCGTCCGTTTTGGTACCGAGTGTTACAGTTGTCAGCGACTGGGTTTCACCACGGGTGAACAAAGCCGATCCGTGTGGACCTGGCAAATAACCGGCTTCCGCCGAAATTTGCCGAATCTGATCCAGTTTCCGGCCATCCAAACGGGTCCGCTCGTCGAGTACTAAACGACGGGAGGCTTCCCATTCGAGGTCGTGAAAGTACGTTTTGATCAGACCGACGTTCACATCTGCTCCTTCGGGGAAAGAAGCCAAATATTCCTCACGGACGGCTTTAAACCCTTCCGAACGACCTTTTTTACTTGGATTCTGCCGACGGGCTACCTCGTAGATTTTATCGTAGGTGGCAGCGCGCACAGCGGCCCGAAGATCTTCGTCGTGCGTTTCGTGGTTGTACTCCCGCTTAACGGTCTTACCAACTTTCGCTTCGAGTTCTTTCTGGGCCTGGCACTGTACTTTGATGGCTTCGTGGGCTACCTTAAGGGCTTCCACAACTTCGGCTTCTGAACATTCGTCCATTTCGCCTTCTACCATGCAAATATCTTTTTCGGTGGCGGCAACAATCAGGTCGATGGTTGCACGCTCAAGTTCAGCCGTTTTAGGGTTGATCTTGTACTGCCCGTCAATTTTAGCGACGCGTACTTCAGAAATAGGCCCGTTAAACGGAATGTCGGACACCGCGAGTGCCGACGAGGCCGCCAAAGCTGCCAGCGCATCGGGCTGCACATCAGGATCTGCAGAGATCAACGTGATCATCACCTGCGTGTCAGCGTGGTAGTTATCGGGGAATATAGGCCGCAGGGCACGGTCTACTAAACGGCTAATCAGGATTTCGTGATCACCCAAACGACCTTCGCGCCGTTGGAAGCTGCCGGGAATGCGGCCAGCTGATGCGAATTTCTCCTGATAATCAACGGACAATGGAAGAAAGTCAACGCCCTCTTTAGCGTCTTTACTTGATACGACGGTGGCCAACAGCATGGTGTCGCCTAACCGTACAACCACCGCGCCGTCGGCCTGTCGGGCCAGTTTTCCGGTTTCGATGGTAATTTCCCGCCCGTCGGGCAGCGCAACGGATTGCGTGGTGATTTCAAACATACAACAGATTTTGAATACGTCTTCTTACAGCTTTAAACCGCGCCGGTTCGAGAACCGGTTTACTCGTTGTGTCCAGCAAGGGTTTGCACCACGTCTAGTCCAAGTAGAAACAACAAAAATGAGGGAATCTACTGTGTGGTAGATTCCCTTTTTTGGGTGACCCAATTACTTCCGGAGTCCCAGCGCAGCCAGGATGGCCCGGTACCGCGTAATATCCTTTTTAAGAAGGTAGTTCAGCAGGCGACGACGCTTACCAACTAATTTCAACAGACCCAGTTGTGTGCCGTAATCGTGCTTGTGAACTTTCAGGTGCTCAGTTAAATGACTGATCCGGTAAGTGAACAGCGCGATCTGGGATTCGGCCGACCCGGTGTCCGTTGCACTTTTGGCATGGCCCGAGGTAGAGAATATCTCCTGCTTTTTTTCGGTCGTTAGATACATCTTCAGACAGCTAATTTGATTAAAAAAATGAATTCGGGTGCAAAGATAGCGAAAATAGTTGGTAAGTCAACAAGCCGCTTACCGACTTGAAGCTAGCCGTTTCCGGAACCGTTCCCAGGCGATAACATATACATCTTTATCGAACAGGCGGGAATCGTGCCGGGCCCGTTGCATGAGTAACAGGCCAAACGGAAACAGGACGATATTCGCCAGCCAGGCACCAATGGGTACCCAAAGCAAACCGTCTTTGGCATACTTGTCGCCCGCAATGGTCAGCACGTACAGAAATATAAAAAAGACTATGGCGATAAGGACAGGCAAACCGAAACCACCTTTCTTGATGATGGCCCCCATCGATGCGCCAATCAGGAACATCACAAAGACGGAAATAGCCTGGGTAAATTTATGATGTGTTTCCAGTTGGTAACGCCAGACATTTTTTTCTTTCTCAGTCAGATAGGTCACATTCGAGGTAGAATAAGACAGGATATTCTGAGCCTGATTCAAGGCTATCTGAGCCAGTTCATGCTGCGGTATTTTTTGCGCAGTCAATACTGAATCCGCCCATTTTCCATCTTTCAGTACTTTCTGTTTCAGGACGGCGTCGGATTTAAACTGATAGTTATAATATTGCCGTGATGCGCCGGCTACACTCAGGCTGGTATTCTTATAGTCCTTGCGCAGCGAATCGGTTAGGGCCGAGAGTTGCTTCAGGTCTTTCATGTATTCGTGGTATTCGAACTGATTCTCATCCGTTCGTTTAATCCCGAATGATTCCAGGCTGATTACGAGTTTATAGTCCTTAAACCCATTCCGCATAAACTGTGCACCCTGGGCCGTTGGCCCACTGCTGGCGTAACTGATGCTATTGTCGGAGTACTCCTGATAATCGTTGCCGTTGAAAAGTTGGAAAACGAGGTAGGTTCGGTCTTTATCCGTATACATACGACCTGAATCGGCCAGAATGATCTCGCGATTACCCGATTCCAGTCCGCTGGTAGGGTGTTTGTAGATAACTAATCCCTTGAGCAGATCGCCGGTCGTACTTCCCTTTTCGGCTTTTATTTTTCGGTCGACTTTAATACTGTATCCGGGCAGGTCATTGTAAAAGATTCCTTCCTTCAGGTTCAAGGTAGCCTTGGCGGTTTTGATGTCGTAGAGCAGGCTGTACCCTTTAAGATTAGCCCAGGGCGCTACCGAATTGTTGAACCAGAACGAAAACGCGCTGATACCAATGGCAACGATGAGCAGGGGACGCATGGCACGGGTAAGGGAAATACCGGCGCTTTTCAGGGCGGTGAGTTCAAAGAATTCCCCCAGATTACCAAACGTCATTAACGAGGACAAGAGTACGGCCAGCGGAAGAGCCGTCGGGATTGTTAACAGGGCAAAGTAGAAGAGCAGACGGCCAAACGTAGCCAGATCGAGGTCTTTGGAAACGAACTCGTCAATATAAAACATCAGGAGCCGCATCAGGAAGATAAAGATGACGACACCCAGGGTTAAAAAAAACGGCCCCCAAAAAGAGCCTAGTACTAATTTATCTATTTTCTTCATGCTGCTGTACCGCTGGCTACCTATATATACGTACGGGGGCACCTTGGCGGTTCCATCATCAGCGGTCCTTAACTATTTTTAACTGCCAACGATCTCCTTGAGCTTATCCATCAGACCGTCCCAGAGGTCCTGAAGCTCTTCCTGATCGGTCGTACTTGAATAATCGATTACCCGGAGAAAGGTAGACTGGGTTAATTCGCTTTGATCGACCCGAAAATCTACGTAGTTATTATCACTGCCTTCTTCGTCTGTATCGAGAAATTCGAACCGCACCCCTTTATTTTGCCGCATGGAGACTTGGCGCGCAATATGGCTTTCGTTGTCCCATTGAAAATCAAACCGTTGTTCAGGCATGGTGTTTACCTTACTGGCAAACCATTGAGAGAGTCCGGAGGCCGTGCTGATATAGGGGAACAGCATTTTGGGAGATGCCCGAAGTTCGTATTCGGTAATAAACTTAAATTTCTCCATAGTGTATGTGCCTTAGAATAAGGGGTCCTTGGCAAAGGTAAACGATTTTTTTTGCGAAAGTCAACGGCTTTATTTGCGCTGAGACGAATTTTCCTTACTTTTGTAAAACGAAACGGCGGGGTAGCTCAGATGGTTAGAGCGTAGGATTCATAACCCTAAGGTCGGCAGTTCGATCCTGCTCCCCGCTACATTTTATTCTTCACTGGCCAGTGCCACCAAACCCGCCCTACTGCGGGTTTTTGCGTAGAAAAGCCCCGCACGGCCCAACCTGCCCCGTTTCTTAGGTATGTACATCCTGTGCAAAAAGAAAAAGCCTTAATAAACTAGCCACTAGTCTATTAAGGCTTTTTCTTTTTGCAGGGGAAGGTTTGGAGTGGACTGGCTATTAACAGCTTGTCAGAACAGCTGTACCTCATTCAAACCTATGCATCCAATGCTTACTTATACGTAGGCAGTGAATAAGTCAATCAGCCAAAACAGGAAGGTGCTAAACAACACCCTGCCCAGCGTGCAGCCTACCAGCCTCATCCAGTTGGTCACCAGCGATCCGGTGATCGGTACCCCGGCCACCCCACTCAATACGGCGCCCGCAGCTACAATTGAGTTTTCGCCAATATAAAGAAAGTACTACACCGATTGTGCCAATCCCTTACCCGGAGTAGTCACTATCGCTTACTTTTTCCATCCAGGTTACGACATCGCCGTCTACCGCTTCCTGAATGGCTATGTGACTCATGGCTTTAGTGGGCGATGCGCCGTGCCAGTGCTTTTCGTTAGGAGCAAACCAGACCACATCACCAGGTTGAATTTCTTCGATTGGGCCGCCTTCGCGCTGCACCCAGCCCAGGCCGGAGATTACGATAAGAGTTTGTCCGGCCGGATGGGTATGCCAGGCGGTTCGGGCTCCGGGTTCGAACGTTACCAGCGCACCAGCCCCTTTTGTTACTTCTTTTTTGGCAAACAGGGGGTCAATTCGTACTGAACCGGTAAACCAGGCTTCCGGTCCTTTGGCGGAAGCTTGCGTTCCATTTTTTATGATTTCCATGATGTCTACTATCTTAATGTTGATAAATCCTACTCCTACGAACACTAGTTCTGTTGCTTACAGGTAATAGAACCACATACAAACTGTATGTTCCCTTATTTCCCTCCAAATACAGGAAAGATGCTAGCTCACCATAATGCTCAATTTGTTCCTTGGTTCGCAGGAGTTCCATATCCTCTTCCGAGATAACGAACGCTACGTCAGCATTGGCTTTCATGTAAACCGGATTAGCGGTCTTAGGTAAAGGAAGTAGACCAAGCTGGAGGCAGCACCGCTCTGGGTCACCCACTATTTGTTCTCCATTAGGGCGCGCCAACGCGCTTTTCCTGAGGCTTGCCCGGCTTCATAGACTCCGTAAAGAAATCGGTTAGCTTGTCAAATGGAATGATATCCAGCCTGTCATACAGATCCACGTGACTGGCACCCGGAATAATGAGTAACTCCTTCGGTCCGGCAGCCGCTTTGTAGGCATCTTCGCTGAAATAGCGGGAGTGCGCTTTTTCACCGGCGATCAACAAAACCGGTCGGGGTGCGATTTCGCTTATGTAGGTTAGCAGGGGCATATTCATGAACGACAGCGCATTGGTAGCCGTCCAGGCTCCATTCGAATTAATCGAATTGGCGTGAAAACCACGTGGCGTTTTATAATAATTGAAATAATCTACGACAAATTGTGGTTCGTTGCCCTGTAGCTTTTCGGGGAGGTTGTTGGTGGATGGCGCAGGGGTACCTTGCCCGGCATCTGCCCAGCGTTGCTGGCTCAGCCCTTCCAGCATATTCGTGCGTTGGTCTGCCGTAAGGTTGTCGAAATAGCCGTTGGCCATTACCCGCGACATATTATACATGCTGGTCGTAGCCACGGCTTTCACGCGTTTATCCACGGCGGTCGCATTCAGTGCCATGCCTGCAAATCCACAGATACCTATGATGCCGATGCGGTTTCTGTCGACCGAAGGTTGCAGACCCAGAAAGTCGACTGCGGCACTGAAATCTTCCGTATTGATATCGGGTGAAGCGACATGGCGAGGTTCGCCACCGCTTTCACCGGTGTAGGACGGATCGAAGGACAGGGCTATAAAGCCGCGTTCGGCCATGGTTTGGGCATACAGACCAGACGATTGTTCTTTCACGGCACCAAACGGACCGCTGATAGCAAGTGCCGCCAAAGGTTTATTCACCTGATTTTTGGGCAGGTATAAATCGGCGGCCAGGGTGATGCCATACCGGTTTTTGAAGGTTACGCCCTGACGCGTCACGTTATCACTGAGTTGAAACGTGTAGTGTTTCGGTTGTACTGTCTTATTCATGCTATTTTTTTTCTGATTGGATACCGATTTTCCAGATTGTGCCTGAGCCTGACCTAACATCAAAAGAGCTGCGGCTAGCAAGGATGTGAGTTTCTTCATTTGCTTATCACGTTGAATTTTCCCGAACCCTAATTCCCATTCTCACTGAGTTGAAAACTACATCACAAAGGTAGGCTGGTACATAAGTCTGACGGTAAAGGAAATCAAGCCAATGGTTAAGGATTTCAAACCCTAAAGCCATCATGGTGTAGGGTTGGCAGGCGTAATTACTGAAGGAGATTAGTAGAGCCTGAACATACGTTGGGTACGCTCTAAGAAGCCGTAACCTGTTGAGTCTGTTGCATTATCAAGGAAATTGCAACAGACTCATTAAACGGGAATATTTTCTTAAGAACTCGCTCGTAAAAAAGCAGGTATAGCCCTCTCGGGTTACAGCATTGGCGTATCACCTGCTGCAGGTACGTGTTCCCGCGTCACTCAGGGCCGGAACGAGGTTGGCGTTGTGCCAGTCACCCGTTTGAAATAATTATTGAAGTATGTAGGATACTCAAACCCCAGCGCATAGGCAATCTGGGCAATGCTCCAGCCAGTATGTTGTAAGAGCGCTTTGGCTTCACTACAAACGCGTTCGGCAATGTGGGCAGTGGTCGATTTGCCGGTCACTTCTTTTACCGAACGGTTCAGGTAATTTACATGAACAGCGAGGCTTTTCGCATAATCCTGGGCCGTCTTTAACTGAAGCGGACGATCGGTACTTTCAATGGGGAACTGCCTTTCCAACAGTTCAAGGAAAACAGACGTAATGCGTTGACCCGCGTTCTTATGGATGTTGTAGTTTTCGGAAGGTTGTAGCTTCAACGCTTCATGAATAATCAGCTGAATATAGTTACGAATCAGGTCGTCTTTGTAAGCATAATCCGTCTGTTGCTCCTCCATCATTTTCCGGAAAATAGTGCTTAAAAACTCCCGCTGCTGCTCGGTGATGTGTAAAATAGGCGTACCTCCAATCTTGAACAACGGAGACTGTAGCAGGCTTTCGGAGCGGTCGGACTTCTTTAAAAACGCGTCTGAAAAAAGGCAGGTGTAACCGACATAGGTGGTGGAAATGGTCTCCCAGGAATACGGGATGTGGGGATTGCCAAAAAATAAGACAGTGCCTTCCTGCTCAAAACTCTTGTCCGCATAGTGAATGATGCTCCTGCCGGTCGTCAGGCAAATCTTGTAGAAGTCCTTCCGGCTATAAAAACGAGTGGCATTGCTGTCATCTTCGATTTGAAACACATTAAAGCCTTTGAGCTTCAGCTCGTTATTAAACTCTGAAACCGAACGGACAAGGTTATTCTGCATTTGATAAAGATAAGAAATTTGAACCCGATCTGTCATCCGAACACCATCCTATGCCCGCGTTATTTTGACCGGTTGTATTCCTCCTCACTGACCGGTTGCATCCATTGAACAATTCCTTTTTCGGTATTAGGAATCATGTAAATATGGGTCATGCTGCTTCCCGAGCTGGCTCCATGCCAATGCGGTACATTGGGCGGACATTTGACAACCTCCCCTTTCCGGATAAGCTCGCGAGGCTGACCTTTAATCTGGTGATAACCGGCACCTTCTGTAATCATCAGGATTTGACCGGTTGGGTGTATATGCCAATTCGTTCGGGCGCCCGGTTCGAAGGTGACACTCCCACTGATCAGATTATAGACCGAATCATTATCGACTAAGGGCTGTACCCAGACGGTTCCCGTAAAATTACCCGCCGTAGCCTTCTGACCTTTGGGGAAGACTGCGTGTTGACTGGCTGCTGTTAGCGCACTGGTTTGTGCAGCAACCGAAAGACTAAAGAGGAGTAGCACTACGAGGTTTGTAGTCAGTACTGAACAGATTTTTCCCATTTATAAGCGGTACTTAGTTAGAACAAAAGTAACGCTATAAATGGGCCTGGTAGTAAAGAGAATCAAACCATTGATTAAGGATTTCAAACCATCAAGGCGTACGTTTAAGGACTAGAACGTCCTTATTAGTTGAGCTAAATATCCAATTGAGCGCCACTAAAACGACAAACTCATTAGTTGTTTACACCGAGAGCTTGTTTTTTCCAGGCTTTAACAGAAATGTTTTTCCTTTCCAGACGAATCGGCCCGGCGTTTTATCCGGCAGGTCGATTTGCACCTGTAGCTTGTTCTGCTCCACCCGGTAACTAACCGATACGGTCCCATTGGGGTGCGGCATCTCACCGCTTATGGACGTTAGTGAACCCAAATGAGGGGTAATTTTCACGCTGGCAAAACCGGGTGCATCGCTATCGATACCCAATACCGTCCTGAAAAATTCAACGTTTGGACTTGACCCCCATGCATGGCAATCAGAACGGGACGTATTGACATCGGACGTTTCAGCCCAGGTCGACAAACCTAACGCGATGTTTTCCCGCCATTTGCCAAGCCAGTTTAAGTAGTCATTACCCAGTCCGGCCTGACTAAGCGCCTGATGCAGATAGAACTTGAAGTATATCGAGGCTGGCGCCAGCGTCGTATCCGTCAGCATCGTTTGGGCAATAACCTTCGACTGACTAGCCGGTGTTATGCCCGACAGGATAGCCAACGAGTTGGCGTGCTGCGAGTACGTATCTTTTGTTTCGGTATCGGCAAAAAGGTTTCTTGTCGAATTCCAGTACTTCCGCAGGATAGTCGTTTTAAGTTGTGCAGCCCGGCTTGTATACTGGCCGCCCAGCTCTTTCAGCCCGATATTGTTTTCCAGTTCAGCGGCCAGTTGATAGGTCCACAGAAGCTGCATATCCAAGATGGCCGATTCACCATTTTTACCAATGGGTGCCATACCAAAATCCCAGCCTTTGCCCTGGGTCCAGTCGGTAAACACCCAATACGGTACATTTTTTAGCGAGCCATCGGGTTGTTGGTAGCGTTCAAAAAAAGACAGAACCTGCCGGGCACCGGGCAGTTTAGCCTTAATGAACTCCCTATCGGGTCGGTACCGGTAATAATCGTGGAGCATGGCTACCCACCACAGAGAAAAGGTGGGTATCTGTTGATGCAGATCCGTCGGATAACGGCTTAAGGTGATGCCCTCAGGAATGCGGGAGTGATCCATGAGCGTCAGCCCATAGCGCAACAGACGGTCATCTCCGGCGTAGAAGAGGGAAACCAGCCCTTGTATTCGGGCATCGCCAATGTACTGCAACTGCTCATAATAGGGACAATCCATGTACGTCTCAAATGCGCACAGCCGGGCTGTTCGCCAGCCAATGTCAAGCATTTTCCCCAGTTCAGTATTTTCAGTCTCAAGCTTTGCCTTTACTGAAAAAGGATAGCCGGTAAACGTTCCATACAAGTCTTCAATAACCAGTGGCTCCGCTTTTGTGTCGACTGTAAGCCGTATATAGCGGTATGTGCGCCACCAGAGCGGTGTATATACTTGACTGGCCGTGCCATCCGACAACAGGCTATCCGTTTTACCGATAAACATTTTGTTGTCGATCTCATTCCGGTTTCCTTTGGCCAGCGCTCCCATCCGTCCAGCGCCAGCGTGCTACCGTGTCGATGGGCTTCGGCGTAGCCCATCGACACGGTAGCACGCTGCCCACCGCTGAAGACCAGGGTTGGATAGGCATTGGTCAGGTAGCCCTGGTCGAGCAGGATGGTAGCTTTCGTATTAGCCGGTATGGTAACGTTTACTTTACTGGCCGGAAACCCCGCTGGTACCTGAACGCCCACCGCCTGACTGGTCGAAGCCAAACGCTGCCCGGTCATTTCCATAGGTGGTAACGGAGAGGGCACCAGCATCCAGCCCGATGCATTCACGGCGGCATCTTTAGTAAGGCCAGGTCCAATCTGGCGTGCGCTGGCCCAGCGACTGTCATCGTACGCTGTTTTCTCCCAGCCTTTCACCTGTTTGGTCATATCGACCAATTCGGAGGGGCCAGCCACGTAGTAGCCCGGAACGCGTACCGGTAACGGCTGATAGGAAGTGTCTTTGACCGTTTTCCAGCTGTCATTCGTGTTCAGCACTTCTTCTCCTTCAGTATTGCCCTGAAGAATAAAAGCGGTCAGGTACGAAATCTGGGCTTCGGGTTTGGCTCGTCCATCGTTCCAGACGACAGCGGCTACCGTATTTTGGCCCGCTTGCAGGTAAGGCGCTAAATCGAGTGTCTCGAAATTCCAGAAATAGAGATCACCCCGCGTTGGCCCCTGCCCAACCTGTTTGCCATTCACAAAAAGCTTGTACCGGTTGTCGGCAGACACATGAATAACGAAAGACGACGGTTTTTGAGGAAGCGAAATGGTTTTTCTGAATTTATAAACACCGTATTCCTTAAGGCTGAGGTCCGACGTGGCATTAAAACGGTTAATGGGTCTACCCGGCCCGGTAATCCATTGCGCTTTCCAGGGTTTTTGCAGAAGCTATTCCCGGACGGATTGGGCACTGAGCCGGGGAAAGACTGATAGTGTTATTAAACAGGTAATGACGGTGTGAAAGGCAGACTGCATTTCAAGGTAAAGATTAAGATTAAGGAAATAGTGAAGAGATGGACGGCGGGATCAGCCTGGCGTTATAACTTGCCAATGGACCGCCACATGGCGAGTTCCTGGCTAAACCGGTTATCGATTATCTCACATTCGGCATCGATCCGCATCGTTGGGCGAGCCTTGAGGTTGTAGGCAGGCCAGGCAGGTACGTCTTTGGCAGCCGGTTTACCCGTACGGGCGAACGTCGTCCATAATTCCGCGAAGTGGTGCGACGCCGTAAATCGTTCCGGCTTGTTTCCTCCAAAGAAGCTCTCTTTAGGCTGCGAACCGTCACGGGGAGGGATTTCATTGTTAAACTTAAACGAAATGTCCATGGCATGGGGTGTCCCCATGGGGTAGTCGGTACCGGGAATGAGCTTCTCGGATTTATAGCCAAAATTGTACAGGTAAACGGGTGCCCCTCCCTGTTTGACTTTCTTTTCGGCAATATCGACCGAGCCCAGTCCCATCATCGTTATGGACGAAACGGCAATGAAAACATTCGGAGCCGTCGCATTGGGGTTTGCTTTCCGGTAGGTATCGATAATTTTGGCGGTATCCTCACCAAATTGCGCTTCCAACCGTTTGGGCAAGGTCTCGAATGTCAGTTTGGCAAATTCGGTATCCTTACGCTCCCAGGCGAAAAAGGTAAATTCATCTTCATTCCAGCCAACCAGTAACGGTTTGTTGCGGGAGATAGCCGGGGCCGTCGGATCGAAGGGGTTATGCGGCAATACCCTTCCGTCAACTACCGGTGAAAAACCGCCCGCTCTACGTTCCATCAGGGATTTCCGGTTGTTTTTCTCTTGAAATGGCGGGGCAAAAGGCAATTTCCCCTGCATGACTAACAGCTCGGATGCGGGAATATCCAGCAGTTTCCGCCAGTCTTTAGGGGCAATATTCAGTTCTCTTAGCAGCATGGCTGTTGTTTCAGCGGCTGTCTCTTTTGAGGTCATCCGAACCCCCGGTCCGCTTTCAATGGAGGCTTTGTTGAAATAAGGAGCAGCCGAAGGCATAGCGTATAAACAGGAGGTTTTAGCGCCACCACCCGATTCTCCCCAGATCATCACATTCGAAGGATCGCCCCCAAACCGGGCAATGTTGTCATGAACCCATTTCAGTCCATCGACGATATCCAGCATGCCCATGTTGCCCGAGCCAGCATAGTCGGCACCCGCCAGTTCATCCAAATAAAGAAACCCAAGTAAACCTAGCCGGTGGTTCGTCTCGACAACGACGACATCGAAATTTCGGGCCAGATTCGATCCATCCTGTCCCCCCGATGCGCCTGACCCAATGACAAAGCCCCCGCCGTGGCTATAAAACATTACGGGCCGCTTCCGATTATCATTCGCGGGCGTCCAGACGTTGAGAAACAAACAGTCTTCCGACGGGGCTGGCTCATTCCTGCGGGGCGGCTGAATAGCCGGTGCACCAAATTCCAGCGCATCGCGAACGCCCGTCCAGGGGTCAAGCGGAGCAGGCCGCCGGAACCGTCGATCGCCCGAAATCCGGCCACCGTAGGGTATACCGCGAAACAGGTTGACACCGTCTTTTCGTATTCCCCGCAGTTTCCCATGTGTCGTATCGGTAGTAACAAACTCATCGGCTCTCCCGTTGAACGAAAAAGCATACTGGGGCAGGCTCACCGTTGCGGTAGCCAATGTTAATCGGGTTAAAAAATCACGTCTGTTTACGCTGTCCATCTGGCTGATCTTTTGATCGTTGGCATTTATCTCCGTAGATAAGGCAATTTCCTTTAAATTATCTAATTCTATTTTCTAAACTGGTAATAAGTAAAACTAATTACGTTGGTTGCTTCACTAGTTATAGGCACAACATCGGTGAATCAACTTTGGAATTTCGGCAATTGAAGTACTTTGTGGGCGTAGCCGAAGCTCTGCACTTTGGCCATGCGGCCAAGCGGCTGTTTGTTAGTCAATCGGCGTTGAGTCAACAAATCAAGTTGCTCGAAGGTGAGTTGGGCGTGGATCTGTTTGTTAGTATCAAGCGCACCAAATGGCATCAGGTAGAATTGACCCAGGCCGGTGCCCTGTTTCTGATCGATGCCAAACGTATTCTGCAATTAAGTGAGCAGGCTATTCAAACTGTTCGGCAGGTAGGGATCGATCAGCCCACTGTCAGGCTGGGGATCTTCAAACTGATTCTACCCGAACGAATTGTGGGGATGATGGAGCTGTTTGCCACCCACTTTCCTGCCCTGTCAGTCCAACTGGTCGAGTTGGCCAATACGGTTGAGGTACAGGAATGGGTGTCTACCGACCGGGTCGACCTGGGAATGACAGTGCTGCCGTTAGTCCGGGAAGGGTTGGAAGCTAAAACCTATGCTAAAACGAATTATACTATTCTAACGAATCGGAACCACCCTCTGGCCACCCAAACGGGCATCCGGCTGGAACAATTACACGACCAGAAGTGGATCGATGTGGGACGGGAGGCTGGCGTGTTTTTTGGCCAGGCGGAGGAGATCTGCCGTCGGGCTAACGTCGATCGCGCACCGAACATCGTGCAGCACGTGCCCTCTTTTGAGTTGCTGAAGAGTATGGTTCGTTTGGGGAAGGGGATTGCGTTCATTCCCGCTTCACTGGATTTACGGCAGGAGCCGGAATTGCTTTCGAAACCCATCCTACATGCCGATGGTACCCCTTTTGACGAGGTCGCTATTCGGCACGTTCTCATTCACAAATCCGAACAACCCAACCCGCTGGTACAAGCACTGAGCGGATTAGTGAAATTCGACGTAAGCTAGCCCTGAGAAAACTAATTGACCAGGTTAAGCAGTGGGACCATCTAAGCACCGATAAAGTTCTTTGATAAGCCCTCTGCAACGATGGCACTATCCACCCCACTCGCAACAAATGGCCAGTCAGTTGGGTCCAGTATTCAGGCAATCTGGCTAACACCGTGATACAGTTGGCTTGCTGAGGGTGAAGACAAACTCAGATGGCCATTAAGCTTGTGCATGCCCACAAACGAGCACATTCTGTAATTTCCATCCCACACCCGCAGGTGTTGATGGTGGGCGTAGGAGCCTTTACACACATGGGATGCTGGGCTGTCAAAGTTGACTTTGGGACGTGCATCCGGTCGCCGACTACTGCCATTATTTGTTAGCTATCAGTTTTTGTTGAATATTTTTCACAAACTCAACCGAAACGTTTGTAAGAGTAATAATCTTTATTTCGTCAAAATCAGTTTGTTGTAATAGGCTAACTACAAAGCTTTCCTTTTCTTGGGTTTTAGCTTCTTGTATCCTTTTTTCTAAGTCGGTCTCTATCTAGGCTACTTATTTATTAAACATCGCCAAAATGTTAATCTGCACTCAACCTATAAGCTTTCCAAATACGCTTTCAAGGTTGCAGTGTCTATTGAACTACCGTGTCGATTATCTTTTTCAACCCTATATAACTACGAGGGGTATTTCTGATTTTTTCTACCATAACCTCTGGCCGTTTTGTACCAAATCTTTTTTGAGAGGTTTCAATGATACTCTCCTGCATATTCAAGGTAGTTTGGTCGGAGTCTAACACGGCGTTTGTTTATTTACTTGCTTACACACCAACCACCACGGCTGTTGATGGTGATTAGAAAACTTACTTGAGCACAAGCCCCCTGCACCTTTACACACCCGTCATGTTGGGCTGAAGACTCTCTTTCGGGACGTGCGTCATTGTCAGCGGAAACCTACCCATGCGGAGCGTACACGACGCACCTTTCAAATTACCTATTTGCTAAACTCTTTTTCGTCAGTCGAGCCATCACTAAACGTCTGAATAATTTTAAGTTTTTTACCATCGTCAACATATTTTATTCGCTCATCTTCTGCACTATCTCTCCACCGACCATCAATGTTAGCCCAAACGGCACTATAGCATTCTATTTTGACTTTGTACATGAAACTTTGTCCTTCATTGCGCCGGGTTTACGAAACTATATAGCTATCTCCATCTTTTTTTTACAGATATAATTTTCGTCGGCTGGAACATCACAGATGCCATAACAAACTTGGCAACATTCGCTTCGGTAAACTTTTTTAACGTGACTTTTGGAGCCGAAGGTGCTTCTAATACTTCTTTCAGCAAGGCAGAATCAGATGCCTGCATTCCTAACGTATAATCTACTAATTCTACGTTCTTGTTATCTTTTTTGGTTTCAGAAGAACAACTACAGCAAAATGGACCCGCACCCAAAGGGCTGATGGTGAGAAAGCTGCTATTGTCGAACGATTCAGCCCCACCTTTACATCCTTTGCCGGTTGGGCTGCCGACGTTGTCAACTTGGCGAGAGTCCTGTCAGCGGAAAACTATCCCACGCGGAGCGGAAAAACTTCATTTACAAAAATATATTACCTTTTGCCTCCTGGTTTTGCATGAGGCATTGGTTTAAAAGGATTTAAAGCAGGAGGAGTAACGAATTGGTTTTTATTCACTGTTATGTCTAAATCCAAATTATGCTGGATTAATATATTATTACGATATTTTTTCAAAGAGTCGAGAGATTCTTCATCAGGTTCTTTTATTGAGCACAAATCTGCTGAATAATTTCTCCTAATTGTAAGTCTTGCCCAATTATTATGGCTCCTTAGTAAATCTTTCAGCCAATCGGCTGACCAAGTTGAATTGCCCTTAATTTTTCCGGTTTTTTTGTCTTTTAATTTTTCCTTATCAAAAGGTAATGTATCAATAGTCTCTAATTGATTCTCTGCAAGGTTTCTGCTCATTCCCACTAAAATACAGCCTACGCTATAACCACTATGATGCCCTGCATGAATTCGCACACCATTAAAACCGGGCAGACGATCATCTTTTCCATTCTTTGATACCATCAAAGCATCTGGGCCAAATTTACCACCACCAAACGTTATATAATATTCGCCTGTAGGTATTGAGGCTCTTCCAGTGTAAGATATGTTAGTTCTAATATCCTTTACTCCCAAATATTTAATCTTCCCTTCATCTCTGCCTTTAAAGTAAAACATTTCAGCTTCTGCCGTATGATCATCCCAACCATAATCATAATCTTCAATTGTATCAGTCACTACTCGTCCATTTACTAAAAGCACACCTGTTACTCGGCTTCGGCGTTCGTTAGGATCATTTTTTCGCCCCTTTACAGGGTAATATCTATTGTCTAAACGGATGATTTCAATATGTAATTGTTTGGATATATTAGTAGTCAAAGTATCATCAATTATATCAGAATGAGGATACTCGGAGCGCTCAGGAAAAATGCCACCTGATGGAATTGAATTTTCTGTATACTGATTTGGTATAAAATCGAATTCCATGATAATCAGATTTGAGTTTAATAGTTAGCTGATACCTTCCTTACTTTTTATGCTTGCCTAACACCCGGTTGCCCACTTTCAGCCGATGCTTTTCTTACTTTTTACAGGTTTATCTAACGCCCAAGCGCCTTATATCGACCGCAGCCTTTTTTCAAACTTACCCAATTCTAACGCACTGAATATCAACCGAAATGTAACTAAGTCGTTTGGACTTAACGAACTCTCAAGCGCAGTTTGTCGACCGAAATCTGGCCTTTGAAGACGCGCTTGATTTCGCCCGAACGATGGATTATCGGCAAACATGATGAAGTGTTCACCCAACATAATAATGTGTGTTAAGTCACTTAATGATAATCCTACTAATTATCAACTGTTTACCATTAAGTGTGCACTTTCTATGGGCGCTATTGGATTGACCTTTCAGGCTTGGTACAATCATAGATACCTTTTGTGAGAATTGCAATGTAGAGTGTCATAAGTTGCTCTGCCTCTGTTCAGATCAACGCGTGTGGTTCGTACTTCCCTGGCGTAATCAAAACCATTATACTTTTCTCTTGCAGGAGAAGCCGTTTGCCTTCGAAAATCAGTGATATATAGACTGGATCATCCAGCAGTTAGCCGCCAGTGAATAAGGGGAGCTATCTTACAAGACAGTTAAAAACGCAAAGGCCTGACTCGTTAAGAATCAGGCCTTGTATTTTCTTTACTATGTTTATTGAATCACTATTGTGAAATCTGTATCCAAATCTGACGTACCGGGGGTGGCGGTACCATTCTTGGTGTCGGGCTGATGGCGTAAGACAAGTTTCAGTTTCCCTGAACTAGCTGCACCCGTTTTCATTTCGGTCGTAAGGCCAATTGGATAGGGACCCGGTGCCGGATTCGTGTCTCTATCGGTCAGCGTAGCGGTCAGATTCAGCCCCGTGCTTGGGGTGTAGACAAACAGATGCTCATTCGCTTTCTCCCGGATCTCTGCCGTCGCATCGAGTACAGGGGTTTTTGTTTTATCCAGCAGTGTCACCACGCCCGTATAGGTGGTATTGGCTTTTAAGGTCAGCGTTGCCTTACTGAAATCGGCCGTGGTGTTGAGATTATCAATCGTCGCCGTGACAATTTCGGTAGGTACTGCTTTGTTTGTCAGCGTAAGCGTGGCTGTGGTAATCGCTTCGTTATCGTCCGTTGGGGCTACATTCTCTTCGTCATTTTTGCAGGCTCCGGCAAAAAGCGTCAGGAAAGCGATAAAAAGTAACGGTTTCCGGGTATACGTCATTGTAGTTGAGGTTTATTGTGAAACAGGTTGTTAATAAGCACTGAAAACGGGTTAAGACCTTTTGGGAAACGCCAGCGGTAGTTTCACTTTGAGCATGATGTTGCACCCCGGCTCATCGGCGAAATACCGGAACCGGTTCAGGTAATCGCGGTAAGCGACATTGGCGAGGTTGGTGCCGCTCAGGATGACACTCATGGGCTGCTTCCCGAGCTGAGTCTGGAACCCCACTTCGGCCCCCAGCAGGAAATAGGCGGGTGGTGGCGGGGCAAAATCACCGGTGAAGATGACCGCCCCGTTCTCCTGTCGGGTGGTTACGGATGGCGCCCGGTTTTGTCGGGATACGTACAAGCCCGTCACGGACAGGTAGGGTTTGGCGAACTTGCCCCACCGGTCCCAATCGTAACGCAGCGTATTATCCGACCGGTTGGCGGGGATGAAAACGAGGTAGTCGTGGTCGGTCTGGTTATAGGCGAATAGCAGCGAGTTTTTTGTCGTGAACGCCAACTGATCGGTAAATTTATAAGTCAGGGTAGCATCGACTCCCCGAAACGTGGCCCGAACCTGGTTATAGGTATACGACGGGAAAGCGCCCCGCTGCCGGACAATGGGTACCGAATCGGGCTTGAGGTAAATGTAATTTTCGATCCGATTGTTATAAACGCCAATTTCTCCACTCAGCCGCTTCCCGGCATAAGCCAGCACCAGGTTACTATTTAAAGCCTGTTCCGGGCGTAGGTTGGGATTACCCCGCTCGTAGGCTACCGCGCTTTGGTGCAGGCCGTTGGAATATAAATCCGCGACATTGGGAGCCCGCCAGGCAGTGCTGACGTTGCCGGTTAGAGTAAGGTCGGGTCGGAGCTGGTAGGCTATCCCCAGCGATCCGTTGGCATTCTGCCAGTTATGGGTGGTAAAATAGGTTTGTTTGGTAACTTCATCGAGGAAGTAGGCCCGTAACCAGCGGTAATCATACCGTAACCCGCCCTCCAGGGTCAGACGTCCCACCGCGTAGCGTTCAATGGCAAACAGTCCGGCACCGTAATTCCGGAAATTAGGAATCAGGAACAGATATTGCCGCACGTTACCTTGTGTAATCCCGTTAAAACCTACACTTCCCGACCATTGACCCGCACGGCCTCTGGCTTCCGCTTTAATAGGTGCATGTTCCCAAACCAGATCGGCGGTATGGGTAACTAGTTTCAGATACAATTCGGGCGTCGTTATACCGCTGAACGAGACAAAGTCATACTCCCGGCGGGTATTTTGCTGCCGGGCAACGGTAGCGGTCAGCGTGCCCCCCTTTGGCAGATGTAGATGAGCCCGCCCTTTAAACAAGTCATGCTGAACAGCCTGATAAGGTCGGTTCAATGCATAGGAAAAATTCGGCTGAACCAGCGGTTCAGACCGGCTGATGGCAGTGTATAAATCGGCCAGACTGCCCACCTGTGCGCCCGTAAACAGGCCCACTTTCGTATCGAACTGGCTGTAAAACAACTCGACACCAAAATTCTTGTGGTCATAATGCAGATCACCGGAAAAGTTGTTTTCGTGGTAGCTGGTGTTTTCGAGATAATAGTTCGGTGTTTTGACGTAGCCCGACCGTTTCAGGGTTCCCTGCAATCGCCAGCTTAACCCGGCGAATTTTTTATCGAAGGCCCCTTCTACCAGACCCGATACCACACCCATGCCCCCGTTCGTTGCTCCAACCAGATTTACCTCGGCCTGAATGCCCGGCCGGGTGGGCATGGCGCTGGGCTCTACTAAAATAACCCCGCCAATAGCGTCGGAACCGTAGCGGATACTGGCCGCCCCTTTGATCACCGTCAGTCGGGACGCCAGAAACTGGTCGACCTGGGGCGCGTGTTCACTCCCCCATTGCTGGTCTTCCTGCCGGATGCCATTGTTGAGAATTATTATTCGGTTACTGTAAAGCCCGTGAATGACCGGCTTTGAAATGCTGGGGCCGGATTGGATGGCGTATAAGCCAGTGAGTGCCTTCAAACTCTCACCCAGCGATTGGCCCCTGGTTTGATCGAGAGCCGCCCCTGACAAACTAACCTGTGTTTGAAGGAGTTGCTGAGCTTCGGACCGGTGTTCCGTTACGACAACCTCCTGCAGGGTTTGATTGTCGGGCATCAACAAAACCGGATTTAGGCGAACCAGCGGTTCCTGCCTGATAACGATTGATTGTGTCGTGACTTTGTACCCAACAAACTGGAAGTCGATGGTATAATTTCCCGGACACAGCTGACCGAGTTGAAAATAACCCGCTGAGTCAGCAACGGCACCGGTTTTCAACTCCCGAACGTAAAGAGTCGCTCCAACCAGTGGCTCGCGGTTTTCCTGCCCCAGAATTTGCCCTTTCAGCACGCCGGTGCAGGTGCTGCTCTGCGCCAGACACCCCGAACCTGTGGCTACCCACAACCCAAGTAATATACTTATTCTATTCAAACTACCCATTTGTCAGGCCGTAGTCCTTTAATGCTGACTACTTAACTTCATTAATGCAACATTGTTGCAATATTAGACAAAATGGATAAGAGTACCTAACGAGACGACTTATTAGAACAAATTTGCCACATCTGGGTACGGAGCAGCATCCTGCTGTTCAGCTGTCAGGCTAAAAGGAGATGGTAAAACTCATCAGGTTTTTAGCCTAACGGCTGGACGGCAAGATACGGTCCTGTACACAACCAGGTCAATGCAGCACCTCGAACACCAGCTCGCGAAGAATATCGCTTTCGTTCATGGTTGGCGAGTCAATGCCTTTGCTACGGGCGTCGGCCCGACGAATAGCGCTGATGATGGCGGCTACTTTTGGAAGCGGAAATGTGCGGGCGGCCGAGAGGTAATCTTTAACGAAGAATGGGTTGACGCCCAGCAGTGGGGCCAGCCCTTTATCCGTCTGGTCTTTTGAGGCCTGCACCAGAATTACTTTGCTGAAATAGCCAAACAATTGCGCCAGAATAACAACCAATGGGTTGTCTTTTGGATTACGACCGAAATAATCGACGATTTGATTGGCCTTCACCACATCGCGTTGCACGAGGGCTTTCTGGAGCTCGAATACGTTGTATTCCTTACTGATGCCCACCAGTCGCTCTACAGTAGAAGCAGAAATTTCTTCCCCAACGTGGAGATTGATCAGTATTTTATCAATTTCTCCCGCCAGCCGCTTGAGGTCATTGCCAATGTGGTCGGCCAGGAGCTGGCAGGCTTTCGGGCTAACTTTGGCGCCCTGTTCCCGGCAGTACTCCCCTACCCAATCCGGAATTTTGTTATCGTACAGCTTCTTAACTCCCAGCAGCTTTCCTTTCGCTCCGAACGCCTTTACCCAAGCTTTTCGCTCGTCGAGTCCCGGCTTACCGTCTTCCTTTACGTAACACAGCATCAGGATCGTACTTGGCAGCGGATTCAGGGCGTAGTCTTCAAACAGGGTCTGGGTCGACTTATCGTTGATGCCATTCAGTTGCTGAGCTTCTTTAACGAGCACTAGCTGGCGCTCTGCCATGAATGGATAACGCCGGGCATAGTTCAGAACGGCTCCGGCATCGGTCTCTTTCCCGAAGAGGACAAACTGGTTGAATCCACGTTCGGCAACGGGCACCGCCACTTTTTCCAGTTCTTCAGCAATTCGGTCGAGGTAATAGGGTTCATCCCCATGAATCAGATAAACAGGTGCAATCCGCTTATTACGGATGTCTTTTAACAGGGCGTCAACAGCAGGGATCAAAATGCGTATTCGGTTTACAGTGCTTGGCTCAAGGCAATCGGTTTACGGGGTGCTATGAGACTATTCTCCATAAACCGACTGCCTTACCCGGACTTTATCCGACAAAATTAACGATCTGCGGTCACTTCCGCCGAATTAAAACGCCCGGATGTGCACCGGTGGTTTTTTGCCCCTGGTACACAAGCTGCCCGGCCACCCAAACGGCTTCAATGCCGTCGGACAACGCTTTGTTGTTGCCGATACGGGCGTTATCCTGCACGGTATTGGGGTTCAATAGTACCAAATCAGCAAAATAGCCGGGGGCAATCAGTCCTCTGTCGGTCAGGCCAAGGTGTTCGGCCGTCAGGCTGGTCATTTTCTGGATGGCGGTTTCGAGCGGCATGAGTTTCTGGTCGCGCACATACCGCCCCAATACGCGGGTAAATGCGCCATACCCGCGTGGATGCCCGTCGTTGGCCCCATCGGAACAAATATTTGTATGGGACCAGGCCAGAAAATTAGCTACATCCGGTTCATTCATCGACTTCCCCATTATGGCTTCTATACCGTCGGCTCCGGGGTTGTTTTTCGCGTAGGCCGACGCATCGCCAATCAACGCCATCAGCGTTTGAGCAGGGTTTTCGTGACGCAACGTGGCTACCTCGCCAACCGTTTTTCCGGCATAGCCCGGGTTTGGCGCAAATCGAACCAGCACCGACTGCATGGGGTCAAAGAGCTGGCTGACGGCAAATTCGGCGCTGGTTGCGTTTGTGTAATCCCGTTTTGGAAAAAGTACCCGCAGTGTCGAATTCCAGTAATCGTACGGATAACAATCGGCGGTGATGTTTATGCCCTCGGCGCGGGCGCGTTCCAGTTGGGCCAGAATGCGGGTCGACTGCCCCCATTTGTCTCGCAGGGCAATTTTAAGGTGGGAGATCAAAACAGGCATCTTTGTGATTCGCCCAATCTGAATGATTTCCTCAAGGGCATCGTCCAGCGAAATATCCTCACTGCGAATATGGCTCATGTACCGCCCGCCCGAATCGGCGGCTACCTGTGCCAGTTGTATGACCTCGTCGCGGCTGGAAAAAAAGGCGGATTCATACTCCAGCCCGGTCGATAACCCAAGCGATCCTTTGCCCAGCTCGATTCGCAACAGCTCTTTCATGCGGGTTACCTCGTCGGGTTTTGCCGTTCGGTACAACCCATTGGCTCCCATCACCTGCTGCCGTAAGGTAGCCTGCCCAGTATAGCTCGCAATATTTACCGCCACGGGTTGCCGCTTGAGTTGGGCTTGTAAGGTATCCATCGCCCAGCTTCCGCCGTCCTGCCCCGACACGATTGTCGTTATCCCCTGATTCACAACGGCAGGCGCATCGGGTTGGCGACTCAACCCCGACACATGGTGGCTGTGGCTGTCGATAAATCCCGGTGCCAGCACCAGGCCATGTCCGTCGGTGACGGGCTCGTTCGGGAAAGCCGTCAGGTTGCCGGTTTCCCAGATTCGGTCATTTCGAAGGCGAACGGCCGATTGCCGGGCCGGGGTGCCTGTTCCATCAACAAGACGTACGTTCGTGATGAGTTTCGTTTGGGGCAATGTAAACGTTTTTCCTTCCAGAATGTCGCGGGCCACCCGCCGGGCCGTTCCCTCGCTACTGTTGCTGAGCACAATCAGCGTTTGCTGTTTATCGACATACCGCACAAGCACATTCAGGAAGCCGACCCAACTGCCGGTATGCGCCAGTATCTTCCCGCCATCTTCAATAAACCAGCCGAAACCGTACGGATACGAACGTTTGCCGGTCAGTTCGACCGGTGTGAAGGCCTCCTGCATTGTCCGTCGCCTGACCAGTTTCTCTGTCGCCAGCACCTGTTCCCAGACTAGTAAATCCTCAACCGACGAGTAGATATTCCCGTCGCCAATGACACCGTCCAGCCGAACAAGGTCATTGGATACGTTTCTGCCGCTCTCCCGCCCAAACCCATACACCCGATTATGCGGTATGGTCTGACTGTTGAGATAATAGGCGTACGTATTTTTCAGTTTGAGTGGTTTAACGATTTGCCGATCAAGGAATTGCTCCACCGGCATACCCGACAGTGCTGTAATGATTGACCCAAGGAGGACATAGCCAGTATTGGAATACGCCCACTGCGATCCGGGCCTAAACCTCAGGGCTGGCTTGTACTGGCGCAGTAGTTGCAGCATTCCCGCATTTGTCAGGGTATCCAGCGGCCCGGCATACCGTTGCATGAGGGCATCGTACTCGGGTAGGCCGGATGTATGCGTCAATAAATGCCGAACTGTGATCGTGTCATACGGAAAATCGGGGAGGTAGTTACGAACACGTTCGTCGTACCGGAGCTTCCCCTGTTCCTGCAACTGCATGATCATAAGGGCAACGAACTGCTTCGAGATCGACGCCAGATTGAAAGCTGAACTCATTGTCAGCGGTTCATTGGTGGCTATGTTGGCCGTTCCGAAGGCTTTCCTGTAGCGAACGGTCCCTTTTTCGGCAACCAGAACCACCCCATTGAACAACGACCGCTCATGCAGGTAGGTTAGGGTCGAGTCGAGCGTTTTCAGACGACCGGGCAGCAGCCGGTCGGTGGGTTGTGCCTGGAGAGCGAAAGAAGACAACTGTATAAGACAGCTTATTTGTAGCAAGCAGCGGGTATAAAAAGGCATGTCGGGTGAGGTTAACTATACACAGAATAAGAATAATATTTCATTATTCAGGAATTTGTCATCTATCGTTTGGCAAACAAATCACATTTAAGAATAAAAATCTACTTTTAACCAGCAAATGATCCTAAAAACCCAAATGACGAATCAAGCTATACTGCTTACAGACGGCCTTCTCACGACAACCGATGCCAAAACAGCCCACGGACTCATCCGGGGCACGGAGCGATACTCGATTGCTGGTGTGGTCGATGCGCCTACGGCCGGACAGGATGCGGGTGCTGTACTCGACGGCACAACCCGCAACATACCCATTTATGCTTCGGTCACTGAAGCACTCGTCCATCTGCCAGCCGTTTCCTACGCCATCGTGGCGGTGGCAACCAACGGGGGTGTTTTGCCGGAAAACATGATGGCCGACATCAAACTCTGCCTTCAGCAGGGACTTTCGGTGGTTAACGGACTCCACGAATTCCTCAACGATAAGCCAGATCTGGTGGCTCTGGCGCAGCAGTCAGGCGCTCAACTAATCGACGTTCGGCGGCCAAAATCCCGGCAGGAACTGCATTTCTGGACGGGCGAGATCAATCAGGTAACGGCCCCCATTATTGCTATTATGGGAACAGACTGTGCGCTGGGCAAACGCACGACGACCCGGTTGATCCGGGAAGCCTGCGAACGGCAAGCGATCAATGCACAGATGATCTACACCGGGCAAACCGGCTGGCTACAGGGCGTCCGGTACGGGTTTATCTTCGATTCGACCCTCAACGATTTCGTGTCGGGCGAGCTGGAGCACGCGCTGGTATCGTGCTGGCGTGAAACGGGTGCCGACGTACTGCTCATTGAAGGGCAGGCTTCGCTGCGTAATCCCAGCGGCCCCTGCGGCTCGGAGTTTCTTGTTTCCGGCAATGCGCGACATGTGGTATTGGTCCATGCGCCCAAACGTAACTATTACGACCATTTACCAGCCTGGGGAGCCATTCCGTCCGTCGAATCGGAAATTGCCCTGATCGGATGTTACGGGGCAACCGTAATTGCCCTCGCCTTAAACACCGAAGGTTGCTCGCGGGAGGAAGCCTTCGCCTTTCAGAGGGAGTACACCGAGCGGCTGGGGATTCCGGTGCTACTGCCGCTGGAAGAGGGTGTCTACCCCATTTTACCCACTATTTACGCCCTAACGTCCATGGCCCATGCGCATTAACGCCATCCGAACCTACCGCCGGGATCTGGCCCTGACAAAACCCTATACCATTGCGTATCAGACAACATCGGCGGTAGAAAACGTTTTTGTTGAACTGGAACTGAAAAACGGGCTGGTTGGTCTGGGCGCGGCTAACCCTGACCCCGATGTGGTAGGTGAAACGCCGGAACAAACGCATCTCAATCTACAAAGTGACTGGACAACGAGCCTGATTGGCCGGGATATCCGCTCGCTGCACGAACTGATCGACGACGCCCGGAGTCAGTTTCCTCAGGCCCCCGGCACTTTAGCTGCGCTGGACATTGCCATTCACGACGCCTTTGCTCAATACCTCGGCATTCCGGTCGTGCAGTTTTACGGCCGGAACATCCGAACCCTGCCTACATCTGTCACGATCGGCATCATGAACACAGCCGATACCCTGGCCGAAGCAGCAGCTTATGTACAGCAGGGTTTTCGGGTACTTAAAGTAAAGACGGGCGTGCAGGTCGACGAAGATATCGAGCGGGTCGTAAAACTTCGGGAGCGCTTCGGCCCGTCGCTGACCATTCGAGTGGATGCCAATCAGGGCTATACCTTAACGGATCTCCATCGGTTTCTGGCGCATACGAAAGCCCTGAACATCGAACTGATTGAGCAGCCGCTACCAGTTGGACAGGAGAATGAACTACTTATTTTACCGGATGATATCCGTTGTCTGCTGGCGGCCGATGAATCGCTTAAAGGGCCGGAAGCTGCCATTAAACTCTCTCAGCAACCGCAGCCGTTTGGTATTTTCAACATCAAACTGATGAAATGTGGGGGTATACGCTCAGCCATCCAGATAGCTTCTATTGCTCGCCCGGTCGACATTGCCCTCTTCTGGGGGTGCAACGACGAAAGCCGCGTTAGTATAACGGCTGCACTGCACGCGGCCTTTGCCTGTCCAAATACCCGGTACATCGACCTCGATGGTAGTTTCGACTTGGCGGAAGACGTCGTTTCGGGTGGTTTCATCGTCGAAGATGGGTACATGCGCCCCACCGGTGGCCCCGGTCTGGGCCTCACCCGACTGTAAAAATGGTCATTGCAGCTATCAAAAACAGGTAACCAATAGCGATTAACCCATACTCAAACGAGTCTCCATGCTCTCATATTTTCCTTTTGGACAGCAATTTAACGACAAGATGGGGACTTTCCCTCTGTCTGAAAACGAGCCACTTATCGAAACGGACGGCCATTACACAACGGAAACAGCGCTAAAAAGACAGCTTCTAGCTGAATTACCGGCGTATTACTACCAATCGCTGCCAGGTTATGATACAGCACAATGGGAAGTACTGGCGCTTATTTTAACAAATCTAAGCCAGTTTGAACCCAGTCAGTTTACCCTTCGGATAGAAGACAACCGCTGGCATTGGTCCAATAAGCGGCTGAACGAACACTCGTCCTTTACGTTCGGTGATGCCGGTTCGCTGCCCCTGGAACCGCTCGATTGGGTGGGTCGTCAGGTACAGGAAGATCTTATTTTACTGGATGGACCGGAGGCTTCGCTGGTAGCCGGACAGCTTTGTTTTGGTAATGGCTGGTGCCTGGACGAAAAAATGGGACTACCCTTCTGGAAAATTCACGCGCCCATTACGCCTATCGTTGAGCCCATGATCCGGGCGGCTCAGAAACTGATGGAACGTCTACCCGTTGGCCGCCCGGTCTGGCGATTAAACTGGAGCGTAAAAATGTCTGATCAGTTGGACATGACAAGTCGTCACACCCCTGTATTAGACCAGCTCCTGGCCGAACGAGCTCCCGGCTTAACCCCCGAAACCATTGCCGAAAGCCTGTATGTACGTATTGAGCGGCAAACCCTTACCCGTTTGCCGCGTTCGGGCGCCATCCTGTTTGGTATTCATACCTACCAGAACCAACTTTCGGACGAAGTCAGTAAACGCCCCGATGCTGCGGAACGGCTCACAAATGTCTTCAAAACAACGCCCCAGGCCATGCTTGATTACAAAGGCATGACCCCATTCATGCCTACGTTACTGGCTTACCTGGATACGGCATCCATCGTTACTACCTGCCCATCTGCCTGATCGACAACTCTCTGACTCCATGACAAAACTTGCCCGCTCTCTGGACCTCCGCTCCGCTATCTTATTGGTGGTGAGCAGCATTATCGGCTCTGGCGTTTTTAAGAAAGTAGCACCGATGGCCGCTGAGCTAGGCTCCCCATTGCTGGTAATTGGCTGCTGGATCATGGCCGGGATGATTAGCTTGGCCGGGGCACTGACCTACGCTGAAATGGCGGGCATGTTTCCGCAATCGGGGGGCGAGTATGTTTATTTTAAAAAGGTATACGGGCGTCTGTTTGCCTTCCTTTACGGTTGGGGTGCCTTTACCGTCATGCGAACGGCAACCATAGCCGCTCTGGCGCACGTTTTCGGGCAGTCCCTGATTACGTTCACCGGGGCAGACGGAGCCTCTCCCGAAGGGGTAGTCAAATGCATTGCCAGCGCGCTGATCGTATTTTTGAGTTTTGTAAATTACCGGGGGGTGTCCTTCGCGGAGGGGCTTAGCCGGGGACTTATCTATCTGACATTTCTGGCCGTGCTCATCATTGCGGTACTGGGCTTTCAGGCAGCATCCGGCCGGGTTGACCACATCACACAGGCCATACCGAATTTTGTACCCAACGAGCACCGCACGCTGCTCGGCTCCCTGGTTATTGCTTCGCTAGGAGCCTTTTGGGGGTACGAAGGCTGGAATCAGATCGGGTATATCGGCGAAGAGATAAAAAATCCACAGCGTAGTTTACCTATCTCCCTGAGTCTGGGTACCACCATCGTTGTCAGTATTTATGTGTTGCTGAATGTGGTTTATCTGTATGTGTTACCCATTGATGCCCTAGCCCAACTTGCCCGAACACCCGATAAAATTGCGGCTGTCGAAGTGGTACGGCAGGCCGCTGGCTGGGCCGGGGCACTGTTTATCTCGGTCCTGATTCTGGTCACGACCACGAATGCCACCAACGCATCCATCCTAATGCCCGCCCGCCTTTTTTACGCGATGGCGCGGGACGGCTTATTTTTCAAATCAGTCGCGGTCATTCACCCCCGATTCAAAACGCCGTCCATCGCCATTCTGCTTCAGGGGGCGTGGTCAATCATCCTGGTCTGGTCGGGGAGTTTCGACCAGCTGACCGACACGCTGGTCTTTTCTTCGTTTATTTTCTACGGTGCCACGGCGCTGGGAGTCATTCTGCTCCGGTTCAAACAACCGCATCTGGAAAGGCCTTATCGAGTTATTTGTTATCCTGTTGTGCCACTGTTTTTCCTGGTCTGCTGCACGCTGCTGGTCGTTATGACCCTACTCAATCAACCCCGCGAAGCCCTGACCGGCCTTGGCTTGATTGCCACCGGATTGCCCTTCTACTGGTACTGGCAGTCGAAACCACCCATCCCGGAGTCGGAACCTGTTGATATATTCGATTCTCATTGAGCATTCTCTCATGGCAAACTCATTCCCGTCAGGTACGTTGGGTCAGTTACAGACCGTGCCGATCAGTGTCCGAACCAGCTAGCCCAAAAGTCAATAGGAATTACCTTATTACCTACTGATGCTAACGAGTAAATTCTTTGGCTACTATCTGATAAGGCAAACGGGCGAGTTTTCTTCTCAACATTAATAGACTGATACAGCGAAACTTAACTTGGCAATTTAGTCTTATTCACCGATCATTAAACGCAAGCCCACATTAGCTGATAGGAGTTGACCCATATAGGAATAGGTCGAGGAATAGCTCGATTCCAGTCGGTTAGGGAAAGTTATGTACGGATGATCTCCCCGCTGCCAACCGTAGCGAAGTTTAGCATCAATCCCCAACTTAGGCGTAAGTAAATAGGTTAAGCCAGTAAAGACAGACAGTTCAGATTCGTTTCCGGTTTGCTTCAGATAAACCGACAGTTCGCGAATACTAAAGTTAAGTTGTTGGTGGGTGTATCGGTAAGAAGCCCCTACATACGGCTTGACTTTCCCCTTTCCCAGAAACAGTTGTACAAACGGGGCTATTCCAATCTGTGTAGGTGAACTAGTAGAAGAATAGACTCCGGCCTGACCAATTGTTCCACTGCTGTAGTAGGTCCCGTTTCGTGAAGATAAGCCAAGGGGAACTCCAACGCCAAGCAGAAGAGTGTTGGTAGCAAAGTAGCCAATACTAGGTACTATTTTTCGTAAATAGTAGTCATCTCCAGGCCCGTCCACTTTTTTTAGAAGCAATAGATTATCCGTTTCTATAGCTAAGGCCCAATGCCCTACTGACGTTTTTGCAGCGTCATCTTTGACCAATTCCTGAGCATGGACCGAACCGACAACTCCGGCAAAAGTTAGTAGTAACAAGAAGTTTTTCATTACTCTCTTTGATTATATCCAGGAGTTAGCAAGGTACTACTAAACTTACTCTATCTATCAGGATTAACATCCTTAAACGCGGCAAAACTCATTCCCGTCAAGTACGTTGAGTATAGTTACAGACTATGCCGAGCAGGCAGTAAAAAGCCCGTTGCCTGTCATAAACACTGATAGGCAACGGGCATGGATTGGGCATAGTCTCAGACTATGCCGATCAGTTCACCAGCACCAGAGCTTCAGTTTTCAGCTAAATTCGGGGTGACTGACTGTTGGACACTAAACGGAACGGCCATACAATGATTTACTCCACTGCCGGATACCCTTTATCCAGCCAATCGGTTTTGAGATTTTTAGCCAAATTCAAGAGTTTGTGGTTTTTAAAACCCAGCTCATTGAGCTTCGTAAAGGCCGGACGCACGTTGGGGCAGTTCTTGAACGGACAGCACCCGCAGTAAATAACGATTTCCCGGTTTTTCGGCTCTTTACTGAGCAGTTTTTCCAATTTTGCCAGATTGTCGGCTTCGCTGCCTGGGCCAACGCCAATGGATGACTTAATCGTGGCAGCTGGACCAACGCTGATAATGAGTGGCTTGGCTGCGCCGGGCGTATTGATCGTTTCGGCCAGATCAGCCGGTTCGAGTAGCTGGTCGGGGCGCCAGGGTTCGGCTTTGTTCCAGCCTGTCTGGGCTATCACGAGGCCAAGGATAACAAGGATGCCAAGAAGTGATGAGAATATTCGTTTCTGAGTCATGAGAATAAGGTCAATGTTGTACGTACCTGTTGAATGTGACCGACTAAGCTAGGCCAAAAATAGCTGAAATGTCTTGCAATCTGCTCGTAATAGCGCTCTAAATCCTCAATGGCGGTATCCAGGCCCGACGGGAAAGCCGTTCGGCGGGAAACACCTTTCAGGGAGCGATCAACCCCTTCCGAATACTGGTAATTGGTCAGCCAGTCCTGCCGGATCATGTAATCGGCCATGCGGGCAGCCCCCGTTGGCAGACGAGCCGTATTCTCCTGAAGGGTCTGATAAAACCTACCGATAAATTCAGGCAGTGATTCGCCGGTGAGCTGTGTGAAATTAATGGCCAGAAAGTGGTCAAAAAAGATGTCGACAGCCGCTCCGGCATACTTATGACATCGCGGATGGAGTAAATCGCGCACGGCAGCCACCTCGGGATGAGCGTCGGTGAAGGAGTCGATGGCGCGGTGAACGCGAACGCCCGTAATCTCGTCGGCAAGCAGGTTATGCCGTGGACTTGCGGGGTCGCCTTTGATAAAATCACCAATGAAATTACCGACTAGCAACCCCGTATACTGGTCAGAAGAGCGAGGTCCTGATAAATACCCATGCGCCAGTATATTCATGGCGTTGGTTGAGTAATGGGCAAATCAGCTCCGACACGCCCCCCCGAACTGGACACATACCGCTCGACCGTTACGCCAAATCGACGCAGAAAATCGACGCCTTCATCAGAAGGAATTCCCTTGTATTCGGCGTAGGAATTCAGGAAAACGACCCGGGCGATTTTCATGCTGTAGATAATCCGGGCACAGGCAATGCAGGGTGACAAAGTTACGTATATAGTAGACCCTTCGATCTCTGAGCCATTTTTGGCGGCATAAAGAATGGCATTCTGCTCGGCATGAAGTGCCAGTGAACAGGACCCTTTTGAATCGCGCGGGCACCCAACGCCGGGAAATTCCTCGTCGCAGTTATGCGTACCCGCCGGAGGACCATTGTAACCAATGGAGATAATGCGGGTATCGCGGGTGAGTACCGCACCTACCTGTGCCTTGATGCAATGCGACCGTTTGGCGAGGTTAACGGCCAAATCCATGAAAATATCATCGAAGCGTGGTTTCGCTGACGGGGCCGCCGTACTGAGGTCAGTAGTCAAAACAGGTGTATCGGTGGTTGGTAACATTTAGTAAAGATACGGAGCATACTGGCTAAATGAAACGTGTAGCTGACCACTCCTATGTCATCAACCGCATTACCTGAGCCGTAGTTCGTTTCAGATAATCGGCTGCATTGACCAGGGCGTCATCTAAACTAACCGGACCAGGAACAATAGAAAAGGCACTGGTTAGCCCCAACTGATCCAGTTCTTCCGGAGCGAGTTGCAGCGAACCACACATGGCGATTACGGGGATATGCTGTTCGTTCGCCAGTCGGGTGATGCCTGCAATGAGTTTGCCTTGCAGGGTTTGGTGATCAATTCGCCCCTCGCCGGTAAGAATCAGGTCGGCACCGGCCATTTTTGCGGCTAATTTTGTCTGCTGCATCAATAAGTTGACGCCCTCAATCAGTTGACCGCTGAGGAATAAAACGGCTCCGGCGCCCAGGCCACCAGCAGCACCGGCGCCCGGCATCCTAGCCAAATCCACGCCAAACTGCTGATGAATTAACCCGGCCAGGTGTTTCATACCCGCATCCAGAATGGGCAATTCATCGGGTTTCGCGCCTTTTTGCGGGCCGTAGATGTAGGTAGCACCCTGTGGTCCGACCAGTGGGTTCGTTACATCACAGGCCACGTCTACAGACCCGGTCCAGGCTGATTCCGGCGGAGTAATCGTCGTTATTTGAGCCAGATTACCGCCACAGGGCCGGAGTTCATGTCCCGTTTTATCCAGAAAGCGCCAGCCAAGTGCCGATGCCATTCCTGTACCGGCATCGTTGGTGGCACTTCCGCCAATACCCAGCACGATCCGCTCAACACCCTGTTTAATGGCCTCCGCAAGCAGTTCACCCGTCCCGTAGGTGTTGGCCTCAAAAGGATCGTATTCGGCCATTTTTAACAACCGAAGACCAGAAGCCTGGGCCATTTCGATAAAGGCCGTTTTACCATCACCTGAGATACCATACCCCGCTTCGACCGGCCGCCCAAGTGGGTCCTGAACGGTTCGCGTGTGCCAGCTTCCGGCAGAGCCTTCGGTCAACACCTCGGCGGTACCCTCTCCCCCGTCGGCCATGGGAACAGAAATCAGCTCGGCGGTTGGCAAGACCAGCCGGATACCATCGGCCATGGCAGCGCATACGGCCGACGCTGTTAATGAGCCTTTGAATTTATCGGGAGCCAGTAAAATCTTCATTTGTCGTTATTGTGTATCCTCGCTAAGTGAGTAAGTTGGCGGCTGAATTGATTTACTCCTTACCCGTTTTCTATGACCCGACTACGAGCTGCCATTATTGGCGGAGGCAATATTGCCGATAAAAACCACATCCCCGCCCTCAGTCAGTTATCCGAACAAGTCGAGCTAGTGGCCATTTGCAGCCGCGACCGTACCAAAGCCCGCGCCCTTGCCGACAAACACAGTATTGAACACGCGTTCGATAACACGGGTGAGCTATACCAACAGTGCTCGCCTGATGTCGTGGTGATCTGTACGCCCAACAACCTGCATTATCCACAAACGATGGAAGCGCTGGAACACAACTGCCACGTTTTCTGCGAGAAACCACCCGCCATTTCGGCCCAGAATGCCCGCGATATGGCCAATTTGGCGGCTGCGAAGGGGCGGGTACTTGCCTATAATTTTCAGCTCCGGCAAACGAGCGAATGGACCCTCCTTACGCGCTGCCAGGAAGTTGGCCTTCTGGGCGATATTTACCACATAAAAGCCCACTTTCTGCGTCGCCGGGGCATTCCGGGCTGGGGTTATTTTACCAATAAGGCCATGCAGGGTGGAGGGGCACTCATGGATTTAGGCGTACACGTGCTTGATCTGGCCCTTTGCGCCCTCGGCTACCCCACCCCCGACCAAGTGTTGGGCAATACCTACGATTTCATCGGGAAAGCGGGAGGGAAAGGCTTAATGGGCAGTTGGAACCCTCAAACGTTCGAGGTCGAAGATGCCGCTACAGCTTACCTCTCATTTCCTGACAAAGCGTCGATCATGCTCTCGGCCTCGTTTGCGCTAAATACGCAGACCGATAAAGACCGAAATCTGGAAATCTTCGGCAGCAAAGGCGGGGCAAAGCTTTTCCCCTTCATGCTGCATACCGAAATAGCGGGTGAGCTGGCCGATGTTCAGTTTCCGTATCTTGAAGAGACGGACATCCAGCTTAAAAATACAGCGGCTTTTCTGGACGCCTGCCGGGGTAAACCGTCCAATGTCTGTACAGCAGAACAGGGCGCTATTTTACAGGAAATCGTTGAGCGGATTTACCAGTCGGCCGCGAGCTAGCCGGGCTGAAATACAACAGCCCACGGGTTAACCCGTGGGCTATATTTATAAACGAAAAACCGTTTTCATAAACTCGTCAGGCAACTTCTTTCGCCGACCGCAGCCATTCGGGTTTCGTCGTTACGATGCGGGCTTTTAACTCGTTCAGCATGGCGTAGAGCCCGTAGTACGTCCGGTTCACATACAGGCCATCCTGCGAGCCACGGGCTACTTTCGAGTTTTTCAACTCCTGCACATTTGCCAGCCCTTCGGCAAACGCATAAACTTTGTTAAAGTAGGCATCGTCCCCAAAGTCGAAGCTATCAACGGCAAACGGCTCAGCCAGCATCCGGGTCATGTCTTTGAACAGATCGGAGAAGAACTGCCGCTCTTTAGGAGAATCAGCATCCGTGATAAATTCTAAATTCTCGAAAATCTCTTCCGTCAGGGCCGCGTCATCCAGGGTATCGGGGTTAACGAGACGGAAGTAGTTATCGTAGTAAAAATCGGGAATCACTTTCACACAGCCGAAGTCGATCACGCCCATAGTGCCGTTCGCGCGCATGAGGAAATTACCAGGGTGTGGGTCGGCATGAACCTGCCGCAGGGTATGAATCTGAAAATCGTAGAAATCCCACAGTGCCTGCCCAATCTGGTCGCGAACATCCTGAGACGGATTCGTTTTCATGAACTCCTTCAGGTGAAGGCCATCGAGCCAGTCCATCGTCAAAATCCGCTTTGACGATAACTCCGGGTAGTATTTAGGAAAAACCAGACCGGGAATATGGGCACAGGCTTCCGAAATTTCGATGGACCGCTTCAGTTCGAGTTCGTAATCCGTTTCTTCCAGCAGTTTAGACTCTACTTCGCCCATGTACCGGTCAATGTCGCGTTCGTTAAGGTTCAATAACCGGACGGCTAACGGTTTAGCGATTTTCAAATCGGAGCTTACCGCATCGGCAACACCGGGATACTGTACTTTTACGGCCAGTTTCCGGCCATCCTTCCAGGCCTGATGTACCTGACCAATACTGGCGGCATTCACGGCCTCGATGCTGAACTTGTCGAACAGTTGAGCGGGTGTTTTACCAAAGTACGTTTTAAACGTCTTCACCACCAGCGGACCGGATAAGGGCGGGGCCGAGTATTGGGCCATGGTAAACTTATCGGAATACGCTACCGGCAACAGTCCCCGGTCCATGCTCAGCATCTGAGCCATTTTGAGGGCCGATCCTTTCAACTCACTGAGGGCGTCGTAAATATCGGCCGCATTGTCTTGGTGAAGTTCATCTTTCGACAAACTGGGGTCCATCAGCTTCTTACTATAATGCTTGATATAGTTACCGCCAACTTTTACCCCAGCCTTCATAAACTGACTGGCACGCGCAACTTTTCCTGTTGGAACGGATGTCTGGATTTTCATTTGTGATGAACGAAAGGGTTAAAGAGAGAACGAGTGAACGAGAGAACGAGTGCTTTTTCGACTGCACACTCATTCTCTCTTTTACACGATCGCTCATTTATTCTGGTACATAAACTTGGCGAAGTCAAATAGGGTATCTAATGGCGACCGGCCAATCAGGTCGAACGTCGTGTTGACTGATTTCTCGATGGCCGAGTCTGTTTTCTCGAAGTTCTTACTCACATCCCGAACCCAGAAATCGAGCAGGTACAGCGTTTGTCCCCAGAGCGCATTCGGGTACCGGTCTGTGATGAACGGGCGCGGTTCTACCTCTTTGCTCTCCCGGCCTTCGGCCAGCAAATCGCGGGCGAAATCGAAGAACTCGTCCTTAAATGCGTTCAGAACCGGTGCTTTCGGCGTCATTCCTCGAAGGCCCTGCCCTTTGCTTTCGGCTCGCAGACGGCCGTAGCTGTACACGACGAAACTGCGCTGGGCTTTCAGCAATTCGATCCAAGTATAATAAAACGCCAGGAGCTTCTCCCGAACTGAATAGCTCTGGTACGTTTCATCAACATCGACAGTTGCTTTAGCATCGGTGAAGAACGCGAGCCAGACATCCGCTTCGATGGCGTCGAAGGATGTGTAGTGGGTGTAGAAGTCAGCTTCAGTAAGTTTTAATTTTTTGGCAAACTGAAAGACTGAGGTGGGTTGTTTACCGTTTTCCAATACGTACTCGGTGTACGCTTTACGGATTTTTTCGAGCATTTCCATACATGTTGACAACGGCAGGTTCAGGAAAAAAGTTTAGTGATTTACTGCATCTGAAAGCCCAATAACTTACTGTATTTTTGTGTGCTAAACGCTGTATATCCAAATCGAAAACCAGACGGCAACTCATTTATTTACTGTAACTGTCATGATTAAACTAACATCGCTTTTTTGTAGTCTTTTCCTACTTATCAGTCTCCATGCTTTTAGCCAATATGGCGGATATGGTGGGGGGTACGGCGGATATGGTGGGCGGATGGGCGGCATGAGTCAGAATATGCCCAGTAGCCCACCACGTGCCTCAGTGCCGAATATTGCCGGCGATATGGCCATGAAAGAAACGAAATGGCTGAAAGAAAATCTGGATCTGAGCAAAGACCAGGCAAAAGCGGTCAAACAACTGAACAATGAGTACGCCAGCCAGCAGCAGGATGCCATTAAAGACATCATTGGAACGGGTGGTGGGCGACCTTCGCCCGAGGCTATTAAGCAGGTCCGGGATGTGATGATGATGTTTAACGAAGAAAAGGAAGAGAAACTCAAGCCAATCCTTACGCCTGAACAATGGAGCCTGTATCAGTCAAGGAAGGAGGCCATGCAAAAGGAAATTGGCGGCTGGCGACCAGCAGCGCCCAAAAAAGATTCGCTGAGCAAAGCGCCCAATCAACCTTAAAATTCATCGTATTGTTTTAATAGTAGCCTTTTCAGCGCCCTTTGGGCCGCAAACTCATTTTCGACCTAACCTATAAGTCTAATTCCTGGTCTACTACGTAAGTGTGGCAACAACCTTTTTATAGTTGCCCTGCTTATGAAACGACTTACTTCTTTTGTCCTGATTTCTGGCTTCTGCTCGACGATGGGACTCGCTCAGCCCGCGCAAAATCTTACCCAGGCGATTCGATACATCAAGCTGGCCAGCACGCTCCGGGCCGTCGACAAATCGGATGAGTCAATTAGTTTGCTGAAACGCGCACTGCCTGCGGTGCGTACCACAAATTTTTACTGGGAAGCGGTTACCAATGAATCGCTGGGCCTTTCGTACAGCGATCTGCGCGACACAACGATGGCCTTACAATATCTGGAGCGGGCACGAAGCCAGTATCTTAAGCTGAAATACGTAGCCAGTGCATGGGGGGTTAATGAGATTGTCCGCAACCTTTCGAACAAAAACCTATACGCCGGTATCCAGATTGGCACGTCTACGATTAAACTCGCCATTCTCAAAACGCGGTACGAAACCGATTTTTACGAGAAAGACATTAAAACAACGGTCGATATTGCCAATCCAGGGGTCACCTTCGTTGCAGACGCTTCGTCAACTTATAAGCCGGAACAGGACGCGCTGAAGGTTTGTCTGGATTCAGTACAGCGGTATAACATTCCTAACGAACGAATTTTTATCGTACTGAGCAACGACGTTCGGGAAGAGCTTGCCAAAAACCCGGCCAGCCAGCGTAAACTCTACGATCAGTTGTTGCGTGTGTTACCGAATAGCAATCTAAAAATTGACACATCCCTAACAGCTAGCCGGGAAGCTGAGCTATTTACCATTGGGGCTATCCCTCGTAAAGTGTGGCCAACGACTTCGGCACTGGACATTGGCAGCAATAGTACACTGGGGGGCTATTTTGATCAGGCGACACCAATGGGTGCCAAAACCTTTCACGGCATCAACGTCCCGGTAGGCCTTAATTCGCTGGTAGCTCAGATCGACGGCAAGCGCCCCCTCAATCTGGATGCGTTTAAACGCGAAGCCCAGCGGGTGGTTAAATCCGTTGCCGATGCCGAACTCTTGAAGCGGGTAAACCCAGAAAGCAAAGGATTGCAGCAACGAAGAACCGTTGGCATTGGCGGGGATCTGGTGTGGGCGCTTATTAGTTATCTGCACCCCGAAAAAGCGGGTGTTACTGCCGTTGCTATTACCCCGGATGATGTGGAGCGATTCAAAAAACTGGCCTTATCCGACTACCGTGAATTGATCAAGCCCAATTTAACCGGCATTGCCAACCCTACCATTCGGGCACAGGCCGAACAAGATATTTCGACTGTTCAAAACTTGCTCAACGAAAAACAAATCGTGGTGGGGGCACTCTGGCTGGAGTCTATTCTGAAGGCCTATTCAACAGCTTCAACGCCCAGACGTTTCGTTTTTGTCCGCAATGCCGACGTTGGCTGGGTAACGGGTAAATTTCTGGAAACCATCAATTACGAGTACGAATCAACCATTGCCAAAGGGTCGCTGTACACTCGGTGATTGAGTATAGGCGGGGAATTGTCACAGACGATTCCCCGCTCAGCTGAGAAATCTTAGACGCTAATAGCACAGTCAGTCTACTTATTTATAAGTCAGCTACATAAGCTCCCATCTGACGCACCGAATAACAAGAAACTCCTAATTCTTTTGCGCTGGCAAGCAACTTATCCGTTAAGGGCGTCTTGTTCGAATCATCGAAGATAATGTGCCGAGCAACCACCCGCCCATCAAGTTGATTCCAGGCACGCAGGGCATTCCGCCGGATAATGAGATAATCAACGACAGCTGGTAACCGCCAGTGATATGATCCGCTCAATTGATTGACCAGTAGGATTGTTTTACCGTGCCATACCCACAACGTATAGGACCGGTTCTGGTAACAGGCAAGGCGTTTTGGTATCGAATCTTCAACACTGCTGCTTTGACCGACCTTAATAATGTTTAAATCCGAAACGCCCCATTGCCCAAATGTATTTTTCAGATAGAAGTCGAATGAACGGGTGTCGTTCGCATCCAGATCGGTTAGTATTGTACTCTGATGCCCATCGGTAAGGCTTACTGCCGTGCGGTGGGGCAGAAAATGAACCGCCAGCCGTTTTTGCCTCGTCTGCTCAAAATCGTCCCGTAGCGTTAGACCGGCAACGACAAGAGCAGCCAGACTTGTTGCCCATAAATAGACCCTGTCTCGTGTAATCATTAACGCTGCGCCACTGAATATAACGACATAGATTAGTACCATAACCAGTTGGCTTATCCATAGTCCATCCCAGGCTGCACCGGGCAGTGCACTCGTTTGCGTGACTGCATTGTTAAGAAACCAGGCCGTTTTCTCCAATAGCCAGCCCAACAACTCATTTATGTAAGGAACACCACTTAAAGCTAATGCTGCCATGGCCAGCGGCAAGAGAATATTTGACATGACAATCACAATCGGATTGGCCAGCAGGAAGTACGTGGGAAACTGATGAAAATAGAAAACGCCCAACGGAAAGGTAATTAACTGCGCAACCAGCGCAACAGCTGTCAATTCCCAGATTTTGTCCGCCAGTTTATACCGAAATGTGACTGACTGATAAAGCGGAGACTGCCACGCACCGATCCCACCCACGGCCAGATACGACAACTGAAATCCCGCCGAAAACAAAGCGTAGGGATCAAAACACAGAATAAAAAAAGCAGAAGCGGCTAATGAGTTGATAAACTGCTGCTGGCGACCGGAGGCATTGGCGACAATAAGTAATGAAAACATGGCCGCTGAGCGCAGCACCGGGGGCGAAAACCCGGTAATTAACGCGTAGAACCACAGAATCGTTAATTGTAAAAAAGCCATCAGGAGTTTACCCCGAGGTCGTTTAATCAGGAAACGGAGCAAAAACGTTAAAACAAGGAATAGAATCCCCACATGAAGCCCCGACACCGACAGTACATGCACAGCTCCTGCTGCAGCATAGGCCCGGTATAATTCGGTATCCAGATCATCCCTCACACCTAAGATCATGGCGTTGACTATCCCGTATTCAGCCCGGTTGCCAACCTGATGGGTGAAAACACTGTCGGCCCAGCGGTTTACACGGGTGGCAAGGTAAGTAATACGGTTAGGTGGGTCAACCGACAGTATCGTTCGCTCGTAGGGCCGTAGATACTGCTGGTGGTAGATATTCCGGTAGCTGAGGTACTGTTTATAGTCGAACTCGCCAGGATTCAAGGGTGGGTCGATGGGCCTTGGCGAACCCGATACTAACCAGACCTCTCCGTAGTTTGGCATGGGTTGGCCCACCTTATCCAGATACACGATAACCCGGCCACTTAGCGGTTGCCATTGCTCTCCTCCTAGGCTCATCCATTTTCCCCGGCGAATGGCCAGCTCCACGCGAAATGTTCTGGCCCTTTCTTCCGGCTGAGCTGTTATTACACCCACATAGGATCGAAGTGTATCAGTGATATGGATGAGGTTATCGGATTGATTCCGGGCTGTATGCTGATAGGAAATCCCCCAGCCCAATGTAAGCAGTAGTAGCAGGCCGCCAAGGCCGGATGCCGTTTGGATCGGCTTTACGAGTTTGCCACTTGTTCGACGGATTCCCCAAAGGAGCAGCCCAAGTCCTGCCAGCATCGCTACCTTCGGAACAACTGTCCAGTCTGGCAAGTACACGTACAGGACAATTCCATTGATTAGCGCAGCCGCGTAGCGAACAAAAGGATTCCCTTTCATTCTCTGTTGAACGCAGAGCCGGGCAGTACCATTTTATAATGCTGAATACCCGCTTCCTCGAACATCGGGCCAACGGCAACAAAGCCAAAACCTGCATAGAGTGGCATGGCGGTTACCTGTGCGTGCAGATAAATGCGTTCGATGGGTTCGGGTTGTTGATTAAACACATCCTCAAGTACAGCTTTAACCAGTGCGTTACCAACGCCTTTCCCGCGGAAAGCGGCTAAAACAGCGAATCGCTCCAACTTAACACCGTTAGATGTACGTCGCCAGCGGGCAGTTCCGCAGGGCGTACCCTCAAACCGGGCTAGAAAATGGGTACTTGTATCTTCAAACTCATCATACTCTTCACGAGCCGAAACGTGCTGCTCTTCAACAAAAACCTGTCGGCGAATGGCAAAAGCCGATTCGAGATCGGATGGGTTTGAAATAGGTAAAACACTAATCATAAGGTGGAATTTTGTTATTACTGAACCAGCAGGCGCTTGCTAACCATTTCACTGCCAGTTTTTACGCGCACAATATACACACCGGTTGCCAATCCAGTTACAGGCACACTAATCCGCGTGCTAGGCGAATTGGTGTATGTATAGCTTCTCAACTGCCGACCGGTAGCATCAAACAAATCAAGGTTGAAAGTTTGCGATCCTTTTAGCTGTACATCAATGGAAGACTCTGTTGTAGTGATTGGGTTTGGCCAAATGCTTACCGTAAGGGCGTCAGTTTCGGTTAATGGCGATAGTACCGACTTAAGCAGTTGTGCCCTGCGGGGACTCAACGTCATGACCAGCCGCATGCGTGCTACCTGCCCTGCTGTAAACATATTCATACAGGCATCGGGCCAGTAATTCATGTAATTTTCAATCAGGTCACGCGTTTGTACTCCATTTACGCAACTGGAGTAGGTTTGTCGGCAGTTTGTCAGAACAGACACATTGGATCTATCTTCTGTAGGCGGGGTATCAGCTACATAATCTTCAGCACAGCCGCTGCCATCACCCCAAGTATGAATTAGACCCAGCCAGTGCCCTATTTCGTGCGTTGCGGTACGTCCCAGCGCATACAGTGAAGAGGTACTAACGGTTCCTATTCGCTTCCCAAAATAGCGGTAATCAATGATCGTGCCATCCGTAAATTCATTGGAACTAGCGGGAAGTCCTTTAAGTGTGTCTGCTGCGGATGGGAACTGAGTATAGCCAATATAGTTGTCGACTCTGGTGACCCAGATATTCAGATATTGGTTACTAGGCCAGTAGACGATCTGAGATAACAACACGTCGTCATTAAACACATCAAATGACGACTTTTGGGGATAATAATGGCGGGTGATTCCACTAGATGGGTTACCACTCGGATCGGTGGTGGCTAGATAGAACTCAATACGTGCGTCAGCCCCGATGTCGCTGGTATTAAACCCATTTGTACCCTCTTGCCGACGATAGTCTTCGTTGAGTACCTGAATTTGTGACAGTATCTGCTCATCGGAGATATTGCCGTTATTGGCCCCGCCAACGGTCTGCGATGCATTATTATGCACCACGTGAACGACTACCGGAATCCGGTACACCGTTTCATCTACGGCCTGCCGAAGCGACCTGCCATCCGTTTGCGCCTTCTGAATCAGCTGGTTCAACTCAGTAAGTTGCCGCAGCCGGTTAGGGTTTCTCTGCTGTAGTATTCGTTCGTGTTCAACGACTCCGCATCGGTTAAGCAGCGTTTCGTCCGTAGTCTGCGACCAGGCGAAAGAGCTAAGTAAACACAAAAACGAACCGGCCAGCCAATGCCAGCCAGTTCGTATATTCTTAATCAGGTTATTACTGACCTGCTTTATCATACGCTGTAATAATTTCGCGGACGAGCCGGTGACGAACTACATCCCGACCATCAAGCTCAACAAACGCAATGCCTTTGATGTTTTTCAATATGTCAACAGACTCGACTAAACCCGATTTTTGCTTATTCGGCAAGTCAATCTGAGAGCGGTCACCGGTGATAATGGCTTTGGAGGTTGGCCCCATACGTGTTAAGAACATTTTCATCTGCATAGACGTCGTGTTCTGCGCTTCGTCGAGCAGAATGAAGGCATTATTCAACGTCCGACCGCGCATGTACGCCAGCGGAGCAATTTCAATAATTCGGTTCTCGGTGTAGAATTTCAGTTTCTCGGCCGGAATCATATCATCGAGCGCGTCGTAGATCGGGCGCAGGTACGGGTCGATTTTTTCTTTCAGATCGCCCGGCAGAAACCCAAGGTTTTCACCTGCTTCGACGGCAGGGCGCGTGATAATAATTTTTTTAACTTCCTTGTTTTTCAGTGCCCGTACGGCAATGGCTACGGCGGTATAGGTTTTTCCCGTACCGGCCGGCCCTACGGCAAACACCAGATCGTGTTTTTCTGCAGCTTCGACCAGGCGCTTCTGGTTATCCGTTTTCGCCCGGACCACAACACCGCGTGTTCCATATACCAGTACTTCATCATCATCGGGCGGAACGGGCGGAATGCTGCCCGAGCCGTTTGTCGGCTGCCCGCTGTGACTAATATAACTCTGGATATTTTCGTGCGTAATTTTACCGTATTTCTGATAGTGTTCCATCAGCGAGTCCAGAATATCGCTAATGCGGCTTATTTCCGGAGTTGTTCCTTTGATCCGGATCTCGTTGCCACGCGAGATAATTTTGCTCATGGGAAACGCAGCAGCCACTTCTTTGATGTTGTGGTTTTCTACGCCCAGAAAGTCGATGAGCGATACATTGTCGAGGGTAATGACTTTTTCGACCAAACGATGAATAACGTTAAAGTGTGATTCCGAAAAGTAAGCGATTTCTTCCCTTCTACAACACGATTTTTCGAAAAATTATTCACCTGAGCCTGTTTCTTATTCGTTGGCTTTTTGCACAAATCAGGTTTTTTATGTCAAATAATACTTATCTTGCTGACGTACAGACCTCTGCCCGTTATCAGTATCATGTACGCAAGCCAGCCCCGCATTCGTTGCTTAAATTCTTTAGTTTTTTTTTCGCCCGGTAGCATCAACATTACCAGAATGTTACGAACGTTTTGGTACATAATAAGGGTATACGTTTATTATACCGGGCTTGCCTTGTGGGGAGAAGATTGCGTAAACTTGCATTAACAGATGGAGAATAACGCCCGCCCCAATCAACACCTTCGTAAACCCTCGGCTTTTGCCGGAGGCCGTCAGCAAGCCGGAAACCATTGGCTCGATACAGGCCTTGGCAAGCTTCCCCCCCAGGCCCTCGACCTTGAGGAGGCCGTACTTGGGGCCCTGATGATCGAAAAAGATGCCCTTTCGTCTGTTGTCGATATCCTTAAGCCTGAAACGTTCTATAAAGAAGCACATCAGCGTATTTATCAGGCTATTCTTACGCTGTTCGGCAACTCTGACCCTATCGACCTCCTGACTGTTACGCAGCAGTTACGCAAAACGGGCGAGATTGAACTGGTGGGTGGTGGCGGTTTTGTATCCGAACTGACATTCAGGGTCAACTCGGCGGCTAACATTGAATACCACGCGCGTATCGTGTCGGAACAGGCCCTGAAACGGGCATTAATCGCCATGTCGTCAACGATTCTGCGTGACGCTTACGAGGATACTACCGACGTTTTTGAACTCCTCGACCGGACGGAACAGTCGCTCTTCAAGATTTCTGAATCGAACATCAAGAAGAATTACGCGGATATGAGTACCATCGTTCGGATGGCGCTTAACGAACTGGAAACAAAGAAAAATCAGGAAGGGTTAACCGGTGTACCCTCCGGTTTTACGAATCTGGACCGCGTTACATCGGGCTGGCAACCAACCGAATTGATCATTCTGGCTGCCCGGCCAGCCATGGGTAAAACTGCTTTTGTGGTAAGTGCCCTCCGGAATGCTGCTGTCGACCATGGAAAACCAGTGGCCATCTTCTCCCTTGAGATGTCGGCCGTTCAGTTGGTAAACCGTCTGATCTCAGCCGAAGCGGAAATTGATGCGGAAAAAATTAGAAAAGGTACGCTGGCCCCGCATGAGTGGACGCAGCTGCACCACAAGATCCAGCGGCTGACCGAAGCCCCCATTTTCATTGACGATACCCCTGCCCTATCTATTCTGGAACTGCGGGCCAAATGCCGACGTCTGAAAGCCCAGCACGATATTCAGATGGTGGTTATCGACTACCTGCAGCTCATGTCGGGAGACACTTCCGCCGGGCGGGGTGGCAACCGCGAACAGGAGATTGCGTCTATCTCGCGGGCACTCAAGAACCTGGCGAAAGAACTGAACGTACCGGTCATTGCCCTTTCGCAGTTGAGCCGGGCAGTAGAGACGCGCGGTGGCGACAAAAAACCACAACTTTCTGACCTTCGTGAATCGGGATCTATTGAGCAGGATGCCGACATGGTGTGTTTCCTTTACCGCCCGGAATATTATAACATCACGGCCGATGAAAACGGCAATTCAACCGCCGGTATCGGTGAGGTTATTATAGCCAAAAACCGAAGTGGTTCGCTCGACACGATCCAACTCCGGTTTATCAATAAGTTCACGAAATTCTGCGACCTCGATTCGTATTTCGAACCGGTGCAGACGCAGGGATTCGCACCCGAAGTGAATGGTTTAAGTAGCTTCGACAGTCCACAACCTTCAGCGGGCAGTGTCTTTAAGAGCAAAGCCAATACCATGTCGAATTTCGGCAACGCCGACCCTACCCAGGAAACTCCGTTCTAAATAAGGCCGGGCCTCCAGCCGGAGGCCCGATACTACTCAAAAGTTAGGTTTCAGTAGATATTTGTTATAAAACTCATCAATCACTTTGACAGCCTCGGTTGGTGTATCAACAATGCTGATGAGCTTCATGTCTTCCGGATTAATGTTTTGTTGTTCGCCCAGCATCACATCCGTAATCCAGTCAATCAGCCCTTGCCAATAGGTTCTACCAACCAGCACAATCGGGAAGCGGGCAATTTTTCGGGTCTGGATGAGGGTTAACGCTTCAAACAATTCATCGAGTGTACCCATACCACCGGGCATCACGACAAATCCCTGCGCGTATTTCACGAACATCACTTTACGAACGAAAAAGAAATCGAAGTTGATGCTCTTGTCGGGGTCAATGTAGATGTTGCTATGCTGTTCAAACGGTAGTTTGATGTTCAGACCAACGGACTTACCGCCCTGCTCGAAGGCCCCTTTATTACCAGCCTCCATGATACCGGGTCCGCCACCCGTAATGACACCGTAGCCATGCCGCACCAGTTTAGCGGCAATTTCTTCAGTCATTTTGTAGTAGGGACTATCGGGTTTGGTACGGGCAGAACCAAAAATAGATACACAGGGGCCAATTTTGGCCAGCTTATCGAAACCTTCTACAAACTCGGCCATCACTTTAAAGATGACCCATGAATCGGCGGTTTTTATTTCATTCCAGTTATGGTCCTGAAAAGCTTCTTTAATGCGTTGTTCGTCGGGTGTCAGGAGTAACTCGTCGCGCTTTGGTAAATCGTGGGCAATTCGTTCAGTACTCTGTGTTTCAGAGCGATGTAGATTTTCTTTAGTTTCTTCCATTTCAAATTCAAAAAAAGGTAGTGGGCGCGTAACGTACTCACTTATGATGTAAACACTATCTTCTCCAATAGGAGCGAAAATCTGTTTTCAGCCAGTCAACAGAAATTAGCACGGAGAAGGATTCTATTAACCACGGTGTAAGCAAAAACGTTTCAGCCGTTTGTTAATCCTATTTAATTCGTCTAGCACACTAATTGGGCGCATCAGAACAGTTCAACTACCTGTAAAACAAGCAAAGTGGCCCGTAAACCGGGCCACTTTGCTCATAGCTTGCATTTGTCATTTTATTTTCGCCGACTTTCGAGGAAGCTTTCAATACGGTCCATAGCCACAGTTAATTCATCGATTGTGGGTAAGCAGACAATACGAAAATGGTCATTTTTGCCGTAGTTAAACCCATTTCCGGCCACAACCAGCACTTTCTGTTCAATAAGCAGGTTCAGAACGAAGTCGTTATCGTCGATTAGGTCGAACTGCGTTAAATCTATTTTGGGAAAAATATACAGGGCTCCTTTGGGCTTTACGCAACTGATACCCGGAATAGCGGTCATACGGCTATAAGCCATCATCATTTGCTTATGCAGACGGCCCGTTGGCATCACTAAATCATTAATACTCTGGTACCCACCCAAGGCCGTCTGAATGGCAAACTGCGTTGGTACGTTGGCACACAAGCGCATACTAGCCAGTAATGTCAGCCCCTCGATGTACGATTTGGCCCGGTGCCGCGCTCCGCTTAGTATCATCCAGCCGCCCCGGAAACCGGCCGCCCGGTAATTTTTCGACAAACCGCCCATAGTAATACAGAGCGTTTCGTGTATCATCTTGGAAATTGGGTAATGAATGGCTTCATCATACAGAATCCGATCATAAATCTCATCGGAGAAGACAATGAGTTTATGTTTCTCGGCAATCCGGGCAATGCCTTCCAGCACCGATTTTTCGTACACGGCACCCGTTGGATTGTTCGGGTTTATGACAACTATGGCGCGTGTACGGGGAGTGATTTTTCGTTCCAGATCAGCCAGATCCGGATTCCAATCGTACGCTTCGTCGCAAATGTAATGAACCGGTTTCCCACCACAGAAAGCTACCGAAGCTGTCCAGAGCGGGTAATCGGGTGAGGGCACCAGCACTTCGTCACCTTCGTTGAGCAACGCCTGCATGGAGAGCATGATGAGTTCACTAACTCCATTGCCAATGTAAATATCATTGATAGCAATGCCGGGCAGGCCAATATTCTGCGTATGATGCATAACGGCTTTACGGGCTGCAAAAAGCCCCCTTGAGTCGGAATAGCCCTGCGCATTACGGATATTCAGAATAATGTCGTGAACAATTTCGTCGGGTGCGTCGAAACCGAACGTGGCCGGGTTGCCAATATTAAGGCTGATAATTTTGTAACCCTGACTCTCAAGTTCGAGAGATTTTTCATAAATCGGACCCCGAATGTCGTATTTGAGGTGTGTTAACCGGTCACTTTTAAGTATTTCCATTCCAGGCATTTCCAGGTGGAGTAATTCCATTCCGCAAAAGTACGGAAACCAAGCCGGTTTCGGTAGCTGCCTTTACAACCTACTTACCCTGTACAATTTGCACATGTTGACCAATGCCATTTACTTTTCGATCGGGCTGACACTGTTTTCGGCGCTATTACTGATAAATGCTACCCGTTTGCTGTCTGGCGACCACGAAGGTGTATTGATTGTACCCTGACCGCCGTAGATATAAGCAATTACTTTGGGCTGGCCACTTCCAGAAATCGGCAGCATTCGCAGATAAACATGTTTATAAAATGGATGGTCATCCGGCTTGACCTCCTCTTTAAGAAACGACAGAAAGATAATCCATTTACCATCGGGTGAGATGTGGGGAAACCAATCATGGAATTCACCGTTTGTAATGGCTTCCTGCTCACTGCCGTCGGCTTTCATACGGTAAATCTGCATGGTGCCGGTGCGGCTGGAATTAAAATAGATGTATTTTCCATCGGGTGTATATTCGGGGCCGTCATCGAGACCTTTTGCATCGGTTAGCCGAACTTCGGGTCCACCCGCCGATGGTACACTATAGATATCGTATTCATTATTTCGGGAGCCGGTAAAGACCAGCGTTTTCTTATCCGGTGACCAGCCGTGCAGATAAGAAGGTCCTTTAGGCGTTATCTGTTTCGGCGATCCCCCCGTAACGGGAACGGTGTAAATGATTGAGCCCCCCAGTTCTTTTACCCCACTGCTAAGACCAAGCATTTTCCCATCAAACGAGAGTACGTGATCGTTATTATTGTTCTTTACATCACCCGTGTTGAGCACGGTCGGCTTTCGCTTAGCCAGATTGAAGGTATACATCAGTCCATCGCCGTTATACAGCAGCGTTTTGCCATCGGGTGTCCAGTTGGGGGCCTGAATCGACTTGGGCACATTATAGATCACCTGCCGATTACCAGTTGTTACGTCCAGAATTTCCAGATTACTGGCCAGATAATCGCGGTATGGCACCAGTCCATCATGGGCAGGAACACTGATGCGAACATCACGAAAAACGCCCCGTTCAAGTACATCTTTATTATGTGAGCCAACAAATAAGCCGACGTATACTTCATCACCAAGCGGCAGGTCAGTAACCTGCTCCGTTACAAAAGGCTCACCGAATTTAGCCATCCGCATGGTGTAAGTGTTCCCCTTTCGTTCCAGTTGAATGACGTCAGCACCCGTTATTTTAGACCGAATTTCTTCTGTATTGGCCCCGGCAGTACGTCTGAATTGGAGTGATGTAAGGCCGTCGCCATGTTCAACTGCGTTGATGTGGGGCGATTTACCATCCAAGCTTGACCGCACCATCCAGCCTACTTTCCGATGTGGATCAACGCCTTTTCCTACCAGAGATGCCCGGGTATAAAGGATAAAGTCTCCTTTCATGCGTTTCCACATAAAATGAAATTCATCATGGTCAAACCACACATTATACCCGGAGCCGGAGAGCTCATACGTATGGGTCTTAGGGTTGTAGGCAGCCGAGCCTGGTTTTAAAACAGCACCAATATCGCCATGGCCGTCAAACACGCCCAAGTCTTGTTTTTGCGCCAGAACCGTTCTACCGGTACTTAGTGCCAAGCAGATTGTAGAGAATAGCAGATTAACTAGTAGCTTTTTCATTCGAGGATTTACCGGTTTGCGCTTTGTTCAGGGATAGGTCTATTCCTGAAAGCTGCACTTTACACATTCTACCGTTTTCGATCACATTAAATATTGTTCATTTTTCACTGTGACACGGGACTATAGTCAAGACAACGACACTCGCCCCATGCCCTACTAAGTTCAGAATGCCCTCCCCAAACGGCAGATTGAATAAAAGCTCCGATGCTTGCCAAAAAATATTTTATTTTTTTCAAAAAATCTGACGTGTCAATTACGCCCGTTGCCTTCACTTTACGTGTCAAATTGACCCCATAAAAATCGTACAATTTTTTACTATCAATTTCCTAAGGTTAAATAACCACTAGTCATCACCTGTAACTAGGTTTCTGGGTATAGTGGGATTACGAGCCTGTTTGCTCAACATCCTAAAAATTTACCATGTGGCCTATTATATTCATTCGTATACTACTATAAAAAATTACCATATGAGTAATTATACATTTATATCCAACAAAATGGCAAAAGATAAATAAGTAGAATTCTTAGAAATATTCAATTTGGCTTAGTATACATAACGTACCTTTTAGGAGTTTTATACTTGGAAAATAGTAATTATTTCACCAAATTATTTTATGTTATTAAAAATTTTAACTTGAAAAACTTTAATTTTGTAAAAGTATCAAACCAATCTTGTTAAGTATTTATACCTAAATTTTTATGAAGAATAACTACTATGTACGTTGGGGATCCCATCTGCTGTGGATTACCTTACTACTGATCCACACAGCAGTTTTAGCCCAGGACCGTACGATTACCGGCCGCATTACGTCTAAAGGAGAAGGCAGTGCACTTCCCGGTGTGAACGTTTCGATTAAAGGCACTTCGCGCGGAGTTGTTAGTGACGCCAACGGTGGATACAGTATTGTAGCTCCTTCCAGGACTACGCTTGTTTATTCATTCATTGGATTCAAAGCCCAGGAAGTGGTTGTCGGTAATCAGTCCGTAATTAACGTGTCCCTGTCGGAAGATGTCTCTACACTCAATGAAGTTGTTGTTACGGGCTATAGTGCCCAGTCTAAACGGGATATCACCGGAGCTGTATCGACCGTAAACACCAAAGAACTGCTGTCCATTCCGGCAACGGATGTAGCCCAGCAGTTGCAGGGCCGTGTAGCTGGGGTAACGGTAACGAACGATGCTACACCGGGGGGTTCGGCCACAGTACGGATTCGTGGATTTGGTACGATTGGTAACAACGACCCACTCTACATTATTGACGGCGTGCCAACCCAAAACCTGGGCACCATTAACCAGAATGATATTGAGACCATTCAGGTACTTAAAGACGCTTCAGCTTCGTCTATCTATGGTTCCAGAGCGGCCAATGGCGTTGTGATCGTAACGACCAAGAAAGGGAAAGCCGGTGTATCTCGGATCACGTTCGATGCCTATTATGGGTCGCAGCAGTGGGCAAAAAAAGGGGAAGTCCTCAACGCTACTGAACTGGGCCAGTACTTATACCTGGCCGATGTTAACGCGGGCAAGGTCCCTTCACACGGGCAGTATACGTATGGTGCCAACGGGCAGGTAACCATCCCGGCCTATGTATTCCCCAGCAAAGGGGCTGAAGGAACAGCAGCGGTAGATCCGAGCAAATACTCCCTCACTCCAGACAATATTTACGCGATCACCCGCTCGGCAAATACGAACTGGTTCGATGAGGTTTCTCGGACAGCTCCTATCCAAAACTATCAGCTTGGCGCATCTGGAGGTTCAGAAACGGGCCGTTACGCCTTATCGGTAGGTTACTTTAACCAGCAAGGAACTGTTCGGGATATCAGCTACGACCGTTACTCTATCCGGGCTAACACGGAGTTCAATGTTAAAAAGCGTATTCGTATTGGCGAGAACCTGACTGCCGCTTACAGCAGCCGTAAAGGAGGTTTTAACAACAACGAGGAACAGAACGCCGTATCCGGTGCCTACAAGCACCATCCCTTACTTCCTGTTTATGATATCGCCGGAAACTTTGCCGGTAGCCGGGGACTTAACCTTGGTAACAACTCCAATCCGGTGGCTACGCTGTTCCGTGAACGCGACAACCGGTATAACAGCCTTCGCGTATTTGGTAACGCATATGCTGAAGTTGACATCATCGAAGGCTTGACGGCCCGCACGTCGATGGGTCTCGATGCCAACGGAGACCGCGCCAAATATTTGGGACGGGCAAACCCGGAATATATTGAGGGTAGCTTCAACAACAGCCTGACCGACCAGAACCGCTACTTCTACCAGTGGGTATGGACCAATACACTGAACTACTCAAAGACGTTTAAGAACGTTCATAAAGTCGATGCTTTCGTTGGTACCGAAGCCATCCGTCAGTATCAGGAATTCTTTGGAGCCGCTCGTAGTGGTTACTTCACTGAGCAGAAAGACATTCAAAGCTACCTTGACCTGGGTACGCAGTCATCAGCCAGCAACGAAGGACGCATCGAGCAGGATTACTCCCTATTCTCGGTCTTCGGTAAACTGAACTACGCCTACAGCGACAAATACCTGTTCCAGGCTATTATTCGTCAGGACAAGTCGTCACGCTTCCTGTCGGCTTCGAACAGTGCTCTGTTCCCGGCTGTGTCAGCGGGCTGGCGTATCTCGCAGGAAAATTTCTTTAAGAACAACCTGACGTTCGTTAGCGATATGAAACTGCGGGCAGGTTGGGGTAAAACCGGCAACCAGGCAATTGGTGACTACAACGCCTACACGACCTACCGTTCCAATACCTTCACCAACGGTTATCCTATTGACGGGAGCATGTCGACAGCGACGGCTGGTTTCAGCCCACAGCGTTTTGGTAACCCGAATGCTAAATGGGAAGCTACGGCCTCGACCAACTTTGGCTTCGACCTGGCCATGCTGTCGAACAAGTTGGATGTGAGTTTCGATGTGTGGAGCCGGAAAACGACCGATATGCTCTTTACCTCACCGTTTACGTTTACCGCGGGCGATGCCGATATTCCGGCGTATAACGTGGGCAGTATGCAAAACCGGGGAGTCGACCTCGCTATTGGCTACAAGGATCGTAAAGGTGATTTCCGTTATGGCGCCAGCATCAACTTCGCTACATACCGCAACAAAGTACTGAAACTAGATGAAAGCGATGGCACCCGTTACTTCGGTTATGGCTCGCGCGTTCCGGCGGTTACTCTGACACAGGCCGGACTCCCCATTTCATCGTTTTTTGGCTACAAGGTACTTGGTATCTTCCAGACAGCCGAAGAAGCTAAAGCCTGGGCTCCCTATGGTGATTACAATGCTGTGGGTAAATTTAAAATGGCCGACATCAATGGCGATGGTAAAATCGATGACTCAGACCGTACCATCATCGGCAACCCCCACCCCGATTTCACCTATGGTATTAACCTGAACCTTGGGTATAAAAACTTCGATCTGACCATCTTCGGTAACGGATCGCAGGGCAACGACATCTATAATTACACCCGCTATTTTACGGATTTCAACACCTTCCAGGGTAACCGTTCACGTCGGGCCTTATACGATGCCTGGTCGAAAACGAACCCAGGTGGTACAGTACCCATCCCGGATGCCAACGACCAGATCAGTAGCCGCCCTTCCTCTTACTTCATTGAGGATGGCTCATACTTCCGAATCAAGAACGTTCAGTTAGGCTATACCCTGCCAACCGGCCTGCTTTCCAAACTTGGCTTAGCTTCCTGCCAAATCTATGTGCAGAGCCAAAACCTGCTCACATTCACCAAATACCAGGGACTCAACCCGGAGATTAGCATTTCGAACAACTCTAGTGGCGACAGAAACCGTAACCTCGGCTTCGACGGCGGTTACCTACCCGCTTCCCGTACGCTGCTTTTTGGCCTAAGTGTTGGATTTTAAGCTACTCTTCACCTGACAACTTGTAAAAAAACTATGCTTACATTTCGTAAAAAACTTTTAGTATCTGCGTTCACTGTCACCGGCCTAATTGTGCTCGATGGTTGTAACGACTCTTTTTTGACTCGCCCCCCACAGGGCCAGTACAGCCCAGCTTCTCTGTCAAACCTCAAAGGCATTGAAGGCATTCTGATCGGTGCCTATGGAATGATCGATGGCCAGGGAATTGGTGGCCAGAACGCCTGGGAAAATGAAGTACAAAACTGGGTCTTTGGTGGAATCCCTTCGGATGACGCCTACAAAGGCACTGACGCGGGTGACCAGCCTGAGCAGTCGTTTATTGAACGATATGACTTCCAGCCAACCAACGGGCATATCCGTAACAAGTGGCGGGGTTTATACGAAGGCGTTGCCCGAACCAATAACGTACTCGATATCCTCCCTCAGGTAAAGGACATCACCGATGCCCGGCGGAAGCAGATTGAGGCCGAAGCCAAGTTTCTGCGTGGCTATTTTCACTTCGAAGCCCGTAAAATTTTCCGTTACGCGCCATATATCGACGAGAAAATCTACGACATAAGCGACCCTAACTCGACCAAAATACCGAACGATAAGGAAATTTGGCCGAACATAGAAGCCGATTTCACCGCAGCGGCTGCCGCACTTCCTGAAACACAGAGTCAGCCAGGCCGTCCAACCAAATTTGCGGCATTAGCGCATCTTGCTAAAACGTACATGTTCCAGGGATTCGATATCTCTACAGGTGCGGCCAACACGGCGAAATTGCAACAGGCTAAAACGGTACTGGAACAGATCGTGACTAGCGGCAAGTACAAGCTGATTGATAATTTCTCGCAGAACTTCGATTCGGACACTCGAAACAATGCTGAATCTATCTTTGAAGTTCAGTACGCGAAGTCAGCCTCCGACGATGGAGCCGCAACCGCTGGTATGGGCTTAGCTCACCCCTATGCCTCCCCCTGGGGTTGCTGCGGATTCTATCAGCCTTCGCAAAACCTCGTAAATGCCTACAAAACGGATGCTAACGGCTTGCCGCTTCTGGATACATTTAACGATGTAGACGTGAAAAACGACCAGGGTATCGCACTGGAAGGGGCTTATACGCCCGATGCAGGTCGGCTTGACCCACGCCTTGACTGGACAGTAGGCCGCCGGGGAATCCTGTATAAGGATTTTAAAATCCATAACAGCGATTTCATCCGTGACCAGACCTACGCAGGTCCTTACTCGCCTAAAAAGCACGTTGCCTCCAAGAAAAACACGCTGTTGGGCGTTGGCTGGACTAACCTGACCGGCAACAACTTCCGCCTGATTCGTTACGCACACGTTCTGCTTTGGCTGGCCGAATGCGAAGTGGAAATTGGTAGCCTCGAACGTGCCAGAGCGCTTGTCAACCAGGTACGCGCCCGCGCAGCCAATCCGAATGACTGGGTTAAAAAAGCCATTCAGGGAGGCACTCGGGATGCCTACACGGAAACCAGTGACCCTGCAGCTAATTATGTCATCAAGGAGTACTCGGCTCCATGGACAGATAAGGTGACCGCCCGCAAAGCCGTTCGGCACGAAACCCGCCTTGAATTTGCTATGGAAGGCCACCGTTTCTTCGACCTGGTTCGTTGGGGAGTTGCAGCCGATGTGTTAAATGCTTATACCGCCACGGAGGGCAATAAACGGACATACCTGAAAGGTGTGCGTTTTGCGAAAGGCAAAAATGAGTACTTCCCAATTCCACAAGAAGCCATCGATAACTCATCTATTGCAGGAAAACCAACGTTAACCCAGAACCCTGCCTACAAGTAAGCAGAGGGTACGTTGTTTAGTTGAAAGAGGTCTGGCATATAATGTGCCGGACCTCTTTTTTTGTTGTGCTTAAATTTCTTCGTCAAAACGGCTCCTTTTACAAATCAGAGCGGTAGTATTTTCCCAACAAATACCTTTTTAGTTTGGATAGAACTCTGTGTTTTCTGCCCTTAACCAAAACCTATTCATGAACCTTTTCATCCAACCATTTAGCCTAACGTTAACTGTATGCGTTGCTTTTCTGTGCTCGCTCAATGCTAGTGCTCAGTCAAAAACTTCTCAGAAAAAGTACATGTACCTGATTTACCACAAATTATCACCGGGGCTTACTATTCAGGATGCGTTGCCGGTCGAACGCGAATGGAAACGTATTAATCAGGCAGCCGTCGACGAAGGTAAACTGGAAGGCTGGTACATGACGGTAAAACAGTTTACGTCTAACCCCAACCAAACGGAATACGACTATGTCACGCGAATAGTGTCGCCGGAAATGGCGATCAGAGGAGCTTCGCCGGAAGCAATGGCCCGAATTTATGGTGATAGTGTTCAGGCTAAAATGGCTGATTTGCAGAAACGCGACCGCCAAACGGCCCCCGTCGTCAAAATGGAAATCTGGGAAATTACGGATGGTACGTTTGCGCCAAAATTTGCGCCGGACGGATCACAGTTTATGGTCATTGAGCGTATCCGTCGCCGGAATCCGGGCGCTGACTATGATAATGTGGTTGGCCAGCTTAAGAAACTAAGTGAAGAGCGCATTAAGCGGGGTAATCTGCTGGGATGGGATTTTTCATCGCTGGTCATTCCGAATGGCAGCGAGAAAGGCTACGAATTCAGTATTGCCCAGTACGTTACCAGTCTGAACGCCGTTGCCAACCCCATACTTGTCGACACCCCAACACCCATTATGCCAGCACAGGCTTACAAACAGCTCCGCAGTCAAACCGCTCAGATGTTCGATATAACCCGACAGGAAGTGTACCGATTCATGGAATACACCACTAGGCCCGCCAACTAACAAATGGTGGATAGATGCGGGAAAGTTGAGGGTTTATGTAGTTTATAGTCAGTTAATGCAACGACTCTTAAACCCTTTACTTGCCACCATGGACACCAAAAACGCTGACTTACACGGTAATGCTCCCGACTCGTCGCCAGTTGCGTTGCTTATCATCGACATGATCAACGATCTGGAATTTCCGGGCGGAGATGAACTTCTGGAACCTGCCAACCGGATCGCCGACAGGATTGCCGGACTCAAACAACGCGCCAAAGAACAGAGTATTCCGATCATTTATGCCAACGATAACTTTGGTAAGTGGCGCTCTGATTTCAATGAAGTCGTTGAGCACGTATTGACCGATGGAGTCAAAGGAAAACACCTGGTGGAAGTTCTCAAGCCTGATAAAGACGATTATTTTGTGCTGAAGCCCAAAAACTCGGCCTTCTACGAAACAACTCTTGACATGTTGCTCACCTATCTACAAGTAAAGCATGTTATTATGACTGGCTTAAGCACCGACTCCTGCGTACTTTTTTCAGCCAATGATGCCTATATGCGCGATCTGAAAATTTCGATCCCAGCCGATTGCGTAGCGTCGATCAACCCCGCCCATACAGACGATGCACTCGCTTATATGAAGCGGGTACTTAGTGCCGACATTACCCCGTCCGTCGATGTTGATCTGGCTGCTCTCTGTCAGGAATTAGCAAGTGTTGATTAGCTTTGTCCAGACGTTTTCATTTACTGGTTAAATACTTCCCCCGATACTCCATGAAACAGCTTTGCCTGTTCGTACTTTTTGTTTTTTTCAAAACCTTAATCACAAAGGCCGCGCCTGGCGATGTGCACATTGCCGTTGAAACCCGGCAAACGGCTTTGGTAATTCGGGTCGATAAAGACCAGACCCCAACCTTGGTCCATCTGGGGTCAAAACTTCGAAACGCGGCCGAATACGCAGCAATTCAGGCTCGTGGCAAACGGGGTGAAGATTATACCGATATATACAATTCAGTCTATACGCCCGCTGGAAGCCGTAACTTACTGGAGCCTGCCATCCAGGTTACCCATGCCGATGGAAACCCTTCTCTCGATCTGAAATACATTCGGCATGAAAGCCAGTCGATGGCCGATGGTGTGGTGCTGACGAAAGTATACCTGAAAGATCCGCAGTATCCCTTTGAGGTTACACTGTATTATAAAGCTTACCAGAATGAAGATGTTATCGAACAGTGGAGTACCATTCGGCATACCGAAAAGAAACCGGTAACGCTCCATAAATATGCTTCGGCAAACCTGTATATCCCAGCCCAGTACTATTACCTGACGCATTTTCACGGCGACTGGGCCAATGAGATGAACCCCAGTGAAATACCGCTTACCGAAGGCATTAAGGTATTGGATTCTAAACTTGGAACCCGCGCCGACCTGTTTCAGCCGCCCTCGTTTCTGGTATCGCTGAACAAACCCGCTGAAGAAGAACAGGGCGAAGTCATTGCTGGTACGCTTTCCTGGTCGGGGAATTATCAATTGGCATTTGAGGTCGATCCGCTGCATAACCTCCGGATCATACCGGGCATCAATCCCTATGCATCGGCGTATTCGCTGGCGCCCGGAACCGAGTTTACGACACCCGCTTTCCTGTTTACGTACTCCGACAAAGGCAAGGGCGGGGCAAGTCGTAGCCTGCATCGATGGGCGCGCAAACACCGCATACCGCAAGGCGAAGGTAACCGCCTGACGCTGCTGAACAACTGGGAAGCTACTTATTTTGATTTTAACGAAGAGAAATTAAGTGCCCTGTTCAAGGATGGCAAAAAGCTCGGTGTTGACCTGTTTCTGCTGGATGACGGCTGGTTCGGGAATAAATATCCACGAAACAACGACCGGGCCGGGCTAGGCGACTGGCAGGAAAATGTCAAAAAACTACCACATGGCCTGGGCTATCTGGTTAAGGAGGCCGAAACCGCGGGTATCAAATTTGGTATCTGGCTCGAACCGGAGATGGTGAGCCCCAAAAGCGAACTGTATGAAAAACACCCCGACTGGGTGATCAAACTACCCAATCGGTCAGAATACTACTTCCGCAATCAATTGGTCCTTGATTTATCGAATCCGAAAGTTCAGGATTTTGTCTATGGAGTCGTGAATGACCTAATGACCAAGAACCCAACCCTAGGCTTCATTAAATGGGATTGCAACGCCGTGATCTATAACGCGTTCTCGGCCACCATTCAGAACCAGTCGAACCTCTATGTCGATTATGTACAGGGCCTTTATAAAGTACTTGACCGGCTGCGGGCAAAGTATCCTACCCTGCCCATGATGCTTTGCTCGGGTGGTGGCGGCCGGGTAGACTACGGTGCACTGAAGTACTTCACCGAATACTGGCCGAGCGACAACACCGACGCCCAGGAACGGATATTTATCCAGTGGAATTACTCGTATTTCTTCCCGTCCATTGCCAGTTGCAACCACGTGACAGATTGGGGAAAACAGCCCATCAAGTTCCGTACGGACGTAGCCATGATGGGCAAACTGGGGTACGATATTGTGGTGAGTAAACTGACCGAAGAAGAATTGACATTCAGCCAGCAGGCACTTAAGACCTATGAGGGCATTAAAAACGTAATCTGGAAAGGTGACTTATATCGACTCGCTTCGCCCTATACGAATGATGTTGCTTCTTCCATGTACGTCAGCGAGTCCCGCGACCGGGCGGTTTGGTTCACTTATTTAGTCAACTCCCGCTACAAAGCGGGGAGTCAGGCACCCATAAAGCTGAACGGCCTTGATCCTGCCAAAAACTACCGAGTTCAGGAACTGAACGTTTATCCGGGAACTACCTCCCGAATCAATACCAGCACGGCAACGTACTCGGGGAACTACCTGATGGCCATTGGCTTCAATCCACAGGTAGATACCCGCCGAACCAGCGTGGTGCTTGAGGTTAACGAAGTGAAGTAAGAAACCTTAGCGACTCATAAGCTCCATTGTTGGCGGTTTTATAGGCATTAACGTTTACGAAACCGCCATCAGGCAGTTCAGTTATAACCTGAAATTCCAGTTCATTAACTGATACCTAATAAAGTTCATTACATACATCATAGGTTTATTTCCGGGGAACTTGCCGAAAACTGTCGGATTATGACGGCCTACGATGGCATTAAGGGCTGGAAAATTGCCCCTAATGAACTCCCCGATGTTGTTCTGACCGATATTATGATGCCTGGTCTGGATGGGTTCGAGTTGACCCGTCGGCTGAAAGCAAACGCCGAGACCGATTATACAGCCGTACTAATGCTGACGGCAAAAACAGCTCAATCAAGCAGCATGGAAGGGCTGCAGACTGGAACGGACGACTACATTGCCAAGCCGTTTCATGTTGACGAACTAAAACTGAAGTTGCATAACTTACTCGACAGGCACCTGAAGTTAAGGGAACACTATGTCGACCGATCAACCATCTCTTTTTGTAAGGCCATAATGGCTCAATTAAAGTGAATTCGGAAGAGGATAAGGGTACTGAATTTATTATTGAACTGCCATTGCAGGGGTAAGCGTGACCAAAAAAAATAGTCCCGACCAGCGGGACTATTCATTATTCCAATGCTTAGCCACAATGATGGCGCTACGCATTACTTCTTAGACGACGCGGTTGCTTTATGGTTTGCAGCCTGATAACTGATCCTAAACAGCGTTCCATTCAAATCGTCGGTCACGTACAGTGAACCGTCGGGGCCTTGCGCCAGACCGCAGGGCCGGTGCTGAACGGGGCCCGTTGGCTTCACCAGATCCGTACCGGCAAAATTATCGGCAAAGATTTCCCAAGGGCCCGATGGCTTACCGTTTTTGAAGGGAACGAAGCCAATTAAATAACCCTTATGCAACTCCTGCGACTGTGCATGGAAGGCAATAAACGCCCCATTTCGGTACTTCTCCGGGAAAGCCGTTCCTGTATAGAATAACAGACCATTGGGTCCCATGTGCGCCGGGAAAGCCGCCACTGGATTGATGGTTTTAGCTGATCCCGTTTTCTTACCATCGCCACCATACTCCGGCGCCAGAATTTTCTTTTTCTGGAAGTGGTCGTAGTAAACATAAGGCCAGCCCGCATCGTCGCCCTGATGAACTTCATACATCGTTTCGGCGGGTAGCTCGGCACTCTGTTTGGGCGTGTAGTACTGCGGGTAGAAATCATCGAACTTACCCCGGCCGTGCTGGAGTACGAACAGGGAGTTGGTTTTACTATTCCAGTCAAGCCCCACAACATTTTTCAGGCCGGTAGCAAATCGTACACCGCTGGAGAATGGCTGATCGGGCACATCGGCTTTAAACCGCCAGATACCAGCCGCCGAGTCGAGCAGCGGGCAGGGCATCAAGCCTTTTCCCGTTCCAGCCTCGCGGCAGGCGTCGTTATCGGAAGCGATATTGACATAAATATTGCCCTGATTGTCGACGGCGATGGATTTCGACTTATCGCGGTCTTTTTCCCGCAGCCCGGATACCAGCTTCTCGGGCGCATCCGGGTTGACCACTTCCTGATTTTCATTCAGTTTATACCGAAAAATGCTGTTATTGGACGAGGTATACAAATACCCGTTCCGAATGAAAATACCCGTGCCTGGATAATCGCCAAAGCCCGTCCGCTCATCGACTACGCCATCTTTGTTGGTGTCGCGCAAGCGGTAGATGCCCTTACCGTCCTTTAGCTTAGCCAGTTTCACATATATATCGCCGGTTTTCGTAACGACAATATGCCGGGCTGCTCCTACTTCTTCCGCTACGACAGTGGCCGAAAAGCCAGCGGGCAGCTTCACATCTGCTCCGGTAATTGATTTTTTTGCATTAGGGGCAACTTTTACAGGCGGTTTGGCGGGGTACCCAGACACACCGTTCAGCGTCAACAAAGACGTGGCCAGACAGGTAATTACTACAAAAGATTTGTTCATGGATTGGGGGTAATCGGTATTTATTTATTTACGAGTAAGAGCAGTAGAGCCGTACCGCACACACCAAATCCGGCGATGCTGCACGACTTCTTGTTTATTTTCCAGAGGTTTTATTCACGGCGCTCGCAGCAATCTCTTTGCGTTTAAACTGGAGCCATTCCAGCGAAATAAGTGACTTATCAGGGCTGCCGGGCTTTTCGAACACAAAATACAGATCGTGCTTACCGCCCGGATTCTGGATGGTGGCATTCGCATCCGAGTAGTTTCTCCATTCTCCCGTTGGCGCGTAGTTCAGTGTGCTGATCACCGGCCCCGTTGGCGAATCGGTATGGACATTGATCGTGGCCGTTTCGTCCTTCGACGAATAGTGATACGTGAGTTGGTCAATATCTTTCAGATCGATGCCTTTCAGTACAAAGTACGAAGCATGTTTGGCGTTCCCCAGGCGTCGGCCCTGCTTCGACATTTTGTAAACCGAATCAGCCTCAGCACCGAGCACTTTAGCCGGGCGTAACACCAGCACGTCATTTTTTGTAAGCGCCAGTTTGGGCATAGAGGCTCCAACACTGCCCTTGTCGGTATAGGATGCGGTCAGGATATACCGGCTCTGGGCCTCGTTGCCGACATGGTTTTTCAGCACCAGATTGCCCTGTTGTGGAAGCCGATTGTCGGTGGGTTGGTTGGCCAGAGAGAAAATGTATTTTACCATTTCAGTTGTTTCTTCCCGCGAAAGCTGCGGGTGAGCGCTCATGGCGTGTTCGCCCCAAACGCCCCCGCCCCCAATGATGATTTTATTCGCCAGTTTGGCGGTAGCGGTCTTATCGCCCTGATATTTTTTGGCGACTTCAGTAAAGGACGGCCCCACCGACTTAGCAGCTACCTGATGACAGGCTTTGCAATCACTGCCAGCAATCAGGGATTTACCCAGGTTATACGAAGCCGAAATTTGCTGGTGACCCATCGGCTGATCGTTACCGGCTATTTTGGGAATGTAGGTCAGCGCCACGTTTACTTTTTTCCGGTCAATCACTTTATCCTCCTGATCGGATACCGCTACGGAATACCGGAGTGGGGTTTGATCAGGGAAGAAGAATGTGCTGTTGTCGGTGGTTGCAATGGCGACCTGCGGCATTCGGTTTCCTACTTTAATGGTTAGCGTGTCGGTGCTGGATTTCCCGGACGGGTCCGTAACAGTCAGCAGGGCGTTATAAATACCGTTTTTGCGGAAGGTGTAGGTCGGATTCGATTCGGTCGAAGCTATTTTATTTCCTTCAAACCGCCATTGGTAACGCAGGTTGTCCGTTTTGTCGTAATCGTAACTCTTGTTCTTAAACGCGACCGTTAACGGAGCCAGTCCAATGGTATCAGTGGCAGCCACTTTCGCTACGGGTGTTCGGTTACCGGGGTTGAAATCAATACGAACCAGCCGTGCATCGTCGTTGTCGATGCCGTAAACCGACCCGTATTCCAGCATGTAAAAGGAGCCTTCGGGACCAATTTCCATATCGACAGGCCGCCGAAAGTCGCCCGTTGCGGGCATAAACCGCTCCATCGACTGAAAATTTTGCTGATCGTCAAGCCGCACGGCAAAGACCCAGTTCCGCATCCAGTCGTACATAAACAGGGCTTTGTCGTAATAAGCCGGAATTTTCGTTTTCGACTGAAGTGCCGCGTTGTAATGATATACAGGCCCACCCATGGCACAACGACCGCCAAGGCCCAGTTCAGGAAATTCGTCCGATTTGTTATACGGGTACCAAACCATTGCTTTGGTCGTTGGCGGGAGTTGTTTGGCACCGGTATTATTCGGTGAGTTATTGACCGGTGCCGCCGGATCGAATAGAGATCCAACGTTTTTGCTGGCGAAATCATACTGGTGATACGCTTTGCTATCGCCCACAAAATACGGCCAGCCGTAATTACCGGCATTTTTTGCCTGGTTAAACTCATCGTACCCGCGTGGCCCCTGTGGCCCGTCGGTACCGGAGTCCGGCCCAATTTCGCCCCAGTAGACGATGGACGTAGCCGGATCGACCGAAATACGGTACGGATTTCGGCAACCCATCACATAAATTTCCGGGCGTGTTCCGGGGGTTCCTTTTGGGAACAGATTACCCTCCGGGATGGTGTAAGATCCATCGGCTTCGACATGAATCCGCAGAATTTTACCCCGCAGATCGTTCGGGTTACCCGCCGACCGCTGAGCGTCGAACGTTAATCTGCCAGCCCGCTCGTCGATGGGCGCGAACCCGTTTGATTCGAAGGGTACGGTGTTATCACCGGTAGAAATAAAGAGATTGCCGTGCGAATCCCAGGCCATTGAGCCACCCGTATGCGCGCTCACTTCGAGATCAATCGGAAATTCGATGATTGACTTTTCACTGGCAATATCGAGCGTATTGTCGTTGTTCATCACGAACCGGGCAATCCGCTGCCTTGTCTGGTCTTTATCCTGTATGGTGTAAAAGAAGTACAGGTAGTGGTTTTTGCTGAAATTCGGATCGATGGTCATGCCCAGCAACCCGTTTAGGTACTTCTCGACGGCTTTAACCGGAAAATCATACAGCAAACGGGTTTTCTTCTGCGCCGGGTCGTACATGTAAAACTTCCCGCCCCGTTCAACGAAGAAAACACGGCCATCGGGGGCAACGGCCAGTTCCATCGGCTCGTTCAGGTCGTTGGACAGGACCGTTTTGGTAAAGCGATTTTCCTCAGGCCGCTTCGTCGTGTCGACCTGCGCCATTCTAACTGTTGAGGCAGGTTGGCTCAGTTTACCAGACTCACTCCCCAGCAAACCTAAGATGCTAACGACTGCACCACCGAGCGTAAGATAATTTAGAAGTGGAAACATGAATTTTTGAGGATTATTCAGATGCGTTTTTATAACTCATTCATCGGCCTGAGCCCACCTTAGCTAAAGCAGGATGGGGGGCCGGTCTAACCACCCGCCAGAAAATTTGACAAACTAGTCGAGGGCTGTGAGAATACGAATTCGCTACCGAACAACCTGAATCATGCCCTGCCGAATTAGCGATTTTTTCAGGGTTCCACTTGTCAGCTCCAGTCGATACGTATATGTTCCTCCTTCTACCGGTTGCCCTCTGTACGTTCCATCCCAAGTGTGCCATCCGGAAGAGGCTGGTGTTGCTTCCGAAATCGTGTACACCACTTCACCCCAGCGATTATAAATAGACAGGTTCGCCTGATCGATTCCCGACGCGTAGATTACCAAGTCTTCATTCATACCATCGCCATTGGGCGAAAAAGCGTCTGGCATACTCAACATGGGCGGCAGCGGTGGGCAGCTAGACAGAATACGTACTGAATCACTGGCCATACACCCGGCCGGTGTACGGACAGTTACGCGATAAACGCCATAGTCATCTACCGTCTGTAGCTGACTGTTTCCAATAACAGCCCCTTCTTTTACCCAGGTATAGAAGCCATTCGGTACTGCCCCCGCGTCCAGCCGGAGTAGGGCGGATGGGTTCGTTGTAAAGCAGGTATCCAGCTTCCGGTCTGGCAGGTTTATGACCGGGTTGGGATGAAGTGAAACATAGACATCCGATTCACTTTTACAACCCGTAGCAGTACTTAGTGCCATAAGGTGATAGATTCCACTCTGTTGGGCGGTAACCGCCGATCCGGGCAGAGAGCTACCATCGGGAAGCTGCCACCGAAATGTATTCCAGTCGGAGGTTGGCGGGGCATTGATGACCAGCGTATCCCCACATTTGCTCCGGTCCGATGGCAAAATCTGATAGGGAGGTGGAGTTCTGAAACTGACCGGTACACTCTTTTGGGTGAAGCAGGTAGAATCGTCCCGACTACTGACCCGCACCTGATACGTCTGGCTTCCGCTGACGGATGAAACAATAATCGAATCCAACTGACTGCGGGCCGGTTCAATGCCGGGCCCTGTCCACTTCACAACACCCCCTGTAGCGTGAGCCACCAGCGAAAAAGTGCCGCAGGAATCCGGAACAGCCGTTACCTTAGGGTTTGCATCAACCAGCGTTACAGGTATTTCAGCCGATGTAAGCTGAATATCCCGGCATTTTGTCTCCCGGATTTTAATTGAATAGCGCCCCGACTTCATGGGTTGCAGGGATGCTCCGGTAGCCCCCGCAACGGCATTTCCATCAACATACCATTGGTAAATAATGTAAGCCAGATCCAGATTCAGCACTCTGGCATCGAGTTGAAACTTATTACAGTCGGCTAGTTTCTGTACTGCAACTGTCACGGCGGGTGGTAAAGGCGTTTGCTCATCCAGCACAAACGGCAGGCCGGCTGCACTCGTTCTACCTCCCAGGTAAATACCCTGCGAGACAAGCCCGCAACCCGGCCCAGCCTGATTGGGCTGGGTAATCGCCATCAGGTACTCCTCACCCGGCAACGCTCCGTAAATCCTGCCGTCGACAGCCAGTTGCAACGCTCCTACACCTTTCGAGCTATTCTGCTGTAGCTGAACGGACACTGTGGCGTTGACTACCAACTTATCGGCACTGATCTGGTATATTTTTTTACTGACTAACGTCGAAAGATAGATTAGGGTATTGTCGCCCGAAAACTCAACCCCATAAGCGCCCTCAATGGCTGGATCAGTCAGTTTTACCGCGTTTGAAATAGCCCCCGTTTTATTGTCAAAATCGAGCACTTCCAGAAATCCGCCTGCTGTACCATCCGACACGGCCACCGCCAGCTTCTTGCCATCATGAGATGGCTTCATGTATCCTTTATTTTGCTGATGTACACTGCCCACGGCGTATTGGGCTGCGTCAGGAATCAGCCCGTTATCATTAAGGAGGTTAACCCGGAAAACATTATTGCCTTTCTCGTGGGTGATAATCCAGTTATTAAGGTTGTTACAGTGCCTGATGGCGGTAATTTTTTCGGTAGACGAAGCGGTTACCACCTTATTTTTCGTTTCAAGACCACCCATACCACCAGCCAGAGTCATGTTAACGATGGCATATTGCACACCTGTAGCGGGCGATACGGAGAACACATAAAATCGCCCGGTGCTGTTCTGGTACGGTACAATAAGCGCAGACTGCGTACTGGCACTACTCCCACCAAGCCCCGTAGCACCAGGCATGACCGTATGATTTCGATTCCAGATCGTACTCCCGTCGGTATAGAAAAGCAGTTGTCCTTTTTCATCGGAAACGGATGCACAGCCTTCACGGGTATGCAAATTTCCATCCGTGAGGGCCCGTCTGGTTCCTCCGCTGAACGTTACCCCGGCACTCTCTCCAAAATACCAGTTCGAATAGCTTTGACTCAACTGCGCCTGCGCCGGACTCTCCAACAACCAGGAAGTTAGTAACCCTATAATAAATAGATTAACCCATTCTCCCCGGAAGTAGTAGTCTATGCAGCCCATGAAGCGTTGAGTCTATTTCATCAAAAATAGATAAACGAATTAAGATTACGCCATAGACCCAATTACCGATAACTTAGTTGTATCTTCCTGAATCGATCTGACATTTCTTTACGATCACCTGCCCTTGTCGTACGGCTTACAATAATGCCCTACGTTTCTCTATCCCAAACAAGATCAATGCCATGAAAACCCATGATGAGTTGGTGGAGGCCATCTATAACAACCCAAGTTACCGGAGTGAAATACTGTGTATTATCAACCTTCGGGCTAAACTTGAATCAGCGATGAAAGACTTTTATGCCAGCACTTCTCCAGAACCATCCCGGCTAGGTGGAGTTGTCGTCAGAATGATACGCTACGAAGATCTGATCGGGAGGCCAATACTACCAGCTGCCGACTCACCAGAAATACACCGCTGCCGCAGTGGCATTACCCTGCTGTATTCTGCTCTGTTAAAAGGGCTAATGCATGCCCACGAGTTATCAACTCAGCAAGCCAATAAGGCATTACTGGATGTCCTGACGTTGCACATGAACGACCAAAAGACACGCTAACAAAGTTGTACAGTCTTTTGGTTTGTTCATAATCGCTCGGCTAGTAGTTTCCCGAATCTGATTCAGGTTTCATTCGACTTGTCTAGCTGACTCATTCGTTTCCGACTCTGTCAGTTTGCGGATGACCTTGCATGGATTACCAGCCGCAAATACATCGTCTGGTATATCGCGCGTAACCACACTCCCCGCGCCAATCACGCTCCGGTCGCCTATAGTTACACCGGGACAAATGACAACGCTACCGCCAATCCAGACATCCTCCCCAATGGTAACGGGTTTTGCATACTCAAGTCCGGATGCCCGTTCGCTCCAGTTTATTGGATGGGTTGCTGCGTAGATCTGCACATTAGGGCCAAACAAGGTTCTGCTTCCAATGGTAACGGTCATTACATCCAGCACCACACAGTTGAAATTAAAAAAGACATTATCACCCAGAATGATGTTGTATCCGTAATCGCAAAAGAACGGAGGTTGCATCCAAAATCCTTTACCCGAATTTGGAATCAACTCCTGTAATACTCGGGTTCGACGTTCAGGCTGGTCTTCCGGACTTTCGTTCAATGCTTTCAGCAGTAACCGAGTGTGGATTCGCTCCTGCGTAAGTTCCGGATCGAGCGCGTTATACAACTCCCCGGCGAGCATTTTTTCTTTTTCAGTTTTCATATCGTTTTGTGTATGATTGATGCAGGTTTGTTTTATAAATACGGGATGGATTTAACCAGATTCGGGGCAAACTAGTCAGGGCTGGACAATTATTTGATAGGTTTACGGACACATTCCCGGATTTTATGGCAAAAACTTCGTTAGGCTCTCTTTTGGCCCGTGTTGGGCTCGACTGGTTCATTCTTGCCCTGTTAGCTATGATTGGCCTGGCTAAACTCTGGCCCGAACCCGGGATTCAGGAAGGCCCATTTTCGCTGTCGGCGCTGGCCAATTATGGCGTTACCCTGATTTTCTTTTTCTATGGACTTCGCCTGAATTTCGACCAGTTAAAGGAAGGGCTGCGTAACTACCGGCTGCATCTACTCATTCATTCGTCCACCTTTATTGTCTTCCCCGCCGTTGTGCTGGCAGCGCGTTCGTTTCTTATGACGCCTGATACCGAATTACTTTGGCTGGGCATTTTCTACGTAGCAGCCCTACCCTCTACGGTGTCGTCATCTATCGTGATGGTTTCCATTGCTGGTGGCAACATTCCGGCTGCTATCTTCAATGCCAGTATCTCCAGCCTGATTGGCGTGTTTATTACTCCACTCTGGATGAGCTATCTGCTGAGCAGTACCAATGGCCAGTATGATCTCAATAGTGTGATTGGGAAGCTGACAATTCAGGTCATTGTTCCCGTGATACTGGGTCTGCTGCTGAATCGGCGACTAGGCTGGTTTGCCGAACGACATAAATCATATCTACGCTACTTCGACCAGCTGACTATTCTGCTGATCGTCTATACGGCATTCTGTGAATCGTTTTCGCTCAACTTATTCGCCAGCTACTCAGCAGGTGACTTACTCGAACTAGCGGGCATGATGCTGAGCTTGTTCTTCCTTATTTTCGGTTTTATTCACCTCCTCAGTCGTTTGTTAAACTTTAACCGGGAAGACCGCATTACGGCGTTGTTCTGCGGTTCTAAAAAATCGCTGGTGCAGGGCAGCGTCATGGCCAACGTACTGTTCCCGGGCAACATTGCCGGGGTTGTGCTGCTGCCCATTATGGTATACCACGCCCTTCAGCTAATTGTGGCCAGTATCATCGCTCAGGGTATGGCCCACCGGCAGGAACAAAAAGAAAAGGCCATTCAGGCGTAAAACAAGGCGATTCGGACCGTAAAAACGGGCATTCGGCAAGTAGGCCCTACTCCCCCATTAAACGCGCGCCACCGATTTACCTCTAACGATCAAGTAACCCATAAAAACAAGCAACTTGATCATGAAAAAGACAATCGCAGCCGCCCTTACTTTATTCGCCCTTACCACCGCCACCACCTTTGCACAGGGTGTTTACTCAAGACCCTTCGACAACCGTGCTCCGCAGGCACAGGGTCGTTATAACAACGATCAAATGCAGGACGAACTAAAAATTGACCGTATAGATGCCATTGTTAATCTGACCCGCAGGCAGGAAAAGCAGCTCCGTAAAATCGAAAATAATTACGACCAGTTGTTTGCCACCGCCCGCATGACGCCGGATGGTTTCCGCCAGCTTCAGCTCCGCAAACGTCAGGATGTGCTGGCGGTGCTCACCTCTTCGCAACGGGATCGGCTGTTCGCCTACCAGCAAAACAATCGACCCAACCGGCCAATGCCCTACGGTCGTCGCGGCTAATTAGCCCAGCCTCTTATCTATCCTGCCGTAACAGCCCGCGGCCCCACCTGCAAAGGACTGGGGCCGCGGGCCGTTACGGATCAATGAGCCGCTACTACTTCCAGGCTTTGCCAGACGATATCGCCCATTGTCCGGCATTTGGTGAATTTTCGGGTACGGTAGTGCCGGTTGAGTGCCTCGCGAAGCTGCTCTACATTACTCACCGGAGCCAGGCTATCCTGTCGCATGGCAACCATCAACTCATGAATCCGTATTTGCTCGACCCGCAGCCGCCCGGCCACCAGCGACCGCTCTTCAACCTGATACTGGTGCACACTTTCGGGTGTCAGGCAGGCACGGCCAAGGTCGATGATGGGTTGATTTTGCCGGTAATACTGTGGCATGTACACCGATTTCCGCCCTTCGTACGATTGCTGGTCGAAGTCGATAGCCCGGATTCGGTAGTATACTTCATCGAAATCGGGAGTGATGTCCACCACAAAATTGCTGGAATGCATGTCGCCTAACAGCCGTACAAAGCACCGTTCATTAAATTTCACAAATTCTTTACATAGCCGAACCGGGTTGCGGTCGGGGTCCTGCATTTGCTGTTCAAAGAACATGTCGCCCGGTATACCCGCTATGTGTTCTTCGATCAACGTCTGCCCGCTGGTCAGGTAACTGATGCGATTGGGGGAGAGAATATGTTCCAGTTCAAGGCCATAAATCCGGGAAGCATCGGCATTTTTGATGTAGAAATAGTCGAAATTATCATTTACCAGATTCCGAACGCGTACCCGAAAGGGCATTGTGTTACCGTAGGAGCACAAATCGACCCGGTCGATGGTTAAATGCCCGGTTACCGACATATCTCCGTCGGCTTTCAGGATGGCGTAAATCGTTTTGAGCGCCAGTAGAATATCATCCACCTCGGAGGCCGGATAAAAAACGGTCTCCCAAAGGGTATCACGTTCGCGTTTATCGAAAAGCGCGATTGAATTATCGTACCGAAGCAGGTCGGCATATTGAATAGGCAACCGGTGTTCGCGATTGTACTGAACCAGGTAGTCCCTCAACTGGTTACCTATCGAATAAATTTGCTTTTTCCGGGTAATGATGGGCATAACCTGTCAGTGCTTAGTTTTGCCTTAAATGTACGCAGACGACAACACTCTCAACCGACCAATGGCTAACCCACTCGCTGTTAGTTGGTCAGCAGGCGGAGAATTGTTGATTTTTGACGAGTTATGAAGCACGATTTCGGACCCGGTTTTGTCTGGGGAACGGCTACAGCCGCTTACCAGATTGAAGGAGCCGTTGACCGCGACGGGCGGGGACCATCCATCTGGGATACATTCAGCCATCAGAAAGGTAAAATCAAAACCGGGGAGCATGGCGATATAGCCTGCGAGTTCTACGACCGATATGAATCAGATCTTCGGCTGCATAAAGAAATGGGCTTCGATGCTTTTCGCTTTTCGCTCTCCTGGTCACGCATTCTGCCTGATGGTCTCGGCCCCAAACACGGTGGTCGTATCAACGAAGCGGGGTTGCGCTTTTACGACCAGCTTATCGATCACTGCCTGTCGCTTGGCATAACCCCCTGGATTACGCTGTACCACTGGGACTTACCACAGGCGCTTGAAAACAAAGGGGGCTGGCCCAATCGCCAGATTGTCGACTGGTTTGCCGAGTACACCGATGTCTGTACGAAAGCGTTTGGGCACAAAGTCAAACACTGGCTCATTCTTAATGAACCACTGGCTTCGTCCATCCTTGGGTATTTCACCGGCCAGCACGCGCCCGGCCGGCGAAGCTTCCGGAATTTGTTACCGGCCATTCATCATACAGCCCTGGCTCAGGCCGAAGGTGGGCGGGTAGTGCGGCAGAATATTCCCGATGCGGAGGTGGGCACGACTTTTTCCTGCTCACCCATCGACCCGTTTACTCCCGGCGATCAGGCTGCCGCTAACCGGGTGGATGCTCTGCTCAACCGGCTTTTTCTGGAACCAACCCTCGGCCTTGGTTACCCGGCAAAGGAGTTGCCGTTTCTGTCGGGCATAGCCAAAAAAGTAGCCAAACCGGGCGATATGGAGCGGCTAGCCTTCGACTTTGACTTTATTGGACTACAGCACTACTTCAGGGCGGTGGTCGAGCAGTCGTATTTCATGCCGTATTTATGGGCAAAGGACGTTTCGCCCCTCCGCCGAAACGTGCAGACGATTACCGAAATGGGCTGGGAGGTGTACCCCGAAAGTATGTACCGGATCATTCGCCAGTTCGCGCAGTACGAAGGCGTCAAAAAAATATACATTACTGAAAGCGGGGCTGCCTTTTACGACACAGTGGAGCAGGGCAGGGTAAATGATGTAGCCCGGATGGAATACCATCAGAATTATTTGCGTAACGTTCTTCGGGCCAAACAGGAGGGTATACCTTTAGCAGGGTATTTTGCCTGGACTTTCCTCGACAACTTCGAATGGGCCGAGGGCTATCGGCCCCGCTTCGGCTTGGTGTATGTCGACTTCCGGACGCAGCAACGGATTGTAAAGGCATCAGGACGATGGTTTCAGCAGATGCTGGCCAGTCCAATCTTACAAGCCCATAAATAGTCATTTCACAAAACTCCTGTCTGCATCCAGACGTTGTGTTGGTATGCCGCTTACGGCTGAAACAGGCTTCGGCTGTTTCAGTATTATTTTTCAGTAGAACAGAACAGCCGAAGCCTGTTTCAGCCAATTAGTATGCCATCAATCCTTCCCCTTACCACCCCCGAACAGGCCGTTTCGGCTATCCAGTCCGGCAATCGTGTTTTCATCCATAGCGTTGCTCAAACGCCCCACGTGCTGATTAAGGCTATGGTCGGCCGGGCCAGTGAATTGACCAATGTGGAAGTCTGCCATATGCATACTGAAGGCCCCCTGCCCTATCTGGACAGCACCCTTCAGTCGTCATTCCGGCCAAACTCATTCTTTATCGGGGCTAATATGCGCAAGCAGCTTAATCAGGGAATCGGCGATTACGTGCCCGTATTTCTGAGCGAGATTCCCCTTTTGTTCCGTCGCAATATTTTACCCATCGACGTGGCGCTTATTCAGGTATCACCGCCGGATGTGCACGGCTATTGTTCCCTGGGTCCATCGGTAGATATTTCGCTGGCGGCCATCCATGCGGCTAAATATGTAATTGCCCAAATAAACCCGCGTGTGCCCCGAACCCACGGCGACGGCCTGATTCCAACGTCGATGTTACATGCGGCTGTGGAGGTGGATGAACCCGTGTATGAAGTACTGCCCGGAGAGATCAGCGCCGACGATCGGAAAATCGGGCAGTATGTGGCCAGTCTGGTTGAGGATGGGGCTACGCTCCAGTTGGGTATCGGCGGCATTCCCAATGCCACTTTAGCCGAACTTATTCACCACAAAGGACTGGGTATTCATACCGAAATGTTCTCAGACGGGGTCATTGACCTGGTGGAGCGGGGCGTTATCACGGGCGAACACAAAACGGTACTCCCATACCGAATCGTTTCGGCTTTCGTAATGGGCAGCCAGCGCGTGTATGATTTTATCGACGACAATCCGGGGGTGGCCATGAAACAGGCCAGTTTCACCAACGATACGGCCATCATCCGACGAAATCCTAAAGTCACGGCCATCAATTCAGCTATCGAGATCGACCTGACCGGCCAGGTTTGCGCTGATACCATTGGTACTTATCAGTATTCAGGCGTAGGCGGCCAGATGGACTTTGTACGGGGTGCATCACTCTCGGAAGGTGGTAAGCCTATTATTGCGCTGCCTTCCACGACCAGTAAAGGCCTTAGTAAAATAGTCCCTTTCCTAAAGGAAGGCGCCGGTGTAACGACCACCCGCGCCCACGTTCATTACATCGTTACGGAGTACGGCATTGCTGACCTTTACGGCCAGAACCTGCGTCAGCGGGCCCGGGCGCTTATCAACATCGCCCACCCCGACCACCGGGAGGAGCTGGACCGACAGGCGTTCGAGCGGTTCGGCAGGTTGTCATAAATTGTTCGGACTTTAAGGGCAAATCCAGATACAACACAAGACACTCCGCCGGGTAGATGTCATGACGTCTACCCGGCGGAGTGTCTTGTGTTGTATCTGGATTTGCTGGCAATAAGCAAGAAAGCATAAACCCATTCACAAATTCAATACACTAAAAGTATATGCTTTTTGATTATTCTCCCATTTTCTTACATTTAACTATTCGTATCTTTCCTTAAATGAATTAAGATTGTTTCAGATTAGTCGAGTCGTTTATCCGCTTTCAAACACCATACATGGAAATAAAATCGTTTCTCCAGGGGATTCTGGATGCCTTACCAGACGCTATTACAGTTTTTGAAACGGTTTACGATGATCAGAATACGGTGGTAGACTTTCGGTTGGTGATGACTAATCAGGTATCGGCCAGTGTTATGGCATTGTCTATGGAGCATGCCATTGGCCGGCTATTTAGTGAGTTAACCCCCGAAGGGCTCCAGAGCGAACGCTTCAATGCCCTTAAACAAGTAAGTGAAACGGGTGTACCGCTTGATCGGGAAGTGTACACACACCGTACTGATGGACTATACCTTTGGCTGAAATCATCTTTTCGGCGTTTTGAAAACTATGTTGTCGTTACCTACACGGATATTACACAGCGAAAAGAAGCCGAAATACAACGAGAAATGCAAACAACCCTACTTGAGCGGGTGTTTGCAACAACGCTATTGGGTATCATAGTTTATCAGGCAGTTCGAAGTCCTTTAGGCGACATAACGGACTTTCGTGTTGTGAAGGTTAATCGAGTTGCCAAAGCAGTAATTGGGGGGGCGGCCGATATAACCGGGCAACTGCTTACAGATGTTTTTTCAGAATCAATAACGCCTGATACCATTAGCCGATTCAGGCATATTTGTGAAACGGGCATACCTCTGGAGCGGGAGCACTATTACCAACCGTTAAACAGATGGTATAACATCGTATATGTACAGCTCGGTGACGGGATCATGATCACCTATGTGGATATAACTGCCCGAAAACAGATAGAAGAAGCTCATCAGCAGCAAAACGACCTTCTGTTGCGCATCAGCGAGTCGGTGCAGATCGGTATCTTGACGGCCGAGCCTATCTTGGATGATACAGGCCGGATCATTGACTTCCGGTATACCTATTTTAACGAGCAGGCAAAAAATTCGCTACCGCCAGACTGGCAACAGGTTTCAAATCAGACAGTGCGTTCCATTGATTTCTCGGGAAATGCCAACCAGATGATCGCCCTTTTGACCCAGGTGGTAGAAACCGGCGAGACGTTACGGCGTGAAACCCAAACCCCCGATGGCAAAATCATCTTTTCGGTAGTTTCAAGATTGGGCACTGGTACCATCATCACATTTCTGGACGTTACTCAACAACGGCAGGCCGAAGAACAGGCCCGCTACAGCGCCGAGCTGGAACAAAAAGTAGCCGACCGGACGCATGCGCTCTCCCAGACACTCAGCGAACTGGAGCAGTCACGAAACGAACTGGAACGGGCGCTGGATGTTGAACGGGAATTGAGCGAATTGAAAGTCCGATTTGTTTCCATGGCATCTCATGAGTTTCGGACGCCATTAACCACAATTTTGACCTCCACCTCGCTCCTCGAAAAATACGCCGAGATCACTAATCAGCAGGACCGGCAACTAAAGCACATCGAGCGAATCAAAATCGCGGTCAAGCACCTCAACGACATTCTCGAAGAATTTTTATCGTTGGAAAAACTTCAGGAAGGGCAGATCAACGTAAATCCTGTTGCGGTTGATTTGTCGCAGCTAGTCAGCGAAACGGTGCACTATATACAGGATGCATTTGAGCATAAGCAATCAATTGAGGTTACGCTTTCGTGTCCGGATTTCATTAACCTGGACCCTTCCCTATTTCGAAAAATCCTCATCAATCTGCTCTCCAATGCAGTAAAATATTCAGGGCCGGAATCGGAAATAAGAATACAGGCTTTCTGCGATAACAGCTTGCTGATACTGAGCGTACAGGATCAGGGAATCGGCATATCGGAAGACGATCAGAAACGTTTGTTCGAGCGGTTTTTCCGGGCTAAAAATGTATCAACCATCCAGGGTACCGGCCTGGGTCTTCACATTGTGAATCGATATATAAAGCTTATGGGCGGACAAATAAATCTGGCGAGTAAACTGAATGTGGGCACAACGCTGACCTTAACATTACCAATCTGACCAGAACGGCAATTATCTACCTGCATGTTTGTGAATCAGAACCATCTGGCCTGCATTACGAAGTAGCCCAAACACAGGCCAGGCGGTCCAGTTCAAACGCTTAAACTTTCAGCTTGTCAATATTTTTGATGCTGATGGCAATTGATTCAAGTGGTGGCAGTTTGCAAACGTCCTGTTCTACAAAGTAGTGGGTCATTCCCGCCGTTTTCTTGGCATCGAAAATACGCTGGAAGTCAATAGAACCAGTACCAACCGGTGCGAAAGCCTTTTCCGCTGTTTTTTCCATGTCTTTCACGTGCCAGAGCGGGAACCGGCCTGGGTGCTTTTTAAATAACGCGACGGGGTCCTGACCCGCCCTCGTAGCCCAGTACAAATCGAGTTCGAGTTTAACCAGATTTTTATCGGTTCCACTCGTCAAAACATCATAGGGTATTTTACCACTAAGTGCCATAAACTCAAAGTCGTGGTTATGGTAGCAGAACTGCATCCCGGCGGCCTTCACGACTTCGGCCGATTTGTTGAACAGGTCGGTAAAGGCTTTATAATCGTCCAGTTTGGTCCGTTCTTCGGGAAACAGATAAGCGCAAACCATATATTTCTGACCTATGGCAGCCGCATCGTCAACGGCCCGCTTCCAGTCATTCGTCAGCGTTCCTTTCATCTTGGGCATCGTTTTGCCTGTCGTATAGTGGCCGCTGGGCGCCGTCATTCCCAATTCTTTTATCAGGGCAGCAAACTCTTTGGGTGTTTTACCGAAGAATTTCCCGTCCGAATAGCCAAAAGGTTCAACTTCTTTATAGCCTAGCTGAGCAACTTTTCGCAGGGTTCCTTCGGGATCTTTTGCCATCAGGTCACGCAGCGTATACAGTTGTAAGCCAACTTTTTTTGACGTAGCCGCAAACACATCCAGTTGCGGCATAAGGGCCGCCGAGGCTGCCAGGGCCCCCATCTTAAGAAACTGTTGGCGCGTAATGTTAGAGGACTGATTCATAAAAAATAGGTCAGTTAATGGGCAGCGGGCCAAATACCCGCGCGTTCAATCGCTAAAGGTACGTAAGCACTCGTTTTATGTGATAAAAAATCCATTAAAAACACAACGCCATACATACAAGTGAATGGCGTTGCAAATCTTTAAAGAAATAAGTTGTTCTATACCAACCCTTTCTTCATTGCCTTCACGGCATAATCGGCGGCACGCGCCGTCAGCGCCATATAGGTCAACGAAGGATTTTGGGTCGATGTGGAGGTCATGCAGGAGCCGTCCGTCACGAAAACATTTTTGACGGCATGTAGCTGGTTCCATTTATTTAGCATCGACGTCTTGGGGTCTTTCCCCATGCGTACGCCACCCATTTCGTGAATGTCGAGGCCAGGACTGGCGTGGCTGTCCCGAACACGAATATTCTTGAAACCGGCTTCGGTGAACATTTCCGTAAGCTGCTCCTGATAATCCTTCACCATCTTATCGTCGTTATCATCATAAGCGATGGAAATCTTCAGTTGCGGAATTCCAAACGGGTCTTTCTGCGATGAATCGAGCGCTACATAGTTGCTTTCTTTCGGGATGGTTTCGCCCATCATGTGCGAGCCGACATACCAGCCGCCGAGTTTTGGGTTGAGCAGGTTATGTTTCAAATCGGCACCAATGGCATTCTGATCCGAATACGAACTGCGCCCCGCCGAGAAACCGGCCGCATACCCACGCAGGAAGTTTGTTTCCTGCTTCAGTACGTTGCGGAAACGGGGAATGTAGGGGCTGTTAGGCCGGCGCCCGTCGGTAGTTGAATCGAGATCACCGTCGTATTCGGCTGAAATCCCCGCCCGGTAGTTGTGGAAGGCCGCGTATTTACCCAGCACACCGCTGTCGTTACCCAGCCCATTTGGGAACCGGCTGGAGGTCGAGTTCAGCAATACCAGATTGGAGTTCAGCGCGGCAGCATTCAGGAAAATAATCCGGGCATAGTACTCGGTCATTTTCTTGGTTTGGGAGTCGACAACCCGAACCCCGGTAGCCCGGCCCTTTTTCTCATCATAAATGATCGAATGCACGACCGAGTTTGGCCGGAGGGTCATTTTCCCCGTTTTAGCTGCCCAGGGAATGGTCGATGAGTTACTGCTGAAATAGCCGCCAAACGGACAGCCCCGCTCACAGATGGTACGGTGCTGGCACTGCGCTCGCCCCTGATCATAATGCACCTGCTGCGGTTTGGTGATGTGGGCCGCCCGACCCATGATGACGTGCCGATCTTTGTATTTCCCGGCCACTTTTTTCTGAAAATGCTTTTCTACACAGTTCCACTCGTGCGGGGGCAGAAACTCGCCATCGGGTAATGTCGCCAGTCCGTCTTTATTGCCCGAAATTCCGGCAAACCGTTCTACGTAACTGTACCAGGGGGCAATATCGGCATAGCGAATCGGCCAGTCGACCGCAAATCCGTCGCGGGCGGGGCCTTCAAAATCGAAGTCGCTCCACCGCTGCGTTTGCCGCGCCCACATCAGCGATTTACCGCCTACCTGATAGCCCCGAATCCAGTCGAACGGTTTCTCCTGTATATACGGATGCTCGGCATCTTTCACAAAGAACTGCTCCGTTCCTTCGTAAAACGCATAGCACTTGCTAATGATTGGGTTAGCCTCTTTAACCTCCCGCTTAAGTTGGTTGCGGTGCTCGAATTCCCAGGGCTGTGTGTTGGTTGTGGGGTAATCCGTAATATGCCGAACATCCCGACCCCGTTCGAGAACGAGTGTACGTAACCCTTTGCCAGTCAGTTCTTTGGCGGCCCACCCCCCACTGATACCCGAGCCAATGACTATGGCGTCGTAAGTATTGATTGCCTGAGCGTCTATATTAAAATAAGACATGATAAACGTGGTTTTTTAATTGTCGGACATTGCCGGTCTGTGACGTTACTAACACCCAGCAACGGTCAACTTTATTTGGTCTGGGAAACGGCCTTTTGTTGCACGGGAACACACCCGTAATAATGACCGGGAATAAATTGGTAATGGGTCAGGTTGGTCATAACGTACTCCGACGTGGTATATCCCCTAACCGTCAACCCTTTCACAAGCGAATAAAAATCCTTTTGCGCACTATCCGATGATTTTGACAGCAGCGTTAGCAGGGCAATGCGCTGGGCGGTATCCCCTTCCGTAAATGATTTACTAAAGGCCGATTTAGCCAGTCCATCGAGCGAATCGAGCCCTTTCTGAAAATTCTCCTGCACAGTTTTCGGGTAGCAGTCGGCCACCATTTTCTGCACAAACTGATGAACGTTGAGTGCCTTTGCCCCGGGGGTATCCGTTGCCGGGATGATTGTTTCAACTAACTCGGCCAGCAGGTCAGTCTGGCTTTGGGAGAGGATTGTACGGGTCGATTGGACAGTTTCGGTCGTCCAGCCGTTAGCCCAGGCGGGTAGGCTTACCAGACCACCAAGGGCGCCCGCCATTGTTTTTAACGCATTACGTCTTTCCACAGGAATAGTTACTACGGTCGTTGATTAGTCTGTCAAAGATACAAAACAAACATGGATGACTTATACCCATTAAACGATATAATCCGGATAAATATATACCTCATTTTCGGTTAATTGCCTGATTCTAAGCTAATATTAGGGTATTCCCTAGCCTATTCAGTTGCTTTCAGGCAGTAAGTAAAGTGTTTTAAAAACCAATTACCCTACTTTACAAGTATACTAGTAAATACAATCAGAAATAGTATTTATCAAACAGATTAAATGCTAATTAAATCATCTTTCTTTAGGGTACGTCTGCAACATTTAGCTTTTCAGATACGTAAAATAGAGTAGGCAGGTCGGTCTTTCAACCCGCCTAAAAACTCTATGAAACAACACGTTGTGAACAAAGCCCAACGGGCAACTTTAAATCAGGTGATTGGGCAGCATAAATCCTTACTGGTCGTCGTACTGCTTGGTTTTATCGGGTCCTTATCGGGCTGTAAGAAAACGACCGATGACGTTACCCCGCAAACGACGACGGCCCTAGTAAACGAAAACACCACGGTAGATAGTTGGATACTGGCCAACATGAGAGATCTGTATTACTGGAACGATAAAATCCCGGCTAATCCAGATACGACTTTAGCTCCCGATGTTTTCTTCGATTCCATCCTGAACAAATATAACGCCACGACGAATCCTACCGGCGACCGTTTTTCGTGGATTGAAAACGATGCAAATACATTGACGGCTGAGTTAAGTGGCGAATCAACGACAACCGGCATGAATTTCAACCTGTACCTGCGGGCATCAGGCTCAACGGGGGTTATCGCCCAGGTGCTGTACGTATCGCCCGGTTCTCCGGCAGAAAAAGCGGGGTTGAAACGGGGCGACGTCATCACAAAAGTGAACGGTCAGTTACTTAACACCACGAATTATTCGGACCTGTTGTTTACGGGCACCACGTTTACGTATGGACTGGGTACGGTAAGCGGTAATTCAATCGTTGATTCGGACCAGACCCGCAGCGTAACAGCCACCGTGTTTCAGGAAAACCCCGTCTTTCTGGACTCGATCTACACCGTTGGTTCCAAAAAAGTCGGGTATCTGGTCTACAATCAGTTTGTTCCCGGTGCGAATGGCAGCAAAGCCAATGAGTATGATGCGCAGGTCGATGCCATCTTCAGTAAATTTAAAGCCCAGGGGGTTAGTGAACTGGTATTGGATTTACGGTATAACCCGGGCGGCTACACGTCCTCGTCTGCCAACCTGGCCAGCCTGATCGGAAAGGGTATTAACTCCAGTAAACTGTATTTTCGTGAAGAATGGAACAGCACCATTACTCCCTATTTACAGCAGGAGTACGGCAGCAGCTTCTTTCTTCAGAATTTTCTTGACAAACCTCAGAATATAGGCAATAACCTATCACGGGTATTTGTCCTTACGACGGATCAAACCGCTTCGGCCAGTGAACTGATCATTAATGGGCTGCGCCCGTACATGACCGTTACGACCATTGGCACGACCACATACGGTAAAAACGTAGGGTCGATCACCGTTACCGATGAGACCGGCAAGATTAAGTGGGGCATGCAGCCCATTGTGTTCAAATCGTACAATAACGCAGGTCAGTCTGACTACTCAACCGGGTTTACGCCTAACATTGAGGTAGAGGAAACGATGCCGCTGTTGCCACTAGGCGATACGAACGAAAACTTGCTGAACGCAGCCCTGAATCAGATTTCGGGAAATACTGCGGGCGGACGCCGGGCGGCTGTCCGAAATCCATTTATACAGATGGGTTCATCAATTCAGCGGAAAGCCGGTGGTCAATCCATGATACGGGCCATTAAGAATCTGAAATTATAATTGCCTTTTTTCAACCCTGTTCCAACGACTACCATACCAGGCGGGTCCTGATGTGGTAGTCGTCTTACTTTGTCCTTTTACTTACCTTATTCGGCAACAATTAAGAATTTTTATGAAAGTAGTACGTTGGTATGTAACACCTGTTTGACGTAATTTTGCAGAACGCTTTTGAGTCCCCAATCACACTGAAGGTTGTCCAGTTTGCCTCATTTGTGATACGTTCAGGCTTCTTTCCGGGCTAACTCATCCCGACCGGGATGGCAAAATCGTCGTTCTTAACTCAAATTGGTATAACTTTACGTTTTAGTTCGTTCGTTTACGCTCTTGTTCATGATTCATTTACCATTCCGATTTCATTCGGCTACCGACTCCCAGCCGCAATCTGTATCCCAAGAGGCTCTGCTCTCTCCCGTAACGAAGACAGGTAAAAAACAGCAACGGATAAACTGGATGCTGGGTGCTCTTTCTATCGGCTGGGCAGGACTCCTGATTGGCTGTAGCAGCTCCACTACGGTGTCGACTCTGGGCGACTGGACAAAACGGTCCGCATTTGAAGGCGTAGGCCGTTCGGGTGCGTCTAGTTTTGTCATTAATAATATTGCTTATATGGGTACCGGCCTTGACGCCAGTAACCAGCGGCTTCAGGATTTCTGGGCTTATGATCCGGCCAAAAATGCCTGGACACAAAAAGCCAACTATGGTGGTGTAGCACGCTATTCTGGCGTAGGGTTTGCTGTCGGCAACAAAGGGTATATCGGCACTGGCATCAATGTCAACAGCGACAAGCTGAAGGATTTCTGGAGCTACGATCCAACAACCAACATTTGGACTAAAGTTTCGGATTTCGGCGGAACAGCCCGCTACGGTTCGCTGGCTTTCGGGATTGGCAACAAAGGGTATGTGGCCACCGGCAACGACGGTAACTACCTCAAAGACATGTGGGCGTTTGACCCCACGGCCAATACCTGGACCAAGGTAGCTAGCTACGGTGGTGAAAAACGCATTGGCGGTGTCGCTTTTGTGATTGATGGGAAAGCCTATGCAGGTACCGGGAACAACAATGGTATTGCCCAGCGTGACTGGTATGTATATGATCCAGCCACGGATGTATGGACGCAGAAGCTCGACTTCCTGACCGATCAGGCCGTTCAGCGCAGCTATGGTATTGGGTTCGCCATTAATGGCAAAGGGTATGTAACACTTGGCGATAACGTATCCGTTTGGCAGTACAACCCGGCCGATGATACCTGGGCACAACTCGGGTCTTTTGAAGGATCTCCCCGTCAGAACGCAGTAGGCTTTGCAATTGGAAACAAAGGTTACGTTACTACGGGTAGTTCCAGCGGAACAAGCCGTTTCGACGATCTGTGGGATTTCGATCCGGCCGTTGAGCAGGTTATTAACTAAGCAAGGTGCAGGATAGCTCATTAAAAAAAGCTGGCCCATCAGTGAAAACTAACCTGGTACGCAAAGGCTTGCTTCTGGTGTTGCTTGTACTGGCGGTTCTAACGGTCAGGCTTGTTTACCAGCGTATGCATCCGTATACAGTTGACGTGTTTCAAACGGCTGGCGGCTGGGGCTATTCTATAGTCACTAACGGAGAGCTACTCATTCATCAGCCTACTATTCCGGGTCAGCCCGGAATAGTAGGCTTTGCTTCCAAAGATGAAGCAAAACGCGTTGGTGAGCGGGTAGCCGAGAAGATACAAAAGGATAAGGCCATGCCTACCCTAACGAATGACGAACTACGCCGGTTGGGCGTAAAAATTCCCTGAATTATTTGCTTATGCGTATTCTCTGGTACGCCGGTTTGCTTTGGCTGGCCGGTATCGTGCTATCTGGTTGTCAATCGGGCGATCTCAACGTAGGTCAGTCGGTTATTAATCCGCAGCAGTTGCAGGTCTTTTCCCTCGACTCCGTGACGGTACGTTCCTCCACGGTTATGCGGACCGACTCATTCCTGACATCGGGATCTTCTGAGCCGGATATAGCTGTTGGGTATTGGAAGGACGCGCAAACTGGACAGCAGACCGTTCAATCATTTGCGGCCATCGATTACCCTACCAACTCATTAGTCTCCCAGACAAACTTTCGGCTGGATTCGCTGGTGCTGGAATTCGGTTATTCGTTCGTTTACGGCGATACGACCTCAACATTTGATATGAATGTTAGTCTGCTCAACAGACCGATGCCCGCCCAGTATTATTATAATACCAGTTCGATTGGGTATGCCGCCAAACCCATTGCCAAACGATCGTTTGTTCCTCATCCATTTAGCGGCACCCGTCGCATACAGGTTCGCATGCCGGATTCACTGGCGCAGAACCTGTTCGATAAAATCATTAGCGGGGAGATCAGCAACAACGTAAACCTGAACGATTTTCTGCCGGGTTTTGCGATAACCTCCAGTTCGGCCGCCAATACATTTATCGGCTTGTCGACGAGTAGTACTGTTAGCGGACTACGAATGTATTACCATGATACCGACCTGAACCGCACGGCCGCTACACTTCTGTTCCCGGTGACTTCGCTGCATTTCACCAAGATCATCAATGACCGTAGTGGTACGCCATTGAGTGCTTTAAAAAGCCGTTCCGACATTGTCAGCAGCAGCCAGACTAACAATACGACCTTTGTTTCAGTAGGTTCCGGCCTACAAACCCGGATTGAGTTCCCTTATCTGAATAATTTCTTTCGACCTGAGAACCTTGCTGATCTGAATAGAGCCCTTCTGGTTGTTAGCTCCGTTCGTCTCGACAGACGGGACAACTACCCGCCCCTATCGAGTCTGCAACTGTACCAAACCAATAACCAGAACGAATTCATTGCCTCAATACCGGGTGGTGTTTCCGGCGGTGAAACCGCAAGTGGCAGCTATTACGTAGACCCGCTGGCTATTTTGTTTACCGATAGTTATACGATTGACCTGACCTACTACATTGGCCAGATTATTAAGAAAAAAGCACTGGCGCAACCGCTGCTGCTGGCGGCACCAACCCCTCAAGGCGGTTATACGATCAGAACGCTGCTTCAGCGGTCTGCGCTTGGGGATCAGCTCAAGCAGAATGATCAATTGCAGCTGAAACTATTTGTCACTTCTGGTACGTAAATCGGTCAATTTTAGGCTTATCTGGCGTCTTAAATCAGCGAGCGTTTGGTGTTAGCTCATGGCTAGTATCAAACGCTCGCTGATTTAAGTATTAATTCTCTCCACATGTCACACCGTTAATCGGATGTTCAGCCAATTAATCTACTTAATTTATCACTTTAATATTCTATTTACATTAACCAGTACGTTTTACCTGTAACCCCATTCGCTCTAACCGAATCTTCAAACTATTCAGTACATTTAATAGTATATATATTGATTTGTTTGCTATCGTATGTTATTAGATAAATAAGATACGAGATTGTCGAAGCGTAGAGTTATAAGCCTATCATTTGTCAGGTTCGGATAATTTTTCTACTGAGTCAAGAGTAAAAGTTGTTCATCCTTTTTGTACGTAAATGAGTTTAGAGACAGCTAACACGCCAAATTCTTATTTATCATCCCTCCCCAAAACGCTTACCGGCATTACAGGATTGGATGAAATTACCAAAGGGGGGCTACCGAAAGGTCGTCCAACACTGATTTGCGGTAGCGCTGGCTGCGGTAAAACGCTTTTTTCCATTGAGTTCATCGTGCGGGGCGCCCTGGAATTTAACGAACCGGGAGTCTTTATGGCTTTTGAAGAGAAATCGGAAGAGCTGGCTCAAAATGTAGCCTCACTGGGATTCGACCTGAACCAGCTTCAAAAAGATAAACTCATCAAGCTGGATCACGTTCACATTGAACGAAGTGAAATAGAAGAAACTGGCGAGTATGACCTCGATGGGCTATTTATCCGGCTGGGCTATGCCATAGACCAGATTGGTGCCAAACGGGTCGTGCTGGATACGATTGAGAATCTATTTTCTGGTCTGTCAAACCAGGGGATTCTTCGGGCTGAGTTAAGGCGGCTTTTCGAGTGGCTTAAAGCGCGCAAAGTTACAACCATTATTACCGGTGAACGTGGTGACGGTACCTTAACCCGCCACGGGCTGGAAGAATACGTATCCGACTGTGTTATTCTACTTGACCACCGGGTCAGTAACCAGATTTCAACACGGCTGCTGCGTATTGTCAAATACCGGGGGTCCATGCATGGTACGAATGAATACCCTTTCCTGATCAATGAGAAAGGGATTTCCGTATTGCCCGTTACCTCCCTGACGCTCGATCATCCGGTATCGTCGGAACGAGTGTCGTCCGGGATTCCGGCCCTGGATAAGATGCTCGACGGGCAGGGCTTTTTCAAAGGCAGCAGCATTCTGATTTCAGGCACCGCCGGTACCGGTAAAACAAGTATTGCGGCCAGCTTTGCCAATGAAGCCTGCCTCCGGAATGAACGCTGCATTTATTTTGCCTTCGAAGAGTCATCATTTCAGATCATTCGTAACATGCGCTCGATTGGTTTCGACCTTCAAACGCATATTGATAAAGGCTTGCTGAAGTTCCAGGCGTCGCGCCCAACCCTGAACGGGCTTGAGATGCACCTGGTGGCTATTCATAAACAAATCAAAGAGTTCAAGCCATCAGTCGTCATTCTGGACCCGATTACCAACCTGATTACCGTTGGAACGGTCAGCGATGTGAAGTCGATGCTGATCCGGCTGATCGACTTCTTACAGGCGGAGCAGATTACGGTTTTGTTTACGGCCCTTACGCTTAATAATGTTATTAATGAGCAGACCGACGAGGGTGTTTCATCACTGGTAGACGCCTGGCTACTGGTAAAGGATATCGAATTTAACGGCGAACGGAACCGTGGGCTATACGTGATGAAATCGCGGGGAATGAAACACTCCAATCAGGTCCGGGAGTTTATCATAACCGACAAAGGCCTTGATCTGGTTAATGTTTACCTTGGCTCAGAGGGTGTGCTTACGGGTTCTGCCCGGGAAGCGCAGCAACTTCTTGAAGAAACGGGCATTGTTATACGGGAGTATGCGACCAACCGGAAAGATCGCGAAATTGAGCGTAAGAAGCTGATACTGGAATCGAAGATTGCCAGCCTGAAAGAAGAATTTGAGTCTGTTCAGGATGAGTTGAATAAAACGTACATTGAGGATGAGTTACGAAAAGAAGTGATGGAGAAAAACCGGGAACAGATGACCCGTAGCCGTCATAACGAATAACTCACCCCTGGCTACGTAAGTACTGGTTATTAGGACATAAGGTTATTCACGCCATTGGACAAACGACTACACGTCAATCATTACGCTGGCGACATATCGATTAACCAATGTCTAATAACGATTGATCACCCACTTGATGAATGGAAACGAACGAAGAAAACTGGGAGTTACGACTCTACATTGCCGGTAACACACCTAAATCCAAAATGGCGCTCTCGAACTTGAAAAAGTATTGCGAAGAGCATTTAAAAGGCAAATACGCTATTGAAGTCATTGACCTGCTGGTAAAACCACAACTGGCAGAAGGCGATCAGATATTTGCAGTACCAACGCTGGTAAAAAAAGTACCTGAGCCTATTCGTAAGATCATCGGCGACTTATCGAATGAGGAGAAAGTGCTGGTAGGTTTGAATATTCGCCCGGCAATTAAGTAAATGATCAATCAATCACCAACCCAGGAGAGCACTGATCCGTACAGCGAAGGTCAGCACTATGTCTTACAATTATTTGTAACCGGCATTTCCCTGAACTCGGTACGGGCGATTGCAAACATCAAGCAAATTTGTGAACAGTATCTGCCCGGCAAATACTCATTGGAAATCATTGATGTTCACCAGCAAAAAATGCTGGCTGAGCGGGAGCAGCTTATTGCTCTACCTTTGCTGATCAAACGTTTGCCGCTACCGGAGCGGAGACTGATAGGCGATCTATCCGACACAAAAAAAGTTTTATCGGGCTTAGGCATTACTAATTGAGGAGGATGAACGGGGCCAAACCATATGAACAGTTGCTGGCTGAAAATGAAAATCTACGCTGGCAACTTTACGAAGCAACCGAAACAATTCAGGCCATCCGAACCGGTCAGATTGACGCACTTGTTGTTCAGGGAACGGAAGGGCACGAACTCTATACACTTAAAACGGCAGACCATACATACCGCATCTTCATCGAAACCATGAATGAAGGGGCCGTAACCCTCAACCGTGAAGGGTATATCCTGTATAGTAATTCAGCCTTTGCCACTATGGTTGAGTTACCGTTGACAAAAGTCTTTGGCTTACGATTCAGAGAGTTTGTGTCACCCGACATGCAGTCGGCCTTTGACCTACTCTTCAACGAAAGCTGGCTAGGGAACAAGAAAGAGGAGCTATCCATTAAAAGTATCAACCACACTATCGTCCCGTGTCTTTTGTCGGTAACCCCCATGCAGTTAGACGGCGGGGACTGCCTGAGCCTGATTCTTACGGATTTAACAGCGCAGAAAGAAACCCAAAAGCTGTTAAAGATAAAAAATGAAGAACTGGCCCAAACGAACACCGCCCTCGAAGTCAGCAATCAGGCGTTGAACCGCTCCAACAGCAACCTTCAGCAGTTTGCTTACGTTGCCAGTCACGATTTGCAGGAACCTCTCCGCAAAGTTCAGCAGTTTGGTGACCTCCTTAAAAATCGATACGCCGGGCAACTAGGTGATGGAATTAACTACCTCGAACGCATGCAGTCGGCAGCGAGCCGTATGTCGACGCTGATTCGCGATCTGCTAAGTTTCTCCCGCATTTCTACCCAACAGGATACCATTGCACCCGTTTCGCTGTCGGCTGTATTTAAAAATGTACTGACCGATTTAGACCTGCGCATTCAGGAAACCAATGCGATGATCACCTTAAATACGCTGCCTGACATCCAGGGTGACCAGTCGCAGCTGGAGCAATTGTTTCAGAATCTGGTGAGTAACGCGCTGAAATTCCGCCGTCCCGGCGAACGCCCTGTTATTCATGTAAGCTCAAAGCCGCTACCCGCCGAAGACTTACCAGCGTTCGTTAAGCCGACCCGACAAACAGCCACTTACCATCGCATCGACGTAAGTGACAATGGTATTGGTTTTGACGAAAAGTACGTTGACAGGATTTTTCAGGTATTTCAGCGATTACACGGCAAAAACGAATATATCGGGACGGGGATTGGCCTGGCGATCTGTGAGAAAGTAGTAGCTAATCACGGTGGGGCCATCAGTGCCAGTAGCCAACCCGGACAGGGAGCAACGTTCAGCGTATATCTGCCAAAGCCATGAGATATGATTGAGTGATTAGGTTGTACCCACGGGCTTCATCCCATGGGTACAACCTAATCATTCAATAACCATTGCTTACTTAACTACTTTCATTGTTCCCTGCATGACGTAAAAGTGCCCCGGAACGGAGCATTCGTACATGTAGTCGCCGGGTTTCTCGGGAGCAATAAAATAGATTGACTCGTTGGTGTTGGGCTGTAGCAGATTCGTGTGATACAGCACTTTATCCGTTTGTGGGATGTAATTCTTCTCCTGCCCTTCTAACCCGAGTTTCATGGCCAGTTCGCCCACCTGAACGGCCGAGCCGGGTGTTACCACCACGAAGTTATGGAGCATATCGTCTTCGTTATTGAAGACAACCCGCACCTTGCTCCCGGCCTTTACCTGAAACTGCTCGGTCGAGAATTTAAGGCCGGGTTTGGTACCCATGTTGATGGTATAGTCCGGCTCGCCCCAGGAAGCAGGCATCTCCGTAACCCGCTTAACCATGGCCTTACCCGCTGACTTTACTACGCCAGTTGCTTTTGCCGAGACCGCTTTCTGACCAGGGGTTTTGCGACCAACCGGCGGGGCCGTCGACGTGGAGGCCGTCATCATATCCTCATGATTATGCTTCAAGGGCAAAGGAGCAACAGCCAGCTTTTCGCCATCGGGAATATTGTTCAGCGTATAATACCCCACGTTGTGTAATAACGCTCTTCCCGTGGTTGAGCGAATACCGGCGGTGGTGATCTCGTGAATGTATCCCAGACGCAGGCTATCAACGACCAGCCTGGCTTTCAGGCCATCTTTCGACACAACAACCCCCCGAATCGGGCAACCCGCCCGGTTGATTACCGGGCTTCCGTAGGTAGCGTGGTACTTGTAGTTGAAGCCTGTAATCTTATACGAAGTGGGGTCGGCGGCCAGTTCCTGATCGACGGGCGTAGTAAACTCTATCTCAAACCCATCCGGCATGGCATGGATCGTTTTCATCTCGAACGGCATCTTACCCGTCCAGACGACACGCTGCAAACTGAACAGTTCTTTCCCGGTCGATGACCAGCCCCGGCTGGTCATGCCCACAAACATGGATGCATCGTGGCCCCACACCATCCGCAGCACCCCCGACGAGAAACCTTCGCGGAATGGAAAGACGACGCCCTGGTATTTGCCCTTAACTTTCTCAAAATCAACACGGGATACGATACTCTGTCCCTGATCGCCTACGAAAAGCTGGTTTTCAAACGGGCCGAAGCCCCCTTTGGTGTTATCCAGCAGCATACCCGAGGTCGAAATACCCAGAATACCGTGGGGCAGCCAGACGGCGGGAGCTTTCAGAGCCGTAAACTGTTTGGCCACGTCATACAGCGGTTCGCCGGTATTGGGCACGTCCTGCGGCTTAATGGTCAGGGGCGAACCTGGCAGGCCCGTCCAGCGCAAACTCTCGGCATTACCTAGAAAATCGCCTTTCTCAACCTGCGAAATACGTCCCGATCCAACCCAGTCGCCCTGGTTTTCGGTATAGAAAAAGTCGCCGGCGGCATTCATACCGTAGCCCGCCGGTGAGCGCATCCCGGCTGCGAACGGCATCATCTTGCCTTCGGGGGTAATTTCCAGCGTCCAGCCACGCCAGGGAACCAGACTTACGCCATGCCCAAGGCTATTGCTCCAGCCCACGTTCAGCGTAACCAGCATGTTCCCGTTGGGCAGGAAGGTAGGCCCGTAGGAGTACTCATGGTAATTACCCGACAATGGCCAGGAGTACATTTTATCGTACGAATCAGCCCGTCCGTCCTGATCGGTGTCGCGCAGGCGGGTTACTTCACTGCGCTGGGTTACAAAGATGTCGCCGTCCTTGTAAGCCAGTCCCAGCGGCTCGTGCAGACCATAGGCAAACCGCTTGTAGGTAGGCCGGGTTGAGCCGCTGATGTAGGGGTTCGAAACAATCCAGACTTCGCCCCGTCGGGTACAAACGGCCAGATTGCCATCGGGCAAGGTCACCATCCCCCCTACTTCCAGGATAATATCTTCCGGAACGGGCAGCGAAATGAGTTTATAAAAATCGTCTTCTTTTTCAGGGTCCGCTTCTACTTTAGCCAGCCCTTTGGGAGCCGGGGCCGGTTGTTTGCTGCTGGAACTAACGGGCAGCCCGTTTTTGGACTGAATCTGCGCCCAGGCAGCCGGTTGGCTGAACCAGGCAAGGCCAGCGGCCAACAGGGCCAGTCTGGCAAAATGATGTATGGTTGGTTGAATACGTTTCATAAGAAGGTTCACGCAAAACGTTGACTGATTACCAGATGATTGAGTAACTCGCCGTGCCCACATTATTGGTCGATTTGATGGGTAGCAGCAGTTCTTTGGTGTTCCGGGCAGTGTTCCGAATAAGCGGTTTCTCTTTTCCCGGCAGTTCAACAAAATACTGTTTATCGTTTATGGCGTACAAGCCATTGGGCAGTTGCTGAATGTCGGCCCCTTCAGCGACCAGACACCAGAGGTTACCGTTGCCGGAAGCTCCCGGCGTAATGCTAAACGAATGCGCCAGTTTCCGGCCGTTCTCTTCGGCGGCAATCGACTCCCGCACAGAAGCCCCCCCCAGAGTGTACTTAAAAATCGGCCGACCACTCTTATCGACATCATAACCCAGGTTCGTATACGTGGCATTAGAGTCGGGCCAGACGGCATTCTGATCGGCCAGCATAGCCAGCGATGGCTTGCCCGAAAGCTCGATAACACTGCCAATTGGAACGGACAACTGCGTTTCGCCACGACCGTACCACATAGGGGTCGTTTCCAGAAAATCTCCCCGCCAGATCTGGAGAAACTGCCCTTTTTGGAGGTCGACGCTGTAGTTGGCGGCTCCCGGTTCGCCCACGGAAATCGTATGCGTGTGTTTTATGCCGTGGTGATTCACGAAGCCCCGCTGCATAACGGGTTCATCTTTTGCCAACACCGAAATTTCGCCGACGGGCTCTTCCGACCGAATCATCTGGTTGAGCGCCATGTAGGGAACCCCAGGACCTTCTGCCGCCAGTGTAATGTCGTTGCTGCGGGCGTACCACAAACCAAAATTTTTGTAATAACTCAGCTCGATCGGGAAATCGCCCGCCTGCAGGCTCACCTTAGCCGATGCCTTACCCCCATCTTCTGTATCGATAGACAGAATCTTTTTACCAGCAATTGTCAACTCACCGGCACCGTTGCGCACCGTTTTATTTACCTCTGCCGGAACCCAGGGCAGTTGCAGCGACAGCACGTATTCACCAGCGCGGGGAATGTGGATAGTTCCCGTAATCTTTCCGGCAAAATTGTCGCGGCTGCCGGGGGCCTGATGGGCCAGTACGTCGATTGACATTTCCCGTTTCGGTGTTAGCGACGCCAATTCGCTCACCGATTTGAATTTACCCTCGTAGGCACTCAACTTGAGGTTAGATAGGGTAACCAGTTCTGTTTCGTATGCTTTGTAGCGGATATTCCGAAACGCCACCGGCCCATGGTCGCCCTGAATCATGAGTGGCCCCGTGGGTTTTTCGTCGGCGAAACCTGCCGAGCGGGTTGGTCCGAGTACTTCGATGTTCTCCTGAACGGTAACCCCGTTCATAATCACTTTCAGGAAGCGCGCATTGGCTATTTTCTGGCCCGCCTGGTTGAAACGGGGTGCCCGGAAAACGATATGAAAATGCTGCCACAACCCCGGTGCCTTGCTGACATTCTGCGTTGGCGGGTGACCCTGGTAGCCTTTCTGCCCATCGGGTCGTTTATCGTCCCAGCGCTCATAAATGGCCCCGCAATCGCTCGACTTGGGCACTTTTACGCCCCAGCTGTCGAACAGCTGAACTTCGTACCGACCCTGAAAATAAATGCCCGAATTGGAGCCTTTTTCCATCATGAAGTCGAAGTCAAGTTCCAGGTCACCGTGTTCGAGTTTGGTGAAGAGCTGCTCTTTATTTTTGCCGGACAGATCATTGACCAGCACACCCGTCCCGGATTTGGTTGTCCCTTTGCCCTCTTTGTTGAGGTCGTAGAAGACATCGCCAACGATCTTCCAGTTAGAACCGGTTGGTTTAAAATCAGCCAGATTCTGGAGGCTTACCGTTGCATACGGCAGTTCACTCGATTGCGCCAGCGTGCTCAGCGCATAAACCTGCAAGCCGAGCAATACGCCTAAAAATTTGCGATACATGTGTACAGAAAAGGATAACGGATGGGGAGTAACTTACTGGCTGTCCGATCGCCTTTTTTCAATTTAAGGTGATTAGTTTATTTGAACTGTTCCATTCCTAAAGCAATAGCCTGATTCAGGATGCAGTTTTCTACAAAGTTACATGCCGCTTAGTTCATACACAGCACCCTTTTGCGTATTAAACGTTGTAACATACCCTAAATTGGTTGCTTTGGATTCGACTTTGATACCTTTTATGCGAATCGGCTCACTTGTTCGAAGGCTACAGGGTTCGCCATCCAGTGATTTGACGGTTGCGGTCGTTAGTCGGCGGTTTTTCCACTGCATGGCCAGTTCAAATCCACCCCGTGCCCGCAGGCCCGAAACGCGGCCATCCCGCCAGGCATTCGGCAACGCGGCCAGCAGATGAATGGCATCCAGGTGGCTCTGCACCAGCATCTCCGCCATGCCCGCCGTACCGCCAAAATTACCGTCGATCTGAAACGGCGGGTGGGCATCGAAGAAATTCGGGTAGGTACCGCCCCCGCCCTGGCTGCTGTAGTTGGTGTTCGTCTGGCTGGTGTAGCGCAAAAGTTCACGAAGGAGCTTATAGGCGTGGTTACCGTCGAGCAGTCTGGCCCAGAAGTTCACTTTCCACGCCCGGCTCCAGCCGGTTCCGGCATCGCCCCGAAGTTCGAGCGTTTTTTCGGCCGCAGCCGCAAACTCGGGTGTACTGATGGGCGAAATCTGCCGACCGGGGTGCAAGCCAAACAGGTGTGATACGTGCCGGTGCTGCGGATCGACATCTTCAAAGTCTCTGCTCCACTCCTGCAGGTTTCCTTTATGACCGATGTGCAGCGGATAGAATTTACTTTTTTTCTCAATCAGCAGCTTTCGAAAGTCCGGCTCAATGTTCAGGACCGTCGATGCATCGATCAGGTTGGTGAACAAGTCCCACATGATCGACATGTCCATGGTTGTCGCCACAGAAATCGACGCGGGCTGCCCTTTGGCATCGATAAAATCGTTCTCAGGTGATACCGATGGCGACACCACCAGGTAGCCATCTTTGTCGGCTACCAGCCAATCGAGGTAAAACTGAGCGGCCCCTTTCATGATGGGGTAGGCCGATTCGCGCAGGAACTTTTTATCGCCCGTGAAGCGGTAATGTTCCCAGAGATGCTGGCTCAGCCAACCCGCTCCCTGGTTCCAGTTAGCCCATTTCGGGTCGCCCTGTCCTTTGTCGCCTACGGGGTTTGAAATGGCCCAGATGTCGGTGTTGTGGTGCGCCACCCAGCCGTTCATGTTATAAAACTCTTTGGCTGTGACGGCTCCTGTTTTGGCCAGTTCACCAATAAAACTCAGTAGAGGCCGGTGCAACTCCGAGAGGTTTGTTACCTCTACGGGCCAGTAGTTCATCTGGGTATTGATGTTGATGGTATAGTTCGAACTCCAAGGTGCCCGCAACTCCTTGTTCCAGATACCCTGAAGGTTAGCGGGTACATCCGTCACGCGCGAACTGGAAATCAACAGATAGCGGCCATACTGACAGTAGAGGGTTTCGATACCGGGGTCATAAACGCCCTTGCTGTACATTTCCAGCCGTTCGTCGGAGGGTAAAGCGGCATTTTTGTTAACGCTGGTGGTATCGTTGATCTGAAACGAGAACCGGTTGAAGTACCCCTGATAATCAGCCGTGTGCCGATTTAGGAGAGTCTGGTAACTGGTGGCGGTGGCTTTGCGGATCAGTTCTTCGGCCAGTTTGTTTTCGTCTTTCCCGTCTTTATCCGGGCACTTGTCGTAGCCGTTGAAACTGGTGGTAGCCGCTACGAATAACAAGACTTCCGAAGCATTGCGAACGTGAATACCCTCTTTATCGGTCTGGACGGTGCCGCCTTTGTTCAGCGCTTTTAGCCGCAGTTGAAACCGCATTCCTTTGCAGCCGGTGGCATCTTCATAAATAACGTGCTCACGGTCTTTGGGGCTATAATAATTCGGGTCGACCTGAGCGGGTGCTTTGCCTTTCATGACCAGATCGCCATTGCTTCCGCGCTTGTTTTGGGCCCGAAGCTGAGTGCTCGTTGAGGCATCGAAGCTGAGCTGACCGGGTTTGCTGGCCGTCAGCCGAATCACCATCACACCATCGGGGGCGGAGGTAAACATCTCACGCTTGTACGTAACGCCATTGGCCGTAAAGCGGGTTGTAGCGAGGGCTTTCTGAATATCCAGATCCCGGTAATACCCGGTTGGCGTAGCTCCGTTGAGGTTTTGTTTCAGGGACAAATCGCCTAGCGGCATGTAGGATTGGGTATATAGCCCCTGCATCTTCTTCACCAGCGTGACGGCCTGCTTGTAATCTTCCCGGTTGAGTGCTTCTCGAACCTGGGGCAGGTACGACGGCGATTCGGGGTTGACATTCCCGGAAACCGGCCCACCCGACCAGAGGGTGCTTTCGTTAAGCTGAATGAGTTCATCCTCCACTTTTCCAAAAATCATGGCCCCAATTCGCCCATTACCAACGGGTAGGGCTTCTGTCCAGACCGCAGCGGGTTTGGTATACCAGAGTTTTAGATTCGACTGCGCCCATACTGGCGATGAAAAAAAGAGAGACAGACACAACCAACGATTTAGCTTCATTGCAACGAATAAGTTTTCAGGTAAATGAGCCAGCCTATAAATTTTATGCCAACCAGCCCTATCAGGAAAGCATCTACCGCTTGATTTATCCTGAAAAATTGATTTAAATTTTCCTCGGCAGCTGCATAGCGACTGGTCAATGCAGCCGGAATTACACCAATTTCTGCGAATCAGATTTTAGATCCAAGCAACGTTTTTCACCAGACTCACGTAAAGTAGATAGGTGCATCGGGCAAAATGCCTCCAACTCAAGCAATTTCAATCTTATTTTAATCTCACTTAACATTAATTTAAGTTACAAAATCGTTATTCCCTCTGTACAGTAACTGCTCAGCGATTTCGAATTTTCGGCGTAGCTAGTAAGGTTAAAGTTTGCCACGTTTGAGAAATAGCAGACGTATTGTAGTATAAATACCCACTTAGCTAATTCATTAAAATATATTATGACACGGTACGATTTTTTAAAATCGATGGGTTTTACGGGCGCAGCCCTTATGGCCGCGCTTACTTCCTGCGTCCATGAAGAAGATACGGTCGTTAATGCGCTGACTCTACCGGGTTCACAAGGTACGTCAGTTACCCCCCCAACCAGCACGACCACAACACCCGGTTCGGGTGGCACAACAACGCCGTCGACCACAACAACCACATCCAGCGGTGTTGACTTAAGCACCATTAAGAATCGTCTGCTCACGATCGATCTGGCCAGCACGACTGCTTCGGCCCTTAAAACCGTTGGCGGCTATATTGCGCAAAGTGGCATTGTAGTAGCTCAGGTAAGCGCCGGTGTTTACGTAGCCGTCACACAAACGTGCAGCCATGAGCCTAAAAAGGCCATCATCTTTAACAAGACAGAGTTCTACTGCACCCAGCACGGCGCCCGGTTCGACCTGAACGGGGTCGGAAAAAATAGCTTCGGCAGCCGGGGAATCGCCGTTTATAAAGTGGCCACCGACGGCAAAACTCTGGTCGTTTATACCTAGAATTCTCCCATTACCAACAGCAAACCCGAATAAACATGAAACTCACCCTGATTTCGCTGCTTATTAGCCTGGCAACGCTGGCCCCGAACTGGATATTAAATTTTGACCAGGCCAAAACCGAAGCAGCCCAATCGCATAAATTGATACTACTTAACTTCTCAGGTTCGGACTGGTGCGGACCCTGTATCAAACTTAAGAAAACAATTTTTGAATCGGCCGAATTTGGCCAGTATGCCAATGAGCATCTGGTACTAGTCCGCGCAGATTTCCCCCGACTATCTAAAAATCAGCTGGACGCCCGGCAAACTGCTCATAACGAGTCGCTGGCTGAGCAATACAATAAACAGGGAAAATTTCCTTTTACGGTATTGCTGGATGCTAATGGCAAGGTGCTGAAAGAGTGGGACGGCTACCCTCAATCGCTGACCATTCCCGGCTTCATCGACGCTATTCAGACGGCTACCCCCGCATCGAAATGAGTACCGATCCCCTGATCTACAAACGGGTGCAGCGGCTTATGGGTAACCGGTTCGAGCTGAGCGTTGTCTGTACCGATGCCGCCTGGGCAAATGACTGTCTGGACAAAGCCGTAGCGGAGATCAGCCGAATCGAGCAGTTGCTCACAACGTATAGCAAGGATAGTCAAACCAACCGGATCAATGCCAGCGCGGGGCTGCGACCCGAGCCTGTCGATCAGGAAGTAGTTGCGCTCATTGAGCGGTCTCTGCGTTTATCAGCACTCACCCAGGGGGCGTTCGACATTACGTACGGGTCCATCGACAAGCGATTCTGGAATTTCGACACGACCATGACGTCCCTCCCCGACCCCAAAACAGCCCGTCGCATGGTTCGGCTCATCAATTACCGGAACGTACTCCTGGATGCGGGAGAACAAACTGTTTTTCTCAAAGAAAAGGGAATGCGGATTGGTTTCGGGGGCATTGGCAAAGGCTATGCTGCCGAACAGGCAAAACGTATTCTACGCGACCTGGGTGTAACGAGTGGCATTGTCAATGCCGCCGGTGACCTGACCACCTGGGGAAGCCAGCCAAATGGAAAGCCCTGGACAATTGGCATTGCCGATCCTAACCAGATCAACCAGCAGGCATTTTCTTTTCTGGAAATTAGCAATATGGCCGTAGCAACCTCCGGCAATTACGAAAAATACGCCCTGATCGACGGCAAACGCTATTCGCATACCATCGATCCTAAAACAGGCTACCCGGTATCGGGCATTAAGAGCGTAACAATTATTGCCCCAAATGCTGAATTAGCCGACGCCCTGGCCACCCCCGTTATGGTAATGGGCGTTCGAGTAGGGCTCAACCTCATTAACCAGATGCGGCACATTGCCTGCATTATTATTGACGATACCGACAAACTACATACATCAGCCAACATCCGGCTTGTAGCACCGGCCACCGTCTGAAAACCTGTACCAAACCAAGCTATGAACACAACGAAACAATCCACAAAACTGGTCCTACTGGCGGGTCTTTCCCTGGCCGGACTGGCAGGCTGCACCACCGTTAAGGAATACCAGAAGAATCGTATAAACGACGCCGAAATGGAGCTTTCGGCCCGAAAATCGGAGAAGTTCGAACAAAATTTTTACCTCTACCGCGAAGGAGCCGCCGGCGCGAATGGCGGCAAAAGTGGTGGTGGCTGTGGTTGTAACTAAGAAACGCTGACAATGAAAAAAATATGTATAACCGTCGGCGTACTGCTTAGTCTACTGCGTTCGGGCCACGCTCAGTCCATTGAAAAACCTGCTTACGAAGCGCGTAAGTTAAGTATACAGGAGGTAAATCTGGTGTCGGGCTACTATAACCAAAACGGAAACAACTCAGCCGTCACAGGCGGCATTGGCTCCGAACAATTAACCGACTTTGCTCAATCCATAGACCTGGTTCTCAAGAGCACTAGTCGACTGAACCGCCAGCATACCCTGGCGTTCGACCTGAACATCGACCACTATACCTCGGCTTAGTCGGATAAGATTGACCCGCTTACGGTATCGTCTGCCTCCAAAAGCGACACTCACATTTATCCGTCAGTTTCCTGGAGTGTGCAGGATAACGCCCGGCATACCACACATGGCATTGCCCTCTCTTACTCGACGGAATATGATTACAAATCGTACGGAATCAACCTGAGTTTTGCGAAAGCCTCGGCTGATAACAACCGGGAGGTAAGCCTTAAAGCTGGTGCTTTTTTTGATACCTGGAAAGTGATCTTACCCGCCGAACTCAGGCCGGAAGGCTACGGGTCCGGTGCCCATCGGGATACCGACCCCATTGATTACAAGCCCCGAAACTCCTATAACGCCAGCCTGTCGGTTTCGCAGATCATCAACAAGCGGCTTCAGGTACTGTTGACGGTGGAGCCCGCGTTTCAGCAGGGGTTACTGAGTACGCCCTTCCACCGGATTTATTTTCGGGACGGGGCCGAAACGGTGGAACGACTGCCGGGTAGCCGCCTGAAACTGCCCATCGGTGTACGGCTGCATTATTTCCTGGGCGACCAGGTTATCGTCCGGGCATTCTATCGCTATTACATTGATGATTGGGGCATGCAGGCGCATACTGTCAACCTCGAAACACCCATTAAACTCACGTCTTTCATTTCGATCAGTCCTTTTTACCGATTCAGTCATCAGACCGCCGTTCGATACTTTGCGCCTTATGGCGAGCATCAGCTGACACAGAAGTACTACACAAGTGATTATGACATCTCCGGATTCAATAGTCAATTTTTAGGGACTGGTGTTCGAATGGCTCCCCCCGGTGGCTTACTGGGAATTGGTCATTGGCAAAGCCTCGAACTCCGCTACGGCCATTATGTTCGCAGTACCGGTATGGTTGCAAATAACGTAACTCTGCTGGCCAAACTTAAATAGAGAGCCAACACGTAGTAAACCGGATAAGTGGTAACCATCATCATGCATGAACGAGTACAGCTAGCGATTATCCGGTACTTTTATCAACAAAGGAGTGCGTATATTTAATGGTCTACTTCCTTTTTTATAGACCTTCTAGATCTATGCACTGAACTACGCTTATTCGATTGCTGAACGTAGTCATTGTCAGGAAAACCAACAAACCAGTCCATACCAGTTGTAATGAGTGAATGAGAGTGAAGTTTTTAACGGATTGCTTATGCGCACATTTACCTTACGACACTTAGTACTAATCCTGATTCTGGCGTTGCCAATGGCAGCCAAGGGTACTCACCAGGTTGGTGGGCATATTGAGATGAAAGCCGTAGGTAATGTTGCCGGCCATTATCGGATCACCGTTATCAATTACCTCGAAGACGGTACGCGCGGGGCAGCCAACCAGTCGACTATCGGTACGTTAGGCATTTTTCGAAAACGCGATAATGCGCTGATGACGACCTTTATGGTTCAGCAAACCGGTTCGCGGGTTCCCATCGTTTATGCCAATGGATTTTGCGCAGCCCAACGTAACCTAAAGTTCATTGTCCTGACCTACGAAGCGGATATTCAGCTACCACCCGGCAACTACACCGACACACAGGGATATTACATTTCCTATCAGACCCGTAACCGAAATGCGGGCATCAGCAATATCAACGGACCTAGTCAAACGGGCTTTACCTTTTATCTGGAGTTTCCGGCTATTCAGCAGAATAATCAGTTCTTCGAGAACTCATCCCCTCACTTTGGCCCCATTAATGGTGAATATATCTGTTTAGGTGATGCCTTTACCTTTCCTTTCGGCGGTACGGACCCCGATGGCGATGAACTCCGCTACTCCATGATTACCCCGCTAAACCAAAAGGGAGCTACCGGCCAGAATGCAACCGTCAATCCTGTTTCCCCAGGCCCCTACCCCGACGTGACTTGGCTCGCAGGGTATGACGCTAATAATGCTATTTCTGGAAACCCAAGCCTTCAGATCAATGCACAAACCGGCGAACTATCTGTAACGGCTACTCAACTGGGTTTATTTGTCTTTGCCATCAACGTTGAAGAGTATCGAAATGGGGTGAAAATTGGTGAAGTACGACGCGATTTTCAATTTCTGGTGATCGACTGTCCTCCTCAGACAACACCCGACCCGGCCGTTCAGATCAAAAATTACCCCAAGCAACTAACCACCACCATTTGCCAGGGCGACTCGGCGGTACTGATAGCAGCGCTGGACCCCAACTGGAATTACCAGTGGAGGAAGAACGACATTAACATTGTAGGGGCTACGAATCCAACCCTGGCCGTTCGGGAGTCCGGTCAGTATTCGATTGTGGTTTCACAAAAAGCCGTTTGCAGCAAAGTCGGAAATTCAGAAGTTATCACAGTTGATGTGATCGGGAGCGATGCGCGAGTTTCGGCAACGGGGCATTTATGCGCCACAACCGGTTCAATAAAACTGGTAGCAACGGGTGTTACGGACGTTACTTACCAGTGGTACAAGGATAGTCAGTTCCTGACGGGTCAGACAACGGATTCGCTTCGAACCACGGAGGCCGGTAAGTACTGGGCTGTTCTTACGTACCGTACGCTGGGTTGTAAAGCCCGAACCGATACGACCATTCTCGACCGCTCTGCCCCTGTTCTGCCATCCATTACCTCATCATCCGGCTTCAATCGGATTTGTCCGAACAGTTCGCTTCCGCTCGTAGGTAGTGGTGGCTTATTATACCGCTGGCAGAAAGATGGTACATCAATCAGCAATAACGAATCGGCGCAATTGGTTGCCAGTAACCCGGGCACGTTTGTGGTCACGGCCACGGATATATACGGGTGCGAAGGTACCTCCAGCCCCATAACCATCACTAGCGTTGCACCAGTAGTAGTCACTCTCGACTCTATTCCGGGTGTTTGCGGGCCCAATAATCCAGCATATACATTAACGGGGAACCCGCCGGGGGGCGATTTTGCCGGAGCCGGTATCGAAACCGATTCATTCGTCCCCGAGCAGGCAGGCGTTGGCAACCATACCGTAACGTATACGGTTAAGCCTGCCCCCGAATGTGCCGGAACGGTTGCTACCCGGATCGCCGTTGTGGCACCTATTCCTACCATTCAGCTAGCCGACTCGCTGACGACCTATCGGGGCAACAACTTTTCCCTGAATCCCGTATACACCGGCGACCCCGTTCAGTTCCAGTGGACATCGGCTACGTATCTGGATAACCCGACTGCCGCCAACCCAACCATCACGGATATCGCCGACGACATTACGTACACAATCGATGCAACCAACACCACCGGCTGCGCTGTGAAAGACACAATTCACATTACGGTTTTTGCCCGCGCCTGGGTACCTGACGCTTTTTCACCCAATGGCGACGGTCAGAATGATGTTCTGGAACTGCCCGGTATTACGGCCTTCCCCGATGCGGTCTTTACGCTGTTCAATCGATGGGGCGAAGTCGTTTATTCGTCCGGCAAAGGGTACACCAATCCATTCGATGGAACACTGAACGGAACGGCCCTGCCAACGGGGGTTTATGCGTACACCCTGTACACAGCCCCCAAGAAACCCGTTATACGCGGTCGAATCGTACTTGTTCGCTAAGTCATATGTCGTGAGTTCATAAAACCAGCAACGTGGTAGACTGATATAGCTGCAAAAAAATCCGGTATGTGTACGAACACATACCGGATTTGGGAACAGGGAAACCGGATGGTTTACCCCGTAAATTAAGCCTGCTTCGTTAACTGAATATTCAGGACCAGCTTAACGTCGTCGCTGACAACAACGCCACCCGCTTCGGTAACGCCATCCCAGGTAAGGCCAAATTCTTTACGCTTGATGGTACCGGTAGCTTCAAAACCGGCTTTGGTTTGTCCGTAGAAATCTACCATCTGTCCGCCGTGCTCAACTTTCAGCGTAACTGGCTTTGTAACTCCGCGAATGGTTAGATCGCCCGCCAGCGAATAGGTATCGTCACCCGTTTTAGTCATGGATGTCGATACAAAGGTCAGTTTAGGAAACTGCTCGGCATCGAAGAAATCAGCTGATTTCAGGTGACCATCACGTTGCTCCTGCCCTGTGCTAATGCTGCTTATATCGGCTGAAAAAGAGACTTTGGCATCGGCAAAATCATCCCCTACAGTTTCTACTTGTCCTTCGTACTGGCCAAAAGAACCCGTTACAGTCGAAATAACCAAGTGTTTAACTTTGAATTGAACTTCGGAGTGGGTTGGGTCGATAGCCCAGGTAGTAGCGGTTGCGGGTTGTGCTTCCATTGTTTGAGTCGTTTAATTACGTGTAAGAGTATTTGATGTATATACATTTAATTTTTAGAAATCGTTTCACCAGTTCAAAAATTTCCTCATCTTTTTTAGAACTGGCTTCACGGACCTCAAATTGTGTCGTAATGCAGTCGTTACGCCAACTTAAACACGATTCGAAGTTCATGAAATGTATTTTACTTAATCAGCATGATCGACGCCATAATCTCGATACCTTCCCAGAGATACTGAACCTTTACGTTCTCATTTTCGGCATGTTGATTGTTATCGTAATTAACCACTGGCACCGATACTACATTGGCTTTCAGCACTTTCTCGAACATGTACAGCGGCAAACTTCCCCCCGACGAAGGCGACAGAACAATGGGTTCCGGGCTAACTGCCTGAACAGCCGCCACGACGCCCTGAGCAACGGGCAAATCCATTGGCGTCCGCTGGGCGTTGTAGCCATGACCGGTCGTAATTTTGATCAGCTTCGGAAACTGCTGCCGTTCGGCATCGGTCGGTTCGTGGTCCAGCACCTGATACCCCTGCGCCCGGATATGGTCGATTACCCGCCCAACCTGACGGGTTACCTCATTGCCCCGCACGAGCCGTAAGTCAAGGACAGCTTCGGCTTTCGTCGGAATGATGTTACCTGCCATAGCGCCAACGTTTGCGCTTTGCATTCCGTTGATATTCAAGGTTGGGCGCATGAGCAGTTCCACAAACGGGGTTCCATTGCCATCGGGTTGTGCAAGGCCTAATTCTTTCTTTAAAGCCGCTTCCATATTAGGCACCTTCGCCAAAGCACTTCGTTCGCTGGCCGTTAGCGGCACCACATCGTCATAAAAACCCTTGATGATAACGTGGTCGTTCTCGTCTTTCATGCTGGCCAGTAGCTTAACCATCCGCATGGCGGGGTTGGGTGCCCAGTTGCCGTAATTGCCGCTGTGTAAGGGTCGCTTAGGGCCATACAACGTCAGGTACATGTTCACATCACCCCGAACGCCAAACTGCACAACGGGCTTGCCCGACACATGCCGTGGCCCATCGGCAATAATCCAGAGATCACTTGCCAGTTTGTCGCGGTGTTTGTCGAATATCTCGCCCAAGTGCGTTGAACCCACTTCTTCCTCGCCTTCAAAAAAGAACTTCAGGTTGGCCGTGAGGGGTATATTCGACTTTACCAAAGCATCGTAAGCGTTCAGGATGGTCATGACACCAGCCTTATCGTCGGCGCTGCCCCGGCCCGATAAGCGCCAGTTTGGATCGATCGGATCGCCCGATTTATAGGTTGTCACGATCTTGCCCCCTTGCTCCACCGGAGCCGTGATAAAGACGGGTACAAACGGCTGCAACCCTTCTCCCCACTGCTTTGGGTTAACCGGCTGCCCGTCGTAATGGGCATAAAAAACAAGCGTCTTTTTAGCCCCCGGCACACGAACCTCACCGAATACGGCGGGAGTTGAACCCGGTGCTGGGCCATCGAGAAGCATTCCCGAAATGCCCCGCTTCTTCATCATCTGAAGGATAAAAGCTGCGTTTCTACGGATGTTCACTGAGTCGGCAGAAACATTGGGAATGGACAGAAAGTCCCGATACTCATCCATTAGGGCGGTTTCCTGCACCTGCCGGTATTGCCGAACACGCTGCTGCGGTGTTTGGGCGAAACTATTTACTGAAAGTAAAATCAATAAAAGCAAACTGGTTTTAACGGACATAATCAATCAGGTGGGTAATACGTAGTTAAAGGTTTATTCAGTGTATGGGAAATTACATGTAGCAAATAGTACATACCAACATGGCTACCGTTCGGCAACACCTTTTCCCCCGGCATCGGCAGCTTTGTTGAATTCCAGGCCAAACGTTTTGAAGGTAGTGGCTTTTCCCCGCGTGTCGAGCATAAAACTGACGAGGTCTTTGCCATTCCAGAATTGGTCGTAAACCAGCCGAAAGGTATCAAAATGCCAATGTTCCATACTGCCGGTCATGATGTCATTAATGGATACATAAAGTTTGCCCTGCCGAAGGGTTACGTCAATCTTACCGTAAACAGGACTGTTGTATGTACCAACATACGCTGTTAACGGAAGTGATGGGTTGGTATTCAGTACGCGTGTGCTGTCGGCTTTACGCTCGGCCAGTTTAGCTTTCTGTTTGAAGCCTCCGTATAATTTCTGAAGCGAGGCACTCCAGTCCTGATCCGGCCCCAGGGCAAACTCATCGAATGCCCGGAACATCAGCGCGTGGCGAAGTTCGGCATGATCGAGATTACCTTGCACATAAACAGCCAGTTTCTGGTCGGGTAGCTGCCCGTGAATGGCAATCATCCCTGTCAGACTGCCGGTATGGAAATTAATCCGATGCCCGCGGTAATCCTGCTGAAACCATCCTAGACCGTACGTTTTCCAGACGGGTTTAGTTAATAGTTGGGTTGGATAGAACTCGGCATCGGTGACGAAGGTCTGAGGCTTGAATAACTCAGCCCAGGTGGCCGGTTTCAGGAGCGTTTTGCCATGATAGCGCCCTGAGTCGAGCATACACTGCATCCAGGCCGTAACATCATCAGGACACGTCCAGACAGACCCAGCCGGTCCAACGGCATCGACCAGACCCTCTTCCAACGGGCTATCGACCAACCGAACGGTGTCATTCACCTCCAGGTGTGGTTTAGCGCGGTTAGCATCCGTCACCTCGCCAAATAGCGCCTTTGTCCGGCGCATGTTGAGCGGTTCGAAAATACGGGTACGGATAAATTTATCCCACGACATGCCGCTCACTTTCTCCAGCACTTTTCCCGCTGCCAGGTACATAATATTCTGGTAGATGAATCCCGCCCGCAGCGAGTAGCTCGGCTTCACGTACCGCATCCGGCGCAGGATTTCGTCGCTCGGGATTTTCATAGCCGCCCAGAACACATCGGCATTGCCAACGCCGGTATTATGAATCAGCAAATCCCGCACCCGAAGCTCTCGTGTCACAGCAGGATCGTAAAGCTGAAAATCGGGCAGGTAGTCGGCTACCGGATCATCCCAGTTTAGCTTGCCCTCGTCGACCAGCATACCCAGGCAGGCCGCCGTCATGGCTTTGGTTGTCGATGCCATGGCGAAGAGGGTTTGTGAATCCACGGGTTCGGGCTTGCCGATTACCCGAACGCCATAGCCTTTCTTCAGCAGAACTTTACCGTCTTTAACGACCGTAACCGTCAGGCCGGGCACTTTCCAGTCACGTACCGCCTGCTGGATATAGGCATCATAGCGGGCCACCGGGTCGGAGACTGTTTTTTTCGATTGAGCTACTGCAGACGTTACCACACACCAACTGGTAACCAGGACGAACACAAGTAGATTCTTTTTCATCTAGGGCTATTTACCTCTCCAAGATAGCGTATTATTGCTTTTCGATGCGGTAAAACACATTTTTTTAGCCGTCTGGGCCAAATCATCCGGGCTTCTGAAGTAGATTTGTTATTCTCTAATCATCAACATATAATAAATCAATGATTAACCTGACCTTGAAAAAGATACCCTTTATTCCTGCTGCTCTGCTGACCCTTTCGGTGCTGGTCGGCCAGCTTCCCGGATACGCACAGCCCAAAACGAGTGCCCCTAAAACGGCTAACGCGATGTCGGCCATTAAGGAGAGCGACATTAAACGTGACCTCTTTGCCCTGGCGGGTGATCATTTCCGGGGTCGGGAAGGCGGTTCGCTCGATGAACTGAAAGCATCCGTCTGGATTGCCGACCAACTGCGGGCTATGGGCCTGCAACCCGCTGGCGATGACGGCACGTTCTTCCAGTTTTTCCACATCCAGCGTACCCGCATCACCGAAACCAGCCGCCTGAATATCGGTTCGCATCAACTCGTTCATGGTCAGGACGCATTCATTCTGGCACCAGCCATTGCCTCGGTTGATGCCCCGCTGGTCTTCGTGGGCAAAGGAACACCGGAAGATGTGGCGAAGGTCGACATCAAAGGCAAAGCCGTCGCGCTGGAGTTTTCGGGTACCGGCCCGGCGGATATAAGCTATCGCCGGTATCTGTTTGGCACCATGAACCGCCGGGCCTCGGAGCTGGTAAAAGCCGGGGCGCTGGCCGTCGTTTGGGTCTCAGATACACCCGCTCAATCGTATTTTGAACGCTGGACAACCGGCCTGGAGCGGGGCCGATACGATTTGCCGGGCGGTGCCAACACGCGGGTATTTTCGCAGGCACCCACAGTCTGGCTTCCTTCCAGTGCGCTGGAATGGGTAAAACAACCCGGACAGCAGTTTACGAACGTGGTGAATGTGGAAAGCTTCAACTATCCATCGGTCAATATCGTCGCCAAGGTGCCGGGAACGGACCCTAAGCTTAAAGATGAGTACGTGTTGTTCAGCACCCACCAGGACCACGACGGCGTTCGCCGGGCAGTAGCGGGCGATTCGATCTGGAACGGAGCCGACGACAATGCCAGCGGCTGTGTGGCGACGATGGCCATTGGCCGCGCCTTTGCCCAGAAACCCGGCAAACGGTCGGCGCTGATCGTTTTTCACGGGGCCGAGGAGCGCGGTCTGCTAGGGTCACGCTACTACGTAGAGCACCCAACGGTACCCAAAGGGTCTATTGTAGCGGTACTCAATGCCGAAATGATTGGCCGGAATGCCCCTGACAGTGCGGCTATTCTGGGCCAGCAGCCTCCGCACCGCAACTCGACTGATCTGGTTAATGCCGCACTGGTAGTGAACCAGTCTGAAGCTCATTTCAAACTCGACACCTTGTGGGACAAACCGGAGCATCCGGAAGGCTGGTATTTCCGGTCTGACCACCTCCCTTACGCCCGTGCGAACGTACCGGCCATTGCGTTTACGACCCTGCTCCACGCCGATTACCACACGCCAAAAGACGAACCCGACCGTATCAACACCGCCAAGGTAACCCGCATTGCGAAATGGATTTACCTGACGGGCTGGGACGTGGCGAACCGTCCGGACCGGGTAAAGGTCGATCCGGGTTTCAAGCTGGAACGATAGCTGAGTTAGTCGAAGGAAAACGTTCATGTATATAACCAGAGAGGCCCCGTTGTTGCGGGGCCTCTCTGGTTATATACATTCTATTCGCGTAAACGAATCAACGGCGTTGTTTACCGACGGCCACCGCCGTGAAAACCACCCCCACCGTGAAAGCCGCCACTAAAGCCACCACCACCGAAGGAGCGTATGCCCCCTCCACCCCAACTTTGTACACGGGAACCGCCAAAATTAGTCGAGGGCGCGGTTACCCTGCCTCCTCCGCTAAACACACGGCTCGGCCCGCTATACTGACGCCCATTACTGAGCCAGTTGGCACGGGAAGATGAGAAACCCGATGGTGAGCCAAAAGCCCGGTGAGCCGCCGACATGAATCCGGTATTGACCGGTGTATACGGCCGATTCATGCCCATATAGCGATTATAATATTGATTATAACGCCCGTACAGGTGCGGATAATAGGTGTATCCGGTCCGGAAAAACCAGTTGGAAAACCCGAACGAAGGCAATCCGAACACCACCATATTGCCTCCCATTCCATTGTAGAATCCGGTACCATACCACCAGGCCGATGGATACCACATTGCCGAGGTGTACCAGTAGGGATAACCAAACCAGAATGGATACGGGTTCTGATAATAATTTGAGCTGTTCACCCAGGCCGGATTGGGATTAATCCCACCTGTTTTATAGCCGTTCGCCTGGGCGTAGGCTTGCCCGGCCTGCTGTAACTCCTGGCGGGCCTGTGGGTCCTGATTCAACTGATTCTGATAATCGGCCAGTTCCTGCTGGCTTTGTGCCTGGAGCGTATCGTGCAGGGCAGACAGGTCTCTTGTTACCTGGTCGGGGTTGTTGCGGTACGCTTCGCCAAGCTGAGCTGTCTGCTCAGGATGCTCGGTTAGCTTGGTGAGCACGTCCGGCATGTCGATCAACTGCCGGAACGCCTGTTGGGTCTGATTGTCGAGGGGGGCAATCATCGCGTCGAACGCCTGCTGTGCCTGCTGGCTGATGTTATCGACCTGAACCAGATCGTCATGATGATGTCGGTATAGTTTCCAGGCCGCTTCTTGCGTATCGGCGGGCAGGCTTTTGGCTAACTCCTTCACCTCCTGTTCACTCGAACTGGCGGGCTGTGTAGCTAGCGTATGCATAACATCGGGAAAGCGGGACAGGTCATAGAACCAGCCCTGCTTGGACTGCCCGTAGGTCTGAATCAGGCGAGTAAATGCTTGCTGACTGGCGGTTCGTTGCGCAACCAGGCCATTTATGATCTGCGGCTGCCCCGCAGCCAGTAAAACAGACTGCCGAACATCGTCCCGGTAGGGTGCGATGGTCGACGAAAGCGATTGATTGGGGTCGTTGGTCGTAACGGGCTGCTGCTCGAAGGGCGTATTCTGGGCAATGATGGGTTGCCATCCTGCGACCACCAACCCGAGTGCGAGGAGCAGGGTTTTGGCCGGGATTTGATGGATGAACGTTTTCATGATTGATGCCTTGATTTAACGGTTCTGTCAACACTAAATTGACTGTCGGCAATCTGGAAAAATGTCGTTTTCCGCAGCAGATAAACCATTTCGCCGACTATAACATGAACATCAAAAGGCCTCAAAAATGGATAAAACAGGCGTTAATCTTTGATTAAAGATAGCCTGCTCTCATTCCTTAAAAACACACATGTCTCGTCAACAAATCAGCTCATTTAACCGCGACCGGCAGTTGTTTGAGCCACTCCAGATTAAACTGATAATGTACACTGCTGCTGAGCAGATGAATCATATTATCCGGCGTTTGGGTCATGGCCAGATACCCCTTGGGTTCAGCGTGCGTAGCATCCATTTGGAACGCCCCGGTCCAGGCACCACCGTTGAGGTAGCGTTCCTTCCCGTCAGTCAGGAGTTTTTTAATGGGCCAGGTTTTGCCCTCATCGAACGAAACAGACGCATACATGCCATATCCTTTATACGTATTTCCCTGCGCATCGCGGAACAACATTCCCGCCTTTTCACCATCCCGTTCGTCGGGGTGATGGGTGAACGATACCAGTAAAATGGCGCCTTCGTTGAGTCGGTACAACACCAGCCGCTGCCCGCTCCAAACCGGCGGAAATTCCGAAGCCGAATAAGTCCACGTTTTGCCCATATCACTGGATACGCTCATGGGCATTCGCGGACCAATACCGTTGGGGCCGGGGATATCATCTTTCCGGCCGAACGCCAGCAAACGTCCATCCGTCAACTGAACTACACCCGTGTGAATACCGGCAATAAGCCCACCAGTTTCTCCGGCGCGGAAAGCTGGCGTTTGCTCTCCGGTGTAGGGTTTCACCCAGGTGTTGCCGCCGTCTTTACTGATGTGGATAGCACTGCCACCGCTGGGGCCGGGATCGGCGTCGGCCGCCTGAACCAGCCAGCCCTCTTTCGTCTGGAACATCCCCGCTATCACCTGATTGCGTTTGGTGTGCTCGGCGTTGGCAAAACGGGGGGTGGACCAGGTGGCTCCATTGTCCTTACTGGTCCGCTGAACCATAGCCAGATCCTGCCAGTCGCCATCGGTTTCAACACCATTCATGTGGTAGATCGTGCCTTTCCCATCATGAAAGAGCGATGCGCCGGTCATATTTCGATCGGGTACTTTAAAGAATTCATACGGCTCATCCCAACCGGCCGCACCAGTATGGAATCGGCTCGCCAGCACGGTCATTTCGCGCCCGGACTCTTCATCCGTCGAAAACCAGATGGCTAGTAGATCGCCATTGGAGCACCAGGTTACGGCCGGTTGGTGGTTATGACTGTAAAAAGGCACGTTCGCGCTGCAATCGGGCTTACGAATGTACCGTTTCGGTTCGCTAAAGATGGGAATCTGGGGTGGCGCCGGTCGCCAGGTGGCCCTTTTCTGCGACACCGTCACCGTCGATGTCACCGCTGGCAGGGACTTCGTGGCGGGCATAGCTGCTTCCACGACCCGAAATCCAACAAGCCAGCTTTTATCATCGGGCACCAGGGCCATTCGGTTAGCCGATCGCAGGAACGACACCGGTGTGCCATGACTCCCGCCCCGACTCACCCGAAACAGGCCACTTTCCCGCCCAACCGGGTCCTGCTGCTCCCCCGCCTGATAAGGGCCGTACCAGTCCAGGCACCACTCCTCCACATTGCCATGCATGTCGTATAGGCCCCAGGGGTTAGCCGGTGTCTGCCCTACTTTCAACGAAACAACAACGGGATTCCTGTCGGTTTTCTGACTTTTCTGAAATGCCTGCGGTAAGGTATTTCCGGTCCAGAAATTACTGACAGTACCCGCCCGACAGGTATATTCCCACTCCGCTTCCGTGGGCAACCGGTACAACTTCCCTTCTTTACGGGAGAGCCAGTCGCAAAAAGCAACGGCTTCGGCATAACTGATAAAAACCACGGCTTCGTCGTCTTCCTTCGAAAAACCATTCTTGCCCCGCAGGGCCTTATGTTCTGGCCTGAAGCGTTCGTACTGGGCGTTGGTCACTTCGGTAGCCGACATCTGGAATCCATTGGCGATCGTCACCCGGTGTACCGGATTTTCGTCGGCATCTTTTCCTTCTCCTTCCGACCCCATGTAAAACCGGCCCGCCGGAACCGGGACGAATTGCATACCGATCGAATTAGATGACTGAGCAATTCCGACAGTCGATAAAAAGTACGCCACGACCAGCGTATAAATACATTTCATTTGGAATGATGTTTGCCTGTGCTTCAGATAAAACAGGTTCTTTCAGGACAGGATTGACGATTGAGCAGAAAACGCACGAACCTTATTCGGATAATCTGCCCGTAAAATTGGGCAAAGAATGACTTGTTCTTCCCTTCGATCAGACAAAAAACTATATGACTTACTACCGCTTCCTTATCCTGCTGCTGTTCCTGGGCATTAGCCGGAGCTTTGCTCAGTCAATTTATCAGGGGCCCGAAGCCGAAACGCTTGCAACGACGGAAGCTGAAAAAGCATTTCTAGCCGCATTTAAAACAACGTTTAAGACCAATTTCGACGCGTCCGGCCAATACACCAAACTAGCCACCACCGGCCTGGACGCCTGGGAAATGCAGCTCTTTGATGCCCGGAAAGCCCAGCTTGCTTTTTACGAAGCCTACCCCCAGGGGAGTCAGTTTTCAGCACCTTTTAAACTGTATATCGACGCCTGTATCCGGTGGAATTACTGGCATTTGTTGCTGGCTTACCCCATTCTACGCGGCAATGCCCAAACGAGTCAGCCTAACGTGCTATCGCTGCCCGCCATTATGGTCGATGAATTGGCTGGCCTGAATGTAAATGATGAAGCTGCCCTCTACGCTGAACCGTATCAACATTTCCTGTATTTCTACATTACCTACCTCAACTCCAAAGCCCGCAACTTTGTAAAATATACGCAGGCCGATATACACACCAGTTTAACCGATAAAGCCTCCGTGGCGCGTAAGCACCTTACAGGACAACCTTATCAGTATGCTCTGGCGCGGCTACTAGTCGAAAACTGCGAAAAGGCAACCCCTGCTTCTGTTCGTACTGTATTCGACTTATTGGGCAATACACCCAATGCAGGCAGGTATGTAATGATCGTGAAAGCCCGATGCGGAGCGGTCATGGACAGGAAAGACGAACCCGTTGCCACCACCAAAAAGAAGCCCGCCGATCCAAATGCATTTTCCTTTACCAATCTAAGTGGCGAAGTCGTTACACTCGATGAGTTTATCGGAAAAGTAATTTACCTGGATGTGTGGGCGAGCTGGTGTGGCCCCTGTCGGGCCGAATTTCCTTTCTCCAAACAACTTCAGGAACGCCTGACCAAGAAGCAGAAAGAACAGGTCGTCTTTTTGTACCTCTCCATTGACGATTCCGAGGAAGCCTGGAAAAAAGCCCTCAACGCGCTGCAGCTGACCGGCGAACAAGGCTTGTCGAAAGGAGGCTGGCATTCCCGAACCGTTCAGTATTTCGGCATTGGCAGCATCCCGCGTTATCTCTTGATCGATAGGAAAGGCAAGGTTGCCGACGAAAATGCCAAACGCCCGAGCCAGACCGATGCCATCTTGCAGGATATTCTCAAGTTGATATCCGAGTAACCCTTCAATTTAGTAGCAGACAGCAGGATGCTGTCTGAGCCGCCATAGTGGCTAATTGACCAGGTAGTTAAATTTGAGCGTCTCAATGTTCAGTCATTTCGAGATAGAGTTCTTCTACCTGTTTCCGTGCCCAGTCGGTCTTACGAAGAAACGTAAGGCTTGATTTTATGCTTGGATTGCTCACAAAACAGTTGATTCTGATTTTCCTAGCCAGCCGCTCCCAACCGTAATGAGCAACTAAATCGGTCAGGATAGCTTCGAGTGTTTTGCCGTGCAGTGGATTGTTAGGTTGCGCATTCATGCTGTAAAAACGGTAAATAATTTAGTTCTGGTTAGTAGTATTGAGTTATTGGTTTAGGGGTTATGAAGGTACCTATTAGTAGCTCAATCCCACTAACTTATAAACAAACTTCCAAGGAAGGTAATCTTGAAAAAAGGCTGGAAAGCCACTTCGTAGTATCGCCATGTTTTAAGACGGAAGGCCTCCGTAAAAAAAATAAACCTATTTCTCTCCAGTTGATCTATAGCCTGACCGTGACAAACCATAAAAAAGGAGAGTCTAAACTGGCAGTACAAAACCAACTTTTTTGACACAATATTCATATTAATATTCTGAACTATGTCTCTTTATAAAGAATAATGAATATTTTTAATCGATTTTGCCAAACAATTACCTGAAGTAAACGGTAAAGTACAAAAGAATTTTCTCGTACATACCCGGCACGCCTACTATCTTTGATAGTTAAACTTACCGAGTTCACCACTCAACCACCGTAAAATTGACATTAGCTACTCATTATGCCTACTGCTGAACGCGAACGCATCTACGAACGAGCCGATAACAAAGGCTGGAAAAAATGGGGGCCTTACCTCTCCGAACGAGCCTGGGGCACGGTCCGTGAAGATTATAGTCCCTATGGAGATGCCTGGAACTTTGTCAGTCATGACATGGCCCGCTCCCGCGCTTACCGCTGGGGAGAAGAAGGCATTGGTGGCATTTCGGACAATAAAGGGCACATTTGCTTTGCTCTGGCCTTCTGGAACCATAAAGATAATATTCTGAAAGAGCGTCTTTTCGGTCTGGCCGGACCCGAGGGCAATCATGGCGAAGACGTAAAGGAACTGTATTATTATCTCGACAGTACCCCAACGCATTCGTACATGAAAATGCTGTACAAGTACCCACAGCAGGAGTTTCCGTACAACCGGCTGGTTATCGAATCGTCGCGCCGAAATCGGCAGGAACCCGAATTTGAACTGACCGACACGGGTATTTTCGATAAAGACGAATATTTCGACATTTTCATCGAATATGCCAAAGCTGATCAGAACGACTGGCTGGTTACAATTACGGCCCATAACCGCTCGGCTTCGGAGGCTCCCCTCACCTTGTTGCCGACCATCTGGTTTCGTAATACCTGGTCGTGGGGCTACGAGCAGTACAATTCCCGGCCCATGCTCAACGGCATTGCCAATAATCAGATTGAGGTTAATCACAGGCAATTAGGCAAATATAAACTCTATTGCGAAGACGCCGATGCGCTCCTTTTCTGCGATAACGACACGAACTCTGAACGACTCTACGGACGGCCAAACGTATCGAAATACACCAAAGACGGCATAAACAATTACATCGTTTCGGGTGGTAAGAAAAGCTTTATCAACCCAAACCAGATCGGCACCAAAGCCTCAGCGCAATATACGCGCCTGGTACCCGCAGGCGGAAGTGTGAGCGTTCGGCTTCGCTTCAGTGATCAAACAACATTGACCGGCCCGTTTGAGGATTTCGACGACATCTGGAAAAACCGGCTTGATGAAGCAGACGCCTTTTATGCCGATTTGCAGAAGAATGTACAGGACACTGAACTGCTCGCCATTCAGCGGCAAGCCTACGCGGGCATGCTCTGGAGCAAGCAGTTTTACTATTACAATGTCAATGAATGGCTAAAAGGCGACCCCAAAATGCCGGTACCGTTTCAGGGACGGGTGTACGCCCGCAATGAAACGTGGCGGCATATGTACACCGCCAACATCCTGTCGATGCCCGACAAGTGGGAATACCCCTGGTTTGCGGCCTGGGATCTGGCTTTCCATACCCTAACCCTAGCCCGACTTGACCCTCATTTCGCTAAACGGCAACTGGCGGTAATCCTGCGCGAATATTACATGCATCCAAACGGCCAGATTCCGGCCTACGAATGGAATTTCAGCGATGTAAATCCACCAGTTCATGCCTGGGCCACCTGGAAAGTGTATGAAATCGACAAGGAGCAAAATGGCGTTGGGGATGTAAACTTCCTGGAACGGGTCTTCCACAAGCTGCTGCTGAACTTCACCTGGTGGGTGAACAGGAAGGACGTTTCGGGCAATAATATCTTTGGCGGGGGCTTCCTGGGGCTGGATAACATCGGGGTTTTTGACCGGAGCCAGCCATTACCGATGGGCGGACGCATTGAACAAGCCGATGGTACGGGCTGGATGGCCATGTATACGCTGAACATGCTCCGAATTGCCTGCGAGATTTCGCTCACGCGCCCCTCCTATCAGGATATGGCCAGCAAGTTTTTCGAGCATTTCCTCCATATCGCATCGGCTATGAACAACCTCGGCAAGCAGAACATCAGCCTGTGGGACGAGGTAGATCAGTTCTATTACGATGTGCTGCACATGCCCGACCATAACGCGCGGCTATTGAAAATTCGGTCGATGGTAGGGCTCATCCCGCTCTTTGCCGTAGAGATTCTGGACGAGTCACTACTTTCGCAACTGCCCGACTTCAAACGCCGGGTGGAATGGGTGCTGACCAACCGGCCAGATCTGGCCTCGCTCGTTTCGCGCTGGCACGAGCCGGGTAAGGGCGAAACGCACCTGCTGAGCTTGCTCCGTGGACACCGTATGAAGATGATCTTGAAACGAATGTTCGACGAAACCGAATTCCTGTCAGACTACGGGATTCGGGCGTTATCGAAATACCACGAGAAAACACCGTATCAGTTTGAACTGAACAGCGAGATTTTCCAGGTTCGTTACGTAGCAGCCGAGTCGGAGATGAGCATGTTCGGGGGTAACTCCAACTGGCGCGGTCCCATCTGGTTCCCGGTAAACTTTCTGCTCATCGACTCGCTGCTGAAGTTTTACCAATATTACGGCGACGATTTCGAGATAGAATACCCTACGCATTCGGGCCATATCATGAGCGTGAAAGAAGCAACGCTTCTCGTGATCGAACGGCTGCTGAATATCTTCCGGCGCGACGATTCAGGGCGTATTGCGGCCTTTGGCGCCGACAGAAAGATGCAAAACGACCCGCATTTCAAGGATCTGTATCTCTTCTACGAATACTTCAACGGCGACAATGGCATGGGCCTTGGCGCCAGCCACCAAACCGGCTGGACGGGCCTCGTCGCCGACCTGATCGAGTACCTTTACAAGTACCAGACCCAACCGCAGGAATTGGCGGTAGGAACGGAAAAGTGAATTTAACAGGCGAGGGAGGTTTTGATAAAATCTCCCTCGCCTGTTAAACCACGTTATGGTGCTTGATTTCTCCGGACCAAAATCCGGATACAACATTCCTCAATTTGGCTACTGTTTGATTTTTGCTCGCCCTGACCTTTGTGACAGAAATTTAAACAACGAGTAGGCAGGTTATGGAAAAGATTCAACCAGTTAATTTAGGAAGTCAGGGCCTTGCAGTGCCCAACATAGGTCTGGGCTGCATGGGCATGACTCAGATTGCAGGAGCCGATATTTATGGGAAAGCGAACGAGTCGGAAGCTATCGCTACTATTCATCGGTCGCTGGATTTAGGCGGCAACTTCCTCGACACCGCCGATCTGTACGGCCCGCTGGCCAATGAACGGCTAATTGCTAAAGCCATCCGGGGCAACCGGAACAGCTACATCATTGCGACCAAATTCGGCTTTGAAATTGACGACAATGAACAACTTACCTGGCAGTTCAACGGGCAGCCTGCCTATGTCAGAAAAGCCGTTGAACGCTCCCTGAAAAATCTGGGCACCGATTTCATCGATCTGTATTATTTACACCGCCTGGACCCCAATACACCCATTGACGAAACGGTAGGCGCTATGGCTGATCTGGTGAAAGAAGGGAAAGTCGGGTACATTGGCCTGTCGGAAGTGTCGTCGGCAACCATCCGAAAAGCCCATCAAATTCACCCGCTAACCGCCGTACAGACGGAGTACTCTCTGTTTGAGCGAACAGCAGAGGAAGCGGGCATTACCGATACGCTACAAGAGCTTGGTATTGGCTTTATCGCGTATTCCCCCCTGGGACGCGGGTTTCTATCGGGCGATATGACCTTTAAAAGCCCGGACGACTTTCCGGCCGATGACTTCCGGCGCAGCATTCCCAGGTTTCAGGGTGACAACTTTTACCGGAACCTCGACCTGGTAAAAGCAATCAAACAACTGGCCGACGAAAAGGACATGACGCCTTCCCAACTAGCGCTCGCGTGGGTAATAGCCAAAGGATTTGTTCCCATTCCCGGTACTAAGCGGGTTTCGTACCTGGAGCAGAATATTGCAGCTGCCAGCGTTTCGTTAACGGCCGATGAGATGGAACGTCTGGAGTCCATTGTTCCGTTAGGTATGTCGACGGGCGACAGATATGATGCGGCAGGTATGCAGTGGATCGATCAATAGCGTTCAATACGTTTACAGATGAGAAAAGAGACGACTTCCCCATACATAATCAATTCCATTTCTGAGTTGCACCGCCTGTTGGGTTTGCCCAAACCAGAGCATCCATGTGTGAGCGTCATTAATCTGGCCGACGTTAAGTGCCATTTCGATGAGACACTGAAAAGTGTAGTTTACAACTTTTACTCGATCTGCATCAAAAAGGATTTTACGGGGAAGTTGAGATACGGGCAGAACTACTACGATTTCGACGAAGGAGTAATGACTTTTTTCTCTCCCGGGCAGGTCATATCGACGGTCACTCCGGACGGCATGGCGCTTACGGGCTGCTGGTTGGTGATTCACCCGGACTTTATCCAAAATTATCCGTTAGCCAAAAGCATCAAAGAACACGGCTTTTTCTCGTATGCGGTCAATGAAGCTCTTTTTCTTTCCGATAAAGAAGAGATGACGATCAACTCGATCATGCAGACGATCGAGCAGGAGTATCGGTCTGTGATTGACAGTTATAGTCAGGATGTGATCGTGTCGCATATTGACGTCCTGCTCACGTATGCCAACCGGTATTACAACCGGCAGTTCATTACCCGTAAAAACGCCAGTCACGATCTGCTGACGAATTTGGAGGTTCTGCTGTCTGATTATTTTGACAATGAACAGGTTCGGGAACAGGGCCTGCCGACGGTGCAGTACTTATCTGAGAAACTCCATCTTTCGCCCACGTATCTGAGCGATATGCTACGGAAGCTTACGGGCCAAAGCGCCCAACAGCATATTCACAACAAGCTGATTGACAAAGCGAAAGAGATACTGTCAACAACCTCTTTATCCGTCAGTGAAATTGCGTATCAGCTTGGCTTTGAGTACCCGCAATCGTTCAACAAACTGTTTAAAAGCAAGACGCACATATCGCCCCTGGAGTTTAGACAATCGTTTAATTAGTCGTTGGTTATTGGTTATTGATTCGGAAGGAATAACACATTAACCAATAACTATTACCCATAAAAAAGGGGCTGCCGATGAATGGCAGCCCCTTTTTTGCGTAAGCCTATTTTTACAATATCAATCCACTGCGCCGGAGCATGGCTTTGGGCGATGGTTCGCGGCCCCGGAATTTTTTGTAGAGTTCCATAGGTTTTTCACTGCCACCCTTTTCCAGTACGTTCTTCCGGAAACTGTCGGCGGCAGCTTTGTTTTCGAGGCCACCTTTTTCTTTAAAGAACTCAAAAGCATCGGCGTCCAGCACTTCACTCCATTTGTAGCTGTAATAACCGGCCGAGTAGCCCCCCGCAAAAATGTGCGAGAAAGCCGGACTGATTGCTACCCCATCCACGTGCGGGAACAGGTTCGCAACGGAATCCACCCGACCTTCAACCTGCGAGATTGTTTCTCCCGTAGGTTTTTGCCCGTGATAATACATGTCGATCAGCCCCAAACGCAATTGACGCAGGTTTGCCATACCCGCCATGAAGTTCTGGCTGGCGCGGATTTTCTCAATCAGTTCATTGGGAATCACTTCACCGGTTTGGTAGTGTTTCGCAAAAAGCTTAAGCGCTTCGGGGTCGTAACACCAGTTTTCCATCACCTGCGAGGGTAACTCAACGAAATCGCGGGGAACACTAGTGCCACTTAGGCTTTCGTATTTACCATTCGCCAGCATACCATGCAAGCCATGTCCGAATTCGTGGAAGAGGGTTGTCACCTCGTAGAATGTCAGCAGCGAAGGCTTGGTATCCGTTGGCCGGGTGAAGTTGCAGACGTTAACGATATGCGGCCGGATGTTGGTTCCGTTCTCGATTTTCTGTCCCTGGATATCATTCATCCAGGCACCACTCCGTTTGCCCGCCCGTGGGAAGTAATCGCCGTAAAAAACCGCCAGAAATTTGCCGTCTTTATCGAAAACATCGAAGGTTTTCACCTCCGGGTTGTACACCGGAATATCGGTACGCTCCTTGAAGGTGACACCATATAACTTGTTCGCTATCGTGAAGACGCCATTCAGGACGTTTTCCAGTTTGAAGTACGGTTTGAGCGTTTCGTCGTCAAGATCGTATTTTTCTTTCTTCAGCTTTTCAGAATAGTAACCGCTGTCCCAGGCCTGCAATTTATCATCCTGGAAACCATGAGCTTTGGCGTAGGTCGTTAGTTCCACAAGCTGGCGCTCGGCTGCCGGACGGGCATACGATACCAGTTCATCCAAGAAACTTTGGACTTTATCTCTCGAACCGGCCATACTTTCTTCCAGAACAAAATCAGCATGGGTCTTGTAACTCAACAGATTAGCGCGCTCGTAGCGTAAGTTTACGATCTTGTTGATGATCGCTGAATTATCGTTTTTATCGCCGTGGAAACCACGACCGTTGGAAGCCAGGTATAGCTTTTTCCGTAGTTCCCGATTGTCGGCATACTGCATGAAAGGGCCATAGCTCGGGGCCTGCAAGGTGAATACCCAGCCTTCTTTCCCCTTCTGTTTAGCCGTTGCTTTGGCGGCATCGCGCGCGAAGTCGGGCAAACCGGCAAGGTCTTTCTCGTCCGTTACGACCATCATGTATTCGTTGGTTTCGTTCAGGACATTCTCACCAAATTGAAGCGACAGTTGCGACAGTTCTTTGTCAATAGCCCGCAAACGTTCTTTGCCTTTATCATCCAGATTAGCTCCATTGCGCGAAAAACGTTTGTACGTCTTTTCGAGCAGCATAGCACTTTCCGGGTCAAGTTTCAGCTTGGCACGTTGCTCGTATACCGCTTTAATTCGGGCAAAAAGCTTGGCGTTCAGGGTAATGTCGTTTCCATACTCACTCAACAGGGGCGACGCTTCCTTCACAATTTTCTGAAGTTCGGGCGTTGTTTCAGCACTGTTCAGGTTAAACAACACCGATGTTACTTTCCCGGCTAAATCGCCCGCACGTTCGAGAGCAACGATGGTATTCTCAAAGGTTGGAGCGGCCGTATTAGTAACGATTGCATCCACGTCTTTGCGGCCTTGTGCCAGACCATCTTTAAGCGCGGGGAGGTAATCAGCATTTTTGATCTTGTCGAACGGCGCCGTCTGGTGCGGTGTTGTGTACGACGTGAGAAATGGATTTTGGGTCATCTTAGGTTGTTGGGGCGAAGGCTGTGCCAACACTGCGGTAGCAGTGATCGCCAGCATAACGCCAGTCTTCTTGATTTGAGGGATTAACATACCAGTTTGTCAAATGAGTTTCCCCGAAAAATACGAAACTAGCGTGAATTATACAGGCCTTTGTCTTACAGACGGTTGCAAAAAATGCTGAGTGGACAAACAAAAAACGGCCAGCCAAAATGGCCGACCGTTTACTCCTCTCCCTTCTTTAAATTAATAGTTGAATGGTCTGTTTCCTGATCCCCGATTATTTCCGTAGCCCCCGTTACCGTACCCACGTCCCCGGTCGGCCATACGCTCGTAAGGCCGCATCCGCTCAATAACCCGGTCACGCTGCTGCGGCCCCAGAACGGCCATCATGTCGATAAATTCGCGTTGTCTGGCCTGCCGGAAGAAATCCCGCTGGCGCGGGTCGCGGACATCGATGGTTTGTGTTTGCTGTGTGAACCGCTCGCGGATTCTTCGAATTTCGCGTTCCTGCCGACGGGTTAGATTTAGCTCCCGGTCCCACCACTCCAGATGCCGATCAAACTGGTAATCGTCATAGTCATAGTTATAACTTTGCTGACCATAACCCGGATAATTCCGGTTCTGGTTATAGTCTGGCTGCCGGTTATAATCCGGCTGCGATGGGTAGTTGGGATTGGGCGAAGGGTAGCCGTACCGTTGAGCTAAAGCACTGGTGGAGAGTAAGACAACGAATGCGGCAGCTGAGATCAGTAATTTTTTCATGGTAGTGAACTGTTTCAGGTTGTATTTGTCCTTTTGAACAATTCGCCCACGAATGGTTTAACTTATTCTCAAAATAAATCTAAAAAAGGCCCGCTTAAGCGATAAATAACATATTCATCCTTTCGTAAATGGCTGATTTGTAACTTAGTTACTCCAGTTCAATCTGGACTTTCACTCACTTACTCTCGTTAAATTGTGGTTATTTATAACGCTAAAGATTGGCTTGGTGCGCTTCGACATTTTCATACCAGCTATGTTATCCGGGTCCTTCTGCGTCGTGTTCTTCTGGTAGGCGCATATGGGGCACTCGTTACTTTTATTGACCAGCACAAAGTCAACATCGATTTACCGATCGACGGCACCTTCTTCTCACTGCTGGGGATTCTATTAAGTTTACTACTGGTATTCAGAACCAACACCGCATATGACCGATTCTGGGAGGGTCGTCGGCAGTGGGGCATGTTGGTCAATTATAGCCGTAATTTTGCCGTGATGATGGATGCCCTTCTACCGGATACCGACCGGGAGAACAGGCAGTTCTTTGCCCGGGCGTTATCCAATTTCGCAGTGGCGCTCAAGGGGCACCTGCGAACCGGCGTGAACATAACGGAACTGGAGGAGACCGGCGGAAACGATCGTAAAGCGCTGGCCCAGTCCAAACACGTTCCGAGCCGAATTGCCGCCCTTTTGATGCGCCGTTTGCAGAAACTGAAACAGCAGCGCGTTCTGACCGACGGCGACCTGATTACCATCCGCATTTATCACCAGGCTTTTCTGGATATTACCGGCTCCTGCGAACGAATAAAAAACACGCCTATTCCCTTCTCTTACAGCTTTTTCATCAAGCTGTTTATCACCTTGTATCTGCTGATAATGCCCCTCGTGCTGGTCGAAACGTATGCTTATTTCACGATTCTGGCAACTATACTAGCCGCCTATGCCCTGCTCGGTGTCGAAATGATTGGCGATGAAATAGAAGAACCTTTCGGACTCGACTGTAATGATTTACCGCTCAATCAAATCTCGCAGACAATCCGCCGGAATATGCACGAAATACTAATGGGCGAACTCCCGGTGGCGCAACAAACTCAGTTGGAAGGCGAGTACCAGAAGGTTAACTAATCACCAATACCTAACCCTCCTGCCCGACAACGCGCTCGTATTTGCTCCGGTCGAATTCACCTTCGTTGTTGGCAATGAAAATGGTGGCTACTGTGTTTCCGATGATGTTGGTAATGGAACGGGCTTCAGACATGAACCGGTCTACACCCAGCAACAAGGCTAATCCCTCTACCGGAATAACTTTGATTGCCGTCAGGGTACTGGCCAATACAATGAAACCACTGCCCGTAACCCCGGCCGCCCCTTTCGACGTAACCATCAAAATACCAATAATGGTTAGCTCCTGACCAACAGTCAGATCAACGCCAAAGACCTGCGCCAGAAAGACGGTAGCCATGACCAGATAAATAGTCGTGCCATCGAGATTAAACGAGTACCCGGCCGGAACGACCAGGCCTACCACGGAGCGCGAACAGCCGAGGCTTTCTAGTTTGTCCATGATCTGCGGCAGTGCCGACTCCGACGAAGAGGTACCCAGCACGATCAGCAGTTCCTCTTTAATAAACTTGAGAACAGTCCACAGACTGATCTTATAATAGCGAAGGATTAGGTTCAGCACGACAAAGATGAATAGAATCATGGTAGCATAAACCGTTCCCATTAATTTAGCGAGGGGTAGCAGCGTGCTCAGCCCATACTTCCCAATCGTGAACGCCATCCCGCCGAAAGCGCCCAGTGGAGCCAGTACCATCACGACGGCCAGGATGTTAAAAAACACTTTCGACAGCCGCTCAAATGTTTGAATCAGTGGCTTGCCGGTTTCACCCATGCGGGTTAGCCCAACGCCAAAAAGGACGGAAAAAACCAGCACCTGCAAAATCTCACCTTCGGCAAATGCTTTAATGGCATTACTGGGAACGATGTGAATAAAGAATTCGGTCCAGTCCATACCCGCCCCCTGCTCGGCATATTTGCTAATGTCGCCCCCTTTCACGGAAGCCGTTTGAACACCATCGCCCGGCCGGACGAAGTTTGCCAGCACCAGCCCAATAGCCAATGCGCCGGTGGTAACGACCTCAAAATAAAGGAGTGCTTTACCGCCTACCCGGCCTACCTTTTTCAGGTCGCCCATATTACTAATCCCCAGCACAATTGTCAGGAATATGATGGGAGCAATGACCATCTTGATCAGGTTGATAAAGAGGTCGCCGAGGGGTTTTAGTTTGGCGGCTGTTTCAGGAAAGAAATAGCCGGTCAGTATACCCAGCGTAATGGCAATCAATACGCGGACGGTGAGATTATTGAGAAGTTTCATTGGGGGAAAGATACTTCAAAATGAAGAATGTATGACGGACTATGGCCGCTAAAAAGCTGAATTAGCCATTTTCCGTCATACATCCCGGCATTTTCCCCTATACAACATGCGCTTTTACTACTTGCTGCTTGATTTCGTGGATGCGTTCGTTGAAGTTCATACGCAGAAAGTCCAGGTTCGGCACCAGGATAGCTTCGAGCAGTTCCTTCACTGAGTCGTCGTGCGGAATGCGTTTGCCGGTGGCTACGCTGACATACTTTGAGGTAACCCAGAGAACATTTTTGAGGTGCGTTTTGCCATCGTCGGTCATGATGTATTCCGTCACCGTCGTGTCTTCATTGACATAGATCAACCTGGATAAAATGCGTACCCATTCACTGACGCGGGCGGGCCGAACATAGGCGATCTGATGCTGGTAAACGACCCAGCTGGTTTTCAGTTCCTGGAATAACTGGCCGGGGTTGAAATCGTACAACTTGGCAACCTGATCTTCACGGGCATTAAAGTAATAGTCGAAGTACTTGGCGTTATTCAGGTGTTGCAGGGGGTCGCAGTCCTGGAAACGAATAATAACGCGCGATTCAGTTTCGGTTGGATAGCTGCGTTGAGGGTCACGTTTGAACATAGCTCTATTGTCGCCGGCAACCCGGCGGAATTTATAAAGGATTAACTGGAGCAATGGCTTACCAGGTGGCACTTACGCCTTGGGCGACGTTGATTTAGAATACATAAAAACCATCTGAATCAGTTCAGGCTGGGCAAGAATCTGAGTTGCAGACTCCTTCCCCAAACCGGCAATCAGTCACCGGACTAATCTGACTTTCTATGAAAAATCATAAAAATCACTTAAATCCTAAAAATTCGGGTTCAGACAATTTTGTGCAATATTTGCGTTAGTTCAACATAGTAATCGTTTTATACCAATTCATTAACACTTATGAAATCATTTCGTTTAGTACTTCCCCTGTTCGCACTCCTGTTGACACTCACAGCTTTTGCCCCAGTTGATGATTCCGAAGCGGTTGTTGGTACCTGGCTCAATGGCACTAAGAAGGGGCATATTCAAATCTACAAACAGGGCGGCACCTATTTTGGCAAGCTCGTCTGGTTAGGTCAGCCAGTAGACCCCGCCACGGGCAAGCCCAGAACCGACGAAAAAAACGCCGATGCTTCCAAAAGGTCAAGGCCTCTGATGAACATGCTGTTGTTGTATAACTTTAAGTACGATGGTGGCAATGTGTGGAGTGACGGGAAAATTTACAATCCCGAAGATGGCAAGGAATACAACTGTAAGATGACCCTCAAAGACCCGAATACGCTCGACGTGCGTGGCTACGTTGGCATCTCGCTCCTGGGCAAAACCCAGACCTGGACAAGGATAAAATAACGGTCCAGGCGCAGTCCGCTTCGGGCCTGTGGCAACCTTCAATCCTATGCATACACTCATTATTGGCGCGGGTCCGGCGGGACTGGCCATAGCCGGCCAACTAGCGCATCGAAACCTGCCTTTTACGGTACTGGAGGCTAGTGAACACATTGGTGTAGCCTGGCGTACTCATTATGACCGGCTACACCTTCATACTGTTAAGGAGCACTCGGCGTTGCCATACTTCCCGTTCCCCGCCGATTTCCCTACTTATGTACCCAGGCTTCAGTTTGTAGACTACCTCGAACGCTATGCGGAACACTTTGGTATCAAGCCGCTTTTCAATCAAAAGGTAATCGGCATCCGGCAAAACAAAGCAGATAAAACGTGGGTGGTACAAACCGAAACCGACCAATTCACCACCGACCGGGTTGTGGTCGCAACGGGCTATAACCGGGTTCCCAACCAACCGGAGCTACCCGGCCAGCGCGACTTTCGGGGAATCGTCTGGCACAGTGTTGACTACCGGAACGGGGCTCCTTTTCGCGACGAGAATGTTCTGATCGTGGGCATGGGAAACACCGGAGCAGAACTGGCTCTGGATCTGCTTGAGCACCAGGCAAAGCCATTTATATCCGTTCGGGGGCCGGTTAACATCGTTAGACGAGATACGTTTGGCAAACCGGCCCAGCCTACCGCCATATTTCTGAGCAAGTTCCCCAACTGGTTTTATGACTTCATGGCGGGTTTGTCTCAACGGCTTAGCGTGGGAGATGTGTCGGCTTATGGACTGGGTAAACCAAAACATCCTCCCTCCTACGACACCCGGCACGGGAAGATCGCCGTTATCGATGTGGGCACCCTCGATCAAATCAAAGCGGGCAATATCACGGTTCTGCCGGGTATTGCCCGTATCAATAAGAAAACGGTAACCTTCACCGACGGACGTGAACTGCCTTTCGATGCGATTATCCTGGCCACAGGTTACCGGCCGGGGCTTATGCCTGTTCTTGGAGAGACCGTATCAAAAAAAGTGCTGAACGAACGCGGTTATCCGAAAGCGCTCTGGTTTGGTGAGCCGGAGTTAGCGGGACTGTATTTTCTGGGCTTTTCTATTCCTATTACAGGTGTTCTCTATCACCTCAACCTGGACTCAAAGAAAATTGTCGACCACATTGCTGAAAACAATTTCGTCTCTCCATAGTTCTATTTATGTAATCACGGTGATTACATAATATCATTCAACGTTAAACACTACGATCATGAACGAGACAACCCTAAAAGGAGGCTGGAACGAATTGAAAGGCAAAATCAAACAAGCCTACGGCGATTTAACCGATGACGATCTAACTTACCAGGATGGTCAGGAAGACGAAATGTGGGGTAAAATCCAGCAGAAAACCGGCAAGACCAAAGACGAAATCAATAAAGCAATTGCCGATTTATAATACAGTTAGTTAGTTCAATTGAAGAAGCCGGAGCCCACAAGGTGACGGCTTCTTTTTTTTGTGCAAACGCAGTACCTACAGCCAACAAAATAGCCATCTGCCTTTGACAGATGGCTATCCATTCCCTCACCAGAATTAGGCGTTTTCCAACTAACAACACAAGGAAACGTACCTGTTCCCTGCGCAAAAACTCATTGACTAATGCTAAGCATTAACGCAACAAAGGTCATTGTTTACGGTAGAAGAATAGCGACAAAACGATTAGAAAAACCTTAGAAATTCCCTTCATTTTCCGCTGGTTAAGACTAAGGATTTCCTCAGCGCTGAATGGACTTTGGACGGGCTAAAGTAATCAGGCAGCGTGGCTATATGCTTGCGGAAGCTTCACGGTAAATGTACTGCCTTTTGCTGGTTCGCTAACCACAGTTATACTTCCCTGATGAAGCGCAATAACGCGCTGGCAAATCGAAAGTCCAACGCCAAACCCATCGTAGCTGAGCGCATTACTGGCACGAAAAAATGGTTCGAAGATTCGGGATATATCCGCTTCGGTCATACCAATACCCTTATCCTGTACTGTAAACCAGCAACTGTCCTTATCGGCCCCGATGTACACCAGCGCTTCGTGATTTGCAGAATATTTACAGGCATTATCCAGTAGATTCAACACGACGCGCCGAAGCAAATCTTCATTACCCTGAACATGCAATTCTGTTTCGGGCATCGTGTCATAATCGACCAGAATCCTGAATGTGGGCTGGATTGTGAGCAGCTCGTCCTGAGCCGAAAAGATTATCTCGTCGAGCCGTACGGTCGTTAGCTGTACACGGGGCAGATTCTCCAGTGTTCGGGCCAGTGAGAGCAGGCTGTTGGATAAGGCAATGAGCTGATCGGTATCAGCCAGCAGATTTTGTAGAATGGCTTCGTACTCCTCAGGACTAAGGCGTTGGAGAAGGCCGAGCTGAATTTCAGACTTCAAGGCCGTTAAAGGCGTTCTCAATTCATGAGAAGCATGAGAAACGAAGCTGCGCTGCTGGTCGAAGGCCTGTTCCAGGCGGACCAGCACGTGATTGAAGTTAATTGCCAACTGGTCGATCTCGTCCTGACGTTTTCCTTCATTCAATCGCTGTTGTAGGTTGTTGGCGGTAATGGTCTGTACTTGCTGATTAATCCGGGATATGGGTTGTAGCGACTGCCCGGCAAAAAAGAAGCCGAGTGCCAGCGTTAGCCCGATGCCCCCCAGTAAGCTCCAGATGAGTGTATGCTGCAGATTGCGGAGTTTGGCTTTCCCAAACTGGTCGTAGGCCGATGCCAGCACCACCAGCGACTGCCCGTTCTCCTGATACAGCAGGCCAATGACTTCGTTCTCTCCGTCGGTTAGCTCAAGCTGTCGTTCCTCACGCACCCGGTTAAGCAAACTCGCACGGTAATGAATAATCTTATCGTCGATGCTGGCATAGATGAGTTTGTTCTGTGAATTAAATATCAATATTTTCTCATCTATAAGTGCAGACAGCGAATTTCGGTCGATAATTTTGAGCAGGTTGTGATCAATTTCTTTCACTTCCACCAGAAACCGCATCGTTGTCCGGGCTTTTCGTTTTAGCCGTTCATAAAACTCCTCCTTCCGGTAATGCGCCGACGTGGCGTAAACGACTACCGAAAACAACAGCAGAATGGAGGCTACAATGAATGAAAACTGCAGCGATATACGATTTCGGATCGTCATGGACGATTAGTCAGCTTTTAAGGTGTATCCCAGTCCGGGACGTGTATGAATGAGCTTTACATCAAACTCTTTGTCAACCTTTTTGCGGAGGTAGTTGATGTAGACCTCCACCACATTGGTACCCGGATCGAAATTAAAATTCCAGACCTTTTCGGCCAGGTCTATTTTAGACACTACCCTTCCCTGGTGCCGCATCAGGTATTCCAGAAGAGAAAACTCTTTGGCGGTTAACTCAATAAGCGTGTTCTGCCGCCGGACAATCTTTGAGGTTATATTCAGGGTTAAGTCAGCTACCTGAAGACTTTCCTCGCTTGTTGAACTGACCAGCAGATCGGCCCGTCGAAAGCAGGTAGCTATACGAGCGGTTAGTTCCCGCAGGTCAAAGGGTTTCACAATATAATCGTCGGCTCCACATTCCAGCCCCTCTAGTTTATCCTCAATCTCACCCATTGCCGTCAGCATGATGATGGGCAGCGTAGGGTGCTCAGCCCGAATATCACGGCATATGTCGTATCCGTTTATATCCGGCAGATTGATATCCAGAATAATTAACTCGTATTGGCCGGTTAATCCGAGGGCTCGGCCAGTAAACCCGTCAAAAGCAACTTCGGTGCTGTAACCCAGCACGCGCAGGCTACGGCTAATGTTCTTAGCAATACGCTGGTCATCTTCTATTATTAAAATACTGCGCATAATGATGGTGTCTGACTGGTAAGTGCTTACTAACATACCTGAACTCGTTAATTTCACCGATTGTGAAGTACGTTTTTATCCGGCACGAGTATACTGAAAAACAACCAGCCGTTTGGTTAACCTGTTTACGAGTATAGCATTTCTAAGCATTTTCTAAGCTCTTCTCTTCGAACATAAGCGGCAATTGTCCGTCTTTTGCAGGTCGTGCGTTTTTCTGCGGATAATACACATCTTATCAGATATAGTGAAGTTAAGCCACCTATTTCCATGTCCATACTCATTTTTGTCTTTATTATTGGTTATATTCTTATTACCCTTGAGCACCCTATTCACTTCAATAAAACGGCAACAGCGCTCATAACCGGCGTTGTTTGTTGGATACTGTATATTCTTTCGGTCCACGATACTGAACCCGTTCTGGAACAATTAGCCCATCACCTGGCCGAAATTGCCCAGATTCTTTTTTTCCTGCTGGGTGCCATGACCATTGTTGAGCTCATTGACATTCATGGTGGGTTTACTATTATTACCGACCGTATTGCTACGCGAAATCCACGTACGCTTTTATGGCTCATTAGCGGGTTGACGTTCATCCTATCTGCGCTGCTCGATAACCTGGCATCGGCGATTGTAATGGTTTCCGTAACCCGGAATCTGGTTCGGGATACTGAACAGCGTCGGTTAATGGCCGGGATGATCATTATTTCGGCTAACGCGGGCGGGGCCTGGTCGCCCATTGGCGACGTAACAACGACTATGCTCTGGATCGGCGGACAGGTGACAACGGCCAATATCATCAGTCAACTGGTTCTGCCCAGTCTGGTCTGTTTGCTCGTTCCGCTGCTTTGGCTGACGTTCTCAATAAAAACTCCTGCCGAAGCGATTGGATCGAATAGCCCTGGCGTTAGCAGACCCTATGTTACACCCGTTCAGCGACGCGATCGGGGTATAATGTTCGGCACTGGACTGATGGCCATTATTCTGGTACCTGTTATAAAATCACTTACTCATTTACCGCCCTATATGGCTATGATGCTGTCACTGGGAATCGTATGGGGGGTCTCCGAAATCATTCACGCCGACAAGGACGAAGAGGATCGAAAACGCTACACGGCAGCTTATGCCCTGAGTAAAGTAGATGTTCCAAGCATCCTGTTCTTCTTTGGTATTCTACTGGCAGTAGGTGCGCTTGAATCGACTGGCATCCTGAAAAATCTAGCCCTTAGCTTAAGTGAAGCAATTAGCAATCTGGATAGTATTGTCCTGATTATCGGCATCGCTTCGGCCATTGTCGATAACGTACCTATTGTTGCTGCAGCCATGGGTATGTATGATCTGGGCACCCACCCTCCCGATGACAAATTATGGGAGTTTCTGGCTTATTGTGCGGGAACAGGCGGTAGCCTGCTGGTCATCGGCTCCGCGGCCGGGGTAGCAGTCATGGGGATGGAACGAATCGAGTTCGGCTGGTACTTACGTCGCGTTTCCGGGCTCGCCCTGATGGGCTATGTGGCTGGCGCAGCCACGTACCTGGCTATTTACGCCCTTACCCATTAGGAAAAGGAGAAGCTTCGCCCGGCCTGCCTTAGAAAAACCTTAGAATCTGCCAGTTGTAAATCTTTTGCTGTTAACCGTCCGTTTCATTAATACAGTATTTAGTCAGATTCCCATCAGTCAGGTGGTTTGACAATAAACAGCTCAAGGTTATGATTCTCGTAAATTCAGGTAAAGAAACTCTGCTCGATCTGGCCCAAAAGGCCCACGATCAGTCCATTTCCATTTTCATACCAACCCATCGCCGGGGGAAGCAGGTAAACGAAAGGCAGGACCAGATTGCCTTTAAAAACCATGTCCAGACAGTCCGTTTGGCTCTTGAAGCCCGAATGGTACGCAGCAATGACATCGACGATCTCGTGGAACCGATGGAAGCCCTGCTGGACAACCCGCAATTCTGGCGACATCAGCGCGAAGGGCTGGCTGTTTTCAGGAACCCAGATCATTTTTCTATTTTCCACAGTCCAATTCCCTTTACAGATAGCTCGCGGCTTGATTCGCGTTTCCATTTGCGACCTTTGCTGCCCTTTGTTGAGGCTTTTACTACCTATTACATCCTGCAGATCGGCAAAAAAGGCGTGTGTCTTTATCAGGCAGACCCCTTCTCAATCACGCTGATTGACACAGCGGAGGTAATGCCTTCGGGACTTGACGCCATCACACGATACTACGACTTTGAAGAAGAATTACAGGGACGTACCAAAGGCCAGGGCGGCATGGCTGCGGTGTACACCAGCGACGATTCCAACAAGGACCAAAAAGCAAAGGATCACCTACTGGCCGATTATTTTCGGCTGGTGAACGAGGCCATCATTAAACTGATGGGCACACAGAATGCTCCTCTGCTGCTGGCATCCGTTGCGTACTACCAACCCATTTACCGACAGGTGAATACTTACCCCTATCTTCAAGAGGACGGTATAACGGGCAATTTCGACCACATAAAGCCCGAAGAAATGCATCAGATGGCCAATGAACGGCTCAGCCATAAGTTCGAAGAGACGCAACAGCAACGCATCTATCAGTATCAGAATAGCCTTGGCAGCAATCTGGTTTCGAGTGGTCTCCGGCAATTACTGGAAGCGGCCGTAACCGGCCGTATCGAGGTACTTTTCCTGCAGGATGATGCTGAGTTGTGGGGCCAGTTTGATGAAGTGACACTCGCAACAACGATCCACGATGAAAAACAGGACGGCGACGAATCGTTGGTTGAAAAAGTAGCATTACTCACACTGCGTCATGGAGGAGAAGTGTACGTACTGGACGAAGCCAGTTTTCCGGCCAGTCGCAACTCTGTTAACATTACAGCGCTTTATCGGTTTTAATATAAACCGGGAGCTATCTGTAAACTGAAGGCAAACCCAAACAGTAACATAACCTTATGCAATACTCAGTTGATAGTATCAAAATAGATTTACAAACGGTTGGTTTTAATGAAACGACTGAATTAGTAGAACAAGTTGAGGACGAGCTCCGCCGGATCATGCGCTTTCGAAGCGACATCGTTGCGGCAGACATCTACCTGCGTGAAGAAGGCCGCAACCCAACCGACAACAAACTTGTCCGCTGGCGGCTGGGCGTTCCCGGCAACGATCTTTTTGCAGAGGGTCATGGCCCCTCGTGGGCAGCCGGACTTCGGGACGCCGGAGATAAGCTACGCCGACAATTCATTGACTGACCTATTTATCAATAGCACATAATCCCGGAGCCAACTCTCTACTTACTAACACATTGACTCCAATTTTTATGGGTATAACTTGTCTCTAACGTGGGCAGGTTATACCCATCTGCTTACCATGACATTACATTCCTATGGAGTCTTATAATTTAGTTTTAGTCATCGTGGCGGTAGCTACTCTGGCCGTCGCCTGGCTTCCGTCTTTATTAAAAGAATACCCACTTTCGTACCCGATTCTGTTTGTTATTGGGGGGTGGCTATTGTACCAGTTGCCGGTGTCCTTGCCAGACCCCTCTCCTCTGGCAAATCCAAAACTCACCACGCATCTAACTGAACTGTGTGTTATTATAGCCCTGACGGGAACGGGCCTGAAGATAGACCGTCGGTTCAGCTTACGCGGCTGGCGGCTTCCTATCCGACTGGTGTGGCTTACCATGACCGTTACCATTGCCGTTTTTTCTGTAATCGCCTGGGGATGGGCGGGTTGGCCGATGGCCTCGGCCTTGCTTTTGGCTGCCAGCCTGGCCCCGACCGATCCTGTTCTGGCAGGGGATGTACAGGTGGGCGATCCCAACGAAGGGCAGGAAGATTCTGTCCGGTTCGCGCTGACGGCTGAGGCTGGCCTGAACGATGGGATGGCGTTTCCGTTTGTATATATGGCTATTATGCTGGCCCAAACGGTATCCGCCTCTACCGCCGATTTTACCCATTGGGCCTTGTACGCCCTGGCCTTCCGGGTAGGTGTTGGGATACTTGGCGGGTGGTTATCGGGCCAACTCCTATCCTATCTGATTTTTGGCCTTCCCCAGCGCATTAGCATAAAAACCACCGCTTATGGATTTGTAGCTCTGGCGGTCACCCTGGTCAGTTACGGACTCACGGAGCTGGCGCATGGCTACGGATTTCTGGCGGTGTTCATTGCGGCCATTACCATCCGAAGCCGCGAACGTACGCACGAATATCACACCTACATGCACGCGTTTTCGGACCAGATTGAACGGCTGTTGATTGCATTATTGCTGCTGCTGTTTGGGGGAGCCATTGCGAAGGGGATGCTGGCTGCACTAACCTGGCAGGATGCGCTGCTCGGATTACTGCTGGTGTTCATTATTCGGCCGCTGGTGGGCTGGATAACCCTGGGAGGCACCGGAGCCAGGGGACTGAAACGCTGGATTATTGCGGGTTTCGGGATACGGGGTATCGGCTCGCTTTTTTACATAGCCTATGCGTTAGATCATGCTTCCTTTGCAGATCCGGCCCGGATCTGGTCGCTCACCGGCTGGACAATCTTACTCTCGGTCTTCCTGCACGGCATGTTGTCTACACCCGTTATGAAGCGACTGGACAGCCAGAGGGTTATAGTTAATAATTAGTGGTTAATCGTTATCAGGTATCAGTTGGTAGCAATAACGATTAACCACTAACCATTTACACACGAGGTTCCCAGCCTTTCTCGTACTGCCGACTCCAGAACTTCATGGCTTCGGCGTCTTTTATGTGCCCGTTCTTCGGATCGACCGAGAAGGATTTGTTTGTGCGATAAGAGATATTAGCCAAATGGCAAAGCAGTGTGCTCTTGGCACCATCATCAATAGTTGAGTTCTGTTTGGCTTTACCCCGGATGGCTTCGAAGAAATTCATCATGTGGAGTGTGGTCATATCGCCACCACCGCCCAAAGCCGTGCCCGACTCCGACCCCTTTGACTTGCTTTCTTTGATGGGTTTGCCGTCCCTACTGAACAGTGTGTAGCCATCCCGGTCGACATACACGCTGCCGTTTGTACCGTAAATGACCGTACCCCGGTCACTGCCAAACGTTTTGTAGCCGTTCCGGCTGTTGCCATCCCACTTGATGACTTTATCGCCGGGGAAACGAAATGTAGCATCCATCGTATCATAAACCGCCCAGCCATCACCAGCAAAGTAACGTTTGGCCGCTTCTACCGATACGAACTCTGGGTACTCGACCTGCAATGCCCAGCGGGCCATATCCAGTTCGTGTGTAGCATTGTTACCTGCTTCGGCGGTGCCGTACTGCCAGCCATACCAGTGCCAGTTGTAATCCCAGGTATCGTGGGTATAGGCCGTACGAGGGGCCGGTCCCTGAAACAACTCCCAGTCCAGTCCGTCGGGTACGGGTGCTTTTTTCGGAATGGGCACCTCACCACGTGAGTTAGCGTAAAAAGCAACGGCTTTGAAAGCTTTTCCGATGACCCCGTTATGAATCTGAGTCACGATATCAATCGACTCCGGTGCCGACCGCTGCTGGTTACCCATCTGAATAACTTTACCGTACTTCTTCTGAATTTCCATCAGAATCTCGCCTTCACGGGGATTATGGCTACACGGTTTTTCAACATAAACGTGCTTACCGCCCTGTACGGCCAGCCAGGTACCCGGCGCGTGCCAGTGGTCGGGTGTGGCGTTGATCAGGACATCGACGTTCTTGTCGGCGATGACTTTCCGAATGTCGTTCTCCAGTTTGGGGGTGTAGGTGATGTGCTTGGAAAACTTTTGAACGGCGGCTTCCCGCTGTTTTTTCATTACGTCGCACAGGTACACCAGCTCGACGTTGCTTTCTTTTCTCGAAATAGGGTCATAATACGCGCTCAACCGCCGTCCCAGTCCGGCAATGGCGACATTTAGCCGTTCATTGGCCCCAATGATTTTATTGTAGCTTTTGGCCGACATGCCATTGGCCAGCCCGCCAAACGTAACCCCTGCGGTGCCCAAAGCCGCTTTTTTGATAAACTCTCTCCGTGAATTTTCCATTGAAACAGGTTGCTTAATTAATTAACTGTCGGCAAGATAAGCCACGATGTAGCCTGACAGTAGTAAACGTTAATGGCCGAACCGTTTAGGCCTTCCGCTTACCTGGTTTTGACGTATCACATACCCCATTAAAGTACCCGACGGATTCGGCGATTCCGGCCAGTGGGTCTTTCATGTCTTTCTCATATTCGAGACTACAGGAGCCATCGTATTTTATCTTACGAAGCATGCTCACAAACGCCGGTATATCGATCACCCCGCGGCCCAGTTCACAGGTTTTTCCTTCTTTTGAGGCCGCCGTAACGTTTTTCAGATGAATATCGAATATCCGTTTGGCGTACTTTTCCAGGTCAGCAATGGGGTCGTCGCCGAAACGTTTGTCGTGCCCCATATCGAAACAAAGCCCAATTCGCGGGTCCAGATCTTTCACGGCAGTATAGACCGATGTGGCGCTCGGAAATAGTGGAATGTCCGGCCCGTGATTATGAATGGCGTACCGGATGTTGTACTCCTTTACCTTTTTGTCGATGTACGGCAAGTCTTCCGGATTAGGAATACCAACCATGAGGTTCACGCCTACCCGTTTGGCGTAGTCGAAGCCGTTGTCGATCTCCTGCTTCGTTTTCATATAAATCGGCCCTACGGCATAGCCCGTTACACCCGACTGCTTTAGCTTTTCGTGAAAGGCGGTTATTTCATCCGCAGTGCTGGCGTAGGGCAGGTGAAAATCTTTGATACACAGGTAGTGAACATCGGTTTTTCGCATCATCTCAAGCGCCTGATCGAGCTTAAAGTTAACGAACGTGAAACCTGCCATACCCAGCTTAAACAGATCATCGCCGGACGAACCGCGCGTTTCGGGCGAATTGGCCAACGATAGGGCCGGACTCACACTGGCCAATGCGAGACTCCCCCCTGTATGTTTAAGAAACGAACGTCTTGTGGTCATCCTGATCAAATGAAGTTATAGTGTTGATTCTAAAAAACGATTAAAGTCCTTTTCTACTGACTGGATGGCTGCCCTCCTGTAGTGCCGACCGGGAGGATCGGGTGGGGTCGTATCCGTTTCTCACTTGACTGACGACCCAGTCAGCACGGCGTTAACCCGTAAAAAAATCAGCTTTGTGAATGATTTTTTCCGTTTCGCGCAAACAAGTCAGGTTGGTAATTTGAAAGGTTATTCCTTTGGTCGTCCATTCGAAAAAAACATGAATCGGTTTGCCCTTCTTGGCATGTGCCTTTGTTCCTTTACCGCTTCTGCCCAAACGGTGCTATCGTCTGTTCAGGAAGCCCTGGCGTTGGCCCGTCGCAACAATCCTGACCTGGTAAATGCCCGCCAGAACAGCCTGATACAAGCCCAGCAGCAGTTGGGCAGTCGGGCAGCACTCTTGCCACAAGCGCGGCTATTTACCAACTTCGATTACAACTACGCCCTCCCGGTGCAGCTGGTCCCCGCCGAATTTTTGGGCGGCAAAGCGGGCGAATTTCGGACCCTGCAATTCGGCTTACCCTACGTGCTGGCCGCTGGTGCGGAAGTAACCCTGCCCGTCATCAATCGACCGGCGCGGGCCGATGTAGGCATTGCCGCTCAAAACCTTCAGATAGCCGACAAACAGACGCTGGTGCTGGCCGATGAGATTTCGACCCAAACGGCCCGCCTGTACCACGCAGCACTGCTCACCCGGTCGGCCATCGCCATTACGCAACGAAACTTGTCGGCGGCCGATACGCTGACCCAAATTGCGCGAGACCGGTTGGAAAAAGGCCTGATCGAACCGCTCGAATACAACCGCATTCGCTCTATTCAACTAACAACGGCCGATGTGTTATACCAGAACGAGTTGGGGTTTATCCGTAACCGGAACCAGCTTAAACTGTTGGTTGGCTTAACGCTGGCCGATAGCCTGGTGCTGGCTGAAGAGCTATCCGCTCGTCCGGCGGCTTCAGTCGTTCCCGCATCGGTAACACCCCAGGCCGAACGGCCGCAAGTGACCTTACAACAAACACGGGTAGAACTGGCCAGACTGCAACTCAACCGCGAACGACTGCAGCGCTGGCCTACGCTATCGGCTTATGGCCGGTATACCCAACAGGCCCAGCGAAGCGCCATTAATTTTCTGAGTACCAGCCAGCCCTGGTTTCAGATTGGGGTAGCGGGTCTGCAACTGAACTGGCAATTTTATACAGGCGGCCTGCGAACCAGTAATCTGACCCGCGCCCGCCTGCAACTGAAACTAGCCGAGTCGCAACTCACCTACGAGCGAAACAAACAGCAGGTCGATACCGAAGATGTACGGAATACGTATAACCAGGCCGTTCGGTCGCTGGATTTAAATCGGCAGAATTACGAACTCAGCAGCCAGAACGTACAAATTGCCCTGATCAAATACCGATCGGGCCTGTTTGCCTACGACCAGTACCTAAATGTGTTCAACGAAGCCCTAACCGCCCAAAACCGGTTTCTGACCAATTTATCGAACACCTTTATCAATCAGATAATCCTACAGATTCGAAACGGCCAGTAAGCAACCTTTTCCAAAAAGCCTATAAGGTTTTGAAAACCTTATAGGTTACCCAAGCGATGAAAACGAACCTCTCCATACTTCTTCTCATTACCCTCTTGTGCGCAGCCTGCAAGCGCGACCCTCAGGGCACAACGCCCACCTATCAGGAATTGACCGAAGCCGTCTATGCCTCCGGCAATGTGTACCCACGCAATGAGTACACCGTTACGGCCGATGCTGCCGGTATGCTGCAGCAACGGCTCATCAGCGAAGGGGACTCCATCCGCCAGAATCAGCTGCTGTTCGTGCTGGAAAGTGCTTCAGAAGATGCCCGCCAGCAGGCCGCAGCCAACGCCTACCGGCAGGCGCGGTCTAACTTAAGCACGAACTCCCCGGTTCTGGCCGAGCTGGAAGCGCAGGTCCGCAATGCCCGAACCCGTGTGGCCAACGACTCCATCAATTATAACCGATTCAAGGAGTTGTACGGCCAAAACGCCACGTCAAGGGCTGAACTGGAACGGGCCGAACTGAATTACACCATCTCCCGAAATAACCTCCGCGCTCAGCTAAACACCTTTCAACGAAGCCGCGATCAGATCCGGCTGGACGTTGCAAACAATCGCAGTCAGTTGGTTACGAGCGAAGTAGCGGGACGAAACACGCGCATCCGAAGTTTTGTGAACGGCAAAGTGTACGAAGTTTATAAAGATCCCGGTGAGGTTGTCCGTATTGGAGATCAGCTGGCACTGGTGGGTAGTAGCAATCAACTGTTTGCTCAGTTGGCCGTCGATGAAAGCGACTTCGGGCGGATTCGAACAGGACAGGAGGTTATTTTAAAAGCGGATGTCTATCCGGATAAGATTTTCAAAGCACGGGTTGATAAGATATACCCAAAGCTCAACCGCACCGACCAATCGTTTCGGGTAGATGCCGAGTTCATAGGCGAACGCCCGGCATCTTATTACGGCCTGACGGTAGAAGCCAACATAATTATCAGCCAGAACCGGCATGTGTTGACCATTCCTAAAACCTACGTTTTTGGTGGCGACAGCGTTTGGGTGGAACTGGACGGCAAGAAGCAAAAAGTGAAATTCCGGAAAGGTGCTGAAAACTTCGACCGGGTGCAGGTGAAAGCCGGCTTGACGGAGGCATCAAAATTAATTTTGATTGAGTGAATGATAGAATGAGTGAATATAAACCCCACTAAGTCACTCATTCTATCATTCACTAATTCTATCATTTTAAAAATGGATATACGAATTGCTTCTCAAATTGCTCAGACGCACCTGCTGGCCAAAAAACGCCAGACCCTCGTTGCCATGTTGGGGGTCACCTTCGGCATTGCGATGTTCATTACCATGATTTCATTTATGCAGGGTGTCAATCAGTTTCTGGAAGATTCGGCGCTGGATGCCAGTCCGCATATTCGAATGTATAACGAGGTAAATACCCAGCGGCCGGGTCTGATCGAACAGCTCAACCCCGGCAAATTTAACGTCATCTACCACCAGAAGCCGAAAGACGAGCAGTCGCGCATCAAAAACGGGATGACCATTGCCGGACGCATTGAACGGGCATCAGGTGTGCTGGGCGTTTCGCCACAGGTGGCTACGCAGGCGTTTTATAATAACGGCCCCATTCAGATTTCCGGTACAATTTCGGGGGTGGATATCGACCGCGAAAACCGGCTCTATAAACTAACCACACGGCTTAAATCGGGTAGTCTGAACGCGCTGAAAACCAATCCTGACGGCTTGATCATGGGTGCCGTACTAGCCGACAAGCTCAACGTACGTACGGGTGATAAAGTAACGGTAACAACACCTAAAGGAGGTATCCGGACACTACGGGTAGTGGGTACGTTTGGCTTTGGCATTGGTACCATCGACAATACCAAGAGCTACGGAAATCTCTCTACGGTGCAGGAAATGCTGCAACGGGACCCCAGCTATATAACCGACATTCACATCAAAATGATAGACCCCCTGATGGCCATTCCGTTCGGAAAACAGTTACGGGCCATTTACGGGTACTATACCGAAGACTGGGCCACGGCCAACACGGCCATACTAGCGGGTGAAAAGATCCGGAATATGCTGACTTATGTAGTGTCGTTCACACTGCTGGTAGTTGCTGGATTTGGTATTTATAACATCATGAACATGACCGTTATCAACAAAATCAAGGACATTGCTATTTTAAAAGCCACCGGTTTTGAAGGCCGGGACATCATTGCCATTTTTCTGTTGCAGGCTATTTTTATTGGTGTTTCGGGTGGTCTTTTAGGGCTAGGGATCGGTTTTGGGCTCAGTTATCTACTGTCAATCACCCCATTCGATGCCGGTGGATTCATTAGTATTAAAACATTTCCGGTCATTTTCGAGCCAAAGTATTACATCCTGGGGCTGCTCTTCGGCGTAGTAACCACCGTTCTGGCGGGCTATTTCCCCTCCCGAAAAGCGTCACAAGTCGACCCTGTGGCCATTTTAAGAGGATAGTTTTAAGATGTATGCTATGGGATGTACGATATATTCCCAATCATCTTACCCGTCGCCCTATACCATACATCATACCTCCTATAGCATATAACTATTATGAGCATCGTTCTTTCTGCCAAAAACCTCAACAAATACTTCTACGATCCTGAAAAATTTCGGGTGTTGACGGATGTTTCCTTTGAGGTACAAAAAGGGGAATTTCTGTCTATTGTCGGTAAATCGGGTTGCGGTAAATCAACGCTGCTTTACCTGCTTTCTACGATGGATACTGAATATGAAGGGCAAATAGAGATGGCGGGGACAAAATTAACGGGGCGAAGTCAGGATTTTCTGGCCCACTTTCGCAATGAACATCTGGGATTCGTTTTTCAGTTTCACTTTTTATTACCTGAGTTTTCGGCCCTGCAAAATGTGATGCTCCCCGGCCTGAAGCTTGGTAGGTACCTGGAAAAAGAAATTGAGGAGCGAGCGATGGAAAAACTCCGGTTGATTGGCATGGCCAACTACGCCCGCAAACCGGCCAGTAAACTATCTGGAGGCCAACAACAGCGCGTAGCCATTGCCCGCGCACTTATCAACGACCCAACCATCATCATGGGCGACGAACCAACAGGCAATCTGGACAAAGCCAATACTGAAAATGTGTTCGACATTTTTCGTGATCTTGCCAGCAAAGGACAAACCATCATTGCCGTTACCCACGACCCGGACTTTGCCGCCGGAACGAACCGGACCATCGAAATGTCGGACGGACTAATTATTGGTAACCATGAAAATAAAATTCAATAAATACGTCGAGTTCCTGCTGCTTTGGATAGCGCTGGGCGGATTGGTGGCGCGCCAGTGGGTGGTTCCCGACATCAGCTGGCAGGTACAGGCGCTACTGTTTGTTATGTCGTTCATCATGTTGAACCTGGTCTGGGTGTTCCATTATCAGTTCAATGAGTGGCTAAACCGGCGGATGCCGTTTGAGAAAAATGTCCGCTGGCGCATCATTGTCCAGCTTTTAGGCGGCTGGACAATTGTTAAAACCGTTGCCGTCGTTGCTGGTTACTTTGTTGCTCTCCGGTTCTTCCCCCCTGCGTTAACCCTGCTGAACAAGTTAGGCTTCATCATTGTCGGCATGATGATTTTTCTGGTGAATACCATCATTTGTTTGGGGTTCATAGCCAGTCATCTACTCCGGCGCTGGCAAGAAAACGCTCTTCGCACAGCCCAGCTTGAAAAAGAAAAAGTCCAGGTACAGTTAGACAGCCTTAAAAATCAGGTAAGTCCGCATTTTCTGTTCAATAGCCTTTCGTCTCTCGATAGCCTGATTGACGACAATCCGGTGCTGGCCCGTCAGTTTCTACAACAGCTTTCGAAAGTCTTCCGGTATGTACTTCAGCATAAGGAGAAGGCACTGGTACCGCTTGAAACGGAGCTGGCTTTCATTAAAAATTACATATCCCTGTTACATACCCGTTTCGATGGTGCGTTTGTTGTCACGTGCGAAGTCGATGAACCTGCCCTGGATCAACTGATCGTTCCCGTTACGCTTCAGATTCTGATCGAGAACGCCATCAAACATAACATCATCAGCGAAGCCCATCCATTAACCATTACCCTGAGCACCCATGACGGCTACCTTTCCGTAACGAACCCGCTTCAGCGTAAACGGCAGGTAGAAACGTCGAACCGGCTGGGGCTGGAAAATCTGACGTTGCTGTATAGTTTTCTAAGCCAGAAGCCGGTTGAAATCATCGAAACGGATGCCCGTTTTCAGGTTCGATTACCCCTTCTAGACGTTGACAAGTAGCCGCTAATCCCGTTAAAATCTACCCCTGCATGACTATTCTGCTGATTGAAGACGAGCCCCTGATTGCCCGGCAACTCCACAAACTGGTGAGTCAGCTGGAGCCGGAAGCCATCATTCTTGGTCCATTAACCAGCGTTCAGCACATTTGTGCATATTTTGCAATGGGCAAACCCACCCCCGACCTTGTTATTGCCGACATTCAGCTATCGGACGGGGTAAGCTTCGACGCCTTCGTGCAGGTTGGGTTGACTGCCCCCGTGATTTTCACAACCGCCTATGACGAATATGCCATACGGGCCTTCAAACTGAACAGCATCGACTACCTGCTTAAACCCATCGACCCAGAAGAACTCCGGCAGGCATTAACCAAGTATCACCGATGGGCCGCCAACGGCGTTTCAGATTTTAACGACCAGTTTCGGCAGCTTCTGGCCCACATGGCTTCTCCCGTTACAGCCCCCCAATACAAACGGCGATTCTCGGGGCATCATCTCCGGCAAATTGTTACGGTTCCTCAGGAACAAATTGCGTATTTCCTGCGCAACGAACTGATCTATCTTTTTACAACCGAGGGAAAAAAACTAATAACCGATTACAAAACCCTGGATGAACTGGAAGAAGTAGCTGACCCTTTACGTTTCTTCCGCGCCAATCGCCAGTGCCTCATTCATCTGGACGCTATTGCCGGCTATCGACCTCAAGATAACAGCAAATTGCTCGTTCTGCTGAAAAAGCCGAACGACGCCCTCGAAGTGCTGGTCAGTAAGGAAAAAGCCAGCGTCTTCAGAAACTGGATTGAGAGTTAGCCATGATTACCGTTTATCCTAAATTTTGTTAAACCACTGTAAAATCTGTTGATTATCATTTTGTCTGTATGTAACTATACGATTAGTTTCAAGTTCCTAACTAACTGTATATTCATGACAAGCAACCTTACCAAAAGAGGTTTGTTGGCCGCTGCCTGGTTCATAAGTAACCTGACACTTTCATCGGCTCAGGACAAACCCGCAGCGCTGCCCGAAGGCGTAACAAAAGGTGCTTCCGTAGAAGGCATTACGGAATACAACCTCAAAAATGGGTTGAAGGTCCTGCTCTTCCCCGACCCCTCGAAACCCACCATCACGGTTAACATTACCTATTTAGTAGGCTCGCGGCACGAAGGTCTGGGCGAAACCGGAATGGCCCACCTGCTGGAGCATATGGTCTTTAAAGGGTCGACCAAGCACACGAACATTCCCGAGGAGCTGACCTCGCACGGAGCCCGGCCCAACGGCACCACCTGGCTCGACCGTACCAACTATTACGAAACCTTTGCCGCTACGGATGAGAACCTCAAGTGGGCGCTCGATCTTGAATCGGACCGGATGGTGAACTCGTTCATTAAAAAGGAAGACCTCGCTACAGAGTTCTCCGTCGTTCGGAATGAGTTTGAAATGGGCGAGAACTCGCCCCAGAATGTACTGAATGAGCGGGTTGTCTCATCGGCCTACCTCTGGCACAACTACGGCAACTCGACCATCGGCAACCGTTCCGATATTGAGAAGGTGCCCATCGGCAATCTTCAGGCTTTTTACAAGAAATTTTACCAGCCCGACAATGCCGTGCTGGTCGTAGCCGGTAAAATCGACGAGCCGAAAACGCTGGCGATGATCAATCAATATTTTAGCGCTATTCCGCGTCCGGCGCGTGTACTCCAGCCCACTTATAGCCAGGAGCCTACCCAGGATGGCGAACGGATGGTAACGCTCCGGCGCGTAGGCGATACCAAAGTTGTATCGGCACTGTATCACATCATGCCCGGCTCTCACCCCGACTATCCAACCATGGACGTGGTCACCGAACTGCTCACCAACGAGCCATCGGGCCGACTCTATAAAGCCCTCATAGAAACCAAGAAAGCCTCTCAACAATACGGCTATTCGTTCACGACCAAAGACCCCGGGTACGTCTATTTTGCCGCCGAAATGTTGAAAGATAAATCGCTGGATGATACCAAAAACGCCCTGTTATCAACCCTCGACTCGGTTGCCATCAAAACCCCGTCGAAAGAAGAAATCGACCGTGCTAAGGTCAAGATCCTGAAAGACCTTGAGTTAAGCTTCAAAAGTGCCGAACGCGTAGGACTGGCATTGAGCGAATATATCGCAACCGGCGACTGGCGGCTTGGTTTCCTCTATCGGGATGCTCTCGAAAAAGTAACCCCGGCCGATGTTAAGCGCGTGGCCAGCTACTATTTTAAACCTTCGAACCGGACCGTTGGTGTGTTCATTCCGGAACAGAATCCCGACCGGGTGGAGGTTCCGCAGGCACCGGACATTATAGCAATGGTAAAAGATTACAAAGGCCGGGCTCTGGTGGCACAAGGGGAAGCGTTTGATCCCTCCCCCGCCAACATCGACGGCCGTACCCGCCGTTTGGAGCAGCCCAATACGATTGAGCTGGCCATGCTCCCGAAAACGACGCGTGGTAACGAAGTAAATGCCCGCCTTACGCTGCGCTACGGCGATCAGAAAAGCCTGATGAACAAGAGCGCCATCTCGGTGTTCACGGCGTCGATGCTCAACCGAGGCACCACGACTCGCAGCCGCCAGCAAATCAAAGACGAACTGGACAAACTAAAAGCGCAGGTTGGTGTGTTTGGGGGTGGTAACCAGGTAAACGTAAGCATTAAAACGACCAAAGAAAACCTCCCCGCTGTTATTCGGCTGGTGAGCGACATGCTCAAGCACCCGGCTTTCGACGCCAATGAGTTCGAAAAGCTAAAGCAGGAACAACTGGCACAGATTGAGTCGCAGCGGTCTGAACCTCAGTCGCTGGCGTTCACGGCTTTTCAACGCCTGATGAACCCTTACCCCAAAGAGGATATTCGCTATACCTCTACGCCCGATGAAGATGTTGCCGACGTTAACGCGCTGAAACTGGACGATCTGAAACAGTTTCACAAGGACTTCTACGGTGCCCAGAATGCAACGCTGGCTGTAGTAGGCGATTTTGAGGAGACGCCCGTTCGGAAAGTGGTTACGGATGAGCTGGGTACCTGGAAAGCCAAAAAGCCGTTCAGCCGGTTGGTGACCCCGTTTAACGATATTAAGCCAACCCCGCAAAGCATCGAAGCCCCCGACAAAGCCAATGCCTTTATGGTAGCGGCTGTAAACCTGCCACTGCGCGACGATGACCCAGACTATCCGGCGCTTGTGCTGGGCAACTACATGCTGGGCGGTGGCTTCCTGAACTCCCGGCTGGCTGTTCGTATCCGGCAGAAAGAGGGCATCAGCTACGGCGTTGGTTCGCAATTATCGGCCAATCCACTCGACAAAACGGGAATGTTCATGACCTATGCCATCTACAACCCCGAGAACGCCGAACGGCTGGAAAAAGCCTTCCGCGAGGAGATGGACAAAGTAGTTAAAGAAGGCTTTACCACCGAAGAAATACAAGCCGCTCGTTCAGGTTATCTGCAATCACGGATGGTGTCGCGGGCGCAGGACCCTTCGCTGGTCGGTACACTCAACAACTACCTGTACCTGAACCGGACAATGAACTGGGATGCCGATTTTGAGAAGAAAATGGAAAGCCTGACGCCCGAGCAGGTAAATGCCGCTATGAAAAAGCACATCGACCCATCGAAAATCTCGATCATCAAAGCGGGCGATTTTGCGAAGGCTGCTAAGAAAACCGCTGAAAAACAACCCGCTTCGTCGGTGAGTGGCGGGAAGAACTAGAACCGAACCGGGATTGTAACAAGATTTAAACGATTTCTCAAGATTATTACCGCTTGATTCTTCAAGAGCTTAATCATGCTAGTTTAGGAAACTAGTTGGTTGTAAGGCAGTAATCTTATAAATATTTTAGATCCAGTTAGAATCCCGGTTCTCTTTTGGGTTATTTAACTACATTTATCGTTATTTACCTAAAAAATACGTTCGTCATGAAAAATGGTCTTCTGTTCGTTCTTTTTGGGTTACTGGCGTTACCGGGTTTAGCGCAGGACCGGATTGTTTTACTTCGCGATACTACTCGCCTACACCTTTCCGTTGCGGAGCTGAACAAAAAATACCCACCTGCCTTTCCTCAAAAAGCGGGAGAGAAAGCTGTTTTTGAACGGCACGGAAAGATGTTTATGGATACACTGCACGCCGGACAACAGCAGTTTTCCACGTTTATCGAACGAAATAAAAAACGATTACCCAAGCCGGGCATCATGATTCAAACTCAGGAATTCATTCGGCCGGATGGAAGTTACGACCGGGTATTTTGTGATTTCTCCGGCACGGACTTAACAGATCAGCAGGAATTTCAGCTTCTTCAGCTCGTGGCGGAATGGTATGGACAACATCCCTTTCCGATAAAAACCCCGGCTGGTTTTCGGTGGGCTGGCATGACGATACTGGGAAATGTGCAGCAGAAACGCACCGTCCGTAAAGGGAAAGGGATCATCAGTACGCTCGAAGCAGCCGAGAAGACAACTCGCCCCGACACCGTTACAATGCTGGCTTTTAATCAGTTAGAACTAACAAACATTCCGGAAATTATATACCGATTCCCAAAACTAGAGGAGCTGGATTTATCGAGGAACGGGCTGCACGAATTACCCGCCCGCCTGACCTCCGATATTCCAACCCTGAAACGACTCAGTGTTTTGTATAATTCGATTCCAAATGACAGCGTGTTCATTACCCGCAACAAGCACCTTGTTTCATTGAATCTGCAAGGCAATAGACTCACACGCATTCCGCCATCTGTCCGGCAAAACCGTCGTCTGGAAAGCCTGTGGATGGGAAATAATAAACTGGCAGGTATCGACATCAAAACCCTGAAGCGGATGCGTCGTTTAACCGACCTTAACCTCTACAGCGCAGGATTGACCCAGCTCCCCAAAACCATTGGCCGTTTGAAACGGGTTAAAGTGCTGGATTTGTACTACAACAAACTCGCCGAATTACCCGGGCAGCTCGGCCGTATGAAACGACTGGAGCAACTGGCCGTTGCGCATAACGATTTACATGCCCTGCCACCATCTTTAGCTCACTTGCACCGGTTGCAGGTACTTTTTGCCCATCACAACCGTATTAGTCATATTCCCAACGAATTTGGCCGGTTACAGCGGCTGAGGGTCCTCGATCTTGGGTTTAACTGGTTCAATATCGTACCTGCTACAGTTGGCTCACTTTCTGCTTTGGAAGAAGTAGGTTTCAATAATAATAACCTACGTGAATTTCCGACGGCCCTTATTCTGCTGAGAAATTTAAAAAAAGTGTATCTGGGGAGCAATCCACTGTTCGGAGATGAAGCGATGAGCAGTCCTTACGCCAGCCAAATCAGGCAGTTGGAAGCCAATAATACGCAGGTGACCTATTGAATCGCCTGCAACTCTGGCAGGATATAGTAGGACTGATTTTAGAAAGTATAAAAAATCAATCATCTAACGGATAGAAAATGAGCCTGTTGGTGTTAACAACCATTATCAGTCCCTGTTCGCATGCAAGCCGTTAGTTCTCCCGTATCTACCACCCCGAATCGTGTTACTCTCTGGGCAAATTTAATTTCTGTTTATATTCTGTGGGGATCAACCTACATGTTCATTCATTTCATGACTGAACGGATGCCCCCTTTGTATATGATTTCGGCGCGTTATCTGGTTTCGGGATCAATTCTTTACGGATATGCACGCCTGACTGGCACGCCCCGTCCCACCCTGGCCGAATGGAAATCCTCCGCTATAATCGGGGTCCTGCTCCTGAGCATCGCCAATGGCTGCCTATCGATGGGTATTCAGTACATACCGAGTAGCATGGCGGCTTTGCTGGGTGGTCTGCTGCCGGTTTTCCTGCTTTCTCTCAACTGGGTTTCATTTGGCCGCAAACGCCCCAGCAACATGGCTCTCGCCGGACTTGCCATTGGGCTGGTCGGAATTTTCCTGCTGGTCAAACCCGATAAGATGCAGACTACAAGTGGGTTCGACGCCAAATTAATTGGCTTTGCCCTGGTAGCGCTCGGTAATTTTTCATGGGCGGTTGGCACGTTATTAACACCCCGCCTGTCTCTTCCCTCCGCAACCATTTCGAGCGGAATCCAGATGATACTGGGTGGTCTCGTTCTGCTGCCGGTTAGTTTGGCCCTGGAACCGGTTACCCTGTTTAGCATTGTTCATGCCCCCCCCAAAGCCATCTACTCCATGATCTATCTGGTCATATTTGGTAGCATCATCGGCTTCTCATCATACTCCTGGCTGGCCCGCAATGCGAGTCCGCAACTGCTGTCAACGTACGCCTTTGTCAACCCGGTGGTCGCTATGCTGTTGGGTACAACCTTTGCCGGAGAGATCTTCTCCAGCCAGTCGTTTCTGGGTGCCGCCATTGCTCTGGTAGGCGTGGTGCTGATTACATTGGGAAGGAAATAATGTTGAATGAGTGAATAGCTAACGCAAGTTTTATTCACTCATTCTATCATTCACTCCTTCAACATTAAACCGGTGGAGGGCTGATGCTTGTCCATCCCCCATCGACCACCAGGCTCTGACCGGTGATGTGCCGGGATGCGGGCGATACCAGAAATAAGGCCGCATTGGTAATATCGTCTACCGTAGCCGGACGCCCCATCGGTGTAATGCGCGACCAGATCGGGATATAAGTTGGATCATCGAGCGTTCGTTCGGTTAGAGTCGCGCCTGGCGCAATGGCATTGACGGTTATACCCAAGGGCGAAAAGTCAATAACCAGTTGCTTCGCCAGCATCTCAAGCCCCGCCTTGGTCATGCTGTAGACGGGCAGACCCGGATGCGCCTGATGCCCCACTACCGACGACATAAACAGGACGCTCCCACCCCGGCCTTGCCCGCGCATCTGTTTAGCGGAAAGCTGCGCCAGGAAAAAGCTGCCCCGTAAATTGAGGTCGACTATTTTTTGAAATGCATCGGGTGTAGTCGTGAAAATGTCACCAAAAATAGTAATGCCCGCATTGGCAATGGCAATATCCACCCCCCCGAACGCGCTGACGGTTGTATCGACCAGCTGTTGAATAAACGTAACATCAGAGGCATCGCCAGAGCAGGCAATACAGTGTCCTTTAGGCCCAGCCCACTCCTCGTTCAGAATGGCATTGACTGCCATTTGGGCCAGCGTTTCATCAAAATCATTGAGCACCACATTAGCGCCCTGCTGAACCAGCGCCCGCGCGATGGCGAAACCAATACCTTGTCCGGCCCCGGTGATTAGCACCGTTTGCTTCCTAAAATCAATCATAAAATGGAGTTAGCCTTCGACCAGCTTGATCAGACTTAAATTTATCTGCTTTCTGGTAGAAGCCCATTTTTTAGGCTTTTACTGCTTAGTCTCCCCTACTTGTTGTCAAAAAGTTAACTTGCCACCGGAAGAAATCTGAACTTTACCCGTCAGCATCAACAGATTAGCCAATGAAGCCTGATTAATTGTAACCGTATGGCCTGTTGAGACCGTCACTACGTCGGCCGACGTAGGAACACAGTTGCAATTCCAGGTTGAAGGGCTGTTCCAGTTGCCGTTTTGTACACTCTGAATAGTATACACATTGATTCTGTAGAGTTTACCATCCAGCAGCGAGACTACATACAGCTCGCCATCCGGCCCTTCGCCAAAGGATACAGGACTTGATGAGATAGGAATAGACTGTTGCGTGTTTTGAAACATGCCGTTCGTTTCCCGCTTCAGAGTCCAGTAAGTACCTCGTGCATAATCGGCATAGACGTACCAGCCCCTTAAAGCAGGATATTTACTTCCCCGGTAAACGAAGCCTCCCGTTATACTGGCATCTTTACCCGAGCTATACCCTGCATAATCCAGCAAGGGCATATGGTACGTGCTGCCCGGTGGGCAGGTTGTGTTATAGGCATGACTCCCTTCATAACAGGGCCAGCCATAGTTCTGCGGGGCGGGTGCATTGGCACTGGTAAAATTTAATTCCTCCCAGTCATCCTGACCGACATCACCCAGCCAGAAATCGCCTGTTTGCCGGTCAAAACTCCAACGCCAGGGATTACGAAGACCCAGTGCATACAATTCGTCGGGCACACCATCCGCCGGACTAGCAAATGGATTGGTGGGGGGTATAGCATATGGAAAGCCACCGTTTACATCAATCCTAAGCAGTTTACCGTGTAGGTCGGTGAGATTTTGCGCCAGTTTAGCCGGGTCTCCAATTGAATTGCGGGCACCCGGCGAAGAGTCGCCCGTTGTGATATAGAGATACCCATCCGGCCCGAATCCAACCCGGCCTGACCGGTGCCCTCCGTTTGGGTAAGGAATCGTGAGAATACTAACTTCCGAACTCAAATCAGCCACATCCGGATTCGCACTGTTCCTCGTAAAACGGGCGATCAATGAGGCCATGTCGCCTTTCCGGGAATAGTGAACGTAGATATACCCATTTGTTTCGTATTGTGGATGCAGGGTAAATCCGAAAATACCTCCCCAATCGGGATCGTCTATCTTGCTGCCAATGTCCAGAAAGGTTGTAAGCTGCCCATTCTTTACCAGTTTGATCTTACCATCAGTCTGCGCAACCAGAAATTTAGTATCACTTACTACAGCAACATCACAGGGTCGATAGAAACCCGAGGTGATCAACTCTAATGTAAGCTTGGGTGTCTGCGCCAGCAATGTCGAACAGCTAACCAGAAGGAGGGACAAATAGCGGATCACGGAGTCAAGTTGTGCGGTTTATTAGAAGTTACCACAATAATAGTACCATTTAGCCACTTTCAATAATACATTTAAACTAATAGTATATACTAATATCGATTTCCAAGATTGGGAGAATACGTAATTAAACAGTCGGTTTCCCGTACAAACCTGACTAGAACAAACAGACCTGTCGCTAGGCCATTCAGGCATAACTACAGGTCTGTTTCTTAGTAAATGGCCTGCTTTGGCCGGTAGTATATTAGTGCGAATCGCGCTTCACCTCACTGCCCGAAGCACCCCGCAGAAAATCAAAGTCGGCACCTTCATGGGCCTGGGTCACATGTCGGATATACAGATTGACGTACCCTCGGTCGTATCCTAAATCGACGGGCTTAAAATGCACCAGTCGACCCGCAAGTTCCTGATCCGATACATGCAGGTGTAAACTCCGGTTGTCCACATCAAGGGTAATCAGGTCGCCGTTTTGCACCAACGCCAGATTACCTCCCACGGCCGACTCCGGCGAAACGTGCAGCACCACGGTACCAAAACCGGTACCACTCATGCGCCCGTCCGAGATCCGTACCATGTCATGGACACCCTGTGCCAGAATTTTGGCGGGTAGCTGCATATTGCCAACTTCGGGCATGCCCGGATACCCCCTTGGTCCCACATTTTTCAGGACAAGCACACAGCTAGGGTCGACATCCAGATTCGGATCGTCGATGCGGGCTTTGTAATCGTCGATATCCTCAAATACAACGGCCCGGCCCGTATGCTGCATCAGGGCGGGGGTTGCTGCCGAAGGTTTTATAACGGCTCCATTCTGGCAAAGGTTACCCCGCAGAACGGCTACGCCCGACTCCGGCTTGAACGGTTGATCGACCGACGCAATGACGGCCGGATCATAACATTTGGCTTCGGCACAGTTATCACCAATCGACTTTCCATTAACCGTTAGAGCATCGTTGTTCAGTACATTCCGTAGTTCGCGAATGATGGCGGGCAGACCACCGGCATAAAACAAATCCTCGACAAAGTGCTCACCCGAGGGTTGCAGGTTAGCCAGCAGGGGAATTTTTGCCGACAATGTATCAAAATCATCGAGTGATAAATCGACACCAACCCGTCCGGCAATGGCCGTCAGGTGCAGGATGAAGTTCGTTGATCCGCCCAAAGCCGCATTGACCATAATCGCATTTTCGAAGGCCTGCCGGGTCAGAATCTGCTTTGGTGTAATTCCCTCCTTCACCAGTTCAACCATCCGAACACCTGTCATATGAGCCAGCACTTTACGGCGCGAATCGGCAGCCGGAATAGTAGCGTTATCCGGCAAAGACAATCCAAGCGATTCAACCATAGCCGCCATGGTACTGGCTGTTCCCATCACGGCGCAGTGGCCCTGACTGCGGGCCATACTCGCTTCGGCGGCCACGAACTCGGCCTGGCTCATCTCGCCCATCTTATACGATTCGGCAAAACGCCAAAGATCACTTGTCCCGATCTTCCGGCCCTGAAAACGGCCGGCCAGCATCGGCCCACCCGACACCACCATCGTCGGAATATCGACACTACAGGCTCCCATCACCAGCGATGGCGTTGTTTTATCGCAGCCGCACATCAGGATAACGCCGTCGATGGAGTTACCCCGAATGCTTTCTTCTACGTCCATACTGGCCAGATTTCGGAACAGCATGGCCGTAGGTTTGATCTGGCATTCACCCAGCGACATAACCGGAAACTCCAGCGGAAAGCCGCCCGCTTCCCATACACCTCGTTTGATGGCTTCGGCCAGTTCGCGAAAATGGGCGTTGCAGGGTGTTAATTCCGACCAGGTATTACAGATGCCGATAACGGGTTTCCCTTCAAATTCATGATGCGGAAAACCCTGATTTTTCATCCAGGCGCGATATATAAAGCCGTCTTTTCCGGTGCGGCCGAACCAATCTCTTGAACGTAATGGCATTTTGAATAAGCAATGATCAGTAAACCGTAAAGTCGCTACAGGGCCTGTTTTACTTTGAGAACCCAAGAAACTATTTACGATCTTGCCGATGTCTCAGTTACCCAAAAAAAACCCGAACGTTTACCGGTTCGTCAGAATACCTGTTTCAAGAGTGCAGATTTGTTAATTGAGTTACCCTTTGCCATGCTTCTTAGGGCTATGGGCAGCATGCAGATCAGAAAGACGCCCACAGCGACTCCCTGCATGAGCCCGCCCGTCATCCGCCAGCCGATATTCCCTTGCCAGTCGCCCAGGACACGAACCAGCAGACCAAGCAGTTGACCGATACTTCCAACGTACAAAATCGGGTGGTAAAAGAGACCCTGCCGGCCCAGAACACCCGGTAAAATGATGGGCGCATGCGCAAAAATCATGGAGAAGACGAAGCCCGCAAAAAACGTATGTAGGCTGGCATCATAGGCAAACGGGAATACCGGCGGCAGGGCAAACAATAACCCGCTTAGCATCAGCCAGCCATAACCCAGCAGCAACATCGTTCCGCTGTAGCGCGGCTGACCCGCTTTTCGGAGAGACTTAACCGCCATATCGAACCGAATCAGCCAAACAGCTACGGCAATCATGCCAATGCCCATTAATGCCTGCCCAAATCCGTGAAAGGGCTTCACGATCCCAGCAACAAATAGCCCGGCTGCGCCCCACAAGAGCAAACGCTGCCAGGGTTTAATGGGCAAAAAACGACTCAGTTCCAGCCGTTCGGCAACTATTGTCAAGAGCAGGAAAGCGATCCACCAGGGAACGGCCAATGGATAAAAACCGGTTTTGAGCACCAGCACATGGCCGATCACCAGACAAACACTGCCCCCAAACAGCAGGTAATTGTAAGCCTGCCGGTAACGAACCAGAAACAGGTAAGCCATCAGGGCCATTCCCATACTACCCGCAACCAGGAGCCAAAGCCCCACAAAAGGGTATCCTAACAGAAACATCGGCAGGCTCAATCCATTCAGCGCGGGAGCCAGTAAGGCCCGGCGATTTCTGAATACGACGGCCCGTTCGAGCAGAATAACGGTCCCTAAAAATGAACCAACCATAAGTGCCCCGTGCTGTCCGGCCGTTTCGGACACGGAAATACCCCAACCCAACCGGACCAATCCTGTCAGAACAGCCAGCACCAGCGAGAGCATGGCAAAGGGTATCAGAACCGGAACTAACGAAGATGATTTCATAGCCATACGCAAAAGTAGGCTTCTTCCACCGGTCCGGATCCTGACAAAAATCAGGCAAGCGGCTTTTGTTTGTCAATCTCCAGAATAAAAGACCCGGTTATCTTTATATCGGAATTAGCGGGCCACACCGTGAACATTCTTACTGATTATACTATGAGTATGGCTTTTGATTTTGAGACACCTGCCCGGACGGTAGGTGAAATAGTTGCCGACGACATTCGGACGGCTGAAGTATTTAAACGATTTGGCATCGATTTTTGCTGCAATGGCAAACGTACCCTGTTCGAAGCCTGCGTACGAGCCGACGTACCCTTAAAGGAAGTCCTGGACGCTTTACATAAGCTCCCGGCCGACGAACGCCGGTCTTCCGAAAAATTCGATGAATGGGAGTTGGGTTTTCTGGCCGATTATGTGTTAACTGTGCACCACGGGTACCTCTACGATAACCTGCCGTTCATTGAAGAACTTGTCTTGAAAGTAGCCGCCAAACACGGCGGCCGATACCCGACCCTGCATCTGGTCGAGCAGGCTTATCTGGCTTTAAAAGCCGATTTGCTATCCCATTTACAGAAAGAGGAAATCGCGCTTTTCCCGATCATTAAAGAGCTTGCCGCTGCCAAACGTAATCCGGCGGCACCAGTGACCGGACGGTCTTTATCCATCAAGGCACCCGTCGATTGCATGGAGCATGAACATGAGTATGCCGGGGCGCTGTTGTTTCAGCTTCGGGAATTTACCAACGATTACACGCCCCCGGCGGATGCCTGCAACTCACACCGCCTGATGCTGGCCAAATTGGCCGAACTAGAAGTCGATCTGATGCAGCACATCCACCTCGAAAATAATATCCTGTTTCCGAAGGCGATAGCTATTGAGAATTAGCGTCGATACGGTTTTATGGTTAAAGGTGCTTATTTGGACTACAGTTTACGCTGGCGGTTCAGCAACAGGTCGAACAACAACCTAATACGTTTATGATTTCTAAAACGAGTGGCTATGCAATCCGGGGACTGGCTTATCTGGCCCTGAAAAGTACCGCCGTTAACAAAGTTGGCATTCATGAACTGGCGGCTGAACTGAACGTACCGCAACCGTTTTTGGGCAAAATCATGCAGGGGCTTGTTCGACGGGAAATCATTAGCTCCACCAAAGGGCCGAATGGGGGGTTTTTCACGAACGAACGAACCCTCGCGACGCCCATCATCGACGTGGTGGACGCTATTGATGGCTTGGGTATGTTTCGCCGGTGCTTTCTGGGTATGCCCGAATGCAACAGCGAAACACCCTGCCCCCTGCATCATCATGTGGTTGGTTTCCGCGATTCGCTCCGGCATTCTCTCGAAACGCTGACGGTGCAGGATATGGTCACGGATGTAGAAGGGGGCTTATCAGTGTTGACGCGATTACCTGTTTTATCCTCAACGGAGTATCCATGAAACGTATTACTACCACACCCTTGTTGCCCAACGCCTGGAAGACAGCGTTGGGCTGGTGGGTTATAGCCGGTGTTCTTGGGGTTATAATCCGTTATCAGCTGGTGTATCCGGTGGAGGGGCTAACTTATCCATTTTTGCTCCATGCTCACTCCCATGTAGTGATGCTGGGCTGGGCGTTCAACGGGCTGTTTTTGGCACTGGTATCTGCGTTCGGGCCGGGGGCACGGGCATCCGACTATCGCAGAATCTGGTTGGGCTTCCAGGCATCCATCCTCGGTATGCTCTTATTTTTTCCCATCCAGGGGTATGCCACCGGGTCAATTATGGCGTCGACGTCACATGTTTTCGTTTCCTATTACATGGTCTGGTGCCTATGGCAAGGCCTTCGTTCTATCAAAAGCCTGTCGGCCACGTTTGTCCGTTGGGGGCTGTTCTTCCTGGTCTTGTCGACCCTTGGTCCCTACGCGGTGGGTATTCTCAAAGCCCGACACATGCAGGAAACGATCTGGTACCCGTTATCCATTTATTTCTACCTGCATTTTCTTTACAATGGCTGGTTTGTATTTGGCAGTCTTGCCTTGCTGTTTCGTTGGCTTGAAAACTGGCAGTTGATGCCAACAGCGCAGAACGGCAACCTTTTCGTCCTGGTGCTATCGCTGTCGGCCTTCGGGACACTGGCGTTATCGGCCTTATGGACTGAGCCTCCGGTTTGGGTATGGCTGGTGGGGGGTATAGCAGCACTACTGCAAGCGGGAGCCGGAGGCTGGTTCCTTTGGTGGCTCTGGCAAAACCGGGCTGCCTTAACTCACCATCTTAAACCACAGGCTTACGCGTTTGCCAGACTGGCTTTTCTGAGTTTTGGTCTAAAGCTGTTGCTACAACTCCTGTCGGCATTGCCCTGGGCTACCCTATTGGCCTATACGCAGCGTAATCTGGTAATTGCCTACCTGCATCTGGTGTTTATCGGAATCATTACGTTTTTTCTACTGGCCTGGGCACTTCAGCAGCAACATATCCAGCGTTCGGGTCCAGCGATAACCATGATCACGCTGTTTTTTGCCCTGACAGAGATTGCCCTGGTGGCTGACTCAATCTGTCAACAGGCAGGCAGTTATGTTCCTGACCTGGGCGAATGGCTGCTGACATTGTCTATTGGCCTATGGGTTGGCGTGTTGCTGCTTTGGCTCCGGCAAATCCCGATCCGATCCAATAAGTTGACATTTATAGAGTGAACAGACAGGAAGCGATTAATTAAAGAATATAAGATTAGCCAAACACAGCTACGCTCCCACCTTTACGCACCTGTTTTGTTAAACCAAAAACTGTCTTCCGGGGCCGTGCGGTCTGTTGCCGAAAATATGCCTACGCCAAGCGTAAAACCTGGCTAAGCACTATCTTGATTGTATCTCGGCCCTGATCTTTTTTTAAAGAAGTCCCCAAAGTTAAAAAGCCCAAAGCCAGCAAAGCATAACCACAATAAAGTACTGGATTGTATGGGCTTGAAGTGCTGAACGAAAACCCTGCTTAGCCCAGTACATTATTGTAATTACCAGCGTAATCTGGAGAAGGCCACTGAACACCTGCATACCCAATTTTGTTGAGCGTTCCTGTTTTTGGAGTTCGTCTAAACTGAATTCCGAGAGCGACGCAACCAAGAATGAATTTCTCATTTGTAGTTAAGGTTTGATTGCGAAAACAGAAATTACATGTAAAAGCTGTTTAATCGTTTACAAATTCATTCCAGACAAGTGCCTTTTTGTTATTCCGACGAAGGAGGAAGCTTCGGATAAAAGAATGACCAGACAGCTATCCAGGCTGAGCGCACAACAACGCGCTGACCACTAGAATCAAAATTTTAAATCTTTTTTATATTTAGCATATACTATTGTGGTCAAAATAACGATGAACCCGGCCCAAACTTTACTACCTAATTCTTGCGTGTATTTGAAATCATCGAGCACATCTTTATCAATTTTACAAGAATCGGGAAATATGTGTATATACTCTACTAAAAAATATAACGGCGGAACCATAACCCAAAACGCATAAATTAAAAAGTCAAAAATGTTGATGACCTCAAATATATTATTTTTATCTTCTGGATTAGCCTTAGAAACAAGTAAATAATACATACTGGCACTAATTAGTATGATTGATATTATTGGCAAAAAAGGCCCAAAAGGATGCTTCCAAATGTATGGATTTTTCGTATCCGAGGAAATACAAGAAGAACATAAAAAAAGCACTATAGTAAAATTAAAAATTAGTTTTTTCATCGAACAAACTGTATTAAAAAAAACCAAAAGATGCTGATAATTAGCAATTAACTCAAAAAACGCACTAACTTTTATCTTTACCCATCCTCTAAGATAAGTTCATCAAAATGTTGAGCTTCTTCCTCTGAAATACCAAAGTCTTTAGCTCTAGCCACTGATAGAGAGAAGTTATGAGTGTCAAGGTAAGTAACCCGGACAAGATTTTGCGTAGGAAATGACTGGCTCAACCACTCTACGGTTTTTAGTTACGATGCTGTCAGACAAACCCAAAATCGTATTTTATACTATTTCCAGAAGGGACATTCACTTTGTCACGCGTCAACTACCTTTTAGCAAAAAATGAGAGATTTCTCTATTTCCAAAGTTACCGTTAGGCTGCTCATGATTCCTTCTTATTCGCTTCACCCAACACCCAGGAGAGCTGATTGATAAGCGCACAGGACAACTGAACACGAGCAACATAACCTTTACACCTTCATTTCGTTGGGCTGAATCTTTCCTACGGGGCGTGCTACCTGTCGCTAGACAGCCACCTATGTTGAGCAAACTATGTTATAATGGCTACCAATAATCATAATTATACTTCAAGGTTTACCAAATGTCGCAAGCTGGGCAGGATTATACAGAATTAATTTATCCCATAGTAAAGCTTGAACAGGGATTAGTTCTCGGGCAAATAATTTCGTAAACTCAGAGAAGTCAAACATGAATTTTGGATTATAAATGATGCCAAACAATTCACTAAATTCATTAGCTATTTCTTTATGTTCAGGCAATATAAGGTCAGACATATCTTTCCTTAGAGCTTTTCGCAGGCTTTCAAATGATGCTAATCCTCTTGCACCACTGCCATCTTGATGCCCAAATTCAATTCGCATACATTCTCCAAAGTGATCTGCAAATAATTTCATTTGCATGTCGTAGGAAAGTTCGCCTTTGAAGCCCGAAATAAACAAAGCGGTTAATGTCCCTAAACTATTTGCTAACTCAGAATCATCGTAAGGTAAACGACGCATTCCATTCCAAACCAAACGTAGCTTACTCTTTAAAATCTCTTGAGAAAACGATGCAGGGAACTCAATAAAATCCCAATCTATAACTTTTTTCCTAATAGTAGAATCACGGCGTAGTATCTGCTTCATTGCATAGCTAAATGAAGATTGTATCTCTGCCGGGCTAACATTTGTTTTCAAATTTATTTGAAATACTGGCCCATTAACTTGATGGAAATTCTCTTCAGAGTACTCTATCCATGCTTTTAAGTTTATAGTGTTCCACGAGTCTAACGTTAAGTTGACACTATTTATGAAAAATCTTTTGGAATAACCTTCAGGGAAAGAATCTAAATCAACAGATACCGCATTTATACCTTTAGAGTTTGAATCGCTAATCCATTTTTCTAATAAATCATTAGTATAGTCGTAGTTTTCTAAGGTAAAGTATTGATCTAGAAGTTGCTCTAATGGACTTTTGTTAATTGGATATATTTGTTCTCTTGTGGGAAAGGATGGATATTTAGTAGCAGGAAATATAATTCGATCAAGGGGATAAATATTTTCTAATGTCGAATTGCAATATATAAATACCCCACGTTGTGCTTGCAATCTCCATAAATTCTTTACATCTATGTTTATTAATTCTAAATCAATTCCCTGGGTATTACGAATTGTTTTAACTATATCCCAGTGGGATACTAAATCATCTGTATTTAAACAATATATGGAAGAAGGCTCACCCACAGTCAAACTTATTGAGTCAGCAGCAAAAAAACCTGCAACGCTTGGATCCGTTGTAAAATCAATATAGTGGGTTGCAATACCATAATGCTGTATAATAGCACAAAAATCATTTACATATTCTGGTTGATTCAAATATGTTAATTCAGGAATTTTATTCAGCCAATTTTGAAATAATTCTATACGGCGAAGAACCTTAGCTATCTCTTCTTGATTACCACTAAGTTGCACACGGCCAAGTGACGAATAGATGGGCCACTGCTTTGTTTGTCCACGAAACCAATTATACTTCCCTTCTTCCCTTAGCTTATAAGCTAACTCAACAGCCTCTTCAATATCTGTTACATTGTAAGTTTTCATTCAAATATCATTTGTAGTTAATAGAAAAGGCACCTAACTACGGCGTTTGGCTTACCGACCGCAACCCGCCCCACCTGCCCGCTTGGGACATTGATATTATCCTAAAGAAACCCAAATTTCAACGCTAAACCTTAATTTATCAGGCGTTTGACTTGTCAGCCGAGACCCCGAGATGGAAGCCCACACCCTACCTTCGCGGGGTGTTCAAATTGTCGACCGTAACCCGCCTTGGAAGTCCATTGTTGACCCGCCACCCAACATACCTTTGTATGCAAACCCACTAAAAGACAACAACCTGAAAATCAATCAGAAATCATATAGTGTTCAATCATATTTGAAATTTCAATTATAAACAAATATTAATAAAAAGAATACAAAGGATAGTATTTATATTGAAGTAATTTGAGCTAAGCCTTTGCCCCCTACCGCCAGATCACGGATTGGTCAATATCGGACAGGGTGGCCTTTCCGGTTAGTGCCATTGCCAGCTCCAGCTCGGTCCGGATGATGGTGAGCACTTTTGCCACGCCCGCAGCCCCGCCACAGGCCAAGCCGAAACAAATGGGTTTGCCGACCAGCACCGCATTGGCACCCATGGCAATGGCTTTCACAACGTCGGTGCCCCGGCGTATGCCGCCATCCATCAAAATGGGCACGCGTTTATTAACCCGTTCGGCAATGCGCGGAAGGGCCTCAATGGTAGCCGGTACGGTATCGAGATTTCGTCCGCCGTGGTTCGACACAACAATGCCGGATACACCTGCCTGTACGGCCAGTTCGGCATCGTCGGGATGCAGAATACCCTTGAGCAGAACCGGGATTTTCGTGAACGATTGCAGCCAGTCGACATCGTTCCAGGTCAGCGATTTCGTGAGCGCGAAGGCATCAGCCATGTGGGGCGTTTGTATGCCTTCCGGCATGGCAAAGTTTACCCGTTGCTGGCGGTTCCGAACGCCCGCAACGGGTGTATCGACGGTCACGCAAAGGGCTTGGCATCCTTGTGCTTCGGCTTCCTGCACCAGCGCCTTTGTCCGTTCCCGATCGTCGCTCACGTACAGTTGAAACCAGAGCGGCTGCGTCGCTACCGAGGCTATGTCGCGCAGGGGTGTGGTTGTAAATGAGCTGACCACATAGAGTGCTTCGGCGGCTCCGGCACCCCGGGCGGTAGCCAGCTCACCCTCGGGGTGCATGGTTTTGTGATAGGCCGTTGGCGCAATGAGGATAGGGTGAGCCAGATCGAGTCCGAACAGGGAAACCCGCGTATCGATCCGGCTCACATCCACGAGTACCCGCGTATTGAGTCTCAGTGCATCCAGTGCCTGCCGGTTCCAGCGAAGCGTGAACTCATCGGCGGCCCCACTGGCCACGTATTCATAGGCCATGGGCGTCATTCGCTCAGCAGCCAGCTTTTCTACATCAAACAGATTGATAAGTTGATTGACATCAAACAGATCACGTTCAGCTACATTCATTAGTAAAGTACCCGTTTACTTTTTTGTGGCGGGTACCGTTTCCATAAGCAGCGTATAGGCGTTATTTAATGCTTTGCCGCCAGCCTGCGCCCCTTTCTAATGCCCCAGCCGAACAACAACCAGCTCATGCCAGGGAATGATCGTTACGGATTGACCACCCGCGCCCAAGTTGATGAGGATGCCCATTAGAGTAGCCGACAGGCTTTTGCCCATCGACAAGCTTTCCAGCGGGGTATCTTTCGTGATGCCCTCGCCATAGCGTTCGGCAATGATCCGGCCTTTGTAGGGCGTTTTTAACGATTATTCGGTAGCCCGCGCCAGCATCTTCTCCCGTACCGTTTGGGCGTGGCCTGACAGGGAGGTTATGACAAAAAGCGTAGTTGTAACGGTTTGTAGCGTCCGGTTCATGTTGATCAGGGATAAGGGATGAAACTTATAGGCTGACGATCGGTACTACTTCTGGAAGGCATCCAGCACCCGTTTCACGATACCGTCCATCGCTTTTGTGTCGATCCAGCGAACGACCATAACCAGATCGTGTTCCGTATCGACATAGACCATGTTCGTTCCATTGCCCAGATGGTAATAGCTGGTGGCCGAAGCGGACGGCAACAACTTCTGGTCTGTATTCAGGAAGTAGTTCATGTAGCCGTATGTAGGCTGGGCGGGTGTGGGTGTTCTCGACTGGTTGATCCATTGTTCAGAAATCAACTGCCGCCCGTTCCAGTTGCCTTTATTCAGTGTTAGCAGACCAAACCGGGCCATATCCAGCGCGTTGATGAACATACCCCCGCCCCAGTGGCCACCCCCGCTGACCGATTGTACAGCCTGCCCGTCCAGTACGATCCAGGAATTACGGTAGCCCGTCCAGCGCCAGGTATTTGATGCGCCGATGGCATCCATCACGTTTTCCTTCAGCACCTGCGGCAGGGGTTTACGCCAGACGCTGGTGGCGGCTAAAGCCAGTGCATTCACCCGAACATCGTTGTATTCATACACGGCACCGGGCAGGTTGCGTTTGCGGTTCAGCCATTTGGCCGCATCCGGATCGGGGCGGTCGGCCCAGTCGGGTTTGCCCCAGAGGGTTCCCTCCCAATCGCTGGTTTGGCGCAGCATGTGATCCCAAGTAATGGTGCGGTTATGCGGAGTTTGGAAGGGGGTTATGAGTTCGGGTTTGCCAAACTCATCGGCGGAGCGCGTAACGGGTTGATTGTACAACTCGATTGGTGGCACATAGCCCGCAACGGTATCGTTTACGCTCCGAATCAGTCCTTTATCGACTGCCAAACCAATAACAGTCGACAGAAAACTTTTAGTCACGCTGTGCGTAATGTCACAGCGTTGGGGTTCTCCCCATTCGGCAACGATGTAGCCTTTGTATACGATGACTCCGGTTGGTTCACCCCGGTCGGCGAAAGGCCCGACAGCGTAGCCAAACGGTTCTTTACCGAACGACTGGTAGTGCGACTGTTCCATGCTGCGGGGATTTTTTATTTCATTTTCCCGGTGAAAGGCAATGGCTTCCTGAATTTTCGGGGCCGAGAGTCCCATTTCGGCGGGGGCTTTTCGGAGCCACTGGTGCGCGGCTGGGAAATACGGGCTGGCTTTAGGGGTAACTTTCTTTTGAGCAACACCAATGGTGCTTACCAGAAAAAACAGGAGAATTAACTTCGAGGGCATCTTCAGATGGGGTTGTATTGTGTAATACACCCAATAAACAACATTTTCGGCAATGTTTATGCCTCTATCCCATTGATGGGCAACCTTCTATTCGTAGAGATAACTTAGGCTATCAACAATTTTATTGGAACCCCGGTAAGTATTGTTAATCCATAAAGTTTTATGAATCGATGTCGGCCATGAGAACTTATCTAACTGGGCAGAGCATATCCAATAGAACATCATACTTATGTATAATAGGGAACATATGAATAACTTTGATAAGTAATAATCATATTAATTATACTTACACATATTATAAGTATAATTTATGAAGTTTTTATATACTAAATAACCGATTAAAATATACGATGCCTGAGTAATCCGTTTAGGAAAGCAGGTAAGGAGTTGTCTGCTTACTTGTCTACTTTTTTTGGCAAGTAGCAATCAGCGAATAAAGACATCGAAAACTCCTAATAGACTAATTAGGTTAGTATGACCACCCTATTGACATGTATTGCCTTTTTTGCTGGTACCGTTCTTTTAAGAGCTTTACCCAGGCTTTTTCTTAATAAGGGAAAACTATTTTTGTTTACCAATGACACATGGTTCCATTTAATGCTTGCGGAGGAAATACGGCAGAACAATCATACCATTCCAGAAAAAATCTCCAGGTTTCTACTATCGGAAAGATTAACCTATCCCGCCTTATTTCATATTTTACTTTCTTACGTAAATAAGAAGCAGCGGACGGCTATCGAACCCTACTTGGGTGGACTCTTCGATGGGATTGTAAGTGTCTGTCTCTTTTTAACTGCCCGCTTTTTTGGGGCATTTGACGTACGGACTTCTTCCTTGGTAGTCTGTTTGTTTATCTTTTCTCCGTATACGCTGGGCTTGAATTTTGGCCCACGAGCTACTCTCGGAACACCCAGAGTATTTGGCCAGCTCCTGTTCTTTTTAACTATATTACTAGTACTACAGTACTTATTGACAGGAAGCTATTACTATATTTTTGCCGCTATCTGGGTAGGCAGTCTAGTCTTTTCGGCTAGTATGTTTTCGAGTCAGGCTTACGTTTTTATTTTACTGATCTGGTCGATCTTACTACCCTCGCTTTGCCCTCTCATTGTTTTAGTCAGCAGTTATCTACTCGCGCTATTGGTTTCCAGAGGCTATGTCTGGCATATCACCAAAGGGCATATTCAACACCTTATCGTTATGGCTAAGGCATTCTGGCGAGGTAGGTTTTCGGATCAACATATTCAACAGCGTAATAGACTTAATGAGTTGCTTAACCTCCCCAAGTATTTTTTCACCGACCTAAAACAGTTATTTTTTCTGTTCTATGTTAGAAACACATTTCTGATTCTGCTCTTTCAGATACCAGTCATGTCCCTGTATGTTTGTTATCGATTAATTAATCCTGATTCGTTAACAACATTACCACTTACTCATCTTTTAGATACTTTATTTTTCGCCGGTTTACTTGTTTTCATTGCTGTCTCTACTAAGACCCTATCATTCCTGGGAGAAGCTGAGCGCTACATTGAGCATGTAAGTCCTTTCTGCTGCCTTTTCATCGGACTGATGATGCCTGTAACGACGTCCCATATAGTCTATTTGATCCTGGTTTACTCAATTATCCTTTATCTAATCAACGGTGTTATTTTTGTTTACCTGATTAAATATAAGGAATCGGAACGGCGGGAACACCATATAAGATCTGTTTTAGACTGGATTAATCAGAACGCACATAAGAAACGATTTGCCGTATTGCCTCACACAAATCTGAATTTACTGATACCCTATTTTACAACATGTTCAGTATTATTTGGACGGTGGAAAAATGACTCTTCAGCTGCCGTTAAATCCCTCAAAGACGTTGAGTCAGCTGAGTTTCGCCAGCATCGAGTGGGTTTGTTTCAAACATATGCCATCGATTACATTGTCATTTCAGCTAAGGCCGGAACCCACCCGAATTTAGACGAATTAAAAAGAGAATTTCTTACCGTGTTTGAAAACCCCGTTTACAGCGTACTGTCATGTCGGAAGGCAGTAATGTAACTCAAATTTATTGCCTTCAGAGACTGTTCAACCGTACATGACGGATGATGGTATCACTGCTATTAGTGCTTTTTGACCGACAAAAGACCGTTAGATTTATCTTCCCGCTGACCATCCTAAATTATTGGGGGTCAGTTTATTCACAGCTTTTCTTAGCTAAAAGCACCGCATCATATTAATAAACACTGTATATAATATTGATTATCAAGGCACTAATCAGCACCTACTATCGTTATAGACTAATTACCAACCTGATTGAGTTTTGTTGAAAAAAGTAGGATTCCCCTTATTGATGGCCATTATTCGACCGGCTGTCACTGTTGCGGCTAAGCTTATTGCACCAGGTGTCGGCTCTACCGCCCTTCCCAATCTCCACCCTACCAAAACCAGTGCAGTAACCCGGTCCGATGCGACCTCCCTCCTAACCCGCCGACCTGATGTGTCGGCGATGCTTGCCCCTGCCGCAACGAACGCGCCCGAGTTACCGCTCCTCGACGTTAACTTCTGTGGCGAATGTTTACCGCTCGACCAAACGGATGTTGTGGACCGCTGGAAACACGTGTTCACACTTTTCCGCAGTCACAGCAGCGATCTGGGCAGCCTTCGCCAGCGGGCCGAGGCTTTTTTTCCGATCATTGACCCCATTCTGGAAGAATACGAGATCCCGGACGATTTTCGATATATACCGCTAGCGGAGAGTGCCTTACGGCCCAAAGCTGTTTCGCGGGCGGGTGCGGCCGGCTATTGGCAATTGATGCCGGCTACTGCCCGTGCCTTAGGACTCAAAGTAAGCAGTAAGACCGATGAGCGGTTCAATGTGCAGAAAGCCACCGTTGCTGCCTGTCGGTATCTGCGAAAATTATACGACCAGCTAGGCTCGTGGTCGCTGGTTGCAGCGGCCTATAACGCCGGTCCGGGTTATATGAAAAACCAACTCAAACGGACCGACCACCGCGATTATTACCGGATGAGTTTGCCCCGCGAAACCCGGTATTACTTGTATCGGGTGCTTCTGTATAAGGAGGTTTTATCCCGCCCGGATGATTACTCGTCTTATCTATCTCCCGAAACGCAAACGGCTTATCATCCGTTTAACCGGTTCATTCTGGAACGTGCCAGTTAGAAGATACAGCTTTTCTCTTCAATAGTATAGGGTTAAGCACAGAGTAACAAAGGCCACAGAGGACTATTTCTCTGTGGCCTTTGTTACTCTGTGCTTAACCCTATACTATTTGGTCACCCAGTCGTTAAACCAGCCGGATACCTTTCTCTTCCAGAACGATTTTACGCTCCCGATAAAGGGTCCCGATGGCTTTCTTGAACGTTTTCTTGCTCATTTCGAGTGTTTCGTAAATTACTTCGGGCGAGGTGTTATCCGTCAGGGGCAGAAAACCATTCTCGGCTTTCAGCGTAGCCAGAATCCGCCGGGCGTTGGGTTCTACATTCTCGTAACCTGTCCGTTGCAGGCTCACATCCACCCGGTTATCATCCCGAATGTTCTTAATATACCCGATCAGCGGATCGCCGGGGCGGACCGTCCGGAAAATTTCGTTACTGTATACCAATCCCTTATACCGATTATTGATGATTACATTGACCCCGAGGTCGGTTAGTTCGTAGGCCAGTAGTTGCACTTCATCACCAACTTGCAGGTCGCGTACGTCTTCGTCCAGGAAGCGGTTTACTTTACTCGACGCTACCAGCCGGTTTGTACTTTCATCGAGGTACATAAAGACAACGTACCACTGGCCCACTTCCATAGGCCGGGCTTGTTCGCGGTGGGGCACCAGCAGATCCTTTTCGAGTCCCCAGTCCAGAAAAGCACCCGCGCTGTTAACCGCCACTACCTGTAAACTGGCAAACTCATTCCGCTGAATGGCTGGTGTCAGGGTTGTGGCAATGGGGCGGTCTTCGGAATCAGTATACACGAATACATCAATATCGTCGTCGACAGCAAGCGTATCGGGTACGTATTTGTTGGGCAACAGTATATCGTTGTTGAAGTCCTGCGTCCGTCGATCCGACAGGTCGCCAAGGAAAAACCCAACGCTTGTTTCGCGCAGGGCTGTTAGGGTATTTATTCGTCCAATAGTAATCATAAGCAACTGGCAAACCCACCGGAAGACGGGTTATCTAGGCTACAAAGGTCGTTTTTTTATGGTCCCCTCCCATCTATTTCAACCGATTGATTCGGGAAGGTGCCGTTTTTAAGTGAAAGATGAGTATTTATGCCGTTTTTTACGCGGCCGGACAATTTTTGATCGAAAAAATCGTGGCAAACGTATTAACTCAAGATCAAATAAAACCCTAATCGTCTAAATCAGTTATACCTCTATATCCGGCAGGGCGTATCCCGTCGGCTTTCCCTCCATTTTTTGAATGCAGTCTGATACTACAAAACCTACTGATCGTGTTTCAGATCGGCCCGTTGTTACACGACGCCTTGATAGATTTTTACTTGGTTTGGCGGATGTTTCGTCGTTTATCGGCCGTTTCTTTCGGGAAGCTCTTTTGCCTCCCTACGAATTTAAAGAGATTGTTCGCCAATGCTACGAAGTCGGCTTCCGTTCGTTGCTGTTGATTTCCACAACGGGCTTTATCACGGGTATTGTCTTCACGAATCAGTCCCGCCCGTCTTTGTCTGAATTTGGCGCTACGTCGTGGTTGCCATCGCTCATTGCCATTGCCATTGTTCGGGCACTGGGGCCGCTTGTGACGGCACTTATTGCTGCAGGGAAAGTGGGGTCGAGCATTGGCGCAGAATTAGGCTCGATGAACGTAACCGAACAGATCGACGCCATGGAAGTTTCCGGCACCGACCCCTTCAAATTCCTGGTTGTTACCCGTGTACTGGCCACGTCGTTTACCATTCCGTTGCTGACGATGTACACCATATTCGTGGGTCTCATCGGTGCGTATATCAATGTTAACCAGAACGAACAAACCAGTTTTACGTCGTTCATGCAGGAAGTATTCGGCGCAATTACCTACCTGGATATTTTTGCCTCCGTACTGAAATCAATCGTCTTTGGCTTTACCATTGGCATGGTTGGCTGCTACAAAGGCTATCATTCATCAAAAGGTACCGAAGGCGTAGGCAAGGCGGCTAACTCAGCCGTTGTTACATCCATGTTTCTAGTATTCATCGAAGAACTCCTTTCGCTGCAAATCGTAGGAGCGATTCGGGGAAGTTAATACAATTTTGAATGATAGATTATGTGAATGAGTGAATGAAAGGAAGGGCATTGACGCCTATGACGGCCTACAACAGGGCATAGATTTCTTCGTAAAGTGGCAATCTGGCACCATTGACAATTCCCTGAACTTATTCAATCATTCATTCTCCCATTCACTCATCAAACTATGACATCATCTACTGAACCAGTAATTTCAATTAAAGGGCTCCGGAAGTCCTTCGGCGATCTGCACGTCCTGAGAGGTGTAGATCTGGAAGTAAACCGGGGCGAAAATGTAGCTGTACTAGGCCGTTCTGGCACGGGTAAATCGGTTTTGATTAAGTTGATGGTTGGCCTGCTTAAACCCGATGCCGGCAGTATCCTGGTTCTTGGGCAGGATGTACAGACATTACAGGGGAAAGAACTGGATTTGTTCCGGCAAAAAGTAGGATTCTCGTTTCAGAGCAGCGCCCTGTATGACAGCATGAGCATCCGCGAAAATCTTGAGTTCCCGCTGGTGCGGAACGTCCGGAACCTGAGCCGCGGAGAGATTGACAAAGCTGTTGAAGAAGCCCTCGACGATGTCGGCCTGTCGCAAACCATCAACCAGATGCCATCTGAGCTATCGGGCGGGCAGCGCAAGCGGATTGGCATTGCCCGAACGTTGATCCTGAAGCCCGATATCATGCTCTACGACGAGCCAACGGCTGGTTTAGACCCGATCACGAGTATTGAAATCAATAACCTCATCAATGAAGTTCGGGAGCGGTTCGGGGCGACATCCATCATCATTACCCACGACCTGACGTGCGCCAAAACTACCGGCGACCGGGTAGCCATGCTGCTCGATGGGAAGTTTGAGCGAGTAGGCACTTTTGAGGATGTATTTGCCGATCCCGATGAGCGAATACAACAGTTTTATAATTACAAGTTTGTGAATTAAACAGTCTGGTGCGTTTCCAGTTTTCTGTATACGGTTTATAACATTCACCACTATAAACAGTATACCGTACATTAAAATCAAAACCATTCAATGAGTACAGAATCGAACAAACGCTCCGTTGTCGTTGGCATCTTTGTCCTGCTGGGCATCATCATTTTCGTTGCCGGGGTGTTTGTACTGGGCGGTCAACAAAAACGCTTCACGAAGAGCTTTAAACTTATGGCTGTTTTCAAAGACGTGGGTGGCCTCAAAGTAGGTAACAACGTCTGGTTTTCGGGCGTAAAAATCGGTACCGTTAAACGAATCAGCTTTTTCGGCAACGCACAGGTCGAGGTCGACATGAGCATTGAGGAAAGCTCGCAACAGTATATCCGGAAAGACGCCGACGCCACGATAAGCTCCGACGGTCTTATCGGCAACAAGATTGTTGTGATTGCGGGCGGCACCACCAGCCATCCACAGGTGGAAGACGGCGACCGCATCAAAACTTCGGCCGCATTAAGTTCCGACCAGATCATGGCAACCTTGCAGGAAAACAACAATAACCTGCTCAAAGTAACCAACGATTTCAAAGAACTAGTTGGCAACCTCCGGCGTGGGAAAGGTACAGTAGGTGCGGTTCTGACCGATTCGCTGGTAGCCGAGAATTTCAAGAAGGCGATGCGTAATCTTGAACTGGCATCTGGCAATACCGTAAAAATGACGGGTTCCGTTTCGCAGTTTGCCGCTCGCCTGAATACGAAAGGGACACTGGCACATGAATTAGTAACCGACACCACGGTGTTCCGACGCTTGAGCCGCTCCGCGGCCTCCCTTGAGGGCGCGGCTAAATCAGCAAATACAACGGTAGCTACGCTTGGGCAAACGTCTCAAAACCTGAACCGAGCTTCGGAGAAGCTGAACAATACGAACAGCCCACTGGGGGTGCTGCTCACCGATCAGGAAACGGCCGCCAATCTCCGGACTACGTTGAAGAACTTAAGCCAGGGATCCGTTTTGCTCAATGAAGACCTCAAAGCGGCTCAAAGTAATTTCCTGCTGCGCGGCTTCTTTAAGAAAAAATCTAAAGAAGAAGCCAAAAAGAAAGCGGATAGTACAGCGGCCGTTCAACCATAAGTATCTGATGAAGAGTTTCATAGAAATGAGAGGCCTTTAACTCACTATCGAGTAAAGGCCTCTCATTTCTATGAAACTCTTGGCAAGTTAATCGGCCATTACCTTATTCTTTCTGCACAGAACTGGCACCACTCAGTTGTTGCCGCACCGTAGGTGAACCCCTGTAACGTACGGTACTGGCACCACTTGCCTTAACAACTAGTGTGGTGCCCACACTAATGTTCGCTTTACTGGCTCCCGAAACCTCCACATCTGCATGTTCTACCGGGTAGCCAAACGCTTGTACTAATGATGCACCCGACAGATCGCTTGTGAGGGAAGTTCCCTGGCCGGTTAAATGCAACACAGAAGCACCAGACAAGACAAGACTCAGCCGACTGGCCGGAACTGAAACCTGACTTTCGGAAGCACCCGATAAGGAGACGTCGAGATTTTCCAGATTGGAAAAACCACTAACCGTCGAGCGGCTGGCGCCCGAAAAATCAACACCCCGTAGCGTTGGCATTGTAATCGTAAACGCATTCTGGTACTCCCGCCGACGGGAGGTCCGGTACCGGGCATACAGCGTACCATTACGCGTATACACATCAAGGTCATTCAGATTGCGCCGGTCGCCTTCTACCATCACCGCAAAGGCGTTCCCCTGCTGTACGGTGATGTTGAAAGCACTTCCCATATCGACCCGGTCAAACCCGCTAAAAGCATATATTTGCGTACCGCTCTGATACGGGCCGACATCCTCACGGATTAATGAACAGCTGGCCAAGCTGAATACTAAAGCGATTAAAATGAGATTGAGCATTTGGCTGGATGTTGATTTCATAACAACTGGTTGTATTTGTTTTACTATTCGACCACACAGCTCCAGACACCCATTTGTCCGACAGACTGCGTGTTTGCCATTCATGACAACCAGATCGAGACGTACCCCTATTCCAATTCAAAAATTTTACAAAAAAACGGTCTGACGCCAGGCGTCAGACCGTTTTTTACGATTTGATCATTAAAAAGCTTTCGCCGAGAAGTGTCAGAACTCTAGTAGCTACGACATTTTTTTAGGGTCGACAACCACGTGTCTGATTCGCTGACGTTTCCAGGTATAGGTTATCTGTAAGAGTCCATCGGCAGTTTGAATGACCGCCGGATAGGAATACTCACCGGGCGTATTTTCGAGCACAGCCAGGGTCTTCCAGCTTTTACCATCGCTTGAAATAGCGACTTCAAGTGGCGTACGAGGACCACCAGACTTACCGGGTGTTGGCGAAACCGGATTGTAAACCAATACCTGCCGACCATCGGCGAGCGTAACTGCGTCCGTTCCGGAATTTGGGTTGGGCAGCGTCGTTTTTTGCAGGGGCGACCAGGTCTTGCCGCCGTCTTTTGACCAGGTTTCGGCAACGAATCCTGTTTTCTGACTCCGGCAAAGTGCCTGTAACTGCCCACCGGGGTGAAAAAGCACACTGGGCTGAATGGCTCCATCGTTCACGCCGTCATTGATTGCTTCCGTTCGCTGCCATGTTTTGCCCCAATCACTGGTCTGCTCAAAATGAACCCGCCAGTTATGATCTTCCGAACTGCTTGGGCACAGCAACACGCCCGAAGGCAGCAAAACTGGTTTGTTTTTAATAGGACCCGCAATTCCTTCCGGCAACCGCTCCGCTGCCGACCAGCTTTTCCCACCGTCTGTCGACCGTTTTAGCATCCCCCACCAGGTAGACGGGCTGGGGCCAACTTTATAAAACAGAAGTAATTCGCCTTTGGGAACCTGAAATAATACCGGGTTCCAGCAGGGCAGCCGTTTGCCATCGGTTTGAACACCCGTTGCCACTTCTACGGGCGTTGTCCAGCCAGATTTGGCCGCGCTGCTTACCCAAATCCCTACGTCCGGGTGCCGCTCACGGGTTCCGCCAAACCAGGCGGCCACCAACCCCTGGGGAGTTTCTGCGATGGTAGATGCATGGCATTCCGGAAAGGGGGCCTGTTCATAAATAAATTCACTTTTCAGAACAGCTGGGTTCGCGGGTTGCGCCGGAAGGACACGAGTGGATACCGCAAAGAATACAGAAAGGTAAAAGGCGTGTAGTTTCATATTTCCAAAATGCGATCAGTGAGCGTACTTACTCAGCAGAGCCAACTTTTTTGTTAGTACAGGCACAATAGCCTGATTCTATTGATACTCTACTGTTTCTATGACCAAACAGACTATATCCCCCAAGCCAATTATTACACCTGATGAAAGACCCGTTCCAGGGGAACAGCCACGGGCGAATGGTCGGGGTTTGTTTCCATCAGGTCGGCCATATAAGCCCACCAGCGCTTCATAACGGGCAATCCGGGCAAATCGGCAGTGGTATGGTTGGGCAGTCGTTTCTGAACAGCGAACAGGGTTCCCGTTGCGCGGTCGAGGTAGATTGAATAATCCCGAATACCGGCCTCTAAAAGGGCCTGGGTTAACTCGGGCCATATTTCATCGTGACGGCGCTGGTACTCGGCCTCAACGCCTGGCTTCAATTTCATGGTAAAAGCTACTTCTTCCATCGTTAAATCCGCGTTTCTATTTTTTCATTTTATACAATTCCGTACCAGCCAGCAGAAAACAGCCCAGACCATAATCCTCAAAATCGGGCTTGCTGTCGTAGGTTACCGGCTGACCATCTTTGGGCTCTTTGCCCGTTCCCTGCACGTACCCCAGAAAACCATTCGGGTGTACCGATTCAGAGGCCATGGCATTCCAGGCTTTGGCGATGATGGGTTTGTAGATTTCCCCGTCCAGTAAACCGTGGTTGATACCCCACGCCATTCCGTAGGTGAACAGGGCAGTTCCAGTAAGTTCTTTTCCGCCAAAGTTGGCAGGATCATGCAAGCTCACATTCCAGAAGCCATCCGTCCGTTGCAGGGGTGCAAGGGCCCGCATCATGTCGAGGTACGTTTTCTCGTATTCGTCTCGATGAGGTGCCCCTTTCGGCATAATGTCAAGCACGCGAACAAAAGCCGCAACTACCCAACCGTTCCCCCGTGACCAGTAGCAATCTTTGCCGTTTGGTTCTTTGTAGGGCGGCACAAAATCCTTATCGCGCCACCACAAACCGTCTTTTGGGTTATAAAGCCCATTGCCGCCGTGTTTGGTTTTTGAGTATATGTAAATCTGGTACATCTTCTCAAAATAGCTCGGGTCATTCTCCAGAACACCCAGTTGTGCAAACACGGGCATGGCCATCTGCAAAGCGTCGACCCAGTTCCAGTCGTCCACTTTATCACTCTTCACCATCGCGTCAATAGACGCTTTGATGTCATGCAGCCGTTCGGGCTTTTTATCAATCAGATAGAGGTCGATGTACGTCTGGCCGCAGCACTGATCATCCGCATTGCGCGTGTTGACACCGCTTCGCAAGCCCCATTGGTGCTTCTCACCCCATTCAGCAGCGTAATTGTAGTAGGGTTTCTTTTTGTCGATCCCATACAAGGCCATCAGCCCCTCGTAATAGACCGACCGCGTCCAGATGTTGCTGGGGCGTGTTTTGTTGGTTACGATTTCTTTTCCGGGATCGGGCCACGATGCCATAAAATAGGCATTGACCAGTGTCATTTTTGTCAGAATATCTTTCTTGGCAGGTAACTTCTGCGCTTGTACAGTCAGAGTTACGACCAGCATAAGCAAGCCCAGACGACCAGCCAAAGGGTTAATACGCATCATTAAGTGGATAATTGGGGCTACGTTTAAGCGACCACAGAAGCCGTGTATTTCCTGAGTTCCACACAATCGGCAGGCATGGGGCGCGTATTCCAGTGGTGATGAACAGCGAGTGCTGCCCCCAACGCCGACGCCTGCGCCACAGAGGCTGCATACACATCAAGGTCGGGGAAGGCACGGGCGAGTAGGTTCATGTAAATCGGGTTCTTCCCGAATCCGCCATCGACAAGGATTCGTTTTACCACCGTGCGACTGCCGGACGTATCGTTCAGCACCAGGTTGGTCGAAACCAGTTGCTGGGCCACAATGTCGAGGATTAGCTGATGATAGGCCTCCTCATAATCGGCAAAGTCTGTCAGATCACGCTGCCCGAATAAAGAGCCTTGCATGGACAAAAGCTGTTTACCTTTCGCATCGTCTTCCGTCGTCACCTGACTGGCATGCTGACGCAGTTTCTCGATGGTTTCGGGGTTATACCCCACCTTGATATAGTGCTCTATGGGAACAGCAAAATGATCGGCAAGGTGCTTGATCTGCTGTTCGTGCTCGTAACCGGCAAACAACCGGGACGATTTGACAGACTGCCCCTTGTAATGCATGTAATTCAGGCAATCGTACTGCAACTCTTCAGCTGTGAGCGGGCTATTGTTGAACGGATTCATACTTACGCACCAGGTTCCGGTAGAGATCAGTACGAAGGGATTACCCTCGTTCTGTGTGGAGGCCAGATACGGAATCAAAGCCGCTGAACTGTCGTGCAGACCCACCCCTACCTGAACGGATTTGCCGCTGACTGTAATCTCTTTGGCCGAATCTGACGGTACGATGGGCGCCAGATAAGGGGCAACATTTTCCCGATCAACCCAGTCATGATACCCTTGCCGGTCGAAATCCCAGAGCATGGTATGGCACCCGATGCTGGTCAGTTCAGAAACCGGCCAGTTGTTAATCAGGCTGCTCACGTATTGCGGTAAGTGAAGCGTGTAGGCAAGTTTCGCCAGCACATCTGGCTGCTCGTGCCTGAGCCGATACAGTTGAAGACCGGAATTAAGGCTTCCCAGCGAAGGTGACGCTGTTTTGCGGGTTATACTGGTTTCCGGCCCATAGGCATCGAAAAACTGCTGCAGGAGTGCAGGCGGATACGCTTTCAGGTAATTGTAGAGGGGACAGAGTGGTTTCCCTTCGCCGTCGACATGAACCATACTGGCCCCGTAGGTCGAGAAGTTTACCGCCCGAACGTCATAGTCGGGCAAGGCCAGTACATCGGCCAGCGACGATTTCACCCAGTTTGTGAGCCGATGTACATCTTCGCATAAGTCTCCGTCCTCATCCGGAATTTCCGTAAACTGCTCTGATCTTTCGTGAACAATCCGGTAATTTTCGTCAAAAAGAAATAGCTTCTTATTCGTCTTCCCAATGTCGAAAACCGCAATAGCAGGTGTAGTCATGAAGTATCAATTATGAATCAGTAAACGATAAAATGAGTGAATAATAAGACCCACCGAAGTAGTGATTAAGCGATCATCGGCTATTCACTCAATCTATCATTCACTCATTCATAATTAAGTTAAAGTCCCGTAGCAACTGTTTTGGCACCACGCTCACCGATCAGTTGCTGGCGAACGTCCAGTTGCCGGTATAAGCCAAGTGGGTTCAGTGATGCACCGGCCCGCCGACGCGCTTCAGCAACCAGCGGCCGAACATCTGTGCGGAAAGCATCCTGTAAAATCTCCTGTGCCCGAACGGCATCGTTGGCTTCGCGGGCTTCTTCCAGTGCTTCGCGGTCCACTAACAGGGCCTGGGCATACGCCAGCTGGATGGCTTCGACCGACTGAAGCAGGTCTTCGAGCGGATCTTTTACGTTGTGGCTGGCGTCGATCATCCAGCCAAGGTCGGTAGCGTGGTTCATACCTTTGGCATCCAGGCCATCGACCAGTTCGGTGAAGATCAGGAAAAGCTGATATGGTTTGATACTGCCTGCCGTCAGGTCATCGTCTCCGTATTTGGAATCGTTAAAATGGAAACCACCTAGTTTACCCTGATGGAGTAAAATAGCGACAATCTGCTCGATGTTGGCATTGGGCAGGTGGTGGCCAAGATCGACCAGCGTATAGGCTTTCGGGCCGAGTTTGTTGGCGTAGAGGAAGCTGCTGCCCCAGTCGCCAACGGTCATCGAATAAAAGTTAGGTTCGAAGGCTTTGTACTCGACAAATACTTTCCAGTCGTCCGGGAGTGCCGCGTAAATTTCTTCCAGGCTCGACAGTGTTCGGTCAAAGGCTTTCCGAAAATTAAGCTGTCCGGGGAAACAGGAGCCATCCGACAGCCAGACGGTGAGGGCTGTAGAGCCCAGCGCCACGCCATGCCGGATCACCTCAATGTTGTGGTCGATCGCCTGCCGACGAACGGCGGGGTCGGCATGCTGGAGCGATCCGAATTTATAACTCAGCTCGGCGTCAGGCTGATCCTGAAAGGTGTTGGAGTTGACGGCATCGAACCGCAGGCCATGCTGAGCGGCCAGTTGTTTGATGGCTTCCGGGTCGGTTGGAATGTCCCAGGGGATGTGCAGGGATATGGCACCACTGGCGCGGTTCAGGGCATGCAACAGGCCCACATCGGCGATTTTCTCTTCCAGACTGCGCGGCTCTCCCCCACCCGGAAACCGACCGAAACGGGTACCGCCCGTTCCCAGCGCCCAGCTCGGAATAGCGATCTGAAAGGCAATGAGTTTCTGAATAATGGGCTCCGCTTTAGCCACCTCCTGTGTCCAGTAGGACAGTTTACGCTGGTGACCTTCCAGCAGCGTCTGATTATACTCGGCGATGTGTTCAGGTTGGAGATTCATAAGGGTTCAGATGCTTTTATATCCATTAAGAAGAATAATGGAAATTAATACAGTTATCACAAAGAGCCGTTCCTACGCAAACAGTTCATTGACACGGGTGCTTTATACAACGTATTGGTGGCGTGGCGGACTATGTCCATTTGTTGTTTTTGCTTACTCCAGGCAAATCCATCACCGATGTCATGAAACAACTTGAAGGCGGCAGATCACATGCGTTCAATCAGGTGAAGCTGACGACTGTTCCATTTGACTGGCAAACGGGTTATGGTGCTTTTTCGGTTCGCGAATCACACATACCTCAGGTAAGGACGTACATCCTAAATCAGAAAGAACACCACCACACCACTATGTTTACGGATGGATTTAACGGTTTATGGCCCATTACGGATTACCACCCGATGAAAATGGGTGATGCAGAAAACCCTTGAAACGGTTGATAATTACGCGTGATCCGTTTTATCAACTCACCAATAAATTTGTGGGCTGGTACAGGCCATTTGTGATGTCCGGTTTAGGGCTTGTCGTTTAAAAGCCCTAAACCGGACACTTTTTTTACCGAACAAAGGCCATGGCTACACCACCGTCGACGTTCAGCACGTTGCCCGTTGACTTGGACAGTAAGCCGTTTACGAAGGCAAGGCAGGCATTGGCGATATCGTCGGGTAAAATGATTTCGTTCAGCAAGGTACGTTTGGCGTAAAAACCGGGCAGTTCTTCTACCGAAACACCATACGCTTTGGCACGGCCTTCAGCCCAGGCACCCGCCCAGATTTTAGAGTCGGAGATAACCGCGTCGGGGTTCACGACATTGACCCGGATATGGTCTTTGCCCAGTTCGGCGGCATTCAGGCGGCTCAGGTGCAGCTGAGCCGCTTTGGCCGAGCCATAACCGGCATTATTCGGGCCCGAAACCAGCGCGTTTTTACTGACGATGTTCAGCACATCACCGCCCAGTTTCTGCTTCCGCATCACCTCAACGGCTTGCTGAGTTACCAGGAACTGGCCTTTCACCAACACGTCGTACAGCAGATCCCAGTCCTTTTCAGTATGCTCTTCAATGGGTTTTGAAATGCTCAGGCCAGCGCAGTTCACCACGATATCAACCCCGCCAAAAGCGAGTGCAGCGGCACTGTAGGTATTGGCAATGGTGCCAGAGTCGGTTACGTCCAGCAAAGCGGCTGTGTACGCATCTTTACCATACTGTTTCTGAAATTCTTCGTTGGCACCGGCCAGCCGATCGGCGTCGTTATCATTAATAACGACTACAGCCCCTTCGGCCAGAAAGGCTTTGGCGATGGCTTTACCAATCCCCCCGGCGCTGCCCGTAATCAGGGCAATCTTGCCCGACAGTGGTTTAGGTTTTGGCATCCGCTGAAGTTTAGCTTCTTCCAGCAGCCAGTATTCAATATCAAACGCTTCCTGCTCGGGCAGCCCGACGTAATCCGAAACCGCTTCGGCCCCTTTCATTACGTTGATGGCGTTGGTATAAAACTCGGCTGCCACCCGTGCCGTTTGCTTGTCTTTGGCGAAAGTGAACATGCCCACGCCCGGCCACAGAATCACCACCGGATTCGGATCGCGGATGGCGGGGCTATTGTCATGCTTGTTGCGCTCGTAATAGGCTTCATAATCGGCTCGGTAATCGGCAAAAGCCTTTTCCAGGTAGGCGCTGCTGCCCTCACCCGAAAGCTGTTCGGGGTCAAGAACCAGCGGGCGGATTTTTGTCCGCAGGAAGTGGTCGGGGCAACTGGTGCCCAGGCGCGCAAGCCGGGGCAGATCGTTGGAGTTAACAAATTCGAGTACCCGTTCATCGTCGGTAAAATGACCGATCATCCGGCGGTGACCCGAAGCCAGACCACGTAAAACCGGCATGAGTGCTGCGGCCTGTGTTTTACGGGTGTCGGCATCGGTATTTTCGCGGGCAGCGCCACCAAATACGGGCCGTTTTTTACCGTAGTTAGCGTTCAGGTATTCGGAAGCCTGTTCGATGACTTCCAGCGTATTCATATACGATTCGTAAGACGTATCACCCCAAGTGAACAGGCCGTGTCCGCCGAGAATAACACCCCGCAGATTCGGGTTATTCTTAACGGTTTCTTCCAGTTTCAGGCCCAGGTCGAAGCCGGGTCGCTGCCAAGGAAGCCAGGCCAGCTGGTCGCCCCAGATTTCGTGCATGATGGCTTCTCCATCGCGGCTCGCGGCAATGGCAATCAGCGCGTCGGGGTGCAGGTGGTCAATATGTTTGAAAGGCAGTAAGCCGTGTAAAGGTGTATCAATGGATGGAGCGGCACATTTGGGGTCGAACAGGCAGTGGTCGAACAGGCCAACCATCTCATCTTCGAACTCAAGGCCCCGGTACCGTTTTTTCAACGCATGAAGCCGATCCACGTAGAGGTTAGCGCATCCTTTCTTCGTCAATGTACCAATATCTCCACCCGATCCTTTCACCCACATCACCTCGACCGGCTCGCCCGTCAATGGATTGGTTTCCATCAACTTGACCGATGTATTTCCGCCGGCATAGTTCGTTAGGCGCAGGTCGGCTCCGAGCAGATTTGAGCGGTAAATAAACAGGGCGACTTCATCGCCAGCCAGTTCTGCCGCCTTTTTATCATCCCAGAGGTAGCTAACATAATTGAACGCTTGCGTGGTATTCATAGAAAATAAGTAAGTAGTATCCGTCAGCAATCTTGTTTTAGACAAAGTAACTGCAATCTTTTTTCTCCTGCTTCATGTACTCTCCTGTTAGCGTTATTAAATAATTTTATTGATATGCCCCCCGCTAACGGGCAGGAGAGAACAGGTAAGTTTTGGTAAGGAGAGTCAATACATTCGAAAAAAATCAAGAAAAGTGGCCGTATTCCTGGGTGTTATCTTTCATGCGCTGGGGGGCTTTGCCTCCGGCAGTTTTTATCTACCGTACAAAAAAGTCCGTGGCTGGGCCTGGGAAAGTTACTGGCTCATTGGTGGCTTGTTTTCCTGGCTGGCCGCTCCTTTACTGCTTGGTTCACTCACCGTGCCCAATCTCTTCGATGTACTGGCAAAGTCGTCCAGCGACACCATTTTCTGGACGTATTTCTGGGGTGTTTTATGGGGCTTTGGTGGGCTGACGTTTGGCCTGGCCATGCGTTACCTGGGTCTGTCGCTCGGCATGGCCGTTACGCTGGGCCTTTGCGCCGTTTTTGGTACACTCGTACCGCCTATCTGGCAAGGGCAGTTTGGTACCCTGGTCGGTACAACTTCCGGGCAGGTCATTATGCTGGGGCTGGCCGTTTGCGTATTAGGCATTTCTATTTGCGGGATCGCCGGGATGATGAAAGAACGGTCACTGACTGACGAACAGAAAAAGGCCGTTATTGCCGAATTTGATATTCGAAAAGGGCTAATGGTGGCGATATTTTCGGGAATCATGAGCGCCTGTTTTTCATTCGGCCTCACCGCCGGGCAACCCATTGCCGATCTGGCCGTTAAGAATGGAACCGATCCGCTGTACATGAACAATGCCGCTCTGGTCATTATTCTCCTCGGCGGGCTGACCACCAACGCCATCTGGACCATCTATCTGAACATACGCAACAAAACGTATACAGACTATGGGAACATGTCCGCCCCCATTCTGAAAAATATTATTTTCTGTGCTATGGCTGGCTTCACCTGGTATTTCCAGTTCTTCTTCTACGGTATGGGCGACAGTAAAATGGGCGAATACCGTTTCTCGGGCTGGACCCTGCACATGGCTTTTATCATTGCCTTCAGTAGTTTTTGGGGCCTTTACCTGCACGAATGGCGGGGTGCCAACAAGCCAACCATGCGGACGATCTCACTAGGCATTACTATGGTAGTTCTCTCGACAGTTATTGTCGGCATTGGCAACTATCTGGCCGAATAGAACCCTATTTCCATTTAAAACGGTTGGGGGTCGTGGTTTCAAATCTGAAACCACGACCCCCAACCGTTTTATACAAGTGCAGTCGTTTTAGAAAACTTCCTGAGCAATTTTCATGATGTTGTCGGATTTGCCCATGGTGTAGAAGTGCATAACAGGAGCGCCCGCTTTTATCAACTCGCGGCACTGCTGAATGCACCACTCCACTCCCACCTGCCGAGCCTGCTGGTCGTTTTCGCAGGCTTCAACGGCACGGACCAAATCCTCCGGCATGTGAAGGTGAAACAGCTTTGGTAGAATCTGGAGATGCTTGCGAGTGCTGAGTGGTTTTAAACCTGGGATTATTGGCACCATGATCCCCTCCTGCCGACAGCGCTCCACAAAACTCAGGTATTTGGCATTGTCGAAGAACATCTGGGTTACGATGTAATCCGCCCCTTTATCAATTTTCTGTTTGAGGTACTGAAAGTCAATGTCGTGATCAACAGCTTCGAAATGTTTTTCGGGATAAGCCGCTACGCCAATACAGAAGTTACTGGGAGCCAAAGCCGTATCTTCTTCGTGCAGGTAGATACCCTTGTTCATATTGGCCACCTGCTCAACCAATTCACTGGCGTAGGAATAGCCATTTTCTTTGGCTTTGAAGGTCGAGAACGGCTTGGCCGGATCGCCACGAAGCACCAACGCGTTATCGATACCCAGGTAATGCAGGTCGATCAGGAAATCTTCGGTTTCTTCCCGGCTGAACCCTCCACAAAGCACGTGCGGTACGGGGTCCACCCCAAACCGATGCATGATGGCCGAACAGATACCCACGGTACCGGGCCGTTTGCGGGTTACTATTTTCTGAATGGTGCCATCGGGAAGGGGCCGTTCAATGTATTCTTCACGGTGGTAGGTAACATCAATAAAGGGCGGCTTGAACTCCATGAGCGGCTCGATATTATCGAGCAGACTTTTCAGATTATCCCCCTTGATGGGCGGAATGACTTCAATAGAGAAAATAGGTTTGCCGTTAGCGGCTTTGATGTGTTCAGTAATTTTAGTCATTTCAGTAAAACTCACAGATGAACGGCAGGCACTCTCTACTTCTTCATGAAACGCCCCAGCCCCGACAAATAAATAGCAGTGGCAATCATAATGAGGACCACCGTACCACCAATTACAAGAAGTAACTCTCTTTCTGTTGTGAACCGTTCAATTACAAAGGACAATCCGAAAAAGATACCTCCAACTCCTATACAATACAGCCCTGCATACCGGGCCAGGCCGTCTTTTTTTGACGGATCAACTTGATTACTGTCCACGTTCGATAAGAGGTGCGTTGCCTTATAACGCCAGATGCCAGCTCCCAGCAGCGCAAGCCCAATACCCGTACACAACATCAGTATATTCATAGAAGATTATATCTATTAACGCGAAAACACCGCTAAGCGCAGGTAAATTCCATTGGCCGCGCCGTTACTCCAAGGCTGTATATCCAACCGACGGCCCAGTTCGCTCTGGTTTTTAACCTCATGTAGTTTCGGGATCCCCCAACCCACCAGCGACCCGAATGCGGCCCCGGCGAGCAAGTCAGTCGGGTAGTGCAAACCGGCTTCATAGCGAAGGATAGACGAGGCAGATGCCAGCCCCAACGCTCCAACCCAAACAACCGGTTTTAGTCGGGAATGCGGAAAATAATGCCGAAATACTTCACCCATAAAGACCGCCGTGGAAAAGGAAATGGTGGCGTGGCCGGAGAAAAACGACTGGCTGGCATCGCGTGTCAGTTTCTCTTCCAATGGCGCAGCGGGGTTGTGTACAAACGGCCGACTCCGCTGTGTAATAGCCTTTACGGTCCGTTCGATACCACTGGACAGAGCTATCGTTTCGATATACATCACGGCAACCGTTTTAAAATCCTGCCGCATCGTTTTCGTGCCCAGAGCCAGTAAACCTAGCGTTGCTACATTTCCGGCCAGTGCCACATCGCTCAGCTTATCGGCAGTTGGTGACCAGTGGTAGGTCGCGCTCCGATCGAACGTATTGACTTCCGTTCGATTAAGAGACGCTACCTGAGCGCTGGTCAGCGGGTCGACGGTTGAACCGAGCAGGACGGATGTGCCAAACGATGCGACACCCGCCCCCAGCAGGGTAAGCTCCCGACCCGTCTTTAATGCATAAGGCGACTGAGCCAGAGACGCACTGACAATGAATGTCGATTGAAAAAAAACGAGCAAACCTAAAATCTTTTTCCGGCAACTACCTTTCATACTATTCATCCTATTGTGAGTATCATACATTCTTACACCACCTTCACTACATCGGGCTCGTCAGCCAGATACACCAACCGGCCTTCTACTTCCGCAAACCCCATATCCCGGTACAAACGGGTAAAGTACTTCAGGGTGTCCGTTGGGGAGTACGTTTTTGCCGATTCTGGTTCCAATGCGGGTACAGCCTCTGCTTCCGGCGAAAGGGCTTTCGACTCATATTGCACGAGCACGATGTGCCCATCAGGGAAATGCACCACCCGGTGCGGGGCGCCGTGTACCCGCTTATTACTTAGAATGCTGCGATCTGTATCGATCCGCAAGGTAGAATCGAACAGGGCTGATAAAGCGGGATGCGAAACAATGCCCAGCAGACTTTGCTTTAGTTCGCCACATTCTACCTGCCGGACGAGCCCTTCGCTAACGAGTTGGCGGAGTACTTTGTCGATGCTTTCGGCACCCCTGATCAGACTGAGTGCCGCGCAAAGCTTACGGTCGCGTTCGCGAGTGCGCTCAAACGTAGCAACATCGAACATCCGGTCGGCCTGACGGCGAAGTTGTAAGTCCTGTCCCCGGTGCCCGCTGACGATTTCGTCCAGTACGATTTCATCAAGGGAATCATCAGCTTTGTGATGAGGGAAATAATCGGCGCATAGGCTGATCTGGTAACTAAATACACCTTCCTGCCAGGCACAGCCGCAATTACGGGCCACTTCGCTATCGCGCAGAAACGCATTCAGCCAGTGGCTAATGGTGTTTTGCTGACCTTTACTGAAATCCTTTGCTTCACTAATGACGTACAACCGATCCGTTGGGCGGGTGAAGGCCACGTAGAGCATATTCATATTTTCCAGAAACGTCCGCGTCAGTTCCTCTTCGTACTGAGCCGCTACAACAGCCGGAGCACCCCGCAGTTTACTGGTCGTATTGGCAGGCGCCGATAACAACCGGGTCAGCTCCCCGGTGCTGTTTTCGTGCGTCAGTATATCGCTCCGAATACTGCTCAGATCGAGCCAGATAGTACTGTCGTTGATGGGCTCCACCCGCCAGTTGGCGAAAGGGATGATAACCACCGGAAACTCAAGGCCTTTGGATTTGTGAACGGTTTGTATACTCACCGCATTGCGGGCGTTTCCCTCTACCGAAATCTTCTGCCGAACCCCTTCCCAATACAACAGAAAGTCGCTCAGGTGGCCACTCCGCTTCTGATTAAACGCCAGTACTTCGTCGAGGAACCGAAAGAGGAACGGGTTATGCTCCGCCTGATTGAACAGACCGAATTGAGCGGTCAATCGCTCGGCCAGCTCGTATGGATTGAGTTGCCCGAGCGCATACGGGTCGAGGGGATAACCTTCTTCGGCCAGGTAGGCGTAGAGTGCGTCGATATCGCTCTCCGCAACAGATCGAAGTTTGGTGGTAAGCGTATTGTCTGGAAAAATATCCTGTACTACCCGATGGAACAGATACAGCAATTCATAACGAAGCAGTTTCTGGTCGGGCCGTTGCAGCAGTTGCATGAGCGTAACCAGCCACTTGACCGGATCGGAAAACTCCAGCGACAGCGAATCGGCCGACACGAGCGGTATCCGCCTGGCATTTAGCTCGTTGGCGAGTGCTTTTGCGTGCGATTTTTTCCGGCACAGGATAGCGATGTCACCGTATTTGTACCCGTCGTCCAGGGCTTTATTCAGGTGCTCCATCGCTTTTTCGAGCATCTGAGCGGTCAGGTCTTTATCCGTCGCTTCGTCTTTGGCAACGAAGTCGATCTGCACATGCCCGGCTAGATTGGCCTTAGGCTGCGCTTTCTGGTGAAACAGTTTCTGACTGTCGAATACATCGGTCAGCTTCGGGTGTTGACTTTCAAACTTACGGGCGGTAAACTCAAAAAAATCGTTGTTGAAGCGAACGATGGGTTCGGCGCTTCGCCAGTTGGTATCGAGCAGTTCGTCTTTCAGATGCCCATCGAGCATGTCAATGCGGTCGGCGGTCCAAGAACCGGGGTTATGCGCCTGTTTCAGTGTATCGAGGTCTTTGCGGTGCAGGGCAACGATCTGGTCCATGTCGCCCCCCCGGAAGCGGTAAATGGCCTGTTTACCGTCGCCCACGGCCAGATTGAAATGGTCGGCACCCAGGGAGTTCTCGATAAGCGGCAACAGGTTGGCGAATTGCAGGCGTGACGTATCCTGAAACTCATCGATCAGGATGTGGTTGTATTTTGTACCCAGCCGCTCATACAGGAACGGCACCGGTTCCGATGCGACAATATTCAGAATCTTTTTATTGAATTCGGAGATGTGAACCCGGCCGTCTTTTCGCAGCAGATCATCGAACTCAAGGCGCATTTGCTTAAGCAGAGCCAGTTTCTGCAAATGGGGCAGCAGGCAATCGAACAGGGTTACCTGATGGTTGCTCTCCTCCCGGATACGAAGTATTTCTGAGATACACGCACCTAATTCTTCGGCCATGTTGTCGATCATGGCTTGCACGGGAAGCGGTGTCTTTTTGGTATACCACTCCTTATTCGTCAACGCGTTGCTGACGCGCGTACCGGCATCTTTATGCGCGTTTCCTTCGGCAACTGCTTTCAAAAAGCCCCCAACGCCACTGGCTCCGTAACTGAAATCTTTTTCGTCCAGCCCCGCATCCGTAATCAGTTTCCAGGCGCGCTGCCCCTGCCCGATGATGTCCGTTTCGATCTGCTGGTTGTGGTTCAGTAACTGAGCACGAATGGCACGCAAGGCTCCCGGCGATAATTTCTGGGCCGCATTGACAGCTTCATAAAACTGATCGGAGGTGAGGTTTCGGCCAAATTCTTTCAGCAATTCCGGAAGCTGGTTCCAGCTTTTGCCTTCAGCGGCCGTGTGGGTATAGTACTCGCTCAAGATGGTCGTAATTTCTTCCATCTCATCGGTACCGGCCTTTTCAATGAGGTTGTCGATGGCCAGTTCCAGCACTTCGTCGGTGTCCATTTCGACATCGAAGGAATAGGGCAACCCCAGCTCATCCGTAAAGGCCATCACAACTCGCTGCGTGAAGGAATCAATGGTGGTTACGCTGAAATCGGCATACCGGTGCAGAATCGTTCTGAAAACGGTAGATGCCTTTTTGCGCAATTCTATTTTCGTTTCGTAAAACGATTCAGCCCCCGACTCGATACCATAGAGTTCAGTGACCAGAACATCAAGCAAGGGGGATTCTTTTTCACCGGCCATCTCGGACAGGTTTTTCAGAATCCGGTTCTTCATCTCGTTGGCAGCTGCATTGGTGAACGTCACGGCAAGAATCCGGCGAAAATAGTCGTCCTTCTCACCGGGCCGCAACGCCAGCTTCAGGTACTCTTTCGTGAGCGTATAAGTTTTCCCCGACCCAGCCGAAGAACTGTATATTTTGAACATGGGTGTTTTTTAGGGGTGAGGAGTTGGGAGCGAGGATCGGACCGCCGAAGCGGTGAGAGCCATCCGGCGGTATTTATGACGCGTCAGCCCTCCTCACCGCTTCGGCGGTCCGATCCTCGCTCCCAACTCCTCACCCCTTCTAAAAATTATACCGCAACCCGATTCCTGTATTCAGGCTCAGGAAGAACGGCGCTTGGAGCAGTTCGACATAGGCACCCGTTTCGAGGAAAAACGAATAGGGCTTGTTCACCGGAAAATATTCGAGGCCGCCAATGCCTGAACCACCCAACGACAGTGTATTCTGGTATTCGCCATTAAGCCGGAGCGGGTACGTGCGTCGGTTGTTGATCTGGCCCCCAAAACCATAATAGGCCCGTAAACTTTCACTTTTAGTAATCGCCGTATGCCAGAGATAATGTCCCTGAATGGTCAGCCCAACCGTTTTATAGTCGCCGGGGCGGTAACTGCGTTTGGTGCCGTATAGCCCACCATAGGTACCGATGTTCAGGTCGAAGGCGTGGTTATTGCCAAAATATTTGCGGATGTTCACGCCCGATGGTTCACCCAACCGGACGCCCACCGACCAGTTATTGTATTGTGCCCGAGCCGTAGTCGGCACTGTTAGCCAGCCCAGTATACCCAGTGCCGCAACCAAGATTAATTTTCTCATAAAGCTTTTAAACGTTCATCCTGCTTAGACCATCCTTTCTACCTGACGTAACAGGATCAAGATTTACCAAACAGACAGCCTACGCGTTTGATACAAGTTCGGGCCGGGTGGCGTCATCACCCGTGCCGAGGGGCAAATCAGTTGCCGGGGACACGTCGTGAATTTGCCGGAGTACAGCCATCAACCGCTCGTTTTCGGTCGATGTACCCACCGAAATACGCAGACAGCCGTCGCAAAGTTTCACGTTTGACCGATCACGAACAATAACCTGCTGCTCAATGAGGTATTCGAAGGTCCCTTTGGCATCGACAAATTGAACAAGCAGGAAGTTGGCATCCGAGGGGTGTACAACCTGCACCATTGGCAGCGCCCGTAATTCATCGGCCAGCGACTGCCGTTCGGCCAGGATCTGCGCCACCATACCGTTCTTTTCCGATTCGTTGCCCAGGGCTTCAAGAGCCAGGGCCTGCGTAGGCGCGGAGATGTTATACGGAGGCTTTATCTTGTTCATTATTCGAATCAACTCCTCCGAGGCAAAGCACATACCGAGCCGCAGTGCCGCCAGTCCCCAGGCTTTCGAAAAGGTTTGCAGCACGACCAGATTCGGGTAGTTATCCAGCTCGCTGGTCCAGGACGGCACATCAGCAAAGTCGATGTACGCTTCGTCAACAATCACCAGCGATTGTTGAGCCGCATCAAGGATTGTCCGGATGGACTCAGGCTGAAGCAGGTTACCCGACGGATTGTTGGGTGAACATAACCAGATCAGTTTCGTGGTATCGGTAATAGCGGCCAGTACGGCATCGGTATCCACCAGAAAATCGGCGGTCAGGGGGACTTTCGTAACCTTAACGTCGTTAATTGCCGCCGACACTTCGTACATGCCATAGGTTGGCGGCATAATCAAGATAGAATCCGTACCCGGCGTACAGGTAGCCCGAACGAGGAGGTCGATGGGTTCGTCGGAGCCATTACCCAGGAAAATCTGCTCTGGCCGAACGCCCTTAATGGGAGCCAGCCGTTGTTTGATGGCCCACTGGTGCGGGTCGGGGTAACGGTTATAGTTTCCGGTGGTGGTGGAACCCAGCGGATTTTCATTGGCATCAAGAAATACCCCCTCTTTACCGGTATACTCATCGCGCGCGGAGGAGTAAGGCATCAGGGTAAGAATATGCGGTCGGAGGAGGTTGTTGAGACTAAACATGGGCGTTCTATCACGTAAAAGAATGACGCAAATATACCGCCTTCCTACTGACCTAACCAGTTTTGACCACAAACAAGCTCAACCATGCCGAACAAGTTTCGGCGTCATTTACCCATCCACTGCTTAAAATCACTTACTTTTTCGCGACTGACAAGGGCTTCTTTGTCAAAAATAGGCTTTAGTTGCAAAGCTAGCCGATTACCGAAATAAGGCTGTATCTGCTCTACAGCCTGATGCGTCACGATAACCCCCCGGTTGATCCGGAAGAAACGGGCCGGATCGAGGGCGTCAGAAAGCTCATCGAGAGTGTAATCGACCAGAAACTTCTGCCCGGTATGCATGGCAAAAAAACTATAGCGGTCTTCGGTATAAAAATACGCGATCTCGCCCACCTCTACTGAGAGCATTCGCTGGCCCTGACGCACCAGAAAGCGCTGCCGAAAATCGCGCGATACCTGACTCTGAAGCTGCTGCAACAGCTTTTCAATATTCAGGCTCGGCGTTTCAGTCGACCGCTGGCGCAGATCCTCATATTTTTTAAGGCTACGCTGCAAATCTTCCCGTTGCACGGGTTTCAGCAGGTAGTCGATGCTGTTGACCTTAAAAGCCTGAAGGGCGTACTCATCATACGAAGTGGTAAAAATGACGGTGCTACGCACGGTGGTACGTTCAAAAATCTCGAAACTCTGTCCGTCGGCCAGTTCAATATCCAGAAAGATCAGGTCAGGTTCGGGCTGGCCCGTTGTCCGCAGATTTTCCAGCCAGTCGACGGTATCATCAATGCTGGCGGTTACGCCCGCCACGAGCAGATCGGGCGCTACTTCGGTCAGCAATTTCCTGAGCTTGCGTACTGCTAGTTCTTCATCTTCAACAATGAGGGCATTCATAAGTTCGTTTGCGTTTTTGTCAGTAGAGGTAAGGTAACTGTAAAGTAGTCTGGACCGGCAGCAATGGCCAGCTGAGGATAGCCCAGCAACTGGTACTTTGCCTGAATATTCATAAGTCCGGATTGAGTGGATTCGAACCGGTTGAGGCCCGACCGGATGTTCTTCCGCTGTAGGTTATTCCGGACGATGAGCTGTCCGGCTTCAGTAGTCAGAATCTCGATTTTCAGTGGCTTGCTCGCCAGAACGACGTTGTGTTTTACCGCGTTTTCGACCAGTAACTGGAGGGTAAGCATCGGAATTCTGTGCTGCCGGTATCGCTCATTGACCCGAATGGTCAGGTCCAGTCCGGCCCCGTGTCGTGTTTTAAGCAGGTGATAATACGACTCAATAAACGTCAGTTCATTATCCAGCGAGGTTAGTTGATCGGCATCCTCATCGCCGGAGTCTTCTTCAGCAACTCCCATAGTATCACCCCACCGATTGGCTGACGATAAAGTTGACGCCCTTGTATTCGTCTGGAGCATGTACCGGTATACGCTGGCCATTTCATTGACAAATTGCTCAGCGCGCTGGGGTTCGTCGGCAATCAGTGAGGACAGTGAGTTGAGGCTATTGAAAAGAAAGTGCGGATTGACCTGACTTTTCAACCCCTGTAACTGGCCCTGCAGGTTTTCCTTTTTGAGTTTCTCCTTGTTCATCTGGTGCTGTTGCCAGCGGTAAAGCGAATAGGATGTTTCGTAGATACCAACCAGTAGGAGAATAGCGATGAAATCAAAAATATAGACGCTTGATACGCCTTCGTAGGTAAGCTGCGAGCTAAAAGGCCGGTAGTTAATGAAATACCAGGTATATAGTAGCAGAAACGAACCCGACAGCCCGCAAAACGCAGCGACGGTCAATCCCGCCCGAAGCACCGTTTGCCGCAGGCTGGGATACCGATGGGCAATCGCATTGGCCGCCCAGTCGTGGGTCACAAAGGCAACTGTCGACAGGAGCCAGATGAGCAACGTAGCCCCTGTGAACGATTGCCAATGGCTGATGTACGACTGCCCAACGAGCAAATAACTGATCAGCGGCACAAACCAGGGCATCAGCAGCATGTATGACCACATCCCACGGGTCGTCAGGCGAAGCCAGCGACGAATACGGTCAACATGGGTCTTTTTCATGGATGCTCTGGTTAGCTTATCGAATCAAATGCTGCTGTTGGCTCGGTCTGGATTCATACAATAACTAAAGATAGACTCGCTGCTTGAACAAGGCGAGCCGGTGTTACTTCAACTGGCATAATTACGGGATAGACTGTAACCGGAAGCCCCTCAGCCGGGACCACCCAATGCTATCCGGTTAACCTTTTGCTGACGGTTGCTGGTCACCTGCATCCACCCTTCGGTTGTGATCTCAATTCGAATAATCAGCGGATCATGTGCCGACATCCTGTTTTGTTTAATGGCGTTATCAATCAAGGATTGTATTGTTAAGGGTGGCAGGTGGTAATTGGCTAACGGTATTTTTCGCAAGTCGGGACGTTCGATCTGAAGGCTCTGCCCGTACCGGATGTTGAGAAGGTCGGCATACGAATCAATGAACTCCAGTTCTGCCAGCAGGGTTACCAGTTCCCCCGACCCAGCCGTTGCTGCCGCATTCAGCTGCCGACCGGATTGCAGCATGTACCGATATACGAAGGCCAGTTTATCGACAAACGCTTCTGCGTGCCTGGGTTCCTCACGGATAAGGCCAGCGAGTGAATCGAGGGCATTGAACAGGAAATGCGGATTCAGCTGACCTTTCAATGAATCGTATTGCCCCTGGATAACATCACGCTGAAGCTCTTCGTCCTCCCGAAGGTCTTTGTTCCACTGGCTGTACATGTATACCAGGCCTAGTACCATACACAGAAATACCCCAAAGAGTAACCCCAGCACCAGAACCGGCCGAATGACAGGCCAGATAAACTGAGTTCCCGTTAGGGGTACCGAGCTATACACCCAGACATCCAGACAGGCCAGTAAGCCTGTCAACGCACTCACCACGGCCAGCATAACCAGCATCCGGCGCAGCGTCTGGCTGGCCGTCGGGTAACGTTTAATAACAGCCCTGATGGCTATTGTAAGGGCTACAACAGATAGCCAGTAAAGCCCAAACACCAGACACGTTCCTACGATAAAAACCAGAAGATCGGTAAAGTAGCGGGTACCGATGATGTAGTAATTACCAACGGGAAACAGCAGGGGCATCATAAACAGATGATACCACCACTCGTATGTCGAAAAGAAACGAGGTCGGTGCATTACCCTTACAAGATGCTTTATCCAGTTGGTACGGCAGCTCATCATATAATGAATGCCGAAACTGGCTTATATGTTGGGCATTCCTGACACGAGAACGTACGAACTGCGGAAAATTTTGACTGAACTGTAAAAAATAGCGTATGAATTGTTTTGTTCTGCCTTTAGCAGGTAGCTATTAGTTAATTCAACTATCCACAGAGGAACTTATTCCTGCCTGATACTTCAATTCATTTGCGTATGACTGCTTACATCCTCATTTGCTTAAGCTGGGCAATATTTGGCGCATTTCATAGTCTTACAGCCGCTCACTGGTTTAAAAGCCTGTTCTTTCGGTACATAGCCCAACCCTATTATCGGCTCCTGTATAACGGGCTGGCCATATTCACATTTATCCCCGTCATACACACCCTTCGCCTGGCACCGGCCGAGCCTGTTTACGACTGGCTCGGCTCCGTCTGGATTGGCGGTTATTTGATAGCCGTAGGTGCGTTCCTTGCCCTTGTTGCCCTGCGGAAATATGATCTTGCCGAATTCATTGGCTGGCCTATTAATCACCCTACAGCGACCAACGGTCAATTACAACAGACTGGCCTGTTCAAATACGTTCGGCATCCCTTGTATCTGGGTACCCTCATCAGCTTAGCCGGACTTATTGCGTTTCAGCCCTACTGGAAGAATTTACTGTTTAGTCTGGCAGCCTTCGGGTACATCCGGATCGGTATTTTTTATGAAGAGCGTAAGCTGGTTGAAACCTTCGGATGGCAGTATATACACTACAGGCAGCGAGTTCCGATGCTCGTTCCCACCTTTTAGGCCCAGGAACGCGCGACTGAAGTGTCGTACGCACATAGTTCATCCGGGAAAACCAGGTAGCTATCAGGCGAATACAGGAAATAAAAATCACGACTGCATTTAAAAACAAAGCTTCTCCCCTACTACAAGGGAGAAGCTGGTGCTGAGGTTACTTCGTGGCAGAGAGGGTAAATACCGTACCGGCATCATCTTCACCTTCAATACTGATTTTACTCCCGTTGATCTTTGCGATAGTATCTCCGTTGTAATGCAGTTCGATGGTTCCACTGGCAGATTCTACCACATCTACATCCTTAGCAGCATCATCGGCAAAGGTTTCGTTTGTGGCTTTGTGAACGATAGCCAGCTGAATAGCAACCGTTGTAGGTGTTTGCCGGGTCAGCGTGATGGTTCCCTTCAGGTTCGTATCGCTGGCCGGATAGGTTTTGCCCTCTGTTTTAAGTTCGGAGTAGGTATACATCCCGGCTACCTGTGTCCCTAAATCGGGCGTTGGAGCGTTATTGTCGTCTTTCTTACAGGCTGTTACCAAAGCGGCCACCAGCAGAATCAACAAGGCCGAAAAACGAATATCAATAATATTGTTCATGAGTATTTGTTGTGATAAATTAAAAAGAGGAAGAGTTCAGACCGGAGACTTGATTCGGCTCAGGGTACCAAGCGCCCAAGTCTGTTGAACCAGCCACGGAGGGGGTTCATTCGTTCTTAAAATTTCGCGGTAAGACCCAGTTTGAGCGCCGAAACGCCATACCCTACTTCGGCAAAGGCACCGATCTTCGGGCTGAACAGATAACGCGCACCGGCATGAATTCCCAGCCATAAACCGCTGTTGTAGCCGCTGCCGTAATCGCTATAGCTATAGCCGAACGAATCACGATAGCTGGCATGACGAAAACCCAGCGAGGCACCGATGTACGGATCAAAATTAGGGCTCTCCACCTTTAGAGCATCGCCCAGGTGGTATGAAACGCGGCCACCGGCGTAGATGAATGTGTAGCCACCAGCGTAATAGCCGTAGTTATAGCGGAAATAATCGACAGAGCCGCCAATAGATACGTTATTCTTCAGATCAACTTCGGCCGATACGCCTAGCGGTAACCCGCCACCATAATACGTTGCCAGGCCAATACCGGCATTTATGTAGACGTGTTTGTCCCCGTCAGTTTTTACCGGTGCAGCCGGACCCTTGTGAGTAGCTGGTGATTGGGCTACCGATTGCGAATTGGACTCTTTTTGGCGGGCTATTACGGGTGCAGGAGCCGCTTGTTCTACGGGTACCTGTATCGCGGCATCTGGTTTGGCGGTTGCTGTCGTTGGCGTCGCCGTTGTTTTTTTCGGCTGACCGGCCGAAGTCCGCGCCACTGTTGAGGCTGGTCTGGTAACCGGCTTGGCGGCTGTACGCCGGACGGGCTGTTGTGCCGAAGCGGGACTAAAAGAAAGGGTAAAGGCAAGAGCAATCAGAGAAAATCGGGTAATCGTTTGCATGATTGATTTGTTGTTTCTGTTTTTTTGAAGAACGATGCAAACGTACGATATGCCCCGGCGGGTGAACCAGAACCGGCTGCCTGAACCGTAGAAACAGCCGCATGAATTGCGCCGGGAGCCTAGTGAAGTGACGATATATTCAAACAAAATCCGCCCTGATCGGGTAACCGAGCAAACCTTAGCAGATTCAGAGTAACACTCTAAGCGTATAGCTATGCCGGTTCACCCTTAAAATATGCCGTTCGTAAAGTGTAATCTCCACTAAATAGAGAGATTAAATCAAACCAGATCGATATATCTATATTTGCTTATCCTCTTTAGCCCTTTCTATCCGATCAATGACCTACGAAGCACTGTCTCCGCTCTTTCTGGGTATGGTCCTGGCCATGCTATTGACAAATACGGTACAGTGGTTTATGTACCGGGAGCGCATCTACGGCATCTACTCATTATACACAATAACCTGGGCGATATATTTTACGATCAATCATTTTGATCAGCCCCTCAACATTGCCAATTTTGAGAAGCTTCTCCTCTCCTACTCGGGCTATATCCTTTACCTAGAATTAGCCAAGATTTTCCTCAACCTTCGCGAGAGGCCCAGGTTTCTTCGCTGGGTCACCGTTGTTCAGGGCCTGTTGGTAGGTTACTGCGTTATTAAAACGTATATCTATCTGTTCACCGACTTCTGGCAATCGCCCGTGCACCAGATTATGCTTCAGCCGGTACGCTTTGCCCTGTTAGGCGTTGGGAGTTATATCGTCTATTCGTTTTTCAGGTCGACGGACATGGTGGCCCGTTTTTTCGTGGCCGGAACAGCTTCCCTGCTTCTCAACCATTCCATCACAACGCTGCTACTGTTGAAATCGCCAGCCCTCAACCAGCAGTCGCTGTTCTGGCAGCATCCTGATTTGTACGTTCAGACGGGGGTAGTGCTGGATCTGATCTTTTTTGCGTTGGGCATCTCCTACCGTCACCGTCGGGAAGCGGTCAATAAGGCGGTCGTTGAAAAAGATCTGGAGCGGGAGCGCGAACAGCGCCGTCGGGAGTACCTCGAAGCCGATCTGGCCCTACAGCGGATGCACCAGGAGAAAACAGAAATGCAGATGCGGGCTTTACAAAGCCAGATAAATCCCCACTTTCTGTTCAATGGACTGAATACGCTTTCGTCCCTGATCGACGAAGACCCGAATCAGGCGGGTGAGTTTGTAAATGAGTTATCCAAAGTATACCGGTACCTGCTCCGCAGCAATGAACATGAGCTGACAACCCTGAGCATTGAACTGCGGTTTATTTCATCCTATTTTCATTTACTTAAAACCCGCTTTGGCTGCTCCGTCAGTCTGGATATTGACGTCGATGAGGCCTACCAGGAAGCACTTTTACCTCCGCTAACGTTACAATTATTGGTGGAGAATGCGGTGAAACACAACGTCGTCATCGCACAAAAGCCGCTCAAAATCCGGATTCGAACAACCCCTGACAATGTCCTGATTGTTGAAAACAGCCTGCAACGCAAAACGCTGCGGGTCGAATCGAACGGAGTAGGGCTTTCCAATATTGCCGTAAAATACCAGTTACTTAATCAGCAACAGCCTGTCATTCAGGAGCACGAAGGCTGGTTCCAGGTGAAGCTCCCGTTACTTTTTGCCGCCCAACCCGTTTCGCTGAAAGAGTTTTCCTGAACTACATCGACCTGGTACCTGCTATCCTTACCTGGCTCAAAGCATCTGCTGCATGGTTACCATAGGCCGGTATTCTTCCCGCATGGCCTCGAACGACAGTTTAGATGTGCCACACAATAAAAAGCCCATCCGCTGGTAAAACGCAATGGCATCCTGGCTGCTTTCCATGGCTTTAAGCCAGACAACCTGCCTGCCGATCTGCCGGGCATGGTCAAGCACAAACTGGACAATTTTCGTACCGATGCCCTTTCCGGTTACTGTCTTTTGCAGGTAGATGCGCTCCAGTTCAAGGGCATTCAGGGACGGCTCACAGGGCGATGGTTTTAGCCGGTTCAACTTCAGAAAGCCAATAGGCTCTTCATCAAGATGAATCAGGTAAAAGCGGGCATTTTCGTCAAGCAGTTCCTGCGCCAGAGCCTCGGTGGTGAATGAACGAGCCAGGTACCAGGACCCGGCATCGTGCCATAAGTGCAGATAATGATCGCAGTAGGCCCGGATAGCGACTTCAGATAGACGGGAAGCGTCGGCTACGGAAAGGACTTCGTAGCGAAGCGTTTGTTGGGAAACCATGGTATTTACAAGTTGGTACGGGGAGTAGGCCGCCACTGAAAAGCCCGTTCGTCGATGGCCCGCATGGTGCACAGGACTCCGTTCAGATGGTCGTATTCGTGCTGGATCAGTTCAGAGATGCGCCAGTCGGTCACGTCCCAGGTATGAGTTTGCCAGTGTTCATCGTGGTAGGTCAGGGTGAGTTTTTTATGCCGCCGAACCCGTACAAGCAGGTTCGGAAAACTCATGCAGTCATCCCAAAGCTCATCGGTTTCGTCACTCACCGCAACCAGCTCCGGGTTGATGATGACCTGCGGGCGGTCGACGTTTAGATAGATCAACCGTTTCATGATGCCCAGCTGGGGCGCTGCAATGCCCCGGCCAAACTGGTATTTGGCCCGAATTTCTTCCATTACGTTGTGAAGATCCGCCACCCAATCCGGTACCAGCGGCAATTCAGATTCGAATACGGGTTCGCAGGTTTCGTACAGGCGCGGGTCGCCCAACAGCAGTAAGTCGGCAAGATGTTTCATCTGAGGGCGTTACGCAGGGTATCAACTAACCTGGCAATTTCTTCGTCGGTATTATAATAATGGGGAGAAATGCGAAGGGCCGCCGTTCGCATGCCTTTACGGGCATAATCCAGAATCGCGGCCCCGTATGTACTGATCGATGTATTGATTTGCCGGGCCGACAAAGCCGCTTTTAGCTCAGCAGCTGGTTTGTGTTCACAATACAGGATAATGATACTGGAAAGCAGGGCCCCTTCATCCAGCAACCGGACACCCGGCAACTGGGCCAAATGCGTGCGTAAAGTGGCACACAGAGCCGCATTCCGTTCAGCAATAGCGTCCAGACCAACTCTAAGGGTGTATTTATGGGCTTCGGCAGCGCCCAGGACCAGTGCATACGGAAACTCCCAATCCTCAAACCGCTTTGCTGTCGGCTCCAGCCGATACGCATCTGCCGATTCCCATTCTGCCCCGTGCAGGTCAATGAACAGGGGTGCCATGTTGGCGGCCAGCACCTTTTCCGAGACGTACAGAAACCCCATGCCCCGCGGTCCGCGCAAAAACTTCCGACAGGTAGCGGTCAGAAAATCGCACTGGATCCGGCGTACATCAACGGGCAACTGCCCCACGGACTGGCAGGCATCCACCAGATAAAGTACGTCATTTTCCCGGCAAAGCTGCCCGATGGCTTCGACCGGCTGTACCAGACCGGAGTTTGTCGGCACGTGTGTAACGGCCACCAGCCGCGGGTGCAGGGCTTTAATTTTATCGGCCATATCGGCCACCGAAACGCCCCCGTTGCCCTCATCAGCCGCCCGGACGATCCTGATACCGTAGCGTTTTTGCAGCGACAGAAAAGCGATCTGGTTAGATACGTAATCGTTGATGGTTGTGAGAATTACATCCCCCTGCCGAAACGGAATCGAAGATAAGGCGCGGGCGTATGAGTCGGTCGCATTGGCCGTTGCCGCAATATGATCGGCCGTTGTGTTCAGCAAGTCGGCGGTGGCGGTATAAAATTCCTGAATCGCTTCCTTCTGGGCTTCGGCGGCTTCATAACCGCCAATCTCCGCTTCCAGATTTACATGGCGGGTAATGGCGTCGATAACCGGTTGCGGCATGAGTGAAGCACCCGCATTGTTAAAATGACTAACGTGTCGAACACCGGGAGTATCTGCCCGTAATGTGGTAAGGTCAAGCATGAACTAGGGAAAGGAGCGCTTATAAAATTGATTCCAGTGGGATAATGGCCAAATTAGAAATGTCAGCAAAGTCAGCCGTATTATGGGTTAATATTGGCTGTTTGTAGAGTAACCCTGTGGCAGCAATAATTGAATCGCCCAATGAACGTTTTCTTTGCTAACGAAGGCGAATGGCTTCTTCGTTAATGATTTCTGCACTGACAGGCAAAATCTCAACACTGCTAAAGAAAGCTTCAAACATCAACTTATCTTTTGCACTCATACGACTGTAGCCAAGTACTTCAAGCATAGAAATCAATGAAACACGAACGATGTTCTGATATGCCTGTAAATACCGGGCAAGGCCTATGTAGTTAGGTTGGGCTGAATAGATGACAATATTGCTGTCTAAGATCATTCTTCCCGACGGTCAAGCACCCGGTCCCAACTACGAATCTCCCGTTGCCACTCTGCCGGATCGCCATAAGATTCTCCGGCCCCGCCCGACTGAATAACTTCCTCCAGAACCTCAGCTAATGTTGGCTTGACTGGGGTTGGCTTTTTCTCAATTAAACGGCCAGACAGCTTGGGCAGCAACTGCATCAGCAACGCTTCATCTTCTGGGGTATCTACTTCAATGACTAGCTGGCTCATCTTTTTTTACCCGTTTAAGTAGCAAGATAACAAAATCAGGCCGGATTGACTTCGGCCAGGCTTGCCATTCGCAGGCTGACGGCGCGTTTGTGGGCGTCGAGCGATTCAGCTTCGGCCATGGCTTCCACGACCGGACCGAGGTTTTGAATACCTTCCGGCGTGATGTGCTGAATAGTGATCTTCTTCACGAAACTATCCAGCGATACCCCGCTGTAGGCTCTCGCAAATCCGTTTGTGGGCAAGGTATGGTTGGTACCCGACGCATAATCTCCGGCCGATTCGGGGGTGTAGTTGCCCAGAAAAATAGAGCCCGCATTAATGATTTTCTCCGCAACGGCTTCGGCATTTTCGACGCTCAGAATCAGGTGTTCGGCGGCATAAGCGTTTAACAGGTCAATGGCATCCGCTTCCGTATCGACCAGAATTGCCTTGCTGTTCTCCAGCGCTTTGGCGGCCAGTTCGCGACGAGGCAGCCTGCTCAACTGCGTGGGCAGCACCAGATTGACCATCGAGACGAGTTTTTTGCTGGTCGATACCAGCAGCACCTGACTATCGGCACCGTGTTCGGCCTGCGAGAGCAAGTCGGCGGCAACGAACGACGGTACCGCTGAGTCATCGGCATAGACGGCCACTTCACTGGGTCCGGCGGGCATGTCGATGGCCACACCTTCTTTGGCAACCAGCATCTTGGCTGCCGTCACGTATTGGTTACCGGGCCCGAAAATCTTGTACACCTGGGGTACCGACTCCGTTCCGTAGGCCATAGCCGCAATGGCCTGTGCGCCCCCGATCCGAAACACCTTCGTGATACCAACGAGTTTGGCCGCGAAGTAAATGGCCGGGTGGTTGCTGGGCGTGCAAAGCACCACCTCGCGGCAACCCGCCAGCTGGGCCGGAATACCCAGCATGAGCACCGTGCTAAACAGGGGGGCTGTGCCGCCCGGTATGTACAGACCTACTTTTTCGATGCCAACACTTTTGCGCCAGCAGACGACCCCCGGCATGGTTTCAACTTTTTCGATGGGCTGCTTTTGCCGCTCGTGAAAAAGCCGGATATTCTGGTACGCCTGCCGGATGGCCTCCTTCAACACGTCGCTCAGTTGACTCTCGGCAGCATCGAGTTCCGAAGCAGGCACCTCCATCCCCTCCGCCGACAGGTCGACTTTATCAAACTTCTGAGCCAGCTCAACCAGGGCGGCATCTCCCCCGGCGCGAACCTGAGCAAGAATTGGCGCTACTACCGCTTCAATCTGTTGTGTCGACTGCACCGGGCGAGCCAGCAGCGCAGGCCATTCAGCACGGTCGGGAAAAGGGATGATGTTCATGTTTTTAGAAGCGAGGAGTAAGGAGGTCTTAAGCGTCAGCAAAAAAGAATGCGTCAGCCCTCCTCACTCCTACTTACTTATAAATTAATAGATCATTTTCTCAATTGGGATTACCAGAATACCTTCGGCACCAGCGGCCCGGATGGCTTCGATATTTTCCCAGAACTCATTTTCGTTGAGCACCGAATGGACCGAGCTCCAGCCTTCGGTAGCCAGGGGCGTTACCGTTGGGCTTTTCATGCCGGGAAGTAAGGCCGTTATCTGATCGAGGGCGTCGTTTGGTGCATTCAGCACAATGTATTTGTTGTTTTTTGCCGCCTGTACCGACTTTATCCGGAACAACAGCTTATCGACCAACGCCTGTTTGCCCGCGTCAAGTTCCGGACGGGCAATGAGGATGGCTTCGGACCGGAATATCGTCTCAACTTCCTTCAGTCCGTTGCTGAGAAGTGTACTTCCAGAGCTGACAATATCGCAAACGGCTTCGGCCAGCCCGATACTGGGCGCAATCTCAACGGACCCGCTGATCTCGTGAATTTCGGCCTTTACGCCTTCGCCCGCCAGGTAGTGACCCAGCAAATTGGGGTATGAGGTAGCAATATTCTTACCGTCCAGATCCTGAATACCGGTCCATTCCGTACCGCGCGGTATGGCAATGGACAGACGGCATTTGGAGAAGCCTAATTTATGAACCGTTGTTACGGGCCGACCCGTTTCTACGGCTACGTTCTCACCAACGATACCCAGATCAGCCACGCCATCTTCCACGTAGCCGGGAATATCGTCGTCGCGCAGAAACAGGAATTCGGCCGGGAAGTTCGATGAAACAGATTTTAGTTTACCGGTGCCGTAATCGAAACGAATACCACATTCTTTGAACAGCTGGTACGAATCTTCGCTCAGCCGACCGGATTTTTGCAGGGCAATACGTAATACAGAGGACATTACTTGATGTATAATGGATGATGTATGATGTCTGTCATACAGCTCATGACGCCATTCGTACTTGGAAAGGCATCAGGAATAGGTGAATTGATCTGGGAAACAAAAGTACGCGACAAACGGGGAAGGAGATGTTGGCAGCCCGATATATTGGCTCAGAAGCCGCCATGATGGCGACGATGTCGAAAAGGAGAATGGGTGGCCCGTTGGGAAATCATGCTGCAAAGATACGGGAGAAGCAATAAACTCATAACAAATCCCTCAAAAGAACTCATTATCCCTGACCGATTAGGCTTCGGAAATCATTCAGGTCTACGAAGGAACTCCCTATCTTTGTAGTATGGTTTTGACAGAGGAACAACAAACTAAACAAACAAACAACCGGTCCACAATTGCCCTGCCCGTAATGGAAGCTTTTTACACCATTCAGGGGGAGGGAGCACATACGGGGCGGGCGGCTTATTTTATTCGGCTCGGGGGCTGCGATGTAGGCTGCCACTGGTGCGACGTAAAAGAGTCCTGGGATGCCGATGCTCATCCAAAACAGTCTATTGATTCGCTGGTGCAGGGTGCCCTGCAATACCCCGGCCGGATGGCGGTAATAACGGGTGGCGAACCCCTCATGCACGATCTTACCGCGCTTACGGAAGCTCTGCAAACGGCTGGCTTCAAGACAAACATCGAAACATCGGGCGTTTGTCAGACGGTGACGGGTTCGTGGGACTGGATCTGCTTCTCGCCGAAGAAGTTCAAGAAGCCAAATCCAGCGATCTATGAAAAAGCCGACGAGCTGAAAGTAATCATCTATAATCAATCCGATTTTGCATTCGCCGAGTCGTTCGTTCCGTATTTACGACCCGATTGTAAACTCTTTTTACAATCCGAATGGGGTCGTTCCAATGAAATGCTGCCTCGCATCGTTGATTACGTAAAAGATCATCCGCAATGGCAAATATCGTTGCAGACACACAAGTTTCTGAATATACCCTAAAGGGCTTTCACAGCTGGAGCCGGGGCCAAAAAGTAAAGCAATTAGCCTTGATCGCTTTACTTTTTGCCTCCTGCCCTTCTCTCCTCGCTCAGTCGACCAAGGCTAAGGAATTATTCGCTCAGTCCATCAAACTCTTTGGAGAGCGCAAAGCCAGAGAAGCCATTCCATTTATGGAACAGGCTATCAAACAGGACCCGGATTTTACGGATGCCTATATTAAACTGGGACAACTGTACGAGTTCACCCGGCAGTATGAACCGGCGCTTTCGGCCTATCGCAACGCCGTAAAACTTCAGCCCGACAGTCCGGCTTCCGGTGCGGCCTACCAATCGCTGAGCAATACACTACTGCGGTTGGGTCGCTATAGCGAAGCACTTCCGTTTCTGGAAAAATACCAAACACTTTTTGCCCCCCAGTCGGCACAGGGAAAACGGATTGCCCATCAATTAGAAACGGCCCGTTTTGGCCTGGAGGCCATGCAGCACCCGCAGGCTGTTGATCCAAAGCCGCTGTCGTCCGTGCTGCAAACAACACCCTCTCAGTATTTCCCGGTCCTCACGGCCGACGAACAAACCATCGTTTTCACCGCCCTCAAGCCCGAAGGCGACGAAGACCTGATGACAGCTACCTTCAACGGGGAAACCTGGTCTCCCCCGGTTTCGCTGGCAGCGAGCATTAACACTCCCGAGAACGAAGGCACGGCCAGCCTGTCTGCCGATGGGCGAACGCTGGTGTTTACAGCCTGCCAGGGCCGGAAAGGGTTTGGCAGTTGTGATTTGTACGTAAGCCGCAAAACAGGTAACGACTGGTCAAGTCCGGACAATCTGGGGCCAGCCATCAACACCCGCTATTACGAATCGCAGCCCGCTTTATCGGCAGATGGCCGACAATTGTATTTTGTGTCGGACCGGCCGGGGGGTAAGGGTCGGCGGGACATTTGGCGCAGCGCCTTAGGTACCGATGGCAACTGGACCGAGCCGGTCAACCTGGGTGAGCCGGTCAACACCAGTGGCAACGAGGCATCTCCTTTCCTTCACGCCAATGGCCAAAGCTTATTTTTTGCTTCAGAAGGCCATATTGGTTTGGGCGGGTACGATTTATTTGTGGCCGACAATGGCCCTGCGGGCTGGTCGACTCCGGCGAACTTAGGTTATCCGATCAACACGTCCGAAGATCAGGCATCTCTGTTTGTTACCGCCAATGGCACCCGGGCTTATTATTCGTTTGAGGAACAGAAAGACGGCATTTCGCAGAAGTCCCGGCTGTACACCTTCGATCTTCCCGAATCGTTGCGGGAGCGTGTGCGTCCCGTAAGTTTTTTGAAGGGAACGGTTGCCGATGCAAAAACAAAAAAACCATTGGCCGCTACCGTCGAGTTGATCGATCTAAAAACCAATCAAATTGTTTCGCAGGTAAAGGCCGATGCCCAAACGGGTCAATACACAGCGGTATTACCCAGCGGGGGCGAATATGCGCTTTATGTAAGTGTGCCGGGGTATCTGTTTAAAAGTCTGTCCTTCGACTTTACCCAGAAGACCAAAGGGGAAGGCCTAACACTGAGCGTCCCCCTGGAACCCGTAACAACTAGTGCGTCGGCGAATGAGACGCTGAACAACCTTTTTTTTGAGTCGGGGCGGTACGATCTGGCAGAAAAGTCGCGTACCGAACTGGACCGTCTTTCTGTATTTATGCAGTCTAACCCAACGGTAAGCGTTGAAATATCGGGGCATACCGACGACAAGGGTGATGCAGCCGCCAACCTGGCCTTATCGCAGAAGCGGGCGCAGGCAGTGGTTACGTACCTAACGAAAGCAGGCATCCAACCGAGCCGGATCAAAGCAGTTGGTTACGGCAAAACCCGCCCGCTAGTACCCAATACTACCGATGAAAACCGTCGGCTCAACCGCCGGATTGACTGGCGAGTGCTGTAGGGATGCTTGCCATAACATACATCACCTATGCTGCATCATAATTCTTCTCTTTGCTTTCCGAGGGATTTTTTTCAATTTTGTGTATGTTGTCAGAATACTCCCTCTTTTTGAGGGAAGCCATTTTTTAGTTACCAGACGACTTCGCTCCCATTGCAATGACTTCCGAACATGTAAAGTGCCTCATTATAGGTTCAGGCCCGGCCGGTTACACAGCAGCTATTTATGCAGCACGTGCCAATGTCCAACCTGTTTTATATCAGGGTGGGCAACCCGGTGGCCAGCTCACCATCACTACCGAAGTAGATAATTTCCCAGGCTATCCCAATGGCGTACAGGGCCCGCAGATGATGCAGGACCTTGAAGCGCAGGCCCGCCGGTTTGGTACCGATATCCGGTATGGCATGGTTACGAAAGTTGTGTTCACCGACCAGCCCAGCCTCGACAACCCGCACCGTGCTATCGTCGACGACAAACACGAAATCACTGCTGATTCCATTATTATTTCAACGGGCGCATCGGCCAAATGGCTTGGGCTTCCCTCCGAAATGCGGCTCAACGGCCGAGGTGTGTCGGCCTGCGCCGTATGCGATGGATTCTTCTTCCGTGGTCAGGATGTGGCCATTGTGGGTGCCGGTGATACGGCTGCCGAAGAAGCAAGCTACCTGGCCAACATTTGCCGGAAAGTGTATATGCTGGTTCGCCGGGACGAAATGCGGGCATCGCAATTCATGCAGAAACGCGTTAAGACGGCTCACAACATCGAAATTCTGTACAACACCTCTACCGAAGAAGTGCTGGGCGATGAAGATGTAACGGGCGTGCGGGTAAAGAACAGCGAAACGGGCGAAGAACGGATTTTAGATGTAACCGGCTTCTTTGTTGCCATTGGTCACAAACCCAATACCGATATTTTCCAGGACTACCTTGAGTTGGATGAAAATGGTTATATCATCACCGAAAAAGGCAGTACCCGAACCAACATACCCGGTGTTTTTGCCTGTGGTGACGCGCAGGATAACATCTACCGCCAGGCAGTGACCGCAGCCGGAACAGGCTGTATGGCCGCCCTCGACGCTGAACGTTACCTGGTCACCCTTGAAATGCAGGGAGAAGAAATTGTTCATTAACAAAACCAGTCGTTAGTTACTGGTTATTCGTTACTGATCATTAGTCATTAACCAATAGCTATTGGCCAGCAACGAATAACCAGTAACTAGCGAACTTATTTACGTACAATGAGAGAAACCGCTACACGGTGGCTTTTGGCCATTGGGTGCTTGTGTTTGACCGTAACGACACAGGCCCAGGAGCGCGGGCGATTTAAAAATAACCTGCGCATTACGCCTAAAACGGGCTCGAACCCAAATTTCCCGGTCGTCGAACAGCCGCAAAAAGCGGACGACCAATTCGAGCAGGAAGCAACACAACTGCGCTTTAACAGCCAGTTTGAGCCGAAAAAAGAATTAAACCCGGTTGTCAGTGAAGACACCAGTCAAATTGATCAGGGTGAAACCAGTGTTGTTGAAGTCATTGACTCTGTACTCGTTGGTACGGAATGGGTTAAAATAGCGGATTATTACGCCGTTTGGGATTCGCGCACCATCGACCCCTACAACATTAACCCCCTCGAATTTGACGAAGCCATAGACATCAAGCTGTACGACCCACCCGCCAACCGATTTTGGTCGCCCCCACTTAACGAAGGAAAAATGACTTCGAATTTCGGGTATCGCTGGGGTCGCTGGCATACCGGAACAGACCTCGACCTGGAAACCGGTGATCCGGTCTACTCTGCGTTTGATGGTATTGTCCGTATTGTCGGCTGGGACGGCAATGGGTATGGACGCTATGTGCTGGTTCGGCATTATAATGGGCTTGAAACGCTTTACGGACACATGTCCAAACAAACCGTTGAGCAGGGGCAATTGGTGAAAGCGGGTGACCAGCTTGGCCTGGGTGGTAGCACAGGACGCAGTTCCGGCCCTCACCTTCACTTTGAGACCCGGTATGAAGGCAACCCCTTTAGCCCGTTAAACATCTATTCATTCCCGGAAAACAAAATTAACTCCGATCACTTTCTGCTGACAGGCTCTGTTTGGGACTACCTTCGGGGTCGTGCGTCTTCATCAGAAAGTAGCTTCAAGCCCCGGTTTAAGCGAACAGTGCTGCACCGCGTACGGTCCGGCGAAACCCTAAGCTCCATTGCTGACCGCTATGGCATGTCGGTTACGTCGTTGACACGAAAAAACCACATGTCAGCCCGTACACGCATTCGACCTGGGCAGAAACTCCGGGTGCATTAAGCGTACTAGTCAAAAAGCGCCATCGGCCATGTCTAGGTGATATGGCCGATGGCGCTTTTTGACTAGGCTCACAGCAAAATCAGCAGCCACCACTATCATAACCTAATCCGGCATGAAATCATTAGTCTATTTAAGCAGCCTGCTTATCTTCTTAAACTGCTTCAGCAATGAAAAGTCGGTCGCGTCAACAGGAATAGCTCTGGTCGGGATTACGGCATCAAATCAATCCGTAAAACCCGAACAAACGTCTTCGACTAGGGCTATGTCCGGCGCAAAACCCACGCTTCCGTCCGGTAAATGGACCTACGAAAAGAAAGTAGTCGATAAGTCCGGGAGCACTGTCTACAAGGCGTCAATTACCTCGCCAACACCGTTGACCTTTTCGTTCCCCTATGCCGGTGGTTCGGTGGCAACGCTCACAATCCGGCATAAGGAGGACGATAACTTTCTGTACCTGGAAATATCCCGTGGTCAGTTCAACCGAACCTTTCAGGGCGGCAATGCGCGGATTGCCTTCGACAACCAACCAGCCCGTAACTATCCCTTTTCGGCCGCTGAAAATGGTCGGGCAAACATCATCTTTTTCGACGATGCTGCGAAATTGATATCTCTAATGAAGAAAGCGCAGCGAATGACCATCAACGTCGAGTTCTACGCTCAGGGACGCCGAACGATCGACTTTAGCACTGCCACCCTAGCCTGGAATCACTAAGCTCCAATCTCCAATTCTCCTCCCGAACCATTGCCGAAAGCCGGAGGTTATGTCTTCTCAGGAGAAGTTAAGGCCTTACCCTTGACTTAATACGACAGTGGAGCAGACAATCTTACTCATTACCCCGCCCTTTACTCAGTTAAATACCCCCTATCCGGCAACGGCTTATTTAAAAGGATTTTTACAAACGAAGGGAGTAACCGCCTTTCAGGCCGATTTAGGTATTGAGGTGATTCTGGCCCTGTTTTCGACAAAGGGCTTATCGGCGCTGTTTGCTCAGCTCGACGCTGCCGACGCTGAGTTGTCGGATAATAGCTATCGAATCTGCCAGTTGCAGCATGACTATATCAGCACAATTGGCCCTGTAATCCGGTTTCTGCAAAACAAAAATCCGACCCTGGCGCATAACATTTGTGACCGGACGTACCTTCCAGAAGCGTCGCGCTTTGCTCAGTTGGAAGAACTGGACTGGGCTTTCGGGACGATGGGGCTACACGATAAAGCCCGTCATTTGGCCACGCTGTATCTCGAAGATCTGAGCGATCTCATTCAGGAAGCCGTCGATCCCCATTTTGGTTTCAGCCGGTATGCCGAACGATTGGGCCGGTCTGCTACGCATTTTGATGAGTTACACAATGCGCTGCAAGCACCTTATACCTGGGTATCCTCAAGGCTGGTCGACTTGCTGGAACAGAAGATTCAGCAAGTTAGACCCACTATCGTTTGCCTAACAGTACCCTTTCCGGGTAATCTGTATGGTGCTTTAACGTGTGGTCACTACCTCAAACAGCACCATCCGGACATAAAAATTGTCATGGGCGGGGGCTATGCCAATACGGAACTTCGATCGCTGACAGAGCCCCGCGTTTTTGATTATGTCGACTTTATCTGCCTCGACGATGGTGAAGCCCCGCTCATAACCTTGCTTGAACATTTGTCCGGTCAGCGCGGGTTACCGCAGCTGAAGCGCGTGTTTGCCCGCACAAATGGCGTTGTCACCTACTATAACGGTGCCCCGGAAAAGGATGTAGCCCAACGAGAAACAGGCACACCCAATTACCGCGATTTACCGCTGCACGATTATCTGTCAGTTATTGAAGTTGTTAACCCCATGCACCGACTCTGGAGCGACGGCCGCTGGAACAAACTGACGCTGGCCCATGGCTGCTACTGGGGCAAATGTTCATTCTGCGACATAACGCTCGACTACATCAAGCGGTACGAGCCTGTGACCGCTTCGCTCCTGTGCGATCGAATCGAGGAGATCATCGAGCAAACCGGTCAAACCGGGTTTCATTTTGTGGATGAAGCGGCACCACCCGCGCTGATGCGTGACCTGGCACTGGAAATTATTCGCCGGAAACTTACCGTGACCTGGTGGACCAACATCCGGTTTGAAGTAAGCTTTACCCCCGATCTGTGTGCTTTGCTGAAAGCGTCGGGCTGCATTGCCGTATCGGGCGGACTGGAAGTTGCCTCCGACCGATTGCTGGAGCGGATGAAAAAGGGCGTTACCGTAGCGCAGGTCGCCCGGGTTGCCGATGCCTTTACACAAGCCGGTATTATGGTGCACGCTTACCTGATGTATGGCTTTCCAACACAAACCATGCAGGAAACCATCGACTCGCTGGAAATGGTAAGGCAGTTATTCATGAATGGCATTGTTCAGTCGGGTTTCTGGCACCGCTTCGCCATGACCGCCCACAGCCCGGTTGGCGTTGACCCCGCCGGGTTCGACGTGATGCGTATCGGACCCGCTGAACCGGGGAGCCGACTGGATGTTTTTGCAGACAACGATCTGGAACACGCTGACCCTACGGGGGCAGATCACGACCAGTTTGCCGAAGGGTTACGGAAATCGTTGTTCAACTACATGCATGACGTGGGTTTCGACCTGCCTTTGCAGAAGTGGTTTCCGTTTAAAATTCCGGTTACGTCCATTCCACCCCGTTATATCGAAAAGGCAATCAGCCAACAATCAGATAAAGCCTCCCGCTCAAACGCGTTTGTAATCTGGCCGGGAAATCTGCCCACTCTGGAAATTTTTGAGTTGCAGCAGGGCCGGAAGGTATTCCAAATGGCCGAACTGGAGTTTTATAGTAAACAGGGGCACTGGCTGCTCGAAACAACCGTCGAAACCGGGCAATGGCTTGTCGATACGCTGCCCCTACTCTCAATCAGGCAGTCGGAGCCCTGTTCGCTCGCCAGCTTAAAGGCTCATTACGAAGCCAGCCATTCCGACAGCTTTGACACCTTTACACGATCCTCGGTCTGGGCAAAACTTCGGGAACAGGGAATGCTGCTTGTCTGAGCAAATCTCACCCCCGTAAGGTGGCCCCCGACTTGATCGCTACCGGTGAGCCATCGGCCAGAAAAACGGAATGCGGATGCTGTTCGAAGAACGGGACGAACTCGGCACCGTATAGTTTGGCAACATCGCACCGAACCTCGTAGTCCCGCACCGGATAGATCAACCAGGGAATATGAACAACCTCATACTCCGACGTTCGGCTTTCGCCTTTCTTCAGCGACGACCGCCGGGTATACCCCCAGTAATGCTCGGTAATGAAGGCTTCTTCACTTCCCTTTACCAACGGATGACCCGCTGTATCGGCCTTAACCTCAATGAAATTCCAGTCGGCGCCCACTTTCCAGTCGTACCGAATTCGTTGGGTATCGGCGGCCACCTCCCAGGAATGGCGCATGGCATGGGTAGCGTAGGGTTCCCCATAGAGGGTATTTGCCACTAGTGATATAGCTGGTTTGGGCACAATCTCTTTCACAAAGACGACGCCCCGTTTCCAGCCGTCCTCCGACTTCCGCCGTACGTAAAAACGCAGGTTAAATTCCTCGAACTCCCGGTGAAACGGCACAGCCAGCGCACCAAACAGTTTAACCCGCTGAAAATAAAACCCAACCAGACTACCGTAACAAACCCCGTTAAACTCATCCAGCTCCGTTCCGTAAGGAACAAGCGGCTCAAGAACCCGGCGGTCGATGGCATAATTAGCAAAAATCAAATTCCGCCATTCGGCAGTCAGGAATGTAAACGCCATAGAAAAGCCAGGGTTAGTTGATGAACGGGAGCCTCTTTAATTGATCCCTACTACACGCAAAACAGCAGTTTTCCGGAAGTAACGATCGCACAAAAATAGGTTTCAAACAGGTTTTTTTACTGATTTTAAACTTTGAGAAATAAAAATAGGTATATAGTTCTCGTTTTTTGTTAACTTTTCACTGCGTTTCGTAAACGGCTTGTTAAGCGCTTTATCGATGAGCTTGGACGAAGAAATAGCGATTTGTCAATTTGGGCAAGGCATCTCCTTAGTTAATGAGTTGCAGAGCCACTTTGTACACCTGGATGATGAATTGAAAAAGATATATCTCTATGAACTATATGATCTGATACGACAACTAAATCCGTTGGAAGCTGATCTTGACCGCGCCCTGGCGGATAGCCCTTTAGACGCCAGCTACACGCCCAGTGTCAACCTGAAGTCTGGCTGGTTAAACCTGGAAAGATCAACGCTCAAGAAGTTGGAGGAAGAAAGAAACTTTATATTCCTGCTCTATCTCTATAAAACAACCTACAAACGTAATTATATACTCAATCAGGATAACGCTACGGCCTGGCAGTATCAGGATTTGTCCAAACCGGAGGTCGTACAGAACATACTGACAACCCACCATAACTTACTGGAAACAATTTATAATGATCCCAGCTATCGGACTGAGTTTTTGAGCTTAGCCAAACTATGGCATGACCAGTTCAACTTCCGGGACCCAAACCAGCCTGAACCCACACCGAGCCGTGCCAATCAGTTTCATTTTCTTGATTATGATGAACTGGTAACAGCCTCACTCAATATGTTTTCACTGAAAACTATGCGTTCGAGTGTGATACTGCGTCACTCCCTCGAAAAAGCATTATCGATACAACACAAAATAGATTCACAACGGGCGAAACGACTTGTGATCGAAATAGCCAGGAGACATTTACGAGAAAAATACAATTCAACATCCAATTACTAAGATTAGCTACAGAACTTTGTAACGCCAGGCGTGTCTGAACAGGTCTGACTGATCGACAAATACCATATATCCGTAACTCTATGCGTGTGTACATTTACCTATTCTTATGTCTTACCGGTAGTACCGTGGGCTTTGCTCAGGACAGGATCATAACGAAAGAAAACGACAAAATCCCCGGAAAAATCACCTCAGCCTCCAGTCACCTTATCCGTTTTCTGAACCGCTTTACCAATCAGCCCGACTCTATTGCTACAGGGCTTGTTCAGGAGTTTCGCTACAATGATGATTCGCTGCGGGTTCTGGTGATTCCAGAAGTAGACCGGAATCAGTTTTCGAGCCTTACCCCGGGTGAATTTATGGAGGCTATCTATTTCACGGATTATGCCATGCTGCTACAATCGAAAACCGTACGGTACGATCTGTCATTTACATCTCCCCAAACGGGTAAGGGCAGTCGGTTAACGCCCGAATCGAGAACTAAATTAGCCGCCTGGGCTACTACGTTCAGAGCCCACCCCGAACTTTCGTTTACGATTACGCTCTATTGGGATTCGGTTGGCGCTGCGGCTTCTAATCAGCTTAACGCCAAGAATCGGGCTAACGCATTACGTACTTTTCTGCATTCGAGGGGTATACCGCCTGGTAATATAACCATTACTACGCAGGGAAAAGCAGAATCCGCTGGTGGAAAACTTACCCCTAAACACGGGATTGAATTTAGGTGTAGCGCAGTAAAAGGCATAGCTATCCTTTATGCAGCCCCTTACATACCTTCCCAACGGCCAGAACGGCCTCGTTCTGCCCCAAGTCAGACGCAAGCTTCGGTTCAGGCTCCTGTTTCATCGCCTGTGCCACTTACTCAGACCTATACGCCCAGTGAGCCGGTGCGATCACAACCAGCATCACCAAAGAGGTACAGCATTACGGCTTATGCTGAGGGGTTATATACCTTTCAGACCCTATCAGGAGATTGGGTTGATCCGAACATAGGGCCGGGCGTTCTTCAGGGCTTTGGCGGAGGGCTGTTCTACACGTATTACCTGAGACCACGCATTGGCTTAACGGCACAGATTGGCTACTCCACATGGACTGTCCGCAGGCGATATCTCAATGAGAAAGAGGTAGTTATGTTCACCAATGATCAGGTTTTAGGTCGGTTTTCGACTCAGATCGGTGTTCGTCTTTACGCCAAATCGGCGGTTTATATCCAACCGATGGTGGGTGGTCAACAACTAACACTGACGAGCCAAAACTCAGAAACTCACCCATACGGTGTTAATAAACAAGTCTTCAAATCATTCTTAGGTACTGTTGGCGGTTCAGTAGGTTATGAGATCCGACGGCAAAGCTTATTGATAGATGTAGCCGCTCAGTACTATTTAATCCCCAACAAGGCGTTTGCTGGTGTTACGCAGCCATTGCATTTTTTCGGACTTCGCATAGGCATCGGCTACCGGCCACAAAATCAATAGTTCAGACAAAAAAGCGTCCCGCGTCAACTTTACATGAAATATAATTTACACCTCCGTACTTGTTTACCGCCTGGTTCACCACAGCGGTTTTCCATCCTGCTTGTTTGTATAATCGGTATAGCTATCAGCAGTTGTCGGCGAATCATTGACCTACCCGTCGCGAGCCTGAATGCCAAGCCCTCGGCGGCAGCAACAGCCAGTCTTTCAACCAGTTCTACCGGTCTCGAAAAGCTTACTTTTTCGGTAGATGTATTCGTTGTTGACAAAAATGGGCGACTCATCACCGGCCTGCAACCGTCTAACTTTAAGATCATCAATACCGTCACGAATTTGTATGAACTCATTGATGTGTCAACGTCTAACCTGACGTCTAAACCGGGCGGCTATTCGGCCATGTTACTACTCGACCAAACCGGGAGTATCAGCACAACCGATCCATTTAACCTGCGGATCGAAGCCAGCAAAATCTTTTTGAACAACCTTGGTACGGATGATTATACAGGTTTAACGAGCTTCACCTCTAGCTATACCAGCGTAGTAAAAGTGCACAGCGGGTTTACCAACAAGACGGAACAGATGAAGAAATCACTGGATACACTGGCACTAAATGTCAGCGGAGGTACTCCCCTCTATACCTCAACCATTCAATCTGTTACGTATACGGCACAGAAAGGTCCAACAGCAAATAAAGCGGTTATCGTGTTTACCGATGGCGAAAACAATGTGACGACGAATACACTGGAGGATGCAACGACAAAAGCCATTCAACAAAAGATTCCCCTTTTCACGGTAGGCCTGAGTACCGATGTGAATGTTAACGTGCTGGCTCAGATGGCAAACGAAACCAGTGGTGCTTTTTTTTACGCAAAAGATGCCGGGCAGTTAATCTCAACGTTCGGCACGCTGGGAAACTTACTACAGGGGCAGGGACAAGTTTACCGCACCACCTGGTCGGTTACGAGGACCGGTAGTAAATGGGCGACTGGTCAGGTAATATCAACAACCATATACGTAACTCTCTTCGATGGGACGGTTATTGAAGTGCCCTTCTGGTTAAAAGTAAAGTGAGTTCAACATCAAAAAAGGATGACTCGAAAGAGTCATCCTTTTTTGTTAACGGGGGTTTTGGCTGGAGAAAACCAATAGAACCTTACTTCTGTTCGTATTTGTCTTTATACGTCTTGTAGAGCCGCTTATGCCGGTCATCGAGGTTTACTTTCCGGCCCTGAATGAACACGTGCTCGATCACGTTGGTGCGCATGTCCAGAGCATCGCCAGCCGATACGAACAAGGTGGCCTGCTTTCCTTTTTCAAGCGTGCCGACCAGGGTATCGATACCCAGAATCTTGGCCGTATTAGACGTCACCATCTTTAAGGCTTCTTCGCGATCCGTAACGCCAAAACCGGCCGCTGTTCCGGCCAGAAACGGCAGGTTGCGTGTCCGCCACCACTCATCAGCATAACTCAGGCTAACCAGAATACCGGCTTTTTGTAAAATACCCGGCATACGATAGGGTAAATCCACATCTTCATCTTCGCGGTTGGGTAATCGGTGGAGACCGCTCAGGATAACAGGCACATTGTTGTCTTTCAAAAATGAAGTTACACGATTGGCTTCTTCGCCCCCAACAATTACCACTTTCTGAACACCCGCCGATTTAGCGAAGGTTACCGCTTCGATGATGTCTTTACCATAATCGGCCCGGATGTACAGGTTCAGTTTTCCCGAGAACAAGCCGCGCATGGCCTCCAGCTTCAGGTTCATGACAGCGGGGGTCGGCGAGGCAGCATACGCTTTTGCATCGGCGAAAGTTGCCTGCAAAGCATCAATGGCTGGTCCGCGCTTATCGTTTTTCTTAACGACTGTTGTGAAGTCTTCGAAGTTGAAATCACGGGCAAAGTAGTTCGGCCAGTTGAGCCAGATACCATCATCTTTCTTCAGGGCGGCATCTTCCCAGTTCCAACCGTCGGCCATCATGACACTCGAACTCCCCGAAACAGTACCCCCCTGGGGCATTGCCTGAGTTACCAGAACGCCGTTGTTCCGAATGGTAGGAATAATTTCCGAGTCCGTATTGTAGGCAATCAACGCCCGGATGTTGGGGTTCAAAATGCCGATTTCCTGCTTGTCGACCGTGGCCCGAACAGCACCGGTTTCCTGCAAACCCACCGTCGACGCCGGTGAGATAATGCCCGGATACACGTGCTTACCCGACACATCGACAACGTCAACATCAGTCAGATTCAGTTTAACGAGGGTGCCATCAACCACGTTTGTGATCAACCCGTTGCTGAACAGCACAATGCCATTGGGAATCAACTGCCCGGTGCCTACATGTACCGTACCGCCCATGAGGGCAATGGTTTTGGTCTGCGGTTTCGCCGGGGCGGGGTTCTGACCAAAGCTCATGAGCGAGGCCAGCGTGAATATAGAAACTAAGATTTTTTTCATAATTGTTTGCTCAAACCGTCAGCTTATTTCCCTTCTTCTCCTTCGGCCATTACGCCTTCAACATCTTCGCAATGCCACATCCGGGCCCGGCGGGGCATGGGACGGGTGGTCGATGCACCGCTGGCTTTAGCCGTCAGCATCTTCTGGATAATGCGGGCCCGTTCGCCCTGCATCTGCTCGCGTTTCTGATCTTCGTCCTTAAGGCTGAAATAAACGGCGCCATCGATCATCGTCATTTCAGGACGAGCGTAAATAGCCAGCGGATTTGCGTTCCAGAGTACCAGATCGGCGTCTTTACCGGCTTTAACACTACCCAGATTCGCATCCAGGTGAAGCAGTTTAGCCGGGTTGAGGGTTACCATTTTCCAGGCATCTTCTTCACTCAGTCCGCCGTATTCGACCGTTTTAGCTGCTTCCTGGTTCAGGCGACGGGCCATTTCGGCATCATCCGAGTTGATTGATACGGTAACGCCCTGCCGATGCATGAGCGCGGCATTGTATGGAATGGCATCGTGTACTTCCATTTTATAGGCCCACCAGTCGGCAAAAGACGAGCCGCCTGCGCCGTGCTTCGCCATTTTGTCGGCCAATTTGTAGCCTTCCAGAATGTGCGTGAACGTGTTGACTTTGAAATGCAGCGAATCCGCTACTTTGAGCAGCATGTTGATTTCCGACTGCACATAGGAGTGACACGTAATGAAGCGTTTGTTGGCCAAAATTTCAGCCAGGGCGTCGAGTTCAATATCCCGGCGGGGCATGAGCGCCGTTGCCTTCTCCTTGGCGTTCAGCTTGTTGTAAGCTGCCCAACCCGCTGCATATTCTTTGGCGCGGGTGAAATGGTCCATAAACACCTGCTCAACACCCATGCGCGATTGTGGGAACCGGGTAAGTACACCGGGATTGGGATAATTGGCCTGTTTGACGTTTTCACCAAGCGCAAACTTGATAAATCCATCCGCTCCTTTGATGAGCATATTCTCCGGCGATTCGCCCCACTTCAGTTTCACAATAGCTGACTGCCCGCCAATGGCGTTGGCCGAGCCGTGCAGCAGTTGCGAGGTCGTGACACCACCCGCCAGTTGTCGATAGATATTAATGTCTTCCGGATTGATTACGTCCGACATCCGAACCTCCGCCGAACTCGACTGCCCACCTTCGTTGATGGATAGTAACGCAATGTGCGAGTGTTCGTCGATGATGCCGTTGGTCAGGTGTTTACCGGTTCCGTCAACCACCTTGACATTGGCCGGAGCCGTCAAGCTTTTGCCCACTTTAGAAATTTTGCCATCGGTGATCAGCACATCGGCATTAGTCAAAACCCCCTCCTTTTCGTTAGTCCAGACCGTTGCATTACGAATCAGTACCGCTTCGGCTTTGGGCTTCTGGGCATTACCCATACCGACGAACGGATAAAGTATACTGCTTACCGCTGTAGTTGCTGTTGTGCTGGTTGTAGAGGTCGATGTTACCGAAGTCGTCCGTGGGCTATCTACAGCTTTTACCGCCGTCCAGGTGATCATTTTACCGTCCGGCGATTCGCCGTCTCCTTTCAGATTCGTTGGCGAGGTTCGGTAGCCCGTTAAGCGAATGGTGCCGGGTTTGCGCTTATCAAGTTGAATCTGCATCGAAATCAGGTCGCCACTAATGGCAACTTTTGGGGTTATCTTAACGGTATCAGCTTGAATCTGATACTCGGGCTTATCGGCCGATTTACCGGTGATGTTTAGCCTGAGGTTCGATTGGGAGCCCACCGTTAGATTCCAGGTTCCGCGTAGGTCCACCAGATCCTTGTTGTTCACGATGTACTGTTTGCCCTGCAACCAGTTTTCGTAGATGATATTATCGGTACTGAACAGATTACCTGAGGTGATGATGAAGTTCGCCAGCCGTCCTTTCTGTAACGTACCAACGAGATCATCGACGCGGATTAGTTTGGCGGGTACGGTAGTCAGGGCTTCGAGGGCTTTTTGTTCGGGCAGACCATTTTCAATGGCTTTCCGCAGATTTGTCCAGAAATCAGCTTTATTCCGAAGTCCCGCTGTTGTCAGCGCAAACGGAATATTGGCAGCAGCCAGTCGTCCGGCGTTTGTGGGTGCCATTTCCCAGTGTTTCAGTTCGGCTAGCGACACGTTGTCTGCATCCCAGGCATCTTCCACATCGTAGGGCTGCGGGAAGTTCAAGGGAACAATGAGCGACGCCCCTGTTGCCTTCACCTCATCGAGCCGCTGGTATTCATCGCCCGTACTGCGGATGATGTACTGGATACCAAATTCATCCCCGATTTTATCGGCGCGAACAATACCCAGTTTGTCATTGGCCTCAAAGATGGCGGGTAACGCCAGATTCCGGGTCAACGCATTGAGCGACATATTGGCCTGCTCTTTACTGCCCGACCGCTTGTACCAATCGGCATCATACATTGCCTGACGCAGCAGGGCAACAACCCCCATCATGGAGTTAGGGTACTGCTGACCAGACGTTCCCTTGCTGAACGAGTAATGCGCGGTTGCACCGGGCTTCAGCATGAGCGTATTTTCCCGATCATCGGCCAGCGCGACCAGCGATCCTGTACCGCGGGCAATGCCATCGTGCGGATGGGTGAGCACGGCGCCAAAACCCAGTTTCCGCAACTCATCGGCTTTGGTGGGGTTGGCTTTGAAGAGCACACTGGCTTCATTTTCGGGCTGGATAGCCTGATTCCAGTAATAGGCACCTTTCTTGTTCGACTCGTACTGCGGTACACCACCACGGCCACCACCGGCACTACGGGTAACTTCCGGCATCCCGTAATCGGAATCAATGTCGATCAGACCGGGGTAGATACGTTTTCCTTTTAAATCGGTCGTTACGGTTCCGGCGGGTATGTTTACCGACGCACCCACGGCCTCAACGCGCCCATTCCGAATAAGCAGCGTGGCGTTTTGGAGGGTAGTTTGTGGATCGACAACAATGGTTGCATTGGTAAAGGCATACATGCCCGGTCGTTCATCATAGACACCATTTCGCGGAAAGGTCGTCTGAGCTATAGCAGAATACGTCAGACCAGCCGCAAAAATTGCTGCCAGAAAATGTTTTGTCATGAACTTGTTTGGTTAGCTGATGTTTGGGGTTAACTCTCAAAAATACGGAAACTAATCGTGCCGTTTGCCCCTTTGCCCAAATAATATTTTGCCTTACACCACACATACGCGGTATTTTTAAGCGAAAAAACTGTATTTTAGCCAAAAAGATCATCCATTTATTATGCGCTCCATTTTTATCCTCCTGAGCCTGTTGGCTTCTACCCTGCCGCTTCTCGCGCAGGAGCAAGCCGAGTACATGAACCAGACCACCCGAGATCGGATCAACTTTGCCAATCTGAATATCAATAATAACGCTACTCTTTTTTCGATTAAAGGTCCCGCAGGTACATTACTGGGTACCCCTTATCTGGATACAACCTGGCAAGCAGGCAATGTAAAATTTTACAATAAAGTAGGCATGTCCCTGACAACCGACTCCCTTGCCGGTGTACCGGTCCGGCTCGATTTACTGGCCAATGAAGTCGATGTAAGGGCAAATGCAACCAGTATCAAAGCCGTCAAGGTAAGTGCCGTTCGTTACGTTGACATGAACAACGCCTATGGGTCGGTCAGTCGGTTTATCAACGTGCAGGAATTTCAATCCGAAGGCCAGTCGCTTACCGGCTTTTTTGAACAGATCGTAGCAGGAAAATTAGGTCTGCTGCTTCACCCATCCGTTCATATTCAGAAAGGAAATTATAACGTAGCCATGAATGTAGGCAGCAAAGATGATCAACTCATCAAAAAGATGGATTGGTACGTGGCCCGTGGCAGGCAGACGGTTAAGTTTTCGCCGGGCAAGAAGACCGTCCTTGAACTTATGGCCGACAAGAAAGAACAGATGGATACATTTCTTAAGGACAAAAAGCCTGATTTAAAAACCAGAGAAGGGCTTTTTGCTACGTTCGCTTATTACAACACGTTGTAGACGGGTTTAGTCAGTTCGGCATAAGGCGGTCTGCAGTGGTTTCGGCTTTACCGGCCGACCCGCCTTTATCCATGCTATGCTAAAAGACAAAACGGGTACGCTCCGTTTTAAGCGTTTTCTCCTCCAATGAGCATCTTTTTTCAAATAGAACCTAAATAATTATCCAACGGGCAATTATTTGGCAACCAGAGCCGATTTTAAGTATTAATCAGTCAGCAATTCGGTAAATACTTAATAACAAATACTTAGTTCTATTCTATACATCACCTATAATTACTCTCCTGTATTTATAGTAATTCCGGCAATTAAAAACGAATTAATTCACACACCAAATAGATAATATAATTTTACTTATTCAAAATATTATTCCGCTATTACTAATAATATCAAAATAAGAGACTGATATAATCATCAATCACAGATTATTTTTTATAAGCTAGTAGCTGATTAGTTTTAGGCGGAAGAGGTACTCTTTCTTTAACCTAACACTAATCATTTATGAGAAACTTTATATGTCTGGGTCTGCTCTTGATATGTGCACTCAGCATGGCTGCCCGGGCGCAGGATCGGCGAATTATTGGCAAAGTAACATCAGCCGAAGACGGCTCTCCACTACCCGGCGTTTCGGTAGTCCTGAAAGGAACAACAAAGGGCACGTCAACGGATGCGGGGGGCATTTTCGACATTTCGGTACAGTCTACCAAGGGCACTACGCTTGTCTTCAGCTTTGTTGGTGTAGCTACGCAGGAAATACTGGTCGGCAATCAGTCAGAGCTAAACGTCAGTATGGTATCCGACTCCCGCTTACTGACCGAAGTGGTTGTTACGGGTAGCGGGGTAGCTACCAGTAAAGCCAAGCTAGGTATTGCGGTCGAAAGTGTATCGGCTAAAGACCTGCCCCAGACCCCTACCGCATCCATCGATCAGGCATTGGTCGGTAAAATTCCCGGTGCCCAGATATCCTCTACAAGCGGAAACCCCGGCGATCCGGTCAATATTCTCCTGCGCGGTATCAACAGCGTACAGGGCGGAACTAAACCCCTCATCATGGTCGATGGCGTTCAGATAGCCTCTACCGACATTAACTCGCTTGATCTTAGCAATGTTGACCGGGTAGAGGTAGTCCAAGGCGCGGCCTCAGCCTCCATTTACGGCGCCCAGGGGGCCAACGGTGTTATTCAGGTCTTTACCAAGAAAGGTAAAAAAGGGCGTACGGCGATCAATTTCTCAACCAGTTATTCGGCAAATGAATTTCTGAACACAGGCAACGTACACAAAGCCCAACTGCATCCCTATTTGACCGATGCCAATAATAATATTGTCGATACACAGGGGAATATACTTGATTACACGCAATACGGCGCGATCGAGGGCATTTCCTATCAGTATGGTGGGGCAACCCGCTACGCCATTCAGGATATCCGGAACGTAGCTGACAAGCCATACAATGCCAACCTGAATTATTACGATCACTTTAAGCAGGTGTTTCAAACCGGCAGCACGACTAACAATACGATCAATATGTCGGGAGCGTCGGAAAAAAGTGATTTTAACATTGCAGCCGCAAACAATCATACGACCTCGCCGATCTTGACGAAGGAAAACGGCTATATTGACCGTAGTAACCTGTCGGCCAACATCGGCACCGAACTCTTCAGAGGGTTTACTATTCGGTCAACGACTCAGTTGGTTTATACCAAAAATACCCTTAAACCAGGACTGGGGGCCAGCTATGGCCCTCTGAACGGCGGCAATGGGCTGGTGGGTTCGGTCTACTCGTTCCTGAATACATCCCCCTTCTTCGACCTGACCCGCAAACTGGCCGACGGTACCTATCCGGTGTACCCAACAGCTGACTTTCTGAGCATTAATGCCGGTAATCCCTATTATCAGGCAACGTATACGGACGCCATCAATAACAAGATTGACGTTCTTCAGAATTTCAATGCCAATTATAAGGTCAATAAATACCTTGAACTCGACGCCAAATACGGCATCAACTACCGAAACGAGACCGCCCGCTGGACGTACTTTAACCAATCTCAAAATACCAGTTCGGAGTATTATCAGTCGTGGTCGAGCAACTACGCTCCGGACAACAAGGGCGAAATTGACAATTTTCAGTACAACAATACCTTTCAAAACTTTCTGGGTACAGCCTTTATCCGAACGGATTTTCAGGACGATTTTCACTCCAAGCTGCCTATTCAAACCAGCACCCAGATTTCGTTCGATTACCGTAAGAACAAGTCAAACCGGTACGACACCTATGGCTTAAGCCTGAGTACGGCCCCACCTTACAACGTTGCGGCAACGTCCTCACAGGCGGTGGCGTTCGATATTGTTACGCCCTTTATCACCTATGGTTATCTGGTGAATCAGAAAGTAGATTTTGGCGACTATGGTGGCATTACGGCCGGTTTTCGGAGCGACTGGTCATCGGCATTCGGGGGCGGGTCTACGCCGTTCACATTCCCGCACTTTGATGCGCACGTAGCCCCGTTAACGTTTTTCAAGAACAGCGGCTTGTCCAATACGCTACCTTATTTCAAGCTACGGGCAGCCTACGGCGAAGCGGGTATTCAGCCGGGAGCGTTTGACCGCTACCCCGTCCTGAGCCAGCGCAACCTGGGCACGGGTCTGATATATACCGTTCCAACAACCACCCAGAATCCGAATTTAAAGGTAGAAGTATCGAAGGAGTTTGAAGTGGGGACCGATTTCACCCTTGGTGGGAATGCCGGTCGGTCGTGGCTGAACTCGCTTTCGGGGTCGTTTACTTACTGGAAACGCTCCAGCGAAAACGTGATCTATACAGTTAGTGTACCGCCATCGCTGGGCTCAACGGGACAGTTGACGAACGCCATCGACATGTCATCAAATGGAGTCCAGTTTTCATTAACCCTGCCCGTTTATAATTCGAAGGGGTTGAAGTGGGATTTCACAACCAACTTTGGCCATCAGATTTCTAAAATTGATGCCATTTCGGGTGGTGCCGATATCATCCTGACCTCAAACGCCGGCAGTACGGCGCTGGTGTTGACGGCCGGGCAGCCAATCGGTCAGGTATACGGTTACAAGACCCTGACCAGTATGGACTTCACCAACCAGGAGGGGGTTAAGTATATAACCGATGCCAATCGAGCCAATTACACCATGGTTGGTAACTACGTTGTTGATAAGACAACCTATCAGCCGCAGTTCACCAACGAAACGTATCCACTGATGAATCCGAACCCGAAATTCAACGCGTCGTTCATCAACGGCTTGAGTTTCAAAAACTACCTGACTCTGAACGTCCAGTTCGACTGGGTGTATGGCAGTCACCTATACAACCAGACGAAAGAGTGGATGTACAGAGATGGTATTCATGGTGATTTTAGCAATCCGATAACCATAGACGGCAAAACGGGGGCGTTTACGGCCTACTATGCCGGTGCGTATTATGGCTTATGGGGAAGCACTCGGGGGGCGGGTAACAACGCAACGAAAGATTTTTTTGTAGAAGATGCCTCGTTTGTCCGCCTACGCAACATTTCACTGGCCTTCGATCTGGCGAAAGTGGTTCAGTTGCCCTACTTCAACAGAGCACAGATTGTGTTTACGGGGCGTAACCTGCTAACGTTCACGAAATACACGGGCTATGACCCCGAAATTAGCTCGGGTACGTCGAACTCTTCATTCGATCGTGGTGTCGACCACAGTACCCTGCCTAACATTAAATCGTACCAGGTGGGTCTGAATATCGGCTTTTAATTACTGACGTCATACGGTGTAGTGTACGATTCGCATTTCGATGCAAACGACTATGGCTAAGTCACTTATTACTTACAACTCAATTTTGCTTAAGATGAAACTCTTCCATAAAAATAAATTTCTTACCACGGCCTGTTTAACGGTAGCGCTCCTGAGTGGGGTATCCTGTAAAGAGCAACTGGACGTCGGGAACCCGAACGCGCCCACAACAGTGGCCAACGTCAATACTGAAGCGGGTATCATCTCGTTTGCCCAGGGTGGTGTGTATGTCAATGGTTTTTACAACGGGGACGACTGGCTGGGGAACAGCTATTTCTCGCTACCCTGGGGTTATAGCGAACTGATGGCGGATAACCTGGGAGCCGATGCCTCTAACAACCAGATTACCACCATTGGTGTACCCGATTATATTATTCTGGATGACGGCACCAAGGTAAGCAACCCATCTCCGCAGGTGAGCATTATCCGGTCTTACAACAGTCGTGCAGCCACGGGTGCAGGAAATAACCCGCTGTATTACCAATGGTTGAATATGTACGCGCTCAACAATGCCTGCAACCAAACGCTGGATCTGGTAGGCACCATTCCTTTTGCGGGCGATGCCGCCAGCCGCTCCAACACGATAAAAGCTTGGGCCTACTGGTGGAAAGGCTATGCGTATGCCTCTATCGGGTCGATGTATTACGCGGGCCTGATTGAAGACAAGGCGAGCGTGACCAATGGTGACTATGTACTGCACGATGCCATCATCAACCAATCCAATACCTATTACAACCTGGCCGCTACTACGCTGACCGCGATTACCAGCAACAGCGATTATCTGGAGGTTATTTCGCAGTTGATACCGGCGTTCACGCAGGTGGGCAACGGGGGCATTCCTACCATTGACATGTGGAAACGCAATATCAATACGATGCTGGCCCGAAACATTCTGGTCAACAAACTGGCGCCATTTGTGAACGGCAATCCGGCGGCCACCATTACCAAATCATCGACAACTGCCATGACCCCAGCCGACTGGAACAGCGTTCTGACGCTGGTTACTGCGGGAATTCAGCGGGGCGACATCGTGTTTACTGGCCGCAGTACCCCCTCCAACTTTTTCTTTTCGGCTTCTGGCGGAACAACGGCCGCGCTTACCACGGGGGTAAATACGTCGACTACCTTCAAGATCAGCGAGCGCTTCATTCAATCCTTCAATGCGGGCGATAAACGACTTACCAACAACTTCAACACCAACACGACTTACAAAAACAACTATACCTTCACAACCCGGTATAGTTTAACCGCCAATGGCAACGGCATGCCCGGCGTGTATGTATACGGTACCAAAGATGTTGGGGCTTATGAGCTTTACATTGCGGGTAGTTATGAAGAGAACCAACTCATGCTGGCCGAAGCCAACATCCGGCTCGGCAACATCGAAACCGGCCTTGGATATATTGATGCGGTCAGAACGTATCAGGGAGCAGGGGTAGCCACCGTAAAAGGAACCGGCTTAACGCTGCCCGGTGCGCTCACCGAACTGACCAAAGAACGACGAGTCGCTTTGTTTGGGCGGGGATTGGGTTTCTACGATAACCGGCGCTGGGGCTGGACGTACGACATCTCCGCTGGCGGGGGGAGCTACGGCAATACGCTGGTGACCACTGCGGGGGTAGTCAATAAGAATGTAACGATCAACTACAACTTCATGGATTACTGGGACGTACCCGCCGATGAAGCCGTATTAAATCCAACGACCTCCAGCGTGGCAACCCAAAACCCAAATTATTAGCCCTGAATCGGCTGCTTCACCCCGAATTATAACGGTTTGAGAACATAGCTTCATGTGGAGGCAGGTATACAAAAAGTCTGCCCGGCATACCTAAATAGGTATGCCGGGCAGACTTTTTGTATACCTCGCTAAACTTCAGGAGTACTCCTAGCAGCTTTCGGCTAAACTCATTTTTTGTACAGATAATCATTATCTTAGCCTGTACATCTGTGTAATGAATGCCGACGAAGGCCTTATAAATTAACCTGATTACAGATGCGCACTTTTTTTAATTCACCATTTTATACATCGGCAGACCTCAACTTACTCCCCTTCTAAAAAGTCACTCATGAAACCTGTTTCCAGTTTGTTGGTGGGTATTCTACTTATTTGGCTGTCAGCCCTTGTACATTGCCGGGCCATTCAACTACCGCTAACGGATACAACTTCCCTTAACGACGTGCCTAAGCCTAAGCCCGTTCAACAGCAGGACATTGCTGACCTTGTTAAACGATTGTATCCACAACTGCACATTCGTACGCACGATTCAGCCACTCTTGAGGAAGGTAAACGTTTTGTACTGGTCATTCCGCAGGTTGGTTACACACTACAGACCCGAGCCTTGGCAGCTGTACTAATCAACACTCCCTTTCGAATGGCAAACGCCAACATGTCGTCCATAACGGGCCAGCTTTCGTATACGCAAAACAAGCAGATTATATTGACGGCCCTATCCTCCGTCTGGATGCGAAACAATCAATTTCTGTGGACTAACGACTGGCGATTGATGCACTACCCACAGGCAACCTATGGTTTGGGCATGTATACAACCACAGACCGTGTCATTAACATGGATTACACTTACTTTAGATTTCACCAGAATCTACTACGCAGGCTAGCCCCCAGCTTATATGCTGGTTTAGGCTACAATCTCGACCTTCACTGGAATATATATAGTTATAACAGTCGGCGGGAAGTAACGCGCATTTCGCGGTATTCGGAAGGAATCGAGGGGCGGTCTGTTTCTTCAGGCCCTACGGTACATGTATTATACGACAATCGTCAAAATGCCATTAATCCCAGTGGCGGACTGCTTGTCAATGCCATGTTTCGAGCCAACATGCAATGGCTGGGTAGCGACCAGGGCTACCAGTCGGCCCTTCTGGAAGTTCGAAAATACGTCCATTTGCCCGGAAAGTCTGACAATATATTGGCCTTCTGGTCGTATAACGCCTTCACACTAAGCGGAAACCCGCCGTTTCTGGACATGCCTAGTACGGGTTGGGATAACACGGGCAATGTAGGCAGGGGATTCATTCAGGGGCGGTTCCGGGGCAAGAACCTCTTATACGCCGAAACCGAATATCGTTTTCATCTGACCGCCAATCGGCTATTGGGGGGAGTCGTTTTCGCCAATGCCCAAACCGTATCGGAACTGGCCAGCAGCCAATTTGAGAAGGTAGTTCCAGCCGTTGGTGGAGGCCTTCGGATTAAGATGAACAAGATATCGAGGACTAATCTCTCCGTCGATTACGGGTTCGGTTTTGACGGATCAAGCGGCCTTTTCTTTAATCTTGGCGAAGTTTTTTAAGACTTCATCAAGATTAAAGAAAAGACACTAACCAGTTGTGTCGGCTAAGTAATCTATGTGATCCCACACCTCTGTAAGGTATTGGGCATAGGCAGTGATTATGTCCGGGACAGCAAATAGCAGACAAACACCCTATAACTAACTAGCTGATAAATAGCAATTAATTGTCAGATACGGGCGTTGATTCTGCTGATTTCCGCGACGGCGTTTCTGCCTGTCCCGTTTCCTTTCCTTCAGCTTTGGGTCCTCGCCGACGCTTTTTACGACGCTTAGGTTTGTCCGACGGTTCGCCAGCAGGAGCAGCGCCACCAACGGGCAGTACGGCTTCGGTAGCCGCAACAGCTTTTGGTTCAGTGGCTACAGCCGCATCGGTTGTCCGTGGCTGCCCGTTTCTGGCGTCGTTCCGGCGCTCGCCCTGACTACGGTCGCTACCACTACGGTCGCTACCACTACGGTCGCTACCACTACGGTCGTTACCACTACGGTCGCTGCTACTATCCCGACGCCCGTCGCGCCGTCGTCCACCTTTCCCGGCGGCATTGGCACCGCGAGCGTTTCCACCCCGCGAGCTATCGCCCCGGCGGCCACTGAACCGTTTCGGATCGAACACCGGCGACTTGCCCATGCCCAGTTCTTCGGTAATGGCTTGTTTGTCTACTTCGCGCTCGATGAGCTTTTCAATACTAACGATCCGGTTCTGGTCCTGATCGCTTACGAACGTAATGGCTGTTCCGGTCGTAGCCGCCCGTGCCGTTCGGCCAATCCGGTGAACGTAATCTTCGGCATCGCGGGGAATGTCATAATTCACCACGTGCGTGAGGTTGTCGATGTCGATGCCCCGCGAGAGAACATCGGTGGCAACTAAGATCGGGAATGCCTTATTTTTAAAGTCCCGCAGAACCACCTCTCGGTCGTCCTGCTCCAGGTCAGAGCTAATGCCACGAGCTTCGTAATTAAGCTTGCTCAAGGCACGAACGATGCTGTTGACTTCTGATTTACGGGAGGTAAACAGAACCATGCTCTGCACCGGCTTTGTGCTATTTTTAATTAAATGGGCCAATAGGGGCAGCTTCTGATTGTCGAACGCCATATAAAACTGCTGGTCGATACCCGCAGCCGGTTTCGAAACAGCCAGCCGGATTTCTTCGGGGTCGGTCAAAAGCTTCTTCGAAAACTCCCGGATTTTGTTCGGCATGGTTGCTGAGAAAAGCAGCGTTTGGCGTTTGCCGGGAATCTTCTCAACGATATTCATGATATCGTCTGAGAAACCCATATCCAGCATCTTATCGGCCTCGTCGAGCACCAGATAATCTATCTTATCAAACTTGACATAGCCAAGCTGCATGTGGGCGATCAGGCGTCCGGGTGTGGCAATGATGATATCGGCTCCGGTTTCGAGGGCTTTCCGTTGTTTATCCCAATCGTCGCCTTTACCTCCGCCGTAAATGGCAATGCTGTTGGCCTGGACGAAATAGCCAAAGCCTTCAACCTGCTCGTCGATCTGTTTGGCCAGCTCACGTGTGGGTACCAGAATGAGCGTGCTGGTATGGTCGTGGTCGGTATGAGATATTTTGTCGAGAAGCGGAATAAGGTAGGCCGCCGTTTTACCGGTACCCGTCTGCGCACTGGCGATCAGGTCTTTTCCGGCAAGGATTGTTGGGATAGCCATCTCCTGAATGGGAGTGGCTTTTAAGTAATTCATGGCGTCCACTCCGGCCAGCAGGTCGTCGTGGAGATTAAATTCCTGAAATGTCAAGGTTACAGCTGAATGATGGTGAAAAACCGCTGACCTTAACTTCCGGGCCAGCAAACCGCTTGATTTGAAACAAATATAACGAAAAAGCCGTACAAATTCCGCATTTTCAGGCCTATCTATACCAGAGGATTACGTAATTGGAAGTGCATCATAACCAACTTAGGTGGATACCGACATCATACATTTATAAATTCATGTTACTGCGTATATACATCTGCTATCATTTACCTAATATCGATATTTACTAAATCTTAAGTATAATTTTATATATTTAAGTTATACTTAATTTCTCTTAGCTCTTAACAGTGCTATTGTTGTTACTCAAACCTTAAACATTGAATCCGTCCTAAACGCCTGTCTCGATCAGGAAAGCCTGCTTACCTACAGCTCCACAGCTTCATTTACTCCCGATAATGTCTTTACTTACCGTCGAAGTACGCGATTATTACGAAGTCCCGTCCATCAATTATGAGTTCGACGCCGTTCTGGACAATGGCCTCCTGAAAGCAACCATACCGACCACTGAATCCGCATAGGCGAATTATACGGGCTCTCACTATTCCGTCCGGATACGGTCCAGCGCGCCCGCTACCCTGAGCGATCATGCGGGTTTATTACGTTGCCATCCGGGCCAAGCCCACGGTCGAATTTACGACGGAAAGCCGCACCATTTCGCTTGGTCAAAACGTAGATATGGGAGTTAAATTTCAGGGGCAGCCCCCGCTTAGTGCGCTCTTGAGTGATGGAACGGTTCTGCGCTCCGACTATTACTCGGATTACCCGGCGTTGACCACTATTCGTCCTGGCCGGACCACTACATACACCGTTCAGCCCTTCCAGACGGGCTGTGGGTCTGTTCCGGTCAAAACAGCAAGCAGCGTTGTTATAACCGTCGGTCCGGGAATTACCATCGACTCGGTCATCCAGGGACCCATTTGCGAAGGGCTGACCCTGCGAATCGCCGGCCAATCGTCAGAAAGCAACATCGCTGCTACCAACAGAAAGTGGCGCTACTACGCTCGATATGTATCCCGGCGGTAAGTGTTCTCATCCTGTCCGGGCACATTGTACGTGAACCCGAAATCGAAGACGGTTTATGCCATTCAGGCAGTTATAAATACCTACGGACACGGAACTGCTTCGGGCGAGATTTCCGTACGCATCAAACCGACCTTATCACTCAGTGCGAACAGCAATTCTTTCTGTACAGGCACTAAAATACCCGTCACCTACAGTGCTCAGGGCGACTTTGAACCGGGTAACCGAATCCGAATCGGCTTAGTGGAAGGAACCACAGTGCGCTGGCTCGATTCTACCGCTACTACCTAGGGGACTTTTCAGGTTAGTTTGCCGGGCAGTTTAACGGCGGTAGGCTCCTACACATTGAAACTGGCTTCGACCAATCCGGTGCAGGAGCCCCAGATGAGTTTCTTGCTGGCATCGGCCCCCGTCGTTAAATTGGGGGAAAATGCCAGCATCAACCCCCAGCAAAGCGCCATTATTCGCTTAACATCAAATCAGTTGGTAAGCGGGAATGGCATCTCCATTCGATATGCATTAGCTACGGGTAAGTCGGGGGAATTTTACCCCGAGTCGTCCGGCTTTGATCTAACCGTCAGACCAACCCAAACTACGACCTATCAACTGGTATCTATATCGAACTTTTGCGGGACAGGTCAGTTTTCAGGTGCAGCGAAAATAACTGTCAACCCACCAACCGACCGCCAGATAACGACTCTGGAGGTCAACGGCTTCTCAACAATTTGTTCGAATGACACCCTACGGGTAACGTTCGACACAAAGGGGACCTTCTCGGCAACGAATCGCGTTACAGTACAACTGTCCGATTCGACCGGCACTCAGTTCAGCGACCTGACTACGTTTGTCACATCAAGCCCATTAAAAGCGCTGGTTCCTGCTATTATGCCACGTGGCTCTTTTATCGGGTACGGGTTATTGCGCTGGACGCTGGTGTAAGCAGTTCGACCAACATCGCCCCTCTCCTGCTACGGTTTGCGGCAACAGCCGCATTTGAATCGGCGACAATTGGCTTCACACCGGGAAAGCCCGTAATGCTGAAAATTAATCTGACGGGCGACGCCCCTGGACAATCCGGATCGGGAATGAGTTCAATCCCGTTAGTACGTTATACGCGAGCAATACACCTTACCCGATTGATTTATCACCAACGGTGGCCTCAACTATTTACAAATTATATCAGGTAACCAACGGTTGCGGGTTAGGAAAAATAGCAGAACCTTCTGTGGTTCAGATCAGTGTGCTGACGGCCACTGATCCAGCTTTGGAAAAACAGTTTGCAGTGTACCCGAATCCGACCAACTGCTGGGTAAATATTCGGCAGGACAGAGCAACAACCCCCTATCGTCTTCGGGTAACGGACCCGAAAGGAAATGTACTTTAATAGAAAAGTACGGCAAAAGAGATTGACGGAGAAGACCTGTCCTTACTCCCAACCGGCGTATATTTGCTGACTATTGAAACCGATAAATCCAGTGCGATTTTTCGCATTTTGAAACACTGACGAGTTCGGTCAACGGGTATTGGTCCTGTTCCGGACTGCTGCCTGTGCCGCAACCTTTGCCCGGTAATGAAAAAACGACTACTACTGCCCCTGTTTTGTTTACAAGCCTGTATCCAATCCGTTTCTGCCCAAATGTCAACCCCCTCACTGGAAGATACCCTTCAACTCAATGAGGTGATGGTTCGGGGATACGCAACCAACCGCCGATTACTGGAAACACCGGCTTCGATCGGACTCCTGTCGCGCCGTGACCTGAACCAGCGTTTTGGTACGCCAACGCTGGTGCCGGCACTCAATACCCTGCCGGGTGTTCGGGCCGATGAACGGTCACCGGGGAGTTACAGGCTGGCCATTCGGGGCAGTGCCATTCGCTCACCGTTCGGGGTGCGGAACATCAAGACCTACTGGAATGAACTGCCGCTTACCGACGCGGGAGGCAACACGCCCCTCAACGCGCTGGATGTGCGGGCACTGGGACGCATTGAGGTCATCAAAGGGCCGTCCGGCAGTTTGTACGGAGCGGGTACAGGAGGCACCATTCTGTTCAGCGGTCTGGGTGTACCGGCGGGTCAAACCAGTGTGGAAGTATCGGCCCTGGGCGGCAGCTACGGCTTGTACGGCAATGGAATTTCGATACAGACCGGCAAAAACAACTCGGCCATTTCGCTCAACTATAATCATTTACAATCCGACGGCTATCGCGACCAGAGCGCCGTAGTGCGGGACAATCTGAGTCTGGTAGGTTCGTTCAACGTCAGTCCCAAACGAACCATTTCGGTGCTGGCCTTATATTCAGACTTACATTACCAGACACCGGGTGGCCTCAACGAAGCGCAGTTTCGGGCGAATCCCAGAGCTTCGCGCTTTGCCACCGCTACCTTACCCAGTAGTGCCGCCCAACAGGCCGGTATCTATCAGAAAGTCGGCTACCTGGGCTTCTCGCACGAATACCGCTGGAACGACCGGATACAAAACACCACCGTTATCTACGGCTCTACCACCGACTTCGCCAATCCGTTCATTACCAACTACGAAAAACGCACCGATCAGGGGCTTGGCGGTCGCACCGTTACCCAGATCCGCTTCCCTAACGGTCCTGTGCCAACCGTCGTTACGGTCGGGGCCGAATACCTGCGCAACTTCACCGTAGACCGTAATTTCGGCAACCGGGGCGGCATTGCCGATACCATCCAGACCGACGAAGAACTCATTGCCCGGCAGTCGACGGTTTTCCTGCAATCCGAAACCGAGTTGCCCGCACGCTTCCGGCTCACGGCGGGCCTGAGCCGCAATGATATTCGGTATGGCTTTACCCGATTTTCAACGCGGGCGGCCGGTGGTGCCCCAGCCATTCCTCTGACCCGAAACTTCACACCGGTCTGGCTACCACGCGTTGCGTTACTGCGCACCTTCGGTCAGAACGTGTCGGCATTTGCCAGTATCAGCACCGGCTATTCGGCCCCATCGACACAGGAAGTACGGCCTTCTACGGGTGGCTTCAATACTACGCTGAACGCCGAACGGGGAACGAGTTATGAGGTGGGCTTACGAGGGTCGGCTTTCCGAAGCCGGTTACGGTTCGATATTGCGGCTTATCAGTTCCGGCTAACCGAAACGATTGTTCGCCGGTCGGACGCAGCCGGTGCCGAGTTCTTCGTCAATGCAGGCCGAACCGATCAACGGGGACTGGAGGCTCAGTTGAGCTATGATTTTCTTTCGCCCGCTTATTACACATCACCAACGGCTTTTTTCTCGCTCGTACGGCTCTGGAACAGCCTGACTCTCACCGAATACCGGTTCCGGGATTACAAACAGGGAACGGCGGATTTATCCAACAACAAGGTTCCGGGCGTAGCGCCTACGACTAACGTAACAGGCATTGATGCCGAGACAAAAGCGGGAATCTACGCACACGTTACGTACCAGTTCCTGTCGCCTTTCTACCTTAACGATGCCAATACTGTACTTGCTGACCCCACTCAGTTACTTCAGGCCACACTAGGCTTCCGGCATTCACTTGGCAAAAACTGGACAGTTGATGTGTACGCCAGTGGCGACAATCTGCTGGACCGAACCTATTCGTTAGGCTACGACCTGAACGCCGTTGGTAACCGGTACTATAACGCGGCCCCCGCCAGAAACGGTGTTGGTGGCGTTCGGTTGCGGGTGAAATGGTGATGACGCCAGTAAACATGCTAACTGTCAAGAACTTTACCAAAGCCTACAGTAGTCAACCTGTGCTGACGGTACCCGAACTACAGCTTTCGGCGGGCTTTCACTATTTCCGGGGCGGAAACGGATCGGGGAAAACGACGTTTTTCCGGACCGTAGCCGGGCTGCTACCCTTTTCAGGAAACGTTTTGCTGAACGGCAAATACGACGTTAATCGCGATCCAGTGGCGTATCGAATGCGGGTCAACTATGCCGAAGCGGAGCCCGTTTACCCGACTTTTCTGACTGCCCGCGACCTGACCGGCTTTGTTGGTAAAGCGAAGAAAGCACCTGCCGGGCAAATTGAATCGCTGGCAAAGCTGCTTGGCGTCGATACCTTCTGGACGCAGCCGACCGGCCAGTTTTCAAGTGGTATGCTTAAGAAGCTATCTCTGCTGCTGGCCTTTCTGGGCACGCCCAGCCTGGTACTCCTCGATGAACCCCTAACGACCTTAGACGTTGCCACGGCCGAAAAACTGTTCGACTACATCCGGCAACTTCGCACGGAGCAGAACGTTTCGTTCCTGCTTACCTCCCATCAGGACATCAGCTTGACGGGCCTACCGTTAACCGGCACCTGGGAGGTTGGCAACGGGATTATCTCTCCCACAACCTGAACCCGGCTATGCTGACCGTACTAAACCGGGTTTTTGTGAGTGCTTTCTACGCCAGAAATGCGGGTACCTTTCTGGTAATTATCCTGCTTGCCTTTGGTTTTTTGAGTGCCGTGGAGCACAAAGCGCTAATTACAGCGGCCCTTGGTTCGCCCTTGCTGCTGGCCCTCATCTTTGGGCTATGGGGCCTTTACCTACTTAAAACTGTGTCGTTTATCCAGCAGGAATTAACCGCTCCGGAGCACTTGTTTCTGCAAACGTTCTGGCTAATCCCCACCCCTGCCCGATTGGCCATGTGGTTTGGTGTGCAACTGGCACTTCTTTTTCCCATTATCGCTTATGGCGGATGGATGATTCAGATTGCCAGTGTGTATAAGCGGTGGGGTTCCCTAACGGCTATTGCTCTCGTTCTGGCAGGACTAACAGCTACGGGCGTTGCGTTGGTCGACTATCGGCTCAAACACCCAAACCCCGAATCGTTCCGGCTCCCGCATCTGGCCATTTCACTCCGATACGAATTATTTTTCCCGACTTATTGGCTGCGGCACGAACCCCTTTCACTGGTACTGACAAAGGTATTTTCGTGTCTATTACTGGTAGGTGTCTGTCGGTTGTACCCCACGGATGATTATGATCAGCGCTTGCTCCTGATTGGATTGCTGCTAGCTGTCCTGGGTCATTCACAGGTGGGCAGTCAGGTAAGTGCGTTTGAACACAAGTACCTGCTTCTATTACCCAATCTGCCCTTTTCGCGATTACAGCGTTTCGGCCGGTACACGCTCATGTACGGGCTTATCTGGCTGCCCGAATTGTTTATTCTGCTGCGCAACTGCCCCACCGACATCCGGCTGGATTATGTCGTCTGGCTTTGGCTAACGGGCTGGGGCTGGATTCTACTACTGCACGCACTAGCCTATCCCCAAACCATCAATCCCGAACGCTGGCTGTCGGGCATTCTGGCCGGTTTCATTGGCGGCTTACTACTCATTATGTTTTCCCTGCCGGTTGGTATCTGGCTGGCGTTGGGCTGGTTAGGCGCATTGGGGTACTGGCATTGGTCATTTGAGCAACGCTAATCCGATTTTAGAATATGTGCCGGGTTCTTACGGGCGGCCTTCAGCGTTTGCGAACCGATCAGCAAAAAAGCCAGTCCCATAACGACGACCACGCCGAGAAGAAGCTCGCCCAGCCCGATGGGTTGATGGTAGGCGAAATTGACCAGGATCACTTTGTCGAAAAAGAGATAGGTAGCCGGCAACGCGATCAGGGCTGCCATTGTCAGAAGCCCTAAAAATCCCCGGCTCAACAGATAGATCAAACCCTCTTCACTGGCTCCCAACACCTTACGAATGCTGATTTCCTTTAGTCGGGTTTCGGTCGTGAACACAACCATACCAAACAAACCCAGCGAAGCGATGCATATAGCCAGAAAGGCAATGAAACCAATCACCTTGAGCATAACAGAGAATTGGGCATATGCCTCTTCGATCTGATCATCGTAGAACTTGGCATCCAGCGGATGAACCTTATCTATCTTTCGCCAGGCATTGTCAATACTGGCCAGGGTTGCCGGTAAATCGGCAGAGGAAACTTTTACGTTCAGGTAGCCCCATGGTTCATCTGCCGAGTAGCGAAAAATAACGGGTTCGATCTTCTTCTCTACCGAGCCGTAATGAAAATCTTTTAGCACACCAACGATGGCAAGTTTTTTACCATCTACCGTTAAAAATTTACCGAGAGCGTTCTCCGGTTTTTTGTTCGCTATGTTAAACCGCTTCAATACCTGTTCATTGACAATGACTTCAGTCTCCTCTCCTTTCTTTGGCCGTAGTGTAAAGTTCTTTCCAGCGATAAGTTTGTGGTTATGAACGGGTAAATAATGTTCATCGACCTGGTTTAGCCAAACCATTGCGGAGTCCTGGGGATTGATGTATTTTGCATTTGTTCCATGGATGCTCCCCAGGCTGGTTACCATCATTGATTGAGAAATTTCAAGGATTCCGGGAATCTCAGCCAGTTCTTTTTTCAATAAATTCCCTTTGTTCTGCTGCAACCGGACGTTTAGAATATTATCGGTCGTGAACCCCAGATCGAAGGTTATAAAACCTCGATATTGATTGTACCCGATTAAGGTTGTCGCAATAAAAATCAGCGACAACGTATACTGAATCACAATCAATGCCTTACGCATACTGACATGCCGGAATACTTTTATGGTTGATGCATCTTTTATTACCTGAAGGGCATTGACCCGTGAGAAAAACAGGGCAGGCAAAAAACCTGCTATAAGCCCAACAGCCGTTGCAAGACCTAAAAAGTAAAGAATGAGTTTGTAAGAAATTTCAAGCGAAACAAGCTTTTCCACGTAGGAAGCGAGCGATAAGAACTGAGTTCGTAAAAACAGGAAAATAACAAATGAAAACACGAATGCCAGCAAGGCAACGATCACCGATTCGGCCAGAAACTGCCCCAGCACATGCCCTCTTAGGGCACCAATAATTTTACGAACGCCCACCTCACGCGAGCGTCTCAGCGAACGGGCAATGGAGAGATTGGTATAGTTGAAACAGGCAGAAAGAATAATCACAAAGGCCAGCCCGGATAGTATCCAAACCACAATGGGCACCATAGTCGGGCCAATTGAGTTGGATAATCGCCTGCCCAATGCGACCTCCTTGAGAGGTTGAAGCGCAATCGTTATCTTCACATTCTTATTAGCCGCATTTTCCAATGTACTAAGTTTAGTCAATGTTGCATTTAACGGATCTGGCGTAGCTTTTTCAGCCAAAACGATATACACATAGTTTTGCCATATATTTTCCCAGCTTAAAAAATTGGGATCGGCTTTGGTTTGCTGTGCCTCTGCCGTAGAAAAGGAAACGAGCGCGTCGAATTGCAGGTGCGAAAGTTTAGGGACGTCTTTTGCTACTCCCGTTACCAAGTAATTGAGGGTGTCAAATCGTATAGTCTTTCCCAGTGGGTCGGCATTGCCAAATAATTTTTCCGCCGTTTTTTCCGTCAGCACCAGAGAATATGGATTTTTGAGGGCTGTAGCAGGATTCCCTTTAAGTAACGGAAAGGTAAATACCTTAAAAAATGATTCATCTGCCCATAAAGCGTCAAGCGGTATTGTCGATTCACCAACGTGAGCATCCCCCGAAAATCCGTTTCGCAGTATGGTCAACGCGTCTATGCCAGCAGCCGTTTGTCGAATTTTTTTACCAGCCCTAACCGACGTGGAAGCAAAATCCATGACCGGCTGATCAAGGTTCTGGTACGTCGTTGTGACCCGATAAATCCGATCTTTCTTCGTATGAAAGTCATCGTATGAACGTAGATCAACGATGAACGCAATGACCAGCATACCCACTGACATACTCACAGCCAATCCGAAAATATTGATAAAGGAAAACAACTTGTTGCGCATCAGGCTGCGCCGGGAGGTTTTGAGGTAGCTGCCAATCATGATCCAGTGAACGAAGAGGTTGATAAAATCGGGTTTGCGAAGGGTATAAAGCCGGAAGAATTTCAGTACATCAAGGCAGTAAATCAGTCGGGCTTGGCTGGCCCCTTTGGCTAGCACATTACGGTCGAAGTATTCATTCAGATCGCCCTGAAGGTCTTCCAGTAGGTCGGGCCGACAATACCAGTTGAGCAACCGCTGCGCCCAGCGGGGCGGCTGAACGGCTTCCGACTCTTTTTTTGAATGATCGTTCTGGCTGGCAAATCGTTTCATATTAACCCCTCCAGATTAAAGCCAGGAATGATTCGCCAGAGCGACTCCCGCACATCTTTCGCGTGGGTTAGCGCTATCTTACCAGCATGTGTTACCTCGTAATAGCGTTTACGCTTGCCCCCTCGTGCATTGGTCGATTCGCCCATCCGGCTTTTCACGAGTCCTTTCTCTTCCAGCCGATTTAGTACAGCATGTACAACGCCCAGCTTTGCCACCCGACCCGTATGTTTTTCCAATTCATCGCAAACCGCCACGCTGTAGGCGTCGTTGACCAGTGCCGCAATGGTCAGCAGCACCAGTTCTTCAAATTCTCCCAGGTTGGTTCCCTTCATGGGTTTACTCAATTACTTGAACATCGTATTAATTCCCTAAATGTATGTAATAGATTTCTATTAATTCATTATTTGTATGTAAAATATTTTTTCGTTGCTCATTAAGAAACGTGATACCTTGCCGATTGAAAATTATTGGTGCGAATAATAACAAAGTATCTACAAACCAATGGCCGAGTCTTCCATGTTCGATGTTGTTGTTTTTGGTGCTACCAGTTTTGTAGGCCAGATCATCACACACTATTTATTCGATGAGTGTGGTGTTGGCCGGTCGGTGAAGTGGGCGATTGCGGGCCGGTCCGAATCGAAGCTTTTAGCTTTACGTGATTCTCTGGGCGACATGGCTCACCATCTACCGGTCATCGTGGCCGATGCCCAGTCAGAAGAAACGTTAAAGTCGCTTTGTACTCGAACCCGTGTAGTTATCTCGACGGTCGGGCCATATGCGTTGTCTGGCGAACCGCTGGTAAAAGCCTGCACGGAAACGGGTACGGACTGTTGCGACCTGACCGGTGAAGTGCACTGGGTAAAACGAATGATTGACCGCTACGAACCCCTGGCCAAACAAAGCGGAGCCCGCATTGTGCATTGCTGCGGGTACGATTCCATCCCATCCGATATGGGCGTTTACTACCTTCAACAACAAGCGAAAGGCCATTTTGGCACAGCCTGCTCAACGGTAACAATGCGGGTGAAAGCGGTCAAAGGTGGTGCATCGGGTGGTACGATTGCCAGTGTGCTCAACCTGGTAAAGGAGGCTTCTACAGATGCGGCTCTGCGCAAAGAGTTGGCAAACCCCTATAGTATTTGTCCGCCGGTTGATTATAAGCGCCCTAAACAGACCCCTATACTTTCCGTAAAATATGATGAGGATGCCAACGCCTGGATGGCTCCTTTTGTGATGGCGGCTGTTAACGAGCAAGTGGTTCAGCGCTCTAACGCGTTCCTGCACTATCACCCGAATTTCACCTACAACGAAGCCATGCTGACAGGAAAAGGAGTCGTTGGGTTGTTGGCATCTACAGTGGTAACGGCGGGCATTGGCGGATTTATGCTGGCCGTAGCTGCCCGCCCGCTACGGGGGTTGATCGGCCGCTTTCTACCCAAACCCGGCGAAGGCCCCAGCCCGGAAGCGCAGCGCACTGGCTTTTTTGTGCATGATGTTTACGGCAAAACGGATATCGGTCGAACGATACATGTACGCGTTTCCGGCGACCGAGACCCAGGGTACGGCTCAACGGCTAAAATGATCGCGCAGGCGGGGCTTTGTTTAGCACAGGACATTGCAAAAACGGCTAAACCCGGCGGCTTTTATACCCCGGCCGCCGGGTTTGGCCATCAACTGCTCAACCGTTTACAAGCACATTCCGGACTGTCCTTTACGGTAGTGGCCACGGATTAATGCCTGGTTATTTGGTCCAGTATGTAGCTGCTTCGTGCAGCTGTCTCGCCGGTACTTGTGCTTTTGCCAACACCGCGCAGGTCTTTGACAACCAAATCGATGAGGGGTTGCTGAACATGCTCGGGAAAGGGGATTGTGTATTCGTCCAGGCCCTTTTCGGTTTCGACCCGAATGATGAACTTCTCAAAGAAACAGAACGTGATTTTGCCTTTGGAGCCAATCAGTTGTGTCTGGTCAGTACGCTGTTCCTTATTTACCGTAAAGCACCAGCTTCCGGTGCCCAACACCCCCGATTCAAACTCGAAATTTGCCACCACAATGTCGTCGGCAGCATAAAGACCCGCCTGATTTCTGGCAAGGCCGCTGGCCGTTTTGATCGGACCGAGCGCATATTCCAGAAAATCGAACTGGTGTGACGCTAAATCATGAAAGAGTCCCCCACCCGACACCCCAGGCGATACCCGCCAGTTAGGCTGAACCTGTCCTTCAGTAATGGCTGGCGGCTGCTGCAACTGAATCAGTACACACCGGATGTCGCCGATAACGTATTGGTCAATGAGTTCTTTTACTTTCAGAAAATAAGGTAATGCCCGCCGGTAAAAAGCGACAAAGAGCGGCACACCCGTTTCGTTACTGACCCGATTCATGGTTTCACATTCAACCGCATTGAGGGCCATCGGTTTCTCGACATAGACCGGTTTACCGGCGCGCATAGCCCGAATGGCGTATTCGGCATGGCTATCGGGTGGTGTGGCTACATAGATAGCGTTAACATTAGGGTCGTTGATGAGCGCGTCTGCATCGCTGTACCAAACGGGCACATGGTGGCGGAAGGCATAATTGGCCGCTTTTTGGGCATCTCTCCGCATCACCGCTACTAATTCAGAATTGGGCACCTTATTGAAAGCAGGCCCGCTTTTCACTTCGGTCACGTCACCGCAACCAATTATACCCCATTTCACCTGATCCATAGACTTTTTCTGGCAGTTACTAACTGAACGTTTAAAGCGCATACCGCAACAAAACTATTCATCTTCTTCGCCCGTCTTATACTGGCTTCGCTGGTGGTTGTACGTCCTGCAAATATGTATTGCCACAATCGTGCTAAATCATGCGTATTCACTAGGCAATGTAGACCAATGCAAGTTTGGTTTATGTTGCTGTGGATAGATAATAAAAACGCTGACTCTTCTGGAGTCAGCGTTTTTTGTTAGGCCGAAGAGGTAGTTCTAGCTTTTCTTTTGCTTTCCCACGGCAAGCTGTTTGTCAGCTATGGCTGTAATCGCTGCCACCAGCCGATCCAGATCTTTGGGCGAGTGATAGACGTGGGGTGTTACCCGAACTCCTTTAATGTTTTCCCACTCAATTCCCACCGTATGAATTTTGTGCTGATTGAGCAATTGGCCGTCTATTTCGGAGGGTTTCATACCATCGATGGAGAACAGTGCCACAGCTCCGGCAAACTCTGGTTTAAGAGATGTATGAATGTTAACGCCGGGAATATCTTTTACCCGCTCCATCCAGTAATTTTTAAGAAAGTGAGCACGGGCAAACTTGCGGGCTGAGCCGATACTGTTATGAAAATCAACCGCCGTTCCGATGGCCATTTCGGAAGCAAACGAGCGGGTTCCCAGACTCTCAAACTTGCGAATATCCGGCCCGTCGGGCTCGTTGTTCGACAATAAAGCCCATACATTTTTAATTTTGTTCTGCCTGATATACAGCATGCCGCTGCCAAAAGGGGCAGACAGCCACTTATGCAGGCTACTTGCAAAATAGTCGCAGCCGAGGTCGGGAATCTTGAAATCGAACAAGGCGAAGGAGTGAGCGCCATCGGCAATCACCTCAATACCACGTTTGTGGGCAGCATCGGCAATCTTCCGAACGGGCATCACCTGTCCAATCCAGTTAATCATGTGCGTAACATGCACCACTTTGGTACGGGGTGTAAACGCCCGGATGTACTGCTCGGCCAGGGCGTCGTCGTCTTCGCTGGGCAGGTTCAGATCCAGGTAAACAAGCTTAATGCCGTCCCGTTTTTCGCGCTGTTTCCAGGCGTTAAGCATGTTTGGGTAATCCTGTTTTGTGAGCACGACTTCATCCCCCGCTTTTAAATTCAGTCCGAAGATGACTGTATTCAGTCCTTCGGTGGCGTTTCGGTTGATAGCGATTTCCTCCGCCGAACAGCCACCTAAATCGGCCAGTTTGCTCCGCAGGGCTTCCCGGCCCTGATCCAGAATCCGCCACATGTAATAGGACGGCGCTTCGTTGCAATACTGATAAAACCGGATGTGCGCGTCCTGTACAACTTTAGGCTGCGGACAAACGCCCCCATTGTTCAGGTTGAGCAGATTGGGCGATACAGTATACTCAGACTTTATCCAGGACCAGAAATCTTCATCCTGCGCCCATTCGGCGGCCGACTTCAGCCCGACATCGGCCGTGGCGATTGGATTGGCAAACGTTTCGGGTAAAAACTGTGGAAGCGTCAGTGCACCGGTCGCTGCGGCTGCGGTTTGGCGGAAGAAAGTCCTGCGGGTTGCCATAGTTGTTAAGGTATGTACATGAGGATGAACGAGGTACCCTAAAACTACAAAAATTTTGCAGATTACTGCACATTCGGCTTTTGCCTGACGAAGCAGATGAGCTTGCCTATCCAATTAGCCAGATGAACAACCAGATGGCCCGTATACTGATTCGGCTGAAACGCATCCAGCGTAACGACTCAACAAGTTACAAACTCCTGCGAAGTGGTAGCATTACGGTGAATGTGGTTCCTTTACCTTCTATACTCTCAACTTCAATCCGCCCCCCCTGTAACCTAACATATTCACGGCAGATTGCCAGACCAAGGCCCGTTCCCTGGATGGCATTCACATTCGTTGCCCGGAAGAACTTGTTGAACAAATACTGCAATTCGTTAGCCGGTATTCCCATCCCTTTATCGCTCACCAATAGCCTCACCTCCTCAGGTTTATACTCAAGAATCAGGCGGGGTGGGGTAGTAGAAAATTTCAGCGCATTACTTAGCAGATTGCTCAGTATATGGATCAGTAAATTTCGATCTATCTGTATATCCACAGCATAACCCCGTACCTCTAGCTGAACCAATTGCTCATTGGACTTACCCTGACTAAAATTAGACTGAATTACCTCCCGGCTCAGTGCCACCAGATCGACCCATTCCAGGTGTAACCTGACCTTCCCCTCATCGATTTTACTTAGGGTAAGCGTATCATCGATTAACATATTGAGTGAGCCTACTTTCGTGAACAGCACATCAAGGTGGCGGGTAATCGGGGCCAAAGAAGAGCTGGGTGCAAATCGATTGACATAGAACCTTACCAGTTCCGCACTCGAACTAATGACTGTGAGTGGTGTCCGGAACTCATGGGAAGCCGTTTCAATGAACTGCGATTTCAACTGGTTCAGATTGCGCTCTTTTACCAGCGACTCTTCCAGAATATGCTCTTTCTCAATGGCCGTAGTAATATCGGTGGATACGCCAATCCAGCGGATGGGCAGACTGTCCTGATTCCTCGCTAAAAATACCCGGGCATTCATCCAGAAAACACGCCCGTCCCGATGACGAATCCTAAAACGAAAGTTACCCTGGTGCTCCGGGTTCAGAAACGACTCCCGCACGGCAGCCCGGTCCTCTCCCACAATACAAGACAAAAATGCCAATGGATCTTCTATTAAAGTCTGTGGGCTTTGGCCACTAAACGTTTCATATGCCGGGTTCATGTACAGAAACCGGGGTTCATGCAAATCCCGTATCCAGAAAATTTCATCGACATTATCCGCCATTTCACGAAACCGCTGTTCACTATCCTGAAGCTCCTGGCGGGCCGCCTGCTGGTCTACTTTGGCCTGTAACAACTCGACATAAAGGGCCTGGTCCTGAAGCTCCTGCCGTTGTTGCAGCACCTCGCGGGTTCGTTCCCGCACCTGGTCCTGCAAGTATACCTGCTGGGCTTTTATTTGCTGGACCCGCAGGCGGTATATGACATACAGCACACACAGCATCAATAACATACACAGGCCTTTGAACCAACCCGTTTGCCAAACCGGAGGAATAATATGCAGACGGACAAACGTACCCGTTCGATTCCAGACCCCATCGTTATTGGATGCCCTGACCCGGAATACATAATCGCCCGGATTCAGATTCGTATAACTCACCGTACGCTTGGTACCCGCCGGAATCCAGTCGGTGTCGAAGCCCTCGAGTTTATAAGCGTACTCGTTTATGCCCGATAGGGTATAATTCAGCGCGGCAAATTCGAACGACAGTACCGATTGATCGTAGTTGAGGGTAATATCATGGGTTTCACTGATGACCCTATGGAGAACGGACTGTGGATCGTCAACCCGGACCGACCGGTTAAACAACTGAAATTCGGTAATATAAACGGGCGGAATGAAGGGGTTGTCTCGTAAACTGTCGGGATTAAAACTATTGAGACCACTTACGCCCCCAAAAAACAACTCTCCGTCTTTTCCCGCAAAACAAGCCATCCGGTTAAAGGAATTCTCCTGCAGGCCATCACTGGCAGTGTAGTTTCGGATGGCATGGGTAGCGGGCTTAAACGAACTTATTCCTTTGTTGGTACTAAACCACAGGGTGCCTTGCTTATCCTCCAGAATACCTTTGATAACTTCGTTGACCAGGCCATCCTCCTGACGGAACGTAGTAAACGTTTGGGTACGCGCATCAAATCGACTCAAGCCGCTATTAGTACCGATCCAAAGTTGGCCCGACTTACTTTCGAAAAGGACATTGACCTGATTATTTGGTAAACTTCCGGCATTTTTAGTATCCCGCATGTACTGGGTAAACTGCTTCGTCGCGGGGTGAAAAACATTGATCCCGCCCCCATCCGTGCCCAGCCAGATATTACCGCTTCGATCTTCCCATAAGGCGGTAACCGTGTGGTAATTAAGCTGACCGACCTGGCCGGGATTCGCATCAAACCGGGTACTGGTATCCGTTTCCGGATCATAGCGAATTACTCCTCCTTCGAAGGTTCCCATCCAAAAGATACCATTTCTGGCCTCCATGATAGCACTGATACTCAATGGACTGAAATTACCCTTTGGCTCAAAGCGACCCTTGGCCCGGTTGAACAGGGTCAACCCTCCTTTAAAATTACCCGTCCATATTCGCTTCCGGCGATCTTCATAAACGGTGAGGACAAAATTTTGGGGATTTGACGAAGCATCCCGACCGGTGTACTGATAGGCTTTAAAAACGGACTGTCCTTTCCGAAGGATATTGATACCTCCTCCATCAGTACCCAGCCACAAATCGCCCTCCTGGTCGACCCGAACTGTCAGGATATTATTATGGGTCAGTTTGCTGGTGTTTTGGGGTCTTCGCTGATACAGGCCGAATTTTGACGGAAGGGCATCCAGTTTGTTGACGCCCCCCGAATAGGTGCCCACCCACATCGTACCAACGGGGTCCCGATACATCGAGTAGATGGAGCCGTTATTAAGGCAGTCGTTGTTATCGGCCTGATACGTGTAGTAGGAGAATGTGCCGTTGGGATGCAGGAGTGTAATCCCCCCATTCTGGGTGCCAATCCACAAGGTATGGTCATTATCTTCGGCCAGCACCATCACATCATTATGGGAGAGTTGTCGGGGCGGCTGAGTTGTCTGTTGAATGTGCTTAAAGGTTCCAAGGGTTCGGTCAAGCAGATTTAAGCCGCCCCCTTCGGTACCAACCCAGAAGCGCCCCCTGGAGTCTTCTAGGCAGGTAGTTACCCGATTATGGCTTAAGGAAGTAGGCCGAGCCGGATCGTGCTGAAAATGGGTAAAGAAATTATGCCTCTGATCCAGCCGATCTAAACCGCTGCCGTCGGTACCAATCCAGATAACTCCGCTCTGATCAATGAAGATGGAACTGACCCGATTGTCAATTAAGCTGGCCGGATTGGCCGCCTGATGGGTATAATGAGTAAAGATTCTTTGTTGAGGATCAAATCGATCCAGTCCACCACCGGCTGTTCCAACCCAGAGGTAACCAGCGCTATCCTGGGCAATTGCCATGACCTTATTATGAGCCAGGCTGGTTGACCGTTCCGGAATGTGCTTGTAGTTTGTAAACGTTTCGGTATAGGCATCGAATAAACTGAGCCCCCCATCATCTGTACCCACCCACAAGCGGCCTTGTTTGTCCTCAAATAGGGTATGAATAAAATTATGACTGAGGCTATTAGGCTTCTGTGGACTATTTCGGTAAAGCGTATACGTATATCCATCAAATTTGTTCAGCCCATCCTGCGTACCAAACCACATAAACCCTCTGCGGTCCTGAAGGATGCAGGTTACATTGTCCTGCGAAAGACCCTGCCTGGTGGTCAGATAGGTAAACTGGCCGTTTTTCGACTGTCCCTGAACGGATTGCCCCGGCCAAAGCCCGACAAGCAGCAAGCAAAATAAAAGGACAGGCATCGTTTATAAGGCGGGGCATAAGCTATCTTATGGAATTATTGACAATATAATATATCCACGAAACACTTATTTACATACAATAATTAACTTGCAATGTAGTAAAAACTACAGTTTACACCAAGGTAAAAGACTTAACTTCTCAAGCAGCAAGCTACCTTTTCCTTTATTAAAACCGTGCGTCATTATTCGGTTGTGCATTCGTCTTTATCCCTATTTATTCGTACCTGGTTAGTTTCTACTCATCTGGACAAACATACCCGGTTACCTCAACAAATGAATGTACTGAAACTGAAACAACTGATCCTTATTCAACTTTTCACAATCTACCTACGGTACCTCATTGGCGGGGCGTTTGTCTTTGCCAGTATCGTCAAAATCCAGGGGCAGCGCTTTACTACCGGTTCAGGAGCGGGTGCACCGATTCATGACCCCTGGCATTTTTTCGAGACCCTGTACCAGTCAGGCCTTTACTGGCAGTTTATCGGCTGGGGACAGTTGATCGCTGGTTTTTTGCTGATGACTCAAGTACTCAGCACGCTTGGTGCCATGATGTTCTTCCCCATCATACTGAACATCTTCGTGATTACTATTTCCTATTACTTCGCCGGAACACCCGTTATCACGTTTCTAATGCTACTAGCCAACATTTATCTGCTTGTATGGGACTGGAATCGGCTCAGGGTGGTTGTCCTGCCGGCTCAGTCCACGTTCGTCGATGAGGTGTACCCGCTCATGAGAAGTCGAAGCTGGGCTTATTTGGGGCTTTTTTATGCTGGCCTATCCATACTCGCCAAGTTGACCATTCAGTCGTTCCTATCACTCCTGCTGATGTTTGGTATTGCATTATTAGCCGGTCTTGCGGTGTTGATATACACTCTGAAAGAGCACAAAAAGACGGCTTTATCTGTCTAAATACCCAGCTGGCCAAGCCGATTCAAAACTATTCAGGTTTGTTCTGGTAAAGCCTCAATGAATACTCCAACCGTTTATGACCAAACAGAATCCAGAAGAAAGCAGCCTATCTGAATTCCAGATTCCGGCTCATCAGGCTCACTTGTTGGAGCGATTTTGTCAATTGAGACAGAACGGGGGGTTTCGACATGTACTCATTCATACCGGCAGCCAAACACAGTTCCCGGTCTTCCAGCATAGCATCGGCCGTTAGGGCTATGATCCAGGGTTGCCGGATGGCTTGCTGGCGGATAAGTCGCGTCGCTTCCAGCCCATCCATTTCCGGCATCTGAATGTCCATCAAAATTAAGTCAAATCCCTCAGGTAACCGCACCAGTACCTCCTGCCCGTTGTTGGCGACAGTTGGCGAATAACCAAGTTTATTGAGGACCCGAACCAGAAGTTTTACATTGATGGGATTATCTTCAGCAATCAGTATCCGCAAAGGGTACTGACGGGCAAAATCCACTTTATATGCAGATTGTGAGCGATCTGTAAGCTGGGGAGACGTATTCTCCTGGAGCGTAAGTGCCTGTTGAACGGACTGGCCCAAGTGGTTATAATGGATGGGCTTGGTAATCATGCCAGAGAACAGATCGGCATGTTTTTTTCGGCGTTGATCGCCCACCCAGCTTAGTAAAATAAGCGGTACAGCCGGGTAGCTTCGTCTTATTTTTCCAGCGAGTTCAATGCCATCCATTTCCGGCATCTGCTGATCGATAATAACCAGATCGAAAGGACCATGCCGAGCCATTAGCACCAGCGCTTCCCGGCCTGATCCGGCCAGAGCAGGGCGTAGATGCCAGCGCTCAAGTTGAGTACGGAGAGCACCCTGGCTAGCTCCGTTGTCGTCCACGATAAGTACCGACTTACCGGCAATCGCACTTTCTGGTCCATAGGCTGCTGGCTTTTTTTCTTCGCCCGTCTGGCATACCAGGGTAAACCGGAACGCAGTACCTTTCCCCACCTCACTTTCTACCCGAATCACTCCACCCATTAACTCAATCAGGCGCTGACTAATAATCAGGCCCAGACCGGTACCGCCGTATTGACGGCTGTGAGACGAATCGACCTGAGAAAACGCCTTGAAAAGCTGACCGATTTTGCTGGCGGGAATACCGATGCCCGTATCACGCACCGTAAAGCCTAACTCAACCGTTTGATCGGGCCGGACAGTAACGAGCTGTACGCCAACCATAACTTCGCCCTGATGTGTAAACTTAACGGCGTTGCCCACCAGATTGATCAAAATCTGCCGCAGACGCAGGCTATCACCTAGAATTTGGAGAGGAACCAGCGGGTCAATTTGATAGATCAGATCGAGCCCCGTTTGTCCGGCTTTACCGGCAAACATATCCAGCACTTCTTCCAGGCAGGACCGCAATTCGATGGGTTGTTGCTCCAGTTCCATCTTACCGGATTCAATTTTAGAGAAATCCAGAATATCATTGATGACCCCTAACAAACTTTCGCCACAACTGCGAATGGTGTGAGCATATTCTCGCTGCTCTTCCGACAAGGGTGTATCTTCCAGGAGCGCAGTCATACCGATCACCCCATTTAATGGGGTACGAATTTCGTGACTCATCGTGGCCAGAAACACACTTTTTGCCTTATTGGCCGTTTCGGCCCCGAGCCTTGCCTGCTGCTCCAGTACCGATTGCTGGGCCAGTCTTCCGTACTGCTGTTCTAATTTTTCATTCAGTATCTGTAAATGAATGGCTTGTTTTACCAGTTCCTGTTTTTGCTTTGTTACCTCGCGGGTTCGCTCCTGAACCTGGTTTTGCAAGGTTATTTTCTGCTGCCTGATCGTATGAACCCGTACCTGATAGACTGTATACAGAATACCTAGCAGGGCAAGAAGCAGCAAGCTTCTAAACCACCAGGTTTGCCAAAACGGAGGGACAATATGCAGATTTACGTACGTTCCAGCATTGTTCCAGACGCCATCATTATTCGACGCTTTTACTCGAAAAACGTAGTCTCCCGGATCAAGATTGGTATAGGTTGCTGTGCGTTTCGTACCGGCCTGTGTCCAGTCCTTATCAAAGTTTTCGAGTTTGTAGGCATACTGGTTTTTGCCGGGAAATGAATAGTTTAAGGCAGCAAAGCCAAAGGACAGCACCGTTTGATCATAACTGAGGGTAATATCGCGCGTTGCCGTGACTGCCTTTACCAAGGGTGCCCCCTCCTCCCCGGCATGGACCGGTTTGTTGAAAATCTGGAAGTCCGTCATATAAACCGGGGGCACAAATGGATTGTACCCTAAACTGTCCGGATAAAAGCTATTAAGCCCGCTCAGCCCACCAAAAAAGAACTGCCCGCCGGGGCTCCTGAACATAGCCGACCGGTTAAATGAACTCCCCTGCAAGCCATCACTAGAGTCGAAGTTGCGAACTTTATACGTTTTTGGGTTAAAGGCCGTCAAGCCCTTGTTCGTACTAAGCCATAACGTTCCGCGCCTGTCTTCCAGAATTCCCTGAATCACATCGTTGGCTATTCCCTTCGACCTACCGTAGGCGGTAAACGTTTGCGACTGGGCATCGAACTTGTTGAGCCCTCCGTTCGTACCGACCCAAAGCTGCCCAGTTGAACTTTCAAATATGAAAGTCACCATGTTGTTGCTCAGGCTTCGGGGATTCTGCCGCTCATACTGGTACTGGGTAAACCGGTTTTTGTCCGGATGGAATACATTGATGCCCCCTCCTTCCGTTCCGATCCAAATTTTCCCGGCCTTGTCCTCCCAAAGAGTAGTAATCGTGTGGTAGTTGAGCTGCCCGGGCTGCGAGGGGTTAGCCCGATACCGGGTCGTGGCTCCTGTCCGTCTGTCGTAGCGTATGAGGCCATCTTCAAATGTTCCCAGCCAAAATATGCCATTGCGAGCTTCCAGAATAACACTGATGCTGAGCTGGTCAAAACCACCTTTCTGTACAAACGTATTGCTGGCGCGATCGAACAGGCATAGCCCCCCTTTGTAGTTGCCCGTCCAGATCCGTTTGTCCGAGTCTTCATAAATGGCCAGTACGTAATTACGACCAAATAACGAAGCACTTTGGCGCTTGTCCTGATAGGCTGTAAAAACAGACATACCTTTTTTCAACACACAAATTCCTCCGCCATCCGTACCCAGCCATAAATCTCCGCGCCCATCTTCCCGAATAGCAAGGATATTATTGTTTGTCAGGTTACTGGTACTGCCCCTGGTATGTTGATACAATTTGAACTTAAGCGGGAGTGCGTCAATCTTATTCACACCTCCGGAGTAAGTACCAACCCACATAGCTCCTACCCGATCCCGATACATGGCATAAATAGAACCGTTGTTCAAACCGCCGGTATCGTCCTTGTCGTATCGGTAGTGGGTAAATGAACCATCCTTATGCAGGAGATCGATACCCCCGTTCTGCGTTCCAATCCAGATTGTGTGGTCATTATCTTCAGCCAGAACCATGACATTATTCTGTGGAAGTTGAGCCGGATAATCCGATGGATGCTGATACCGTGTAAACTGCCCCGTTGCGCGGTCGAGCCGGTTCAATCCGCCCCCCTCCGTTCCTATCCAGAATCGGCCCTGCGTGTCTTCAAAGCAGGTAGTTACCTGGTCATGACTTAACGAGCGGTTGTCGGTTGGGCGGTGTCGATAATGGGTAAAAAGGCCGGAAGCCTTATCGAAGCGATCTAAACCGCCCCCATCCGTACCGATCCAGAGCGTTCCGGCACGGTCGATGAAAAGTGAGCTGACATTGTTGTTGCTGAGACTCCCTGGCTGTGCGGCCTGTTGGGTATAATGCGTAAACGTTCTATGCCGGGGGTCAAATTTATCCAGACCTCCACCCGCAGTACCCACCCACAGATATCCCTGTGCATCCTGAGCTATAGCCATCACCTTATTATGACTCAGGCTATTTTTAATGCCGGGTAAATGTTGAAAATTGGTAAAAACTTCGGTGTCGCTGTCAAATAAGCTTAACCCACTTTCGTCGGTTCCAACCCACAAGCGCCCCTGAGCATCTTCGAAGACGGTGTGTACATAACTATTGCTTAGGCTTGTACTCTTTTGCGGGACATTCTGATACAGGGTAAATGTATAACCGTCGTACTTATTTAATCCATCGCGGGTACCAAACCACATAAAGCCGCGCTTATCCTGCAGAATGCAGGTTACATTATTTTGCGAAAGGCCTTCGTCAGTTGTTAAATGCGAAAAACGTTTAGTATATGACTGCGCGTGGGCCAATTGCAAAGCAACTAACCCGTACAGGACTGATAAGAAAGAACGAAAAGACATTCCCAAGTATAAGTTACGACATATTAGTATGTAAATATAGGGATATTTAATATATTTATTTGACGATGAGTAACATAATATTTACACAAAAACCATTCTTTTCTCGCTCAATGTCAGTCGATTGGCAAATTGGATACTGGCCTCTTGTCAAACATACAAGGGGCAACTATTGCCCCTTGTATGTTTGACAGAATAATATGGTTCTTTGTTTTCAGCAAAGAGATTATCAGGGAAACTTTGGGAATTTGCTGAAATCCGGCTTTCGTTTTTCCAGAAATGCATCTTTACCCTCCTTCGCTTCGTCAGACAAATAGTAAAGTAACGTGGCATCGCCCGCCAGTTGTTGAATACCCGCCTGCCCGTCGAGTTCGGCATTGAAAGACGCTTTGAGCATTCGGAGGGCCAGCGGACTTTTTTCCAGCATCTTACGGCACCAGGCAATCGTCACTTCTTCCAGGTCCTCCAGAGGCACTACTTTATTGACCAGCCCCATATCCAACGCTTCCTGGGCATTGTACTGATCGCATAAGAACCAGATTTCGCGGGCTTTTTTCTGACCAACAACCCGCGCCAGATAAGAAGCGCCGAAGCCGCCGTCGAACGAACCTACTTTAGGTCCAGTTTGCCCAAAGCGGGCGTTTTCGGCAGCAATACTGATATCACAAACGACATGCAGCACATGACCACCGCCAATGGCATAACCAGCTACCATAGCAATGACCGGCTTCGGTATACGACGGATCTGCATTTGCAGGTCCAGCACATTCAGGCGGGGAACCTGATCGGTACCCACGTAACCACCATGCCCCCGAACAGACTGATCGCCCCCCGAACAAAAGGCCTCGCCCCCTTCGCCGGTCAGGATAATGACGCCTACCCGTTCGTCCTGCCGGGCCAGTTCCATGGCTTCCGACATTTCCGTGACGGTTAACGGCGTAAAAGCATTACGCTTATGCGGCCGGTTGATACTTATTTTAGCTATTCCGTCGTAATAGCTGAAGAGAATTTCCTGGTATTCTTTAATCGTTTCCCAGGGGTAGTTGCTTTGCATAATTTAAACGAGTGAATGAGCGACCGAGCGAAATGAGCGAAAACAGAAACACCAGCTATCTGCATGGCAGCACTCTTTTACTCATTCCACTCGTTCACTCAGTAAATGAAACTTCGTGATAATGCACATCCCAGGTATGGTCGGCCATCATGCGGACGGTTGCGAGGCAACGTTCAAACGGAAATTTACGACCCCACTCATTGGGAGCGATCATAGAAAGCAGATCCGTTCCGTTCTTGCGCTGATAAAAATAGTAGGTGTGGCCAACCACCGGTTCAAAACTCATCTGGGCCGAATAAATACGCTCCGATATTTCGACCCGGTTCCGAATGGCGGTTGCCTGTTCGGCCAGCAGCTGCATTTGTTTATACAATTGGCTCAATTGCATATCCGTCTGCTCGCGCATGGCAGATACGGCCCGACCTGTAATTTTACCTTTATCTTCAGGACGTATCACTGCACCCCCTGCTGTATGTGCATAGGCCAGCAGACCCGGCGACTCGGCCACTTTATCCGGAGAAATCGGGTTGACGAAAATTTTTGCTTCTTCCATACGTAATGATTGGGTAACAGCCCGGCAAACGTCTTTGTTTGCTGTCGTTGAATGACAAAAAATAAAGCATATTTACACCCTTAACAGGCCTAATGCCACAAAAGTACGTTAAAACCAATATGGAAACCACCTTTACCCCCGCAGAGAACCCGATAATGCCACGCCACGAGTTTTTCAGGCTTGTAGGCACAAGTATTGGCGCTATCCTGCTCTCGCGTTGTATGGCGGGCTGTTCTGCACAGGATAATCCCGAGCCAACTCCAGACCCCAGCCTCAAAGTAGATTTTACACTTCGACTGGACGAAAAAATTAACGAAAATTTACTTTCTAAAGGCGGCTATGTGATAAAAAACGACGTCATCGTAGCGCAAACGAAAGACGGCCAATACGTAGCGGTATCTGCAAAATGTACGCATCTGGGAACTGAATTGACGTTTAAATCCGTCGAAAACCAATTCTATTGCCCTTCGCATCAGTCCCGCTTCAACACTACAGGGCAAGTTGTTGTTGGCCCTGCCACCCAGCCCCTTACCCAATATAAGGTCGAGGTAAACGCGGCTGCACAAACGGTACGGGTGTATAATTAATACTATCTGACACTGAGGCAGATACCATACCTTTCTTTACCATTAGCACGTTTGTTCTGAATGCTGTTTCTTAACCCCGCTCTGCCTGACTCCTGGCCCACGGCCCAAACGCCTTACGAAGAAGAAGCCCTGGCCTTTTGTCAATCTTGGTTGCAGGGACAGCAACGGTTTACCTTGTACACGTCCGGCTCAACCGGCACCCCGAAGCCTATTGAACTGACGCGCGCTCAGATGCAGGCGAGTGCTCAGCTAACCGGTCAGACGCTTGGTCTACAAACGGGCGACAGGGCCCTCGTTTGTTTGAATATCCGTTATGTGGCCGGTATTATGATGCTCGTTCGGGGGCTAGAGCTGGGTTTACCCTTGACCATTATTGAACCCTCGGCCAATCCCCTGCTCGACTTTACGCCCGCAATCGACACGTTTGCCTTTACAGCTCTTGTACCGCTGCAAGTTCAGACGATCCTGGAGCAGAAACCCGAAAAAACTCAACTCCTCGACGGTATGAAAGCAATTCTGATTGGAGGAGCCGCCACCAGCCCAGCACTGGAAAAGCAGCTAAGCGCCATCAAAGCGCCCATTTATGCTACCTACGGCATGACTGAGACTGTTTCGCACATTGCCCTCCGCCGACTCAATGGACCTGATGCCAGCGAATTATTTACGGCTCTCATTGGTGTTCAGTTGGGTACCGATGCACGGGGTTGTCTGTATATCACTTCAGCCGCCACCAATTTCGACTTAATTCAGACCAACGATGTGGTTGAACTGCTGCCTGACGCTGGAACTGGTAACACGCAGTTCAGGCTGTTAGGCCGAGCCGACCGGATTATCAATAGTGGTGGGGTGAAAATACAACCGGAACAGGTGGAACAACTGATTAGCAAGCAATTGACCCTTGAATCTGTCAGCAACAGCGTGTTAATTCCGCGCTTTTTTGTGACCGGTTTACCCGACAAGCGCCTGGGCCAGCGGGTTGTAGTGGTCTGCGAGCAGGTAGCCATTGAAAGTCAGCAATGGGAAAAGATTCAGAAAATTATTCGGGAGAAACTTGGCGCCTACGCTGTGCCCAAAGACATTCTACCCGTAGCTCGATTTCTGGAAACGCCCACCGGCAAGATTGACCAGAAAGCGACTATAGCTCAAATACGTTAACTTTGCCGGACTTGTCAACACGACGCTTTATGTCCTTCCAAAGTCTTCAGATTCGCTACCAGACGGCCCGGTCGCTACCCGCGCCTTATTCATACTTTTACACCCTTACGATCAACACCGTTGCCGCCAGCGCCATTCAGGTCGATCTGGCGATCACATATCCCGACCGCGACGACATCGACGACGACGAGCTTATCGCGGAAGGGTACACCCGGAATGATGATTTTGCCTGGTCGGGTCGACTGCCCAAAGCGTGGTGGGAAGCACTCGCCAATCTTGTTCGCAAAACAAAACTCCAGCCCGGTAACGAAGATGAATTGGGCGAAGATGATGATTTCTGGGAGATTGCCGTAACCGCTAACGGCAACAAAACCAGTGGTAGACCCGCGAAATCGGATGACTGGCAATATTTGATGCAGGAATTGATTCAGGCAACGTATGAAGCAATGGGCCGCGAACGCCCGTTTGAGTTGATCTACCTGAATCTGAGCAACCCGTCCGGCGAACAGGAATTACGGTTAACCGCTTCGTTTGCGGAGCGTTCGGTCACTGTTACGTCCGTCGAAAACCGGCAGGAGGAGAAAAAAACCGTCCCCTGGTCAACTTTGCTGCATGTGATGAGCCAGGTTTATAATTACGATTATGATCCCGACGATGCCCAACTAAAACGTCCCCGGCGTGATGGACAATGGCTCAATCTGGGTACCGAAGAATGGTATGACGTTAGCAATTACAAGGCCTTACACAAGCTATTTCGTGATTTGTAACGACCAATCTATTGGTTATTAAGTTATTGGTTATTCGTTACACCCTAATAATCAAACTATTGATCAGTAACGAATAACTTAATAACCATTAACGGTTAACTGATTACCAGTTGCTCACTGGCCCCATACCTCAGCTGACACCATTCCACCAACCTGGGGTTTACGCGCCTGAAGGACTAAGCCTGCGTCGCTCAGGGATTGCTGCCAATTGGCCAGTTTACGGGTTTCGATACCGGCAATAAGCCTGAAAAATCGAATCATTGCCCATAATAGAATCTTCTGCCACCAGGCAGGAGGTGCTACAAAATCAGTAACCAACCACATACCGCCGGACTTTAGTACACTTAATAAGCTGGGAATTAAGCGGCTCTGTAATGTATGTTCGCTGAAGAGGTCCAGCAAAAACGGCGTTATAACCACATCGAACTGTTCGCCGGAACGGAGCGATGTTTCATCGCCCACCCGAAATTCCACCATGCCCAGCAACGACTTATCTGTCATTCGGCGGGTGGCACGGGCTACCATCCGACTCGATGTTTCGAGATAAAGAACCCGCTCCGTCTGGCAACGGATCAGCACCTGTTCGAGTAGCCAGCCCGTTCCGCCACCCACAAGCAGCACGGAGGCTTTGGGCGGTATAGTACTCAGAAAATGGCCCTGAGCCTGCTGTAGTTTCCTACCGAATACAACAAACGCCAATACATCGTAGACGGGCGCAATCAAGTTAAAATTACCTCCGGGATTTGTTTTAACGTCCATTTTAGCGGTCATGCGTGGTTAACAGGTCACTAGCTGGTATCAACCGGAAAACAAGCGAACCGGTTAACCACACACTACGCTTTAGGCTTCTATTTTCACAGACACCGTCTGCTGACTCTCGGCACCAATTACTACTTCTTCACCGAGGAGGTGTATTGTGATGGGCTGGGTTGAGAAATTGTCTACCGTAACATCCTGCTGCGTGGTTGTTACCTGCAAGAGTACGCCCCGGTACCGGATTTTAAAGGCCAGCGACTGCCAGTTATCCGGGCAGTAAGGGTTCAGAACGACCCGAGGCTCGGCACCGTCGGCCTGTTCAATTCGCAGGCCGCCGAATCCTTTTACGACGGCCAGCCACGTACCGGCCATACTTGTAATATGACAGCCGTCTTCCGTATCGTTGTTATAGTCGTCGAGGTCGAGCCGGGCCGTGCGCAGGTACATTTCGTAGGCTTTCTCTTTCATGCCCAGTTTCGACGCCTGAATGGAGTGGACGCAGGGCGAGAGCGACGATTCGTGAACGGTCATCGGCTCGTAAAAGTCGAAATTCCGACGCAGGGTCTCGGTATCGAACTCGTCTTCGAAGAAATAAAGCCCCTGCAACACATCAGCCTGCTTGATGAAACATGACCGAAGAATCCGGTCCCACGACCAGTTCTGATTGATGGGCCGCTGCCCCTTCGGAATGTCCGTAACGGGCATCAGGTCTTTATCTAAAAAGCCTTCCTGTTGCAGAAAAACACCTTTTTCATCATCAGCGGGCAGGTACATTTTTTCAATAATCTGCCGGGCCGTGGCCAGTTCTTTTTCTTCACGAAAGTGTATCCGGTCAATCAGGTCCGCGTATTTATCGGCATCGAGTGCTTTCACTTTCGCCACGGCTTCGGTGGTGTACCGGAGTGTCCAGGCGGCTATATAGTTGGTGTACCAGTTGTTGTTGACGTTGTTTTCGTACTCGTTGGGGCCGGTAACGCCCAGCATTACGTACTTCTCTTTCTCCTTCGACCAGTTGACCCGCTGGCTCCAGAAGCGGCTGATGGCAATGAGCACTTCGAGGCCGTAATCGACCAGATACTGTTCATCGCCGGTGTAGCGAACGTAATCGAAGATGGCATAGGCAATTGCACCGTTACGGTGTATTTCCTCAAAGGTGATTTCCCATTCGTTATGGCACTCTTCGCCATTCATGGTCACCATGGGATACAAAGCCGCACCAGCCCGAAATCCTAGTTTCTGGGCATTTTCGATGGCTTTACCAAGTTGTTTATACCGGTAAACGAGCAGGTTCTTCGCCACTTTCTGGTCGGCGGTAGCGAGGTAAAACGGCAGGCAGTACGCTTCGGTATCCCAGTAGGTCGACCCGCCGTATTTTTCGCCCGTAAATCCTTTCGGACCGATGTTCAATCGCTCGTCTTCGCCCGTATAGGTCTGGTTCAACTGAAATATATTGAACCGAATGCCCTGTTGAGCGGCAATATCACCTTCAATGATAATGTCGTTGGTTTTCCATTTGTCGGCCCAGGCCTGTTTCTGCTCGAACAGCATTTTTTCGAACCCCTTCCGGGTAATCCGCTGGATGTACTGATGCGCATCCTTCATGATCGTGTCCGGGTCATAGTTGAGCGACGAGAGGTTTACGGCATATTTATAAATGACCGTTTCCTGCCCTTTCCGGCAGTCGAGTGTCATGCGGTTAGCCACGTACTTTTCGTACTTTATGGGCTGCGACTGATAGTCGACCTTTACGCCATCCTGCTCAATTTCAACGCACATGCCGGTAGCGACATGAAAGCCCGTTTTACGGGTGCGGAGTTCAATATACGCTTCGCCATAGCCTGTTTCTTTTCGAACTTCATCCCAGAATGTTTCGTCGTAGTTGGCATCACGATTGCGAATGTCGCCGTTGATGTAGGGCGTAATGGTAATCTTGGCTTCGAAATTCAGGGGTTTTATGGCGTACCGAATGGCTCCGGCTTCGTCATCGACAATGGAACAAAAGCGTTTGGCATTCACCTGAATCTCTTTACCACTTTTGAGTACAGCTACAAAGGAGCGTTCGAGATATCCCTCCTGCATGTTCAGCACCCGGCGAAAATTACGGACTTCGCAGTGGTTGAGATCAAGGGTTTCGTATTCAATATCAATGTCGATACCAATCCAGTTAGCGGCATTGAGCACTTTAGCGAAGTATTCGGGATAGCCATTTTTCCACCAGCCGACTCGTGTTTTATCGGGGTAATACACCCCCGCCACATAATTGCCCTGTAGGGATTTACCGGTAAATTTCTCTTCAAAGTTCCCCCGCTGACCAAGCCGGCCATTGCCGAGCGACATCACACTTTCCGTAATCTCATTAAAATCGGGATGAAACCCGTCTTCAACAATATTCCAGGGGTTCTGAGTTATATAATTTTTCATTCAGTAGATGATTGTCTTCGTATCCTATCCTGCAAAGGTATTTATTTCAGCCTTTACACGCATAGCCTGGTTTAGATGACGCTCTGTATGCGCAACCAGCATCCTGGCCGCATCTCCGAGGTTGATTTTTAACCAGTTGCCAAAAATCGTCATTAGCTTTTCCCGATTCCAATCCATATAAACGGCCTTATCGAGCATACCAAGCAATAATGTCTGCAAATCCAGAAACTGCCCGATCACATCTGCGGGCTGCAATTCGGCAGCGGTACGGGGCCGAATCATACCCGGCGCCGGAAACTTTAATTTACTCTGCGGATCGACAATATAGCGTAGGGCTTTGCCAACCAGATCACTTTCAAGCGTCTGGTCGACGGGCGCGGTTTGAATCAGACCCAGTTTATCGACTTTGTGCTGAAGGTTGCGGATGTAGAACCGTTCGGCCAGATTCAGGTGCTGTAAACATTCGACAATGCTCCATTTGTCAGGGGCGGGCTTCCAACGCAGTTGCTCGTCGGAGAGGGTTGTAAACTCCCGTTCGACCGTGTCGAGGGCCGTCTTAAGCCGCTGTTGAAGGTCATGGGCAGTAGCCAGTTTTTGCATGGTGGTTAGGTCTGCGTTACTACCTGCTGAAATAAATCAAGGTCGCGCTTCGAGTCGAGATCAATCGCACCCGCTTCGAAAGGTACTTCTACACAATCGCTGCGGTGGCGGCCAATCACCCATTTTACGCCTTTATCGTCTTTCAGCTGTAATAGTTCGTCGATATAGTTACGGTGAAAAATAGCGGGAACACTTAGTTGGGTTCCGTACCGACAAGCCACAATACCTTTATCTTCATCCTGGTAGACCTCAAACATGTGCAGGAGCAAGCCCAACGAAACCAATGGCTGGTCGGTATGCAGAATCAGCACCGCGTCGATGTCTTTATGGGTCAGATAAAAGGCGGCAAGTCCCGTTTTCAAAGACGATGCCTGACCGGTCGGCCAGCTTGGGTTATCAACGATCGTGACGGGCAGCCCGTCCAGTTCGGGGACAATCTGAGGCCGATTGGCACCGAGTACAACAATAACCGGACCCCGTTGCAGGGCCAGGGCGTTTTCCGTTACCCGTCGCATCAGCGACTGCCCTTTATACGTAATCAACTGCTTGGGATCGCCCCCCATTCGGGACGAATCGCCAGCGGCCAATATGATGATGCCAATTTTCAAGAGAAATTCTTTTTTAATTAAATATACCACTTTTTTACCGTACCGGATGCTCGGGCCAGTCCGGATTTACGTTTCACTCCTCCCAAACCAGGTCAGGTATTTTACCTTCGGCTCATCACCTCGGCCGGATACCCGACTTCAACCAGCGATAACCCCTCGGCGGGAGCTGCCCGACCCGCTCGTTTTCGGTCTCGGTCCAGAATAATCTGCTCAAAATCAGTTATACTAAGTCGCTCCTGCCCTACCGCCAGCAGCGTTCCTACAATGGCCCGAACCATGCCATGCAGAAACCGGTTGGCTTTGATGTGAAAGACTAAATCGCCGTTGGGTTGATGCGCCCAGTACGCCCATTCAATCTGACAGTTAAAGGTTTTCACGTCGGTTTTGACTTTACTAAAACTCTCGAAGTCGATATGATTCAGCAGTCGGCTGGCCGCTTCGTTCATCCGTTCGACGTTCAGGGGCAGCGTGAACACATATACGAGTCCGTCCCGAAAAGGGTCTTTCCGGCGACTGATCTGATACTGATAATAGCGGGATTGGGCCGTAAAGCGGGCATGATCGTCGGGGCGGACCGGGAAGCACTCATGCACGGCAATATCGGGCGGAATCATGCTATTGAGCGACCGAAGCAGCTGTGTTGGCAGAGCGGTATCGGTGTCAAAATGAGCAAATTGTTGCCCGGCATGAACACCGGCATCAGTCCGGCCACTTCCAACGATTGCGATAGGCTGGCGCAATACCGTTGACAAAGCCGTTTCGAGAACTTCCTGAACGCTCAACCCGTTGGGTTGCCGCTGCCAGCCGTGGTACTTGGTGCCCTTATATGCCAGGTGAAGAAAGTAACGCATAGGTGGGCAAAAATACGGCTTATCAGTACGTTAGTTACGAAAAGGGCTTTGGTCTCCGGAAAATTCCGGTCCCAAAGCCCAAATTAACAAGAGGAAGGAACGAATCATCAATAGCTCAATGAGCGGCCAAAGCTCAGAATTCAGAGATAAATTCTGACAGGTACACTGATTTATCAATTGAGTTACCCTCCCTTAACCTGTTACTGAACGTATAGTTTTATTATAGCTGAACGATGAGGGAACGGTCCGGAGATTCATACAATTGATAAGGCTACAGTCGTTCCACTTCAAACCGAAGCTCATCAACCAGTTGTTTCAACCGGTCGGTATTTGGTGCTGGTGGCGGCAGCTGCTGACTGACAAAGGCGGTCACCTCCCAAACTTCCAGCACATCCTTTAGCACAACCTCCCGATTGGGCACGTCGGCACGATCGGCGGTGAGCAGGAGCGTTCCTTTCACTTTCACCTGATTGTACACCCGGCGGCAAAAAATACCCGATCCGCCCGTAGTATCTGACCTATGAGCCTGAATGAGCAGCACGTACAACTTGCCATCGGCAATGTCGAACCAGTTACGAATGAACTTACCAACCAGTAAGGCCTTGGGGAAGACAAAATCGTCACCCGCTTCAAACGCGCGGTAATGACCGTCGGGTAAGGTCGGCAAATGCATGGCCGGGAGCCGGTGCAGAAAATCGGCCTGCTGATAGCGCTGGCAGTAATCCGAAAACTGACGATGCATGACCACGGGAATAGTCGGGGCCATAGCCTGCGCCGATACGGTCGATCGTGTTGAAGAAGCGGGGCCTTCGTAGATGTTATTGAACGTCAGCACATCCGGAGACGCATGGACCGGAGGCTGCGGGGCTGCCGGTGCCGAACGGGGCTCCGGCTGGGAACTAAACAACTCATCGAGTGCCGATCGGCCTCGTTCAGGTGAGTTACTAACCGGCGACTCGGGATTAAAAGCCATGGGCTGCTGCCGCTCGGGCGCTCCCTGTGTTGGCCGTACCGGTGGCGTAATAACTGGCGGAGCGGGTGCCGGGCGGCCTTCGTCCTGAGCCCGGTAGTATTTATTCAGCACCGACGACAGTGGCTGTGGCTCCGGTGCGGGCGGGGTTGGCTGGGCAAAAATATCCGGAAAATCGGGATGCTGAAACGGGTCATCTTCGTCGGCATCCAGTCGGCCATCGGTCCGGATAGCCGTTGAACGGGTCTCTGCTACTTTGCCGGGCTGACCTAAGGGGATGCTTAAGCTGGGTGTTTCGCGAAGTTTCCGCAGGTCCTGGCGGGTCAGCAGTTCAACAGTCGTATTGAATGCTTTAGCAATCGCCTGTATATTTTGCCCGTTCGGGTTAGCACGCCCCTCTTCGTAGGCGCCTAATAACGAACGCTTTATGTTAATTTTTCGGGAAAATTGCTCCTGTGTCAAACCATTCAGTTTACGCAGGTAGCGGATGTTGTCACTGACGAGCGTCATCCGGTTCAGGGGTTACTAAAGTTTCAGCTAAGATAAACGATTAGTGTTTTAAATGCCAATATAGCCCGGTCAGGCAGTTTTTTTGTACTTTTAACACATCCAGTTGACTCGTTTTCAGAAGAAACAAATTCTCATGACTACCCACCCCACTGCTACCGGTCTACAAAACGACATACAGTCGGCCTTTGATGCCCAGCGTCGGCACGCCCGTCAGATAGCCCTTACCACCGCCGATCAGCGGATTGAGCGTATCCGGCGAATTCAACAGTGGGTCAACGCCCATGAAGCGGAGATTCAGCAGGCGATGTTCAATGACTTTCGCAAGCCGTCGGCCGAGGTTTCGCTGGGTGAACTGATGGCTCTTCATGCCGAAATCAAGCACACGATCCGGCACCTGAAAAGCTGGATGAAACCCCAGTCATTGCCCACGCCCACAGCCCTGATCGGTACCCGGAGCCAGCTAATTCATGAGCCGAAAGGAAGCGTACTCATCATCGCCCCCTGGAACTACCCATTTGTTCTCTGCATTCGGCCGCTGGTGTCGGCCATTGCCGCCGGTAATGTCGCCATACTCAAGCCATCCGAAATGACACCCCACACGGCCCGACTGATCAAAATAATGATTAGCGACCTGTTTCCTGCCGAGGAGGTTACTGTTTTTGAAGGAGATGCCGGTGTATCGAAAGCGTTGCTGGAATTACCGTTCAATCATATCTTTTTCACCGGAAGCCCTGCCGTTGGACGCGTTGTGATGGCCGCAGCCGCCAAAAACCTGGCCTCCGTTACACTGGAGCTTGGCGGGAAGTCACCCGCCATCATCGACGAAACGGCCGATCTGAAGCAGGCAGCTGGCCAACTGGCCTGGGGCAAGTGTATCAATAACGGCCAAACCTGTATTGCACCTGATTACCTGCTGGTTCAGCAATCCGTCAAAGAACCCTTCATACGGGCGCTTAAAGAGTCATTAACGGCCATGTACAGTCCCGATGGACAACCCGTCGAATCCTCCAGCAGTTACGCCCGAATCGTGAACAAGCATCATTTCGACCGTATTCAGGGGTTACTATCTGACGCGCTGGACAAAGGGGCAACCATTACTCACGGGGGTAGTGTAAACCCGGACACTAATTTTATTGAACCGACCCTGCTCGAAGGCATTTCTGACAATATGCATTTGATGCAAGAGGAAATTTTCGGCCCGATCCTGCCAGTGCTAACGTACGTCAACATCGACGATGCGCTGGCTGTTGTTAACAATCGGGATAAACCGCTGGCACTGTACATTCACAGCCGCAATCGGAAACGCGTTCAATATATTCTCGACCGAAGTTCGGCCGGAGATACCGTTGTGAATGATACGCTACTTCAATTTGGCAATGTCGAACTTCCTTTTGGCGGGGTCAACAACAGTGGGCTGGGCAAATCGAACGGTTTCTTCAGCTTTCAGGAGTTTTCCAATCAACGCGGTGTCATGCAGCGGGAGTTCGGCACCATGAAATTCATTTATCCCCCTTATACGGATAAGGTAAAAAAGATGATCAACTTCATTGTCAGGTATATATAAGGGGATAAACAGAATTGCCCCGAAACGAACCTGATTTCATTTGCGCACGTCTCAATACGCAGCTTCCCACCCGCGCTATGAAAACGCCCTGTGATATCATACAGGGCGTTTTTGCAAAAAACCGTATCTTGTTACCGCATGATTCGACTACCTTTCTGTACCGCTATTCTTCTGCTGGCCACTGTTAAGACGCTGGCCCAAACCCTGCCCGTTCTAGACCAGAACCCCACAAGCTTGCACTGGTATCGACTCAAAACGCCCCACTTCCGGGTGCTGTATCCGGAAGGATTCGACTCGACAGCCCAGCGCACGGCTCAACGACTCGAAAGCCTATACGAACCGGCCAGTGCCTCGCTCGGAAAACGCCCCCGCCCGATTTCTGTTCTGCTTCAGAATCAGACAACAAACAGCAATGGTTTCGTAAGTCTGTTTCCCCGGCGGTCGGAGTTTTTCGCTGTACCGCCCCAGGACCCCGGTCTGGCGGGTACGCTGAACTGGTTCGATTTACTGTCGGTTCATGAGTACCGCCACGTCGTACAAAATGACAAAGCGTTACAGGGCTACGGACGGTTCCTGTATACTTTCCTTGGTAATTCGGGCCTATTTCTGCCATTGCTAACCGTACCCGACTGGTTTGCCGAGGGCGACGCCGTCAGTAATGAAACCTTGCTAAGTACCAGTGGACGGGGCCGAATTCCGAACTTTGATTTGGGCATGCGCGCGAACCTACTGGCAGGTAAACGGTTCGACTATCCGAAATCTGTTGGTGGCTCTTACCGCGACAATGTACCGAATCATTATGTGCTGGGGTATTTTATGACGACCTACCTTAAACGAACTTATGGTCCCGATGTCTGGAGCCGGGTGCTGAACCGAAACTACCGCCGGTTTCCATGGCCTTTCGCCTTTTCGGCCAGTATCAAAGACGAAACCGGGTTGAAAACGGAGGATCTCTACCGGAAAACGATGGATGATATTACCGACGTATGGCAGAAGCAGCAGCAAGGGTTAACGCTGACCCCATCGGCCGGTTTCCCGATAAATCCTGAAAAAGAGCAATCGCGCAGGCCGGTCTTCACTAACTACCAGCACCCGCAATTCCTGACCGACTCTACGGTGCTGTGCCTTAAAAATGGTTTGGGAGACACGCCAAGGCTGGTTATCCTGGATAAGCACCAACGCGAGAAAACGGTTTTTGTGCAGGGATTCCCAAACGATCCGAACCTCTTATCGGCTACAGCAACCAAAGCCTGCTGGATTGAATACGGGTACGACCCACGATGGGGTCAGCGGATTTATTCAAATATTAGACTGCTGGACCTGCAAACGGGCAAACTGACTCGACTGACGCACCGCGCCCGGTATACAGCGGTGGCCCTGTCGCCCAACAATGCCAAACTGGTAGCTGTTGATAATACAGATCAGTTCAAGACGCAGTTGCTGGTGCTGGACACCCAAACGGGGGCGGTTCAGCAAAAAATCCCCAACCCCACCGGTGCCTTTTACCAGCATCCGCGCTGGAAAGACGACAACCGGACCCTGGTCGTCGTTTCCCTGAAAAACGGCAAGAAGACGATTCGGGCAATTGATACAGAATCCGGCTCGGTTACAGACTTGCTACCTGAAGTCAGTGAAAACCTTAGCAACCCACAGCCCTGGAAAGACTATGTGCTGTATAACTCACCCCGCTCCGGTATCGACAATATTTATGCCTTGGATACCCGGTCGAAACAGGTGTTTCAGGTGACCTCACGGCCGCTGGCAGCCTATCACGCCACACTCTCTCCGTCGGGGACCCGGCTAGCGTTCGAGGATTTCACGGCTAACGGGTACCGAATTGCTGACATGCCCGTAACCCCGGCTGACTGGAAACCGGTTTCGGAGCCGGGTCAGGAACAGCTCATCCGTTATTTTGGTCCACTGGTCAACCTCGAACCGGGAGCGGCAGCAGGCCGTCAGGCTCTGGCCGATTCAGTACCAATCGTCACAACCTATACTGCTTCCCGATTTCGGCGACTGGCTAACCTGATCAACGTATACAATTGGGGGCCAACCATTGGCAGTTCAGGCCAGTCCCTGACGGTTGGCATCAATTCGCAGGATTTGCTGAGTACGACTCAGATTGGCGTAGGTTATGTGTATAATCAGGCCGAACGTACCGGGAACGCATATGCACTTTTGAGTTATCAGGGCCTCTATCCCATTATTGATCTGAGTTTTCAGCGTGGTACGCGCAGCACGTCGCTTTACGTCGACAGGGTGTTACCTCTTGATAGTTTACGTACCGATAGCTGGCAATACAACCAGTTGACCGCTGGTTTTCGGTTACCCCTACAACTGACCAACTCAAAATACAGCCAGGCCCTCAATCTGTCGGCCTATTATAATTATTTGCAGGTTACAGGGTATGAGTTGCCTTTTCGCTTTGTTACGGAGGTTGGCTCAGCCGGTTCGCTCAACGCGTTGACCTATGGGTTTAGCTATTCGCGTTTGCTGCGGCAAAGCAAACGCGATGTAGCACCACGCTGGGGGCAAACGCTTTCGGCCAACTACCGCACAACACCTTTTGGGGGGAAACTCACCGGCGAACAGTGGGGTGTTCAGGTAAACCTGTTTTTCCCCGGTTTAGCCAGGCATCATTCCATCCGTCTACGGGCGGGTTATCAGGAGCAGGCTCGGGGAAGTTACCGGTTTAGCCCCATCGTGTTTTTCCCACGGGGGCAATTATACATCAGCGACGATCAGATTACCGCCACCAGTGCCGAATACCGGCTACCCATAGCTGACACCCACTGGTCGCTTGGTCGCTGGCTGTACATTCAGCGGATAAAAGGAGGAGTTTTTTATGACCGGTCCGATGGACGATCTGTCCTCGAAGTACGCGACGTATACAATCGTCTGCGGGGCTATGAAACCAACCAGCGCGCCTATCAAACAACCGGCTTCGACCTGTCGTTTGTGTTTAACGCCCTGCGCCTTCGCACCCCTCTAGAAGCGGGATTCCGCACCATTTACAACCTGACCACCAGCGAATTTATCGTACAGCCGTTGGTTATTGATATTGGATTTTGATTTGGTGAAGTGGGTGAAATGGGTAGAGTCGACTCCACCCATTTCATTCACTTCACCATTTACCCTTTATAAAATACCCATTTCGAGAGTTCGCGGAAGGAGACTTTCTTGCCATACATCAGGATACCGACCCGGTAAATACGGGCGGCCAGCCAGGTCGTTCCTACAAAGCCAAGCACCAGAAGCGCCATGGATAGGGCCAGTTCCCAGACTGGAACGCCAAATGGAATACGGACCATCATGACCACGGGCGAGGTGAAGGGAATCATGGAGGTCCAGAAAGCCAGTGGTCCGTCGGGATCACGAACGGCAATCTGGGCAAAGGCAATGGCCGCAATAATGGGCATCATAATCGGAAACATGAACTGCTGCGTTTCGGTCTCGTTATCGACAGCGGCCCCTACAGCCCCAAACAGAGCGCTATACAGCAAATAGCCCCCCAGAAAATAGAAGAGAAAACAGGAAACGATAAGCGGCAGATTCAGCGTTTCAATAGCTGCCATTACGTCGGCAACCGGGTTTTTAGCCGTTGACATTTTAGCCTGTACTTCCTGACCGCCCGGCATGCCATTCATACGGGTTGCCATCTGTGACTGAGCCGTTTCTTTAGGCTGGCTGATTATTCTGGAGCCTATCGTCATGAGGCCTATCGTGAGCACAATCCAGAGCATGAACTGTGTCAGACCAACCAGGGCTACCCCAATGATCTTGCCCAGCATCAACTGAAAGGGTTTCACCGATGAGATAATCACCTCCACAATCCGATTGGTTTTTTCTTCCATAACACCCCGCATAACCTGAGTGCCATAAATCAGCACCGAGATATAAATCAGCAAGGCGCAGAATCCGCTAATGATCGTCGTGGCGATTCCGTTGTTGCTTTTTTCGCCCGCGTCGCTCAGGCTGATGGTTTGTGCGTCGACATTGACCTTGGCATCCTGAATTATTTTCTGGGTAATGCCTGCTTCTTTCAGCTTAATGGTTTCAATCTCTTTGCCAATAGCCCGCTCAATATTGCTCTGGAGTGCCAGACTGACGCTTTTTTCGGCGAAAATTTTTACCGTTTTAGGCTGCTCAATGACGTCCTTTGGAATAAAGACCAACGCATTATAACCCTGTTTGACGAACGTTTTTTTCGCTTCCGCCAGGGATTCTTTCGGGTAAGCGAAGACCGTTTCGTCGTCGTTTTTGAACTGGTTTACGAACCGTCCGCTTTCGTCTACGACGGCGATCTTTTTCTGATTGATCGAGCTAACGGCGGCCCAGCCAATAATGGCATAGAAGCCAAAAATCAGTACCGGCCCTAAAATCGTCATGATAATGAACGACTTTTTACGAACCCGAACCATGTACTCTCGTTTGATGATAAGAAAAATTGTGTTCATCGGTTATACCGACCAGCCCGGTCGGCGGAGAAAGCTGTAAAATGAATCGTAGACAAACGGAATCAGTCAGGGTAAGTTGGTGCTAGGTAGTTGGCACCTCGCCAACGGCCTGAATAAAGATGTCGTTCATACTCGGGATATTTTCGCCAAATGAGCGCACCGCCACCCGATCGAGCAGATGCCGAATGAGTTCATTTACAGCGGCATCGGGCGGAATCTTGATATCGGCCCGCGTAAACCCGTCATCGGTCGGTCGGGTTTTCAGAACGGTAAAGGCTGGCGACAGCGTATCAAGATTTCCCTGATACTCAACGTGGTAAGTATGGGTTTTGAACTGTTCCTTGATAGCCTGCTTGGGACCATCCAGCACTTTGTGGGACCGGTTAATGAGGGCAATATTATCGCATAGCTCTTCCACTGATTCCATGCGGTGGGTGGAAAAAATAATTGTTTTGCCTTTATCCCGCAGTTCCAGAATTTCGTCTTTAATCAGGTTCGCGTTGATGGGGTCGAAGCCGGAGAAGGGTTCATCCAGGATAATCAAATCCGGCTCGTGCATGACTGTGGCCACAAACTGTACCTTCTGTTGCATACCTTTCGACAGGTCTTCAACATTTTTGGTCCACCAGGTTTTTATGTCGAACTTAACAAACCATATCTTCAGCTTTTCCATCGCCTGCTTCTCCGTAAGCCCTTTTAACTGAGCCAGATACAGCAGTTGTTCGCCGACTTTCATTTTTTTGTACAGTCCCCGTTCTTCGGGCAGATACCCGATTCGCTTAATGTGGTTTGGATTAAGCCGTTCGCCATCCAGAATAACATCGCCGGAATCGGGAGCCGTAATCTGGTTGATAATACGAATAAGAGACGTTTTTCCGGCACCGTTTGGCCCGAGAAGCCCGAAGATACAGCCTTTGGGGACAGACAAGCTGACATCGTCAAGAGCCCGATGCTCGGCGTATTGTTTGATAATGTGGTGAGTTTCGAGGATGTTATTCATCAACGACGTTCAGTTAGTTTAGGGAGTTCTAATTTGCAGTGCATCAAACTACGGCTATCGTATAACTATTGGCAATCAATTTACGGATGAACAGCCAACCGGCTATATAGACGGCAATAAAAAAGGCCGTAATCTATACAATCACGACCTTTTAATGTATCAATGGCCGGGCTACTCAGTTGTAATATTCCCGAACCTGAAAAAGAAGCATTAAAAATAAAAGGCCAAATAAGATGCCGAAAACACTAAAAGAAAAAACACTGGCCACGATGCTGATCAACTGGGCGTAGTAACTTAACACCCAACCCTGCCGTTTGCGGTTAAACAAACCGGAGAGTGCCAGAGCCCAGAGTACTACACGCCCAATCGTTAGCACCATGGAGATGGTATAGCCGAAACCGGCGGCAACACCACCCAGGTAAGAAAATGGCAGAAATGCCGTTCCTATGCCCAGAAAGATTAGAATAGCGGGCAATGTCAGAACGAGCAGGACGAGCGAAACAATAGGCCAGTACTTAACAAACCCGGCACGAAAATCTATTGGAAATTGAAAAGGCGCTTTTGTCGTAAAATAAGGAGCCAGTTCGGTCTCCAGCACAGCAGATTGATTCATGAACATGTAGTGTAAAGGTGAAGGGAAGCTATACTTTAGTACTTAAAAGTACAGCTTCCTGCACCCATTCCACATAATTCATTTATGTTTTATTAAACGGTTACTTCGTCATTCTCAACGGGCTGAACACGAAATTCCCCTTCCCATTTTGAAATCACACAGGTAGCCACTGCATTGCCGGCAACACTCGTTGCCGAACGGCCCATATCGAGCACCTGGTCGATACCCAGCAACAGGGCCAACCCTTCGATGGGGAGGTTGAACAGCGACATGGTACCGGCAATGACCACCAATGACGCACGAGGTACACCCGCAATGCCTTTGGAAGTTATCATCAGGGTCAGCATCATGGTTATCTGCTGTTCAATGCTTAGGGGCACATGATAAGCTTGGGCGATGAACGCGGTTGCGAAGGTCATATACAGCATCGACCCATCCAAATTAAACGAATATCCCAGGGGCAATACAAACGAAATAATGCGCTCTGAACAGCCAAATCGGCGTAGTGCTTCAATCGTTTGCGGAAACGAAGCTTCTGAACTGGCCGTACTAAACGACAGAATTACCGCCGAACGAATTTCCTTCAGCAGTGCAATATAGGGTATGCCAACCACTAGACAGATGGCCGCCAGAATGACGAAGATGAAGAATAACAACCCCCCAAAGAAACAGAGAATCAGGTAAACATAGCCCCCCAGAATACCCAGCCCCTGTTGAGCAACAATGGCGGCAATGGCTCCCAATACCCCAAACGGAGCAAATGCCATAACGTAACCCGTTACCTTGAACATCACATGCGACAACGCATCCAGTGCCTTTATCATGATCTTGCCCTGTGCACCAATGGCCCCCACGGCAATACCAAAAAAGATACTGAACACCACAATCTGGAGAATTTCGTTGTTGGCCAGGGCATCAATGAAGCTTGTTGGCACAATGTGCGTAATGAAATTCTCGAACGACATTTTCTGAGCCTCTACGCCAACATCCGTGCCTTTAGCGGGCAATTGAGTGATGTTCATCACTTCGCCGGGGCGCATAATGTTAACAACCAATAGCCCGACAACGAGTGAGAGGATCGTTGCGAAATAAAAATAGGCAAGCGTTTTAAGTCCAATACGACCTACTGTACCGAAATCACCCAGTTTGGCGATACCTACAACGAGCGTGGCAAAGACAAGCGGCCCGATAATCATTTTTATGAGCCGGAGGAATATTTTTGACAGGATATTTAAATCAGTCCCCGAAAATCCGGAACCCGTGTCCGGAAAAAAGTAACCAATGGCAATACCGAGCACCATGCCCAGAAAAATACGTGTTGTTAGGTTAGGTAGTTTCATGAAGTGAGATTAAAAGACCCCTCGTAGACAAATGTAAAAGAATCCGGTCAGTTCAAAAAGCCCCCCCTGGCTTACAGCGTAGATATATGCTCTTAAGAAGATCGAGTTGGCGTCGACTTAATTTCTTTTTTGCAAAAATGGCACATCCTCCTTAGTATGCGCCTTAATCAGTGGATTACCTATAATTTGTGCACTAGGTACGTGTACGGAACACCCGTTTGTAAATGGGTTTTCGGTACACAAACTGGAGCCAGAGTAATGGGTAAAACAAGTAGTCCGTTAGCAAAAAACCTGTTTTAAATGTAATATCGTCAATCACGAGCGTTTGATTCGTCCCCGGCTGGGGCAACCGGCATAACCGGTGCCGATGTTGCCAGTACGATAGAAAAAAAGGCAGCTTAACCCCATGATCAACAAAGAAAATCTCGTCTTCACCCGTCTGCTGATCAATAATATCGCTGATCCAATCTTGACGGAACAGCAGGAAATTTAGTCTCAAGTGAACAACATCTCCCGGCAAACAGCCATCAAACCGAATTACATCAACAGGGGGAAATGGTGGACTGAGCTGATTAAAAAGTGAACGGTCAAACCCGGCCCAAACGGCACTAAGTGGTTGTTTAACCGGCGTACAAAGGCGAATCCGCATAAGAAGATTTAGGGTAAAAAATGAATGAAAAAGGCCTCATTTATTTACTTTCAACAAAAACTTATTACCTTAAAGTTAAAAATATCGGCTCAATGGATTAAACAGACCTTAATACCTAGTTAATCCAGCCTGAATTGGGCAACTCTTAATATCAATTATGCACTGGCTTACCCATTGGGCATTTTCCTGGATACTGTTTGGACTGTTTAGTTTACCCGTGCCGTTGTGGGCGTCCTCCGAGCCGGAATACCTGACGGTTCGCAACGGTTTACCCCAGGGATTCGTCAAATCATTAATTCAGGACAAACAAGGCTTCATCTGGCTGGCTACCCGCGATGGTCTGTGCCGATATGATGGCATTCATTTTCGTGTATATACGCACGACCCTCAACGAGCCAGGTCATTGTCATTTAGCAGTATTTACGAGATCAAAGATGACCGTCAGGAAAAACTTTGGGTTCGCACGGAAAATAACAACGTCGATTGCTTTGACCCCGTAACCGAACAGACCAGACGGGTGTCCAACTCACCCGCCTTCCGGCGGGCCTTAGGCCGCGATCAGGTAATCGGTATTCAGCCAGATCATGCGGGTAATGTGTGGGTAGCCACGCAAACAAACGGCTTTTTTCGGCTCAATGCAAACGGTACCGTTTCGAATCGTCACTGGATTATACGGGGCGACACCAGTCAACGGACGCTCCATGCGCTGCTTCTCGATCGGCATAATCAACTGTGGCTGGCAGCCGACGACGGATTGTTCCGGTTCAATCCGGTCTCAGGGCAATTTGTCGGTTATCATACAGTACAGGGGTTACCTCAAAATGAAGTTTTCGCACTCCATGAACGGTCAACGGGCGAATTACTGCTTGGGTTTCCGGGCCGCTTTGCCATTTTCAATCCTTCTACCGGGCAGATACGGCAGGTAATAGCCATACCGGGCCCGCCGACGGCGATACCGCTCTTTGCAAAAGATTATCGAGGCATTGATTATATTAATCAAAACCGATTTACGGACCGGGCCGGGTTAGTTCCTCTACTGGATGAAGCCGGTACGCGAAACGGGCTTAACACACTGCTCAATCAACCTGCCACTCTTAGCCGGTCTTCTGCCCTTTCTTTACTAGTCGACCGAACGAATGTGCTCTGGATAGGTCTGAATGGCGATGGTGTGATCAAATACGATCTCAACAAACGTCCATTTCAGACGTGGCCCTACACCCAGAACTTTCAGACGGACTGGCTTACTCAACAGTTTAGCGTACCCCTCAATGCGGTTCCGGCGGTGATACGTCAACAATCATCTGCCAGTATGCGGTATCAGTTCGACCGTCAAAAAAACTTGTGGATCACCAGCCCGGAGATAGCTCCCTACCGTTACAGTCCAGAACGGCAAACCTTCTCGCCGGTTCAACCGACGGGTATCGAATCGCGCTGGCTGCAAAACGGACAACTTCAGTTTACGGCTCTTTCGGTGGGTGCACAAGGTGAACTGTGGGGCCTTTTGGGTCCGCATAACCAGGCTGTGGTCCGGCACAACCCCGATAAGGAGACGTTTACGGCTTTTCCCTTACCCCTTCCCAAAAACCATCCTTACTCGATTATGGCGATGGTTGTTGATGGGGGCCGGGTTTATCTGGCTACAAAAAATCATGGTCTGCTACGTGCCGACCTATCCATAAAACGACTTATTCAATGGCATAGTGGTGGAACTACGGAACGAAACTTACCAGGCGATGCACTCTTATGCCTCGCACAAGACCCGATTCAATACAGTTACCTCTGGATTGGCACGTTTGGTGAGGGCTTATGTCGACTCGATAAACTGACGGGTAAAATCCAGCGATTCCCGGTTGGAAAGGCCATGTCGAGCAACATCATTTATGCGATACGGGCAGACGGTAACGGTCATTTGTGGCTTAGCACCAATCGGGGTTTGTGCCGATTTGATACCCGAACAATGGAAGCCCGTAACTACATGGCCGACGACGGGCTACCGGGCGAAGAATTTGAGCAATTTCATGATGTTGCCTTACCCGACGGACGGTTGATTTTTGGGGGTACCGGCGGCTATACTACCTTTAATCCGCGCCGGGTTAGTGAAGATCCCATAAAACCGGTGGTTGCCCTTACTGCCCTGCGTATCAATAACCAGCCGGTAAATGCTACAACCCCCGGCTCTCCGATTCAACAGGATATAAACGCAGTGACAGAGCTTACATTAAACCACTTGCAGAACTTCCTTTCCATCGACTTTTCAGCCCTTGAGTTTAACCAAAGTCATAAAAATCAATACCGGTATAAGCTGGTCGGGTTGGATAAAGACTGGGTCTATAGCGGTAACCAGGCAACAGCGACGTACACGAGTCTTCCGCCCAATACGTACACACTAATTGTCAATGCATCTAATACGTCGAGTATCTGGAGTCCGCATGTACATTCATTACGCATTGTAATCAGTCCCCCGCTCTGGGCCACCTGGTGGGCCTACACCGCCTACGCGCTACTACTTACCGGGGCCATTATCCTTTTTGTACGGGTACGGATCAATCGAATCCGGATGAGAAGTCTTATCGAATTACGGGAGCGGGAGTCTATCCAGTTAAAACACCTTGATGAAGTAAAATCGCGTTTCTTTGCGAACATAACCCACGAATTTCGCACACCGCTTACGTTAATTCTGACCCCGCTTGAGCAGGTTTTGAACGAATCGACCAATTCTCCCTATCATAACCGCCTTTCGCTTATCTACCGAAACGCGAACCGGCTCCTGCGCCTGATTAACGAGTTACTCGATCTGGCTAAACTCGATGCCGGGAACCTCACCCTGTCACCAGCCCCCGCCGATTTGCAGGAGTTCATTACCCGTACCGTTCTGGTGTTTACGGATGAGGTACAGCGCAAGCATATTCAGTTAGTACAAACGCATCATTTCAATCAACCTTACTACTGGTTCGATTCGGATAAGGTCGAGAAAATTTTAACGAACCTGTTGATGAATGCATTGAAATTTACGGATGAGCACGGATCGATAAACGTGGAAACAGCCGTGTCATCAACCAACCTAACGGCTTCATCGGCCCCCGTTGATCTGATTAAACTGGTGGTGCAGAATACCGGAACTGGGATCCCGAAACATCAGTTACCGCATATTTTCAACCGCTTCTATCAGGCCGATCCGATGACGGAACAGTCTGTGGGCGGTTCAGGCATTGGTCTGGCACTCGTTAAGGAACTGGTCGAGTTGATGAAGGGTACCATTACGGTCGAGAGCGATCTGTATTCGGGAACCACCTTTACGGTCGAACTGCCCTGTCGTCAGGCTCGCGCTGATCTGGTCACCGACGGCCAAGGCAATAACGTTGGCTCAGCCTCCAGCAAGCATCGCACGTCGGCTCAGCAAAACGGCCAGGAGGATAAAATGCCGTATATACTCTTGGCAGAAGATGACGACGATATTGCCAGTTTCATTCTTACCACGCTCAGTACCGAGTGGCGGGTATTGCGCGTGAACAACGGAAAGGCAGGTTTGGAAGCCGCCATTATGAACGGCCCGGACTTAATCATCAGCGACGTGCTTATGCCCGAACTCAATGGGTATGAACTATGCCGACAATTAAAAAGCAACCCCATTACGAGTCATATCCCAATACTGCTGCTAACGGCGAAAGTGTCGGCTGAAAGTCGGCTCGAAGGCCTCAATGCGGGGGCTGATGATTACCTATCCAAGCCGTTTCAGGTAAACGAATTACGTGCCCGTATTCGAAACCGGCTGGCTCAGCAGCAGCAGGCTCGTCACTATTTCCGAAGCCAGTTATTACGGGAGGGATACTTACCACTCGCCAGCCAGGCACCGGAAGATGATTTCATGAATCGCGTGTATGCCCTCCTGGAATCCCACCTCGACGACTCGACATTTGGGGTCGAACCGCTGGCAGCTGCCATTGGCATGAGCCGCATGCACCTGAACCGGAAAATTAAAGCCATGACCGGTTTAAGCCCGAACGAACTGATCAGAGCCGTACGCCTAAAACGAGCAGCTGAGTTGTTAATGACAGGAGCCTCGGTATCTGAAGTTGCAGATCGGGTTGGCTTCGATACCCCCGCCTATTTCTCCAAAGTTTTCAAGGAACACCACCAGCTTACCCCTTCCGAGTATGTTGAACAACACCGGCAGGAGATGTCAAAATAGTGGACCGGATCGACAGTGGTTATACCCCTTTGCGGGTCGTAATCGGTAAATATTATAGGCTATAGTGTTTTACTGGACCTTTAATGAACGCAAAAGCAAACTTTCATATATGATGTTACAAATTTTATAGGACGTGTTACGAATGAGCAAGGCTTAGGATTGGATTGGCTTTAGTATTGCATCAGTTACTTACAAATAAGGTTTCTGACAAGTAATATTCTCACGTATGTCCATATCCACTTTTTCTTTTTCCAATCGAGTTGCCCCCACCGAGTGGCCTCCACTTAAACTTTATCTACGGGAAACAGGACGTCAGTTCTTTGCAGTTTCTGACCTCGTATACCTCCAGGCTGTTGCTAATTATAGCTGGCTAAACTGGGCAGACGGCAAACGGATGCTTATGCCCCGTACGCTTAAATATTATTCCCCCCAATTACCTACTGAGTTATTTATCCGTCTCCACCGTAACTGTGTTGTTAACCGGCACTTCGTGGAACGGCTAGAACGTACAGACACAGGAGGTCTGGTTCACCTGACAACGGGTGAAGTTCTGCCGGTTTCACGTCGTCGCTGGAGTTTAGTCCGTCGGCAGTTAGCAAACAACAGACCACAATTAAATTGAAGACAACATCTTAATTCGCTCGTCAGGGTTAGGATCGAGAACGCATGCAGGCGCATCAATAGCCGATTCTCTACTCTGGAGTCGGCTATTATTCGTTGGGAATTCACCAGGCAACTGTTGATTGTTACACGCCAGACACTTTGCTTCCCGTCAACAAAAAAACATTTTAATCCCGCCGGGGTTGATCAGTCAAGGGCACTATAACGCCTGGCTTCTGCCCTTTTATGCAATCCAGTTCCAATCTGGCTCACAAAACGCTCGATGCGCACCAGCGGTTGAATGAGCACTATGGGGTTCAGCCCATTCGGGGTTATAGTGACCCAATGCATGAGTTAATTGGAACTATCCTCTCGCACCGAACAACGCACGCCAATGAAGTGATGGCGTATCGAACCATGCGGGAGCGATTTCCCAACTGGGAGCAGGTACGGGATGCTCCTCTGCCCGACCTGATCGATGCGATCCGGTCGGCAAACTACCCTGAAATCAAAGCCCCTTACATTCAGAACCTGCTTACCCACCTTTTCCGGGAAACCGGACAGGCGAACATTGATTTTTTAGGAGAGTTATCCACCGAAGATGCGATGATCTGGCTCACTAACCTTCCGGGTATTGGTATGAAAACGGCGACGATTCTGTTGCTCTTTAAATTTCAGAAACCGGTTTTGCCCGTTGATACCCATGTTCACCGGGTTACCCAACGGCTTGGCCTGATCGGACCGAAGGTGTCTGCCGAAAAAGCCCACACCATTCTGCTGTCGTACCTTCCGCTGGATGCACTAGTGCTGTTTAACTTCCACAAGCATTTCTACTGGCATGGCCAACGGATCTGCACATGGTACTTTCCCAAATGCAGCGAGTGCGTTTTACAGACTATGTGCGACTATTATCAATCCGGCGGTACTCCTGTGCTAAGCAGTACGCCCATCCGAAAAAAACCGGCGAAGTAAGAAATGGAACAGCTGACAACTAAAGATGCCCTGCCAGTTGCTACAGTGGAAGGGCATCTTTAGTTGTCATGAATTAACTGGCAGGGCCGCTCTTGCGTTCGTAGAACGCCTTCGCCTGCTTAACCCAGTCATCACGTTCGATACGACCCGGAAAAAACTCGATCAGTTCATTCACTTTGTCGGTGTCTTCTTTGGTGAAATTGGCTACCTGCCTAAAGGTGTAAATGCCTAAACTATGAAGCTTTCGCTCCAGGAAGGGTCCTATGCCTACAATATCTTTTAGGTCATCCGCTTCGGTTGCTGTGGCCCGGCCAATTCGATCGAAATTGACTTCCCCGGCACGGGCGGCAATTCGCGACAAAACGGCAGCTTCCGAGTTATCGGGCCTTACATCAATGGCTGGTATAAGGGGCGGAACAACAGACGGCATTTGCGGGATTAGCACATTGGCTGATGAGCTAACCGTTGACTCCGTCGAGTCGGCATCGATTAATTCCGGCGTGGAGTCGTTCGATAAAGCCGGCAATAATGGGTCGGCATGAACAAAGGCAGGCTGTGTTTCCAACAGGGGCTCGGGCATAGCCGGTGCACTCGGGTTGCCCGTTAGTTTCGCTTGCTGACACCGTTCCAGTTCTGCCCGACTTTCGGCTATTGACGAACGTAATGCTTTAACCCGACCTGAAAGTACCATTCGGCCTACGAGCCAGCCAATAAAGGCAGCAAGCATGAGAAGTAGTACTATTTCTATGGTAGCCACCGGTTGGCTAAAGGGATCTAATCCAAACATAACGGGATTTCTGTTTAAGGGGTTTATTAACTCATCGGCAGATAGTCGGGCTACCAGACTCCAGTACGCTTTACCCCAACTGCCGGAGGTTAGACATTTATTTCTTGTTTACCAGGTCAGCGGCTTGCCCAACCCAGTTATCACGTTCGATACGGCCGGGAAAAAACTCGATGATGTCGTTTACCTGCTCAATATCTTCGGGTGCGAAATTGGCAATCTGCCGGAATGTATAAATGCCAATTGCATTTAGTTTTTTTTCCAGATAAGGCCCTATTCCGACGATAACTTTAAGGTTATCCGCATCGATGGCAGATGCCATTCCAATCCGGCCGAAGTTTACTTCGCTTGAACGAGACCGGATACGATTCAGCACAATAGCCTCCTCATCGTCCGTATCGGCGACAACTGGCGTTTGTCGGTAGCAGTCGTCAAGATCGCGTTCTGTTGTAACGAGAATTCCTTCGAGTTCTTTAATGGTACTTCGTCGGGAAACATATCCTATAATAAAGCCTAACACAGCCGCCACGACCAGCATAATCAACTGCTGTAACTGGGCATCGGGTAGGTTGAGGGGATTCATGTCAAACATAGTTATATAAGTTTACAGTTGGGGGTTAAGGCACTCGGGTGCTGCCCAAGAACGCCAAAAACGAAAACGTTTGTACTTTTTATTCAACGACTACAGTAACGCGTCGGTTGGCCTTTCGGCCTGATATGGTGCTGTTATCTGCTTTGGGTTCGGTTTCGCCTTTAGCCCGAACATCTATCTGACTGGCCTCAATATCCGTTTTACGCAATTTGTTCTTAACGTCATTAGCCCGATCTCTGGATAACTGCATGTTCACCGCATCGGGGCCTGAGCTATCGGTATGCCCGGTCAGAACGAGTTTTTTATCTTTATGTGCCGACAGATATCTGGCAGCCTCTTCAAAAAACTTTACCGTTTCACCCGTTTGGATGTAGTTTGTCTGTGCCAGGGGGAAGTAAAGGTCGATTGGCTTGAAGACTGAGGAGAATTTTTCGGCCTCGGCCAATGCTTTTTCCGTGGTTGGCTCCGTTAGTTTAGAGACAGCCGGTGCGGTAGCGGTGTCTGTTGACATGACTGGCTCAGCTCCGCTAAAGGAAAAATCAATACCTCCGTATAGTGAGTCGCCCTGATCTATCCGAAACGACAGGTCTTTTTCAATCCCTTTCGTCGTAAGTGAAGCAGTTGGTATCCCCTGCTGAACAAGGTATTGCCGGATGCCCTCTGCCCGAGCCAGGCCCAGATTTGGAAACGGAGTTGTATTTGCTTCAGCCGACGAGTAGTAGCCCACAATTTCGAGCCTTCGGCCAGGGTTGGCTTTTAGGTACGCAAGCATTGTTTCGAGCGATCCACCCAGGGTATTCATGTTTGCGTTGGCACCTGATCTGGCAAAGCTGAAATTACCTGGTAAATCCAGCCGAAAGAGGTCCCCATCGACTATAGAGTACCCGCCGACACCGGCTGATGTACTATCGAAGGAGATGTCGGTTGGGGCGATAACCGGTTGAGTTACATTGCCACACAGCTGCTTAATTATACACACATGCCACCAGGTCGAACCGATCATCCATAGCAGTAGCAGGATAATCCAAGGAGTTTTGTTTGTGAGCATAATTAGGGGTGTAGGTTAGTACTAATCCAGTATTTATTGTACAGAATGAGACAGCTATGGTGGAAAAAGGTTACCCAAAAATAAATGTAAGTCATGCAAAAGCAAGATTATGCCCCCTATTGGGCACATTTTTATCCTGTATCCACTCCCGAATTCCTTTGTATAGTTAAAAGTAGACTGGTAAACGGTACTGGTTATTAGGTTGTATAGTATTGGACCGTTCGTTGCCAGCTCATTAACAGACTGTTGACCAGTGACTAATAACTTAACAACTAATAACCAGTATTTAAAAACTCTCCGGCGCTCCTCAAAGTAGCGTCGTATGTCCTTAACTTGCTGTTTTAAACAGCCTGACCTTCGATAAATGATTATTGATCTGCGTAGCGATACCGTTACACAACCCACGCCCGCCATGCGCGAGGCTATGTTTTCAGCCCAGCTTGGCGACGATGTCCTTGGCGACGACCCAACGGTCATTGCGCTCGAAACACAGGCAGCTTCTCTGTTCGGTATGGAAGCTTCTCTGTTCTGTGCGTCGGGTACCATGACCAATCAGTTGGCCATTCGTACGCATACACGCCCCGGCGATGATGTTATCTGCGATTATTTGTCTCATGTCTATCAATATGAAGGCGGGGGAATTTCGGTAAACGCGCTGGCTTCGGTGAGTCTGGCCCACGGCGAACGGGGTAAACTCACCCCGGCACTTATCCGGGATTACATCCATAATCCGACCGATTCACACAAGCCTTTGTCGAGACTGGTTGTGCTTGAGAATACGATCAACAAAGGCGGTGGCTGCTACTATACCGTTCCCGAAATTGCCGCTATTCGTAAAGTATGCGATGAACATGGTCTTATTCTTCACCTCGACGGCGCACGACTGTTCAACGCCCTGGTGGAAACCGGCGAGCCTACGGGTGCCTACGGCCAGTTGTTCGATTCGATCAGTATCTGTCTCTCGAAGGGGCTCGGGTGCCCGGTAGGGTCGCTGCTGCTTGGCAAAGCCAGTTTTATTCAGCAGGCACGGCGCTTCCGTAAACTGATGGGTGGCGGATGGCGGCAGGCCGGATTTCTGGCTGCTGCGGGCATCTACGCCCTCGACCACCATATCGACCGGCTAAAAGTGGACCATTCCCGTGCCCGTAAAATTGGAGCCATACTCGAACGCCTGCCCGAGGTGGAGGATATTCTGCCAATCGAAACCAATATTGTCATTTTCAAATTACCCGAAACCATCCTGGCAGCGGATTACGTTAAAACCTTAGAAACAAAAGGCATCCGCAGCGTCGCTTTTGGCAAACATCTTGTGCGGTTCGTAACCCACCTTGATTTTACCGACGAGATGCTGGTGGAGATGGAAACAATTATTAACCGGAATCTTAGCAAGAGTTGAAGGATTAATCAATATTACTGGCTTAAAAAGATATTATGATAAAATTCCAGTTCATTGTTTAGGGATCAATCTTGACTAATCTTTTTAATCTTGCTAAAATCCCGGTCCTGACAAACTATGCATATTCAAACCAGAACATTACAGAAAGAAGACTACCATGACCTGAAAGAGGTTATGATTGAGGTTTACAGCGGAATTGGTGGCGATTACTGGTCCAAAAGCTCAATCACCAAACTCCTCAACATCTTTCCGGAGGGGCAGTTTTGTGTAGAGGTCGATGGAAGAGTAGTAGCTATTGCGCTGGCTATTCGGGTGAATTATGCCAAGTTTGGGGATACTCATACCTACTATGAAATTACGGGAGGCTATACCTTTAAAACCCACTCAGAAGAAGGGGATTATATGTATGGTATTGAAGTATTCGTTCACCCCGATTACCGCGACCTTCGTCTTGGCCGACGGCTGTACGACGCCCGTAAAGAGCTTTGTGAGCACTTGAATCTAAAAGGAATTCTTGCCGGAGGACGTATTCCCAATTACAATAAATACGCCGATGAACTGAGCCCGCGTGAGTACATCGCCAAGGTGAAGCAGAAGGAGATATATGACCCAACGCTCACGTTTCAGTTGTCGAACGATTTTCACGTTCGGAAGGTGCTTCGCGGTTATCTGCCCGGCGATTCCGAATCGAAGGAATACGCGACACTGCTGGAGTGGATCAACATTTATTACGTTGCCGAGAAAGATAAAAAGCCGCATACGGATTCGATAATCCGGTTGGGTGTCATTCAATGGCAGATGCGTTTATTCAAAAATCTGAATGCGTTTCTGGAACAGGTTGAGTTCTTCGCTAATGCCGTCAGTGATTACCGGGCCGATTTTATGGTGTTGCCCGAGTTTTTCAACACGCCCCTGATGGCCGACTTCAACGATCTGCCGGAACCGGTTGCCATTCGAAAGCTTGCCGACTTTACGGAAGCTGTTCGCGAAAAACTCTGCGAATTCGCCATTTCCTATAATGTCAACATTGTGGGTGGCAGCATGCCCCTCGTCGATACGGATGGCAAACTTTACAATGTAGCCTACCTCTGCCGACGCGACGGCTCGTTCGAAGAATACCGCAAGATTCACATCACACCCAACGAAGTCAAACACTATGGTATGGTGGGTGGTTACGAGATCCGGGCTTTCGATACGGACTGCGGTAAAATTGGCATGCTGATCTGTTATGACGTCGAATTTCCGGAGCTAGGACGGATTCTTGCCCAACAGGGGATGCAAATCCTGTTCGTTCCCTTCCTGACCGATACCCAGAATGGCTACTCGCGCGTTCGGCACTGCGCCCAGGCGCGAGCCATTGAGAACGAATGCTATGTTGCCATTTCGGGTTGTGTGGGCAACCTGCCACGTGTTCAGAATATGGACATTAACTACGCACAATCGGCCGTTTTTACCCCGTCCGACTTTCAGTTCCCGACCAACGCCGTCAAAGCCGAAGCCACTACCAATACCGAAATGGTACTTATTGCCGATGTGGATTTGAGCTTATTAAAAGAGTTGCACGAACATGGATCGGTCCAGGTTTTAAAAGATCGCCGGACGGATTTATATGATGTGACCCTCAAAAAAGCGGCTAAGAAAGCCCTGAAGCAGAAAAAAGCCTCCCCCGATAACGACCCGGAACAAGTTGCTCCGATCATTGTAGTGTCGGACTAGACTGTCTTCCTGTTATTCGTTAGGTCTGGTTATCAAGTTATTGGTTAGTACATAACTGATGACTAATAACTTGATAACCAGACCTAACGAATAACTAATAACCCGTTTTTTGGTCAACGCTAAAACGCTTTAGGAGTACATAATTCTCCAGCGCTACCCCTGCCAGCACGCCCACGCAATAGCAAAGAAAGTCGCTCCATACGAAGGTAAACCCCAGCACCAGCCCACCCAGGCGGGAAGCCCGAATGTTGTCGATCCAGGGAGCGTGATATATCTGGCTGATTTCAATGCCAAACGAAAATATAATTGTTGCAAGTGCCAGCACTTTTATTGACCATGTACTGAACAGAAAAGCAACGCCAAAATATACCATTAGTGCCCACAAGGCATCCCCAACGTAGCTTTTCACAAACGGCACTTCGCCGAAAAAGTGTCTGGATGCCAACCCCATAAGCAGGGTAAAAAGCATAAGCAATCCATAAACGAGTCGATTTCGATTGACAGGCGGCACAGTGGTCAGGTTATAAGTAGCTTTATTCGGACGAATTAGGAGTTAATCTAACTAATTTGGGTGAAATAGGAATTATTCTCACGCCAAAACTGTAACAATATAAATTACATTAATGAACGGACGATTCGCCATATCGATGCACATTTTAACGTTGCTGGCCCAAGCCAACGGCGAATGGCTGTCGTCCGACTTTTTGGCTGGAAGTATAAACATCAATCCGGTGCTGGTGCGTAAGGAGCTAATCAACCTTCGTAATAAAGGACTGCTGATAAGCCGGGAGGGAAAAAACGGAGGAAGTATGCTGGCTAAATCAGCGGCTCAAATTCGGGTATCGGATATTTTTCTGGCAACACGTCAGGGTGCTTTTCTCGGTACATCCCGCAATAACCCAAATCCCAACTGCCCGGTTGGTAAGCAGATCACCCAACACCTGAATGGGTTATATCAGGAAGCCGAAGAAGCCCTTCTCCATAAGTTAGGCGATACAACACTGGAAGATTTCAGCCATCGATTTAATTGATTTTTTTTTACCAAAACTGTAACATTTTAAATTACATTATACACGTTAACTAACCAATCATTAGTATGAAACTTGCCTTAATTGGAGCCTCCGGCTTTGTTGGTTCTGCCGTTCTGGACGAAGCCCTGACCCGTGGTCATAGCGTGACAGCCATTGTTCGCCACCCTGAGAAAATCACCGTTCGTCATGAAAACCTTAGAGTTCAGCAGGGTGACGTATATGATGCCACTGCCGTTGCTCAACTGATAGCAGGGCATGATGCCGTTGTCAACGCATTTAACGCGGGCTGGACAAATCCCAATTTGTACGATGATTTCCTGAAGGGATGCGAAGCGATTGAAACGGGTACTGAGCAGTCTGGGGTTAATCGGCTCCTAGTGGTTGGTGGCGCAGGGAGTCTGGAAGTGGCGCCGGGGGTTCAGCTGGTCGATACGCCCCAGTTTCCGGCAGCCTATAAGCCGGGTGCTACGGCCGCCCGTGATTACCTTACCCGCTTACGGAAAAATACAACCCTCGACTGGACATTCCTGAGCCCGGCCATCAATCTGGCACCTGGCGAACGGACCGGCACATTTCGTTTGGGCACCGACCAACCCGTTTTCGATGAAAAAGGTGAGAATACTATTTCGGTCACTGATCTTGCAGTAGCCATTATCAACGAACTGGAGCAGCCGCAGTTTATTCAGAAAAGGTTCACGGTTGGCTATTGATTTTCCCCGATAACAACACGTCCGAAAGGGGACAAGCTGCCCCCTTTCGGACGTGTTGCTGTATCGAAACGTACCTGTATACACGAAAATACAACCGATCTGACTGAGTATATACCCCTTTTTTCGACCCATTAACCACAATTATTCCCGAACGCCAGACGGGGGACATACATTTGCGTAATTCACCCCAAGAACTGAATGGCCATCTGGTTACGAGCCCATAGCACCCATGTATTGATCGGCCTCGCGCTGGCAATTTTACCGCTGATCTACTGCGTATATGCGGGCGTAAGCTGGTCTCCGCTGCGACCCCACGAACACCTGGTTCAGAATGGACTGGCCTATAGCTTTCTGGTTCTGTTCTCTTATCTGAATCACACGGTATTTGTACCCCGTTGGTTTCTGACCAAACGCTACCGGCAATACGTACTTATCGCCGTGAGTTGCATACTGGCCGCGGTCTATCTTCCCTATCGCATCGAGCAATGGGTCTACTTCAAAATACCAGCTGAAAATACGCCACTGGCCTGGGCCCGCCAACTCTTTGTGGAGGAGATGATGCTGCCAAAGCCCGCGGGTTTGTCGCGCCAATCCCGTTTCGGCGATCACAGACATACTTTCGAGTCATTTAATAAACCTCAGTCACTAACAAACCATCCCTTCGATACAGGACACGACGGCCACCACGTTCCACCGTTCACGCTGCTGCTTCCGGTAAAACTGGCTACCTTTTTCCTGCTGGGCAGTGTTAGTACCCTCATTTCCATCTCCCTTCTGACCGCCAGCCGACTTCATCAGATTGAGAATGACCAGTTACAGGCTGAACTTCGCCAACTCAAAGCGCAGATACAACCGCATTTTCTATTTAATACCCTTAACAGCATTTATGCGCTGGCCATTCGTCAGGATGAACAAACCGCCGATGCGATCGTCAAGCTCTCGGAGTTCATGCGTTACATCATTCGCGATGCCCACCGGGATAAAGTAGCGCTTGCCAAGGAGCTAAGTTATATTGCTAACTACATTGACCTCCAGAAAGCCCGGCTGCGCGATGCCGTTCAGATCGACTACCAGTTGGAGGGCAACGCGCAGCAACTGGAAATTGCCCCGCTGCTACTATTCTCATTCATTGAAAACGCATTTAAATACGGGGTCAGCCCCGACGAAGAATCGCCGATCGATATTCATTTACGTATAGAAGATACCAGCCTGCATCTGTACGTAGCCAACAAAAAAGTGGCCATCAATCAGTTCGAAAATTCAACGGGTATGGGCCTAAAAAACGCTGGAGAACGATTACGACTCCTGTATCCGGAAGCCCATCAGCTAACCATCGACAATAACGAGACCAACTTTCGTGTCAACCTTAGCCTTACTTTATCCTGATGAAAGCCATTGCACTCGACGACGAACGTCCGGCCCTGGATATCATTGACGCCTTCTGCAGCCGCATCGATTCTGTTGACCTCGTTAAAACGTTCACCCGCACTGGAGAAGCTCGTTTGTATCTGGAAACGAACCCTGTTGATTTGATCTTTCTAGACATCAACATGCCCAAAGAATCGGGGCTTGACTTTTCCAAATCCATTCCCCGGCAAACCCTCGTTATCTTCACGACCGCTTATAGTGAATATGCGCTGGAGAGCTATGAGGTAGAGGCTGTCGACTACCTGCTTAAACCTTATACCTTCGACCGCTTTGACAAAGCAGTGCAGCGTGCCCACAGCAGGTGGCACAATCGTCATAAAACGGATAATCCGGAAACAGCCGAACCCAAACAGCTCTTTTTCCGGGCTGATTATGGCCTGGTAAAGGTTACTGTTGCCGACATTATTTTCATTGAAGGACTGGATAACTACCTGAAAATCCATTTACGGGAAGCGCCCCCGGTTGTTTTGCGACTTACGTTAAAAGCAATGCTTGACGAGTTACCGGCCGGAAAATTCATCCGCGTTCACCGGTCATTTATCGTTGCCTTCGACAAGATCCAGTCGATTCGCAGCAAACTGATTTTGATAGGAGACGAGGAAATTCCAATCGGCAGCAGCTACGAAAAGGAGTTTTTTAGCCTTTTCATGAAATAAGATTGCCAGGTACGAATAACTTTTTATCAGGTCAACTAACTAGTTAACTGCCTCATTTAGCCACATATTATTCCTGATTCACCACAAGTGCAGGCTAATTACCCCCGAATGAGCGGGGTTGACCACTCTTTTTCCACGCTACGATTTGTACACGCCACCTTTGTCCTGTAAGTAAGTTGCAGACAGGTCGATGTCACAAGGTAAACAGCTCATTCGCCACAACTTTTTAGTTCTTTACCCCAACACGTCATCGGTTTTGCAACGTCGATTAACCATTCCAGGTATTGTCCAAGTAAACGCTCAGATGCTGAGTAGAACCTACTCAGCCTATAGTATGACCTTATGAATAAGAACAATCGAACAGCCATTCTGCTCTTACTCCTGGGAGTTGGCAGTTTTTTCACATCCTGCAAATCAACGGATGTTGACACCAGCAGTTCAACGGGCTCCACAACGGGCTCGACGACAGGCTCCACAACGAATAACTCCAGCTCGATCACAACGACCCTATCGGCCACGGCTACCACAACGAGTTGTGCATCAACGGGCGTTGCGCAAATTGTCTGCCTGGCCGAAGCCTTCAAATCGACCCTGAGCAGTACCCAGCAGTCGACCCTGCAACTGACCTACTCTAAAGCCAATGCTCAGAAATGGTCCAACCTGCCCGCCGGTATGTCGGCTCGGAATGGGATCAACCTGGGTTCACTCAGCGACGCACAGCTGGCAGCTTTCCGTAATCTGATGGTCGCCGTACTGGCGCTGAACACAACGAACGAAGGGTACGATGAGATGATCGGGAACCTGGTTGCTGATGATTACCTGAACACAATCGGTGGCGGCTCTACCTATGGAGCGGGTAACTATTACATCTCGTTTTTGGGCACACCAAGTGCTTCCAGTCTGTGGGCAATTTTGTTCACTGGCCACCACTATACCCAGCCTTTCACCTTTAATGGCGGAGTAAGTACGGGCGTTACGCCTTCTTTCCGGGGTACCGAGCCCCAGGCGGCCGTGACGGCTGGCAACCGAACCTACGCGGCCTTCGAACAGGAACGGGTGGCCTTTGCCAATCTGCTGACGGGCCTGAGTACAACCGAGCAGGCGACGGCCAAACTGTCGGGTACGTACAACGATCTGGTACTCGGGCCGGGGCAGGATGGTAAATTCCCGGCTACCAAATCGGGTTTACAGGTAGGCAGCCTAAGCAGCGACAAGCAGGCACTGGTGCTGAATGCCATCAAGCTCTACGTGAATGATCTCGATGCGAGCCTTGCCGCTGCCGTACTAACCAAATACACGACAGAACTAGCCAACACCTATGTCGCTTTTTCGGGTACGACGGCCATGAGTTCACAAGGCGATTATGTCCGTATTGACGGACCAAGTATCTGGATCGAATTTTCGTATCAGGGCGGGATCATCATCCGGAATACGCCCCACTCCCACTCCGTCTGGCGCGACCATACGGCCGATTATGGCGGTAATTAGGGGCTTGCTCTAACTACAAAGAAATGAACGGAACGTCTTTTCTAAGCAATCAGCCAACTAATAGCAACAGCCGTCTATCGGGATGGCTGTTGCTATTAGTTAGTCTGCTGTTAGCCTCAGGGCAGCCCGAACATGCTACTGCTCACCCCATGCCGAACTCGGTAGTGCAGCTTAACGTCCACCCTCACCGCATTGATGCCGAGTTGCAAATCCCGCTTTTCGAGCTGCAATCGGCCTGGGGTCATGCCGTAAACGATTCATCGGTCGGATTAGTGGCGCGGCTCGGTCCTCAGCTACGGGCCTATCTTGAAGCACACATTCGCCCACAAAGCCCGGACGGGCGTTTCTGGACTGTATCGGTTGGGCCAATGAGCGTTCATGAAAGCCAGAACCCCATTAACGGGGTGTACCGTGAATTGACCGCGCAGGTACAGATGGTTCCTCCGGCGGGCAACGATGTACGGCAGTTCAGGTTCTATTACGATGTGGTGTTGCATCAGGTAATGACCCATACCATTCTGGTGTCGGTACGTCAGGACTGGGAACGAGGGCAACTGGCCGAAGCCGAACCAATGCAGGTCGGCACCATTAGCCTCGATATCGTCAACAACCGCATTCTGCCCTTGCCCGTCAACCTGGCATCTGGAGGCCAATGGACCGGCTTTATAGCTATGGTTAAACTGGGCACGCAGCACATTGCAGAAGGCACAGATCATTTACTTTTTTTACTGGTATTACTGTTGCCGGCTCCCTTGCTCCGGGCCGGGCAGCGTTGGGGGCGATTTGGGGGCGTTCGGTACAGTTCGAAACGGTTGCTAGTGATTGTCACGGCCTTTACCGCCGGGCATTCCCTAACGCTATTGCTGGGATCGCTGGCAGCCCGGTATCCCGAATGGGCTGATTTACCAACGCAGCCGGTCGAAATTCTGATTGCCCTGTCGATCCTGGTATCCGCCATTCATGCGGTACGACCCATTTTTGCAGGTCGTGAAGCCTGGGTTGCCGCCGGTTTCGGCCTTATTCACGGACTGGCGTTTGCCAGCGTGCTGATAAATCTACAGCTGGACGCGGGCCCTATGGCACTAAGTATTCTGGGCTTTAATCTGGGGATCGAACTAATGCAGCTCTTTATCATTTTGCTGGTAATTCCCTGGCTGCTACTGCTGAGCCGCACCCCTTCTTACGCGATTGTCCGGCTGACGGGGGCATTCCTGTCGGGTATTGCTGCCCTCGCCTGGATAGCTGAGCGCGTATCCGGCCAGCGCAACAGCCTGACCACAGGGATTGAAGAAATTGTCGGTTACGCAGCCTATGGCCTTATTGGCTTGGTGGTGTTATCGCTTTACCTCACCTGGCGCAACAGGCCCCTGATTGATTCTCCCGGGTTATGAAAGCACAGGAAATTATCGGAAATTTGATCCGCACACGTTTATCAAATGAAGTTTACAAGAATCGTCACCACATTCGTACTTGCTTTACTGGCCATTCAGTCAGCATATGCCCACCTGGGTACGCTTACCGGTACGGTGTTCGATGGGGCTACGCACCTGCCTTTACAGGGCGTAACTGTACAATTGGCCGGGTTGGGTAAAGCAACGCTTACCGATGAGCTGGGCCGCTATCGCTTCGACAAACTGGTAGCATCGCCTTACAAAGTCGAGTTCTCGCATGTGGGCTATGCCGCCTTGGTGCAGGAGATTACCATTACGGATGATCAGACGACGCACTTACAAACGACCCTGGCGGTGGCACCGGTAAACTTGAGTTCGGTAACGGTGTCGGCCCTGAAGGCCAATTCGCAGCAACTGATCAGTAGTCTGGATATTCGATTGCGGCCCATCACCAATTCGCAGGAAATTCTCCGAATGGTTCCCGGCTTATTCATTGGTCAGCACGCGGGCGGGGGAAAGGCCGAGCAGATTTTTCTGCGGGGTTTTGACCTGGACCACGGCACCGACATTCGCCTGACGGTCGATGGGATGCCCGTCAACATGGTGTCTCATGCTCACGGACAGGGTTATGCCGATCTGCACTTCGTTATTCCTGAATTAGTCGAAGGTGTCGATTTCAGAAAAGGGCCTTATACCACCGATAAAGGCAATCTGGCAACGGCCGGTTGGGCCGATTTTCGGACGCGCACTGCTCTGGATCGCTCCTTCGTTAAGCTGGAGGTGGGGCAGTTCAACACCTACCGGGCAGTGGCCGGACTGGATTTACTGGGCGCGCGCGGAAAAGCCAAAAACCAATCGGCATATCTGGCCTCCGAATACTCATATAGCGACTCGTACTTCGATAATCCCCAGCATTTTAAACGCGTCAACGTATTGGGAAAATACCACCGCCATATTGGAGCGAACACGAACTTGACCCTTACGACTTCAACGTTCTGGAGCAAGTGGAATCATTCGGGTCAAATACCGGACCGGGCCGTGGATTCCGGACTGATTGGCTGGTTTGGGTCCGTCGACCCGACCGAAGGCGGAGAAACCAGTCGGACCAACGTAAACGCGCAACTCGTCACGATAACGCCCCGTAATCACACCATTAAAAACCAGTTTTACTACAGCAATTACAATTTCGAGCTGTATTCCAACTTCACGTTCTTTCTCAACGACAGTCTCAACGGCGATCAGATACGGCAGAAAGAACACCGGAATTTATTCGGCTACAACGGCAGTTACGCCACCCGGACCAACCTTGGCAAAACCAGTTGGACAACGACCCTGGGCGCTCAGTATCGGCAGGACATTACCCACGGAACGGAGTTGTCACACACCAAAAACCGGGTAGAAACGTTAGATCGGCTTCAGTTCGGCAACGTCAACGAAATCAATGCCGCACTTTATGCCGATGAGGTCGTTCAGGTATCCAGCCGCTTCAGCATCAACGCGGGCGTTCGAGTCGATTATTTTAACTCTCAATACGAGAATTTACTGATCAATCCATCAACTACCCGACGCGTAGCGCAGGCAATCGTATCACCCAAACTGAATTTTTATTACACTATCAGTCCGAACGCCCAACTGTATATAAATACGGGAAAGGGGTTCCATTCCAACGATGCCCGTGTGGTTACAGCGCAGAACGGACGCGAGATTTTGCCCGGTGCCTATGGCTCAGATGTCGGGATCATCGTAAAACCGTTTCCTAAACTGCTCATCAACGCAGCCGCCTGGTATTTGTACCTGAAGCAGGAATTCGTTTATGTGGGCGATGAGGGCGTAGTGGAGCCCAGTGGCCGCTCGCGCCGAATGGGAATTGATTTGTCGGCCCGGTACCAGCTTACCAGCCATTGGTTTGCCGACATTGACCTGAACACGGCCAATCCGCGATCGTTGGATAACGAAGCCGGTCAGAATTTTTTACCACTGGCACCGGTATTCACGTCAACCGGTGGAGTATCCCTGCAAACGAATCATGGCTTAAATGGCTCATTGCGTTATCGCTACATGGCCGACCGCCCCGCCAATGAAGACAATTCGGTTGTGGCCAAAGGCTACTTTGTAACGGATATGCAGATGAACTACCAGCAAAAGAAATACACGCTGGGCCTAACCATACAAAATCTGCTGAACACCCGCTGGAAAGAAACACAGTTCAATACCGAGAGCCGGCTAAGAGGAGAAGCCGAACCCGTCGAAGAGATCCACTTTACACCGGGAACGCCTTTCTTTGCCCGGCTGAGCCTAACCTATTTCTGGTAAGTGTAGATAGGCTTTGGCTTTCAGACAATGCGAACTTTGCAATCCCGGAGAAAGAAGCCCCTGTTAACTTGAGCGACCCGATTCGCTACATCTGTGTGAAGCCATTCAGCAAGTGGGTAGAACCGTAAATCCCGCTAAAACAGCAATAAATTGGTTTATTTTATAAAATAACAGGTTCGGGTTATTTTTTGTGTTAATTATGCAACCGATTGCATAAACCCGCTAATGCCTGTACATAAGGGGTTGAAAGACGTCCGGTAATCCTTATAAAATGCTATAAAAACTTTAACTGTGCTTTTAGAGACATGAAAGTGACCCTCATTCTGGCCATTTTACTGCTTTGGTCTGCCACTGGTCAGGGGCAAAGTCTCCTCGCAAATAAGTCGTCTTTTGCTGTCACGACAGCAGTAATCTATGTCGACAATAGCGAAACAGAACTCGTAAAAACGTCCGCTGCGCTGCTTCAGAAGGATATTGAACTAGTAACCGGAGCCAAACTTCCCATCGTTACAGCTGTGGGCCAGATCAACAAAAACGTCATTGCTATCGGTACTATTCAGCAGTCGTCCTTTTTGAAACAGCTGATTGCCCAACGGAAAATCAACCCGGCGGGTATCAGCGGCAAATGGGAAGCCTCGCTGGTGCAAACCCTTACAAGCCCAACTAAAGGTATCTCGAATGCCCTGATCATTGTTGGAAACGACCGGCGGGGTGCGGCTTATGGCGTCTTCGAACTATCCAAACAACTGGGCGTGTCGCCCTGGTACTGGTGGGCCGATGTGCCAGTCCAAAAACAAAAGGAAATCTACCTCAAAAGTAACGTCACCCTAACCGATGCCCCCAGCGTTAAGTATCGGGGCATTTTTCTGAATGACGAAGCCCCGGCGCTCTCCGGCTGGACCAAAGAAAAATTCGGGGGTTTCAATCACAGGTTCTACGAGAAAGTTTTTGAACTGATTCTTCGTCTGAAAGGCAACTACATCTGGCCCGCCATGTGGGGCAATGCTTTTTATGCCGATGATTCGCTGAATATAAAAACGGCCGATAAATACGGAATCGTCATTGGCACCTCGCACCATGAGCCTTTAATGCGGGCGCATGACGAATGGCGACGGGCAGGTGGAGGTCCGTGGAATTACGAAACCAACCCCGACAAGCTGCGACAGTTCTGGCGCAACGGGATGAAACGGGCCACCAATGAAAAGATTGTGAGCGTCGGCATGCGGGGCGATGGCGATGCGCCTATGTCGCGCGAGACGGCCACCGCCCTGCTCGAACGCATCGTAACCGATCAGCGAACCATTATCAGTGACATAACGGGCAAACCGGCCGCCGAAACTCCGCAGCTTTGGGCCTTGTACAAAGAGGTTCAGGAGTACTATGATAAAGGCATGCGGGTGCCCGACGACGTGACCCTCCTGCTTTGCGACGATAACTGGGGCAACCTACGTAAGCTGCCCAGGCCCGACGAAAAACCGCGTAAAGGCGGGTACGGCATCTATTACCATTTCGACTATGTGGGTGGACCGCGCAACTACAAGTGGCTCAATACCAATCCACTACCTCGCATCTGGGAGCAAATGAACTTGGCGTGGCAGCACAAGGTACGCGACATCTGGATTGTGAACGTGGGCGATCTTAAGCCGATGGAGTTCCCGATCTCCTTTTTTCTGGACTTTGCCTGGAATCCCGAAAAGATGGATGCCGGTGACCTCTCGGCTTACACAGAAAACTGGGCGGCTGCTCAGTTTGGAAAACCCCACGCCAAAGACATCGCCTATTTACTGGCGCGGTACGCAAAATACAACGCCCGTCGAAAGCCTGAACTACTCGACGCCAACACCTATCCCAGCCTGGATGAATGGAAATCCGTTGTTGATGAGTACACGGAACTCCTGACAAAAGCCGAGCAGATCAACAACGAACTGCCTTCCTCCTACAAAGATGCGTACTTCCAGTTGGTGCTACACCCCATAAAGGCCTGCGCCAACCTGAACGACATGTACTATAACGTCGCCCTGAACAAACAGGCCTATCGCAACAGATGGAACACGACTAATCGGTACGCCGACAATGTCAAAGCGCGGTATGGCAACGACTCGTTGATTACGCAGCAATATCACCAGCTCAACAACGGCAAGTGGAATCACCTGATGAGCCAGACCCACATTGGCTATACCCACTGGCAGCAGCCGGAGCACCAGAAAATGCCGTCGGTCAACTACCTTCCCGCCGACTCGGCTGTTACACCCAGGGACGTTGATGCGCTGGACATGAACCGGGCAAACGTCTCAAAAACGGTTGTAGGCTCCAGCTTCTACCAGGTAGCAAAAAAAGGCGTTTCCATAGAAGCGGACCATTTTACCCGCGCCATAAACACAAATGGCATCCGTTGGAAAGTTCTCCCCGATCATGGCCGGACGGGCTCGGCGATCACGCCTTTTCCGGTGACTGCCGGGGAGCAGAAGCCGGGCGGCAATTCGCCCCATTTGGAATACGACATTCAAACCTATAGCGACGGGGAGTTTTCAATCAATGCCTACTTTTCACCTACGTTGAACTTCTTTGCCTCGGAGAACGGGCTGCAATACGCCATTTCGGTCGATGATGAGACTCCTCAGATCATCAGCCTGAATAAAGAAGATAAAACAAGCGACAAAGGGATATGGAATAAATGGGCGGCAGAAAACATCATTATCAAATCCACAAAACACAAAATCGCCGGTTCCGGCAAACATACGGTGAAATTCTGGATGGTAAACCCCGGTGTTGTACTGCAAAAGCTGGTCCTGGATTTCGGTGACCTGGCTCCCCGCTACCTCGGTCCTGAAGAGACGACCGGACAAGTATTAACTAATTAATGCGGTTTTGTGAAGGGTGATATAAACGCCATTTCTTGGAGATATGGCGTTTATATCACCCTTCACAAAACCGTCCCTTAACCAATGCCCTAACGAATTCTCCATGAAACGCTTACTCGTATTATGTCTGCTGTTGACAGCCCATTTCGTCGTACAGGCCCAAATCCGTTTGCCCAAATTGATCAGCGATGGCATGGTGCTCCAGCGCGATGCCAAACTTAAGGTGTGGGGATGGGACAAGCCGGGTAAAAAAATTGCCCTTCGCTTCAAAAGCAAGACGTACAAAACGACGACCGATGCCAGTGGAAAGTGGCAGGTAACGCTCCCCCCAATCCCCGCCGGTGGCCCCTTTACGATGGACATCATGGGGAGTGCTAAAATCACACTAAACGACATTCTGATTGGTGATGTCTGGTTTTGCAGTGGGCAGAGCAACATGGTCCATCAGCTCAATATCCATGACGTGACCTATGCCGACGAAATCAAGACGGCCAACTTCCCCCAGATTCGGCAGTTTTGGGTGCCTACTCTAACAAACCTGCAAGGTCCCCAAAGCGATATTCCGAATGGGCAATGGAAAGCTGCCGTGGGCGAAGACGTTCGACCGTTTTCGGCAGTGGCTTACTTTTTTGCGAAGAAAATCCATCAGAAATACAACATACCGGTGGGCATCATTAACGCCAGCGTGGGCGGAACGCCTATCGAAGCCTGGACGAGTGAAGAAGGACTGGCCGAGTTTCCGTCGCTGAAAACCACCATCGAGAAAAACAAAGACACGACTTACATCAACAGCCTTAATCGCCGACCAGCCACGAACGCGGCCAACAGACCAGCGCCACCGGTCGACATGGGGACGTCGGGCACGACAAAATGGTTCGACATTTCGTATGTTCCCAAAGGCTGGCGGCCGATCAACATTCCGGGGTATTGGGAAGATCAGGGCCTAAAAGACCTGAACGGCGTCGTCTGGTATCGGCGTGAAATTGAGGTGCCAGCATCTATGACGGGCAAACTCGCTAAAGTCTTTTTGGGTCGGATTGTGGATGCCGACGAACTCTACATCAATGGGAAACAGGTTGGCCGAACTACCTACCAGTACCCCCAACGCCGATACACAGTCCCCGCCGACCTGTTGAAAGCGGGCAAAAACGTGTTTGTCGTCCGGGTGACGAACATGGCGGGTAAAGGCGGCTTCGTACCCGACAAACCTTATTGCCTGTTCGCGGGTACCGATACCCTCGACCTGAAAGGCACCTGGCAGTATAAAGTAGGCACCGCCTACCGACCCATGTCGGGGGGATTCAGCGGTGGCGGGGGTATCAATGCACAGAACCAGCCAACGGCGCTGTACAATGCCATGGTTGCTCCGGAAATCGACTACGCCATCAAAGGGTTTTGCTGGTACCAGGGCGAAAGCAATGCCGGTAAGCCAGAGGAGTACGCAACGCTGCTGCCCGCCCTGATCAATGACTGGCGAAACAAGTGGAAGCAAGGCCCGCTTCCGTTTCTATTCATCCAGCTTCCCGGCTTCATGGATTATAGCTACCAACCTGCCGAAAGCGGTTGGGCGGTACTTCGGCAAGCACAGCTCAACGCGCTCAAAGTAGCCAATACGGGCATGGTCGTGGCAATTGATCTTGGCGAATGGAACGATATCCACCCCGACAATAAAAAAGATGTGGGTGAGCGACTTGCCCTGACCGCCCTGAAAACGGCCTATAAGGAACCCATCGTATCCTCGGGTCCTATCTATCAATCGGCAGCCATAGACGGCAATAAGGTCGTGATCAGCTTTACGGATACCGGCGGTGGCTTGATCACCAACGATGGTGAAGACCTCGGCGAATTTGCCATTGCGGGCAGCGACAAGAAATTCGTTTGGGCCAAAGCAACGATTGAAAATGGCAAAGTGGTGGTGTGGAGTGATGAAGTGCCTTCGCCCCTCTACGTCCGCTACGCCTGGGCCGACAACCCGGTCAATCCCAACCTGTATAACAAAGAGGGCTTGCCAGCCTCACCGTTCCGAACGGATAAGTAAATGCATTCCTAAACCCTCAATCACATGTATAAATACCTGACTTTCGGACTGCTAATTGGCCTTTCTGGCGGGGCTATGGCCCAGCAAACGGCCATCGACAGCAGCAAGTACCCTCGACTTAAAACGTTTACGGCCGTTCAGGATCAGGCCGAGATGATGCAGCAACTGGGCATCAAAAAATTAAGACCTGGCCCCAGTGGCAATGAAGCCGATCCTAACCACGCCAACTACGACGAATCCAAAGCTGAACCCTGCCCGCAGCTGCCCGACGTGCTCACCACCCACAACGGCAAGAAAGTAACCACTCCCGATCAGTGGTGGAAACAGCGTCGTCCGGAACTCATCGAGGATTTTGAACGGGAGATGTACGGCAAATTACCCGCCAACCTCCCAAAGGTCAACTGGATCGTTAAAGTCACCGACAACGAATTTGTTGGCCGTATCCCCGTCATTGCCAAACAACTAATTGGCCGGGTCGACAACAGCGCCTATCCACTGATCAACGTAAACATCAACATGGTGCTGGTTTTGCCACAGAACGTAAAAGGTCCGGTGCCGGTCATGATGATGCTCGGCTTCCCGGCCTTGCCCGCCCCGGCCCAGCCCTCGCCCACCGACCTGGAGAAGATTAACATCGCGTTCAAGGAGATGATGATAAAAAGCAACCCGGAGATGAAGGCCATCTTTGACCACTATCCGGCTTATGCGCCTATAACGCGCCTTCCGGGGGCCAACTTTTTTGCTCCACCCCCTACCGGCGACTCTCCACCGACCGAACAGTTGCTAGCCGCTGGCTGGGGCTATTGCACCATCGAACCCGGTAGCATCCAGGCCGACAACGGCGCAGGGTTGACCCGTGGCATCATCGGACTGGTCAACAAAGGCCAACCCCGCAAACCCGACGACTGGGGTGCCTTACGAGCCTGGGCTTGGGGAGCTTCGCGGGCATTGGACTATCTGGAAACCGAGCCTCAGGTCAATGCCAAACAGGTTGGTGTGGAAGGCGTATCCCGCTATGGTAAAGCCGCACTGGTAGCAATGGCCTTCGACCAGCGGTTTGCGTTGGGATTGATCGGCTCATCGGGAAAAGGCGGCACGACCCTGCAACGGCGTATTTTCGGGGAAGCCGTCGAAAGCCTCGCTGGTAGCGGAGAATATCACTGGATGGCGGGTAATTATTTGAAATATGCCGCTGCGGAGTCATCATTCGGCCCTAAAACCGGCTGTGATCTTCCAATCGATTCGCACGAACTGCTTGCCCTTTGTGCGCCACGGCCTACGTTCGTCAGCTACGGCATTCCCGAAAAAGGCGACGCCAAATGGCTCGACCAAATGGGCAGTTACAAGGCTACCATAGCCGCCGGGCCGGTGTTCAAGCTGCTGGGCGCCCGAGATCTGGGCGTGAGTAACGATTACAATACCGAAAAAATGCCGGACGTACTGACAGGCCTTACGAACGGTGAATTGGCGTGGCGGCAGCACAACGGCGGCCATACCGATGCGCCAAATTTTCAATACGTTATTCCCTGGGCCAGCAAGCTGCTTAAATACGAACGAATTGCTAAATAGCCTACAGGCAACCCGTACGGTTGCTCTTGTCTGTACCTGATTACGATAACGGGTTGGCTCTGTACAGAGCCAACCCGTTATTTTTCACAATTTCGTTGCCTCTTTTCTAGCCGGAGGGTTGATTCCCGGCTGTTGGGCATAGTCATAGACTATGCCCAGCAACCCTGACCAAAATTCGGGATGATTCCTGTTCTTTGTTCACCCAAATTCGTTGCCGCTTTTCTACCCGGAGGATTAATTTGCCCTCCATCAGTCCCGATGTTCCTTCCGGTAGCCACGCACCTATCCGCTCAATACAGCACCTTCGCTATTTCCAGCGGCCGGTCGGTCGACATAATGTCAGCGCCGTTTTCGATAAACTTTTTATAAACCTGGTCGCCTTTGGCTGCGGCTTGCTTGTCGAGGTTACCCAGCGTACCCAATATGCAGGCAATGCCCTTTTCGTGGAGGAATTTGTATAGATCAGCATCGGGTTCTTTGACACCCACGAAAGCCACCATCCGGTTATCAGGAACTCCCAGTTCGCGCAGACGGTCGTATTCGGCACGGTTACGGATGGTTACGGAAATCATTAGGTTTGGGTCAAGTTTATTCAGTTTAGCCGCATCCTGGGCGTTGTAGGTAATAACCGCCACATAATCACCGGCACCAGTTTTGTGTATCATGTCGACCACTTTGGCAAAGGAGACATTTCGTTTAACATCGAGCGTAAACGTCACTCTGTTTTTACCCCAGCGCAGAACCTCTTCCAGTGTCGGAATTTTATAGGGTGTTACATTACCCTGATTATCCTCCAGCCGGTACTGACTCAGTTCGGCGTAGTTTCGGTCGATGAGTTTGCCGGTACCCGTTGTGGTTCGGTCGAGGGTGGCGTCGTGCATCATGACCATCACACTGTCTTTTGTCAGATCAATATCGCATTCAATGATAACCGGCAGTTTCTTCGCCAGATAATCGAACGACTCGATGCAGTTTTCGGGATAGCCTTTCAGATCGCCCCCGCCCCGGTGCGCAGAGATCTTCGCTGCCTGGTTGGGCTTGTAGCTAAAGAAATCATAGGCTTTTCCGGTCGGAATTTTTGTGTATGTTTTCGGTGAGCAGGCAATCAGGCCAGCGCTTAAACCAAGAATAATCAGTTGTTTAATGGTCATTATACAGTTCAGACGTTAATAAGCGGCTATCAGTTAGTGAGCCAGTTGGAACCGTTCCGACAAGCCAGTTTGTTGATAAAGCAATAAGACGCGCTATCAGCTTAAGGGCTGTTCACGCCAAATCAGCCGTAAAAATAAGGCAACAATCTTTTGCAACGAGCTATGATTCCCTTTTCAGTTCTTGATTTATCGCCCATCGTGGAAGGCAACACCGCCACGCAGGCTTTGCGAAATACATTAAATCTGGCCCAACATGCTGAGCAGTTGAGCTATAACCGCTATTGGCTGGCCGAGCACCACAACATGCCGGGCATTGCCAGTGCGGCTACGTCAGTGGTTATTGGTTATGTAGCGGGTGGCACTAATACCATTCGGGTGGGTTCCGGCGGCATTATGCTGCCTAATCACTCCCCGCTGGTTATTGCTGAACAGTTCGGCACGCTGGAATCCCTCTACCCCGGCCGGATCGATCTGGGCCTGGGACGTGCTCCCGGTTCCGACCAGGCTACGTACCGGGCTTTACGCCGGACGGCCAACGGACCGGACACGTTTCCGCAGGATGTCGTTGAACTTCAGCATTACTTCCAGCCCGACGATACCAATCAGTTTGTACAGGCTATACCCGGTACAGGCCTGAACATTCCTATCTGGATTCTGGGATCGAGCCTGTTTGGTGCTCAGTTGGCGGCTATGCTGGGACTCCCCTATGCGTTTGCCTCGCACTTTGCCCCCGCCGAATTATTGCGCGCTTTACAGGTTTACCGAACGCAGTTTCAGCCATCGGAGCACCTGAAAGCACCATACGCCATGGTGGCGGTTAATGTCATTGCGGCCGATACCGACGAGGAAGCACAACGTCTGTTTACGTCGGTTCAACAGCAGTTTCTATACATTCGTCGGGGTAAGGCGCGTCAGATGCAGCCGCCTGTCGATACACTGGAGGGTCGCTGGGATGACTACGAACTGGCCGGAATCGACTCCGTACTTCGGTGCTCGGCGGTTGGCTCGCCGGAGACCGTACAACGCGGACTGGCGAGCTTTATCGAACAAACCAAAGCGGACGAATTGATTATCACTGCGCCTATCTACGATCATGAAGCCCGGAAGCATTCGCTTTCGCTGACAGCGCAGGTACGCGACGCGCTGGCTGCTCAGGAAGCGGAACCGATTGCTGCCTGACCGGTCGAAACGACGCTTAAAGGACAAGCACACCACAACACAAACCGATATCTACAGAAAAGGCCGCTTCGGGTGAAGCGGCCTTTTCTGTAGATATCGGTTTGTGTTGTGGTCTCAAACCTACAACACCACGTTTACAATCCGTTTGGGTACCACCACAACTTTCTTGGGGGTTTTGCCTTCCATCCATTTCTGAACGATCTCGTCGGCCAGAACTTCCCGCTCGATTTCCGTAGGGGCGCGGTCGATGGCGAAACTGATCGTTGTGCGTACTTTACCGTTGATCTGAATCGGGTACTCGAACGAGTCCTCAACCAGGTAGTTCGGGTTGAACTTCGGAAATTCCGCCGACGAAATTGTACCCGGCTCGTTACCAAGTGCGGCCCACAATTCTTCCGTGATGTGCGGGGCGTAGGGCGATAAGAGCAACACCAGTTCCTGAAGAATGGCCCGCTTGTGGCAATTAAGCGTGGCCAGTTCGTTGACGCAGATCATAAACGAACTTACCGAGGTGTTGAACGAATACAGTTCTATGTCCTCTTCCGTCTTTTTGATCGTCTTGTGCAGAACTTTCAACTCGGCGGGCGTGGGCTGTTCGTCGGTGACAATCCACTGGCTCGTTCCTTCATCCGACGCCCCGGCTGGACTGTCTTTGTAGAACAACCGCCAGAACTTACGTATAAAGCGATACACGCCATCAATGCCGTTAGTATTCCAGGGCTTGGCCTGTTCCAGCGGCCCCAGGAACATTTCGTAAAGCCGAAGCACATCAGCGCCGTATTTTTCCACGATCATATCGGGATTCACAACGTTGAACTTCGACTTCGACATTTTTTCTACTTCAGCACCAACGATGTAACGGCCATCCGGTTCAGTGATAAACTCAGCATTTTCAGTCAAATCCGGACGAGCCTTTTTAAATGCCTCAACGTCCAGTACATCGTTTTCAACAATATTAACATCGACATGCAAAGGCGTTACCTCCTGGCCCTTCAACTGATTCAGCGACACAAAAACTGGCGCTGTGCCCTCCACACCTGTCCCCTTTACCCGATACACAAAATTACTCCGTCCCTGAATCATGCCCTGGTTGATGAGCTTTTTGAACGGCTCTTCCTGCGGCACGTAGCCCCGGTCTTTCAGGAATTTATTCCAGAAGCGGCTGTAGAGCAGGTGACCGGTGGCGTGTTCGGTACCACCGATGTACAGGTCCACGTTCTGCCAGTAATCAATCGCATCTTTGCTGGCAAATTCGTCGTTGTTCTGAGGGTCCATGTAGCGATACCAGTACCAGGACGAACCCGCCCAGCCGGGCATGGTGCTTAATTCGTACTCGTACTTCCCCTTATATTTCCAGTCCTCGGCGCGGCCCAGCGGTGGTTCGCCGGTTTCGGTAGGCAGGTATTTGTCTACGGCGGGCAACTCCAGCGGCAGACCGCTCTCGTCGATCAGATACGGAAGTTTTCCCGTCGAACCACCTTCCTTGAAGTAAACCGGTACGGGTTCACCCCAGTAACGCTGGCGACTGAAGACGGCATCGCGCATGCGGTAATTGACTTTACCCTTACCCAGTCCACGTTCTTCCAGCCACGCGATCAACGTTGCCGTAGCGTCTTTGTAAGTCATGCCATCGATCATACCCGAGTTGATGTAATGACCCTCCTTGGTATTGTCGGCCTGTTCCTCCACGTCTTTCTGGCTATCCAGAATGGGGACAATGGGCAGATTAAAATGTTTGGCGAAGTTCCAGTCGCGCTGATCGCCCGAGGGAACGGCCATAACCGCCCCGGTACCATAGCCCGCCAGTACGTAATCGGCCAGATAAATGGGGACCTTTTCGTCGTTAAATGGATTTACGCAGTAACTGCCCGTAAAAACGCCCGATATCACCTTTGTATCGGCCATGCGGTCGCGCTCCGAGCGGAGTTTGGCAGCATTTACATAAGCAGCCACGGCTTCTGCCTGTTCCGGCGTCGTCAGTTTCGAAACCAGCTCATGCTCGGGAGCCAGTACCATAAACGTAACCCCGTAAATCGTGTCGACGCGGGTGGTGAACACTTCGATGAACGAAGCCGACGTATCGCCATCGGCCTTCTCCCCCGCTTCCGCAAGGGGGAATTTCACGCTGGCTCCTACAGATTTCCCAATCCAGTTCCGCTGCTGTTCTTTCAGCGATTCGGTCCAGTCGATGGTATCCAGGCCGGTCAGCAGCCGATCCGCGTAGGCGGTGATGCGCATCATCCACTGCCGCATCAGTTTCTGCTCCACAGGGTAACCACCCCGCTCCGAAACCCCGTCTTTCACTTCGTCATTGGCCAGTACGGTTCCCAGCGCCGGGCACCAGTTGACGACCGCATCGGCCAGGAACGTTAACCGGTATTTGAGCGACATCTCGTACTGCTCCGTTTCGGTCATGGAATTCCACTCGTCGGCTGTAAAGGCGGGCGCATTTTCATCGCAAACGGCCTGTACGCCGGTCGTTCCATTGGCGGCAAACTTCGCCAGCAGGGTTTCGATGGGTTCGGCTTTATCGGTTTCTTTGTTGTACCACGACCGGAACAGCTCCATAAAAATCCACTGCGTCCACTTGTAATACGATGGGTCGGAGGTACGGACTTCTCGACTCCAGTCGTAGCTGAACCCGATATTTTTCAACTGCTCGATGTACCGGGTCAGGTTCTGTTCGGTCGTAACGGCCGGGTGCTGACCGGTTTGAATGGCGTACTGTTCGGCCGGAAGCCCGAACGAGTCGAAGCCCATCGGGTGCAGCACATTATAGCCTTTTAACCGCTTGTAGCGCGAAACAATGTCCGACGCGATGTAACCCAGCGGGTGACCAACATGCAGGCCCGCCCCCGATGGATAAGGAAACATATCGAGTACATAATACTTAGGGCGGTCGGTCGTAACAGCGGGTTTATACGTGTGGTTTTCGTCCCAAAACCGTTGCCATTTCTGTTCGGTTTCGCGGTGGTTATAGTCAGCCATAATAGTTATGCGGCCAGAAAGCCGCTAGATTCGCTCAATTTGGATGCGGTCAGGAGCCGCACTATTCATTTTCTTGCAAAAATAGCCGTTTAGCCAGACTTTTGCTCATCGCCACCGTCTATGAATGTATAAACTCCCGGATGCATCCAGTACAACCGCCAGTTAACCTGTCTAATAAAAACCTATTTAACCCACCTTTCGGTCTGAACACCTGGCTTTGGGCCACTCTCCTTGGCCTGTTAACCGCCCTGCTGGGTAGCTGGGTAGTAGGCGATTTTCAACATCCGCTTTCGGATGGAAACGACACAGATCAGTTTGAGTATGTCGGGTATTTCTTCAACAAAAACCTCAGCCTCTGGCCTTTCCCGAACCTCAACCTGATCAATACCCAGACCTTCTATCCCTATGGTACCAACCAGGTTTTTCTGGACTGGGGGTTCGAGCGTGATTACTGGTACGCTTGCCTGTATCGGCTTCTGGATGGCCCCGGCCCTTATTTACAGTACTATTATGTGTATAGCCTTATCGTTACGGCCGTTGGAACGTTTGTTCTGTTACGTGTCCGGGCCGGGCTGGTAAAATCATTACTGGCCGGGCTGGCCGTCTCTGTTTTCAACTTCTATGCCCTCTGGAAATTCCCCGTTCACATGAACGTATGCGTAGGTCATTGGACGGTTCTATGCATCGTAGCCACCTATCGGCTCCTGCTCGATGTACTTGATCGTGACCCCATTCGCCTGCCATATCTGCTCCTTTGGATGTGCATTCATGTGCTGGTACTGGGGCAGGAACTGGCCTACGTAGCCGGTTTTGCCCTTACGTTTACGACGTTAACGATACCGATCATTGGCCTAAGCTTGTATCGTCAATTTCCGTTGATTCGGCGCTGGCCCTCGCTTTTCGGGCAGTATGTTCGTGGTGAAATTCGTCGATCGCCACGTGCCGCTTTTGGGTTGTTGCTTGTGTTGGCCCTAAGTCTCTGGCTGTACCTCCCCCTAACGCTTCAGATTGCATTTACGGCCTGGTCGTTCAATTTCGACGTTGTCCCCGAACTCCGCGCCTGGTCGCACCCGGCACGCTTGCTTCTGCCTCACCTGCCGGGTATCGACAGCTATTCGATTCCTTACCAACAGTGGTTTCACGATACGTTCGAGAGTTACGGGCAAGGCAGTCCCGGCTTGTATCTGGTTGTACTGGCGAGTGTAGGCTGGTGGCAGATCAGGCGTAATGTGCTACGCTGGTTCCCGCTGGTTCTGATGCTGGCACTTTGCCTGCTCTACCATCCGGTGCTGTTTCCGACGCTCAAAGTTTTCCCCTGGTTTAGCTTCAACCGGCACGGAGGCCGGGCCTCGCTCGTGTACCCGGTGCTGTTCATGCTGCTGGCCTTACCTGTTTCCTGGCCCCGCCGAATGTCGGCACAAATGAGCGTCGCCTTTTTACTGCTGCTGCTGGGACTGGAGTGGTATACCGGCTTTTCAAAACGACTATTGGTAACGCCCAATGTTGTTTCGGAGCAAACCCTTCGCTACTGCGCCGTTGTTCGGAAGCAACCCGGCGTTGCGGTGCTCGACTGGCCGTTCTGCACCATTGGAGCCAATGGCGTTGGCGATAAAGAAGGGCTTTGCCCCTATTACAAACAGCAAAATGCCGTGTTCACATTTCGTCGGTTCTACGACAAGAGTGGCGTCGGGCAATATTTCGGGCGGCTTCACCCCGATCAGATTCAGCCGTTTCTGCGCGATGGCTGGCCCCGGCTCCTCGCCCCCGGCTATATATTTACCCAACAGGACTGGCAGTTTCTGGACGGGTTTCTACGCAAAAACGATTTCGCCGGTATTAACCTCTACCTCGATTTGCTCACGCCCGCTCAAACAGCGCAGTTTTACCATCATTATGGCTTTCCCTTAACGGAAACCACCTTTCCGGCGGCCGGACATGTGGTGTTCATTGTACTTAAACACCCGAAAAATCGTTAGTAAACAGGTGACGCAACGACTTTCGCGCTTCCGGCGTATACCTTACTGAACCAACTCAAAAACCAACCCATGGCGTAACGTTTTACGATTGATCATTTCCCAATCTATCTGTTTCGTACGTACCCATGCGACGTTTTTTATCCCTTGCGACACTTACTAACGTCGCTCTGCTTGGCATTGGACTGTTTGCCTGCCACAACGATAGTAATGTAGTCCCTACCATTTCGCCAGACTGTCTGGTAAAAGGATCCTCCAATAATGGTGTTGCCATTGCGGGTGAATATATCGTTACCTATCAACCCACACAAACGCTACCCGTGGCGCCCAATGCCCGCCTGGCTGCTACAGAAGCGCTGGCCGAATCGCTGCTCAAAACCTATAACGTGGCCAGTCCACAGGCCGCCGTTTTAGCAGCGGATGAAGAGACAACTTTCCTGGCCCACCTCACCGAAAGCGAAGTGCAGAAACTACGGCAAGACCCGTCTGTAGCAGTCGTTGAACCCGACCGGATCATGTCCATGTGCAATTGTGTCGACGTAGCGACCACCTCTACCCTAACCTGGAATGTGAAACAAACGGGCTACGGTCGCGGTGATCTGCAACCGACAAAAACAGCCTGGATTATTGACACAGGCATTGACCTCGACCACCCTGATCTGAATGTAGATACCAACCGCAGCCGATCTTTTGTAAGCGGGCAAACCTCCGCCGACGATGAGAATGGGCACGGTACCCACGTGGCGGGTGTCATTGGGGCGAAGAATAATAACATCGGTATAACCGGTGTTGCTTCTGGTGCTACATTAGTATCCCTTCGAGTGCTGGATGATGAAGGAGAAGGCCGCTTGTCAGGCATCATTCAGGCCGTAAATTATGTGGCCCAGAACGGTAAGGCCGGTGATGTTGTCAACCTGAGTTTAGGGGGCGAGGGCACATCAGCAGCTCTCGACCGGGCTATTACCCAGGCCGCCAATATAGGCATCCTGTTCGCCATTGCGTCGGGTAACGATGGAAAAAACAGCGATAATTATTCACCCGCCCGGGTGAACCACGCCAATGTATTTACTGTCTCGGCGATGGACAGCAAAAATCAATTTGCGTCGTTTTCCAACTTTGGCAGTAGTGTCGATGTGTGCGCCTATGGGGTTCGCATTACGTCCACGTATAAGGACGGGAAATACGCAACTTTGAGTGGCACATCCATGGCGGCACCGCACGTAGCTGGTTTATTGCTGATTCGGGGAAGCAAGCTGCCCACCCACGGCACGGTTACCGGCGACCCAGACGGAACCCCCGACCCTATGGCAGGGGAATAAATAAAGCAGCAGGGCGTCGGGATTATCCCGACGCCCTGCTGCTTTATTGACGACTGGCTACAAAAATCGTTTATGGATTCTGCAAATCCCAGTTCACTTCGGCTACGGGTTTCTCCAGGCGCTCCAGCACTTTCATGGTCGACACCGGCAGGGCAATTTCACCCAGTTTATTGTACCGGCGCATATCTACCCAGCGGTGGCCTTCGTAAAACAGCGAATACATCCGCTCTTTCAGAATGGCATTGACAAGCGCATCTTTCGTCGTAGCCCCAGCATATGCCGGCAGTCCGGCGGCCGTCCGAATGATGTTGATATTTCTCGTTGCTTCGGCCACATTGTTCTGCTGAGCGGCTATTTCGGCGGCAATCAGGATCAGTTCTTCGTTGCGAATGATGGGGACGGGGTCCGTGCCTGAAGTGTACATGTTCTGGATATACTTAGTCGTGTACGTAACACCGGAGCTATAGGTAGCCGGATCGGCCAGTACCCGTACTTTGGCGATACGCTTGTCGCCAGCCTCTATTTCGTCCCACATTTTCTGGATACCCACAATCCGGATCGTTGCTGTATTGATGAGTGGGTTGGCAAAATCGGGTGGTGTCGGGCTGAAAGTATACTGTGGACCGGCGGTTAAACTTCCACTCGCGCTGTAGAACGTTTGGGAAAGTAAGGTAGCGGCTTTGGCCCAGTCGGCCTGATAGATCGCCACGCGAAGGGCAATAGCCCGGTTGAACTGCTTGAACGTGGCGGGGGTATTGAACCCGTTAAAGCCCGCAGGTACCGGAAAGGCAAACGACGCTCCGGCCTGATCGAGCTGGCTGGCTCCGTCGTCCAGAATCTTGGCAATACCCGTCAGCGACTCGGCATATGTTGCCGCTTTACTCGGCTTAAACGGATCTTCAACACTTAAGCGAACGCCGTTGCTGCCTTGTGCATTCAGCATGTACAAATAGGCCAGCCCTTTGAAGGTATTCGCCATGCCACGATAGCCGTTTTTCTGCTGATCAGTGACAGAATTAGTTGAATTGAGCGAAGCAATAACAATGTTGGCCTGCCGAATGGGTAAGCCAAAGTCGGTTGTTGCCCTATTGTAGAAAGCCGAGTTATCAATCGGGCGCAGCCCATTCAACTCCGTCATCCAGCGGGATTCTGTAGTATTGAAGTTAAACAGTTCTTTGCCAATTGTACCCACAACCTGTAGATAGGAAGACAGCCCGTTTCTGGCTAATGAAAACTGTCCAACGGCAAGCGCGTCCAGCTGTCCTTTGGTAGCATTGTTGGTAACCGATCCCACCGATGGGAAGTTGGGGTCAATGACTAGATCGGTCTTGAGCGGATTACAGGCATTTAGCCCCACGAGAGCCACCGCCATTAAAAGTGAATATCGAATGAATTTCATATAGAAAACGAAATTTGAATTGTCAGGTAAATCTGAATTTTCGAACCCTGCCGGGTTACACCGTCAGTTGATTACAAATCGATGGCAATGTGGAACATCATCCGGCGAGCCAGTGGCGCGCTGCCAATGTCGACACCGCTACCCAGCGCCAGTGAACCAAAGTTGGAGTTTTCAGGATCGTAACCCGCTTTGTAATCCGTCCAGCGGAGTAAGTTCGTTCCCGAAACGCCAACGCGTACCCCCTGAATTACGTTGCGGAAAGCTGAGCCAAGCACCGCTTTTGGTACCCGATAATACAACGAAACCTCACGCATTTTCAGGAAACTGGCAATTGACGGGTTATAGCCTTCGCGGGGGACACCATTGGCGTCCAGCCCATTCACATTCTGGCGGGCAATACCGTTTGGTGCCACCTGATCGCCAGAACCAGCTACTTTACCACCATCCGTCAATCCTAAGCTCGTGCTGTTCCAGTCAGAGGTGTTCCCGCCTTCATCCCACAAAACGCGTTGGAGCGAAACAACGGTGAACTTGTGCCGGTAGTGCAGCAAAGCCGAAAACTCGAAGTTTTTCAGGAACGTAACCCGCTGATTAAGCGAGAATTCGTACTTAGGCTGCTGATCGCCATAGCTTGTCCAGGAAGACGCGTAGCCGGGATCGGTTGTCGGTAACGTACGAGGCTGGCCCACGATCTGGGTTGGTGAGTACCCCTGTTTTACACGCCACTGACCAAACGTAGCCCCAAAACCACCCGTAAGGCGCTCCGGAATGTCCAGACGAGTAATTTCAGAGCGGTTGAACCAGAAGATCGGCTGAACGAACCAGGTAATGGCTTTACTGCGGATAACCTCAGCGCCGATGGTCAATTCAAGACCCCGGTTCACTAAATCGGCCGCGTTGATGTTCGTAGATGTAACCCCCGTGGTTGGGGCTGTAGTCAACGGCTGGATCAGATCGAACACTTTCTTGTTGTACAAGGTGAATTCGCCGGTAATCCGGTTGTTGAACAAGCCGAAATCCAGTCCATATTCCAATTCGGTAGCGCGTTCCGGCTTGATCTGGTTGTTACCTAATACCGTTGATGGCTGTAAGCCGCTCAATCCGCCAATACCGGTCGATCCTAGCTGCGAGTAGGGTGTTCCCCAGCTTGGCAAACCAGCCGTTGCCCCGTAGGCAATGCGCGGTTTAAGGGCGCTGATGGCACTCGAAGCCATCGCCCAGTTACCAAAACGAGTCAGGTTAACAGCCAGCGATGCTTTTGGGAACGCATAATATTTATCAAAGTTATTGCCGTTCAAGTCCGATTTATCGAAACGAATGCCGACGGTTCCAATAACTTTATCATCGTAGTTAGCTTCCTGCTGGGCGAAAATACCAACGTCCGTATTACGCTGGTATTCAGCAGCGATCGACTGTACACCACCCCGCGCCGGGTTGGAAACACCCACGGGCAATTTCTGTCCCCGTACGTAGTTATAATTAAAGTCCCGATGCAGACGGACAGCCCCGGCCGACGATGTCAGGTTAAGTTTGCCACCCATAGCGGAATGGGTAAATACCCCGGCTACCTGAATGTTGGAATTGTACACTTCGGTGCGGGTATCCTGCGCAAAGCCAGGGTTGGCTTCCTGCCGCTGTGACTGTAAATCCGTGGGTAGCCAGATGGTAGCGAAACCACTCTGGTAATCCAGCCCGCCGTTTACTTTAATGGTCAGCGAAGTCGTTGCGTTGTTGATGAGCCGAAAGTTGGCGTTGAATCCCTGAATGAAGCGATTCACTTTCTGGTTGTTAACCGCCCGGTCCCGAATAGCCAGCGGGTTTTCGCCTACACTGGGGTCGTTATCGGGATAAACGCCGGTTGCGTCCGGATACAGGTTGGTGTAGGGCTTGGTGTAGGGCAATGAGTAACCGTAGTTAATGTTCGAGTTATCATTACCTGTCCAACCCCGGTCGTTGTTGGAATTGACATAGTTTGTCGAGATGCCGAAGTCAATCCAGTTGTTCAGTTTATGGTCAATATTGGCCCGGATCGAATAGCGGGTAAAACCCGTATTTTTGATGATACCTGTTTCGTTCGAAGCGCTGCCGTTTACGTAGAATTTGGTTTTCTCATTACCACCCGTCACACTCAGGTGGGTATTTTTAATCGAACCGGTTTCACCATAAATAACCCGTTCCCAATCCGTATAGGTACCATTTTGCTTGGCTGCCTGTAGTTTCGAGACGTCAGCGGCTGAGAAGTAATTAGTCAGTTTGTCGGCTGTCCAGTCAGCTCCGCCATAGTAACTATAGGCGTTGGAAATCCCCAGATCCTGGCCAAACGAGACATTGGTTCGTCCGCCTTTACCCCGCTTGGTGGTAATGATGATAACCCCGGCGTTAGCGCGGGTTCCATAGATGGCCGCTGCCGATGAACCTTTCAGCACTTCCATGCTTTCGATATCGTCGGGGTTCAGATCGGCCAAGCGGTTACCATTGTTATCCTGCGAAGCGGTCGATGAACCAGCCCCGGCTTTGTTAGCTTCCGAACGACCACTGGAATACTGCCCATTGTCAATATAAACACCATCAACAATATACAGCGGTTGTGAGGCCGATGATCCCAGCGTAGATACACCCCGCAATTGTACGTTAAAACCGCCACCTGGTACCGACCCGTTGGCCTGAATATTGGCGCCCGCAAGCTTACCCTGCATGGCACCATCGGTGGTTACAGGTGTGGTTACCCCTGTAAGTTGTTTGGCAGATAAACTGGCGACGGCATTAGCCGAATTTGAGCGTTTTACGCTGGTTGCAAGTCCCGTTACAATAACCTCATCGAGTTGTTGATTACCATCGGCCAACTGCACATTTACCACAGATCGGTTGCCGATGGCTACTTCCTGTGTAGTGAATCCAATAAAACTGAAGATGAGTGTTCCATTGGCTGGGGCGTTAAGCTTAAAGCTTCCAGTGGCATCCGTATTTGTACCTACCGATCGCCCCTTCAACACAACACTGGCACCTGGAATCGGCGTGCCCTCTGCATCGGTCACCTTTCCCGTAACAGCTTGTTCCTGAGCAAATACCAAACTGGTAATACAAAAAAACAGCCATACAAATAGGAGTAGTTTTCTGTTCATCTTTTGTAAGTTAAGATTAAAATATATAATAAAATTTAGCACAAATTAAGTATTTGTTTCGCAAATATCATTTTAAACCCCTTAATATTTTACATATGGCCCTTAGTACACCATGTTATTTTGTACCTTGAAGCCAAAATCAAAGGACTGCTGGTTACATTCCGATCTCCTCTAAGTATTTTCCCCAATGACCATTTATCGTGGCAAACTCAATTTTTGTTCTTTTCATCCTCTGTCTGAATGTCATCGTCTGCGAATGGCTCTCTACCAAACCCGGCTTTCGTCATATTGGAACGGCTCTACTAATTATTATTCTTACCGCTATCGAGGCTAATCTTTACCTTATTCCCACAACAGAAATACCCCTTTACGAGGGAATTTTTAACTATGTAGCTCCCTTCTCGCTCTTCCTTCTTTTACTGAGTGTTAACCTGAAAGACTTGCGCCGAGCTGGCCTGCCTATGGTAACGATGTTTCTCATCGGCTCACTGGGTACGATTATGGGCGTTTTCACCAGCGTCTGGCTATTTGCCGCCCCGAACACCGTCGGTAAATTGTATTATGCTCTGGCGGGTATGTTTACCGGAACCTACATTGGTGGCAGCGTTAACTTTCACGCCGTTGCCCTGCATTACGGTGTATCGAAAGCGGGTAATCTGTTCGTTGCCTCAACAGCAGCCGATAACATTCTAACGGCTCTGTGGATGGCAGCAACACTGGCGTTACCCCGCTTTTTCCAAAGCCGGTTTCCAAGACATATTCCGACAAGTTCAACAGTCGCATCAGGAACTATAGCGGGCGGGACTGATTCATTTGCCGATGCCGAGACAATGAGCCCCTACGATCTGGCCCTTTTATTAACCTTGGGTTTTGGGTCCATTTTCCTTTCAAAACAGTTGGTTACCCTTGCTCCTACGGTTCCTTTCGTGCTGATTTTAACCACCATTGCTCTGGCACTGGCCCAGTTTCGCGTAGTAAACAGACTCCGGGGAAGTCGATTGCTCGGGTTATTTGGTATCTATATTTTCCTGGCCGTGATCGGTGCCTATTGCGATATTGCCACCCTTCTTCACAACGGTCGGCTGGCGATCATACTCTTCGGCATGATTCTAACCCTAGTGTTTATCCATGCCTGTATCGTCTTTGGTGTGGGCGCCTTTTTTAAACAGGATTGGGATGTGCTAAGTATTGCTTCTCAGGCTAATATCGGCGGAGCAACCTCCGCACTAGCTTTGGCTAAGAGCCTTAACCGACCGGAATTACAACTTCCGGCGGTACTGGTTGGCTCCCTGGGCAACGCAATTGGCTCATATCTGGGCATTTTAGTAGCCGAGATATTGCGGGCAGGCTGAGCGGTTTAATGCCGCTGGCTTGCATGTATTCACTTCCTTTTCGTACCTTTGCTGCACTTCTCAACAACTTTGGCTTACCAAAGTCAACGAAACTTCATCAAAACCAGCGGCACGTCGATGTGCCGTTTTTCATAAGAGAATTAATCCATTAACTCTATAGAGTTTATACCTTATGTCCCAGCGGATTGTCTCTGCAACCGATTCGACCTCTGATTCGCTCACTACTCCCAATCCGGAACTCGACCTGAATGGGCTAACGATCACGATTCAGGGCGTTAATGCCTCTTCACAGGCAGCTATCATACGGACCACTTTTCCGGCTGCCAGTGTACAGACCGACGCACCAAGCCCCCTACTACGTCGACGTAATCGGACCGAAATTGCGATTTATGTTTTTTCAGCGCTGGCCTTAATGCTGGTTGGTCATCTCCTTTTCAGCTACTTCACGCTGGACCGGCTGACGCTCTTAGCCAGCACGATAGACCTCACACCCGACATTTTTTACTTCATCATGGCTGGTTTTGTGGCCCAGATGATTGATGGCGCTCTGGGTATGGCGTATGGCGTTACCGCTACTACTTTTCTGACGAGCGTTGGCATTAGCCCTTTATTTGCCACGGCCAGCGTACACAGTTCCGAGATTTTCACCAGTGGCGTGTCGGGCTATATGCACCTGAAATTCGGTAACGTAAACAGTCGCCTATTCAAGATTGTCCTGATTCCGGGGGTTATTGGTGCCGCGCTGGGTGCTTTCCTGATAACAAAACTTGCCGACATGGAGATTGTAGCTCAATACCTGAGCCCGGCCATTTCTGTGTATACGGTCATTTTGGGCATTCTGATTTTGAAGAAAGCCTTGGCCAAGAATCCCAAGAAAAAGCCCGTTCGCCAGATTGGACTACTGGCGTGGTTTGGCGGGTTTGTCGATGCCATTGGGGGCGGTGGCTGGGGGCCAATCGTTAACTCTACGCTCATTGCATCAGGTCGGCACCCGCGTTATACGATTGGGTCGGTCAATCTGGCGGAGTTCTTTGTCTCGTTTGCGTCATCGGTTGTATTCGCCCTGTATGCCGGGCTGGATAACTACGGGATGGTTATTCTGGGACTGATTCTGGGTGGTATGATTGCGGCTCCGATAGCGGCCCGTTTAGCTCAGAAATTACCCATAAAAACCATGATGATCCTGGTCGGAATTGTGGTGATCCTCGTAAGTTTGCGAAAAATTATTAAGTTCTTTTAGTGTTTGGGCCAAGCTCTGGCTTGGCCTGTTAATTCTCAGTGGCCAAGCCAGAGCTTAGCCTAAACAATATGGAAAAACAAACTAAAGCGATTCGGATACAGACGGATAAATCCGGCAATCGGGAGCACTCCGTTCCTTTATATTTAACATCGAGTTTCACCTTCGAAAGCGCCGAACAGGGGAAAGCCCTGTTTGAAGAAACGGAAGAAGGCAATATCTATTCCCGCTTCTCAAACCCCAACGTTACGGAGTTTGTCGAGAAAGTCTGCATGCTCGAAAATGCCGAAGATGGTATTGCCACGGGCACCGGGATGGCCGCCGTTTTTGCCAGCATGGCCGCCTTGCTAAAATCTGGCGATCACCTGGTTGCCTGCCGGGCTTTATTTGGCTCCGCTCACCAGATCATCACCCAGATTCTGAGCAAGTGGGGTATCAGCCATACCTATTTGGATGCCACAGCCACCGAAGCCGAATGGGAAGCGGCCATTCAGCCAAACAATGGAAGACCTGCCGCCCGTATGGTGTATCTGGAAACGCCTTCCAACCCCGGTCTGGAACTGGTCGATCTGGAGATGCTGGCCCGCCTGAAAGCGAAATACGGCTTTATCCTGAACGTCGATAACTGCTTTGCCACGCCTATCCTTCAAACACCTCTCGACCTGGGAGCCGATTTATCCATACACTCGGCCACCAAATACATGGATGGGCAGGGACGTGTTCTGGGCGGTATCGTAGTGGGTCGGGCCGATTTGATTCAGCCGATCCGATTCTTTGCCCGGCATACCGGCCCGTCGCTATCGCCGTTCAATGCCTGGATTCTGTCGAAGAGCCTGGAAACGCTGGACTTGCGCATGGAACGCCACTGCCGCAACGCCCTGCAACTCGCCGAAGCGCTGAATGGTCATACCGATGTGGAGCGGGTTCTCTATCCGTTCCTTCCTTCTCACCCACAGTTTGAGCTGGCGAAGAAGCAGATGAGCGCGGGCGGTGCCATTGTAACAATTGAACTGGAAGGGGGATTCGAGCGCGTAAAAGCGTTCTTCGATGCGCTGACGATTCCAACGCTTTCGTCCAATCTCGGCGATTCGCGCACCATCGTAACGAACCCGAACACCACAACTCACGCGAAACTTAAGCCCGAAGAGAAAGCCGCTCTGGGAATCACACCAGGCCTGATCCGCATTTCTGTTGGTCTCGAAGCAATCAGCGATCTGATCGCCGACTTTACCCAGGCTGTCGAGAAATCGGCCGAGATCATCAAAGTAAATGTGGACTAAGATTCTGTATTGGCACAACAACCTGATTTATAAGAGTAGAAGCCGCTTAGGTTTAGTTTTGTAGCGTGGAACGGAATATCATTCCACCTACAGAAGCCTGAGAATCGTCGTAATAAAGTCATTCGGATAGAATCCGGTAAATCAGAAATGCCAGTATGAAACTTAATGCGTTTTTCCTCACCCTATTACTTATTACTACCCAGCTTGTGAACGCCCAAACACCTAAAAAGCCGCTTCGTGTGGGAATTGCGGGTATGGCGCATGACCATGTGCATGGGATTCTGAACAAAGCCTTTGGCAAAACAGCTCAGACTGACATTGAAATCGTAGGAATTGCCGAACCGAACCGGGAACTGGCCGAAAAACTCGCTAAGCGGCATGGGTTTAGTATGAGCCTGGTTTATCCTACGCTAGCCGAAATGCTCGACAAAACGAAGCCGGAAGCTGTAACGGATTTTGGCCCGATTGTCGATCATAAAAAAACGGTCGCCGTTTGTGCTCCCCGTGGTATTCATGTGATGGTTGAAAAACCACTGGCAACGACCTTTGCCGATGCTAAACAGATGGAAGCACTGGCCAAAAAACACACGATCCAGCTCCTGACAAACTACGAAACAACCTGGTACGGAAGCAATCATAAAGCCTATGAAATTGCCAACACGACCAAGTCGATTGGTGATTTGCGAAAAATTGTCGTTCACGATGGTCACGAGGGACCCAAAGAAATTGGGGTGAGTAAAGAGTTCCTGAACTGGCTCACAGACCCGGTTACCAACGGTGCCGGTGCCTTGTTTGACTTTGGCTGTTACGGAGCTAATCTCTCCACCTGGCTTATGCACAACCAGCGGCCGCTCTCGGTTCTGGCGGTAACCCAACAGATCAAACCGGATATTTACCCGAAAGTAGATGATGAAGGGACAATTGTTTTGACTTATCCCAAAACCCAAACCATCATCCAGGGGTCCTGGAACTGGCCCTTTGGTCGCAAAGACATGGAAGTCTACGGGCAGACTGGCTATGTCTTTACGGTTGATGGTACCCGGATGCGCATCCGGTTCAAAGACGACAAAACCGAACGTCCGACCGAGGCAACACCCGCCGATGCGCCTGCTACTGACCCATTTGCATACTTCGCGAAGCTGATACATGGCGAAACTAAAGCCGATGAATTAACGTCTTTAGAAAATAATATTATCGTCATGGAAATATTGGATGCCGCCCGACAATCGGCCAAAACAGGCAAGGCGGTAAACCTGTCACAACGGGCACAGGTCCGTTAATTGACTATAAATACGGGTTCAATCCCGCCCTTTTGTATGATTGCTGAACCGACACACACACTGGAAAGCCTGACCGAACAAGTTCACGGTCTGAGCAACGTTGACGCGCTGCGGAAACTGGCTTCCCTATTCCCCGGCGAAGTCGTTTTCTCGACCAGCCTCGGCTACGAAGATCAGGTAATTACCGATCTGATTCTGGCAAACGAAATTCCCATCCGGATTTTCACCCTCGACACAGGCCGGATGTTTTCGGAGACGTATTCGGTCTGGAAAAAGACCAATGACCGCTACGCCACCAAAATCGAAGCGTTTTTCCCCGAACGGGCTGCCGAAGAAGCCCTGATGACGACTAAAGGGCCCTACAGCTTTTACGATTCGGTAGAGAATCGGAAAGAGTGCTGCGGCATCCGAAAAGTGGAACCTCTCAACCGGGCACTGAAAGGACAGAAAATATGGATCACGGGTATCCGCGCCGAACAGTCGGCCAACCGCCAGAGTATGCCCCAGCTCGAATGGGATGCGTCGCATAACCTCTTCAAGTTTCATCCACTGATGGACTGGACGTTTGACGAAGTAAAACAATATGTAAAAGATAACAACGTGCCGTACAATCCTCTGCACGACCGGGGTTTTGTGAGCATCGGCTGCCAGCCCTGTACCCGGGCCATTCAACCCGGTGAAGACTTCCGGGCGGGTCGCTGGTGGTGGGAAGACAACTCCAAGAAAGAATGCGGATTACACGTTCACGAAGAAGTATTTAAAGCTTAATGAGTAAACTAGTGAAAGGGTGTAAGGGCGTTTATTGCCACTCATTCTTTCACTCATTCGCTCTTTCACTTTTTATTGTAATGAAGTTAGATTATTTAGACCAGCTCGAATCCGAAGCCATCCACATCATGCGGGAGGTAGCCGGTCAGTTTGAGCGCCCTGCGCTGCTTTTTTCGGGTGGCAAGGATTCCATTACCCTGGTTCATCTGGCCCTCAAAGCGTTTCGGCCGGGTAAGTTTCCTTTTCCGCTCGTGCATATCGACACGGGCCATAATTTTCAGGAAGCCCTCGATTACCGAGATGCTATGGCGGAGCGTATCGGCGAAAAACTCATCGTTCGGTATGTCGAAGACACCATCCGGGAGAAAAAGCTGAAAGAACCAACCGGCCGCAACGCCACCCGTAACGGGCTGCAAACGTTTACGCTACTGGATACGATTGAAGAGTTTGAGTTTGATGCCTGCATTGGGGGCGCCCGTCGGGATGAGGAGAAAGCACGGGCTAAAGAGCGCGTCTTTTCCGTGCGCGACGAGTTTGGCTCGTGGGACCCTAAACGCCAGCGGCCTGAACTATGGAACCTCTACAACGGCCGGATTCATAAAGGCGAAAATGTTCGGGTGTTCCCTATTTCAAACTGGACCGAACTGGACGTCTGGAATTATATCCGTCGCGAGAAAATCCAGCTTCCCAGCATTTATTTCTCCCACGACCGCGAGTTGCTTATCCGCGATGGTAAACTGATGGCTACTGCCGGGGGCGTTATCAAACCCGAAGCCGACGACCAACTGGTAACCCGCCGGGTACGTTTCCGTACCGTTGGCGATATTTCCTGCACCGCTGCCTCCGAGTCGATGGCCGACACGCTCGACGCAGTGATCGACGAAATTCAGGCCACGCGCATTTCCGAACGGGGCGAAACCCGCATGGACGACCAGCTTTCCGAAGCCGCCATGGAAGACCGCAAGAAAGGCGGGTATTTTTGAGTATTGACTACTGTAAAATGAACAATGAATAATAAGCGGGTACAACATTATCCATTTCTGATTATTCATTACACATGCAATAAATGGATCTTTTACGATTTATAACTGCCGGTTCGGTTGACGACGGCAAAAGCACGCTCATTGGGCGGTTGCTTTACGATTCCAAATCTATCCTGGCCGATCAACTGGAAGCCATCGAGCGGGCAAGCAAAAGCCGTGACGATGGGGAGATCGATCTGGCCCTTTTGACCGACGGGCTCCGTTCCGAACGGGAACAGGGTATTACAATTGATGTAGCCTACCGCTATTTCCAGACCCCGGTTCGGAAGTTTATTATTGTCGATGCACCGGGTCATATTCAGTACACCCGCAACATGGTAACCGGTGCGTCCAATTGCCAGCTGGCGATTGTGCTGGTCGATGCCCGGCACGGTGTTGCCGAACAAACCCGGCGGCATTCGCTCATTGCGTCGTTGCTGGGAATCCCGCACATTGTGGTGGCGATCAACAAAATGGATCTGGTCGATTACTCGCAGGATGTGTTCTCCGACATCTGCATTCATTATGCCGAACTGGCCCAAAAGCTGAACGTGAAGCATGTAACGTATATTCCGATGAGTGCACTGAACGGCGATAACGTTGTCGACCGGTCGGAATCCATGCCATGGTACGAGGGGCAAACGCTGCTGGAACATCTGGAAACGGTAGAAATTGCCGATGATGTGAACCTTACTCAAGGTCGTTTTCCGGTTCAGTACGTCATCCGTCCGCAAACACCGGAGCTTCACGATTACCGGGGTTATGCGGGTAAAATTACAAGCGGACAGTTCCGCAAAGGCGACGCCATTACGGTGTTCCCATCCGGCGAAACTTCGACCATCGATGCCATTGAAATTGCCGAAACGCATCTCGATGAAGCGGCAACGCCCATGTCTGTCGTGCTGCATCTGGCAACTGATGTAGACATTAGCCGGGGCGACCTCATTGTTCGTTCGGACAGCCAGCCGCTGAGTAGTCAAACGGTCGAAGCCATGCTCTGCTGGATGGATAGCAAGGAGTTTAAAGTAGGGAATAAATATGTGTTACAGGTAGGCACTTTCCGGACGCGCTGTTCGGTGCGGGAGATTGCGTACCAGGTAAATGTTAATACTTACGAACAGATTGAAGGCGTTGAGCAACTCCGGTTGAATGATTTGGCCAAAGTGGTGCTTCGAACCGCACAGCCGATCAGTTTTGACCCTTACGCCACTAACCGGGCGTCGGGTGGCGCCATCCTCATCGACGAAACCTCGAACGTAACCGTTGGGGCCCTGATGCTGGTGGGCGAAGCGTAAGTCGGCTTACTTTTCTATATTTGAGTATAAAGTCCTAATAAGGCTATGACTGAACTGGCTGCCCAACTTCTGGAATCCCCTAAGGCCCCGCAAATTATTCAGCAGGTTCAGGCGGTGTTGAACGACGAAAAAAAACGCCGACAGGCGTTTTATGAGTGGATGGACGACGACATGAAAGTGGAGTTCATCAACGGTGAAATTGTCGTTCACTCACCGGCGTTACATAAGCACAATGCTGCAGTGATGTTCCTTGGAACGTTACTAAATGCTTTTGTCAATGAGCATAACATTGGTATTGTGCTTGTTGAAAAAGCTCTGGTCGAACTAACCCAAAATAGCTACGAGCCGGATATTTGCTATTTCGGAACGGAAAAAGCGGCTGACATCAAGCCTGATTTGCTATACTATCCAGCCCCGGATCTGGTGGTGGAAGTGTTATCAAAAAGCACGCAGAAGAACGATCGGGAAATCAAATTTGAAGATTACGCCACGCACCAGGTAGCCGAATACTGGCTCGTTGATCCTACCCGTCAAACGGTCGAAGTATTCACCTTGGATGCCGATACCGAAGCCTACGCATTGGTCGATTTACTACGGGTCGGGCAGACGGTTTCCAGCCAGCAGTTAGCGGGGTTCACCATTCCCGTAAAGGCAATCTTTGATGCTACGGCGAATATAGCGGCCCTGCGCACAGTGCTCTCAGCAAGTCGATAACCGATATTTGAAAAGAAGAGAAAAAGCAGGCGTGCCACGGTTCTAATCCGTGGCACGCCTGCTTTTTCTCTTCTTTTATTGGTGAAACCAAATTTTACATATTTTCCAACACCCGCTCCATCGACACTTCCTGACCGATACGGGCTTTCAGTTCGCTCACCGGAATACGGATCTGCTCCGTTGTGTCGCGGTAACGGATGGTTACAGTATCATCTTCGAGGGTTTGATAATCCACCGCAATACAGAACGGCGTACCGATCAAATCCTGACGGGTGTAGCGCTTACCAATGGCATCGCGCTCCTCATACACCACCCGGAACTCAGACCGGAGATTCTTCACGATCGCTTCGGCTTTCTCGGGCAAACCATCTTTCCGAACCAGCGGGAACACAGCCGCTTTAATGGGAGCCAGCGCCGGATGAAGCTTCAAATACGTACGCTCCTTCTGCTGATCACCTTCGCCCACGATTTCTTTCGTGAACGCATTGCAGAGAACAGCTAGGAACAGGCGGTCTGCCCCTACCGATGTTTCAACAACGTACGGAATATAGTTACCGTACGGTTTACCGGTGGCGGGGTCAACGTCATTGTCGAAATACTGCTGCTTCTTGCGGCTCAGCTCCTGGTGGGCTTTCAGGTCAAAATCGGTGCGTGAGTGAATCCCTTCCATCTCGCGGAAACCAAACGGAAACTTATACTCGATATCCACGGCGGCATTAGCGTAGTGCGCCAGTTTCTCGTGAATGTGAAATTTGAGTTTATCGGCGGGTAAGCCCACCGCCTGGTGAAATTTCATCCGGGCATCTCGCCAGGTTTCATACCATTGCATTTCAGTGCCGGGGCGCACGAAGAACTGCATTTCCATCTGTTCGAACTCCCGCATCCGGAAGGTGAACTGACGGGCCACAATCTCGTTCCGAAACGCTTTCCCAATTTGGGCAATCCCAAAGGGAACCTTCATACGGCCCGTTTTCTGAACGTTCAGGAAGTTCACGAAAATACCCTGGGCAGTTTCCGGCCGGAGGTAAATCAGGCTGGCATCTTCGGCCAGCGAACCCACCTGCGTAGAAAACATCAGGTTGAACTGCCGTACTTCGGTCCAGTTATCAGTACCTGAAACGGGGTCTATGATGCCTTCGGCGATAATGAGGTTCCGAACGCCCTCTAGGTCATTGTCGCCCAGTAAACGGCCCATTTCCTGCAATAGCGCGGTACTTTTTTCTTCATCCCCGGCATTGGCATAGGCTTCGGCTTTCAGTTCGAGGAGTTGATCGGCGCGGTACCGTTTTTTAGAATCGCGGTTGTCGATCATGGGGTCGTTGAACGAGTCAACGTGCCCCGACGCTTTCCACGTCAGCGGATGCATGAAAATCGACGCATCAATCCCAACGACATTGTCGTGGAGTTGGGTCATTGCCTTCCACCAGAGCGTTTTAAGGTTATTTTTCAGTTCAACGCCATTCTGACCGTAGTCGTACACGGCTTGCAGGCCATCGTAGATTTCGGACGACGGGAACACGAAGCCATATTCTTTGGCGTGGGCGATAATGTCTTGCAGCGAAGTGGCTGGAGAACCAGCGGCTGGCGTTTGCGGAGTATTCATACGTGGGCGCAAAAATACAACAGTGGGCGAATTAATTCGCCCACTGTTTGAAATCATCAAAACAAGTAACCATTTTTAACGATAAAAACTACTTGTCAATTTAATGATTTCCCGTTTCGTCTCCTTCGTGCGCGATTATTTTGGCTTCTCCCATAAGGAGACCAGAGGCTTTATGGTCCTGCTGTTCCTGACGCTGCTATGCCTGCTGATTCCGTTCGTTTACCGATTCGTTGTTACCCGCACACCCATCGACACATCGGTTGCCGACCAGCGAAAACTCGATAGCCTGGTGGCCCTCATGCAGACTGAAGCCGCCAAACAACCCCAATACGGCGACCGGTCCGGGAAGGAGAAAACCACTGCCGAACGATTCAGTGAGCCGAAACTGTTTGCGTTCGACCCAAATACCGTTAGCGTAACGGGCTGGCAGCAATTGGGATTGCCGAAGTGGATGGCGGAGCGCATCGAAAAATACCGAAGCAAAGGCGGACAGTTTCGGAGGAAAGAAGACCTCCTTAAAATATACGACTTCCCTCCCGACCTGTACGACCAGCTCGAACCCTACATTACAGTAAAAGAAACATCCCGGCCAGAGCGCTTTACCAGCGACGCATCGGGCACTGGCAAACCAGCCAGCAACGAGCCTTACCCGGCGTCAAACCGACCGGCATTTCCGGAACGCCCGGCAAAGCCGGTTCTTCAACCATTTGATATCAACGCTGCCGACACAAGCCAGTTGATTGCACTAAAAGGCATTGGCGCTACGCTGGCTGCCCGAATTGTCAAATACCGGGATGCACTGGGCGGGTTTATTTCGGCAGATCAATTTCGGGATGTCTACGGACTAGACTCACTCGCGATTGAAGAACTTAGAAAATTTGGTCAGATCCGGTCGGGGGTGCGCCGGATTCCGGTTAACACTGCTACAGCCGATGAACTGGACCGGCACCCATTTCTATCCCGCCGACAGGCCCAGCTCATCGTTAGCTACCGGGAGCAGCATGGGGCATACACCTCGGCGGAGTCATTGAAACCAATTCGGATACTGGACGCCAAAACCATTGAGAAGATTGCTCCTTATCTGGAATTTTAAATCAGGGCCCACCGGTTGGTGTCAGTTTTGAGAAACTGACACCAACCGGTGGGCCCTCGCTTTGTGAATACAAACTACCGCTTCGTCAGGACGACTACATTTTCGACGTGGTGCGTATGCGGAAACATATCCACCGGTTGTACGCCCGTTACGGTGTATCCTTCATCCAGAATAGCCAGATCACGGGCTTGTGTGGCGGTGTTGCAACTAACGTAAACAATGCGTTCGGGAGCCGCTTTGAGTAACTGACGGGTAACGGCCTCATCCATGCCGGCGCGGGGCGGATCGGTAATGACCACATCCGGACGACCGTGCTCCGCAAAAAATTCGTCGGTCAGAATCGCCTTCATATCCCCCGCGACAAACGTCGTATTGGTAATCCCGTTCACTTCCGCATTGACGCGGGCGTCGGCCACCGATGCTTCGACATACTCCACCCCGACCACGTGTTTGGCCAAACGAGCCACAAAGAGTGCAATGGTACCGGTGCCGGTGTATAAGTCATACACGTGTTCCTGACCGGTAAGCCCGGCAAATTCGCGGGCCACTTTATAGAGGTTGTACGCTTGCTGAGCATTGGTCTGATAAAAAGACTTGGGACCTATCCGAAACGTGAGCTCTTCCATCTGCTCTTCGATGAAGGCTTTCCCGGCCCAGTTGATAACCTCCTGATCCTGATAGCTATCGTTCTTTTTGGTGTTCAGAATATAGTTCAGGGAGGTAATCTGCGGGAACAACGTCTGCAAATAGGCCATTAATCCGTTGAGCAGCTCGGGGTTGTCCTGGGCTACCTGCAACGTTACCATCACCTGCTGCGTAGTATCGGCAGTGCGGATGATGAGCGTCCGCAGATAACCGGTATGCATTTTCAGGTTGTACAACGTCATGTCATGCTGAAGTACATAGGCATCAATTGCTTCCCGAATGGCGTTGGACGGGTCGGGCTGGAGGTAGCAATGCCGAATGGGCAGCACTTTATCGAAGCGTCCGGGCACGTGGAAGCCCACTGCCCGCTGGTCCATCGGCTGGTTAGTACCCACTTCCTTTGTTGTCAGCCAGCGGCCTTCGGCGCAGGTAAATTCAAGCTTGTTCCGATAGTACTGCGTTGGATGAGCGGGCATAATGGGCCGAAACGTGGGCAGTTCCACTTTACCAATACGCGTCAGGTGATCGATTACCTGCTGGTGTTTAAAGCCAAGTTGTTCGCTGTATTGAATATGCTGCCACTTGCAGCCACCACACGTCCCAAAATGCTCACAAAAAGGCTCGGTACGGACAGTAGACCACTCATGAATGCGTTCGGCAACGGCTTCGCGGTATTGCTTTTTGGTATTGGTAATGCGCAGGTCTACTACATCGCCGGGGGCCACACCCGGTCCACCGGTGGGGTTTTCAACAAAAATTACGCCTTCTTCAGTACGTACAATACACTTCCCTTCGGCGGCTACCGCATCGACACGAACACGTGCCAACCGTTCGGGTGTTTTATGAATCTTCCTACGCATAAGTCCTAAAAAACCGCTAATTTAAGCAGTCGTTTTCGGACGAACTCTATACTGACCTGATTCTGCTTATGGTGAACCTGTACTATCCCTCAAAATTACCTTTTTTTCTTCTTTGCTTTTTTCTGGTTTTAGGCTCGCTGGCACAGGCAACGCATATTGTCGGGGGTGAGCTCGAACTGCGTTACCTGGGTACCCAGACACAATACACGCATCGTATCAACCTTAATTTATACTTCGACGACATTAACGGAAATCCGGGAGCCGATGACGGTCAGGTATCCGTTGGTGTTTTCTCGAAGCGCACCAATCAGCTGATCGGCTATGTTCCGCTTATCCGCATCAGCAGCGAATACGTATCCTACACCCGGCCAGCCTGTGCAACGGGTGCCGTACGTACGCGCCTGATCCGGCACAGTACCGACCTGACCCTCGACCCCAATGTATTCAATGATGCGGGCGGATATTACCTATCGTGGGAAAGATGCTGCCGGAATGGTGCCATTGTCAATATCGAAAACCCGGGGGCAGCCGGTTCAACATTCTACCTGGAGTTTCCGGCTATTATTTCGGGACAAACCCGCTTCGTCAACTCATCGCCCGTATTTACCGTTCCTAAAGGGGATTACGCCTGCATTGGTCAGCCGTTTACTCTCGACTTCAGCGCCCGCGATGCCGATGGCGACAGCCTGACGTATGCATTGGCGACACCCTACAACGGCTTTAGTACATCCGCTGCACCAAATCCCGGTGCCGGTACGACGGCATTAAACCCTTCATTTTTTGCAGGCCCCTATCCGCCAATCCGGTGGGCTAACGGCATCTCCATTGCCAATGAAATACCGGGAGCCGTTCCCCTGCGGGTGAATGCCCGAACGGGACTGCTCAGCGTAACCCCGGACCGGGCCGGACTCTTCGTTTTTTCTGTTGAGGTAGGCGAGTTTCGGGCCGGTAAACAGATTGGGCGCGTCCGGCGCGACTTTCAGGTGCTGGTAATTGACTGCCCAAAAAACAACGCTCCCCAACTGCTTTTCCGACCGAACGACCAAAAACAGTTTTACACGGAAGGTACCGTCCTCACCATCGCCGAAAAAGATACCAACTGCCTGAGTCTGTACATCACGGACCTCGACCCAAACCAGCGTATTTCGATCGTTAACATGAGTGGCTCGCTACCCGGTCTCACTCTAACTCCCGGAGAGTTAACCACCCGAACAAGCCGTGATACATTACAGGCAAAATTCTGTTTCGGACGATGCGTTGGGGGTAATGGCACTCCAATTACGTTGCTGATTCGGGCTACGGATGATGGCTGTCCGCAGGGACTCAGCGATACGATAAGTATCCGCCTGAATATTATTCCATCAGCCAATACCAAACCCGTTGCCGCTACCGACCTGCCGAACAATAAAGCCAGTATTACGGTAGGATCTTCGCTAACATTCAACGCTTTCGGCACCGATATTGACAACGACAATGTGACGATCCAGGCCGTTGGACGCGGGTTTACGCTGTCGCAGGCTGGGATGAGTTTTGGTTCGGCTTCGGGAGTAGGGAAAGTGTCGCAACCTTTTTCTTGGAAACCAACCTGTACCCAGGCTACCCAGTCCGGTTATATTGTCGACTTTATCGTGACCGATACCCGCTGTAACCGAAACCTTCGGGATACCGTTACCGTAAACCTGGCAGCTACTGGCTTGCCCAGTAAGCCCCCCACGGTACGCACTACACTGGCCTCACAGGCTGTTGAGCTGACCGTTAGTGCCAGTGATTCCGACGGACGGACAAACTTTGATGTGCTGGGTAACGACCCCGACCGGGATACGTTGCGGCTCACTGCTATTGGACGAGGATTTGATGTTAAGGAGGCCGGGATGGTGTTTACGGATAAGTTTGGATTACCAACACTACAATCCCCTTTCGACTGGAAGCCAACCTGTGCCCTGATGGCAGGCAAAGCCGAGGCTACATTTGTGGTCGATTTTATAGTGGATGACCGCTCTTGCCAACCCGAACATACGGCTGTGACGACGGTTACGTTCACGGTCAAGAATCCATCATTTAATGCGGAGATAAAAATCCCGAATATCTTCACGCCCAACGGCGACGGTATTAATGACTATTTCGCCATTAAAGATTTGCCGGAAAACTCCTGTGATGAACAGTTCAAGTCGGTGGAGATAACGAATCGCTGGGGGCAGACCGTCTTTAAATCATCAGACCCCAAATTCCGCTGGTACGGTACCGGTTCGCCCGTTGGCACGTATTACTATCTGCTACTGACATCAAAACGAACATTTAAGGGCCCGCTTACTCTCATGCGATGATCCTGCCGACTCTACCTAGCCGGCCACTTAAGTAGTATCTTCGCGGCTGCAATTATGAAAGATAAATTAGTTCTCATTACTGGTGCATCATCGGGTATCGGTCGGGCGCTTGCGTTTGCCTTCGGGCGTGAAGGAGCCATTGTTGTTATTTGCGCCCGCAAGGCAGACGCACTTCAGTTGGTAAGTGATGAGCTTCGTCAGTCAGGGATCAACACATTTTCACTAACGGCGGATGTCAGTATTGAGTCCGATGTTAAACAATTAATCGACCAGACGATTGCCCGGTTCGGGCGGCTGGACATCCTGATCAATAATGCGGGAATAAGTATGCGTTCCATGCTGATTGACACAGACCCGGCCGTTATCCAAAAGGTGATGGACATTAATTTCATGGGGACTGTCTACGCCACCCGCTATGCGTTGCCCTACATTCAGCAGACAAAAGGGTCTATTGTAGGGATTTCGTCGATTGCCGGGTATCGGGGTCTACCCGTTCGGAGCGGTTACTCGGCTTCAAAGTTTGCGATGAATGGCTTTCTTGAAGCCGTTCGGACCGAGCTGCTGCATACGGGCGTTCATGTATTGACCGCATGTCCGGGTTTCACGGCGTCTAATATTCGCTTTTCAGCCCTCGACGCCCACGGGCGGACCAAAGGCGAAACCATGCGGGATGAAAGTAATATGATGAGCGCAGAAGAATGTGCCGATCACATTTTGCGTGCAGTTAAAACCCGAAAGCGCGAGCTCATCCTGACCTCGCAGGGCAAATTCACCGTGTTCCTGAACAAGTGGTTGCCTAAACTCATGGATAAACTTGTATACAATACTTTGGCCAGAGAGAAAGACTCACCTTTGAAAAAGTAGTTAGGAGTTGCTGACGCCAGTAAAAACCAAAAGCACACGCTTGCGTCAGCTCATTTGCGTCAGCAACTCCTAACTCCTCTTTTTAAATAATCCACACATTATCCCGGCGGATAAAATAAAGTTTATTGTGCCATAATATGCGCAGGTAAATGTCTTTCGTACCCAGAATGCTGAGCTTGTGGCCTCGACCAATTACTTCAACGATCGGGGCGGCTGAGGAAGGATCTGCCCGAAGAAATACCCGGTCATGGCTGGTTATTCCTGACTGGATACCTTCCGGCAGATTTGTAAAGATCAGGAGAAGAATTAGATAGGCAAAGAAAATCCACTTTTGCCTACTAAATACGGGTTGTTTACGGACTAACTTAAGCATGAGTACCGTAAAAACATAGCCTGCCGGAATGAGCAGAAAGAGCAGGAAGTAGAGACCGTATTTTCGGTAAAAGAGATAAAAATAATTCAGATCATCCGTTTCGTATCCACTGAGGTTGTTGGCACTGGCAATGTCGTTCATCCGACGCAGCACAACATCGTCGGGGTGGCGTTCGAAATAAACATCCAGATAATAGAGTAACCGGGGTACATCATTCTGTTGCTCGTAAGCACTCGCCAGTTTCAGCAGCATTGGATCGGTAGCCGTGTGCCCTTCGGCTAGCGCCATTTCATAGATACGCGCGGCATTCACCTGATCACCGGCAATAAATAGTGAATCGGCACGTTTGAGAGAGTCTACTGAAACTATCTGTGCATCAGCGAGTCCCGAAAAAAAACAAAAAAATAGACTTATTTTAAGAGGAATAGCTTGCAACGATCGAAATAAGGCCATAGTTTTGCACCACAATTAAGAACAACCACCCACTAACAGGACGGACGTTCAACCGATTTGGTAGCTCAGCTGGTAGAGCAATACACTTTTAATGTATGGGTCCTGGGTTCGAATCCCAGCCGAATCACATAATGAAAAAAGCCGCTATTAGCGGCTTTTTTCATTATCAACCTGCTTAGAACGGCAGATCGTTACTTTCTTCATCGAAGGCTGAGTTGAACGACACAGCAGCAGGTTGACTCGACTGAGCAGACCGCGGCTGTTGGGCTGGAGCAGACCGTGGTGCAGGAGCAGACCCGCCGTCACCTTCAGCTAACTCAATTCGAAACGCCCTTAACTCTGTGTACCAGCGTTCATTATACTCGCGTGACTCAGCACTGAAGGTAGCTTTCAGCGTATCGCCATTGGCATATTGTTTCAAATCTGCAACTTTATCGCCCCAGGCCGTTAAGCAAACTTTTTTTGGATAGGATGCATCAAGTGTTTCGATAACGAATTCCTGCTTGCTCCAGGGACCTTTTTGGCTTTGACCCGATACTTCAGGCAGAACCTTTATGAGTTTTCCGACTAATTCCAGTGCCATACTACTTGGACTTTTAAACGTGGTTTATAAAGATAAAAGTACGAAATTTTGCCCGTTTTTGGGCCATACGGAGCGAAAAAAAGCAAAAGATTCCAATCGAAGGTTGACAAAAGATGATAAGAATGCTATCTTTGCACCCGGAATAAGAAAATGGCCACGTGGTGAAACTGGTAGACACGCCATCTTGAGGGGGTGGTGCTGCAAGGCATGGGAGTTCGAGTCTCCCCGTGGTCACACAACAAATTGAAAATCAAGCGCTTATTGGATAGATAAGCGCTTTTTTTATGGACTGTCTATTGCTTGCCCCGTAAATCCATCTGCGCCGTCCAACTCTTGAGTCTGGTCGCCGATTATGCGTTCGAATACCCATACCAAGAATATATTGAATCATAAGCAACATGGAGGAAAAGGCGCATAAATTCCTAATACGGAAAAGCTTCCGATTAGTTATTACTAGCCGTCATCTGCGCTAACGATGATAGTAAGTTCATGAATATCAACTATGTACCCGAATAAATCCTGTAGAAAATCGAACTAGGCTGGCAACGTCGCATAGAGTTATATGGAACAACAGGCACCTGCCCGTTTACGAATAAAACTATGTAGATTTGTATAAATAATATAATCCCCTCAAGTACTTTAAATTGTCTTTACCAGCATACCTGTGTGCAATTGCTCGTAAATATACGGATGTTGGTTTAAGTAGGTTTATGAACGTTGTGAACGCCATTTCTCGTCAGGACATGAGCCTTTCAGCCGCTCTTATCGAGTTGTCTCAAGATGGTATACTTGTACTGGCCTCCGAACAACCAACCGTTTCAGGGTTTCAGGTGATACAGGCGAATGCCCGTGCTCTATCGCTGCTCTCCGGACTGACAAAGCCATTAATTGGCACACCTGTCGACCAGTTACCGGCTCCATTTAATAGCCACTCTCTGGGCGTCTATTTACATCAGGCCCTCAATCAGACCACTCCTGTTCGCTTTCAGTTGCTGCGTTCATTATTTAGTACCAGTTCAGCCACTATATATGAATGTCAGCTACTGAATGTTGATAGTCAGCGGCTGATTCTTTCTATTGGCCTGCTCCAGGTGCCTCCGGAGCGTAGCCAATTACTGGAACAAGTGATCGAATCCATGCCTACGGGCTTGGTTATGTTTCAGGCTCTGCGCGATGCCAGCCAAACTATTATTGACTTTCAGGCCATACTCTGTAATCAACTAGGGGCAGATATTTCGCGTCAGTCCAAGGAAACAATATTGACTAAACCCGTCAGCCAGCGTTATCCCAACATGCGGGCTGAGGAACTTTTTTACCGTTACAAAGACGTTGTAACCACGGGCCAACGGCACCAGGACCTGGTTTATTTGCAACCCCAGGACATTTGGCTGGACGTATCTGTGGTTAAGTATGGCGATGGGCTGCTGGTTTCCTTTCAGGATGTTACGCAACGACAAAAGGCCGCTTCTTTATTAGAAAGTGTATTGCGGAGTTCGCCCGCGTCGATCCGTTATTACGAATCCATTCGAGACCATACCGGACTTATCATCGACTTCAAGATCAGTACCGGGAATGAACTGGATACTTATGAACAATATCGGCCAGGTCAATCGATTACGGGTAAACGGCTCCTGGAGTTGTATCCTAGACTGCCAGATAACGGTCTTTTCGATCGTTTTGTAGCTGTCGTGGAATCAGGGGAAAGTGATCATTTTGAAAGGTTTCATCCGTTGGAGACCCATGGTGTCTGGTTTGACTGTGTGGCCGTTCAGCATGGAGATGGACTGGTTCTAACAACACTCGATATTACCTACCGAAAGGAGGCCCAACTGGATCAGCAACGGCAGGCTACAGTTCTACAAACGGTGCTGGATAACTCCCTTACGGGCATAACCTTGTTAAAGACCGTCTACAATACAGCGGGGGCGATTGTAGATTTCTCCCTCGAAAAGATTAACGCCACACTGGCTCAGACGCTCAAGCAACCACTCGAACGACTGGTAGGCAAGGCCTTGTCTGAATTAATTCCCTATCAGATAAATGATAGCCTTTTTGACCGGTTGGCAGCCGTGGCCCGAACCGGGAAAGCCCAACGTTTTGTATGGTCGAACCCCACGGATACAGTCTGGTATGACATATCGGTAGTACCTTGTTTTGATGGGCTTATTGTTACGTTGATGGATATAACCGCCATCAAGCTTGCCCAGCTCGATCAGGAGAGCCAGGCCGATCTACTCAAAGGCGTGTTGAACAGTTCGACTACCAGTATTCTGGTTCTCGAGCCCCGCCGGGACGATGCCGGGCAGATCGCTGACTTTGCAATCAATCTCGCTAATCCAGCCACTGTACGCTTATTTTTCCCCTTTGTGAACCGTGACTTTACGCAGGAACAATTGCAGAGCCAGAGCCTGCTAACGGTTTTTCCGGCGGTTAAGGAACGAGCTTTGTTCAATGCGCTCGTTCTGGTGGTAATGACCGGCCAGTCCATTCACGAGTCAGTGGACTACCCAACGATGGGTTTGACATACGAGTACGATATTCGCCCATTCCGTGGTGGCGTGTTGCTGATCACCACCGATATAACCCCTCTGCGTGTCTATCAACAGCAACTGGAAGCAAAAAACGTTGCGTTAAGCCGCTCGAACGAATACCTCCAGCAGTTTGCGTATGTTGCCTCACACGACTTGCAGGAGCCTTTGCGAAAAATTCATTCGTTTGGAGACATGCTGCTGACACAGCACGCTACAGCACTCGACGATACTGGACAGGATTTACTGCGACGGCAACAAAACGCAGTTTTACGGATGCAGCTCCTTATCAAAAACCTCCTGGACTACTCCCACCTGACAACCCAGCAGAACCCATTTGTGCCAGTGTCCCTGCAAACGATTACTCAGGAAATACTTAGCGATCTGGAAATGAGGATTCAGGAAACCAAGGCTTGTATTACCATCACCGAACTGCCAACGATACGGGGGGATGCAACTCAACTAAGACAGCTGATACAAAATCTGATTACCAATGCGCTTAAGTTCACAAAACCAGACCAACCGCCCCAAATACGCCTGGATGCGGTTCTGCTCACGGCCGATCAATTGCCAGCAACTGAATTTACACCAGAACAAGGCCAATGGGTTGCGCTTAGAATAGTGGATGAAGGCATTGGGTTCAATGAGCATTACCGCGAGCGTATCTTTGAGCTTTTTCATCGGCTGCACGGCCGCAGTCAATATACGGGTACAGGCATTGGGCTGGCAGTAGTCAAGAAAGTAATCGAGAATCATCATGGCTTCATAACCACCTATAGCCAACCCGGAGCGGGGGCCACGTTTACGGTTTATTTACCCATGACCTAGCTGATAAACTTACTATAGCCTGATATGATATGCCGACTCTTCAGCAAATAACCCCTTCGCTGTACCAGATTTCGCTGGGTGTCGTCAACGCTTTCATCATCAAAGACGGCGACGATGACCTTACGCTGGTCGATACGGGCTACAAAGGTAGTTTGCCCCGAATTTTCTCGGCGATAAAGCAGGGCGGTTACAAGCCGGCAGCAATCAAACGGATGATACTAACCCACGCTCATCCTGACCATGCCGGTAGTGCCGCTGCCATCAAGGCCGAGCTCGGTATTCCGCTACTGGCACACCAGCAGGAAGCCCCTCTGCTTAACGAAGGACATAGTGGAAACTCGCCCATATCCTGTTCACCCGGTATTATAAATTGGCTAATTTTTTCCCTGTTCATCAAACGGGGAGCAAGTACCATTGACCCGGTGCATGTCGATGACCGGTTAAACCACCTGGACATGGTTCCAATAGCGGGTGGGCTACAGGTAATTCACACCCCGGGGCATAGCACTGGCCATATAGCCCTGTTACTTAAGCGTGAAGGCATATTAATAGCCGGTGATCTGTGCGCGAATGTAGCCGGTCTGGATTTAAGTACAGTCTACGAAAACAGAACCCTGGCACTTAAAAGCATCCTGGAAGTTGCGACATTTCATTTCGACAAAGCTGTATTTGGCCACGGCAGACCGCTCAAACAGCAGGCAAACCAACAATTGAACGCCAAATTCGGCCCTATGTATCATCGGCAGAACATCCTATGAGCAGTCTGTACCCGATCTGGCTAATAACTCGCTGCCTCCTCCGTTGACGGCACTTGCATTTTATAACTGATAATGCCGTGCAGGGGCCGGTGCAGCTTTTTAGCCAGCTCGATAAGGTATAAAAATCCGACTTGCGAAAGCGAAACTTTACGCTTGTCTTTGGCATAGCTCATAGATAAAGGTCTACCCTTGATCGGCTGCTCATTCGTGAACTCCCCGGCCAACTGCATCCTTCCGGTTAATTTAACAAGCCCGGCATTGACCGATAGTTTACCCACAAACTCAGTCGTTTTACCTGGTTCGCTGGCTTTTACCGGCAGGTTGATCAGCAAGCAATCATCAGCTGCTGAAAAGAGGATCCCCTGTTCGGTTAATACACTTGCGGCCGTTATATAGGCCTCCTTGTCAGCCAAATCAGTGGTGATCAAAATAACATTAGCGCCTTCAAAAGGTGCAGGTTGGGCTTGCGCGAAGGGCACCAGTAAGCTTAACAGCAGCCCAAAACAGTATGTGTATTGTTTATATAAATTTTTTCCCATTTGTTAGACATAAATGTTGGACGTAAGTCTATTTGACTAAGTCAGCCAACAATAGTCATGGTGAATACCAGAAAAACTTATATAAACGTGGGCGGTCATGCTTTTGCCAACACGCAACCGCTTTTAGCAAGCAATGTCTACCTTTGAAAATGCTTGCATCTTCCGGCACCAAAGGTCAACTGGTGGTTATTGTCTTTGCTCAATTCGCGGGTACTTCACTTTGGTTTGCGGGGAATGCCATCCTGCCCGAACTCCAAACGCTCCTAAAAACCACCACCCTGACTGGTTGGATTACCTCATCGGTACAGATTGGCTTCATTGTCGGTACGGTCACGTATGCCATTTTAGCCATACCTGACCGTTTTCGGTCAACCTACGTATTTCTGCTGTCGGTAGTACTGGCAGCTTTGGTTAACTTAAGCTGGCTGCTGATACCTTTAACGGCAGAAACGGTCCTGGCGAGTCGGTTCTTTACCGGTTTCTTTCTGGCAGGCGTTTATCCGGTAGGCATGAAGATTGCCGCCGATCGGTTCAAAACCGAATTAGGTAAGGCAATGGGTTTTCTGGTTGGTGCTTTGGTACTGGGTACTGCTTTTCCGCACCTCATCCGGGGACTGGGTGGTAATCTACCGTATCGTACCCTGATGATATCGGTCTGTTTACTCGCTATTAGCGGTGGTATTCTGCTAACGCTGATTGTGCCCGCTTCCTCCCGAAAAAGTGTCGGCAACCTTTTTCGCTTTCAGGCACTTCTGGCAGTGTGGAAGCCATCAGCCTTTCGACCAGCCATGCTGGGGTACTTTGGCCATATGTGGGAACTCTATACGATTTGGGCTTTTCTGCCGGCATTACTGGTTTACTACGGTCAGCAACACCCGACCATCAACACATCGATTTCACTTTGGGCCTTCGGGGCCATTGGTGCCGGAGCCGTTGGCTGTGTAGGCGGAGGATATCTGGCGTTACGGATTGGCAGCGGTCGGGTTGCCCGGTATCTGTTACTTACGTCTGGCCTGTGTATCGTGATGCTGCCATTTATGCTGGCATTGCCGCCTTACCTTTTCGGTTTCTTTTTATTGCTTTGGGGAGCTACGGCCGCCGGTGACTCCCCCCAATTCTCGACTCTGGTTGCCAGTAATGCCTTTGTTGAGAATCGGGGCAGTATCTTAACCCTGGTTACCTGCTTCGGCTTTTTACTGACAGTTCTGTCCATCCAATTGATGGCCTGGATGATCGATACGATTGGCCTGTCTGGCTGGGTTTTTTATGTACTGATTCCCGGCCCTTTCTTAGGAATCCGGGCCATGCGTATCTACGCTCAATGAGCTACACCTCACTATCCAGCCATAAGCGTATTATAAAAACCCGCTGCTCAATGAATTGGTATGGAGTTGGCTGATGGGTTCTACTAAAAATTTATTTTAAGCAATCCAGAATAGTCTACTAATCGTATATACTTTTTTCTTTCCGCTTTTCCACACCCAACAGGCCGCCTTCTAACTGAGAAGCGGCCTGTTTTTAGTACAAGACTCCAAAATTTATCCGAACTCGCTGGCTATAAATCAGAAAGAAATACTGTTAAGACGGCTATTAATTTGTTCGACAACGAGATCAAAATCAGCCGGGTGCTTCGCATAATCCAGTTGATCTACATCAAGAATCAGTAAAGGTCCCAATGTGTAAGACGAGATAAACTCTTCATATAGCTGATTCAGATTACCCAGATAGTCGTCACTAATGGACTGCTCGAACAACCGCCCGCGTTTTTTTATCTGCTCCCGGAGTTTGGGCAAGCTGGCCCGTAAGTAGATCATTAAGTCGGGGGGGCGAACCAGACTCATCATATTGGCAAAGAGCTGACTGTAGGTGTTGTAATCGCGCTCACTCATGTCACCACTCACATACAGGTTACGGGCAAAAATAGCGGCATCTTCGTAAATGGTTCGATCCTGAACTACCGTACGACGATTGGCAGTTCCAACCTGAGGAGAATGGCGTTGATTAGCACCCTGAATATCAATAATACGCTTTACCTGAAGAAACCGACTATTCAAAAAATAGATCTGGAGATTAAACGACCAACGAGGCATATCACTGTAAAAATCAGCCAGATACGGATTTCCCTCTACCGCTTCGTATAAAACCTCCCAACCGTAATAAGAAGCCAGTTGTTCGGCAAGGGTTGTTTTACCAGCCCCAATATTTCCTGTGATAGCAATATGCATAAGAATCGAGTCCTCCCTTTCGTGACCTTTGCTCCATTCTAAGGAACCAACTTTAGCAAATTGGGTTTATTTTTGTATTTAAAAATAAACATTAGCCCTTATTTCTGACCAGGCCGTCCGACGAACCAGTCGGCTTTAGATACGCTTTTTTACCGCTTTGTCAGACCCTTTGCTGTAGCTATGAAACCGTACCGTGTTCTTCTATACTATATTTATTCGCCCATTGAGAACCCGGAGCAATACCGGGAAGAACACCATTTGCTGTGCCTTCGCCTGAATCTCCTTGGACGCATTATTGTGGCTCCAGAAGGGCTAAACGGAACCGTATCCGGGCTCACGGCCGATTGCGAAGCGTATATGGAAACCCTCAGAGACGACCCGCGTTTTACTGGTATTTCCTTTAAAATTGACGAAAGCGATGGCCATGCGTTTCAAAAACTGCATGTGCGGGTAAAACCCGAAATTGTGCACTCTGACTTACCCGTCGATCCGCTGCGACAAACCGGCATTCACCTCGAACCCGAGGATTTTCGCAAGTTGAAAAACGACCCGGATGTAGTGCTGGTCGATATGCGGTCGAATTACGAACATGAAGTCGGGAAATTTAAGGGCGCCATCACGTTCGACATGGAAAACCTGCGCGAACTCCCAAACCACGTTCATGAACTCGACACGTTTCGGGATAAAAAGATAATCACCTACTGCACGGGAGGCATTAAATGCGAAAAAGCATCTGCCTATCTGTTGTCGCAAGGATTTGAAAATGTTTACCAGCTTCATGGCGGCATTATACGCTACGGTCTGGAAACGGGTGGCGAAGATTTTGACGGTGAGTGCTACGTGTTCGATAACCGCGTCACGGTTCCTGTCAACAACATAAATCCCGTTACAGTATCGGTTTGCTACCGTTGCGGCACACCCACCAGCCGAATGATCAACTGCGCCAGCCCCGTTTGTAACAACCACGTTACCCTGTGCGAATCCTGTGGCGACGTGCACGGAGGAACCTGTACCGATACCTGTAAAGATGACCCTAGCCTCCGCCCATACGATGGCACAGGTTATTACGGCAAACAAACGCAGAGCTACTCCCCAATTCAGGGCTTTAAAAGCCGACTGGGACAACGCGTAGAGGTTAACATTTAATTTATGAGAATAAAGTAATCTCATCCACCCAGCGCGGACTTACTTTGTTAGATTATTAACAGCAATGCCTGATTGATTACATTAAGTAATTAATCAGGCATTGCTGTTAATAATCTAAATTTACTTTCTGTTTCTGTTGTTATACTTGTTGACCCATATATTTGTGGAAGCTCTAAAAAGCAACCCACCAAATGGAAAATAAAATAAAAGTGTCGGTGTTAATGGCCGTCTACAACACAGACTTTTTTTTAGTGAAGCGGGCCATAGATTCCGTCTTGAATCAGGACTTCCAGAATTTCGAACTAATTATTATTGATGACGGCAGTGGCAACGATCCTCAAAATCGCCTTCTCGCTTATGCAAAACAACACGAGAATAAGATCGTGTACCTCCGCCACACAAATTGTGGTCAGTCAAAGTCAATTAGCCGGGGAATCTTGAACTGTATCGGGGAGTTTATCACGATTCTGGATGCCGACGATGAGTACAAGCCCAATCATCTGAAAGCCTGTTTACAGGAAATGGACCAAACGGATTTGATTGCCTCTACCACAGAAACCGTCGTTGATGCTGAAAGCGACTATTATGTTTCTGACAAACAGGACCATACCAAATTCATCCATGTAGATAAATGCATTTTATTCGCTACACTTTTTGGTCGGGAGGAGGTTTTCAGGACTATAGATTTTCTGGATGGGTACGGGGCTGACGCTCGTTTTTTTGAACGGGCAGCGCAAACCTACCGGGTCAGAAAGGCCGATTTGAGAACATATATTTATTACCGGAACATACCGAACAGCATTTGTTCGACCCTCAAAAAGAAGCATTCACCTGTGCCTGTCTTAATTTAGCTTCGAAATGCGTTCTTCTTCCGGGCCAAAAAACCTCATTCTAGCCTGCCATATTACGGGTGTCTTCGATGTGAATCGCAGCAATACGCTACCCCACGATGCGTATCAGCTCGTTAAAGAGTGGGTTGATTCCATTACTTCCCTAAAACTTCAGGGCGTACTATTCCACAATAATTTTACCGAATCAACCTGTAAGTTGTTCCAAAACGAGTACGTCACCTTTACCCGAGTGGTATACGACCCTCTGTTTAATCCGAACGTATATAGGTACTTCGTTTACAGGGATTATATACGAGAACACAGCCAAAAAGTAGCCCATTTTTTCGTGACGGATATTTCGGATGTGGTCGTCTGCCGTAACCCATTTTGCCAACCGCTTTTTGTCGATAATCCAACAGCGTTGTTTTGTGGCGATGAACTTAAATCCCTTGATAACGAGTGGATGAAAGCACATGCCACGCTATTGCGCAGCAGAATTGCCAATTACGCTGATTATGAGGCCATTTTCGCCAAAGAAACGTTACTTAACTGTGGTATTATTGGTGGAAACACAGCGCTGATGCAGCCCCTGATTGAGGCCTTATGCCATATTCATGAGCAGTATAATTACAATAACCAAACCGCTTACACGGGCGATATGGGGGCCTTTAACTATCTGGCACGGACTCGATTTAACGAACAACTCATTCACGGAGCACCCGTAAATACGGTCTTTAAGGCGTATCAGACTGATCGAACGGATTGCTGGTTTCGGCACAAGTAACCGTCAACGGTACTAACGCCGAAGGAGCTCATTTATTCTGACAGGATTTACAGGATGAACAGGGGGTTGTTTAGCCCCAAACGCTGTTTACGCCGTAAATCCTGTCAAAAATCGTTATTCCCAGTTATCCAAGCCCAGCAGTTTACGGCCCAGAAGGGATAGTTCTGCCGTTTGATGACGCTCCTTCTCCCAATTACGCGGGTCGCCCGGAAAAGCGTACCCTTCGGGAGCCTGACGGTCGCGCCAAGACATAACACGCCACTGCCGTAAAGCCTCATTATCTTCTTCAGCTGGCATCATGGAAATATACTGGGCAATGCGTACTTTATAAGTTGACAGGTTTGGGCGGATACCGTGCGGCTGGGTACTGTTGAAGATCAACAGATCGCCCGCTTCCATCTTTACTTTCACGAACTCAAAACCCGTGGTATCGGGCTTAAAATGGTCACGGTCTTCGGGTTGGGTTAGCTTCCAGGTATCGTAAGTTCGGTAGAGTTCCGGAATACACTGAAATCCGCCCATGTTCTCGTCGGTCTGATCGGCCAGCGCCAACACGCCCTGCACGTTCTGCGGACGGGTTTCGGGGTCGTAATCCCAATGGATAAACCCTTTGAATTCGTGCCCCGGCCGAACAGGAAAATTCAGGTTGGCCCGGTCGATAGTCACCCATAACTTCTCGGTTCCCCAGATGTCAACGAAGGCATCGTAAACACGCGGGTACTGCCGGTTATCCCACTCAAACTGGTGATTATAAAGTTCGACCATGCCGCTATTAGTCAGTTCCTTCATCTTCATTTCAGCGCGGGCCGGCGCATACCAGGTCGACGGATCGTTGGGGTCTTTCTCTTCAAACGCCCAGATAAAGTTCGCCAGCCGTTCGGCGTTTTCTCTGGGGACCGCCTGCTTGATGACGATGTATCCGTTTTCTTTCCAGAACTGCCAGTCCGCTTCTGACAACACCCGCAATGGCTTTCCATTTGAGCGGTCATTTAAACTCAGTTTGCTGCTGGTCGCCGTAGACGGATTACCAGGAATGTCTTTGTGCGCATTATCAGGAATCATTGTGACAGGTGCACCTGTCGAAGTCATTATTGGTTGCATCGTTTCCATGAGATAATAGGCTTTTTAGGGGATTTTATTGATTCAAAGGTAGCGGATATGCAGTTGGATGTGTTAAAACAAAACTGGCCCTTTTTTACACTATATTGCTCCTGAGATGAAAATTTAGGCCAATTAATGTCATTTAGCAGCAAAATAGACTGATTTATGAAAGTTATTCTTGAGCAGATCAGCCCGGATACCGACAGCTCCTTTCATATACTGATAACGCCCCACCTGAGCGACGTTTTCCTTTGGCATTACCATCCGGAATATGAAATCGTTTATATCGAAGGCGCAAACGGCACTCGACACGTCGGCGATCATATTTCGCGTTACGAAGGCAGCGATCTGGTCTTCATTGGCCCGAATATTCCACACCTCAATTTTGATTACGGGGTTAAAACAGATCATACAAAAGTGGTTGTGCAATTGAAGGAAAATTTTCTGGGCGACGTGCTCTGGCAGGCTCCTGAATTTGCCGCGATCACCCAACTGTTTGCCCGGGCCCGGTCGGGAATTTCCTTTTATGGACAAACCAAACAACGCGTAGGCGAACGTCTTAATCAGTTGGCAACCCTCCCTCCTTTCGAGCGCCTGATGCAGTTGCTGGGTATTTTTCAGCTACTGGCAACCAGTCAGGAATATACACCCCTTCAGGGCGAAGCTGTTGCCAGTGCCTACAACCTTAACGAACAGCAGCGACTCAAACGCGTTAACCAATTCATTGCCGAACAATATGCCCGCCGACTGTCGATATCCGAAGCAGCAACGGCTGCGAACCTAACAGAGGCTGCCTTTTGCCGGTATTTCAAACGCATGACCCGTCTGACATTTACCCAGTTTTTAAATCAATATCGAATCAGTCAGGCGCAGAAACTGTTATTGTTGGATAACACCGTATCGGAGGCCTGTTTTGCGTGCGGCTTCGAGAGTCTGTCCTATTTTAACAAGATTTTCCGACGCGTAACCGGCGAAAACCCGCTACAGTTTAAAAAGCGACATAAAATATGACTAAGACCGGGCCTGAATGTCCGGCTACCCTTTCCATAATCAATACCGACCTTACAGCGTATTTGCGTAGTTTAGCGGTAGAAAAGCAGCTAGTAGATTGCAGTACGGCAACCCGGAAACTTAAGCCGTTGACCAACATGGCTTATCGACCCCTATTGACCGTTGACAACCCTGATTTTATGTCTGAGCACAAACCACTTATTTTAATTACAAACGACGACGGCATTACGGCGAATGGTATTCGTACACTCGTCGACTTAATGAAACAACTCGGTTCGGTAGTGGTCGTAGCACCAAATAGCCCGCAATCGGGAATGGGACACGCCATTACAATTGCTAACCCAATCCGGCTCTACCCGTCCGATATTTTTGGTGATGTTCCTGCCTACGAATGTTCCGGCACACCAGCCGACTGCGTTAAATTGGCCAAAAACCATGTCCTGAAAGACCGCGCTCCCGATCTGGTGGTAAGCGGCATCAATCACGGCAGCAATTCGTCCATCAGCGTCCTTTATTCGGGCACGATGTCGGCGGCTATCGAAGCTGCTATTGAGGGCATACCAGCCATTGGTTTCTCACTTGGCGACTTCACCCACAACCCCGATTTTTCGCATACTCACGAGCATATCCTGGCTATTGTCCGGAATGTGCTGGAACGCGGAGTGGAGCGGGGTACGGCCCTGAATGTGAATTTTCCGGCCCGAACCGCCGAACCGCTTAAAGGAATTAAAATCTGTCGGCAGGCCAACGCCAAATGGCAGGAGGTTTTCGATGAGCGACGCGACCCGCACGGCCGCCGTTATTTCTGGCTGGCGGGCGATTTTGTCAATTTTGACACCCATGCCGAAGACACCGACGAGTACGCGCTGTCACAAAATTATACCTCTGTTGTACCCTGTAAGTATGATCTGACAGCCTATACCATGGTGGATACACTGAAAGACTGGGATATGTAATTATAAATGAGGCATGATACCTGATGAATGCTAGGCGAAGGCCCCTGCCCCAACGCATCAGGTAGTATGCATCCTTCATCATTCAAAATATGGCTTTACTAGGTAGTATGCTCAAAAACGGCATTCGGTTATCGAACGTCGTAAGGCTGCGGAAGTTCAATGCAGTCCGACAGCAGCGAAAGGTCTTCCGTAAGCTTATCCGAAAAGCACAGTTTACGAAGTTTGGCGAAACCTATCAGTTCGATGATTTGCTGCGTTCTGTCGAGTTTGGTACCGAACGGGAGTTTTATCAAAAATACAAGCAATTTGTCCCCATCCACGACTACAACAAAATGTTTGATGGCTGGTGGAAACGAACGCTGGCCGGCGATCCGGATGTGACATGGCCGGGAAAAGTAAAATACTTTGCCCTTAGTTCGGGCACATCCGAAGCCGCGACGAAGTACATTCCAGTAACGAAGGCGATGTCGAAAGCCATCCAGCGAACCAGTATCCGCCAGATCTTAACCCTCGGCAAATACCAGAATCTGCCTTCAACACTTTACGAAAAAGGCTGTCTGATGCTTGGCGGCAGCACCGACCTCAACGTTCGGGAAGGCCACTACGAAGGCGACCTAAGCGGTATTACCGCCAGCAAACTTCCCCTCTGGTTCGAGCGGTTTTATAAACCCGGCCGCGACATTGCACAGGAGCGCGACTGGGCGCACAAACTGGACGAAATTACTGAACAGGCCGCTAGCTGGGATATTGGGTATGTGGTGGGCGTACCGGCCTGGATACAGTTGCTGATGGAAAAAATCATTGCCCGATACAACGTCAAAACCATCCACGACATCTGGCCGAACCTGATGGTATTTTGCCACGGGGGCGTATCTTTTGAGCCGTACCGCCAGGGATTTGAAAAGCTTCTGGCTCACCCGATCACCTACATCGAGACATATCTGGCCTCGGAGGGGTTCATTGCTTACCAAACCCATCCCGATGCGGAGGGAATGCAACTGGTGCTGAACAACGGACTTTTCTTTGAATTCATCCCCTTCAACGAGCATAACTTCAGCGCCGATGGCGAACTCATTGATAAGCCCGAGACCCTGATGATTGATGAGGTTGAGGAAGGCAAAGAATACGCGCTTCTGATTTCGACCTGCTCCGGCACCTGGCGTTATTTGATTGGCGACACCATTCGATTTGTTAATAAACAACGCGCCGAGATTGTTATTACGGGCCGTACCAAGCACTTCCTGAGCATGTGTGGCGAACACCTGTCGGTCGACAACATGAACAAGGCAATTGAAATGGTGTCCGACGAACTGGACATTTCGATTCGTGAGTTTACCGTGGCCGGTGTGGCCCATGACACACTATTTGCTCACCATTGGTACATTGGCACCAATGATACCGTCGACGCCAACGACCTTCGTGATCGGCTCGACGCCAAACTCAAGGAACTCAACGACGACTATGCTGTTGAGCGGAGGCACGCATTAAAAGACGTCCGTGTAACGGTATTGCCTACTAAAACCTTTTATGACTGGATGGAAGCCCGGGGAAAAATGGGCGGCCAAAACAAATTCCCCAGAGTCCTGAAAAAAGGGATGATTGCCGAGTGGGAAGCGTTTTTGGCTAAAGTGTAAGTTGAGTAAGTAGTAGGAGTAAGAAGCGAGTAGTAGGAGAACTGACGCATACATTATTGCCTGTGCGCTTCTCACTCCTACTACTCGCTCCTAATACTTACTACCCCTCACCAATTCAACGCCTTCGACAGGGGTTCCAGCAGACGAGTATAGGCGATGTTGGCGGCCCCAATCAGAAAAACCACGCCGGTAGTTCGGTTAAAGATCAGAACGACACGGGGGGTAAAGAGCCGTTTGAGCCGATTGGCGTAATAAGCCAGTGCCGATTCGGTCACAAATACGCCCACCAGCGCGGCAATCATAAAACCATACTGCTGTATTTCGGAGTAATGCAGGTGTGAACGAATATAGGCCACGATGGCAACCCACGAAACAAAATTTACGGGATTGAGCGCGTTCAGGAAAAAACCCGTCGTGAAGTAATAAACAAAATTACCGAAGCTGGTTTTCGGATAGGCCAGCCGGGGCGTTCCTTTAAGAATGTTGACCAGCCCCATGGCCACCAGGAATATCACCCCGACAGCCGCCATAATATTTTCAAAACCCTGTACTTTCGGAATAAAGGCGGTACCCAGCAAGGCGGCCAGAACAAAGAGTGTATCGCCGGTGATAACGCCCAGAACGATCTTCATACCGGAGCGAAACCCATTGTCAACGCTGTTTTGGATCAAGGCGAAGAACACTGTTCCAAACGTCAGGCAAAGCGCAACGCCAACCAGGAAACCGAAAAAAATTGGTAAGAACACAGATAGTCTATTGTTTGAAGTATGTCGTTTATGGCTATTCAATTGATGCGCCGGACAACTGGCTACAGAACATCAACTTACAAACCACAAACGTCAAACTAAGTTTAAATACCTCGCAGCCGAGCAACAATCAGGAGCGCACTAACACTCAATGCGTCGGTAATCCGGCTGGTCATAGCCATGTGTACCGCTTCGGACAGAGGCAGCTTCCAAAGACGAAGGTCTTCGGTATCTTCGGGCTCATGCTCACCCTCGGTCAGGTCTTCTGCTATATACAGAAATCCTTCTTCATCAGTGGCCGAATTTGACGTGTGAATCCGGGCTATCTCGGTCCAGTTTTTTGCTTCCAGGCCCGTTTCTTCTTTAAGTTCCCGCTTCGCAGAATCGAGGGGAACGGTACCCAGCGGAGAGCCTCCTTCGGGGATTTCCCATGAATACTCATTTAACGCATAGCGATACTGCCCCACCAGATAGGTGTTGCCATCGGCATCAATCGGTACCACACCAACCGCTTTGTTTTTAAAACTGACAACGCCATAAATTCCGGGCGTTCCGGCGGGTGTTATCACCTCTTCGTGCCGGATTGAGAGCCAGGGGTTTTCGTACGGTACGGATGAATTGAGCGTCTGCCAGGGGTTTTCAGTCGATTTCATATCGGCGAAAGTACGAACAATACCCATACGAATTGTTAGCTTTGCAGTATCTATCATCTATTCCATAAGGCTTCATGAGCGCCAGCCAACAAACTAAATACCGCTGGATGGGCATCTCGCTGGGACTGAGCATTATTCTGCTGGCGCTTAAATTCACGGCTTATTTCCTGACGTATTCGACGGCGATTCTGAGCGATGCCGTTGAGTCGATTGTTAACGTCATTGCCAGTGGTTTTGCGTTTTACAGCATCTACCTGGCCGGGCAGCCGCGTGACCTTAATCATCCTTACGGGCATGGCAAAATCGAGTTTTTGTCTTCGGGCTTTGAAGGAGCCATGATTCTGTCGGCTGGTTTAGTGATCGTCTGGCAGGCAATTCTGAGCTTTTTTGAGCCTAAGGAGCTTACTAATCTGGATTGGGGATTTGCCCTGATTGGCATTACGGCGGTAGCCAACGCATTTGTTGGCTGGATGCTCATTCGGTCGGGAACCCAAACGGATTCAGCGGCCCTCACCGCAGACGGTAAACACTTGCTCACCGATACATTCAGCAGCATTGTCGTTATGGCGGGCGTTGCGTTGGTGAGCTACACCGGTAAACACTGGATCGACAGTGTTCTTTCCGTTATACTATCCATTGTCATAATCTACAATGGCTTTCAGATTACCCGCCAGTCGGTAGCGCGGCTTATGGACGAAGCCGACGTGCCGACGCTACACCGGGTGGTTACGCTCCTGAATGTTCATAAAGACCGCAACTGGATCGATGTGCATAACCTGCGGGTTCAGAAATACGGTGCCGATCTGCATATCGACTGCCACCTCACCCTACCTTATTACTGGACACTTACGCAGGTACACGAGGAGGTGCATCATTTTGAAGATACCCTCAAAGACGGTTTCCGGGCCGAAGTTGAAATTTTTGTTCATACCGATCCCTGCGAAAAAGAGTGTTGTCATTACTGCCGTGTTGCCGATTGCCCCGTACGCGCTTCTGCCTTCGTTAACGATATTGACTGGAACGCCGAAAACTTACCCTTGAATCAGAAGCACTTTGTTACGTTAGTCTGATCGGACTACCGTTAACTAGAATAGCACCCGTTCAGAAAGATGTTAACGTCCTTTCTGAACGGGTGCTATTCTTCCCACCGAATGATACTATTCTGAATCACTACTTTCGTTAACACACTTTCGGATTTAACCATTTTTTTCAACTCATCCTTCCCTCTTATGCACACAATGTATCAATCCCACATCATTAAAGCCGGCCTGCTAGTCGTTAGTTTATTTTTGGGCTTATCAACAGGCATTGCTCAATCGACTGACAATCATTTGACGGTACTGGGCGATGCTTTTGAAGAAGTAGCCGCCGACCAGGGTACGCTGAGTGTCAACCTGACGTACAGCGATGAAAAAGACATTACTCTTGTTTACGAACAGCATAAAGCAGGTCGGGAGCGATTAGCGGCTCTGCTGAACGAACTCAAAGTACCCACGAAAGATATTCAGATTTTGCAACTGATGGTTCGTAAGGAACGTGACTTTTCGATGGGTGGTGGCGGCATGGGACAGCCAGTTGAAAAATTCAAGGGGTTTCAACGGGTTGCCATTAAGTTCGACGACCTGAAACGATATGCACTGGTGCAGCAACGGCTGGCTTCCGATGGCTTTATGGACTTATTCTCTTCTTTTTCGGTGAGCAACCAGCGCGATATTGAACTTCGATTATCTGATGTGGCCGTAACAAGGGCTAAAGAAAAGGCCGAACGAATGGCTAAAGCGGCCTCCCGGACAATCAAACGAATTGTGCGGATGGGTGATATAGAAGAAACCGAAGCTATTGGCTATATACGAACCAATCAGAACAATATATACATGAACGCCTACAACATGGAAGTTAACCGACCTGTCGCAACTATTTCCCAAACGTTTCGGATTACGGCTTCCGTGAAAGTTGTTTTCGAGATGAATTAATTAACAGTATGCGGATTACTCATACCGTTTATTTTATCAAAATAGTTGTATTTAATCTTTTTATTTGCCAATTTTGTTTCATCTGCTGCTTAGGTAGCAAACAAAATTGCTTTTTTCAATTCAGGTTGTATTCAAAATACAGCAAAAAACGCCTTCTCCCTGAGGATTGAGGGCGTTTTTTCTTTTTAAAATCTCGTCTCAAGCGATAGTGATAGAATATCTTAAAAATGCCTTCATTTCACAGGTAATGTACTATACAGGTTCTGCCCGTCTATCCTCAACATAATTGCTTTTTCAGTTTTAGAGCCCTTGCAGGTAATTTATATTCTGTATAAATCCAGTTAAAAAGAATATTATATACGCACAAACATAGCCAACGAAACAAAATAACATCATTATTTAATGTGTATCTTATTTGTAAAATGAACATAATACACTTACTTATTTGTATGTTTGTTCTTATTTAGTAACATAACTTAACGTTATTGTTCCATACAATAAGCCACCGTACATCAGATAAAAATTAATTAATGTTAGCTCTACAAAACAGTCTCCTTCCAAAGTCCGATTCATTCCGGGCAGTTATACTTTCTTCGTCATCACAGAATTGCCTTTGCCCGTCATACAGAACGCCCCTATAACAGGGTACAGTTAAGAATTATTCAGGTTTGACAACTTGCTCAAGCTCTGCTTACGTAACTCTACCCTACCACCGCAATCCACTCCATGAAAAAGCTCGTTCAGCTATGGTTTGAAGGGTCCCGCTATGGGGTCGCCTTTCTGAGGCCTGTACGTCAGCAAAAGTCCACTATATTCCGCTGCGAACGTGTTAACCTACGGTTTGCTCAACTACTGGAACAAACTCCGGAAGAGTTCACCAGAGCGAGCAATATGCTCTTGTCGCCATTTGACAAGGCAAACGATGTTTTGGGCCAGTTAGAGGCCGTTCTGAAAGACGGCAACCCCCGCCATAGTGATTATTATCTACCCAAGGCAAAAAGATGGGTTTCATTGACGATCCTTCGATTGGGTCGGCAACTGGTCCTTCAGGTGAGCGAAAGTGATACAGTTCCAATAGCCGATCGTTATCATTCCATTGGTGGTCCCGTAAAGGCTGACCAGCCAAATGACTCAGTTGAATTAAATCAGCTATTACAGGCTGTTGTAAACTCCAGCCCGGCGGGTCTCTCCTTACTGCGGCCAATCTATGAGAACGGACACATTACTGATTTTCGTTACCTGATCACTAACCCCCAGAATTCGCTGATTATCGGTTTTAATCAGCAAACCATGCTGGAAAGGTCACTATTAACGCTTTGTCCCCACCTATTAACCAATGATATTTTTATCAAGCTGATCGACGTAGTCTGTAATAATGTAACGCTGCACTTTGAAATGCTGGATGATATTCGAAACAGCCAGCAGTGGGGAAGCTTTACGCTGCTACGAGTGGGTGGCGATGTCCTCTTGACAATTCAGGACATTACGCAGTTGAAACGTACCGAAGCGGACTTACGGCAGGCAAACCTGAACCTCGAACAACGGATCGCCGAACGAACGGCCGATCTGCGTCAGCTTTCCGCTTTCCAGCAGGCAATCCTGACTTATGCGGGACTGGGTATAAGTGCTACCGATAGCCAGGGTATTATTCAACTGGTCAATCCGGCGTTGGAAACGTTAACGGGCTATCGGGCCGATGAACTGGTGGCGAAGAGAACTCCCGGTTTCCTGCGAGACCCATCCGTTCATCATAGACAGGTAGACCAGCTCAGACCTTTACTTGACGATCAGTCGCTAACCGACGATAACACAATTATGGCCTATGTTAAACAACATGGCTTTATACGACGCGAGAATTTGATACAGACCAAATCTGGTCAGATCATTCCGGTACTGTCGACGGTTAGTGGTCTTTATGATGATCAGAATACCCTGTTAGGATTCGTGGATATAGTTACGGATATCTCGTCGCTCAAGAGCATTGAAGAAACACTCACGAAAACCCAACAACGAACCGATCTGGCAATAAAAGCAGGAAAGCTTGGAATATGGGAGTGGAATCTGTTAACCGATGAACTGATACTGGATAAACATTTTTACGCTTATTTCAGCTTTTTTGAAAAGGGTTGCCTTAAACACATTAATGATTTTCTGCCATTGATCCACAAGGCCGATCTGACGTTAGTTAATCAGACGATCGAGTCTGTTCGACAGGGAAAGGCCATGGCCGATCTTAGCTTTCGTGTTTTTAAGCCAGATACCCAAACGACGTATTATCTCAAAGTCGATGGAATACGGTTTGAGGGTGAATGTGAGTCGGTCCGCCGGATGATTGGCGTTGTTATCGATCAAACAAGCCAACGCCAGGCGGAGCATTCTTTACAGGAAAGTGAATTCCGCTACCGCTCGCTGGTTGATAATTTAAAAGAAGCTGTATTCCAGACCGATACATTTGGCACATGGACCTACCTGAATCCAGCCTGGGAGGAAATTACGGGGTTTAGCATTGCCGAGTCGCTGGGTACTTCATTCCTGGATTATGTATTCCCCGAAGATCAGAAATGCAACCTGGAGCTGTTTGAGCCATTGATGGCACGCCAGAAAAGCTATTGCCGGCACGAGATTCGTTATGTCAGTAAAGCAGGCGGCTATCGCTGGATTGAGGTGTTCGCCCGGTTAACGGTCAATGAAGATAACGAACTTACAGGCACTACCGGTACACTGACCGATATTACCGAACGAAAGCTAGCTGAAGAAGCACTGCGTGAAAGTGAGCAGCGGTTTCGTGCGATCGCAGAAAATCTCGATGAGCTATTCTGGATACGAGACAGCGAAGACCCACATGTGCTGTACATGAATTCGGCCTTTGAGCGGCTAAGCGGTATTTCAATGACCGAGTTGTATCAAAACCCAAGGGCTTTGTTATCTATTGTCCCAGAAGAAGATCAACCCCTGCTTATTCAGGCCTTTCAGCAACCCGAACCCGGAACGGACTTTCAATTCAGGGCCCGACACCAGGATGGTAGCCTTCGCTACTTCCATGTGCGTTTATTTACCATGGACCGGGGATACGGTAAACAGTCCGGCCGAATCGGCGTTGGGACCGACATTACGAACGTTGTTGAGAACAAACGACTCCTATCGGAATCGCTGGAAAAGGAGCGGTCTCTGAACACGCTGAAGTCTGAGTTTATTTCCATTGCCTCGCATCAGTTTCGAACTCCATTAACGTCCATCCAATCCAGTATCGACCTAATTCAGTATTACATCAGTAAGAATAACGAATCTCCCTTCAACAATCTGATCAAAAAACATACGGATCAGATTTCCCAACAGATTACGTTCCTGGAGGAGCTTATCATGGACACCTTAACGCTCAGTAAGCTGGAGGAAGGTAAAGTACAGGTAAATTTTCAGAAGACGGATCTGCCTACATTTATACAAGACGTGATCGTATCGACCTTTAGCAATCAGACCGATGGACGAAGCGTACAGCAAGCCCTCATTGGGGAGCCCACGGCGGTTTGGGTAGACACCAAACTGATGAGTCATGTACTGATCAACCTGTTAGCGAATGCATTTAAGTTTTCTTCAGCAGACCCATTATTGACAGTTCGATATACCCCGGATTCAGTGTTGATAACCGTAAGCGATAAGGGTATTGGCGTGCCCGCCCATGAATTACCAAATCTGTTCAGTAAATTCTTTCGAGCCAGTAATGCCCGGCAAATCAGCGGCACGGGTCTGGGTCTGGCTATTTGCCGGGAGTATATGCATTTACAACAGGGGCAAATTGAGGTTAACAGTGAAGTAGGCGTAGGAACGACCTTTATCATTACGATACCAAATCGAAATTGATGCAGGTTGCTGGCATCAACCAGTCTGACTGGAAGTGAGCCATTGCTGTACTGGTTAGCGCTTATAGCTTAGTGAAATCGTAAGGCCAGTCCCATTGCGGAGGTGCTTACCGTCCGCAGATACCCTTATAATCACAAAACTGGCAGGTCTCGATCTGGTCTGTTTTTTTGAACGGTTGTTTAGGATCGAGCAGTTGTTGTATCAGTTGGCGAAGTAAATCTTCCGAATCTTCGATGTACTGATCAGGGCTATCATTATCGCCGAAGCGAACGGGGTTTGTTTTAAAGCCCCCATTCACATCCCGGAACGAATAAAAACCGGCCTCGACGGGCATACCCTCCGCCTTAAAAATATCTCGTTTAGCCCGGTCGCGGGGTAAACCACCGTACTCACTAATGTTTTTAAGGGCCAGATACCGGTACAGCCATAACTGCCGCATCTTACCAGCATCGTCGCCCCCATCGTTCACTAATCGATCGCTCAGGTCTTTGGGCGTTTTTTCGGACAGATCGACCTTGCCCGTTTTATAATCGACAATTCGAATTTGATCACCCAGACGTTCAATACGGTCCACTTTTCCCGCTATCCGTACCCGAACGGGCCCACGCCCTTCAATGGATACAGTCAAATACGTTTCGAGGGTTTGCTCTGTTCCAATAACGGTCAAACCAGGAAGCGCATTCTGCTGACGCTGAAAGTCGAGCATTAGTTTCTGCGCCAGATCGTAAAGCAGCAGGTTCATACCCGACTCGATAACCCGGCCTTTGTTGGTACTGGCAAACTCTTCTTCGAGCAGCCTTTTGATGATCGACTCGTCGATGGGCAGGGCTTTCAGGCGGTACTCAAGGTCTAGCCGCTCCATCACTTTGTGCAGCCAGCTTCCGAACTCAGCCGCTCCCATTTTCTCTTCGATATCTTCCTCCTCACTAATATTCACAATCCGGCTGAAGTAAAACCGCATGGAGCAGCTCACGAACTGATTCAGGTAAGAGGGATACAACCCTTTCGTTATAAGCAGGTTAATCAGATCATCCCGCACCGATTCCGTTTTGGGCACACTCAACTCAGTCAGGCTGGTTTCCTTTTTGTCGCTTGTCCGACCGAAACGAACCGTTGGGTAGCTTATCCGAACGAGTCCGTTAGAGCGGGGCACCAGCTCGTGTTCCAACTGGCGGATAAAGCGGCTTGGCTCACCTTTGCTATTCCCGTACGCATCTGTGGAGGTTGTGTACAGGAGCACCACTTCGCTGGCCCGTTGCAGCAACCGGTAAAAGTGGTACGCCATTACGGCTTCCTGTTCGCTATAGGTAGGCAGTTTTATGTTTTCATCGGCGGCTATATCGAACGGAATAAGCGAGTTTAATTTTCTGGACTGCGGCAGAATCCCTTCGTTCACCGATAGAATAATAACCCGCTCAAAATCCAGAGCCCGTGTTTCGAGCATACCCATGATCTGCAACTGGCTCTTTCCTTCGCTGGTAAACGGAATGCTCGTTTGCCGGATCAGTTCGTACAGAAACTGTTTCAGGCTGCGCACGGTAACGGCGGCCGACGGTTCGTGCGCGTGTAGCATGGGAACCGGAGCGCCCGTATCCAGGATGGCGGTTGCCCCCTGCCCTCTATTTCGCGCCTTAGCCACCGGTATGCCGCGCCCTGCCTCTTGTGCTCCTTCGCCCTGCCGGTCCAGCGTTGCTTCCAGTTGTTTGAGCAGAGTAAAGAAAAGGTAGAGGTACTCGATCTCGATGGCATCCTGACTGGTACGATACACGTCGCGCAGTAACTCGATCAGGTCATAAAACGTGCGAATGGCCTTCATGGGCTCTTCATTGGGCCAACGCCTGAACAGCACCCGCACGAGTGGGTCATCCTGCCCCAGTTCCAGCATGTCCCGCTCGGTCAGGTATACCCGCTGATTTTTCACAATCTCTTTGGCGATCCACTGAAAGAGCGGTTCGGGCGGTAAAACTTCGCCTGTCGACAGTACATCGCCCGGCCACATCAGCCCCCGTATACGCTCGTACTGTTTCAGGAAGGGGTGATTAAGGAGTTTTACAACGTGGCGATGGTGAAACTTGGGAATCTTGAGGTCGCGCCCGTCTTTTGTACGAAACTCATGGACCGTTCGCTGCATCTCAAAAAGCGTATCGACCAGCGTAAACAACAGCGATGAACGCAACGACAAACCCATGGTAACGTTCAGGTCGGTCACGTTTTCATCCAGCGCGTACAATACCGGCACCAGGAGCGTTTCGTCAGCCAGCACAATAGCGGTCTTTGGCGGGGGCATAGCAGCATCCCGCGGCCCGGCGCTATCGGCCCGTTGCCATTCGCTATAAATCTTACCCGCTACCTTGGTTTGCATACTGGCATTTGGCACCCCAACCACGCGGATATTCTTCTCAGAACCCAGCAGGTTGTTGGACAGTTGCGCCAGATCGGCATGGTTTTGCTTCGAAAAAAGCCAGCCATTGTCCTTGTATCGTCGCAAAAATTCGCCAGCTTCCTGTCGCCGGTCATTCATGTAATACAGGTCGGCATCCCAGATCAATTCAGCTTTATTGGCATCGACCAGCACCCGGATAATGTGCTCTTCTGCTTTACTCAGGGCATTGAACCCCACGAAATACACCCGCTCATAAGCCAGGTTATCCCGAATCAAGGGCTCAACCTGCTGCGCTAGTAGCCGGTAGGCCATTCCCCGGTACGCCAGCCGCTGCTCGTTTAGTCGCTGGTGAAGGGCATGATAGGCCGTATGTATATTCTCGAAAAGTTTGAAGTATCGGGTCGTGCCGGGCGTTTCGACAATTGGTTTGGCGGACGAAGGCATGTCGACCTGCCAGCGTTCGAGTGCTTTGGCGGCCGTCAGGTAGCTGAATAATTCGTGGGGATTAACGAGGTATTGATCAATACGGTCGAAATCGGAGAGCAGTATGGACGCCCAGCCGATAAACTGCTCAAACTCGACCAGCGGGTCAATTTCTTTAAAAACGTCGTATAACTCGAAAAGTAAACTAACCGAATCGATCAGTTGAACACCCGCGGCCTGGGTGATAAAATCATCGACGGCAAGTGCGTGGGGGGCCAGAAAGGGTCTGTCAGAAAGGGCAGCCAGCTCATCCAGGAAAGTGGACACAGCTCGGCGAGTGGGCAAAATCACCCAAACATCGTTTAAGCTGGGGCCATGGGCGTCAAAAATGCGTTGGGCCGTTTGTTGAAGAAAAGTCATTAGTGGTCGGTGAGTCGGATTCGTTTTCAGCCGAACAGTAAAGATAACCCACTCGCCAGTCAATTCTGGCGAAACAGATTGATAAATTCGTCAATCTGTTTCGCCAGAATTGACAATCAATGCATTCGGTCAGCCCGAACGTCCATAGTGGCCATTATATCGGCCTCTACGGCCAGAAACTCTTTCCAGCGTTCGCGAACGCGGCTGGCGGGCAGATAGGTTTCGGCGAGTTCAATGAATGTCCGGTAATGCCCAGCTTCCGAAATCATGAGTTCACGGTAAAACTTCCGCAGGCTTACGTCTGCAATATGTTCCGAGAGGAGCTTAAAGCGTTCGCAGCTCCGGGCTTCGATCAGGGCGTTGATGAGCAGGTTATCCATCATCTGCTCATGCTGATCGCCAATGGATCGGCGCAGACGCGACCGTAGTTCATTCACGTATTCGTCCTTACGTTGCCTTCCCAGTCGGATATTCCGTTTGCGCAGTTCTTTCAATACCCGCTGAAAATGGCCCCACTCTTCGGCAACGATGGGCGTCAGTACGTCCACCAGTTCAACTTTATCCGTATACATAACAATGAGCGATATGCACGACGACGCGGCTTTTTGCTCACACCAGGCATGGTCGATCAGGATTTCGCCGATATTCATGCCGGCAATATCAACCCAGCGGGGGTCGGTGGGGAGTTCGAGACCTAAGGTCGTAAGCGACATAAGGCGTAAGGATTTGTCAGTGATGGATACGGGGTCAATACATACAAAGATAAACACAGTGGCTCAATCAAGAACGCACCTGTTTACCCGACTTCACCCATTCCACGAAACGATACAGCTTTATTTCGATCAGTTCAGGAATACACACCGGCCGTGGAATCGACTACCGGTTTCAATTGTTCACTATCTATATATTGTTTCCCGGATATGACTCGAAAAACGTTTCTGCTACTGGCCGGATGGCTGATTGTCGGTACACTTTCTTTTACCGGCTGCCGACAGCGAACGGATGCGTCGAAAGCCAGCACCGTTATTGACGTCAGTCCGGCAAAGCTTCCTGCCCTGCAACCAGGTGAATCCGTAGCCACATTTGCCGGTGGTTGTTTCTGGGCCGTTCAGGAGGAAATGCGGGTTTTGAAAGGGGTTCGGGCCGTTGTTTCGGGCTATACCGGTGGTGACCTTGCCTTCCCCACTTACGAGCAGGTTGGCACCGACCAGACCGGTCATGCCGAAGCCGTTCAGGTTTACTATAACCCTGCCGTTATTCCGTACGACGTTCTACTGGATGCTTTTTTTGCCGGTCATGACGCTACCCAGCTCAATCGGCAGGGGCCTGATATAGGCAGGCATTATCGGTCGGCTGTTTTCTATCGCACACCCCAGGAAAAAGCTCGTATCAGTGCGGCTATCCAGCGAGAAAACGCGTCTGGGCACCATCAGGGCCGGGTTGTTACGCAGGTCATGCCTTTTGCGGCCTTCTACCCTGCCGAGACGTATCACCAGGATTATTACCGACATAACCCATACAACATGTACATCCACCTCGTTTCGGAACCCAAAGTAGCCACATTCAGGGAACGGATGGAGAAGTGGCTCCGGGAGTAAGCAGTAGCTGATATCAGGGATTGCGGTCCTGCTTAAGGAACAGCCAGGATGAAATGAACGGCATGATCCCCTGCCGACCGATGCGGACAATAAGCCGTCATGCCCTGTAGCATTTTGTCAAGTCCGGCAACCGTTCGGCCAAATGTGATATTGTAGGAATGGCTGGAACCTCGTAACATTGTTCAGTCTTTCAACGAACGGGCATCCCGCTACCGGGTGACCCCGAAACAATAGACCCCTATGGCAGAACCTGATAAATCACTTGGTCGCAAAATTCTGAGTTTCTTCGTCAAAGAAGGAGAAGAGCCCGCTATTGCTACGGGTACATCACCGGCACCGGCGCCAGCTGCTCCGCGGCCTTCGCCCCCCGTTACGGGTTCGCCCGCAATACCCTCGGCACCTTCAGCGGATAGTACCCCCGCCGGTGCGACCGGTGCGGTAGACTCGAAATTTGCCGAGCACTTTGCCAATGTACTGGCACAAAATAACCCGCCGGGTCCGGATTATTTTGAGTTTCGGGAAACCCTGCGGAGCCTGAGCAACCTTGGCTTGTCTGAAGACAAACAGTTTCAGGCGGCCTGGGCGAGTTTTAAGGCGCTCGGAGGAAGTAGCGACCCAAGCGTACTGAATAACACGGCGAATGGCTACATTTCGGCCCTTAACAAAGACCGCGAGGGGTTCAGCAAGAGTGTTGAAACAGCGTTGGCCGAACGCGTAGGCGGATTGCAAAATGAAGAGAAGCGCTTGCAAACAGAAAACAATGCTCTGGAAAAACAGTTGGTTGAGATTCAGAAACAGATCGACGCCAACACCAACCGCCTGACGGCAATTACAGGCGAGATCTCGGAACAAAGTGCCAAAATCACTCAAAATCGGCAAAATTATGAGTCGACCTTCGCGCACTTTCTAAACCAGATTAAAGACGATATCGCCAAAATGGCACAGTATCTGAAATGATTTGCGAAATACAACTGACGTTGCGCGGTACTTTATTAGAGTCAATAACGACTACGCTCTCACCCATTTTGCAAGCCTGAACTCTATCTCAAAAATTGTAAATCCTTAGATGGCAACTCCTGATTTTTCTCAACTTGGCGGCAATGCAGACGCAGAAAAGCGTTCGTTCTGGAGCCGCCCCGAAGGTGTTCTGGGCATGATTGTGCTGGCCGGTATGGCCGGACTCGGCCTGGTCTATTTCAACCGAATCATTGAATTTCTGATTCGTGTAACGTCAAACATTCTCGAACTCTCCCTCCTGCTGGGTGCTCTCGGGGTTCTGATTTTCCTATTCACGAGCAAAGATGTTCGGACGGCGATATTTTTCCTGTTCAAATCGCTGATGCGGAGTGTTACGGGCACGGTTATTCAGTTGAACCCGATTGCGATCATGAAAATCTATATCCAAGATTTGAAAGACAAGCGGGAAAAAATGCAGGGACAGATCAATATTCTGGCCGGGCAGTTGGTAAAGCTGAACAAAAAGATCAACGAGAACAACGAAGCTATCAAGCAGAAGTTCGCTGAAGCCAACAAAGCCAACTCACTGATCGACAAACCCGGTATGCGCGAAACGGCCCAACTGGCAACGATCGAAGGCGCTGGCTTGCAGGAGATGAACGAAAAACTGCTGCCCCTCCAGCGCAACATGAAAAATGTGCTGGCTTTTATGGAGAAGGTCAACCAAAGTGCCGACTACATTATTAAGGAAACCGAAATTAAAGTCCGGCTTAAGGAAACCGAGTACCAGATCGTTAAAGATAGCTCGAACGCGCTGAAAACGGCGGTCAGCATCTTTAAAGGAGATCCCGACAAGAAGTTTTACTTCGATCAGTCGATGGAATACATTCAGGACGACATGAGCATGAAACTCGGCGAAATGAAGCGCGCGATGGACCTTTCGATGGACTTCATCAACGGTGTCGATATTCAGAACGGTATTCTGTCCGACAAAGGCGAGGCTTTACTAGAAGCCTATAACAAGGGCGAGTTCAAGATGGTACAGCTAGACGCTCCGGCACAGCCCATCAACCTCGGTCCCGCTCCGCAGAAGGACGCCGGGTATAAAAACCTGCTTGACTAACCGTACATTTTTAATGAGCGAATGAGTGATTGAGCGAATAGCCACTCATTCGCTTTAATTCAACCATTCGCTCAATCACTCATTCAAAATTAATTTCCTATGCAACGCTTAACCGTAGCCGGTCGGCTGCTCATTACGGCCCTGATTCTGGCTGGTGTTTTCTTCGCATTCCGCTACTTTGGCGGTAATGACGCCCTGCGCAAACTTGCGCCCAAAGACAAGGAATATACTGAATCGGAAACGATGCCCCGTGCCGACGACAAAACAGCCGAGGCTGCAGTCGAAGAGTCGAGTGCCTCTTCTTCAGCTTCGTCGGAGAGTGAGGCTACCGATCAGCCCCGCCAGTCGTTTTCCTACACGGCTCCTGAACCGCAAAACGGGAAGCTTAAAGGCGTCGTTGAGTTAGGCGCCAGTGGATTCAACTCCTTCATAGTCCGGATCGACGACCAGAAGCGCTGGAAACTCGAAAAAGCCGAGTTCAACAACAGCCTCGTTATGGAAAACATGGCTACCGATGAGGATATCCGGACGGGTCTGAAAAGCTATATCGGCAAAATGCTGGATTTTGGTGTAGGTGGCCGCGACATTCAGTTTGTGGTTAGTTCGGGAGCCGTAAAAGCTGAGGGAACCCCAAAAATCATTAAAGTTTTGAAGTCATTGAACTACGTGGTGAACATCGTTACCCCGGAGCAGGAAGGGTCTTTGGGGCTTAGAGCCGTACTCCCCACCGAATTTTACAATAATTCATTTGTGGTTGATATAGGTTCGGGGAATACCAAGATATCCTGGAAAGAAGGAGGTTCTACTAAAGCCGTAGAAACATACGGGGCGAAGTATTTCCAGAATAACACCAGCGACGAAACCGTTACCACGGAAGTAAAAGCCAAAGCCAAGCAAGTACCAACCGATCATCGCAAGACCTGCTTCATTATTGGCGGAGTACCCTTTGAACTGGCCAAGGCTGTCCGAAAAGATAAAGAGCGTTATACGGTTCTGGACGCCCCTTCTGCTTACAAACTGGAGAATGCCAAGTCTAAAGCGGGACTCAATATTTATCGATCCATTGCCGAAGCAACCGGCTGTAATCAGTTCGTTTTCGACTGGGATGCCAACTTCACAATCGGTTATTTACTGACAATAAAATAAGGTCAAGCGTCCGGGTAATTCGGTAAGATAATACTAAGGTGTACGTTAACAAGTCAGATTAGCGCCTATAATGCCTAACTTTGAGGTATGTAAGCACGATCACTTGATTACGTACACCTTACTATTTACTGCTTAGACTCCCTATCGCCATGACGCTTCGAGATGTATTCGAGACCTTATCCGGCCAGCCAATACTACTGTTTTTGCTCCTGATGGCCATTCCTACAGGAGCTTTTTTAGTTAATCTGTGGTCGGGCGATACTGCAGAAGAAATCTGGAAATGGCGGTATGTTTACGCCGTACTGGCCTACATAGCCTGTATTCCGGGCATGTTTGCCTTCACCCTGAATGTTTACCTCTTTTTGTTCGAGCGCCAGAGTATCTGGGATATGAACTTGGCGTTACAGGTGCTACCTATGTTAACGATGGTGGCTACCCTGATGCTCATTAAACGGAAACTGCCTTTCAATTACATACCGGCTTTCGGAAAGTTGTCTAACTTTCTGACGATGATTACGGCACTTATTGCGCTTCTCTGGCTCATTGACCGTACCCGCATTTACGCAATCACCTACGTGCCGTTCACCTATATACTGGTGGGTTTTGTCGCGTTACTGCTGATTGTCCGCTTGGCCTGGAAACGAATTTTCTAACGTCAGCCTCTTCGGCAGAAGGGTTTATTTATACGACGATTTGATCAAAAGGGCAACATCGCTACCTTGGTGTATCCTTTGTTCCCGTATGTCCAGTCGGTTATATATTCTTTTGTTGGTCCTGTGGATTGCCATCGGCGGATGCCGACCTGGAACGGATGCGCCTGGTATACCCGAATACGACTTCATGCCGCTGGAAGCCGGTCGTTATCGTATCTACGACGTGCAGGAAACGCAGTATGTACGAAATAGCCTGCCTCTTCAGCACTCGTACCAACTTAAAGAGACCGTTGGCCCGGCCTACACCGACGTCAGCGGCCACAGGGCGTATCGTCTCCTGCGCTATCGGCAAACTAGCAACGGTCAGTCATGGCAGACAGACTCAGTCTGGTCGGTCCGGTTGGTCAATAGCGAAGTGATTCGTACCGAAAATGGTCGGGATTTTGTTAATCTTCTGTATCCGGTCAGCAATGGGCTACGCTGGAATGGCAACCGGTATAATTTATGGCAATCTGAGGAGTACGAGGCACGCAACGTCGGGCAGCATTTCAGCGTATCGGGTAAAGAATTTGGGGAAACCGTCACGGTCATTGCGTCGAATGATTCAACCCTTATCGGGCAGGCCAAACGCGTTGACATCTACGCTCATCAAATCGGGATGATCTATAAAGAACGTACGTATCTCCAATTCTGCACGGACACTCCGGCTTGTTTAGGAAAAAACCAGATTGAGTATGGCATTCGGCAAATCTATCGCATTCAAACATACGGGAAGGAATAAGACAAGATGTCTTGTCGTCGTGCTCCTGTTCTGCCAGCTAACGGGTTTTGGGCAGTCGACCCGTAAATTTTTGGTTCTCCTGCGCGACAAAGCGAACTCGCCCTACAGTATAAGCCGTCCGGAGCAATTTCTGTCACAACGGTCTATCCTGCGTCGGCAAAAGCAGAATATTGGCGTTCTGGAACGCGACCTGCCCGTTAATCCGGCTTATGTTTTACAACTTCAGCAGGCGGGGGCTAAAGTCTGGTTTACCTCTCGCTGGCTCAATGCGGCTCTGGTTGAGGCCACCGACGCTACGATAGCCAGCGTCCAGAGACTCTCCATTGTAAAAGGACTTGAATTTGGCCGGTCGCTTGCCAATGCGCGAGTCAGTGCAGCGAATCAGGTGTCGGCCCCGAAAAAAGTCAGCACTATTAACATGCTAGCAGACGCGCCACTGGATTATGGCAATTCACAAACGCAGATAACCCAGTTGGGAGCCGACATCATGCACCAGCAGGGGTATCATGGTGAAGGGATGCTGATTGGTGTGCTGGACGCGGGCTTCCTGAATGGCGATAAAGTGAGCTTTCTAAAACCGCTCTTCGATGACAAACGCATTGTGGCAACCTACGACTTTGTCAAAAAAGAAACGAGTGTGTACGAGGATGATTCGCATGGCCTTTCCTGTTTGTCAGCCATTGCTGCCACCGCCGACCGGCAGTTGTATGGCACCGCCTACAAAGCCTCGTTTGTGTTGATTCGTACCGAAGATGCAGCCAGCGAAAAGCAAATCGAAGAAGCAAACTGGGTGTTGGGAGCCGAGTACGCCGATAGTGTCGGGGTGGATGTTATCAGTTCGTCGCTGGGATACACCCAGTTCGATGATCCGTCGACCAGTTACACTTACCAGAATCTGGATGGTAAAACAGCCCTGTCGACCCGCGGGGCTCAAATTGCTGCCGAAACAGGTATGGTTGTGGTTGTAGCCGCCGGCAACGAAGGAAGCAACGCCTGGCGCTACTTATCTGCTCCTTCCGACGCGGTATCTGTCCTGGCAATTGGGGCCGTTACCCAAGCTGGTGTGCGGGCCTCGTTCAGTTCGTTCGGTCCGTCGGCCGATGGGCGAATCAAACCCGATCTGGCAGCTCGTGGACAGGGAACCATTGTAGGCAGTCCGGGTGGACAGATCGTTTCGGGGAACGGCACCTCGTTTGCCACTCCGCTCGTTGCCGGTCTGGCGGCCGGTTTCTGGCAAGCTCATCCCCGGCTTACGGCCGCTCAGGTAACCGATGCACTTCGCCAGTCGGGGAATCAGTTTGGGAGTCCCGACGCCCAGTTGGGGTACGGCATCCCAAATTTTGAGCGGGCATCTGTACTCGCCGACACCTATGGGCAGCTGCTTGTTTTCCCTAATCCGTTCAGTGATGTGCAACCGCTGGGCGTTCGATGGGGCGAAATCGAAGCCAACGTCCCACTCGACGCTACATTAACCAATGCCGCCGGACGAGTGATCTGGCAGAGCCGGTATACCTCAGCCGGGCTGGCCGCCTTTACATTACCCTACCTGAATTTATCGGCAGGTATGTACTTTATGACCCTGGTTGCGGGCGATAAGAAACGGACAGTAAAGCTGGTAAAACAATAGTTGGTAGCGGTCCGTCAGGCCGACTGACCGCTTAGCTGGTTTTGGGTGAGAAAGGCAGTAAGTCAGGCCGGGTGTAATGCCCGATCACATCGAAATCGAGCTTACTTTTCAGCACTTCATCCAGCTCAAGATCGGCGATTAAAACACCTTCTTCGTCCCAGAGTGGCCCGGCAATAAACTCTCCCTGTGGCGAGACAATAGCACTCCCACCCCGGCTTAATGTATCATCTTCCTCCGTCAGAAATTCCTGGTACTCTTCCGGATAATCAGTGCGTGTAAAAAACTGATTGCAGCTCAGCACAAAACAGCGGCCCTCGCAGGCAATATGCTGAAGCGTAGCAGGCCAGGTGGGCCGCGCATCAGCCGTGGGGGCCAGATAGAGCTGCGGAGCCTGCTGGTAAATGCGCATCCTGGCCAACGGCATGTAGTTCTCCCAACAAATCAACCCACCCATGCGCCCGACTTTCGTTTCGAATACGCCCAGCGACTGTTCACCGGTTCCTTCGGCCCAGACCAGCCGCTCAACGCCCGTCGGCTTGATTTTCTGGTGCTTTCCCATATAGCCTTCCGTTGGGGATACATAGACGAGCGTGCAGTAAAGGCTTCCATTCAAGGCATCCCGTTCCGTTACCCCGATGGCCAGATAAACGCCGTTATCGCGGGCAATTTGTTCCAGACGCTTCAGTTCAGGACTAGGTAGTTGCAGACTATTTTGCCAGTACGTTTTGTAGAGTTCCCGTCCGCCATCGGTTCGTAAGCCGATGGCGGCCCCAAACGTAAATTTTCGGGGATAACCGGGAACGAACGACTCCGGAAAAAGCAGAAACTGACAGCCTTGCCGAGCACCATCAACAACGAGTGCTTCGAGTTTATCAATCGTTCTGACTATGTCAAAAAACACGGGTGTTGCCTGAACTACCCCTACTCTAACCTTCATAACTTACCGTGGCTCATGATCTTTCACCCAAATGTACAAGGGGTTTTAAAGAACTTGGCGGGAATTTCATTCGTCTGCACTCCGCTACAAACGGGATACCTGTTTAGGAGTGATAAAAATAGACAACCAGGTTCGACGGGCTAGTCTGAAAAAGTACGGAGTCAAGGCTATCAGCGTTGGCACTAGTCCAATCAGATAATAATCGAGGTTGACACCCAGTCCCTGAACGACAATGAAAAACGTCAGCAGTGTGTAAATGGTATAAAACGCATAACTGACAAACATGGATGCCCAGTAGAAACCAGGCTCAGGCATAAAATTTTCCCCGCAATGAGGGCAGTGCTCATGCATTTTGTCAAAATCGCGCGTGAATGCACTTTTCTTGACGAAGAAATCACCTTCTCCGCAACGTGGGCATTTATTATATAAAATACTATGAAAACGGCTATTGGCTGACATGGCGACGTGGTTTTCGGTTGATAAATACCCGGCTTGTTACTCAGTAAAGCCGGGTATGATTCCAATGCAAAGATAGATCATCCGTATTCGGCCTGAAAAGACAAACCAAGTCATCCATGGTACAAACCAACGGTTCAGACGTGGTGCGACCCGCAATCGCAACTCATCGGTAGCATCTGTCTGCACGACGTTGTGCGGAATACGAATAAAAGCAAAACGGGCCAACTGCATGACAGATGGCCCATTTTATTGTTGACCAGAATACCTAGTTACCAACGTTGGTGTTCGTTGTATCCGTGTTCTTTTGCTTCTTAACATAGTACTCATTCGAAGGGGTGGTTGCATTCGGCTCACTTACCCGCTGGATTTTGTAGTTGCGGTCAGCTAAACTCGCCGAAGGCGTATGATCAACGGTTATGCCACCCACCGGCTGTACATTAGGCATCTGGTTTTTGTAGTTCGCATACCGGGCATCGGTTGGCGCAGGCTGCTGTACGGCAACGCCCGGCTTATTTTCCCAGGCCCGGGCTTTAGCCGCCATATTCGGATGTTTGTAATTGTGGGTAGAATACATCGGATTGTTGAGCGGCTTCTTACTCCCTCCATCCTGCGAAAAGGCCTGACCGGATATCGCCATCAGGCTAATACCGACCAGTAGTGAAAATATAGATTTCATGGCTATCTCTATGGTTTTGCTGTACGACAAATCTAATGATTCGTATATAGTAAAAACAATAAAAATAGCTACTATATTTATAGTTAATGCACTTTTTTCCTTAGCATACGTAGAATTGATGCTTCATTTATCTGTTGTTCGGCATTTTCAGACGAAAACCATTTAATATTTCTAATTTCCTCGGAATTACCGAATGGCTCTGCAGGGTCTGCTTCGAACAAAAAACGAATATCGTAATGCAGGTGTGCTGGGACATTCTTTCGGGCGGGTATTTCGTGAATATCAACGTCGAAGATGGCATTGGAAAGGAGTTTAAGGGACGTTAGCCCGGTTTCTTCCTGTGCTTCCCGAAGGGCTACCGCGACCACATCGGGGTCGCCATCGGCATGACCACCGGGTTGTAGCCAGCGGTCGAGTTTTCGATGATGAATCAGGAGAACTTGTCGCCGGTCGGGGCTGCATATCCAGGCGGAGCCCGTAATGTGGCCAACGAGTAACGACCGGTCGAAGCAGTTAGGATTTGCCCGAACGAAATCGATGGTTTCCTGAGTCATGGTCTGTTCATGCGTATCGACCGGACTGTATTGTTGAAGCAACGAAAGCAGGGGATTTCGGTACATGTGCTGGTTTTTAGTGCAAAAAAATCGCAATTTGGGGCTGTTTTTTAAATAGTCTATAGACAATCATGCGCAAACTTTCATTAACAGCTGCTACACTTTGTTTAGCAGCTCAATTGACCACCGCCCAAATTAAATTGCCTTCACCCAGCCCCGGTGCTACAGTTATGCAAACCGTGGGTACAACTGATCTTTCCGTTACTTACTCACGTCCAAGCCTGCGGGGTCGCCAACCATTCACGGGCGATTTTGTCCCTGCCGGAAAAGTGTGGCGAACAGGTGCTAATGGTGCCACGATTTTCAGCACCTCAACCGATGTGATGGTAAATGGCAAAACATTACCGGCTGGAAGTTATGCCGTCATGTCTATTCCAGCCGAGGGAGCCTTCACCCTGATCTTCAACAAAGACAAATCCGTTACAGAAGCAACTTACAAGCAGGATCAGGACGTATTGCGGGTTGATTTGCAGCCACAGGAAAACAGTGAAAAGGTCGAAACGTTCACCATTGCCTTTGGTGATTTAACCGACAACTCAGTTAAATTGAACTTTATGTGGGCCAATGCAAAAGCCTCCGCTGACCTACGCGTGGACGTGGATGCCAATGCGGCTGCTAACGTAGATAAAGCAGTAGTGGAGAAGCCCGACGATGCGGCCGTATTACAGGCAGCGGCCAGCTATAATGTGTCGAAAGGCCGTAATCTGGATCAGGCTTTGGGCTGGATCGACAAGTCAATAGCGAAGCAGGAGAATTTCCGTAACCTGTATATCAAGTCGCAGATTCTGGCTAAAATGGGTAAGTATACGGATGCGCTGCCATTTGCCGAAAAGGCACTTGCCCTGGGCCAATCATCGAACGACCAGGTGTTTCCTTTCTTTAAGGAAGGCATCGAAAAAAGCGTATCGGAGTATAAATCCAAAATTCCGGCCATGCCCGCTGTAAAAAGCGGTAAAGGTAAAAAGAAGGCGTAAGCAGACGTGCTGCTTTCACTATAGCCGCCTACTCGCTTTTGTTATATGAAGTCCCAGGAAGTAGCTAAAGCTAAGCTTTAGCTACTTCCTGGGACTTTCTAATAGAATTTATTTACTATTTTTTAGTACTATATGAACCAGTAAAGTAAATCGCTGGTTATCGGCTTGACCAATAAACCACTGTTTACGAGATGATTACTTACTTGTTAGCCAAACTGGGCCACTACATCCAGCGTACGCCTACCGGGCTAACCATTCTGGCAGGTGTTCTACTGGCCTGTTATCAATTTTGGGTCGGGCCATTGCCTGTACTTCTTCAACTGATCTTTTGTATAAGTCTGCTCTTATTGGTTGGAATTCCGCACGGAGCACTTGACCACCTTATTGAACAGGAACGCACCCTTCGACAGGCACAACCCTTTTCGCTGGCCCGTTTTATAACGAAGTATGTGCTCATGATTGTTATTTATGGGCTAGCCTGGTTATTTTTTCCGGTGTTGAGTCTAACCGTCTTTTTATTGATTTCAGCCTGGCATTTTGGCGAAACAGATCTGGAAAATGCACCGGATGATCGGTACTGGTCCTTGATCAGGCTGGTGGCCGGTGGCTTCGTACTCGCGTTTATCTTACTCACCCATGCCGCTGAAGTCACGCCCATTCTCTCCAGAATTATTCAGAATGACCCGCAGGCCATGAAACTTTGGGGCGAGGCCGTCAGTCGGGCCGGGGCATTGCTCCGTGGCTGGGCTACACTGGCGATTGTACTGGCTATGCTGGCATTAGGCCATCAGCCCATGCGGCTCAATGGCTGGCGTCTGGCACGCCTGGGCATGATACTCCTCCTTACCTACATGCTCCCTTTACTTCCCGCCTTTATGCTGTATTTTGGTGGCTGGCATTCGCTTAGTTCGTTTGGCATTATTCAAACCTACATGCAGCGCCCAGGAATGCCTACCCAAACAATCTGGAAACTCTGGCGGCAGTCAATTCCCCTTACAATGCTTGCGTTCGGCTTTTTAATGGCCGGGGCGGGTATCTGGCACAGTTATACACCTCTGTTTGACCCGCTCCCCTACCTGTTCATCCTGCTTTCTACCATAACACTGCCTCACATTCAGGTAATGCACCAACTGGACCTGCTCCGTAAATAGCTCTTCTACAATAATTTACCGCAACAAGGCACTATTTTTCTGCTTCAAAAAGCCCTCTGTAAGGAATTGGAGGGCTTTTTCATTTTTTATAAAAATATATTTTGTTTAACACTTTTTTATAAAGATTAAACAAAATACATTTGACCCGTTGTACAATTCTAGGTTTTAATTGTACATGTCCATTTCATCATTCACTACATACTGCTATGCTTAATCAACTCTCTTCAATTTTGCTGGAGGTTCTTCAGCCAGGTGACGTAATTGGATTTACGTTTTTTACGGGCTATATGTCCATGTTTGCGGCTTCGGTATTCTTCTTTATGGAACGGAGCGAGGTGGATGGTAAGTGGCGCACATCGCTGCTCATCTCCGGATTGATCACCATGATTGCTGCGGTACACTATTTTTATATGCGGGGTGTATGGCTTGAGACAAAGACATCGCCTACCGAATTTCGCTACATTGACTGGACGCTTACAGTACCGCTGATGTGTGTAGAGTTTTATTTGCTGATCAAGCCCTACGGAGGGAAAACCTCTACGCTTTGGCGTTTGGTTGGTTACTCTGTCTTCATGCTGGTAACCGGCTACATTGGTGAGTCAATCGACCCGGCCCGGACTGTACTGTGGGGGGCAATCTCGACCCTCGGCTATATCGGTATCGTATATGAAGCAACACTTGGCAGCGTAAAACAGGTGGCCGATCAATCACCAAACCCAGAGGTATCCAAGGCGGTCCGGCTGCTGCGTAACTTTGTCCTGATTGGCTGGGGTATTTACCCAATCGGCTACATGACAATGCCCGGCGGCCTGCTGGGCAATATGGGCCTTAATCTGGATCTGATTTACAACATCGGAGACGCTGTTAACAAAATTGGCTTTGGTCTGGTAGTCTATGGTGCAGCCGTAGCATCAACCAAAAGAGAGTCCGCTAAAGTTATAACAGCTGTTAACGCCTAAGCTAGTAACAGCCTAAGGCCCGCTCTTCGGTACTCTGCCAAATGAGCGGGCCTTAGGCTGTTTTACAAAGTAGTTTATGGTTTGATTACTTTAAGTACCTGTTCCTGATTCGGTGTACGTATGCGTAACAGGTATACTCCCGCCGGTTGCCGATTCATCTCCAACTGCTGCCGCTCTACATCGGCGGCCTCACTTATTTCCTTCCCGAACACCTGTACACCTTGGCGGTCAAGCAGTTGCATAACCAAAGGAAGACCCTGAGCACCACGTGCTTCCAGAATCAACTGTTCATTCTGTACCGGGTTTCCCAATAGCGTGACCTGTAACAACTTGCTTTCGTCCGGTACACCCACACGCCCCATGCCACCCGACGGCTCGGTACCATAAATCAGATTTCCCTGTAAATAGACGGTCATGCGGGGATTTTCGGTCAGGCTTACGGGGCCGTGAGAATAATCATTTGCCTGATTCAGCAACGAGAAGTCAGGCTTCACGAGCCGGAACAGAATTTGCCCTGTACTGCTCAAGGGCGACAAGTTCGCAGTACCAGCCGAAAAGCCCAGTTCAAGGTAGCTATCGGCACCTGACACTGGCTGAGCCAGTCGAACAACGTTGTGCTTAATGGTCTGAACCCCTACTTGTGCATAGTCAATATAGCTATTGAGCAGTTGGCTCGTTTCGGACGTAAACCAATAGCGTACTGTCAAATCCTGCAGGGGAATTGCCACATTTCCTGCATTACGCACCTCAAGAACGGTACTGATACTGCTGGTGACATAACTATTTTTTGCGGCCGAATAAACCTTAACCTGCCGCACTACCGGTGCAGTGACGGGCTCTTCACCCCAGATGAGTCGTCCATTCAGATAGGCCGTTACATGCGAATTACGGGTAAATGTAGTGGGAGTAGCATACGAATAATCGTCCGACTCGTTGAAGGCTGACCGGTCCTGCTTCAGAATACCATTCTCAATCGGGCCCGACAGACTGCCCGCGGCTAAACTCCCCGCCGATGCATCGAAACTATACTCAACATACCCGAATGCCCCCTGGCGCGGCTCCAAAAGCGGAACATACTTCATTCTAACGTTTCGGGTTCCCAGTTGAGCGTAGTATACCTGTAAATCGGTAGGTGGTGAGGCCCCTTCGGCAGTAAACCAATACCGCAGAGTGATCTGGCTATACGGAATGGCGGTAGTGCCTTCATTACTAAGTTCAAGAAAAGGCCGGATCGTCTGATCCGTTCGATTGCCGTAATCAGCATCGCGATGCAGCACGCTCAGTGAAGCGGATGCCGCAACCGGTGTAACCACACCACTCACTGCCACCGGATATGTAAGGTGAGCCGAATGGTAGTAGGTGTCATTGGATATAGCCCCCGAAACAGGTCCGGCCGTTGTTCCAACCAAGCGTACATCGACCTGCGTATTTTTATACGACAAGCTCGGACTAATAACCAGCGATGTTCCAAACGCAGCGCTGCCCGTACGAATCTCAAATCCCATTGGGGCATTCACTACCACTGACAAGCCTCCACGACTGGTCACGGTATAGGATTGAACAGCAGAAGGCTGGCCGACCGTTGTTGTAAACGAATTCAGTGCACTGGGGCTTACACTCACCGACTGCGTTATGGCGGTTCCACTCACGGCTACCGTTGCTGTTGCGGAGCCACTGACGTTGGTAACAACGCCCGTAAAGGTACCGGGCGACGACGCGAGCAGTATTACCGAAACCTGCGTTGGCGATACTTCCCCATTGACAATCGGCAGGGAAAGACTCGGACCTGTATTTCCGCGGGCGCTAAGCAGATAATAGGGCGGTGCGGTTATGACCAGATCATTCGTTAGCCCGCTTGCCGACACCGTGTAAGTGGCCGGAAACTGACCTTCATACTCACTGTAATTCAGAACAGTTAGCGAGGATGGCGTAACGATGATCTGCGGTGTCGGGCCACTTTGTTGCGAAGGTTTCGCGGAGGCTCCATGAATTAGAAAAATGGCCGTAAACCAGAACCATGCGAGGCTCATTGAGCGTAAAAATGATGACATAACGTTTGTTTGGATTTGTGGAAATGATAGCCATATCTACTACCCTGATTCATTAATGTGCACAGGCGACATCAATAATACCGGGCATAGAACTTAGCAAAGCCCATTACTCTACCAAACTAATAGTCATTTATGAAATAATGAGAATACGGCCTTATTCTACTGATTATAAACAAAATACCAACAAGTCAGATGTCTGGATCGCATTGACCGGAAACATTTCTGATACAGGAAACAAGGGACAAAAAAATGCCTGCCGGGGTTTTCGACAGGCATTCACATAATAAATATAGCTACTCCTGGCTATTGTACTTCCGGCATATCTGACGGATCGATCAGTAGGAAACCAGGATTGATACAAGCCCCATGCCAGCGAACGCCCAGGTGCAGATGCGGCCCCGTTACCCGACCCGTTTCGCCGGTCAACCCAATGGTTTGGCCTTTGGTTACGGTCTGATTCGGTTTGACCGAATAACTTTTCAGGTGAAAATATTCACTGACCAATCCATTTCCGTGATCAATGTAAACGGCATTGCCGCTAAAAAACTGATTAGCCGCCAGTACTACCCTACCATTTCCAATGCTCAACACAGGCTTACTCACCGCTACCGGGTAATCCTGTCCTGTATGCCGATCGCGGGGTTGCCCGTCAAACGTTCGGCAGGCACCAAAATTACCCTCGCCTTTGGGCAGCGGATTAGCGGGCTTGCCCACGGGTAAATCAAATACGGCCGGACGAACCTCTGCCTTGTAGCTGATAATCGGATTGACAATGGCAGCCTCCTTAGCCGCTCTCGCCTGGTTCTTAGCCGACACAGTTACGTATTCCTTTTTAGGAAAGTTTTTGATGTCTTCCTGCTGACAGGAATTCTCGGTTACCGTAAGCGTGGCCGACTCCAGTTTTCCGCCCGTTGTTCGGCGGGAGATCGTATACTTCCCCGGCTCCATATCCATATCTACCGGATAATAACAGGTGCCATTGACCGCATCCCAGGCCCTTTTTTCGAAACTACACCGAAGGCAGTTTCCAGCCCAGCGAGCGACTTCGCCCTGACCGACCGTCACGGATTTTGCTGATTCGGCAGACGAGGAGTTTTTCGTTTGGCCCATAGCCGATAACGTCAGTAAGACCCCACTAAAAACTGTTAAATTAAAGATGCTCATTGTAAATAAAGTTGAGTGCCTTACCTACAACCAGACTTCTCCGAACACTGTTTTAATTCTTACCCGAGCAGACTTACGGCCTGCGGTTTGTTCATGCAGGCCGTGGTATAACCTTTTGAAGTATCCAGGCGATGCCCACCACCAATAAACAGCCGATCACGTTCAGCCACAGAAAAGCGGTTAAATCCAGATACCAGCTGATAACAACGAGGACTTCGGAGATGATCGCCGACCAGAAAGTAGCCCGACCTCCTATAGATTTGACGTAGAAGGCAACGACAAAAACGCCCAGAATCACGCCGTAAAACAGCGACCCCAGAATATTAACAGCCTCAATCATACTGCCCAGTCGATTGGCAAACTGAGCAACCACAATACAGAATACGCCCCAGCCTACCGTAGCCCAACGGGATACATTCAGGTAATGGGCGTCGTCTGAGTCGTCTTTGATGAGCCGTTTGTAAATATCAACCACTGTGGTCGACGCCAGCGAATTATAAGCCGAAGCGATACTGCCCATCGACGCGCTGAAGATCACGGCAATGAGCAGCCCGATCAGCCCGTGGGGCAAATAATCGAGTACAAAGCGAAGAAAAACATAATTGACATCGTTCGTATCGGCCGAGGGGTTGTTCTTCTTAATGAGATTGGTCACATCGGTTTTCACCTGTTTCAGAGCCTCATCCGTTTCACGCAGAACACTCCCTGCCGTATTCTGAGCATCTTCATTATCCGTTTTAAGGGCCACCTGCATATCCATTACTGCCTTCTGCCGCTGGGTTGTGAGGTTCTGGTGTTTGATTTCGGCGAGTTGGTAGGCCGATGCGTACGGACTCTCTTTCAGCCGGTCGGTTTCCTGCTTGTTGAAAAACGTGGGCGACGGATTGTATTGATAAAAGACGAACACCAGCACACCCACCAGCAGAATCAGAAACTGCATGGGCACTTTCAACAGTCCATTCATTAGCAAACCCAAACGGCTTTGGCCGATGGATTCGCCCGTCAGGTAGCGCCCCACCTGCGACTGGTCGGTGCCGAAGTACGAAAGCTGGAGAAAAAAGCCGCCGATCAGGCCCGACCACAGGTTGTAGCGGCTATTGGGGTCAAATTTCAGGTCGATCAGGTTCATTCGCCCCGCTTCGCCCGCTACGTGCAGGGCATCGACAAAGCCCACGCCTTCGGGCAGCATCTTAACGGTCAGAAACCCGGCCAGCGCCATGGCGAACGTCACAACGGCCATTTGCTGCAGGTGCGTATAGGAGATAGCCTTGGTACCACCCGTTACAGTATATACGAGCACAATGCCGCCCATGAGCAGATTCGTCCAGTAAATATTCCAGCCCAGAATGGTTGACAGAATTATGGCAGGCGCATAAATCGACAGGCCGGTAGAGAGCCCACGCTGGAGCAGAAACAAACCGGCGGTGAGGGTTCGCACGCGGAAATCGAAGCGAGATTCGAGATATTCGTAGGCCGTATAAATTTTGAGCTTATGGAAAATCGGAACGAACGTAATGGACAGCACAACCATGGCCAGCGGTAAGCCGAAATAAAATTGCACAAAGCGCATCCCGTCCGAAAACCCCTGTCCCGGTGCCGATAAAAACGTAACGGCGCTCGCCTGAGTTGCCATCACCGATAAGCCCACATGGTACCACGGAAGCGACTGCCCCGCCAGTAGGTAGTCGTCCATACTCCGGCTGCCCCGACTTCGGATAAGGCCGTAAATAATAATGCCGGCTAACGCAAAAACCAATACACTCCAGTCAATAACACTCATGACAGCCAGTGCATTAGCAGGTAAAACAAACTGATTTCGACAGCCAGGCTGCCAATCACAATGGCGTAAAGCTGCGTCCAGGAACGGGCAAACGGTGGTAAATCGGTAGGATTTTCGGGCATACAGAACTGTCTTATCTGACAATAACGGCGAAAATAGTGTAAATCGGCATAACCGTCAGATAATACCCTTAGAACAAATTATTTGCCAATTCTTATGTGATAGCTAACGTAGGGAATAAACAGGACCGAACTCGATACGCCCGAGCCTACAACCAAGGGAACATAAGCCGCCAGATCGAACGCATGCCGACGGCGATCGAAGCGAATACCAGCCGACAGGACACCGGCAAAGTCCACACTACCCTGCCCGATCAGCACAAAATTCTCCGTGATGAAAGAGAGTTTGGGGCTAACCTTCCGGACCAGCCCAAACGTACCCACCACATTGCGGGAGAGTTCGCCATTCGACACACCCCACCCCAACCCAAAGGTCGTATTGTTCTGCCGGTCGCCGGTCGTTACGATGCCCTGCACGTAGCCAATACCCAGGAGTGCGCTACCATTGCCATTGAACAGCCCCCCATCCCGCAAACCGGCGTACTGCGCGTTGATTCCCAGCCGGACCCGTTTGCTAACGGGTATCGACACTTTTGTTGATAGGCTGAAAAGCGCTGTGGGCAAAAACGTAAAGAAGGTTGTGCCTACACTCCAGTTTTCCGTAATGCCGTACTCAAACTGACTGAAATAAAGAAAATAATTTCGATAATAAAGTCGGCTTTGCTCGGCCGAAAAAGCCGTTGGCGCGAACCGCATCGTTTGCGAAAATAGGTTGGGGTAACTTTCACCTTCGGCCTGTGTGCCGATCTGCTCAATTCGCACGATCTGGTCAGCATTCAGTCGAATTTCGCCCAGATTAGTGGTTCGGATGATGGCTTCGGCGCTATCCTGTCGGACGAGTTCACCCCGGAGTTGCGTCCCGTCTTTCAACAGTATCGAGTACGTGCGTTTTGTGGGCTGAGGTTGTTTTTTAGGTTGGTAATACTCATCCTGCGCGATACTGAGATAGGGCAAAATCAGCAGCAAAAGGAGGGATAATTGTTTCATGTAGTGGAGGTTAGTTACGGCCGATAATCAAATTATACCCAATATAGGGCGAGATGTATACTTTGGTCTGATTTTGAGCTGGAACATTGATATAGTAGACGAAATTGGACTTCACCGCTGCCAGTGCTCCCAGGTCGAAGGCATGGCGTTTGCGGTTGAGACGCAGCGCCACCGAGAGATCGGCACTGGAATTACCGTAATACGCATTCAAATAGAAGGTATTGTCGCTCAGGAAAGTCAGGTTACGGGATAGCTGGTGCATGACCCCTACGGTAATCACCGGAATTTTGTTCGATGAAGTATAATCCGGAAAAATGCGCAGTCCATATCCCAGCGTTGCATTCCGCTGGCTATCGCCAAACGACATAAGCCCCTGGATCACCAGTTGCTGGGCGATTTGGTAGAAAAACCCTTTTTGACGGGGTTGGTAAACAGTGTTGATACCGAACCGAAATTGCTCGCCAATGGGAAATGTCAACTTACCGGAGAGCCGGATCGTTGGCCCCAGCACCGTTTCCCTTGGGCTAAAAGCGCTTGGCGAGTAACTCCCATAAAATGGGTTGACACTCGCTCCAAGGCTCAGATTACGGGTGAGCCCGTACTGAAGCTCGTTGAGTATCAGAAACGTATTCCGGTAATATACCCGTCCTTTTTCTGCGTTAAAGGCCGTGTTACCGGTCAGTAGCCAGGGTGAAAAGCGGTTCTGAAACGTACGAGGCAGGTCGGTGAGCGCAGTGGCCCCGGTGTCTAACCCGGACGAGTCGACGCGGGCCAGTAATTCCGGTTCAAAATACGTGAGTTGCCCATTGCTCTTTCGTACCGTGATCATTGTGTTATCCTGGCGAACGAATTTTCCGGAAAACCGGGTACCATCCTTCAGCAAAAATACTGTTGTGTGAGTCTGGTCCGAACCCGTCGGCGCATCGGGGCGACTAGACGAGATACGGACAACCTGGTCGGCTTCTACGAATGAGCGGTCTCCATTTCGTTTCTGAACGGTGATGACCGAACTGTCCTGCCGAATGATGCGCCCCCGAAGCAGGGTCCCATCCCGAAAAAGCAGGTAGGACTGTTTACGTTCAATATCCTGTGGTGTGACTTTTATCAGTTGAGCCAGCAAAATAGTTGGACTCAGCAGTAGGAAAAGAAGAACTGTTTTCATGGTCGTGGGTGTTAAAAATCAAGGAGCAATATTGATAATTTATCATGCATACGGTGACGAACCGGCAACTATTTTTTCAGCATATAGCCCAGACCTCCGATTTCCCTTTAGGGTTGGAAATCGAACGGGCCGAAGGCGTATATCTTTTTGGAAAGCAGCCTGATGAGGTCTACATGGACCTTATTTCGGGCATTGGCGTCAGTAATGTCGGACATCGGCACCCGCATGTGCTGCAAGCCATTCAGAACCAGTTAGACAAATACCTGCACCTGATGGTGTATGGTGAGTTTGTTCAGACACCCCAGACGGAACTGGCACGAGCACTCGCCCAAACGCTGCCGCCCGGCCTGAACACGGTGTATTTTACGAACTCCGGCACCGAAGCCGTTGAAGGAGCCATGAAACTGGCCAAACGTTACACCGGTCGGACGGAGATTATTAGTTTCTTCAATGCCTATCACGGCTCTACACAGGGCGCCCTGTCGCTCTCGGGCGACGAAAATTTCAAACGCAACTACCGTCCGCTCCTACCCGACATCCGGCACATTCGGCATGGACACTGGCCTGATATTGATCAGATCAGCAACCGTACCGCAGCTGTTGTTATGGAAGTTGTTTGTGGTGAAGCGGGGGTTCGGGTTCCTGAAGCGGCTTACATGCAGGCCGTTCGGCAACGCTGTACCGATACGGGTACGCTGTTGATTTTCGATGAAATTCAGACGGGATTCGGCCGGACGGGTACCTTCTGGGCGTTTGAAGACATTGGCCCCGTTGTACCCGATATTTTGCTGTGCGCCAAAGGGATGGGGGGTGGAATGCCCATTGGGGCTTTCATCAGCTCAGCCGATATTATGAGCGTATTCCGGAACAACCCAATTCTGGGGCACATCACAACCTTTGGTGGGCATCCGGTTTCGTGTGCGGCATCGCTGGCGACGTTGCAGGTCATTCAAACCGAAAACCTGCACGAACAGGCCGAGGCCAAAGGCCAATTATTCCGGCAGTTGCTGACCCACCCGGCTATTCGGGAGGTACGCGGTAAAGGATTGATGCTGGCCGTTGAATTTGACTCGTTCGATGTGCTGAAACCCGTTATTGACCGCGCCATCGTGGGCGGTGTCATTACCGATTGGTTTCTGTTCTGTAACAATTCCATGCGAATCGCCCCTCCGCTGGTGATCACGGAAGAAGAGATCAGAAAGGCCTGCGCGGTCATTCTGGAAGCGATTGAATACGTAACGGTACCTGTAGATTAAGGAAACAGAACCGTCAGCGTACCGACCATCAACGCAATTACAAATAAGATTAAAAGTCCTATAACCACGGTTCGTACTAAACTACCGGGCTTTTTAGGGGATGGGATGGACATAAATGGGTCAATTGATTGACGGATAAATTCAGTTAAACAGCTGCGTCAAATACTGGCGCAGCTGTTTTGCGCTTGGGTGGACAAAAATGAGCCGTTAACCCGACTTTTGCAACCATTTGCTTTCCGGCATCTGTCAAACATGAGTGCTCCCAAATGTAATTGTCGCGTCTGCGCATGGCAGAACCGGGTGAAGCCGGGTTACGGTCTTTCCAAAAAGAGATAGGCTGCAAGTCAGGTTATTTAATCCCGGATTCACGCTACTTTAAGGGAATTTATAGCGACGTAAACCGTACCGACCCAATCCTGTTTCGACCAATATGGCTAAAGAAGCATTGATCGCGTTTATCCAGAGTAACATACCCGTTTGGGGTTCAGCACTGACAAACATCATCGACCACTTTGACAAGCGAACCATCAAAAAAAATGAGTTTTTCCTGAAAGAAGGGCAAATCAGCAACGACTATTTTTTTCTGGAAGAAGGCTGTATGCGGGCTTTCACGCACGACCCCGATGGCAATGAAGTGACCACCTTTTTTTATGCCCGCAACAGGTATGTCTTCGAGGTGTCATCCCTCTTTATGCAAACCGTTTCAACCGAAAACATTCAGGCAATCACCGATTGCCATGGCTATTCTATCACGTTCGAGACGTTAAATAAACTCTTCCATTCATCGCCCGAATTCCGCGAATTTGGCCGTATGATGCTGGTCAAATCGTTTGCCGTGTTTAAGCAGAGAACGCTGGAGCTCATAAATAAAAGTGCTGAAGAACGGTACGAAAATCTGATAAACACGGATCGGGAAATTTTCAAGTACGCCCAGCTCAAACATATCGCTTCCTACCTCGGCATCACCGATACGTCGCTGAGCCGGATACGGCGCGAATACGTAAAAAAATAGTCCGATCGTTATTTCTTGCCATTTGGCAGGTCGTCTGATCAGCACGCAGCGTTCCTTTGCCTTGTCAATAAATTATAATGACATGGAACAACTACCTCTCTACATTCCCGTTATGTTCGGGCTTACCGTATTGCTCGCCGGTTGGCTGTTTGGCCGAGCGACACCGGCGCGTAAACCGTTTTTGGCCCTTTTGGCAGTCTGGATTGCGTTTCAGGCGGGCCTGGGCCTTACCGGGTTCTACACGGTCACCAATACGGTGCCACCCCGGCTTCTGCTCCTGTTGCTACCGCCCATAATCACCATCGTGGCGCTGATGAGCACGGCCTGGGGTAAAACCTTTATCGACCGGCTGGATATAAGGGCATTAACGCTGTTTCATGTCGTCCGCATCCCCGTAGAAATCGTGTTGCTATGGCTGTTTATGCAGAAAACCATTCCTGAACTCATGACGTTCGAGGGGCGAAACTTCGATATTTTTTCGGGGCTGTCGGCTCCGCTTGTCTATTGGTTTGGGTTTATCGGCAACCGGGTTAACAAACCATTGTTGCTGATCTGGAATCTTGTTTGCCTGGCGCTGGTCGTAAATATTGTGGTGAACGCGCTGCTGTCTGTGCCCACACCCTTCCAGCAATTCGCCTTCGACCAGCCCAACATCGCCATTATTTATTTCCCCTTTAATCTATTGCCGTCGTGTCTGGTTCCACTGGTCATTCTGGCCCATCTGGCTGCTATTCGGCAGTTGCTTCGCAAAGAAACAGCGTCAACAACGCAAAGTCCACTCCCGTGATTGATAAACTCCTGATTACCCTGGCTGTCAAGCCTGATTTTTTTCAGGTTGCCCCTGTTTACGCCGACGCCCAACGCAACCTGAATAGCTGCGTTGGGCGTCAATAAGTGTATCTCCTTAATCTCTGCGTTGAACCATTAGTAGCCCGGTTTCTATTTACAACGGAATGTTTCCGTGTTTTTTCTTCGGCAGCGTGGCGACTTTGTTTTCCAGCATTGTAAACGCCCGGATGAGTTTCTGCCGGGTCTGGTCGGGCATGATCACCTCATCAATATAGCCCCGGTTAGCCGCCCGATACGGATTGGCAAATTTTTCGGTGTACTCCAGCACTTTCTCCTGCAACTTAGCCTGCGGGTCTTCGGCTTCCGCGATTTCCCGCTTAAAGATGATCTCAGCGGCACCACTGGCTCCCATCACGGCAATTTCAGCCGATGGCCATGCGTAGTTCATGTCGGCCCCGATGTGCTTGGAGTTCATTACGTCATAGGCTCCGCCATACGCTTTCCGGGTAATGACCGTTACGCGGGGCACGGTGGCCTCACAGAATGCAAACAGCAGTTTAGCCCCGTTGGTGATAATGCCGTTCCATTCCTGATCGGTACCGGGCAAGAAACCGGGTACATCTTCGAGCACCAGCAGCGGTACGTTGAAACAGTCGCAGAAACGAACGAACCGGGCCGCTTTCGTACTGGCATGAATATCCAGCACCCCCGCCAGCACCGCCGGTTGATTGCCCACCACCCCAATGCTGCGTCCGCCAATCCGGGCGAAACCAACCACGATATTCTCGGCGAAATTCTTGTGAACCTCCATGAAGCTCCCTCCATCGACCAGTTCCTCAATTACTTCCCGCATATCGTATGGCTGGTTCGGGTTTGCCGGAATAATGGCGTTGAGACCCGGCCGCGACTCATCGCCCGATTCATAGGCCAGCATGGGCGGCTCATCTTCACAGTTTTGCGGAATGTAGCTCAGTAACTGTTTCAGGCTTTGGATACAGGCCAGCTCGTTCTCACAGGCGAAATGCGTCACGCCCGACTTGGTGCTGTGCGTGCTGGCCCCGCCCAATTCTTCGGCGGTGACTGTTTCGTGCGTAACGGTTTTTACGACGTTGGGGCCGGTCACGAACATATAGCTCGTGTTCTCGACCATGAAAATAAAGTCGGTGATAGCGGGGCTGTATACCGCACCACCCGCACAGGGGCCCATGACGGCCGATAGTTGCGGAATAACCCCCGACGCCCGTGTGTTGCGGTAAAATATATCGGCATAACCCGCCAGCGAAAGGACGCCCTCCTGAATACGGGCACCGCCCGAATCGTTCAGTCCAATGATCGGGGCACCATTTTGCAGGGCCAGATCCATAAGCTTGCAAATTTTCTCGGCGTGGGTTTCGGAGAGTGCCCCCCCAAAAACGGTAAAATCCTGCGCAAACACGTAGGTCAGGCGCCCGTTGACGGTCCCATAGCCGGTAACGACGCCATCGCCGAGGTAATGTTCCTTGTCGAGCCCGAAGTCGCGGGTACGGTGCATCACGAACTTACCGATCTCCTCGAACGAGCCTTCATCGACCAGCAGGGCGATTCGTTCGCGCGCGGTTAGTTTTCCTTTTTTATGCTGGTTATCAATCCGTTTCTGACCGCCACCGAGTTCGGCTTCGGTATTTTTTTGAATCAGGACTTCGGCTTTGGAAAGCGTTGGTGTATCAAGCTGATTAGACTCCAGGTGGTTTTCAGTAGGCATACTGTTGGTCATAGAAAAACAAGGACGGACAAAGTTAATTTTTCTTGCGGATTACAACCGTTCCGAGCCGATTTGTATCTTGACTGATGAATGAAATTTATATCATTTATGAGTCGATTACTGCTGCTGTCTCTGCTGGTTTTCTGCGTCGATGCGACTGCCCAGGACACAGTAAGGGCATCTACCGTCCGGCAACTTCTACTCAAATGGAATCCCCTAACCTTATTCGGTACAGAAAGCATGCTTCAGCCGGGATTCGAGTACACGCTTTCTTCCAGAACGGCGATTCAGGTGGAGGCAGGGTATGGACCGCCATTTCTTGATAACCTCTCGGCATTGAAACAGGGGCAACTGGATGAACGGCAGGCTTGGCGGGTACGGTCGGAGTTCCGCTATTATCGGAGGCCCGGCGCACCGTCTGGTCGGTATTGGGCATTAGAAGGATTTATTTTGACTGTGAATGGCCCAAAGTCCGTCTTTATATCTACGTTCGAGGGCGGGCATGATGAACCTATTGCCTTCCCGATTCATAAGCGGGTCATTGGCGGGCACGTGAAAATGGGGCTTCAGCGGGCATTCGGTCGAAGAAATAAGTCAGCAAACCCGTCACGATTTCTGTACGATATCTATGCGGGTCTGGGTCTTCGCCACGAACGTGTCTCTGCCGAAACCGTATCAGGCATACGCTATATTCACCCGATTGGCGGTCAGTTTTTTGACGTGTATCGTCCGATCAACGCTCTGTCCTTGAGCGCTACCCTGGGCATAAAGGTTGCATACAGCTTTCGTAAATTACAACGGTAATCTTTTCCCTGATGCGTCAACGTTTACTCCTCCTTCCGCTGCTCATGCTGGCGTTATCCGCATCGGCTCAGGACTCTACCGTCCGGTACCGCTACGTTCCGCGGGTTATTATTAAACTGGCTCCGCTCTCCCTTCTTCTCGATCCTGACGCTACACTACAGGCAGGGCTGGAAGTGCGCACCGGCCAACGAAATGCCGTGCAGGGCGAAATTGGTTTTGGACATAAAGGACTGGCCATTACATCCGATGACAAGAAGAACTTTGCTGACTGGTCCATCTGGCGGGTTCGGTCTGAGTGGCGTCATTATACCGGACATTACCGCACCAACAACCGAAAAAACATTCATATCAGAAGTCAATTTCCATTAGGCAATTATCTGGCAATCGAGGGATTTGCCAAGCAGATCAACGCCACAAAAAATGTAGTTCTCTACGACCCGGACCCAAATTTCCCAAACAATCAGGAAGTCATCAACCGGTTTGTCTGGGGCAGTCACGTCAAATGGGGTCGTCAGATTGCGATTCCCTCCGATGCACCCCAACACTTGAGCCGCGTCCTGCTCGACTTATATATCGGCGTTGGCATTCGGTATGGCCGTACCGAGACCAATTCGCAGATGTCGACTTGTGGTTGCGGAATTATTCCCAGCCGGTTTCAGCCGGGCAACTCTATTTTGCCCAGTCTGACGGCTGGCCTGAAAATTGGCATTGGTTTATAAGTACGGAATACTCCTTTTTTTCTGACCTTTGCCGCGTACAATCGCGCTGGCTCCTTTGCGTTTTTTCATTTACATCGCCTTTTTTCTGATCGCGTACCAACCGGCCGCAGTTGCGCAGTCGTTGGGTGGGCAGCGTATCTTTTCGTTTCTCGATCTGCCCACGCATGCCCGCGTGGCAGCTTTGGGTGGGCAAGTCGCAACCGCCGTTAGCCCGGACGGGGCTTATCACCTCAATAACCCGGCCCTGGCCGATTCGGTTAAGCCAAACCTGCTTTCCATTAGTCTGATGCCGTATCTGGCAGCAGCCAAATATTATACCCTTCAATATGGCTTACCGATCAAACAAACCAACTCTGATAGACACGCGGGCTGGGCGGTGGGTCTGCAATACCTGAGCTACGGGCAGTTTGACATGACTGATCCCATGGGAAATACATTGGGTACGTTTTCGGCCAATGACTATGCGTTAAGCCTCACCCACTCCCGGACAGAAGGCAATTTCACCCTCGGTGCTACGATAAAGGCCGTCGGCTCGTCTATCGAAATGTATTCTGCATTCGGCGTGCTGGCCGATCTTGGCGGAGTGTGGCGGCATCCAAAACAGGATCTGACGTTTGGACTGGTGGCCAAAAATGTCGGGTATCTGATCAAAAACTACGGTTCGACGGATGTCGATCTGCCGTTCGACTTACAAGCGGGTGTTACGCTCAAGCCCCGCCACGCACCTATCCGACTGAGTCTGACAGCCCACCACCTCCAACGATTCGACATCAGTTACAACGACCCGAATCTGAACGTCCGTTATGATTTGAGTGGAAACCCTATTTCTGAAACGACCAGCGTAACAGAAAAAATAGCCCGGCACCTGAGCGTAGGGGCCGAATTACTCCTCAGCCGAAACGTGCATCTGCTGGTCGGCTATAACCACCAGAAACGAGCAGAAGGCAAGGTAACGACAACTGGTATTGGCGGCTCGGCCTTTACCGGAACGGGTATTTCGTTCGGTGTCTCGGTACAGGCGCGGGCGTTTCAACTGACCTATGCCCGGTTTACGTCCATTCCCACAGCCGGTACGAGTCAGTTATCCATACGAATTGATTTAGACCGGTTAATGCGCTAAGCCTTCTATATTGAACAGGATTACCCGTTGCCAGACAAGCGTATAGCTACGATTCTAATATTCTTCTAATCGGGAATAGCTCCCCATTCCAGCCCCAGGTTGTTATAAGAAGGTAATGTAGAGAAATCGAACTTTACCAGAAGCCATGGAAAATCATCCCGAAGCACAAGCAAAGAAAAGCACATATAAGGTTGTCAGAGATGCGTTCATGTCTATTAAGTCCACCGACTCCCCATCGGTACGCCAGGTAAAAAAAGTCTCTTTTGCTATCTTATTCACATGTACCACAATTCTGTCGGTGGCGGCAATCCTGTTAATGTTGTAGCCAGACGATTATTCGATGCCTATTTTGTTGGCTATGGTCTGTCGTGGGTTGTCATTCATTTGTTCAGGCGATGGGATTATCCATTGCCCTTTCTTAATGGCTGGCTCACTGACTTCTGTTTTGTGCCTTTTATTTGCCATGTTGCCCTAACGTTTACACGTTTTATCTTTATACACGATGAGGCTTATTGTTATCCCTTCTCGTTTGTCCTGTTCGTGGCTGTTTATGTAACCGTTTTATTTGAGGTGATCGTACCTGGTTATTCAGAGTATGGCACTGGTGATGCGTATGATGGAATAGCCTATTTCGCGGGAGCCCTGTTTTTCTATTTTGTCCATCAAAAAAAGATTCCCTTTAGTTTACCCTTGTTCTAACACGAAAGAACACCAATCAGCAGGGCACGACGATATAAAAAGAAAAGCCCCCGATACGACAGTGTACCAGGGGCTCTCTACTGCAACTTTCGCTTATCCTACTGGCTTGACCGATGCCTCGCCCTGCCATTCGGTATGGAAAACTCCTTCTTTGTCAATCCGTTCGTAGGTATGCGCACCAAAATAGTCGCGCTGGGCCTGAATCAGATTCGAGGGCATCCGCGCCGACCGGAACGCGTCGAAGTAACTCAGCGTGGCGGCATAGGTTGGCATGGCGATACCTGCCAACATGGCCGATGAGACAACCGAACGAATTCCCGGCTCAGTTTCCCGCATAAGATCGGCTACGTTGGGTTCTACCAGCAGGTGTTCCAATGAAGGGTTAGCCGTGTATGCCTGTAACATCGTTTCTAGGAACGCGGCCCGGATGATACAGCCCCCGCGCCAGATTTTGGTGATTTCTCCCAGATTCAGGTCGTAGCTGTTCTGGACCGAAGCCGATGAGAGCAGGTGCATACCCTGAGCGTAGGTCGTAATCATGGAAAAGAAGAAAGCCTGTTCCAGACTCTTCAGGAATGCATCCCGATCGACGGCTAACGCCTGTATATCATCACCGTAGATGTTGGCGGCTTCTACCCGTAGCGATTTGTATTTGGAGAGGTCGCGCATGGCTACCGCACTGTCAATGGCCGGAATGGGCGTAACCATGTCCATGGCAATCTGAGAGGTCCACTTCCCGGTGCCTTTGGAGCGGGCTTCGTCCTTGATCATGTCCAGCAGGAGGTGATCAGTACCCGGCTCGCGGAATGCGAAAATATCCTTCGTCACTTCCAGCAGAAACGAATGAAGCCGTCCCTCATTCCAGTCGGCAAAAACAGCACCAATAGCCTCATTATCCAGCTTCAGCCCCTTACGCAGCACTTCATACGTCTCGGCGATGAGCTGCATAACAGCGTACTCGATTCCATTGTGAACCATTTTAACAAAGTGCCCGGCCGCCCCGGGTCCGATGTAGGTAACGCAGGGATCACCGTTCACTTTGGCCGCTACTGCATCCAGCACCGGCTTTACATACTGATAGGCTGTTTTGTCGCCCCCTGGCATCATACTCGGCCCACGGCGTGCGCCTTCCTCTCCACCGGAAATACCCATCCCGAAAAAGTGAAGACCCATTGCCTCTAGTTCTGCATCCCGGCGGGTTGTATCGGTAAAATGGGAGTTGCCACCGTCAATAATAATATCGCCTTTTTGGAGCAGCGGTACGAGTTCGGCAATTACGCTATCCACGATCCTGCCCGCTGGTACCAGCATCATAATAACCCGGGGACTTTTGAGGCTGGCCACAAAAGGCTCAATCTGGGTGAAGCCTTTAACCCTGTTGCCGACCCCTTCTTTTTCCAGCAACGTCGACTGGGTCGGATTTTGATCGTAACCAGCCACGGCAAATCCGTGGTCAGCCATGTTGAGTAAGAGGTTGCGCCCCATTGTGCCAAGACCAATCATGCCAAATGTGAATTGATCAGCGGAAGAATTAGTGTTCATAGTTGGCGAAACCAGTTTAAATGTAATGAATTCAATTTATTGCCTTAACGACTAGCCTCCACGGTCACCAGTTTAGTCCATGAGTGGGAAGGACGTTTGTTTGTGGTGGCTCATGGGTACATTCAGACTTTTTCTACGCTGCCTGTTTTAGTCCCGTAGAGCCGCCGGGCAAATCGTTCCAGCGTTAACCCCTGTACGACTATGGAGAAAAAGACGCAAGTGTACGTAATAAACACCAACAAATCCTTTTCGGCTACAGTTTCAGGAATCGACAGGGCCAGGGCAATAGAAATTCCGCCCCGTAGTCCACCCCAGGTCAGGATCAGGGGGTCCTCTTTATCTGACGGTATCCAGCGCCGGGCCAGCGTCAGCGGCAGACGAATGGCTACGTAGCGAGACACCAGCATAATAACAATGCCTATCAGACCGGCCGGCACATACGCCCACTGAAACGATAGTGACACCAGACGGGAGCCAATCAGCACAAACAGCAAAGCATTGAGCAAGATGTCGATGGTTTCCCAGAATTTCTCAACGTATTCCTGCGTGACCGCGCTCATGGCGGTGCTGCGCGTTTGATCGCTGATGAACAACCCCGCCACCACCACGGCCAGTGGCCCCGACACGTGCAGCCAACTGGCCAACCAGTAGCCACCCATCACCGCGGTGAGCGTAATGATGATCTCTGTCTGGTAGTGATCGATGCTGCGCAATACCCAGTATAACCCATACCCTGCCAGCAAGCCCAACAGCAGCCCGCCCCCCGCTTCCTTGACAAAGAGCCAGCTTACCGACCCCACGGTGATGGCATCCGTACCCAACCGAACCACCTCCAGCAGCGTTAGGAAGATGACTACGCCCACGCCGTCGTTGAACAGCGACTCGCCTACGATTTTGATCTCAGTAGCCTTCGGCACGTTTGCTTTGGCTAAAATACCCAGCACGGCAATGGGGTCGGTAGGCGAAATAAGTGCCCCGAACAGCAGGCAGTAAAGGAAACCAATGGGCAGGCCAATCAGGTGGAGGGCACCATAGAGTAGCCCCGCCACCAGTACCGTTGAAATAGCTACGCCCAACAGAGCAAACAAGGTAATGCTTGCCCAGGCCGATTTAAGTTTCTGGGTGTTAGTGTGGAGCGCCCCGGCAAAAAGCAGAAAACTCAGCATCACGTCGAGCACCAGCGTTTTATAATCGAGTTGGCTGATCAGTTCCCAGATGCCATCAAAGCGCTGCGGGCTGACGATATGGCCAATGATGATACCCAATGAAAACAGCATCGACACAATCATCAGGCCAATGGTGTCGGGCAGTCGAAGGAAGCGCACATTCAGATAAGCGAAGATGGCCGTCAGGGCAATCAGCAGTGTAGCCGTGTCAAATATATTCATTGGTAAGCCGGAGATCGGTCAGTCTTTTACATATAATTCAAGATCGTTTTTCACGATAAAAGCATTCTGCTTCTCTCTTTACAACTCGCTGCAGGTCATACTGATTTTCCCGGAAGGTATTTTTAAGCTTTTTCTAAGAAGGTTATCAGGCTGTTTGAATCTGAAGCACGTCACCTTTTAGTGTTTCGAGCCCAAACCGGTAAACAGCCTGACGTGCTTCGTTGGGAGTAAGACTGTAAGCGCGCCAGTTCATACGCGCTATTCAAGTACGAAACCTTAAATTAGCCTGATTTTCAGAATGGATTTTATGGTAGCTTCAGGCATTAATAGTTACCAGTAGCAAAAATCTCCTACCCATTGAGTCATTTTCTAATTTCCTGCGTTTCTTACCCAAGGAGCGCTCAACTTGCTTTGTTTTTTCAATGACCGAATTACTTAAAGACCTAACACCCCGGCAGATTGTCGCCGAACTGGACCAGTACATTATCGGCCAGCAAGATGCCAAACGCAACGTGGCAATTGCCCTTCGAAACCGCTGGCGTCGTATGAACAGCGCTGCCGATATGCAGCGCGAAATAACGCCTAACAATATTCTGATGATTGGCGCTACGGGCGTCGGGAAAACTGAAATAGCCCGCCGTCTCGCCAAAATTGCCGATGCGCCATTCATTAAAGTCGAAGCCTCCAAGTTCACCGAAGTGGGCTACGTGGGCCGAGACGTAGAAAGCATGGTGCGCGACCTGGTGGAGCAGGCCGTCAACATGGTAAAGGCGTCTAAAAAAGAAGCCGTTCAGGTGAAAGCCCAGCAGATGGTCGAAGATGTTATTCTCGATATTCTGATTCCACCGGTCAAGCCTGCCAACGGGCATATGGGCTTCGAGAACGAGAAGAAAGACCCCGACGCCGAACTGAACGAGCGCACCCGCGAACGGTTCCGGGAGAAAATCCGCTCGGGCGAAATGGACGACCGCAAAATCGACATCGACGTGCAGCAAAGCCAGACGCCAAACATTGGCATTATGGGTGGCGCTATTGACGACATGTCGATGATGAACATTCAGGAGATGATTGGCGGCATGATGCCCAAGCGCGGCAAAAAACGCAAAGTGAGCATCGCCGAAGCCCGTAAAATCCTGCTCGAAGAAGAAGCCGCCAAACTCATCGACATGGACGAGGTAAAAGAAGAAGCCATCCGGAAAGCCGAAGACGCGGGTATTATCTTCATCGACGAGATTGACAAGGTTGCCTCGGCCCGCTCTGGCAATGGTGGTGGCGGCCCGGATGTTAGTCGGGAAGGTGTGCAGCGCGATTTGCTGCCCATTGTTGAAGGCAGCGCAGTGAACACCAAATACGGCATTATTCATACCGACCACATCCTGTTCGTAGCCGCCGGAGCTTTTCACGTGGCCAAGCCCAGCGATCTGATTCCGGAGCTTCAGGGTCGTTTCCCGATTCGGGTGGAGTTGCAGAGTTTATCAGAAGATGATTTTTACCAGATCCTGAAAGAGCCAAAGAACGCTCTGACGAAGCAATATGTCGCCATGCTCCAAGCCGAAGAGGTTAGCCTGACCTTCCAGGATGATGCCCTGCGCGAAATTGCCCGGATTGCTTTTGAAGTAAATGGCGAAGTAGAAAACATTGGTGCCCGCCGACTGCAAACGGTGCTGAGTCACCTGATGAACGACTTCATGTTCGATATACCCGATGTGATCGGCGCCAACGCCCACGTGGTCGTTACGAAAGAACTGGTAAATGAAAAACTGAACGGTTTGGTAAAGAATCGGGATTTAAGTCAGTTTATTTTGTAGAATACTGCTCTAAAAATCTTCTGGAGGGGCTTTATTCGTGCCCTCCAGAAGATTCAGAAATAGCAAACTATTACAGATGATTTACGCCTGCTCGAACGAGTATTTAATTAAATACGAAGAGCCTTTTATCAGCGTTAATTTTCTGCCAACATTAAAAGAAAAGTATAACCTGTTCAATAGCCCGGTCTACATCATCCCTTTTCCGATCGGGGGAGTCGAATCGGTTAAATGGCTTAAGCTCAATCACAAAGGTTTCTTCGACCTCATTGGCATCAATGGGTGTATAAAGCTTGTAGGCCGTTACTTTCACCGGTAATAATCCATGCCTGGCTTTAAAACGGGTCAGAAGGGAAGCCAGTAAACTTTCAATATCTTGTTCAGCAACGCCATCGGCCGGCACAAACCGAACTTCGGCATGATTGCGGTCGACCAGGGTTTGTTCTCCGGGTGAAAAATGCCCTTCGCAGCTTGAGAATGTGCGAACTAGCCCGGTTTTGTTCAGGGCATCGACCAGCGGGCGGATACGGGGTTCAATGTCTTCCATCACGGCTCTCCGTCCAGCAACGCTACTTCATCGGCTTCATTCATTCGATGTTGGCGGGTTTTTCGGTGCTGATGCCATAGCCAGCCAATATAGGCCACGGCCACCAACGACAACACACCCGATACGGCAAAGGACGCATCGATACCGGCTTCGCCCTGAACGTGGTTCAACAGCCAGCCCGCAGCCACAGCCCCTAGTCCGATACCGGCTTCGAGGGCAATATACATGGTGGCCATGGCCCGGCCCCGCGTTTTTTCGTTGCTCAGATCGGCCGTCCAAGCTGTTACCGTCGGCGAATTCATCCCCCACGACATACCATAAAAAACGGCCGACACCCAGAACATGAACGGCGACTGGGTAATAATCAGTAACACCATAGATACGGCCAACACCACCGTCGAAATAAACAGTACGGGCAAGCGGCCATACCGGTCCGACGATTTGCTGAACACCAGCCTCACCACCAGCGAAGCCACGGTATAGACCGTAAAAAACAGGCCTTTGTTGGCGACACCCAGCGAGGTGCTCAGTCCCGAAACAACTGTCAGGATAACGCCCGATGAGAACGACTGTAACAATAAAACCAGGAAGGGCGGCAGAGCATTCCGGTCAAAAATCTCATCTTTCTTCAACCGTAACAGCCCAAACCGGAAGGGCTGTGGCTTGGGCAGCGTCTCAGTCATTTGCAACAGAATCCCAATCGACAACAGTGCAAACGCCGAAGACGTCCAGAACATGACGTTCATGGAATAATCATTGGCTAACCAACTGCCAATGGCGGGTCCCAACGACATACCCATGGCTGTAAACAGCCCCAGTGTTCCCATGGCCTCACCCCGGCGGGTAGCCGGTACAATATCCGCTACATAGGCCGAGGTAGCCGTGGGTTTGGTGCCCGTCGAAAAGCCGTGAATCAGCCGTAGCGTCAGAAAACCGCCCACTGTGAGCAGATATGGGTACAGGAAACCACACAGAAAACAAACCAGCGACCCGAACGCCATTACCGGCACCCGGCCGACAGTATCGGTAATTTTTCCGCTGAACGGGCGGGATATCCCCGCAGTGAAGGTGAACAGAGCGATGATCCAGCCGATGTACTCCTGTCCACCCAGCTTTGTCAGGTAAGCAGGCAACTCGGGAATCATCATCTGAAAACTGGCCGAGAATAAGAAATTACTAACGCAGAGTAGCCAGAACGAAAACGTGTAGAGCGAAGGGCCGTGTGACACACGGCGCCTGAAAAGAGAAGAAACGACCAAAACGACCTGATTTTGTTCACTCAAATTTACAACGCTTTTAACAAGCGACCTAAAGTCAGGCATGAAGACAGGTTTAATTTCCTAACGGGGGTTGTACGCTTATAAACCCCCGTTAGGAAACAAAGCCTACCCTTCTACCGCCTTATTTAGGTTCTGGGGTGGCGTTCCCGCCATCGAGTACAAAACGCCACTGTCCGTTTCGCTGGCGTTTCCAGACGGTTACGTAAACCCCGAACTGTGTTTTTCGCTTACCAGAATTGTCTTTACTGGTTAGCATCCATTGACCGAAGGTGTAACCCAGTTCGCCCGACTGCGCAGCGTCGGCTTTAAGGACCTGCCAGGTCAGTACCGAACCATTGGGGGGTATTCGGCTCATCTGAGAACGTATGGAATCGAACCCAACGGTCGGTGCGGCTCCATCATTCAGTTTAATGGCATCATCGGCGGCATAGGTAGCGAAAGCTTTGGCCAGCCCCTGCTTTTCGGAGAGCATACTGAAATTCTGGTCGGCCTCCCGAATTTCATCAATGGCTTTCTGCCGCACGGCAGCCGCCGGATTCATACTTCGTGGGCTATCGACGCGGGTACGACAGGAGACAACGAGCGCAATACAAAGTAAAAGAAGGAATGCACGGGTCATTGGTAGTAGCTTAATTCAGATTTGGCGTAAATTTGCGCAATCTAAAGTGAACAAAGCAAAATGAATAAATAATTTCAGGCAATAGGTGACAACCGATGGTCGGTTATAATCGCCAATAGCCAAGCGTCTTTATTCATTATTTACATTTTCGTTATGTCGCGCAATTTGCAAATCGGTCTGTTCCTCACCGTATCCATCCTCTTAACGACTTTTACGTTTTACTTCTGGCAAGTGTTCAGAAGCCCGAATCTGCTGGTTCAGGACAATGATAAAACGTTCGCCTTACTCATTCCGAAGGGCGCTACCTTCGAGTCGGTAATGGATACGCTTAAGACCCACAAAGTTATCAATGACGAAACCTCATTCCGCTTTCTGGCTAAGATGATGAAGTACCCGGAGCGGGTTAAAGAAGGGCGCTACGAGATAAAACCCAAGATGGGTAATCGCGAGGCCCTGGTCAAACTGCGTAGTGGCAGTCAGGATGCCATGCCGGTAACGTTCAACAGCATGCGCCAGAAAAGCGACCTAATTCAGCGGCTGGGCAGCAAATTTGAATTTGGCCCCGATGCATTGGGTAAATTGCTCAATGACCCGGCCACCTGCCGGAAGTTCGGCTTCGATACCACGACAATTGTTTGTCTGTTCCTACCTAATACGTACGAATTTTTCTGGACCATCAAGCCCGAAGCGCTTCTGGAGCGGATGGGCACCGAATACAAGAAGTTCTGGAACTACGAGCGGCAGGCCAAAGCGAAAGCATTAGGCCTCAGCCAGACCCAAACCCAGATTCTGGCCTCTATCGTAGCCGCCGAAACCAACAAACGCGATGAGCAGCCCCGCGTGGCGGGTGTGTACCTGAACCGTCTCAAACGCGGCATTAAACTCGAAGCCGATCCAACCGTAATTTTTGCCCTGCGTGATTTTACCATTCGCCGGTTGTTGAACAAACAACTAACTGTCGATTCGCCTTACAACACGTATCGGTATACCGGTTTACCGCCGGGGCCAATCAACCTGCCGGCTCCGGCAACGATTGATGCGGTACTGAATGCCGAGCAACACGATTACCTCTATTTTGTGGTAAACGCCAGTTTCAACGGCTACCATACCTTCTCAAAGACACTGGCCGAGCACCTGGCCAATGCCCGCCTGTATCAGCAGGCCCTTACTCGAATGCAGATTATGAAATAGTATAATGATTACTTACGACGTTACAAATATCCGGGTTCGTTATTACGACACGGATCAGATGGGCATAGTTTACTACGGCAATTATGCCCGTTTTTATGAGATTGGCCGGGTTGAAGCCCTTCGAAATCTGGGGCTAAGCTACAAAGCCATTGAAGAAAGCGGCATTTCGATGCCTGTGTATGACCTGAATTCCCGATTTATCCGGCCCGCCAAATATGATGATCTGCTGACCATACGAGTCTCGATTCCGCAGATGCCCAAGACCCGGCTTATGTTCGCCTATGAGATCTTTAATCAGGAGGGGCAGCTTCTCAATACGGGTCAGACAACCCTCGTTTTTGTTCGTACCGAAACAGGCCGTCCTTGCACGGCTCCGGCAGAATTAGTGGAAGCAACCAAACCTTTCTTTGATCAGTAGGTTCAAAATGAAGTAGTAAGTGGAAAAAAGAGCCTATGTTCGATACGTTAATGAGTATGAAGCTGATGCGAAACATCCGCGTCTGGCTGCATCAGCATCATCCTTTCAACTCCCGCATTACCTGGTATTCTTTTCTAAAAAAGATGCTGGCTCAGATTACGGACAACAACACCAGTGAGCGGGCAGCTTCTGTCTCCTATAGTCTTATTCTGGCGGTTTTCCCCACGGTTATCTTCTTCTTCACGCTTATCCCTTTCATCACCTTTATTCCAAATCTGGAAGAGCAGATCATGGGCTTCTTCCGCGAGGTTCTACCGGGAAATACGTTCAGTAGTGTCGATACAACCATTCGCGACATTGTCAGCCGCCCCCGCAGTGGTGTGCTTTCCTTTGGCTTTTTGCTAGCCTTATACTCGGCCACGAGTGGTCTTGTGGCGCTCATGCAGGCCTTTAACTCCTCCTATCACTCGGACGAAAGGCGGGGCTTTTTCAAAGTCCGCCTTGTAGCCATCGGTTTAACCTTTACGCTGGCCTTTGCCCTGATTTTAGCCATCGTCGTGTTAATCATCGGGGGCATTATCAGTGATTATCTCCTTCATTTCGGGCTGCTTAACAATGCACTCTTTATTAATTTACTGGCCATTACACGTTATCTTGTAGTGTTTGCCGTGTTTGTCGGCACAGTTTCTGTTATTTATCGATACGGTCCGGATGTTCGCATGAAGTGGGTTTTTATTACGCCCGGTGCCGTTACGGCCTCTTTACTTATCGTGCTTACAACCCTTGGCTTCTCGTATTACGTCTCGAATTTCGGCTCGTATAACAAGGTTTATGGCTCCATCGGCACCCTGATTGCCCTGATGATCTGGATAAACCTTATTTCTTTATTACTCATTCTGGGCTTTGAGATGAACGTAGCCCTTTATAATCTGGAAGGTGACAGAAGCCCCGATGTAGCGGCTAAAACGACAAACGCCACCCCTGAAATTTGAGATGACGTTTGTGAAACCTAACCCATAAATGATAAAGCACAATATTGGAATAGCCCCTCAGTAAGCACCACCAAACATGTTCATTATAACCATAGGCCAAAAGCGTGCCAACGTTGAGGTTCAATTCGGTATCTGCTATTTCGTACCCGTTTACTAAAAACATTCATTCAAGCAGTAACAAATAAGTCTTAATTTGTAGCTTTAAATAAACTGGTGTACTTACAACTTATACTGTCAACGATACACACCGCCGGCTTTTTATATGGTTACCGTTACCGGGCAGTCTAGCCCACTTCCAATGAGTCCTTTTCTCAACCAAATTAAGCCTTGGGTGAGTGTCATATGTATTTCTTACAACCACGCGTCCTATGTTGAACAGGCACTTCAATCGGTTGTCGATCAGGATTATCCAAATGTCGAGTTAATTGTCATCGACAATGGCAGTATCGATCGGTCAGCCGAACTCATTGCCCGGTTTACCGAGCGGCATTCCGCCATTCGATTTATCCAGAATCCGGTTAACGTTGGCTTAAATCGGGCATTCAATCAGGGATTGGCGTTGGCCGAAGGGCGTTATGTGGTTGATCTGTCGGCCGATGATGTATTGCTTCCGGGTCGGCTGTCAAAACAGGTTGCACAGTTTGAAAAACTGGCCGGCCCTTATGCCGTTGTGTTTTCCAATGCGGCTTACATTGATCGCAGCGGTCGCGAAGTGGCCCTGCATTATGCCGTAGATGCTAGTGGGCATGCGCGCTTGCCGGTACCATCAGGTAATGTGTTCAAGCCAATTCTGGAGTCTTATTTTATATGCACCCCAACCATGATGATGCGTCGGGACGTTCTGAATGAACTGGGCGGCTACGATGAAACCCTGGCCTACGAAGATTTTGACTTCTGGGTCCGCTCGGCCCGGCTCTATCATTATGCTTATCTGGATGAAGTGCTGACCCAGAAACGCCTTACACCCGATTCCCTTTCGGCCCAGATTGTTTATACGAATACGTCCCTGCTGTACTCCACACTGGCCGTATGTTACAAAGCCTTCGAGCGGTGTGTTACCCCCGATGAATTCCGGGCCCTGGCCGGACGCGTCAGACGGTTTATCCGAAAAGCTTTTTATGTCGAACAATTTGATCTGGCCCTTCAGTTTGGCGACCTTCTCTACCATATTGAACAACCGGATTGGCAAAGCAAGCTGATTTTAGGCCTGAGCAGGCTCCATCTTCCGGTCAATAAACTATACCGGCATTACCTCAAGTGGAGCCCGGTATTTCATTCGGCGAAACTGGATTAACCCGTTTGTAGTTTATAGCGTGTGGTTTTCCTCCCTGTTAACGAGTAGGCTCAGCCATAAACTGTAAATCACTACGTCCTGCTATGTCTGCCGAATTCATTAAGCTTTACCCCAGGAACCCCGATCTTCGTCGTATAGAGCACATTGTAAAGGCCCTGCGCGATGGCGCGGTTATCATTTATCCAACGGATACCATCTACGGGATGGGGTGCGATATCCATAATACACGGGCCGTTGAGCGGGTAGCACGCATCAAAGGCATCAAACCGACTAAGAATGATTTTTCTTTTATCTGTTACGACCTGAGCCACATTGCCGATTATGCCCGGGTGGGAAATCAGGCCTTCAAACTGATGAAGAAAGTATTGCCCGGCCCCTTCACATTTATCCTCGAAGCAACCGGCAGTGTTCCCAAAATACTGAACTCCAACAAGAAAACGGTCGGTATCCGGGTGCCGGATAATGACATCCCCCGCCAGATTGTTCATGAGTTAGGGAACCCAATTATTACTACCTCCATTCGCGACGAAGACGAGATCATCGAGTACTCGACCGATCCCGAGCTGATTTTTGAGAAGTTCCAGAATCAGGTCGACATAGTTATTGATGGAGGCTATGGCGGCAACGTTGCCTCAACCATTGTGGATGCGACAGACGATAACTTTTCCATCATCCGGCAGGGACTAGGTGAATTAACGCTTTGAAAAGTTACAAGAAGACTCTATACTTGCACCGTAGGGTTAGCATTCCTTCTCGTAAGGATGTAACCCTTTTTTTATGAATCACATCTTATTTACCTAATAAAGTATGCGCTTATCTTTAGCTGCGCTTTCAGTATTGACGTTATGTCAACTTTCCAGCTGCTCAACACAATCAAAAGACGAATCGTCAAAGACTGGTAAAATTGCTCTCGAAGCGTCCGCTAAGAGTCCGACAACGACCTCTTCAGCCGATTCCACTGAAGCCCCCAAGGAAAAGCCTGTAGCAACTGCCCGACCTGCGGGAGCCGTTTCTACCGGCGATTCCACTCTCGATTCGCTGACCTTTGCTCCGCCTGCCGGTGCACTGCTTCCCAAATACCGCATCTTCGCTTATTACGGTAATCCGCACTCAAAAAAGATGGGTGTATTGGGAAAATACCCGAAAGACGAAATGCTGAAACGACTGGACGAGGAAATTAAAAACTGGCAAAAAGCCGACCCGGCAACACCGATTCTACCTGCTCTTCATTTAGTTGCCACATCAGCACAGGGGGCGCCCGGAAAAGATGGTGGTTATCGGATGCGAATGTCAGATAAGACCATTAAGAAAGTGCTTAAATGGGGAAATGACCATAAAGCCATCGTTTTTCTGGATATTCAGCGGGGGCACGCCCCCCTCGGCCCCGAGATGGAGTACATGACCAAATACCTCAAACTTCCCTTCGTTCATTTGGGTATAGATCCGGAGTTTTCGATGGTAACAGGAGCCAAGCCGGGTACGAAAATTGGGTCGTATGATGCTGCCGATGTTAATCAGGCGGTCAAATTTTTGAGCCGGATCGTGAAGGAAAATAATCTGCCTCCAAAAATTCTGGTGGTTCACCGCTTCACGCAGGGCATGATCAAGAACTATAAAAATATTAAACTCGACCCAAATGTCCAGATTGTTATGGATATGGATGGTTGGGGACCACCGGTACTCAAAAAGGATTCTTACCTGGCTTATATTCAGAAGGAGCCCGTCCAATACACAGGCTTCAAGCTGTTTTACGAAAACGACTTTCGCAAGCCCGGCTCCCGAATTATGACACCAGCCGAAGTGCTGGCGTTAACACCCAAACCCTTGTATATTCAGTACCAGTAACGCATACAGCTCATAAAACGAAAAGGAGACCCGCTGGGTCTCCTTTTCGTTTTATGAGCTGACCAGCACAGTCTGTGACCAGGCTCAACGCCTTCCTGGATGGCTCTTGTTCTGACCTGTTATGCATCCTAACAATACACGCTCACGACGTTAAGCTGAACATGTTCAGGTAGCCAGTGGGTGTTTCGTTTCATAGCCCATAAAACAAAACGGCCCGGTCATTGACCGGGCCGCCTGCTTAAATACAAATGTTATTAACGATTCTCAACCAGTGCTTTGAACTCGTCAACAGTGATCTCCTGCGACACAACCGTTATTTGTGTTTTCGTGTATTCAATCACTTTATCGTCATACACCCGATTGAACGTATTGGTGTAGTTCTGTCCATTGTTTTTCTCATCCATCAGGTAGTTGCGGGCGATACGGTCGATGGTTTTGTTCATCTCCTCATCTTCGCTACCCATGAATCCAAACTGCTCCTGAACCATCAGACGCGTTACAGCCAATACTTCGTCGAACTCAACGTTGATATCGGCTTTTTCGGCAATCTTATTCTTGATCAGTTGTAGCTTCACCGACTTCGTGAACTCGTCGTACTGCTCATCGATCTGCTCAGGGGTAAACTTACCTTCGTTTACTTCCAGCAACCAGTTCTTCAGGAACTCGTCGGGCAGTAAAATCGGCGTGTTGTCGATCAACGTTTTCTCAATGTCAAGCCGCAGCAATTGAGCCGACTCACGACCGTAGTTTCCTTTAATGATCTCGGCGACTTTGGCACGGAACTGTTCTTCGTCAGACACAGCACCAACACCCAGTACTTTATCGAAGAACTCCTGGTTCAGTTCAGCAGGCTCATGGCGGGTAATGTCGTCAACCTCAAAGGTAAACTCTCCGGCCAGCTCGGCAGCTTCTTCTTTCTTTACACCCGTTGCGTTGGCCCGTGCTTTCTCGTCGGGGAAAGCCTGCTCCAGTACGAACGTCACAACATCACCTTTTTTCTTACCAACAAACTGACCTTTGGCGTCTTCGGCCATCTGGTTCGTTGGGAAAGCTGTTTTAGCCGAGAACTCGCCATCAACTTGCTTCAGTTCGCCGTAGATGGTATCGCCATCATTCACTTCTTCACCATGAGCATGGTTGTGGAAACGCTGCTGAAGATCGGCAATGGTTGAGTTGATTTCGGTTTCACCAGCCTGAATTTCGTATTGGGTTACGCTTGGCAGGTCACTGAAGTCGATATCGAATTCAGAAGCCAGTCCTAACGTGTAGCTGAAAGCAAAATCAGATTGATTATCCCAGTCGATAGCATCCGCTTTCTCCCGATCGGGGACGGGATCGCCAACAACCTGGAGTTTGTTTTCGCGGATATACTGACTAACGGTTCGGCTCAGCATCGAGTTGATTTCGTCAACCAGGATGCTTTTTCCGTACATTTTCTGCACAAGCGAAGCCGGAACGTGACCAGGGCGAAACCCTTTCAGTTGCACCTTACGGCCGTAATCTTTCAGCTTCTTATCTACTTCGGGCTTATAATCGGCCGGTGTCAGCGTAATTTTCAGCGAGGCATTGGTATCGCTGGCTTTTTCTAGGGTAATATCCACGTTTGTATCGGTTTAAAACTGAAAGAGCGAAAGCGTGAAACCGAGCCGCCGGAGCGGAGCGAAAAGCGAATTGTTATAGACAACACTCTTTCGCTCCGCTCCGGCGGCCCGGTTTCACGCTTTCGCTTTTAAACTTTAGTACGGGCGGAGGGACTCGAACCCCCATGCCTTGCGGCACCAGATCCTAAGTCTGGCACGTCTACCAATTTCGCCACGCCCGCATTTTGATGGCCTGAACAGGGAGAATCTGTTCGCTGAATGTGTAATGACCGTGGGTCGTTACCGACATTTCAGGGTGCAAAAGTACAAAAAAAAATGAATGTGTCAAGCATTTTCTTGCAAGGTTTTATTTTTAGCAAGTTTTCCGCCCTTTTTCGATTAATAATTTGTTAACTTGTAATAAGAGTACAACCTAAAGGCGATTACTGCAACAAAGCCCACTATGATGAATGCCATCGAGCATCAAGCCAATAATACAAGCGAACCCATTATTGACCTGGAACTGGAGCGACAGGAAATCCTGAAGCGCTATCGCCGGTTGTTGCGGGCCGCCAAACCTATGCTCAAAGGTGATGACGCCAAGCTGATCAAGAAAGCGTTCAACACCTCTGCCGAAGCCCATAAGAATATGCGACGGCGATCGGGCGAACCTTATATCTATCATCCGCTGGCCGTTGCCCAGATTGCCGTCGAAGAAATAGGACTAGGAACAACCAGTATTGTAGCCGCCCTTCTGCATGATGTTGTTGAAGATACGGATACGACCATTGCCGATATTGACCGGGCGTTCGGGCCGAAGGTGGCCAAAATAATTGATGGACTGACCAAAATATCCGGCTTCTTCGAATACGGAACTTCTCAGCAGGCCGAGAATTTCAGAAAGATGCTTCTGACGCTGTCGGACGACGTGCGGGTTATTCTGATCAAACTCGCCGACCGGCTGCACAACATGCGAACGCTAGACTCCATGCCCCGCGATAAGCAGTTGAAGATTGCTTCCGAAACGATTTATATCTACGCTCCGCTGGCTCACCGGCTGGGTTTGTATACCATTAAGTCGGAGCTGGAAGACCTGTATCTGAAGCATGTAGAGCCCGAAGCGTATAAAGACATCGCAAAAAAACTACGCGAAACACGGTTGGCACGGGATCGGTTTATCGGTCGGTTTATCGAACCTATTGAAAAAGATCTGGCCGAAACGGGAATCAAATACATAATCAAAGGTCGTCCAAAGTCGATTTATTCGATCTGGACCAAACTGAACAAATCGAAAAAACCGTTCGAGGAAATTTATGATCTGTTTGCCGTCCGGATTATTCTGGATGTGCCTCAGGAAGAGGAAAAAGCCGCCTGCTGGCGAGCCTATTCCATCGTAACAGACCATTACAAACCCAACCCCGACCGGCTGAAAGACTGGATCAGCACCCCGAGAACCAACGGGTATGAGTCGCTGCACACGACTGTTATGAGCCGGTTAGGTCAGTGGGTTGAGGTGCAAATCCGAACCGAGCGGATGAACGAAATTGCCGAGAAAGGTTACGCAGCCCACTGGAAATATAAAGGTAACGACACCCAGACTGGCGCGGGCATTGAGGCCTGGATCAGTCAGGTTCGGGATATGATCGAGTCGGCGGGTAGTGGCGACAAAAAAGCTGCGATTGAGTTCGTCGATGATTTTCGGAGCAATCTGTACAGCGAAGAGGTTTTTGTGTTTACGCCCAAAGGTGACCTTCAGGTACTGCAACGGGGGGCCACCGCGCTCGATTTTGCCTTCGACATTCACACCCAGATTGGGGCACGGTGCATGGCCGCTAAAGTCAATAATACCCTCGTGCCGCTGAGTTATGTGCTGCAAAATGGCGATCAGGTGGAAGTGATCACCTCTAACCGGCAGAAACCCAGCGAGGACTGGCTTCGGTTTGTGGTTACGTCGAAAGCTCGGACCAAGATCAAAGATTTGATCAAGGAAGAGAACAAACGGTTCGTGACCGACGGCCGTGAGTTGGTAAACAAAAAACTCCGCGTGCTGCGCATGGAGATGACCAACGAAGTCATCAACCAGCTACGCGCTTATTTCGGCTCCAAAACCTCAGATGATTTTTTCTACCGCATTGGTAAAGGCCACATTGATGTTGGTGAACTGAAGAAGTTCAAATCGGATAAAGAAGCCAAAGAGAACCGGGCGAATAAACTGAATACCGATGCGCTGCCCGACGCCAAGGCGTTTGTTAAAGAACTTAAGAAAATTCACGGCGAACGCGCCGATGCCGACATGCTCCTCATTGGCGAGGACATGGACAAAATCGATTATACCCTTTCAAAATGCTGCAACCCGATTTCGGGCGACGACGTTTTTGGGTTCGTGACGATCAATGACGGCATTAAAATTCACCGGGTCACCTGTCCTAATGCCGTTGAACTGATGTCGAACCACGGCAACCGGATTATCAAAGCAAAATGGACCTCCCAAAAAGAGCTTGCCTTCCTGGCTGGTCTGCGCATTACCGGTACGGACCGGGTTGGCTTGATCAATGATGTAACACGAGTGATCAGCAATGAGCTGCATATTAACATGCGCTCTGTGGCGATTGACTCGAAAGACGGTATCTTTGAGGGAAATATTCGGCTCTACGTTCACGATACGAGCCACCTCGAAATCCTGATGCAGAAACTCGAACGCGTTCAGGGTGTCTTTGAAGTGGTTCGGTTTGATTCTTAAAAATGATGACTTCTGAATGATGAATCCTGAAAGCTATTCTCCAAAGCTGTTCAGCATTCATCATTCATCATTACTTTTGTCTTATGCCTGCTCCGACGCAAACAAATTTAGACGCTGCTCAGATGATTTTTCGGGCCTACCTTGAGCGGAAGGGTCTCCGGAAAACTCCCGAGCGGTTTGCCATTCTTGAAGAGATATATAATCGACAGGACCACTTCGATGTGGACGAGTTGTATATCTCGATGAAAAACAAAAAATACCGGGTTAGCCGTGCTACGGTTTACAATACCCTGGATGTACTGGTTGACTGCGATCTGGTTACCAAACACCAGTTTGGCCGTAACCTGGCCCAGTACGAAAAATCGTACGGTTACCGGCAACACGACCACATCATCTGTACTGATTGCCATAAGGTGATGGAATTCTGCGACCCGCGCGTCCAGAATATACAGAACATGGTAGGTGACATGTTAAAATTTAATGTCATGCACCACTCCCTGATTTTCTACGGCTCCTGCGCCCGCGACATATGCGAAAACAGACAGATTGCCGAGAAAGACCAGCAAGGGCGGTCCGTCGATACGGTTCAGGTTCCGGTGGAAGGGTAAGTTTTTGACCCATGATGTAGTACCAATTAATAGACATACATCATGATCAATACACCATATATCCTACATTAGACATCCTCAACTATGCAGCTTGCCCAATTGAATATCTCCAGAATGCTGGCACCGGACATTAATCATCCGATTATGGCTGATTTTGTTAACCAGCTAGATACAATTAACAAGTTGGCAGAACAAAGTGACGGGTTTATCTGGCGGCTCACTGGCGACGGAAACGATGCCACCAGCTTACGACCATTCGACGACGAGCGAGTTATCGTAAATATGTCTGTTTGGGTTTCGCTGGAACAGTTACAGACCTTTGTTTTTAAGAGTCCGCATACACGAGTCATGAAGGACCGGCGAAAGTGGTTTGAACAGCCAGACCAGATAATGACGGTTCTGTGGTGGATTCCGGCTGGTCACATACCATCTGTTGATGAAGCGAAAGAACGACTCCAGCTTCTAAATTCAAACGGACCTGGCCCACTGGCATTTACGTTCCGGGATGTTTGGCCAGCACCGAACGTGGATTTTGACACAAGTAAAGAATTAGCGTAACCATAGCCGTATCAACGGCCCAATCAGAATGATCGATGTTTTATTAGGCCTCCAGTGGGGCGACGAAGGAAAAGGGAAAATTGTGGACGTACTGGCTCCGCAGTATCAGGTAGTGGCTCGTTTTCAGGGTGGTCCCAATGCCGGACACACACTGGAGTTTAACGGACTGAAGCACGTATTGCACCAGATTCCGTCGGGTATTTTTCGAAACGATATCCTCAATATCATTGGAAACGGTGTTGTACTAGACCCGATCGTCTTCAAAAAAGAAATTGACGGCCTCGCAAAATATAACCTGCCCCTGACCGAGAACCTGCAAATTTCCCGCAAGGCGTCCATTATCCTGCCAACCCACCGTCTGCTCGATGCCGCCTATGAGCAGGCAAAGGGTGAGTCGAAAATTGGGTCGACACTCCGGGGTATTGGCCCAACCTATCAGGATAAAGTAGCGCGTTTGGGCTTACGGGTCGGTGATGTTGAATCGCCGAATTTCCGGGCCAAATACGACAAGCTGGTGGCCGTTCATAAAGTCATTCTGGAACAGAATAATTTCGATTATGCCTCCGTTCTGCCCCAGGCTGAAAACGAGTTCTTTGGCGCAGTGGAGTTTATGAAACAGTTCCAGCTAAACGACAGTGAGTATGCGGTGAACGAAGCCCTCACCACTGGCAAGAAAGTGCTGGCCGAGGGTGCCCAGGGATCGCTGCTCGACATTGATTTCGGCTCCTATCCCTTCGTAACGTCGTCCAGCACGATGGCCGCCGGTGCCTGCACCGGTCTGGGTGTTGCGCCCCGAAAAATTGGTGAGGTGTTCGGCATTTTCAAAGCCTACTGCACCCGCGTAGGAAGCGGCCCCTTCCCTACCGAACTCAACAATGAAGTTGGTGAGCAGATACGAAAGGAAGGCCGCGAGTTTGGCGCAACAACCGGACGTCCGCGCCGGTGTGGCTGGCTTGATTTGCCCGCCCTGAAATACGCCATCATGATCAATGGTGTTACGCAGCTGGTGATGATGAAAGTCGATGTACTGAACATCTTCGACGAGATTCAGGTGTGTACGCACTACAAACTACCGGATGGTACCATTACCGAGCAGATGCCTTATGACCTTTGTGATACGGATGTGACCCCGATTTATAAGTCGTTCAAGGGTTGGCAAACGGATTTAACCAACATCCGTTCGTTTGTCGATGTACCAGCCGAACTGGCAACGTATGTTTACTTCCTAGAAGACACACTGGGCCTGCCCATCAACTTTATTTCGACCAGTCCCGACCGCGAAGCCATCATTCACCGCCAGGCGATCATTGCTTAATTGGTCCGATTTTCTGCTTACTACAAGCGGCCGCCCTCGTTTTCATACCGGGGGCGGCTTTTTTGCCTATTTTTGACAAAATGAACCTGGGTTGCCTTTGCACGTATGTCCGTAAAAAATCTTTTTCAGACTGTTTATCAGAACGATACTCTTTTTCGGGTGCCCGGTGAATCATGGGTGGTAAATACGCAAGTACAGATGACAGACCCTGTCAGTGAAGAAATTCCGGTTGTTGAAAACCAGGGTTCGGATCTACTGGCGGAACTGGATGAGCTGTCGGCCGGGAAAGCAGAAACAGTTGTTGCGCTCGAAACTGTCCTTACAGATAGCCTTGTTGAGACACCCGCTATACTTACGCCGGAACCGGCCCTTGTCATTGCCACGCCCGAACCATTACCCCGTGAGTTGCCACGCCCAACAACACCTTCTATAATTCCACCCGCTCAACAGCAGCCCAGAATGCCAAAACTGAATCATAAAGTCCTGTTGCTGGCCGACGAAGCGCTGGACCCCAGTAACCTCCTGTTTCTGGAGAAAATCCTGAAAGCGGTAAACCTCAACATCGACGGGGTTGATTTACTAAACCTGCATGGTGTGCAGGACATGAATTTCGGGGAACTCCTTCGAGGTAAGTATATTAATCATTTCATTACGTTTGGTGTGCCTTTTGAGCGAATCAATCTCGACATCATGATGGACCGCTATTCGCCGGTGCGGTTTGAGGGCATCACCTTCCTAATGGCCGACTCCCTGCCCACCATTGAAGCCGACCAGGACTTAAAAAAACGGCTCTGGAGCGCTCTAAGACGCGTTTTTCAATTGTAAAAACGTATATTTTGGCTCGCTTAGGTTAATACACCGATAGCCAGCTCACTTTTATCAGCGTGATCATGACAGTACTTCAGCACATCCGCCAGCTTTTCGCGAGGAACTCACTGTCGCTCAGGCCAGGTGGCGTGTCTGCTGACATAGTTCATATGCCTATAGTACCTGAACCCAGCCCCCAATTGCCAACCGGGACTGACAGTCTCAGGCCATTCCCGATGCAGATACACACACAGGAACCATTGCCACACTGGCTTGCCGACGAAGACGCTCTTCGCGATGAAGGCGTTTTATTTGGCCTGTCCAACACAAGACCTGATGAAAAGATTGCCCAGATTCGGGCTTATTTCGTTCGGCAAACGGCTCCGCTGGATGAATCCATTGATGAGCAGTCCGAAAAGATAGGCGAACTTAACCTCTTTATAGAACAACGCGAAAACCGGATTCTCGCGTTGCAGGATCAGCTGACCGACCTTCAGAATAGCCAGCCCAAAGACAACAACCTCATTCGGACGGTGGTCAGTCTTGTGCTTTCGGTGGGCGTTTGCATCAGTAATTTTTACCTGATCGATGAAACCCTGCGTCCTGTTTTTCCGAACCGCTGGATTGCCTTGGGCATATTTCTAGCCGGCATGTTCAATTTGTTCGGTCGTACTTCGTTATTCTACGAAGAAGGAACACGGGTTTCGGTCCGTCGGCTCTTGGCTGAGATTGGATTACCGGTTGCGGCATCGGTCTTCGTGCTGACGCAGGCTCTGCAAACGCAGCCGGTTGGTCAGGCCGTTGCCTTATTTGTGTTTGTTCTGTTGTTGTTTTTGCTGGCAGGTAATCTGTTGCTAAGTAATCTGAGTACGTTACAGACAGATTTAAAAATAAGCAGAGCCAACCGGTTACTGGCGCTTAACAGCGTGCAAAAAATACCAGCCTGGCAAGCCGAAATTGATAAACTAAATCGCGAAGTTGACGCCATTCGCACCCAAAAGTGGCCAATCGTAACAGCCTTGAACCATACGCAGGCCCAAAGAACCCGGTTGAACACCCAACGCGATGAACTGGTTAACTTGTTTTTGAGCGAGTTTGAACTCGCCCGCAGCCTCCGCGACCGACTCACGGAGCAACAGCGTAAATCAATGATGAATTATGAATGATCATAGCTCATCATTTATAATTCATTCTATCTATGGAACCAAGCAATCATCCTGATTTCCAGCATGGCTACACGAGTGGTGTTGAAGGTGTAAATCGGGAAACATACGAAGGGTATTTATCAAGCCAAATTAATACCGACTGGCTAACCGAACGAATTGCCGAGAAACGGGCGGAGATAACGTCCATCAATCAACAGTTAGCCGAAGCCACCGAAGCCAACAGGGCCGCTTATACAACCCTGCAAACGCATACGCTCCAGGTTGAACGGCTGGCCAAACAGGTTGGGAAGCTGGAAGCCGCCAAACAATCCATTGAGACTGACCGAGATAGTTTACGGGAGCGTCGCATGAAAGCGTCTCCTGATTATTCGTTGTTTGCTGGTTTACTGTTTCTGGTTGCGGGTATCTCATTTTTGGCGGGTGATCTGATCATTTCGCACGAAATCGTTGCCTACGCGCTCAATATTCGTAACACAAACGAAGCCTGGGCATTTGCCGTGGGGCTGGCGATGGTTTCTATTCTGCTGAAACCCGCTTATGATCGGCTCATTGAAAAACCGTATCAGGAAGATCCTGAACGCAATGGGCGCAAATACGAGCGTTTCAAGATTACTCTGGCCGTGTTTGCGGTACTGACATTGGCCGTTCTGGGCTGGTTCCGGTACGAAGCGTACCGGACCGATCAACTAAAAGCCGCCATCAACAAATCGGTCCGGCAACTTCAGTTGAATACCGACCCTACAGCAACAACACAGGTGCTCGATGCAGCCACGATGGGCAAAATTGAGAAACAGCTAAGTGAATCGAGTGAGTTGAACCTAGCCCTTGTAAACAGTCCCTGGGCGTTACTGTCGTTCGTTCTAAGCGGCATTTTGTTTGCACTGGCCGGTGCTGTCTGCCTGGGTATTGCCTTGCCGGTTTTATCGGCGTTCTGGTTTCGGTGGCTACAGGCTGATATTAAACTCTGGAAACTACGTCGTCGGCTGAAACGCATCGATAAAGAAATCACTCCACTCGAAATAGTGCTGGCCGAACAGAGCACGCAACAAAATGTTCTCCAGCACAATCTTGATTTGCTACCCGGTCTGGACGATCTGAAACAGCAAAAACAAGCCGTTACGGCTGAACTAAATGAACTACTGGCTGAACTTAAACTAGCCCAGACCGATAGCCGTATCAGCAACTTCAACGATGGCTATGGGCAGGGCGAAGCCACACGAACAGTACTTACGGATGAAGAACAACGGCAGCTACGGAAAGAAATGCTGACGCTTCAGAACGGCAGCCGAACCCGAACGAACGAAAGTCGGCCTGCCGGCAGTAACGGAAAACCCCAGGGTCTGCGGCCTCATCAGACAATCCGGAAATTTCTATCAGACGAGCTTTGATCTGAAAACTGGACTACTCCTTGAATCGCTCCTCGTTACTATACGCTACGGGGAGCGATTTTTTATACCTTTAATTAAAACGTTTATTGACCAGCCTATGCAGGGTATTAAATTTTACATTGTCGATGTATTTGCGTCAAGCCGGTATGAAGGCAACCAGCTTGCCGTGTTCCTCGACATGGACAATCAGCTCAGCGACCAACAGATGCAGCAGATTGCCCGAGAAATCAACTTTGCCGAAACAACGTTCATCAAAGCGGACAATGGTAACTTTCGCTTTTCAGTTCGGATCTTTACACCGGAGCATGAGGTTCCATTTGCGGGTCATCCATCGTTGGGAACGAGCTATGTCATCAATAAATTTATTCTGCCCCAGGTCAGCCCAACCCTAACCCTAGAACTTGCTCACAGCGACATCGCTATTTCTGTAAACGATCCGGATAACCTGGACGAGAGTATATTCTTAATGCGCCAGGCGCAACCTACGTTTGGCCCTGTCTTTACGGCCGACGAGATTGCCACTGAGCTAGGTATTCCCCGCGATGACCTTAACGACGTGTTACCCATTCAGGAAATCAGTACGGGTCTGCCTTACATCGTTATTCCGCTCAAAAGCCGCGCTGCCCTTGACGTCCTATCGCTGAAAATTGAACCCTTCAGCGCTTTTTTAACGGCCCGGCAAATGTATAAGACCAACAGTCCCACTGGCCATTCAACTTCACTGTTTTTCTTTACCAGTGAGACCCATGAAGCAGGCAATGCGTATAATACCCGAATGCTGCTGATCGAAAATGATAAGGTTATGGAAGATGCAGCTACCGGGAGTGCCAACGGCTGCTTTCTGGCATATCTTTTAACGAATGTATGCGACAATATTACGGTAACCGTAGAACAAGGATTTCAGATGAAGCGGAAATCCTATCTGTATCTGGATGGGCGTTTAGCCAATGGGGCTTATGAGATAAATGTTGGCGGACGTAATAAACTCGTAGCTGAAGGAATGTGGTATATCTAACAGGTGGCTCATGCGCCTTTACAAAATCACGCCGGTCAGCAAGCCTACCAGAATCAACACATAAGGGGGAATTTTCGTATACAGCAGCACAGCAATGGTTGATACCACCACCACCACAGATGGCCAGTGGGTCGCCATGGGCTCGAAAAGCGCCAAAGCCGCTGCGGCCGTTAAACCCGTGCTGGCGGCATTGATCCCTTCCAGAGATGCCCGAACAACCCGGTAGCGCTTGAGTTGCTCCCAGAATCGATAAACGAAGAAAATCAGAAACGTACCGGGCAGGAAAATCCCGGCAGTCGATACCAAGCTTCCCCAAAGTTGGCCGTGCATGCCTGAATCGCGCATGGATAAGACCCCTATGTAAGACGCAAATGCAAAGACCGGTCCTGGAACGGCCTGCACCAAACCCAGGCCCGACAAAAACTCCTCGCGTGATAAATAATGCTTAAAGGCAACAAACTCGTTGTATAACATGGGCGTCAATACCTGCCCTCCCCCAAAAACAAAGCTGCCATTCCGGTAGAAGTTTTCAAACAGGCGAACGGGCAGCGATTGAGTATAGGCTCCCAGCGTTGCTGCCCCGACAAATACACCCAGCCACAGAAAAAAGTTAGACCACTGAACACGCAGGGGCTTTTTCTCCATACGTTTTTGTTTTTCGTAGGTTAGTGCCGTGGTCAACCCTCCTACTGCAATAACAATTGGCGTCATAAAGGGCGACCGAAATAGATAAGCCACAACGACAGCAATCAACGCTAAAGCCAGACTGACCTGATTTTTTATAACCTTCTGTCCAATCCTGTACCCCGCCACAACCATGAAACCCACGGCCATCGGCTGAATAAATCGGGCAAACTGCAACGACAAGTGGTGCTTTTCCAGGTAATAAATTCCCATCCCGGCGGCTGTCATTATACATACCGCAGGCAAAATCCAGACCAGCAGCGTAATGTACGCCAGATTGGGACCGCCTATTTTGAAACCAATGGCTGTTATGGTTTGCGTAGACGTTGGCCCTGGCAATACCTGTCCCAATGCGTTCAGCTCCAGTAGTTCGTCTTCAGTAAGGTAGCGCCGTTTCTGCACCAGACGTTCATAAAACATGGCCAGATGCACCTGGGGTCCACCAAAAGTTGTCAGCGCCAGAATCAGCACATCTTTTAAAAAGATGATATAACGAATTCGGCGTACCGGCTGAACAGTGGACAGGTATGGAAGCATGTAGAGGAGGGTCAGGGATAGCGGGTTGTCTGACACGGTCGGTAACTGGCCATTGTCATTCACCGATCGTGTCAGACAGGAACTGATTATTTTTTCAGTCCAAGTTCCATCAGTCGTTCATCCAGAAACTCGCCTGCCGTCATGTCGACGTAGATTTTCGGATGTTGTACGTCGATACAGCTTTCCAGACTAGTCAGGTCCATATCTGCACGGGGATGCATGAAGAACGGAATTGAATAGCGCGACTGGTTCATTTTTTCACGCGGTGGGTTAACAACCTGGTGGATCGTCGATTTCAGTTTGTGGTTGGTTAACCGGTCCAGCATATCGCCCACGTTCACAACTACCTGATCGGGCAGAGCGGTAATGCCAATCCATTTGCCATCCCGGCGCAGCACTTCGAGCCCATCGGCCGATGCCCCCATCAGTAGCGTAATCAGGTTAATATCGCCGTGAGGAGCGGCTCTCACCGCGCCATCGGGCGTTGTGTCGGGATCGAGAGGAAAGTAATGTAAAGCCCGCAGAATACTGTCGCCATTTTGTACTTTATCATCAAAGTAGTTTTCGGGCAGTTCGAGGTACAGGGCAATAGCCCGCAACAGTTGCTTACCCGCATTTTCGAGGGTCCGATAAGCGGTTTGAGTAGCTTCACTAAACTCGGGAAACTCGTCAGGCAGCACGTTGGCTGGCATATCCCCAACCGGCTCGGGCTGACCTATGTGGTAAAACTCTTTTAAATCCGCGACCTTAAATCCTTTGGCAGTTTCCTTTCCTTTTCCAATATACCCCCGCTGCCCATTCAAATCAGGGCGTTCATACTTCTGTTTGAGTGAATCGGGTGAGGAGAAAAAAGACTGCGCTGCATCGTAGAGTTTCGTTGTCAACTCATTAGTTAACCCATGATTACGGATAGCGACGAACCCAATCTGATTAAATGCCCGCCCTAAATCCTGCACAAAACGAGTTTTACGCCCGGGGTCTCCTGACATGAAATCCGCCAAATCCAATGACGGTATTTCATTGTATAATTCTTCTGCTGCCATTCCTAAACTATTTTCACAAAAATACAAAAGATTGCCCAATCTGCCGGTTACTCAATTCAAAGACGCAATCCCCTGCGTCTCCTGTGTGAATCAACCATTCGGCACAGGAAACGCAGGGGATTGCGTCTTTGGATGTAAGGCAATTAGGCCCCGAAGTTCTTACCGACTTTGTTCCAGTCGACAACGTTCCAGAATGCAGTGACGTACTCCGGCCGACGGTTCTGGTACTTCAGGTAGTAGGCGTGTTCCCATACGTCGAGTCCAAGAACAGGCGTTCCTTTTTTCTCAGCCAGGGCCATTAATGGGTTATCTTGATTAGGCGTCGAGACGATTTCGACATCGTTGCCATTTTTAATCAGCCAAACCCAGCCCGAACCGAAGCGTCCGGTAGCTGCTTTAGCCCATTCGGCTTTGAAGTTGTCGAACGAGGTATATTTCTTATTGATGGCATCGGCCAGTGCGCCTTTGGGTGCACCACCCGCATTGGGCCCCATGATGTTCCAGAAGAAGGTATGATTCCAATGCCCACCTCCATTGTTCCGAACAGCGGCTGGTGTACTGCTGCTTATGCTTTTCACCAGTGCATCGATGTCCATCTTTGCCATATCAGTACCGGCAACGGCCTTGTTAAGATTATCGACATAGGCTTTGTGGTGTTTGCCATGGTGGATTTCCATGGTCATTTTGTCGATGTGCGGTTCAAGGGCACCCGCATCGTATGGCAATGGAGCCAGTTTAAAGGGTCCTTCTGCCTGAGCAGGTGTAAGACCAAACGAACGGAAGGCAACTAAACCGGCCGATGCACCGAAGGCCAATTTCAAAAACTCGGAGCGATTCATGCGAATGTTGGTTTAAAAACGAAAAAGCGTCTGTAACGCTTTGGGCTGTTCATCAAACCGTCAAAAATGGTCGAATGTTTAACAGGCCAGGGGGTCACAGATGCAAAGAAACAAGTTTTTTGCATCTGTGACCCCCTGGCCTGTCAGTATGTTTCAATAACGACCACCAGCCGATAACGACCAGAGGTAACAGGATGCCTTTAATCGTAGGCAATCCGACTCAGGATACTACGGCCCAGTGTCACCTCATCGGCATACTCAAGGTCGCCCCCGATAGGAACTCCGCGGGCAATGGTTGAAATTTTGAGATTGAACGGCTTAAGTTTCTTCTGAAGATAGAACGCCGTTGTGTCTCCTTCCATCGTAGGACTGATGGCCAGAATAATTTCGCGCACTTGTTCGCTTCCGGCATCGCGCAGTCGGTTCATCAGCGAGTCGATCTGCAAATCGCTGGGGCCAATACCTTCCACAGGTGAGATGATACCACCCAGGACATGATAAAGGCCACGATACTGGGCCGTATTTTCAATCGCTAATACATCGCGGGTATCCTCTACCACACAAATCAGGGATTGATCACGTTTGTTACTGGCGCATATGGTACATAACTCATTATCCGAGAGGTTATGGCATTTACGACAGTATTTAACATTGGTCCGCATGGCCGTCAAACTCTGAGCCAGCGTTTCGGTTTGTTCTTCATCGCGTTTAAGCAGATGCAGCACCAATCGGAGAGCGGTTTTTTTCCCGATACCCGGTAGTTTCGACACCTCGTTCACCGCGTCTTCTATGAGTTTGGATGGGTATTCCAATTTCAGTTAAATTAAAGAGCGAAAAAGAAAAAGAGCAAAAGAGTGACTGGCGCATCAACTTTCGCTCGCTCACTCTTTCGCTCTTTCAGCATTAATTTAAAACTTCAGCGCTAATTCCGCGACGGCAGATTTCATTACGCATTGGCACAAGTTCTTCCCATGATCCGTTTTTTACGGAACACTTCCCTTTGTAGTGAATAAGCAACGTACATTGCTCGGCCTGCTCAGGCGTATGTCCGCAGACGTCAATGAGCGTTTCGATGACATGATCGAACGTATTGACTTCGTCGTTGAAGACCACAAGGTTATGAACGTCGGTTTCAACAACTTGGTCGAGCACGTCCACAACGGTTTCTTCAAAAGGTTGCATAGGAGATAAAATGGTGTTTACTTAGCAAATTTACGGCAAAATGGGCACTAAAAAAAACCTTCGCCGTCCTATAAAAGAACTCAATTTAGGCCTGAAAAGTTGCCGTATTTTCTATGAATACCACCCTTGCCCTTGTCATTCTGATTGCTTATTTCGGAATGCTGATTGTTGTTTCCTTTTACACCGCACGGGGTGCCGATACTAATGCGTTTTTTACTGCTAACCGACAGTCGCCCTGGTGGTTAGTTGCGTTTGGCATGATTGGCACGTCCCTGTCGGGAGTTACGTTTATTTCGGTACCCGGCGCAGTTGGGAAAATTGGCTTTTCTTATTTCCAGGTTGTGCTGGGTTACATTGTCGGATACTTTGTCATTGGCTCGGTGCTGATGCCGCTTTATTATCGATTGAACCTGATCTCGATTTACGGGTACCTGGAAAAACGCTTTGGCTTCTGGTCGTACAAAACAGGCGCGGGCTTTTTCCTGCTGGCCCGAACCGTCGGGTCGGCCGTTCGGCTCTATGTGGCCGCTGGCGTGTTGCAAATCGCGTTATTTAACGCGCTGGGAATCCCCTTCGAAGTGTCGGTACTCATCACCATCGCTCTGATCTGGGTATATACCTTCAAAGGGGGCGTTAAAACGATTATCGTGACCGATACGCTGCAAACCGTGTTTCTGGTTACCGCCGTTGTATTAACCATTGTCTTAATCTCACAGGAGTTAGGCTACTCCTTTGGCGATCTGGTCCGGACGGTGAAAGATAGTACTATGTCGCAGGTGTTTTACTGGGACGCCAACGACCCGAAGAACTTCTTCAAGCAGTTTATTTCCGGGGCTTTCATAGCCATCGTTATGACCGGTCTGGATCAGGACCTGATGCAGAAGAACCTGACCTGCAAAAACATTGGCGAGGCTCAGAAAAACATGTTCTGGTTCACCGTAACCCTTGTCTTTGTCAACTTTATGTTTCTCTCGCTGGGGGTGTTACTGTACGTATACGCTCAACGCGAAGGCATCGAAATCCCAACCCGTACCGACGATTTATATCCGTTACTTGCTTTAAATCACCTTGGTCTGGTTGTCGGCATCACGTTCCTGCTTGGTATTACAGCGGCTACTTATGCCAGCGCCGACTCCGCCCTGACGGCCCTAACTACGTCGTTTTGTGTTGATTTCATGAATGTCGAAAAGCGGCCTGAAGCCGAGCGGTCGCGCATCAAACATATCGTTCACATTGGCTTTTCGCTGCTTTTCTATGTGGTCATCATCGTTTTCCGGCAGTTGAATAGTAAAGAAGTTATTACCGCTGTTTTTGACATTGCGGGTTATACTTATGGGCCATTGTTGGGACTTTATGCCTTTGGCATTTTCAGCAAACGCCCGGTCAGGGATCGCTTTGTGCCCTGGATTTGCCTGGTCTCGCCGGTGTTTACCTACGTAGTCAATGAAAATTCGGCGGCCTGGTTTGGCGGTTATCAGTTTGGGTTTGAACGACTGTTGCTAAATGGCTTATTTACGTTTGTAGGTTTATGGGCGGTCTCAAAACCGGTTGTAAAAGAAGAACCTGTAGCCGTATAGCTTACCCCATCCGGCCCGGCCGGAAACTCATCAACATTATGAAAACGAAAAAGCCTCTATCTTTTGCTAACCTGCTCTTGGTCCGCCCCAAACGAGCTAATCTGCGTTACGCCGTTACGTTGCTCTGCGCCTTATATACGGGCTATGTTCAGGGACAGTTCTGCTTTTCGCCGGAGAGGCCGCAGCTTGGGCAGGTCGTGTCCTTTACGTACACCCCACAAACGACGCCCCTGGCCAGCGACAGCACGCTTGAAGGACGTTACGTACGCTATGGAGCCCCCAATGTGATTCAGCTCAGTCAGCCTACAACCGTTAAACTGGTGAGGCACGGCAACGATTTTGTCGGTGAACTATTTATTCCTCGTAAAGATGTGGCGGGTATGATGTTGCTGTTTCGAAACAGCAGCCAGCCCAAACGAACTGATCTAAACAACGGTCAGCTATACGTTATTCCGGTCAGTGATGCCAGTGGACGAATCGTGCCCCACGCTACCGGCGGTCAGGCATCGGTATTCACCCGCAGTCATTTTCTGTACGAATCGGGCGCGCGTCCTGACCCGAACTGGGTCGTTACCCTGTACGAACATGAACTCGCCCAGAATCCGAATCTTCACCCCTTCTACTGGTCAGATTTGCTGGCGGCTCAGGTGAAACAGAAAAAGGCCGGTTATGGACCCAAGGTAAAAGCCGGCATTGAATCTTACCTGGCCTCCCGCCCAACGCCGACCACTGCTGAACTCACTACGGCAGCACAGCTCTACGAAAGTCTGGGCGATTTCCCCAAAGCCAATGCCCTTCGTGAGCGGCAGAAGTTAGTGGAGCCAACCGGCTCACTGGCGCAGAAAGACCGGTCGATGGCTATCCGGAAGGAACAAAACTGGGAACGCAAAAAGGCCGCCTATCAGGCATTTGCGACCGAGTTCCCGGGCTCCTCCTACCTGCCCGCTCTGACGGTTATGATGACCGATGGCTATTTCAAAAACAATGACATACCGGGATTGGTCACTTTTGTGGAGAAACAGCCAGCCTCCCACACAGATGTTCTGATGCTGAACACAATAGCATTTCAGATGGCTGATGAGCGACGGTCGTTACCCGAGGCCGAAAAACTGGTGAACCGAGCTATTGATGTTCTCAAATCACAACCGAAAACAGGAGCCGGTAACTGGGAAGCCGAACGATTAACCCGGCAGCGTCAGTTAATGAATACCTACGCACGTGTGCGCGAACAGCAGGGCGATTATGCCGGTGCGTACACGGCTTATCAGACCTTCATAGATCCCAATGATATTGACAATACCGACCCTCGACTTATCGAACGCTACTTCCTCTGTGCGCTCCAAACGAACCATATTGCCGAAGCACGACCGATGGCCGAAGCCTCGGTTCAGATTGGAACGGCAACATCCGGCCTGAAAAGAGCCCTGCGTGATTGGTACGCCAGACAACCGGGCAACACAGTAGCAAAAGCCGATGCTTATTTGACTCAACTGGAAGCCGATTTACGCGCCGATCAGCGGGATGAACTCCAGAAGCTGCTCATCAATGAACCGGCGCCGGCATTCACGCTCACCGATTTACTGGGACGTAGCATTTCATCTTCGGCGTTTAAGGGAAAAGTGATTGTGCTTGACTTCTGGGCTACCTGGTGCGGCCCTTGTATTGCTTCTTTTCCGGCCATGCAACAGGCACAGACGCGGTTTCAGAACGACCCAAATGTGAAGTTTCTATTCGTCAACACCCGCGAAGGTGGCCCCGTGCAGCGCGTCCACAATTTTATGAATAAACACCCTTATCCCTTTGTGGTGCCTCTCGACGGGCAGCAGAAAGTGGCTAATGCCTATAAAGTACAGGGTATTCCGACCAAAGTAGTTATTGGCCCGGATGGGCGCGTGCGGTACCGTACCATTGGGTATTCCGGCAACCCCGAATCGACGGTTAACGAGTTGAGTCTGGTTGTGGAGATGCTGAAAGAAGGGAAGTAGCTTAAAGCATCAGTAAGGCAAGATCAACATTAACAATTGACACAAGCATGACCATTCGCCAGGCCACCACTGCCGATCTTCCAGCCCTTATGAACCTTATCAGGCACGTAGTTCCGCTGATGCGCAAGGACGGTAATTTTCAATGGGACGAACATTACCCCAACCAGACTGTTTTTGCGGACGACATTGCCAAAGGTCAGCTTTGGGTAACGTATGTAGATGGGCTACTGGCGGGGGTTGCGGCCCTCACTGAAGACCAGGAGCCCGAGTATGCTCAGGTTGGCTTCGACCTGAACCAACGGGCTATTGTTACGCACCGTCTGGCGGTTGATCCGGCGTTCCGCGGACGAGGTGTAGCTCTTGCACTGTTGGCTCAGGCGGAACAGCTCGCTCATGAACGGGGTATTCGCTTTCTGCGCATCGACACAAACTCACAAAACCAGGTTACCCAAAAGCTTTTTCCGAAACTGGGCTATCGGTACGCGGGCGCCATTACACTTAGCTTTCGACCGGGATTGCGGTTTCTGGCCTATGAAAAGCAGATATAAGTTAAATACGCCCTAAAGCCCCAACGTGCCGCGAACAATCAATAATCCGTTGATTGTTCGCGGCACGTTGGGGCTTAGTCATTAACTACACTTACTAGTTCAGAAAAGCAAAGGATTTCCCCTGATAACGCGGTAGGGTAATACTATTTCGAATTAGCATAAATGATTGATAGGCGCTATTTGCCGCGGCCATATTATCAAGCCAGGCCGGAATATCGCCACCCGGATCGACCCGGCAGGTGTAGGTAACTTGAATACGCTGTTTGGCGATCGGACGAATCTTCCAGATGGCCAGCCAGTCGGCAATACGAACTGTGTTTGGCCGGGTAGCTACCAGGTTTGGAACGCCAACGCCTTTTACCTGAACAACTTTGGAGCCTGGGTCCTGCTCGAACGTAAGCTGAACACTCATATCCCGGTCGCTAACGGGCCAGGGCAAAGCTGTTACTACATAATACACCAGTTCCGTTTCACTGACACGCTTTACCAGCTGCGCGGATTTGGTTTTGTACATAACGTTTTTGTAGTTGGCAATATCAGAGAGTAATGCAACAAGCTGACTTTGGGTGCCCGGCATCGAGCATTCGACCTTCAACTCCGTCAGCCGGCTCCCCGGCACATCGCGAGTGTACACCTGAATCTGGTCCTTATCTTTCGCCATACGCCAACCTTCTTTGTCCTGTCCATAAACTGCCTCTATACCAAGCGTGAAGCTACTAAACACCAAAGTCAGGTAACAACTTAACTGGACTAACTTCATAATGTATATGCGCCTTTTCGTACTTATTCCCTTTACTAAACGTAGCAGCCCGCGCTTTTGTTGGCAACAGGACAATTACCGGAACACCAATGGGCGGCCTTCTTTAGGCACTATAAATTTGTCCGCAGCGATTTTAGCGGTGCCCAATGCCTTTCGTAAATCATCGGCGGGTTCGTATAGGCCATCATCGCCCTGCTGAAAAGTACCAAAGTGAATTCCTACCGCCTGCACCGGGTTTAGGTCGATAAACGCCTTTACAGCACCGGCTGGCGATACGTGTACCGGTGCCATAAACCACTCCGGCCGGTACGAGCCAATAGGCAGCAAAGCTAGCTTAATAGGGCCTGTTGCTGAGGTCCGGGCTTGTTCAGCAATTTTTTTAAAATGAGGTCCATAGCCACTATCGCCACAAAAGTAGGTTGTCCCAAAGCTAGTATGAAGCAGGTAGCCGCACCAGAGAGTTTCCTCCCTGTCGCCCAGTCCGCGGTTGCTGAAATGCTGCGCCTGCGTACACGTCAGGGCTAGCTTTTGATTGATCTGAAGAGTATCGTTCCAGTCGAGTTCTCTGGTTACACGTCCATTAACGGATTTTGGCAGGTAGGATACGCCCAATGGAGTAACAAAAAGAGGGTTGTGTGCCTTGACTAACTTTTCGATGGTCGGCAGATCGAGGTGGTCGTAGTGATTATGGCTGAGCAACACGACGTCGATGGGTGGTAGCTCGTCAAATCGCAGTCCCGGCGGCCGCTTCCGCTTTACACCCAGCCACGATGTTGGCCCAACCCGCTTCGACCAAACAGGGTCTGTCAGTATGTTAAGCCCGGCGGTCTGAATCAGAAAGGTTGAATGATTAACAAAAGTCAGCACTAGGCTGTCGCCTTCAACACGCGTAGCAGGTCGGGCACCAACAAACGCATCAGGCTGCTCCGGCCAGGGACCTTTATCCCGGTTGAAGAGCCATTTCAGCAATCCGCCCGATGTTCGTTCGGGCATGCCGGGATTGAAGAACTTCTTTCCGTCGAAATGATCCGTAACGGGTCCTTTATACCGTGGTGCACAGGCCGAGAACGTGAAGAGAAAACCCATGAGTAATAGCCGGGGAGATAAAATAAGCATGATCTGATGCAGCAAGTTGATGCGTGTGTTTTGTTAAAACAAGGACATCTGATTCGAACGGGCAAAAGCCCCTTCGTGTTCCAGAAGCCACTGTTTCCGCCAGAGCCCTCCGGCATACCCTGTCAGGGAACCATCAGAGCCAATAATGCGGTGGCAGGGAACGACGATCCAAAGTGGATTCCGGCCGTTTGCCGCTGCTACGGCACGGATTGCTTTTTCATCGCCCATCCGCCGGGCCAATGCCAGATAAGAAAGTGTCGTTCCGAATGGTACCTCCAGCAAGGCTCGCCAAACCGACTTCTGAAAAGCCGTTCCTGCCGGATTGATCGGAAAGTCAAATGACTTCAGTTCTCCGGCGAAGTACGCTCTCAGCTGCTCGGCCGCTAAGCGGACGGGCTCAGGAATTGGATCATCAGGAGCGTTTTCAACCGGGGATACGTTTGTACAGCTAATACCCGAAACACCGGTATCGTTACCAGTAATTGCCACTACCCCTAGTGGAGAATCGAAAAGGGTGGTCGTCATTTGCTAGGTTCTCAATGCTGTGCCAAGATACAAAAATGCCCGCGGCTTAGGCAGCGGGCATCTGTTTTAACTCGACTAGTTCTGGAACGAAGAAATCAGTTAGCGACCAGTTTTAAAATTTTCCCTGTACCCAAATCACACATGTATAGCTCGTTTTTCTGGTCTTCACCAAAGGCAGAAATGGCGCCAGCCTGTGCCATCAGTTCCTGATTGGTAGCCGTTTTCCCATCTGTCGTTGTCAAGGCCCAAATCCGCCCGCTGGCGTAATCGGCATAGATGTATTTACCACGCAGGGATGGGTTGGCCGCCCCCCGGTACACGATCCCACCCGTAATTGATACATCACCATTACTGTGGCTGTACTGCCAAATGGGGCCAGTCAAATCAGCTGCGTTGACGTTGTTATCCTTTGCTTCATAATCGGCATTGGCTTCTTTTACACGCCAGCCATAATTGCCACCTTTTTTTACGATGTCAACTTCTTCCAGCTTGTTCTGTCCTACATCGCCAACCCAGAGTCGACCGTCTGCATCAAAACTCATCCGCCAGGGATTCCGTAATCCATAGGCGAAAATTTCTTCGCGGTATCCGTTTGAGTTGCCCTTGAAAGGGTTATCGGCTGGAATGCCATAATTACCTTTATCCGTGCTGTTTACATCGACGCGAATGATTTTACCCAGCCAGCTCTTCCGGTTTTGCCCGTTGTTTTGAGGGTCTCCCCCACTTCCTCCGTCTCCTGTCGACACATACAGATAGCCATCAGGACCGAAGAGAACCTTGCCCCCATTGTGGTTTGAGTACGGCTGCTCGAACCGGAAGAGAATGACTTCGGTGGCCGGATCAACCTGCGAGGCTCCTGCCGATGGCGCTTTGTAGCGGCTTACGATGGTTTCGCGGGGGTTGTTCTTCGTATAGTTGACGTAGAAATAGCCATTCTGTTTGAAATCAGGGTGGAATGCCAACCCCAGTAAGCCCATCTCCCCACCCGAAGAAACTTTATTACGGATGTCTAGGTACGTCCCTGCCGATGCCGTATTAGCGTCGTTCTCGAAGACCCGAATACGCCCTTCCTGTTCGATAACAAACACGCGGTTGGTGCCATCGTTGGCGTGCGTGTACTCTACAGGCGAAGAAAAGGTAAGTTTAGGGTAAGCATTGACCACTTTCGCCGACAGAGACCCTGAGCCGCCTGTACCAGTAGCCGTCGAGTCCGGTGCTAGCGAACCAGACTGAGTGGACGACTGACAAGCTGCGGCAACCATCCAGGCAACGCCCGACGTTGCCGCCAGCGAAAGCATAAATGCGATGATTGTTTTACTAAGCATGATGATTAGATTCATTAGTTTACCTGTTTTATCTACAATAAAAGTTCCAAGAAGGCCCGCCGAACTTTGTGGCCCGCAATTTGTTTCAAAAACAAGGAATGTGCCTGCGTATACCCATGTGTTTACCGGATTTACAAGCCAATAACCAGTGTAGTGTTTCCACAAAACGGGGTATAAATTCTACCGCTCGACAGCATGATCCAGACGACATTATCATGATTACCGACACAACTACCTTTCTCGAACATCTTCAGACCCAGCGGGCGCTGTACCGGTATAAACTCCCTTCGCGCCCGGATGCCGGCCGATTCATCGACCAGTTAATGCGGCTCATGTTTCCAGTTACGCAGGACTGCCGGTCAATTTCTCAGCATGTAGAAGAGACTTACCAGCATCTTAACCAACAGTTGGTTTGTTTGCTCCAGCCGCTCGAGAAAAATTTAAAGGAAAGCCCGACGGTCGTCACCGAGCGTTTTTTCGAACGGCTTCCGGCTATTTACGACAATCTTTTGTTCGATGCCCATGCCATTGCCGACAATGATCCGGCTGCGGTTGGGATAGAGGAAGTCGTTGCCGTATATCCAGGCTTTTATGCTATTGCCGTGTATCGAATTGCGCACGAACTATTGAAGCAAGATGTACCTCTTCTACCCCGTATGCTTACGGAATACGCGCATGGACAAACGGGAATCGACATTCATCCGGGTGCTCAGATTGGTAAAGCATTCTTTATAGACCACGGTACGGGCGTTGTTATCGGCGAAACAACGGTCATTGGCGACAATGTAAAAATCTATCAGGGTGTAACTCTGGGAGCTACACACGTTGCCAAATCAATGGCTCAGAAAAAACGTCATCCAACCATAGAAAACAACGTTGTCATTTATGCCAACGCTACTATTCTGGGTGGCTATACGGTGGTTGGCCACGACTCCGTTATTGGCGGCAATGTATGGCTTACCAGCAGCGTTGAGCCCCACTCGCTCGTGTTTCATCAGCATCAGACCGATGTCCGGATGAAATCACTGGAAGTAATTGAGCCGATCAATTTTGTTATATAACCACTTACTATGAAAGCAACCACTATCCTCAGCACCATTGGCAAAACGCCCCATGTTCGTATCAATCGATTATTTCCGGGCTATGAAGTCTGGAGCAAGCTAGAGCGGGCCAATCCTGGTGCCAGTATTAAAGACCGCATTGCGCTGGCCATGATCGAAGATGCTGAAGCTAAAGGCCTGCTAACGTCCGACAGTACCATTATTGAACCGACTTCGGGAAATACCGGCATTGGTCTGGCTATGGTCGCTGCGGTGAAAGGATATAAAATAATACTGGTTATGCCGGAGTCGATGAGCATCGAACGGCGCAAAATTATGGCTGCTTACGGTGCCGAGTTCGACCTAACGCCCCGCGAGAAAGGTATGAAGGGGGCGATTGAGCGCGCTCATGAATTGATTGCCCAAACACCGGGTTCCTGGATGCCTCAGCAGTTCGAGAATCAGGCGAACATTGATATACATGTTAAGACAACGGCTCAGGAAATACTTGACGATTTTCCTGAGGGTTTTGATGTTCTTATTACAGGCGTTGGCACCGGCGGCCACATAACCGCCGTTGGTCAAGTTCTGAAGGAGAAGTTTCCAAACCTTAAAGTATACGCCGTTGAGCCTGAACTCTCACCGGTAATCAGTGGGGGCGCACCGGGTCCCCACCCGATCCAGGGAATTGGCGCTGGCTTCATCCCACGAAACCTGCATACCGATGTGCTGGATGGCGCTATTCAGGTTAGTAAAGACGAAGCGTACGAAATGGCCCGCCGGTCGGCGCGGGAAGAAGGTACATTTGTTGGTGTTTCGTCGGGCGCATCATTGGCCGCTATCGCCAAAAAGCTCCCGGACCTGGCTCCTGGCAGCCGGATTCTTACCTTTTGTTACGATACCGGGGAACGCTATTTATCTATAGACGGCTTATATTAGGTAACCGGCAAGTGCTTAACGAATCAGTAGAGTTGGTAAATAATCGACCCTACTGATTCTCTATTTTAATACTATCAAGCCGGTTGCGGTTCACTTTTTAACTAAACCATTACTCGATTTAATGATAACTCAAACTTCTTCTTTTAGAATTATAAAGGATACTATTTTTATCACTGCCGGTGTGCTCAGTGCTGGCATGGGAATCAAAGGATTTTTGCTGTCAAGCCATTTCATCGATGGAGGAGTCACGGGGGTATCCATGCTGCTGGCATCACTTATAAATATTCCCCTACCCATCTGGCTGCTAGTGATCAATCTGCCGTTCATTGGCCTTGGATACAGACAATTTGGCCGGCAATTTGCACTCAAAAGTATACTGGCCATTACCGGTCTATCCATTAGTCTAGCCGTTATTCCTTACCCGGATGCCACCCCGGATTTGCTGCTTACCGCTGTTTTCGGTGGTTTTTTTATCGGAGCCGGTATCGGATTGGCGATGCGGGGGGGTGCTGTACTGGACGGAACAGAAATTGCGGCTCTACTTATCAGCCGGAGTAGCCCTGTTCTGAAAGTAAGTGATGTTATTCTGATACTTAACGTTTTGATTTTTGGGGCAGCCGCTTTCTTTCTGGGACTAAATCCGGCCCTTTACTCCATGATTACGTATTTCGCTGCCTCCAAAACGGTGGATTTTCTCATTCACGGTATTGAAGAATATACCGCTATTCTTATTATCTCCAAGCAAAATGAAGAGATTCGGGAAAAAGTCATCGAGCGAGGTTGGGGCATTACCATACTGAAAGGCCAGGGCGGATACGGCAAACATGGCAGTCACCAGGAGATAGACACGGTACTCTACACCGTAATTACCCGGCTCGAAATCAGCCGCTTAAGAACATTAGTACTCCAGATTGACCCGAAAGCATTCATCATACAACACAGCGTTGACGACGTTGCGGGGGGTAAAGTAAAGAGTTTACCCATGCACTAGCGCGCTCACCGCTGGCGCCGAGCAGTAGACCATTTTTATAGTGCGGCAGCAAACCGCTCCAGCGTGATTTCCGGCTTGCCTAACTCAGCCCAGGTCGGCCCGGCTTCAAAGACCTCCGGATACTTATTGAGTGATTCGGTAATATGCCAGCCATAGTCAGTCTGCGGGGAGAAGTGTCGCCCCAGGCTCATGAGAAAAGAAGGGGCAGTTACCAAAGATAGTTTCTCTTTCCGGTAAGCGGCAATAAAACGACTGGCAGCTTCGTGCTGGGTAACCGCTTCCGGACCCTGAATCGTATATTCCTGATTCAGACCCGCTGTGGCGATCCGGAAAGCCCGCGCAACCTGTTTACCGTAATCATGAGCCGCAATATACCAGGGTTTCACCGGTGAACGGCCCACTAACAGTACAAATGGCCCCAGTCGTTGGGTGCCATTCAGCGATTCCATAAAACAGGATGGGTAAAAAATGCTGTAGTTTATACCTGAGGCTTTAATAAGCCGAACTGCTTCTCTCTTTATGGTAAAAACCCACCAGGTAAATCCGTTCATTCCCTGATACCGCATAACAAGCGAAGACAGATAACCAATTCGACGGACACCTACAATCTGAGCGGCCTGTATTAAATTAGTCAACCCTGCCTGTTCGGTATGGAAATCAGTTTGTTTTTCGGTTTGCCTGATTGATAGATTCAGGTAGATAAAATCGATTCCCTGCAAGGCCCTGGTCAAACTTGCCAGGTCACGCAAGTCGCCGGTAACAATATCGGCCTGTGGAAAAAGCTGGCGCGCTCTTGAAACATCGCGAACAATGAGTCGCACTGAAAAGCCTGCCTGGATCAGTTCGTTCGTAACAGGCTGGCCAAGCATGCCCGTTGAACCCAGTACCGCGATGGTCATATCCGTAAGTAGTAAGATCTACTCTCCTGAAGGAAAGTGGATCTTACCGTGTTAACCACTTTATGGAAACAATCAATACCCCGAGTAGGGAAATATTACCTTAATTCGCGAACAAAACGACGCATAGTCTCTTGGTAGATCTGTTCGGACTGGTCAAGTGGTCGCTCATCTTTCAGCATCATAGCAAGCATGATTGTTCCATGAGAAACTGCCAGCCACTGAAAATGTAAGCGTTTAATGCTTTCTTCAGCTTTCGGAATAAATGAGAAGATGGCTTCGCGAACCAGACGGCTCACTTCCTGCATTGTTTCTGACTGGTAAACCGGGATGGTACAAAATGCACCGTCCATATTGTACATTACCTGGTATATTTCAGGCTGATGGCGGGCAAATTGCCATTGAACCAGCGAGATCTCGTATAACCGTTTCTCCGGATCACGATATAGTTTCAGAATGCGTTCATACTCCTGATATAAATGCCGGAAACCTTCGTTTCGAATTTCATCCAGCAGAATATCTTTACTATCAAAGTATTCGTAGACGATGGGGGCACTGTACTCGATCGCATCAGCGATCTTTCGAATGGATACAGCTTGCCACCCTTCCTGCCGGGCAATTGCCTTAGCCGTTTTAATAATACCGGAACGAGCCTGCTCTCGGCTCCGGGGCTTACGCTCGATAGTTTCCATAAAATTTTAGTTATTAAGTGGTCAGTTAACGGTGTTAAACCGTCTGAAAACTACGTATTTACATGGAAAGAATATAATATTTCTCAAAAAAGTTAAATAAACACTACGATATATCATATAATAAATTGGTTATCAACAACTTACCTTCCCAATAACTATACTTAATCGTAAACACCAGTCACAGACGGGCTACTAATACTAACTACCACTTAAGAACATATTATGTTTATTTTCTTTGAGCATATATCCAGACGGCTTCGTCTCCCAGGCTAAAGGGCTCTCCTTCAATTGTGCCGTAACAGGCAACAACGTCCAAACCGGCCTTGTCAAATAACCGGCAAAGTTCAGCCAGGGTATACACATAATGTTCGGCTTTGCGGGTCTGGGTTTTGCCAGCCTGCACGTAAGTAAGGGATGAGTCAATCCGGCTCTCCAGAGGATCATATTCATTCTCAACAAGGAACAACAGCGGTTCGCCCTCTTCATCCCCAATGGGTTGCCAGTTTCGGGCCTGATAATCGGGTAACACCGATTCAGCAATCATTTCCGAATGCGCCAGAAAGCGCCCCCCCGGCTTCAAAAAGCGGGCAATACGTGTCAGAAAGGCCAGCATGTCTGCATGCGCAAAAAAGCTAAAACTGTTCCCTAAACAATAGCCCGCATCAAACCCGTCAGCCTCTCCAATTTCGGACTCTGGAACGGCCATAAAATCGGCTTCGATAGCCGTTAAGGATAGCTTTTCTGCTTTTGCCGAAGCTTGTAATTCAGCGATGTACTCGGAGGAAATATCAATTCCCGTCACATACGTACCCATTCGGGCCAGAGGTAACGCGTGTCGGCCGTAGCCACAAAAAATATCCAGCAAACGATCACCCGGACCGAAATCAAGCGTTTCAACGAGTAACTCAAGATCCAGCTGCGTTTGCTCTTCCGTTTGTGCAGCCTTCCATGCCGTTTGCGGCAATCCGTGAAAAAAATTGTGGTACCAGGCCATTTGTCGTGAAGCATGTAGAATGAAGAGTGTAGAGTAGACTAAATGGTGCATTCGGCACTCTACACTCTTCACTATTCATTTTACATTCCTTTAAGTGTTTCCTGTACGGCCTGGAAATTAGGCACATCACCAGCACTTTCCAGAACTTCGGCATACTGGATGTTTCCATCTTTATCGACCACGAAAGCGGAGCGTTTGCTCACGCCCTTTAGGTTCATCACGAACGTTTCGTAATAGGTACCATATGCCTGTGAAACTTCTTTGTTAAAATCTGACAGCAGCGGGAACGGTAAATTCTGCTCCTCTTTGAACTTTGCCAGCGTAAAGGGTGAATCAACCGAAATGCCGAGTATTTCAGCATTTAGATTTGAATAAACATTGATGTTGTCGCGCATTTCACAAAGTTCGGCGGTGCAAACGCTTGTAAAAGCCATTGGGAAAAAGAGAATGACAACATTCTTTCCCTTAAAATCGGCCAGCGATACTTCTTTTTTGTCGCTGCTGAAAAGGGTAAACTCTGGGGCAATCTGACCGGTGGTTAGCATAATAACTGGTTTCTATTTAAATGCAAGGTATTAAGTCGGACGGACACTTAGCCCGAAAATTCCATGTGGGTAAGCGAAATTTCTAAAACGGGATGGAAAACGCGCTCTTTTCTCTTTCTAAACTTACCAGGTTGTGCAATCCGAGCGAAGGTTCATAAATTGCGGGCAGTATAGTCAATGAAAGGGAAGCTTGAACAGCGTATATACTCCCGCTTGACAACTCTAAACCGTATACAGTCTTGCCCCTGGTTGAGACTTACAGACCGATTTTTAGATGCAAAATTATTGGGGAATTGACCTTGGCGGCACCAAAATAGAAGGTGTTATTTTATCGGCCCCCTCGCCAGATGCTGTCATTATTCGCAAACGTATTGACACAGAGGCTCATTTAGGGTACGACCATATTATGAGCCAGATTGTTCGGCTCATCGATATGCTCAAAGCCGAAACCGGCCTTCAGCCAGATCGTATTGGCTTCGGAACACCAGGCACGTTTGACCCGGCACGGCAAACGATGAAAAACTGCAATACGACAGTCCTGAACGGGCGGCCGATGAAACAGGATCTGGCCCGCCTGCTCAATGTACCCGTAGCCGTTGCCAACGACGCCAATTGCTTTGCCCTGGCCGAGTCCACCATGGGAATAGTACCCGATGTGGTTCCCGATTTCCAAACCGTTTTTGGGGTGATTATGGGTACCGGCGTTGGTGGTGGTGTAGTAATACGCGGACGCGATGGTGTGCCTTTCGTACTAAACGGCTTGCAGGGTATTGGGGGCGAATGGGGCCACAATATTCTGGAAGAAAACGGGCACGCCTGCTATTGCGGAAAACGGGGTTGTAACGAGCAGGTGATATCAGGCCCGGCGCTGCAACGGTATTACCAGCAGATTAGCGGAGAAGAACGGACCATGAAAGAAATCATGGAGCGGTATCAGGCAGGAAACGATCTGGTGGCCAGCCAAACGGTCAATCGAATGCTTGAGTATTTTGGCCGGGCGGTTTCTGTTATCATCAATATCCTCGACCCCGATGCCATCGTTCTTGGCGGTGGTGTTGGCAATGTCGATTTACTGTATACCGAAGGGGTCGAGCGGGCTAAAAAATACGTTTTCAACAGCCGCGAAATCAACACGCGCTTCCTGAAACCAAAACTAGGCGATAGCGCCGGAGTATTTGGAGCTGCGTTGTTGTAAATAAGTCAGCAAGTCAGTAAGCGTAGCCGCTTACTGACTTGCTGACTTTCTATCTTTACCGTGGCCGACGGGCGCCACCGGCTGGTGCGGCTTGCGGCTGTTGTTCGCCACCACCGCCTTCACCACCTTTTACGTCGTCGTTGTTGATCGATTTTTTCTGACGCTGTGGTGAGTCGAAGCTGAGTTTTCCCAGTTTGTAGCTGAAGTTGACCCGAACACCCGCATTGTACAAACTTGTTGTGCTGGACTGGGCGAAAATGGGAGATGAGGATTCGGAGTTAACCGTGAACGGATGGTTGAGGAAGTTCTCAGCTGCAACACCAAAGCTACCCCGTTTGTCTTTCAGGTCTTTTTTGAATCCTATGCTATAGAAGGCAAAGCCGCCCTGATACCCCTGCAACTGTACCTGTCTTCCGCGAATGAACCCGAAACCCTGCACACCCCAGCCATTTTTCAAGGTCAGGTTTGTGAAAAAGCGCCCCGTGGTCACCCAGCCTGAGTTTGTAGCATTGTAGACCGACCCCGCATTGTTGTTGGTCAGGTAGGCATAATACATATCAAACCCACCACCAATCTGCCACTTTGAGAAGAGTGTTGCATTCCCGAACACGTTCGTTCCATAAGCGGACTCCCGACCAATGTTCAGGTAGCTTGTTTGAATAGCCTGCGCCAGTGTTGACGTAGCACCCAAACTGGCATCCGCCCTGATAGTATCCCGAACGCTCGTGATGGAGTTGTTGGTCTGGCGGGCAAACAACGACACATTCAGGTAAACGCTTTTAATGTAGGCACTGGTGCTCAACTCCAGGTTGTCTGTCAATTCGGGCGACAGCAACGGGTTACCTCTCGTAATGCTGGTTGGATTGGAAGTGTTTACGTTCGGGTTCAGAAACTGAATACCCGGCCGCTGCAACCGGCGGTTATAGGCCAGTTTAACTGTTTTACCACCTTTCAGCGATTTCGATATGTTGATACTCGGTACCAGATTGCTGTAGCTTGGGATTCCCAGGTCTTTACCGGCCGTTCCACCCTGCTCGCCCGGCTGATTCTGGCTGTAGCTGGCATTGATGGTAGTGTGTTCGTAGCGTGTGCCAGCCTTAAAGGTATATTTCTTTTTCGTCGTCAGCGTATACGAAACATAACCGGCTCCAATACTCTGGTCATAGTTCAGCGTGTTGGCAGCACGGGACGGATCTGTCATAAAACCTCCCGAACCAACGGCATAATTATAGCTAAAGGCACTCTCAACCTGCCGGAAAATACCCTTACCACCAAATTCAAGCAGTTGATTCTTCCCGATGGGTGTTTGATAATCACCCTGAATGGTCGACTCCTGATTGTAGCTGTTGTTAAGATTCTGCTGACGGGACAGAACGTCCGAAAAATTCGGCGCACTCATAATATCAGCCGTAAAGTCATTGTTACGGTTGTTACGGCTGAACTGCGCCGATACGCTCAACTCCTGCTGTGGCTTAAATGTGCGCGTATAATCAACGTTAGCATCGACCGTACCGGACAAGTCTTTGGTCAATACATTCCGATCCGACACAATGGGAAAAAGGGAGCCTGGCGAGAGCGTGCGCGTTAGGAAGTTATCCTGATTCTGGTAATTGTTCCGGGCACCGTACCGCAGGCTGGCTGTGATAGAACTAGTCTTGCTGATGTCGTAGTCCCAGCCGAGGGTGTACTGACCAAACAGACCGTGGTTGCGGGTGTTGGCCGTCTGGTCGGTCGTTGTTGTTCCTTTGCTGCCGAACGTCTGCTGTGTATTGGCAAATTTACCGACAACATTGTAATTCGCCCGACCAAAACCGCTCAGGCTGAATCCCATTTTACCCGTCCGTAAATTTCCGTTCAGACCCAGGTTACTGCCCCGGTTACCCACGCCCGAATCAACGTTCAGCGTAAAGCCCTGTAAGGTTGTCTTCTTGGTGATGATGTTGATGATACCGGCCGATCCTTCCGCATCATATTTAGCCGATGGGCTGGTGATGACCTCCACAGTTTTAATCATGTCGGCCGGAATCTGCTTCAGCGCATCGGCCACGCTGCTAGCCACAATCGTAGAAGGTTTGTTGTTGATCAACACCCGTACGTTGCTGCTTCCCCGCAAACTAACGTTACCGTCCAGATCGACGGATAACAGAGGCACTTTCCGCATCACATCTGTAGCGTCTCCCCCTTTTGCCGTAATGTCTTTATCAGCGTTATAGACCAGCCGGTCAACTTTTTCTTCAACCAGCGAAGCCTGCCCAATCACTTCTACCTCTTTCAACGTTCGGACATCGGCACCCAGCTTGATGGCGCCCAGATTGATATCACCTTTGCGGTCGAGCTTAACGCTGGAGATGGTTTTGTTGCGGTATCCAACGAACGAAATCAAAAGCTGAAAATCGCCCTGTGGCAATTTGTTCAGGGTAAACTTACCCTTCTCATCAGCCACGGTTCCGTCAATTGGCTTTTTTGTTTGCGCATTGATCAGCGCGATACTGGCAAACTCAACGGGCTTTCCTGTTGTGGAATCTGTTACGACACCGGTTAGTTTGGCGTTTCCACGGGGCGTATTATCTGTTGCTGTACCCGGTATAGCGGCTGGTGGCTGCGCACCACCGGGCATTCCCGGAAATTGTGCCCAGACCAGCTTCGGGGCGGTTAACAAAGCAGAACAAATACATAAAGACAGTACTGTTTTTTTCATATCAGGTTGTAAACAATATTTTGCATGGCACATTAAACGTGCCAACTTGGGATTATCACACTTAGATTACCCTAGGGAGCAAAATTCGCTGTAAAACTCCTGATAAAATCTAATTCTACATAAACGGGTTAACAGATGGACAAACGGGAGCCGTTACCTAGCTAAACAACTGAGGATTACTACTTAATTCAGGATACTCGGTACGTGTCAGCACTTCCGGAGCATCGCTGGATTCGCTTCTGGATGTGATGCGTTTACTAATGCTGTAGCTATGCATTTTACTAGCCGGGTAAGGCTTTTCCAACAACGCCACTGCATCTTTTTCCGACAGATCATCGTGCAGCCAGGCATGTTCGGCGTCGGGAGTCAGGACACACGGCATTCGCTTTTTGGTATTGTGTATCGCGGCCAGAAGCGGGTTAGCTTCCGTTGTGAGAAGTGTATAGGTTGGGACTAGCTCCCCCGTTTCCGGATCGGGCCATTCGTCCCATAAACCCGCGATCGAGCTGATTTTCTGATCGCTGGAATAGATGTAAAAAGGGTACTTCTTGTTACCCCGACTGGACTCCTCCTGAGTATACCATTCAAAAAAGCCGGTCACCGGAATCAGGCAGCGTTTCCCAGCCTGTGCTGCTGATTTAAAAGAAGGTTTTTCGTAAATAGTTTCGGAGCGGGCGTTGATCGTTTTCGTGCGAATATCAGCCGCATTCTCTTTCGTTCGCGCCCAGCGCGGAATAAGCCCCCAATGAATCAGTTGCAGTTTTCCCGGCTCTTGCCGTGTAACAATCGGCCAGACCGGAAAATTGTAAGCATTGGCATGATAAACGGGCTGAAAGTTAGCCGTTGTCGGCAACACAGCCTCATAGCGAGCTTCCAGCTCCTCTGCTTTGACATTGAGCGATTTATGAAAACACATGCGATTGATAAGCGAGTTTAAGACAATAATTAATATACCCGTTAAACGGATAAAACCCGCTGCCGGTTATCCGATTGCAACATTTTCCCAATACCTTTCCAGTACAAACAAATAAAGGGAACTACACGTTTACCAGCCTGTACACGGCCCATATGCCTACTTCCATTCGAATGACTTTAGCTAAATCCACGCCTTACCCCGGCCAAACCCATTCCCTTACCGAGCTGGAACAGACGAGCTGGCAACAACTGGCATCTGTACTCGACGAGCGTAACGACAAACCCCTTGCCCCCGGATTTAAAACAATGACTGTTGCCTCCCGAACCGAAACCGGGGCCGATGCCCGAACGGTGGTACTTCGGAAAGTTGATGCCGACCGCAAGTACGTATGGTTTCATACAGACGTTCGGGCCGCTAAGGTGATGCAGTTCGAAGCATTCCCGAACGCTACGCTACTCTTCTGGGACGAGGCTCTGCGAACCCAGCTCCGGCTAACCGTCGAAACGCACCTGCATACCAATGATTACGTTGCCGATGAACACTGGCAAACGGTTGGCGCTGGCAGCCGCAAGAATTACCTTTCTGAGCAGGAGCCGGGCAGTGAACAGCCCACCCCCTACCCCGGCTTTCCGCCCGGTCTGGGAGCCAGTCTGCCAACACCCGAAGCAAGCGAAGCAGGTCGGTCAAACTTTGCCGTGATCGAATGCCGGGTATTAGCGATGGACTACTTACGACTAAGTCGGGAAGGCCAGTTACGGGCGAAATTCCAGTATGAGCCGGAGTCAAGAATGGCGTGGCTTGCCCCCTGAATCATTACTCAGGATATGTCCAGCACCGCAAACTGTTCAAATGCGACATCGAACCCGTTGCCATCGGGGGCGGCTGCCATTAGGCCAATCTGTACCGGAACGTCAGGTGGGAAATAGGCCAGTCGCAGCAATTGATAGGTAAAATCGTCAAAGGAGTAATCAATGCGAACCGAATCGCCCTGGCGGGTCAGGCGCAGGTAGATCGATTCCGGGTGATGGGTCTGTGGGCTTACCGACCAGTCCGAAAACTGGCGGGTTACGACGGCGCTTACATTCTGGAGTTCATCGACGTACTCGATACCGGTTTTTATCCAGTTCTGCTCATCGAGCCGAAGCATAAGGCCAGCCTGATCGTAAAGGGCTTTGTATTGCCCCGTCACTTTAACGCTGGCCACAAAATCACCGCTCTCCTCCTGGTAGTAAAAATGGCCGTTATCGCGGATGAAGTCGTAATGCGTCACCCGCCAGAAATCTGTGCCGCCTGCTACCCGCATAAACACTGTGTCTTTTTCTTCCGACCAGATGCCCGGTTTGTTGTACCAAATCATAGACTGTCAATTTTGGGGGAAATTAAGCAAATCAGGCAGATCGTACCAGCCGGTTACAGCCTTTGGCTGTTCTTTTTTGTTATAACTGCACGACAAAAATGACCGTATATGCCAGCCAACAACCGCGCATTCAACTACGACCTTGACTACCGAACACTAAACCTTCGCGAACAACCCGAACTTTACCGCGTTGGCAAGGGAGAAATGGGCGTACTGCTTGTACGACCGTACAAAGACGAAATCCTGCCCCACTGGCGATTCAAAACGCCCGACATTGCCCGTGAATCGTCCGAAAAGATTTACCAGCTCTTTCTCGATTATAAGGAAAAAGGAGACTTTATCGGCATGGACATGGCTAGGAAGTTTCTACAAATGGGCTACACCCGGTCAAGGCGTTACGCGAACCACAAGACCGGCCAGAAATATGACGGCCCTGTACCTAATGATAAAAAAGGGCAGTCCGGCGCACATGGCCGTGACCAGTTGCCCCGCGAAGAAGACCCCGTAAAGGCCGAGTCGGCCCGAATCTTTTATGGCAAGTACCTCGAAGCGCGGGAAGATGACCAGTACAAGAAACTGAAGAAGGAATGGCAGGAGAAATACGGCTAGTTCCCTAATCTTTGCGACCTTTGCGGCTGATTCGACCAACTACTGACGACTACCTTATGCAACTCCTTGACGGTAAGTTTCTTTCGGCACAAATAAAACAGGAAATCGCGGCTGAGGTCGCACAGATTAAAGAGCAGGGCGGCAAAATTCCGCATCTGGTCGCTATTCTGGTGGGGAACAAAGGGGCTTCCGAAACCTACGTGGCTTCTAAGATGAAAAACTGCGAAGAGGTTGGTATGCACTCTACCCTCATCCGGTTCGACCCGTCGGTCACCGAAGAAGAACTCCTGGCCAAAGTTCGTGAGGTGAACGAAAACCCCGATATGGATGGGCTGATCGTCCAGCTCCCCCTCCCTGATCATATTAACCCCGACCGCGTGATGGAAACCATTAATCCCGCCAAAGACGTGGATGGTTTTCACCCGATCAACATCGGTCGCATGGCGAAAGGATTGCCCGCCTATATATCGGCCACGCCACAGGGTGTCCTGGAAATGATTAAACGCTACGACATTAAGACTGCTGGCAAACACTGCGTGGTTGTTGGCCGAAGCCAGATTGTGGGTTTACCGATGTCGATTCTAATGCAACGGAACACCTATCCAGGCAACTGCACCGTAACCATTACCCACAGCCGTACCCAGAATCTTGCCGAGATTTGCCGCTCCGCCGATATTCTGGTAGCCGCCCTGGGCAAACCCGAGTTCGTGACGGCCGACATGGTAAAAGAAGGCGCAGTGGTTATCGACGTTGGTCTGGAGCGAGTACCGGACGCCAGCAAAAAAAGTGGCTTCTCCCTCAAAGGCGATGTCAAATTTGACGAAGTAGCTCCCAAAGCCAGCTTCATCACCCCCGTTCCGGGCGGAGTTGGCCTGATGACCATCTGCTCACTCATGCAGAATACGCTGAAAGCTGCCCGTGGGGAAATCTATTAATGTAGGAAAAACTGGTAATGAAAAGGGCGAATTCTGTCTGTAAACGAATTAATTACCAAACGGAATACGTTTCTTGCCTTCAGCCTATCACCAACGCTAAATCGATTTGAGGGACTTTACCCTCAATAGTTTAGCGTTGTTTTTTTGCCACCTACTTAGCTTGATAACCTACCCATGACTATCAAATTCTTCCTTGCATTCGGTTGGTTTTTCATCAGTCAAACTGTTCAGGCGCAGCACGTATCGGCTTACTTTGAAAAAATCCGGTATAACACCGCAACCCTAACCGCATTTATGGCTCAGATGCCCAAAGGGGGCGATTTGCACCATCACTACAGTGGATCCGTTTATGCCGAGACGTATCTTGATCATGTAATCGGGCGCAACTTTTTCATCAACCGGACAACCGGTGAAATTGCATCTCCTGATAAATCTCTCAACGAACCGTGGGCAACTGCTGCGACCCTGAAAGCAGAGGGTTTACTGGAGATTTACAAACAAAAGCTTTTGGCACAATGGTCTGTTAAAGATTTCAACCCTGTCAACTCCCCTTCCGATAGACAATTCTTCGACGCCTTCGGCAAGTTCGGAAGTGCGGTAGCCCCTACATTCAACCAGGGATTAATTGAGCTGAAAAAGCGGGCCATAGAAGAGAATGTCAGCTACATCGAGTCTATGCTGACAACAATTCCGAGCATTATCGAAACCGCCGACTTAAACCAGTATAATCAACTGCTGCACGAGAGTCAGACGGCACGAGACGAACAAAAGACGATGCAGTTGCTGGATACGCTTTATCAGGCTATAATGGGCCGGGACATTAAACGGTATTCCCAACGCTTCAATGATTCGCTGATCACCGTGTATCATAAAAGTCTGAAACTGGACGATGATCGGTTTGCCATTCGATTCCAGAATTTTGTCATACGCTCCAAAGACCCCGTAGACCTCTTTAAAAGCCTTCTCCTTTCCTGCGAATCAGACCGGAACAGTGACTTGATTGTGGGAGTAAACATCGTTGCGCCCGAAAATGGAGAGACGTCCATGGCCGATTACTGGCTGCATATGATGATGTTCAGGTACTGCCATGGCAAATACCCCGACCTCAATTTTGCTCTTCACGCGGGCGAACTGGTACTCGGCATGGTAAAGCCCGAAGAATTGACCTGGCATATCAATGCGGCTGTCCACATTGGTGGTGCCCGTCGGATTGGGCATGGCGTGGCTATTGCCTACGAAAAAAATGTATATGACCTGTTGCGCTACATGAGCCGCAACAAAATTGCCGTTGAACTCAACCTGTCCAGCAATGAGTTCATTCTGAATGTAAAGGATGATCGGCACCCGATTATGCTGTACAAAGCGTTCGGCGTACCCATTACAATCAGTTCTGACGATGCCGGTGTGCTACGAACCAGTCTGACAGAACAATATGTGCTGCTGGCCAAGCGGTACAAAGACATTTCCTACGCAGACATAAAACAATTTGTCTATAACAGCATCCGGTACAGTTTTATCAGCGAACTACCCGTTAAGCAACGAGTCCTGAAGGATTTGGACGAACGTTTCCGGATTTTCGAAGCCTCGATTCTGAGAGTTGGTAAGTCGGGTAAGTCAGTGAGTCGGTAAGTGGCTGACGCATGATGTTGCTTTCGCGTCAGGCACTTACTGACTTACCGACTTAATTACTTCTTCAAATACCAGAGAAACAGGCCGGTAACTGTTACCACAGCGGTGGCCATCGCCAGAAGGATATAAATAACCTGTGTGATAATGCCGCCGTATCGACCAAAGTGCAGCTCTTCAAAAATATGTTCGGCAATGTATTCCAGATCGGCATCGCGGGCGTCGAATCCACTTACATAATGCCCATCCCGAGCATCGACCGTTGCCGATACGTTGTATTTGCCGAGCATTCGGATACTACCGGGTCTATTGCCACGAATGACCAGTGTGGTGTCACCCGCTTTTGGGAAGTCGATCAGTTGGGGCTGAAAATCGGCAATAGACCCCTTCGCCGAAGCCATAGCTGCATCGACTGGAATAGCAGTCAACGAAATTGGAGTAGCCTCCTTGTTTTCAGGTCTTGGTTCATCGCCAAACTTCCGTTCGATTTGCTCCCAGTGAAAGAAAATGCCCGTGGCGCTCATCATAAGCATGAATAACAGCGCTACTACGCCCAGCCACTTATGCATGTCGGCATACACGATTCGGGGCGATTTATTCCACCGTACGCCAATCTTGAATACGCTCAGCAGCGACCGCCGGTAGTACCAGGTTCCGGTCAGTACCGACCCCAGCAGGCAAATACCCGCCAGTCCCATGACGAAGCCGCCCACAGGTTCTAACAATAGATTTTCGTGCAGTTCACGCGCTCGCCGGATCAACGTTGTCTCGGCATTACGAGCGCCAATAATGGCTCCGGTGTACGGATTCATGGAAACCCAAACCCGTTCGCCTTTGTCCATCAGATCGGCGCGAATGGCTTCGGTAGGGCTGTCCGACAGGCGGATGTTTCGCACCTGAGCCGCTGGGTATTGCTGATGAAGGGTGGCCACGAGCCGGTTGTAAGGTTGCCGTTGACCGGTGGTTTGTACTGTGGTCAGGTTGGGATTCAGTAACGCATCCACCTGCTTTTCAACGACCAGAATTGAGCCAGTGACGGTCAGGAGTAAGATAAACAGGCCCCCAATCAGACCAAAAATCCGGTGGTATCGGTAAATAGCTTTGTCAGAAAACATAGGTACTGGTTACTAAGAGTAGTACCGACCGGGACGGTCGGCGGTAATTTAACTTGCATAACAGCCGGTTGATTTACAGCTGGGTCGGGAAGTGTGTTTTGTGGTATCGGGTCTGAGGACCCGACACCACAAAACACCGAACACCGCTATTGTCAATTCAAAATAATAGCAGGCACCTGCTGCTCGGTTACCATTTTGTTGAAGCCCGGCACCTGGGTATTGATAACTTCTTTCAGCTTGGTCAGCGCTGTGTCAATTTGCTTGGATAGGTCATCGTAAGCGGTGTAGGATGACTTGGTTGGCTTAGTATCGGCCGAAGAAACAACTGAGGCCACCCCCGCTATTTTGTCGTTCAGCCGAATTGGATACGCCAGTGCGTCCTGCGGAGCTTTCGACTTCGGCTGCATCAGCGTCGATTCGATCTTGTCCAGTTCGTCCAGAATGGGCTTAGCCGCGTTTTTAAACTTTTCGGCTACTTTCGGTTCCTTCACTCCGCTCGTGTACCCGTTGATCTGGGTGCGGATCTGCCGTAGCTGGTTGATCGCTTTGTGCGTTTCCGACAGCTTCCCGTTGATTTTCTGCAACAGGTCGAACTGCTCTTGATACTCAGCGGCTGTAATGGCCAGACGCGGGTCTTTCCGGATTTCGATAGGCTGTTCCGAGATCAGCGAATCGCCCAGCAGCATCCGCACTTTATACATACCGGGAATCACTTTGGCGCCAGTTCCGCGACCCGTCCACATCACGTTGGTTCCGTCAACGGCGGTAGCATCGGGGTATCGCATGTCCCAAACGAACACATTCATTCCCGAACTGGCGGGTATGGAACCGGGGCGGGTTGCGGTTTCGTCCTGATAAAACTCCTTTGCAATTTTGAGCGGCTGCCCTTTTTTATCCTTCGTGCTGGAGTACGCGATGATGGTATCACCTGCGGTTGTCATGTAGATCAACCGCAGTTCTTTAGTCGGTTTGCTTTTCAGGTAGTAGCGCGTAATCACGCCGTTTTGGGCATTTTCGCCTTCGTCCGACGGGGCAGCACGACCACGGCGTACATTGCCTGCACCACCTTCCATGCGGTAGGCGTGACGGGGCTTGAACAAATGCATCTGAGCCACCGATTTACCGCCCTGCTTCACGTCCATCAGTTCATGCAGTGGTGTAATGTCGTCCATGATCCAGAACGCCAACCCATGGGTCGCAATGACCAGATCCTTTTCGCGCTTCTGAATTTGCAAATCACGCACCGGGGTAACGGGAAGGTTCATACTTAACTTCTCCCACGAACCGCCGTCGTTAAACGATACATACACCCCGCGCTCGGTTCCGGCATACAACAATCCGGGTTTGTTCGGGTCTTCGCGCACCACATGGCAATGCTCGTCCGAGGGAATACCCGCCGTGATGCTCGTCCAGGTTTTGCCGTAATCCGTCGTTTTAAACATATACGGTTTACGGTCGCCGGACATGTATCGCTTGGCCGCCAGATAGGCTTTCCCGGCTGTATGGTCAGACGGGTGAACCATACTCATAATAGCCATTTCGGGCAGCATGGACACCGGGGGGGTGATATTCTGCCAGTTTTTGCCACCGTCCCGGCTAATGTGCATTAGCCCATCGTCGGAACCGGCCCAGAAGATGTTCTTTTCAACCGGCGATTCGGCAAAGGTGAAGATCGTGGGGAAGGTTTCGGCACCGGTATTGTCTTTGGTGATCGGGCCACCCGTGTCGCCCTGCGTTTTAGGGTCGTTGCGGGTCAGGTCGGGGCTGATGTCCTGCCACGAGTGGCCATTGTCCGTACTCCGATGCAGGTATTGCGAGGTAATGTACAGCGTTTTGCTGTCATGGGGCGAGAAAACGATGGGGTATGTCCACTGAAAACGGTATTTCCGCGCCGACGACGGGGCTCCCATGAAATACTCTGGATACACATTGATAACCTGATTCTGGTCCGTCGCTTTATCGTAGCGAGTAATCAGGCCATCATAGCTACCGCCGTAAGTCACGTTCGGGTTGTTTGGGTCGGGAGTAATGTAACCTGACTCACCACCCGATACCGGATACCAGGCCGACTTGCCAATGGAATACTCGGTGGTGCGGCTGGCGATTCGAATGGACGAGTTATCCTGCTGAGCGCCGTACAGGTTATACGGAAAATCATTGTCGACCGCGACGTGGTAGAACTGCGAAGTCGGAATGTCGACGTCGGAGAAGGTAGCCCCCCCGTTATACGTCACCTCGGCACCGCCATCGTCGGCAATGATGAAGTTTTGTGGATTTTTGGGGTTCCACCAGATGTCGTGCGTATCGCCGTGGTGTACGCCAATGGTCGAAAATGTCTTACCACCATCGTAAGACTTCAGGGCATTGACATTCAGCACGATCAGGCCGTTCTCGTCCTGCGGGTCGGCGGCCAGCATCATGTAATACCAGGGGCGCTGCCAGAGATTCTTGTCTTCGTTGATCAACTGCCACGATTCACCGGCATCGTCGGAGCGGTATAGACCACCCTTGGCGTTCTCAACCATCGCATAAAGCCGGTTCGAGTTGGCGGGCGAAACGGTAATGCCAATTTTGCCCAACAGGCCCTTGGGCATACCGGGCTTGGTGCTCAGGTTAGTCCAGGTGTCGCCCCCATCGGTCGATTTGTACAACCCGCAACCCCTACCGCCACTGCTCATCATGTAGCTATTCCGATACGCCTGCCACATCGACGCATACACAATTGATGGGTTGTTGGGATCAAGTTTTACGACAATGGCTCCTGTACTATCGTTTTTCGTCAAAATGGCTTTCCAGCTTTTGCCACCATCCGTGGTACGAAACAGGCCCCGCTCTTTATTGGGCGCAAAGGGATTCCCCAAAGCGGCCACATAGGCCACATCGGGATTGGTCGGGTGAACTTCAATGCTGGCAACCGCATCGGCCATTTTCAGGCCGATGTGTTTCCAGGTTTTACCCGCATCGGTCGATTTATAGACGCCATCGCCATTGGCAATGTTACTGCGAATATCGGCTTCGCCCATGCCTACATAAATCGTATTCGGGTCGGAAGGGGCCACGGCAACCGCGCCTACGGAGCTGGATTTGAAGGTACTATCCGATACCATAAACCAGTTGGCTCCGCCGTCGACCGTTTTCCAGACGCCACCGCCCGTAGCACCAAAATAATACGTAAGCGGCTGACTCGAATGTCCGGAAACCGCTAGCGACCGACCACCGCGAAAGGGGCCAATGTTACGCCACCGCAGGCCGTTGATGAGACTGTCGGTCGATTGTGCCGATGTTGATTTAAGAACTGGTTTACTTTTCCGCTGGGCAAAGGCTAGATCGACAGTTGAACAAACAATTGCCAAAGCGATTATACTAAATGTAAATTTTCTATTTACCATGAAAAATTCGGTTAGTTAGGGATGTTGCAAAATAATACATGGAAAGGGAGAAAAGGCATTAAATCGGCTACAGACCTGTTTTTTATAACGTTCCCCGCAAGGTGAGTATCAGATTTCGGCCCGGCGCACTGATTCCTGACGCAAAAACGCGATAGTTTCGATCCAGAATATTTTCCAGAGATGCCTGGACCTGTAGGTAGCGATTTACCTGATAGCTGGTTCTGAGATTAACCGTTTGCCAGGCGGGCATACCCTGCGGTGTCGCATACACGATGTTATCCTCCCCCACCAGATTGTAGTCCTTCAAACGTTTCCATCCATTAAAGAGCACATTGGCCTCAGCCCGAAATTGTCTGACCGTTAGCCGGATTCCGCCCTTCCCGTAAAGCGGTGGAATGTGGTCGAGCGGGTAGCCCGTCGAATCTGTTTGAATACGGCCTTTTGTGTAGGTTACGGTACCAAAGAGGGTGAGCGATTGAGTCAGGTCGGCCGAAAGCTGTGCGTTGAATCCAAATAACCGGGCCTGCTGCGAATTAACCTGCGTAACGATGCGGCTGGTTCGGCCGTTGTAGTCAATCTGCGATTGTCCGTTTAACGTGCCCGGTTGGGTGTTGATGGCATTGTTGTAGATCGTGTAAAACCCCTCTGCTTCGAGCGAAACCCGTTCGGCAATCTGCTTGCGAACACCCGCATCGAAGGTATAGGTACGCTCCGGCTTCAGATCGGGATTAGGGACGATCAGATTTCCGGCCACGGACTCGAACACTTTCGCCAGATCATCGACGTTCGGCACCCGATACCCAGACGCCACGGATGTCGCCAATTGCCATTTCCCCGGCAGACGCGTTACCCAACCCATACTACCCGTAACGGCACCCGAGTGCTGAGTGATAGCGTTAAACGGAAACGGGAAGAATGTTTTGTCGATGAATTTCGCGTATAATCGATTATACGCATAGCGGGCGCCATAGGTCAGCGTCGAACGAGGGCTCACGTCCAGCGTTCCCGACACATACCCCGCCAACGACTGGGTATTGGCTCCGCCATCGGGGTAGCGCGTGTCCAGCGGGTCTATTTTTCCGGTCTGTACATTTTGCCGGTACGCCGTCGACTGAACGGTGTTGTAGGTTCCCTCCAGGCCATAGCGCAGGGTATGCGACTCGGCTAGTTTCTTTTTCAAATCGGCGTTCAGCGTCCAGACATTCACATTTTCCGTTCGGTGCTGCAATCCGTAATTACCGAAGCGACGGTTGTGCCGACTTTCTTCAATTGACTGGTAGGCAGCAATCAATTTGAGTTCATCGGCGATGCAGGTAATAAACTGTTTTGTCAGACCGTACGATGTTAACAGGCGTTTCTGCGGCCCGTAATACCACTGGGCATGGCTCAGATTCCCTTTTGTGTCGACTTCCGTGAGCCGGTCATAGCGCGGAATATCACTACTGGTCGAAAACTGAACGTTTAACAGGTGCTGAATCCGTTCGTTCGGCTGAAACAGCACTTTTTGCAATAGATCGATCTGTTTATAACCCGATAGCGTCTGAACCAGCGGGTCAGGATTGGTGATCTTTACATCCGTGTTGTTTTCAAAGCCCGCGTAGAATGGCCGTAAACCCAGTTGGCCCATATCGGCATTCCGCTGCCTTCCCTGCCGGAGATCGCCGAAATCAGAACCGGTTACACTAGTTGTCAACGACCACTTCCGAAAGCCAAGATTCCAGTCGGTGTGGGCGGTTTTTTCATTCATGGCACTGCCGTATCGAATAAAGCCATTGGCGTTGACGGCCGTGTTTTCGGACGCACTTAGTTTGGGCGACAAGGTTTGTACGTAGATAACACCGCCCAGCGCATCGCTGCCGTACACCACTGATCCCGGCCCGAGGGCGACTTCCATCCGCTCCACGGCGGCATTGTCGATAGTCAGGATATTCTGAAGGTGCCCTCCCCGAAAGATGGCATTGTTCATCCGAACGCCATCGACAACCATCAGCACTTTGTTGGCTTCAAATCCACGGAGAATCGGGCTACCACCACCCATTTGACTCTTCTGAACCACTACCTGACCACTTTGCTGCAACACCTCGGCCAAGGTTGGCTGATTCAGAAAGCGAAGCTCGTTCCGGGTAAAGACTCGAATAGGCTGAGCCACCTTCGAAAGCGACTCGGCAGTACGGTTGGCGGCCACAACAACCTCATTGATTGCCAACTGCTTTTCAGTCATCAGTACGGTAAAATTCATTGCCCGAAGCTGCTGCATTGAATACCGAACAGTTTGGAAGCCCACCCGGCGGAAAACAACGCTGTCGGTACCGGTTAGCACTGATGCATCTGCCCGACCTGAACGGTCTGTAAAAATCGGCGGTGATAGTCCTGGCGACAGTCCTCTGACCTCCACATTCTCAATAAATTGAAGCGTAACCTTATCACGCACCAATAGTATTTGAGCAGATGTCAAAAAAGGCAATAAACCGAGTATTAAACCTAAAAGCTGTTTCATATACGTTACCACATTAAAACTTTTTAATGTGGTAAAGCTATGAAGACTGGGTTCATTTCTGGCAGAAAACAATCAAATCAGCTTACGATTATTTGGCATTCAGGAAAATAGCTAACAAAATAAATTGATTCATCCCCTTTAATTCAGCTTAAAATAGCGGGCTGACCTAAAAAACCAGAATATTTTTCTTAACGCGATTCCTGTGAATTGGGATTGGACTTTCCTAAGTTTGTCTGACGTAACCTTAACCGCTGTTCCGGTTCCCACCCATTTCGAAATGGCCTCACATCAATACAACAAAGAATCCTTGTATTATCATATTCCATTTGCATGTATGAAGTATTTCGTCTTTTGCTTTCTGGCAACTAGTTGCAGTCTGTTACTTAATATCCCCCTTTGGGGTCAGCCAGCAACGAAGCCCGATACGGCCATCAACCCTGTTTTTAAAGGCATGGCCTGGCGCAACATCGGCCCAACCCGTGGTGGTAGGTCGCTGGGGTCGGCCGGATCGCCGAGCCGCAAGCAGGAATATTATTTCGGAGCCGTAGGCGGTGGCTTATGGAAAACAACCGATGGCGGCACTAGCTGGTCGCCCGTCACGGATGGCCAGTTGACCAGTTCGTCGGTAGGTGCCGTGGCCGTTGCGGAATCCAATCCTGATATCGTGTATATCGGTACGGGCGAGACCCAGCTCCGGGGTAACATCATGCAGGGCGATGGCGTCTACAAATCGACCAATGCCGGGAAGACCTGGACTAACATTGGTCTCAAAAACACTCAGGCTATTGCCCGCGTCCGTATTCACCCCACCAACCCCGATATAGTTTACGTGGCTGCGCTGGGGCACCCCTACGGCCCCAACGAAGAGCGGGGCATTTTCCGGACCACCGATGGTGGCAAAAGCTGGAAGAAAGTCCTCTACAAAAGCGACAAGGCGGGGGGCGTCGATCTGATCATCGACCGTACCAATCCCAATGTCCTCTATGCCTCGATCTGGCAGGTGTATCGAAAGCCCTGGAAAATGTGGGGGGGCGGGGGCGACTCCGGTCTGTTCAAATCGACGGACGGGGGCGAAACCTGGACCGAGCTGACCCGCAAACCGGGCATGCCTAAAGGAACCGTCGGTAAAATTGGCGTGACCGTTTCGCCCGTCGACCCTAATCGGGTGTGGGCCATCGTAGAAGCCGAAGATGGGGGCGTATATCGCTCCGACGATGCCGGTATGACATGGAAACACGTCAACGACGAGCGCAAGCTTCGCCAGCGGGCATTTTACTACTCCCGTATTTATGCTGATCCTCTCGACAAAAACGGCGTTTACTGCCTGAACGTAGACTTTTTCAAATCGTCGGACGGCGGAGTAAAATTCAATAAGTCGTTGAAGGTCCCTCATGGCGATAACCACGATTTGTGGATTGACCCGGCTGATTCGACCCGAATGATTACGTCCAATGACGGCGGTGCGGCTGTTTCGGTCAACGGCGGCAAAACCTGGACCGACGAAAACTTCCCGACCGCGCAACTCTATCACATTACGGCTACTAACGATTTCCCTTACCATGTAGCCGGTGCTCAACAGGATAACTCGACCGTAGCCGTAGCCAGTGAAGGCTGGACCAATCAGTTAGCGCGCGGTAATTCGCTTAAGAAAAACGAATGGACCTACGAAGTGGGCGGTGGCGAGTCGGGCTACATTGCACAGGACCCGAAGAACCCGAACATCTTTTACGCGGGTAGCCAGGGGGCTTTACTCACCCGCTACGACCGCACTACGGGCCAAACCCGTGATGTGCAGGTCTACCCGCGCTTCTTCTCCGGCGAACCCGCCAGTGCCCTGCCCGAACGCTGGCAGTGGACTTACCCGATTGTCTTTTCGCCCAAAGACCCCAACCGGCTGTACGTTTGCTCGCAGCATGTATGGGTATCGACCAACGAAGGCCAAAGCTGGGATAAAATCAGCCCCGACCTTACCCTGGCCGACACGGCCACGCTGGGTAAAACCGGGGGTGTAATTACCATGGACATGAACGGCCCGGAAATTTACGCGACCGTTTTCGCGCTGGCTCCCTCTTACCATGATGTCAACACGATCTGGGCGGGTTCTGACGACGGCCTGATTCATATCACCCGCGATCACGGCAAGAACTGGCAGAAAATCACCCCGCCAGACATGCCCAAACATACCCGCGTGAGCATTATCGAAGCGTCGCGGCACAAGCCCGGTACGGCCTATGTAGCAGCCAAACGCTACCAGATGGACGACCGAACGCCTTACCTCTGGAAAACGGATGACTATGGGAAGACCTGGAAAAAGATCATCAGTGGTCTCCGGGCCGATGATTACGCCCATTCCATTCGCGAAGACATAACGCGCCCCGGCTTGCTTTACGCCGGTATGGAGCATGGCATTTGGGTGTCCTTCAACGACGGCGAAACCTGGCAACCTCTGCAACTAAAACTGCCCGATACCCAAATTTCAGACATTCAGGTTACGGAGAAAGACATTGTCATTGGTACGCATGGCCGGTCGATCTACGTGCTGGACGATGTGTCTCCCGTTCGGGAGTTTACGTCCGATCTGGCTAAGAAGTCCGTTCATCTCTTCAAGCCTTACTATGCCGTTCGTCGGGTGCAGCCTGCCGTTTTCCAATACTATCTTGCAAAGAAAGCGGACAGTGTAAAAATTGAGATTCTGGATGCCGCCGGAACACTTATCCACTCGTTTACAGGCAACAAACCGACCTATCCAAAAGTTGACGAAGATGACGAAGAAGCAGGTAAACCAACGGTAAAGCTGCCTACGACAGCCACCGGTCTGAACCGCTACGAGTGGGATTTACGCTACCCCGGTGCTACGTATTTCAAAGGGATGATTATGTGGGGTGCCCGGCCTACGTCCGGTCCACTGGCCTTACCCGGCCAGTATCAGGTGCGGTTAACCGTGGGCGATCAGACGTTCACTCAACCCTTCGAAATCAAGCTTGACCCAAGACTAAAGGGTGTCTCCGAGGCCGATGTGCAGGAACAGTTCAAAATAGCGATGAAACTACGGGACGAGACCAGTAAAGCGAACGACGCGGTGATTCAGATTCGGGCCGTGAAGGAGAAGCTAGCCAAACAACCCGACAGTCCTTCCAATAAAAAGCTGAAAGAACAACTTAGCATCATCGAAGAAAACCTGTACCAGATTCGGAACCAAAGTGGTCAGGACCCGCTGAACTTCCCCATCAAGCTCAACAACCGGCTGGCGGCTCTCTGGCGCAGCATTGAATCTGGCGACGCCAAACCCACCAACGGCTCTTACAAAGTGTACGAAGAACTAACCGCCGATCTGAACAAGCAACTGGCCGAACTGGACACACTGCTCAAGACGAAAACGGCAAAAAATATTGGTATGTGATAGCGCGGGCTTGCGCAAGCCCGCGCCAAAACTCAACCTCTCACCCAGCCTCATCACCCAAACTATGTTAAAAAAGCTATCGTATCCCTTCATTTGTCTGCTGGTTCTGCTAAGCAGCCAAAAATCACAGGCTCAAACGGTCACAGCAGAGACTACGGATCCCGCTCAGGCATCCATCATGAAAGCCATGCAGTGGCGTAACATTGGTCCCTTTCGGGGAGGGCGGTCGGTTTGTGTGGCAGGTCACCCCACCGAGCGACTCGTGTTTTACATGGGTACCACCGGCGGAGGTGCGTGGAAAACAGAGAACGGTGGCATTACCTGGCAGAATATATCGGATGGATTTTTCAAGACGGGTTCTGTTGGGGCGATTGCCGTATCGAAATCAAATCCCAACATCCTGTATGTCGGTATGGGCGAGCACACGCTACGCGGTAACCTGTCGCATGGCGATGGCGTTTACAAATCAACCGATGCGGGGAAGTCCTGGAAACACATTGGCCTTTCCGATACCTACCATATTGGGCAGGTGATCATCGACCCGACCAATCCGAACATTGTGTACGTAGCGGCTCTAGGTCATGCCTTTGGTCCCAATGAAGAGCGGGGTATTTTTCGTACGCAGGATGGCGGCAAAAGTTGGAAGAAAGTCCTCTACAAAAACCCGAATGTGGGAGCCATTGACCTGACCATCGACCCGGCCAACCCCAAAACCTTATACGCATCGACCTTCGAATTCCGCCGGTTTCCGTGGGGCGTTCGGAGCGCCGGACCAGGGGCGGGTATTCATAAATCGACCGACGGGGGCGACACCTGGACCGATATTACCCGAAACGCCGGACTACCCACGGGCACCAACCGGGGCCGCATCGGACTGGCCCTTTCGCCATCCAAACCCGACCGTGTCTGGGCCATTATCGAAGCCGAGAATGAACAGACGGGCGTGTACCGGACGGACGATGCCGGGAAGAGCTGGCAGCTTGTCAGCCAGTTTGCCGACTTGTTTCAACGTCCCTGGTACTACCATCACCTCGCGGCCGACCCCAAAGACAGCGAAACCATTTGGGTGCTGAACATCGACATGTGGAAATCGAAAGATGGCGGCAAAACTTACAAAAAAGTCGACCCGCCCCATGGCGATAATCACCAGCTCTGGATTGACCCCAACGACACCAACCGAATGGTACAGGCCAACGACGGTGGCGGCACGGTCACCTTCGACGGCGGCAAATCATGGTCGAGCATTTACAACCAGCCTACTGCCCAGATGTACCACGTCATTACCGACAATAAATTTCCGTATCGGGTGTATGGCGCTCAGCAGGACAATTCGACCATTTCGGTACCCAGCCGCTCGGATTACGGAGCCATCTACCCCGATCAGAACTTCGACGTGGGCGGGGGTGAATCGGGCTATATCGCCTTCGACAAGAATGACCCCACGCTCATCTTTGCGGCCAATCACCACTGGCTTACCCGCCTGAACCTGAAAACGAATCAGCTCAAAGATGTGTCGGTCATTCCGGACGACATGTATGGTTACGGCTCGGCAGATCTGGCCTACCGCTTTCAATGGACGTATCCGGTTGTTACCTCGCCCCATAACCCGAAAGTTCTTTACGCTACTTCCCAGTATGTACACCGGTCTACGGATCAGGGCGCTAGCTGGCAGGTGATCAGTCCCAACCTCTCTCGCTCCGACCCGGCCACGCTGGAAAAAACACCGACGATGGACGACCAGTCGATTGGAAAAGACTGGGGACCCATCAAGCGCGACAATACGGGCGTAGAATGGTACGGGACCATTTTTGCCCTGGCGGAGTCACCGGTGAAAGCGGGTGTGTTGTGGTCGGGTTCCGATGACGGATACGTTCAGGTATCGACTGATAATGGCAAAACGTGGAAGAACGTCACACCGAAAGCCATGCCCGACTTTGCCCGGATCAGCATTGTCGAACCATCTCCGCACGACCCGGCAACGGCCTATGTGGCGGCTCTGAAATACAAACAGGACGATTTTCACCCTTATCTATACAAGACCAGCGATTACGGCAAAACCTGGACAAAAATCACGCAGGGCATACCGGAAGATGAGTTTACCCGCGTGATTCGTGAAGACCCCAAACGGCGCGGGCTGTTGTATGCAGGAACGGAAAAGGGCATGTATGTTTCATTCACCGATGGTGCCCGTTGGCAACCTCTCCAGTTGAATCTGCCGGTGGTCCCGATCCATGATTTGGCTATTCAGGATAACGATCTGGTGGCGGCTACCCACGGACGCTCTTTCTGGATTCTGGACGACCTGACGGTACTTCATCAACTGACGGACGAGGTGCAGAAGTCGGCGGTTCATTTATTCAAGCCCCGGCCAACCGTCCGCTTCAAAGCGGGTCTGGACCCGGCCATCAAACCTGTACCCAGCGGAGCCGATGAATTGGGCAAGAACCCACCCAATGGCGTGAAAGTCGTTTACTACCTGAAAGAGAAGCCCAAAGGCCCAATCTCACTGGCATTTCTCGATGCCAGTGGTCAACTGATCAAATCGTATAAAAGTGCCGCGCCAGTGTCCACTTCAGCTACGACGTCGAAAGACTCTTCAGCACGATCAGAGATGCGCCAACCGACACCCCCCACACGCCGGGAAACCCTGCTGCCTGCCGGGGTTGGCGGTAACTCATTCGTGTGGGAAGACATGCGCTACCCTGACCCAATTTCGTTGCAGAATTCCGTTACCCACGGCCGGGCAAAGGGGCCACTGGCGATGCCGGGTAACTATAAGGTTCAGTTGACGGTAGATGGCAAAACATACACGCAGACGTTCGATATCATCAAAGACCCGCGCATCGAAACGACGCCGGAGGAGTTTAAACAACAGTTCGACATGCTCATTAATATCCGCGAACGTATCAATGAGCTTCGGAATGGGGTGTTAACGATTCGGAAACTCCGCCAGCAACTCGACAGCGCCAGCCACTCCCCTAACGACCCGACGGTTATTGAACTGAAGGACAAACTACTGCGCATTGAAGATGCTCTATATCAGTTCCGGGCAAAAGCCAATCAGGATTTAACGAACCACCCCGTTCGATTAAACACTAAATTTACGGCTCTGGGCGGCTTCGTTGAATCGGACGATTCGAAACCAACGCAACAGCAAAAAGACCAGTACAACAGCCTGTCGAAAACGCTGGACGAACAGCTAAAAGCCCTGGAAAACCTCAAGCCAACGATTCAAAGTAAAATCAGACCGAATGGTTGAGATTAAAGCGTAACTACCCTACGGCTGCGGCCGACCGTCCCCGACCCCTCCCCTTTTTTAAAGGGAGGGGTGACTACCCCCTCTTCTGGCCTGCGCCCAATGCCTCAAAGCCGTTTTCATATCACCCGAATTTTGTTCGCTGCTGCCATGCTGGCAGTGCTGAGTGTATGCGGCTATTATTACGGGCTGGAACTGCTGGCGAAATGGGCCTTTGCACACCAGACCTATTTTGCTACCGACGAACTGATTTTGATCGCCGTCCCAAATTCCGACCTGACCGCCGAAACGGCTGAGCTGCTTCACAAAGGCGAATTTGAATGGAAGGGCGAAATGGTCGATGTACTCCACCGGGAAATTCGTTCGGATACACTCTTTGTGTATGGCTTCCGGGATAAAGCCGAAACACTGGTACATAAGGAAGCGGCCTGGCTCTACAAAGACGCCCATCACCCCTACCGACGCTCCAACACCCGAACCAAGCGGCTGAAATGGGTAAGCCTTATCAATCCTGCTTTTCAGGGGTATGTTGATCCTCAGGCGGCTGTGCGTTTTTTCGACAAACAGTTCTTCTTTTCTTACGCAGCCGCGCCCGCCACGGCCCCGCTGCTGGAGGTCCCCTACCCTCCGCCCAATGCATAAACTCCTGTACGTTTTTCTTATCTGGCCTTTCGGCCAGTAGACTGGTTTTGGGTTTTGCGTAGGGTGTTATAAACGCCATATCCTGAAGATATGGCGTTTATAACACCCTACGCAAAACCCAAAACCAACAGGATTTTTATGTCTCTAATCAACAGCCTGTATGAAATTTATATATCTCCGCTATTTCGTTTTTTCAGTATTTATAGTCCTCCTCACCACAGCCGGATATGCCCAAATTACCATCACCGGTCGGGTGGTCGACCCCACAAATTCGCAACCCATCACGGGGGCTTCGGTACTAGTCAGTGGTAGCTCGCGCGGTACGACTGCCAATGACAAAGGCCAGTTTGAACTGAGTGCCAGCGAAGGCGATCAACTACAGATTTCGGCCATTGGCTACCAGACTCAAACGGTAAAAATCAAAGCCACAACCCGCACGCTGACCATCGAACTGGAATCGTCGAACATCGACCTCAATGAAGTCATCGTCTCCGGGTATTCAACGCCCCAGACGATCCAGCGAACGGCCGGTGCCGTTGGTCTGGTCACCAGTCGCGATATTCAGCGGACGAGCGGCATCCATCTGCAAAACTTCGTGAACCTGATTCCGGGGGTAAAGGTAGAGATGCGCACCGTCGCTGCGGGTAACCGGATTGTGATTCGGGGCTATGGCAACCAGACAAACTTTAACGGTGTCGGCTACAAGGCGTACCTGAACGACATTCCGCTAACAGACGGCGATGGCACGACCTTTCTGGACGATGTTGATTTCACGAACCTGAGCCGTGTCGAGATCCTTAAAGGACCGGCTTCCAGTTCGTACGGCAATGCCCTGGGCGGGGTGGTAAACTTCTACACCGAACGCGCCCCGATCGGCAAAACGAGCATCAGCCAACAGGTACTGGCGGGATCTTACGGGCTGTTCCGGACGAACACATCTATCAAAACCGGCTCCGACAATACCAGCCTGAACATTAACTACGGACATCAGAAATACGACGGGTTCCGGCTGCACGGCACCTCGAAGAAAGATTTCCTGAACATTACCAGCGACACCTACCTGAGTCAGAAACGGTCGATGTCGGTCTTCGTGGGCTACACCAATTCGTATGATCTGCTGTCGGGGCAGGTGGACAGCCTGAACCTGATCGCTCATCCCGATACAGCCGAAGTGGCCTATATTGCCAACAACGCCAGTATCAAAACCGAAAGTGCGCGGGTGGGTATCAGCCACAACTACCAGTTTACGGACCGATTCTCTAACAGAACTACGCTGTTCGTAGGTGGGCAGGTCATTGACCAGCCGTTTGCCGCCGGGGTCAACAAAACCAACAAGTTCAAGTTTGGCGGCCGGACGGTCTTCGCATATACCAACGATGCCAGCACCTTGAAACCGACGTTCAGCATTGGGGCCGAATTTCTGAAGAACTTCAACTATGCCAAGGGGTACGGTTTGTCGAACGGTATTCTGGGCGCCCTTCGCTCAGACCTCGAAATTCAGGCCATGCAGTATAACGTGTTCGCTCAGGCAGCGCTGCAACTGGCACCGCAACTCACGCTATCGGCAGGCGCTGGCCTGAATTATGTTGAATACGGTATTACCGATATGCGGGCCAGTACCACAACGCCCGCTTACGTCAACGCGTCGGGTTACAACCGCTTTAAACCGGTGCTGACTCCGCGCGTGGCGCTTGCTTATCAGGTTACTAATACGGTTTCGCTCTACGCTAGTGCCAGTCAGGGCTATTCGGCACCGGCCACCAACCAGGTCGTGATTGCCCAGACGGGTGTAGTTAACTACAACCTCCGTCCGGAAACGGGTACCAGTTACGAAATTGGCAGCAAAGGCAGCTTGCTAACCAAAGCCCTGACCTACGAAATTGCGTATTTCAGCATGGCCGTAACAGACAAACTTATCCCGCAGAACTTCCCGGCCACACCCACATCGCCCGCCTACACCCTGACCGCCAACGCGGGTAAAGTGCAGCATAACGGACTTGAACTGGCGGTTCAGTATGCCTACCGTCCCACAACCGGAGCCATCTCCCTGATTCGTCCATTCGTGTCATACACCTATAACGATTTCTACTACAAGGATTACAGGAGCGATAATAACGGCGATGCGAAAACGATCAATTATACTGGCAAGAAAGAGTCGGGTATTGCGCCCAACCTGCTAAACGCCGGTTTCGATCTGGAGGTACGACCCGGTTTCTACCTGAACGGCACGATGATGTACGTCGATAAAATGCCAATTACGCTGGCCAACGATCATTTTGCCAAAGCGTACACGCTGGTCAATGGGAAAGTTGGTTACCGGAGTGCGCTGGGGAGTCATTTCAGCCTGGATGTGTACGTTGGTTCGGACAACATGCTAAGCAGCACGTACTCGTCGCTAATCTTCCTGAATCTGCCCAACCCGGCCAATAACCGGCCATTGTTCTTCAACCCGGCCCCAAAAATCACGTTTTATTCGGGCGCTATGCTGAAGTATACTTTTTAGCCTACCCTGCGGACGTGGCCGTCCAGGCTACATAAAACCACAAACCAATTCAATTATGAAAATTTCCCGATTAAGCATACTCATCCTCATCGCTGGCATTGCCGCCTGTACCTCCAGCCAGAAAGACCAGTCCGAAACCACTGGCAAACAGCGCATCGTTTGCGTAGCCAAGCAGTTAACCGAACTAATTTATGCGCTCGGTGCGGGCGACCAACTGGTGGGTGTCGACCTGTCGAGTACGTATCCGCCAGCCGCGCAGAAGCTGACGAAAGTAGGCTATCACCGGCTGTTGAATGCCGAAGGCATTATTGCCCTCAAACCAACCGTTGTCTACCACGATGGCAACGTGGCCCCCGAAGCTGTGATGACCCAACTGGAAAAAGTGGGTGTGCCGATGAAAGTATTCAAAGACGCCCATACCATCCCTGAAGTTAAAGCATTGTTTGACACACTGGCTAGTCAGTTTGGCGCCCAAAAGCAGGCCGACAGTCTGAAGACAAAACTGGATGCCGACCTGGCCAAAGCAGCAACCGATGTGAAGCAATACAAAACAGTACCTAAGGTGGCGATCATTCACTTCGGTCGGGTCATCAACAACTATCTGGTTATCGGCAAAGCAGGAACAGCCTCATACATGCTCGATCTGGCGGGTGGCAAAAACGTGATGGACACACTAAAGGGCATGAAACCCCTCAGCCCGGAAATCATCAGCAAAGCACAGCCCGATATTATTTTAGTTACCGATTTCGGTTACGACCGTATGGGCAATGCCGACAAACTGGCCACCCTTCCCGGCATTGCATTGACCCCAGCGGGTAAAAACAAAAAGATTTACCGGATTGAAGAACATGATCTCATCTACCTCGGCCCCCGCACGGGCGAGAATGTGCAACTGCTCATGAAGTTGATCCACCAGTAGGGTGTTTGTGGAGTTTTATGGTGTCGGGTCCTCAGACCCGACACCACCGAAAGAACCCGACCCAACTTTCACTCACTCAACTACTCCGCTAAACCCGACAAGCCCCGCCAACTATGAAAACACCCCCTCTGTCACCCGGCCAATGGTACGGCACCCTTACCGCGTTGCTCCTGCTATCCATTATAGCCGCCCTGCGGATTGGTGCCGTTGAGTTGACGTTTGCCGACATTAACCACATTCTGCTCAACGGCCTTGGGCTGTCAGACACAACAGTCGACCCCATCTCGCAGGGACTTTTTCTACAGATTAGGTTACCCCGTGTGCTGCTTTGTGCTACGGTTGGGGCTGGGTTGTCGGTGTCGGGGGTGTTGATGCAGGCGCTCTTTCGGAACCCGATTGTGGAGCCGGGGCTTGTGGGTACCAGCTCTGGAGCAGCTCTGGGTGCTGCCCTGGTGTTTGTACTGGGCAAGAATATCAACTGGGCATTTACCGACGCGCTAGGCCTGTTTTTACTCCCCTGTGTTGCTTTTATTTTCGCCTTCGTAGCGACATTGCTGGTGTATCGGATTGCATCTGTCAGCGGTAAAGTCAACGTGGCGACCATGATTCTGGCGGGTATCGCCATCAATGCCCTCGCTACCGGCGGAACAGGTTTTCTATCGTACATCGCCCGCGACCCACAGGCTCGTTCCATTACTTTCTGGAATTTAGGTACATTCTCGGGGGCCGACTGGACGCAGTTGGCTATCGTTTTCCCGGTAACCTCGGTGGGGATTTTACTTTCGCTACGGTTCACCAAAGCGTTGAATATCCTGATTCTGGGCGAGGATGAAGTACGGCATCTGGGCTACAACATCGACCGGCTCAAAATTCAGGTGCTGCTGCTGAACACCTTGCTGGTAGCCATTGGTACGGCCATGGTTGGCGTCATTTCGTTCGTTGGGCTGGTGGTGCCTCATTTAATGCGCCTGTTAAAAACGTCCGACAACCGGTTTCTGGTAATTTCGTCGGCCCTGCTGGGCGGCTCCCTGCTTACCCTGGCCGATACCATTGCCCGGAGGTTGGTCGCACCCGCCGAGTTTCCGATTGGCGTAATCACCGCCTTTGTGGGTGCGCCCGTATTTATATGGCTGCTCGTTCGCAATGCCCGCTCGTTTCAGAAAGGAGGTTTTTATGCTTAAAGCCGAACACCTGTCGTTCCAGATTGGTCGGCAGACATTAATCGACGATGTTTCGCTCACGCTGTTACCCGGTAAGTTTACGATGGTTCTGGGTCCCAACGGAGCCGGAAAGAGCACCCTGCTCAAATTATTGACGGGCACCGAAATCCCGAAAACAGGCCAGATCTTTTATGATGAAACCCTGCTTTTCTCCATTCCGCTCGCTATCCAGGCGCGACAGAAAGCTGTCCTCTCTCAACTGTTGTCTCTGCCCTTCGATCTGAGTGTGACGGAGGTTGTCATGATGGGCCGGTATCCGTATTTCGATCTCAACCCGAGGGAACAGGACAAGATGATTGCCGACCATTGCCTGGAGTTGGTTGGTATGCTTCCCTTCAAAGCCCGCGCCTTTGCGTCACTCTCCGGAGGTGAGAAACAAAAGGTTCATCTGGCGCGAGTGCTGGCGCAGTTGTACCGCCAGCCCGGTGACGAATCGGTTAAGTACCTCTTTTTGGACGAGCCCATATCGGCCCTGGATATTCATTATCAGCATCAGATTCTGGGTATGGTGCGTGATCTAGCCGCAAAAAATATGGTGGTGTTTGTCATCGTCCACGACATCAACTTAGCCTTACAATACGCCGATAATGTAATTCTGATGGATCGGGGCCGTCTGTACGACATGGGGATTCCAGACAAGGTACTTACTGAACAATCGATTGAAGCGGTTTTCAGGATTCGTCCGTATTTCGCCACACACCCCGAAACCGGGCGCAGGGTGATGATTTGTTAGTTTATCCGAACGGCCCAACGCTCGATTTACACTATCTTAGCCGTCTGCAATTCAACAAACGGCTCCCTATGCGAACTATCTTACTTATACTTTACTCCGTCCTATTAATCAGTCCATTACTGGCACAAAAGCCTAAACTGGCCAAACCGGTTTCAACCTCCAGTATCGAAGGGGCGGAGAATATCGACCCTTACTTTAAGCCCGTCAAATGGCGGAACATCGGCCCCTTTCGCGGAGGGCGCTCCGTAGCCGGATCGGGCGTGAGCAGCGATCCGCAACTCTATTACATGGGTACCGTTGGCGGGGGCATCTGGAAAACAGACGACGCCGGTATGACCTGGAAAAACGTCTCCGACGGGCAGCTTAAAACGTCATCTGTCGGAGCTATCGGCATTTGTGAATCCGACCCCGCCGTTGTGTATGTAGGAATGGGTGAGCACGCACCCCGTGGCGTGATGACCTCCTACGGCGATGGGGTCTATAAATCGACCGATGCGGGTAAAACCTGGCAGCACCTCGGCCTTGACCTCACGCGCCACATTGCCGCCGTTCGGGTACACCCCCAAAATCCAGATATTGCCTTCGTAGCCGCACAGGGCGCCCTGCACGGTTCCTCGCCTGATCGGGGTATTTATAAAACAACCGATGGTGGTAAGTCCTGGAAGAAAGTGCTGTTCGTGGATGAAAACACGGGCTGCAACGATCTGAGCATGGACATGACCAACCCGCGCATTCTCTACGCATCCATGTGGGATTACCGCCGGTTGCCCTGGCAGGTGCAAAGCGGTGGCAAAGGCAGTGGCCTCTACAAATCGACCGACGCGGGTGAAACCTGGACGAAGCTCGAAAAGGGTTTGCCGAAAGAGCTCGGCAAAATGGGCATTTCGGTATCGAAAGCCAATCCGAATCGGGTGTACGCCGTGATTGAATCCGATTCAAAAGCCGACAAAGGGGGCGTTTTCCTCTCCGAAGATGCCGGTAAAAGCTGGAACCGGGTGAGCAAAGACCACCGCACCATTCAGCGGGCTTGGTATTACATCGAAATATACGCCGACCCGGTCGACGAAAATACGGTCTATATCCTAAATACCTCCGTCCTGAAATCCATCGACGGCGGCAAGACCTTCTCCACCATTCCCGGTTCGCACGGCGACCACCATCACCTTTGGATTAACCCGAAGAACAATAAAAACCTGTTTTTGAGTAACGACGGGGGCGCTGCCGTTTCCTTTAACGGCGGCAAATCGTGGTCGTCGGAGAACAACCAGCCGACGGCGCAATTCTACCGCGTGAACGCCGACAACCGCTTTCCGTATTATGTGTACGGTGGTCAGCAGGACAACACCTCAGTCATGATCGCCAGCCGAAGCACAAACGGCAGCGGCATCACCGATAAAGACTGGGAAGCTTCCGCCGGTGGCGAAAGTGCGTTCCTCGCCTTTAACCCCGACGATCCGCGTCATGTTATGGGCGGTAGTTATCAGGGCACCATCGAAGTGCTTGACCAGCAAACCAAGGAAGGGAAACCCATCATGGTATCGCCCATTCAGTACCAGGCATTGCAGGCCAAGACCATGAAATACCGGTTCAACTGGAACGCACCCATCATCTGGTCGAAACACGAACCGAATGCCTTTTACCATGCCGGAAACCGACTCTTCAAAACCACCGACCTCGGAAAAAGCTGGTCCATCGCATCGCCCGATCTGACCCGGCACGACTCCACCAAACTCGGCTGGGGCGGGGCACCCTACACCAACGAAGGAGCCGGTGGCGAAAACTACGCGACCATCACCTATGTCCTCGAATCACCTTCCGAAAAAGGCGTTATCTGGACCGGCAGCGACGACGGACTGGTATACCTCACCCGCGACGGGGGATCTACCTGGATCAACGTGACGCCGACGGGTTTGCCCGAAACGCTCATAAACTCTATCGAAGTATCACCCCATGACAAGGCCACGGCCTACATTGCCACCACCCGGTATAAGTTCAACGATTTTGCCCCGGCCATCTATAAAACTGCCGATTACGGCAAAACCTGGACGAAAATTGTAACGGGCATTCCCTACGGCGCGTTCACCCGCACCGTTCGCGAAGACCCCGAACGGAAAGGGCTGTTGTATGCCGGAACCGAAACCGGTGTTTTTGTATCCTACAATGGCGGCACCAACTGGCGTCCCATGCAGCTTAACCTCCCCGTAAGCCCCGTTACTGATCTAAAAGTCCATCAGGGCGATTTGATTGCGGCTACCGCTGGTCGGTCTTTCTGGATTCTGGACGACCTCGGCCCCATCCGACAATTCAATGAGAAAGCCAGTAAAGACAGTTTGCTCGTTTACAAGCCGGAAGATACCTACCGCGTGTCGGGTGGTAGTTCGCTGGATAAGATTATCGAAGACGACGATGATGAAGACGCAGGCAGCAGTCCCGGACGAAGTGGCTTTGCCGGAACCAACCCGGCAACGGGTGTAGTAATCTACTACCAACTGCCCGCCAAGGTGGATACCAGCGCCACACTGACGATGGACATCCTGTCTGACCAGGGGGCCGTTGTCCGAAAGTTGAGTAGCAAGAAAGACAAGAAGTTTGTGTCCTTTCCCGGGGGGCCCTCGCCCGAACCAACACTGACCGTGAAGCCGGGCCTGAATCGGTTTGTGTGGGACATGCGCGCCGAAACATTACCAGCCATCGAAAAAGTGTTTATCGAGGGGAACTACAAAGGGCGTAAGCTGCCTCCGGGTGCCTATAAAGCTACGATCAGGTTTAGCAAGCAGGAGAAGACTGCACCATTTAAAATCCTGCCCGACCCACGCCTGAACACCACACCTGCCGATTACGAGCAGCAGCAGAAAACGCTGATTGGCATTGAAGATGGTGTGAAGGAGATTCACCTCGGCGTAAACCGGATGCGCAAAGCCCAGAAGCAGATCATCGATCTGGTCGACCTGATCGATGACAAGCCCAACCTTAAAGCCGTTGCGGATTCTGGTCGGGCACTGGCAAAGAAGATCAAGCTGTGGGAAGAAAAAGTCATTCAGCCAAAGTCGCAGTCGAACGACGACGTGATCAACTTCGAAAATAAACTCAGCGCTGACTACATCTTCCTCAAAGGCGAGCTGGATGTCAACACGCCGTACGTAACGGCTGGGCAAAAAGAGCGCCTGTCAGAATTGAACGCTATCTGGCAACCGCTGAAAACGGACATGAACATGCTGATTCAGAATGATATTGCCCGGTTCAACAACCAGTGTCGGCAAGCGCAGTTAGAAAAGGTTACGGTGCCGGACATCGCTATTTCAGTTCCAAAGCAATAGAGCATTTATTGCCAGTTTTACGTCTTCGCGTAGAAAGCTGACAGCCATCTGTCAGCTTTCTTTTGTTTTCCACCATCGTGTTTATCTCTCGATAAGTAATCCTTATTGGCGAATCATAAAAAACGATTAGACTTTAACAATATAATTTTAGACTATTGCAAGCCTTACTATTGCTCTTATTCCTGGTCTTTTTATTTCCTATCATGAGTCATCTGCTAAAATATGGCTATATCTATATCCTGCTGGCAATTGGTAGCTATCAGGCTTTCGCCCAACCGGTTCAGACCCCACCAGCTCCCGGTCTATCGTTTGTCGGGCAGTTGAACGTAAAAATTGGACCGGCCTATGTTGTCGGCGAAACCCCGCATGGTACGCGTCGAATCATTCCTATACTAGGCGGTACGGTCGAGGGCCCCGGTCTGAAGGGTGAAATTCTGCCCGGTGGCTCCGATTGGCAGATTGTCCGAAAAGATGGCGTTGCCGAACTGGAAGCGCATTACCAATTCAAGACCAACGATGGGACTATCATCTACATAAAAAACGTGGGTTTACGCGTCGCCACGCCCGAGGTAGCGGCTCGTATCAGCCGGGGTGAGTCTGTCAGTCCGAGTGAGTACTACTTCCGGGCGATTCCCAAATTCGAAGCACCCGCCGGAAAATACGACTGGATGAACAACGCTATTTTTATCTGTACAGCCTTCCGCAATCCCGAAAACGTAGTTATTCAGGTCTGGAAAGTCCTTTAGCCAAACGCAATAAACCCCTCTTTTATGCCCGACCCATCAGCATGGCTGAACGTCGAACAACAAGACGAATTACTGATCGTGACCATCAATCGTCCTGAAAAACGGAATGCGATCAATGATGCATTACTACTACAGCTTGAAACCGTTTTTACGACAATTCCCAATGGCGTAAAAACCGCCGTTTTGTGTGCCGAAGGTCCACATTTCAGCGCTGGCCTTGACCTGTCGGAACTACAGGAACGGGATATTGTGGCTGGATTGCACCACTCCCGCATGTGGCATCGGGTACTGGATCGGATTCAGTTTGGTACGGTGCCTGTCGTGGCTGTATTAAAAGGGGCTTGTGTGGGTGGTGGACTCGAAATTGCTTCAGCCTGTCATATTCGTGTTGCCGAGCAAAGCACATTTTATGCGTTACCCGAAGGGCAGCGAGGCATTTTTGTGGGTGGCGGAGCATCGGTCAGGCTTCCTAAATTGATTGGTACGAGCCGCATGGCCGACATGATGTATACGGGTCGGGTGATTTCGGCCGATGAAGGTGTCTGGATGGGGCTTTCGCAGTATGTGGTAATGGATAATGACGGCCTGGCAAAAGGTATTGAGCTGGCAAAACGCATTGCTCAAAATGCACCCATGACCAATTACGCACTCATGCATGTGCTGCCCCGCATTGCGGATTCTTCCCAATCAGAAGGGCTATTGATGGAAAGCCTGATGGCGACCATAGCCCAATCATCGACCGAAGCAAAAGACAGACTCCGCGATTTTCTGGCAGGACGAGCAAAAAAAGTAGGCGAGTAACAACAACCCATAGCTTTAGCTGTGGAAAATCAGCGCGCAAAAGATTTTCATGTTACAAACCGATTTATCGGTTTATCATCCCACTATTTACATGTCGTTCAAGCAAATTGCCTTCGGCCCAACGAAAACCCACAAGACGCTTCATGCCGACGGGTCTATCCGGTTGCGGCTTGAACAACCATTGGGTAGCTATCCTGAAAAGCTTACCGAAAAGCTCGTATACTGGGCGCAGACGAAACCCGCCCAGACGTTTCTGGCCCGACGTAATACTGCCGGTGAATGGGTCGAATACACCTACGAAAAGACGCTGGCTGTGGTAAAATCCATCGCCCAATACCTGCTGAATCAGCAACTGGGGCCGGATGATACGCTGGTCATTTTATCCGAAAATAGCCTGGAACATGCGCTTTTGGCCCTGGCGGCTGTGCATGTGGGTATCCCCTACTCCCCAATATCGTCCCCTTACTCCCTAATTTCGAAGGATTTGGGGCGGTTGCAGCATTGTCTGAAAGCTATGACGCCCAAGGTTATTTTCGCCCAGGATAGTCAAGTATACGATCGTGCCCTTTCGCTAGCGAAGTCGCTGTTTCCGGATGCCATCATCATTACCGTTAATAACGATGACAAGCACACCAGCTTTGACAAGGTGCTTGCCACCAAACCAACCGAAGCAGTGGAGCAGGCGTTTGTCCGTGTTACGGCCGATTCGGTGGCCAAAGTGCTGTTCACGTCCGGTTCAACGGGTTTACCCAAGGGCGTCATCAACACACACCGCATGTGGTGCGCTAATTTGCAGCAGATTACGCAGGTATTTCCGTTTATGACGACAGCCTCCCCCGTATTGATCGACTGGCTTCCGTGGAATCATACGTTCGGAGGTAACCACAATCTGGGACTGGCACTCTACAACGGCGGCACCTTGTACATCGACGATGGTAAACCAACCCCATCGGGTATCGAAACCACGGTGCAGAACCTGCGGGAAATTTCACCGACGGTCTATTTCAATGTCCCCAAAGGCTTTGAAATGCTGATCCCTTATTTCGAGCGTGACCCGGATCTGCGTAAAACGTTTTTTGCCCGGCTGAATATGCTGTTCTATGCCGGGGCAAGTTTGGCGCAACCCATCTGGAATCGGCTGGAGGAGTTGGCCGTGGAAACTATTGGCGAACGAATTCCAATCATAACCGGCCTGGGCTGTACCGAATCGGGTCCATCGGCCATGTTTGCTAACTGGGGCGGTAGCTTTTCGGGACTACTCGGTGTGCCGGTGGCGGGCATGGACGTAAAACTCGTGCCCGACGGCGATAAGCTCGAAGCCCGGTATAAAGCACCCAACGTTACACCCGGTTACTGGCGCAATACGGAAGCCACACAGAACGCGTTTGATGAAGAAGGCTATTATAAAACCGGTGATGCGGTACGATTTCGCTGCGAAGACGATCCCGATCAGGGCCTCCTATTTGATGGTCGTATTGCCGAAGATTTCAAGCTTTCGACCGGCACCTGGGTCAATGTGGGTATTCTCAAAGCGAAAATCATTTCGGCCGGGGCACCTATCGTGCAGGACGTAGTTATTGCCGGCCTCGACCGGGCGCATGTGGGCATTCTGCTGTTCCTGAACGCCGATGCCTGCCGACGCTTAGCCAATTTATCGCCAAACTTGCCAGATAAAGAGGTATTTCAACATCCGGCGATCAACGACTTTGTCGACGCGCTGCTGATTATCCTGAACAAAACGGCCAAAGGCACCTCAGATCGCATTGAACGGGCTATCATCGCCCTTGAAGCGCCCTCCATTGACCTGGGGGAGATTACAGATAAAGGCTCACTCAATCAGCGGGCTATCCTTAAACACCGGGCAGAATTACTAAATCAACTGTATAATTTGAGTGAAGAACTATGTGTAAAGAGTCAAAAATAAAGGGGAAATAAAGTTTACTCTCCAAAGAATCTTAGCGCTGGTTAAGTATTTGTTCTTCGCTCCCACCTTCTAATTTCTAATCCCTAAAACATGAAAACCCCTCCTTTTCGCGCCGACCATGTTGGTAGCCTGTTAAGAACGACCGAAGTAAAAGAGAATCGCCTGAAATTGAAAAAAGGCGAAATTTCGGCTGAAGAACTCCGGGCCATTGAAGATACCGCTATTGCCGAAACGGTTAAAAAGCTCGAAGCCACCGGTATGCGCTCCATTACAGATGGCGAATTTCGACGGGATTATTTTCATCTTGATTTTCTGAAAGAACTATCGGGCGTAACGGTCACGGGCGGTATCGACGCCAACCCCAATGCTAAAGCAGCCAGTGACGGATTCACGCCCCCCGTATTGAGCGTAACGGGAAAGCTTCAGCACGTGAAAGACATTCAGGTGGCTGATTTCAACTTCCTGAAATCGGTTACGACACAAACCCCCAAAGTGTCCATTCCGTCGCCAACAATGATTCACTTCCGGGGTGGACGAAAATCAATCGATATCAATTCATATCCAGATATGGACGAGTTTTTTCACGACCTGGCGGTAGCCTATCGGGAAGAAATCGACCACTTGTACAAAGCGGGTCTCCGGTATCTGCAACTGGACGATACAAACCTGGCCTACCTCTGCGACCCTAAAATGCGCGCTGCAGCCGTTGGCCGGGGAGAAGACCCGAACGAATTGCCCCGCACCTATGCCGCGCTGATCAACTCGGTTATCGACAACCGGCCCGACGACTTAACGGTGGGTATTCACTTGTGCCGGGGAAACTACCGTAGCACCTGGTTTGCCGAAGGTGGGTACGAGCCGGTAGCCGAAGTGCTTTTCAACGAAATCAACGTCGACGCTTATTTTCTTGAGTACGACGACGAGCGCTCCGGCGATTTCGCCCCTTTGCGTTTCGTTCCGAAGGAGAAAATGGTGGTATTGGGTATAGTATCCTCAAAGGTGCGTGAGTTGGAGAATATAGACGACCTATGCAAACGCATTGACGAAGCAGCCCAATACATGCCCCTCGATAACCTGTGCGTGAGTCCGCAATGCGGTTTCTCGTCAACGCATCACGGCAACGACCTGACTCACAACGACCAGTGGCGAAAAATTGAACTGGTCGTCAATACGGCGGTAAAAGTGTGGGGAACAGCCTAGATGTCCGTTAGGGCCTAAACAGCGAAGCGTTGGTGAAGGAAACTACCGACGCTTCGCCGTCAAGCTCCAATCGAGCGAAAAGTTACCTCATGTTTAAAATAGATTAACGGATGAAACGCTGTCTTTACCTGCTACTAACCCTAAGCTTCATAACCCATACCTTTGCCCAGAGCCCGGTTGCTAAAGTTGATTCAGGTAGCCTGAAAGGTGCCAGGTACATCATCCTCTATCCACCCAACTGGAAAGGCAAGCTGGTGATGTTTGCGCATGGCTATGAGTTCATGGGGTCGAAACCGCACCAGAGTCAAAACCTTGGCTTCGCTAACGCGATGAAGCCGTTTCTGGAACGGGGTTTCGCTGTGGCGGCATCCGATTATCAGTATCAGGGCTTTGTAATGCCACAAGCCGTTGATGATACCGAAGAGCTACGGAAGTTTTTCACAAAAACCGTTGGTAAGCCGGATACAACCTATATGGTTGGGCAGTCGATGGGTGGGGGTGTTGCCCTGGCGACTATCGAAAACTTCGGTGCTGCCTATAATGGAAGTCTGGCTCTTTGCGCATTTTCCAGCCGCCCCTACCTGCAATGCCGAAAAGAGTATGATATGTACGCAACCTTCAACGGATTGTTTCCGGGGGTAGTTACTTCCCTCTCAACAATTTTTGATCTGAAACAACCCTATCAGCCGCAACCCCGGCAGGCAATGGTGGCGCAGGCAACGGCAATTAAAAAAGCGATTTTGGCCAAAGACTCGGTGTTGGCGTATGCCTTTGCCAAACGGTTTGATCTGAAATTTGAGGACCTGCCCTTCTCTTTGTTTTTCAATGAGAACGTCCTGCGCGACATTGCCCAGAAAGCAAAAGGGAACCCGTTCGACAATATAAACACGGTTTATACGGGTTTCCCGAATGATCTGGTCGTTAATCAAAAGGCAGAACGGTTACCCGCCACCGTTGACCCAAACGTGATTTTTGGAAAATACGACCGAACCGGTAAAATTGATAAGCCTGTTGTGTTGTTACACACCATCTACGATCAGCTCATCCCACCTACCTATGGTGTCGTGAATTTCGAGAATATGGTCCATCAACAGGGGAAAGATCAGTATTTTACGGTCAACTACACCAACGGGCAGGGCCATTGCAATTTTACACCTCAGCAAACGGGAAAAACATTCGACGCCCTTCGAAACTGGGTGAAAACGGGTGCCAAACCAACGGCCGGATTTGTAAATTAAACCTATAGCACCGACCGTTGATGCGTCAAACCGTCGATGCGTCGAACCGTCCCGCTCGGGAACAAAAAGACTTGTTTACAACCGACCGTCCCGGTCGGCACTACGTATGATTGATCTCGATAAAGTTATTGCCATCGATATGCACACCCATGCGGAAGCCTCCTGCTGGCATCCGCACGATGATTTCCGGCCCGAGCTGGATGAGGCTTTTACCCGGTATTTCAAGTCGGACCACCGCCCCACCATCCAGGAAACGGCCGATTATTACCGGGAGCGGAAAATGGCATTTGTGATGTTTACCGTCGATTCGGAGTTCAACGTGGGCAAACGACGGATTCCGAATGAGGAAGTGGCCGAAGGGGCGCAGAAAAACGCCGATGTGATGATCGCCTTTGCCAGCATTGACCCGCATAAAGGACGCATGGGCGCCCGAGAAGCCCGAAATTTGATCGAGAACTTCGGCGTTAAAGGCTTTAAGTTTCACCCGACGGTGCAGGGCTTCTACCCCAACGACCGCATGGCCTATCACCTCTACGAGGTTATTGCAGAATATAAACTGCCGATGCTGTTCCATTCGGGACATTCGGGTTTCGGCTCTGGCGTTCGCGGGGGCGGGGGAATGCGGCTTGAATACTCCAACCCCATTCACCTCGACGATGTCGCCATTGACTTCCCCGATAACCCCATCATCATTGCTCACCCAAGTTGGCCGTGGCAGGATGAAGCGTTGTCGGTAGCGATGCACAAACCCAATATTTACATTGATCTCAGCGGCTGGTCGCCGAAGTATTTTCCGAAGCAACTAGTGCAGTATGCCAACACCATGTTAAAAGACCGGGTGTTGTTCGGCACCGACTTCCCGCTCATCACGCCCGACCGCTGGCTGAAGGATTTTGAAGACGCAGGCTTCAAGGAAGAGGTGAAACCGCTCATTCTAAAAGAGAATGCCATTAAGATGCTGGGCTTGAGAAAGTAAAAAGGAATTGGTTTCTTCTTCGTCTCTACGTGTAGCGCGGTTCTATAGAACCGCGCTACGAAATAATACCCCCCTTAACCTTACCTTGAAGAGAAAATGGAAGTAAGTGCCAAAACCCTGATTGACCAGCGACCAATTTCGCAGCTACAATACGCCACTATTATCATCTGCTTTCTGATGAACATGCTCGATGGCATGGACGTCCTGGTGATCTCATATGCCGCTCCGGCTATTGCCAAAAACTGGGGCATAGGACCAGAAGCGATGGGCGTCGTTTTCAGCTCCGGACTGTTTGGCATGACGTTCGGGGCGCTTTTTCTGGCCCCCTATGCCGACCTTATTGGCCGTAAAACCATGATTCTCATTAGTGCCGCCATTATGGGTATCAGTATTTACCTGACGTCTTTTTCAACCGGAATCCTTCCCTTAATCGTGTTTCGATTTATCAGCGGGCTAGGAATCGGGAGCATGCTGGCGAGCACTGCCGCACTGGCGGCCGAATATACGCCCAACAAGAGCCGCGACTTCTGGGTTAGCTTTGTCATTTCGGGTTATCCGGTTGGGGCCGTGCTATCGGGACTGGTAGCGGCCAGGATTATTCCGATTTCGGGCTGGCAAACCATGTTCCAGATTGCAGGCGTAACTACCTTTCTGGCTCTGCCGTTGATTCAGTTTTCCCTGACTGAGTCACTTGATTTCTATCTAAAATCGCACCCGGCTCGGGCGCTCGACAAAGCAAATAACATTCTGGGTAAAATGGGGCATTCGCTCATTGACGCCCTGCCGCATAAACCCGCGAAAGGCAACGGTATTCCTATTAAATCGCTGCTCGATAACGAATACAAAATACCGACCATTCAGTTATGGACGGCTTTATTCCTTTCGTTTGCGACCCTCTATTTCCTGACAAGCTGGATTCCTAAACTGGCGACCAATGCCGGTCTTCCCATCGAGCTGGCTATTTACGCCGGTACGATCTTTAACGTAGGGGCATTTTTCGGCATCACGGCCCAGGGCTATCTTTCCAGTCGTTTTGGTCTTAAGAGAACGATTGGCTTGTTTCTCATCATGACCGGCGTTGTCATGGCGGCTTTCCAGCTTTTTATGGGATCATCTACGCTGCTGCTTGTCTTTGCCCTGCTTGGCTTCGGTATTCAGGGTGGCTTTGTTGGGCTCTACGCCGTAGCGGCTCGTATGTACCCGACCGAATTTAGAACGACGGGCGTAGGCTGGTCGATTGGCATTGGCCGACTGGGCGGCATTATTGGTCCGGCGGTGGGTGGCGTATTGATCGGAATGGGCTTGTCGATGGTGACGAACTTCCTGATCTACGCCGTCCCGACAATTTTTGCAGGTATTATGACGATGTACATTTCGTCGAAGAAGATAAGCTGAGGAAGAGTAACAAGGTCTTCACAGTTCAAGTAGGCTTCGTCAAGATCGTCAATCCTGACGAAGACAGAAGCGAGTGTTACTAGTGGAATACCCAAAAAGATGGCCTTAGCCGCAATCACCGCGTCGGGTAGTTTGATACGGTGGCGCTTGCGAATCTTTATAATCTGCGCTTTAATAGCAGAAATTAACTCAACTAAACGGCAATTTTCGTCATCAAGAAAGAATTAGATTTGTAACTCACTTTCTTTATCGAGTTGCGAAAAGCTCAACAATTCGATCTCAGTGATAGCAGATACATAGAGAATCTCATCAGATATAGCCTTTACCTTTTCGTTCCCATTGAAGTAGTATATCAGCGCATTTGTGTCGATTAGAATTGACCTATTCCCATTCATCTCTTACTTTCTTTTGATAAGTAAGTCCATCCACGGGGAATTTAATCTTTCCTGTATACTTCGTAGCGTCGAAACCTTTACGGGCCAATTTAGGCTGGTTGGCAATTGTTTTCAACGCATCGTCGACGGCCGAAGCAGGGGCATCTTTGGGAATACGAATAACCATAGGTTGCTGTGTTTTAACAAATATGACGAACTTGTTACGTTTTTGATTCTGAACATTCTATGCAACTTGTACAAAACGCTACGAAAAACGTTGACTTAACCGCCATTGTATCTGATGGCAAATCCTATACCTACCAGCAACTACTCGATTCATCCAGCGCCTTTGCTTCCCTTTTGCTAAACGACACGGCCGATCTTAACGAAGCCCGTGTCGCCTTCATGGTTGCGCCGGGTTTCGACTATGTGCGGGTGCAGTGGGGCATCTGGCGGGCTGGTGGCATTGCCGTACCACTGGCCTTATCGTATCCACTACCTTCTCTGCGGTATGTCATCGAAGATACGGGTGCCCGGATCATAGTGGCCGACCAAACCTTTGGGCCGCAGTTGGCTCCTCTGGCAGAAGAAAAAGGCTGTCAATTGATTATTCTAGGCAATGAAGGTAACCCTATTCATACCAATTCACTGCCTGAGTTGACACCCGACCGCCGGGCCATGATTTTGTATACGAGTGGTACCACCAATCTGCCCAAAGGGGTTGTGACAACCCACGCCAACCTCGAAGCGCAGATTTCGACGCTCGTACATGTCTGGCAATGGTCGTCGAGCGATCACATTTTGTGCGTGTTGCCACTCCACCACGTGCATGGCATCATCAACGTGATTTGCTGTGCGCTCTGGTCGGGTGCCACCGTTGAGTTCATGCCTAACTTCTCGGCCGAAGGCGTTTTTAACACGTTTCAGCAAGGAGGTATCAATGTCTTTATGGCCGTACCGACCATCTATTTCAAACTGATTTCCTATTGGGAAAGTCTGCCGGATGTGCAACGGCAAACGATCACCAAAACCCTGTCTAAATTCAGGCTCATGGTGTCAGGTTCGGCGGCTTTACCGGTGTCGGTGATGGAAAAGTGGAAAACCGTGAGCGGCCACACCCTGCTCGAACGGTACGGCATGACCGAAATTGGGATGGGTATCAGCAATCCGTACGACGGCGAACGACGGGTGGGCTATATTGGCAAACCCCTGCCGGGTGTTGGGGTTCGGCTGGTAGATGAGAATAACGTCGAAGTAGCCGATGGACAGCCGGGCGAAATTCAGATAAAAGGCGCTACCGTTTTTCTGGAATACTGGAACCGTCCCGAAGCCACCCAAAAAGCCTTTACCAAAGATGGCTGGTTCCGAACAGGCGATATAGCGGTGGTCGAAGATGGGTACTACCGCATGCTGGGCCGCGACTCCATCGACATAATCAAATCGGGCGGCTACAAGATTTCGGCCCTTGAAATTGAAGAAGTACTGCGGACACACTCAGCCGTCAGCGATTGTAGTGTTGTGGGTGTTCCCAACGAAGAGTGGGGAGAATTGGTGGCGGCTGTGCTTATCCTGAACGATAAAACGGTGTTGCCGGAACACATCAGTAGCTGGCTTCGCGAACGGATGCCTGCCTACAAAGTGCCCCGGCAGTACCGCGTAGCGGATGACCTGCCTCGTAACGCGATGGGGAAAGTCACCAAGAATGACCTCAAGCCGTTATTCAATGGATAGTGTAAAATGGATAATGTATAGCAGGCCGCTAATTATTCATTGCCCATTTTACATTATCCATCATTCATTTTACATTAAAAAAACTTGTACATAAATGATTATCTACGGAGTGGCCATTCTGGCCTTTTGCTACGTAACCGGACAATTGATTGGCGAACTGCTCGGTCGGCTAATCGGCGTCGATGCCAATGTGGGCGGGGTCGGCTTCGCCATGTTGCTTCTGATCTTCCTGAATGACTGGTTTACAAAAAAAGGATTTTCTGACAAACTCACCGACCGGGGCATCGAGTTCTGGAGTCAGATGTATATCCCGATCGTGGTGGCCATGTCGGCAATCCAAAACGTTAAAGTGGCCGTTTCCAGCGGTTCCCTGGCACTCGTAGCCGGTATCGTTCCAGTGTTGATTTGCTTGTCTGTAATTCCGCTTCTTTCCAAGTTTGCCAAATCTCAACCCGTCGACCAACATGGACATTATAACCCGGTTTCTTGAAAAAAATGGGTTGGTCGTCGCCTTTCTGGCTGTGGGATTTATGATGTATACATCGGCTATTATTTCCAACAAGCTGACCAATAAAAAAATACCAGCTTCGGCCATTGCGATTATCATGGGGCTGGTGCTGGCGTACGCGGGGGGCGTTTATTCGGGAGGTGAAAAAGGCATTGCCGACGTAAAAGTCTTTTCGGGTTTCGGTCTGATGGGTGGGGCCATGTTCCGCGACTTCGCCATCGTTTCGACCGGCATGGGTGCCAGCTTTCTCGTTATGAAGCGTACAGGCTGGATTGGGGCTCTGTCGTTGTTTTTAGGTATTGTGCTTTCCTTTAGCGGAGGGGTTGTCGTGGCCCTTTTCTGGGGTTATACCGACGCCATTAGCCTGACAACCATTGGAGCGGGTGCCTGCACGTATATTGTTGGGCCGGTAACGGGGGCGGCTATCGGGGCCAGTTCCGATGTGATCGCGCTCAGTATTGCCGCCGGTGTTGTCAAGGCTGTTTTCGTGACCATCGGGACGCCTTTTATGGCCCGGTTTATCGGGCTCAATAATCCACAAACGGCCATGGTTTACGGTGGACTCATGGGAACGACCAGCGGTGTATCGGCGGGTCTGGCCGCTACTGACCCCAGGCTGGTGCCTTACGGTGCACTGACGGCTACCTTCTATACCGGACTGGGTTGCCTGGCGTGTCCGTCGGTGCTGTATTTGCTAATGCGGGTGATAGTCTAAACGGGTTAAATGAGATTTAATGAAGGTTTGTAAATAGGCTTACTTAGGCTCTACCCGTCAATCCATGGAAAAGCCATCAGGAATCCACCCCGTCCCCATACTCGCCCCACCTGATCTCGATAAACATCATTTCGACCCGGATCATTGTCTTGGCGTAGTTAAGGTATATCCATACACTCGCCAAGCATCCATACACTCGCCAGGCAAAGGTTTACCAGGGCCTAAAAACAATACCTCCCCCCTCATGAAAGCGTTTATTATAGAAAACGCGATCAAGTCAACTGTCGCGAACAAGATCATCGGCGCGGTAATACCTTCGTTGGTTTTGCTATCGGACTCAGCTGTACAGGTAAAAAGATCGACGCCCAACCTCCGCGGGGCATTTCGCAGCTCGTCCTCGATGGACCAGGGCAGGGTGGTTCGCTAAGGACTCCTGACAGATCAGGGTATCGTTGAGCTGGCCAACGCCAGTAACGGACAATTACTGGTCGATATACTAACGCTTATCGACTAGCATGAACGCTGTGCCCCAATCCTGAATGGGCTGCTGGATGCGCGGCCGGATTATGAACTGGCTGAGGTAACACTCCTGGCTCCGCTGCCCAACCCGTGCTATTTCCGGAATTATGGGGCCTTTGAACAGCACATGCTCAATGCGGGAAAAACGGTCGGCCATGTGGTAGCGCCGGTCTGGTACGAGGTGGGCGGTAGAATTGCCGGTTTATCGCTCGCTATCAGCCTGAGCCAACGCGGCATTGAGGCCGAGATTGTTGAACTCAAAGAAGTATGGACCGTTTATGGGGTGGGCATCATTATCCAGAGCAACGAGATCCGGGCTATGCATCAGTTGGGTATCCTCGATAAGTTTCCGGATTAGGCGTACCCCTTCGAAAACGCAATTGTTTATCTGCCCAACGGTCATAAAAATGTATACCCAAGTGCGCAGCTAGCTGGTCCTGAATACCCCCAACTGCGGTATTGCCCGAATTGCGCTGCATAAAGTGCTGGTGTCGACCGTGCTGGAGGCTGGTGCTCTTGTATGGTACGTTTTCCAAAGTGCGTTCGCTGGTATTTGCCAATATCAAGCCTCAGTTTACGGGTCAGACTGTCTGCCTGTATAACTTCAAGCGGCAGGTCTTTGCCCGCTCTCCGATGAGCTGATGTACGTTACCTCGTTTGAGCTGGATAGACCCCGTTACGAGGAAAGCGAACTGGCTGAACAGATGCGTATTCGGCTGGGCGGCTTCACGAGCCCGGTGGCCGATCTGAAAGAGCAGATCACCGATGGGGCGGGCGTCGTTTACCGCCCGATGCAGGTTGTGTTTGTTCCCGACAAGTGGTTCAAGGGGCGTGTGATCCTTATTGGCGATGCTGTCCACTCGACCACGCCCCATATGGGGTAGGTAGGTGACGCCCAGCACAAGAGCCATCTACTTTTTGGTCAGGCCACCCAAAACAGCAACATCATCGACACGACTGTGGGGTAGCTTCTGGCGAGCCTGCACAATTATATCCACAGTAGAAAATCCCCAGCCCAGGCCGGACGACTTAACAAATGGCGTTACCATAAATAGTCTGAAATTTTTAATGAAAATTACTGAAGTGTTTCAAAATAGATTTCGGGATGGCATATCTTCTTCTCAGACAGGACACAAGCAGCTATTGAGCAAAAAGAGATTGTGCTATAGCTTCCCCATCTTCCGAAACTGACCGGGCGAAAGCCCGGTTTGTTTTTTGAAGAGCCTCGAAAAATAGGCGGGGTCTTTAAAACTCAGTACATACGATATTTCGGACAATGAATAGGTTGTGTTGAGCAGGTACTTCTTCGCTTCGTTGGTCAGGTTGTCGTGGACGATTTGCAGGGCCGACTTCTTGACGACCGACTGGCAGATTCGGTTGAGGTGAACGGCGGTTATATTCAGCGCATAGGCATACTCCTGTATCGTTTTCAACTCATGGATCGACTGCCGGATAAGCTTCTGAAACGCGTTGAAATACTGAAGCGTACGGTTTGTTGACTGAGAATCTTCAATACCAGATTCCTGCCGCATCCGGTACAAGCTGATTAATAACAGTTGAAGCAACGAATGAAGCTGTGCCTTCTTCTCCACTTTGTCAGTATTTACCTCCCGGATTAGCTGATTCTTAATCCATTGCAGCGTATCGAACTCGTCGGCAAGTCCCTCAAACGGATACTGGCTCAATTGATTGATCTCCAGAAAAAGCTGAGGCATCGCTTTTGCAAAAATATCCAGCGACTGCTCGGATATGGTAAATACCTCTCCAGCCATGTTCGATTGAAAGGCAAATCCATGTAGCGTATTAGTCGGAATCAGCAGCACGCAGGGGGGCGTAAGCGTGATTCGACGCAGTTCCGACACAAGCACCCCGTCGCCCGAGGTAAAAAAGAATAGCTGGATTAAATCGGTATGCAGGTGTTCGTCGATGTCCCAGTCGTAGAGCTGACTCCGGACTTCCAGTAATTCATGATGAATGAATCCGTCCGTAAATGGATGGCGGTTATCGCCATATAGGCCTTCAAAATTGCGGAGACGAATTGACATGTATGTTTAAAATAGCTAAATAACAGCCTTAAATTGCAATAGATGTTTGATTTGTACAAGTCATATTTTTATTAATCCAAGATAATTTAGCATCGTGCAGATAGCTTTGTCGAACGAATTCCTTAACCCGTTTTACGTTCGGTATGAGCGAACTTATCTATAATCATTTCGACCGGGAGGTACACCCGCCTTACTTATCTCCCGAGTACAAATCAACAGTGCTACGAGCACCGTCAAAACCGTTGGTTGTTATTAAACAGTCGCTTTCGGAGCTAACTGGCCCTGTTTTCGGGGAAACCCATGTCGGTCCGCTTGACCATGATCTGACAAGAAATTCCGTTCGAAACGGTGAACCCCTGGGCGAACGGATCATTGTGCATGGTAAGGTCATGGACGAAAACGGGCGTCCCATACCACACACGCTGATCGAGATCTGGCAGGCAAATTCGGCGGGCCGGTATGTGCACAAAGTAGACCAGCACGACGCTCCAATCGACCCTAATTTTCTGGGAACGGGCCGTGTACTAACCGATGCCGACGGGCACTACCGGTTTTACACCATAAAGCCGGGGGCCTATCCGTGGGGTAACCATTACAACGCCTGGCGGCCCAACCACATTCACTTTTCGCTGTTCGGGCCGAACATCACGACGCGCCTTGTTACCCAGATGTACTTCCCCGGCGACCCGCTGCTGGAGTATGATCCGGTCTTTCTGGGCGTTCCCCCTAAAGGCCGACAGTTGTTGATTTCTCAATTCGACCTGAGCGTTACGGAACCCCATTTCGCCTTGGGCTATCGGTTCGATTTTGTACTGAGAGGGACTAACTCAACGCCATTCGAAACGGCTTAACTATCGACTCCATGCCACTACAAACACCCTCACAAACCGTTGGGCCTTATTTTGCGTACGGACTGACGCCGGAGCAATACGGGTATTATTTCAAAAGCCTGATCGGCAATCAGCTTGTAAATCCACTCGACGAGCCGAACGCCATTACAATTACCGGCAACGTATTCGATGGCGTGGGCGTCATAATTCCCGATGCCCTGATTGAGCTTTGGGACGCACAAAATAAACACTTCGGCCGATTCGGGACGGGTACTGACTCTCAGAACCGTTTCGTTTTTCATACGCTCAAACCCGGTTCTGTAGACGGACAGGCACCTCATCTGTCGGTCATCGTTTTCATGCGTGGCCAACCGATTCACTCTTACACCCGGCTGTACTTCTCCGATGAAGCAGCCGCCAATGAATCGGACCCGGTCTTGAATCTGGTCCCCGCCGAACGACGCCAAACGCTCATTGCAAAAAAAACGTCGGCTGGCTATCTGTTCGATATTTATATGCAGGGTGAGCAGGAAACCGTATTTTTCGAGGTCTAATCCGTCGCCTTCACTATGAGCCTGTATTCCAGCCTGTTTTATAGTTCTGATGTACAATCATTATTGTCCGAAGAGACGACTGTGGCCAACATGCTTCGGTTTGAAGCAGCATTGGCTACAGCACAAGCCAGAAACGGGCTGATACCAACGGTTTCGGCCGAGGTGATTGCGGCTTGCTGTGTCGTTGATTCGCTGGATTTCGAACGGCTCAAAAAAGATATTGCGCTGAGCGTAAATGCCGCTATACCATTGGTGAAGCAACTCACCGAAATTGTCAGAAATCGGGATGAGACCACGGCTGGGTATGTGCACCTGGGCGCAACTAGCCAGGATGTTGTCGATACAGCTACCGTGTTGACGATCAAAACCGTGCTCGATTGGCTGGATGACAAACTTTCGGCGCTGGCAGACCGGCTTATGACCCTAACTAAAGAGCACCGCCAAACCGTTATGATTGGCCGGACGCTGTTGCAACAGGCAAAGCCCATCACCTTCGGCCTGAAAACGGCCTCGTGGCTAGATGGTCTCAGCCGTAGTCAACAACGGCTGGCAGCTTGTCGGCAGCGGGTGCTAGTGCTGCAACTGGCGGGGGCGGTGGGCAGCCGCAATGCGTCGATTCCAGATGCAGTACATCAGGAGGTCGCGAGTTTATTAGGGCTGGAGCCTTCCGTTTCCTGGCACACGCAGCGGGATAACATAGCCGAACTGGCCGCTGTGCTGGGTATTCTCTCGGGTAGTCTGGCCAAGATCGCCAACGATGTAATGTTGCTGATGCAGACCGAGATTGCCGAAGTGCTGGAAGGAAAAGCGGCTGGCAAGGGTGGTTCCAGTACGATGCCGCACAAACGCAACCCGGTCACCACTACGGCCATTCTGGCTAACGCCAACCGAATCCCGAATCTTGTCGCAACATTATTGTCGGCTATGCCGCAGGAACACGAACGCTCGGCAGGACGCTGGCATTCGGAGTGGGACGTGCTAACCGACATTATGCAACTTACGGCCGGGTCCATTGAACGCTCATTGGAGTTGCTCGATAATCTAGACGTGGATGCCGACCGGATGCGTCAAAATCTCGAACTGACCAACGGCTTAATTTATGCTGAAACGGTTTCGCTGGCGCTGGCCCCTAAACTGGGCAAAGCCAACGCCCATGAACTGGTCGAAAAAGCCTGTGCGGTGGCAGTATCGGAACGTAAACGCCTTAAAGACGTGCTTCGGGAACAAGCCGTTGATGTGCCTGATCTGGACAAGCTTTTCAAGCCGGAACATTCGCTGGGGCAGGCGCTGGAGATTATTGACTTGATTTTAAAAAAGCATAATAAACTCTAAAGAGCTTCAGGTTACTGAAATTACTCTTTCGCTCATTCATTCTTTCGCTCTTTGCTTATGCCCATCAACTATACACTGCAAGGTACACCCAACAGCCCGGTGCTGATTCTTTCCAACTCGCTGGGAGCTGAGATGATGATGTGGGACGAACTGATTCCTTATCTACTACCTTACTTTCAGGTGCTTCAGTACGATACGCGCGGGCATGGCGGTAGCGAGACCACAAAAGGCCCCTACACCATCGACCTGTTAGGGCAGGATGTAATTGACCTGATGGACAGTCTAAACATCGAACAGGCGTGTTTCTGTGGCCTATCGATGGGTGGGCTAACGGGGCAGTGGCTGGGTATCAACTACCCCGACCGCTTCAAAAAACTGGTGCTCAGTAATACCGGTGCTAAAATTGGCAACGACGAACGCTGGAATGGCCGCATCGCCACCATCGCTGAGCACGGTATGCAGGCCATTGCTGACGATACGATGGAACGCTGGTTTACCGAAAGCTTCCGAACGAATAATCCGGAGCGAGTGGCAGCTACTAAAGCCATGTTTTTGCGTTCGCCGGTTGTTGGCTATTCAGCCTGTTGCGCAGCTATTCGGGATGCGGATTTTCGAAACAACCTGAGCCAGTTATTAGTGAAAACGCTGGTTATAACGGGCGATGAAGACCCGGTAACGAACGTAGAACAGGCTGAATTCTTGCGGGACAACATCCCCAATGCCCAACTGGCTATTCTGCCCGCCCGGCATCTGGCCAGTACCGAACTGCCGCAGTCATACGTGCAGGTACTGATCAATTTCCTGGTCGGCGAATCGACCTTTGATAGAGGCATGCATGTTCGGCGGTCGGTGCTGGGCGACGCGCATGTAGATAAAGCCAATAGCCAGATAACCGACTTAACTGCCGACTTTCAGCAGTTCATCACCAACTACGCCTGGGGTGAAATCTGGACGCGGCCGGGGCTTTCCAAACACAACCGCAGCCTGATCACACTGGCCATGCTCATTGCGCTCAACCGCAAAGCCGAATTTCAGATGCATGTCCGGGCCGCGTTGAACAACGGCGTAAGTGCGGCCGAAATCAAAGAAGTTATCATGCAGTCGGCCCTGTATTGCGGACTGCCAGCCGCCAATGAAGCGTTTCACGCAACCAGCGAAATACTGAATCAACAGCCATGACCCATCATACACAAGTAGGCATCATCGGGGCCGGTCCCGCCGGATTATTGCTGGCCCAACTGCTACACCAACAGGGCATTCGCTCGGTTTTGCTCGAAAACCGGCCACGAGAACGCGTCGAAAGCCGGCAGCGGGCGGGCTTGCTCGAACAAAACACCGTCGATCGGCTACGGCAAGCTGGGGCCACCGCCCGGCTGGATCAGCAGGGGCTCGTGCATGAGGGCGTTATTCTAAGTTACAATGGGCAGCGGCACCGCATTGATCTGTCCGGATTGACTGGCGGTTCACGCGTGACCATCTACGCGCAGACCGAAGTCGTAAAAGATTTGATTCAACTGCGAATAGATACCGGAGAGCCGATCTTATTTGAAGCCGAAGCTACGCGCATTGAGGGGCTGGACAGCAGTACACCCTTGATTCACTATGTTCACAACGGTGAAAATCATACCCTGGCCTGCGATTTTGTGGCAGGTTGCGATGGGTTTCACGGAATTTCCCGAAAGACAATGCCAGAATCGCTGACCACCGTTTATGACAAGATTTATCCCTATTGCTGGCTGGGTATTCTGGCAAAAGTCCCGCCCTCGACGCATGAGCTGATCTATGCCTATCACGACCGGGGGTTTGCCCTGCACAGCATGCGCTCGCCCGAAATTTCCCGGCTTTATGTGCAGTGCGATGTAACAGATACGTTGGACGACTGGCCCGATGAGCGCATCTGGAGAGAACTCCAACTCCGGCTCGGCACAACCGGCTGGACGTTGCACGAAGGCCCGATTCTGGAAAAGACCATCACACCCATGCGGAGCTTCGTGAGTGAACCCATGCAATACGGACGGTTGTTTCTGGCGGGCGACTCAGCGCATATTGTGCCGCCAACGGGTGCCAAAGGGCTAAATATGGCCGTAGCCGATACGGGTCAATTGTTCGATGCATTGATGTTCTGGTACCAGTACGGCAGCTCGTCCGAACTGGCTGATTATACCGCCTGCTGTATGCGTCGGGTTTGGCGAGTGCAGGAATTTTCCAACTTCATGACCGAACTGCTGCATCATAATCCAGACAAGTCGCTGTTCGACGCTCACTTGCAGGCATCCCGTTTCAATCAACTCATTACCAGCCCGGCGGCCTCAGCCGTTGTCGCTGAAAATTACGTAGGGCTGGCTGCGAAAAAAGCCGGAGAGGCCAAATCATCTGTATCCACTTACGCATGAAAAAAGTACCTATTTTAGACATTCATACGGCCGCTGCTCTCGTTAAAGAAGGCGACACGCTCTTGCAGGGCGGATTTGGTATGACTGGCAACCCTGTTCACCTGATGCACGCGCTGGCTGAAATCGGCACAAAAAACTTGACCTTCGTAGGCAACAACACTGGCGAAACAGGTTTGGGCGGGGGGCGTCTGCTACGAAATGGCCAGCTCAAAAAACTGATCGGCTCCTTTTTTACGTCGAATCCCGATGCCGTCAAAGCAGCCCAAAACGGCATGGTCGATTACGAATTGTTGCCACAGGGAACCCTGGCTGAAGCCATCCGAGCGGGTGGTGCGGGTATCGGCGGTTTTTACACGCCAACCTCCGCCGGAACACCACTGGCTATTGGCCGCGAAACAAAAGTCATCGATGGGGTCGAGCAGGTGTTTATCAAGAGTATTCGGGGCAACGTCGCGTTTATTCGGGCGTGGCGGGCCGATACGGCCGGGAATCTGCAATACCGAATGACGGAGAATAACTTCAACAAAGCGATGGCCACGGCCGCCGATCTGGTCATTGCCGAAGTGGAGGAGATTGTGCCAGTGGGTGATATTGAGCCGGAGTTCGTGCATACGCCCGGCTGCTTTGTCGATTATCTGGTACAGGCCACCCTCACGCTGGAAGACCTCGGCAGTTCGGCATCGGTGTCGTCGTCCAAGAAAGTAGACGAGTCCCGTATGAACATAGCGCGTCGGGCTTTGGTCGAACTAAAACAAGGCGACGTTGTCAATCTGGGCATCGGCATTCCCACGCTCGTCGCCGATCTGATCACGGAAGAACAGGGGATTATCCTGCATACCGAAAACGGGATGCTGGGCGTAGGTCCGGTTCCGGCAGATGGCGGTGGAGCCATGGATTATCCTGTCAATGCGGGCAAGATTCCGGTAACAGCCCTGAAAGGCAGCAGCTATTTCGACAGTGCCGATTCATTTGCCATGATTCGGGGCGGCCACATCGATGTGGCAATCATGGGAGGTCTCGAAGCTGACGAATCAGCCAACCTGGCGAATTGGGCCGTTCCCGGCAAACCGCTGCTAGGAGTGGGTGGCGCGATGGACCTGGCCAAAGGAGCCAAGCGGCTGATCATCACCATGACCCATACCAACCCTGATGGCTCCCCCAAGATCGTACCACAATGCACCTTGCCGCTAACCGCTACCGGTGTGGTCGATATGGTCATTACTGATCTGGCCGTGTTTGGCTATCCCAATGGTAAACTAACCCTGCTCGAACTCATGCCAGGCGCCACGCTGGAAGAGGTACAGGCTAAAACAAGCGCAAAATTTTTAATGAGCGAAATCGGACCGCCGAAGCGGAATGAATGAGTTAAAAGCCAACCGCTCTTTCACTCATTCATTCCGCTTCAGCGGTCCGATTTCATTCGTTCGCTCTTTCACACATGTCAGATTCATTCATCATCGACGCTATCCGCACACCCATAGGGAGTTTTGGGGGTAGCCTGTCGCCCATACGTGCCGACGATCTGGCGGCTTTACCGATCAAAGAACTCCTTACCCGTAACCCGAATATACCCGCCGATGCCATCGACGATGTGATACTCGGTTGCCACAATCAGGCGGGGGAAGACAACCGAAATGTTGCCCGGATGGCGCTGCTGCTGGCCGGACTGCCATATACAGTACCCGGCGAGACGGTGAACCGGCTTTGCTCATCGGGGATGTCGGCGGTTATTCATGCCAATCGGGCTATCAAAGCCGGGGATGGCGACGTATTTATTGCGGGTGGCATGGAGCACATGACCCGCGGCCCCTGGGTTATTTCTAAAACGTCGAAACCTTTTGGTAATGACGCCCAGATGTTCGACTCCAGCTTTGGGTGGCGGTTCGTAAATCCCAAAATGCACGCCCTTTACGGAACAGACGCCATGGGCGTAACGGCCGAAAACCTGGTTGATTTTTACAGCATCAGCCGGGAGGACCAGGATTTATTCGCCTATAACTCCCAGCAAAAAGCCGCTCAGGCGCAGCAGTCGAGCCGACTAGCCGAGGAGATCATGAGTGTTGAAATTCCGACGAAGAAAGGCCACTCCACGCTTTTCAGCACTGACGAATTTGTAAAACCGCAGACTTCTCTCGATGTGCTGGCAAAGCTAAAACCGGCTTTCAAAAAAGAGGGAGGCACCGTTACCGCAGGCAATTCCGCCGGACTGAATGATGGAGCTGCGGCCATGTTCATTGCCTCCGACGAAGCCGTAAAACGTTACAACCTGACGCCCAAAGCCCGGATCGTGGCATCAGCGGTGGTTGGCGTAGAGCCACGTATTATGGGAATTGGCCCTGTTCCCGCCACCCAAAAGGTACTGCAAAAAGCGGGCCTCACGTTGGCTGACATCGACGTGATTGAGCTGAACGAAGCCTTTGCGGCTCAGTCGCTGGCCTGTATTCGGGCACTGGGACTGGCTGACAATGACCCACGAATCAACCCCAATGGCGGAGCTATTGCGTTGGGGCATCCGCTGGGCATGTCGGGAACGCGACTGGTGCAAACGGCCACGCTGGAGTTGGCGAAGCAGAATAAACGCTATGCACTGGCTACCATGTGCGTCGGCGTAGGCATGGGCTATGCCGTGGTGATCGAACGCGTCTAAGCTACTCACCTCCTCGATAATTGACTAACATGAAACGAGCTTTAACCGCAGTACTTATCTTCTTATCAATTAACACAATGGCGCAAAATCAGGAAGTAAATGTTGAGATACTTGCGATTGAGTCGTCCAGATACTGGCTGGACCTTGACTATGTCGGTGATGGCCTGATTGGGCACAAACTGGACATCCATTTACCGAAAACGGGCAAGGCTCCGTTTCCGGTTGTTATTTGTATTTACGGGAGCGCCTGGCGGGCCAATTCCTGGAAAGCCAATACGTTCAATGAGGGGGGAATCGGCCAGAAACTACTGGGGAAAGGATTTGCCGTCGTCAGCATTAACTACCGGTCGAGTGCCGATGCCCAGTTCCCGGCTCAGATTCAGGACGTGAAAGCCGCCATTCGGTTCGTTCGGGCCAATGCACCGAAACTTGGGCTGGATGGTTCGTTCATCAGTGTTACCGGCTGGTCGTCGGGCGGGCACCTGGCCGCTATGGCGGGTACAACCAATGGTATCAAAAAAAAGACTATAAACGGTCTCGATGTAGATATTGAAGGGGCTTTAGGCAAATTCACCCAGGCCGACAGCCATGTCGATGCCGTTGTCGACTGGTTCGGACCTACGGATTTTTTAATCATGGATGCCTGTGGCAGTACGATGCCCCATAACGATGCCAAATCGCCGGAGTCGATACTCGTTGGTGGGCCTATTCAGGAAAACAAAGACAAGGTTGCGCTGGCTAACCCCATCAGTTATGTCCGGAAAGGCAACCCGCCGTTCCTGATTTTCCATGGCGACAAAGACCCGCTGGTTCCCCACTGCCAGAGCGAAAAGCTGTACGAGAAACAACAGACAACGGGAGTAGAAAGTAAACTTGTCATTGTGCCCGGTGGCGGGCACGGACCAGGGGTTATGATTGACACTTATTACAATCAGGCACTGGCCTTTCTGGCTAATCAACTGGAAGCAAGTAAAAAGAAGTAGAACCGGACTTCACCATACAAACAAATAGTCATTCATTTGACAGCGTTTTATTTCCTCTTTAAACTATGCAATTACCCAAAACAATCAGTACCGTCAAGGTATTTGTTCTGGCCTGTCTACTATCGTTTCCTTCGCTGGCAGCTCGCGTCGATACGCTCGATGTACCAAGTACCAGCATGAACCGAACGCTGCGGGCGGCCGTCATTTTACCAGATCGTTACCGGAAAGCGAAACAACCTTTCCCAGTGCTCTATCTGCTCCACGGTGGCTCGGGCAACTTTCGGGATTGGCTGACTAAAACCCCGGATAAAACGCTGTTGCACCGACTGGCCGATCAGTACAATATTATCATCGTGACGCCCGATGGCGATCCAACCAGTTACTATTTCGACAGTCCAATCGTTAAAACCAGTCAGTTCGAGACCTTCATTTCGAAGGAATTAATTGACAAAATCGACAACTCTTATCGAACCGTCCGGGAGAAAAAAGGGCGCATAATTGCGGGACTATCGATGGGAGGACATGGGGCTATGTATATCTCTAGCCGACACCCGGAGTTATACGCTGCCGCCGGAAGCATGAGCGGGGTGATGAACATCAACACTGCCACCTGGAAAGTCCCCGCTGATTTCGCCAAATCCCGCGCCGAGAATTTTGCTAAGTTACTCGGCCCAGCCAAAGAGGGCGACGCCCCCTACCCCGGCTTCACGATGGTGACGCTGACCGATCAGCTTAAAGCCAACAACCTGCCTTTGATTTTCGACATTGGCGTCGATGATTTTCTTATTGAAGGCAATCGGGAAATCCACCGCCTGCTGATGGTTAACAAAACACCGCACGATTACACCGAGCGGCCCGGTGCCCACACGTGGGAGTACTGGGAGAACGCCTTACCTTACCAGATGCTGTTTTTCAACAAGATACTGACCGCCAATCAGGTGACTATCCGTTAATTTACTGCCTTGTGAACTAAGTTTGCTCGTAGTGAACCAGACCGCATGGCTCCGGCCACCCAGCCTACTGTCCTGTACACAATCCCCTTTAACCTCATGACAACAAAATCATTAGCCTTTATCACTTCCTGCGGTATTCTGTTTGGGCTCCTATCGTTCATGAGTATTAGCCACGAGTTTGACACCGTTACCGTTGCAGGTGGCCAGATTTCCGGTACGGTGAACACAACCGGCGATGTACGTATTTTCAAAGGAATTCCTTTTGCCGCCCCACCCGTTGGCGACCGTCGCTGGAAAGCTCCACAACCCGTTATTCCGTGGTCGGGCGTTCGCAAATGTGATGCTTTCGGGTCGAGTCCGGTTCAGGGCAGTCCTAATCCGTTTGGCCCGTGGAGTGCCGAGTTCCTGATTCCTAAAGAACCTATCAGCGAAGATTGTCTGTATCTAAATGTATGGACGGGCGCTAAATCGGCCACCGAGAAAAAACCCGTTCTGGTGTGGATTTATGGTGGTGGCTTCAATAGTGGTGGTGCCGGAGTTCCTATTTACGACGGAGAAGCAACGGCGAAGAAAGGGGTAATCTTCGTCAGTATCAACTACCGCGTGGGTCCATTCGGGTTCTTCTCTCACCCGGAGTTAACCAAAGAATCGGGGCGAAATGCATCCGGAAATTATGGCCTGATGGATCAGATCGCGGCTTTGCAGTGGGTAAAGCAGAATATCGCCCGGTTTGGTGGCGACCCTGCCAACGTAACCATCGCCGGTCAGTCGGCCGGGTCCATGAGTGTAAACGCACTGGTCGCGTCTCCGTTAGCAAAAAATCTCTTTACGAAGGCGATTGCCGAAAGTGGTGCTAACTTTTCCCGCCCGACAACAACGCTCAGTCAGGCCGAAGAAGCCGGTATGAAGATGGCCCAGTCGATGGGGGCTTCATCGCTGGCCGAGTTAAGGGCAAAACCAGCCGACGAAATCCTAAAGAAAGGACAGGGGCGCGGGCTGGTTATCGATGGATACGTACTCCCCCAGCCCATTGCCGCTATTTTTGCTGCCGGGCAACAGAACGACGTTCAGTTGCTAACCGGCTGGAATGAAGATGAAGGCATGGCATTTGGGCCTCCAAAGAATGCGGATGCCTATCGGAAGCAATTAAATGAGCAGTACGGTGCAAACACCGAAACTTTTCTCAGGTTTTATCCGGCCGGGACCGATACCGAAGCCGCATCCTCGCAGGTGAAGGTATCCAGAGATATGGCATTTGGTACTCAGAATTACAAATGGGCGATGCTCCAGAGTCAGCAGGGAAGAACGGCCTACGTTTATCGCTTTGCCCGTAAAGTGCCCGCCACGGGTGAGTATGCCCGATACGGCGCGTTCCATACGGGTGAGGTAGCCTATGCGTATGACAACCTTAAATTTATCGACCAGACGCTCCGCCCGCTGGAGCCGGCCGATGCGCAACTGGCCAAAGAAATGTCGGCCTATTGGGTGAATTTCATCAAAAGGGGTAATCCCAACGGCAAAGGACTTCCTGACTGGCCTGTTTATTCGACCACGAACAAGCAGATTATGGTCTTCGATACGAAGACAGGTAGCGGGCAACTACCCGATGGCCCCGCGCTGGATTTTCTACTAACGACCATGAGCAAATGATAGCCGGACTTCCCCCTACGCCCGCCTGTTTTTCTTGATTTTCACTCGTTCACCTGTCAGAAAACACTAGCATCAAGTAGCCTTAACAAACTTTAACAGCCCGTCCTGACCCGGTCGGGCTGCTTTTTTGCGTATTTTTGGCGACTACTTACACAAAAGCTGTTCGTTAATCTTCATTTATATGCAATCATTTAAACGCCTGAACACCCTAACGGGCTGGCTCGTTTTCGCCGTCGCGCTCTTTACCTATGCGATGACCGTCGAACGCACCGCCAGTTTCTGGGACTGTGGCGAGTTCATTGCGTGTTCGTTTAAACTTCAGGTACCCCACCCGCCCGGTGCTCCATTTTTCCTTTTGCTGGGACGACTTTTTTCTATGATGTCGTTCGGCGATTTGACCAGCGTAGCCTATTGGGTCAACATGGCGTCGGTACTGGCCAGTGCCTTTACCATTGCGTTCCTGTTCTGGACCATCACCATGCTGGCCCAGAAACTCCTCGGTAAAGCGGAACGTGATTATACCACCGCTGATACGCTGCTGGTTATTGGTACCGGTGCCGTTGGTGCCCTGGCCTACACCTTTTCCGACACCTTCTGGTTTTCGGCGGTTGAGGCCGAAGTATACGGCATGTCGTCATTTTTCACCGCCATCGTAGTTTGGGCAGCTTTCAAATGGGAGCGCATCGAAGATGAAGCCGCTGCTAATCGCTGGCTTATCTTTATCGCTTACCTGACGGGGCTATCCATTGGGGTCCACTTACTGAACCTCGTAACCCTGCCCGCACTGGCACTCATCTATTACTTCAAAAAATACCCCAAGCCAACCTTCTGGGGGGGTGCAACGGCATTTGGTATCGGTCTGGTTATTCTGGGCATCATTAACTCCGGTATTATTCCGGGGTTGCCCGGTATGGCTTTTGCCTTTGAGCGGTTCTTCGTGAACACCCTTGGTTTGCCGTTTACGTCGGGTGCTATTGTCTTTACGGTCGTCTTCCTGGGTGCCATCGTGTACGGCATCATCTGGTCGGCCCGGCAAAAGCGGGTTATCCTGAATACCTCCCTGCTGGCACTGGCATTCGTGCTGATCGGTTATGCGTCGTATATGCAGGTGCTGGTACGGGCCGACTTTAACCCGCCCATCAACGAAAACGACCCCAGCGATGAGCTGAACTTCCTGTCGTATCTGCGTCGGGAGCAGTACGGAAGTCGGTCGCTGCTGTACGGGCCGGTCTTCACGGCCCGCCCCATCGACCAGAAGCAGGGTGCCGCCATGTGGAAAAAACAAGGCAACAAATACGTGGTATTCGACCATCAGCCGGAGTACGTCTATGCGCCCGGCGACGAAATGCTGTTTCCCCGCGTGTATAGCAGTCAGCAAAATCACCCGGCCCTCTACCGGCAGATGCTTGGTCTGGCAGAAGGTCAGAAACCGACAATGGGCGATAACCTGAAGTTTTTGTTCAACTATCAGTTAGGACACATGTGGTGGCGCTACCTGATGTGGAACTTTGCCGGACGTGAGAGCGACGAAGAAGGTGCAGGTTACCTCCTCCCCTGGTCGACGGATCAGAATGCGCCGGATTTATTGAAGACTAATAAAGCCCGCGACAATTTCTACATGTTGCCGTTCATCCTGGGTCTGTTTGGTATTACGTTCCAGTATTTCCGCCGTCGACGCGACTTCCTGATTGTCGGGCTTCTGTTTCTGTTCACCGGCATTGCCCTGCAAGTCTTCCTGAACTCGCCCCCATCGGAACCCCGCGAGCGTGATTACATCTACGTGGGTTCGTTCTACTTCTTCGCCATCTGGCTCGGGCTGGGCGTCATGTCGATTGCCGAAGGACTACGCAACGTCTTGAAATCGGACGTAGCCCGCAATGGTCTTGTTGCCGGTATTGCCTTACTGGTGCCGGTTATGATGGGTGCCAAAAGCTGGGACAACCACAACCGCGACAAGCGTTACCAATCAGTCGATTTTGCAAAAAACCTACTGAACTCCTGTGCCCCCAATGCGGTGCTCTTTACCGGTGGCGATAACGACACCTTCCCCCTTTGGTACGTACAGGAAGTAGAAGGGTTCCGGCGCGATGTGCGGGTGTGTAACCTGAGTTTGCTGGGTACGGAATGGTACATTCAGCAAATGAAGCGGAAGACCTACGAATCGGAAGCGTTGCCCATATCCCTCGAATTCGATAATTTCAACAAAGGCAAAAACGACATTGTGCCGTTCTACGAAGTGCCGGGCGTGAAAAACGGGATCGACCTCAAGCAATACATTAACCTGATCAAGACGAGCAGTCCGGCGGTTCAGGTACCACTCACCAATGGCGACATGACGAGCATTTTGCCTTCGTCTGTGCTGTTCCTGCCCATCGACAGAGCTGCGGTCGACAAAGCCAATTTTGTACCCGCTGCGCTTCGCCCGCTGATGAAGGATACGCTGCAATGGACCATCGGAAAGAAGGACCTGTACAAGCCTGACCTGATCATGCTCGACATGATCGCGACCAACAACTGGAAACGGCCCATCTACTTCTCCAGCACGCTGGCAAGTGACAATTACCTGAGCCTGAAAAACTACATGCAGTTGGAAGGTTACGCGTATCGGCTCATGCCAGTGGCCGTACCGGGCGCAACGGATGGTTATGTCAACTCCGACATCATGTATACCAACATGACGAAGAAAACCTTCTGGCGTGAGTTCAACAACCCGGATGTATACTATGACGAAACCTACAAAGGTCCGCCGGTGATTTCAGCCCGTATTGCGTTTTTCCGTCTGGCCGATCAGTTCATCCGCGAAGGTCGGAAAGACAAAGCTCTCGAGGTGCTTAATTACTCCCTCAAGGTTATTCCGGACAAGGCGATTCCGTACGACCAGATTTCGTCGAACTACGTGCGCTTCCTGTTTGAAGTAGGCGACAACAAAAAGGCCCTCGAAATCGCCGAAGTAATGGCTACCCGCGCCGATCAGGACCTGACCTACGCCAAAAGCGGCAACGGACGATTTGGTAGCCCCGATTCGGACTTATACATTCTGCAAACGATTGTCGAAGCCTGTAAGGAAGCCAAGCAAACAGCAGCGGCCAATAAATACGAAGCGATTTTCCAGAAGCATATCAACGCATTTGGTTGAATAAACCCGATTAATCAAAAAAGCCCGAACCACAATATGGTTCGGGCTTTTTTGTAGCCTGGACGTCCACGTCAGGCAGTAATAAGTTTTTATCCTACCCGGACGTGGACGTCCAGGCTACAACCTTATGCCGTTAGCCTTACTAATTTCTGAATAAAGGTGCTCAACAAGCGTGTCTCTTTCAACAGATTAAAAAGCGTGATGCCCGTTAAGGCACAGGTAATTCCAGCCAGTACATCCAGCAGATAGTGGTGACTGGTGTAGATAGCGGAGAACCAGATGCCTACCATTATCAGGGTGAAGAACCCGTTCAATGCGCCCATTCGGTTCTTTATCCCGTAATAGAGCACAATGACCGGATAAGATGAGTGGAGAGACGGCATGGCCGCAAACACGTTCGAACTTTTGGCGTAAATAGAACTGAATACCGAAACGCCAAGAAGCTCGTCGAAGCGAGCCAGACCAGCCGTGTTGCCGGGCGTGTGCGGGTGAAACGTAAACCCGTACAGTTGCACATACCAGGGCGGAGCAGCCGGATAAACATAGTAAATGACAAACCCGATTAGATTAACCAGCACGAAGGTTAGGGCGAGGGGATAAAACTGGGGCCGGTCTTTAATGAAAAGATAGGTAGCAAACAGCAGTGGAATTGGCACCCAGCTCAGGTAAAAAAGTCCGGTTACAACAGCGAGTGAATCCGTTCGGTGCGCCAGCCAGTATTCGTTAGGCGTTAGCATCACAGTACCAAACGGAATGCCGAAGAGATTTTTTTCCAGCAAATACAGGGATTTGATGTGTACCGTATTATACGCATAGTTCGGAAACGCTTTCATATAATCGAAAACGATCCAGTACACAATGAAGATCGAAAAGCCGATGACAAACTTACGGCTCTGTTCGGAGGCATAATACAAGCCATTCACCAGCCCGATGAGCACGAGTTGATCGGACTTGAAGCCAACAAGCTCATAAGAGAGTAAGAGATACCCAAGTGAGATCAGACTAAGCGGCAGAATTCGGCTTATAAGGGTTGGACGGATAACTTCCGGGTGTTGATGCATGGTATAAAGAACCGTGGTACAGGGAACGCTTTAAACCATGATGCGCTCTACGGTCGACTCTCCGGTCAGCGCGTTTGTACCCTCCAACTGAATGTACTTTACGTTGGGCATCCACATAGTCCCTCCTTCTATCCGCAAATAGATTCGCTTCAGGATTACTTTTTTCTGGTTTACATTAGCGTACACGTAATAGTCGTTGGTGCCGGATTTAGCCAGATGGAGCGGTAGTTTTTTGTAGGAAACAAAGCTCAATTCGTACTCCTCATTCCGCATGTGGCGCGCTTTAACCCCATAAGCAAATGTACGTTGGATGTACGAAAGCTCTTGTTGCTGGCTCTGCTCGGTGTAACGAATCCAGAAAACATGAACGGGATCATTCTTATCCAGCTGACCATTTTTCAGGTTCAGGGCGCAGATAATCGTATTTACATTCGGGTCCCGCTGAATATAAAATAACTGATTGGGGATGTTTTTGGGTGTCGGGAAAGAAATCATGGGCTTGTCCTGCCGATGTTCAGGTGCAACCCGACTCGCCGGAAGCGAATAACCAGCTACACTGCCAAATAATAAAAAGGCCAGCATAAATGCCTTGGGTGGCGTGGTTGTTTTTTCTTTCTCTTCCAGTGCCTTTTTGGAATCTGTCAGCCGATTGAAAGCCGTAATGTTGGTCATAATGGCCATCACCATAAGCGGCAGGGTAAAAATGGTCATGGTTTCGAAGACATGTACCGGAATACCGGGTATGTAAAGTTTGAAATCATGACCCAGCAACGGAGCAAAACAGCCGCATGCCAGCGCTGACACGCCAATGATAACAACCCGTTCGGGGCGCTGCATCAGGCCACCCTTGCACTCAATACCCAGCCCTTCGGCGCGGGCACGGGTATAACTGACCATCATGGAGCCAATCAGGGCAACGAACGCAAAGAGCGAGCTAAAGAAATAATGATGGGCAATCAAATAATAACAGATACCCAGAAACAGGATCAGTTCGCTATAGCGGTCGAGCACCGAATCGAAGAGGGCACCATATAGCGAACTCATTTTACCCAACCGCGCGACCTGCCCATCCAGCATATCGAATAGACCAGCAAACAGTACCAGCGCGCCCGCCCAGCCGATGTAGCTGAAATCGCCCCGGTTTCCCTGCTCGGCACCAACAATAAAGATCAGGGCCACGCCTATGTTCAGTACTAATCCAATGGTTGTTACCATATTGGGCGTTAATCCCAACCGGATTAACAGCCGGACAAACGGGTTGATAAGGGTATAGATACCCAGTTGAAGTTTTGTTCGAAGAGGAAGTGCCTGTTGCATAGTTGAAGGCGGAATGGGTTAAAAATCAAGCGTCGCACGAGCCCGGATACCCCAGGACGACACGTTTGGGTTATCTAAATAATTGAGTCGTTTGACCAGGTCGATCCGAAAAAATTTCAGCACATTCGCAATACCCGCACTGGCTTCCATATACGGGGTATTACCGAGCGTATACGTATAGGGTATTCCCTGAGCATCGACGGGAAACTGGTAAAGCGATGGATTTTTGTGTGGATCATTCTCGCTTCGCAAGCCCCCGTAGAGTGCTTTAAATGATACGGCCTCCCGCCATTTTAACCGTTTAAACAACGGAATTTTATTAAAGAAAAATCCATTGAACGAATGATCGATACTAACGCTGGCGTAGTGGTCACTAACAAATTCCAGGAAATTCATCAGGTTGTAAGAGTTTAACTGATACGCGTACGTTTGGTTGGCCCGGTGAATCGTCAGCAAAGGAAACGGAACCTGTCCCAGAATATATCCGCCCTGAAGCGTCACCATTGAGTACCCAAGCGGAGAAACCCAGAATCGTTTGCTGGCAATACCCGTCAGGCTCTGGTAATTATAAGCACCGTTTAGCAGGCCTTTGATACCCGCCGTATACCGGAGGGTAAATACCGGATAGCGACCAACGATGGGGACGCGGTAAATTTTCCCCTGAAAAAACTGCTCATTTGGCGCCCAACGGGCTTCTACCGAAAATTCGGATGTGGTAAGCGTTGGCGAGGGAGCGTTGTCTGCATCGCCAATCCGTTTAAATTCCAGACTTCCCGCCGGTGCCTGCTGCCAGTTTTTAAACCCGATGCTATACGAGAAATGGTTTTCGAACTCATGGACATAGTCGATACGCCAGGTGTCGTTATACAGCCATCTGTCATTTACACCACGTTTGAACGACAGCAGGAAATTGTCTTCCTGAACAAACTGAAGCTCCTGACCAGGAATCTTGGTATCCCGCTGAAAACTCGCCCGGATGTAATTCTGCGGAAACTGGTAGATCGACTTGTTATTGATGGAGTAGGTTCCGCTCAGGAAGTACTTCCACCGCTGATCTCTAAAGCCATAAGCTGCGTAGGTTTCTGCGTAATAGCGTTTACTTAGCTCCGGGGTAGTACGTCCGCCCAGGCGCAGCCGAAATCCTTCAATGGGGTTGAAGCTGTAAAACGTATTGGCCGGTCCTACTTCAAAGGGACCGAATGATTTATACCCGGCCAGCACAAACGTGAGGGCTTCCATGGTTCGCCGGAAGGAGGGCATCCGTTTTAAACTGTCGATGTTGGTATACACCTTCGATTCGGCGACGGAGAGCGAATCGTGGCGGTTCGTTCGCCAGAACTCATCGGGTTGGCTGGCAGCTGCCGCTTCAACTACCTGCGGCTGACCGCTGTAGAACGGAGCGGGCTGCGGCTCATCCGTTTTGTAATTCCGGTACGAGAGCGTGCGCTGGCCAAAAATACCCCCACCTTTGGTTTTATTAACGCCAAAGTCGGCCAGCAAATCGCTTCTGCTCAGGAAATAGCGTCCATCCGTGTGTTGTTCAAACTGCAAATGAATCTGCAACTCACGCACCCAGTTCAGGTTGATTCTGGGATTGACAGACAGATTGATCTTCTGTACGGCGAAATTGCTGTCAAGCGTGATATACATCTTTCCCTCAAACAGCATATCCGTGGTGTTTCGGGGTACAAAGTTCAACCCGACAAGCTTGGTTTTGCCAACCACCAGCGTATCAGCCAGGTAATACTGGTAAAACATAGGGGCACTGTTGGCAATGGGACTCAGGAACTGATTGGTCATCAGAAATATCGAATTGGCGTAAATATCCACCTTCGAATACATCCGATTTAGGTAGATACTGAGGCCGTTACTGTCGAAATACTGACCAAAGTCGACCCGTTTGTTGCCTTTAATGATAACCTTATCGGTTGAGGGGCTTTTACGTAAATAGTGTTCCGATAGTTTTTCCTCCAGATAAACGGGCAGCAGTGATTTGCCCGGCAACGTGGTTGTATCCCGATTGTTGAGCAGAAAACGGTATTTCTGAAAAATCTTCCGATCGGCTACTTTGGTCGACAGGCTACTGAGCGAAAACTGTAGTTTGTCGTATTCTTCGTAGGAAGCATAGGCGTAACTCCCTAATTGATTCTGCTCTTTGTGGCTGATTACATTTCGGATCAACTCGACTGCCGGATTGTTTTTATTGCGGTAACGTTCCCGTTTGCCACTCCTGATAACCACCTCATTCAACAGTTGCGAATCAGGCTCCAGTTTTACCGTCACTGTTTGAGAAGTACCCGGCGTGATAACTTTGGTGATCGATTTATAGCCAATAAAAGATATAACTACTTTGGTGAAGTTGCCGGAAGCCGTTAAGGTATACACCCCCCGCTCATCACTGGTGGTTCCGATAGTTGTACCCGGAAAAACAATATTGGCGAAGGGCAGCGGCTTGTTCGTCGGCCCGTCAATGATGGTCCCGGTAACGGTTGTCGTCTGAGCGACAGTTATTGAACTACTCAAAAACAGTAGTCCGCTCAGGAGCATAAAAGAGTGGCGGAGTATGTTGCGGAGCGGTTGACTCATGATAGGCTGAAGACGAAGTCTTTCTGAAAAAAATAGTTATAACTCACGCCTATCAAAATGGCGACCATCGTTTTGGCCACCAGATACCGGACATCCAGAAAATGGGTGACCATGAAAAGACCGGCGGCATTGAGACCGGTATTACCCAGCCAGACAAGCACAAACCGTCCGAATTGCTGGCCAACAGGTTGGTTACTTTGCGTAAATGTCCATGACTTTGACATACCAAAATTGACCAGCCCCCCCCCAACGGCGCCAATAACGCTAGCGGTTAAATACCAGCAGTTCAACCAATTAACACAACCAACTGTCGTCAGGAAATCAAATCCCGAAGCGACCATCGAGGTTGCCTGAACTTTAAAGAACGTTCTCATAACTTTTATATAATACTCAATGCCACGGCAACCCGTAGTAAAACATTCGCGTAGAGCCCGGCCAATAGATCGTCCAGCATGACGCCCCAGCCTCCGGGTAGTTTCTCAAGCTTCCGGATACCAAGGGGTTTACCAATATCGAACAGGCGAAACAACAGCAGACCCGCCAGGAGACTTTTAACCGTAATCGGAATAAACAGTAAGCTCAGGCACATACCCGCTATCTCATCGATTACAACCCGATAGCTGTCCTTACCCCACTGTTGCTCGACCACCGTTGCCGACCAGATGCCAACCGCCGTTAACAGACTGGTAATCAAAACAGGAATTAACACCGTATACCCGGCAGGTTGGACCGCGCCAGGCTGGGCCGTACCCAGCAAAGTCAGATACCAGACACCACAACAGGCAATGGAGGCTACAGTGCCCCCACCTTTGCGGATATAACCAATTCCCAGGCCAGTGGCTATCAGTTCATGCATAACTTACACAGTTGAGGCTAAATCCTGATATTCCTCCAGCGCCAGATGGGCAATCAGGTACTCCCCCATCGGGTAACAAACTGTACTCTCTAATGCTAACAACTGTCTAAACATTCTTATGCTATGGCACAACTCCCTTTAGTACCAACCCACTCGACTGCCTTGGTTTAACAAAGCTTTAAAACGTTTGTTTAAATCAATTGAACAAACAGAAATAAAGTTCATTTTGGCATCAGTATTTACAGGAGCCCGTCTTCCTAAAATAGGAAAATCAGAAATGGGCCTATTTACCAATCCTGTCTTCTAATTGCTCATTGTTTTAGCTGGCTTTACAAATCTGGTAAATAGCACAACTAGATCATCCAGCCTGAAGGCTAAGCGTCGAATTAATAAGGCGAAGCGTTCCGAAAGCAGTGTGAACAAGAAGAAGTACATTCTTCATTCGCTCATTAACTATTTTCAAAAGAGAATCTTCTTCCCTATTAAATTAATTTACAAACGATGAGTAAACGCAAAGAGTTCTATCTGAACAGACTGACCGATAACTACTTAGCCTAAAACAGAAAGCCCCGGTCCTGTGAGATCGGGGCTTTCTGTTTTAGGCTGTTTCAGCAATCAACCGTGAAAAAAATCCTTCATCTTGTCAAAGAATCCTTTCTCATTTTTGTTGGGTCTTGGCTGGAAGTTGGGCGAGTTACGCAGTTTTTCCAGAATGGAACGCTCCTCCGCCGAAAGAATTTTAGGAGTCCAGACATTGATATGAACAAGTTCATCGCCACGTCCGTAGCCGTTCAGTTCTTTTATACCTTTCCCTTTTAGGCGCAGAATTTTACCACTTTGCGTACCAGGCTCCAACGTGATCCGGGCCTTCCCGTCGATGGTGGGTACTTCTACACTGGTGCCAATGGCGGCATCCACGAAGTTGACATACAAGTCGAAAACGACGTTGTTGCCATCCCGTTTCAGGTCTGCATCTTCTTCTTCTTCAATAACGATCAGCAAGTCACCGGCTACACCGCCCCGTGGAGGAACGTTACCTTTGCCGCCCACCGATAGCTGGATACCTTCGGCAACGCCCGCCGGAATTTTAATGGGAATAACATCTTCCTGCAACACGCGGCCCTCGCCAAAGCAGGCATCGCAGCGATCGGTTACGATCTTGCCTTCGCCATTACAAGTTGGGCAGGTGCTGGTCGATACCATCTGACCGAGCATGGTGTTCACCACTTTGCGCGTTTGCCCCGTTCCGCTACAGGTAGAACAGGTCTGAACGGCGGTTCCATTTTTGGACCCGTTGCCCCCACAGGTGGTACAGGTTACATGCCGCTTGACCTTGATTTTCTTTTCAACACCGTTAGCAACTTCCTGCAGATTCAACTTCAGTTTAATGCGCAGGTCAGAACCGCGCCGAACGCGCTGCCGACCACCACCCCCACCCTGAGCACCCCGGAAGAAGCTGCCAAATGGTGAATCGTCGCCGAAGACGTCGCCGAACTGACTGAAGATGTCTTCCATCGTTGGGCCACCGGCACCATATCCGCCACCGGCCGCACCACCCATTCCTGCATGACCGAACTGGTCATACCGGGCTTTTTTCTGCGGGTCGTTAAGGACATCATAAGCCTCAGCCGCTTCCTTGAATTTATCTTCGGCGGTGGGATCGTCCGGATTTTTGTCGGGGTGGTATTTGATCGCCATCTTGCGATAGGCTTTTTTGAGGTCCTCCGCCGAGACGTTCTTGTCAACGCCCAATATTTCGTAATAGTCGCGCTTCGTTGCCATATCTTTCAATGCTGAATGATAGAATGACTGAATGATAGAATAGCCTATGCCAACCTATTCTATCATTCAGTCATTCTATCATTCAATCATTATGTTAGCTTCCTACAATCACTTTTGCAAACCGAATGACTTTATCATTCAGGTAGTATCCTTTTTCTATTTCGTCAATCACTTTGCCTTTAAGGTCATCGCTGGGTGCCGGAAACTGAGTAACGGATTCGTGCAGATCGGCGTTGAAGGTTTCTCCTTTCGAGATCATTGGTTTAAGCCCTTTGCCTTCCAGTGTCTTGAATAACTTATTGTAAATCAGCGACACGCCTTCTTTCAGAGCCGCCACGTCATTGGTGCTTTCGATGGATTGCATCGCCCGCTCAAAATCGTCGACAACCGGAATCAGCGCCTTCAACACGCCTTCGTTGGCGTTGCTGATCAACTCAAGTTTTTCCTTGGCCGTTCGCCGACGGAAGTTCTCAAAATCAGCGTATAAACGGAGATATTTATCTTTCAGTTCGGCCAATTCACTGCCGGCCTTACCACGATCTGCTGTTGCGGTTTCAGCCACCAGATCGTCTGACGACGGAGTTGCTTCGCTTTCGGCTGGTTCACCACCATTTACCGATACGGCTTCTTCTTCTGTCACGTTTTCAGTTGTCAGGTTGTCAGGTTGTTGCGGATCGCCGGATGCCTGCTCATCCAAAATGTCTTTATTTTCCATTACTGAGCTTCTATTTCTCTTCCAGAAATTCATAGACAAAGATGGGCAAAAGACCGACCAAAACCGCATTACATGACAAGTTGACACATATTTCCGGATCGCTATCTGGTGATTTGTATGAATCGCAGGATTTATATTCGGGTCGCTTATGTTTTCCGTTTGTCGTACAACGGATTGCGGGTACGACAAGATCGGAAAGCGAAGATTTCATTGGCTGAGTAACAAAATTTATTGTCATGCATGAACCTGCTCATCACTATTCGAAACTGATTAAAGCAAGGGCTGTTGCCCTGGGCTTTGATTTTTGTGGTGTGGCCAAAGCCGACTTTCTGGAAGAGGAAGCCCCCCGCCTGGAAACCTGGCTCAAGAACGGAATGCACGGCCAGATGAATTACATGGCCAATCATTTCGATAAACGACTTGATCCGCGTTTGTTGGTGGATGATGCCAAATCGGTGATAACGGTGTTGCTCAATTATTATCCCGAGCAAAAATTGCCCGAAGGCGATGACGACCTTAAGCTATCTAAATATGCCTACGGGACTGATTATCATTTCGTTATCAAAGACAAGCTAAAGGATTTGCTGACGTATATCCACGATGAAATTGGTGAAGTGGGGGGCCGGGCGTTTGTCGATTCGGCACCGGTTATGGACAAGGCCTGGGCTAAACGCGCTGGCCTGGGGTGGGTAGGCAAACACACCAACCTGATCAATCGGGAAATCGGCTCGTTCTTCTTTATCGGCGAACTCATTCTCGACCTCGAACTGGAACCCGATGGCCCCATCACCGACTACTGTGGTACCTGCACCCGCTGCATCGACGCCTGCCCGACGGACGCCATTGTTGGCCCGTACGTTGTCGACGGCAGCAAGTGCATTTCGTACTTTACAATTGAGTTAAAAGAGGCCATTCCCACCGAAGCGAAAGGGCAGTTTAACAACTGGATCTTCGGCTGCGACATTTGTCAGGATGTGTGCCCCTGGAACCGCTTCGCCCGACCGCACCAGACCCCCGCCTTCGAACCTCATCCCGATTTGGCCTCATTTACGAAGACCGATTGGGAAGAAATTACAGAAGATGTTTTCCGGGAGATTTTCCGGCGGTCAGCCGTGAAGCGAACCAAGCTTGAAGGGCTCAAACGGAATATCGGCTTTCTATAATGTTGCAACGGCGGCCCTACAGAAAGGCCTTTAGTGCTTCGCCTACACGCCAGACCTCCTCGAACGTGTTGTATAAGGGCGTTGGAGCCAGCCGGATGCAATCGGGTTCGCGCCAGTCGCCAATAATGCCTTGTTCCGTTAAATAGGTGAATAACTCCCGACCTTTTTTCCGAACCAGGAGCGACAGTTGGCAGCCGCGCTGGTTGGGATCGTCGGGCGTCAGAATCTGAATGTCCGTGAATGGGCTGAGGATGTACTCCAGATACCCCGTCAGTTGTTCGCTTTTCTGCCTGAGCGCAACGATACCGGCTTCAGCTGTAATGGTAATAGCCGCCCGGTGCAGCGATAACGCCAGGATATTGGGCGTGCTAATCTGCCAGCCATCGGCACCGGGCGCAGGAAGAAAACCTGGTGTCATTTCGAACCGACGATCTTCCCGATAACCCCACCAGCCTGCCAATCTAGGCAAATTCTGCTCATGATGCTTCTCGTGTACAAATACACCAGACACCGCTCCGGGTCCACCGTTTAGGTATTTATAGGAACACCAGGTAGCAAAATCGACACCCCAGTCGTGTAGTCGAAGCGGCACGTTACCAATAGCATGGGCCAGGTCAAAACCAACCGGAATGCAATGCCGTTTGGCCGTTTCGGCAATAGCGGCCATGTTATATACCTGACCGGTATAGTAATTCAGCCCGCTCATCCAGATCACGGCCAGCGAATCGGCATGTTCGGCAATGGCGTTCTGAATATCCGTCGTATGAATCAGCTGATCGTCGGGGTGCGGAGCAATTTCGATGATGACTTCCGATGGCTGTAATCCATGCTGCTTCACATGCGTTTCGAGCGCGTACTGGTCCGATGGAAAATCGCCTTTGATCGTAAGAATCTTATTCTTGTTTGCCGTGGGTCGGTAAAAAGACGCCAAAAGCAAATGTAGATTGACCGTCAGCGCGTTCATCGGACAGACTTCGGCCGGTGTTGCCCCAACGATTTCCCCCAGTGCCTTTTTGCAGGTGTCATGGTAGCGTAACCAGGGCTGGTCCGTTCCTTCGGGTACTTCAAACCAGCCTTCAACACCCAGATTTTGCCAGATGGCCAGCTCCTGCTCGACAGCCGCCCGAGCGGTTTTAGGTTGCAGCCCCAGCGAGTTTCCACAGAGGTAAATTGCCTCCCGGTCGTTATGCCGGGGAATGTGGAAGCGATCCCGAAACGATCTGAGCGGGTCAGACTGATCGAGTTTTTGAGCGAAAGTGAGTGAGTTTTCGTAAGTCATGCGATGCAAATCTAACGGACATTGGTATTGACCTGTTTTAAAAGCCAGTCATAAATAGCAGTTTCTTTTTCATACAAGTATTGAATGTCATGTCCCTGGTTTGCCAATCGGGTAAATTTCACCTGACCACCACATTTATTAAGCCGCCTAACAAGTCTTTCTGTTTCAGAAATTGGAATGAGGTCGTCAGCAGTGCCATGAAATGTCCAGACAGGAATTTGCTTTATCCGACAGATTCTTGTCGAATCATCGCATCCACCGCAAAGGGGCACAATGGCCGCGAACGTATTCGGATAAGCAACCGCAGTTTGCCAGACGCCATAGCCACCCATGCTGATGCCTGTCAGGTATACCCGGCGAGTATCGATCCGATATTTCTTCAGTAAATCGGCATAAAGGGAGTCGAACCAGTTATCCGTCGACCAGAATTTCCCTTCCGGACACTGGGGAGAAGCAATGATAAAGTTAAAGTCATGCCCCTGCTCAACTAAATAAGGGGGACCGTAGGTTTTCAGTTTGTTTAAATCCTGACCTCTCTGTGAGCCTCCATGCAGATAAATAACTAATGGCAAAGAACGCCTGGACTTGCTATACCCCTTTGGCGTATATATCAGATAAGGGTACTTTTCGTATTTTTTCCGGCTGGTTTGTGCGCAAACAACCGGACTGAGGAGTACTATACCAAGAGCAACAATTGTAAGGCGAATCAGGAGGGACATGGCTTGTAAACTACATGACAAAGATTCACAAATTTCTTTTCTGTATATCCATCTTCTCCTCGCATCTTCCAACCGAAAGGCAAGGAAGCGGGTCCATAAACATAAACGCTCTACAATGAACTATCAGCTGATTCCCACCCTTCTAACCTGTCTGCTACTGTGTACCGGCACTGCTCTTTTCGGGCAGTCGAAAAACACCCCGGTCTCATTTCCTACCTATAACCAGATTAAACCGGCTCGTGAAGAAATCATGGACTATGTTCCCGGTCCAGGAAGTGGCAAGCCTGACTACATGAAGCAGAAAGTGGTCTTCAACCTGTTTGATTATCCGGCGGGGTCTGTCACCTACATCATCAATGGGAAACCGACAACGGATGAGAAGACGGCCAAAGAAGTGATCAATAAAAAAGGGAACTACGTCAAAAAAGCGTCCATCAACGGACCAACTGAAGATGGGAAACGAACAATCTATATTGATTACACAACGAATAAATAATCCGGTATTTACTTAACAAAAAATGCCCGAATCCAGATGGGTTCGGGCATTTTTTATGATAATGCTGATTTTTACTGATGCTCCATGCCACCATCTTTTTTGCAGCAGCTTGGCAATTTATTATAACCAGCCTGATCGGCGGCTACTTCTTCGGCGTCGTAGCCTGTCTTGCTAATGTTGGCTTTCAACTTGGCCACATCCGTTTTGGCTGAGTTGTATTTGATGGTAACCACTTTGGTCTTCACGTCCAGGTCCGCTTCCTTAACGCCTTTCTCGTATGCCAGATTCCGCTCAATACGGGCTTTGCACATGCCACAGATGGCCGATGTCTTGATCTTGACTTCTTTGTCTTTGTCATCGCGGGTTGGTACACCGGCAAACAAAGTGCCCATAAGCATCATCGACGTCAGGGCGGTCAGAAACAGGTTACGTAACATGGTTTAGCTTGGTTTATAGTGAATTAAAAACGAAAATTTAATAGAAATGGTGCCTTTGAACGGCTCTTACATGCTCATTTTGTGGTTCATTTGTTTTTGCCCCGAATGACTCATACTCCGCATCGTCATCAGGCTTGGCGACAGGCGAAGATAGATTTGTCCGGAAATCGGCATCTTACCATATACTGTCTGCAAAGACTTATCAGGCATACCAGCCGTTACCTGCGCGCCCAATACCAGATCGGAGCGCAACTGCTGCGCAATTCGGTAATTCATACCGAGTGTCAGGTTATTGATCACATAGGCCCGATTTGCGACAACCTCGCCTGGTAGTGTAGTACCAAACAGGTTCAGTTCTTCGGCCGATTTACTTACGTTTTCATACCGACCATAAAAGGCGGCTTTGTTCATCTGAAGGCTGCTTTCGGCCAGATATGAGTTCTCACCCGAGCCGTCATGGCTGTTACGCCCCCACACGAAGGCCGAGGTTACGTAACTCGCTGGCCCCAGCCCTTTGCTATGCAAAATAGATGCCGTTGTACGGGTGATGTTCTCTTGGGGATGGGCCTCTTCCGGGCTGTGCAGAAACCCCTGCGAGAACTGGAGCGCCAGTGAGGGCGAGGGATTGACCGATAGCCGGTACGAATAGCTGTCAAATTTGGGAGCGTCGAAGTTATATCGATTCTCATCCGGCTCACGCCCTTTGAACGTAGATGCCTCCAGTTTAGCCCATTTGTACCGAATGCCAGCCGTGGCCACGCCAAACAGAATATGGGTCGCATCCTGCCAATGGTGGCTCAAGGGCGCATCGGGATTGTTGAACGAGGAAATCCGGTGCATAAAGGCGGGAGGCCCCAGAGCCGGTTCGCCAGGGTAGCCAACGTAGCCATACAGGTCAACGTCTTTGCTGAGAGCATGGCTGTAACTCACCGAAAGCTCCGAAACCAGATCATGCGGGTGCTGCTTGTCGATCAATGGCTGCCCTTTGTAGGTTTCGCCGGTTTGGAACAGCAACGGGTAGCCGCCATTGCCTACCGTCAGCGGGTCGAGGGAAATCATGGCCCGCACCTGAAACAGGCCGCGCTGGCCAACTTTACGCTGGGCCATGCCCATGAACCAGTTTGGTGCGCCGAACTGCTGACCGTTGCCGCGTCGATCGGCGTTGTTGCTGTTTTGGCCGGTATAGCGCAGGTAGATGGCGTAAATGCAGCATGTAGCTCCAGCCTTTGGGCGATGGCTTGCTCATGTAGGCATACATGGGGGTGTTGTCCGGATGCCAGGACGTGCCCGACCCGTTGCGATTCATGGGCAGGTTCCGGGATAGAGAATGCGTCATGCCGGGCATGGATGCATCCATTGTCAGTCCGTGGTTGAGCGTTTTCATATCACCCCTGGTACTGTCCATGTTCATACCCTCGTGTTTCGACATATCCATGCCCTCATGATGCTGGTGCTGGCCATAGACCATACCGGCCAGCATACTAAGGGAAAGACTGAAAAGAATCCGGTTCATAACGTTGTTGATGTAATTAAATAAGTGCCGCCCGGATTGTGCCCTCCTGTTCCCACAGGCACAACACCCGGTCATTGGCAAATCGGGTTAGTTTGGCGTAAGCACCCGATCCCAGCGAAACTGGCTGCGCCTGACCGGGAATAATCGCCCAAAGCTGGCCAGTCTGTTGAAAGACGATGTACTCCCCTTTCAGGGTCGCGGCAATCTTCGGGTTCTTGCCGGTTGTCCGTTCGATTTCGGGCTGTCCGGGATGAGCGGTGAAGAGCTTATCGGCCCGTCGCCATACGGTCGAAATTTGCCCATCCGGTCCGATGGCTAATCCGCCACCGTCCATCGGGCACGCGTTTAGTGTCCAGGTCCCCGCTCCTAGTTTATCTGCCTTTCCAAACGACTGACCGCCATTAGTCGATTGCAGCAGGTACATATCCCGTGAGCCGTTCACGAAATTGCGAAACATGAACGCGACATGCTTTCCCTGGCTCACGGCCGATACCTGACAGCACTCACAAATCGTCCCATCGGGCGACTGGTACAATATGGTATTGGCAGACCAGGTACGCCCGCCATCCGTTGAGCGAGCCCCGGCCAGTTTATTCCGTTTGTTATCCCGCAGATCAAGCCAAACGGCATTGTAGGTATTGTCAGCTCCTGCAGTTACGGCAACAAACCCTTCTTTGGCGATGTCGGGTACGTCATTCACACGAATGCGTTTCTGCCATTGTCCTGTATCCCGGCGCTGAGAATACGCCCATACATTCCCGGCTTTGTCGAGGGCCGTAATCACCACAGACTGCGCTGTTGCGGCTATTTGCGGACCGCGCGATGCGCCCAGATGCAAACCCGGCAAGCTATCTACTTTTACAGTCGTCCCCGCCTGTTCGCCCGTGCGAAACGTTGTGTAATAAAGAACCTCGCCCTGGCCGTACACAATATGAGCCGTGCTGTGTTGATCCATCGCAACCGACGGATGAATACCCTTCCCGATCTCTGTGCTGGTGACTGGTGCTGGCTTCACGAAGCCAGTGAACGAGAGATAAAACGTAAGAAGAAGATGGATCATACAAACAGGTAGGGTTATAAACGTATAGTTGGGAAATAGTGCCGAAAAAGCACAGCATAGCTTTTTCGGCACTATTCATCAGGCATTGGCCGACATCGACCGGCACTCCTCCGCACATTTGCGACAGGCTTCCGCGCAGGCTTTGCAGTGAGCGTGGTGACTGGCATGTTTTTCGCATTCCTCGGCGCAGGCTTCGCACACTTCGGCACATAAAGCCATAAAATCGCGGGAGAACTCAGAGCCCCGGGCATCTAACCGACCGCAGAGCGTGCAGATATCGGCACAGTCTCGGCAGAGTTTAATGCAGGCTGTCATATCATGACCTTTACTATCCTGGTCGCCCATTTCCAGGCAAGCCGTTACGCAGCGTTCGCAGGCTTCGGCGCATTCAAAGCAAGTGTCGGTGTGGCCGTGATTGTGTTGCATCGTTTCCATAAGCGTTGAATGTAGTTTAAGAGACCACCGTTGGTCTGACAAAATAACTACCTATACCCGATAGGGTTTTTACATAATTCGGGACGAACGTTACAACGCTATCCCAGATACAGTCATCGGCGACGACGTTTACACCCGCTTCACATCACTGTCAGATGGTGTCTAAACTTTGCCTTGTTACCTGAGCGTCTTTCCTAAACTGGCCCGGTGTTTGGCCCGTTACCTGCCTGAACTGGGTTGACAGGTGCTGAACACTGCTGTAGCCTAACCGCCAGGCAATTTCGCTGAGCGTCAGTTCGTCGTACCGCAGCCACTCTTTCACCTTTTCCAGCTTCAGGGCAATGATGTATTTTTCCAGCGTATGTCCTTCACTCGCCGAAAACAGCCCACTCAGATACGAGTACTCATAGCCCAGCTTCCGCTCTAGAAAGGTCGAAAAGTTCTCGGAGGGTTGACGTTCGGCTTTTAAGTGCTGGATTTCGTTAATGAGCAGCACTTTCATGTGTTCGACCAGCGACTGTTTTTTATCGTCGATCAAATCGAACCCATTCGCCTGCAACATTTGCCGAACCGCGTCGAGAGATAAGGCTCCCGGTAAGGCGTCAATATCCACTTCGCCAAGTTCTACCCGGTTTACTGTTAACCCCAGTTTTTCGAGTTCTTCGCGCACAACCCGCTTGCAGCGGTCGCACACCATATTTCGAATCGTTAGTGTCATTAGTTTACGGGTTTAAATCGAAAACCTACGTAAATCATGCGTCCGGTAACGGGTCCCCAGGCCCGACCGGCAGCATCGAAATCTGACCCATATGGGTTATTAGCCGCAAAAATGGGATTCAACTGGCGGAATCCGGTCAGGTTTTCGCCACCCAGATAAATCTCCCACCCGCTTCTGAATCCCCGACTCACCTGCGCATTCAGATTATAAAAACCTGGGGAATAATCTTCCGGCGAATTTTGGTTGTTCTGGTGTATGTAACCCTCCCGCAGGTAATGAATCCGGCGAGGGCCATTCCACTGGAGAGTTGCATCAAATTTCCACTTATCGAATGGCAGTGCGTAACCTACATTGAGCAGTACCCGCTCGCGGGGCACCATCATTTTAGGCAAGAGCACCGTGTCACCGGCGGGCATAGCTGTACTTTGCTGCGTATCGAAGAGCCGGTAAGCCAGCTTCACCTCAAAGCGTTTGGCGGGCTGTACGTTCAGCTCGGCCTGAAAACTGTTGGCGTATGACTTCCCATGATGGTAGTTATCCCGCAGATTATAGAAATACAGCAGCGAGGATGTTTCTACGTTAACGACAAGCTGATTCTGAAAATCCGTCCGGTAGTAGTCCAGCACCAGCGTGGCTTTCTTGCCAAGCAGCGAAAAATCCTTCGTTACGCTCAGGCCGTAGTTCCAGGATACTTCCGGCTTCAGCGGCCCCAGATTCCAGTTCTGAAACGGTCCGGCATTTCTGTTTTCGTACATAAATACAGCCCGAGAACTCACCAGAAAGCCCATATTTTCACTCAATGGATTAGCTACCCGAAAACCCCGGCCCGCCGACGCCCGCACCGCTAGTCCCTCGTTGATGGTGTATTTCAGATGCGCACGCGGAGTGAATTGTGCACCAAACAGATTGTGGTAATCGAAACGGCCACCCAATACGAGAATCAGTTTTTCGGGATACGTATACGTGTACTCCGCGAACACACCCGGCACAGATTCCGTCCGTTTTGTGTGTAAACTGCCTAACGATTCGTGATAATCATCCAGCAAATAACTAATCCCCGCTTTATAGGCATGATTGGTATTGCCGATAATGTTCTGGTAGATCAGGTTGGCGTAAATGGTACGTTGCTGACCGCTGTAGGGCCTAAAGCCAAGGCGGGCGGTCTGGTCGTGGTGGAGACCATTCACAATTAAGCCCAGGCCCTGATACGGTTTGTTGGGGTAGAGAATAGCCGTTTTTGAGAAGAACTCAATCCGTTTGGTGGTATTCCCATACTGATAACGCCCTACGCCCTGGGGCGAGTCGAATGAGGACAGCTGCCCGCCGTCGCGGTCTTCGTAAAGCGCCTTAACGCCGAACTGCGCCATAAACCGGTCGCTGCTGTATTTGTATCGATTTATGGCATTGATCTGCGTGTAAAGCGGCAAATCCCGAAAACCGTCGTTATTCTGGTCGATTTCCTTCCGAAGGGTGCTGGCATGGCCCAACATACCCATACTCCACTTTTTACTGAGCGGTTTCGACCAGTTGACGTTGCCTTCCAGACGCCCGAAACTGTTGACATAGCCATTCAGAAACAGTGTTTGTTTATCGTCGGGCTTTTGCAGCTCGACATTCATCTGGCCGCTCATGGATTCATACCCATTCACAACCGAACCGGCCCCTTTACCGACATCGATATTTGTGATCCAGGTGCCCGGAATGTAATTCAGACCAAAGGTGGTAGCCAGTCCGCGAACGGTGGGAATATTTTCGACATTGGTTTGAACGTACTGCCCGCCCAGACCCAGGAACTGAATCTGTTTGGCACCGGTAACGGCATCGCTATACGAAACACTGACCGAAGCATTGGTTTCAAAACTTTCGGACAGGTTGCAGCAGGCTGCTTTGGCCAAGGTTCGCTGGTTGATAAACTCAGTTTGTATGGGGTTGATCCGGTCGATTTGCCCCGGTGCGCCAGATACCGTAACCTCCTGTAAGGTGCGCTCGGAGCGTAACGTCACGGTTAGTTCGTCAGAAAGAGTTGTAACGGACACCGTATCGGGCTGATACCCAACGTAGCTAACGACCAGTTGTCGGGAAACCGGCGACGCAGGCACTTGAAAGCGGCCATCGGCGTCGGTTACCGTACCCGCCGTTGTACCAGCCCACAACACGGTAGCCCCCACAAGTGACACACGCTTACCATTGACCAGTTCAGCAACGCTGCCTCGAACAGTATCTGTTGAACGTATGGTTGAATCGGATTGTGCTATAGCTGAATCGCATAGAGACAGCCCGCCTATCAGCAGGACAGACCATAAATAAAGGAATCGCATGATATTGTTGATGAGTACGGAAAATCACTACAAACCCGCATCAGGATGAAACGGGCAAACAGCATACCAATCAATGTATCAGATCAGAAGACTACGAACGAGTGTGATAATTTCTCGCCCGGAGAGGGAAGGCGGAGACGTAAAGGAGAAAATGGATGTACTACGCTCAGCAAAAACAACGTCAATAATCCACACCAGAACGGCGGCAACAGCAGTTACAACCGTTTCGGCAACAAGTTTAACGAACTTGGCGACGAACTGACTCAGCGACGATGAGATATCAACATTCTCGAACCGCTGGTCGTCCTGGCAGCACTCCGTTTTTTTAACAACCGGTTGTTCCGAAGGCATCGGCTGTTTATCGATAGCGCAACCCTGCTGGGTTTTCATGTCGCTGAAGGCAACCACTACCGTCTTCTTTTTACCACGCATCTGGCACGAATGTTCAACCAAACCGAAGCCAGTACTGCTCAGCAGTACGACAAAGGCCATGAGGAGGTTGAACAGTTGGGACAGGGTGCGTTTCATACGAAGGCAAATATCTATACCGGACAGATTCAACGCAAGTATTTGGCACTGAAAGTCAATAATTTCGTACAAACAGAAGGCCATTCTGTAAAGAATGGCCTTCTGTCGGATATATTAAACGGATTCGGGTTCCGGACTCAACACTTCGCTGAGCGGACGCAGGTTTCGTTTCTCTTCTTCATTGTATGGAAAAATCTCCAGAATCTTCGTGGTATTGACATCCGTTATCTCAAACGGATCGAGAGCCGACTTCAAACTTTCCTCCACACGTTCGTAAGCCTGTTTGGGGTTTTCGCCGTTAACGAGCATCACACTGGGCGTTTTCTTCTGCTTACCCGTTTTTTCATCGTCCGTGATAAACATAGCTTTCACCTTATACCAGACTTCCCCACCGTCTTCGATGTGGAAAACATCGGCCAGTTTCATACGCGAGATGTTCGTAATCTCAAAGTCGGGTGTATTGGCGGCAATTTCCTGATACAGCCGCCCTTCGGCATCCGTATAACTAACGGCATCTACCAGATAAGCCTCCGTTACCGTTTTTTGCTTGATAAACTCTTCATTTCGGCTACCGACGTTCGAGTCGTCGATGGGCTGCTGATAGCGGATTTTTCCGAGAAACCAGTTGGGCATTTTAACGAATTTTAGTACACTAATAGAACAGAATTACAGGCACAAAGGTGCCGAAAAAGAGTGAAGAATGCATTTAGCTCGTTCATTCATTAGTCATTATCCATCATTCTTTTTTACTCGCCCGGTTGGCTTGTTTGATCGTTTGTTCGATCATATCCCACTGGTCGCTAGTCACCTTTTCCAGATGGCTGAATTCTCCCGCCATGAGCACTTCGCCCCCGTCGATGGTAATGCTTTCGCCGGTGATGTAGCCCGAAAAATCAGACAGTAGAAACGCAGCCAGATTCGCCAGTTCACCGTGTTCGCCAACCCGGTGAAGGGGAATCCGACTGGTGGGGTCCATCATGCTGGCCAATGGTTCGGGAAAGAGCCGGTCCCACGCGCCTTTGGTGGGGAACGGACCGGGTGCAATGGCGTTCAGGCGGATACCGTATTTGCCCCATTCGGCCGCCAGCGATTTGGTCATAATAAGCGCTCCGCCCTTGGCTACGGCCGATGGCACCACATAGCCTGAACCCGTAGTGGCGTAGGTCGTCGATATATTCAGTACAGTACCGGGAATCTTGTTCTCTATCCAGTATTTACCGACAGCCAGCGTGAAGTAATAGGTGCCACGCAGCACAATGTCCACAATAGTATCGAACGCTTTATACGACAACCGCTCCGTTGGGCTGATGAAGTTACCGGCCGAGTTGTTGAGTAAGCCGTCGATCCGGCCAAAGGTGTCAATTGTCCGGGCCATGACGTTCTCGATCTCGGTCGTGTTTCGCACGTCGCAGGCCACGGCCAGCACCTGACCACCGGTCTCTGCCATCAGTTCTTTCGCCGTCTCGTCAATCACGTTTTGACGCCGACTGCAAATGGTTACATTAGCACCCAACTGGAGCAGATACCGGCTGATTGACTTACCAAGGCCCGTACCACCCCCGGTCACAATAATCGTCTTTCCTTTCAGCGCGTCATCGCGCAGCATCCCGCTTACATTCATGGTTTTGTGTTTGGTACTGGCTAATATCCTTTGTTTATTTTCTTGTTAAACTCGGCCTTACGCTTTTCTACTGTTGCCTGCATGGCTTCACTGAAATCGCTGGACTGCAATTGACTTGAATTCCAGACGGCCACGTATTGCAGACCGTCTTCAATAGATTTGTTCAGGCTGTAATTCAGCACCCGTTTGGCTCCCTGAACGGCGGTCGCCGGATTATCGGCAATTTGCCGGGCCAGCGTGGCAGCCGCTTCAAAAAGCTGGTCGGGGGTGTCGTACACATGGTTGACCAGCCCAATGCGTTCGGCAAAGGCTGCGTCATAATCCGCTCCGGTAAAGGCCATTTCCCGGGTGAAACCCTGCCCGATGATAGTCGGCAGAAATTGCAGACCGCCAATGTCCGGCGTGATAGCCAGTTTGGCCTCCCGCAGACTAAACCGTGCATCCCGTGAGCAAAGCCGAATGTCGGCTGCCGAAATCATATTGACTCCGCCCCCGATACACCAGCCGTGAACGGCCGCAATGACCGGTTTTGGCGATTCATGCATTTTCTGAAATCCCAGCTGCATTTGCCGGATCTGGTCCATCAGATCAACCCGTTGGTGGGCCAGCACCGCACCCGTTGTCATGGAACCCAGCCGGGGCATCATCTGGGCAATGTTGAGGCCATAGCTAAAATGATCGCCACTACCCCGAAAAACAATACACCGAACGTCGGGCGTTCGATTAATTTCATCCATCGCCTGGGGGAGTTCTTCCCAAAACTCCGGGCCCATTGCATTTCCTTTGCCGGGGCCGAGCAGCGCAACGGTCAGTACGCCATCGACCTGCTCGAATGATAAAGACTGATACGTTCTGTTCATAGCCATTAGTATGCTTGCATACAGTTTTCGTAAAGGTAGCGTAAATACAAAATTCAATGCAATTTGATCAGGCAAAGTGTCTATTAACGCAAAAAAAGTTAGACAGAGGAATCAGCCGGTCATACGAATGGTGTAAGGTCCGGTAAAGTTCAGCTTCCCATCCAGCCGGATCTGTTTGACGGTAATCGACCGGTCGACGGTGAGGGTGTGTCCTGAGTTTATTCTGACGTATTCAGTAGCTAGTGGTACCCGCCCAATTGTCCAGACGCTCCGGTCCTGCCAGTTGCCCGACGCTATCGTTTCAATCGTATTCGAGAACAACGATACGGTCGGAAATTCCCTAAAAAGCAGCGAAGCCGTGGTTGTGCTATCCACCCCGAACCAATTTGTCAGGATGTCGCTATACACACGCCGGAAGTCAATCTGCATTCCAATATCCTTGTTACCGTAGAAGCCTGTCAGGTTTGACAGGTCTGGATTCTGGCCAATCGTCTGGTGCTTCACCCCGGTTCCGAAGACAAACATAGGTGCGGCCACGCCATGATCTGTACCTGCCGAAGCGTTGGCGTTGGCCCGGCGCCCAAACTCCGAAAACGTCATACCAATAACCCGGCTGGCCGTCCCCTGCATCTCCAGATCCCGCTGAAACGAAGCCAACGCAGCCGATAACTTACCCAGCAGGGAAGCGTGTTCACCCATCGTCGTATCGGTAGGGTCTACCTGTGCCGAGTGGGTGTCGAATCCATTCATCGATACGTAATAGACCTTGGTTTTTAATCCGCCATGAATTAACCGGGCGACTATTTTCAGTTGTTCGGCCAGCGAATTATGCGCATTGGGTTCAGGATAAACGGCCAGATTTTTGCCGGCATCGGCGGCCGTTTTAATTTTTTCGGCATAGCCGACGGCCAGATTCTGCTGTTTTCGAATAAACGAAAGCAGGGCTCCGACATCTCCCGGCAGGGCTTCCTGGGGCGAAACCGGATCGTTGATCCCAACCAGTTCGTAAAAATTATCGGGGTCGTTGAGGGCAATGGCCATCGACTGCTGGCTGCCGAGTAAAGCCGTAGAAGTAATGTACCCGATCTGAATGGCCAGCGGATCTTCCATGAGCCCGTTCGGGTAACTGTTCGGGTAATCTGGAAAGCGGTTGTCCAGATACCGGCCCGCCCAACCGGACGTAGCGTTTTGGCTGGCATCAACACCCGTCATCCAGATATCCGTTGAGCGAGCGTGCGACAGATCCGGGTTCGGGTACGAAACCGAATGGACAATCGTCAGTTTGCCCGCATTATACAGACTCCGCATATCACTCATGGCCGGATGAAAACCCGTTGTCGGGTTGCCGTCGAGAGCCAGAATTCGGTTTTGCGGAATGGCGATGTTGCTTCTGAGTCCATTATAGACCGATAGCTGATCAAGTGGAAGTACAGTGTTCAAGCCGTCGTTGCCTCCATTGAGGTACACAATAACCAGCACACGGTCTGTGCTAAGGGCCGATGTTTGCAAGAGAGACTGCACTAAAGCCGACTGTCGGCTCATGCCTTTCAGGCTAAACCCATCGAGCATAACCGGGAGCATACTGGCCGATGCCGCCGTAAGAAAGTCCCTTCGTTTCATTTTTAATAGGGTTCGTGACTAATGCTGTCCTGTGGCTACCGGTGATACTTAAAAAATGTGGTACTCTGCCATGCGAAGCATGTATCGCATCAGATTCTGCAAACGCAACAACACACCAAACCGGCTTACGGCATTCGTTGGCTGTCGCCGATAGGCGTTCCACTCGTATACCCAATCGGTGCGGGGAACGCCTTGCATCATGATGGTATCAATTAGAAAATCGGCTTGGACCTGGCTGAGATCAACCGCAAAGAGGTTCTTCTGTAAACGCAGCAGTACATCGGCACAGGTAATGGCTGGGGTTCCGGTAACGTCAGAAAAATTAGGCTGGCTATCCGTTATCCAGGCCAGTAAGTCGATGCCCAGCGTATAGCCCGGCTTGATTTCGAGCCACCGCCAGATGTAGGCATCGGTCAGATTTCCGCGCAGGCCGATGGTCGTTGTATTGATCCAGAGTCGGGTAAGACCTGTTTGGTAATAGGCGTCATATCCCTGCACGGCAGGCTGATCGATAAGACCCATTTGCATGTCGTTCATCTGATAAAACACAAATTCGAAATATTTCCGAAAAGCAACCGAGTCCGTGACCATGTCTGGAACGGGCTGGTTAAAAAACCGCATACTTCCTATAATCAACTCGGCCGGCGACTTAACAAACGTGCCGATGTTGGCCGTATCAAAAAATATCTGGCTCGTTAATAGCTTCTCGATAACCGGACCAATGGCAAACTTATTGGCCGGGCTTGCAAAGAAGTCGGCCAGCGGGCCGATGACATTGGCTTCGATGGCAGCCGTAACGGTAGGGTTAACGTACCAGCGGTATAGTTTCCGGCAAATAAACCTAGGACACTGTGGATGCAGTAACAGCATACTGACGAGGTCGTTCAGTTCCGCATCGCCCGCCGAGTCGCCATTGGATGCGGATGCCGCCCGGCCTTGTATGGTGGTATTGTTGTAATGAACCGAAAAGACCTTGTCGGCTGCATCGTGAAGGCTGTTGGTAAAGGTGGTCGTAATGTGGGTGGAGCCTTCCGCATTTTGGTTGGTATGGCCCCAGCCGGTGAGTACTCTGGCCGCGGCTTTAACATCATCTTCGGTGTAATTCTTCGTTCCATTGGCGTCCACGGCACCCACGGTAAACAGCTCCTGAAGTTCGCGTGCGTAGTTTTCATTCGGACTCCCAACCTGATTCTGATCGCCGTTCAGATACGCCAGCATGGCGGGTTCTTTGGTCATGCCAGTCACCAGCGTGTGAAAACCGCCCAGCGCATTAGCCCGGATAAACTGAATATACTGGTAGATAAATCGGTAATCGCCCACAACGGTCCGGGTTACAACGAAGTGATTCTGCCAGAACAGGGTCAGTTTTTCCAGCAAGGCAGGGGCTGCAGCCGGCGATGTCATCAACGCCAGCCACCAATACCGCACGCACTGGCCAAGTTCATAATTACGATCCGGATCGAAAGGCAAGGCCATAAACGGCTGGCCGATGGTTGCTTTCGTTTCATTCAACTCTACGGGTGGGCGTGTGTCATAACGGCAGTTTTCAAGAAGGCGTGCTACCGCTTCCTGAGCGGTTATCCCGGTAAAATCCGCTATCTCATCCGGCGTTGGCCCGAAGGTAGCCCGACGCAGAAGGTGCGCTGCTGTTTGCGCAGTAAGTACCGTCGTGTATGGAGAAAGGAAAGTCATTCCAGCCTGTTAATTCCAATGGGGAGAAAAAAGAAGAACACCCTAGCGAACTATTTGAGTAACGTATGGCGTAATGGCCACAGGAACTCCTGAACTTCCGTATACAAAAAATGGGCCGCTTTTCGGTTCTTTCCGCTTATGCACTTCGATACCCTCGCTCTCCGCGCTACCCATCAGTCCAACCCGGAAACCGGAGCAGTCGCTCCGCCTATTCATCTCTCCACTACGTTCGCCCGCAACGAAACCAATGAACTGGTTGGAGAGTATACCTACACCCGCCCAAACAACCCCACCCGCGAAGCACTGGAAAAAGCGATTACGCTACTCGAAGGTGGAGCGGTAGGTATGGCGTTTGGCTCCGGTCAGGCCGCGACCATGACGCTTTTTCAGGCACTTCGCCCCGGCGACCATGTGCTTCTGTCGACCGATGCCTACTACGGCACACCCGCACTGCTCGAACAGGTTTTTCACCCCTGGGGACTGACATATACGCGCGTCGACATGAGCGACCTCGATGCCGTTGAGTCGTCCATCCACGAGAATACCCGCATTGTGTGGTGCGAAACGCCCTCCAACCCAATGCTGACTATAACAGATTTGCTGACGGTAAGTCGACTGGCGCACGATGCCGGAGCCCTTTGCGTGTGCGACAACACCTGGGCAACGCCGGTGCTCCAACGGCCCCTCGACCTGAATTGCGATATTGTCATGCACTCGACCACCAAATACTTCAGCGGTCATTCCGACGTGCTGGGCGGGGCGCTGGTCTTTAAACGAAATGATGAATTTGCGCAGCGGGTGCGGCTATTACAGGGACTGTCGGGGGCGGTACCCTCACCGTTCGACTGCTGGCTGGTGAGCCGGGGACTTAAGACACTGGGCGTTCGCGTGAGGGCACAAAGTCTGACGGCTCAGGCCGTAGCCGAATTTCTGGATGGGCACCCGGCCGTAGAAAAAGTTCATTACCCAGGCTTACTTAATCATCCGGACCGGGCGCTGATTCACCAGCAGATGAACGGGCCGGGTGCCATGCTCTCCGTTCAGGTGAAGGGCGGGGTCGATGAAGCCATTCAGTTTATTGGCAAACTGAAACTATTCACCCGTGCTACCAGTCTGGGCGGTGTCGAGAGTTTAATTGAACACCGGGCGAGTGTGGAAGGCCCTACCTCCGCCACCCCAAAAAATCTGCTACGTCTCTCCATTGGTCTCGAACACTCCGAGGACCTGATCAACGACCTGGCACAGGCGTTATCGTACTAACTAGACGGTAATCGTCTGATTCGGTTCGGATAAACAAACACCATTTCCTGGAGATGGTGTTTGTTTATCCGAACCGAATCAGATTGACTGTACCCCACTCTTCAATGTTTTTTCGGAAGGGTTGGCGGCAGCATCTTCGGCAACGGAGCAGGTGGTTCAACCAGTCTATAGGGCTGTCTTAATGACCGCAGCATGGTGTAGTACGTGGATGAATCCGGGACTTTTACGGGCATATTATCCAGCGTAGCCCGCACCACATTGGGAAGATCAGTTGGATACCGATAGAAGGAGTTTCTCGGTCGGCTCGTGGGCATCATACCGGGTGAACGCCTGAATGGCGTATGAATCTCCTGCAGAAAAAGCGTGTCAGAACGCACTTCCGGTAGTGAGTCCAGGCGAATAAACGCCATTGGCGATTGCCCGTGGGCAAAACCGACAAGTAATAGCAGAGCCGGCAGTAACTTAACCATCGTACGTGTTCATTAAGAGTATGCACTAATAGACCCGTTCTTTACGCTGTCCGTTGCAATGATGGCCAGCTTTTATCGGCTGAAACTAAAGCCTTAACACATCGGTTTCCTATCAAATTGACTGAATTGAAAAAATGAAAATCACGCTGATTTCTACTTCATCACGCAAAAACAGCAACTCCCTGCGATTTGTTAGCTATATCCGCAACCTGTTGGTTAGCGAAGGGCAGCACGAGGTTTCGATTGTGTCGTTCGAAGACTATGATATACCGTATGTTGGCCAGGGATCGGTAAAAAAAGACGCCCTCACGCCCTTCCAAGCTGAACTCATCAGCGCCTGGGAATCGGCTGATCTGGTGCTGTTTGCCATGCCCGAATACAACTGGACGGCTCCCCCACAGGCCACCAACACCATCCATCAGTTGGGCGGTCCGGGTTTCAAGCAACTGTTCGATAACAAAGTGTTTGCCATGGTGGGTATCTCCAACGGCCGGGGTGGCCGCCAGCCCGCGCTGGATATGACCACGGTGGTGAATAAAATTATCAGCTTCACAAACAGCTACTCCATCATTTCGCCGAAGCTGTACGAGTCGCACGAGACGGACAAGAACATCGATGAAAACGGCATCTTTTACGGTCATGAAGTATACGAGCGGACGGCAAAAGCGTTTTTGGAGTACACCCTGAACGTAGCGCAGCGGTGGGTTGGCAACGAACAACTCGCCGACAGGTAACGTACTGAAAAACCGTACGATAGCAAAACGGGCACGGAGCGAAAACTCTGTGCCCGTTTTGCTTATTTGCTTACCTAAACCTATCCTCCTCATGAAAACGGTTAGTCTCTCTCTGTTGCTGATTTTTAGCGTCCTCTACAGTTGCCACCAGGCAGAGAAGGCTACTCCGGCAACCCTTCCCCTTACGTTAGTTGACGGTTATGGGCCATTTAATCCGGGTTTTTCAAAATTAGGTAACGAGCGTCAAACTAACCCGGATACTCAAGAGCCATGGCGTAAAATGTGCTTGAATGTGAGGGGAATCCCGGCTAACTGGATAAATGTCGATAAGGCAATGGTTTGGCTAAACACGAACCAGCTCGTTTATCAGAATTTCACTCAGGGAACGTTTACAAAATCGCAGTATAATGAATTTCGGAAATACTGGAAATTGACGGCAGATACCAGCCAACTTTCCAGAGAACCGATTAAATGCTATGTTTATACGCTAAGAGGATTCGATGAACAAGCGGGTAAATGGGCCGTAATGATTGACACAAACAATAATCTTGACTTCAGTGACGAAACAGCTTTTTACCCCGAAGTTATTCAGGGTAAAAATCCATTCTCATATAAGAAGCTTACGCTTATCAACTACGAGATTTACCGAAAAGGGAAGGTACTAAAGGCATCCTTACCAATGTTGGTGAAGACATTCGGAAGTGATTTCTTTTACAATTTCCCGCAGTATGCTCAGGCTACACTCAAACGTGGCGGCAACACGTACAATCTGGCAGTTAGTTTTGGTTTCACCAGGCCCGACTTTGACATTATTGGCCTTGCTGACTTATCGTCTTTATCCAAAAATGAGCGTCTTTCTGAAGACGAATTGATTGAGATCAATGAAAACGTTCGCCTGGCCGGAATTATCTATAAGAATAAGGGGGTTGACTTTTACAACAACGTGTTACGATTAGAGCCTGCCGTTGAAGGCAAACAGGAATACTCGCTACAGGCCGGCTATCCGTTCAAACCCTTTGCTGAGCGGGAATTTACGTCCAAACGTCCCATCACTCTTGCGGATTATAAAGGCAAGTATGTGTACGTCGACTTCTGGGGAACTTGGTGCAAGGGGTGCCTTGACGATATTCCGAATCTGAAAAAGCTGTATGCAGGACTTGATAAAAACCGGTTCGAATTTATTGGTATCGCTCAGGACTCGCCGGAACGGCTGACGAAGTTCATAAAAAAACAGGATGTACAATGGCCACAAATCCTGTCCGACAAAACCAACAAACTTGTTGAATCCTACCCGCTTACGGGCTATCCCACATCCGTACTTCTCGATAAAAACGGCATTGTTCTGGCCAGAGACCTGCGGGGAAATGAACTGAGAGACAAACTAAAGGAGTTGAGTGCAGAGTGACATGCCTTTTTAGTCTACCAATTCTGAATGAAACAGCAAATTGCCCACATTGCGCTAGTCGTTGATGACTATGACGAAGCCATTCGGTTTTATACCCAAAAACTCAACTTCATTTTACTGGAAGACACCGCCTTGAGCGAAACCAAACGTTGGGTACGAGTTGCCCCGCCCGGCTCGACCGGCACCGGTTTATTACTGGCCAAAGCCTCCGGTGAGGAACAAAAGAGCCGGGTGGGTAACCAGACGGGCGGACGGGTTTTTCTATTCCTTCACACCGATGACTTCTGGCGCGATTACAACAGCATGCTCGCTCACAACATTCGCTTCGTACGTGGCCCGGTGGAGGAAGAGTACGGTACCGTTGCTGTTTTTGAAGATCTGTACGGGAATCTGTGGGATATGATTGAGCCCAGAGTCCGGTGAGCTACTATCGACTGCTGGTTGCTTTTGAAGGAGCAAACCAACTACTTCAACCACCCGTTTTTTTGTGTCTTTCAGGCAAAAAAAAGGTCGACCTAGCCGCCAAAAAAGGTCATTCGGACTGATTTAGTTTGTGATCTATCGAAACCATAGCACTTTCGTACCCGTCAGGTCGACTGTGCTTTGGTTGTGAAACGGCTCGACTATTGCACATTCACCACCCGTACGAAGGCGTTGCAAAGCCTGATCCATTCAACTAGACAACTAAACAAATGACTTTGGTAAAAATAGGCATGGCCGGGTTGAGCCTTATGGCCCCGGTCCTAACCACAACAGCTCCCAGCCCAAGCGCTGGCATGTATATCAGTCAGCTTGAAAACGTGTTGGGTACATCGCTCGTTATTAAAGCCATTGCCCCCACACTGGCGGCAGCCCGACAGGCCGAGCAGGCCGCGTTAACCGAAATCGAACGGCTAAGCCAGATATTAAGCAGTTATCGACCAGAAAGCGAATTCAGCCGCTGGGCGGCAACCGATAACGTTACAACCCACGTTTCGGCGGATTTATTTGCCGTATTAGCCCAATTCGATGCGTGGTTTGACCGAACAGCAGGGGCTATTAACGCCGGGGCAGAGTCCATCAGTCAAGTCTGGCAGCGTGTAGCAACAACTGGCACGCTACCTGCCGAAGCAGACTTGGCTCACGCAGTAAACAACGCCCAACAACGCCACTGGCGGCTGAATCCGACTCAGCAAACGGCAACGCGGCTCAGTCTGGCTCCCCTCCGGCTGCATACATTCGCGAAAAGCTACGTACTCGAACGGGCAGCCGAAGCGGCTCTTTCCGTTGCCGATGTTCAGGGCGTTGTGCTCAACGGTGGTGGCGATCTGGTGGTTCGGGGGAACTGGGTAGAACCCGTCGGCGTAGCCAATCCACATGCCGACGCCGAAAACCACGCACTCCTAAGCCGGTTTGCCGTGCAGAACGGGGCCGTTGCCACCAGCGGCAATTACCGCCGGGGGATTCAGTTGGGCGATGACTGGTTTTCGCACATTGTCGACCCGCGAACGGGCCAGCCAGCCAATGCCATTGCCAGCGCCACGGTCGTTCATCCGGATGCGGTGACGGCAGGCGCACTGGCAACGACCTTCAGCATCCTGACACCGGCCGAAAGCGAGGCACTGGCGGCTACCCTGCCGGGAACCGAATTTTTCATCGTTACCAGCAACGGGCAGCAGCACCGAAGCCCCGGTTGGGAAGCAACCGCCATCCCGGTATCCAGCGACCTGACAACGGCCCGTCTGATGCACCTTGCGCCAACAAAAGACAAGCTTTGGAATCCCGATCAGGAAGTGCTGATCAGCTTAGAGCTGCCGCAGTTTCCCGGCCGTTCGCACCGCCCGTTTGTGGCCATCTGGATAGAAGATGAGAAAGGGAATCCCGTCCGTAATCTGGCCCTCTGGTATAACAAACCGCGCTGGCTCCCCGAATTACGGGATTGGTACGCCCAGCGCCGTAACCCCGACTTCGAAGCAGCTTCGGCTTCGGTGACCAGCGCCACCCGCTCGCCGGGGGCGTATACCCTGAGCTGGGATGGAAAGGATAACGCCGGACAGTTTGTAAAGCAGGGTAACTACACGGTTTTTATCGAAGCTGCCCGCGAACACGGTACTTACCAGCTCATTAAGCAGCAAATGGATTTTAACGGAAAACCTAAACAACTGTCGCTGCCCGGCAATGTCGAAATCACAACCGCAGCCCTGGACTATCGCAAAAAAAGCGATGCCCGCTGAGCCATCCGACGTCCGTTCCAAATCAGGGAACAATACGGCTGCAAAACGCCGGATTGCCGCCGTAACGCGCTGGCTACACATTTACCTGTCTATGATCAGTTTTGTGATCGTGCTGTTTTTTGCCGTTACGGGACTGACGCTCAACCATGCCGACTGGTTCGACGACCAGTTCAGCACGAATGAGTTTACCGGCAAAGTGCCGCTGATCTGGGTAAAAACCGCCGATACGTCCGCCATCAATAAACTGGGCATTGTCGAACACCTTCGCACCACCCACGGAGTAAAAGGAGCCGTGAGCGATATGCGGCTGGAAACCGATCAGGTATCGGTATCTTTCCGGGGGCCGGGCTATACCGCTGACGCCGTCGTGAAGCGGGATAACGGATCTTACCAGCTTACCGAAACCCGAATGGGTATGGTGGCCGTACTGAACGACCTGCACAAGGGCCGGGATACCGGAAAATCATGGGGGTGGGTGATTGACGGTTCCGCCATTTTCATGACGCTTATTTCAGCGACGGGACTTATTTTGCTTCTGTTCCTAAAAAAGCGTCGGATCAGCGGTTTGGTACTGGCAGGGCTTGGCTTTCTTATCGTTTACCTCATTTATGCTTTTGCCCTGAGTTGACTTAGCCGGCAGTAGCCCCAACTGGGTAGGTCAGTCCAAAAAGGTGACAGGAGAAGTCAAAAAAAGGCTTCGCCTGATTACCTTACTGCCCTATTTCCCGTAATCGAGTCCATAAAAGCGAATGACCAACGCCCAGCACAGTCACCCACACGGAGCCCACCACGAACAGCACCTTCGTAGTTCAGATTTCATTTCGGACATCGTCATTGGTATGTCGGACGGGCTGACAGTCCCGTTTGCGCTGGCAGCCGGGCTTAGTGGAGCGGTTGCCAGTTCGACGCTGGTCGTTACAGCGGGCATTGCCGAGATCGTTGCCGGGTCTATTGCCATGGGACTGGGCGGGTATCTGGCAGGACGCACTGAAGCCGACCATTATGAATCGGAGCGTCGGCGGGAGGTACTCGAAGTTGAAACCGTTCCGGAGCGCGAAAAAGAAGAAGTTCGGGAAGTATTTGCCGATATGGGTTTACCACTCGACCTCCAGATAGCCATCGCCGATGAGCTGGCTAAGGACAAAACAAAGTGGATCGATTTCATGATGAAGTATGAACTGGGTCTTGAGGAGCCCGACCCCAACCGGGCAACGAAGAGTGCCCTAACCATTGGCTTGGCCTACGTTACGGGTGGTCTGGTGCCGCTGGCACCTTATTTTTTCAATAGTGTACCTCAGGAGGCCCTGTTATACTCCTGCGGGTTAACGCTGATTTGCCTGTTTGTTTTCGGCTATTTCAAAAGCAAAGTCACTGGACAACCGCCCGTTGGTGGTGCGTTCAAGGTCATGTTTATCGGGGCACTAGCCGCAGCAGCCGCCTTCGGTGTGGCCAAGCTGTTTTAATGGAGTGGTTGATTGGTAGAGTAGGAAATAGCAACTGGCAAGTGCTTTACTCCACTATTTCCCACTCTACCAATCAACCACTCCACTACTCAATATCCTTCATCTGTGACCAGGTAATAGCTTTCGTTTTGGGTTGACTGGTCTTTCTGTTTAACAATGACCGTCAGCCATTCTACGTGTGTATATTCGTTATATGGGGAACTTTGGGTATCAAGAACGGCCAATCCCTGATCGGTGGCCTGCTGGTTGATATGCGCAATGGCATCTTCCCGCGATGAAAAAGTCCCCAGTAAATTCCCGAAGTCCAGACTCGGCTCATCATCAGGAAGCTCGCCAGCTACGTTGGACACAGGCGATTCAGGATGTTCGGTTGGGTTGTTAGCGTCCGGGGCTTTATATAATTCGATGGTCATGAGTTGAGTTGGTTTGCATCAGGCAGAGCACCGTTAAGGTCACCCTACATAAGTCTATCAACTCATCAAACCAATAAGTGTTCCTAACATCTAAATCCCAGGCTCCGGTACTTCGGGGCGCCGGTGTTACTAAATCCGCTTGAAGCTGACCGCTCGGGTCACTTGTCGACCACTCAGCGAAAAGACATACTGGTAGTTAAAAATGTTTTCTGCACTGCACGTCATAAGCAACTCATCATTCGTCCGCACTGGCGATAGCTTAATTCGATAGGCAACACAATTGTATTGAAATTCCTGATTTACCATAGCGCTCCCGAGCGAAACACTGTCGCCGGGTTGTCCGTTCGAAAAGGCACGCACCGTAATGGCTACCGAATCGGGTGAAACCCGTTTCAGTGATAACCGGACCGTCTCACCATTGATTACAAATGGGCCGGTCAGCGACTTTGCTTCATAAGCTCCCTCCAGCGAGGCTGCCGGTTCAGGAAGTTTCAGGGTATTATCGTGGCACGATACACCACCGATTGCAACGCAAAAAATTCCGATTAGACTGAGTAGTACACTACGTTTCATGACCGTTCGATCGTTTCTCAGAGAACGGTCAATTTATCATTTATAGTATATCAATATAATAGATAAAAAGACCAACAATCTAGCCTAAAAATTACTTCACCAGTTCTTTCTGATACAGGCCAACTAACGTATCAACGGCATAGTCGATCTCCTCTACTGTATTGTATTTTCCGAACGAGAAACGTACATAGCCCCGATCTGAGTCAAGTCCGGGTAAAGCGGCCAGCACATGCGAACCTACATTGGAGCCACTCGAACAGGCCGAACCGCCCGAGGCTGAAATCCGGGCAATATCGAGGCTGAACAACAGCATATCGCTCATATCAGATGCTGGCAGACTTACATTGAGTACCGTATACAGGCTATTGTCTACATCACCGGAATCACCGTTGAACCGCACATCAGGCATTTTGGCCCGAAGTTGATCGATCATTCGGCTTTTCAGCGAGGTAATGTGCTGACGGTGGGTGTCCATGTCGCGGTAGGCAATCTCAAGCGCCTTCGCCAGCCCGACAATACCGTATACGTTTTCGGTACCGCCCCGCATGTTACGTTCCTGAGCACCGCCGTACAAGAAGGGATGAATTTTTACCCGTTCGGCATTGACATACAGGAAGCCAACGCCTTTGGGCCCATGAAATTTATGCCCCGCGCCCACGATGAAGTCGACCGGAAGTTGTTGCAGGTTATGCCGAAAATGGCCCATGGTCTGCACCGTGTCAGAGTGAAAAATAGCATCGTGCGTCCGGCAGATGTCCCCTACCCGATTCAGGTCCAGCAAATTCCCAATCTCATTGTTCCCGTGCATGAGCGACACCAGCGAACGCCCTTTATGCGCACCTAGCAGCTCATCCAGATGAGCCAGATCGATATGACCTTTTTCATCAATATTGACCAGACTCAACTGAATAACACCCTGTTTTGCCAGGTGTTCCAGCGTATGCAGCACAGCATGATGTTCGAGGGACGAGGTAATGGCGTGGGTAAGGCCATAGGTTTCGATACTGCTCCGAATGGCGGTGTTATCCGCTTCGGTACCGCCCGAAGTGAAGAAAATCTCGGCGGGCGATGTATTCAGAAGCATGGCTACCGTTTTGCGTGCTTTTTCGATAGCGGTACGCACCGTCCGCCCATGACTATGGATAGACGATGGGTTGCCAAACTGCTCGGTCAAGAGCGGCAGCATAGCATCCAGAACTTCGGGGTCGAGCCGGGTAGTAGCGGCATTATCAAGGTAAACAGCAGCAGTAGGTTTCATCATCAGTCAATTGAACTCGCCCACAAAGATACGGCGAATGGTCCTGCCAATGAAACAGAATCCCGCCCTGCGTCGTTCTTCGGCTACAATTGTAACTTGGACTTTATGGATTTTTCTCAGGCCCCCGGCCTTATTTACGCTGAACTTTCGCTTTGGTTACGCAACGCCATTCGTTATCTACCCGAACTGGCCGTGGCGATTATCGTCTTTGTTTTATTTACGTTTCTGTCCCGATGGATCAGCCGGGGGTTTATAAGCGGACTGAGAAGGGTTAGCACCAATGAGTCGGTCATTAACTTAACGGGGGCCGTGCTGCGGTTCGTTGTCGTGTCTATCGGTCTGTTTATCGCGCTGGGGATTCTGGGTCTCGACAAAACCGTTACATCGCTGCTGGCTGGGGCCGGCGTCATTGCACTGGCCGTTGGGTTTGCCTTTCAGGATTTAACCGCCAATTTTATTTCCGGGACAATGATTGCCCTCGCCCGCCCCATTCAGGTGGGCGATACGGTCGAAACGAATGGCTACACAGGCAAAGTCCTCGACATTAAACTGCGGTCGATCGTGATGGACAATGGGCAGGGACAAACCGTAGAAATCCCCAGCAAAGACGTTTTTCAGAAACCGATTACCAACTTCTCCCGCATTGGTCAGCGCCGGATCGAACTGGCAGCGGGGGTTTCGTACCTCGATGATCTGGCCACCGCCCAGCAAATTGCCAAAGCTGCCGTTTCTCAATTGCCGTTTGTGCTAAAAAATCATCCGGTCGATTTACACTACCGCCACTTCGCCGATGCCAACATTCAGTTCGTGCTTTGGTTCTGGATCAATCCAACGGCAACCAATCCGCACGCGGCCCTCAGCGAAGCGATCATGGCGGTAAAACGAGCCTTCGACGAACACCAGATCCTGATCGTTTTTGCGGGACAAACGTTTGATCTGAAACAGAAGCTCTTGACGAGTTGAGCCGAGCATTTTATTAATTGAAAAGTGTAATAAAGTACGGCTATTATGAATGCCAAGAAGCCAATTCCATTCCATTATTCCTGCGATAATCAAAGATGCAAAGTTTTAAGTGTGTATAAGATTTGTTGTTTGAGTGGTGTGGCTGTTGCAAAAGTTGACCGGAGTACGGAGCACGCTGTTAGGTAAGCCGGTTTTGCCTGGTAAACGGGCTGTAGTACGTACAGTTTAATTCATGATACGTTGCGAATCACCATACCGAGTGTAAACTTAGAACGTTATTCACTACGAAGCGTTGATTGACTCCCTGGATCTACCTGACCAAGACAATTGCCACGTACTGGCAGCAGCGATTCGTTGCCAGGCCGACGTCCTTGTAACAGCTAGTTTCAAGGACGTCCCCAGTACCATATTGAGCCAATTCGATCTCGAAGCCCAGCACTCTGACGAGTTCATAGCCAACCTGATCGATCTGTATCCCAGAAAGGCCATCAGGGCCTTTTATCAACAGATATCCTACCTAAAGAAGCCAGCCATGACACAAGAACAAGTCTTGGAAAACCTCAAAAAAGTAGGTATTAAAGTAATGGCTAACCGATTGAGTAGCTTGTTGTAAAGCCCGAATCTTCGTCATTACCTCTTTTGCTTGAAGACGGATTCATATCCCGATACCCAATGGCCCATAAGCATTAGATAATCAAAACGGCATATACATAGACGTTTCTCCGTCTTATTAGGTAGGGTTTGCTGAGATGAATAAAAAATAAAGTTCTCCGGGGTAGTGATATTGCCATTCCCTACAGTTGGACTGATTTTAACCGGTTACTTGATTTGTACCAGAATTTGCGAACCAGATTTAACTCGAAAGCAAGTTTCTAAAGGCTTTGACAGCCAAGAGCGATAAATTAATCGGTAATCGCCCACCCCCAGTCGCAAATGAATGGGAAACCGGTAGTTGGCTCCCCGACGAGCATTAATTTTACGCGTTGCGACAAAATTGTCCCCATAGACTTCCAAATTACCTCTTCGACCGCAGGAGCGACAAGCAAACATAACGTCCGCATTTGACGAGGGACTAGGCGATATAACAACCTTTGCCGACTTGATCCCAAGTGAGTCAAGAACATGGTTTTTCAACGAGTCCCGTTGGGAGGCTGTTAGTCTTTGGACTGGAAAATCTCGGCTGTACGCTATTTTTTCACCGTCTTGTCGTATTCCCTTCACTTGAATACCAAGCCATTCATTGTCCTGATGTATCGAATGACTTACCTGCTTATAGGGGATATGACTTCCCCATTCTACTAGCCGATGCATGGCCTTTTTGACGGCCTGTGGGTAGAAATAAATACGCTGTTGATTGTAGCTATCCAGCTCAGTAAGAATGCTTGGGAGGTAAATGAAGTGTCGATTCGTGAGGTAGTGCGCTTTTAATCGGGCGGCTTGCCGGCGATGCCCCAGGTTCTGGGCGATAATAATTTCACCGGCCCGTACGAAGTGTTCGTATAAACACGCCTTCCAACTCGTATAGCCCTGGTCGGCCATGAAGGACCGGATTGGCTCAAAGAGATAGGCGGTCCGTTGGATCAACTCCGCTGGTAGACTGTCAACCACGGGATTCACGAAGGGATGCCCAAACTCATGGGTACTCAGTTCCAGGAGATGCTTCGGATCGTCAAAGCCCATGTTCAGGGTTGTCCTCTTGGTGAATTGCTGAGGTTTGAAGGGGCCAAATACATGAAACGTTCGGTCTTGTTGAGCCAACATATACTGAAGGCCGAAGCCCATTCCGGTTGGAATAGTCAGACTCGGCACAAATGTGTACTGCTCGAAGCGACGACCATAGAAGGCTTCTATCGCTGGAATAAATCGTTTCCATGGCAACCCCTGCTTTACTTGAGTCAGCGCCTGATTATAGAGCTTGGTGCTGCTGCGCAGATAGCTATCGAAATCAACTTCCCCATAGAGTTGATTCATGGCATCAATAAACTGGCTGGCATTTCGCTGAGCTTCCTGGGGGTCATTGGTGGGCGAAAACCGGAGATAGTAGCGTTCCTGGATCTGAGCACTCAATTGCGCATGGGGAAAATCATTTAACTGGAGTAACAAATTGAGGAGATAGTCGAGCCAAATTCGCTCGGCATACCGCATAATGAGGGCTAGATGCGGGCTGGACTGGTAACGTTTGTAATGTTGATAGACACTGAACCCGTAGCTATACCACTCACTTCGTTTGATGGAACGGTTTTTAAGGTACGAATCATGGGTTTCAAGTTGCGCGCCTTCGTAGCCCAGAAAGTACACAAAACCCAGGAGTTCAACATTAGGCTTAATTTGTACTCCAATGGAGTGGTTGCTGGTCGGTTGACTATAAACGCAGGATGGTGCGGGAAATCCGCAGAGCGATCCTATCAGGAGGAGAGCGATGAATGATTTTTGCATACGAACAGCCTAGTAGTAGGGATGAGCGGGCAAATCAGCACGAATGTTTCTTCTCTTGCGCTCCAAACCGATTACTGGACGTCCAGTATCCTGATCCTGGACGTCGGCTCATGCGGTGTAGACTGCGTTATTTAAGCAGCAAAGGCTTAAGGTCTTGAGGCTTTTTAGTCGATAGATATTGCGAGGGTGACTGCCGGGTATGCTGCTTGAAGACTTGATTAAACGTTGATTTAGAGCTAAATCCAGCCTCTAAGGCTAACGCCAGCAGGGTCTTGTGTTGCTCTTTGGGATCATGCATTTTCCGAATTACTTCGGCCACCCGGTACTGATTTACGTACTGATTGAAATTGGTTGCACACTGCATATTGATCAAATACGACACGTAACGAACGGGTAGGTCGAGTTGTTGAGCTACCTGCTCCAAAGTCAGTTTAGGCTGCACATAGATCGTCCCCTGCTCAAATAAGTGCTGAATACGCTGCCATTCGATGGCAGGATCATAGTGGCTAAACTCGGGTTTATTAGCAGCGATGGTTTTGGGCAAGGGCGGCAGCAGAAAATACGATACGTCCCAGTAGGCGAGGTAGCCATAGGTGAATAAAACGAAGCTTAACAGTATCTCCAGACCCGCAAAAATGGGCCAGTTTACTAAGACACCAGCGGCCCAACTCAGTGTCAGCATGACCAAAAACGAAAAGAAACCATAGAGTCTCAACCAAGAATGGATGGGTAACACACTCTGTCCAGTCGTTAATGCCCGCTGGTAGCGAATCAGGTTTGCCCCGTACAGCCAAACCGATACAACCATTCCAAGAATTGGCAGCAATTCGGTGAGGCTAAACCAGACGGGATTGCTCAACAACGAAGGTACAGGTGTGCCCGTCATGTGTTGGTACTGACTGATTCCCCATCGGATGGTGATTTCTAGTCCAGCCGGCAGGAAAAGCCACCAGTTCCCACGTCGAAACATGTAGGCGGGTGAGGTGGTCAGCCGAGCGAAAAACCACACCGATAAGGGTATCAATAGGTAGGATTGAAAATTCCAAAAAGGGAAAGCGGTTGGGGAGTGATGATAGTGCACCTGCATGCCCCAGGCATTCAAGATTTCCAGGGAAAGACATAGTAGTATAATCCCTAAAAAAAAGTGCGCTCCTGTTTGGCGTATATTCTTCAGGATCAGCGATGTACTAAGGAGAACTCCCTGACCAAAGGCCAACAAAAAGGCAATCGCTTTCCAATTTTCCATTCCAGTTCCAACTTAGTCGAGTCGACCTATCTGTCTATTGGATCGTCGATAAGCTACAAAAGTAAGGCCAAGTTATTATCTCATGATATGGGTGTGTTTTAGGGGCTTCGCTCAAGCAGGTAACGTTGAGCAACACATCTAAAAAACGGTTATGGAAAACTTTATCAACAGCTCAAGATATCACGGTTCGCTGTGAGCCGCTACCCCGGTGTAGTTTCACTTTAATCGTTGAAGAAGCTGACCTATAGTAGCCTTAATCTCAAATAGGAGCCTTTTTATAAGACAGAGGTGCTTTCCTATATGTCCACCCAACCTGCTTGCTTGACGTGGCGAAAATCGTAGTAACTTGAGCCATGAGTACAGCTCTTTGCTCCATGACTCATTGCCCAATGCTGCCAACTTACCGCGAAATAGCCACTCGGCAACCTTATCAGGACACTATTCAAAAGTTCTGGATTCTCGATCATGGCTTTAACCCTGTTTCTTCATCGCCCCAATGTGCCATACCCAACGGCTGTTGTACACTAGCACTCATTAGCGGAAACGGCGTCTCATTAACATTCGCCGAGAAGCCAATTCATCTGGCGGCTGGCATTTACTTATCCGGCCAAATTACTCAGAAGGTAAGCATTGTAATGAAGCCTTATTCCAAGGCGATTATGGTACAACTAAAGCCTTGGGTGCCCTCGATGATGACCAACGCACCAATTAACTGGTTTACCAATGATGTGGTCAGTCTGGAATTAGTTAATAGTCCCCTCTATCAAACGATGGCCAATCTGAAGGGGGTTGATGAGACGATTGTTATAGACCAGGTGTATGACGCTTTTGCTGGCAGCTTACATCCCAATACCGACACTCATTTCATCCAATGGACCTTTAATCACTTACAGAAAGGGCTCATCAACCAAGAAACGATTGCCGATTTGGTTCGCCGATCGGGCTACTCTCAGCGACGGATGGAGCAGTTGTTTAGGCGTCTGATTGGCCCGACCGCCAAAGAAATGCAGCGTATCCTGCAACTCAGGCAAGTGGTTAGTGACCTGCACCATCGTGAGCAAATCACTACCTTAGGGGAGCTGGCTTATCGGCATGGCTACTATGACCAGGCTCATTTCACCCGGGCTTATCAACGGGTGTTAGGGGAGTTGCCCTCCGCCTTTAGATCCCAAAACTACCTGCTACCGGTCACCCCACATTTCGATTTTTTACAATTGTAAGGGGTTCGCGGTGAGTACTTTTGGCCCAGCTTAAACGAATCGTATGCGAAACCAACAGTTTATCATCTATACAGTGCTCCTCCTTAGTGTTACCCTATCCATGACTTTTGGTCAGTCCCGGTTTGATACGCTGACCAGGGCCTTGCAACGGGTGTATCAGCGGGATAGTTTACCGGGGCTATCCGTCGTATTAGTCAACCAAAAGAAAATTATCTATCAGCATAGCTTTGGCTATGCCAACATCGAGAAGCAGATTAAGTACAATACCCGGAGCATCCAGACAATTGGCTCGGTCAGTAAAACATTCGCGGCTATCGCCTTGATGAAAGCAGTTGAATTAGGCTATTTCGATTTAGACACCGACATCAATACGATCCTGCCTTTCAGGGTGGTCAATCCGAATGCCCCTAATAGCCAAATCACAGTGCGGCAGTTAGCCAACCACACCTCCGGTATTGTTGACAATCCATCGATCTTCTATGACACCTATCAATTTGATACCACACTGGCGGCTTATAGTCCGGTGGCCTATGCTAAATTGAAAAAACTGGGTTTCAACCAGCAAATAAATGATTGTTCACTGCCCCGTTTTATGTACGACTACCTGAGTGAGAATGGGCAGTATTACACTAAACAAAATTTCGGTTCCGATGCCCCTGGCCGCTCATCGAGCTATAGCAATATTGGCTCCGCGCTGGCAGCTTATCTGGTAGAGGTCAAATCGGGCATAAGCTATGCCGACTTTACCCGGCGCTATATTCTCCGCCCGCTACGCATGCGTCAGTCAAGCTGGTTTCTAGATGTGAAGCGGTTGAAGCGCTATGCTCGCCCTTACGATGATCACTTTTTGAGTTTACCTTACTATCATCAGATCACGTACCCGGACGGGGGCCTGCGAACCAATACATCCGATCTAGGTAAGTATCTAATTTCACTATTACAAGGTTACCAGGGCGGGGAAAAGCTCTTGAAAAGAGTATCGTACACTACCATGTTTACGCCCCAGTTTTCCCACGAATCTCCACCCAAAGGCATCCGTTTAACCACTCGTAACAAGGGTATCTTTTGGAATCTGTACGTGAATGGGACCATTGGTCATGACGGAGACGATCCGGGGGTTAGCTCGTTTTTGTTTTTCAATCCAAGAACGGGTTTGGGAGGTGTCTTTCTGAGCAACAAATACATAGTGGACAAAAAGTCGCTTACGGATCTGCTCATTCACTTTACAGATACACGTTAACCAGCCTTTGCTGAGACGCTGTTTTTTTAATAACACTCCAACTCATTCAGTTGCATACGGCTAGAATACAACCCTATCCTCTTTTTTAGGGTCCTATTTGAGAATGCACTGTCTGCTGACCTATGAAAAATAGTAACCTGAACTTACTACTATTACTGGCTTTTGGTATCATCAGTTGTCACAAAACAACTCAGATTGATCCTACTTTCTATCCTTTGAAAGACTATACCCTGGATTTGCAACAGGCAAAAACATGGCTACCCGGTAAATGGAAGCTGGTGAAGCAATCGTCCATGCTTCTTAATGCCAATTTACCGAATGTAGAACTGCTTATCGATGAGAACCAGATCAGGGTAATCGACGGGGGTACTCAAATTGATAGGGTTGACTATGAACTAGTCAAATTAGTCTACCAAGCAGGACCCTATTTACAGCTTCAGACCAATGCCCAGCCCCGAGAAAATTAATTGGTATGTGCGGAATCCGTCCTTATACATTAAGGAAGATCGAATGTATTTTGATTTAGGCCGGGCGCAAGATTTGCCAGCCTATGAATTCAATAGAGTGAGGTAGGTAGTGGAGTCAGCTTGAGCTATCGGTGGTTAAAGGCTCCCTAAAAAAGACCGCTATTGAATTAGCCTAGCCATTACGCCCCAAATTCTAACCCGATGGCGACGCGAACGAGTATTCATCTCAAGCACGAAGACTAGCGAAAAAGCCCAATTGACTCAAGATCATCAAGAGATACAGCAGCTAAAAACAAGTTGATCTTCCATTCAGATCGCGGTGTTCAGTACGTCTGCAATGCCTCTACGAACAAATTGGCTGGCTGTCCGAACACCCTGCAACGTATGAATGGAAATTGGAATTGCCGCTTCGGCGGTCTGATGAGACAATGCAGTAGCGGAAAGTTTTTTTGAAACGTTGAAGAGTGAACTGATTTTACCAACAGGGCTTTACCACGACTGAACTGGCTAAACAAGACTTATTTAAATACATTGAACGGGACCGCCCGGCGGTGTGGTATAATCGCAAACGAAGGCATTCGGCGCTAGGCTACCTTTCACCCTTGAATACAGTGAAAGGCAACTTCAATATGTTGCTTAAGTTTTTGTCCAGTATTTTCTTGCAAGTCCACTTTTGCATTGGACAACTTCACAGTCGTTCGCTTGAATGCTTCATCAAACACACGTCTTCTTTTGATGAATCCTTTCGGATTTGCCACCAAATGGCCGTAAAAACCGTCTCTAGTCAAATGTGTCTATAAACTCATAGGTGAACATTCACTAGAACTCGTTTAGATTAGATACGAAGTAAGTATGGCTTACTACTGCTGGTCAGCTACAAAAACCCAGAGGCACGAGTGCCTGGAATTGAGGATTGGCCGACGAGCCTGTGCCAGCCTTTATGTCTTAACCCACTGTATGACTGGGCAAAATTCAGTTTCGATAATTATTCAAATAAAATCTCTGTAGTATAGCTAAAACAACATTGTCTTGCTTTTGCACCTGTAAAGCGGAATCACCAACGAATTGAAATTGATCCCTTACTTGCTTATATTCACTGGCTAATAGAGTTTTATAACCCATTGACCAGTCTGAGAAAGTACGCTTCGCAATTGGATAACTGTACATCAAGATCAAGCCAGTATGCCGGGAATCTTGTTGGATGACCCTATAAAGATCTTTTACTCGTTCCTCCAAACCTTCCAACACTTGGATAATAGAGCCATTGAAGTACAGCAAAATCCCCGAAACACCTAAAGACCTATTTTTTTGTTGGCTTTTTTCCAAGATGGAAGTTAACTGTTCTTGAGAAAATAGACCCTTAGAGGAGCTAATGTAAATAATACAAAAGTCAATAGGAGCTGAATGAATAACAGAATATTCTGCCTCAAGGTGATCAGCATATTGTTTCAGGTTAGCATCGTTACTATATATATTTCCTTTCATATATAAGTAACTGATTATTAAAGCGTTTGTTTTCTTCTTACTACGTCAATCATTCAAATCCATACCTAACTGAGTAATTTTAGTTCTGTAAAGTGGAGTCTACGATATGTGGGGTAATTGATCCAGAACCCCGTAATTTTTTTAGGCATAGGTTATACTGCGCCCCTTCTTAAGCCGGACCACTTTTTTGAATCACAAAGTTGTTAGCTACTCGTGTTTTTCAGTTAGTATGTATTCTTGTCTTACCTGTTACGTCCTTTGATCAGCCACTGACTGATGAAAACGACGGCAGTTTTAAAACTTGAAATAGCTGTCAAGCCTGCCACATATGCCTGAAGGTAAATACCTTCGTATCCGATTATTATTCACTTTCCCTATCAGATTTGGACGTTTACTAATTGGTAACCAACTTCATAGCAATGTTTCACTATTTTAAGTTTGTTTGTAAATATTCAACTATGTGCATACCGCCTAATTACTATTTAGTTTAATTCTTATTAATTACCTTTAATACCTCTCGATTACAAGTAAGTTTATATCCCCTAACTTCACTTGATCTTCAGCCATATGGCTATCGAACCCTCCTTCGCCAAACCAGCTTTATGGTCTACCTCCGACAACCAACGATTCGTTGTACAGTGTCCTCGCTGTAAGGACCCCCTGTCCATTGAACGGATACCGCGGGGGAGGGTAGCCCGTATTGTATCATTCTTGATTCCTCTGAGAGCTTTTAGGTGTTACAATTGCTTACACAAATTTCACCGGTTTAAGTAACGAGCCTTTAGTCAGTTGGTTTTTGTTTAGCAATCTTTCCAGTATTAGCCCCAGACGAGCTGCTATCACGTGTATGAACAGTCCAGCGTGTCAACTCTTATGCTAATGCAATTCAGCTTATTTCCAGTTTGGGCTTACTGACCCTCTCCTATGGCCTTCGCTAATGCCTGCTCCTGTTCGTCAAGAAGTTAACAACCGTAGGATGAGCTGATCCGGGTGACTTATGACCATTTTTTACCTTCGTCAATTGCACCGAAACGGTTACCAGGACTATCAAATCTTGACATATGGCTGGAGCTTACTTGCTGCTTCAGCCCATAGTTATATGGTGTCATGTCTTTATTCACCTAATTAAAGTACTTCATTCAAGTTTATGACAGAAAACCAAACACAATCACTGATTTTTTTGAGCGGGGGGGGAGAAGTCGGAGAGCTAATCAGGACATTCAACTGGGCAGATTCGCCAGCAGGCAACCCCGACGACTGGCCTCTGAGCTTATTGACTACCGTTTCGACCCTGCTTTCATCTACCTTTCCCATGCTTTTGTGGTGGGGAGAGTCATATATTCAATTCTACAACGACCCTTTCCGACTCAGTTTAGGCCATCAGGGGAAGCATCCTGACGCGCTAGGGCAGCGAGGCCTGGATTGTTGGGGTGAGCATTGGCGGGCCATCAAACGGCCAATCGACCGGGTGATGACAGGGGGGGATCCCCTTTGGGTTGAGAACCAACTCTTCCCCATCTTCCGGAATGGCCAGACGGAAGATGTCTACTGGACGGTGGGTTATAGTGCCGTTCGAACAGATACCGGCCAAATTGGCGGGGTTTTGGCGACATGTCTGGAAACAACCGAGTTGGTTATGGCGCAACAGAAACTACGCCAGAGTGAGCTTCGCTTCCGTACCGTTTTTGAACAGGCTCCCCTGGGGATTGCCTTATTGAGTGGCCGGGACATGATCATTGAAGCCGCGAATGAACCGATGTCCGCCATCTGGCGGGAAGGCGCATCGGTTATGGGTAAGCCATTGATTGAGGTACGGTCCGAGATTAGGGAACAGGGGTTGATTGACTTGCTAGAAACGGTGTATGATTCTGGAGTACCCTTTTTTGGCCGTGGTTATCTGGTCAGACTGGTGCGAGATGGGCAGCTACAGGACACCTACTTCAATTTTGTGTTTACCCCCCGTCTCGATACCAGCAGGACCGTTACGGGGGTGATGATTATGGCTACCGAGGTCACCGCAGAAAGGGAGAAGGAACAGATTTTGCACCAATCGTTACGTAGGGAACAGGAACTCAACCAACTCAAGTCCCGGTTTGTCTCCATTGCCTCTCATGAGTTTCGCAGGCCCCTGACAACGATCCAGACCAGTGCTGAGTTAATCAACCTATATCTGGACAAACCTCAGGATCTCGCCAGACCCGTTATTGAGAAACATCTGGTGGATATTTATAATCAGATTGAGCATATGAATGAATTGATGACCGATCTGCTTACGGTGGGGACGATTGAAGCAGGGAAAGTGGCGTTTCATCCGCACCAGACCGATGTGGCTGTGTTATGTCAATACATCATTGACCGGCATTTTAGTAATCAGCCTGATGGCCGGGTCATACACTTTTCTCTGAATGGGCTATCCCGCAGCGCTCTCCTGGATGAAAAACTGATGGGTCATGTTTTAATTAACTTGCTAACCAATGCCTTAAAATTCTCCCAGCATGATCCACGTCTGGAACTCCACTTTGGAGACGAAGCAATCATTATCCAGGTGATCGATTTGGGTATTGGTATTCCCGCCAGCGATCTGCCAAGCTTATTTGAACCATTTTTTCGCGCGGGCAATACCGGCTCAATTCAGGGTACGGGACTGGGATTGGTTATCGCCCGACAGTTTGTGGAGCTCCATGGGGGAAGCTTAAGGATTCAAAGTGTTGAAGGGAAGGGAACGACCTCTACGATCGTTTTACCAAATAGCCCTACAGACATCGCAAGCTGACCTGTAGGGCTATTTGCATATCGTGTTTATAAGCGTCTCACCTAGTAACTTTCGTAGTAATTAGGGGCTTCTTTATGCGGTTGAGTGTTTAGGCAACGGGCAAAACTCGTTGTACTAACGGGTATTTTGCCACGCTGTGTATAAACCTGTGGCTAGGCTCCGCCACATGATGGCAACAGTTTGAATCGGGTTAAACAAGTATAAATTATTAGCTCTTGCATGTGACGACCTCTTTTCGTGTGTCTGCCTCTTCTAATGAGGTTTTATAAGATTCTGATCTTAATATCTGTCCAATCTGATTAGTAGCATACGAACCTTTTAATACGAAAAATTTGGTCAGTTATCTACCGATCGGTTACCTCAACTACCTGTATTAGCCAGTAACCATCTGCATTTTGCTCATCATGTATCTATTTTATAAAGAATGAATACTATGTTAAGTCACAATGAAGGAGAAAAGTAAATTCATAAAAACTCAGTAACGATTTAGGTTGAGAAAAATCGATTCTTGTATTCTTTGGGCGTAATTCTTTTGACATTCTTAAAATGCCTGTAAAAATTGGACGTATTTTCAAATCCACTGTCAAAGGCAATATGCGCTATCGTATAGTCCGATTTAATAAGTAACCGGCAGGCATGATTAAGTCGTACTTCAGTAAGGAAATCAAAGTACGATTTGTTTGACGTCATTTTAAAGTAGCGGCAAAACGACGTAACGCTCAGGTTGGTAAGTTTTGCCACATCGTCAATCAGAATTTTATTTCTGAAATTTTGTAAGGTGAATGAAAGCACCTTTTCCATTCTATTCCCGTCAATCTGACTGAATCTTGTGTAATCAACACTGTTAGATAAATTTTCGTACTCTCTGCTTTCCAATAGAATGACGTAAATTCTGAGCAGGTAAACAACTTTATTCAAGCCCGTTTCCCGTATCATTCGCCACATAAGCCGTTTAATTTTCTCTTTCGAACTTCCTTTAATGACCAGCCCGGTTTTGGCTTGTTCAAAGAGTTTAGAAATCCCCTGCGTTTCGTATACGTTAAGAAATTCCTTTCCCAGACAGTCAGGATGAAAATGAAGCACTAACGCTTCCACATGATAGTCTGAAGAATGTGGGCTGTTACACTTCCAGGTATGGGGCACATTGGAGCCCATCAGAATCATATCATCCTGCTGAAAATTGCCGATACTATCCCCTACGAAACGAATACCATCACCTTTTATAAGATAATGAAGCTCAATCTCAGGATGATAATGCCAGATAGAGCCAAACTGGGGCACTATATCATGCCGAATACTAAACGCATTATCTATATGCTTGGGAACAATATGAAGTTTAGGTACCATTTTATGTATGCCCTGGGTTATATACGAAATTATTCATATTTAATAATATTCCTAAATAATGTGACAATATGTTGTACAAATTGGAAAATTTAAGGAATTCATTTCTCCGCTAAGAAGCCAATATTTGTGCTACTCCAAGTAGCATGCAAAGCTGGAACGTAACTATGCATGGCAGTTGTGGAGTAAAGACTTCAGGCTAATTTTTGCGGAATCTTATGGGGTAGGTGTGGCTATCAATACGACCCGTTCTACGCCTGTAAAAAATTAACCTATGACTAATTTACCGTTATTAGACATCGCCATTATTATTGCCTATTTAATTGCAATGGTGTTGGTTGGCGTTTACTTCTCCAGAAGCAACACCTCGGCTGATGAGTTTACCCGCGCTTCCGGCAGGATTCCTGGCTGGGCTATAGGCATATCTATTTATGCTACCTTTCTGAGTTCGAACACGTTTCTTGGCGTTCCGGGTAAAGCGTTCGGTGGAAATTGGAATGCCTTTTTATTTAGCCTTTCTATGCCGTTAGCGGCCTGGTTTGCCACTAAATACTTTGTCCCGTTTTACCGGAGTACCGGCGAAGTATCGGCTTACACCAATCTCGAAAAACGATTCGGTACCTGGGCTAGAACCTACGTAGTGATCTGTTTTTTATCTACGCAGCTAGCCCGGATTGGGTCTATCTTTTTTGGCATCTCACTGACCTTACAGGCCCTTACTGGGTATAGTATGGTGGCGATTATGGTGATAACTGGAATCTGTATTGTCGTCTATACCGTGATGGGAGGCATTGAAGCCGTCATCTGGACCGAAGTTGTACAGGGTATCTTGAAAACGTTGGGGGCTGTTGTCATTATCTATCTGGTAGTAAACCAAGTGCCGGGCGGATTCAACGACATTCTTACTATGGGATTGGCAGAGGATAAATTCAGCCTCGGTACTGTAGACTTTGATTTTATCCATTCATCGATCTGGGTTGTGCTGCTATACGGCTTTTTTATCAATCTGAATAATTTCGGAATGGACCAGAACTACGTCCAGCGATACCACGCAGCGACCAGCGTAGCGGAAGCCAACAAGTCAGTTTGGCTTTGCGTATGGATTTATGTTCCGGTATCGCTCCTGTTTTTTAGTATAGGCACCTGTTTGTATACATATTATATGCAAAACCCGGAGTTGCTCCGTAGTATTAAACTCCAGACGGCTTCTGAGCAACTCGGTCTGGCTATAAATAATGCGGAAGTAGGCCAGTTGGCAGCCAGGCTAAAACCATCCGATTATGCCGATAAAGTGATGCCACACTTTATGGTGCATATGATTCCAACCGGTCTTTTAGGATTGATTGTCTCGGCCATTCTGTCGGCGGCTATGAGTACGATAAGTTCCGGCATGAACGCGTCAGCAACCGTCTTTACCGAAGACATCTACAAACGCTATTTCAATAGGAATTTAACTGAAAAGGGCAGTTTGAAAATTCTTTACATCGCCACGGTTATCGTGGGGCTGATCGGTATGCTCTGCGGAATAGCCATGATTGGCGTCAAAAGCCTGCTGGATGTCTGGTGGACGCTTTCGGGCATATTTGCCGGGGGGATGCTGGGCCTCTTTTTACTCGGGTTAATCAGCAAAAACGTCACGAATAAAGACGCGCTTACGGGTACCATACTTGGTGTGCTGGTTATTCTCTGGATGAGCTTCTCGTACCTGCTCCCGGTTCAGTACAGCTACTTACGTTATCCGCTCCATGCTAACATGATTATTGTGGTGGGCACTTTATCCATTTTTCTGGCCGGTAATCTCTCTCAAAAACTAAGAAGACAATAAACGATATGCAAACAAAAAAATTCGTCCCTGTCATGCTCACGCCATTTCAGGACGGGAATGCCATTGATTATAACATTCTGGAAGAATTGATCGAATTCTACCTCGAAGCCGGAGCGGGTGGCCTTTTTGCCAACTGCCTGTCGAGTGAAATGTATCATCTTTCCAAAGAAGAAATGTTGGCATCCGTATCGTTCATCGTGCAAAAAGTGAATGGAAGGGTTCCCGTAGTGGCTACAGGTACGTTCCCAGACACCCTGGAAAATCAGGCCGCTTTTGTAAAAGAAATATATACTACAGGAGTCGACAGTGTGATTGTTATTACAGGCTTGCTGGCCGGAGAAACGGAATCTGAGGCCGTGTTCGAAGCCCATGTCAACCAATTGCTTGCGTTAACGGGCGATATTCCTCTTGGGTTTTATGAATGTCCGGTTCCCTATAAACGGATTTTAAGACCTGATTTTCAGGGGGAAACTGGTCAGGACTGGCCGTATTAAATACCATAAAGACACGTCTTTAAATATAGAAAGTGTGCGGGCTAAAATTACGGCCAGCCAAAACTCAGCGGACTTTGCCCTCTATGATGCCTACATGGTGCATGCGGTCGATTCGATGAAAGCCGGTTCGGCAGGCCTATCTTGTATTCAGGGAAATTATTTTCCGGAGTTAATTGTCTGGTTGTGCAATCATTACAACGACGACTCCGCAGAAGTCGACAAAGTGCAGCAGTTTTTTGCGCGAAACATGGAGGTCATGCATGATACCTACCCTGCCAGTGCAAAGTACATTCTCGAAAAACGAGGATTGGGGATCTCTCAAATTTGCCGCAATAGCAGTGAAGTAAGGAACACAAGCGATTACGATGATCTCGATACGCTGCTCCATCAGTTCAACGAATTGGCACAGGAAATAAATCTAACCATGATAGCCTATGAATCATAAACTGTGATCTGGTCAAAGAACCGTAATTAATTTCTAAACCGACTTTCCTTAACTCAATGAAAAACATGAATCGAATCAAATTTAGGCTGGCAGGGCTACTACTGTTGTTTTCAATAACGGCCTTCGCCCAGGATGTAATTACCGGAAAGGTAATTGATGCCAAAACCAGGGAGCCCTTGCCGGGAGCCACGATTATACTTGAAGGAACCAACCAGGCAACGGTCACTAATTCGGAAGGTGCGTATAGTCTTACCGTTCCTAGTCTGAACGGTAAAATTTATGTTAGTTACGTAGGTTTTTCAACCAAAGATATTTCGATCCTCAATCGAAAAAGGATCGACGTAGAGCTTGAACCAAAGGCCTCGTTACTGGACGATGTGGTCGTTATTGGCTATGGGACAGCCAAGAAGAGCGATATAACCGGGTCGGTCGTGAGTCTCACCGAGAAAAGCTTTAACAAAGGGGTGAACGTCTCTGCCGAGCAGCTAATAGCCGGGAAAGTCGCAGGCGTTCAGGTTATTCAGAACAGCGGAGAACCCGGTGGCGGCATCACGGTCAACATTAGAGGGATGGGGTCGCTGAATGCCGGCAATTCACCACTGTACGTTGTAGATGGGTTTCCAATCGATAACTCGGCTACGGTGAGCGGTACAGGTGCCAATTTTACGGGAATGCGCACCGCTAGAAATCCACTAAACTCAATTAACCCGGCCGATATTGCGTCTATCGAAGTGCTGAAAGATGCGTCGGCGACAGCAATCTACGGATCGAGAGGAGCAAACGGGGTGGTTTTGATTACAACCAAACGAGGTAAGGATGGCGGACTAAAAGTCAGTTATGATACTTACTACGGCGTCCAGAACATCATGAACGATATTAACCTGCTAAGCGCCAACGACTACAAGACCGCCATGAACAGTTTGATCGACGCCGGAGCCGGAAGTGCCAGTTCAAAGATTGGCGATTTTTCGGGAGGTACCGACTGGTTGAGGGCTATGTATCATAAAAATGCGCCGATTAAAAGCCACAATCTTTCTTTTTCAGGGGGTAATCAGTCCACTAAATATTACACGTCCCTGAATTACTTCGATCAGGATGGTGTACTCATAAACTCAGGTAATAAACGCTACAGTGCCCGAGTCAATCTAGAGCATACCAACAAGAATTTTACAATTGGCACAAACCTAACCTCATCTTACGTGGCTGATTCCTACGTAGCAAACGGGATGGATCTGAACGAACGAGCGGGGATAATCTACGCGGCTATCGCCTACGAACCCACACTTTCCATTTATGATCAGGGCAATAACTATGTTCTTTCGAAAAACATGAACATCGATAATCCGCTGGCCATTGCTAACGGAAAGACTTCTTTATCAAGTCTTTACCGTACGCTGGGCACTATTTATGGAGAGTTTAAATTTTTAAACGCCTTTTCAGCCCGGTTAAACTTGGGGGGGGATATAGCCTCCCAACGCCGGGATACGTATGTGGACAGACAAACCATCGAAGGAAGAGCAAACGGAGGTATTGCCAGTGTATTGTCAGGAACCAACACTAGTTTTCTGTCTGAATTTACCCTGAGCTATAAGAAACGGTTTGGTAGGCAGGACCTGAATGTTCTTTTTGGTACTACGGCTCAGCAGTTTAACTCGAACGATCAAACAACACAGGCCAGTGGCTTTCCCTCCGATGCCACAAAAACAGACAACCTTAGCCTGGGAGACCCGACTCGTTTTATCGCAACCAGTTCGCGATCCAGAAATAGTTTGTTGTCTTACCTGGGGCGGGTAAACTATAACATCGCTGAGAAATACTTATTGACTACCTCCCTGCGAATTGATGGATCTTCCCGGTTCGGTGAAAATAATAAGTATGGCGTATTCCCTTCAGTCGCTTTCGCCTGGCGGCTTGAAAATGAGGCCTTTATCAAGAACGCGGAGTATATTACTTCCTTAAAACTTCGATCCAGTTGGGGGCAAACCGGGAATCAGGCAATCGACAACTATCAGTCAATCACTACGTATACCACCGGGCAAAAAGCGGTCATCGGTAATCAGCAGGTAAGCACAACCACGCCCAACCGACTGCCAAATCCTGACCTGAAATGGGAAACGTCGGAACAGTTGAACTTCGGCCTGGACTTTGGTTTCTGGGGTAACAAAATCACGGGTAGTTTAGACTGGTACACAAAAACAACCCGGGATATGCTCCTGAATTTGCCCATCCCCCGTACCACAGGATTCACATCCATGATGACCAACATAGGGTCGGTTCGCAATAGTGGGTTTGAAGTGTTGGTCAGCAGTAACAACCTGTCGGGGCCACTGAGCTGGGAAACTAGCTTAAACATGACCTGGATGACGAATAAAGTACTTAATCTTGGTGGAATTGATAACATTTTTACCGGAAGTGCAGGTGGAACCTCCAACCTGGCGATCATTAGGGAAGGGTTGCCTATGTATTCCTTCTACGGATACACAATAGACGGCGTATGGCAAACCGGCGATGATCTTATGTCGACAAAAGACAACGTGAAACCGGGCGATTTCAAGTATCGGGATCTGAACGGGGACAAGATCGTCAATGCAGATGATCGTCAGGTCATCGGGAATCCAGCGCCCAAATTCATGGCGTCATTGACGAATAACTTCACCTATAAAGGGTTCAATCTCAATATTTTCTTTGATGGCGCCTGGGGGGCAAAAATGTTGAACAATAACCTGGTCGATACATATTTTCCGGCTAACCTGCTTAGAAACCGCCTGTCGGAACCCCTGCTGAACCGTTGGACTTCATCAAACCCGTCAACGGTTTACCCATCCTTTATCAATCCGCTGGGACAGGGCAAGAAAGAAGTGAATACGTATACAGTTGAAGATGCCAGTTTCCTTCGGTTGAATACGGTGAAATTAGGCTATGATTTTACTTTCAAAAGTTCAGTGGTAAGAGGGTTGGGCGTGTTTGTTACCGGGCAAAACCTGGCCATGTGGACTAGTTACAAAGGCTATGATCCGTCAATAAATCCGAACGGTGGTGGCGTTAGAATCGATTGGAATGCATTTCCAACGGCCAGAACGATCCTGTTTGGCCTAAACGTAAATCTTTGAAAATCATGAAAAAAGGGATACACAATATATTGGTGGGCGTACTAGTCGCCAATACACTGGTTTTCACCGGTTGCCAAGGCTTCTTAAAAGAAGAGGTGTTTTCACAACTAGCGCCTGAAAACTATCTGAAAACAAAAGAAGGACTGACGTCTGTCCTGTATGAGACCTATGCTAAGGCCGCCAATATGAATGCCAATAATTCCATTTATGTGTTGGGGCCTCAGGAGTTTATGACGGATATTTTGTACCAGAGTGGCGACAATGTCGAAGCGACCATCCGGAATTTCAGAGAATTTAACTGGGACCCGAATATGGACTTTCTCATACAGAATTGGGATTCCTATTATCAGTGCATACGGAATGCCAATATTCTGCTTGAAAACATTCCGGGCTCAAACCTGTCGGCCTCTGAGAAGGTCTTATACGAAGCCGAATCTCGGTTTTTACGGGCAGTGAGTTATTACAAACTGTATTTCTTTTTTGGAACAGTGCCTTTGCGGACCAGCACGTCGCAGGGATTGAGTTTACCAAGAGCGTCAGAAGACGAGCTTAAGCAATTCATCGCTACTGAACTGAAGTTTGCGCTTGAAAACCTACCCAATCCGGGGGCGGAAGCTCAGAAGTACAGGGCCCATAAAGCTGCGGCTTCTGGCTATCTGCTAAAATTTTACCTGAATACAAAGAACTGGACTGAAGCCAATACAGTCTCTGCGCAGTTTTTGAGTTCATTTAAAAGCTATTCCTTATTCGCTGAATATAAAGACATGTTCAAAGTCGAAAATGAAAACAACGCTGAATACATTTGGGTAAGACCGGCCATCGCTTCGTCTGATCGGCTGACGGCCAACAGTTGGAGCAACGTTTCTTTTCCGGATGATTTCAAATCAGCACCCGAAGTGGGTCAAGTTTTTAAGTCTACCTGGCTCAACTGGCCCAATGAATTCAGAATTTATGATACGTTCTACGATACGTTTGATGCGGCTGATAAACGAAGAATTTTGATGATTACATATTATATGAATACCTCAGATAAACGCGTTGAGCTTCGTGGTAGCGACAACATCCGTTCATTCAAATACTGGTCTGATCCCAATAATGTAGGGGCTGCGCATGGAAATGATATTCCCGAAATAAGACTAGCCGACATCTTATTGTCCCGTGCCGAAGCGCTCAACGAACTGAACGGACCAAGTACAGAAGCCCTTCAACTGGTTAATCAGGTGAGATCAAGAGCCGGTCTTCCAGCCCTGAAACTGGAAAATGTTGCAACCAAAGAGGCATTTCGGGATATGATGCTTCTGGAAAGAGGTCACGAGTTTTACAACGAAGGACACAGACGAATGGACCTAATACGGACCGGAAAATTCATTTCAGACGCAAAGGCAAGAGGCAAAAATGCCCAGCCCTTCCATCTGTTATTCCCAATTCCGCAGGTTGTCATTGATTCCGATCCGGCCATTAAACAAAACCCCAATTATTAAACCATATCAGCAGGTTATGAAAACAATGAAACGTAACGTAACTCTCCTGGCATGCCTGTTGGCAGGTTGGTTTACAGGGCTGGCTCAGACCGTTCCCGGTGATATCGTTTGCTACGAACCCAGTTCATCTCAGAAATACATCGGCTCCCCAAGTTTGGTGACGCTGCCAAATGGGGATTATGTGGCTTCGCACGATTTTTTCGGGCCTAAAAGTTCCGAATGGCAGCAAGCGGTTACGCGGGTTTATTCGTCAAAAAACAAGGGGAAAACCTGGCGTTATCTAACTGAAATCAATGGAGCCTTCTGGAGTTCACTGTTTGTTCATCGAGGGGAACTCTATTTGCTGGGACCAGACCGGCATCATGGTACGGTTCTCATCCGGAAATCGACCGACGGAGGAAATACCTGGACTAAACCAACCAACAAAGAAAACGGGGTGCTGCTTACTGGCGAGTTTCACTGCGCCCCCATGCCGGTAATCGAATACAACCGTAGGCTTTGGCGACCCATGGAAACGGCCCATGGCCCTGTATTACAATGGGGCAAACGCTACGGAGCGATGGTTATGTCGGCCGCCGTCGATGCGGATCTTATGGATTCGAAATCCTGGCAAACCAGTACCCCCATCTTATATGACAGTACCTTTAATAACGGCGATTTTGGCGGATGGCTGGAAGGTAACTTCGTAGTTGACAAAAATCAGCGAATGTGGGATATGCTCCGAGTGGCTAACAAAAAGTCGCCCGACGAGAAAGCAGCTATGGTGTCCATAGCCCCCGATGGCAAAACACTTTCCTTCGATCCTGCTTCAGGGTTTATTCCGTTTGATGGCGGCAGTAAGAAGTTTGTCATAAAATATGATACGCTGAGCAAAAAATACTGGACGCTGGCCAACGTCATCCCTGACAAATACCGGAGGCAGTTCCCTGACCGGAACGCTTCTAGTTTTCGGAACATCCTGATGCTGAAAAGTTCAGATGATTTAAAGAAATGGGACGAGGTGAAGGTTATCCTGGAACATGACGATGTGCTCAATCACGGATTTCAGTATGTAGACTGGTCCTTTGAAGGCAGCGATATGATTGTCCTGTCCAGAACGGCTTATTTTGACGGCAGTTCCAATGCCAAAAACAACCACGATGCCAATTACCTGACATTTCATCGGATTGAGAATTTCAGAAAACTGAAAAACGGCAAATAGCATCCCTCAAATCTGTTCATCGGTAAATAACCTGGTTGTTGCTCCAAAAATGCGTTGTAACAACCAGGTTGATCTTGATATCGATACTGACAATGTTAATGAACACTACTTTTCTTTTGAATCACCGATTTTTAAGGATAGGCGGGTTGGATTATAGGGGTATGCGCAGAGGCCCAGAAAAACCTCAAAACAAGGTCTACCATTCTGTTTATTTAGGTGGATGAATTGGGCTGCTCGGACCTGGGCTGTTACGGAAGCAGGTATGGTGCCAATTTTATTGAGACCCCAAATATTGACAAACTGGCCAAAGAGTCCATGCTTTTCACAAAGGCTTATGCGGCTGCTCCTTTGTGTTCTCCGATAAGCTCATCCATTTTTTTGAGGACGACAGCATTGAGCTGTATGATTTAACGAAAGATGTGAGTGAGAAGGTTAATCTGAGTAAGCGCTATCCTGAAGTGGCGGCAAAAATGAAAAAAGACCTCTCCAATTATTTAAGCAATGTAAATGCTCGTTTACCCAGGCGAAAATAAGCGTTGGTAAATAGTGCATTAGTCTATAAAAGCGAAGGTTTAGTAAGCGACTATTTTGTCATTCCTCAGGCTGAGAAAGATAGGTTGATAATAGCTCATTTTCAGGGACTTTAAATGTAAATAAGCGCCGGACTGGCAAATTAGGAAGGAGAAAACGGGAGGTCTATGAATCGATTTTGGGTAATAATTCTTGTTTTATTAACTGGTTGTATGACAGTAAATACGAGTAACCTGACCGTTTTGCCAACGGGTCACACCTTACACCACAACGGTGTGTTTTCGAAAGATGGACAATGGATTGTTTTTGATGGCAGGAATGATGACACGAAGATTGGCGAAACGTCTACCATCGGTATCGTAAACGTTAAAACCGGAGAAGAAAAGATAATTTACAAAACCGCTAATCAGACCGTTTACGGGCCAGGCGTGGGGGCGGTATCGTTCAGCCCGGTGGAAGATAAGGTAATTTTCATCCACGGCCTAAAGGACGCGAATGCTGAAAAGCCCTATGCACTATCCAGAAGGACAGGGGGTGGCATTGACATCAACCATCCGGGCAGTCTTTTCTTTTACGATGCCAGAGATACAAGTCTTCCCTACACGCCTGGATCGCTCCGAGGAGGAACGCATTCCCATTGCTGGAGCGGAGACGGGCAACGCATAAGTTTCACCTATAACGATGAATTGATCAATCCTGACCTGAGGGTGGTGGGTGTAATGCTTCCGTTCACGCGGGGAGTTAAGGTGGAGCCTGCCAACGGAAACAATGATGGAATTATGTTTTCATCGATTGTAACGAACGTCGTGCGAAATCCCCGGCCCGGTTCCGACGAAATCAACAAGGCATTTGACGAGTGTTGGGTAGGTAAAAACGGCTATACACTGAAATCGGGCGAGTCGATTCCTCATGCCATCGCTTTTCAGGGCAACGTAATAAACAAAGCTGGCAAACAGATCACAGAGGTTTTCATTGTCGATATCGACGCCGAAAAGATTCTGGCGGACTCCGCAGCCGTTGGAAAAGCGGGGGAAGGTCCTCGTGTACCGAAAGGGATACACCAGAGACGGATTACATTTTCTGAAAAAGGGCTTTCAGATACCCGGCATTGGTTGCGTTCAAGTCCGGACGGTAAATTTATTTATGCGCTGATTAAAGACCAGAATGAATACAATCAACTTATTCAAATCGAGGTTAATACGGGTGATGTGCGGTTTTTGACCAACAATATTTTTTCAATCGACTACTCATTTAATTTAAACAAAGAAGGCAATAAAATAGCCTACGTAGCTCAAAATTCGGTTTATCTCTTCGATCTGATAAAAGGGGTTTCTATAAAACTTACCAGCAAAGATGAAGGCAAAATCCTGGGAGCTCCGTCTTTTTCTCCTCACGGTCATTTATTGGTTTTCAATCAGTATGTTAAAGACCGGAACGGAGGTAGTTTTGTGCAGATTCGAACGATCACTTTGCCTGAATAAATTATTCATAATCAATTACTTAACCTGCTTGTACGAAAAGCATCGTTAGCCTAACGTACAACTTTGCATACCACATTTAGGGAGTGTATGCCTTTAGGTTTGTGCCATGATATTATTCGGGTATCCTGTATACCAAGTATGCGTGTTACTGTGCAAGACAGCCTTTAGCAATTCCTCTCGTTCGCTTGGCTTATGACAGCTATTCAACTTGTCCGACAGATACAGCAGGTTCCAGTAGTTAATGGCATTCATAATCAAACGTTTACAGCCTTCGGCAATGAGCTACTCATGATAAATCGCCCACCCAAATTGGCCGTTATTACCTAAGACGACTGCTTTGGCGAAGCGATTCGCATGTTCAACCCGCGTCAGGATGCCTTCGACCGTCTCCCGTAGCAGGGGATCGTCGATGTAGCCAAGAATGTATTCGGTTTTGTAAAGTCGTCCCGGATCTCGCAGGGGTCCGATAGAGGGGATGCTGCCGATCATACGAGTTTAGAGGCTTGAAGAGTTGCGATGCTTTAGCATAACCCAGCTTAATTGTAGCCACGGCTGCATGGATTGGCTAATGCGTTTGAGTGCCGTTAGCCGATAACGACTTTTGGCCCCTGTTTCCTCGTCAATCGGGAGCGGTGCAAGGCCGGTATGCCAAGAACCGGTTTGAGTTGACCACTTCTAGGGTTGGGTCATTAACCATTTATCTGTCGCCGGAGATGATTAACTTCGATCAACCGCTCCAAGTGGTCATCAATGGCAAGCAGGTCTATAACAGACATATTGAGTATGACCGAGCTTTTTTACTAGCGCAATATGCTAAGGAGATGGATCATCAAGCGTTATGGGTCAACCGCCTAACCTTCCCGGTCAAGTAAGGTAATCCGTGTGGACTGGAAAGAAAACGAAACGTTTTCTAGGTTGGTTTTTACCCCAACTGTTCTATTAAAAATGCAGCCATTTGGAAGTCAGTGTGTCTCATCTGGGAGCGATTTAATTAGACAAGTCTAGTAAATACTGTTTATCTTAATGAGCCAAAAGCGGTATTCATAAACGGGCAGACACTGTCTTTTTGAGATAGTTGCCATAACTTAGCCAACTAAAAAATAACAGCTTTTCTGCTAAGTTAAACTCGCTCGCTACCGATGACTGAAACCCAAATGTTGGTTGACCAAACTGCCAATGCGTATCAATGGATTAATAAGCTGGTAGAGACCGTACCGCGTGAGAAGTGGAACATCATTCCTCCGACCGTAGAATCCAGCATTGATTGGCAGATTGGCCATTTGATCATTAGTCATTATTTCCATGCTATTATGGTCATTCGGGGCCACCAAATGGATATACTCCAACAGCTTCCCATCCGAGAATACAGTGAGTGGTTTACTGTAGCCGCCCCTTTGCAGTCCCTGGGCAAAGTAGATTCAGCTACGTTGGAAGAGGGCCTACTACTCATGCAGAAAAAGTCGTTAGCGATCCTGGCGACGTTGCGGGCTTCGGAATTAGATGATCCGTTAGAGCCAACACCAGCTGCTCACCCTATTGCCACCACAAAACGAGAGGCAATTGATTGGAATATCAAGCATACGATGTACCACTGTGGCCAGCTTGGACTTATTAAGCGCATTGTGGATAAGCGTCACGATTTTGGCCTACGATTAAATTAAGTTACTGCTAAATGAACTCACTCTCGTAAGACGAGGGTGCGAGTTGTGAGACGGAAAAGACATAGGTAGTTGGCCTGATGTTTTCGTGAGTAGCCTACTATACTCGTGGCGGTTGTTGCAGAATAGCAAGTATATTAAATTTGAAAACGGTTGCCAACAAGCACTAGAGCGTACCTACTGACGATTTGTAATTAAGGAAATCATAGACATAGAGAAATATAGGCTAGAAGGCACAAGAAGCAGATGGATGCAAAGGAGTTGACAAAAGCCGAAGAGCAATTGATGCAGATGTTATGGAAAATGCAGAAGGCTTTCGTGCGAGAACTGATTGATCAGATGCCCAACCCTAAACCTCCTCAAAGCTCTGTTTCCACCCTCATGCGGATTCTAGAGGCTAAAGGCGTGGTGGGTTACGAGGCCTTTGGCAAAAGTCACCGGTATTACCCCCTGATATCTAGAGAAGAGTACAAGAAATTTCAGTTGAAAAAATTACTAGGCAACTATTTTGACAACTCCGTTCATAAACTGTTTTCGTACTTCATCCAGGAACAACCGATCCCGGATGAAGATGTACAAGCCATCGAAAAAATGATCAATCAACTCAAAGACAAGAACGTCGAACGATGATTGCCTATCTTCTCGCCGTCAATGGTTGTCTGGTGGTGTGCTATGGATTTTATAAAGTCTTTCTGGAACGGGAAACGTTTTTTGTCCTCAATCGAATTTCGCTCATTGGGCTTGCCGTACTCTCATTCTGCCTTCCGGGAATTTCTGCCAACGAGCACTTATCAGCCTCTATAGCGCTAGATAGTGTCGTTCAGGTTGGGACTTTACCACGTGCGCTGCCCTTATGGGCCAACCAGATGAGTAGCTGGCTGGAGAGAATTTATTTGGCCGGGGTATTACTGCGGATCAGCTGGCTAGCCATTAAGTTGTTATACGTAAAAAATACACTGCGCAGGCCGGTCCGTAATTTGGCCTTTTCGTTCTTTACGTATAAGGCAATCGATCCGAACATAGATGATTTTTCGGTCATTGATTACCATGAAGATGTTCACATCAGGCAATGGCATAGTCTGGATATCTTGTTTTTTGAGTTGGTGACCATCATTGCCTGGTTTAACCCTGTAGTGTATTTATATCAGGTAAGCATCAAACGGGTGCACGAATTCTTAGCAGACCGTGCTACTGCCCGCTACATTGGGGATTATCATCGATATGCCCAGTTGCTGCTGAAGAGAGCCATGTCTGGCTCCCCACATCTGACAAGTTCGTTTACCGACAAGCATCTGCTCAAACAACGGATCTTTATGTTGAGTAAGAACTCATCTCCCAGGATAAGCCTTCTGAAGTATAGCCTACTGATCCCGGTCTTACTCTGTACAACATCATTTTCGATCTTGATTAGCCGTACTACTGGACCTGCTGCTTCTTCAATGGAGTCAGGAAACCGCGCACCGGCATTTCCCAGCAGCTTTAACGGGTTCCGTCAGTACTTGAGCCATAAAATAAGCGAATCTGCTGTCTTCAGAGCTCACCATGACCAGGGGAAGGTACTGGTTAGTTTTGTCGTTGACACCGATGGCAGTGTGGTTATGCCTCGTGTGTTGGCTAGTCCCGATGAAGCGTTAGGTCAGGAAGCGATTGCTATCATCAAGCAATCCCCCCAGTGGTCACCCGGCTACCAAAATGGCCAACCAGTACGTGTTCAGTATCAAATAGAGCTCGGCTACCAGGCTAGAATAGCCAACTGATTATAGGTTAATTACCTATATTTTCACTTAAAATAGGGCAACTATATACCCATTTAAAGCCATCACAGCTTAAAACATAGTTATATAACTAATAATTAAGTTATACATTTGTTCCGCCCGATAAATGGCAGTTCAACTAACTATGTCATGAAAACAGTACTGAATTCAGGTGGCCTGGCTTGTTTATTTGTTTTACTCCTCTTCTTTCTTGCCAACGGTACAGCTGCTCAGCAAAAGGCACCTACAAGCCTGTCGGGCGTGGTCGTGGACGAGGGGAATAAACCCCTACCCTATGCAGCCATTATCCTCAAAGCCAAAGCTGACTCAGCGATCACGAAAACGACAGTAAGCGAGCTGGACGGTAAGTTCCACTTGGTAGGTTTGCCAGCTGGGATATTTGTTCTCGAAACCAGTATGCTTGGCTACGAACTTCTCCGCAAAGAGATCGAAATTAGCGAGGCTGGTGGTAATCTTCCAGTGGGAACCCTTCAACTGACTCCGTCGACAAAAACGTTATCTGCCGTCACAGTTTCGGGACAAAAACCGTTTATCGAACGTCGTGCGGACAAACTAGTCATCAACCTCACCGATCAATTGACCGGCGGAGCGTCGCTCATGGACATGATGGATCGCCTGCCGGGTGTACAGGTGAACCTGGACAACCAGATCAGTCTGAATGGACGTAACGTACAGATTTACATAGATGGTAAGGCCACCCCACTCTCTACAGACGCCTTATCGGGTCTGTTACGAGGCATGTCTTCTACGTCGATTGAACGCATTGAACTGATTGCCCGGCCTTCGTCAAAATACGACGCATCCACCAGTGGCGGGGTGATTAATATCGTCCGAAAACGGGGCTCTCGAGAGGGAGTCAGAGGCAACCTGTACGGAGGAGGTGGTGTTGGACGTTACCCGAAAGTCAACGGCGGATTCAACCTTAACCTTAAAACGGGCAAGTACAATTTGCTTATCAATACCGATTACAATGTAAACAAATACTACGTTGACAATGCTATTCAATCAATCCCTGTCAAGTCGCTAAGTTCCTCTCCCGGTGCCACAGAGTCGACGATCAGGAGCATTCGACAAACCAATAACATTACCCCTAATCTAGGGCTTGATTACTACCTGACAAAAAAAACCACGCTCTCCCTGGCCGTAACGAATGCGCTGCAGCTGTTTAGAAAGAATGCGTATTCGCAGATCCGGGGTATTGGAGGAGGGGCTGCAAGGGAAGGTTTCGACAACCAGGTAAAAACGACCACCAATACATTCTCGTCGGGCTTCCATTTACTTCACCAGCTGGATACGCTTGGTAAGGAATTGACGGTCGACATGGATTACTATCGAAACGCCAATTATTCGGATCAGTACAACACCGAACGGTTTTTCGATAAGCCATTTGGTACAACAAGACGTACGTTCTTTGATCAGGACAATGCGTTCGATATCTATTCAGCTAAAGCCGACCTGACTGTTCCGTTCAAACACAAAGCGCAGCTAGAAACGGGTCTCAAATCCAGCTACGTAGCCACAAACAACCGCAACCTACTCTATGACATCTGGGGCGGAGACCTGACGCTCAACGATAGCCAGGTGGACACCTATCAGTATTCGGAAACCATCCATGCCCTGTATACTTCGTTTCATCAGGAGCGAAAGAAACTATCGTATCAGCTCGGCCTTCGTGCCGAAGCGACCCGAAACCGTGGCCGACAGTTACAAGCTGATCAATCATTTGGACAAGACTACCTACAGCTTTTCCCCTCAGCCTTTATTGATTACAAAATCAACAACAAGCATGGCTTTATGGTCAGTCTGGACAAAAAGATCAACCGGCCGACCTATGAGAACATGAATCCACTGCTGCGGGTCGTTAACGCTAACAACTTCGTACAGGGCAATCCGGCCCTGCGCCCTGTATCGTCATACAACGGTTCTGCCACTTACGCCTTCCGGAACGCTCTCTTTTTTACGGCTGGTTACAGCATTGACTTTGGTGATTTTACCTATGTAGCGTTTCAAAACCCGGTCGGAGATAGTACGACGGTCCGGCCGGTTAATAACCGATATACGCAGACGTATAGTCTGCTCACAGCTTATAACAGCCAGATTAAGCCGTGGTGGTACACGAGCACCAGTATCAATCTACGAAAGCTTGCTTATCAGCTGGTAGGTAATGAACCAAAAGTATGGGGCATTGGCAGCGTCAACCTTGATACCTATAACAGCTTTTCGATCACTAAACAGCTTTCCTGGCTTGTCCTTTTTCGTTACCGGGGAAAAGCGCAGGAACGTAACATCACGACCGATGCCTATTTCACCGTAACGACGGGTTTCCGGCAATCTTTGCTGGGTAAACGAGCCACCTTTTCGTTGAACGTGACCGATATTTTTCACACGTATAAAAGTCGCTACATTCAGGAGTCGATTGCGCTGCGTCAGCGCTGGGACAACCAGTACGAGACAACGACAATTAGACTAAATTTCATCTATAACTTCGGTGGACAAGTCGCTAAGACAAAAACCAGCTCTGCGGCCAGCGAAGAAAAGCGCCGGAGTGATACCAAAGAAAACTGATCAGTTTAGGATTTATACAGGATAGAAATAGATAGCAAAGCCAGCTTAAAGTATAATCAAGTCTAACGAGAACTCATCTCTATGGCTACTTTCGGCCATGTGCTAATAGAAGCTCGACCGGTCTTGGCAGACTGATTATCGTATCAACAAACGCCCGAATTGAGAGGCAGAGGCATCAAACCCTCTTCGTCTCAGTTGGGAGCATTTAAAGAGACTACGATTTATTGCTATCTATCGAATTCAATCCGTCGCCAACGTGTTTCAAGAAAAACGACTATCCAATTTCTCCTCATTAACCACTGTTCGGTTTGGATGGCATGAGGGCTTCGTTTGTCATGTAGCCATGGTCGTCAAACTGCTTTACACGTTAAATGAGTAGTTGATAAATCATTGAAAAATTGGCTTCTTTAACACCAATTACACTAGGTCTATCGAGTAACACTGTGAATAAAAACGGGTTGGGTTTTCTTATTCAATTGCTTCTGATAACCGGTTGGGCCTGTTCCTCCACCGATAATCAACCTCAAACGACTGGAGTTGTTAATCAGATGCCCGTGTCACTCGGTCAATCAACCCCTGAGCTTTGCCACCAAATTATCTGGCAAGACGCCAAGGCCAATCGATACATCTACCAGTTTGACTCACATCAGCGTTTGCTCAAGTGTACCGCTTTGGAAGAAAACAGTGGATATGGGCTCTTTAGTCTCAACCAGCAACTCATTTACAATAAACAGGGATGGCTGGAATGGGTACGTGGACAGGAAGATTCGAGTCACTATACCTATCTGAAAGGGCGACTGGCCTCAATTGACTTTTTTCAGGAAGGACGGCACGTCTATCGTTATCGGCTCACTACAAACGCCCAAGGGTACCTGGTAGGGCTACGAGGCATAGAAATGAATAACAGCGGCTTACAGGGTTATTCGACACGTTATCAGCTCGATAAGCAGGGCCGGTATCTCCAGCTTGAGGTATTTAATGATCAGGGCCAGCTGTATTATCGAGTTATCCAGCGGGACTTCGTGGCCATCGCTGATTATCTGGCCAAAGGTATGCGCGGAATTCCTTACGATCTTAACCGGCATCCGTGGCCTGGCTGGGGAAAACAGTTTCCCGTGAGTGAACATCTGGCCGGCCGAATTGAGACCTACCGCTATGCAGCACCGCAAACTCCGACCCAACTCATCAAACGGGCAGACGTATCGGTGTCGTATCTGCATGATCGGCGAGGCTATATTACCAGCCAAATCAGCACGGATGCCCTCACATCTATTCAGGATACCAGTCGCATTACCCATTTAAATTGTCCCTAATCAATGGCTAAGATCGTCAATAGTCTCACCCTTGACGCTGAAGTCGTAACTTTGAGTGGCTTCTACGAAGCTGACGTCCTATCACACTTTGCCCTTCGCTGATGGCTATACGCGCCAGACTTTTACTTTGGCTTATGATAATGAGTGCTACCAGCCAGGCCCAAACGTTGAAAATGGGTGCTGACGTGATTCAATTCCGTCGACGCATGGCAGGGCTGCCTGCTGTGCAGCGTCTGAAGCCGATGTTTGACTACAGTCGTGATTTGGTTGAACAGTCCCGTTTTAAAGAAGCTCGACCGCTGATTCAGATGGGCATAACCATAGCTCGTCAGGCCCGTATACCCGAATGGGTCGCTCGATTCTATGCTCGTTCAGGATTTCTGGAAGCCAACTTGGGTAACCATACGGGTGCTATTGCCCACTACCTGCAGGCGTTGCTAATCGCTCAGTCAGTCCACGCCTATGACCAGCAACAATTACTCAGCTTTAACCTGTATGCCGAATACGAATCACTGGGCGATACGGCTAAAAGTAGTCACTATCAGAAGCTGGCTAATTCATCGGTCCATGAGCCTAACCAACCCCTTATTGCCTTAGGGAATTATATGTACAAGTCTAGTCGGGCTCATCTAAAAGGGCAAGTTGATTCGGTGCTGTTCTTTGAGCGCCAGGCTTTGACGATGTTGTGGGCCAATCGGCAGTGGAACAATTTCTATTCGATACTGGACGGGTATGGCGTTACATTAGCTCTTGCGGGTCACTATCGGGAGGCCGAACAGACATTTCACCGCTGTTTGGCCTATGCCCAGCAGCAGGGCGACTACCGGCGGATGAAATATGAATACTTACACATGCCGGAGCCACTGCTTCACTTAGGCCGATTGAACGAAGCCCAGCATTATGCTCGCTTAGCGCTCCGCTCGATTGAAGCTGATCCTGAACGACAAGATGAACACCGGATGCAGGTATATGAAGTATTGACGAAGATTGCTGGGGCTCGCAAGCACTACCGGCAGGCACTCACCTACGAACGGCTTCGCAGCTACTATGCAGACCGGGTGCAGAATACCGACAAAATTCGTCAGGTAGCTGAACTGGAATCCCGCTTTCTTATTGCTCAGAAACAGGCCCACATCGACTGGCTGAATCGGGACAATCGGCGACAATTGGATTTGATAAGCTGGCAGACGGGTGGGTTGGTTACCCTTCTGACGCTGTTAATTGTTGCCGGGTGGCAGTACCGTCTGATCCGGCGGGCCAACGCTCAATTGCAGTCCACTAACAAACTTGTCTCGACAAACAACCAACAGATTAGTGAACAGGCCAAACGGCAAACGGTGCTGATGCAGGAATTGCAACACCGGGTGAAGAACAATTTAGCGATCATCTCCAGCCTGTTGCGTATGCAGTCCCGGCAATTGGATGACTCTCGAGCGGTTCAGGCCGTGCAGGAGAGCCAACGGCGGGTGGATGCCATCTCGTTAATTCATCAGCAGCTTTACCAGACCGACAATCCGACTGAGGTATCCATCAAAGCGTATGTGAAGGAGTTGACCGAAGGCTTGCTGGTTGGCTATGGATTTGACCCAGCCACGTTTGATTACCAGATTGACGTTGCTGATTTACAACTGAATGTTGAAGTGGCAGTGCCGCTAGGTCTGATTCTAAACGAAGTGCTCACGAACGCCTTTAAATATGCCTTTCTGACTCCCACGTTGGGCGGCAGTCAAGTTGGGACTCGACAGCCCCACCCGACACTGCTAGTTCGTTTTCAACCAAAGTCAACTGGCGAATTGTTGTTGGAAGTGCAGGATAACGGCCCTGGCTTATTGAGTCAAGAAGCCCCAAGCCGACGGGCTTTCTCTGGCCATCGGCTTATTGAGGAACTGACGGCGCAGTTAGATGGAGAGATGAGCTTGACCAATCGTCAGGGTACGTATTTTCGACTTCTGATGCCTCTACCAATTTAGTGTTGTCGATATGTGAGTGGTAGACTACAGACAGAACCGCGGTGGCGACAGGTAGACCCGGGTCGGCACGGTCCCGCTACGGCGTAACGGCCGGTGCGGCACCGACTGCTGGCCACTTGACAGGTAGTAAAACAAGCCGTTCAATTAAGCAACCTTTTTACGAAGCAAATATTTAAATCCTCCTATGTCTTACTTTGAGGAGCATTTTGTGAGACACTAACTTTTAACTATCTGTAAGCTCAATCCATCGCATTCGCATTCAATTTCTTTAAACTGTGTGGTCGGATACCAGTTAACGAATGATTCATCGTTGTACTTGTTCTCTTAGTCTGCTGTTGACCCGTGTGCTACTGACAGGAGTTCACAGTTATTAACTTAATACAGGTCGGCCAATTAAACGCCTTCAGTCACATAAGTGATTAGTATACACAACTGACACCTGTGCTGGAAGGCCCGCTGGTGATTGCCATACTGACGCTGGTGATCATGGGGCATCAGTTGCCCAGGGAATCATATTCCCTGTCCGGCAAACTCCCGTGCAGCTAATCTGGTATTTCTGAGCCGTTAGCGCTGCCAGTTATTGTATCTTCTTTGTCTCGGTGCCGAACCGACTGTCGGCCAATGCGTCAGACAGGTGAACTCGGGAAGACTCAATCCTTTCCGGATCCAGCACACAGACAAGATTAACGAGTAGCGCAGAAATAGCATCCATGTTGGTTGAGTAAAACAGTTTATGGCAGCTAACCGACAAAGTCAACGAAAGGTAAGCAAGTGACTGTAAATCTGGCTGCCCGGTTTATAGAAACGTAGCTCACCTTTCAATGGATGGAAAGGCATTCGGGCAGGTCCTTTAACATAACCCGATCAAAACAATCGAGGGTATGCACCGTTAAAACTACAGTAAACTACTCGACTAATTAGCCATCAACAAACCGAAATCAGCTCCTCATGAACGTAAATCATATCCTTATTTTAAGTCTTATCAGCTCCCTGCTCCTCGGCAGTCAACTGGACGCATTGGCACAAAGTAGCCCCGATCAGCTAAAAGCAAGCGGGGTCAAGACCGGAACCTCCCTGGGCCGTATTGCGGCACAGTCGCCCGATCATACCACGCTGCTCCAGTTGCTGAAAGCCTCCGGGTTAAGCAAGCAAGCAGTCGGGAAAGGGCCGTACACCGTATTTGCCCCCAACAACGGAGCGTTTTCGGCTTTGTCGGAGCCGTCAATCAGTGAATTACTACTCCCATCGAGCAAACAACGGCTTATCCAGTTATTGGCCTACCACGTCGTTAAAGGCCGCCTGACATCTGATCAACTCAGAGATGGCCAGACGCTAACCAACCTGACAGGGCAGATTCTGGTGGTTCACAAACAGGGGAACAATATAACAATTGAGGATGGACGTGGTACAGTTGCCGATGTCATTCAGGCCGATATACGGGCCACCAATGGTGTAGTCTATTCCATTAATAAAGTGCTTCAAAAGACATCGCCAAAAGGGCCGATTGTTCGCTGACGGAAATCGGTTCGCTTGCTCCACAATTATATATTCTTTAAGACGGATAGCCCAATGGCTTGCTTAGCCGCATGAGTGGTAGACCCGTTAGCGGGCCAATGGAAGAATTTATTGAAACTATCGGCCCGCTGGATCGAAGCCGGTGCAGCCATCGTCATTGTAACGGCATCGGTGCGAGCCTAATGGAGTTTCCTGCTGGCGATTGCTACAGGCCGCAGTCTGGCAGTACCTAAAGAAGAAATCCGGTTATCGTTGGGCCGCTCGCTGTTGAACTGGAGCTAGGTGCCGACATTCTGAGATCGCCGTTGCGCCCTCCTGAAATGACATTGGTCTCCTGGCCGCTTTTGCTTTGCTGAGAACGGCCTTCAATTACTTTCTCGAACGCGCGAACAACGGGATACTGTTTCGGCAGCAAACCACTTCATCCGAATCGGATACAGAAAGCAAACCCATGTATGTTGGCGGGTTTCAGGTTCGTTCGTATGGATCGTTTCACTGATCAAACCGTCTTTCTAACCAGATTCTAAGCTTTTCTTAAGTCCTGTCTAAGCCCCCCGCTGTTCATTGAGGTAAACGCTATCCAGTCATAGCATTTACTAACCCTAATGACTCAACGGACACGATGACCACTCAACAACCATTATCAGAGACGACAACGACGTCTAAACTTAGTTTGGACCCTAAAAACGTGCTGTATGCCGTAATCATTCTTTTAGGTGTTGGTTGCGCCTACTTACTGTATCGCAACTGGACGCTTAAAGAGGAGTTTATACAGGAACGAAGTACCATGCGGGTCACCGCACAGAACAACCAGCTTTCGGCCAATCAGCAGCAGTTGACCTTTGGCATGAAAACCTTTGCCTGGGCCGTTCGCAACGCTCTGTTACAGAACAAACCCGGCGAAATCAACGAATACTTCAATACGCTTGTCCAAAATAAAGGGGTACAGGAAATGCTGCTGGTTGACCCCGCCGGGAAGGTGACCCTGTCGACGAACAAGAAAAATCAGGGTATTGTATTCGCCAGCCGTTTCCCGGATTATCTGCTCCAGAAGGAGGATATCTATTTCAACAATAAAGCCGTTTATGAACTCTCGGCACCCATCATGGCGCCCAACAAGCGATTGGGTACGCTGGTCCTGTTTTATAAGCCAACGCCTGTTTTACCGGCCCCTGCTACAAATGAGTAACAGACGAACCACCAGTAATGATCAGGAGCTATTGGGCGTCTGATGCCATCGGTATGACCTTTCTATTGATTTTTCTGCAACCCCCGCGCGTCAATGAACCCCCATTTACGCTCAACGATGGCCTGATCCTGTTCTGGCGCACCGTTCGTGATTTCCTGAAAGGCACAGCCGAGCGGCTTCCTTACCTGCTGGTGGGCATTTTTGTCTTCGTGCTGTTCTGGTTGCTGGGGAAACTCCTGCGGAAAGTTATCAATAAAGTAGCGGTTCAAACCCATGCTATTGACGATATGCTTGCCAACCTGGTGAGCCGAATTGTGAGCACACTCATCACCATTTTGGGTTTTCTGGTCGCCTGCGTCATTTTCTTTCCGTCGTTTAAGCCGGGGGATATTATCGCCGGATTGGGGATCACATCCGTAGCCATTGGATTTGCCTTCAAAGACATTCTCCAGAACTTCTTTGCAGGCCTGCTCATTCTGTGGCGTCGCCCGTTCAAAGTAGGGGACCAGATCAAGATCAATAGTTTCGAAGGCACCGTCGAAGACATCAACATGCGCTCGACCCGGCTGAAAACCTACGACGGCGAGCGTGTGATTCTGCCAAACGGAGATGTATATACCAGTTCGATACTTGTCCGGACGGCCTACGATAAACGTCGGGTGAAGTTTGTGGTGGGCATTGGTTATCCTGATTCGATTGACCAGGCCCGTACCGTCATTCACGGAGTTTTAAGTCGTATTGATGGCGTCCTTAAGGAGCCTTCCCCCTGGGTATACGTTTCTGAGCTGGCGGGTTCGTCGGTCAACCTGACGGTTTATTTCTGGGTAGAGTCGCATCAGGCCAACGTTCTGAAGGTGAGTGACCAGGTGGTGACAGGCGTAAAACTGGCCCTCGATGACGCCAACATCGACATGCCGTATCCGCATTCGGTGGTTCTGCTCGAAAAACAACCCGATGGACCGGCCATTCTGTCCCGACCACCCGTGTCTACACCCAACAAGACGCCTGACCTAAACGGTAAACAACTATGATCGACGTCGTTCACACCATCAGCGACTGGCTTTTTAAGGGCTGGGAAAGCATTGGGCGCATTCTGGTCGTCGGTGTACTGGCCTACGTTGGCCTGCTGCTTATCCTTCGAATTTCGGGCAAGCGTACGCTGTCAAAAATGAATGCATTTGATCTGGTGGTTACCGTTGCGCTGGGGTCTACCCTATCGACCATTATCGTCTCGCGACAAACGGGAGTGGCCGATGGATTAACCGCACTGGCGCTGCTGGTTGGTCTTCAATATGTCGTGGCTTGGCTGTCGGTGCGGTGGCCGGGATTCAAGCAGCTTATCAAAGCAGAACCGACATTACTGTTTCATCAGGGACATTACCTGAAGCAGGCCATGCGTCGGCAGCGGGTGAGCGAAGATGAAATTCTTGCGGCCATACGCAGCTCCGGTTCAGCAAACCCCGACGAGGTGAAGGCTGTCGTACTGGAAACCGACGGATCATTCACCGTCATTTCAAATAGCCCTTCGTCCGACATCCGCAGTCTGCAAAACGTCACCCATGCCCATCTGGCAGAATATAACCAGATAAATTAATCCTGTATACACCATGAGACACCACTCCTCCTTTCCAATACGGACGGCCACGGCAGCATTTATTTGTTTACTGATTGCGGCTTTGTTTCTGCTGGTAGGGTATGCCGCTAATTTCTTCTTTCTGGTATTTGGCGGAATCATTGTGGCGGTGGTGCTCAGTGGGCTGAGTCAGTTTGTCAGTAGCAAAACACAGTTATCGTATGGCTTGTCGCTGGGGCTGGTGATGCTTTTGCTGGTAGCGTTGGTGGCGGGGGTTATCTGGGGGTTGGCTCCCACCGTCAGCCAGCAGGCCAATGAACTGGCGAAATCGCTTCCCGCGTCGGTCGAACGACTCAAAGGCAACCTGTCGCAAACCGAATGGGGTAATAAATTGCTGGAAGGCATACCCGACCAGCCCGGTAAGCTCCTGTCGTCAGGCGGTCGGGGTATGGGCGTACTCACCCAGGTCACCGGTGTTTTTTCCACGACGCTGGGCGGTCTGGTTAATGTACTGATTGTACTTATCACTGGAATTTACCTGGCCTCCAGTCCTGATGTGTATCGAAAAGGGTTTGTCAAACTCTTTCATCCGTCGTACCGCCCTCGACTGCTGGGTGTCATGGACCTGTGTTTTGCAACCCTGAAGAACTGGTTCATCAGCCGGTCGATCACGATGACGGTTGTGGGAGTAACCACCAGTGTGGGGCTGGCCCTTCTCGGTATTCCCTTTCCTATTGTGCTGGGTATCCTGGCTGGCATACTAAATTTCATTCCTAACCTGGGGCCTTACATTGCGCTGGCCCCGGCTCTACTGGTGGCTTTACCACAAGGCGCGAGCTCGGTTGTGTATGTCTTCGCGCTGTACATGGGCGTGCAATCGCTGGAAGGGTATGTGCTGACACCCCTGCTGGATAAAAAGTTTGTTTCCCTGCCGCCCGCTCTGCTCCTGTTCGGGCAGGTGTTGCTGGGCATTCTGGTCGGGCTGGCGGGCGTCCTGTTTGCCTCTCCGCTCATTGCCGTCCTACTGGTGATTATACAGGAGTTGTATGTGAAAGACCGCCTGGAAAAAACGTCAAATTAAAAACTATCTAAAACGTCAACGAAATGAAAACGATCCGAACAATCACACTACTGGGTTTAATTTTAACGATCAATGCCTGCACACCCAAAATGACATTTACCACATCGTCTGTTGTTCCCGCAGCTGCCGGTACCATCAACGTTAAGAAAGATAAGAACGAAAACTACACCCTGGATGTACGGGTCCAGAATCTGGCAGAATCCCAAAAACTGACGCCTGCTAAGGATACGTATCTGGTCTGGATGAAGCAGAATGACAATTCCGTCAAAAAACTGGGTCAGCTGCATCCGTCCGGTAAAGCCCTGACGGCAACTCTAACCACGGCGGCCGTTGCCAAACCCCAGGCCGTTTTCATTACGGCCGAAGACAACGCCGACATACTGTATCCGGCGGGGCAAACGATTCTGACAACCGAAAAATAATAGAGTCAATACATTCAATTTTAAAATCAAACCGATATGGAAAGCGACGAGAGAGAAGACATTATCCGGGCAAAAAAAGCCATTTCGCCTGATGGGCTGGAAAATCAGTCGACAGAAGGACACAGTGGCGTAAGCAGCGAACAGCCTGTCAGCGATTTACCCGACGAGGCACTTCCTGATGATGAGCTGAACGAGAGGTATACGGACGGGCCCGATGAGCCGGGTCAAAATGTTCGGATGATGAATCCAAACACAAACCCCAACGACAAACCGGATATCGACAAACCGGCTTATTCCTGATGCAACAGACTGTCCGTTAGGGTAACGTGAATAATGGGAAGGAACTGAAGGCAGGTAACTTATTGATATTCAGACAAAGATACCTATTATTCACGTTACATTTATACAAGCAAAACGGTGGTTTACAGAGATACTAAGCCATCGTTTTGGTTGTTTGAAAAAGAGGCCAGCCTTGGATTATAAACTGTTTTACCCTGAAATAACCTTTCCAAACTAGATAACTGCCATCGGGCGGACGATTAGTCGCGAAGTTTACATCCAGACTGACAAGAACATCATCCACTTCAGTGGCTGAGATAGCCGTTCGTGGGGCTAACAACTCTGATCTTAAGGAAATTCTAAGGTTTTGTTAAGCTCTCTTTAAAACCCGTTCAGGAAATTTGTAGTCAATCCCGCTACGACAAAACCTGTTTATCACTACACCCCAAAACGGGCAACCCGTTTCTTCGCTAACCTACATACAGGTTATCTACACCTAAAAAAGTGTTTTCGGCCCGACGACCAGTCGGTTGCCTTTCAAGTTGTTTGAGTTGTCGATTTGAGCCGCATATGGCTGCTCAACCTGATAACACAAGCCGCTTCTTACCCTTTTCTGCTCCTCTAAATGCTGCCTTATGAAGTATACACACCTACTTTCGTTCGTTCTTGTCACCAACGTATTTCTTGACGAAGCTATGGCTCAACAGCCAACTCCTGCCGGGCAGGATGTTCTGCGCATGTTGGGTATGCAGCCCGACACGGTGGGCCAGGAAACGCCCGGAACTCCCTACCTAAATGCCCAAACGCCATCCGACAGTAGCGACAGCGACATAAATTCTGATGCTGCGATCGGTGCGTTGACGGGTCGGCTAACAGCCATGCAGAATGGAAAGGCCCAACCTGTTGAATTTGCCAGCATCGGGCTTTTTCGATCCAGTGATTCCAGCTCCGTTACGGGTGGCCTTACCGACGAGAAAGGAGTTTTTACCATCAACAACCTGGCTCCCGGTGCTTATTATGCCCTCGTTCAGAGCCTGGGTTATGCGCCCAGGCAACTTACGGGCATTCGCATCAGCGGGAATAATCCATCTATAAATCTGGGTACTGTTGTGCTGACCCAAACAGCAACGCAGTTGAACGAAGTGGTGGTGCAGGGGCAACGGCAGGCGTATGAGTATTCGCTCGATAAGAAAGTGGTGAACGTCGATCAACTGCCCATTGCCCAGGGCGGATCGGCCATTGATATTTTACAAAATGTTCCGTCTGTCACGGTCGATGTCGACGGAACCCTCAGTTTGCGCGGTAGCAGCAATGTCATTGTGCTGGTGGATGGGAAACCGTCCGGCCTGACGGGCCTCGACCGGCAGGCCGTGCTGGACCAGATTCCGGCCAGTAACATCGAACGGGTCGAAATTATTACGAATCCATCGTCCCGCTATGATGCCGATGGCGCATCGGGCATTATTAACATCATCCTGAAAAAAGAGCGGGCACCCGGTTTTAACGGAACCGTTCAGCTTAATGTCGGCACGCGGGATAAATACAATGCCTCCGTGAATCTGAACGCCCGGCTGAAAAAGCTCAACCTGTTCGGCAGTTATAACTTTCGGGATTTTCGTCGTTTTCAGTACCGTATTTCGGATCGTCAAAACCTCTTCACAGACTCAGTAAGCTATCTTTCCCAGCGCAATGATGCCGTTCGGCGGAGTGTGAATAACAACCTGAGGCTGGGTTTCGATTATGCGCTGACTTCCCGCGATAACCTCACCGTATCGGCCTTATACCGGCCCCGGTACAGCTACGACTCCGAATTCGAGACGTTCAACACCCAGAATGCCCGCCGGGAATCGCTGGGCCTGACCCGCCGGTCGACCGAAGAGCGGGAACCCCAAACCGGCCTTGATTATACCGCTGGCTACCGCCGGACGTTTGACAAAAAAGGGCGCGAACTAACCGTCGACGCGACTTTGTCGACCAACAGTGGAACGGAAAATCAACTCTTCACCAACACAACGACCTTGCCCGAGAATTTACTGACGCCCAATTTCCTGATCGGGCAGCAGCGGGCCAGCAATTACCAGAACAATCGCGTAGCGGTATTGCAAACTGACTTTGTGAACCCTCTTAAGAACAAGCAGCGAATGGAAACGGGGTTGAAGTACACCTACCGACGATTAGGGGCCAACTATGTGTTCGAAAACCTGCTCAGCGACAGTTGGGAGCTAAACCCCAACATCAGTAACAACTTCCTGTATAACGAGCACACCAGTGCCGCTTACGTCAATTTTGGTAATGAGCTGAAGAAGTTCAGCTACCAGGCCGGGCTCCGAACGGAATATACCAGCATCTTCACCGATCAGCGCACAACGGGCCAGCAAAGCAAACGGGATTATATCTATCTGTTTCCAAGCGCGTTTGTCAATTATAACCTGGCTAAAGAGCAAAAACTACAGCTCAATTATACCCGGCGCATCAACCGCCCATCGGTGCGTTCGCTCAACCCCTTTGTCGATCTGTCCGACCCGCTCAACATCCGCTTTGGAAACCCCCAGCTGAGTCCGGAATTAATTAATTCGATGGAGCTGAGCTATCTGTGGAATGGCAAGACGACCTCCGTCAACTCATCGCTGTTCTACCGGCAAACAAACAACGAGATTACCAGCTACCGCACGCTGCGCGAGGATGGCATTACCGAGCAAACGTCGCTTAACCTGAACCGGTCGCAGAACTACGGACTGGAAGTGGTAGCGAACCAGGACATTACCAACTGGTGGAAAGTCAATGGCACGTTCACCTTTTTTCAGCGGACCATTCAGGGCGGGGCCAACATACCGGGCGTGCTGACCCGAACCAACCGAAGCTGGACAAGCCGCGTCACCACCGATCTTCGACCCAGGCGCGGAACCGCCATTCAACTGGCGGTTAATTACCGTTCGCCGTTCATCGTTGCGCAGGGAACCATCCACAGCTTTTTCAATGTGGATATTGGGGTGAAACAGGATGTGCTGAAAGGCCGGGGAACGCTTAACTTCCGGGTGAGTGATATCTTCAACACCCTTCAGTTTCAGATCGACAGCTTCGGGCCAAATTTCCTGGCAAACACCGTCGGAAAACGCGAAAGCCGGATTGGTTTCATCGGGTTTAGTTATCGGTTAAGCCGGAAGATCGTTAAAGTGCGGGATAATGAAGAGCGGGAATCCGATTCGTCACCAGAGGAACGGGACTTTTAGCCGAGTATGGCCACCCCGTTATTTATTCTCCATTCGGCTGAGTATCTGCTGCATTTGGACAATCTCCCGTTCCTGGGCCTCAATAATTCCCTTTGATAAAAAACACCTGAATGATGTAGCTGTTCAGCTTATTTTCCCAACAGTTCACATCATCAACCTCTCATCCTGAAAGCCCTCGGACGTTGACGATAATCAGGTGTCTGGTATTACGCCCTACCGATAGGCAAACCCTTAAAGAGACTGGTTTTTAAGGAAATTTTAACTAGAGTGTGCTTCGTGTTGTTTACGAGGGAAAACACGGAGCCTTTAATGACTACGCACACAAAATTAGGTGAATTGCCAGCGTCGGCTATCTGCGGCAACGACATCAGTTCCTCCTGCCTGTACGTTTCGGCACTGAGCATTATGTATGCTGGCCAGTTCGCCTGGATTTCGTTATTAATGGTGGGCGGAACGCTGTTTTTATTTCGGAAAATCTATGGCGAAGTCGTAGGCGCATTACCCCTCAACGGGGGCGCTTACAACGTACTGCTCAATTCGGCCAACAAGTCGATGGCTTCACTCGCGGCCTGCCTGACCATCCTTTCGTACGTTGCTACCAGTGTTATTTCGGCCAATGAAGCCATTCATTATGCGTCGGCGTTCAATCATGGGTTGCCCATTATTTGGGGGACCATTAGCTTGTTACTTCTGTTCTTTTTGCTCAATCTGCTCGGTTTAAAAGAATCGTCGAAGGCCGCCATTGTCATTTTTATCATTCATCTGGCCACGTTGATCATCCTGTGTGCTGTATGTGGCTGGTATGTGTTAATGAATGGCATAGGGCATTTCACGGTTAATTTTGCGACCAAATCCGAGCATAGCCTTGCCTATCAGCTCTTTGCGGGCTTTGCAGCCGCCATGCTGGGCATTTCAGGATTCGAGAGTTCAGCCAATTACGTGGAAGAACAGGGACCGGGTATTTTCCCAAAAACCCTTCGCAACATGTGGGTTATCGTTACGGTTTTTAACCCACTGATTGCTATTCTGGCACTTGGGATCATGTCCATTGGCGACGTGAACGGCCACCAGGAATCCCTGCTTGCGTTTATGGGCGAGCGTGCGGGTGGCCAATGGCTGTCGTGGCTGGTTTCGGTAGATGCGGTGCTGGTCCTGAGTGGGGCCGTATTGACCTCGTTTGTGGGCGTTGGCGGGCTGATGAAACGCATGACCTTAGACCGGATTTTCCCTCAGTTTTTGTTGAAAGAAAACAGCCGGCAGGCACCGTATTATATACTGTTGGTATTTTTTGTTCTGTGCGTATCCGTTTTACTGAGCACGGGCGGCAACCTCCAGGCACTGGCGGGAGTCTATGCCATTTCGTTTCTGGCCGTTATGGGTTTATTTGGGATTGGCAACCTGCTGCTCAAGCTCCGACGAAAACGCCTACCCCGGCCCGAGCGGGCTACGACAGGCTCGGTTTTCCTGGCACTGATTGCCGTCGGAACGGCGCTGGTGGGGAACGTCATGCTAAACCCGCACTACGTGCTGGTATTTTTTGAATACTTCATTCCTACCTTTTTAATAGCCCTGATGATGATGGATCGTTCGCTGATATTAAGCGGATTGCTGTCGATTATTCTGTATTTCTTCAAGCCCCTGAAACAAAGCATCGAGCGGTTTACGGATTGGACCAACCAGACTATTAAGGAAATCAACGACCAGGAATTTGTTTTCTTTTCAAAAGGCGACGACATCGCATCACTCAACCGGGTTATGATCTACATTGAAGAAAATGAAGAAACAAATCGCCTGCGTATTGTAACCATCGAAAGTGAGCACTTTATAATACCCGAGAATTTACACCGGGACATTGAAACCCTCGACCGGGCCTATCCCGAAATTGACATTACCTATGAAATAATCAAGGGCGATTTTGGACCGGAACTCATTCAGGAGCTATCCGAAAAATGGCAGATTCCAACCAATTTCATGTTTATCGGCTCACCCAGCCAAAAGTTTGAATACCGCATCGAAGAACTTGGCGGAGTACGGCTCATCATCTAATTTTTCCTACCCGGACTGGCCCTAAACATAAACAGTATGCTACGGATAGTATTGGAGAGGTATTAAAGTAGAGCCTTCCCTTAAACGCCCGAATACTGAAGCATCTCATGAAGGTTTCACCGTCTCTGGCGGGGAGCGTTTGCTGAGAATAAATAACGTTTGATTAGCGTCTTAAAGAAATCAGCGATTGCCGTTGAAACGCGAACAAAACCACTTATGTAGTATGTATTACACAATACCTTGTAATGCAATAAAATTACCCTAAAAACAATAATATGCTGCACCAAATTGAGTCTCTTGAATCAACGACATTTTGGTTCCCTGGCCGTTGGATCGCAGGAGTTTCCATGATTATTGCCCCACTTCTCTTAATTCTTTCCCAACTGCTACTCATCCAATTTGAGTTCTTCTTTCCCCAACAACTCAAAGCTTTTGACCAACTGCCAACTCTAGTCACCACTGCTTATAGTCTTTTTCTGGCTGGTAATATCCTCTTGTGGCCAGCCATAGTCACCGTAGCCAACTTAGTTGGGCAAAGACAACCGGCCTGGGCATGCTGGGGAGGGACGTTGGTGATGTTGGGCTTATTCGCTCGTAGCTTCCACTACGGCATCAATCATCTAGCCTTTCAATTAGTGAAGGTGCAAAATCTGCCACTGGCTATCAAGGCCGTTGCCGACTCGTATGGCGCTTTCCACATCGTTTCCAGCTTGTCAGCGGCCATCATGTTTGGCTGGGTAATCCTAGCGGTTGGCACGTATCGCTCTGGCGTGCTAAGTCTAGTTGGCTCAATTGGTTTAGGTCTGATGTCGGCTTTGATGCTAGGCGTACTCAAAGGGACTTCTTTTGTATCTATCTTGGCCACAACAGGTCTTTGCATTGCTCTATTACCCCTTGGCAAGCGCGTATTAATGAGTGGCGCCTTACCTAGCCTTCGAATGATAGTAAGTTGGTCATTATTGATTCTAGGCTTAGCCACATTTATGTACTTTTTTGGACAAGCAGGCTAATGTAAATGGGTATGCATATCCTAGCGTTCTCTTACATCGCCGAAATTACGGACACCTCAATCGACAATTTGCCCTGTTATGTCCCCGGATCCATTCTCACTATTGAATCGTCTCTTTTAAGGCCCCATTTAAGGAGCAGATGCATAATACGGCGTCCTCCAGAGGGCAGGGGCCAATTCATGAACGTTTCCTTGTCTCAGCTGGAAGCATTTACCGAGATGAATAGCCTTACTTATTAGTCGCAAAATCAATCGCACTTTTATCCCAGGCAGCGGCTGTCATCAGCGCATCAATGACATCTTTGGGCTGGTCCACAAATGACCACATTTCCAAATGTTTCTCATGCATGAAGTTTTCATGAACGCACCGCTCTAACATTTCCCGTAGCGGATCATAAAATCCTTTGGTGTTAAGAATAACGATAGGTTTAGTAAACTGGCCTAACCGCTTTAGGGTGATTGCTTCTAATAGCTCTTCCAATGTTCCGCTTCCCCCGGGTAAGGTCACAAGTCCATCGATTCCTTCCAGGAATCTAGCTTTCCGCTCGTGCATGGTCTCTGTAAACTCAAAGTCAGTGACGTCTTTGTGCGCCCATTCTACTTCGTTCATGAAGCGGGGCATAATGCCTTTAATCTTACCACCCTGTAACAAGATGGTATCGGCGAGTTTTCCCATCAAACCAACAGCCCCACCGCCATAAACAACCTCTACGTTAGCCTTAACAAATTCCAGGGCTAACTTTTCAGTTGCCTCAAAATAGTCGCTATGTACTTTAGCACTAGAGGCACAGTATACGCATATTCTCATACCTCTTCGAATTTTGGCAACTTTTGTGTAATCATTTATAAGTAAGCCAAAGTACGAACTTCAGGTCAAATAGTATCTCTGTAAATGTCCGATTTGGGTGGAAGCCTGCATGATATTTTTTTCGTCTCGCTTCCACACGAGACGGATATTTTTTTAATCTGTCAAACACCATCAGTTGCATACGAACGGTCAACAATTGCCAGGACGAGTCAACCCAGCTACTGTTCAAAAAAACGGCCGAACAAAATCAGGGTAAGACACTTTGTGATTCAAGTTGTGCTATTTGTCCAGTTATTGTGTACCATTTTAATGCCTTACGCGATCTTTTTTACCTTTCGTTACGTAAACAACTTATCCCGGCAGACGAACAATGTCGTTTCACATACCAGCGAAATAGAACCATTGCCCTTTTTTTTGGGCTTTATTCGGGTTGGGGGGTATATTTGTGTACCCTCAAATGGACTGTTTTTTTCGTGACCGAGCAGGATACAACACTCTGGCAACTATTTCGGGAAGGTGATCGGCAAGCCTTTGAGGCATTGTTGCGTGCTTACTACAGGCCCCTGTTCGACTATGGTTCTAAATTCCTGAACGACCGGGAGTTGCTGAAAGACTGTGTTCATGACCTGTTTGTCAGTTTATGGGAACGTCGGGCGTTTTTAGGCCCGGTTGTCAACCTGCGGGTTTACCTATTTACGGCCCTCCGAAACCGCATTTTTCAGCAGTATCAGAAAAATACCATTTTTGTCAACCTCCCGGACGAATGGGAAGACAATCAATCCGCTTCCGGTAATTATATTGAGAACCGCATCATTGAGGACGAAACTGACGCAGCAACACGCGCTCACCTGCATAAAACAATCAGTCGATTATCACAGCGCCAACAGGAGGTTATTCATTTGAAGTTTTTCGAAAATCTTACCAACGAACAAATCGCGCTCGTGCTGAATATCTCCCGGCCAGCCGCCACCAATCTACTTTCTCTGGCCCTCAAATCAGTTCGTGAACAATGGGGGCCGCTGTTTCTCTTTTTGTATTTCTTTACACATTTGTAGTAATCTCCTCATAGTTAATCAGTTAAATATATAATGAAAAAAAAGATGATTTTTTTTCATTATAATCTGATGCGTTTCTTATCCTCCTTATAGAAGCCTCTTGAAATGGTGTTCTATCATGAAGCAATATAAGGATTATGAGGTCGAAAATTTCCTGGCTGACGACGACTTCGTGCAGTGGGTTCGTAATGGCTCCCCCGCTAACGGTTCGATCTGGCAGGATCTTTTAACAGCTTACCCGGAAAAGAAAGCTGATCTTGACGAGGCTCGTACGTTTATTCTGCATATTCAGTCTAACTCCTCCCTATCGGATACGGAACTGACCCGGGAGGTCAACCGAATATTATCGAGTACGTCGCCGGCCATAGAAACACCCGTTCGTCGCCTGAACAGTCGATCGGTGTGGTGGCAGGCGGCCGCTGCGATTTTGCTGCTTATTGGTATTGGCTGGAGCCTCTGGCAATACTGGCCTGCCACACCAGCCTACGCGTATGAACAGGTAGTTAAATCGTCGGATTTACCCCTGACGGAAGTGGCCAGCACCCAGGGCGAATCCCGTGTCGTGACGTTACCCGACGGAAGCCGGATTACATTGACCGGGCAAAGTCGGTTGAGTTATGCCCGTGATATGGACAAACGATCCGTGCGGGAGGTATTTCTGACGGGAGAAGCTTTCTTTGACGTAACCAAAAATCCAAAACGTCCCTTTCTTGTCTATGCCGACGGGCTGGTCACTCGTGTTGTTGGAACAAGCTTTACGATTCGAACGGGTGGTAGGGAGGTTTCGGTGGTCGTTCGTACCGGCCGGGTGGCTGTTTACCCGATGGCGCCAACCGACGAGTCCGTAAAGCTGACTGAAAAACTGATGCTGTCACCGAACCAGAAAGCCACCTACCTGACCGAGGCCAACCAACTCACACGTACCATCACCGACCAGCCCCTGGTAGTGCCCACGGAATCAGACCAAAAGGCTGTTTCATTTGAGTTCGAGAATACGCCCATTGCCGATGTGTTTGCCCGGCTGGAAAAAGCGTATGGTTTGTCGATTGTTTACGATAAATCCGCCCTAAAAAACTGTCAGTTGACGGTGCCGATGAGCGACGAACCTTTTTTCACTAAACTGGATATAATCTGCCGAACCATTGGCGCCAGCTATAAAGTAGATGGTACACAGGTTGTGATTACCGGTGCCGGTTGTGATTAATGAGTATGTTTTTAACGCCTAAACCCCAATGCTGCCGATGAAGTAACGAATCGTCTGCCTACAAAAAAAGTCGCCGGGCTATCGAAATGGACATGCTTGGACCCATGTTCATTTCTACCCCGCGACTGTTGTACTTCCCTCTATGTCTTGGCAAACACTGCTCCTTTTGAAGGAGCCAGGGAGGGCTTTGTTTTCTTACAATTAAAAACAGTTGGTAAATTATGAAAAAAACGATTACCAAACGCAAACTAATTGCGGTACTCATGAAAACCAGTTTGTCTCTGATGCTTATTGTTCTGGTGGCCAGCATGACGTTTGGCCGGGACGGATTTGCACAGGATGTTCTCAATCGCACGGTGTCGGTTGAGGCAGAACAGCGAGATCTAAAGCTCATACTCAGTCAACTGGAAAAAACGGCCAAAGTACGTTTCTCCTACGTACCATCGCTCGTTCGCGATCGTAAAGTGAGTCTTCTGGCTCGGAACCTGCCGCTGGAGGAGGTGTTGACCCGATTGCTCCGGCCCCTGCATATTCAGTATGCGCTATCCGGAGGGTACATCATCCTGAACCGGGAACCCAATACGCCAGTTACCCCTCAATCTGCCGTTTCAGCGGCTTCGTCAACGGATATGGCTTCGGCTGAAACCGCCAAACCAGAAGACGAAACCATTTCGGGGAAAGTGACGGACGAAAAAGGGCAGGGCTTACCGGGGGTCAGTGTCGTTATGAAAGGAACGGCTCGCGGCACAACAACCGACATTGATGGCAATTATAGACTGGTCGTTCCGGCTAAAGGCACTATAGTTGTTTTTTCGTTCGTCGGCTACGCCCCCCAGGAAATAACGGTGGGTACCCAGAGCGTCATTGCCGTCTCGCTCCAGCCCGATACCAAAGCACTCAACGAAGTCGTCGTCGTTGGGTTTGGTGAACAGAAAAAAGCAACCGTAACGGGGGCTATCGCCCAGGTGGGCGAAGAAGTATTCAAAGACAGGCCTGTTGCCAACACCGCTGTTGCCTTACAAGGGCAGGTACCCGGCTTGCTCATTCAGCGGACGTCAGCACGTCCGGGCAACGAAGGGCTGAATATTCGCCTGCGGGGCGAGTCGTCCGTGACGGGTGTAGAGCCGCTCATCATCATCGACGGGGTTCCTTCGGTGGTCGGGTCGCTGGAGTTGAACACCATTAACCCAAACGACATTGAGTCGGTCGTTGCCCTGAAAGATGCGTCGGCGGCTATCTACGGTGCCCGGGCTCAGGGAGGTGTCCTGCTCATTACCACCAAACGGGGAAAAGGAGGCAGGATGCAGGTAAGTCTCAACAGCAATTTCCGACTCAATACCATCGGCATCACTGTTCCCTGGGCGAACATGTCGCAATGGGCGCAGCAGTACCTGGTCGCTTCCACGCAGGACAAGGTCGATGCCAGTGGCAACCCGGTGGAGTGGTTTCCGCAGTGGACAAAGGAGAACCTGCAAAAAATGGCTACGGGTCAGGCGTTCGACTATACCAACCCCTCCACTGGTCTGGTTTCGCACTATGCGGATAATAACTGGCAGAACGCACTCTATGGACCGGCCTGGTCAAATCAGCAGAATCTGAACATACGGGGTTCGTCGGATAAAACGGCTTACCTCTTCTCCGTGGGTTTTTCGGATAATCGCTCCCTGCTGAAGACGGCCTATGACGGAGAAAAGAAATACAATTTACGCTTCAACTATGACTACACCATTTCCAAACGTATCAAGCTGGAAACGGGTATGTCGTACGACAACCGGACCGTGCAAAGCCCCCGATTTGGTCTGAGTGGCAGTAATACCGGCTTTTTCGATGCGCCAGTTTTCCCGGCTTATAACCTCAATGGTGATTATTACGATGATTATGGGTATCGGAACCCGGTGGCGTTTACGCAAAGTGGCGGTACCTCAAAGAACAATGAAGCGATCATGCGGCTCAATGCCCGTTTAGGCGTTGAACTGATCACGGGCCTGAAACTGACGGCTAACGCTGCCGTAACGAAACGCGACAACTGGGCAACGCTCTATAGCCAGCGCTTTAACTTTTATTCCTGGACGGGCGACCGGATCACGAGTACCCAGAATACCCAGCAGGGCATTACGGAAACGATCAACAATACGTTGTACCAGAATTACGGAGTACAACTTGATTATGTCAAAACCATTGCCCGCGATCATGATATCTCGTTCATGGTGGCCAATACAGCCGAACTAAATGACACCAAAGGCGTGAACGCAGGCCGGGCTAACCTGGATTATGCGGGCCTGTTTACGCTCAACACCGCTTCGCCCAACACGGTTAGCGGGGGCGTTACGACCAATACCCAAACCAACAGTGGAACCGCCAGCCATTGGGGCCTTGTGTCTTATATCAGCCGGTTCAATTATAGCTTCCGCCAGAAATATCTGTTCGAAGCCCTGGGGCGTCGGGATGGCTCCTCCCGCTTCGACATGAACAACCGCTGGGCCAATTTCTATGGTCTGTCGGCGGGCTGGCGTTTGTCGGAAGAAGGATTCGTGAAGAATCTGAACCTGTTCAACAACCTGAAACTACGGGCCAGCTACGGCGAAACTGGCGGACAGGCCAGCCTGGGCAACTACGACTATGTGTCGACCATCGGTATTGGTTCGGCGCTTTTTGGGGCTACCCCCTCGCTCCAGACCAGCGCCTTCCTTTCGGCCATCACGACCGATCAGCGCTCATGGGAGCGGATGGTCAACAAGGATATTGGTCTGGACTTTGCCCTGCTAAACAACCGGCTCAGCGGCAGCATCGACGTATTTGAAAAGAAAAATGTAGGGATGCTCATCGGCATTACCTACCCATCCATTCTGGGCGGTACGGCTCCTACGACCAACAGCGGTACGCTGCGCACACGGGGTTGGGAAGTTGCCATCAACTGGAAGTCGAACGTAGGGCGGGTAAACTACAATGTGGGGCTTCAGCTTAGCGATAACACCAACAATGTTGTTTCGTACCAAGGCAAAGACAGCTGGGCGGCCGGTAAGTTTTCACCACGTCAGGGCTATCCGCTCAATGCCCTGTTTGTGTATAAAACCGATGGCTATTTTACCAATAAGGATGACGTAGCGGCTTATTACGCTACATACGGCGGCAAGGGCAATCTATCCTCCATGACCGGCGCCACAACGACGCTTCGGCCCGGCGACCTGAAAGTGGTCGATCTGGACGGCGACGGGCAGATTACGGCAACGGGTACGGGCCTGCCCGGCAGTGGCGATGTGTATTACTACGGCGATGCTAACCCGCACTACAGCTTTGGGGTCAATCTGGGCGCGCAGTGGAAAGGGTTCGACTTCTCGGCCTTTGTGCAGGGCGTGGGTCAGTGGTATATTCTGCGGGGAGGAAACGCCCGGGCACCGTTCTTTCGGAATTACGTGAACGTGAATACCAGCTACATTGGTAAAACCTGGACGCCGGAAAACACCGACGCGCAATATCCCCGGATGTCGTTCGATGCCACCCGCAACAACTGGAACTGGCAGTTCAACGACGTGAATATCCAGAACTTACGCTACGCCCGGCTGAAGTCGTTGATCATCGGCTATACTGTACCGCAGCAGTTCACGTCGAAAATCAAAACCGACCGTATCCGGGTGTATTTCTCGGGCAATGACCTCTTCGAACTGACTTCTGTGAAGGACGGCTTCGACCCCGAACGTGGAGAAAGTTCCGACAGTACCTATCCATTCTTCCGAACCTGGTCGTTTGGCATCGATCTTTCTTTCTAACGGAGCTTTTCCAATATCTCGTAAACCGACTTAATCCGCTTGTCGCATGAAAGCAACTAACTATATATCATTCGTTGGCGTTGGCCTTGTTCTGCTGCTGACAGCCTGCGAAAAGAAATTCCTGGATCTAGATCCCCTGGATCAGCCAACCGAGGCTGTGTTTTTCCAAACGCCCGATCAGTTCAAAGCAGCCGCGAATGATTTCTACAATAAAATGATTGGCTTCAGGCCCGTTAACAGCAGCAGTATATACGATTTCATGGATATTGGTTCTGACTTGACCACGGGAACGTCGTCAGCCGGGCAAGGCACCAATGGCCTCAACCAGAGCGATATCTATTGGAACAATCCCTATACTTACATTCGGGCCAATAACATTCTGCTCAAAAAGGTAAAAGGCTATCAGGGGTCGTATGCCAGTATCCGGCAATATGCCGCTGCCGCTTATTTTTTCCGCGCCTGGCATCATTTCTTTCTCCTCCAGCGCTACGGAGGAGTCCCGATCGATACGATTGTAGCCGATGTCAATAGCCCACTCTTGAATGCTCCCCGCAATAATCGGTATGAGGTTTCAAAACAAATTCTGACCGACCTGGATAGCGCCATTGCCGGGTTACCTGCCGAAGCCAAAATTGCGTCAGGAGATAAAGGGCAGGTCAGCCAGCAGGCGGCCAAAGCCTTTAAAGCACGCGTACTGCTCTATGAAGGTACGTGGGAGAAATATGTGAAGGAAACGACCGATTTTGCGGCCGGACAGGGTAAGGGGAATAATACCACCGCCTATCTTACAGAAGCCGCTGCCCTGGCGTCGCAGGTGATGAGTTCGTCGGACTATCAATTGTTCAACGGGGTTGACAGCCTGAGTACCTATTACCTCTACGTTCTGGAAGACGCGGCTTCGAATCCCAAAGGCCTGAATAAATCCGCCAATAAGGAATTCATTCTGTCCAGTAAGTACGATTATTCGCTGCTGCAGGGAAATGCCAACCTGACGCATACGGTGGGTGGATTGGGCCCCAGCCGGAAAATGATGGACATGTACCTCTGTAAAGACGGCCTTCCCTATAGCGTGTCTCCGCTGGCGAAAGGTTATGCGGCTATGACCGACGAATTCCAGAATCGCGACTGGCGGTTGCGGAGTCTGGTCAATATCCCGAGTTACAAATACTGGGGGTTCGGTACGGCATCGGGTGCCGATTACACCAAAGCGAATTATTTTAACCTGACAAACTTCCCCTCCATCATTGCGACCTACTACCCGAATTTATCGACCAGTGCTACGCTGGGAGGGTATTCGAACCGGAAGTTTTCGTCCGAGCACCCTGTCCGGGCCGATTACCAGGAATCGTACGATTACCCGCAGATACGCTTGGCCGAAGTATACTTAATTTACGCCGAAGCCAAGTGTGAGCTGGGGAATGGCACCATTTCGGATACGGACTTGGATCTGTCGATCAATAAGATTCGGGCCAGAGCGGGTGTTGCCCGACTCACAAATGCCCTGATCGCTCCTTATCCGAGTCTGACGATGCTGGGCGAGATTCGCCGGGAACGGGCGCTGGAGTTGTTTATGGAGAACTCCCGGTTCAATGACCTCAAACGCTGGGCTATTGCCGAACAGGAACTAAATCAGCCCATCGAAGGTGCCGTGATTTCCTATCAGGGTAAGCCTACGGAACTGGCAACGTTCGTGAACCCGGCTTCCAAGATCGCCATTTATAAGGCCAGTGTATACCCGTTTGGCGTCGATCCGGCCAATGGCGCCCTGATCATTGATCCAGTTAGCAACCGCAAGTTCGCCCGCAAAAACTATTTATATCCCCTCCCCATCGACCAGTTGAACCTGAACCGGAATCTGGTCCAGAACCCGGGCTGGTAAAGAATTAAATCACCTTATCTACTAAAGTCGGTCTGCGGAAGAGTCTATTTTCTGCCGGAAGGGAATTCTTTGCCCAAATTTCACCAGGCTGACCTGACCTTATCGGGCTAACAACACGTCAGTATGCATGAATATCACCCATGCATACTGACTTCAGATCCCAGACAAACTCAACCCTTGTAGCTATGAAAAACTACGGTTTTTATTTACTCTTTGTATTAGTGCTACTAACCAATTATAGTGTAGCACAATCGTTTACGCATCCCGGAATCCTGCATGATGAATCCGATTTTGAGCGTATCAAAGCTAAAATTGGAGCCAATCAGGAACCTTGGATTAGTGCTTACAACACGTTTAAAGCGGACGGGGCTTCATCAAAAAATTACGTTCGCCGTGGCCCGGCCGACAGTGTACAGCGGGATAAAAATGGGTTGAGAAATTATACCATATTCATCCGCGATGCCAGTGCCGCCTATCAGAATGCCATTATGTGGAAGCTTACCGGCGATCCGGCTCATGCGGAAAAAGCCATTGAGCTCATGAACGCCTGGTCATCTACGCTAAAAGTTATGTATGGCTCAGACATTCAGCTTGGCGCCGGTCAAGTTGGCTTTCGTTGGGTGAACGCGGCTGAGATTATCCGATACACCTACAGCGGATGGGCCCAGACCGATATCGCCCGCTTTGAAACCATGTTGAAAACGATCTTTGTCCCTTTAATTGATGAGGATGCCGATGCCAACTGGGGAGGAGGATGCCTGAAAGCGATGATGGGCATCGGTATTTTTTGCAACGATTCGGCCATTTACAACTTTGCTGTCAATGGGTTTTACAATTTCCCCTGTAGCGGCCTAACGAAGATCATTGCTCCATCCGGCCAGAATTCGGAAAGCGGTCGCGATCAGATTCACGCTCAGGTCAACATTGGTCATCTGGCAGAGGTTGCCTGGACGGCGCAACACCAGGGACTCGACTTATTTGGTGCTTCCGATAACCGAATTCTGAGTGGCTTTGAGTACACCGCCAAGTATCTGCTAGGATACGATGATGTCCCCTGGGATGCGAGTGTTCACCGCTGTACGATGGGCCCCTGGAGCAAAATCACGGCAACAAACCGGTCGACGCCGGAGCTCCTGCCGATGTACGAAATGGTCTATAATTATTATACCAAACGAAAAGGAATACCCGCTCCTTTCACGGCCATGGCGGCTGCCCAAACCCGAATTGAAACAAAAGGTGCCGTGAATTACGATGGCGAACATTTGATCGGGTGGGGTACACTGATGTATTCTCTTGAGTCACCAACGACGTTAACCAGTCAAACGATCTCATTCCCTCCACTCTCCCGAAAACGTTTTGGCGATGCTGATTTCGATCCGGGTGCTACGGCTTCGTCGGGGCTACCGGTTGTCTATAGCAGTGCAGATCCGTCCGTAGCCACCATTGTCAATAACAAAATACACATTGTCTCGGCAGGAACCGTTGTAATTACGGCCTATCAGACTGGAAATGGAACATACGCCATAGCCCCGAAAGCAAGCCAGACCCTATCACTGGTATTTAATCCATACGAAACGGTTCAGGCAGAAGATTTTACGATTCAGTCTGGCATAATTGCCCAGTCTACCAACGACACAGGGGGTGGCGGGGCTATCACGTCTTCAGGTAACGGTAGCTGGTCGGCTTATACGGGTGCCAAATTAGGGAACAGTGGCGCAACGATTTTTTACATACGGTATGCGACCGCGGCTCCTGATGCTTCCCTGCGTATTCGCCTGGATGGGGCCAATGGCCCATTGATCGGTAAGATGGCCTTGCCCGCAACGGGGGGCAGTGACAGCTGGAGAACCGATTCCTGCGCCCTGAACGGCCCGATTGGGGTTCACGACATCTACCTGTACCTCAATGGCTCGCCAAGGGTCAACTGGTTTAAGCTTGATTCAGTGAAAATACTGCCTCCTACTGCGACGCTGCCTGTCAACCGGCTGGAAGCCGAAGATTACTCGGTCATGAACGCGATAACGGCTGGAGGAACGGAGGCCGACGGGCTGACAAGGAGTATCGGAAATGTTAAATCCGGAAGCTGGGTTTGTTTTAAAAACATAGACCTGCGCGGCTTATATAAGTTTGAAGCCCGAGCCGCCAGCAATAGTAGTGCAGGCAGTACAATCTCGAAAAACATCGAAGTTCGCCTGGATGGGGTAAATGGTCCGCTGGTGGCTACCCTGGTCGTTCCCAAAACGGGCGGCTGGGCAAATTACACACTGGTCAATGCCAATGTGAGTAACCTCAGTGGTGTGCATACCCTCTATTTTAAGTTTACCGCTACCGGGGGCAGCTACACCAGTTTTCTGTTTAATGTTGACTGGTTTCAGCTGTACTACAACACGCAGACTATTGCCTTTGCTCCCCTACCGATAAAAAAGGCAGGCGATTCGGATTTTGATCCGGCTGCCACCACCACCTCCAATCTGGTGATCAGCTATGCGAGTTCGAATACAACGGTAGCAACTATTATTGATGGCAAGGTGCATGCGTTGACCCCCGGAGTTAGCGTCATTACCGCTTCTCAGCCAGGCAATGAGGTGTATGCCGCGGCCGTACCGGTAAGTCAAACCCTAACGGTAACCTCTCCCCTACAGATTCAGTATCAGAATGGCGATAATGGCCAATTAACCAATAACACCATCAAGCCAAACCTGATGCTGGTCAACCAGGGAGCAACGCCGGTACCCTATTCTGAATTAACGATACGGTATTGGTTGACCGCCGAAAACTACGCCGGGATCAACACCTGGGTCGATTATGCGGCATTGGGAACCAGCAAAGTTAGGATGGCCTACGTGGCCCTGGAGCAACCTCGTCAGGGCGCCTACGGGTATGTTGAATACAGTTTCGACGCTTCGGCGGGCAATCTGGAGGCAGTAAGCAATTCGGGTAGTATCCAGTCGCGTCTGGCCAATACCAATTGGAATAATTTCAACGAAGCCGATGACTACTCGTATACCGCTTCGGCGAGCTATGTTACCACCGATCGGATTACGCTTTACCGAAATGGGGTACTCTGGTGGGGGAACGAACCAGCAACGGTAGCACCATCGATGAAGTTAAGCCTGTATTCTGAGAATAAAAACACCAATACAACGTCGAATACCATCAGTACTTTTCTCAAAATCAATAATGACGGAAATGTTCCTCTCACCTATAAGGACTTATCCGTTCGCTACTGGTTTACGGCGGATGGAACGCAATCACTGAATTACTGGATCGATTACGCGCAAGTAGGGAGCGCAAATCTGACGGGCCAGTTTGTTCGGTCGCAGGGACGAACAAATGCGGATGCCTATTTCGAGCTAAAAATGAAACCAGTTCTCGGATTATTGCAGCCCGGCAGTAGTACCGGCAACATTCAATATCGAATTACCAAAGCCGACTGGTCGTCGTTTACCGAAACGAATGACTACTCCTGGACGGCATCGGCCCCTTTTGCGTTGAACCCGCATATTACGGTCTATTATAAAGGCCAGCTAATCAGTGGTGTTGAGCCTGTCGAGGTGTCTGCTGCGGGTCGTTTAGCCGCTCAATCGACCGAAAGTCCACTTCAGGTTACCGTGCTGGGTAATCCGGTGCTGGGCGATAAAGCAGAGGTAGAAATACGCGGGGCCGCCGGGCAGGAGCTATACCTGGACATGGCCGACGCGCAGGGACGGCTGTTAGTACACCATCATGTCCAGCAAGCCGCAAGTACCGAACGGCAGTCGGTTGCACTGCCGCACCAGGGGGTTTATTTACTTCGGATCAGCACGTTACAGGGTGATAAAATAATCAAGCTGATAAAACCCTAATGGCTGTGCAGGCCCCGGCTCACCATCTGAAAAATGATAATCGACGGCAACCAGAGGAAGCCCGGAAACTGGCCGAACAAACCAAACGAACTCAAAAAAACGCTTACCATTCGTTTTCTATGAACTATTCGGCTAAACAGTTGAAGCCAGTACTACTGTTTTTTCTCTCGCTTTGCTGGCAGACTTCTCTATGGGGGCAGGCCAGCAAAGCACACCCTTACCTCTTCTATACTCCCCAGCGCACGGAGCGTCTGAAAGAACGTATGAAGACTGACACGCTGCTGGCTGGTCACTGGGAAGCTATCCGTCAACGTTGCAACAACTGGCTGGCAGAGCCGAAAGGCGGTAACATGGAACAACTGGCTTTTGCCTACACCATGACCGACGACAAGCGCTATGCCGACCGGGCCGGTTTGCTGCTTAAGGCACTGGTGGAGCGGGGGGCGTGGGATGGTATGGACGACCGCAGTCCGCGCTGGAATGCCGGTCTGGGCACCAGCCATACCAACTGGACGGCGTCTGTTACCTACGATGCGATCTACAAGGCACTAACCAAAGACGAACGTAAAGCGATTGCGGCCAGAATTGTTACACTTGGTATCGAGCCATCCGTATCCGACTGGCTCTCGAAAGATAAGCGGATCCAGTCGCTCAACAATATGGGGCATAACTGGTGGGCCGCTATCGTTTTTGAAGCGGGAGTAGCGTCACTGGCGGTCATGAACGAGGTGCCGGAGGCCAGGAAATGGGCCGCCGATATAATGCAGGACAGCCGTCAGTGGTTTGCCTTTGCGGGTAGTGTACTAGAAAACAAACCGTCGAATTTCGACCCGGCCGGTGGCTTTTACGAGAGCGTCAGCTATGCAAACTATGGCGTATCGGAATACCTGTTGTTTAGGCTGGCGTACACGAATGCGGTCGGGAAAGTTGACATGCCCTACGACAAATTGCTGCAAAAAACGGTCGACTGGTTCATCAACGCATCCTATCCACGCGCCGACAGTAAGTCGCTCATGTCCCTGAATTTTGGTGACAGCAACGATTTTGCCAATGGCGACCGGCCGGCCAAGCTGCTCATTGAGCTGGGACTGGGAAAAGACGATTACTACTGGTACCTGAAGCACACGGCCCGCAATGCATTTCGGGAAGATCTGGGTATCAGCACGCCAATGGGTCTCTTGTATGATCCTGAGCACAAACCCGCTCCCGCCACGCCGTCTCTGCCCACATCGGCCCTGTATGAATCGATGGGTTGGGGAATGCTGCGCGATTCGTGGAAACCGGACGCTACGTTGCTGGGCGTAAAATGCGGATTTACCTGGAACCACGCCCATGCCGATGCGGGCTCGTTTGTCCTTTACCATAAAGGCGAGAACCTGCTCATCGATGGGGGCGACGTGGGCTATGGCAATCCGGAATACAGCAGCTATTTCGTGACGAGCCGGGCGCACAATGTGCTCATGTTCAACGGAGCAGCACAGGATACGCGCGACCAGTACAGCGCCGTGAAGAATCCAGGGCAGTTGTACAACCTCATCGATGGCGGCACGCTGAAGTATATATTGGCCGATGCTACTGGTCCAACGGCCCGCAACTTCCTGCGCAACTACCGCAATTTCCTCTGGATTGGCAATGTCATTCTGATCATCGACGATGTAAAAACCTACGAGATCGGCAGCTTCGATTACCTGTTGCATTATGCCGATAAAGCCGTTAAACGCGGCCCTGACTTCGAGATTACCAAAGACAGTGCCGCTATTCTTTTTCGGCCCTTATATCCTGAAATGCTGCCGTTAGGTTATCCGCATGACTTACCCGAAAAGATGAAGTTCCGGACGGAATACGGCCTGAAAGACCGGACAACCAACGTTCAGATTCCCTACTACGTCTTATCGCCACCGGAGAAAACCGACCGGACCAAATTTGTTAACGCCATTGTGCTGTTGGACGAAACGAACCAGCGCGTGCAGACGGCAACGGGTTCGTCGGGAGCCAGCGGGGCCGTCGGGCGGAGTAATTTGCCCGTTATTGAAACGTTTGAAGGGACAAATTACATCGGTGTGCGCATCACCCAGAACGGACAGGTGACGGAGGTTTTCATGAATCTGCTGGCCGATGGCCGATTAATGCATCGCAACGCCAACGCGGTAATCAACGGCTGGGAAACTGACGCATATATAGCTGCCGTTTCGTTTCCCGTTGGTGCCGACCGTCAGGACCTCACCAAATTATCGTCGGTCTTTATCGGCAACGGGAGCTACCTGCGCCGAAACGGGAAGCCACTGGTAAGTTCACTCTCGAAAGTTTTTTTGTATGCGGCCAAAACGTCGGACCCGCGCACGGGTAATCAACTGGATGTGCAGCTACAGGGCCAGCCGCTGATCGAGGCATCGCTGGGGTTCGGCAAGGTGAACAAGCTGATAGTCAACCACAAAACGGTTTTTCCGCGCTATGACTCCGATCAGCTGCTGCAAGTTGAGGTCAATGAAACGAAGTGAGCGGCCCCACACAAACCCCCCAAAGAGTCGTCTTTACTAACCGCTTACCTGCCTAATTATGTCACGGGTTTATCTTCTTATTTTCTATTTTTTGCTGGCGCAGATCGCGCGTAGCCAGCCTGCAGAACACCGACTTCAATCGCCGGATGGTAAGCTGGAAATCGTATTTACCCAAACAGAAATAAGCCCCGGCAAACGGCAGATGACCTACCGGGTCGATTACCAGAAAACGCCGGTCATTCTCGAATCGGGTCTGGGTATTCAGATCGACAACCATGTGTTCGAGCACGCGATGGCGCATAAAGTCACCACCCCACCCGGTACGCTGGGTGTAAACTGGTGCGATAATCTGGTCATCAGAAACGTTGTCCGAGCGGCAAAAGACACCACCTGGAAACCGGTCTACGGCGAACGCAGCCTGATTCGGGATCACTATAACCAGCTTGAGATTCAGCTCCAGAAAGAAGACAGCCCTGACTACGACCTACACCTGCGTTTCCGGGCCTACAATGAAGGGGTTGCCTTCCAGTATTTCTTTCCCGAACACCCCAAAGGCTTGTATTATCGGGTGGTTGCCGAGAACAGCGAGTTTACCTTGCCCGCCGATACGAAAGCCTGGTATACCGCATGGGCTCAGGGAGCATATCAGGCCCTGCCCCTGGACGGCGGTCCGTCGCACAGGTGGCCCGAAACAGCCGAACGGCCACTGACGCTGTCGTTGCCCAATGGCTTGTATGCCTCGCTGGCCGAAGCCGGGTTGACCGACTATGCAATGACTAAATTCAGGCTCTCGACCGACAAGCCGAACACCCTTGTCACGGCGATGTACGAGAGTGCTGATCTGATGTCGGATGTGGGTACGCCCTGGCGGGTGGTGATGGTGGCCGAACGACCAGGTAAACTGCTGGAAAACAACGATATTCTGTTGAATTTGAACCCACCGGCAACGGTCACCAACACCGACTGGATCAAACCCGGAAAGTTGATGCGGGTATTGACCCTGACAACCGAAGGGGCCCTGTCGTGCATCGACTTTGCGGCTGCGCATAACCTGCAATACATTCTGTTCGACTGGAAATGGTACGGCCCGGCCTTTACGTTCAACTCCGACGCCCGGCAGGTTGTGGCGCCCATCGACATGCCAAAGGTCATTGCGTATGGCAACACAAAAAATGTGGGCGTGATCCTGTACGTGAATCTGCAGGCACTCTACAAACAGATGGATGAGATTTTTCCACTCTATAAAAAATGGGGAGTTAAAGGCGTCAAGTTCGGCTTTGTTGAGGTTGGTTCGCACCGCTGGATGACTTGGCTAACGGAAGCCAAACGCAAGGCGCTGGAAAACAACCTGATGGTCAATATTCACGACGAGTACCGCCCTACCGGCACGAGCCGCACTTATCCGAACGTGATGACGCAGGAAGGCATTCGCGGCAATGAAGAGTTTCCCGATGCCACGCACAACACCATTCTGCCCTTTACGCGCTACCTGGCCGGAGCTGGCGATTATACCATCTGCTACTACGACAAGCGGCTGAAAAATACCCACGCGCATCAACTGGCCATGAACGTCATTTCGTACAGCCCCCTGCAATCGGTGTTCTGGTACGACAAACCGGCGCAGTATGGGGGCGAACCCGAAATCGAGTTTTTCGACAAGGTGCCCACCGTTTGGGATGATACTAAAGTGATCCATGATGCCATCGGCGAATACGTGACCATTGCCCGTCGGAGTGGTACCGATTGGTTTGTCGGCACGATCACCAACAATGAGGGCCGCCTGGTGAAACTACCCCTGAATTTTCTGTCCAGCGGCAAAACCTATATGGCGCACATCTATTCTGATGATCTGACGATACCGACCAAAACGCAGGTTCGTGTAACGACCAAAAAGGTTAAAGCCGGTCAGTCGCTGGAGATGAATCTATTACCACGGGGAGGTCAGGCCATTTGGCTCACGCCCACAAACTAATCAAATATCGTATGAACGTAACACGAGTATCTATACTGGCGATTCTGCTGCTGGCGTTTGTGCCAAGAGAAGCGTTTAACGTGAAGGCGCAACTGGATTATTGCGTCGGTCAGGTAACCCGAACTGCCGCTTTTATTCCTGCCGCACCACCAAACCTGCCCCGTAACATACTGAACGGCAAAACGGCCTGGAATTATGTTGGCTATAAAGACTGGACAAGCGGCTTCTGGCCCGGTACATTATGGTATGTGTACGAATATACAAAAGACCCGAAATGGAAAGCCAAAGCCGATCTATTTACGCGCGAGCTGACGCCACTTGCCTATCAGAAAGCCATCGACCACGACCTGGGTTTCCAGATGTATTGCAGCTTTGGAAACGGCTTACGGCTGACCCACAATCCGGCGTACAAAAAAATCCTGCTGGCTGCAGCCGACACATTGGCTACCCTGTTCAACCCCAACGTCGGTACGATTCTGTCGTGGCCACGACCTGTACCCAACATGGAATGGCCGCAGCACAACACCATCATGGACAACATGATCAACCTGGAACTGTTGTTCTGGGCGTCGAAAAATGGGGGCGATAAACGGCTTTACGACATCGCCGTGTCGCACGCTACGACAACCATGAACAACCATTTTCGACCGGATCACACCTCGTATCATGCCGTTGTTTACGACCGGAAAACCGGCAAAAAGGTCAAAGGCGTTACACATCAGGGGTATGCCGACAACTCCATGTGGGCCAGAGGGCAAAGCTGGGCCATTTATGGCTTCACGATGACCTACCGCGAAACCAAAGACCCAAAATTTCTTGATTTTGCCCAAAAGGTGTCAGATGTCTATCTGGAACGCCTGCCAGCCGATCTGATTCCCTACTGGGATTTCAGTGCACCTGACATACCCAACGCCCCTAAAGATGCATCAGCTGCCGCAGTTACCGCTTCTGCTTTACTGGAGCTGTCAGTATTCGTGAAGGACAAAACCAAAGCGGCCCTGTATCGAGCCAAAGCCGAACAGATGCTGGAAACCTTATCGTCGGCCAACTATCAGAGCCGTCAGCTCAACAATGCTTTTTTGCTGCATAGTACGGGTCATAAACCGAACAACAGCGAGGTCGACGCATCAATCAACTACGCTGATTATTACTACATCGAAGCACTGCTGCGGTTGAAGAAACTACAAGCCGGAAAATCGATTCAATCTATACGTTGATTAATATCTTCTAAAGTGGCCAGACCCGGCACGGTTCACCGGTTGGCATTTAGTCGTCTCTTGTGGTCAGCGGCTCACATTAAACCTCTAGAAGTTAAGGCGCTAGAGTAAGATTACGAAAAGGGCTCCCTGAGTGATTCCCCTTGAAATAGTACCCCTTCCCGAACGGCATCCGCTTATTTATCTAACCCGCAGGACTCCTCGAAAAGGAACACATGTTGGCAGAAGTCCCGGCAGGCAAAATCCTTATCCTATTTATTCATTACTGCCGGGCATCTATCAAATAAGGTTTGAAACTTCTCGTCATAATTACACTTTCTGAGCAGGACTACTTTGCTTTCGTTCGAACGTAAAACGACATGTCCATGCCACCCGTGAACGGAATAATGGCAACGCCAACACCAAGTGTCTTAGAAGCAAACGGACACGGGCTCTGCAAAGTCGCTTCACCGATATCCTGAGACAGGTTGACTACCAAACGGCGTCAGGTGATCCGTTGGGCAGAGCTTTGCGGTTTAAGGCGGTTAATTAGTTAGCACTGTTCCCCACTAAAGGCGTAAGTTAGTTGCTACGGTTTGTGAGCCTAATTTCATGCCATATTGGTAGCGACAGAGATAGAGAGTGAAAAGTATAAAATCCTAGAAAACTGAGGGCTTGGCAAGCTCTCAGTTTATACCAGTGAATGCTCATTTGTCTCATGTGGGAGAGCATTATTTGAAACGGGTGTTTTTAATAACTGTCCAACGTCATCAGTAGCATAGGCAGAGTGGGAAACTGGATTTTCATTACCTTTACCATTGACTGTACTCAAAAATTCTATTATTAGAAAGCCGCCCCAGTAATAACTGTGTGCGGCTTTCTGTGAAAGTCTATTGTTTTAAGGGAAACGGGTTTGATCGTTGGCTATTTCAGTTGGATGCCCTGCGCTTCCATCTGCTTTTCCAGTGCAGCGTGGTTGGCCAAAAATTGCGCGTGTTGCTGTTTCGTACGCTCTGTACCTAGACTATCTAATTGTTGTCGTAGCTCACTGGCGGGTAGATCGGCTGCATAGCAGGGTGTGCCAGGCTGTTGCCGCCATGATTCATGCAGATGGCCATTATCCACCGCATCAAAGCCCAGTTCCTCCACCAGGGCCATTACTTTTTTCTTGGCTATAGGGTCATCGCCAGCCACCGGCAGACCGATACGGCCGGGTGCACCAACGGGCTGTCCCAATTTTTCAAGGTGGTCAGCTAAGATGTTGTTGAACACCTTGATGACAGGCCGGCCAAGGTGTTGCTTTACCCATTCGCTTTCAGTTAGCTCACCCTGCTCCAGTTCGGCGATGTGTCCATCCCGCAAGAGGGGATAGTAGTTGCTGGTATCAATGACGGGCACTTCAGCGGGTACACCCTCGAATAAGTCTTTGGGTAGATCGGGAATATTTTTCAGAGGAATGGTCACCACGATGATTTCGCCGTAGTGAGCCGCTTCCTGGGAGGTAACGGGAGTAGCACCGGTTTTTTCGGCCACATCACCCAACGTTTCAGGGCCACGGGAGTTAGCAATTGCCACTGAATGGCCGAGGCCCGTGAGCCGAACGGCAAGGGCACTGCCGATGAAGCCGGCGCCAATGATTCCTATTTTCATTATTGGTCCTAGTAACGAGTTATAAGTCTGAGCTTGCCTAGCTCTGGATTTTAACTCTCCAGCAAGCGTATTGTTTATCAACACTTACTTAGGAGCTACCGTCGACTTTGCAGGCACACTTGATATTCGCCAAATTCTTAAAAGAATCAACTGACTCCTTAAGAATGGAGAAAGTACGTCGGCTTTTACCTCATAAAGATTTTTGCACTTTAATTCAGCATTCAAATACTAACTCTTTTGAATCAAATGAGGGACGGATTGTTGTGTATACCTGTATGCTCTGGACAGAATAAGCTATTGGTAAAAGCTCCCTTCGTTACACGTTTGAACTGCTGCAAGAATGTTTGAATACCCTTTTTATCATTGCTCACTTCCAGGTAAAAAAGCACCGCGACGGCGGGCCGTTTGATTCTGCTCGATGACGGCAAAGTCTAAACGGTCCGCCGTCGCGGTCATTCTTTGAGACACCACTGCCAATGAAGTAGCGGTAAGGTTTTGTTAACGTTAAAAGATGGGAGATTAACCAATTCTGAACACAATTCATTACGCCACGGGGGGGGCCGCTTTCTAATGGGTCATCAACCCCGATTTCTATGGCACAGGCCACCCTGCTGAATCTGGTGCTCATAGGAACCCCGCCGAGGCTTGCATCTACTGATAGCCGGGCCGGCAGAGCGGTCTTACCTGACATACGAGTTAAGGCATCTCTGCGGGGCCTGTCGGGGCAGTACGGTCGCTCACGTTTGTGAGTAATCGAAGGTAGTTAGAACGATGAAACGAAACTTGAAATAATATCATAGTACAAACCAAAAGGCATACGAACTTACTGATCCATATAGGACTGGACAAAAGCTGTATTGGCAATAGCCTCAAAGTGTCCAGCTGGAATCTTAGGGTAATCTAAACCATTTATCGTAGGCTATCCGTTTATCCGGCCCAATACCTTGTCCAATTCGACAGCAGCCGAGAGGTAATCGTACACCGCCTGAAGGTAGTTTGACTTAGCCTGGGTAAGTGAAAGTTCAGCATCGGTCACATCTAATCGGGAGGCAATACCTTGTTTCCAGCGGTCACGGATAATACGGTACCCTAACTCGGCGACGGCAATCGTCTGTTGCTGGGTTTGGATACGTAACCGGGCTTCCTGTACGTTTGACAGGCTTATTTTCACCTGCGCCCGAACGATTTCCTTCAGATTAGCTACTAGCGTTTCAGTTTGTCGACGGGTTATTTGCGCTTGTTGAATACGTGAATTTGTTCGCAAACCTGTAAAAATCGGAACACTGACCTGCAAGCCCACGTATGAACTTACGGGCCATCGATAGTCACCCACCCGAAAATTATTGGCTTGTGACTGGGACTGGGCTAAGCCAATCGCGGATAATTTCGGCTGTTTTTCAGCAATTTGCAGCTCAATTTGCTCTCGATTTAGCTGTTCGATCAATTCCAGTCGGCGCACTTCGGGACGGGCCTGCACCACATCTAGAAAGGCATCGTTACCCGGCGAGACGAATATGGCATCGTCGTAACGCAGCGAATCCTGTACGTCAACCTCTTCCCGCTCGTCTAACCCCACGGTGCGCTTCAACACCGTTTTGGTGATGCTAATCCGGTTCATTAATTGAATGAGTGTCGGCCGCTGGTTCTCGACCGTCACATAAGCGCGTAACGTATCGACACGCGAGGCCCGACCCTGCGCCAGCAGGGACCGGGAGTCTTTCAGGGCCTGCTCATTCCGGGCGATACTCTGCTGCTGCAACCGAAGTTGTTCCTGCGTAATTAGTATGTCCAGATACGCTTTCTTTACATCAGCAACGACGGTTGCCCGAACGTCGGCCAGCGCCTGATCCGTGGCTAATCCATTGAGCTGTGCAACTTTAATACCTGAGCGAACACTGGCCTGAAACAAGGGTTGGGATACTGCCACGCCCCCTAGGAACGCATTTGAACCCCCGACCCGGAATGTAGCTAACTGATCGTCGCCTAACCCAACAAAGCTACCGGGCAGGAACGAAACCTGTTTGTTGAAATAGTACAGGTACTGAGCCGAAGCGGCTACAGTAGGCAACGCATACCCCCGCGCTTCCTGCACTTTTTGAGCTGCCTTTGCCGTTTCCAGCGCGGCTACCTGCAAATCGCGATTTTTTTCGATCGCCAGCTTAACGGCATCTTCCATCGTCAGTTGGCGAACCTGGGCTTTGACTGATTGTAGACTCAGGAAAGCAAATGCCAGGATAAACGTAATGATATACTTGGTGTGTCTCATAAAAATGGTAGTTGATCAAAATAGAACCGCACGGCTGGTACTGCACACATTAGGCTACGAGTTCGAGCTCCTCGGCTTTTTTCTTAGGAACCCGCGAGAAGTAAGAATATACGGCCGGGATGATATAGAGCGTGAGCAGCCCGGCGAACAATAAACCGCCGACAATGACAGTTCCCAGCGAGTTTCTACTGTTCACGGTAAGGGCGATCGGAACCGTACCGAAGATCATCGCCAGGCTCGTCATCAGAATGGGCCGGAAACGGGAGGCTGCCGCCACTTTGGCGGCTTCGCGTGTGCTCAACCCGGCTTCTTTCTGCTGATTCGCAAACTCAACAATAAGGATACCGTTTTTGGTGATCAAACCGATGAGGGTAATGATCCCGATCTGGCTGAAAATATTCAGCGTCTGTCCGAACAGCCACAAACTGAGCAGGGCACCGGTCAACGCCATGGGCACGGTTAGTAGAATGATAAACGGATCAACCAAGCTTTCAAACTGGGCCGCCAGCACCAGATAGATCAGCACCAGCGCGAACACAAATGCAAACAGCAAACTCGATGAACTTTCGGAGTAGTCCCTCGATTCACCCGCCAGCGACGTTTTAATCGTTGGTGGCAAAACCACCTTGGCAATTCGGTTCATTTCCGCTACGCCATCTCCAATGGTTTTACCCGGTGCCAACCCCGCCGATACGGTCGCCGATATGGATTGATCGTACCGGTAAATAGCCGCCGGGCTGATACTTTCCTTGAACGAGACCAGATTATCCAGCGAAACAACGTCTCCGGTTCGGGTCCGCACGAACATCGCTTTCAGGTCATAGGGCGTATCGCGATCCTGTTTCTGCAACTGGCCAATTACCTCGTATTGACGGTCATTGTAAATAAAATAACCGTACCGCTGGCCACTCAGCGCCAGTTGCAGGCCGCGAGCAATTTCAGCCACGGAGATACCTAACTCAGCCGCTTTATCACGGTTGATCTGAAGAACTAATTCTGGTTTATTCACTTTTAAATCCGAATCGGCGAACCGCAGGATCGGGCTTTTACGGGCTTCGTCCAGAAACTTCGGCAATACAGCCGTAACCGCCGTTAGGTTCGTGCCCTGCAATACGTACTGAACAGGCTGAGACTGTCCAAATCGGCTGCCGATGGTTGGCGGCTGCACCGGGAAGACCGTTACACCCCGGAAATTCCCGGCGTTACGGGTGTAGGTCGCAAAGACGTCGGCCTGCGTCGTTGTCCGTTGGTCGGCTTTTTTGAGGAACGTGTTCTGAATGGCAATATTTACCGGAGCCGGTGGGCCAAATGTCAGGGCGAGAATCGAGTAGGACTGGAACAAGCCCGGCGTTGAGTCGATCGAGAATTGAGCGATCTCATTCATATACTTCTGGGTGTACTCGTACGACGACCCTTCCGGCCCAATAACGGCCAAACTGATTTGCGAGCGGTCTTCTAGGGGAGCCAGCTCCGACGGAAGTTGCTTACCAATAAAATAAATGAGCCCGAACGTAACGATCAGGATGGGGAAGGCAACCCATCGGTAGTGCATAAACCAAACCAGCGATCGTTCGTAGCCTCGGTTCAGGGCTACGAAGTAAGGCTCCGTTTTCCGGTACAGCCAGTTGGGTTTGTCGTAACGTTTTAGCAGGTACGCGCTCATCATCGGCGACAGCGTCAGGGCGACAAACGCCGACACCAGCACCGAACCGGCCACGACTACCGCGAACTCCTGGAAAAGCTTTCCTGTGATACCCGGCAGGAACAGAATGGGCAGAAAAACGGCCGCCAAAGTAATGGTGGTCGAGATGACAGCAAAATAGATTTCTGATGAGCCTTTGATGGCCGCCTGCAACGGCGACATACCCTCTTCCACTTTGGTGTAAATATTCTCCAGGACAACGATGGCATCATCCACCACGAGCCCGATCGCCAGCACCAACGCCAGCAGCGTGAGGATATTGATCGAGTACCCTGCGATATACATGATGAAGAAAGACGACACAATAGACACCGGAATGGCAACGACCGGAATGATCGTCGACCGCCAGTCTCGCAGGAAAAGAAACAGAATTAAAATGACCAGCCCAAACGCAACAAACAGGGTTTCTTCCACTTCAGAAATTGAGTCACGGATCGGCTCGGTGAAGTCTTTCCCGATGGTCAGTTCGTAGTCGGCTGGTATTTCTTTGCGCAGGTCCTTCAGTCGCTTGTAGAACTCATCGGCAATGGCAATGGCGTTGGCTCCTCGCTGGGGTTCAACGAAAACCCCGATGGTGGCCGAATTTCCCTTAAGACTATTCAGAATGGCCGTCCGTTCGTTTTCCGCTCCCAACTCGGCATAGCCAATGTCCCGGAACCGGATGATACTGCTTCCCGCCTGCTTAATGATCATGTTGTTGAAATCGTCCTCCTTCGTCAATCGGCCCAGCGTTCGAACGGTCAGTTCGTTACGGTCGCCTTCAATCCGGCCAGAGGGCAAGTCCACGTTTTCATTTCCCAGCGCTTGTTCAATATCCGAGGGAGTCAGTTGATAGGCCGCCAGTTTGGCCGGGTCGATGCGTAGCCGCATGGCGTACTTTTTTTCGCCGGCAATACCGACCCTTTTCACGCCCGGAATGGTCTGCATACGCTCTTTGATGACCGTGGAGGCTAGGTTACTTACTTCCAGAATACTGCGGGTTTTGCTCTCCACGGCCATAAAAATGACAATGTCGCCACTGTTGGCTTTTTCCACAATGGGCGGATCAACGTCGCCGGGCAGCAGACGCCGGGCTTTTGTCACTTTATCCCGCACGTCATTGGCGGCCGCTTCCAGATCGGCGTTGAGGTTGAATTCAACCGTGATCACACTGGCCGCTTCCTGCGATACTGACGAGATGGTCCGGATACCGTTGGCTTCACCAAGGGCCTCTTCCAGCGGTTTGGTAATCTGGTAGGCGATTACGTCGGGGCTGGCCCCCGGATAGGTGGTGGTGACCGTAACAATGGGCGAATCCGTGACGGGATATTCGCGAATACCGAGGTAGGTCAGTCCGACCAAACCAAAAAGTATAATCAATACAGAGAGTACCCCGGCCAGCACTGGCCGCTGAATACTAATTCCCGATAAACTCATGTTGGGATATTTTTAAAACAAAGAGAAGGAGAACGGCGAGGGTGGATCGTTATTCAATAGTTGATGCCGTTACTGATATACCCGTGTCCAGACGTAGCAAATTGGTGGTTAGCACGGTATCGCCGATCGACAGGCCTTTCAGAATCTGCACGGCTCCTTTCGTCCGGCTTCCGGTTGTTACCTCCCGGCGCTCGGCTTTCCCGTTTTTGATTCTGAACAGGGAGTACCCTTTGGATGTAGGAATCAAAGCTTGCGTGGGTACCAGAATGCCGTCCTGAGCAATGTGTAGCGCAAAAGCAATCTTAGCCGAAGAACCGGGTACCAGTTGGCCACCTTTGTTCTCGCTAATAGCCTTGACCACTAAGCTCCGGGTGTTTGCTTCTATCTTCGGCTCCGTAGCCTTGACCTTCGCCAGAAACGGGCGACTGCTATTTTCAGTTGTAAAGTGAATAGTCTGGCCCGGCCGAACCTCCGACGCGTATTTTTCGGGAATTGTGAAGTTAACCTCTACCCGGCTAATGTCATCAATCGAGCCAAGAACTGTTGTTGGCGTTACGTACGCGCCAACGTCGACGCGTTTAAGCCCTAGTTTACCCGCAAACGGAGCCCGGATTTCTGTTTTAACCAGATCCACGTCAATCATTGCCATTTCAGCTTGTAATACGTTCAGGTTGGTCAATACTTTATCGTATTCCTGCTGATTGACCGCTTCGCTCGTCAACAGTTCGCGGAAACGTCTTTCATCCAGTTTAGCCAGTTTCTCCTGAAGAGCCAGTCTGCGTTTTTTAGCGAGCAGATCGGCATCATCTAACTTGTAGAGCAACGTACCCTGGCTGACGAAACTCCCCTCCCGAGCATACACCCGGACTAGCTTACGGGCCACTTCGCTGACAAGATTGACCTCCTGATTGGCCTGGATGGTGCCGGTAGTTTGTAGTTCGTCAGTGATGGTCTCGCGTTTAACAACGAAAGCATCAGTGGCTACCTTGTTTTCAGTTGGCGGTGTTGGCGTAGTGGTCTTATCGTTAGTGGCTGCTGTTGGCTTGTTAGACAATAATTTCGGCGTGATTAGAAATAGAGCAATCGTCAGAACGATCAGCCCTGCAATCAGCGACTGTTTTCGAAAATTTAGCGTTTTCATCTTATGTCAAGTTGTATTGTTTTAATGTTCTACGACTATCGAACTTGCATTGTTTTATGGTTGTCGAACAAGATGGCCTTGTAGATGGTTTCTTTATTCTAAAAAACTAGTGAATTATTTACAGTAACCACATTGTTGTGTTAACAACTACTGTAGCTACGTCATTACGTAGTAGCTGTGTGGAAGCAGCAATCAGACGAATTTAATTTATGAAACAGTACCAACACCCCACCGCTGACCAGATTACGCTGACGGGCGTGCTCCATGCGCTCAGCGACCCCGTGCGGTTAGATTACGTACGATGTCTGGCCGAGTCTGAATGTGAAAAGTCCTGTGGTGCGATCCCGACTACCGTCGCCAAGTCGACTATGTCCCATCATATTCGGGTGTTGCGTGAGGCTGGCATCATCCACCTACGACCCTACGGCACCCAAAGCCTGATTTCACTACGGTCCGATGAGCTGGAAAAGAAATTTCCGGGTGTGTTAAATTCAGTGCTGAAATCAGTAAAAAGCACGAATGTTGTTGAACCGGGAGCTTAGCAAGGTATTGTACTGTATGCTACGGATGGTAGTTTACAGTAATCGAGACAAGTCGTCTCTTGAAATGCCCCATTTCAGCAGCAGGTAAATGGATGCACTTTGGTTTCGAGTAAGAGCGTTTTATTGAACGATTTTGTTTTAACAATTTGCAATATACACGAACTACTCAGAACCAGTAAGTAGGAGCGCTTTTACTTCGGCTACTTGCCCATGCGGGACCGAGCCTGCCTGCAGCAGAATCCGGTGATGGCCTTCAGACAGCTTTAGTTTTCCTAACGTCAACCAGGCCCAGGGTTTTTCGTATACTTCTTTACGGGGAATACGGTCGGGGCTGGGGTTCAAAGGCGGGTCGAAACTGCTTTGTATCGTTTGGTGCAGTGTCTTAGTACCGGCTGTCATGGTCAGTAGCGTTCCAAGAGCAGCTTTTGGAGCGGTATACTGCAAACTAAATTGATACATCCCCGGTCGCTCAACGACCACATCCCACCAAATTGAATCGGCGGCTGACTGCCAGTTAATGAGCCAGTCATTGGCCCAGCCGTTGCCCTGTTTGTAGCGGACCTTACCCGAGAAGTGAGCTTCCGGGGCCTGTAACAACACCCGTCGGCCCGCCACCGGCACAGGACGGGAAAGGCTTATCATTTGGGACACGTCCCGAAACCAGCGATCATAGGCAACCTGCAGTAGTTGTACCTGCCGGGGTTGCTCAGCGGCCAGATCCGTCGATTGTGACGGATCGCTCAGCATATCGTACAAGTGGATCTGTTGCTTTTCTTCGACCAGCCGGTACTGAGCTGTGCGAACAGCTCCTGGCTCGGCAGGAAGTCCGCCCTCACTCATCCCGGCGACGTGGGTAAACAGCAGGCGATCAGACAGCGTGTCGGCTTGCGCAAGCAACAGGCCTGCCAGGCTGCGGCCATCAATGGGGTTAGCGGGTGTAAAGTGTAAGCGACACAAGCCGACCAGCGTTGGCAGTAGATCGATGTGGGCCGCGTTGGGTCGAATCTTGGTTTGGGGACGTATCTTACCCAGCCACCGCACGAATAGCGGCACGCGGACGCCCCCCTCATCGACCGAGCCTTTGATGCCCTTCATCGCCCCATTGAAACGGTGACCGTTAGGACCATTGTCGGTCGCAAACACAACAATCGTGTTTTGGGCTAAACCCAATTGGTCCAGTCTGGCCAAAAGCCGCGCCACGTTATCATCGACGTTTTCAACCATGCCATAGATACTGGCTTGCTCATCGTCAAGGCCTTTAGCCTTATACTTATTAAAATATCGATCCGGTACCTGGTGAGGACTGTGGGGGGCGTTAAAGGGCACATAACAGAAAAAAGGTTTGGCTTTGTGCTGACTGATAAAGTTCAGGGCGGCATCGGTCAGTACGTCGGTAATAAATCCTTTGGTGGATACCATCCGGTCGTTATGCTGCAAGTCAGTATCAAAATAATTATTCCAGTGACCCGCACAAAAGCCCAGAAACTCATCAAATCCCTGCCCGTTAGGATCTTCGGGGGCATGTTCCCCGTTATGCCATTTACCAAAACAGCCGGTGGCATAACCATTCTGGCGGAACACCTCGGCCAGGGTGAGCTCAGCACTACGCATGCGTTCCCACCCCTGGGTGACCGAAATCGTACCCGTGCGAAGGTGATAGCGGCCCGTGAGCAGGCTGGCGCGGGTAGGGGCACAAAGCGGGCTGACGAAAAAGTGCTCGAACTGGGCTCCGCTGGCGGCTAGCCGGTCGAGATTAGGCGTTTCAACAAATCGATTGCCATGTAGGCTCAGGTCACCCCAGCCCTGATCGTCGGTCAGGATGAACAATACGTTGGGTTTGATAGCGGCTGGTGGCGGGCTGGTAGCCTGCCCCCGTGCAATCCATGTGCCGATGAGCAGCACACCTATAGCCAACCAAAAATGAGTTTTCATCGAAAAGAACGAATTAGTGAATCCAGGCCGGTTCATGACGATTCAGCATCTAGGGCTTTCCGGAAGAAAAAGTAAGCTGATTTGCTCCTGGAAACTGTTTAAGTAAGTGTCTAGGTGACGAAGTTAACCTAATCTAATTTCGTCTCGTGCAGCAGTGTTTTTTTGAGGATTAATAAAATAGGTGTACTCGGTATAGTAAAGGTAGTACCGCCCCTTATTGACCCTATGTTGGTAGCATACGGATCGGATTGTGAAATCGCCCCTCCTATTGTCGTATTTACACCCTATGGGATTGAGATGAAGCTAATACTTTTGTTAAAACTGCATGGGTACTGCACGATCTCATTTAACTATAATCTCATGAAACTTAATCACTTAAATCTTGCCGTTAGCGACGTAGTACAGACGCAGCAGTTTCTGCAAACTTATTTTGGCTTCCAACCGCTGACCAAGGGTAGCCCTGTACTAACCGTGTTACAAGACGAAAATGGCTTAGTGCTCACACTCAGCAACTTCAGTAAAGTAACGGAAGTGATTTATCCCCAAGAATTTCATATTGGATTCATTCAAAGCTCTCAAGAAGACGTCAACACAATTAATCAGCGACTGAAAGATGACGGATTTATGGTAGAACCTCCTCGCAGCTTACATAATTCTTGGACATTCTACTGTCAAGTTCCAGGCGGTTTTCTGATTGAAGTATTGTGTCTGAATCAGATGTAAAATTTATAACGATTCGGGTGCGCTAAAAAAGAGCGCCACTCCAACGGTCACGGCTCATATAAAAGAATCTCTTCAAACGCGCTTTTTAAGGAAAAGATGCATGAATACTCCGTCGTATCAGACGGGAACCTATTCATGAACGTTTCCTCGTCTCAAGGAGGAGCGAATTGTGAGACAATGATTTTTTAATGTCTGTCCAACCGCACCGGAATGCCGGACCACGGCGTGCCGGCCATCAGTCGCATACGTATCGTGATAAATAGACCTATAAATGTTTAGTTGATGGCTAAGTCGACAGATCATTATACTTCGGTCTATGAAATATAAGTTTTTAATAACTTCATTAAATATAATACAATGGTTACTAATTAGTTTAATTAAATACCGTTTGGTAAATAATTGTTTATAACAATAAAATATTTGAAAAATAATATTTCATATCATAACTATTTTAACGAAATTTTAATCTACAAATACACATATATTTTTTTATCCATTTAAACTCTACGATCATTATGAAAACGTTTACATCCAGAACACTATCGTTTTTGATTGTAATTAATCTATTAAACTTTTCTGTATGGGCACAACCTGACCGGCCATACGGATTATTTAAGAAATTGCCCGTAGTTGAGAGTAATTATGCAGATAAGGTAAATCAATTACGTAGATACGCGTATGGGTCAGAATTCAATTTTATCGAGTTTAACGATTTTCTACCTTCTTTACAGAATGGGCAGCTTAAGTTCATTTTACCTAATACTAAGGATACGATTACAGCAACGCAGACGTATGTTCAGGTAAAGACACCAAGTGAATATTCTTGGGCTGGTGAAATTTTAGCGCAGAAGGGTGAAGGAATAGTAGGTGAGATTCTCCTCTATTATAATCAAGGGCGTGTGAGTGGTAACATACAATATAAAGACGATGCATATCAAGTTCAGCCATTAAAAGAAGGTGATAAAACACACGCTATTTACCGTTTAGAGAAGAATTATAAAGAGGGAAAACTTTGTGAAGCAAGTCATTTCAAGCCAACTAAATTAGAAAGTGAACCTTCCAAAGATAAAGGTGCCCGCCGTGATCCTTGCACAGGTGGTAACATCCGTGTTTATGTGTACTTCACTGACCTTGCTCAGAATGCCGGTCTAGATGTAAATGCTTCTATCAACACTTGCTTAGCGGAATGGAATTCCGCTATTTCTGTTAGTGGTGCTAATCCTCCTCAAATGGAATTGGCTGGTAGCTCACTACTGACTGGAATTAATGAAGGAACTTTAACCACAACTCCACTTGATCAATTTAGAAATTCAGCCGCTGTTCAGGCTCAACGAGTGAGTGCCGGTGCTGATATAATGATTTTACTTTGTCGAGGTGAAAATTGGACCAACGCGCGAGGACAAGTGGTTGATATTGGTCCAAACACAAATTCTGCTTACGGTGTAGTCAGAATTGCAGACGCCATAAATGCTAACCATACATTTACGCATGAAGTTGCCCATATGTACGGCGCACGTCATGAAGTTGCATCTGATCCTACATCTGGTCTTGCTCATGGCATACGGTTGTACAATGTTCTTGGTCAGCAGCAAAATCAAATTACAGTAATGCACACTAATGGATTTGGCGCAGATAATCGTTTAAATCGGTTTTCTAATCCTAATATAATGGTTAATGGGTATTACACAGGTAGTACAAACGCTAATAATTCGCAGGTTGTCACAAATAATGGGGGTGTTGTACAAAACTTCCTACCTCCTGTAAATCAACCCATTAGCGCTTATATAAGTGGTCCATACTCAGGCGGAATTTATTGTGGTGTATATACTTGGGAGGCAATTTACAAATGTGGCAATGAAGGGGCACCTGTTACTTACGAATGGTCTCTCAGTACGGACGGTTCGAATTATGGGAATGTGCTTAGTACTAGCGAAACATTTAGTTCACATCTGTATTCCCAATTTATGTGGATACGTTTAAAAGTTACTAATAATGGTCAGGTCACTCAATCATACCAGCAAGTATATGGAAATCAATGCGGAGGCCGCCAAGGGTCAATAGAGGGACTTGCTGAAAATAACGATGATCTTATCCTCTCTGACCCTGCTCCAAATCCTATCGATACTGAAACACAATTATCTTTTTATCTCAAAGAGCCTCAGCGAGCTTCATTAGCAGTAACAGATTTGACTGGCCGCCCGTTACAAATTATTACGAACAAACGATACGATGCGGGAAAACACTCTATTAAACTTTCAAGGGGCTCCATAACGTCGGGAACTTATCTACTTACATTAAGTACTGATACAGCAGTAAAAACCAAGAAAATAATTTTTCAATAATAAGCGAGCTATGAAAGTGCCTATCACAATACTCATCAGGATCTCTTTCTTATGCGCTTTATATGCGTGTAAATCAGACAAAGAAATTCGGCCAGAATGGTTTGCCCAAGGTTGGGGAGAAGTAAGCGCCATATACAATGGAGGTGCATGGTCTAACATTGGTTCAGCTGCGCTTTCACCTAATGTGCTACCCGGTAGTTCATGCCAGGGATCATTAACCGTTCAAATTTTTAAGTTTAGTAGAGACGGATATGCCCGTGAAATTCTACAATTCAGTGGTATACCTAAGAAGCAGAATGGAAATTATACCCTGACAAGTAACGCATTATTGGGATGTAGCAGCGATTCAGTTTCAGCAACATTTAACACTTTTCAAGATGATGGCGATGTAGGAAAATCAACCTATAAACTTGACATTTCTCAACCGCTTAAACTACAGATCATATCTTATAGCTCTAATGATCAACGCATTGTAGGAAACTTTGAAGCAACTTTTATTAAAGGTTCACAATTTAAGAATGATGATCCAGCAGTAATTAAAATTGAAGCTGGAAAATTTGATAGTCCCATTTCGATTAAAGGCAGATTTGAGTAAAAAAAGAAGTTCACAATATATTCTGAACAATACTCATTTTTTATCATAACAAATTTGCTTTTAGATAGAAGGTACCTATGCTTAATAGTGTTTTCGTACTCCCCTATTAAACCGGTTACTTTATGCTAGTAACCGGTTTAATATTTCACCCAAATATTGATATGCCTTTTGTGGTCAATTAATGTAAATTACTACAATTCAGTTAATTCAAAAAAGAGGGAAGCATTGTCCTTTCAAACAAAATTCGTCACTTCGGCGTCATACATGATCAACTGTCTTCTTAATCAGTTTTCGATACATTTGCTACGGGTAGCCGTTAACAGTTATTAAAATAAGCCGTCACTTGAAATGCCCGTTTTAAGAAGTAGATCATGATACCTCATTGTCTCTGAAGGATGCTTATTCAAGAACGATTACTCGTCTCGGATAGGAGCCGTTTTAAGCGACGTTACTCTGCATTCATTGGCTTCAGGGTCACCAGAAGTAAGAGAAGTAGGAACCCTATCTTTTCATAAAGCTCTACTCCTGCTGGATCACTCGTCTTTGACCAAACAGCCAATCCAGTATACCTGGCGTAGCGTCTAAGCTAGGGTCAAGATAGTGCCCCACTCCCCCAAACTCGGTGTAACGTGGGTGTCCACCCGCTTGTTGGATAGCCTTAATGACGGTCCCGCATCCTTCAACCGGTACATTCCGGTCCGTTTCTCCATGGAAAGCCCAGATGGCTATGTCCAC
>NZ_JAPLET010000002.1 GCF_026391055.1 Spirosoma sp. | reverse complement strand
AGCTGAAGCGACGTTGGAAGAACTACTATACCAAGAGACTATTAGAAAGCCTTGTGGTCAATGAAAAACCGGACTAACTTAGACGGGTCAATAAAAGGGTAAATAAATAGCAAAACGGTCAACGCTTTTCAGGACGGGTCAAGAAATCAATCGTCCAGAAAAACCTCCCTTTGTCTGGACTATGGTCAACTAAATCTTAATAGGCTAATGTGATAAAACTGTCGTTTATAAAGTACTTGATCATTAGTCGAGCAGATGCAATAACCGACTCATAGCGCTCTGCTTTTCAGCCTCACCAAGCCCATAGAAATGAACAGAATTATTGACCATTCGAACACCGTCCCAGCGCCCCATACTATCCCGGTAAATGACGCTGTAACCAGACAGATCACCTACTTCAGCACGGATTTCTGCTAATACATAATCAATGTCGTTCGTGACGCTCCTATTACCAAGATCGAGATCAATGATCGAAATTATGTTTCCTTCAACGGTATACGTATAATCAGCCGCAAATGGCCTATTTGGGGTTTTAGGATTCATGCCAGAGCTATTTACAATTGATACGAATACCGAAGTAAGCGAGTTGGTTGCGGAACTGTTCACAGTTCATTTTTCGCTGACGCAGAATAGCTTGACGAAGATGCTGACGTGTGTAATGTCTACCTGGCATTAGACCATTTGCTTCACAAAAGGCCTCTAACTGCTGCTGGGTAAATCGACTGGCAGAGCCAATTTGTAGCGCTATTTCAGCTTGTTCGACATTGGTTCGGGTCGCCAGCTTAGCTCGCAAATCGGCTATGGCTGTTCTAACCGTCGCCCCAAATCCCACATCACCCCGGTAGCTTACGCAGTAATCCCAAAATTCACCTTTCAATGCACGCTGGTACAGAACAGCTCCAGCAATGTGATGTTCTACCTGTACGGTCAGATACCCATTCCGTTGGACGGATGCGATTACCTTATCGTCGGACAATTGGTAATTGAGTCGAAAGAATCGACCGATAGTTCTGATTAACCAGTCTCCCGACCATTTTTCGATAGGTACGCTTCTGACTAATCTTCCCCACCCTCCTCTTCCTTCGTAAAAATGAACAACACCCTGTGGGTTATCCACCAAAATTCGGTAATCACCTACCACCGCAAAGGCACTAGCAGATTGGTGGGTCTGTAAGTTTTTTAAAGAAGTCTCCTGCTCCATAAATTGTCGATTCCGGCCAAGCATAATATAGGCTCGGCCTAAGGCAGCCTTGCCAAATATACGCCATTTGGTGCAAGAGATCGACGGGTAACGGGCGTATGAACGGAGTAGGGGTAGTCGTTTTCTATTTTGTCCGCTCGTAGATGCACCAATCATCGGTATCCGATCATGATCAAAATGGGAAGCTATTATAGACAACAGACAGTTGGTTTCGTGCGGACTTAATTTGACCGGCAACTTAGTAAGCATTAGACATGCCCGGTGTAACATCCCGGAGCCGGACAATTAAACAATTGATGTCCTATTCTTGACACACTCGCAGTAAACCGACCAGCAACAAAAATACGATCGCTAATCCGCCAATAGCAGAATAGGAGGCAAGCAAATGAGCTCCTTTTATCAACCAGCTGTACAGGTTAGCAAGCTGATCATTGATTAAGAAATAAGGACGACTAATGAACTCGGCTAGACTAATCTCCATTGGGTTTACTCAACTGGTTGCAGTACACTAACCCCTATTTTATGCTTATGCCAAGCTGCTCACACCAACCTGATCGGCAATAACTCGTGCTTCAGCAAAAGCCTGATTAAAATAGCAGTCACGGTAATCAGCCATGAGTTGATTGGGGCTGCTGTAAGCATAAGCGATGTTCATTTGACCCAACCACGCTAGACTCTCTGTCTGCTCTGCTTGATTGAAGCTGCCAATGTCGTGCCCGTTTGTCAATAAGATGCTAACTATTTGAGACGCTGGTACCTCGTTATCAGGATACGTTTCATATACAATTCCTATACTCCCTGCGGGATTAGGGCCAAACGATTCAGTTGTCCGAACTATGTCGCCAACCTGGTAGGCCTGGAATGTTTTTTCGTCTGGTTTCATGTTTTTCATGTTGAGTTAAACGACTAACTGATTTTCAAAAATATGTATTTCAAATTAATTTTAATAACTGTAATATAAAATACATATTAAATAAACCCTAACCTATACTTGCTGGTCAATCCTCATCAGGCTCATCTAAAGGCAAGCTTTCATCATCAAGCATAGACCGATTTGCCTTTACAGATGTCAGAGAAATAAATCCCAAAAATTCCACTTGGTCAGTTAAGTCCGACTGAGTCCAGGCCGATGCTTGTAGCCTCCCCTCTTGCGTTACCCGATGCCAGAGGGCACACCCATATATAATGTGGCCAGTTGTCCGTAGGCGAAAGGCAGGCGGTAGTGGTTCCGTGTAGAGCGCTTCATCATCGCAATAGGCAGCATCAGAACAGTCGTTTGTACTGATTGATTGTTGTCCGGCAATTGTAAGCCGACGAGCCCCAATTTGTCGACAAACGTCGACCAGTGAATCATTTACTTCAACGGGGTACACCTTTTCCAGATAGGGGTCAATTTTTAACAGCTCAGTCATCTTTGATAAGGAGTTAAAATCACGGCCGTCTTTCTGCTAAGACGGCCGTGATCATTTACCATGAAAACACATAAATGGGCGCAGGTTTGTATGCTATTGGGCCTAAAAACTCAATTTCGGCAGTTACCTCCACTAGAGTTGCGTCGGGAGTTACCGTATCACCCTCCCCATTACTACCCGTCCATACTCATTACCGAAAATAATCTGTCCGGTAGAACGCAGCCTGAAAGCTACTTGGTAAGGATCATCAGGGAGAAGGTCATTGCAGAAAATACCGTCTCCATCAGGTTGGCGGGCCGTATAATCTATGGTGTCACAATCAATCCACTTATAAAACTGCTCTAATGAGCCATCATGTGAAACCGGACGCACCTGCTTATTAGTAGCGTCGATCAGAAATACCGGTACAGGTTGCTGAGGAGGGGGAACGGGTTTCGTTGCCATTCGTAAGTGCCCGCTATAACATGACGGAGCCGCACAGAATCAATAAGAAGTAAAGAAGAGCTGGACCCTATTGTCCAGCTCAATTCGCATCAGGCCAATGCAGTCTGTTCGGTTGCTTCTTCCTGCAATTCGCTTGGCTCGGATTCGGGAAGCAGATCCACAAACGGGTTGAATACGTTTTTAGCTACCTGCGTTTTCCCCGTCTCGGTGAGCGTCTCACGACGGTACAGGCTAACTGTCTGCACGTAATCGGTCATTTCCTGCGTAATGGCTTTATCAGCGGGTTTGTAGGTAAATGACGCGATGTAGTATATGCCTTTGGGCTGTATTTTGTTATTCTCCCGCTTATCCGCATTCACCGTCAGCACCACTTCATTGAGTTTGATACGGTTATAGACCAAGGGGGTTATAAGTCGCTCCAGGTTAGCCACACTGTAACCGTGAAACAAAATTTCCGAAACGCAATCGGCCTCGTCAATGAAAAATAATTCAGCCCATATTTTCAGCCCCTGACCCAAAATGTCATCCGAAAAGATACGCCAGGCGATGGGCTGAAACGATAGCGATGAACTTAGCTTTTCGATATTGTTCTCATCATAATGGATGGAGAACTTGCCCTCTTTGGCGTCGAATCGGTACTGTTTGGGATTACCTGGAATGTACAGGTATTTGTCTACAACTTCACCCGTTTCAGTATCAACAATCTGAAAGGGACCAACCGGCGACCCGGCAACATAGGCATTCGCTAACGCTTGCATTGTCTTTGCCCGAAGTAACACGTCGGTGCCGCGCAATAGGAACACTATAAAGATACAGCTAAATAGGCATAATACAAGGCTATCTACCTGTTAAACAGCAATATAAGTCAACCCTCCGCTCCCTTTCGTTCGCCGTTCGTTTAAGGGTTATTCTTGCATTAAATCAGCCTCCTTTGCCAGCTCAAATCGTAAAAGCTTTAGGCCAAAGCTAATGGTCAGTTTGTCAAGCTTAGATAGGCTCACTTCCTCCGAAGCAACGTTGATGCGGTCAATGAGGTCACTTACTAATCGCTCATACTGTTCGTGCTCAACGTACCCACTCTGCATGTCCATTTGTTGCTCAGCATCCATGTTTTATTCAGTCAAGCATTGGCATCAAGTCAATGGCTGTTAATTTGGTTATCAAGTAATTACATTAATTTTTGTGGTGTAGCTTTAGAAGGTGTGTTCCTCAAAGTGGGTTGAGACCTCTCGACATTTGCTTTTTGCGTTTGAAGCTCTTCGTTCCAATCCTTAGCAAAGGGGCGTTTGACAACCAGTTTGTCGGTTAGACCCCGCCATTCGATGGCCAGTTTTTCAATACGGGTCAGCATTGGGCGATGATTAGGTAGGTGAATGGTCAGCAAACTATGGTTTCCCTGATGCATAATGGCATCCGCGCTTGCTCTATTCATATCGGGTGTGTACCCTTTATTTAGGTTTGTCAATATCTTGTCCTGAAGCGATTCCAGGTGCGGCTTCCGTCTTGCAACGTCATCCGGTAACCCATATACGTCAATAGACAGGGTATTACTGTTCTTATTGTGACTGATACTTAACTGGTGATTCGCCTGCTCAATAGATTGGCCTGGAACTTGAAGTCGGCCGACCCAACCAATATTGAACCGAATACCGCTGTTATCATTGTCGTGGCCTAGAATAACCTGTTCCGGTTTGACCCGGTCTATCAGCCGTTGTACTGTTAGGGGCTGAAGTGAAGAAGGCTGCCCACCTGTGGCAACATAGACTCGATCATAGGGCTCCTTCGGTGGGTGAAGCTGGTGATACGATAAGGCGTCAATCGGACTTTCACAAATCAACATTTCTTTAGGCTGATGACCTTTCGGCAGGTTCGACACCCAGATACTCTCCAGGCGCTCGCCCCATGTATGGCCATTCACTAAACCCGTTGGACTGTCGTTTTTCAGCAAAATGGCCGTAATGCCCTGTTCACTCTCCATCGGAAACACTGTATTGATGACCGTTTCACCAGTTTTCTTGCTTACAAACGTCTTATTGAAGATTTTGCCGATAAATGCCCTGTGGCCAAGTGTGTCGACCGTTAAGCCTCGCCTGTCCATGAGATAATCCGTATTGGTTAGTGGATCAAGTCTGAAGTAATGGGACATCGCCTTACTCCGGCTCGTGTCAGCAGGCGTTTGACTCTCAACCATATCGGTAGAACGGCTTTTATCTAGGTGTGACAAATCACCGGTGTATCGACCTATAAATTCATGAAGCTGCTGCCAGCCTTCCCGCGTTGCCGTGTCGATATGGAGCTTGTCAATCACATAATCAACAATCGTCCCCCGGTCACGGCTATCCTCAGGGTTGTAATAAAAATATTCGTTTGTTTTTTGATTGTTGCCGATGATGAGCTTTCGACCCTCGGCGTTTTCGAGTACTGGCCAACGCCGGGTCGATTTTCGCCGATCCTTCGAGAAACCCTCTGTCTCCAGGAACTGCACCAGGTCAATCTGCTGCTTATAGTCGGATAACTGCGGCTTAGTGGTTAGCATAAATGTATTTCAGTTAATTAAAACGTTGAGAGAAGCAGCTTGGGGGTTTGCTGTAAACGCCCGTCGGGCTCAATACGGATTTGCTGTTTTGCTCTAATCCGTATTTTGTTTTCCGCTGGTGTCAGGCGCGGTGTTCGAACCGTTTTTTTCGGGTGTACCATTTGGGATGTGGTCGAAACGCAGGCCTCGGCTTGCCGCTGATACACGCACGTAGGCCGAAAAAGCTGTGCCGGCTTTACTCGTCATGTTATCAAGCCGAACGGCCTTCCCTTCGATCATCCGCTGTTTTTGCAAGCCATTGAGCGTTACTCCTTTCAAATGAGACATCCGCTCGATTTTAGGTCGGATCACATCCGCGCGAAGTACGGTCAGTGTCTTAGTGTCTTTATCTACACCTATGAATCCAGTGAACTTTTGGCCGCTCTGCTTGTCGACTAGTTCGGCAACCCGGCCCATATCCCCATACTTATGGAGGTTTGCTTTATCCTTATCGGAGAAGGTATGCCCCAGATAACTTTCTTTGAGTGTCAATTTCTGCTGAACGTCCTGAAGCACAAGTTGCGGGCCGTTCTCTGGCGTATTCAGTACATACAGCTTTCCAATGCTGCCATCTCCTGTTTTGACGACATCCGTTTTTTGCCCATTAAGCAATCGCTTTGCGTTCTCCACAGTCAGCTCGACAACAAACTGACGAGTAGCCTGCTTGAGCAGTGAATCTGGGTATCGAGTCTCTCCCACTACTGGTTGGAATTGACGATTTACTACTGGCTTCTCTCCTAGAGGTAACCCAACCATCGACTCGCTTGAAACAGGGCTTGACAGTCGCAGATCCACTAGCTGACCTGTTCCCGATGAGTTATCGGGGATAGAAACGACCCAGGGAGATTGCCCTTTATTGAAAACCGTAAGATGAAATTGACGGTCCGCATAGCCATAGCCAACTAGTGGCATATTCGGGTCGTAATGCCTGTAGAGTATGGTTTCAGGCGTTTTTATAGCTTCCCGATAACCTAACCGATACAGATTCATCTCTGTAGGGTAGTTGTGGTCACCAACCAAGAGTACAGGCTTTTGCCAGCTTATGGCCCTCAGTGCTGGGAAAAAAAGCGGTTCATCTCGACGGTACCTCTCGTCAATCAGTTCGACCGCCGATTGGTCATTGAAAATGTATATGTCAATACCCTGTTCCTTTTGTGTGTCATAAGGTTTGGATTGGTTTATCGTAGACCGAACTGATGAGGAGAGAGTATAGTACACGTCTAGCTGGCGATCATTTGCTAAACGGTGGTACAAATGCTGCGTATGAGACGTATTCTCAAATTTCAGTTCGATAGAAGCTGGTTGAGTAGTTGAATCTATCTCAGACACATACTGGATTGACCCCTCCACAGGTTCGTCACTCGAAAGTTGCTGCCGAATTTCTTTAATAAAGGCCTCCCCTACCAAATCAAGCATCTGCTGTGCTATTGAACCCCATCCATGTGTGGTCGCTATCGGGCTAATCTGCATACAACTACATTGTTAGTTTACCCTACTTTGGGACCTTTCTGTTTTTTTGCTGTCTTGGGTTTAGTCTCCTCCCCTACTGGCTTCGGCGCGTCGTGCTTTTTCTGTTTGGCTGGTTTGGGTACTTCGGCCCGTTGTGCGGCTGCCTGCTTTACTTCTTCCGGTCGGCGCTCCGACTTTGGCTGAATCGTTTTCTTCCCGCCAGCACCATCTCTTTTGAGTTGGTGTACGGGTTTAGTCAAGTCTTGGGCTGTCTTCTGATCGACCGTTTGTTTGACCGCATTATCTGGGATTTTAGCGAATGTGAGCGAGCGTTTTGCGGCCGAAACCTGCACATAAGCGTTGAAGGTTTGACCGTTGTTACCAGTCATTCCTTCCAGCTTGATGGCCCGCCCCTGCTCTAAGTTTTTTTGCTGCGGTTTAGTCAGTGTTACCCCTTTGATCGTCTGCGGGATGTGTAGGCGCTCAGCCCGGAGGACAGTCAGGCTTTTCGTATCTTTATCAACCCCAATGTATCCCACGAACGGCTTGCCAGTCATTTTGTCGGTCAGGTCCACCCGCTTTCCCATCTCCCCGTTTTTTTCTAGATTTTGCTTGTCACGGGCTGTCAGCTCATAGCCGAGAAATTCTTTGGGTAACAGCAATTGCTTACGCTCCGGCTGTATTCCGACAATTGGCCCATTGTCTGGCGTATTGACGATGTACAGTTTCCCGGATATTTGAAAGGGTTTACCTTCCTCACCCGCCTGCGTCAGCTTCATCAAACCGGTCTTTCGGCCGTTGAGCAAATCATCCAGGTGACCTGCTTTTTCTAAATCCTGCCGGGTCACCCCAACCTTCTCGAATTGAGTGGCAACTTCCGCCCACTGGTAGCGAGTTGGTCGACCCATTACGGGTACTTCTACGCCCGGTGTGTTTGTCTCGTTCATGGATATAACTTGAGTCTGATTATTTACGATTGATTGGGTAGTCGATTGTAGAGATATGCCGGCAGTTGTGGTTGCTCCATCGGGCGCTGGCATACGTTCCATCGCCGTATTAACCGATTGGCTTTCAACAGACAGATGCCCCTCGGTCATGACTGGCACTACTGCAACTGGGCTGTTATGACCTTGGGAGGTCTGGGCGTTTATAAGTTGGGAGACTTGAGCATCTGTCTTGTCGACAGTTCTCAGTCGTTCCCCCACCTGAGACGGTTTTGGTGAAGAATCCGGTTGACGTGCTATTTCATAAGGTTCCCGGTTGTCAGGCCTTGTTTTTACTGGCGCAATCCAGTCACTTACGGACTGTCGCAACCGTTGCCAGGCAGTTAAAGAGGGGCCTGATTCCTGGAGTAACTGGTATGATGGGGTCTCAACAGGTCTGATTTTTTCAGAAACAGCTTCCTGTATTGGCTGAAGAAGGTCATTGCTCTGGAGCTGGCCTTTCAGTTCTTTATGTTGACGTTCCAGATCGGTTATAAATCGGCTCATCTGCTCATGGTTAAGCTGAGCATTGTGCAGGAAATTGGCCAGGAAACCCCCATTGATATCCAAGTGTAAAGTCACTGGACTTACCTGGCTTCTCAGTTGTGATGGGTTCAGATCGCTTACCTCTACGTTGTCACTACGGGTTTCAGTTTGGAATAGTCTGCCGGGCGTATCTACCACCTCTATACGGTACGTCTCTTTTGGATCGATGAACGAAAGAGGCAAACCCTTTACCGTTTCATGGATTTCCCACAGGTAGTTAGTAAGTTTAGCACGATCGGTTTCAGGTGCTGTTTGGGTACGGTCTTCGATTAGTTTAGCTAAATCCGCTTTTTTAAGCGTCTCGTTATACAGGCAACGGGTAATCTCCTCATCAGACAGTAAACCATCGTTGGCCAAGTACCCCCTCAACTGCTCATATTGTTCGGGCAGCACTAGCTGGTATTGTTGCGTTTCTAATCGCTCAAATTCCTGTAGTTGTGTAGCCTCTAAGCGGGTGTATTCATTGGGTTTAGGCTCCACCGTGCTCTCGGCAATAGGCATCGGTTCCATATATATTTTGTGTTGTTTCGGACAAAATTATTGATTTTATATATTATTCATATAATTTTATTATAATTAATTTACTATACATATTATCCATGAATTTAAAGACCCTTGGAGTAAGTACGACTCTCTTACTGACGTGTCTGAAGACGCTTCAGGCGCAGGTTGTTTTCTCTTCCCCTACCTGGTCCTTGGATACGTCAACAGCCTAACACGGTCAAGTCAGCTTTTGAGTTAGTTGCTTCGAATCAACGATAAACTTGCCGCATGAGGCTTCATTTAAACCGGTTGTGACTAAACTGGACATAGACTCGCTACTATGTTGTTTTGGCGACAGCATTTTTAAGGGGTTGAATGCTCCTGAACTTTCTTTGGGCAACCGTACACACCAGTTACAGTTTATTCCAGCAATACCGCCCCCTACGATTATTGTCCTGGCAGGATTATCGCGTTACCAGTAAGTTCGGCTGGCGTACTCATCCAATTCGCGGAAATAGTCACCACCATAATGGTATGGACATAGCTCAACCAGCAGGCACACCGGTTTATGCAACTGCCTTTGGCGTTGTAAAATGGGTAAAGTGTGAAGTGGATGGATTAGGACTAGCCGTCTGTGTAAAGCACCCAACGGGTTACGAGTCCATCTATGGACATCTTTCTACCCATACAGTCCGCGAGAGAGACATTATCCAACGAGGAGCGGTAATTGGACAGGAAGGAAGTACGGGGCGCTCTACGGGACCGCACTTACACTATGCAATACTATTTCAGGGTAAGCCTGTTGATCCAGATCGGTATTGTTTTTATGGACCAAGCTAACCCGCATCTATTCATCCCAGATCCAACAGCATCATTTGATCGGGCCAGGTGTATTTCAAAAAAGTGCCAAACGTATAATTGAGCGGGATTGAACAACAATTATTATTCTGGCTTTTGCTCAACCTTGCTTATTTCTTCCATAAATTGATGGAGTAGAGCAAGGCGTTGGGCCTCACGCTGATCATTTATACGTTGACGCTTAATTACTTCATTAGTGAACATAGGTACGTTCGGATCTTCCTCCTGCTCGGGGTTGAAAAGCCATTCGTAACTTACTTTGTGACGTTTTACGTAGTAGAGTGCAATCAGCGTGAACATTTCACGCGAGACTTTTAACCCGTTCTCTAAACGATAGGTTAGATTTTGCGTAGTACCAAACTCATCAGCGAGTTCCTGTTGGCTCATTTTCAGGAACTCACGTACTTTGGCCATACGCCGGGCTACAAGTGCTGCATAAGCTTCATTTTCCTTTTCTAATTGTTCCATTCCTGGTATAATACGGTCGTTACTCATCTTTAGGTTGCAGGTTTTCGACCAGGTGTTTCAATGCTGGGTCATTGGTCAGCCGCTCAATTTCGGCTTGAATTAACGCAGAAATATCCTTTTTCACCCCGTTGTAATTTGTATCCAACATATAACTTAGTTGATGGTCAGAGATTTGGTCAAATTCAACACCCGGCGGAATGGGTTTTACCCGCTCTAATTCGGCTATCATCGCTGGTTCTACCAGTAGCCGGGCATGAAATATTTTCTGCTTGATAGCCTCATCGAAGTTATCAGCCACAGCTCCGACAAAATGCCCCTGCGATAAATTTGAGATTTTCGACTCGGGAATCACCGAATCCAGATTTTCGGAAATAGACAAGTTGGTATCCCTTTCTGTAAACGAGAGTGAGTGGCGAATTTGTTTGTTTTTCCCAAAGCGGCTTGACATTGTTTTTGCCGTTTCGCCCAGCACCTGGCCCGAAAACACATTTCCGATCGTGTTAAAGATGGTGGTAGCTTCCTTATCTCCGTAATCACGCTTTAACTGACTTAGATCCTGTAAGCCCAGGCATGTGGATACCTTGTTACTCCGTGCGGTTGCAATCAAGTTATCTAACCCCCGGAAATAAATAGTGGGCAACTCGTCGATGATCAAAGACGACTTCAACCGACCTTTTTTATTGACGAGCTTGATTAGCCTGGCGTTGAAGAGACCTAGTGCAGCTCCATAAACTTCTTGGCGTTCCGGGTTATTGCCTACACACAACACTTTGGGATCATCCGGGTTGTTAATGTCCAGGCTAAAATCATTACCCGTCATTACCCAATAAAGAGCTGGGCTGGAGAGTCGGGAAAGTGGTATACGTGCCGAAGCAATTTGGCCTTCCAACTGCTCGTAGGCCTCATTTCTTAGAGCGCTGGCAAACGGTTTAAGCAAGTTTTCGATCTCGGGTTCCGATTGTAGTATCGGAAAAAGCTCGCGGTATTCAGCCCCGGCAAATTCAATGACATGGGGAAACGTACAGTACCGCTGACCGTCGTCAGGCAACCCCTGCTGCGCCAAACCTCCCAATCGACGCTCATCATACTTTTTAAGGTACCAGATAACGGCCGTCAGAAAGTTCATCGGCGACTCCACAAAGAAATCGCCTTGTTTCTGAATCCATGATTTATTTAGGTTTAATAAAATCGTCCGGGCTGCCTCCTGTGCATCAATAATATCAGACATCAGCTCCGGCAATAGCGGGTTGCACCGATTAGAGCGCCGGGGATCGTCAAAGTTAATGACGTAGAATGTTGGCATTCGTTTAAACGCCCGACGGTTTTTCTGTAAGTAATGGTACGCGATATTCGACAGATCGGGAAATTTGTAATCGTAGATGTACATGGTAAACCCTTTCTCAAGATGCTGCCGTATGAAGTTATTCACCACGGCAAACGACTTCCCTGATCCAGGCGTACCCATAACCAACGTTGCCCGAAACGGATTGACCACGTTTACCCACCCGTTCCGAATCTTCTTCTTTACGTTGTATTCAGATGGAATATTGACCGAATATTCATTCTGTTTTAGCCCTGCCTCCTGCTCGAATGACTCGTTTTCGTCATTGAAAGCATCTTCTCCAATCTGAACACTCAAAATCTGGTTGGCGTAACTGCCCGCTTTGATCAGGAGCAAATAGCCGATCAGGGTCGTCATCAAATAGGCTCCATTCCGTGTTTCAGCTGATAGCCATAATACCCGAAGGAGCTTTCCATTTAACAACAACAATGCCCCACCAACAATACCTGCTCGTGCAACATGTGCCCAGGTTACGTTTAGCTTCTTACGCGTTTTATTTCCAAACGTCCATATTCCCAGGAGTAACAAAGCAGCTATCTTGGAGTAAATAGGGTGAGAAAAAAGATGGGTTGCCCGGTCTATACTTAGGATGAACCGGTCTAGCAGGGCAAAGCTGAAACCTAATGATTGTAACGTATCATAGCAAAAAAAGTATAGATGAAATCCAATCAGTGCTAACGACATAAAAAGGAGCATATTCAGTATGCCCCTATACTCTTTATCCTGCGTTCCCATTTGACGTTGACTTAGCGAAGAATCCTGAATAAACCTGTTTTCGTCGCTAATATATGATATATATTATTTTCATCAACCCAATGCTTCCCAACGTTCAAATCAGCTCCAATTGATTATCGGCAAGCCACGCTCCATATATATAATATATTATTTGCTTACATAAGACGTATCTTCCGCTGCTTATTTTTTTTCTGATTTTTCTTCATCGGACCTTGAAGCTGCTCCTCAGCAATCGGTTTTTCTGTTTGTCCTTTAGTCTGATTCTGCACTTTGGATTTGTTCGTTTTCTTTTCGGTATCCTCCTTAGCCCCCGTGGTATCAATTGGGGCTATCGCTAATCCATTCAATCTAATTACCTGCCGTTTCTGAGTTCCTGTTCTGTTTATCGTAGTTTGTGTCTGACTATCAGCCATCTGGTTATTTTGACTTACCGATTCAGGCTTTCCTATTGGTTTCCGCTCTGTCTCCATGGAGAAATGTTTCATTAACTCTTGTCTGCTATAGCCCTTGTCTAACTCGGTTTCGTGCACAACGACTCTTGCCCGGTCATTTATGTAGAGGTAGGCCCCCTCAATTTCTAATATCTTGATGCCTATCTGGCGCAAAGACTGTCTGTATTCAGGTTCGGTCAAGGTTTGGTAAGTAGCTAGTCGCTTTCGAAGCAGGGTTTCTACTGTTTTGCACTCTCTTTTGTGACGATCTGCCTGATTTGAGAAAAGATCTGTCAACCTAGCTTGTGTTGGGCGGCTTGCCAGCCTACTCGCTTTTACAGGTCTATTGTTAGCTCCCTCAGGGTTAATATGTTGGTATGTTATTCCTGATTGACTACGGCCGGCTTTGGTATTCATTGTGATGCCTTCACTCCCCAAATACTTTTTGAAGCTATTCACAGATCCAAAGGAGTACGTATCCAGTATCTTTTTTACCTTATCAGCAACAGTCTGCCTGGTTGATTGTAGATCAACCTCTGCCCCCTCTCCTACCCTACGTGGTTCTTGAGACAGCAATGTGCGTTCGGCTTGCACTAACTCGTAATTCGTTTCAAGTCGACGGCGTATTTTCTGCAACCGGTTCTTGATGAATTTGTCACTGATTTTATTCCCATTTGCATCCACCGCTACGGTTACTATATGGATATGGGGATGTTGAGTATCATGATGCTGGTACATCAGGTAAGGTTGTTTACCAAAACCTGTTTCGCTCATCACCTTCTCTCCTATCACTTTCAACTGATCGGCCCTCAGTACCTCCGTTGGATGAAAGGCGATCGCTAAATGCACTGATGGCTTTTGGATTCCAGGGTTTAGACGAGCGTATTGTTCGAGTAATTGAAGTCTGAATTGAGGGTATTTCTGGGCTATCTCATTATTAGGATAATTGGCTATTTGGATACGTTCAGCCTGTCCCTGTTCTACTTTCTGCTCATTATAGCGGACTGCTCCCGCGACATCTTTTCCGTTTAAGATTCGTATAACCATGTTGTGATTTGTTCGATGGTTGTCTGAATCTTCAAGAGTTCCTCGCTAATTTTTGTCTTAACTTTCGACTGATCGCTCTCCTTTCGCTCTTCGATCAGGTCTGTGATAACCTGCAATTGGCGTCCCCTTTCCTGCAAATTGATGATGATTGTCAGTAGCAATTCGTCTGGCTTTAGTCCTTTCGTTTGCTTTTCCGATAAGAGTACCTGTTTAAGAAACTGGGCAAATGGGAGCTTCTTTCCAGCTTTTGTTTGTAGGTATCTTGCCTGTATACGGCTGTATTCAACGGGAGTCACCCAGCAGTTAAGCTTAACTGTTGATTTTTCTGAGTCAATTTTCGCAGGTCTTCCTCCTTTATTCCTGGCAATTCTTATTTCATCCACCTTTATGTTGTACGCTGCGTACAGTTGACTTTCAACTTGTTTTTCATTCAAGTTCGATTGAGAATGAAAGCAGGGCAGTTTCGCGGGTAGCAAAACACATCTTGCAATTACACGCTTAATGGGTGTTACACATGCAGGTGGCCAATGCAAAGATGTCTCTATTTTCTCTTATATCAAAGTACTGTAGTGATACTTACCATCCACTTCTCCGCACGGCTGAACGTAGCTCCTTGACCTATCCCTAATCATTTTATGGTTTAAATAACTATCTAACTTAATCAAAAAATTAATTATAAATGCTTGTATATTAGATGTTTAAGTGTAATATTTATGATAATATTGCATTATCATACTACTATGTCATTGCTTCTTAAATACACATGCTACCTTATCATAAAATCATAATATTATTTTACAATAGAATCGCTTTTTTATTTTACCATAAAGCTATAATATAATATTATTAATTTACTAGTTTAAATACTTATCATCTAACAATAGTATTAGTTTATGATTTTAATATTTTACATAAGTAAAATAATATCTTAAGTATTAATTAATGTACTTAGTAATAATTGTATTTAATAAAGAAGATTTGTATTTAATAAAGAACTTACGTAGTAAATACAGTATAAAGTAATTATTTCTCATAAAATTGCACTAAATCCAAAAATGCACTTCCAAGATGGCAAAACTGATTTCCGTATGTACCCAGAAAGGGGGGGTCGGAAAAACGACATTAACCATGCTACTGGCCACCTACTACCATACTACGGTAGGGAAACCTGTGACTGTGATTGATGCTGACTTTCCTCAACACTCCTTCGATGCGACACGCCGATCTGAATTGGCAAGCATACAGAACGACGAGGAGATTCAAAGTTTGTATGTTACGCTTTATCCCGAGATGAACCGTGAGCTGTACAAGGTTTACAAAGGTTCACTCGAAGAATTAGCGATGTTCCTAACAGACCTGAAGGGTAGGGGAGAAGATGAACTGGTTTTCATCGACATGCCGGGAACGATGAACGTAAAAGGATTCGACCGTGTAGCATCCCAGTTGGATTACGTAATCCTACCGATGGAAGCGGATAAAATGAGCTTTACAGCAGGTCTGCAAACATTAGACCTCTTTGACCGCTTCAGGGAAGCAAAGGGAGCAGACTACCAGTTATTCATGCTCTGGAACAAGTACAAGAAATCTGAAAACCCAAGCTTGATGCAAGGCATTGAAAACATTGTCCGGGAACGTGGGAATGTGCAGATACTTGAACACCGAGTAACTGACTCCGTAACCTGGAAGCGGGAACGGTCTACGCTTTTCCCAAGCGACAAGGTTAAGAACCTGGTGGGGGAATTGAATCAGTTACTCAACATCAATCAACCAGTAGGATAAGCCATGGCTAAAATTAAGAAAACCTTAGACGACGCATCCCTTCGGGCGATGGCTAATCTGGCTACGTCTTCATCTGACCTAAGTAAGCTTCAGGAAAATTATGGCTGGAATGCGGAAGAAACTGGTACACCCGAACCGAAACCGGAAGCACCCGCAGTAGAGGCATCAACACCACCAGTAGAACCGTTGGTAAACGAATCGGTTAAAGAGACACAGGTAGTGTCAGCGGTAGAGGAGTCGATGCAGGCGCAAACAGAGGTCCCAAATAAAGTGCAAAAGGAACCTGCGGCTACAGGTAAAAAGGTTGATAAATACACAAATACGTATCTGCAACCAATTAAAGGATTTGAGCGCCCAACGAAGGTGGCTTACGTATCGAAACGCTCACACTCGTATATCGCTTTTCTCCAGCGATACGCCGATCTGACTGGCAGTAAAGTATCCATGCAGGAAATCATGGAGAATATATTCCGGCAGCACTTCATGGATAACAAGGCTGAAATAGAGATGATGCGAATAACGTTGCAACAAAAAGAAGCCGAATTACACGAATGATAACAGTATGGATTAGTGCATCCCTGCTAGCTCTGACGGGCTGGCAGGGATACCGTTTAGGAAAAGAATATGGATGGTGGGGACGAAGCCTTATTGCATCTAAAAAGGGGGAGGTGAATGAATTACCCTCGCCCGAAATCAACGTTTCAAGAGAAGATGGCTTAGGCCGTTCAAGAACTGATTTTAGGAGGTTATTGGATGGCTTCACGCCAACAGTCGTACAGGCAGCTGAGAAGGAGTATGGAAGCATCAATGAAGAAATAGAAAAACCAATTGTTGAGCCCGCCACAACTCTGATGACGACAGATGGAACGGTAAACGAAAATGAGTATCCTGACGAAACCGATCAGATACCAGAAACTTGTAATTGGATGGATGAGGAAGCAATCTCATTGGTAGACGTCGAAGGCACTGAAGAGACAGAACGTGAACAGGCATTTGTGCCAATGAACGAATACGTAAATCGGGTACGTACAGTTCAACGGAAAATGACGCAGTTGAACAAACGGCGAAATGCAGATACAGGCTTTGTAAAGGATGAATTAAAGATGTTGATCGATACGTATCACCTTGAGAATGACCAAGCATTAGATTGGCTTTTCCAACAGCATAAACCGATCTCTCAACCTGATTACGGCTCGCTCTTCGATCAAATAGAAAGCTTGTTAGCCTAAAAAATTTTGCCCTAAATAAAATACTATATATATTAGCATCATATTTTTAATATGTAATATATATGAATAGGGCAACTTTGTGCAGTTTGAGTATAATAACACTCCTTCTGTTGAGTCAGAAGCTTCTTGCCCAGGATGAATTAAAACAGGCGGTTGAAGGTGCTACGACGCAAATAACGAACGCGCGAGCAGGGGCAATCCAATTAGGGAAGGCAGTTGCAGCGATAGTGGGTGTAATAGGGGCCATTGGAGTTTATAGCAAATGGTCAAACGGAGAAAGTGATATACGGAAGGCCAGTGCTTCCTGGCTAGGTGGCTTGTTATTCATAACCATCGCATTTGTGATTCTAGAGTCCATTTAACGTACAAACAACTCAACAATGCAAAATCGTTTTAAACAATCAAAGAGTAACAACGCGGCCCAGCTTATCGGATTGATTGTGGCGGGGATTTTAATAGCACATGTAGCACCCGGTCAGGGGCTAAGTACGCAGGGGCTGAGCACAGCCGCCACCCAGGTAAGAGGGGCGTTCACCATAGTAACCAATTTGATGTACGCCGTATGTGCCATCATTGGGATTGTTGGTGCCATTTCCGTGTACAGTAAGTGGTCCAACGGAGATCCTGATACCAGAAAAGCAGCAGCCTCATGGTTCGGTGCGCTCATTTTTGCGGGTTTGGTCGTAGTGACGCTGTCAGCTGTTTTCGGAGCCTAACATGTATCGAGTCAACAAAGGGGTGGATAGGCCTCCTCAAGTACTAGGAATCAGGGGAATAAACTTCCTGATGGTATTAGGAGGGGCAGCTGTTGGTCTGTTGGTGGTAAGTACGTTCATCATGATCGTAACAGGCTGGTCAGGATTGATCTGTTATGGTACATACCTGGTTGGGCTGATAATACTATACGGACAGCTGGTACGAATCTCCCGGTTACACGGGGAGCGAGGTATGGCTCGGACACAAGGACGGGGAAGACAGCCAAAATTGATCATGGTTAGAAGTTCAGGGGTATATAAACAACTGAGACATGAACCTAAAAAGTAATCGGACCGCCGGGCGGGCAATTCATGATGTGTTTCCCCTGAGAGCCATTGAGCAGGACTGCCTCATCTCGGTTCACGGCGATTTAACGGTTTGTTTCGCCGTTAGCTTACCAGAAATCTTTACGCTGAATGCAAGCTTCGATGGGGTAGGAGAGGGGCGCGTTGAACAGGGAGACTACATCACCCTATGCAACGCGTGGACAAAAGCGTTAGGTGTATTGCCAAGCTATACGATCCTCCACAAACAGGATTGGTTCGTAGAAGAAAATTATCAAACTTCAGACGAAGGAGCAAGCACAACGCAACGTACATTCCTTGATCGAGCCAGTGATCGCCATTTTAATGAGCGGCCTTACCTCCACCACGAATGTTACCTCTATTTAACCAAAACGCATCCAGAACGACGAGATGTAAGTGCGGTTAAAACATCACTGGCACGTGGTCGACTGGTACCAAAGGAAGTAGGCGATAAGCACAAGGTTGAGGAGTTCTTTAACAGCGTTGAGCAGTTCACTTCGATTTTGGAAAGTAGCCGGTTAATTGGCCTTCGTCGGCTACGATCAGCTGAATTGGCCGGTACGAGCGAAAAAGCGGGCTTGTTGGAGCGATATATGAGTTTATCGCTCCGCGATGAGGTAGTAACGCTGGCGGATTTAGAGATGGATGAGGAGTTACGGGTTGGGGGTAAATACGCCAAATTCTACACAATTTCTGATATTGACGATCTGCCAGAGTGGGTACACACTAATAACAGGGTTGAAGCTCTCTCCACAGAACGGTCGAATGTGTCGGTGAGTTATGCGGCTCCTATTTCGCTGATGCTTCCCTGTAATCACATCTATAACCAGTATATCTACATCGAAGATAAGCAGGCGGCATTCCCTAAATTGGAGCAACGGGCCACACAAATGCGGTCGCTTGCCAATTTTGGCAAGGATAATGAAGTAAACGCCATGTTGCTAAATCAATACCTCAGCTATGCAGCCGAGACAGGTTTTACGCCGGTACGTTCTCATTTCAACATTCAGGTCTGGACCGAAGACAGGAGCCGGTTACCGGTTCTGCGCAATCTGGTTTCCTCAGCCATCGCCAAGCTAGGCGTCCGGCCGCGTGAAAACACGAAAGACGCGTTAGGGTTATTCTGGGCGGGTATACCTGGTAACGCGGCCGATCTGCCCAGTGAAGACAAGTATTGGTCATTTGTACCGCAATCCGTTTGCCTGCTCAATCAGGAGACAAACTACTACGACTCGGTATCGCATTATGGCGTGAAACTTGTCGAGCGAATGAGCGGAAAACCGTTACTTGTCGACTTATCTGACCACCCAATGAACAAGGGATGGGTAACGAACCGGAACAAGTTCATACTGGGTCCATCGGGAAGCGGCAAATCGTTCTTTACCAACCACGCACTGCGGAGTTTTCACGTTCAGGGTAGCCACGCCGTCATTGTCGATGTTGGCCACTCTTACCGTGGACTATGTGATATGCTGGGTGGGCTGTATCTTACCTATTCAGAAGAAGAACCGATCAACTTCAATCCGTTCTTTATTGAAAACCGCCTGCTCCCCGATGTCGAAAAAAAAGAAGCCATAAAAGTACTGCTGCAGACACTCTGGAAACGAAGTGACGAACGGCAAACGATGTCAGAATACACCGCGCTTTCGGATGCCGTAACGCAGTATTTTGAAAGTTACCTGCCAAATAATCCAGATACCTTCCCCTGTTTCAACTCGTTCTACGAGTTCATGCAGTCAGATTTCCCCCAGTATCTGGAGGAACACAAAGTGCAAACCGGCTATTTCGATTATGATAACTTCATCTATGTACTACGGCCCTTTTACAAGGGGGGCGAATACGAGGAGCTACTCAATAGCCGGGCGAATCTGGATCTGCTAAACATACCATTTATCGTCTTCGAGTTAGATAATATCAAGGATCACCCGATCCTGTTCCCGGTGGTGACCATTATCATTATGGACACCTTCATTTCGAAAATGAGAAAGTTAAATGGAGTTCGAAAGATAATTCTCATTGAAGAGGCCTGGAAAGCCATCATGAAAGATGGGATGGCGGAATACATTAAATACCTCTACAAAACAGTACGTAAGTTTTTCGGGGAAGCTTGGATCGTCACGCAGGAAGTGGACGATATTATTGGCAACAAGATTGTTAAAGACTCGATCATCAACAATGCCGACACCAAAATATTGCTCGACCAGCGCAAGTACCGCAACAAGTTTTCACACGTGAAGGATTTGCTGGCCTTGACAGATAAAGAAAAAGACCTTTGCCTGTCATTGAACCGGGACCTCGACCCAAAACGGAAATATAAAGAGGTCTTTATCTCATGGGGAGGACAAGAATCAAAAGTATATGGCGTCGAAGTATCGACCGAAGAGTATCTGGCCTATTCAACCGAGCAAACCGAAAAAATGCGGCTCGAAGAAAAGGTAGCAGCCTACGGCGGTAATTACGACTTAGCCCTGCGCGACTACGCCGACGAAGTGAAGACCGGCACCCTCGTTAGTCGCTAAATCTACAAATCTATTTCTATACTGACGTGAAGCAGTCTGTTAACAAACTGCTCTTGACCAGCCTTTGCCTTTTTGGTGGGATATATCCCATTCAGGCCGGTATCAGGGGTGTAGCAAAGGACTTACACTTTAAGCCGACGATGGCTGAAGTGGACACCACAAATCCGGGGCAGCCTCCACAACAAGGACCACCGGGCCAGACGTTGCTTGGTGGTTTAGGCGATGAGTTATCCGGGGAAATTGAAGGTATCATCGGCGAAACAGAGAACTCGATTATGCAGGGTATTCAGGATGAACTTACCGGATTGCTCGGTAATGCCATAGGCCAATTGTTTGACGTTTCGCCAATATCGGCGGTAAAGTCACTCCAATCAATGGTGAAGGACGGCCTTTCAAAGCAGCAAAAGATCGAGTACCAAAACTATAAGGTGGACTATGCCTGGAAAAAAGCTCACATGGAGCTCTCGCCTGCCTTTGCTACGTATTATCGGGAGCTAGATCTAAACCAGCTTACGGGCGCCATTAAGGCCAGCAAGAAAGCGGCTGACAAATTCCTGAATACGTCAGCATTTACAGCTAAAGAAGCGGCAGCAATGCGACAGGTGTTACAAGGAGTTACGGAGACGGGCGACCTGGTAGCTGAGGTTAAAACGATCATTAACCTCGGCAGTAAACCGGTATGGATGTCAGAAGGGGAACGATTATCAGCCCTGAACGCCGTACGAACGGACCTTTACGACCGCATTAAGCGGACCAATCAGACATTGGCCCTAATCCGAGCGACCTATCAATTCCGATCTCGGGAGATCGCTAAAAACGCCTATCGACAGGGGCTGTACAAACAAAATTCAACGCTCAACCGGACAGTAAGCACCCGCTCTACTACTTACCAAACCAGATGAAAAAGCGAACACTATACTGGGTTTGGTTCGGCTGCTTAGCTGGTACTGCCAACGCACAGATGCCCTCCGCCAATGCAATACCAACTGGAAATAGGGGTAGCAACGTCATTCAAACCGAGATTGACCAACTATTACGCGTGTCAGAAAGCGATATCATGGCAGGTTTAAAAGATGCAGGACTCGACTACGGTGAACTTATTAAAGAAAAGGTCATAGACGAGGTAGTCAAAGGGATTGCTGACGCTACCGTTTTCGCTCCCATTGCTACCGAGATCATGGAGCAATACCAGAAACAGAAAAATAAGGACCTTGCTAAAGCCATCGAGAAATTGAAAAGCACATGGAAGGATGGCCAGGAAAGAATAAATAAGGTTAGGTACCAGGACTTCAAAGTCAAATATGCCTATCAACAAGCTATGAACAAAGCCCCATTGGACGTGATGCAAGGCACCCGTCGCCAGGCCATTGACGAATCAGTAAAGGCGTTGTGGACAGATGGACTGCCTGTCGCCAAAACAATCACAGATCCCGTCAATGCCCGGCTGATGAAAGAGGAGATAGATGCACGCTATCCAGCCGATCAGGACATTGGCTGGACAGTATTAGCCTCAGCTCGCTCGTCGCTGCTAGCCGATGACAAAACATTGAAGGCAAAAATGGCCCTCGTTGAGAAGCAGGGTCAAACGGCGTACCTATCACCAGGGGACCGGCTTCGGCTGCTTCGTGAAATTGATAAGGAAAGCAAAGCCCGTCGCACAACGCTGCTGGCGATGGACAAAATCACTTCGCAGGGGCTGGACTATTACAAGTACCAACGCAATCGGAAAGCGTACCAAACTAAATACCTACGAACCCAATCGTATCACTAAACCTCAACTGTATGCAAGCAATTCTGTTGGTTACGCCCGTACTGGAAACATCGATCGACGAAGTGTTCACCCAGTTCTCAGATGGATTTGGGGCATTGGTTGCCTTCGGGCAGGTTATCGGCTTCATCGGTGCACTTTGCTACGTGTTTTATCGCATCTGGGGGCACTTGTCCCGAGCCGAACCCATCGACGTGTATCCGCTGCTCCGTCCCTTCGCCCTGGCCCTTTGTCTGCTCAGCTATCCGCTGTTGGTCAAAGGTATGGTGGGTATCGGGCGGCTGCTTGATAAGGGAACCGGCTCAATGGTGGCCAGTCAAAAAGCGGAAGTTGAGCGATTGAACCAGGTCAAAAAAGCAAAGGTCAAAGAGAATTGGGATAAGATTCTGATTCCGCCTGGAGAAGATGGCGAGATCGGAACCTGGGATGTCGTTAAAACAGTGTTTGGGCCAACAGGCAGCGGCAACAGTTTGGTAGGAAACGCCGTGAGCGGAGTGATGCAGTATTACTTTGATCAGTTTCTAAGTTGGCTGGGTGAAATCTTTTACGATCTGGCGGCTATTTATATCAAACTGATTAGCACGTTCTTTCTGATTGTTCTGGCGCTCACGGGCCCAATCACCTTTGGACTGGCCACCTTCGAATGGTTTTACTCAGGTTTAGCCGCCTGGTTTTCACGCCTGATTCATATCCTGCTGTACATCCCGCTGGTCAATATCTTGGGTTCGATTCTGGAGACCATACATATCTCCATGCTCAATCAGGATCTGGCCGTTTTTGATGAGCAGCTACGATCCGGGAATACCGGCATGGGTTCGTCCGATTGGGGCTTAATCATTTTCTATTTCATTGGCGCTGGAGCGTACCTGTCGATCCCCAAAGTAGCCTCCTACATCATTGAATCTACCGGGGTGGGTGATGCAATCAGTTCAGCCACACAACCAACGGCAATGGTAGCCGGGGCCAGCACAGGCCAGGCAGCCGGTGCTGGAGCAGCCTCACTAGGTCGAAGTGTTGCCAGTGCCTTCTCATCATCAAAATCGCAACCGACGTCAAACAGCATCTAACATGAACGGACAATTTCGTTACCTGACCAATTTAGAAACATCCTTCAAAATGGTGCGCTGGATGGCCATCATTGCGGTAGTTGGAAGTCTCGCATTCGCGCTGGGTGTAGCCTATTGGGCTTTCGCCGAGGTGTCGGCCAGTCGCCAAAAAGTGTACGTCCTCGACAATGGAAAGTCCATTATGGTAGCCCTGGCTCAGGAGCAGAATATCAACCGGCCAGCTGAAGCAAAAGACCACATCAAGACATTTCATCGGCTCTTTTTCACGCTAGAGCCCGACGAGAAACAGGTAGAAGGTAATATCCGAGAAGCCACGTACCTGGGCGATCGCTCGGTTGTCAGGTTGTATCAGGATCTGCAGGAAGCAGGATATTATGGACAGCTGATTCAGGGTAACGTACATCAGAAGGTAGAGATTGATAAAGTCGAGATCAATTTCAGGCAATCTCCCTATCGCGTGGTGACCAGCGGACGGCAACTGCTGATCCGGGCGAACAATATAACCATCCGAAAATTAGTGACGGAGTGCTACCTCATTGATGTGGCCCGAACGGACAATAATCCACATGGTTTCATGATTGAGCGTTTCAAGGTGGTTCAGAATCAAGACATCGAAACGGTTCAGCGAGCCAATCAGAATACAAATCTATGAACAAGCCACATCACGCGTACTGGCGGTTATGGCGCAGAAATGTTGTCCGAAGAATAAGAGGGTGGGAAAGTCGACCTGTATCTCAACGCAAATGGCACGTGCTGGCCGCATTTTTTACCCTTTTGCTACTGGGTGTGTGGTCAGTAAATATGAATTTATCGCACCAGCCACCAGTACTGCCTTACTCATTCTCTAAGGGTCAGCCATCAAACCCGAAGGTATCTAATCATTCAGAAACTCAACGTGTAACTCATGAACCTTTCCGATCCGACTCAACCCGAACATTCCATCGATGATCCGTCACTTGCGGATACTCGTGATCCAGCCGTAGTGCCGACGCCCCCCAAATCGTTTCAGGACGTCTTAAAAGACAAACGGTTTTGGATGACAGCACCAGTTCTGCTACTCGCTCTGGGATCTACCGGGTACTTCCTGATCGCAGGGACAGAGGCCAAGCAAAAGCCACTCATCAACAATGTGAACGCAACGATTCCAAACGCACAAACCGACAGCGTACCTAAGTCTAAGCTGGAACTACAGGCAGCCGAACAGCGACAGGGGTTAAGTAGACAGCCCACTGTCAACGGTATGCAAACAGGTGTTGTCCCTGCACTACCTGAGGCCGCACCTTCAACGGGTTTGCCGGCTACACTTGATCCCTACCTGTATAAGCAAAAAAGGATGCCCGAAGCAACCGATCCGGAATTTGCCGCTATGGACTCGCTATACAACCCTTCGCCCCCTCTACGTCAAAACAGAACAGTTGGGAGGTCCCGTTCAAACAATCGAATTCGGGCGGTTTCCAGAGGTTATGCAGAAACGGCACTACCTGATGAATTTGACGAGGAGGCCCTCCCCAGACGAGATTTGCAGAAACAAGTTGACGACAGACAGCGACTACTGGCTTTGTTGACAGAGTATAAACGGGATAAAGAAGCTAAAGCAGCCATTGCCCGCGAAGGGGAACGGCCGCGGAAGGCTGAGTCTGAAGCTATCGTCTCTACGCTTGGCGAAACTAACAATCGACGCTTGAATGGTTTTTTTGGACTGTACACATCGGACCAAAAAGGGCGGCAAGAATCGGCTTTGACGGAAGATCTGAGCACCATCCGGGCGGTCATTCATCAGGATCAGCAGATTACCGATGGAGGACGGGTACAGCTTCGATTGCTGGAGCCGGTGACCCTGCGTGGTATTCTCATCCCAGCCAATACACTGGTTTTCGGTACTGGCAGTTTTGGGACTGAACGCGTGGGAATCACCTTGAGTAATCTTCAATACGAAGGTCACATATTTCCAATCAAGCTCATTGTTTACGACATGGACGGTATGCCTGGCGTGTTCGTGCCGAACGTGCTGGCTGCGCAAGAAGGCAAGCAACTACTGGGACAGACGATTAGCGGAGCTAACTACAATCTGAATGGTAGCTCAGCCAGTAGCGCCAAAGCAGCCGCAACAATGGCTGGCATATCAGCTGCACAGTCGGGCCTGTCTGGTGCTCGAAGCATTCTTCAACGAAAGATTATCCAACAGAAGGCTACGCTGAAAGGAAACTATTATGTACTGCTCAAATGAGCTTAGCGAGGTAATTCATGAATTTTATGAAACGACTTATTTTTTCTGTTAGCGCGCTTCTCATCCTATCGGGTCCGGCTATGGCGCAACGCAAATCAACGTACATCAAGCGGACGTACGCAAAATTGACAAATAAGCGGGACGTACCGGCCCGGTCTCCCATTCCTGAAAGCCCTGTGCTGGTGGTTCAGCAACGAACTGTTCGTAAGCCAGACAGCACACTTCGAGCTGAAAGTAAGTTTGCCGTGAACGTACCCGAGAATAAGCTGGTATCGGCTTCAGGGGCTCCGCGCACTTCTCCAGAAGCCCTTATACAGCCCCAGCACATAATCCACTCGTACTACGTCGATTTGGCGTACAACAAAACGGTATCGATCATCTTCCCAACGGCCGTGCGGTCAGTAGACCTGGGAAGCCGCAGCATCATGGCCGACAAAGCGGCTGACGTAGAGAACGTACTGAAAGTAAAAGCGTCCCAAATCGGCTTCAACGAAACCAACTTTTCAGTAATGACCACCGACGGCAAGTTTTACAGCTTTGTGGTTAACTACAATGAAACGCCAGCAGTCCTGGCACTCAACCTGGCAGGGTCTGGAAATACGAAGCTGGGCAGCCAGGGCAGTCAGCTTAACTTAAACGATCGCACCCAATCTGTAAATGGTCTCGAAGGCCAGGAAGGAAATATTCAGTTCGCAGGGGTGAAAGCAACGCAGTCAGACATTGTTTATGCCAGTGATCGTATACTACGGAATCGTAGCCGAGGAAAACGGGGAACTGAGGCCAACAAGATGGAGGCTCGTTTGCGTGGTCTATATGTGAAAGATAACGTACTTTACTACCGGCTGGCCATTGAGAACGAATCGAACCTAAACTACGACATCGATTACGTGCGGTACTTCATCGTAGATGGCAAAACGGCAAAATTGACTTCCCGACAGGAAATTGAGCTACGGCCAATCTATGTGCATAATGAAGCGATTACAACAGTACGAGGACACCAAAAAATTGAGCGAGTATATGCCTTTCAGCGGTTTACTATCCCGGGCAACAAGCAGTTGTTGATTGTGATTGGCGAACAGAACGGCGGCCGAGAACTAGCGTTTCAGGTACAGAACAAGGACATCATGAAGGCCCGGCCATTATAACTGTGCTATATTTCAAACAGAAAAGCTCCGCTTGTGACGGAGCTTTTTGCATTTCTTCTATTCTTTACCGACGTTCTTGTTGACGCAATCGCTGACTCATCTGGTCAATATCACGTTGCAGCTTGTCAACACGCTGTCGTTGCCGCTGCTGCACAAAGCCACGAATGAAGAAAAACAGGAAGAAAACTACGAATCCAATTACCATCGCTCACACTCCTTTCTACCCGTCAACCGGATTTAAGTCTATTTAGTCGAAAGGTATAGTAAAGTGTATTATTTGTCAAGTGTTGGCAACATGCGAACCTAATTATAAAGTAGACCCCTGCTCCCTACTGTATCTGCGTTTATATCATGCAACACTTTCTATGGGAATCGGATAGCTCTGAAAAAATACTCCATTGAGCATCCTAATAATTTTTCAAATAGCTTAAAAATCAGTCTCACAAACTCACGTCCATCATTAGAGATGATACGTTGATTTGTGAGATAGCAATTTGAGATTGAGCAGAGGCAAGATTAGGTAGGTCGGTTTAATTTCGGCAACTGTCGCGTTAATTGGGCGTTTTTACGAGACACAAATTTACGGGTTGTGACCGCTCCAGCGGCCTGACGCAAGTCATACGCAACTCCGAGACAAATTGTCGTTTGGGTACCTTTTTAGTAACCTACCCCTAAAGCCAGTTTAGTATTGACTGGCTTTATGAACGCCTAAAAGGGCTGGACAATGGGTGGCCTAACGACTCAGCCAATCAGGCTACGACTGGGAAATAGAGGGTGAACTGAGCCCCTTCACCAGGCTGGCTGTGGGCCGTGACGGCCCCCTGATGGTTGTCCATCACCTGACGCACAATGGCCAGACCAATCCCCGTTCCAGCGTAGGGACTGCTGCGCCCATGCAACCGCTCGAAAGCGCCGAAAATTCTCTCCCGGTAAGCACTCCCAAAGCCGATTCCCTGGTCACTCACGGTAATTTGCCAGTAGAACTGGGTGGACAACCGGGATAGGTGAAGTTCAAGGGGTAAGTCGTCCCCTTTTTTTTGCTCACTCGTTATCTGTATCCTGGGCGGCTGGCCGGGTTTCACGAATTTTAGCGCATTGGTGAGCAAGTTCTGAAACACCTGCCGCAGGAGTAAGGCATCCCCCTGCAGGGTGGGTAAGGGTTCAACCACCACCACCGCTTGCTTCTCTTTAACCGTCAGGTCCAGATCCGACAACACTTGGCCAACCAGCACACTCAGGTCGATCGGCTCACGCCGGATGTCGCGGGCTTGCGAGTAGCGGGATAAGTTTAGCAAACCGGTAATCAGCGCTTGCATGCGCTGGGTGGCCGACTGCATCCGTTGCAGGATCGGCAGGCCGGGGCCCAGCACCGGACCATAGTCCTGGATAAGCATATTGCCAAAGGCCATAATTTTGCGCAGGGGCTCCTGCAGGTCGTGGGAGGCCGCTCTGGTAAAATTTTCGAGGGCCGCATTGGTTCGTTTCAGTTCGTCAATCAGCTGTTCTTTTTGTAGCTCAATCGCTTTTATGTCCGTCACGTCGGTGAAAATGATAATCAGGTGATCGCTGTCCATGCGGGAGAGTGAGATCTCGATCCAGCGTCCGGTCGACTCGAGTTGGTATTCGACCAGGGAAGGTTCACCCGTATCCATGGTGTGGATAATTTTCTGAAAATAGGGGGTGTTTAAAATATTGGGCTCCAGTTCAACCGATGTTTTGCCGAAATAGAGCTCCTCGGGAATGCCAACGAGTTGGATAGCGGCCTTGTTGGCCATGATGGGCTTCCCATCAATGATCCTGCCTGCTTGATTGCGGATAACCTGGCCAAATGAAATCCCATTCATCGAGTGTGTGAAGATGTTATCCAAAATGTAATTCTTGTTTTCAAGCTCTCTGGCTTTTGTGTGAAGCTCGGTCACATCAGCAAACGTTACCAGCAGCGAACGCTCACCCATCTTGGCCACAACGCTGTCGTACCAGGCATCCGAACGGTCGGTGGTGTAATGCGATTGGCTTCGTTGAGCGATGCCCGTCTGATACACCTGCTTGTTGCGCTCAAAGGAACCGTTATCCTTTGTGGCTGGAAACAGGATCAAAAAACGCTTGCCAATCACTTGCTCCTGGGAAAGGCCACTGAGCTGTAAGAATGTAGTATTAACCCGGGTGAAGAGGAAGTCGATCACTTCTTGCTTCTCATCCAACACCGCCTCCAAGACGAACCAGCCATTCAGGGAATTAGTGAGTATGAGGTTTACAAACGTCTGTTGCTGTTGTTTTTCCAGTCGTTCTTTCATTTCGGCATTCACATTCCTGGTAATGGAGAGGATAGCTCCGTCTATTTTGCGACGGAGTACCTCAAAATGAATGTCAAGCAATTCATTATAATAAGTGGTTTGTAGATCATTACCGGTGGTGTAAACCTGGATTAATTGCTGGGTAAGCTGTTTTCTTCCTTCCTGGCTATAGCCTGTCAGCTCGCTAACTTTTTGCCCTTTCATGAGTGCATAGGGTAGATTAGCCTGTTGCCTGGCAGCGTCATTGAAATAGAGCAGGATGAAATCGACAATTGTATCACTAGCTTCTGATCCAAATACGGGGGTATGCAACACGATCGGTTCAGGATAGTTGTCGAGTACGGACGTCAGTAGCTTTACATCGGGTGGACTGAACATAGCCGATCGGTATTAGGATGTAGTTGCACGGGTTACTTGATTTGGTAGCATGGGTCGATGAGACAACCGATTGCTTCATGGACGCATATGATTATACGTTCTGGAGTGAGGTAAGATTTTTTTAACGGGGGTAGTCTATTTATTACTGGTCAAAAGTACCTAAAAAAAAGCTATCTACTATATTGATCATCTAGTCATTTCTGTTTAAATGGTTATCGTTGACTAGAATGCTTTAGGCCGTATACTACCAACTGAAGTTAACCGGTACTAGATGGCTCAAAAAAGGCTCCCGCTTAAGACGAAGGAGCGTTCATGTATCTGCTTCAGCAATTGGGCGTTTGTTTGAGACTCGAAATTTTCGCGTCGTGACGGTTTATGTACCTTTTTTAAACGCTTCCACCCTTAGTCATACCAGTGACGTTGGCTACCTGAAACACGAGTGACAAATGGGTCCGGGCCCTGTCTAAATATGACATCAGTTACCCGTCTTCTGTATGCTCATCACCGTTTATTATGACCACATCGCCCTGGATGTACATGCCGCAATAGCCAAACGCTTAAAACTTACCCCAGGTCAGCAGGTAGGCACCCTTAATCAGGCTATCGATGCGCTCAGTCTAAGTGCCACCCATCAAGCCTTAGTAGAGATGGCTAGTCAGCGCGGCCTGAACTAGCCCCAGGCGGCTGGTCATGTCAGGTGCGAACTGGAAGAAATAATAAGTTAGCCAGGTGTTACTTGATGTATTATAAATCCTATCTGCTTTACCGCTTACGAGTATCATTTTAGTTTGAGATACGATCTTTTTTATTGGCATGTGCCGGCAATCGACCAGGGTTATCATCAGGTGGTTGTCGAAAAACTATTTCCCAGCCACGGGGAGCCTCTCACTCGTGAGTCGGTCACATCAGGCCAGCAGTAGCATTTCCTTCTCTCCATCGTTAAGCAAGCGTTTAGCAACCCATACGCTTGTTCATCCCTCAACGTGAATGACTAACTCACTCTGCGCCCCTACCTTTTACATCCTTTACGCACGAGAGGTGGCGTACTTTTTGACGGCAACTCAGGACTTAGCATACACCTTCCATCGAATTGAGTTTTTAACGGACACCTTGAAGTTGCTGCTGATTGGTGTATTCGAAGCGGGCAAGGGCGCATTCCATTGGCGGCTAACCGAGGCTGAAAAGCCTTGTCATGAAGTGGCGGTCGCAACGATGCTTGGGAGAGTGAAAGCAATGAACTTTAACCAAGTAAGCTGATTCAAGCACCTTAAGACGTTGACTTGTAGGCTGGACGCTGGCTGGTTCGTAGCTTTCTGTTCGTTTAGACGTCTTAGCCTGTCAGGACTTAGGGTCAGTGTAGCTTATTAGCTGCATTTTACTGAAGTAGTAGGGCCGCTTCTTACGCCCTATTTACCTACACCTGGTCCTTTCTAGCTGTTTATAGTAATCTAAAATGAACCGACCGCATGGCGTCACACTCTGCTTGCTCAAATCCGGTCCATTGCCGTACACCTGCCTAACTCTTCCTGGCAAGTTTCAGCAGCTTAGTGTGCACTGCTGCACCCAGGTAGCTGGCAGGTATCCGCTACCTGGCCTACCTATCCTTCCTAAGACCAGCGCAATTAATTCTCCTGAGTTAAGTTGAATCCGTCACTCTGGTCAAGCTGGCAGAATTACCCCGGCGCATGCTCTTTATGGAGGGTTTTTCCTGTGATTGACCCGCCTCGCCGTCAGTCAAGGGGAAACCAATTCGTCTATCGTTTTTGAGCAGTACATCCACCAGCACCTGCAACTAGCTTGATACGACCTCATCGAGGATACAGCCTTAGCTGAGCGCTAGGTAGATGCCAACCGATGGCCGACAGCCAGATGGCGGGCGAAACCTCTTCCTGAGCTAGCCCGGTAGGGTGAAACTAAACGGGTTCATAAAACGCATGGAAGCCGGTCTCGGGTACCCCTTACTTCTTGTCCACCCGTTCATAATACCGATAGGCCTTCCGCCGGGATCGCTTTAGCTGCATCTTAACCGCACTTTCGGTCAAGCCCAGCTGGGTGGCGATCTGCTGGATGCGCAGGCCCTGTTGGTACTTCATCCGGAGCAGATCCGCTTCCTGAGCCGTGAGCTGATGCAGCGTCTGCGTCAGCAGCTGCAGACGTTCCTCCAGGGGCGTCTCCTCCAAAGCATCCGCTAGCTGATGAGTCTCGTGCTCGTTCAGACTTGCCATCGGCAACCGCTTGGCTCCTTTGAGCTGGTCCATGCAATAGTTGAAGGAGATCGAGTAAAGCCAGGTGGAAAAAGTAGACTTTTCCTCAAAGCGATCCAGCCGCTCGAAGGTGCGGATGAAGATATCGTGGGTGAAGTCCTGGGCTTTCTCGGGGTCTTTGGTGATTGACAGACACCGCCGGTAGACTTTGTCGACGTAGCGGTTGTAGAGGGTCTCGAAGCAGACGGTGGGGCTGCTGGTGCGATGCTGGCGGATGAGTTCTTCGTCGTTGAGTTTCATGGTTCACGAATCAATAAGCTGGTGGTTCACTACCTAGGCGTATTCGATGTAACGACACAAATGTGTTTACTAATCGGGCTTATACTTAATTTATTTCGATGAACAGCCCATTTTAGGTCTCTTTTGGTTACTAATAGGCTACGCAGGTAGGTTTTAGAACCCGTCAATAGCCACGAGTATCTTGCCTGAATGAGTGGGCAATCCGTAGTCTTGGTTTCGTCTCAGAAACAAACCGAACCGTTTATGTGAGACGAAGTGCTGGCAGCTTCTGATTAGGAAAATGGTCAACGCTCAGCCAAACCATTATCTTTACGTTGTAAGTACCCTACCTTTCGGATGCTTCACCATGAGGCTCAGTAGGCTGTCAAAATACGTTTCGCCAGGCTGGGCCAGTGAAAACTGTTGTATTAACCTTCACCAAGTCGATGGCCAAAATCACTAAACTACTGCTGACCCTCAGTATGGTCCTTATTTGGGGGTGGACTATCTTTATGGGGACATTTGCTACTCATGCTCATGGTCGCCTAGCCGGCTGGCTCATTGGCCTTGTTGTCAATGTGATATTGGGCCTAGTTTACAGCTACCGGACAACGCATCCTAAAACCATTAAGGAATGGTTTAAAAGGTAATCACTTGAGGGTGTGCACTAGCCACGGGCGTTTTCAGGAACAGTATTTAGCCTGAAGTTTTGTACTTAAACTAAATACTCATGTATGCCCGTCTCTTCAAACGCTCCTACTTGAGACGGAAGAGTGGTCATGTTTTGGCTCCCGATTGTACGAAGGATCGTTCTGACTTGTCCTGAAAAAAGTTGACCACAAACTGGTTAACTTATGGATCAACTCAGACTATCACCCATGCAACAGCATGAACTCACCATGCGCCAAATGGTGGAACAAATTCACCTTGGCAAGCTCAACCTGGACCAAGCTT
>NZ_JAPLET010000010.1 GCF_026391055.1 Spirosoma sp. | reverse complement strand
TCTCTCTCTGTAGGAAAAAAGACAACAAGATATTGACTGGTCACAGTCGAAAGAGTCAATTAGGTTGGTGTAGTTTAGGCGGGTGTTCACCTCTACCATTTCGAACAGAGCCGTTAAGCCCCGTACTGCCGATGGTACTGCTGTCATAAGCGGGAGAGTAGGAAGATGCCACCTATTGAAACAGCGAAAGCCGTTCACCCAGTGAACGGCTTTTTGCGTTTTAAAGGTTTTGAAAGCTATTGTTAAGTTGCAGAAAATAGGTAACCTTGAGATCGTAACTTCATGAAGCCGGCTCGATCGAATAAAGAGAAGTTGACGTAATTTCACGCTCAAATTTCTGACTTCTATGAAGCGAAACTCTTTTTACTCTTCAATGCATACTTACCGGCTTACGCTGATCTTTTTAATTTGGGCCACGATAAATTCGTCTGCCCAGTCCACACAGCAGAAAGTAGACTTTGTTGACCTGATTAATCCGCTGATGGGGACGGCGTCAAAGCCAAGTCTATCAACTGGGAATACATATCCATCAATTTCATTGCCATGGGGTATGAATTGCTGGATGCCCCAGACTGGTAAAATGGGTGATGGATGGGCATATACCTATGACGCGGATAAGCTTCGGGGTTTTAAGCAAACTCATCAACCCAGCCCCTGGATTAATGATTACGGACAGTTTGCTATTATGCCTATCACTGGCAAAATTCGGTTTAATGAAGATGAGCGGGCTAGCTGGTTTTCGCATAAATCCGAAATAGCCAAACCCTATTATTACAAGGTTTACCTGGCAGATCATGATGTAACAACAGAAATTAGCCCAACTGAACGGGCAGCTGCCTTACGTTTTACCTTTCCCGAAACGGAAGAAGCTCACGTTGTTATTGACGCATTAGATAAAGGCTCTTCTATAAAAATCATTCCTGGTGAGAATAAAATCACTGGCAACACAACAAAGAACAGCGGGGGTGTACCTGCCAACTTCAAAAACTATTTTATTATTAAGTTCGATAAACCGTTTGCTAACACAACCACTTGGCATGGAAAAGAACTGGCATTAAAAGATCTCGAACAAACAGCTGACCACGTAGGGGCTGTGGTAAGCTTTAAGACAAAAAAAGGCGAGCAGGTTTATGCTCGGGTTGCCTCATCGTTTATCAGCCCTGAGCAGGCAGAACGTAATTTGACCGAAATAGGAAATGATTCATTTGATGTAGTTAAAGATAAAGCAAAAGCAATTTGGAATAAAGAGTTAAGTCGTGTAAGTGCAGAAGGTGGTACAGATGATCAGCTGCGGACCTTTTACTCGTGTCTTTATCGGACAATGTTGTTCCCTAGAAAATTCTATGAGTTAGATGCCAGTAAGAAAGTGGTGCATTATAGCCCCTATAACGGTGAGGTTCTACCGGGCTATATGTTCACTGATAATGGGTTCTGGGATACCTTCCGGGCGGCATTTCCACTGCTGAACTTGCTTCAGCCAACTATGAATGCCCATATCATGGAAGGGTTGGCAAATGCTTATAAGGAAAGTGGATTTCTGCCAGAATGGGCTAGTCCGGGCCATAGAGATTGTATGGTGGGGTCTAATTCGGCATCAATCATTGCCGATGCCTACCTGAAAGGTATTCGAACGGGCTATGATATAAATACCCTGTATGAAGCTATCTTGAAGAATACACAAACAGAAGGGCCCTTGAGTTCGGTTGGTCGGAAAGGTGCGTCTTACTATAACCGCCTGGGTTATGTTCCTTACGATGTAAAAATCAATGAAAATGCGGCCCGAACACTGGAGTATGCCTATGATGACTTTACAATCTATCAACTTGCGAAAGAGTTAAAGCGACCCCAGTCTGAGATTGATTTGTTCGCCAAACGCTCGCAGAATTACCGCAATCTTTTCGATCCAGCCACAAAACTGATGCGGGGTAAAAATGAGAACGGGACATTTCAGTCTCTTTTCAATCCGTTTAAGTGGGGAGATGCCTTTACAGAAGGTAACAGTTGGCATTATACCTGGTCGGTATTTCACGATGTGCAAGGGCTGGTTGACTTAATGGGTGGCCGTCGCGAGTTCACTAAAATGCTCGACTCTGTATTTGTTGTACCGCCTGTTTTCGATGATTCGTATTATGGCTTTGTGATTCACGAAATCCGTGAGATGCAGATTATGAACATGGGAAATTATGCACACGGTAATCAACCGATTCAGCACATGATCTATCTCTATAACTTCGCAGGCCAGCCTTGGAAATCGCAGTATTGGCTTCGTGAAGTAATGAACCGAATGTATCAACCAACGCCGGATGGCTATTGTGGGGATGAGGATAATGGCCAAACATCGGCTTGGTATGTGTTCTCCGCTATGGGCTTTTACCCCGTTTGCCCGGGCACTGACCAATATGTGCTGGGCGCACCTTTATTTAAGAAAATTACATTAAAGCTGGAGAGTGGTAAGACCGTAACGATCAATGCTCCCGGCAATAACGCCCAAAATCGGTATATAAAAACATTGACGATCAATGGGAAGGCCTACAGCCCGAATTGGCTAAGTCATAAAGGGTTGATGCAGGGCGCAACACTTGACTTTCAAATGACCGATAAGCCCGATACCCACCGGGGAACAAAAGAGATTGACTTTCCCTACTCCTTTTCAGCAGCGAAACGATAACTAATGATGAGTTCTGGGATGCTAAACGTTATCCCAGAACTCACTTATCATCAGTAATACCTCATCGACTGTGTTTGCAACCAGCAGTATAGACCGGTTTTCCGACTTAAGAAAGCCATCGGCAACCATCCGATCGAGTTGCTTTAGCATGAGGTCATAAAACCCGTTGGTGTTCACAATAGCGACAGGGCCATCGTATAATTTTAGTTGCCGCCAGGCCAGGATTTCAAACAATTCATCCATAGTTCCATAACCGCCGGGCAAGGCAATTACGCCTTTGGAAAGCTGTACCATTTTGAACTTGCGCTCATGCATGGTTTCAACGAAATGCAGCTCCGTCAGAGTTTGGTGAGCCACTTCCAGATCAGCGAGAAAGTTGGGAATCACTCCTGTTACTTCACCCCCATTTTTTAACACAGCGTTAGCAACATTGCCCATTAGGCCAAAGCCACCCCCGCCATAAATAAGGCGGACATTGTTTGCCGCCATCTTTTCGCCTAGTTCTATGGCTACTTCATTATAAATCGGGTTAACGCCGAGGCTCGACGCACAGTAAACAACAATGCTTTGCATAGAAAAACAAACGTTCGTTTGTTAAAAAGTATAGAAAATTGTAAGTCAACCTGTTTATAAAAGTTTATCAGCTAACGCATCTATTGCTAATCCGCCGAACTGGCCGGAACTCATTAACAAGAAGACAGTAGCTGCTTCTTGCTGATCAATCAGAAAGTTTTGCAACTCTTCAGGCTTATTGAACACATGTAAACCCGGCTTATTAAAGGCATGTAGTACATCCGTTGTCGATATAGCCTCTGGGTTGCCATCTGATGCGTTTTCGTAAAAGTAGACGACTCCAACATCAGCTGCGTCTAATGTGCCCTCGTACTGGTTAAGAAACGCTTTATTTAAACTACTGAAGGTAGACAACTCAACAACAGCCACGACTTTTCTTCCGGTAAATTGTTGCTTCATTGCTTCGGTGGTTGCTTCTACTTTAGCTGGAGAGTGAGCAAAATCGCGATACAGAACTCGTCCGCCCTTTTCGGCAACTTTTTCCAGTCGCATAGCCACCGGCTTAAATGTTGGGATGGCTTCATAGAATTGATCTTCAGTAATACCTATTCGGTCGCAGACGGTCATAGCGCCCGCAATATTTTTCAAGTTATGCTGGCCAAATACCTGTATTGGAACCCGCGCTCCTTTTTTAGTCACCAGAATCGTTTTGCCTTCAACGATTGTAGCCGGATGTGGCAGGTAGGGAATCTTTGTGATATCGGCACGCTCTTTCTGCCCGATCACATCAAGCATATCATCTGATTCATCAAAAATCAAAATGCCGGCCTTGGGCATGGCCTCGGCCAGTAATTCGAAAGCGTCGACGTACTCGTCCCAGGTTGGGTAAATATTGACATGATCCCAGGCAATACCACTGATTAGCGCAATATGTGGCTGATAATGAAGGAACTTTGGTTGGGCATCGATGGGCGACGATGGGTATTCATCGCCTTCGAGAATGATAACCGGCGCATCGGGCGTCAATTTCGCCATAGTCTCAAACCCGTCAATTTGCTCGCCTACAAGGTAGTCGAAATTGCGGTTGTGGAACTTGAGCACGTGCAGAATCATGGCGGTAATGGTCGTTTTGCCGTGGCTTCCGGCGATAACGACTCGCTGCTTCTGCTGGCTTTGCTGGTACATGAACTCAGGGTATGAGTAAATAGGTAAGCCTAACTCAAGTGCTTTAACAAGCTCCGGATTTTCCTTGTGTGCGTGCATACCAACAATAACGGCTGTAAGACCTGAATGGATTTTTTTCGGAAACCACCCCATTTCAGCGGGTAATAAGCCATGCTGCTGCAAGCGGGACCGAGACGGGTCGTAGATTTCGTCGTCGGAGCCCGATATGGTGTAGCCTTGTTGTTGAAGCGTCAGGGCAAGATTATGCATGGCACTGCCGCCAATGGAAATAAAATGAATAACCTGAGACATTCGGTAAAATCAATCTGTGTCGAATGACAAAAGTAGACGTTCTTTTTGGTTTCAGGAAAGAAGATAATTGGCCGGGCCGGTAACCAGGCTCAGCTACTATTAAATTTATGTGATTTCCGAATCAAACCCCCCACTTTTTCGTTGACTATCGTACGAATAAACTTTACTTGGAAAGCCGGAATGCCGGATCACCATTTTTCCGGGTGAAATTCGCGCCTGTTTTTTGAACACAAATCCCCTTTTATGCGTCAAACGTAAGAATGAAGACATACTATGACCTGATTGACCAGACGTTTGAGTTCCCAACCCGGGAGTTCAATGTCGAGAACAATGAACTGATGTTCAACAATGTTCCACTGATGGACATTGTCAAGCAGTACGGTACCCCGCTAAAACTGACGTATTTACCGAAAATTACGGAGCATATTGAACATGCCAAGCTGCTGTTCAAGAACGCCATGAAGCGGTATAATTACAAAGGGAATTATACGTATTGCTATTGTACGAAGTCGTCACACTTTCGGTTTGTACTCGATGAGGTTCTGAAGAACAACGTACACCTCGAAACGTCGTCAGCTTACGATATCCAGATTATAAGGGAGTTATATAAGGCGGAGAAAGTTAGTAAGAGCACCTACATTATCTGTAATGGATATAAACGGCCGCTATACACGCAATATATAAGTGAACTTCTCAACGAGGGTTTCACAAACTGTATTCCAGTTCTGGATAACCTGAAAGAAATTGAGGCCTACGAAAATTCGGTAACCGCCGAGACGGTTAATTTCGGTATTCGGATTGCTACAGACGAAGAACCTAACTTTGCCTTCTATACTTCTCGCTTAGGTATTCGGTATAGTGATGTGAATGAACTGTACCGTAGCAAAATTCAGCCGAATGAAAAGTTCAAGCTTAAAATGCTGCACTTCTTCATTAATACGGGTATTAAAGACAGCGCCTATTACTGGAGCGAATTAAGTCGCTTTATGTATAAATACTGCGAACTGCGGAAGATGTGTCCGGACCTCGACTCTATCGATATTGGTGGCGGTATGCCTATCCAGACGTCGTTCCAGTTTACTTACGACTACCAGGCCATGATCGACCAGATCGTGGAAAGTATTCAGTGGATCTGCAACAAGAACAACGTACCTGTACCGCATATCTTCACGGAGTTTGGTTCGTATACCGTTGGCGAAAGCGGGGCCGTAATTTATAAGGTGATCGATCAGAAGCTCCAGAACGATAAAGAGTTGTGGTACATGATCGATGGATCGTTCATTACTCAGCTACCTGATTCATGGGGCTTGGGGCAGAAGTACATTATGCTTTCTGTCAATAACTGGGAGAATCCGTATCAGAAGGTGAACTTAGGTGGTCTGACCTGCGATTCGCACGATTTTTATAATACCGAAGCCCATAGTGCCGATTTATATCTGCCTATTTTTGACCAGGATACGGAAGATCAGTACATCGGACTGTTTCATACCGGAGCCTATCAGGAATCATTAGGAGGATATGGAGGTATTCAACATTGCCTGATTCCAGCTCCGCAGCACGTCATTGTTGACAAGGATGATGAAGGTAATTTGCGTACCCGTCTGTTCGCTCCTGAGCAGAATAGCGAAGTAATGCTGAAGATTCTGGGCTACGGTGGCGCTGAGCCAGGTATGACGGAATTAGAAGCGACCGAAGCTGCTGAAGAGCGTGAAGAGGAAGCTGAATTGATAAAGGACGAAAACTAATTTTATCGGGCTAGCACGCCAGCCCGATAAAAAACTAACGAATCGTACTGTTTTTGGCACTATATTCGTTTATAGATCTGAAGGTTAAATCAAAAGCAGAGACTATCGATTCATGAAAAAACTACTGATCTTTGGTGCTGTACTGGCAACGTTATCGCTCGGGTCATGCTCACGCAAGGCAAATTGCCCAGCTTACGGAAGCACACTAAAGCCTGCTTCTGGACAAGTTCGGGCTTAGGTAAAGAACTAGGTATCAATAAAAAAGGGCTCCATTCAACAAGAATAGAGCCCTTTTTTATTGATACCTAGTCTATGCATATTCCAGCACAAAGCGAGAGGCTTCCAATAGGTTGGGAGCGCAGCCATCACACTCGGGGGTAAGCTCCGGTTCATGGGCAATGCGAACCGTGCGAACGCCAACTCGTTTACCCGCCTGCATATCCCGGAGCGCGTCGCCAATCATCCAGGACTGGTTAGGCAGGATATTATATTTAGCCATTGCTTTTTCAAGCATCAGCGAACCGGGTTTCCGGGTTAGGGACTCGGTATCGTATTTGGGGTGATGCGGGCAGTAGTAAATATCGTCGATGAGTTGGCCGCACTGTTCTTGCAAATACTGATAACAAGCCATGACATCGTCGCGGGTGTAGAGCCCTCGAGCAATACCTGCTTGGTTGGTAATGACAATGAGCAAATACCCGGCATCTTTCAGTAAGCGGAGCGCTTCGGGCACACCGTCGGGAATAATAAAATCCTCAACCCGATACACGTAGTCCGTTCGGTCCTCATTTAAAACACCATCCCGGTCCAGAAAGATACACTTGTTCATTGACGATATAGAATTTATAGAAAGCAATAATGCAATTATTTAACCAAATAATTGCATTATTGCTTTAAAAATATGGTTAAAATTTATAAACTGGTCATTAACCCCTTTAGTATCAATTGCTAATTGTCATTAGGAGGGTCTCAGTAACTATACGCTTAAGTCCTTCAATCGTTGCTCCAGGGCCTGTATTTTGGCATCGGCATCTGCTAATTTTTGACGCTCACGGTCCACCAGTTCGGGTTTGGCATTGGCAACGAATTTCTCGTTCGACAGCTTCTTGAGCGTCGACTCGCGAAAACCAATGTTGTATTCCAACTCCTTACGTGTGCTGGCAATTTCCTGCTCAACGTCAATTTCACCGGCAATATTTACAAAGTACTCATCGCCTTTAATCAGAAACGAGAGGGCCAGTCCAGAAGCGGCCTCACTAGCGCCTTGCTCATTTACATAACTGATCGCCGAAACGTTGGCCATTTTCTGCACCAGGGCTTCCAACTTGCCAAACCGCTCGGATGTGCCCGTTTTAATAGCCAGCGGAAGTTCCGTTTTAGGCGAAATCTGTTTTGCGTTCCGAATGTTTCGAATATTCGAGATTATCTCAAATAAGGTGTCAAAATCAGTCAGAACCTGACTATCGACAGTACCGGCCTTCGGAAACGACGAGATACAAATGCTTTCACCTGCTTGCCGTTCGCGAATATCCTGCCAAATTTCCTCCGTAATAAACGGCATGAACGGATGAGCCAGTCCCATTAGCTGCTCGAAGAAATTAATGGTAGCCTCGTATGTTGCCCTGTCAATGGGTTGCGAGGTACCCGTTACTGCATCAAACGGGGGTTTGATCAGTTCAAGATACTGCGAGCAGAAGTCATCCCAAATCAGTTTGTAAACAGCTTGTAATGCATCCGAAATCCGGAACTTGCTGAAATCGTCTTCTATCTGGATTAATGTTGCGTTCAATTTGGATTCGAACCATTGGATGGGTAAAGACGATGCACGCGTTGTCTCTAGGTTATCGTTCGCCACCGTCCACCCTTTCACTAACCGGAAAGCATTCCAGATTTTGTTGCTGAAATTCCGGCCTTGCTCCACTAACTTCTCGTCGAACATCAGGTCGTTTCCTGCCGCCGAACTGAAAAGCATACCCGTGCGTACGCCATCGGCACCGTACTGGTCGATGAGATCGAGTGGGTCCGGTGAGTTACCCAACGACTTCGACATTTTACGGCCCAACTTATCGCGGACAATACCCGTTAGGTACACGTTCTTGAACGGTGCTTCGCCCCGGTACTCGTACCCGGCAATAATCATTCGGGCTACCCAGAAGAACAGAATTTCGGGAGCCGTAACAAGGTCGTTGGTTGGGTAATAATAGTTTATATCGGCATTGTTAGGGTCTTTCAGACCGTCGAATACCGATATGGGCCAAAGCCAAGACGAAAACCAGGTGTCAAGTACGTCTTCGTCCTGCGTCAGATCGGCCTCGGTCATGGCAAACAGCAGTTTTTCGTGCTGTACTTTTTCCAATGCTTCGTGCTTGTTTCTAGCAACAATGATGGTGCCATCCTGCATGTAAAACGCTGGTATGCGCTGTCCCCACCAAAGCTGACGGCTGATGCACCAATCATGGACGTTCTCCATCCACGACCGGTACATGTTCTTAAATTTGGGCGGCACCAGATGAATAGTATCGTCCATTACATTCTTCAGCGCGGGTTTCGAAAGCTCGTCCATTTTCAGGAACCACTGCAACGATAGCTTCGGCTCAATAACGGCGCCGGTGCGTTCCGATGTACCAACGTTCGATTTATACTCTTCTGTTTTCTCCAGATTACCAGATTCTTCCAGTAATTTTATAATGGCTTTCCGGGCCGCAAAGCGGTCCGTTCCGACCAGAATCTGCGCCTTCTCGTTGAGTGTACCATCATCGTTGAGGATATCCAGAACGGGCAGGTTGTGCGCAATACCCAGCGCGTAATCATTAGGGTCATGGGCGGGCGTTACTTTCAGACCACCCGTTCCAAAATCCATCGTCACATACTCATCCGTGATGATGGGGATTTCTCGGTTGATAAGTGGGATAATGGCTTTCCGGCCGTGCAGGTGCTTGTATCGTTCGTCGTTGGGGTTAACGGCAATAGCCGCATCGGCCATGATCGTTTCCGGCCGAACGGTGGCAATGGTAATCGCATCCTGTCCGTTGCTTCCGGCTATTTCATAGCGGATGTAAACGAGCTTCTGCTGAATTTCTTTGGTGATAACTTCCTCGTCGGATACGGCCGTGCGCCCCTGTGGGTCCCAGTTCACCATCCGAACGCCCCGGTATATCTGTCCCTTTTCGTAGAGGTCGACAAACACGTCGATAACGGAATCGTGCAGAGCCGGTTCCATCGTAAAGCGTGTACGGTCCCAGTCGCAGGAAGCGCCGAGTTTACGCAACTGCGACAGAATAATACCGCCGTACTTATGCGTCCATTCCCAGGCGTATTCCAGAAACTCCTCGCGGGTCAGGTCTTTCTTGCTAATGCCCCGTTCCTTGAGCATAGCCACCACTTTAGCTTCGGTCGCAATACTGGCGTGGTCGGTGCCGGGTACCCAGCAGGCGTTTTTACCTTCCATACGCGCTTTCCGGACCAGCACATCCTGAATGGTATTATTGAGCATATGGCCCATATGCAGCACACCTGTCACGTTTGGGGGAGGAATAACGACAGTATATGGCTCTTTCTCCGGGTCGGGCGTAGATTTAAAAAATTGGTTATCAAGCCAATATTGATACCATTTTTCCTCGATTTCCTGGGGGGCGTATGTCTTTGAAATCATAAATCAGTTGAAATACTGTTCCGTACAATCCTGCAACGTGGCATTATCCTGAAAACCGATTGTGAGGATTACGGATAAAAAGCAAAATTAACTAAATTGGGTAGGGCGAAAAAACGAAAGCCTGTCTTTGGCAGTTTTATAACTACACTTCATGATCAGGCACACATGGAATTCGGGAAAGTACAAAACCTTAGTAACGTAAATTTCAGCTTACCGCCCGGTGCTGCCTTCAACGGCCGGATCTGGTCGGCCGTCGAGCAAATACAGCATAGCGGGCGATGTCAGCCGTTGGTTTCCATCGGTGGACCTGTATGGGCTAACAAAGATTATGTCGGAAAAGTGTACCCGTCTACGGCAAAGGAAAAGGAATTTCTACACTACTACACCCGCCAGTTCAATACCATTGAGCTTAATCTGACCCATTACCAGATTCCGACGCTGGGCATGATCGATAAGTGGAAGATGGAGGCAACGGATGGATTCACCTATTGCCCTAAATTCCCGCAGATGATCAGCCATGAACGGCAGCTAATTGCTACCGAAGGGCTGACTGAGGAGTTTGTGAATGCTGTTTTGAGTCTCGAAGAATACCTGGGCATGACGTTTTTACAGTTACCTCCCAATTTCAGCCCCGATAAATGGCCTGTTCTGGAGGCTTACCTTAAAAGTCTGCCCGATGAGCTGGATGTGGCCGTCGAATTCCGCCACCCAGATTGGTTCAGCAAAACGGCTGTCTGGCACCAAACGCTTGAGCGTCTTTTCAACCTTCATCGGCATGTGGTCATTACCGATGTTGCCGGTCGGCGGGATGTCTTGCACATGGGCCTGAGCAGCCCCGTATTAACACTTCGGTTCATTGCCAATGAAGGTCATCCAACGGACTATGCGCGAACCGATGCCTGGGTGCAGCGGCTGAAAACGTGGTTTGAAAAGGGCCTTCAGCGGGCTTATCTGTTTGTGCACGGTGGTGGCGACAACGACACCGCTCCTGAACTGATCGCTTATTGGATTCGCGAGTTGAACAAACACTGTGGCCTGAACCTGCGTCAGCCCGTTCTCCAACCCAAAGTAGTACAGGGAAGTTTGTTTTGATTTACAGGCCATAGCGTTTACCTTTGCCCTATGACTTCACAGGCAACAATTCATCGGCATCATCATTCTGAGCGGTAACGCAGCAGAACAAGATGCTCGTGTTTGTGAATTCGGATAGATACTTCTGATTACCACAATATACAAAGCCCGGTTCTGCCAAAGAGCCGGGCTTTCTTATGTATGAAAACTGTCATTATTAAATACAACGCGGGGAACGTGCAATCGGTGATGTACGCGCTGGATCGGCTGGGAGCCAGTTATCTGCTTACCGATGATGAAGCCGAAATCCGCTCGGCCGATAAGGTTATCTTTCCCGGCGTGGGTGAAGCCAGTACGGCAATGGCTTATCTTCGAGAACGGGGATTGGACAAACTGATTCCGTCGCTCAAACAGCCGGTGCTGGGCACCTGCGTGGGTATGCAGCTCATGTGCCGCTATTCTGAAGAGAACAACACGACCTGCATGGGCATTTTCGATATCGATGTCCGGCGGTTTCCGAATGAAGCGGGTCTGAAAGTGCCGCATACCGGCTGGAACAACATTCATACGCTGCGCGGCCCCCTGACAGAAGGACTGAACGATAACTCGTACGTTTACTTCGTTCATAGCTACGCGGCCGATGTGTGCCCCGAAACGACGGCTATCTGCGATTATGTCCGGCCGTTCAGCGCTATGCTGCACCGGGATAATTTTTACGCAGCTCAGTTCCATGCCGAGATCAGTGGAAATGTGGGGCAGCGGATTTTAGAAAACTTTTTAACGTTGTAGTGCCGGGCGGGACGCCCGGTAAGAGAAGAATAGTAACGAGGGATTTGCAACGACCCACTCGTTATGGCAAACAACAGAGCCAGAACTTACTAACACGGCCGGGCGCGATGCCCGGTGCTACAGAAATGCATATAATCCCCGCTATTGACCTCATCGATGGTAAAGCCGTTCGACTCACTCAGGGCGACTACAACCAGAAGAAAGAATACAACGCCCGTCCGCTTGAAGTGGCAAAACAGTTTGAAGATGCCGGTCTGACTCGCCTGCATTTAGTAGACCTTGACGGGGCTAAAGAAAAACGCGTTATCAACTGGAAGGTGCTGGAGTTGATAACGTCTAAAACCAGTCTGCACGTCGATTTCGGTGGTGGCGTTCAGTCCGACGAAGATTTACGGGTTGTGTTTGAGTGCGGGGCTAAGCAAGTTACTGGCGGAAGCATTGCCGTAAAAAATCCTGACCAGATGGAACGTTGGCTTTCGCAGCTGGGTTCCGAAAAACTAATTCTGGGTGCCGATGCCAAAAATGAAAAAATCGCCGTTAGCGGTTGGGAAGAAGGTACCGACGTCTGGATCTATGACTTCCTTCAGAACTGGGTTGAGAAGGGAATCAAATACGTGATCAGTACCGATGTAGCGAAAGATGGACTGTTACAGGGGCCTTCGTTCGATCTGTACCGCAATATGCAGGACCAGTTTCCTGACCTGAACATCATTGCCAGCGGGGGTGTCAGCAACATGGCCGATATTGAAACCCTGGCCGATATGAACGTCTTCGGCGTTATCGTTGGCAAAGCGATTTACGAAGGGCGCGTGACGTTAAAGGAGTTGCAAAAAATCAGCGGGAAATGACCACCGATTATACCATCAGTGACGATAAAGGCAGACTTGACCTTGAGATGATTCACCGCTTTTTGAGTCAGGAAGCGTACTGGTGCAAGAATATTCCGATTGACATCGTTCAACGGTCGATCGATAATTCTCTCTGCTTCGGCGTCTATCGGGGTGACAGTCAGGTTGGGTTTGCCCGGGTGATTACCGACCAGGCCACCTTCGGCTATCTGGCCGATGTGTTTATATTACCCGAACATCGGGGTAGGGGTTTGTCGAAAAAGCTTGTCGCTTTCATTATGGCCTATCCACCATTGCAGGGGCTGCGCCGACTCATGCTGGTTACCTTTGATGCTCACGGCTTATACGAGCAATTTGGCTTCAAACCCATTGACAGCCCCGAAAATACGATGTCTATTAAAGCTTTTACTGCGTACTAATGCTGACAAAACGAATCATTCCCTGCCTCGATATAAAAGACGGGCGCACGGTAAAAGGAACCAACTTCGTCAACCTTCGCGATGCGGGCGACCCGGTTGCTCTGGCTGCCGTTTACGCCGAACAAGGTGCCGACGAACTGGTGTTTCTAGATATTACGGCCACCGTCGATGAGCGAAAAACCCTTATTGAACTCGTACGCAACGTAGCCCATACCATTAATATACCCTTCACAGTTGGTGGTGGTATCTCGTCCGTTGCCGATGTGTCTGCGCTGCTCAATGCCGGAGCGGATAAGATTTCCATTAATTCATCGGCCGTTCGCAACCCGAATTTGATCAACGAACTCGCTTTGGAATTTGGCAGTCAGTGCGTTGTCGTGGCTATTGACACACGCTTTGTAAACGGCGAACACATCGTTCACACGCACGGCGGACGTAAGCCAACGGAGCTTCGTACGATTGCCTGGGCCAGAGAACTGGAAGAGAGGGGAGCAGGTGAAATTCTGCTGACGTCAATGGATACCGATGGTACCAAAGCTGGTTTTGCCCTTGAGCTAACGGCCCAAATTTCAGGTGCAGCGAACATTCCCGTCATAGCCTCGGGCGGGGCGGGAACCATGGATCACTTTGTCGACGTATTCACCACCGGCAAAGCTGATGCCGGACTGGCCGCCAGTATTTTCCACTTCAAAGAAATCGAGATTCCCGATCTGAAAGGGTATTTGCGGGAAAAAGGAATCGAAATGCGGATTTAAAAAGTTTGGGCCAAGCTCCAGCTTGGCCCATCAAATTTGCTATGGCCAATCTAGAGATTGATTCAAACATTTGCATTAAAACTTGAACCCTAAATCCAGCGAGACGACCCGGTTTTTAGAGGTTAGCTCATTGGCTCTGGCTACGTTGATCAGGCCACGCTGATAACTCATGCCGATGTTGAATGCGTTGTTTTCGTTGATTCGGTATTGAACCCCCGCACCTAGTAACAGCTCAATATCACCGAAGCCATATTGTCGGCGGGTGCCGCCACTTTCGGCCATATAAAGACCATTTCGGGTTGGCTCCACGGCATGTTCAGCTAGTTTTAAACTCAATAAGCCGCCTGTTTGCACATACAACCGCATGTTGGGGCCTATATTGTTGGCAAACAGTTTCACCGTTGCCGGAATCTGGAGGTATTGCAAATTATAAACCGATTCCTTTTCGGGCGCACCGGGATTCCACCGCGACTCACCAAAGGAGCCGGGCATCTGAAAGCCCGAGCGTTTGATTGTGTAGAAAAGTCCGGTACTAAAAGCGTATCGATCTTTGAAGAAAAAGTAGTCCAGCGTTGGACCAACACTCATCCGAACCCCCGCGCCGTTATTACGGAAGCCAGCATAAGACCCGCTACCTTCGGCTGTGTTGAGATTGAGTGAGGGAGCAAACCGAATGCCCATCTCAATCAGGTGAGTTGGCCAGGCGTAATCAGGGCCGGAGCCGTAGCCATTGTTGTCGGTTTGGCTACCGGTAGTTTGTTGCTGTTGCTTTTTTCGTCGGCGTTTGCGGTCGTCGTCGTACTCCTTGCGGTTTTTATCCTGCCCGTCGTAATTATCGCCCAATATTTTTCGGAATCGCCTGTCAGTAGCGTTCGATTCCTTCGTTCTCATCTGGTATAAAGCGGGTGAAGTGGATTGTGCCCAGCCGCAACTAACGGATAACATAACCAAAATCAATCCGAACCCTGCAACTTTTTTCATAATTTTGCACGTTTTCTATATTGAAAACACGTGATTTTCATGCGAATATGGTCGGCCCTTGTAGGCCTTTTTTGCTTCTTTTCCCTGACTTCGTGTACTAAAAACGAAGAGGTTACCCTTATCCGGCTCGACCAGCAACTTTTCCCCGGTAAATCGCCCGATAGTGTTCGGACATTATTAAACCGGAATCCGGCCGTGGCTCAATTGTACTTTAACGCGAACGGAGCCGGAAATGATACAGCACTCGTCCGGGAATTGACCAACCGGGTTACAAATCCGGCATTGAATGAACTTAACCGCCAGATTCAGGCCGAGTTTGGTGATATGGCCGATCTGAAAAGTCAACTGGCCGACGCCTTTACAAACATAAAAAAAGACTTTCCTGATTTTAAGTCGCCCAAGGTGGTTACTGTTGTAACGGGTTTTCTTGGTCCAGATTTAGTCGTTACGGATAGCCTCATCGTTATAGGTCTCGATTACTTTGCCGGGCCGAAAGCTAAATACCATCCGCCCGCACAGGAGTTCCCTCAATATATTCTTCGCCGATACCAGAAGCAGTACATCGTTCCGGCCATTGTCTTTGCTATTTCCGACAAGTACAATGCAGCCAACCGGGCCGACCAAACCATGCTGGCCGATATGGTCTATTACGGCAAAGGCTATGTATTTACCAAAACTATGCTGCCTAACATCAACGGCGAACCCATTGCCGACAGCCTGATTATCGGATATACAGACAAACAACTAACCCAAACGTTTAATGCGCAGGATATCGTTTGGGCGCATTTTATTGACAATCAGCTTTTGTACCAAACGAGTCCTGCTATAAAACAGCGATATTTGAACGAGCGGCCTTTTACGGCCGAAATTGGTCAGGCTTGCCCTGGTGCGATTGGCCGGTGGTTAGGCTGGCGAATTGTTGGCCGGTACCACGATGAACACAGTAGTGTTGGCATTTCGGAATTGATGCGTAATGCCGACGCCCGGCAGATTTTTGAGCAGTCGGGTTATAAAGGACAGAAAGAATAGTGAAGTAGTGATAGTAGAGAATTCGTGTAGTTGATCGTAATGGAATAAACAACTGCACCCATTCACTACTACACCATTCAACCAAAAACAATGGCAAAACGGGGACGAAGTTTTGGCGAGGAAGCCAACGAAGAGGATAAAAAGAAAATCAGTCGCGAAGGCTTTAAAAAGGCACTGAGCATATTTCGGTTTGTAAAACCCTATCGGTTTCAGTACATCATTGGTTTTGTGTTCCTGATCCTGTCGACGGGCACGACGATGAGTTTTGGTTTGCTCATTGGGCAAATCACGAGCGTGATACAGGGAAAATCGGCGTTTACACTCAATCAGGTCACGCTGTTTTTTGTGGGCGTGCTGGTAGCGCAGGCTATTTTCTCATTTTTTAGAATTTACTTTTTCTCACAGGTAAGTGAGCGGGCCATGGCCGATGTGCGTCGGGCGGCTTACAGCAAGATCATTACTCTGCCGATTCCGTTTTTCGAGCAACGGCGCGTGGGCGAATTAACCAGTCGAATCTCGGCCGATATTTCGCAGTTACAGGATGTACTGACGCTGACCGTGGCCGAATTGTTCCGGCAGGTTGGCACGCTTACCATTGGTACGGCTATCATTTTTTACGTTTCCTGGAAGCTAACGCTGTTTATGCTGGCAACCTTTCCGGTTATCATTGTGGCAGCTATGGTCTTCGGTCGGTTTATCCGTAAACTGTCAAAACAGGCGCAGGATTTGCTGGCGCAGGCCAACATTATTGTGGAGGAGACCCTCCAGTCGGTAAACGTGGTGAAGGCATTTACCAACGAGAGGCTGGAAATCAACCGGTACGGAACAGCACTGGAGCGGGTGGTCAACACCGCACTGCGGGCGGCACGGTTCCGGGGGGTATTTGTCTCATTCGTGATTTTCGCCCTCTTTGGCGGTATTATCGGGGTTGTCTGGTACGGTGGTTCACTAGTGATTTCCAACGAGATGCCGTTTGCTGACCTGCTGACGTTTATTGTTTACACAACCTTCATTGGCGGGTCGGTAGCAGGTATGGGCGATTTATACGCTCAGCTACAAAAGACAATTGGTGCTTCGGAGCGAATTCTTGAAATTCTTGAAGAACCATCAGAAGTAAATGCTGCCGAAGAAACACCATTGTTTGTACCCGTGCTTGGTAATGTTCAGTTCAACGATGTCCGGTTCTCGTACCCATCGCGTCCGGATGTATCCGTACTGAAAGGGATAACGCTTAATGTAGCTGCCGGTCGGAAAATTGCGCTGGTGGGCCAGAGCGGAGCCGGAAAATCGACGATTGTTCAGTTGCTGATGCGGTATTACCAAATTGGCGGTGGTCAGATTACGGTAGACGGCCGCGACTTACTGGGTTTCAACGTAACAGAATTACGCAAAAATATTGCTGTGGTGCCACAGGAAGTCATGCTCTTTGGCGGAACCATCCTCGAAAACATTCAGTATGGTAAACCCGGTGCGTCGGAAACCGAAGTGCGTGAAGCCGCCCGCAAAGCCAATGCGCTTCAATTTATCGACTCCTTCCCGGAAGGATTACAAACAATTGTTGGTGAGCGCGGTGTCAAACTATCCGGTGGCCAGCGGCAGCGTATTGCCATTGCACGCGCTATTCTGAAAGATCCCGCCATTCTGATTCTGGACGAAGCAACGAGTTCGCTCGATGCCGAATCGGAGCGGCTCGTTCAGGAAGCACTGGACATTCTGATGCAAAACCGTACAACGATCATTATTGCCCACCGGCTGGCCACCATCCGTAAAGTAGACATGATTTACGTGATGCGCGAAGGGCAGATTGCCGAAGCGGGTACTCACGACGAATTGGCTACCCAGGAAGACGGCATCTATGCGAATCTGGTCAAATTACAGTTTGAAACGATAGAATAGTTGATAATGCATAATGTATGATGAGGGGTACAGAAAAACAGATCAACTTCCATTATACATTATGCATCACACATTTTCCATTCATAAATTATGACCCTGGCCGCTAAAACCCTGAAAGCCTTCAACCTTCGCCACACCAATGGCCGGGAGGAAGTCCTTGATTTGTTTCTGAATGCCGGTCACGCACTGGCTCATAACGATGTCGAAAACGGCCTCGGTCCCGATCATGACCGGGTAACGATCTATCGAACGCTGCGGACGTTTCTGGATAAAGGACTGTTGCATAAAGTGCTGGACGACGAGGGCGGCACGAAATACGCCCTTTGCCGCGACAACTGTTCGGAAGGCCATCATCACCACGATCACGTCCATTTCAAGTGCGAGACCTGCGGGCAAACGACTTGCCTTGATAAAGTCAGTATACCGGCCATTCCGTTGCCCGAAGGCTATAACCGAAAGGAAATGAACCTGCTTATCCAAGGCGTTTGCCAGGATTGTAATAGGTAGCCTGGCGGGTAACGCGGGCCCACCCGCCTTTAACAACGTCCACGTTTTTTCTCCATCAGTCGCGGATTTCCCCGGCAACGGCCGACCGTCCGCGTTACTCACTACCGAATGCCCCCAGAAACCGCTTTTCTCGAACGTCAGCAGGAGTTCAGTCAGAAAGAACAGGCTGCTCAAGGCAACTATAATCAACTGGCCTTCTGGCGGCTTATCTGGTTTGTTGGCGCTGTTGCCGGAGTTTGGCTGCTTGCTCGGTTCGATCAGCAGCTAGCTGCGGCTGGCGTTTTGCTGGTCGGCCTGATTGGGTTTATGCTGCTATTGAAAAAGCACCAGACCATTCGTAAGGAGCGGGATTTGTATCACCAGTTGGCCTTTGTCAATCAGGACGAAGTGGCCCGGCTAAAACGTCAGTACCTGCGCCCGGAAACCGGCGAACGGTTCTCAAGCCCTACTCACTCTTATGCCGGCGATTTAGACGTATTTGGCAAGCACTCACTTTTTCGGCTACTCAATCGTACGCATACGTACGAGGGGCAGAGACGTCTGGCAAAGTGGCTGAAGGCATCTTCTGCTCCAGACGCTGTCCGATTGCGTCAGGAGGCTGTAGCGGAGCTTAAACCGCAACTGGAATGGCGTCAGCAGTTGGAAGCGCTGGCCTATACAGAGCCAACCATCAACCAGTCGCCGGATTCCCTCGTGAAATGGGCAACAGCGGAAAGCGAGCCACTACCGGGTTACTTATCGATTGTCCGTTTTCTCTTTCCCGCAATTACCATAGGTTTATTTATCGGGTGGCTACTGGGTTACGTTCAGGGAGCCGCCGTGCTGCTGGCACTGGCGGGGCATGGTCTTGTACTCAATCAAATTTCAGCGCGTGCTAAAGGGGTTAGTGAGCAGACATTCGAAATAGCAACGGCACTTCGGGCGTATCAAGCGTTGTTTAAGCAAGCCGAAGGGGTGAAGGGAGATACTGTTCGATTGCGCGCAATCCGACAGGCGCTAACGTCTGATACTAAACAATCTGCTTCCGCAGCCATTGGCCAGCTCGGACGACTCACCGAGGGCTTGAATTTCCGACGCAATCCTTATTTCGCGTTGCTGCTTGGCGTAGCAACGCTTTGGGACATTCACTATCTAATAAAGCTTGAACACTGGCGACAAACGCATGGACCGGCACTCAGTTTGTGGTTCGAGGCACTGGGCGAGCTGGAAGCCCTCAATAGCCTGACTGGTTTCGCGTATGCGCACCCGTCCTATGCAACTCCCGAAATCGTTGATGATAAGTTTGTACTGGAATTAACCTCGGCAGCCCATCCGTTACTAGCAGAGAACAACAGTATAGCCAATTCGCTGATTTTGCGTGGTGCTGGACAAACCGTCCTGATTACCGGCTCCAATATGTCGGGGAAAAGCACGTTTCTACGAACAGTAGGCACAAATGTAGTGCTGGCATTAGCTGGGGGTGTGGTGCGTGCCGAACGCTTTCGGTGTTCGCCCGTACAAGTGTTTACGAGCATGCGCACACAGGATTCACTTGAAGAAAGCACCTCCTCGTTCTATGCTGAACTCAAGCGCCTTCAAACGCTTATTGGCCTGACAAACCCGGATAAGTCAGCATCAGTTTCCTCTAAAAACTCCTTACCTGTTCTGTATTTTCTGGATGAGATATTGAAAGGTACGAACTCCGCCGACCGCCATCGGGGCGCTGAGGCCCTTATTCGTCAGTTACACCACACAACTGCATCTGGCTTTGTGTCTACCCACGATCTTGAACTGGGTCAACTTACCGATGCTGATGGCTTTGTGCGCAACTACCATTTCCAGTCCGACCTCCTGAACGGCCAACTCGTCTTCGACTATAAACTCCGCAATGGTATTTGCCAGAGTTTCAATGCCAGTCAGCTGATGCGGGCCATCGGTATTAACATGGATGCGGTGAAATAGTGGACGTATCGGGTGTGCCAGACAGAAACATGCTGTTTGGTACGTTTATCATATTTCCTACAAACAGCATCTTGCTGTTTAGTACCTTAAGGCTCCGTCTGGTTTAAATCCAAAACAACCCCAGTATACACTTGTTAGATATACCGAAAGCAGTATATTTGCCGTTGGTATAATAGTATGCACGCATACTATTATTAGGCAATGTCAATTGAATCAGTATATGCAGCGCCCTTTTAAAAGTACAGTATACAAAAAAAGCCTTCCCAATTGGGAAGGCTTGCGTTAGGGTGGTGGTGATGGACGGAATCGAACCGCCGACACAAGGATTTTCAGTCCTTTGCTCTACCAACTGAGCTACATCACCCTGAAACGTGGGTGCAAAAGTACTTATTGATCGGGTTTGTGCAAGCATATTTTAAAGAATATTTTTTGTGAATTAGTGTAGTCGACGTCAAATGATTGATTGTCAGACAGAAGAACTCCCTTAAACGAATGGAAATTTTTCAACAAATTTTATTTGTCGCGGCTTTAGCAGCCGTGGCCTGGTACATAACCAAGCGAATCCAGCTCATTTCACGGGCTATTAAACTCGGACGCGCCGAAAACCGAACCGATCATGCCGATGAGCGATTAAAAACAATGCTTCTGGTTGCCTTCGGTCAGAAGAAGATGTTCACCAATCCACTGGTTGGTGTCATGCACTTTATCATTTATGCCGGGTTCATTATCATCAACCTCGAAATTCTGGAGATTATTCTGGATGGTGTTCTGGGAACGCACCGGCTATTTGCGCCTTACATTACGCCTGTTTATCCCTTTCTGATCAACATATTTGAGATACTGGCTTTTGGGGTGCTGGCCGTTTGTGTGGTGTTCCTGTGCCGTCGGTTTGTGGCGAAAGTAAGTAGGTTTCAGCCGGAGCGCCACCGCGAGATGGCTCGCTGGCCCCAAACTGATGCTGCTATCATTCTAACCGCCGAAATTCTGCTCATGATCGCGTTTCTGACCTGGAATGCATCAGACAGCGTACTGCGCGACCGGGGTGTTGGCCATTATGGCGAGTTACAGGGTATTGTGCCCGATTTTATTATTAGCCAGTACCTGAAGCCGCTATTTGCCGGTTTTAACGATACAGGCCTGGTGGCCTACGAACGTATTGCCTGGTGGTTGCATATCCTGGGCATTCTGGCCTTTGCAGTTTATGTTACATACTCAAAGCACTTGCACATCGCACTCGGTTTCCCGAATGTCTACTTCTCCGACCTGCAACCCAAAGGCGAGATGCAGAACATGCCTGAAATTACCAAAGAAGTTCAACTCGCCCTTGGCTTGCCGGTTACTACCGAAGCAGACGGTTCGCAGACGAATGATAATGGCGAGCAGCCCAGCCAGTCCGCCGGTGCGGTGGATTCTCCAGCCGAAATTGGCCGCTTCGGGGCTAAAGATGTGCAGGATCTGAAATGGATCAACCTGATGAACGCGTATAGCTGCACCGAGTGTGGGCGTTGTACGGCGGCTTGTCCGGCTAACATCACGGGTAAGAAACTGTCGCCCCGCAAGATCATGATGGACACCCGCGATCGGCTCGAAGAAATTCAGCAGGGTTGGAAAACGAACGGGCCAGACTACCGCGACGATAAATCCCTGCTGAACGATTATATCACCGCCGAAGAACTCAATGCCTGCACCACCTGCCAGGCCTGTGTAATGGCCTGTCCGATCAATATTAATCCGCTGGACATTATCCTGCAATTGCGCCGGTATCGCGTCATGGAGGAATCACAGGCACCTGCCTCTTGGAATGCGATGTTCAGTAATATCGAAAACAATATGGCCCCCTGGAAATTCTCACCCAGCGACCGCTTTAACTGGGCTGACCAGGTGAATGATTAACGTCTTTCAATAATTCGGTTTCAGGTCTATCCTAAACAGAATGCTCAAACACAACTGATAATGACGACTGAAAAGACATATAAAGTACCAACTATGGCCGACATGGCCGCTTCGGGCGAAGAACCCGAAATTCTGTTTTGGGTTGGCTGTGCTGGCTCGTTTGATGACCGGTACAAACGCGTAACCATTGCCTTCGTCCGTATCCTGAACCATGTAGGCATTAAATTCGCCGTATTGGGGCCGGAAGAAGGTTGTACCGGCGATCCGGCCCGTCGAGCTGGAAACGAGTTTCTGTTTCAAATGCAGGCAATGTCCAACATTCAGGTGCTGAACGGATATAACGTTAAGAAAATCGTAACGGCCTGTCCCCATTGCTTCAATACGCTTAAAAACGAATATCCTGAGTTGGGCGGTAACTACGAAGTTATCCACCACTCGCAGTTCTTACAGGGACTGATCAATGAGGGCCGGGTGCGGGTGAAAGATGGCGAGTCGTTCAAAGGGCGTCGGATTACCTTTCATGACTCCTGCTACCTGGGCCGTGCCAACAAAATATACGAAGCGCCCCGTGAGGTTCTAGCCGCCCTGGATGCAGATCTGGTCGAGATGAAGCGCGTTCGCGCCAACGGACTCTGCTGTGGCGCAGGCGGTGGTCAATATTTTAAAGAACCGGAGCCGGGTAAGAAAGATGTAAACGTTGAACGGGTTGAAGAAGCACTCGGCACCGGTGCCGATACCATCGCCGTGGCGTGTCCGTTCTGTATGACCATGATGTCGGACGGTGTTAAGAATAAGAACAAAGAAGATTCCGTCCGCGTCTACGACATCTCGGAACTCATCGCCCAAGGCCAGGGGTTATAATTTTAATGAATAATGTAAAATGGGTGAGTCTGAGCATTTCATTTAGTTGACCATGTAAGCAACTCCAATTATTCAATTTACATTATTCATTTTACATTTATTCAGTAACCATGTACATTGATTTTGACAAATTGCCGGAGGCAGCCCGTGTATGGGTTTACCAGGCAAATCGTGCGTTGAGCGACGCCGATGTGAAAACGATTGAGCAGGCTTTGCAGCCTGCTCTAAGTCAGTGGGCGGCACATGGGCAACCGTTACTGGCCGCTGCACGGGTTGTTGAGAGTCGCTTTGTTGTGGTTGGTGTCGATGAAGGGTATACCCTGCCAAGTGGCTGCTCCATCGATTCATCCATGCGAACGATTCAGGAAATAGGTCGTCACCTTGGCATTGATTTTTTCGACCGTTCGGCCGCTGTGCAGGCTGCTGATGGTTCTGTACAGACCATTGCCCTGCCAGCTATTAAGGAAGCGGTAGCAAACGGATACCTGACACCCGACACGACGGTATTCAACACATTGGTTAAAACAAAAGCGGAATTCCTGTCAGACTGGCGGATTCGGGCTACAGATTCGTGGCTGAAGCGCTATTTTAAGTCAATAACTGCTTAAACGGCCTGTTAAGTAGGTAAAGCCGGTCAATTGCTATTTTATCTAGATAGCAATTGACCGGCTTTAACGTTGACAGATGTTGAAACGTTCACTGCCAAATCGTCATATTAGCCTGATTTTAAACCTTTTTTTTGAACAAAGGATTGATTTTTGTAGTCAACCTCAGATACGATTCGGCGGATTGGTTTTCCATAATTATTCAATTCGTTGGGTCCTGCCGACGGTACAACGGCAATTTACTCTTACTTTTATGGCGACTATACCCGAAGTTATGTCAGATACGCCAACTCGCGACGACCAGGACCGCACCGGAATGCCGGATCACGGAATGCCGGACCACGGCGGCCCGTCCGGACCAGACCATTTATTACCAGACGGGGGTCCCGTCGATCAGCCATCGGCTGATACACCCGCTCGCCGTTATACCGACGAGCAGAAATATCAGGTTTTCAATAAGGAGTTCATGCCCCACATTGACTCCATGTACAATTTTGCCTTTCGACTGACCACCGATGAGGACGACGCCAATGATCTGGTGCAGGATACCTATCTGAAAGCATTCAGGTTTATTTCGTCATTTGAGCAAGGAACTAACGCAAAAGCATGGCTGTTTCGAATACTGAAGAACAGCTTCATTAACGATTACCGGAAGAAAAGTAAAGAGCCAGCTAAGGTAGATTATCAGGACGTCGAAACGACCTATAACTCTGAAGACGCTGAATCCGAACACACGGTCGACCTCCGGGCCGAGTCCGTTTCTGACTTGATCGGCGATGAAGTAGCCACGGCACTGAACTCGTTGCCTGTTGATTTTCGGACAGTCATTATTCTCTGCGACATCGAAGGATTTACGTACGAGGAGATGGCCAAAATTTTGGATATACCAATAGGAACCGTACGGTCCCGCCTGCATAGAGCTCGTAACCTGTTGAAAGAAAAATTGCGTGATTACGCATCATCAATGGGTTATAATGAAGAAAGTGAAGAATAAACCGAACTTTTTATAACTCTATTTTGGTTCTGCTAATAACTTAACGTATTATTATTCTTGGAATAAATAAAATTTTTCCAATGCAAACGTCGTCGTCACTATCATCTTCTTCATCAGATTCCAAGCCACAGATGAAAGAACATTGCGACCATCAGGTCGACTGCTTGAAGATGATTCAGTTGATTCTGGATGGAGAGGCTACAGATCAGCAACTCGCCCGGTTAAAAGCTAATCTGGTATCCTGTCAACCGTGTATCCAAATGTATCACCTCGAACAAGAGGTAAAAGAGTTATTAACGAAGCGAATGGAGAAGAAGTGCTGCCCTGAACAGTTAGTGGCAACGATCAAATCCAAGATCCTGACGTTTAGCTAATTCCTGAAGAGATTTGATTGGGGTAATTAGGGCGATGCTGTCAAAGCTAACCTTGATTACCCCAATTTTATTATAGATTCACCCAATTGATAACCTGCCGTGGACGGTAAACTAATCATCTTTTCTGCCCCTTCCGGTTCGGGCAAAACTACCATTGTCAAGCATTTGCTGGCCGAGAACAACAATCTCGGCTTTTCCATTTCAGCCTGCACCCGCGACCGTCGGGGCCGTGCCGAAGAGAATGGCAAGGATTATTACTTCCTAACACCAGAAGAATTTAAGCAGCGAATAGATAACGACGAATTTGTTGAGTGGGAAGAAGTCTATGTAGGCGCGTTCTACGGAACCCTTAAGTCAGAGATCGAACGGCTCTGGAAGAGCGGTAAACATGTATTGTTCGATGTGGATGTACAGGGAGGACTGAAACTAAAGGAATACTATGGGGACAAAGCACTGGCCGTTTTCGTCAAAGTGCCCGACGAAGAAACCCTGCGTCAACGCCTGATTGGCCGCGGCTCCGAAACAGAAGAAAGCCTGTCTAAACGGCTATTTAAAGTTCACTTCGAAATGAGCTTTCAAGACCGCTTCGATGTAATTCTGGTAAACGACGACTTGGAAACATCGCTCCAAAAAGCCCAGAAGCTGGTCGATGATTTCGTGAGAGGGAACAAAGTGCCCGTGAAGGGGAATATTATTTAACAGTATTAGGAGTTGGGAGCGGGGAGTGAGAATGGCTGACGCAACTCCTTATGCTTCGTGTCAGCCATTCTCACTCCTCACTCCCAACTCCTCACTCCTATGAAAATTGGTTTATTCTTCGGCTCTTTCAACCCGATTCATATTGGGCATCTGATTATAGCCAATACCATGGCCACTACAACAGACCTCGAGCAGGTGTGGTTTGTGGTGTCGCCCCAGAATCCATTTAAGAAGACGAAAAGCCTGTTGCACGAGTTCGACCGGCTCGATATGGTTGAACGGGCCATTGCCGATAACAGCCGCCTGAAAGCAACGAACATTGAGTTTTCGATGCCCAAGCCTAGCTACACCATCGATACACTGGCCCGCCTTACCGAGAAATACCCACAACACACGTTCCGGCTTATAATGGGCGAAGACAATCTGGAGCAGTTTTCCAATTGGAAGAACTACGATAAGATTCTGGAATATTACGGATTATACGTTTATCCAAGGCCCAGAAGCAAAGAGAGTAAATTCAAGGTCCACCCGAACGTCCGGCTCGTCGAAGCTCCCCTTTTAGATATATCTGCTACGTTTATTCGCGATAGCATCCGTGCCAACCGGTCCATTCGTTACATGGTGCCGGACGTGGTAGAGGAAATGATTGAACGGAAGAAATTTTATGTGTAATGTACCCATGGGTTTTAACCCGTGTTATAGGATTACGTATTCTTTGTTTAATCACGGGTTAAAACCCGTGGGTACATTTCACGGAATACCGTTCTGGAACGTAACTTCCGTGGCCAGACCAATGGCGCTCATTCGAATGGCCACCGACCGGCTGGTCGATTTGGTGCCTGCCTGATCGCACTGAGGACCTTTTTCGAGGAAGTAAATGTAAAACTTTTGGTTTCGGTCGGCGATTTGGTTCACGTCCGGTCGGCCGAGGAGTTCGCCGATTTCGTTGGCCGACTTTCCTTTCAGGTTCTGAATTTCGGCTCTAAAGTCTGGCTCAAGTGTAGCCCGGATGCCGTAGCAACCGCCCCGGTCGCCCCGCCACTTTTTTATATCAAGTTTACCAAACTGGTCGGGGGTAGAACTGCACCCACTTACCAGCATAACAGCGAAAGCTGCGTAAAAGAACTTCATAGTGTATTGATGGCTTAGCAGAAAGGCACCGTCTGAGCGGTGCCTTTCGTTGTTATTGTTGCTCGTTGTAAAGTACCTGTAGCAGCGTTTGCCCAACGGCTTTTAACGTGCCTCGGTCAATATTGCTCATGTTATCTTCAGCGGTGTGCCAGGCCGGAAAGAAGCCTCCTGTGCCAATGTTTGTATGAATGATGTCGATCATCGGAATCTTGGCGATGGTGTTCGGTGCCACGTGGTCGTCAGTGATTTGACCGCCGGGTGTGTCGATAAAATATTGACTGTAACCCGCCCGGCTGGCTGTTTGCCAAACATTATTGACCACCGTTGGCGCAAACTGCATGGAGAGCCCTTCTTTGGCAAACGTAGCACCTTTGGCGCCAACCATGTCCAGCAAGATGCCGTAATAAGCAGAGTAGCCTGGTTTATGCAGGTTTTTCGCCCAATGTCGTGAACCCAGGCAGAAACCGATGTAATCGTACTGATTACCGCTTTCCTTTTCAAAGTCGCCGGCGGCCTTTTCTCCGTTACCCCAGTCTTCGGCATCGAAGAAAATAATGTCAATACCAACGGAAGGCTTTTGCTGGCTTTGTTGGATGGTACGCGCCAGCTCCAGCAAAACGCCAACACCACTGGCTCCGTCGTTGGCAGCCGTAACAGGTTTATTCTGATCCGCTTTATCTAAATCGGCGTCAGCATGAGGGCGCGAATCCCAGTGTGAGGCCAGCACAATCCGCTTTGTTGCTTTGGGGTTGATAGCTCCAATAATATTGCGGGCATTCAGCTTTTTGCCATCCCAGGTCGTGGCCACAAACGTTTGTTCCGTCACCTCACAGCCAAACTGCCTTAGCTTATCGGCCAGGTAGTTGCCCGTCTGAACGTGTGCGGGCGTATTGGGCACGCGTGGCCCAAACTTTACCTGCTGATCTACGTAAGCGTAAGCTGAATCAGCATTGAAAGCTGGCGCGGAGACTGTGGCAGATTGCTCTGTAGTCTGTGTAGCGTCGGTTTGCGACTGCTTGGTTCGGCAGGCACCGGCCGTCAGGAGTAACAGGGCCGGAACGAGAATTAAAGATGATTTGGTCATTCTTGTGGGTCTGGGCCAATCTCCAGATTAGCCCGTCATTTTTTTTAGGTAGGTCAGGCTGGAACGGTCCGCCATAGCGGCCTGCCCCGGACATTATTCTTCGTACGCCCAGTCAATCTGGTGTTTCATGTCTTTGATAGCCAGTCCCTGTGCTTTAAAGTACGAACGAATCTGATCCACCTTGTCGTATTGACGCTGCTCTTTGTACTCTTTATAAAGTGTTAACAGCCCTTCCAGAACAGGTTGATTGGTAGCTCCTTCTTCAAGCAAACCGAGCACATCCTGCATGAAAGTTACAAACGACTCTTTTAGAAGATTGACTGTTTCTTCGCCAAGAACAGCCGCCTGGAGCTGGTTCAAATACAGCATATTCACATACTTCAACAGCGTAAATAACTGGGCAATGGCTACGGCTGTATTCAGGTCGTCGTTCATCGCATCGTAAAACTGTTGAACAGCCTTCTGAATCTCTTTCTGTTTAGCCTCGTCAACAGCCACGCCGTTTTCTGCTTCTGCATCCGACGGGTACGACAGCGTTTTGATGACCCGCAGGCCATTTGCTAACCGCCGATAGCCTTTTTGAGCGGCTTTCAGCGCGTCGTTCGAGAAGTCGAGGGTGCTTCGGTAGTGCGATTGGAGCATGAAGAAACGCACCGTCATGGGACTGTAAGGCTGGTCGAGCAGGGGGTGGCTACCAGCAAAAAGCTCGGCAGGCAGGAAGGAGTTACCCAGCGACTTCGACATTTTCTGCCCGTTTACCGTTAGCATGTTCGAGTGCATCCAGTACCGAACCGGATCGACACCGGTTAAGCCGTCGCCCTGCGCAATTTCGCATTCGTGGTGCGGGAACTTAAGGTCCATGCCGCCACCGTGAATGTCAAATTGCTTGCCTAAGTATTTGGTACTCATGCAGGTACATTCCAGGTGCCAGCCCGGAAAGCCTTCGCCCCAGGGCGAATTCCAGCGCATGAGGTGTTCGGGAGCGGCCCGTTTCCAGATGGCAAAATCAAGCGGACTCCGTTTCTCGGACTGGCCGTCCAACTCGCGGGTTTCGTTTAGCAGATCATCCAGAATACGGCCTGATAGTTTTCCGTAATTGCCGCCCCGCTTGTTGTAGGTGTCAATGTCAAAATAAACTGAGCCGTTAGACTCGTAAGCCAGCCCGTTGGCAAGTAAGGCCTGCACCGCTTCGATCTGCTCAACCATATGGCCGGTGGCCGTTGGTTCGATGCTTGGCGGGAAGGTGTTGAACTGCGCCATCACCGTATGGAAGTCGTTGGTGAACCGTTGAACAATTTCCATCGGTTCTACTTTTTCGAGCTTGGCCATGCGGCCAATTTTATCTTCACCATCATCACCATCGCCCACGAGGTGGCCTACATCGGTCAGGTTGCGGACATAGCGGACTTTATAGCCGATGAACGTCAGATACCGATACAGTGTATCGAAGGTCAGAAAGGTGCGGACATTGCCCAGGTGAACGTAGTTGTATACCGTGGGGCCGCAAACATACATACCTACATAAGGCGCATTGAGCGCTACGAACGGTTCTTTTTTGCGGGAAAGCGTATTGTATAACTGAAGTGGTTGCATTCGATGTTAGGTCATACTACTGGTTTTGTTCGGCGGTGGCCGGGTCAAAAACAGGCACCCAAAGTTAGGGATTGTTCGGCGGAAAACGGTAGCCCGGATGCTTTTGGCTATATTCGCATTTCATTTTGAAAATTGACCGGCTCCGGTTCTGTAATGCAGGTAGTTGAGGTAGGCGAAAACGCCCAATACAAGAAAGAATTTATTCAGTTTCCCGTACGTCTCTATCGGACCGATTCATGCTGGATCAGGCCGCTGGATGCTGACGTCGAAGAAGTATTCGATCCGGGTCGTAACAAGCGTTTCGAACACGGCGAATGCGTCCGGTTTCTGTTGCTGAACGATAAAGGTGAAACTATTGGCCGTGTGGCGGCTTTTGTTGATCGTGAAATCGCTAACCTCGACAACGACCAGCCCACGGGCGGATTGGGTTTCTTCGAGTGCATAGACGACCAAGCTGCGGCTTTTGCGCTGTTCGATGCGGGCAAAGCCTGGTTGCAGAGTCGGGGAATGGAAGCGATGGATGGCCCCATCAACTTCGGCGACCGCGACCGCTGGTGGGGGTTGCTGGTAGACGGCTTTGACCGGGAGCCTAATTACTGCATGCCATACACCAAGCTGTATTACATTCCACTCTTCGAAAACTACGGGTTCAAGGATTATTTCAAGCAATACACGTTTGGGATTCCAACCACCTGGTCGAAACTGGTGGATATGTCGCAGGCAGTGAAAGACCGGGCTCAGCGCATTTATCAGAATCCGGACTATACGTTCCGAACCATCGACAAAAAGCAGTTACCAGCCGCAGCCGAGCAGTTTCGGCATATTTATAACGCGGCCTGGGGCGGACATAGTGGCGTAAAGGAAATGTCGGCGGCACAGGCGCAGCTGCTTATGCAGAAGTTGAAACCAGTTATCGACGAGAAAATCATCTACTTCGCTTATTATCAGGACGAACCGGTTGCCTTCTTCGTTTGCCTGCCCGAGCTAAACCAAGTATTTAAGCATGTGAACGGTAAGCTGGATTTGGTTGGTAAGCTGAAGTTCCTGTGGCATATGCTGTTGAAGACCAACCGGAAAGCGTTTGGCGTGGTGTTCGGTGTAGCGCCTGAGCATCAGGGAAAAGGTGTGGAAGCGGCTATTGCCTTACGAATGCCGCACGAAGCCGACAATAACCCCAACTTTCAATACACGGAACTGGAAATGAACTGGGTGGGCGACTTCAACCCAATTATGGTGCGGTTTGTGAGTCAGCTGGGCTCAAAAATTGTGAAGACACACGTCACCTACCGCAAGCTATTCGACGAAACAAAGCCGTTTAAACGCTGCCCGGTTATTGGGCGGAAAAAATAATTGCCTGCGCCAGGCCGCTACAGCGGGCCGTTCCCGCCTGGTCATGTAACTATAACTCCAACGGGCCAAACGGGAGCTTGGCCCAGACAAACAATGAGCTTACTTACCGTTGGTTCCGTAGCGTTCGATGCGCTGGAAACCCCGTTCGGCAAAACCGACAAAATCATTGGTGGTGCCGCTACATACATTACTCTGTCGGCGTCGTATTTCGTAGAAAAAAACAATCTGGTAGCGGTCGTTGGCGACGACTTCCCGCAGTCCATGATTGACGACCTTCATCAGCACGGTATTACTACCGATGGTCTTGAAATTCGGCAGGGGGAGAAGACCTTCTTCTGGTCGGGGAAGTACCACAACGACATGAACAGCCGCGATACGGTTGAGGTGCAGCTAAACGTGATGGAGCATTTTAACCCCATCATTCCGGATTCGTATCAGGATTGCGACTACCTGATGCTGGGCAACACGGCTCCAGCCATCCAGCAGATGGTGATCGAGCGGTTGCACAAGCGGCCCAAACTCATAGTGCTCGACACCATGAACCTTTGGATCGAAATTGCCAATCCCGATCTGATGAACCTGCTCAAGCTGGTCGACGTGCTGGTTGTCAATGACGAAGAGGCCCGCCAGCTTACCCGCGAGTACTCACTGGTGAAAGCAGCGGCTAAAATTCGGTCCTTAGGACCGCAAACCGTTATCATCAAAAAAGGCGAGCACGGTGCATTACTGTTCAGCGAAGGCCAGATTTTCTTTGCTCCTGCACTTCCCCTCGAAGAGGTATTTGACCCAACTGGCGCGGGAGATACCTTTGCCGGAGGCTTCATTGGTCACTTAGCCAAAACCGACGATATCTCGTTCGATAACATGAAGCGGGCCATTATTTATGGGTCGGCCATGGCGTCGTTCTGTGTCGAAAAATTCGGTGCTGAGCGGATTATGAACCTGACGCAGGAAGAAATTCAGGCGCGGGTAAGTGAGTTCGTTACGCTGTCGGCGTTTGGGTTAGATTTGTAAATTGTAACAAGGCTGTTCATAACAGGAATGGGGCACCGGTGAATCACCGGTGCCCCATTCCTGTTATGAACAGCCCAAGTCAGGTTAGTTAAGCCAGAAAAGGCGTAACCAAAGCCAGTACCTGATCTTTCGTCAATATTTCATCAAACGCTTGGCTAACCATGTCGGGCGTTATACGGCTGTCGCCGGCCAAAGCCGAAACAAGGTTAACACCTGCCTGCGTGACATTTTCTTCACCAGCATAATTACCATTGACAACGGCGGGAAGTCCCTGCATGGCAGCTGTACCGCCCGTAATCCAGCCTTTCTGGCCACGCATGTAGCGTACATTCGCTGCGTGAGCGGCCTCTGTCGCGTGGATTTGAAGCGCTACCTGTAAAATGGCGGGGGCCGGCATCAGATTAGCTGCCTGACCTTTGTATGCCCGAACGCCCGTATCTTCGAGGGTCTGCGCGATGGCCGAGAACGTGGCAAAGTTGGTGAACGTATCCGTGAATGTTCCTTTTGCCGAGAAGTCAAACTTTGGTTCGGCCACTGCCTCTGCACCAAGTACCGACTTCAGTAACCGAACGTGTACCTGTTCGTGCTGCCGGATCAATTCAAACGCTGCTCTGTAATCACTTGGAATCATCGAAAGATTACGGCCAGCGTCGTAGAAACGATACTCCAGGTATTCCAGCGTGAGTGCAAAATTAAGCACGTCTTTCACGCCTTGTGGTAGTGCGCTTGACTGCCCGTAGGCTTTTGTCAGGGCAGAAGCCATAATGGCGGGAGCCGCTACGGCAATCGTTTTTTTCGTCAGTGAGCTGAATAAGCCCCGACGGGAAACGTGGGCCAGGCGGTCGAAAATCTCGCCATCCACTTTCTCAATATCGCTAAGTATGTTCTGTAAGTTCATTGGAGTTGAGTGATTTAGGCGAGGCTGGCTACTAATGCGCTTGCGTCGAGTGTTTCATTAATGTATTTCTGTGCGATAGGCAGCACAAACGTTGGCTCGTAAGCAAGGTGTAAACCCGTATCGCTGGTCACGATGGACGGACCGGCAAAAGCATCGGAGTGCGGGTATTGCAGTTCGCGGATAATGGAGTGGTGACGCGTCTCAACTGATACAATCTTACCAGCTAAGGTCAGATAGTCAGCATTCTTGATGTACTTACCAGCACCATTGTAGGCACCAACGCCTGTCTTTTCAAACGCTTCGGCGTGAATCAACACGTCTGCACGGTTGTTGAAGTCGATGCTTGAGAAGTTGAATGTTAAATCTGGAACGGCGCTTCCCACAGCGGCTTTGAAAAGCGCACGGTGGATAATTTCGTGCCCGCCAATGTCTGCCCATAGCTGCTTATCAGTCGAGGACATATTTGGGTATGGCTTCGCCAAAATCATTTCGTAGAAGGCTGCTTCGAGCTGTTCCAGTACATAAGCAAACGCCAAGATACCTACATCGCCGGTTGGTAAGGCAACCATTGGACCCGCTGCACGGGCACTGCCACCGGGTGTGATAGCTGTTTGATCTGCGTTTGAGCAGGCAGATAGCAGACCACCGGTTACGGCTGCTGCCCCCGCTACTCGAAGAAACGACCGGCGGCTGGCTGCTGCAACCTCCGAAGGCGTCGCTTCAGGTCGGTTAGTAACGTTTTCCATTGAGTAAAAGTTATTTAAGTGATTGTCCCCGATTGTTTGCCGATCAAGGTGATGTATCTACGCGAAGAATTAATAGGAGGATTTTTATAATTATATAAACGTTATTTATTTATATAGTACTATGTTTTAATCTATTGATTTAAAGGAGGTTATGTGTTGAAAATATAAAAACTGTCAGGAAAAGTACAATTAGATATAATGATCTTTGTTTGACGTCGATCTAATTGTAATTGCCAATTTCAGCCCTATGACCGATTTTGCCGGTCACTGTCTGAAAAGCAGTGATAACTCACAGAATAGACTTATTTTTCAATCCAGAGCATAATCCCTATTTAATTATATGATAAGCTTTTTACATCAGGTTGCCTTCATTACGGGTGCTGGATCAGGTATTGGCCGGGCCACCGCACTGGCTTTTGCCGAAGCAGGCGCTCAGGTTGTTGTCGCCGAAATAAATGAAGAGAGTGGCCGGGAAACCGTCGGTCAGATTCACCAGTCAGGAGGAGACGCGCTTTTTGTGGCTTGTGACGTAGCTGAGCCAGCCCAAATCAATGCCGCCATTCAGCAAACCGTCGATACCTACGGGCGGTTAGACATTGCCGTTAATAACGCGGGTATTGGCGGGCGGTATGGCCGATTTACGGAACAGACGCCGGAAGACTTCGACCGAATCATGGCCATCAATGTGGGTGGCGTCTTCTACTGTATGCAAGCGCAAGTCCGGCAAATGCTTCTACAGCAGAAAGGAACTAAAGCAGAAGGGAAGACCGCCGAGTCAAATCCCATGGAAAGTTTTCCGGTAGGGGGACGCATTGTAAACGTGGCTAGTATTGCCGGGGTGCGGGGAATGCCGATGGGTGCCCCTTACAGTGCGTCCAAACATGCGGTGATCGGGCTTACAAAGACCGCAGCGCTGGAGTATGTAAAACAGAATATCCGGATCAATGCCGTTTGCCCGGCTTATACGAATTCGGCGATGGTCGATGGGTTGATCAGTGCAGCACCCGCAATGGAAGACCGCATGCGCCGTATGATTCCCCTTGGCCGGTTTGGCCAGCCCGAAGAAATTGCCCAGGCCATTTTATGGCTTTGTGCCGACGATAACACGTTTTTTACGGGACAGACGCTCCAACTGGATGGTGGCCTGACAGCCGGTTGATTACAACTGACTTATCCACTCATCTTCTTTAAGGCGCATTAGAGCCGCTTCCTCGTCAGTTTTATCGCCATAACCGCATAGGTGTAACAGGCCATGCGCCAGTACACGGCGCATTTCCTGCTCGGCCGGAACGGCCAGCTTATTGGCGTTGTCAATGACACGTTCCACGCTGACGAAAACGTCACCTTCTATCTTACCCTCTTCTTCGCTCATGTCGAAGGTGATAATGTCTGTGTAATAGTCGTGCTGTAGGTAATCCCGATTTACCTGTAGCAGGTATTCATCGGAACAGAACATATAGTTCAGATCGCCTACCGAGAAGCCTTCGGCCTCGGTTTGCTGCTTCAGCCATTGGCGAATTGCCTGCTTTTGAGGAAGTTTATAGGGAACGTCCTCGTTGAAAAAACGAATCATATAGGGTCTACAGCTTTTCGTTTGGGGGTATCTGTTCCCGCTAGGCTGTTTTGTTAAAGTAGCGTTTTAATATCGGTCCACACGTAGCGATAGGCATCTGAAGCACCACCGCCGGGATTCTCGTGCGATAGTACGTCCTGATTGACCGCTCCTAAACTTTGGTAGAATTGCTGGGCGCTGGTGTTTTGCGTCAGTACCCACAAATAAAGCCCTAAGTCGGGGTTTTGGCTGTATGACCAGCGAGCTGCCGATTTCAGCAGTTGCGTGCCAATTCCTTTGCCTTTCTGATTGCTGACAACGTGTAAATTGTCCAGTAACGTTCCCCAGAGGGCGTTATCGCCAGCATAAGCACAGGCAAAGCCATAAAGTAGACCAGCCTCTTCGGCCACGATAACCAGTTGATTTAGGACTGGGTTATCCAGTCGCTCGTGCCAAACGGCCCGCCTATTGGCCAGAACGGGACCGTCCAGAAAGTCATCTGTCCAAATACCTCTGTAGTTTTGCTGCCAGCTACGGCTATGGAGTTGCGCGATAGCCTCGGCATCAATCAGCGTTGCCTCCCGATAAGTTATCATAGCTTTGTAGAAGCGGGTTCAAACAAATGTAAACGTCCGGTATTTTGTTACAAACTTATTAACTACTTGCCATCAGTCTATGAAAGCCATACTGCTTGCCGAAAAAAAACAACCCGTACAACTTGTTGATGCGCCAACGCCGACTGCCGGACCGGGCCAGATACTGATCAAACTTAAAGCGGCTGCTCTGAATCACCGTGACGTATTCGTTCAGCAGGGTTTGTACCCCGGCATTAAACTTCCGGCCATTCTGGGCTCTGATGGGGCCGGTGTGGTGGCCGAGGTCGGTGAAGGTGTCGACCCGGCCTGGCGGGGACAAGCTGTTATTATCAATCCAGGCTTGTATTGGGGACCTAACCCCAGGTTTTACGGGTCGGACTTTCGGATTTTAGGCATGCCCGATAACGGAACGTTTGCGGAATATGTCGTGGTAGATAAGGCGTATGTGCATCATAAACCTGGCCACCTTTCTTTTGAGCAGGCGGCTGCGCTGCCACTAGCGGGCCTGACGGCCTGGCGAGCACTCATGACACGGGCAGGCCTTCATACATCGGGAAGCCCCGAAAAAGTGCTTGTAACGGGTATCGGTGGCGGAGCCGCTTTGTTTGCACTGCAGTTTGCCGTGGGGGCCGGAGCCGAAGTTTGGGTAACATCTGGTTCCGAAGAAAAGCTGGCCAAAGCCGCAGCTTTGGGTACCGCAGGGGGTATCAACTACCGCGAGCCGGATTGGGAAAAAAAACTTATGACGCTTACGGGTGGCGAACGGAAAGGGTACTTCGACGTTATTATCGATAGTGCAGGAGGACCGGGCTTTGCCAAACTGATCGACGCAGCGGCAGCAGGTGGGCGGATCGCTTTCTTCGGCGGCACTACAGGCAACATCACCGACATTATACCGCCCAAAGTTTTCTTTAAGCAACTCTCAATTTTTGGTACAACAATGGGTACCGAACATGAATTCGCTGATATGCTGTCGTTCGTAACCGACAAACAACTAGTACCCGTGGTGGACGACGTTTTTCCATTAACTGATATGTCGCAGGCCATGCAGAAAATGGATACCGGCAAACAATTTGGAAAGATTGTTATTAAAATAGGGGATTAACAACCTTCTGATGGACCATTTTGGTCCGTATAATAACGATATGTTCCTGATTGTGCGGCTAAGTGAAAGTTATCCACAATTTAATTGTGGATAAGTCCCTACTTACGCACATTTTACCAATTGATGCGCGAGCAAGGAAAATCAATCGGACAAGGCCTGTTACCTTTGTCGACATGCTTACTTCAACGGATTCGATTAACCAGACTTTGCTGGAGCGATTAGCGGTATATCGGCAGAAAGGGCTTTTAAGGCAACTCCGGATTGCAGATGAAGCCGTTGACTTCTGCTCAAATGATTACCTGGGCCTAGCACGCTCCTCCCAGCTTAAGCAGGCTATTCAGCAGGCCAATGCCGAACACAGTAGCCTGCGGACAGGAGCTACCGGCTCCCGTTTGCTGGCCGGTCAAACGACGCTTGCTCAAGAGGTTGAGCAGAAATTGGCTCTTTTTTATGGAACGGAAGCGGCTCTCGTTTTTAATTCAGGTTATGATGCTAACATCGGCCTGCTGGCCTGCCTACCTCGAAAAGGGGATACTCTGCTAACCGACGAGCTGATTCACGCCAGTATGATCGATGGTGCCCGGCTGAGTTATGCGGCCCGTCATCGGTTTCGGCACAATGATCTGGTCGATTTAAAAGCCCAACTGGAAGGCGCATCCCAGCCGCAAAACGGACAGATTTTTGTCGCCGTAGAATCGGTTTACTCAATGGATGGCGATGTGGCCCCCCTTCGTGAACTGGCGGATCTCTGCGACGAGTACGGGGCTGCTCTGTTGGTGGATGAGGCACACGCCACGGGCATCTACGGCTCTGAGAACGGGGTAAATGGAGAAGGCCTGGTGACTGCCCTAGGCTTACAAAACCGCGTGCTGGCCCGAGTGCATACATTTGGGAAAGCGCTGGGTGTTCATGGAGCCGCTATTGTAGGACCAGCCGTATTGCGCGATTACCTCATCAATTTTGCCCGGCCGTTTATTTACACGACAGCGTTGCCCCCGCATAGCCTGCTGGCTATCCGTTGTGCACATGACCAGGTGAGAGCAGACTCATCAGCTCTTCAGCAACTCCATCATCAACTTACTTACTTCCGTCGGCAGGTAGCCGAAAAACTACCGGGCAGCCAATGGAGCACTAGCCAATCGCCTATTCAGTGTCTTATCATTCCGGGGAATGACCGCGCTCGTCGGGTAGCGGCTGCAGCACAGGCTACCGGGCTAGATGTGCGGGCTATACTTAGCCCAACGGTTCCGGTAGGGCAGGAGCGATTGCGACTTTGCATCCATGCCTTTAACACAATCGACGAAATAGACCGGCTGGTAGACGTTCTTCAAAAAGCGCTGGCCGAAAACACTACACTATGAATACCACCAAATTACCTGCCCGCCTGATTGTGGCGGGTATAGGAACCGAAATCGGTAAAACGGTATCGTCGGCCGTGCTGGTCGAAGCCTTACAGGCCGATTATTGGAAGCCCGTTCAATCGGGCGGATTAGACGACTCGGATACGGCCACGGTCCGCCGATTGATTAGTAATACAAAATCGTATTTTCACCCGGAAGCTTACCGGCTTACGCAACCGCTTTCGCCACATGCAGCGGCCGAAATCGATGGCGTCACCATTGATCTGGCAAAATTCAACCTGCCCGAGACCCAGAATGCACTGGTGGTTGAATTGGCGGGGGGGCTTATGGTTCCCTTAAACAACCATGAACTGACCATTGATCTGGTTCAGAAGCTGGCCTTGCCTGTAGTACTTGTATCCCGAAACTACTTGGGAAGCATTAATCACACACTACTATCGGTTGAGGCTTGTCGAAGCCGGAACATTCCACTGGTTGGAATCTTGTTCAACGGTCCTACTGTTGCGGCTTCTGAATCGTTTATTTTGAACTACACAGGGCTGTCCTGTATCGGTCGAATCGGGCAGGAAGCCATTGTTACAAAGGATGTGATCAGCCGGTACGCCAGGTTGCTGTCGGGCCAATAATAAGCCCTGACTGGTTAAGATTTGGTAGATTTTGAAGAAGGTGTTTTGAGGTTTACCAAGTCTTAACCAGTTCATCGAACCGTTCCAGCAGAAACTTTGATTTAGGACCAACATGCCCGTCACCAATGGTCAGTTCGCCGATCTGGGTAATGGGCAGTATTTTTTTCGTAGAACTGGTTGTAAAGGCTTCGTCGGCGTCGTAAAGTTCGGAAAGAAGTACGGGTCGTTCTTCAACCTCGAAATCACTTTGAGCCAGTTGCATCACGGTTTTTCGCGTGATTCCGTGCAGAATATGCCGATCTGGTGTGCTGATTTTTTCGCCTTTGACGATAAAGAAATTGCTCCGGCTCAGTTCGCTGATTTCGCCCCCTTTCTGATACAATATATCCGACGCACGAGCCGCCCGAATAGCTTCGGCCATCAGAATCACACGTTTGTAATCGGTACTTTTTACTTCGGCCATTTCCCGAACATACTCATCCAGAATCACTTTTATCCCCTGCTCATACTGAATGACCGGAACCGGATGAATCATTTCGGCCAGGATGAAGAGGTTGGGCTTTTCCACGCTGATACTGTCTGCCGAATAACCACCCGTCAACACGAACCTGATGCCAACGTCGGTTGGTGTAGCCTTGCCGGTTTTGCCGATTGCTTCGTTACTGCGTTCCACCAGCTTCATGACAATTGCATACGTTTCGTCTTTTCCCAGCGGCAGTTTCAGGTGCATGCGGGAGGCCGAGTTCTGAAATCGTGCCCAGTACCAATCCCACTGGAACGGTCGCCCGTTGTACGTCAGGAAGTAATCAAATAGGCCATAGCCCCGCAGAAGGCCGAGGTCGGTAATGCCAACCGAAAGCTGGTCGGTAGGGGCGATGGTACCGTTGAAATATCCGTAAAACATGGGCGACACGTTGGTTTGACTCACGGCCAAAGATAAAGGAAATGGCTGAAAAAGGCACAGCCTGGTGCCGCTATGGAGAACCAGGCTGTGTTTGCTTTGATGCCTTTCGAAAAACCAGTTTGATTGAAGTGACCGGCTGCTAGCCTTCGCCCCGAACCGAAGCCGGGCGGGTTACGGTACTGAGTTTTACCCCCAATTTTGGGTTGATCGGCAGGGTAGGCGAAAGCTGAAAGCTCTGGGCTGAGGTTGCTAAAAAGCTGGGCATCCCATACTGCGGAAACAAATCGGTGGTTCCCCAGTCCTGTTGTTTAGCTACCGTAAGCACAGATGGGAAGTTGGGATACCAGGATTCACCCAGTGGGGTTGTGCCGTTCCAGCAAATGACAAGCGAATACCCATCCCGTTCAAAGTAAATGGTATTCTGGCTAGTCGACAGACTACCTCCTTTGTACCCCCAATACAGCCCTTTAGCTGCGTCGGTAACGCCCACAGCATCGAACCCGTGGTACCCATGGGCACTTAATTTGGGATTCGACGAAGCCGCAGCTGCATTGGCCAGCATGGTCGTTATAGTATCATCTTTTAACATGGGATTAGCCTGATGTACGCTCAGGGCGGCTAAGACCCGGGCAACATCGGTAGCAGCGGCCGATAACCCCCCCGAGCCATCACAAATCTCCATATTTGTTTCACCATATCCCAGTGTCACCAGCGGTTGACCGGGCGACATAACACTGACCGACGTGCTGAGCGGCTTTGGGTGGTAGCGAACTTCATCCGCAGCCTGCACGTTAACCAGCGTTCGTGACTGACGAACACGCGTGACGTTCAAGGGGCTTAAAAACGCCAATTGAATGGCGGCTTCGAACGAGGGTGCATTAAATAATTTGGCGACTATCTGACTTAGCAGGAAGTAACCGCCGTTGCTATAACCCGCAATAGCCGGATCGCCGGGCGTGCCGGCTAAGGTTTGTGAAGCGCAAAAGGACGACAATTGCGCGGGGGTTACGGGGAGTTTGGCCCCAAACGCTTTGGTAGCGGCAACGTCCTGCCAGATCAGGCCGGCGTCGACTCCCGCCGTCATCTCCAGCAAGTGTCGAATGGTAATCTGGCTGAATTTAGAATCAGTAGGGTTACCATTTTGGGGCGTTTTAAGCTGTAAAACACTTTGCAGGGTGGTATCGAGCGTAAGTTTACCCTGCTCAATGAGTTTATAGATAGCGATGGCCGCAAACGTTTTGGATACACTGGCCTGGCGAAACAGTGTTGTGGGCTGAACGGTTGGGTAGTCTGCCTCGGCCCAGGTATAGCCTTTGGCGTACACAAGCCGGGTGCCTTTTACAATGGCCAGCGATGCCCCGCGTAGTTGATTGATTTTCATAACCCCCTCCATAGCCGCGTCAATCTGTGCGATAGATGGAGAGCCAGTTGTTCTGAAGGTACGGGGGTGTTCCTGTTCCTCGGCTGCGAATATAGCGGCAAAGCGGGTGTTGGTACCTAACCCTTCTGCCGATACGCAGATTGGCGCCAGTCCTTTAGCCATGTGCTTTGTAAACTCGTCCTGATAGCCGCTGCTCGTCATATTATTCCGGGAAGACCAGGCGCTGACTTTTGTATCGGTATATACTTCCAGATAACCCTGCGACGGCGTAATGGCGATATGCACAGGACGTGCCCATCCAGAGGTGAGCGCATTAAAGCGCAGTTGGGTAGTAGCGAAGTCGTCGTTCACAGAATCGCAGTTCCAGGCTACTTTATTGGGGTTGGGATACCATACTGCCACATAACGGGTGTTACCGGGAGTACCATAGGCGTCAGCCCAGCGCAGTATGTTGCCACCATCCTGCTGTTGCTGATTGAGCTGACGAAACTCAGCCTCGGTTAAGCCAAAGCGTGTCAGTGGTGTGGGGCTGACCGGCCAGAACGAAACCGCAAATAAGGGATCGGTAGCCGAACCGGTTGCACTTATGATATAAGGGCCCCAACCTTTTGCCGACATCTCGTTGAACTTCGCCTGAAACTGGCTGGCGCTTAAGCCGAAGAATTGCTGCTCGGCAATGACAGCGGGTCGTTTAATCATGACAACCGCATACCGAGGGTCATTACGGTCGCCATATATGCAAAGTGAGAGGGTACGATACCCTTTAATTGCCGATGAATCAACCATTTGCTTGTGGACAGCCGCGTTACGATCATGCCACGCAATAATATCTAGTGCCATTTTGAGAAAAAGAGTTTAGCAGGGTTCTCCTTTGATAAGACCAGGAGATCATCTGCTGAAAAGGTAGAGAATAGTAACCGGTAGGTTTTATTGTTTTGAGTGAGCGGTTGAACGTATTCCTTATCGGCAACAGATGTTAATAAATGAGTGGATTTGGGCAGATGCAACCCTAGTAGGCTACATAAAACGCCGACGGTCGATACGACAATGCCGGGTTTATCCTAAGCACTGTCGTATCGACCGTCGGCGTTTTAAATTGACTAGATCGGGCTGTATTCGACCCGGTTATAAATTTGTTCAGTTACTCAAATCTTTAACAACGAGCTGAACCGTATACCGGCTTTTTTGCTCCAGCAGGAGTTTTTTGTTCGGCATCACGCGATCTATGGTTCCCTGGTCGTAGTAGCGGATGGTGATCAACTCCACGTCGCTGTTGTACGTTACCCGGAAATCCTGTTTTAATAGATTCAGTAAAGCAGGCACCCGGTCTGGATTGTTATCCACAACCACGGAGAAGCTAATGGCGGTGTTTTGCATCAGATTGATTTTAACTCCCGCTTGCGCAAACATGCCGAAAATACGACTTAAGTTGTCTTCCGCGATGAATGAAAAATCGTTCGGATGCAGCGAAATCAGCACCTGGTTAACTTTGAAAATAAACGACGGAATGCTTAAGTGCTGTTCATAATTGCCAATGACCGTTCCGGGGGCTTCCGGCTTTAGAAAGGAACGCACATAGAGCGGGATGCCCTTGTTCTGAAGGGGCTTGATCGTTTTGGGGTGAATGACGGTTGCACCGTAATACGCCAGTTCAATAGCATCTTGGTAGGTTAGCCGTTCCAGCAGGACCGTATCATCGAACCATTTTGGGTCGGCGTTCAGCACACCTGGTACGTCTTTCCAAATGGTAACGCTTTCGGCATTCAGGCAAAAGGCATAGATAGCCGCGGTGTAGTCCGATCCTTCTCGGCCAAGCGTAGTTGTTCGCCCATCTTCCGTCTGACCAATAAAACCCTGAGTGATGTTAACCCCATTCTTTTTGACCGCACTGTTTATTTGCCGACTAGTCAACTCCCAGTCGACCCGGCCTTCCCGAAAGGTTGCGTCCGTTTGAACCAGTTGGCGGGAGTCTAACCAGCGGCTTGAAAGGCCTATCTTATTCAGGTAAGCGAAAATAATCTGCGTAGACAAGAGCTCACCTACCGAAACAATCTGGTCGTATACCTCATCATATAAAGCGCTAACCGGACTTTTCAGGTAGTTTTCCAACTGCGCGAATGTATAATGAACCTGATTGTAGTTGCCAGTCAGGTCGTCCATGATGTTTGTATGGTAGCTTTTTAAGCTAGCCAGTTGCGCCTTAACGTCATCCGGGCGCTTATCTACATACGCTCGAACGAGGGCTTCCAGAGCGTTGGTCGTCTTGCCCATGGCCGAAACGACAACAACGATATCCTTACCCTGTTTTTGGATAATATCGGCCAGATTACGTACACCGGCAGCATCCTTTACCGAAGCTCCGCCAAATTTGAAAACCTTCATACTGGTAAAAAAAGAAAGGAACACGGATAAGACGGATTGAACAGATTTATACGGATAGTCTATCCGCCAAAACCCATTTTATCCGTCTTATCCGTGTTCCCAGGTATACTTGATTAAACAGTTACAGCCCGGCCAGTAAAGAGCAACTCGCGAACGGCATCGGCAATACCCTGCGGATCGAAACCACACTCGCGGTGGAGTTCGATTTGTTCACCATGCTCAATAACGGCGTCGGGGATTCCCAGGCGTTTGACGCGGGCCATATAGTCGTTGTTCGCCATGAATTCCAGCACCGCACTACCAAATCCGCCCATTACGCAACCATCTTCGACGGTCACGACCCGGTCGAAACGGCTGAAGATTTGATGAAGCAGCGCTTCGTCCAGAGGCTTCACGTAGCGCATATCAAAATGAGCAGGACGGATACCTTCTTTCGCCAGCATAGTCGTGGCCTCAACGGCATAATTTCCGATATGGCCGATAGTTAGAATGGCAACCTCTTCGCCATCACTGATCATTCGGCCCTGGCCAATCACCTGTTTCTCAAGGGGAGTACGCCAGTTGGGCATAACGCCTTCGCCCCGTGGATACCGGATGGTGAAGGCCTGCTTACCCTGCTGAACCTCGTCTGACTGAGCGGTAAACATCATGTTGCGAAGTTCCTGTTCATTCATTGGCGCGGCCACAATCATGTTCGGAATACAACGCATATAAGCTAAATCATAAGCCCCGTGGTGCGTAGGTCCATCAGCACCAGCAAAACCGGCGCGGTCGAGGCAGAAGATAACCGGTAATTCCTGGATGCAGACGTCGTGAATAACCTGATCATAGGCCCGCTGCATGAATGTCGAGTAGATGTTGCAGAAGACAACTTCACCCTGCGTAGCCATACCGGCAGAGAACGTTACGGCGTGCTGTTCGGCAATGCCTACATCGAAAGCCCGCGTTGGCATCGCCTTCATCATAATGTTCATCGACGAGCCGGATGGCATAGCGGGCGTGACGCCCACAATACGAGCGTTCTGCTCGGCTAACTCAACCAGTGTATTTCCAAACACATCCTGATACTTGGGCGGTTGTGGCTTATCGTAAATTTTCTTTTGGATAACCCCCGTCACTTTGTCGAACAAACCGGGCGCGTGCCATTTGGTCTGGTCTTTTTCTGCTGGTCCGTAGCCCTTACCTTTTACCGTAAGTACGTGTAAAAGCTTAGGGCCAGGGATGTGCTTCATATCGTCCAGAACACTAACCAGATGATCGATGTCGTGACCGTCAATGGGCCCGAAATAACGCAGATGAAGTGATTCGAACAGATTGCTTTGTTCGAGTAATGAGCTCTTGATACCCGACTGAACCTGAGAAACCAGCTCCTGCGCTGTTTTGCCCAGTTTATCCATTTTGCCGAGCAGGTTCCAGATCTCGTCTTTTACTTTGTTGTAGGTCTGAGACGTGGTAATGTCGGTAAGATATTCGCGCAAAGCCCCAACGTTTGGGTCGATGCTCATGCAGTTATCATTCAGGACAATCAGCAGATTGCTATCCGTAGCACCGGCATGGTTCATCCCTTCAAACGCTTCTCCTGCTGTGAGGGCACCATCGCCAATGACGGCAATATGGTTCCTGGACGTATTCCCCTGAAGTTGTGAGGCAACGGCCATACCCAGCGCTGCCGAGATGGAAGTCGATGAGTGACCAACGCCGAAGGAGTCATACTCGCTTTCTTTTCGTTTGGGAAACCCCGACAGACCCTTATAGAATCGATTGGTGTGAAATTTCTCCCGCCGACCGGTCAGGATTTTATGCCCATAAGCCTGATGGCCTACATCCCAGACCAGTTGATCGTCAGGGGTATTGAAAACGTAGTGAAGCGCAACGGTTAACTCAACTACACCCAAACTAGCGCCGAAATGGCCGCCATAAACAGATACATCATCAATGATGAACTGACGTAATTCATCAGCAACCTGGGGTAAACGGGATTTATCTAGTTTACGAAGATCTTCGGGCGTATTGATGGTGGCAAGAAGACTGCCAGGGGTAATCAGCATGGTGGTAGCAGCTAAGCGTCTGTCTTACAACAACACACGTTCAGAATTCATTGTTCTATTGATGACGTGCAAATATATTCGTATAACGAAGCTACTACAAATTTTATGAATTATAAAAAATCTAAGCCTTCGGCTACCTGTATACTTACGTAGGGACCGAAGGCTTAGATTTTTAAAAGAATAGTAAATACCTGCTCTGTGCTCAATAAGGGGCAAAAACAAGATTCTATTTCGGAAAAATCGCTCTAACTAGTTGCGTTGACTAGCCCGGAAAAGTTTTTGTTTCTCTTCACGCGTGAGACTTTCGTAGCCAGACCGTGATATTTTATCGAGAATCATATCGACCTCATCCTGATCGGGCGTTGAGGCCGATGCAGACGATGCACCGGCTGCCGATACATACGAACTGGCTTGTGTGCTGGCGTTGCTTCGCTGCCGATATGACACCTTAACCGCTGGCTTCGGTCTAAGCAGGTTGCTCCAGCCATCCACTAGCCAGTAGATAGGACGTCCGAGATCAGTACCATTCTGAAGTAACTTAACGTACACGAACCCCATCAGCGCACCGCCCAGATGAGCCAGATGACCGCCTGCGTTCGATCCGGCCGTTTGGGCTACCGAAAGAATAATAAAGAAAAAGACAATGTATTTGATGCGTACCGGTCCAAAGAAGAGCAGATGGAAGGTGTAGTTAGGCAGCAAGGTGGCAGCCCCAACCGCTACCGAAAAAGCAGCCGCCGATGCACCCAGCATACGTGCGCCATCCGCCTGGCTCTGGAAGAAAGGTACCAGATTGTACATCGCCAGATAAAGCAACCCACCGGCAAGACCTCCCATAATGTAAAGACCCATGAGCCGCCGATTACCCAGGTATTCGTCAATCAGGCGACCGAACCAGTACAGAAACAGCATGTTATAGAGAATATGAAAAATCTCTTCATGCGAGAAAAAGTACGTGAATAGTGTCCAGGGTTTGCGTAAAAACGCATGTATTTCACCCGGAACCATTAATTGGTTCGTAATGAAAACATAAGCGCCCGTATTTTCGGCCATTGTCAAACTGACTTTCGTCACCAACAGTACCAGAAATATAACGACGTTAACTAATATCAATTGGACCAACGTATTGTTGGGCTTATTGAATTCGCTCCGAAAATCATCGAACAACCCGCTCATTCTTTAATAAAACGTTTTTCGTTGTGAACCCCAGTATTTTATCAGTATAAATGCAAACAGCATGCCGCCAATATGGGCGAAATGAGCAACGTTGTCGGCCTGTGTCCGATACACGCCCGAGTAAAGCTCAAAGGCCCCGTAAAAGATAACGAGATACTTCGCCTTTACTGGTATAGGTGGAAACAATAAAAAGAGTTGAGTGTTCGGAAACAATAATCCAAATCCCATGATAACTCCAAAAATTGCTCCCGAAGCGCCTACCATTGGCTCATCAACCTGATTGGAAAAAATTCGGTTGACAATGGCAACACTGTCCTGTATGTTTTTACTATCGTTTGGAAAACTTTTAAACTTGTCAATAAAAGGCGTTAACCGATCGTAGTATGAAACCGCATGCTGGTCGACAAAGCCAAGAAAGTTATCGTAACCAGGATTATCTCTATAGGCTTGTACTGTTTCATATACATCGTGTACTTCATAATAGTTTATACCCGAAAATAATAGCGCAGCACCCAGCCCGGTAAAGAAGTAAAAGAATGTAAACCGCTGTGCTCCCCAAGTTCGCTCCAGCATAGGGCCAAAAACGACCAGACCAATCATGTTACTGAAAATGTGGTTGAAGCCACCATGCAGAAACATGTGCGTTAATAACTGGATTGGATTGAATTTATCGGATAAAAATGAGTGCAGTCCAAATTGGTCAATGATTGCATCATTTGTAACCAGAAAAACTATTACGTTTAGAATTAATAACGCGCGAACTACTGGAGTGAGTGAAAACATTTTATAATGACAAGTTATGCCGATTAAAGCAAATATCAGCGAAATAGACCTGCAATTTTATCCAACGACAACACAACCGTTACTGGCTCGCCGGTAGGTGTGTAGCTTGGGTTAGCAGATGCGAACAATTGATTGACTAAGGCCTTTCGCTCCGTAGTGCTCAGGCGATTTACATAACGCATAGCCGACCGGCGTGCCAGTGAACGGGCCATGGATTCAATTCGATCTAATTTCAACCGGCCTGTATCGGCCCGGAGTTGTGCCAGCAGGTTAGCAAACAATTCCTCTTCATTTTCGCCCATGATCAGAGCAGGTACACCCCGGATGACAAACGTATTGGCACCCAGTTCATCAAACTCAAAGCCCAAATTCGTCAGATCATCGCGCAGGTCAAGCGCTAACTGAAAATCTACCGGCATTAGCGTTATCGTTTTAGGAAACAACAACTGCTGCGAGGCTCCATTTCGTTTGGTGAGCGATGCATGAAACTGATCGTACAGGATTCGCTCGTGGGCCCGACGTTGGTCGATCAGCAGCATACCAGACTTGATGGGGGCCAGTAAGTATCGATTCTGTATCTGAACAATGTTATCATCATCAACCAGTACAGGAACATCTTGTTCGGGCGATTCCAAACTTACCTGTAACTGATTGGCCCGGCTCCCCAGCGTAATGGGTTCACTTTCTGCTGCTGGCGGCTCGGGAGTAGCCGGTGCTGGTTTCGCCGGTCCCAGCCAATCGCCTTTCTCCTCCGGCTGCGCTACCGAGCCCGGTGAGGGGCCTGCGTTGCCTGCCACGCCTTCGTACAGCGTTTGCCAGTTATTGACAGAAGGCTTATGATCTGCTTTTCGAGGCATATCGAAACTACTGCCCGCAGCTTTGTCCAGCGATTCATTTCGTAAAGACGTTCGCTCATTAACTGGCTGCTGCGTTGCTCCCGATGCCCAGGATGGTGAAATAGGTCGTGCCGAACCCGGTCCGCTTGTGGTGGGCTTACTATCGGCACTACCATTGCGATTGGCATTGATATCAGCCGATGCAGGCTTTGGACGAACACCCGCCAGAAAATTAACATCCGAATCGAAGTCGAGGGAAGGGGAGAGGTTGTAAAGCCCCACCGCTTTCCGAACGGCCGCCATCATGATGGCATACACCGACCGCTCGTCATCGAATTTTATCTCCGTCTTTGTCGGGTGAATATTAATGTCGATATGCGACGGGTCAATATCGATGAACAACACGTAAAAGGGATGGCTACCTTCGGGCAGTGTACCCTCGTAGGCGCCTACTACCGCATGGTGCAGGTAATTGTGCTTGATAAATCGATTGTTAACGAAGAAGAACTGCTCGTTGCGGGCTTTCTTGGCCGATTCGGGTTTGCCAATGTATCCATGCACGGTTACATACGGGGTTTGTTCTTCGCAGAAGTTCAACTGCTCGCGGTAGCTCTTTCCGAACATATCAACAATACGTCGGCTCAGCTTTCCGCTGGGGAGGTTGTAAATCTCCTGGTCATTATGAAACAGAGAAAACGCAACTTCCGGGTTGGCGAGGGCCACTCGCTGAAATTCGTCGATAATATGGCGCATCTCCACCGAATTCGATTTCAGAAAATTGCGCCGGGCGGGTACGTTGAAAAATAAATTCTTGATCAGCAGGTTCGTTCCGGGTAAACACGAAATAGCTTCCTGTGCCTTAATGTCGGAGCCTTCGATTCGGATGAGTGTACCCAACTCTTCTTCAGCCCGACGCGTGCGCATTTCAATTTGAGCAACGGCCGCAATCGACGCCAGCGCTTCACCCCTGAAACCCATTGTCCGAATTCGGAACAGATCGTCCGACGAACGGATTTTAGAGGTGGCGTGGCGCTCGAAACTCATGCGGGCATCGGTTTCAGTCATGCCGACACCGTCGTCCACAATCTGAATCAGGTTACGGCCTGCTTCCCGAACAATGACCTGCACGGATTTCGCTTTCGCATCTACCGAGTTTTCCAGCAACTCTTTCACTACCGAAGCGGGGCGCTGAACAACTTCACCAGCCGCAATCTGGTTAGCAATCGAATCGGGTAGTAGCTGAATAACGTTTAACATAACGAACGGATAGATCTCCTCAAACGGCTAGGTGCCGTATCTACAATATACAAAAATAACCCGTTAAAAGGCCGTATAATTCAACAGAATGAGAGGGAAATTCCCTGAAAACATAAATGCCGCTGGTATGAAACGATTTCGTCCCAAACCAACGGCATTCGAAGCCTTCAACTAAAAATCGTTAGACTTTGATCTCAACGTCAACACCACTGGGTAGTTCGAGCTTCATGAGCGCGTCTACCGTTTTAGCACTGCTGCTGTAAATGTCTACCAGACGCTTGTAGGTGCACAGTTGGAACTGTTCCCGAGCCTTTTTATTGACGTGGGGCGACCGCAGAACGGTATAGATCTCTTTGTTTGTTGGCAGAGGGATGGGGCCGCTTACGATAGCACCCGTCGACTTAACCGCTTTCACGATCTTCTCAGCCGATTTGTCAACCAGCATGTGGTCGAACGACTTTAGCTTAATGCGAATTTTTTGGCTCATTGTGTTTTGGTTCGTTATGTGAATATGCCGCCGAAAGAACCATTTACTCCAGCGACACAAAAAATGGGCAGTTGATCAACCGACCAACTGCCCAATATCCTGAAAAACTTATTTACCTTTTTCTTTTGCTACAACGCTGTCAGCAATGTTCTGCGGAACAACTTCGTAGTGAGCAAAGGTCAGGTTAGCCGTAGCACGACCCGACGACATGGTACGCAGATCCGTTACGTAGCCGAACAGTTCTGAAAGAGGGACGTCAGCCTTGATCACCTGCGATCCAGCTTTCGTATCCATGCCCTTCATTACACCCCGGCGACGGTTGAGGTCACCCGTAATTGGACCGGTATATTCTTCCGGCGTCAATACTTCAACAGCCATGATTGGTTCGAGCAGTTTCGGACCAGCCTGACGGGCAGCTTCACGGAAGCCTAAACGAGCGGCCATTTCGAACGACAGTGAGTCGGAGTCAACGTCGTGGTACGAACCATGGAACAACCGAACTTTCATGCTTTCGAGGGGGAAGCCAGCTAATGGGCCATTTTTCAGCGACTCGTCAAAGCCTTTCTGAACGGCAGGAATAAATTCACGGGGAATTACACCACCTACGATACCATTAACGAACTCCAGACCTGGCTGAACAACACCGGTTTCATCCTGTTCCCGTGGTCCGAGTTCAAATACGATGTCGGCAAACTTACCGCGACCACCCGTTTGTTTCTTATAAACTTCACGGTGTTCAACGTTTTTCGTCAGCTTCTCTTTGTACGCTACCTGTGGCGCACCCTGGTTAACTTCCACCTTGAACTCACGACGCATGCGGTCGATGATAATTTCAAGGTGAAGCTCACCCATACCACGGATAATGGTCTGGCCGGTTTCTTCGTTCGACTCAACTTTAAGGGTTGGGTCTTCTTCGATCAGTTTACCGATAGCTTTCGAGAAGTTATCCTGGTCGGCCGATTTCTTAGGCTCGATGGCGTAACCGATAACGGGATCGGGGAACACCATTGATTCCAGAACGATTGGGTGTTTCTCATCCGACAGGGTATCGCCCGTCTTGATGTCTTTGAAACCAACCACGGCACCGATGTCACCAGCTTCCAGACGCTCGATCTGGTTCTGCTTGTTAGCGTGCATCTGGAAAATCCGGGAAATCCGCTCTTTGTTGCCCGAACGGTTGTTCAGGATATATGAACCAGACTCCAGAACGCCCGAGTACGAACGAACGAAGCAAAGACGACCTACGTAAGGGTCGGTAGCAATTTTGAACGCAAGGGCTGAGAAAGGCTCCGTTGACGAAGGCTTACGAGAAATCTCTTCGCCAGTGTCTGGATTTGTTCCTTTGATGCTTTCCTTGTCCATTGGCGATGGCAACAGAGCCATCACGTAATCGAGCATGGTTTGCACACCTTTGTTCTTGAAAGATGAACCGCAAAGCATCGGAACGATTTTCATGCTGATGGTTGCTTTCCGCAGAGCCGCCAGAATTTCGTCTTCCGAGATCGATTCAGGATCTTCAAAGTATTTCTCCATCAGGGAGTCGTCGAACTCAGCAACGGCTTCCAGAAGTTTTTCGCGCCATTCGGTAGCTTCATCCAGCATATCGGCTGGGATGGGTACCTCCTGGAATGTCATACCTTTATCATCTTCATTCCACTGGATACCGCGGAAGTTAACGAGGTCAACTACACCTTTGAAGTTCTCTTCTTCGCCGATTGGCAACTGAAGGGGAACAGCGTAACTGCCCAGCATTTCCTTAACCTGCTTGCACACGTTCAGGAAGTCGGCACCGGAGCGGTCCATTTTGTTAACGAAGCCTAAACGAGCAACGTTATAGTTGTTGGCCAAACGCCAGTTAGTTTCCGACTGAGGCTCTACACCGTCAACGGCACTGAAAAGGAACACCAGACCATCCAGTACACGCAGCGAACGGTTCACTTCAACCGTGAAGTCAACGTGGCCTGGTGTATCGATGATGTTGATGTGGTACTTATTAGCGCGGTAGGTCCAGTCAACAGTGGTAGCGGCAGAGGTAATTGTAATACCCCGCTCCTGCTCCTGTTCCATCCAGTCCATCGTTGCGGCACCATCGTGTACCTCACCAATCTTGTGGCTTACCCCGGCGTAATAGAGAATTCGTTCGGTTGTTGTCGTCTTACCCGCATCAATGTGGGCAGCGATACCGATGTTTCTCGTGAAATTTAAATCGCGAGCCATTAGCTTGTTATACTGAAAGTTATGTTTTTCTACTATCGAAGAAAGAAGCGCCTGCACATTGCTGGAAGGCCTCTTTGCGAATCAGGACGCAAAATTACTGAAAGTCAACCACAAATCAAATCGAATCGTAAAGAATATACTGTTAACGAACCGCTTGTGTTATAAATAAGCCTTGCCCGTACAATTACAGAGTGCCTAATTGTAGCCACGCCAGTAAGCGTAAAATAATAGGTAGTATCAGGCCACTATAACACAGATTAAAATTTACATTTTGTTAACGATTTTCTTGTTTTGTGAATATATGTCTCTATATTCGTTAGAGTAAATAGACCGTAACTTGAACCTTCATGAAAAACCCGTATGTAGCCCTGCTACGTACTGCCTGGACGTATGCACGATACGAAAAGCGGCAGTATGTGCTCGTGTATCTCCTCTTTATCCTGGCTAATATTGTCAGAGCTGCTTTTCCTCTATTATTTGGCTGGTTTGTTGGTGAACTTCAAAAACAGCAGACGGATATTCCCCGCCTGATCTGGATGTATGCCGGGGCTCATCTGGGTCTGATGTTGCTGGACTGGTCTTTTCATGGTCCGGCCCGCGTCATGGAACGCCGACTGGCTTTCAACCTGAGCCGGAATTTTCTGGATGAATTGTTTCATCAAACGCTGCACTTGCCCGTTAGCTGGCATAAGGAACACCATAGCGGTGATACCATCAGCCGAATCCGGAAAGCTTACGATGCGTTGAGAGGGTTTTTTCAGGGAGGATTCGTCTACCTCAACGCCTTGTTCAAGCTGATATTTTCCTTTGGTGCCATGCTATATTTTTCGCCCCTATTCGGCATTATAGGCTTGGGTCTGGGGGCGTTGACGGTCTGGGTCATTCTCCGTTTTGACCGTCCATTTATTAAGGCCCTCGACGAAACCAACGAACATGAGCACGTCGTTTCGGCCAGCCTCTTCGATAATCTGTCGAACATTATTACAGTTATTACCCTGCGGTTGGAGCAACGTATACAGGTTAGTTTCGGTCAGAAAGTAGACGCCGTTTTCCCGCCTTTCCTAAAGCAGGTCAAGATCAATGAATGGAAGTGGTTTGTGGCGACGCTGCTGGTGACGCTGATCTACATTGTTATGTCAACGGGCTATATCTATCAGCATTACGTGCCGGGCCAGGTGTTCCTGATTGGCGGTCTGGTAACGCTGCTGGGGTATGTAAACCAATTTACGAGTGTATTCAATGACGTTGCGTTTCAGTATACGCAGATCGTTCAGTACAACACCGACGTTCAAACAGCGCGAGGTATTGGCGAGGCTTACGCCCAGCATGTACGCCCTGAAGAGGAAGCCCTGCCCAAAAACTGGAAAACGATCAGCATCAGTGGCCTTAATTTCTCGCACGGCCGCACTTTTGGCACATCGAAAAAAGCGGCTAACCTGAGTGAACTGCAAATCAGTTTGCGCCGGGGCCAGCGCATAGCCTTCATAGGTGAGAGTGGTTCAGGGAAAAGCACCCTGCTAACGCTCCTTCGGGGATTGTACCAGCCGGAGCCGGGAATGTCGGTTTGGGTAGATGGTGAAGAACTGTCAGGTCTGAATGCGGTCACGAATACGGTAACACTGTTTCCGCAGGAACCGGAAATATTCGAAAATACGATTGCTTATAACATCACGCTTGGCCTGCCGTTCGATGATGAAACCATTTCGCGTGTTTGCCAGGTAGCCCGTTTCAACGAGGTGGTGCATCGGCTACCCAATGGGCTGGAAACAAGCATTCAGGAGAAAGGCTTGAATTTGTCCGGGGGACAACGGCAACGGCTGGCACTGGCACGGGGTGTATTGGCCGCCCGCACCAGCGACATTGTACTGCTCGATGAGCCAACCAGTAGCATCGACCCCAAAACGGAACTGGCGATCTACCGTAAACTACTGAATGAGTTTACCGACAAAGCGGTTGTCTCAACGCTTCACCGCCTGCATTTACTACCCCTGTTCGACTACATCTACATCATGCAGGACGGCAAAATCATTGATGAAGGCAGCTTCCAGGAGTTACAGGTGCGGAGTGATGTATTTCAGGAGATGTGGGCGCACCAGAAGGATGTCATGGAACAGCCGGTGCTTGTGTAACGGATTGATGGGATAAACTGGAACGACTTCACAAGAGTGGATCGAAAAGCGATGGTAGTTAGTTTGAACGTGCTAACGCCATCCGCTTTTCAATCCGCCGGTGCGGGGTCTCTGCTCTTTCTATGAGGAGCTATGCGGAAATCCATCCGACTGTTCTGCGCCAGGCATCATAGTCTTCCTGCATTTGTTGCCTTTCGTTTACCGTTGGTAGTTTTGCCTGCTCAACGTTCATCCGAGCTGTTAATTCGACCAATTGCTCATCAATTGTGTTTAGCCCTAACTTCTGACGGCGTTGATCAACCTTCTCGACAGAATCATCAAGCTGATAGCACACCAGTCGACCCTGTCCGTCATCTACAAACTGAGTACCATAAAACTGGGGTTGGTTTTCATACATCGCGATTCGGTCGGCCAGAAAAGCTAGATTGGCTGGATCAATCGTCCTTGTTTTTGCTTGCTCGTTCATCAAGGCAAGCGAGCGTTTCATGAATGAAGGCAGGCTGATCGCATGCTGGACAATTAACCAGGCTGCCTGACTCGCTTCCTCGCCAACTTGTTCCTGAGCCGGCCAGCCAATCTGAGTAATCATTTCCTGAAGTCGCCGGGCATTGTCAAGATGCACGTCCTCCATTTCCGGATTATACCCACCAGTTAGCTTTCCTTCTTCAGCAAGGCGTTGTCTAACGTCAAGGTCGTTTCTCTGCCGTTCTATCAACTCTTGTGCAATGTCAGGATACAACATCTTTATCAGATAGAATGGACAGTTTCTGGACGGGCTATTTAGTTAATTTATCAATATGATTAATAATCATCTTGACCTGCTTCTCTTCACTTCTTTGAGAAAGAATCTTCTTCAAAATTTCATGTCTCTCCTCTTCCGGCATCTTTTCAAATGATTTGAGAACGTCTGCTTCTTTAAAAGTGTCTAAAACCTGTTCTTCTGTTATCTGTTCTTTTATATTCAGTAAATAAAGTGTCACAGTTACCGTATCGCCACCAGTTTTATTAATTGCACTCCTTATTTCCTGATTTATAGAAATAAGTTTGTCTTGACCTGTGATTGTAAACAGGTTTTTAGTTTCCAGTTTGTATTCGTCAATATAGCCTGAGACTTTAAGATCTCCCCACTTTCCTGCGATGTGTTTGGTGTTTGGAATTTGAATGTGATACGTCCAGGCACCTTTCCCTGACTCATATTTCAATTCAAGTTTTTCGTCCTTTACCAGATAGTCCATTTTTGTCGCTTTCGTCTTTTCGCCTTTATATCCAACGACTTTGTTTACTAGGGCCAACCAGAATGAATGAAATCCGTGGGGTATTTCCTATGTCGCACGAATACTGAGTTGGAAAGCTTAAAACCTGCCTTAATAAGTACTTAATGGATTATTAGCCAACGACCACGGGTGTTGATGGCCCACAAGATGGTTGAAAAGAGCGAACGACTCGCCTACCTTTACACTCCCTGCCTTTAGAAGCCTGCATCCTGTTAGCGGTAAGTTACCAATGTAGAGCAAACACGATGCTGAGTTAAAGTTGCTATATCTATGCAGCAACCAATTTTAACTTTACAGTTTATTCTGCCCTATATTATTTGTCCCGCAGTTTTCTAGAGACAAAGCTTATTATTTTGGGCAACGTTTGGTTTATAAAAGTCAGATCACTATATTCTGGAATTGCCTTCGATGGATTTATTCTTTTCCAAACACGGTCTGCTAATTTCGATGAACGAACAATGTAGTTTTCTTTTCTTTCCGCAAGAGCAATGCCATATTCAAAAGGCATCCAAGGTGAAATACTGTATTTGCCATCACCTACAGGCATTTGTTCTTCGTGATGCCAAATAGCTAGAAAAAAATCACACGCTTTAATTTTTCTCATAACCTCATCAAGGATAATCTCACCTCCAGCATCTTGATATTCATCTAGGTGATATTCATGTTTTAAAGCGTCTTGAATTAATTTGACGTGAGCTGTAGCACTGTATGGATAGGAAAGAAAAATTCTCTGTTTAAAGTCTTTTTTATTTCTAATTTTTACTATTTTTAGTAATTCTAATGTTAATTTATTGTAATATTCTTGATCAACGTTTTGCTGTAATTTATTTATTCCTTCATCTATCCTCGATTCATAATTAAGTTTATCATCATTACCTTTCATTGTTTTTGCTTCAGTCAATAACGGGATAGCATTATAATTTTTTTTGGGATATAAAGGTGCACCAATTTTGAAGTCATAACGTGATATATCATAATCTATGTCGCTAGATATTTTTATTTTTTCTCTCACCCATAAATATAAATCTTTCGAATCAATAGTCTCATTCCCTTTATATTCCAGAAGGCCCTCCCAAATGTTAGTATCTTGTGTATTTTTTCTCAGCAAACCAGTTATAATGTTGAAGTTTGCATTCGCAATCAAGTCAAAAATTGACGATAAGGCACCTGGTATGTCTTTATGGTAAATCCCGATATGAACTAACTTTTCCCATGACTCCACCTTGGGGAAGTAAATTCTTAATGTTCTCTCTTTTGTATCTGAGAAAAGAAGATATTTTAACTTCATTTTCTCTAAGGAATTAGGATACAAATTTGTTTGTATTCTGTTTAATAAATTAGGTGGTAGACTTATTTTTACTCTATTTTTAGAATTTTCTGAAACCACAGTTACGGTTTCCTGATAATGTATGATTTTTTTCTCAAGTGGAGTCATATAGAGCTGAAGCCTATATTCCCCATTTTGTTTCTCCCAAAATATTGATTCTCCACAATAAGCAATAACTCTCTCAAAAATTTTCAAAAATCTATAATCACTTACAGGAAAAACGTAATCGTATATTCTGTATTTTTGTTTTGCCCATTCGTATGTTTTGTCTTCTCGTAGATTTGATGTTGATAAATCTAGCAGAAGGTTAACAGTATGCTGGCTTTGATGATTAATAGATGAAGATTCCTGCGTAACTATATTGATTTTCAAGGATGATAATGCACTCACTAGTTTCCTCACAACCCCTACGCCGTCCTTCATTGTGCAGCGTAAAATAGCTAGCTCCGTGCTCGGATCATAAGGCGTAACAATTACTTCACAATGAGATGCCTCTTCGACGAATGGAGAAATTAACCCTATTCTAACTGTTGTATTCGGTATAAATCCTAGATGACCTGTATGAAATGGTGGAACGATTATTTCATTGTTGTCTAATTCTCTTAAGTAATCAAGTACAATCATGGTTTAGCAGTGTGGCTAGTTAATAAGATCAAATTGCGACTTTATACTTTCATGCTGCAAGCAATTTAGCATGCTTCTGCCCATAATAAAATTATTCGCATAAAAATGTGAAACCTTTAAAAATTGGTCAGAGCGCGAAGCTTGGCTATGCTGCTAATCCGCCTTTCGCTGATGTTCAGACTGCCAATCATAACTTCATACTTCGTCAAGCTGTTCCTGTTGGGGCGGTTAGCTTGTCTATCGAAGCCGCCATGCACACACTACTTTGGCAATTCACCCAACACCACCATGAGTGTTGATGTTAGGCTGAAAACCCTTCTTCGGGCCGTGCGGCCTGTCGCCCGATAGCCGCCCACGTGGAGCGTTTTTCTGGTTGCTTACCTACTTTATTCCTTCTCTTTTCTCAATGCTTGGAAGTTGTTTTTTATACTCATCTACATTCCATTTGATACCCCACTGCTTCACATAATCGGCCAAAGGGCCTAAACCAACCTCAGCCCGTCTTCTATCAACGTTATCAGGGTCTTCCAACGGTAAAATGTAAGAAGCACCAGTACTATCCTCGCCGATTTGACTTCCATAGGTCTGCTGCCTTTTCTCACCTAAGGCAACTCGGTCTTCCAGCAATGCTAACGCACTTGGCTCTGCCTTTTTATTTTTTACAGCCTCGCGCATCATAGGTAAATACTTCTGTTGAGTAGTCAAATCCGCGTGTTGGATTACCAAAAATAAAGTGCTGTTGGCCTGCGGCCCAACCTTGTCTGCTCCAACCCAGCCGTACTGGTCCAGTACATCTTTAACTTTTAGAAGATTTATGCTGTCTTTATATTCTATAGTCTTCCACAACTCACTAACTTCTTTGGAGTCGAAGCCGAATTTTTGGCCCAATTCGTTTATTTTCAAACGGCCTTTTTGGTCGTCGTCATAAATAGTTAACAACTTAGCTTGAAGAGGTTTATCATAGTTAGCTTCAATTCGGTCAACTTTAGTTTGCATTTTAGCTAGCAATGACTTCCAGCCTTTTGTGTTATGAAGAGAGTTCAGGTCACTATCCGCTTTCATGTGCCTGATATTCACGTACCCTTTATCAAAGGCTATATTCAGCCAATTGAGAGCTAACCCAACATCTCCTGCTAAAGCGGCTGAACACCCCGCATTATATAAATCAGAACGTATATTTTGCTCTTTCGTAAATGCCAACTTATAAAGCTCAACTGATTTTTTATAATCTTTTTGGATATACTGCTCATTGGCTTCATTGACTAAATGGTTATAATTCTGTCCATACACGAACGAGCAAAGAAGGCAGGTAATCAGAAAGAAGACAGGTTTCATGGCGAAACAAAGTTTAGATTATGTGGATAACTATGTTTATAGTTAAATGTTGCGTTCGCCAAGCAATTTTATCAATTGATTTCTGTATTACTTTTCTAAATGTAAAAGGTAGTCTAACCAAGACGTTTTGCTTGTCGGCCACAGCCAGAAAATGGATACCTAAAAGCTGCCCAAATGAGCCGGGCTCCCTGTCGCATGAGGCCAACAAACACGCATTTTTAATTGTTTGACCTCCACCCAATGCCTCCAAGGGCTGATGATGAGGAAATTACTCTGGACAACAAACGTTGCGTCAACCTTTACACCCTTTACTTATTGGGCTGAAAACCGTCCGACGGGACGTGCTCCCTGGCGCCCGGAGGCCGCCAAACACAAATAAAAAATAATACTGAACTACTGATTAAACTAGCTACTAGAAAAATCAGAAAATACAGCTCCCAATCTTCATTAAAATCCCCAATCAGAAAAAGTATAAAGGCGTTCATAAAGACCATTGAAAAAATGGCTGCACTAACCCTTATACTTTCAATTTCAGTTTTATATAGGAGAAATAAGAAGATTAAAGAAGGAGGTAGGTTTGCCAACAAATTGGCAGTAAAGATATGCCCTGGCTTATCTGATAAAATTACTTTATTGATGAAAGCAACCAGATAACCATCAAAGGTCAGAATATATATCTGTAGGATTGGGGCAAACGAAGAAGCCACAAACACAGCAGTCAATATTAAGGGTAGAAGCAGACGTCTTTTTGAATTCTTCTTCATTCAAAACTGATTACTAAACAAGCCGAAAGGTTTACTTGTCAGAGCGGTTGACTTATCGCACGCTACGTCGCAAACCACTTTTTTGCCTCCCAATCGGTGCGTTTCCGCTGTCACACGCTACGTGACAAATGTACTTTTTATCGGCCTCAACTGGGGCGATTCTCGTGTCGACTGAAGCTGACCAACGAGCCACAAAGCGCCCTACTGAAACGGGTCCCTTTTCGCACGCAATCCCACCGCTACGTTATCTGCTGTTCTATCAAACCAACGACCCCATATGTTGATGGCGACCGTAGGGAGCCTTTACACACATGGCCGGTTGGGCTGAAAACGCCGGCTTTGCGGCCTGCTGCCTGTCGCAGGAAACTCACCCACGCGGAGCGAACCAATTAAGCACCCAAACGAACAAGCCGGGTTTATTATCAAAAAGCTTCTTTTTTGCCTCCGCAAAGCTTTATCAGATGTGTAAAGGCTTTTTTACAACGATCTTCCAAATTTATGTCAGAGGTAAAACATAAGAGAACTTCTGTATGCATGTAAGAATCGAAGCTACTGGGGCCTTGGTTTTGTTGCGTTATACATTTGCCGCTGCTACAAGTAGCATAAAAGTATATATCACCACCTATCTTTTCTGTACGAACAGAGTTTGGGTTTAAATTTTTGAAATGCCCACTAAACAAAGTTTTACGCGCGTAGTTCTGCATGTCGGGAAGAACTACACTTAGAAAGTACGAGTAACTTTGAATGGAATAACTACCATCTTGTTTTATAGTCAAAAATCTTGTGAATTGATCTATCTTGTTTATGGCAACAGGGCTATTTTCAAATTTAGTATTTAACCAATCAATAGTCTCTTTTTTAGTCTGGCCATAAGCAGATAGGCTAAAAATAACCCCAAACATTATAATAAAAATTTTCATAACTTCGGTTGCTTGCAAAAATGCTGTTTTGAGAGTGTTCAAAAAAAAGTAAGAGCAAAATATTGGTCAATAAAATATTATTCCAAAGTAGTAATGATTGTTGCACCATTACCTTGTACAATCTCATTAATCTTAAGGCCATTACTTACAAGTATAGATTTTACTTTTTCTAAATCAAATTCAGAGGAAGCATTATGACTAAAATTCCAGACATATTGTCCCTCTACAGGTTCAGAGGGTAAAGTGTCTACATTTATAAGTCTCATATCCTTGAAAGCATGATAAATTGTTGTGTAAATGTCCATCGTGTTTGTTTGTAATAATGAGGTAATGTGCTAATTACTGAATACACGAGCAAATAACCTGCCTTGCTGAGACGTGCAGATTGTCGCCCGAGACCCGGAAATGGAAACTCAAAGCTACTCAACCAAGGCGTTTCTTGTGTCAACCAGAACACGCCGAACGAACCAAAACCCTGACCTCTGGAACGTTCGGCCTATCAGCCGGAACCCAGAAATGGAAGCCTGGCATTGCCCACGAGGGGCGTTCAACTTGTCGCATGAAACCCGAAAATGGAAGCCCAAAAGACCGCCTGTCGGGACGTGCAAGTTGTCGCCGAAAGGTTGGCAAACACGCTTTTTTTTATACCTGTCTGGAACACCCAACGCCTTGAAGTGTGATGCTACGGGGCATAAGCCAACTGAACGTACACAAGCTGTTCCGTAGTTTACACACTTGATCTTGTTGGGTGACACCAACCCCGCATTCGCTCAAGCTGGCTGCTGGATTTAACCCGCAGATAGACCATCAGCTAGATACCCCTCACCAAGTACCCTGTAAGAAACAACCCGCTAACGGAGCATGACTACGCAACAAGAAGAAGACGCAATAAAAGAACTGGAAACCATGATGCTCAGCTACTGCACCCCTATGACGCGGGAAGAGTGGGAACGTAACATGGCGATATATAATAGGGTGTGGGATGAAGTGGTGGGGAATGTAAAAAGCCCCTCCGAGTGAAGGGGCTTTTTTTATGTTAATGTATTGGGTATAAATTTTTTTCGAAGATTGTAAATATTGTTAAACTCTTCCCTAGATGCTACCCTAACAAAGTCAATAACGCCAAGGCACTCACCTTTGTCATCTTCATCTGCCTCTATTTCAAGTAGACAATCAATAGAAGAGGCACTATTCCCAAGAATACAACAAGGATATACGGCGTATATAATCCTAATTTCCGGCTTTCTATTGAAGTGATAACTTTTATACCCCTTCCAATTTCCAGTTAATGATTCCCCACTAGTAGGATCATTAATTATTTCATTAATAGAGTCCTTAATTGATTCAATTAAATTTTTTGCCTTTTTAAAGCTCTTTATATCCTTATCAAATGCAGTACGCCTAGAAATTCTATGCCCCATTTATTTAATCAAATAAAGCCATAAGCGACTTTTTACCAGCAATACTTTTCCCTTGTGACATTGACTCAACAACAACTTCTGATAAGAATTTTTTAAATTCAATAGAATTTTCGTCTGGCTCATCGGCGGTTGCTAAATAATGTGCATCCTGAGCAATTTCACGAATTTGCACAAAGAGCTTCTCAAGTTGAATTCTATAATTTATTTCCCGAAAATCAACATTGGGCATTCCCTTCAATTCGCTTTCGGCTGAACTTAAGATTTCGTTCAATTCCTTATGGACACTTAGTAACATGCCCTTGTTTAACTTTACAATCTTTTTATGGAAGTCTGCCATTTTTATTTGACAGGCTATAATGTCACTAACAACCGGCTCCCAAAGAATAACCTCCCCTTGTGATTTATTTCGCAGACACATTACATTACGGATTTCACTGTAGGGCGATTCCATAGCATACTGAGTATTTTGATTTATAGCTGCCATTTTATCAAGGTTAGGTGTTGATATAATCCTTTAAATGCCTATTGAACTAATCGATTAATTAATATTAATATATCAATTAATCGAGTCAATCAATCGTACCCCTCGTTAAGGAGCGCAAAGGTAGGTAATACTATTAATAAAACACAATAAAAGGGACTGGCGTTCTTGCTTTTACGGCATAATGTAGTATTTTATTCAATACTATCAGCAAAATGGTATTTTATATAGCAAAAAGTGGTACGTCATAATAGGATGAACTTTAACAATCTTTACTTTTTATGTTCAATAATGTTTGATGTTGTTCATAAATGTGCGATATTAGGGTAAGTTAAATCACTAAATATCAGCACAATGAAACGAGTTATTTCTTTTTTTGGCTTTGTTCAGTCTCCCCTTTGGCTTTCTGGCTTTGCGACTGGACTCTCAATTGCGAGTATAGCATATCAACTTTTACATGCAATGCGTTAACCAATGAGTCCGATTGACTACCCTCTTTATCATTTAAAAGTGGCGGCAATGCAAAGGCAATTATTGCCGCAATAGCAGAAACTATTGCGGCATACTTTGACCACTTAGCGGATTCAGCCGCATCTACTGTTGCTTTTGAACTATCTATCGTTGCTTTGTGTAACTCCTTCTCGCGCTGGTCATTGGCAGCTTTCCATTTATCAAATCCACCCATATAATATGCCTCATATCCCCTTTCTGTAGCTTTGTTAAATTGCTGAAAACCAGTAGGCTCAATTAACTTATAGGCTTTCAATTTTTGAATAACAGCATTGTGCATTTTTCGATTACTGTTATCTACTTTGAAATTTAAATCGTCTGGCCTTAGTATGTAAAACTCAAGCATTAAGGCAGTCATTTCAGATTCTGTCATTACATTCTTAGTCTATATTGATCTCCCTAATTCACTGTTAGAATGTGGTTAATTCAGTACCCCATTAGGCATAGAGCAACCCCATACATATTACACTATACGCTCTCGACTACGCTTAACGCCGACTAAGCACACACATTGCCCCCTGCCGGATTTAGCTGGGATTAGGCACAAAAGCTAACAAAGCGGCATACTCATTGGCTGGCTGCTGGATTTAAGCAGCAGATAGACACACATCGCGTAGCAAAGCTGTTTCAACACCCAACATACTATTGTACGCAACATCACTTAATGTTAATATTCTGATAATCAGTGACTTACTATTAAGTGTAAGCTGTACCGTACGGCCCATTTACTAGCTTTATCGACTTTGTACAAGGGTACACGTTTAAAGTGAACAGCGCAACAGGAGTATACGAAAGCTATCGTTTTTTTGCCCCAATTGATTATACGGTGGTCATTTGCTGAAGATGCTGTAATCCGACAAACGGATGGAGCCAGGAAGGGGCAATCGGTGTGCTCAACAAGCTTTCGCTGGCGTAGCGGCTTAGATAAAAAACCACAGAGACACAAAGCGCACAGAGGGTTTCAGTACCAGGCAACGGCCTTACTACTTGAAATCTCTGTGCGCTTTGTGCCTCTGTGGTTTATAAAAAACTTTCCGTCGGGAATTAACAGCAACCTTACGCCAGGCTTTACTCCACCGGCGCTTCTACGATCGCTACAATCTTCCAAAGGCCGCGAATGTCCTGCAAGGGCACCGTCACGTTGCCACCGTTGGGGTTGTCGGAGTGGAGAGTCAGGTATTTGCGGGTTAACAGCTCGTTGTCGCGGATACGCTTCACCACAAAGTAATCCCGGTACATGACTGCATAAACACCCCCCGACTGGTATTCCCAGTTGTTTTCACTAACGGGTATTGCCAGTACTTTGGCACCATGCGCCAGCTGCGGACTCATGCTGTTTCCCGAAATCTCCAGCACAACCGAGTTCTTATGTCCCTTTACAATGGGCTTCCGTACCCGAAAGGAATCTACATCGGTCGAGTGAATGCCTTCGGCGAAGCTCTCGACGAAGGTGGCGTAAAATTTTACCGGTATGAATGGCACTTCGATAGTATCATCATCGGCCGAGAGAAGCCGTGCGTTTGCTTGTGGGGAGTTCAAGACGGGCATGATACCGCGAATCAGGTAATCGGCGCTGATTTGCGGATAACAAGCCAGCAAACTCATGATTGTGTCATAAGAAGGTTTGGCCCGGCCATTCAAAATATTGTAAAACTTCGATGGATTTTCACCTAACTCCTTCGCTATCTGGTAGATAGTTATGCCAAGGGCATCAAAAACCTGCTTCAGTCTGTCCTGGATTGTCACGGGGGATGATATTTTTTTTAAACAATTCTCGGCCATTGCCGTAAGGATAGCTAGTGATTATAATACAAGTCAAATATATTGCGCTTGTATTACAACAAACATAGTCAAAATATAAACGACTAACTGCACCAAAAGTCACTTTCTTACCCAAAAACCATGAATCGTAACCGGCTTTTTACCCAAAGGCAACCCACAGTTCTCTTTGTGGATATGAACAGTTTCTTCGCTTCCTGTGAGCAGCAGGACAACTATTGGCTGCGGGGAAGGCCGGTTGGCGTTTGCGTATACACCGGGCGGAACGGCTGTGTAATCGCCCCGTCTGTCGAGGCCAAGTTACGGGGCGTAAAGACCGGTATGCGCCTGGATCAGGCAATTGTGCTGTGTCCGGAACTGGTGCCCATAGAAACCCACCCCGCTCGATATCGGGAATACCACGTAAAGATCATTGACGTGTTGCGAACCTTCTCGGATGATGTTGTGCCGAAAAGTATTGACGAAGCCGTTGTCGACCTGACAAACTATCAACTGGTGTACAAGGATATGTCGCAAACGGCCGTGGCGATTAAACAGGCCATCCGGCAGAAAGTGGGCGACTGGCTCCGCTGTTCCATTGGTATTGCTCCGAACGTTTTTTTGGCCAAACTGGCCTCCAATGTTCAAAAGCCGGATGGTCTGACCACTATTACCCCCGAAACGATTGACAGCGTGTTACAAACCATGACGCTTACCGATCTGCCCGGTATTGGTCACCGCATGGCCGCCCGGCTGGAAGCGGGTGGGGTTCGTACACCTCTTGAACTCCGCTATGCTACCCCCGATCACCTCCGGGCGGTTTGTAAGAGCATTATTGGCTGGCACTGGCACCTCCGGCTCAACTTTGGGGGCGAAGTGGATCTGGACGCCAATCCGGATAATAAGAGTATGTCGGCGATGCGTACCATTTCGCAGGAGCAACGAAGCACGTCCGAACGCCTGGATGAACTCCTGCAATCGCTCTGCCTGACGCTCGAACGACGAATGGTACAGCGAGGAGTGTTTTGTCAGGACATGTCGTTCTCCTGCCGCTATCATAATGGCAAAACCTATAATTATGAAGCCCGATTCAACGAGCCGAAACAAGATGGGTTGGAGCTATACGGCATTATCCGCGAGCGTCTGGAGAAATTCCGGCTGGCTCACCGCTGCGAACCGGTACTAAATGAACACATACGTAGTATGTGCGTAGCTGTATTTCGCTTTATCCCGGCCGAAGTGGTTCCATTAAGTCTGTTCGGAAATGACGACCGCAAGGGGAAATTTCGCCAGACGCTCTACGACCTCAAGGCAAAATTCGGTACTGACAAGCTGATCCGGGCTACCGAACTGCGTGACAACCCGGTTTATAAAGACGTTATCGGGTTCGGAAATATCAAGGATTTGTAATGAGTTGTCGCGCAGACGGCCACCGGCCGGGCCGCTGATCCGGAATGGCACCGTCCACGCGCCAAAAACAAGTTTACTTACGTCAGTGACCCCATCCGCCCGTTCTTAAAATCGTCAAAAGCGGCCAGAATTTCTTCGCGGGTGTTCATGACAAAAGGCCCGTATACGGCCAGCGGTTCCTGGATCGGCTCGCCGGCCAATATAAGAACTTTGGCACCTGTTGTGGTCGATACCGTAATTGTGTCACCGTCTGAGTTCGTAAGGGCTATCTGACCCCGGGTTAGGCTGGCATCGTTGAAGGTCACCTGTCCACTCAATACATACACCATCAGGTTGTAACTAGCCGGTATGGAAAGCGTTTCTGATTGACCACCGCCCAAGGCTAAATCGGCGACGACAAGCGGGCTAAATGTATTGGCTGGGCCGTGTAAACCAGCCAGATCGCCCGCAATTATCCGGAATGCGCCACCACCGGGTAAGGTGGATGTGGTAATTTGGGAGGAGGCAATGTCCTGATAACGCGGTGGACTCATTTTGTCTTTGGCAGGTAAATTAACCCACAATTGCACAAAGTCGAGCCGACCACCCTGACGCGAGAATTCACGTTCGTGTTTCTCTTCGTGAATAATTCCCGAAGCCGCCGTCATCCATTGCACATCGCCCGAGAAGAGTTTGCCTTTGTTACCAGCGGAGTCCCGGTGTTCGAGGGCCCCTTCATAAACAATCGTTACCGTTTCGAAGCCGCGGTGCGGGTGTTGATCAACACCTTTAGGTCGTTCCGACGGCTGAACCTGCATGGGGCCGTGGTGATCCAGTAATAAAAACGGATTGAACGGACGCGACCCTTGTGGATGGAAAGCATTTAACCCAATGAAGCCGTCACCCACGCTGTTCGGGGTGGCCGTTCGTATAGTTGAAATTGTACGTTGCGTGCTCATAATACGTGTAGATACATGTATTAGGAAAACCAACTAGTTTGCCGAGTAGTTCATTGGGGCGTCCAGCCTACACACATTGCTCTTTCGGACAAAAGAACGTAGTTCGGCCACCGACAACAGAACGTTCAATACGGGTTTTGCAACGGGGGCAGTACTTGTGCGCTTCCACATCATCGTAAGGAGAATCATCCCATTCACGAACATGTATTAGAAAACCAATGGGGAAGTCCCGGTACGTGGCTTCGTAGCGAATGGCCGTTTCCAGTACCAGCCGAATGGCTATGTGGAGGCTGGCCATCTGGTCATCGGTCAGTGTGTCAGCACGTTGTTCAGGATGGATCAATGCCTGAAACAATACCTCATCGACAATCCAGTTTCCTAAACCGGCAACTACGCTCTGGTCAAGCAGAACAGGTTTGATAAAGGCCTTTTTCCGGCGAACGCGGTCGCTTAGGGTTTCCAGCGAAATGTCGAGTCCGTCATCACCAATCTTTTTACGCAGCAGAAAGGCGTCGACATCTGTAACGAGGCCAACACGTTCAAATTTTCGGGGGCACAGAAAGCCAAGGTTGAAACCCGACGTAAATTCGAACACGATTCGGGCAAAGCGGGGCCGGTCGAGAGTAGCATGGTAGTACTCCAGATCGCCAGTCATGCCAAAATGCATATGAACAATTACATCGGGCGCATCGGTAAAAACGAACAAATTTTTACCAACCCGTCTGGTACCAGTAAATTGCCGCCCGGTAAGAGCCTGCTGCAGCGTAGCCAGATCGGTTGTAAGAAGTTTTTTGTCTTCTACTTCAATATGGCTAACCGACTGATAAAGAGAGGATGTTTCGAGATACTGGCGTCTTATTTCGACCTCCGGAAGTTCTGGCATTACTAGTGATTTTTAAAGCACAACATCCTGTTTGTACGAGATGTTATAGTGAGTATAAATGGCCGTTCAGGAAGTTTTCTGAGCAGTCTAAGAAAAACTTATTTATTTTGCGGTACATTCGGTTGATTATCAGATGCTGGTTTTCATGCAATTAGGTATTGGATTAGAAACATTTTCAAAATCCTGCCTGTTGTATGTGGCAATAGTGAGTATAGCGATAACGTTGAACTAACAGTCAGTCAGGTAATTCTGCCAGTAGATTTATCAAAACAATATCAGATGTAACAACCTCTACACATCCGCGAAAGCGGCTTTTTTTACAAAGTTTGTGCATGTTCAATCGTTAAACTGAAAATTCTAAATGGAAAATAATCCGCAAAAGTCAAGAACTAACGGCGCGCTGCTAGCTGCCCTCATTATCATGACGGGTCTGGCTGGTGTATCCAGTTATCTGTACTTCGACCAGAAAAAAGTTTCTGAAAATCAGGAAGTAACAATTTCGGAGCGCGTAGAGGAGTTGTCAACAACACGGGTTAAACTGGACTCTATCTCGACAGCACTGGATGCTAAAATTGCTGAAGTACAGAAATTAGGTGGCGATGTTACGGAGCTGGAAAAAATGAAGGTACAACTGGAGCAGGACAAAGCTTCGCTGCGGAAAGGAAACCGAATCTCCATTGCCAAATACGAGGAGAAGATAAAGCAATACGAAGCTTTTCTGGTTGAAAAGGACACACTCATTTCGAACCTGCAACGCGAAAACGTAACCTTAGCGTCGAACGTTAAAGTGCTCGATGAAGAAAATACGGGCCTGAAAACGGAACGCCAGCGGTTATCCGATTCCGTAACGACGGTAGTTTCTCAGAATCAGGAGCTATCTACGAAAGTGACCCGCGCTGCTGCACTGAAAGCACAAAACGTGAAAGTGTTCGCCGTGAACGCCAAAGGAAAGGTGAAAGACGACGACTCGTATAAAGCTAAGCGGCTGGATAAAATCAAGCTGGTTTACACCTTACTGGATAATCCGCTGACGAAAGAAGAGCCTAAAGATGTGTTTGTGCGGGTGCTGGACCCAACCGGTGCCGTTGTATCGGACATGGCCAACGGTTCAGGAACATTTACGGTAGATGGTAATGAAACCATCTACACTACCAAGCAAACGGTTAATTACACAAACAACGGGCAAAACGTTGAACTGATGTACACACGGGGTATTCCTTATAAACCCGGTAAGTACACGGTTGAACTTTATTCGGAAGGGTTCCGGATTGGTTCGGGTGAGTTTGCTGTTCGGTAAAAGTCTTATTTGATCGACATTCATAAAAAAAGCGTGATGCCGTCGGGCATCACGCTTTTTTTATGAATGTATTTTTGATCTATTGTCTGGCACCGGAAAAGTTGAGCGCGCTTTCGGAGCTATCCTGTAGTGTAATTCGTAACAGTTGCCCTTCTTTTTCCATTCCGTTATCGGTAAATACCCGGTCGGTCTGTAAGGTGGCAATGGTCGAGCTGCCAACATTGAGCTGTATGCTGTTTGCCCGACGGCTCAGACTGACGTGCTGGACAACCCGGTCTTTTTGAGCCAGTGCGGGTTGATGAAAGACCAGCGTGACCTTGTTGTTTGATTCGGCCTTTACTTCTGCATACGGCAACTGGCCCGCCGAGAGAGCAACGGAGGGGTCGATGTAAAAATTGGTGCGGTAGGTTCCGACTACTTCACCTGTCAGGGTTGTAGAGGTTGGTTGAATATCCCCTTCACGCTGGCACGCTGTCAGTATTCCTACAAACGAGCAGAAAAGCAGTCGTTTTTTCATGGTCAGTTCATTGTTTTATTCGTAGACCCCACTGAGCTTGAAAGGGTTGGCGCATCATGTGCTTTTTTTTCGCTCTCGTTCGAATCGGTATCAGCCGCTTCAACCCATACCTTCATTTCGTCGAGCGTCATAGCACCAAACTGGGTTGTAAATGCCACATCAGCGGCATCCCGCCCGTAGGCAACCGTAATGCGGTTGCCTAGCGGCCTGACCTGGGTGGCGTCAAAGGTAAACCAGCGGCCGTCTACGTAGGCTTCAAACCAGGCGTGGAGGTCCATTGGGTCGAGTTGATATAAATAGCCAACGACCATTCGGGCCGGAATATTTAGTGCCCGGCATAAAGAAATGCCCAGGTGAGTGAAGTCCCGGCAAACGCCAATCCGGCTGGAAGCTGTGTCCACTGCCGATGTACTGGCATCGCTGGTGCCGTATTGGTACGTGACCGATTCCTGAATCCACTTCCGAATCGCTTCGGCCTGGTCGTAACCGGGCTCCACATTTTCTGTGATTTGTGCCGCTAGCTGGCCCAATTGGTCGGATTGACAATAGCGGCTCGGGAGCGTATAATGGAGTACGTCATCTGGTAACTCTTCAACAGGTGTATAGGGCGCGCCGGGGGCTATGTCAATCGCGTCGGCGGTTTGCACTGTCGCCGAAAAATGAATGGAAAAAGGCCCTTCCGGTGCAACAACCCGTTGACAAAGGTTGCCGTACATATCGGTAAACTCGGTAACATTAACGGCGGGCGTGATTTGATATTCCTCCCGGATGATCCACTGACCGGCCCCGGAACGGGGTCGGAGCATTAGAATAAGGGGAGTTGGCGTTTGAGCATGAAACGAGAGTTCGCAGCCAGCATTGAGTTGCATCGCTTAATTTGTAGTGAAATGAGAGGTTTTATTTGCTAGAATACTAACACAAATAAATGCGTATAGTTGGATAACAAAGGTAGTTTTCACTAAAAAGAGGCCAGGAATCAGCTTACTTTTTCACGATAACAAATTCCACCCGCCTGTTCTGCTGACGACCTTCATCGGTGTCGTTAGTAGCCGTTGGTTTCGCTTCACCAAATCCTTTGCTGGCAATGCGGTCGGGTTCGATGCCTTTGCTGATGAAATACTCCCGGACGGCGTCGGCCCGGTCCTGCGACAGCTTGGCATTTATTTCGTTAGAGCCCGTGTTATCGGTATGCCCGCGCACTTCAATGGTCATTTTGGGGGCGTCGTTCAGCGTTGTTACGAGTCGGTCGAGTTCGGGGCCGGATTCGGGGCGTAGTTCAGATTTACCCGTGTCGAAGAAAATGTTATTCAGGCGAACGATACTACCCACTTCAATCGGAATTAGTTTTAATTGTTTATCCGTAATCTGCTGATAGCCCTTAGGCTGGGTTAAATCAATATTAGCACCTTCAGCGATGAAGTCTTTGGCTACGGCCCGCATGGTGTAGCGCTGGCCGTAAGGGAGCACAATTTTATATTCGCCCGTGATAGGATCGGAAGTTGCTTCGCCCGCTTCGGCACCGTCGGGCAGAGTTTGGTAAATGATCCGGGCTTCGATGGGCTTGCCGGTAATCTGATCAACTACTTTACCGCTGATGAGGGCCACCGGATCGGGTCGGGTAGCAGCGGTGTTATCTGCTACATCTGTACTGCCTCCTACTTTGCCGGGTTGATTTGCGGGGGTATCATCCGTTAGTTTTACCCGAACGATATCGCCTTTACCGAGGGTGTTCTTGAACGTAGTTAGATAGGCATAATCACCTGTTGCACTTAAGGTAAAATAGGCGTCGTAGCCATCAGTATTAACTTTGGAGCCAAGGTTAACCGGCTTCGACCAGTGTTTCCAAGTTTTATCGACCCGCTTGCATACATAAATGTCGTTGCTGCCCTGTCCCCCCTCCCGGTCGCTGGAGAAATACAGCGTAGCCCCATCGGGAGCCAGAAAAGGTGTTGTTTCAGTAAACTTCGTGTTGACTTCCACGCCCAGATTCATCGGCTTGCTCCAGGAACCGTCTTTCTGTCGGAAACTCACATAAATATCGTCTTCCTTGCTGTTTTTCTTTTCGCTGAACGCCATCAGTAGCACTTTGCCATCTGCCGACATAAACCCGCAGTCAAACTGTCCCTTACTCATGCTTACGTAGCCGGGAATGTCCATTTTCTGCGGGGGTGACCAGCCCGAAGCTGTTTTTTTGCTCAGCGAGAACCCGCGTGTTTCGTAGTTGCCGTTGTTGTACTGGCCTTTGATTAGCATGGTGTTGCCATCGGGCGTGATGCTGTAAGCACAGTTGTACTCGTCTTTATTAAGTGGGAAGCCCATACGCCGGGCGGGGCCCCACTTGCCGCTGGCCGCGTCGAGATCGGAGTACCAGATGTCCTGGCTGCCTTTGGTGCCATGCGTATTGTTGGGATGGCTGATACGGGCAAAATACAGCGTCTTCCCATCCGGCGAAATCATTGGGTTAATCTCGTTGTATTCTGAGTTGACCTGATTACCGAGGTTCTCAACGCTGGTCGAATCGGCTTTGGACTGGCCGTTGGTTGTTAACGAGGCAAGGAGTAAAAAACTGGCCGCAACGGCACCGGAAACGTTCATGGATGTTACGAAGGATTGTGGAGCTTGTAAGAGAACGTTAAGGATAGGCAGTATTGTATTTCCTGTTAATCCAGATTCGTTGCATCAATACCTGCATCTTTCAGAATACCTAAAGGTCAGGCCTCAGGCCACCACCCGTAGCTTCGCGAAACTCAGTAGCAGCACTTTCTCGCCCGCTTTCTCGAAGGCGATCGTTGCTTTGCGCTCCGTTCCATTCACATCTACAGCTTTAACTGTGCCAAATCCAAATTTCGCGTGCTCAACCCGCTGGCCCGCTGCTAGTTCGGCCGTGCTGGTAGGCGCAAAATCGGCGGAGGGTGTGTGCGAAACCGTTGGCTGGGGTGCCTGCGAACGGGCCGTTTTCTGCGCCAGCGACCGCACAAAACTCATCGATCCCGTCGATGTGCTTTCACTACGATCGCGTTCGGGCCGGTCGAAGTCTGTCCGGCTCGGTGCCGACCGAAGTTTGGACATTTTCATGTACTTCTGGTCGATTTCCATCAGAAACCGGCTTGGTTCGCACATTTTTAATCGGCCGTAATGGTAACGCGTTTCGGCGTACGATACCGTCAGCCGTTTTTCGGCGCGGGTAATGGCTACGTAAAACAGACGCCGTTCTTCTTCCAGATCGCTGCGGCTTTCGAGCATCATCTGGCTCGGGAATAAATCCTCTTCCAAGCCAACAATGTGGACGTTCTTGAACTCAAGTCCTTTGGCTGCGTGGATGGTCATCAGCGTCACCTTATCATTGTCGCCATCGTCCTCTTTTTCGTCGGCGGTGGTGAGCAGCGAAACGGACTGAAGAAATGCACTCAGACTCTTTTCTTCGTTATCCGGATTGTCGACAAATTCCTTGATGGCGTTCAGCAATTCCTGCACGTTTTCGTACCGGGCTAGTCCTTCAACGGTTTTGTCGTCGTACAGTTCTTTGAGCAGACCCGACGTTTTGGCAATGTGCGAGGCTACTTCAAACGCATCTTTCTGATCGAGCAGGAGTTTATAGCTCTTGATCAAATTCGCGAAGCCTTCAATTGGAATCGCCGAGCGACCGGCCACATGCTGACCAATATTAGCAACAATCTCCCAGATGGATTCCTGCTTCTCGGCTGCAATAACACTGATTTTTGCAACAGTTGTGTCGCCGATACCGCGCTTGGGGAGGTTAATGATCCGCTTGAACGCTTCCTCGTCCTGCTGATTGACCGTAAAACGCAGGTACCCAATTAAGTCCTTGATTTCTTTCCGCTGGTAGAACGACAGACCGCCGATAATGCGGTACTTGATGCTCACTTTACGCAGAGCTTCTTCAAAGGCCCGCGACTGGGCGTTGGTTCGGTACAGAATAGCGAAATCGTTGTTCGTCAGCGACTCGTTCATCTTCGCTTCAAAAATAGACGAGGCTACCAGTCGCCCTTCTTCGTTATCCGACGAGGCTTTGATCAGGTCGATGAGTGATCCGTCTTCATTAGCCGTAAAGACTGATTTCTCCAGTTGGTTTTTATTCCGGGAAATAATGGAGTTTGCGGCTTCTACAATCGTCTTGGTAGAACGGTAATTCTGTTCCAGCTTTACGATTTTGACGTTCTCTTTGCCATAATCGCGCTGGAAATTGAGGATGTTCTCTATGTTAGCACCCCGGAAGGCGTAAATACTCTGGGCATCGTCGCCTACGATACAGATGTTCTGATGAACGGCTGCAAGTTTACGGGTGATGAGGTATTGGGAAACGTTCGTATCCTGAAACTCATCGACCATCACATGCTGAAACTTGTGCTGGTACTTGTGCAGGATGTCCAGATGATCACGGAACAGCACGTTGGTGTTGAAGAGCAGATCGTCGAAATCCATGGCATTAGCCGCAAAACACCGCAACGCGTACTGTTTGTAAATTTTGCCAATGTGCGGCATCCGGGCAGATTCATCGTCGGCCTGGATAACCGCGTTATTGATATAATCTTCCGGTCCGATCAGGCGGTTTTTAGCACCGGATATACGGCTAAAAACGCTGTTGACCCGGTACACTTTATCATCCAGCGCCATCTCTTTCACAATACTGCGCAGAAGCGACTTGGAGTCGTCGGTATCGTAAATGGAGAAATTGCTGGTATAGCCAATGGCTTTGGCTTCGATGCGTAAGATCTTGGCAAAAACGGAGTGGAACGTGCCCATCCAGATGTTGCGGGCTTCGGTGCCGACCACCTTTTCGATTCGATTACGCATCTCGCCGGCGGCTTTGTTCGTAAACGTCAGCGACAGAATGCGGAACGGGTCAACGCCGTTTTCGATAAGGTGAGCAATGCGGTACGTCAATACGCGGGTTTTCCCCGAACCCGCTCCGGCTATAATCATCAGCGGGCCGCTGCCGTGCATCACGGCTTCCCGCTGGGGGTCATTTAATCCTGAAATATAATCAACCATTCGGCTCGTTTCTCTTCCTTCTATAACAAGTAAAAGTACGAAAAAATTTGGTTGGGGTGGAGGAGGAAATCGGCTGAACGCTATACAAACTCCCCCGGATCAATGCCCATCACGTCTGAAACAGACGGGGCTGTGGCGGCCCCGCCGTCGCCTTTCCGATAGCGAAACCACTCGCGGCTTTTATAGTTGTAGACAAAGCCTTTGAGAATGCCGTAATTATCGTTTTCAGTGAAGTGAATAATCTTTTTTAAGTCGTGCTGGACGGTTCGTGGTTGCGCGACCTCAATAACAATCAATACGGGTTAATTGATCATTGTTATCGAACAATAATACGTCAGGTTCCTGATGTCCTGGCCCCTCACCCAATGGCGTTTCGGGTAACGGCTCAAGGGTGATGGATTTTTCCCGATAAAATACCCAGACCGACGGTCAGCTTACTGATTACACGCTGGTGTTCGAGTGGGAAATTGGTGCCATCATCATGAACCAGAAAGGGCGAATTATAATTTTGTTTGTACATAGCCATTAGATGAAGTTGATGCTCTAAGTTACAGAAAAACAGACCTTAAGCAGAGCGGTGGCAAAAACGTTGACTTTTTCTGAATTATTGTGCAACATTTCAGAAATTCATACCTCTTTCTATCGATAACAACCTAAAAACCACCCCGAGACGCTGAATCTGTTGGAATCGAACCGAAATCGCGACGGTGCACCGGTCGGACCGCCTTACCCGGACCGTCATGCCGACTTGGTCAAACGCTGCCAACAGGGTGAGCGACGAGCACAGTATGACCTGTACCAGCAATACGTAAAGGCAATGTATAATGTTTGCCTACGTATTGTGAACCACGAGGCCGAGGCTGAAGATGTATTGCAGGAGGCTTTCATGGACGCTTTCAGTCATATTAATTCGTTTCGGGGGCAAAGTACGTTTGGCGCATGGCTGAAACAGATTGTCGTGCATCGGGCCATCAACCATTTGCGTACTAGGCGGTTGGAACTGGTAGACATGGAGTCGCACCGGCTGGGAGAGGATGATGGACTCGACTATGCCGACCCTGATCCGTACGACGAAGAAGGTACACAACTGGAAGTTGAGCGGGTTAAGCGGGCGATGCAGCAACTACCGGAAGGGTACCGAGTGGTGTTATCACTGTACTTATTTGAAGGATACGACCACGAAGAAATCGGGAATGTCCTGAACATAAGTGAAACTACCTCGCGAACACAGTACTTACGCGGCAAAAAACGATTGCTGGAGTTATTGTAAGGACTGTACCAGACGAGGGCAGCAACCGAAGAGTACAACGAACAAATACGAACGACGAGTCAATAGATTCGACACCATAAAGATGAAAAAAGATAATCTGGAACGCTTCGTCCGCGATAACCGCGAGGCTTTTGACGACAAGGAGCCACCCAATAACTTGTGGCAAAAACTAGAACAGGGGCTGGATAAACAGCAACCTGAACGGGATACGCCATTCCGTCAGATTCATATTAACTCCACTCAAGCCGGTGAGGGAAGCACAACTGGACAATCGCCGACCCGATTGGCAAGTCGGCAAATAGGCTGGCCTGCGCTCGACTGGCGAGTGGCGGCTTCCATTGCAGTGCTACTGCTGGCCGGCGTATTTGTGTACATGAATCACGAATACGGCGTTGCGCATCAGCCGGAAGTGGTAGCGGCCAGCCCGATGTATGCCAAAGAGGTGGTGCATTACACCGAACTGATCGACGTGAAACGGGCTGAGTTAAAGCAAATGACACAAGACGACCCGGAACTGTATGCCGAATTTGCCACCGACCTCGACCGGCTTGAGAAATCATACCAATCATTGAAATCCGACTTGCCCAAAAACCCGAATCAGGAAGTGCTTATTCAGGCCATGATCCAGAATCTGCAACTTCAGATTAACCTGCTCAATGAACAGTTGCGTGTTATTCAGCGCATTAAACAACAAACTCATGAAAATCCTGTGTAGTATAGTACTGTGCCTCTTGCCGATGCTCACCTGGGCCGGAGAGCATGAAGGGTTTGGCACGATCGAAAAGAAGAAGACCATTATCAAACTGTTCGATGTGAGCAGCAACGATAATCTTGTTGTTGACAACCAGTTCGGGCAGGTAACGGTTGGTTTGTGGGACAAAAGCGAAATCCGGGTGCAAATCACCATCATCGCCAATTCTGATTCCGAAGAGCGGGTACAAAAGTTTATGGATGCGGTATCCATCGAAGAGAAGCGCTCCGGCAACCAGATCACGGTTCGCACAAATTTTAGCCAGAGCAGCATCTCAAACTGGAGTCTGGGCAAATGGAAAGACGGCGGTGAACGGAACTTCGTTAAGATCAATTACGAAGTGATGATGCCCCGTCAGAACGCGCTGTCTGTTCGGAACCGATTCGGCGATACCAACATTCCGGCTTTTCAGGCCCCTTTAACAGTCTACAGTCGATACGGCAACTTCAATGCGGATGATCTAACCAGCCGCCAGAACGACATTGATGTGGCCTACGGTAAAGCAGACATCGGTACTATGGGTCAGGGAAAAGTGGATATGGCCTATGGTAATCTGGAACTGTCGAAAGCCAATGTACTGGTGCTGACCAATAAATTTGGGAAGATGAATATTGGCGATGTAGGTAAGCTGGATGCAGATATCAATTACTCGGGAGCTAAAATTGGCACTATCCGCGAATCGGGTAAGATTAAAATTGAGTTTTCGAACGGCTTTCGGATCGACCAGCTACCCAAAACCGCCGATAACCTGAACATTCAGGCGGCTTATTCATCAATAGGGCTGCCGTTAGACAATAGCAATGATTGCGACTTCGATGTAACGGTGAGTTATGGCAACTTCAATTACGGGTCTGGGGCAACAATGCATTTCACATCCCAACCCAACGACAATGATAATCATCGTGGCCCCCGGCTTACCAAACAGTACATTGGCAAAGTTGGTAGTGGATCGGGCACCAAAGTGCGGGTAGTGTCGAAGTTCGGGAATGTGAGTTTTAGGTAGTCAGGGCCGGGATTTAAAGGATTAGACAACATTTTAGACAAGATTACTGAATGTTAACATCCCGAATACTTGTCAGCAACAATCTTGTCTAATCCTTTCCATCTGGTCGAAATCCCGGTTCTGACAGTTTCTCAATTACTTCTCTATACTCCGGAAACTGGTTTAGTAACGTCTCGCGGCTGGCCAGTTCGAAGTCAGCGAAGTCGAAACCGGGGGCTACAGTGCAGCCAACCAGCGAGAAGTCAATACCGGTGGCAGGCTTCGAGCCGAACCAGCAACCCGCCGGTACGACGGCCTGAAATACTTCGCCTTTTTCTGGATTGTTGCCTAGCCGAATAACCGTTAATTCGCCGGTTGGGGTAATGACAAAAATTTCCAGCGCCCCACCCGCGTAAAAATGCCAGACTTCGTCCGACGCAATCCGGTGCAGGGCCGAAACATGATGGCTTTCGAGCAGAAAATAGATTGCTGTACTGAAGGCCCGATCTCCGCCAAATCGCTCCGGTAAATCCGTCTGCCGAATTGTCTCGGCTGCCCGGTACGTCTCCGCAAAATAGCCCCCTTCAGGATGAGGCTGCATGTTGTAAGCGTGGACGTAATCGGCAGCAGTCATTGTTAATTTTGAATGATAGAATGTGTGAATGCCTTAATAAGTGGCGGACTTGTGCTTATCATTGAGGCATTCGCACATTCCATTATTCGCTCACTGAAGTTTATTGCGCTGCTTTTACAACGGTCAGGAAGTCGCGGGATTTGAGCGATGCGCCACCAATCAGGCCACCGTCAACGTCGGGGCGGGCGAACAGCTCTTCGGCGTTCTGCGCGTTGGCACTGCCACCGTAAAGGATGGTTGTATCCTGCGCTACCGCGTCGCCGTATTGACCGGCAATGTGCTGGCGGAGTTCGAAGTGCATATCCTGTGCCTGTGCCGACGAAGCCGTCAGGCCGGTACCAATCGCCCAGATGGGTTCGTAAGCGATCACAACATTGGCAAACGACTCGGCTGACAGATGAAAAAGGCTTTCCGTAATCTGATCTTTTACGAAGGCAACATAATCACCGTTTTCGCGAAGATCGCGCGATTCTCCGCAGCAGAAGATAGGCTTCAGTCCGTTTTCGAGCGCGATATTTACTTTTTCGGCTAGTTGAGCGTTGGTTTCGCCGAAATACTGCCGCCGTTCGCTGTGGCCCAGTATAACATACTCAACGCCGATTGACTGGAGCATAGGGGCCGAAATCTCGCCCGTATAAGCACCGGATGCTTTCTCGTGGCAGTTTTGGGCACCCAACGCAACCTTGCCTCCATCGGTTACGTATTGCCGGGCGGTAGCCAGATAGAGCGCGGGTGGGCAAAGGACTACTTCAACATCACCCGTTACTTCATCCTTAACCATATTAATTACCTCCGATAGCAGGGCTTTTGCTTCTTCGGCTGTCTTGTTCATTTTCCAGTTTCCAGCAACGATTTTCTTCCGCATAATCAATTAATAATGAGTTCAGAACCAATAAATAAACCCCTTGAAACAGTCGTTTCTTTGTCAATTCGGGGCGAAATTAGAACATTTAAGCCGAACACTTGGTCCGTGCAGTTACTAAAATTTGTCTGAACCCCTATAGAGCAGCTAAACCGTTCGTAATCAGAAAAAACCAATACGTAAATTCTTGTGTTATTCGGATAAAAAAATGCGTAATTTTAATGTAAGACAACTTCTATATGAAAACGCTGGTATTGATAATCGGGCTACTGTGCACCTACGCGGTTACGCGGGGCGACGATCACCAGCAGGGAATACCTGACAAGGAGCGTTATGGATTTTTTATCACCGGAAACCGGACATGGACCCGCATTCCGTTCCAACTGCACTCGAACCTGATCATCGTTCCGGTACGCGTCAACGATTCCGACACGCTGCGCTTCATTCTCGATACGGGGGTAAGCAATACCATTATTACCGATCCGAGCGCCTTCGCCAAAAAGCCGCTTACCCTGACCCGTAAGGTGAAAATCAGCGGAGCTGGTGAAGGAGGTAGTCTAACAGCCTCTATAGCCATCGATAACACGTTGAGCATGGGCGGACTTAGGGCCGCACACCATAATCTGGTTATTCTGGACGAGGATGTTTTGAAACTGTCGGAGTATGTAGGTACGCCAGTACATGGCATTTTTGGTTACGAAATCTTTGCCAACTTCGTTGTAAACGTTGATTTCCAGCGCCGGGAAATAACACTGGTGAAGCCCGAGAAATATACATACCGGAAACGCAAAGGTGATCGATACCCTATTACCATTCAGGATACCAAAGCCTATACCGATGCCCTGTCGGTGTTTGACGGCGAAAAAAGTCTGCCTTTGCGCGTGGTTCTAGATACTGGTGCCGGCCATGCGTTGTTGCTCGACCGTTCGCGAAGTACGGCCGCTATGCCTATGCCTGCTAAAAGCATTCGGGCACAGTTGGGCCGGGGCCTCAACGGCGTTATAAACGGCGTTATGGGTCGAATCCAGAAGGTGCGGTTTGGTAAGTATGAACTGGATAATATCCTGGCCTCTTTTCCGGACAGCATGGCCTTTGGTATGAAACTGGTCGATATGCCCGAGCGGCAGGGCAACGTAGGCTGTGAGTTACTGCGTCGCTTCAACGTTACCTTCAATTATACCGACCGGTACATTGTCATGAAGCCAATTAAGCGGCTTATGCGCGAGAGTTTTGAGCATGACATGAGCGGTATGGAGCTTCGTGCCAAAGGCGAGCGGCTTCGTAACTATTATGTCGACAAAGTCGTTGACGGCTCCCCAGCCGATATGGCCGGTTTAATGGAAGGAGATGAAGTTTTATTCGTTAATAATAATTCAGCCAATGATTTGACGGTTAGCGATATATACAAGATTCTTCAAAAGGGGGAAGGGAAAGAAGTCTCTATCCTGGTCCGGCGAAACGGACAAATCATTGTAACTAGCTTTGTACTAAAACGACTTATCTGATCGGTAGCGAGGGTGGTGTGTCGCAGCAGCGTACCACCCTCGCTATTAATCAACTCGCTCCAGTTTGAACCGGAAAGTGGTTCCTTTATCAACTTTGCTCATTACGGATATCTTCGACTTATGGGCGTTCAGGATGTGCTTCACGATGGCTAATCCCAGGCCTGTGCCGCCCCGGTCTTTAGAGCGGCTTTTTTCTACCCGATAAAAACGCTCGAAAATCCGGCTTAAATGTTCGGGAGGAATGCCGGGTCCATCGTCGCGAATGGAGACGAGAATGAATTTTTTGTCTTCTTCCAGATTGACCTGCACATGCCCGTTTTCATTGCCGTATTTAACTGCATTTTCGATAAGGTTGGTCATCACCTGTAGAATACGCTGGGCATCGGCCTTTACCCAAACAGGGCCAGGGGGTGTACTTTTCAGCACAAGCGACGTTCGCTTGGCGTGGGCAATTTTTTCCAGCTGTTCAAAAATTTCGTGCGTAACGTGGGCCAGGTCGACCCGGTCGAAGTTCATTTTCACTTCGCCCGTTTCCAGTTGCGAGAGCGCTACCAGATCTTTCACCAGCGCATCGAGCCCGTCGAGACTTTTGGCGGCTTTGGAGAGAAATTTGTCCCGAACCCGTTCGTCGTCAACTGCTCCGTCAATCAGGGTATGAATAAAGCCCTGAGCGGCAAAAATGGGCGTTTTTAATTCATGCGATACATCGGCCAGAAACTCCCGCCGGAAAAGCTCCAGGCGTTTCAACTCATCGATTTCCTTCTGCTTTTTGGCGACATAGACGAAAATCTCGTCGTTCAGCTTTTTAAACGGGTTCGTGTTTTTGATGATTGCCTTCCGCGAGATGTTGAAGTCGCGGATTTTCAGTTTGTGAATAGTCTTGTACATCTTGTTCACTTCGCGAAATACAAGCAACTCAATAGCGTACAAAACCAGAAAAAACGAGATGGCAAACGATGAAAGACCCGCTACAAAAAGAATGTTGATGGTAGCCCCGTCGACAAACGACAGAAAGATGAGCGTCATAGCCGAAATCAGGCAGGCCAGCAGAAGCGCAATAATACGGGGGCTTAAGGACATGTGTAAACGGTAGAAAGGTGAAAGAGCGAAAGGGTGAAAGAGCGAAAGAGTGAAAACTAGCTTAAGCCGATTTCACCCTTTCGCTCTTTCACCCTTTCGCCTTTTATTCTGGCTGGTCGGTAAACATATACCCCACACCCTTTAGCGTACGGATGTGCGTATCGCCAATTTTTTCGCGGAGCTTGCGGATGTGTACGTCTACCGTGCGTTCGAGTACGTAAATATCCGCCCCCCATATTTTTTGCAGTAACTCCTCGCGGCTGCACACCTTGTTTGGGTGCTGAGCGAGGAAAAATAACAGTTCAAATTCTTTTTTGGGCAGAATGACCTGTTTGTCGTTTTGGCTAACCGAATAATTTTTGCGGTTAATGAGCAGGTCAGCAATCTGAATTTGCTCGCCGGGATCGGCTTTCTGAGCTTCCCGACGGAACAGAGCGTTGATACGGCTCATCAGCGCACGGGGCTTGATGGGCTTGGTAATGTAGTCGTCGGCGCCAACGTCGAACGCGGCTACTTCGGAGTACTCTTCCGAGCGGGCTGTCAGGTACAGAATATAGGTCTGGCGCAGTTCGGGAATGTCGCGAAGCTGTCGGCCAGCCTCAATGCCATCCAGATGCGGCATCATGATATCCAGCAGGACTAATTCGGGCATATACGTTCTGGCGACCTCAAGGGCTTTTCGGCCGTCGGTTGCTGTGCGAACATCGTAACCCTCCTTAGATAAGTTATATTCGAGCATCTCTAGGATGTCGGCGTCATCGTCAACGACGAGAACGCGGTGTAAAGGTTGAGCAGCTTTAGCAGCACTCATACGAAGTGAAGTTGGTAAGAATCGTTTATCCGTTGGTACGTTTATCCCATATCGGCAGGCCGAAGTTACGTGGCTTATCCGCAACGTTATCAATCAGGAATGCATACTTAACAAAAACTTAACAGCTATTTCCTAATTCGAACCCTCGCCTGACGGTTGATTTTGAGTTCATTAATTCCTCATTAAGCTAAGTAAACGATCTAAACAAAGCGAAAGATTACGGGTTGGTTACATCGGTAAGCTATCCAAATTTAAACGAAAATTACAATTAAACTACTGAGTTGTTTTTACTTGCATTATGAATATTCGCTCCCGGGAAATTGAGCTCCCATCGTACGCAAAACTTGTTTGCGTACTGCTGTCGCTGGTTATTATTATATATGGCTTACATGAGTTGCAGGGTCTGCTGATTCCACTGGTTTTTGCTATCCTGTTTTCTGTTTTACTGTTTCCGCTGGTGCAGCGGCTCGAAAACTGGGGCGTTCCAAGAATATTAGCCATTGTTATGTGCCTGTTACTGGCTCTGGGGGCGCTAACGGCCTTATTCTGGGGTGTATCCGTCCAAATCAGTAGCTTCTCGGAAGTGATTCCGCAGTTTGTAAAGCGCGGAAGTCAATATATTGATAGTATTCAGACCTTTGCCGACGAACAACTGAATATCGACCGGAAGCGGCAGGTAGCCGAAATTAAAAAGTACCTGAATCAGGCTCTAGCCGAGGGCGGCACCATTCTAACGACCACGCTGCTGGCCACCACCAGTATTCTGACGAACCTGTTTCTGGTTTTGCTATTTGCCTTCTTTTTCTTGCTTTACCGCGACTTCTTTCGCTCGTTCTTCTACAAAGTGTTCGACGATACCCGCCGGTCGAAGATCGACGACGTTATGAGTGGTATTTATGAAGTCGTTAAAGATTATCTAGCCGGTCTGGTACTGGTAATCCTGATTATCGGCACGTTAATGACGGTTGGACTGCTTATTCTGGGCGTAGATTATGCGGTGTTCTTCGGGTTCTTCGGGGCCTGTCTGGTGCTGATTCCGTACTTCGGTATTTCGATGGGGTCGTTATTGCCGGCGGCTTATACGCTCGTCACGCAGGATAACCCACTAAAGGCACTGGGCGTTATTGGTGTTTTCCTGTTCGTGCAAACGCTGGAGGGAAACTTCATCACACCTTACATCGTCGGCTCCAAAGTGAGTATCAATCCACTGGCAGCCATTGTTGTGCTGATTTTGTGGGAAAACGTATGGGGGTTGCCGGGCCTGATTTTAGCCTTGCCCATGACAGCCATTATAAAAGTTATTTTCGATTCTGTAGAGGCCCTCAAGCCATATGGCTTTGTTATTGGCGAAGCCGAGAAGCCGCGTCCACCCATCAAAAACCTCCAGGAGCTAGCTGACCAATTACCCAAACGAGCGAAAAAAGTCGGGAAAGTGGAGGAGAAAAATTAGGTTTTGGTGAAGTACGTGAAATGAGTGGAGTAGGTATAATAAGTGAAACAGTCAACAGAGGAAGTTGCCAACTACTGCACTCACTCCACCCATTTCACGTACTTCACTACTCCACCAACATCTAAAAATTCAACGGGTCCAGGTTCTTAAAATGGCCGTTCATGCGGATTCGCTGCTTGGTGCGCTCCATGTCCGATACCACCGGAAGTACGTTGTTGAGGTGCTGGATGAGAAAAAGCTGGCGTTCGGCTTCCGTTTCGAGGGTTAGCAGTTCGTATTCCTGCTCAATAGATAGCCCCACTTTATGCGCCACCTTATAAGATAGGTTCTCCGATGAAGCTGAGTAATCTGTTTCGATTTGTAGGAGGTTATACAATCGTTCAAGCCGTTCGACCAGGGCCGATGCGTGGGCGCTGTAGCTGTCGCCGGGTGGAAGTAGCTCCACGTCACCACCGGCATACAGTTTGCCGGGTATCGGATTCTCGAAGTTTACCAGCTTAAAAACGCCCAGGCCTTTCGATTTAATGTCCATTCGGCCATCGGGATAGCGTTTATGCAGCGTGGTTACGTGCATCTCGGTCCCGTAGCCGGGGAGCTTATTGTTTATGAAAGCCGGAATACCAAATGTCCGCTCTTCTTCCAGGCATTCGTTTATGAGCTGACGGTAGCGTGGTTCAAAAATATGCAGATTCAAATCCTCGCCAGGATAAACAATCAGGTTGAGCGGAAACAAAGAGAGCGTCTTTTCCATAGCGACAAAAAGGTAAGAGTTTTTAGTTAAAAACGGCGTCCGCTTTCAGAAAACGAACGTTTCTCGATTGAGCTTCGGCGTAAATCGGATCGGCAAGATAGCCAAGACCCGTTACATCCGACATGCAGTCGGTCACGATAACGAGTTTGGGGATGAGTTCCGGGGCAAAGTCCAGAATTTGTTTCAGGCTGTTGGCTACGCAGTGCGATTTTGCTTCTCCCAGTAGATAGACTGTATCGAAACGAGCCAGATCTGCAATAAGTGACGTGTTCAGCTGTGTTTCGGGTACGTTGGCATCCGGCACTTGCGCCCGAAAAATACCGAAGTGTTCCGACAGCGGATACAGTCCTTTTTGTACCGCTACGTAATCGAGGTCCCGCTTCCGCGACCAATTCTTGAGCGCGTCGAGCAATGTATCGTGCAGCGCTGCCCCACGCGAGCCAATCAAACAATGTTCGGGCCAGATAAAGTGGGCAAACTGACCATCGGCTTCGAGGTTGTGAATATAGTTGATCGCTTTTTCGGGTGAGAAGCGGGGAATCCATCGGCCTGCATCGACCTCGTCGCCCGAAATACGGGTGAAGGGGGCCGGGTGATTGCCCGACGCATCATGCCAGAAAAGCGGGTGCGAAATGTCGAGTACCTGGTGCGTGTCGAGCGTAACGACAATGTGGTCGATCTGATCGGCATGATTCCGGATCAGCGCCGACATGCGCTCAACATCCTGTTCTGCTCCGGGCACAAACAGAGCACCCTGTGGGTGGCAGAAATCGAACTGCGTATCAATTATCAGAAAGGCATTTCTCATGATTGGCAAAGGTATGGCGCACGCTAGTTTATGACCAGATACTGAAACTGAATTTTAATAGAAATAAACAGTTGTTAACTAATTGATAAGTTTTAGGCCGTCTTTGCTGGTATTTAAAGAAGATGGTTAGTTTAGCGTTATAAATTGCTGCCTCTGGTCGCATGATTTGTGTTGTCGTATGTCTTGTTTGTATACGGTCATCTTTGTTCTGTCTGCGTATGAAATTACTCTATCCATTCCTGGTTGTACTGGCGTTGATGCCAGGCGCTTTATCTGCTCAAGGCATCGTTTTTGAGGCAGGCAGTTGGGCTGATGCCGTAAAGAAAGCCAAAAAAGAGAAAAAACTGTTGTTCCTTCACCTCGATAATCCCGGGTGTGGAGGGTGTGGCGAAGTGGCATCGATAGCCTTTAAAAGTCCGTTGGTACGGGAGAAGTTCGCCCTTCATTTTGTGAGTTTCCGGACAAACGGAACAACGGGTATTGGTAAAGAACTGGTTGAAAAACTGCAGGTAGAGTGCACCCCTTCATCTGTTTACCTGGACGCCGATGAAAATCCGCTGGCTCGCTATTGTGGGACCACCACGTTAGACCGGGCGTACCTTGAAAAAGCCGAAGAAGCGCTTACCCGAAATAAGGAACGCCCGCTCAAAGCCATGACAGAGACCTACGCTAAAGGGGAGCGGTCATCCGCATTTATGCGTAATTACATTAACCGGTTGCGCGAATTGGGTTTATCGAACACAGAGCCTTTAGATGCGTATATAGTTAGTTTGCCGACCGATTCCCTGGACTCCGGATCGTTACTTCGGTTTGTTTTTGAACAGGCACCGGTAGTAGGCAGTATAGCTGATCGTATTTTTCGTCGGAACTATATGAGAACTGATAGTCTATACAAAGCAGTGGGCTGGAATAAAGCGGTTGAGCTCAATGGGCAGATAACCAACAATTCGCTGCGAAAAGCAATCAAGGATCACAATATCGACTTAGCCACCCAAACCGCCATTTTTAGACTAAGAACTTATCAAAACGACTATAAGAACGGAAGGGCTGCCCACGACTGGGTTTTGATGCGCTATTTTCGGGGTATTCAGGATACGCTTCAATATTTGCAAATGGCATCCAGCTATTTCGACAGGCAGTTCATGACTGCCCGGGTCGACTCCATTCAGAAACTGGACGAACTGGATAGTCAGCGCCGGATGCGGGGCGAGTTTACAGGACCGAATGGACAGGTTATCCGCCCCACCGCCCCCGGCCAGATGGTTCAGGTGATGGCCTTTCCAAACACTCAGCGATATGTGAGCGCACTCAATCAGGCTGCCTGGGAGTTTCAGGAATTAACGCGCGACCCGGTCTATCTCAACAAAGCCCTGAGCTGGTCGAAGCGAACGCTGGAGTACCGCGAAGATGGTAGCCTGCTGGATACCTACGCGCATATTTTGTACTGGCTGGGCCGCAAAGAAGAGGCTCTGGAATGGCAAACGAAAGCCGTCAAAAAAGAAAAAGAACGTAACTCCCCAATGGTAGGGTCGCTCGAAGAATCGCTGAAAAAGATGAAAGCCGGAACGTTGTGACAAAACCACATCGGTAGTTTCTAAAGGGGTAAGCCAAACAGCTTGCCCTTTTTCGTTACTTTGATGTATGAACTACATTGAACTACAACTCCGCCTGTCGCCCGACTATACCGATATCCTCACTGCCGAACTCGCCGAACTTGGGTATGAGTCATTTGTCGAAACCGACGAAGGGCTGAATGCGTACATTATAGAGCCTGATTACATAGAAGAGGCCGTTCTGGAATTGATTGCGAAATACGCCGGTCAGACTGCAATAGCCTACGAAGTCAATTCGTTAGAAAAGCGAAACTGGAACGCCGAGTGGGAAAGGGATTATGAGCCGATAGAAGTTGCCGACCAGGTCCGGGTCCGGGCGTCCTTCCACGAGTCGGATGCCCGGTTTCGTTACGACATTGTCATTAACCCGAAAATGTCGTTCGGAACGGGCCACCACGAAACCACCGCCATGATGATGGAACAGCAGCTTGGCCTTGATTTTTCGGGTAAGTCGGTGCTCGATGTGGGAAGTGGAACGGGTATTCTGGCGATTCTGGCCGCGAAGATGGGGGCTGACAACGTACTGGCATTTGATATTGAAGAGTGGGCCGTTGAGAACGCCCGCGAAAATGCTGAGCTAAACAGTTGCCCGCAAGTCACGGTGTTTCAGGGGACGATTGCTGATGTCGACTCCACAAATCAATATGAGATTGTGCTGGCCAATATCAACCGAAACGTTCTACTGGCCGAAATTCCCACCTATACAAACTTGTTAACACGAAACGGCCAGTTGGTCGTCAGTGGGTTTTATGAACACGATGCTGCCGATATTGAGCAAAAAGCCGCCGAGTCCGGACTGGCATTGACAAATCGGCTAACAACGAATCAATGGACTTCTTTGTCATTTAATAAACGCTGATGGGAAGGTAAACCTGTAAGGTCTCTGAGACCTTATAGGTTTACCTTCCCATCAGCTATGAGCTATATGAATCGGATACAGTACAGCCTTATTGTTGCTTTCATGAGCATCACCACCTCCTTTGGGCAGGCGGTTCGGCTTTCGGATAAGCCTGATCAGTTTATGCCCGAGGTGCAAAAACTGATGGCTACGGGCGGGCCGGTGGCGGTGCGGGCGGGTACGAACCTGCAATCGCTCTGGTCGGAGAACAAATTGTCGGCGCAGCAACAGGAGCGCGTGATGGCACTCAGCCGGAAAATGAACCAGAAACGGCTTCCGGCAGCGACCCACTTTACGCCCTTCTTCGAGTCTGTTTATCTGGCTGCTCAACAGCCGTCGGGTGGTAATATCGATGGGATTCTCACCATTGCCGAAAAACTGTTCGACGCCAACGATCCTAAGACCTTCGCCCGAAGCCTCGAAACGACCCGCCGGTTTATGGAGCGCCAGGAGTTGTACGCCGGTTCGTATAACAAGCTCTACGCGCTCGGTGGCTCATACCAGTTCCGGTATGTCGACAATGTACAGATAGCCAACAAACCCGACGCCATCAAAACCCCCACCGATTCGATTGCTGCCGCCAAAGCAGCCGCCGAACGGTCCCGCTTCGACGGCTGGGACACGCCCGCTGTTGATTCCACCATGCCGCGCCAACTGGGGCCGCAATACATTCCGCAGCGTCGGCCCATTCCGTCGGTTTCGGGGGCTGTTATTAGCCTGAAAGATGTATCCTTGGCCATAATTGCCAATGGCGATTCGGCTGTGCTGGCGAATACAAGTGGCGATCTGATGTTGAAAGATGGCACGCTGATAGGGCAGGGGGGCAAGTTCACCTGGGCCACCGCCGGTCGGCCGGATATTTTCGTGACCCTGAGCGATTATGCGCTCATCACCATGAATCCGCGTCTACAGGCCGACGATGTAATACTGACCTACGGTAACAGCAAGCCTATTAAAGGTGTTTTTGAATACGTCAGTAAGAAGAAAGGCGGTCCTGTTACATATCCGCGCTTTATGTCGTGGCAAAACGATGTTAAACTGCCCGATCTAGGGCCTGATATTGAGTACCGGGGCGGTTTGGCGCTGTCGGGCACGCAAATGGTAGGGGCTTCGGCCAGTGGACAACCCGCTCAGATTACGGTAAAATACAATGGTAAACCGGCGTTTAAAGCCAGCAGCCGCCGTTTCGATTTTAACGTGAGCGATACGACCTCTTCCGTAACGGCCGGTGGCCGACCGGATTCAACACAGGCTGGACTGGCCTCGTCGGGCTTCAACACCACACCCGAACCGGCGAAATCGCCAACGGGAAAATCGCTCCCCATGATTTCGGCTAACTCGGCCTCGTTTATCGGTTATGTCGATACCGATTCCGTTTCGCATCCGTCAGTGAGGTTTCGGTACGATAAAAATCAAAAGATCGCCTGGCTCGACCGTGAGCAGCGCACCGACTACGCCCGGGTTCCCTACGCCGATTCGTACCACAAATTTTACATCATGCCCGAAGTGGTGCGCTGGGATCTGCCACGCCGGAAAGTGGATTTTTACCAGGTAGGTGCCAAACGCGAAATACCCGTTCGGTTCGAGTCATTCGATTACTTCCACCCGCAACGCTACGCCGACCTGACCGTCGATTACGGGTTTCACCCGCTGCAAATTGTGGCGAATTACATCTCAACTACAAAACAGCAGTCTTTTCTGGACGATGACATTACCCGGTTTGCCAAAAATGTAAACCCGACCTCTCTGCGAGGGGCTTTGGGACGTATGGTGCTGGAAGGCTATATCGACCGCAATCCCAATACACAAGAGATGCGCCTGAGCCGGAAAGGGTATCTGTACGTACTGGCCTATACACAGAAACGTGACTACGACAATTTTCAGGTGCAATCGCTGTTTTCGTCGAACGACAGCACCAAAAATGCAACGATCAATCTGGACGATAAAGTCCTGACCATTCGTGGCGTTAAGCAGTTCACACTATCCGATTCGCTGAAAATTTTTGGCTATCCCTTCGATAAAACCCTTCGGATAGGCAAGAACCGGGCTTTTACCCTGAATGGTCAGGTAAAAGCCGGTAACCTTCGCTATGCCGGTCGCGACCTCAAATTCGACTACGAGAAGTTTGGAATGACACTCAATAAAATCGACTCCATCACCTTCTCGTCGCAGAAACTGGCGGCTCAGGGAAAAGAAGGCGAAATAGGGGGCGATATCAAATATGAGAATCCGGGAATGGTTTATCTGGGTGGGGCTGATAATAAATCGGGCCGTATCGCGGGCAAGAAGACAACCCAACGGCTGGTCATGCCCGAGGGAATGACCGTTTACTTTAACCAGCCCGTTCGTGGAAACACCACTTATAATCAGAAAGTATATTTCAAGATTCCGGCCATCGACAACGACAGTTTAGGAAAAGGGGATATCTCCTTCATGGGTACTTTTTACTCTGATGGTATTTTCCCTCCGTTCAAGGCCGAGCTGAAAACCATGCCCGACAATACACTAGGCTTTGTCCACAAAGCACCGGCTGCGGGTTATCCGGTGTACAGTGGCAAGAAAGGAGCTGCTCCGTCGACGGTGAAGTTCACGGGCGAGCTGACGATGGATAAGAGCGGGCTTCGGGCGGAGGGCATTCTGAATCACCTTACCGCCAGTCTGGATACCAAGGGTATCTTGTTTATGACCGACTCACTGCTGGCATCGGGTGAGAAAGGCGAAATTAAAGAAGGGTTGATCGGTAAGCCCGGGGGGGCGTCTGCCTACTTCCCGCAGGTTCAACTGAATAATTACAGTCTGAAGTGGTGGCCTAAAGCAGACAGCATGGTTATCACAACTCAGAAGAATAACTTCAACTTCTACAGCGCGACCACCAATCTCGAAGGGGGACTTGCCTTACGGTCGACGGGTTTGTTTGGCAATGGAACCCTGCGCCGGAAAGACTCGGAAGCCGTTTCGGGGAGCATCAAGTTCAACAAAGAAGGCTTTATTGCCACCAACGCTCAGTTCAAGATTCTTCAGGACAAAGAAACACCCGGTACACCCGTCGGCAAACCCGTTCTGCTGGGTAACGGCATCGATGTTGATTTCAATCAGACAAAAGGTATTGTTGGACTGGCCATCAACAAGCGCGAAAGTCTGGACGATACCGTAAGTGCCAGCATGGAATTCCCATTTGCGGCCTATAAAACCAGCATCAACCGGGCGCAGTGGAACATCAACGCCAAAACGATTGCGATGAAAGGCGATGTGAAAACCTCTACGTTTACGGCTACAGCCGAAGAGCAGGAGGGCCTTACCTTCAACGCGTCGGGGGGGCTGTATGATGTGGAAAAGCGAACGCTGAATATTAGTGGGGTGCCTTATGTAACATCGGCCGACGCCCGCATTTATCCCGACAAAGGGCAGGTGGCTATCCGGCGTAACGGCGAAATGATAGCCCTCAAAAACGCCCGGCTCGAACTGGACACAATCAGCCGATTCCACCGGCTCAAGAACGGAAATATTCAGATACTCTCCCGGACCAAATTTGCGGGCGATGCTACCTACCAGTTCGCGACCGCCAAAGGCGATACGGCCAGTATTAAAATGGGAAGCTTTGAGCTTAAAGAAGCCCCCGCTGGAGCCGTTACCAAACCAGATGCCCCATCGCTGACCGCCGATACGAAGAAAGCCGGCCGGACAGCTACGCGTAGCAAACGAAATGCTAACGCTAAGCCCGTAACGACTTATTTCACCGTAGCCCGCGCCGAAGTGGAGGAAGAAGACAACCTGCAACTGGCCCCGAAAATGCTCTTCAAAGGGGCGATTACCATGCAGGCTCCCTCGCCTGACCTGGCCATGGATGGGTTTATTAAACCGGCGCTCAAAAAACGTCAGGACTTGGTTGGCGGCTGGATTCCGTTCAAGGAAAAAGTGGAGGAACGGCTGGAAGTGAAGGTAGATAAGAACCTGAAAAATGAAGGTGGGCAGCAGCTGGTAGCCGGTATTCATTTCCGACTGGGAAACGCGGGTCTGTATCCAACCTTCCTCTCACCCAAAGAAGACTCGAAAGATGATGACCTGTTTACGGCAACGGGTATCATGCGATACGATGAAAAGGACAAAGTATACCGGATAGCCTCCAAAGGCAGTGATTTGTCCGTCGAATCGTCTGTAAGCACCGCGCCTGTTGTTGATAGCACGAAAACAGATAGCACGGCTACAGTAGCGGCTGTCGAAGATGAAGTCGAGAACGCCTTTACGTTCAATGATGCTCGTGGTCTGATGACCTTTAAGGGGAAGATGAACCTCATGAATTCGGGGCCGCGTGAGTATTTATTGTCGTCGGGTTCGGCTCGGGTCAACATCGACAGTAGCCTGTACCGTTTCAATACGTTGCTGGCTTTTGCCTTCCCGGTTCCTGATCCGATTACGGCGCTTATTTCGGACAAGCTGGTCAAGACAAATCTGGAAGAGAAGAACGATGAAGCGGCCGATGATGACCTGAATCGGTTGTCGGATAAGCTAGTGCCCTTAATTGGTCAGCAGGCGGTGGATGCTTATCGGCTTAAAGCGCAGAACCAGCACGTGCCACTTGGTCAGGCATCGCCCAAATTAAATGCCATGCTGGTACTGGCCAATGCGAACCTGCGCTGGTCTACCAAATACAATGCGTTCTACAGCGTAGGGAAGCTGGGCGTATCGAACATGATGGCCACCGACGTAAACGCCCAGATGGACGGCTTTATAGAAATCAGAAAGACGGGCAACGGCGACGAAGCCAGCATTTACCTCGAATCGTCGCCCGATGTATGGGTGTTTTACGATTATAAACCAGCCAGTACACCAACGGGGCTGGGTCAGTTGGCCATTGTCACATCCGAGCAGGATATTAACGATCGCTTACTGGCCGGGTCTAAAAACTCGGGGAAAGCGACTATTGAGGTCGTGGCGGCAACGGCCGACGAGAAAGCTTTATTTGTAGACCGGTATCTGGATCAATACAAGACGAAAACCAAACCAGTACCGAAACCAAAGCCACAACCTGGCCAGAAAGTAGCGAAGGAAGAGAAGAAGAAAGACGAGAAGAAAAAAGATAAAGAGGCTGAAAAGGAAGGGTTCTAATTCTTTTCCTCATCTCAGGCAAGAGCCACCTTGCTGCTCATTCCCTAAGTTTGTGTCCTTACTACAGACAGTTCTTGTTGTAGCAAGCGCTTACTAACGTGAAATAAGTCTGTGAGGACACAAACCGGGCGGGTAAGGGAATCGCTCCCCCTTCCCGAGGTTGTGTCCTCGCAGATCGTTTAACCGGATGGTTTCTGAGCGGTAAGTCTTTACCTCAGCAGGGTAAATGGCCCGTACCGCTCAGGTCAATCTTTCGACTGTATGGCCTGATAGCCTACATCTTTGCCGGGTACGACGGCCCCATTGAAAAGTTTGTAATGCTCAGCACCCTGTTTAGGACCGTACATCTTCTTAATGAGCGATTCAATATCATAGTCACCGCCTTTAATGTAAGGGTCCATGATAAACAGGTAAGTGAAAGTGCCGTCGGCGTTGGCTTTCGTTGGGTGCATCACCCGTGTTTGCTTAAACACCCGTTGCTCACCTGCCGATAGTTTTTTTGCGCCCGGCCAGAAGATGTCGTGTACGAAGTGCTCATACTGCTTTTGTTTACCGGCTTTAACCGGATAAGCCCAAACATGAACCTCTTCGCCGGGCTTAGCCATTGCGCGTGGAGTAGTCTGTGCATAAACGAATGGAGAGATCAATAAGGTAATCAGGGCAAGCAAGGCAGTGGGTTTTTTCATGGTAAATTGAATCGGTAAGAGTTTTGGTAAAGGACTGTACTAAATTCATGTTGAAACAAGGGGAAATATCCCGTATTTACATGGGTGATTTCCCTCTTAATCCATGTGACAAAAAATCGGCTGTCTAACCCTGATAAACGAATAAAGTCTTGTTACCTGGCTTTGGCAGGGAAAGTCGAACGCCTATCGTATGATTAGTACATGAAAGCCCTCTGGCGCGACCTGCGCGATCATATCCGCACCGACTTTCGTCTCGATCTCTACGCGGTCACCGCACTCTGGGTGGCACTACTCCTTGCCGTCAATTACTACTTCGACTTCGAAGACCACTACATCAACGCGCATCAGGGCAAGCCAATATGGCCGGTTCTGTATTTTTGCCTGTACACTACGGCCTATTACGTCAGCGTCTGGCTCTGGACTTACTTTCATGACCGAACCGATATCTGGCGCAGCCGCGAGTTCTGGCTGCGAAGCGGAACGGCTCTGGTTTGCTACTCGATCTACGCGGGATTTTATGCACACAGCAACTGGAGCCGACAGCTGTTTGATGGGCAGATCTATGTGTTTGCTTATTACTGTCTGCATAATTTACAATCTGTGCTGACGATTGTGCTGCCACTATACCTGTTTTATGCGTTGGCAGACCGTTACCGATCAGGTTTTTACGGCATGGTACCGAAGCGAGAGGGACTGGTTCTTTATGCAGTCATGCTGGCGCTGATGATTCCGCTCATTACGCTGGCATCCTTCCAGCCCGATTTCCTGCAATCGTACCCAACGTACCACGATACCAGCGCCAACGAGTTTTTCGGCGTGCCCGAGTGGGTAACCGCGCTCGTCTACGAGCTTTGTTATGGTTGGGACTTCGTGCCAACGGAACTGCTCTTCCGGGGCTTTCTCGTGATTGGTATGAGCAGAATACTGGGAAACGGAGCCGTTTTGCCGATGGTGATCTGGTATTGTTGCATTCATTTCGGGCGGCCGTTGGGCGAAGCGGTATCGTCGTTATTCGGTGGCTATTTGCTGGGTGTTCTGGCGTTAAGCACGCGCAGTATCTGGGGCGGGCTGCTCCTTCACATAGGTATTGCGTGGGGCATGGAAATTGCCGCATTTTTGCAAAGTTGGTAAGCCGGTCGTCCTGGTGGGGCGAAGCACCAGTTACTTACTATACACCCGACCGGGACGGTCAGCACTACAATAGCACCAAATACGTTCTATACTAACCATAACGTTGACATCATGACCCATTCACGCAAATCGCCCCAACCGCCCATTCCGCCCGGCAAGAAATTCGATGCAATTGTTGTTGGGTCTGGCATTAGTGGCGGCTGGTCGGCGAAGGAGCTTTGTGAGAAAGGAATGAACGTGTTGCTGCTCGAACGGGGACGGATGATTGAGCACGTGTCGGATTATCACACCGCCACGATGAATCCGTGGGATTTTCCGCACCATAATCAGGCGATGCCACTGGATGAACTGAAAAAATACCCTGTACAGAACCGAACCGGCTTTACCATTACAGAAGCTACCCACCAGCACTTTGTCAACGACCTGGACAATCCATACGTCGAAGAAAAACCCTTCGACTGGATTCGGGGGTATCATGTCGGGGGGAAGTCGCTTATGTGGGGGCGTTACTCGTTTCGCTTCTCTGACCTCGATTTCGAAGCCAACGCCAGAGAAGGTATTGCAACAGACTGGCCTATTCGCTACAAAGACATAGCTCCCTGGTACGATTATGTCGAGAAGTTTGCCGGTATTGCCGGAGATCGGGACGGCCTGCCACATCTGCCCGACGGCCAATTTCAACCCGCCCTGCCCGACAATTGCGTCGAAGCGCATCTGCGTAAAGCCGTGAATGGAATGTTTCCCGACCGGAGGGTGATTTCGGCGCGGGCTGCTCACCTGACTGCCCCTACCAAAGAGCAAACAAGTCTGGGACGTGCCAAATGCCAGTTCAGGAACCTGTGCATACGCGGCTGTCCGTATGGTGCCTATTTTAGTACGCAGTCGGCTACGTTACCTGCTGCCCGCCGAACAAAACGCCTTACCGTTCGGCCGCATTCCATTGTCAACTCCATTATTTATGACGAAAAAACGGGTTATGCGACGGGCGTGCGGGTTATCGACGAGCAAACGCACGAATGGCACGAATTTAAGGCCAGTATTATTTTTCTGAACGCATCGGCGCTGGGGTCGACGTATATCCTGATGAACTCCCGATCGAACCGCTTTCCGAACGGAATGGACGACAGCGGGCAACTGGGCCGGAACCTGATGGACCACCATTTTCACGTAGGTGCCACGGCCGATTACGAACATGATCTGGATAAATACTACTACGGTCGGCATCCGGCGGGGCTGTATATTCCGCGTTTCCGGAATCTGCCAGGACACGAAAAACAGCCGTTTAAGCGTGGTTACGGGTTTGAAGTGTATACCAACCGTGAGAACTGGGACCACGCTTACCACGACGAAGGATTCGGGGCTGATTTTAAAGAAAAAGCCACACAGTTTGGCAACTGGAAAATAACGCTCGACGCCTTCGGCGAATGCATGCCGTACGAAGACAATCGCGTTTACCTGACAAATGACGTCACCGATAAATGGGGGCAGCCCGTCCTGAAAATGGATGTTCACTATCGTGAAAACGAAACGCTCATGCGGAAAGACGCCAAAGAGCAAGCCGTTCAGATGCTTGAAAGATCAGGCTTCTCGAACATTAACGGCTTCGACGCTCAGGCTCATCCGGGGCTGAGCATCCATGAGATGGGTACCGCCCGGATGGGAACATCACCTAAAAATTCGGTCTTTAACAAGTTCAACCAGCACCATCTTGTCAAAAACGTATTTTGCACCGATGGGGCTTCCATGACTTCATCCCCCTGTCAGAACCCATCACTCACGTATATGGCTTTATCCGCGCGAGCGGCTGACTACGCAGTAAAAGCATTGAAACGAGGTGATATAAAACGATGATCAGTAACTTTATCTTAAAATACTTTGATTATAATATATATAACTATGCTATATTTATAAACGTATATACTATTTGTGGATATATACCTAAGCTTGATTAACCCTGTTGTTGCTCTTAAAGCGTGTAGTTGGTGTTGAAGAGCGTGTAAACCAAGACTAGGGTCTCATAAAGAATAAATTGGCCATACAGGACAAAAATGGTCAACAGAGAGTATACAGATCATCTCTGGTAGAGTATGGAAAGACGCTTACAACCACACTATCTATAGCCGATTTAAGTAATGAAAGCAACGCTTACTGCCGCTGTCATTTGGTTGTGCATTAGTAGTTTGAATGTGTTCAGGCTACAAGCACAAGGGCTGACCTTTAGCCATTTAACGACAAATCAGGGGCTTTCTCAAAGCCATGTCTGCGCCATTCTTAAAGATAAAAAGGGGTTTATGTGGTTCGGTACTGAAGACGGTCTGAATAAATACGATGGGTATACGTTTACGCATTACAAAGAGGAGCTCGACAATAAAAGCAGTATCTGTAACAGCTATGTATTGGCCATGCTGGAAGATAAGGCCGGAAACCTCTGGATTGGTACTTCGGGTGGTTTAGATCGGTTCGACGGGGTAAAGAATAAATTTGTTCATCACCCGGATGGTACGCTGAGTTATAGTATTAATGATATTTTCCAGGATAGTAAAGACAGATTGTGGCTGGGTACCGATCAGGGTTTATTCCTGTTCAATTCGCAAACGGGGACTTATAAACCACATCAACAGATCAATCGGGAATTACGTAAATATACTACCTATGTCAGCCGGGTTTTAGAAGATAACAACGGTAATTTATGGGTTGGAACCGAAAAAGGCCTGTATCGGTACACTGCTGCCACTAACCAGATTGTCCGTTATTCCAAAAAGGCGTCGTCGACAACCAGTATACAGTCCGATTGGATCAAGGAATTATATAAAGATGGTACCGGCGCTATCTGGATAGGAACGGATGGGGGCGGGCTATCGGTTTACGATCAAAAAAGCAATTCGTTTCGCAGCTTCCTGCATAACCCACTAAACAGCCGTAGTATCACCCATAACGATATTCTCTCCGTGATGGAAGATCGGAGCGGTAACTTGTGGATAGGTACTGAAAACGGGGGCATTAGTATATACGACAAACGAACAGATCTATTCACAACCTATCAGAACAATCCCGATGACAATGGTACGCTGAATAACAATTCGGTCTATTGCATTTATCGGGATAATGCAGATAACATCTGGATTGGCACCTATGCCGGGGGCGTAAATTTTGTGCCCAGATTTGGTAGAAAGTTTGACTCTTACCGGCAGATTGCCAACGATCCCCGAAGCCTGAGTAATAATGTTGTATTAGCTATTTGTGGTGATCCGTCGGGAAACGAAAATTACATCTGGATCGGCACCGATGGCGGAGGACTAAACCTGTTTGACCGAAAGACAAAACGCTTCACGCAATACAGACACTCCTATAAAGATCGGAATTCGATTAGCAACAACCATGTCATATCCGTAATTCGTGTTGCACCCGATGTGCTGGGGCTTGGGTTTCATAATGGCGGCTTTGACTTTTTTAATGTTAAAACCGGTATTTCCAAGCATCATTTACCCAAAGCAAATGATAGCCGGAGTCTGTCTATTTCCGATGTAAACAACCTGTTTAAAGACCGGGACGGGAATATCTGGGTAGGTACCTGGAAGGGCGGACTTAACTTCTACAACGTCAAGGATGGTACGTTTACTCATTATCGTACAAATCCTGATGATAAAACAAGTATTAGTGATAATATAGTAACGGCTGTTTTTCAGGATACTAACGGCGACATTTGGGTAGGTACGTACAAAGGGTTAAATCGGCTTGATCGTGCGCGTAAACGATTCACGCGGTATCAGCACGATCCGCAAAACAAACACAGCCTGTCCAATGATAATGTGCAGTCCATTCTCGGAGCCGATCATGGTAACTTGTGGATAGGTACCGTGGGTGGTGGTGTAAATTATTTTGACACAAGTAAGCAGACGTTCAAAGCCTACACCGAAAAAGAAGGACTGGCCAGCAATATTGTTTTTGCTATCCAGAAAGATCGCAAAAATATTCTTTGGCTTAGTACGAATAACGGCCTCTCCCGGTTCGATCCCCGAACGAAGACGTTTCAGAATTTTGGGCACTCCGACGGATTACAGGGAAACGAGTTCAGGGATAATTCCAGTTTCCAGACCACGGATGGCCAACTCTTTTTCGGCGGTGTGAACGGGTTCAGTACGTTTCATCCGGATAGCCTGAAAAAGAATACATTTATTCCGCCGGTCTACATTACCGATTTCCTTGTTTTTAACAAACCGGTTTCGGTTGGCGATAAGCACGAGCTGATTCACAGTCACATCAGCGAAACAGACCTGATTACCCTATCGTATAAAGAATCCGTATTTACCTTCGAATTCGCTGCCCTCAATTATACCGTCCCCGAAAAAAATCAATACGCTTACAAGCTGGAGGGGTTTGATGCAGCATGGAATTATATCGGTACAAAACGGACCGCAACCTATACGAACCTCGATCCCGGCACCTACACGTTCCGGGTGAAAGCCTCCAATAATGATGGGCTGTGGAATAGCAAAGGAACATCACTAACAGTTGTTATTATGCCCCCTTTTTGGCTTACCTGGTGGTTTAAAACGCTCATGACCTTGTTCTTGCTGGGAACACTCTACGGCGTATACCGTCTGCGGGTCAACCGGATAAAAGCGCAACAGGTTTATTTGCAAAAAGAGGTACAGGCACGTACCAGTGAGGTATTGCAACAGAAGCAGGAGTTGCAGGATCAGGCACTCCACATGCAGTTGCTCCAGCCAAAGGTAGAACAGCAGGCTGCCCAGCAGCAATTGCAGGAAAGTGAACAGCGCTTTCAGGAAATTGCTGAAAATGTTGACGAAGTATTCTGGATCCATTCGGCCAAGCCGTTTCGATTGCTGTATGTAAACACGGCCTTTGAACGAGTTTGGAACACGACCCTTGAGCAATTAAAGGAGAGGCCGCTTTCGTTTATGGAAACCGTTCTCGCCGAAGATGTACCGGCGGTACGGGCATTTATGGAACAATATAAGGCGGGTATAGATGGAGAGTTATATTGTAGATTACAGACTAACGATGCGCCTTTACGCTGGCTGTTGATTCGTAGCTTCACCATCCGTGATGAAGCGGGTAATGCGCTGCGTCATATTGGAATTGCCAGCGATGTGACCGTCCAGAAAGAAAAAGAGTTCGTTCTTCAGAAGTCGCTCCTGCGGGAGCAGGAGTTAAACCAGCTCAAGTCTCAGTTTGTCTCAACGGCTTCTCATGAGTTCCGTACGCCGATGACTACTATTCAGTCTAGTGTGGAACTGATCAAGCTGTATCTCGACGCGCCTGCTGCTACTGCCCGGGCCTCCATCCAGAAGCACCTGGGGGTAATTGAAAAGCAGATCGCCCAGTTTAGCTCGCTCCTGACCGATGTATTAACCATTGGTCAGATTGAAGCCGGAAAGATAACATATGCTCCCCGCGCAGAAGATGTCGTTGGTCTTTGTGAGACCCTGATCGACACGCACTTCAGTGAACGGGCCGATCACCGAAGCGTTCGATTGCTTATTGAAGGAACGCCCCGGTGGGTGAATCTTGATGCCAAACTAATGACGCATGTGCTGATGAATCTGCTGTCGAATGCCTTTAAATTCTCGGTTACTACATCTCCTATCCTTCGTGTCATCTTTTCGCCCGACAACCTGATCTTACAAGTGATCGATGCTGGTATAGGCATCCCGGTTAAAGAACAGACTTCTCTGTTTCAGGCTTTCTTCCGGGGGAGCAACACCAACGGCATACAGGGTACCGGCCTGGGCCTTGTTATTGCCCGCCAATTTGTGGAATGTCATGGTGGGACTTTAGACGTCGAGAGTAAGGAAAAAGTAGGAACTACGTTCACCATAACGTTGCCACTGGCAGTTGGGGAGCCGGTACGTCAGGAAAATGCACCAGAGGCATTGACGAGTTAAGTGTGGATCTAATCAGGCAGATACAGCTAAGCCTGTCCGTTTTCTTCATAGCCGCAGGAGGCAGTAATCGGCCAGAAGATTATTTTTTGCACATCTTTCGATTAAACTATAAGAATTACACGATAAGCTAACCGGTTATGGAGTAAGAGTCCTGCAGAGCCATCTTTTGAGGTTGATTTAAACTCGTGCGTATGAATTAAGGAATGTGCGCCCGGCGCCGAAATTTCCGTGTCTTTGTGTTCAATAAATTACTCCTTATCATGAACCTCCGATTGCTTGTCAGTTCATACGTTTTAAGTACAGTAACCGCTTTTGCGCAACCCAATCCGGCCCGACCGGATTTATGTCAGGGGGCGTATTTCACCGAAGCGGAAGGGGCGGCTGCATTAAAGACTTTCGCCCAGACTCACCACGACCGCGCCAGTTGGGAGGCTCGGGCCAAGCTCATTCGGCAGGGGATACGCGAGGGAATGCAACTGCCCGACAAACCAAAGTTTGCTCCGTTGCAGCCCGTCCGCCACAGTCTGAAAAAGATGAATGGCTACACGGTCGAAAATGTGTATTTCGAAAGTATTCCGGGCGTTTTTGTAACGGGTAACTTATATAAACCCCTCACTATAACCGGGAAAATACCGGCCGTTCTCTGCCCGCATGGTCACGCAGCAAAAGAAGATGCCCGCTTTGTTGAACAAACCCAGCAACGGTGCGCCACGATGGCCCGTATGGGTGCGGTGGTCTTTGTGTATGACATGCTGGGTTACGGCGATTCGAAGCAGACATCCCATAAGGTCCCTGAAGCCCTGAAACTGCAAACCCTGAACGGCATGCGGTCGCTTGACTTCCTGACTAGCCTGCCCGAGGTAGATAAAAACCGGGTGGCCATGTCGGGTGAATCGGGTGGGGGTACGCAAACCTTTCTGCTCACCGCCCTTGACCAGCGGATTAAAGTGTCGGTACCCGTAGTGATGGTGTCGGCGCACTTCTTTGGCGGATGTACCTGCGAGAGCGGCATGCCCATTCACAAACGACCTACACACCAGACAAGCAATGTCGAACTAGCTGCTTTAGCCGCTCCACGCCCCATGATTCTGATTTCGGATGGGAAAGACTGGACAAAAAACACGCCGGATGTCGAGTTTCCGTACATCCAGGCCATCTACGGTTATTATGGGGCTAAAGACCGGGTCGAAAACGTGCACTTGCCAATGGAAGGCCACGATTACGGCCCCAGCAAGCGTACTGCCGCTTACCGGTTTCTGGCGAAAGAGCTAAAGCTGGATCTGAACCGGGTGATGAAAGATGGGCAGATTGACGAGTCGCCAAACAAGCTGCTTGAACCGTCGGATTTAGCGGTTTTCAATGCGGCCCACCCCCGCCCGGCCCGCGCCGTTATGGGCGATGAGGCTGTAATGGCATTGGTGAAATAGATTGTAGCCTTTAGCCCGGCTGTTAGAGAGCACAAATTAGGTTCAACGTCGGTCGCGTAGCGACGAAATGTTTGTAGAAGCCGATCCAGTACTCTTTATCTCGTACCGTCGGGTACGCAACTTTTGAGTCGCTGTACAACAAACGCAATCCTAATTAAAGTAATAAATGTGTCTGTCTGTGTTTAGTGTTTGTGCTTGTTACGAACCAATAATCCTGATCAGGCATGTAAACCATTAATCTCCTATAACCCCGGCTCTGCCGTCTGAAAAACCTTAATTCGCATGGATATTTTCAATATCAACCGTCGTCGTTTTATACAGGGCACTACTGCCTCACTTGCTCTTTCGGCCTTTGGGGCGAGGGGGATGGATCTGATCAATCCGCCCAAAGCCTATCGGGTTGGCCTGATCGGTACGGGCTGGTACGGCAAAAGTGATTTGTTTCGTCTGATTCAGGTAGCACCCGTTGAAGTGGTTGCCCTCTGCGATGTCGACAAGAATATGTTGGCCGGTGCCGCCAAGCTGGTTAGCCAGCGGCAGAAATCGGGTAAAACGCCCAAGCTGTATGGCGATTATAAGAAAATGCTGGCCGAGAACCAGATGGACATTGTACTCATCGGCACCCCCGACCATTGGCACGCACTCCAGATGATCGACTGCGTAAAGGCAGGGTCGCATGTGTATGTGCAGAAGCCCATCAGCGTGGACGTGATGGAAGGCGAAGCGATGGTTGCTGCCGCCCGTAAATACAACAAAGTGGTGCAGGTGGGTACGCAACGGAAAAGTACCCCGCACCTGATTGATGCTAAAAAGCGGATTGTCGACGCCGGATTGCTCGGTAAAATATCGCACGTAGAGATGTCGTGCGACCTGCACATGCGGAACAATGGCAACCCAGCTGTTCAGCCGGTCCCCGATTTCCTAGACTACGAAATGTGGACCGGTCCGGCTCCGTTGCGTCCCTACGATGGCTTACCCCACGTGCGCTGGTGGCGGACATTCATGGAATATGGCAACGGCATTACGGGCGATATGTGCGTACACATGCTCGATACCGTCCGCTGGATGCTTAACCTGGGCTGGCCCAAGCGGATTACGTCTCACGGTGGAATTTATGTGCAGAAAGAGGGTAAATCGAACATCTCCGATACGCAATCGGCGCTATTTGAGTACGACGAACTGAACTGTGTGTGGCATCACAAAACTTGGGGAACGGCCAACAATCCCGATTATCCCTGGTCTTTCACGCTGTATGGTGAAAAAGGCACTCTGTGGGGCAGTACCATGCAGTGCGACTTCATTCCGGACGGTAAAGGCGAGAAAATCCACTTCGATGTTCTCTTCGAAAAAGAGAAATACCCGGAAGACGTCACGGAAGATACCACGCCGAAAATTGAGCTGAATGCAGCCCCGGCTACGCGCCTGCACATGCTTAACTTCCTGGATGCTATCGAAAAAAACAGCCGACCTGTTGCAGATATTGAGCAGGGTCACATCTCAACGGCAAGCTGCATTCTGGCCAACATGGCTATGAAAACTGGCCGTCCAATGGTATACGACCCCGTCAAGCGCGAAGTGGTGGGTGATAAAGAAGCTACTAAAATGCTGGCACGGGATTATCGGAACCCATACACACACCCCGATCCGAAGAAGGTGTAGATAGATAGTAGAGTCGCGTAGTACTGACCGTGACGGTCGGTACTACACGACTCTACCCCAACGCCACCAGTTCTTTCAACTCATCATCACTCAAATCACCAAGCCAGGTTTCGCCAGTTTTGACGCTGAGGTCGGCGAGTTCGCGTTTAGAACGAATCATGGCGTCGATTTTCTCTTCCAGTGTGCCCTGGTTCATGAGTCGGTAAACCATGACGTTCTTTGTCTGGCCGATACGGAAAGCACGGTCGGTGGCTTGCGACTCCACCGCCGGATTCCACCATAAATCGAAGTGAATAACGTGGTTGGCCTGGGTCAGGTTAAGTCCCGTACCGCCCGCTTTGAGTGATAGTATGAACGTGTGGTCACTGCGGTTTCGCTGGAATTGCTCCACCATCCGGTCGCGTTCGGGCCGGGAGGTGCCGCCGTGCAGAAACAACGGCTGCGTGCCAAATGACTGTTGAATGAACTGGGTCAGTAGCTCACCCATCTCCTTGTACTGGGTGAAGATCAACACCTTTTCGTGGTTAGCGTAAATCGTTTCGAGTAAGCTAAGCAAGAGTGTTGCCTTGCCGGACAGCGACGGAGCCGCATTACCTTTCTTGAGGTATTGATGCGGGTGATTGCCAATCTGCTTGAGAGCTGTCATGAGTTTCAGCACCAGACCCCGGCGCGCAATACCGTCTTTCTCTTCAATGGCCCGTAAGCTTTCCTGCACCACACTCTGGTAGAGCACGGCCTGCTCGGTCGTGAGGGCGCAAAACTGGTTAGTCTCGATTTTATCGGGAAGATCGCTGATGATGGTGCGGTCGGTTTTGACGCGACGGAGTAGGAACGGACTGGTAATGCGCCGGAACTGGTCGAGTTTCTGGTGGTCGCGCTCCTGCTGAATCGGCTTGCCGAACTCCTCATTAAATTTGGTCAGCCCGCCCAGATACCCTTTGTTGACGAAATCCATAATGCTCCAGAACTCCGACAACCGGTTCTCGACTGGCGTACCGCTCAAGGCAATGCGTATGGGCGATTTTAGGGCTTTAACGGCTTTTGTTTGTTCGGTATCGGCGTTTTTGATGTTCTGTGCTTCGTCGATGACCACCACCGCCCAGGTTATCTTCTTCAGTTCGTTCAGATCACTCCGGATAACGCCGTAGGTCGTCAACAGCAGGTCATACTCGCCGTTGCGTTCGGTGGGGAGCTTTCGGTTGGAGCCATGGTAAATCCGGGCCTGCAACTCCGGCGCGAACCGGGCAATTTCTTTTTGCCAGTTGGTCAGCAGGGTCGTAGGTAATACAACCAGTCCCTTTTGTTTCTTGAATCTCCCTTCCTGTTTGAATTTTAGTAGCAGCGCAATGACCTGAAGGGTTTTTCCAAGGCCCATGTCATCGGCCAGCAAACTACCCATACCGAGAGCCGTATTTTTAATGAGCCAGTCGTAACCACGCTGTTGATACGGGCGAAGGGTCGCATCCAGCGAGTCGGGGAGGGGCTGCGATTCACTTTCGGTAAACTGCCGAATCAACTCCCGCACATCGGCCGTCAGGCCAACCCGATTGCCCCGGAACTCTTCCGATAAAGCCGCCCGAAGCAGTTCAGTGCCCGTTAGTTCGGGTGGATTTTCGAGTTGTTTATAAAGCTTGTTCAGTTCGGTTGGATCGACGAGCACGTACTGATCTTTGATTTTAACCAGCCCCGTGGTGCGGCCTACCAGCTTCTGGAACTCTTTTACGCTCACCATGTCGCTACCGAGGGCAATCTGCCAATCGAAGGTCAGCATGTCGTCCAGCCGCATAAAGGCATTGTTGGCCGTAACTTTGGCCTTTAGCCGTCCACCCGCTGTGGGGCGGACCCAGTGCTGGAGCGACTTAGGCAACAACAGCGCAATGCCGAGCAACTGCATTCGGGGCAGTTGTTCCAGCAGGACTTTCACGAACTGTTCGGGCGTATAAGCCAAATAGGCCGGGCCTCCCGTTTTGGTCAGTTTAGCCAGATCGGGAAAGTGCCGCGCCAGCACCAGTAAATCCTGTAAAACGGCCATCCGGATGCGCTGATGGCGGTCGATGCCGTTAGCGCGTTTGTCGAGCAGGTCCGGCAAGGGAATTGGGGCAGTTGGCGCCCCGTTGATGGTGGGGGCTTCGCGGTCGCGGATAAGCAGACTCAGCCGGAATTCATCGCCCGATTCGCTATCTTCAACGGCCAGAATGGGTACAAACCGTTTATGGGTCAGAAAGAAATCACTCACCCAAAGCTGCATGGCTAGCGGCATTTCCTTCCGGCCAAATCCTTCAAAGCGGATCGTTTCGACCCCGAAAAAGAGCCGGTCGGCGTCTTCCAGAGGCCAACGTTCCCAGAGTTCAACGGTAGCAGGTTTGATGGCCCGGCGCAGGAACAACGAACATAGTGTTAGCACCTGCTGCTCATCGGGTAGAGCGAGCCATTCCTTTTGCCAGCGCACCGTAAGTAGCGTGGGCGGCAGTTGCGCGGCCAACAAATCGGTCTGGCGTTTTACGGTCTCATTAAGCGTAGCGGGGAGCCACCGAACCCGGTATTGCTCTTCTGTTGGCCCCACGCGCAGGAGCTGGGGCACAACGGCACCCCTGCGCAGCAGCGCGGCTGCAAACTGCATGGTTAGGTACAGACCCCTCACCGAATCACTCATTTCGGCCCAGTCGGCTTCGGTGAGGGTGTTGAGCCAGGCCATCAGGTCGCTCATGTCGAAGCCTGGAATAGACCGGGGTTCGCCATGCTCGCTGAACATATTAATTTTCTTGACCGTCATCACCTCATCGAGTTGCAACTCAATGCTGTCGCTGAAAGCTGGTACGCTAGCCGTGTTGCGCTCTTCGTTCAGGTCAACGTCAACCGGCTTGCTAAACAGCTTGTATGCCCGTGCCAAGGATTTATGAAAGTCGCCTTTGGTGAAGGTAACATCGGTAGCGAGCAGCCCTAAAAGCTGGTCAGTCAGCGCCGGAATGGTGGCGAAGTCCAGATTGGCCTGCGCCTTTTCGTTAGGTTTCCAGTCTTCGTCGTCGGGCAAATCGTCGGTGCCAATGTCTTTAAACGACAGGACCGTTTCGAGCGCACCCTGAATACCTTCTACCTGAAATTTTTGCAACTCGCTCAAAATGTCAAGCCCTTTCAGTTGAAAAACCAGAAACGGATTCCGGTCAATTTCATTGGCGATGGTATAAATAACGGCAGCCAAGTGCTTGCAGGGCACGGCTTCGTCGGGGCAGGAGCAACCCATCGACAAGTCCCGAAACGAATGCGGGAAGAGTTGAATGCCGCTCGTCTCTGCAAATTCGGTCAGTTCGGGAGGAAGTTGCCGGTTCAGGAGTTGCGCCAGCGTGGCTGGGTTCTCCCGGATTTCGGTCAGCAGCCACTCTTTTTCCTGCTCAGAGAACAGCGGTACCGATAACTTTGATTTATAGGGTCGGGGGGCGGTTCCTTTAATCGAGGCACTAATTTGATTCTGGGAAATGGACAATCCCTGCACCGCTCCTTTATTCGCGTAAGTTTTACCCCGCGGCAATCGGTTCGCCATGTCAATGCTGGTCAGTGCATTGAGCCATTGTTGTCCCCACCATGTTTTGCCGTAGGTGATTCGTTCCGCCATGTTACCGAATTGAAATGTCTTCGTAAAAATAGTCGATTGGGCCATTAGCCAGCGGTTGTGCACTGCTAACGGGCCGAATCAAGCACGATTCGTTAGTAATTGAACGAATGAATCGGGATTATCCACACAAAAAGAAAATCGACTGATTTGCTTCCTCAATCCATAAGGCCCGTCGAAGCAAATGGGTTCGCTGAAGCTCAGTAAAATAGTGGGTGCTGTTAGAAAGGCACCGTTGAGTTGACCGGTCTGTTTTGCCGGTTTTTCATGAATCCGTCTGATATCAATAATCGCCGAGCGAGGTATAACCGCCCCCCAGCGTACCCCTAAGCGGAGGTGAAGATGCGTATCGGTCAAATAGGAGGGACGCTTGACGGTGGCAATCATGTCGGCTATGAAAAATAACAACCCATAGACGCTGGTCAGGGTTACCCAGAACGCTATTGACGGATTCCAGCGGTTCAGTAGCACATGGAGACCAACTGTTTCGATAAGGCCAACCATTAGCAGGCTGACCACGAGCGCAATTTGTCCTGATTGACGATGCGTGGTCAGGACGGTCGATCCGGGCGGAACATTCTGTCTGAGCCGCCAGCCCAGCAGCACGTAATAGAGCGTGAGGCCCTCGCCCATGATAATACCAGACGCTTTATGACCAAAAACGGCAGCGAGGCTGCCTTGCAAGGCTGTTTCTGCATCCGACTGAGAACGCAACCGTCGATAGGTCTGCACAATAGTTCGGATTCGTAAACCCGCTAGTATCAGTACCATTGCCTCAGTCAGTACCAACAAGATTGGCCAGAACTGGTTTGGTAGGAAAGCGCCTTTTGGTAGGATGAACGACGCCAGACGCAGCATCAGAACAGCGATCAGGATGGTCCGGTTGCGGGGCAGTTGATGGGGTTTTGCCACAAGCCAGTAAAACAAACCCGTGGTGACGAACACCAGATCGAACATGACACCCAACGAAACGGCCATCGGGCGCCGAACGAAACCAGTTGTTTGCGTTACGGCCAGTTCGACGCTGACCAGTAGGCCCGTCAGCAGGATGAATAACCCGGTTTTGGGTGTAAGAAAAAGCCGGAGAGAAGACATAAAACAGATTATTTCCGATAGATAAACACGGCTCAGGGCACGGTTTACCAAAACTAAACCTTTTTAGGGTTAACTGAATTGGACAGGAACAGTAATAGACTACACTTTAGGAATAATATGGCTTTAAGGCCTTCAAAACCGCCATTTTTGCTAACTTTTCGGTTAGAGAGTCCATCTTTTTTACTTATATTTACCTACTCCCTATCTCTCAGTTAAACCAGTTAATCTTATGGTTCTGGACGTACCGGCCACCAGTACCCCGCTTGGGCGTGGTATTAAACACATTGGCATTGGTAAGTATGGCAGTAAGCCGCTTACCCCCGAAATGCTTGCTGAATGTCGGGTTGCGCTGGCCGATCCCGCTTCCCATCCGCTCCAGCGAGGGGCTTTTCTGGGAGCCTTACTAGCCAAAGGCCCAACCGACGATGAACGGACGCTGGAAGAGGTAATCGGAAAAGGAGCTTTTTTACATCCGACATTTCTTATCAATAAAGTTTGTCCCGATCTACCTGAAGGGATGCTTCATATTGCCACTAAACTGGTTCGGGGGGCAAACCTTCAGGTCGATGAAGCCGAGCAATTAGGTGATTATCTGTTTGGTGATGGCTCCTGCGAGACTTTCCGGGGACTGGCCGCCAGCATCATGCGCGTCCGGCACGAAACGAACGAAGAATACCATGGGCTGATGCGTGCTGCCGAACGGACGTTTACGCCCGGATTTGGCCCCATAAGCTGCGCCGACCGGCCGCTGATCCAACTGGCTGAGCCGTTTGATGGCGTCGAGAACAGTTACCTGATTACGCCCCTGCTGGCGCAGTTTTTCCAGAAACGGGGCTACGGGGCCATCTCTATGGTGGGCCGCTCAGGTGGGCCGAAGTTCACGCTGAATACCCTCGATCTATACATGAACCTGGGTTGCCAGTTTTTACAAAGTAACCACGAACTGGATACACCCCTGGCTTCGTACGGCTGGGTGCTCGACCAGAAAGCCCTGTCGCCAGCCCTTAACCGGTGGGTGGAGCGTCGGCATACCATGATCAAACGCCCGTTTCTGGCTACCCTCGAAAAAGTGCTGAACCCCTGCCACGCCCGGATTCTGGTGACGTCGGTGTTTCATATTACCTATCAAATGAAAATGGCCGAACTGGCCATGCTGGCCGGATTCGACGCCGTTATCGTCCTAAAACGCGGCCTGGAGGGGAGTCTGGCTCCCTCAACCAGCCGTGCAACGGGCGTACTTTGCGCTGTTCGTACCCCCAAAGGGCATTTGTTCTTTCAGCACTTCGAAGGTGACGCCCCCGCCTTCTCGGCCTTCCGTACAGAAACGGAACCTGAATACGACCAGCCGCAGGCACTGGACAACGCCCGGCTCGTGAAGCAGTTTATGACTACCGGCCAAACCGCTAATGCCGATTTCGACAACCGGGTTCGTTTTGCCCACGCCCTGTACGGGCGCGGACTCGATTGGATTGAGGGCCAGCTGCGGTAATCGGCTGATTCGTCTGAAAACTGTACCTTTGTGCCTTAACTATACAGCAGGGGTATCCGGCAGTAACTTGTCCGACAATACGGGCTGCCGAACTTAGGCATCGCTGACAGCATCTTGCTGTCAGATACAAGCTATGACAGACGTAGTAATTATTGGCGGGGGCATCGTAGGGTTAGCCACCGCGCTTCAGTTGAAACAGCAACGGCCAAACCTGACCGTTATCTTAATCGAGAAAGAATCCGCTGTTGCTCGTCATCAGACGGGGCATAACAGCGGGGTTATCCACTCTGGACTGTATTACAAGCCGGGCAGTCTGAAAGCCACTAACTGCATTCGAGGCTACCACATGCTCATCGACTTTTGCGATGCGGAAGGTATACCGTATGACCTTTGCGGCAAAATCGTCGTCGCCACCAAACCTGAAGAGCTCCCCCAACTCGATACGCTCTATGAGCGCGGGCAGTCGAACGGCCTTGGCGGACTGAAAAAGCTGTCGCTGGCCGAGATGCGGGAGATTGAGCCGCATGTAACGGGCGTTGCCGGTATGTTCGTGCCGCAAACAGGTATAATTGATTACAAGCAGGTATCCGACAAGTATGCCGAAAAGTTTCTGGCGCTGGGCGGTGAAATTCGACTAAACGAGCGGGTGGAGCAGGTAACACCCGGAACGAGCCTGAGCATCGTAGTATCGAATAAGAACCGTTACGAAACCAAACTGGTCGTGAACTGCGCAGGTCTGTATTCTGATAAAATCGCTCAGCTTACCCAGCGCGAGCCGGTCGATGTACGCATTGTGCCGTTTAGGGGGGAATACTTTAAGATCAAGCCACAAAAAGAATACCTGGTTAAAAACCTGATTTACCCCGTACCCGACCCGAACTTCCCTTTTTTGGGCGTTCACTTCACCCGTATGGTGCATGGGGGCGTAGAGGCCGGTCCGAATGCGGTTCTGGCGTTTCAGCGGGAAGGCTACACCAAGTCGGCGGTGAATCTGAAAGAATTGTACGAAACACTTTCGTGGCCGGGGTTTCAGAAAGTAGCCGCCAAGTACTGGGAAACGGGTCTGGGCGAAATGTATCGGTCGTTCTCCAAAGCCGCTTTCACCAAAGCCCTGCAGGGCCTGATACCGGAAATTCAGGAGTCGGATCTGGAGCCGGGGGGCGCGGGTGTACGGGCGCAGGCCTGTGACCGTACCGGTGGATTGCTGGATGATTTCGCCATTCTGGAAAGCGATAAAGCCATTAACGTCGTCAATGCACCATCGCCAGCCGCCACCTCGTCGCTATCGATTGGCAAAACGGTTTCCGAGAAAGTGCTCGCCCGATTTTAAGTTGGATTTAACAAACAATATCAGGGGCATGGGGTTTTTCAAGGGTATAAGCTTTTACGCTGACTAACTGATTAACCTTATGAAAGCTGTTCATCAAGTAGAGGTGCTGGATACCCCATCCGACCTCAAAGACAAAGGCATACAAAAAGTAGCTGAAGCTGTAAACGGGCTGGTGGCCGATGCCTTTGCACTATATATCAAAACGAAAAATTACCACTGGCACATGTCGGGACGCCATTTCCGCGACTATCATCTGCTATTGGACGAGCAGGCCGACCAGATTTTTGCCACCATCGACCCGCTCGCCGAACGCGTCCGGAAACTGGGTGAAAATACCATTCGGTCGGTGGCGCACATTGCCCAGTTGCAGCGGGTGAAGGACAACGACGAAGATTTCGTGGCACCTAAAGACATGCTGGTTGACCTGATGAACGAGAATAAAAAGATGGCGAAAGCTATGCGCGACGCACACAAAGTAGCCGACGACGCTGAAGACGTAGCCACCGCCAGCTTGCTCGAAGTATACATTGATGAGACCGAACGCCGTGTGTGGTTCCTGTTCGAAACCACTCGGGAGTTGAATTAGTGTCTTGGTAAAAAAAGGAAGGCGTGCCACGGTTTGAACTGTGGCACGCCTTCCTTTTTACTAACCTACTAATCGATCACCTCAAACCCGCAATACGGCACAAGAACCTTTGGGATTTTGATGCCTTCGGGTGTTTGGTTATTCTCCAGAATGGAGGCCAGAATACGCGGCAGCGCTAACGCCGAGCCATTCAGCGTGTGCATGAGCTGCATTTTCCCTTCTAGTTTCGAACGCAGTTTCAGCCGGTTAGCCTGATAGGTTTCGAAGTTTGAGACGGAGCTAACTTCAAGCCAGCGTTGCTGTGCCGCCGACCATACTTCCATATCGTAGGTAAGCGCCGAAGTGAAGCCCATGTCGCCCCCACACAAGCGCAACACGCGGTAGGGGAGTTCCAGTTTCTGCAACAGGCTCTGAACGTGCAGGCTCATTTCTTCCAGAGCCGCGTAGGAGTTTTCGGGCCGTTCGATGCGCACGATTTCCACTTTATCGAATTGGTGCAGCCGGTTCAACCCGCGAACGTGAGCACCCCACGAACCCGCTTCCCGCCGAAAACAAGGCGTGTATCCTACATTTTTAACCGGCAACTGATTCTCGTTCAAAATTACATCCCGGTAAATATTTGTGATGGGGACTTCGGCCGTTGGAATCAGGTACAGTTTATCTTCGGTGGCGAAATACATCTGCCCTTCCTTATCGGGCAGTTGTCCGGTTCCAAAGCCCGAATCTTCATTAACCAGAATGGGTGGCTGTACTTCTATATAACCGGCTTTCAGGGCTTCGTCAAGAAAAAAGTTGATCATCGCCCGCTGAATCCGGGCTCCTTTGCCTTTATAAACGGGAAACCCCGCTCCGGCAATCTTCACACCTAGCTCGAAGTCAATAATGTCGTACTTCTTAATCAATTCCCAGTGGGGCTGGGCTGCGTCGTGAAGCGTGGGCTTGTCGCCATGTTCGAGCACCACTTCGTTATCGTCGGCACTGCGGCCGGGTGGAACGCTGCTGTGCGGAATGTTCGGGATGGTAACGAGCACGGCCTGCAACTCAACTTCTACCTGGCGCAGGGCTTCGGCGAGGTCTTTGGAGCGGACTTTCAACTCAGCGGTTTCGGCTTTGGCAGCTTCAGCAGCGGTTTTATCCCCCGCCTTCATCAACGCACCAATCTGACTGGCTTTGGCGTTGGACTGGGCCAATACATCGTCAAGTTCCTTTTGGGTATCGCGCCGTTTCTGGTCAAGCGTCAGCACATTGTCGACAACCGTTTCGGCATTGGCGAAATATCGCTTTCCAAGCCCCGCCAACACGGTGTCTTTATTCTCGCGGATAAAATTGAGTTGCAGCATATTACTGGTTAATCAGACGTTTGATAACGTCAATAAATTCCTGAGTTAGTGAGAGTAGGAAACAGTACGACCTGTAGTCTGATGCCTTCGTCCATTACATTCTGATACAAGTCTGTAACCTCATAACGACGTCTTTCCCGTTGGGGCCAAACAATGGTGCTAATCATCCGACCGCTCTCTTATTGAATGTCGTACAACCGATCCGAAAACTGCCACCTTCTCCCCCAGACAGATCGTTGTTCGTAAATACTAAAAAATCCCAGTCCGAATTGGGACGAGCATCACCCCGCGCCCTTGACCCGTGCAGTCAAACTTCGGCCTGGGGGTCAATCTCGCAGACTTGCTTCTTTACTGCCTGTGAAAATTGCTTGTCAGTCATGGCCTGGCGAGATTGATGGGCAGCAACGCCATTTCTTTGAGAAATGGCGTTGCTCTGAACGCAAAGTTACACGGAAAACAATCCGTCATTCAAGGCGTTCAGTGCGTCGGCTTTGTAACGACCATGAACGAGCAGCGACAGGTTGCTTTCGGTACCGCCGTATGAGATCATCCGGATCGGGATGTTTTTCATGGCGTTGAACACCCGAACCGCGACGCCTTCGTTGTCGGCGCTGAAGTTCCCTACAACACAAATAATGGTCTGGTCGTGGTCGGGTTCTTCGAGTGTACAGAACGTGTTGAGTTCGTCCGTAATTTCCTGAAGGCGCTCGGTATTGTCGATTGTTACCGATACCGACACCTCGGAGGTCGTTATCATATCGACCGGCGTTTTGTACTTCTCGAAAATTTCGAAAATCCGGCGCAGGAACCCGTAGGCATTCAGCATACGGGTCGAGTGGATGTATAGGGCTGTAATGCCGTCTTTGGCCGCAATCGCTTTGAATACTTCGCTGGATGCGGCCGACGCTTCGGGACGGTCGGCGATGAGGGTGCCGGGGGCGGCTGGGTCCATCGTGTTTTTCAACCGGACGGGCACACCAAACATCCGGGCGGGGGTGATGGTAGACGGGTGCAGGATCTTCGCGCCGAAATACGCTAATTCTGCCGCTTCGTCGAACGTCAGCTCGCGAACGGGAAAGGTGTTTTTAACAATACGCGGGTCGTTGTTGTGCATCCCGTCGATGTCGGTCCAGATCTGGATTTCTTCCGCCCGGATAGCACCGCCAATCAGCGAAGCAGTATAATCCGAGCCACCCCGCTTGAGGTTGTCGACTTCGCCCCGTGGATTCCGGCAAATGAAGCCTTGTGTAACAATGATCTGCTTATCGTCATGGGCAGGCAGCAGTTCGGCGAGTTTCTGTTCGGTAAACTGAATCTCAGGCTCGTTGTCGGCGTCGATGCGCATGAACTCCAGCGCGGGCAACAACGTAGACGGAACACCCTCTTCGACCAGATACGCCTGAAAAATCTGTGTACTCAGCAACTCACCTTCGGCCACCAGTTCTTTTTCCTGCTTCAGCGTAAATGGCTTGATACCCGTCAGTGAGCGGATAAACGAGAATTCGCTGTCCACGATTTTCTGACCGGCCGCTTTCCCGTCGGCGGTTTTATACAATTCGCTCAGGAATGAATCATAGTGCGCTTTCAACGCGTCGATCTTAGCATGAGCATCGGCATCGTTATTCGCTTTCAGCGATTCGCCGATGGCTAGCAGTGCGTTGGTAGTGCCGGACAGAGCCGACAGTACGACGATTTTACGAGTGTCGTCGCTGGTGATCAGCGTACGGATGGAGTGCATACGCTCGGGCTTCCCGACCGATGTGCCGCCAAATTTCCAGACGTGCATTTTAAGGTGAATTAGTGAATTAGTGAATTAATGAATGAGAAAGTAGCGTGTGTTTCACTATTCGCACATTCTATCATTCACTCATTCAGAATTAAAATTTACTGTAAACCTGTTGCTGTAAGCCTAACATTTTAATAGCGGTGATGGCCGCTTCGTCACCTTTGTTACCGTGTTTGCCACCCGCCCGGTCGATAGCCTGCTGCTGATCATTGGGCGTCAGAACACCGAAAATAACGGGCTTGCCGGTTTTAAGGCTGACGTTGGTGAGACCTTGCGCCACCGCGTGATTAATGTAATCATTATGCTTGGTTTCGCCCTGAATAACGCACCCCAGCGCAATAACCGCGTCTATATCATCGCGCTGGGCGAACCATTGCGAGGCCAGACTTAATTCATAACTGCCCGGCACGTTGCCCCGAATAATGTTTTCGGCTTTGGCTCCATGCGTCAGCAGGGTTTGATAAGCACCCTCAAACAGGGCTTCGGTCACTTCAGTGTTCCATTCGGATACCAGAATGCCAAACCGGCGGTGGGTTATATTGGGGAGTGCGTCTGTTGAAAAGACGCTGAGGTTTTTTAAGTCTGATGCCATCAGAATTGCACCGGCAACCCGGCGGGATTTTAACAAGATTTGAAAGATTTTCTTGATTGATGCAAGAGCCACAAAACAACTCTTTCCAGAGGTACAGTGACACTAGACCGCTTTGTAATGGAATGATTCAGGCGATAAGTATATGTCCAGGTTTATTGATTTTTTGATCGCGTAATCTTGCTAATCCTTTAAATCCTTCAAAATCCCGGTTCAGACAAACAAAAAGGACAAAACCCATCGGCTTTGTCCTTTGCTGTATTGAGTTATTCAAGTACGCTTACGACTCACCGACCGCTGCTTCGAGTACGGATTTATACTTCTTGGCAGTAGGAGCTTCAGCCGACTGACTGTACTTCTCGATAATTTCGTTGTAAGCGGCAATCGCTTTGTCGTTCTGTTTCGCCTGCTCATAAGCAACACCTAACTTAAGCAGGTACCCTGGCGAAAAGAATTTGTTAGGCTTATAATCAGCCGCTTTTCGATAGTAATCGGCGGCTTCATCAAAGCTTTTCTTTTCCATATAGGCATCTCCTGTCAGGGCGTAGGCACGCGCCTGCACCAACAAATCAGATGAACTGAAGCCTTTCAAGTGGTCGATGGCTTCATCGTATTTACCTTCTTTTAACAGACCGAGGCCAGCATAGAATTCGGCCAGATTTCCGCCGGGTGTTGACCCGTAGTTATCCGCAACAGCCAGCAGGCCAGGATTGCGGCCATCGCCGTTGAGCGCCTTCTTAAGCGAATCGGCTTCGAGCTGATAAAGCGAGGGAAACATCTCGACCTGAGCCGTTTCATCCTGTGTACTGATGTAATACCGGTAGCCGAAGAAACCAACTACCAGCAATACAATGCCGCCAAGGATGCCGAGCACAATATTTTTGTTCTGTTGGAAATAATCACCAACGTCTTCTAATTTTCCTTCTAATGCGTCTGGATCTTCGAGAAAATCCAGGCCTGGGTTCTTCTTGCTCATGCTTTTGCAATTTGGAGTGCAAAATTAGGAATATTTACTATCATGGAAAAGGGTATGCATCAAAAGTTTACGATTCATTTTATTCGTGTAACGCCAGATCGCGTACAGCTAATACCTCCGACGAGCGAACCGGCCTAATTTGATGCGCCAGAAGCGTTTCAACGGCCACCGCTTCACCGGTTAAGGTCACAAATTCGACTTCAAATCCTTTCCCTTCATTATAGACAGTTAAAATCGTGCCAACATCACCTATTCGTAAGCGTCCGTTAGCTGTATCTTCCTGTAAAACAACTAAATCAAACTCGTTCATAAGTCAATACACTAGTTCAAAACAAAAACGACCAAGGATGAAATCTTGTTTTGTTAAAATTGAGTTAACTTTGCGCTGCTAATCTTCTAAGGGGTGCCCTAACCTAACGGGCTGAGATTATACCCATTGAACCTGCGCGGGTAATGCCGCGAAGGGAAATGATTTCACAGATTGTGTCTGTGAATAGATACAACCATCATACCTAACAACAGGTAGGACAGGCCCCTTGCCTATCGTCATGCTTTTTCGTCATGAAAAAACCGACGACCTCCTCTTTTCTCCTAATAGCTTTTTTGTGGCTATCTATGCTGCCCGCCTGGGCTCAACTCACCATTTCGGGTACCGTCAGCGATGCCGATGGCGGCCCGCTACCCGGTGCTGCCGTTGTACTGATAAATACGTACAAAGGCACCTTCACGGATGCCTCCGGTGCTTTTCAATTAACCAATCTTAAATCTGCCCCCGTAGTTTTACAGATATCTATGCTGGGCTATGGAACTAAAAACCAGACGTTTAATCCAAATCAAAACGCTTCATTAACAATAAAATTATCAAAAACTGCCGTAGCTGTCGATGAGGTGGTTGTGAGCGCCACCCGAGCGAACCAGAAATCAGCCATTGCCTATACGGATGTGACCCGCCGGGACCTCAACAAGTTAAACCTGGGTCAGGATATTCCGCAACTGCTAAATTTTACGCCATCCATTGTCACCACCTCCGATGCCGGGGCGGGTGTTGGCTATACCGGCATTCGCATTCGCGGGTCCGATGCCACGCGGGTAAACGTGACCCTCAACGGTATTCCGTACAATGATGCTGAGTCGCAGGGGACGTTTTTTGTGAACATGCCGGATTTCGCATCGTCGGTGAGCACCATTCAGATCCAGCGCGGGGTGGGTACTTCGACCAATGGAGCCGGGGCATTTGGGGCGTCGGTCAATATTCAGACGAACAAACTGGAAGAGAAGCCCTACGCCGAGGTAAACCTGTCGGGTGGGTCGTTCGGCACACGGAAGGCGAATGTACTGGCTGGAACGGGACTGCTCAATAATCACTTTGTGCTCGATGCCCGATTGTCGACCATTCATTCGGACGGCTACATTGACCGTGCTTCTTCCGATCTGAAGTCGTTTTACCTCTCGGGGGGCTACTACACCAAAAAGAGTTTCTTCCGGCTGAATATGTTTTCGGGTCAGGAGAAGACGTATCAGGCCTGGAACGGCGTGCCGGAACAATTTCTGAAAACGAACCGGACGTACAACTCCTTTACCTACGATAACCAGACCGACAATTACCAGCAGGATAATTACCAGTTAATCACGTCGCATGAGTTGACCAAAAACTGGCGGGCCAATCTGTCGTTCTTTTACACGAAAGGGAAAGGGTATTACGAAGAATATAAAGCCGATGATCCGTTCAGTAAGTACGGCTTGCCTAATGTGGTGATTGGTGATTCAACCATTAAGCAGACTGATCTGATCCGGCGGCTTTGGCTTGACAACGATTTTTATGGCACCGTTTTCTCGTTCGACTATAACAGTTTTGGGAAGTTGACGGCCAACATCGGTGGTGGCTGGAATCAATACAAAGGCATCCACTACGGCGAAATTATCTGGTCGCGGGTGTCGGGAAACAGTAATATCCGGGATCGCTATTATCAGGACGATGCCACCAAACGTGATTTTAACCTGTTCGCCAAAGCCTTCTATCAGTTTACACCCAAGCTGAACGGCTTTGTCGACGCGCAGATTCGGACAATTAATTATTCATTTTTAGGCTATAATAGCCAATTGCAGAACGTTCAACAAGACGCCAAACTCACGTTCTTCAACCCGAAAGCCGGTTTGACCTATACCATTAACGACCGCAGCACGGTATATGCTTCGGTAGGCGTGGGCCAGCGAGAACCGAATCGCAATGATTATACGCAATCGACGCCCGAAAGTCGTTCGAAAGCGGAGAAACTGATCGATTACGAAGCAGGCTACAAAGTTCAGAATGAGAAGCTGGCGTTTACGGCCAACGCGTATTTCATGAATTACAAGAACCAACTGGTGCTGTCGGGTCAGTTGAATGATGTAGGAGCTTATAACCGGGTAAATATTCCGAGTAGTTATCGGGCTGGTATCGAGCTGGAAGCCGGGGCACGTTTGGCTAAACAACTGCGCTGGAATGTCAACGCAACCTTTAGTCAGAACAAGGTGAAGAACTTTACTGAGTACCTGGATAACCTCGACAACGGTCAGCAGGAAACCCGTCAATATCGTGAGACGGATATTTCGTTTTCCCCGAATGTCATTGCTGGTTCACAACTGTTGTTTACGCCTGCTAAAGGGCTGGAGCTGGCCCTTCTCTCGAAGTACGTGGGTAAGCAGTATATGGACAACACCGCGAACGAAAGCCGTAAGCTTAACCCATATTTCACGAACGACATCCGGGTGATATATAGCCTAAAACCAAAATTCGCGCAGGAAATCGCATTTACGCTACTATTCAACAATGTGCTAAATGAGCTTTATGAATCGAACGGCTTCACGGTTTCGTACATCGCAGAAGGAAAAGTAACTGCCGATAATGGCTACTACCCTCAGGCCGGACGCAATTTCCTAGCCGGGGTGCGGGTACGTTTCTAAACCGGGATTCTAAAAAGATTTAAAAGATTCGACAAGATTAATGCAGCAGTCCCTATCAATGATAGGGACTGCTTTGTAAATGTAAATTAGGACTTTAACAGGAGTATAAGCATTTAACGCGCTGGCGCGTATACGAACGGATAATCTTGAAAATCCTTTTAATGTCATTACAATCCCGGTTCAGTCAATGGCTCGCTCCAAATCCTGGATCAGATCCTCTACATCTTCAATCCCAACACTGAGCCGGATGAGGGTGTCTTTTAGTCCGTTTTTGATGCGTTCTTCTTTCGGAATGCTGGCGTGGGTCATGCTGGCGGGGTGCGTACACAGCGACTCGACGCCCCCTAGCGATTCGCCTAACGAAAATACCTCAAAGCTTTCCATGACTCGGACGGCCTCGGGCATCGAATCGCCTTTCAGTTCGAACGAGAGCATACCGCCAAAGCCACGCATTTGCTTCTTCGCCAGTTCGTGGCCGATGTGTGAGGGCAGGCCGGGGTAATGCACCTGGCTTACTTTCGGATGTTGCTGTAAGTACTCGGCTACTTTCTGCGCATTCTCGCAATGGCGCTGCATTCGAACGTGTAGGGTTTTAATGCCGCGCAACACCAGGAAGCAATCTTGCGGACCGGGAACTGCCCCACAGGCATTCTGAATAAAGGCTAAACGTTGAGCAGTTTCGTCGTCGTTGAGGACGATCGCGCCCATAACGGTGTCTGAGTGACCGCCGAGGTATTTCGTGACTGAGTGCATGACAATATCGGCCCCTAAATCGAGCGGGTTTTGCAGATAAGGTGAGGCAAAGGTATTATCGACCACCAATTGAATACCGTGCTGCTTTGTAATAGCCGCTATAGCCACGATATCTACCAGTCGAAGCAGTGGGTTGGTTGGCGTTTCAATCCAGACCATCTTCGTCGCGGGTGTGATGGCTGCTTCCAGCTTCGTTCCATCGGACAGATCCACGAAGTTGAACTTCAGGCCGAATTCCTGAAAGACACGCACCATGATTCGGTATGTGCCCCCATAAAGGTCATTACTGGCAATTATTTCGTCGCCGGGTTTGAAGAGCTTCAGAATGGCGTCGGTAGCGCCTAAACCCGATGAGTAGCAAATGCCATGTTTCCCGTTTTCAAGAGCAGCCAGGTTATTCTGAAGGACATTCCGGGTAGGGTTCTGCGTGCGGGCATACTCGTAGCCTTTGTGCTTACCCGGCGATTCCTGAACGTAGGTCGACGTTTGATAAATGGGCGTCATAATGGCGCCCGTCGTGGGGTCCGGCTCAATACCGGCATGGATGGCTTTGGTTCCGAATTTCATAGTCAAATGTAACGAAGAATGTAACGTAGACGCGTGCATCGGCTGGTAATCAAAACCAGAACTGCTATTTACCCGTTTGATAGAGTGTGAAATTATCTATTCCTAAATCCGTTACCGGTCCGGCGCTTCTGGGGCTCGTCTTGTCGGTAACCCCTATCGTCTTTACCTCCCTGCTGACCTACTTTGCGGTAGTTCACGAAGCCACTATTGCGAGCTTTACTACCTGGCAATGGGCACTCATTACGCTTGCCTGTTCCATTACATCGGCCGGGCTGACTCCGCCCACTATGCTGGCGCTTATCTTCGGCTATTTTCTGGGCTGGGGTGCTGTACTCCCCATCTTCATCATCAATTTTGGTGGTATATTATTTATCAATCTCTTGGTCCATTGGCTCGACCACGACCGGTTTATCGCTTTTCTAAACCGGAATCCGAAGGCTCAATCGGTACTGGATCGTATTTTGAATAACGAGTTGGAAGTCATTTTCTTTGCCAAGCTGTCGCCTATTCTTCCCTTTGGCCTGACTAACCTGATGTTTGCCTTATCGGGGGCCAAGCTGAGAAATATACTGTTGGGTGGTTTTCTGGGCATGACCCCCCGGACATTGATTGCTATCTGGTCGGGTCACGAAGCGCGCGAAATCAAAGCCCTGCTGGAAAACCCCAATCAAAGTTCATGGACTCAGATAATCATTGTAGTCCTGATCCTTGTTTCAATCGCCGGTCTCTGGCAAGTTATCCAACGGTCCCTTAAATAGCTCCGGCCGTCGACCATCCTCAACGAAGCTCAACTTATGCTAATTTTCTCGCTCACCAGTTCAACCAACCGATTGTGACCTGTTTTTAACACCGTAAGTTCGTACTGCTGTAATTGGTTTGTTAAGGGAAGGACATAGGCTCCCGGTACAATACGGTCGAAAGCGCCCGTAAAAAAGCGCACCCGTACCGAATGCTCCCTGAGTATATGTGCAATCGGGTTCAACGCGGGGCGGAGCAAGCGGAACTGCGTCCAGCTTCGATATACCAAAGCACGTTGTTCGGGTGTTGCCAGAGAAATCTCAGCGAACCGCATGACTGTTTTATTAAGCAGGCCTAGCTGGGTTAACAAATGGCCGAACGTACTTAGCATGGACAAATGACGCATTACGTAGCGGAATAGTGTGCGTCCGGAGCTAGAACTTGTTGCCAGCCAATACCAGTGATTAAGCGTAATGCCATCGGGCGCAACCAAAATCAGTTGATCAAGACGATCGGCCAACGCTTCTGCTGTTACCAGCGCGAACCGGCCGCCCAAGCTAAAACCTATCAGGGAAAACCGGGATATACTATGAGTCTGTAAAAACTGACCAATTAGCTCGCACCAAAGCTCTTTAGTCAGTAAGCTGGTACCCAGATAATGGCTATCTCCGTGGAAGAATAAATCGATAGCAAAAATGGTAAATTGCCCACCGAGCGGCTCCTCCAGTATTCTGAAGATGTCGCTATTCTGGCCGAAGCCGTGAAATGCCAGCAATACCGCCGGGCCGCTGCCAAACTGCTGGTAGCTAATACGGCTGTCATGAAATGTAAATTGTTGACTATCGGCCGTTTCGGACATATTGACAAAATTACGTACGCTGAGTGATAATCATCAGTAATTACTTTTTTATCCCTTATATTAAGATTTGTAGCCTTGTCTTGTTCAGTTTTACTATGAAAATTTTTACTGATTTAGAGCATTTTTCAGCTCATGCCGGACAATCACTGGGCGAAACCGATTACCTGACCATCACTCAGGAAATGGTTAATCTCTTTGCCGAGGCCACCGGCGACCACCAATGGATACATACTGACCCCGTTCGGGCTGAAAATGAGTCTCCCTTTGGCGTACCCATCGCGCACGGATTTCTAACACTTTCGCTGGCTCCGAAACTCATGGCTCAACTTTACCGGATTGACTCGGTCGGGATGGGAATCAATTACGGAGCCAATAGAATCCGGTTTACGAACGTTGTGCCGGTAGGGAGTCGTTTACGAATGAAAGCGATGCTGAAAACGGTGGAACCGCAGGATAAAGGCGTTCGGGTAATTATGGAATGCGTATTCGAACTTGAACATGCCTCAAAACCAGCCTGTATTGCCGAATTGATTATACTTCTGTTCGAGTGAGGGAACCGTATGCATGCATACTATTGCATCTTTTTTACTTACTTTTACGTTACTCTCAACAATCAACAGAACTAAACCAAGCAATTCAGATGGCATCAGCAACGCTGGAGTTACAGGGGTTGAACTTTAATTTATCCGAAGAGCACCTGGCGGTGCAGGAAGCGGCCCGCGACTTTGCTCAAACAGAGCTATTACCCGGCATTGTCGAGCGCGATAACGAAGCCCGTTTCCCGGTAGATCAAGTCAAACGGATGGGCGAATTAGGGTTTATGGGCATGATGGTATCTCCCGATTATGGTGGGGGAGGTATGGATACGGTGTCGTATGTTCTGGCTATGGAAGAGATTTCCAAGGTCGATGCATCGGCGTCGGTAGTCATGTCGGTGAATAATTCACTGGTGTGTTATGGCCTTGAAGCATTCGGAACTGAAGAGCAAAAACAGAAATATTTAACCCGGCTAGCCTCGGGCGAAACACTGGGTGCTTTCTGCCTGTCGGAGCCCGAAGCGGGCTCTGATGCGACTTCGCAGGCCACTACTGCCGAAGATAAAGGCGATTATTATTTAGTTAACGGTACCAAAAACTGGATTACGAACGGCGGCTCATCGGGCATTTGTCTGGTTATTGCGCAGACGGACCGTGAGAAAAAGCACCGGGGTATCAACTGCCTTATTGTTGAAAAAGGAACACCGGGTTTTGTTGTTGGGAAGAAAGAAGACAAAATGGGTATTCGCGCATCTGACACACACTCACTGTTGTTTACGGATGTACATGTACCGAAGGAAAACCGGATTGGCGAAGATGGATTTGGGTTTAAATTCGCCATGTCGACGCTTAACGGGGGCCGTATTGGCATTGCCGCCCAAGCCCTTGGCATTGCTGCCGGAGCCTACGAACTGGCCTTGAAATACAGCCAGGAGCGAAAAGCGTTTGGTAAGCAAATATTTGATCATCAGGCTATCCAGTTCAAACTGGCTGAGATGGCTACCAAAATAGAAGCGGCCCGGTTGCTGGTTTATAAAGCGGCTCGACTCAAAGACGAACACAAGGATTACGTACAGGCAGCCGCGATGGCTAAATTATTTGCGTCGGACGTAGCCATGTGGGCCACAACGGAGGCTGTACAGATTCATGGCGGCTATGGATATGTGAAAGAATTTCACGTGGAGCGCCTGATGCGGGATGCAAAAATTACTCAGATATATGAGGGTACTTCTGAAATACAAAAATTAGTTATTGCCCGCGAACTCATTCGCTGAGTCATTTCTTGGTAAAATAGAATTTTTCTAAAGGTGTAGTGCGTGTTCGATGCGAATACGCACTATTTTTTTTATTATTTGGAAACTTTTATACTTGTATTAGTTTTGTACAAATTATTAGTTTTGTGCAACTTTACGCACGAATTCAATCTGGGAAACACTTCTTTCGACTATGGAAGACTACAATAAAATAATCGAATCGCTGGGCGTTAAGTTTATCAAGGCCCGCAACATTCGGATTTTACAGCCCATCACCATCAAAAATTTCTACGATGTTGAGAACACGCTACTAATCCTGTTCAATGGAGAAGTTTCCATTGGCGATGAAAAGATAAAGGTAGATGTGGGTGATATGCTGTTTATTCCGGGTGGAAAACACGTCACGGTGACCTACGGTGACCCTACAAACCCAAAAATCGTCTCGAACGAGGAGTTCATGACGCACCGGGAATCCTATTGGGAAGGAAACCACGATCCCAAGCTGATCGGTCATTTGCCTAATTCCTTTGGCTATGTATCGTTTGAAGCGAAGGTGTTTGACTCCGTTAACTTCTTTAACTCACTCGATGTGCCCCCCTTTATTATCAAGCGGGAAGAGCACCTAGCCACGACCATCGACCAGATTCTGGCCGAAGAAATGACCGATCTGGCTGGTAAAGGGCGTATCATCAAGATAAAGACAGAAGAAATCGTTATTGAGGTTGTTCGCTATATTCTCAAAAACCATCTCTTCGTAGAGCAGCTTGTTACGAACAGTACCTACTTCAAAGACCCCCGTCTGATCGACATCTTCGCGTACATCAAAGAAAACCTGGGTGGCGACTTGTCGAACAAAGTGCTGGCAAACGTAGCCAACGTGTCAGAAGATTACGTTGGGCAGTATTTCAAGATGCTGACGGGTATTAACCCGCAAGATTATATTGAGTATCAGCGTATGGAGGCAGCTGTTGGCTTACTACGTACGAGCAAGAAGAGCATACGGGCTATTGGTGCCGAAGTGGGTTATAAAGATACCGCGTACTTCTGCCGTCGCTTTAAAATGATGTTTGGTATTCCGGCCGGTAAAATGCGCCGTCGGGAATCGTTGATGAATGTGTAAATAGCCGGTAAGTTAATAAGTGGCTGACGCAAGCAAATACCTCTTGCGTCAGCCACTTATTAACTTACCGACTCAAAAGATCATCTCTTCTCACTGTATCGTAATCTCAATTGGTAAGGTGTAAAATACCGCTACGTCTTTGCCGCCTACCTTACCCGGTTGCCAGCGCGGCATCTTTTCAATGGCAGCGATGATATTTGTAATATAGCTCTGCACACCTTTCAATGTCTTCTTATCGAGTGGTTTCATCGTGATGCGGATATCCTGTATGTAGCCAATATCATTGACGATAAACTTGGCTGCTATAGGTCCGGTGTCGTAGTGTTTACGTACCATAGAGCCCGGTACTTTTATGGTTTCAGCCAGATATCGGCTCAACGCTGTATAGCCGCCGGGAAACTCCGGCTGAACCTCAGGAACTGTATATACCTTTTGATCGGCCGATTGACAGTGAGCAACGGAGCTCAACATTATAAGGACAGAAGCCGTGATTACTCCAATGAGGAGGGTCTTTACAAAATGTTTCATGAACTTATGCTTGGACAACGGATTGGTTAAACTCGCGCACTACTGTTGCTAGTTGAGGTAATAAATCCGGGTCCTGCTCCACACCGTTGCCTACCACAATCATATCGGCACCGGCTTTCAGCGCTTCGTAGGCTTTTTCACCTGAAGTTATCCCACCACCTACAATAATAGGAACATTTACAGCTTTTCGTACGGCTGCGATCATAGCGGCTGATACCGGTCGGCGGGCTCCGCTACCGGCGTCAAGATACATTAGCTGTAAGCCAAGCATTTCACCTGCAAGGGCAGTACAGGCTGCTACATCCGGTTTATCGTGCGGCAAAGGCATCGTACCACTAATGTAGGAGACAGTTGTTTGCGTACCGCTGTCAACCACCATATAGCCCGTAGGTAAAATCTCCAGGCCGCTTTTTTTGAGTAGAGGTGCGGCTATGACATGCTGACCAATTAAAAAATCGGCATTACGTCCCGAAATAAGCGATAGGAGCAATACAGCATCCGCCGACGATTCTATATGAAGTGGATTTCCCGGAAACAGAATGACCGGTGTGCTGGAGTAGCGACGAATCGTGGCAATGACCTCTTTGTGTGCGTAATCGGTAACCAGACTGCCTCCAACCAGAAAAAAATCGACAGGATAATCGGCGGTACGTTGAAGAAGGGTAGTAAACGCGTCTTGCTCGACCTTATCAGGGTCGAGCAAGACGGCAAATGCTTTGCGGCCAGACAGCTTATAATCCCGGAGTATAGTCAACAGGCTCTGTTGGGGCCTGTTTGTGGTATTGGGTTGGTTGGGCAGTTGGATTGATGGCATTATTTGTACGGATGCGGGCTAAAAATCCAGTTAGCTGCTCGCGAGCTATGTTGGTCAATACAGATGTTAAGAGACCACCGATCAACCCACTGGCTGCGGCTGACTTTTGAACTTTGTTGGCCTGCTGCTTTATGGCTTTATGCGTTGGCGCTTTGGCATGGGGATAATCGCTATCCTCGTCGTCGCTTTCGTCATAGTCATAATCCTCGTCGTCTGGTTCGCCGTATTTTTCGGCATACCGATACTCGTCGGATTTGGGCAGAATGGCATTTACAACCAAATATACGGCTAAAGCAGCACCTGCTACAAACGCGGTCGTTTTACCGACCTCAGTTGCATCACCTTTTATAGCATCGACGCTGTCGGTAATGGATGTTTTGAACTGCTCTGTGGCCGCCATAAGTTGGGCCCGGCGTGCGGTTGTATCAGCAAAAGGTACTTTAGGATCTTCCATTGCAATAAAGTAAGGATTCGAGTATAGAGAATCAATAAGTAGTAGATTTTTAGTCGTTTACAGAAACATCAGAGCAATTCACGAATTAGCGCTGTTACTCATCGACGACCGCGTTTGGGCCATTAGTTGTTCAACGGCATCTGATTTTTCTTCAAGTTTTTTCTCCTGACTTTTCTTCAAAGCACTATAGGCAGCTTCTCTGATCTTCGATTTAAAAAAGTCTTTTGCGGCAATCCAGATTATACTTAAAAGAAGAAAAAAGGCTGCTACGATTAAAAAACCCAGATACTTGCTATTTGTTACTTCGTTTAGGTAAGCTGCCAGTAAGCTAAATAAAAAGATAACTGTCATTGTGCCCAGCAATGCTAACACAATGCTATGAACCGCAACGACAACACCTTCTTCAATTTTTCCCCGGCTCTCCAGGGTGAATAGCTCAATACGGGCTTCCAGATAGCGGAATATGTTCTCCCGAATTTCTTCCAGGCGTTCAAGCATGATTTCGAATAATTAAATTTCTTTCTGACCTATTTACTCAAAAGTGATTAATTTGTTTAAAATTATGAGGAAAAAAAAGCTCCGGCATCTGGTGGGCCGGAGCTTTTTTACTCTAAAAAAATAAGCCTCTCTTTCTCGTTTTCTGCGTTTAAGAGAACCTGTAATGCAAGCTGTTATTTCGACTGACGTAATTTAGCTTCGATCGTCTGCTGGGTGTGGGGAACAGCCCGAAGACGTTCTTTAGGAATAAGCTTACCCGTATCCTTACAAATACCGTAAGTGCCGTTCTTGATCCGTACCATAGCAGCATCCAGTTGCTGAATGAACTTCTGCAGGCGGGCGGCAAGCTGACTTAAATTTTCACGCTCACTGGTATCAGCACCGTCTTCAAGCAATTTCGAATTACCTGATGTATTGTCTGTGCCGCTATCGTTCCGTTTGCTAAGCGTTTCTTTTATGTAGTTCAGCTCACTACGAGTAGCATCGAGTTTCTGACCGATCAGCTCCTCGAATTCCTTTAAATCTTCTTCTGAATACCGCTTTTTCTCGTCCTGAACCATATCAAGTGCTACGTTAAATGGTGCGTACCTTATTTAGGCCACAAAATTAATGTTTATTAAGCATTAATTCAATGTGCTATTTATCAATCCATTAATTTTTCAAAAAAATCATCAAATGGATATTTTATCGTTTCACGAATTAATATTTGGAGCCTGCGTTAAATGGGTAATATCTGTTTTGGAACAAATCAAAAAAAAGCATGATTGTATGGCTTTTTGTTATTATATTAATCTTAGAAAAAATATACCTTTCGCAATGTGACTATTGATTTATTAAGTTTGCGGGACACTTCACGAACAAATTTGTTTTTATCAAAGAAGTTAAAGTAAAGACATGGGATATATTGAACCAGCTCCGATAAAAGACAAGGAGAATCCGCTTGAGTCAATGATGTCGCGTTTCGATGCCGCTGCCAAACTGGTGGGCATATCGGACGAAATGTATGATATATTGAAAGTGCCCGCCCGGCAGGTAATTGTGGGGCTGCCTGTTACCATGGATAACGGATCCATTAAGGTTTTTGAAGGCTACCGGGTTATTCATTCCAATATTCTGGGGCCTGCTAAAGGGGGTATTCGGCTTGATCCGGGGGTCCACCTCGATGAAGTTCGGGCTTTGGCCGCCTGGATGACCTGGAAATGTGCCGTAGTCGACATTCCGTATGGAGGTGCCAAAGGCGGTATTGCCTGTAACCCCCGCGAAATGTCGGCCGGTGAGATCGAACGACTTATTCGCCAGTACACCGTTGCCATGCTCGATGTTATTGGTCCCGATCGTGATATTCCGGCTCCCGACATGGGGACCGGTCCGCGCGAGATGGCTTGGATTGTCGATGAGTACTCGAAAGCAAAGGGCATGACCGTCAACAACGTTGTAACGGGTAAACCGCTCGTTCTGGGTGGGTCGCTGGGCCGCACCGAAGCAACGGGACGGGGGGTTACAGTAGCCGCTCTAGCTGCTATGGATAAATTGCGCATGAATCCCTACCGGGCTACAGCGGCTATTCAGGGCTTCGGGAACGTTGGGTCCTTTGCGGCCGAACTCCTCCACGAACGGGGTGTTACGGTAGTGGCCATCAGCGATATTTCGGGCGGTTATTATAACAAGAGTGGTATCGACATCACGGCGGCTGTAAGCTACCGGAATAAAAATAAAGGAACACTGGAAGGATTCAGCGGAGCCGAGAAAATCTCGAACGAAGAACTCTTGTCTTTGGCAGTAGATGTGCTGGTTCCGGCCGCCAAGGAGGATGTTATTACGGAAGACAATGCAGCCTCAATTCAGGCTAAAATGATCGTGGAGGGGGCCAACGGACCAACATCGGCCAGCGCCGACGAGATTATCAACAGCAAAGGTATTCTGGTCGTGCCGGATATCCTGGCTAATGCCGGTGGCGTTACGGTTTCTTACTTTGAATGGGTACAAAACCGCATCGGCTACAAATGGACGCTCGATCGAATCAATCGCCGGGCCGACCGGGTCATGAAAGACGCCTTCGACCGCGTGTTCGATACCTCACAACGCTATCAGGTACCGCTGAGACTGGCCGCCTATATTGTTGCTATTGACAAAGTGTCAAGCACCTACAAATTTCGTGGAGGATATTGATTTACCGTGAAATGTATGATGTGTACTGTATGATGTCTATTTTTGCTCATACTTGATGCATTGATAATACATCATACGGCACGGGCCAACCCCGTTTACACATCATACATTTTATTATGCGCTTACACCGCGAAGGCAAAACAATCATGATTACGACAGGGCTGGTGCTACTAGCCCTGAACCTGCTCGCCTATTTTTACTTATTCTCCGATAATTCGACAGCCATTGTCTTATTAGCCATAGTAAGCCTGATTTTGTTTCTATTGGTAGTACAGTTCTTTCGTATTCCCACACGCCCACTCACAACCGGCGAAACACAGGTCATTGCTCCGGCTGACGGTAAGGTAGTTGTTATTGAAGAAACCGTTGAAAGTGAGTATTTTAAAGATCGTCGTCGGCAGGTGTCGATTTTTATGTCGCCCCTAAACGTACACGTTAACCGCAACCCGATTACAGGTGTTGTTAAGTACTTCAAATATTTCCCCGGTAAGTATTTAGTGGCCTGGCATCCAAAATCGAGTACGGAAAATGAACGCACAACGGTTGTTGTTCAGGCTGCTAGTGGTACAGAAATATTGTTTCGGCAAATAGCCGGTGCGGTGGCCCGACGTATTATCTGGTACGTAAAAGAAGGACAGCCCGTGAAGCAGGGCGATGAGTTTGGCTTTATCAAATTTGGCTCCCGGGTTGATCTGTTTTTGCCTTTAGACGCTGAAATTAAAGTTAATATAGGCGACGTAACACGGGGTGGTGTTACAGTAGTTGCTGAGTTACCCGAGAAGGAATAAAAGAGCATTAATAGGAATGCGACTTGTTTTGGTAGATTAAGAGCTACTAAGACAAGTCGCTTTTTTTTGTACTTATTCTAAGCAATAGTTGTAATTTATGGACCTAAATGCTTTGTAGCTATGGACTTTGATTACATCATTGTTGGTGCTGGCTCGGCTGGCTGTGTGCTGGCAAATCGGCTTTCGGCTGATCCGGCAAATTCAGTACTACTGCTGGAAGCGGGTGGTTCTGATTCGAAAATGGAGATTCAGATTCCGGCCGCTTATACAAAACTGCATGGATCAACCGTTGACTGGGGATTCTGGACAGAACCGCAACAGGCACTTAATGGACGGCGGATGTATCAGCCGAGAGGAAAAACGCTGGGTGGCTGCTCGTCGACTAATGCAATGGCGTATGTGCGCGGCAACCGGCTCGATTACGACGATTGGGCCGCATATGGCAATTTGGGCTGGGGGTACGATGATATTTTGCCTTATTTCATCCGGTCAGAGCATAACGAACAGTTCGATCAGCTCGATCCGCGTTACCACGGCCGGAGTGGTCCGTTAAACGTCACGTTTGCTACACGCTTTCAAACACCGCTTGCCGGAGCTTTCGTCAATGCCTGCCTGCAATCCGGTATTCGAAAAAACGATGATTATAACGGGGCCGAACAGGAAGGTACGGGGTTATTTCAATTCACGATCAGGGATGGCCGACGGCATAGCGCAGCAACTGCCTTTTTAAAGCCCGCCCTCAATCGGCCAAACCTCAAAGTCATTACCCACGCCCACACAAAGCAGGTTCTGATTGAGCAGGATCGGGCAACTGGTGTTGAGTTTATAACGGGTAAAAACCAGACGCAGCAGGCGAGGGCGCGCAAAGAAGTAATCCTGTCGGCGGGAGCGTTTCAATCACCACAGTTATTAATGCTGTCCGGGGTTGGGCCTGCTGATGAGCTTCGGTCGGTTGGAATTCCGATGAAGAAAGAGCTGCCGGGCGTAGGGCATAATTTGCAGGATCATCTTTTTTCGGGGGTTAGTAGCTTATGCTCGCAGCGGGGGATTTCTGCTAATTTTCACCTCAAACCATTGAACCAGCTGAAAGGGCTGGCCCAGTTCTTGATCAGCAAAAAAGGACCGATGACCATAAGCCCGCTCGAAGCCGTTGCCTTTTTACAAACCGATCGGCTTAGCCGTGCCGATGCCGATGCGGGCCGTATCGACATGCAGCTCCATTTTGCCCCCGTTCATTTCGATACGACGGACAAGACAGATTTTTATAACCTGGCAACCTACCCCGTAACGGATGGCTATACCGTTCTGCCAACTTTGCTTAAGCCCAAAAGTCGGGGTTACGTTGGACTGCGGTCTGGTAATCCGCTCGACGCTCCTATTATTCAGCCAAATTACCTGACCGATGAACAGGATCGGCAGGTGTTGCTCAGCGGCCTTCGAAAAACGATTGAGGTAATGCAGGCCGATGCGTTCGGTCCCTACAGCCGTGGCATTAACGTACCGGCGGTCCATGCATCGGACGATGACCTTTGGCAGCATGTACTGAGTGTTCTGGAAACAGTTTACCATCCGGTCGGGACCTGCAAAATGGGGCCGACGTCCGATGAGCTGGCCGTTGTGGATAACAACTTGCGGGTTCGGGGTATTGAGGGACTTCGGGTAGTAGATGCCTCCATTATGCCCACAATCGTATCGGGGAATACCAACGCGCCGGTTATTATGATTGCTGAAAAAGCCGCTGATCTGATTTTAGGTAAGACAGCACAGAGTAATACGAGCAGATACGAAACCACGCTTTAAAGCCCGTTAACGTATAGGAAGCTTATATTTCAAAGACTTTCCGCAGAATATCGTCCAGATACTCTCTTGAGTTAGCCAGGCGGGGTACTTTGTGTTGCCCGCCTATTTTGCCACGCTGTTTCATCCAGGCATAAAATGTACCCGGCGGTACTACATGAATACGGGGGCGCTTGAGCACCATATCGTTATACCGTTTAGCGTCGTAGTCGGAGTTGATCCGGCGGAGGGTATCATCCAGAATTTGATTGAACCGTTGCTGGTCGCTTGGTTCCTGTGAGAACTCGATGACCCACTCATGACATCCATTGGCACCGTTGCTCATGTAGCTGGGTCCGGCGGTGTAATCGGTGATGACGGCTCCGGTGGCTTCACAGGCTTTGGTGATGGCCGTTTCGGCATTTTCAACAATCACTTCTTCTCCGAAGGCATTGATAAAATGCTTGGTTCGGCCGCTCACCTTCAGACGGTGCGGATAAAGCGAGGTAAATCGTACGGTGTCGCCCACTTTATAGCGCCAAAGACCGCCATTTGTGGAAACAACGAGGGCGTAATTTTTATCCAGCTCGACTTCTTCGATGGTAAGGGCTTTGGGAAATGGCTGGTCAGCTTCCTGGATGGGGACAAATTCATAGAAAATGCCGTAGTCGAGCATCAGCAACATTTCGCCCACCCGCGACAGATCGTCCTGAATGGCAAAAAAGCCTTCCGATGCATTGTAAACCTCCTGATACCTGACGCTTTGGGAGGGAAAAACATGTTGCTGAAACAACTCACGGTACGGTTGGAAGTTGACCGCTCCGTGCATCATAACCTCAAAGTTTGGCCATACTTCCAGAATGTTTGATTTACCCGTTCGGGCCAGGATTCGGTCGATCAGCACCATGCCCCAGGTAGGTGTCCCCAACATACTGGTCACGTTTTCCTGTGAGGTAAGCTCAACCATTCGCTCCAGTTTGGCTTCCCACTCGTCCATCAGCGCGACCTGAAGGGAGGGTGTTCGAATATACTGTGCCCAACTAGGCAGATTTTTCATGACCACTGCCGATACATCGCCAGCTGCGCTGTTGGTTCCGTACGGATTCTGGTGGAGACTGCCCCCAATGGATAAGCCTTTGCCTTCAAATGCCCGGCTATCGGGGTTGTTGGCAATATACAGCGCCATCATGTCCTTGCCGCCCTTGAAGTGGCTCTCATCCAGCGACTCGGTCGTAACCGGAATAAATTTGCTCCGTGCATTGGTCGTCCCGGACGACTTCGAAAACCAGCGTACGGGCGATGGCCAAAGGACTTTATTCTCACCTTTCAGCACGCGTTCGATGTACGGGAACAGGTCTTCGTAACTCGAAACAGGTACCTGTTTCTGAAAATCCTGAATGGTTTGGATTGATTTGTACGCGTGCTTTTTGCCCCAATCCGTTCGGCGACCCGCCCGAATCAGTTGATTAAAGACTTTCTGCTGCACCATTCCGGGGTTTTGCTTCATAGCTTCGATGCGCGGCAATCGCCGTTGAAGGAGCCATTTGAGCGTGGTATTTAGAAAAGTCATGGGGCTAAAATAACATAAACTAACCAAATAGAAGAGGTTAGAGATGAAAACGTAAAACCAAAGAATCTGTTTACAAGCCGCTTGCCCGGTCCGGATAGTCCGTAATCAATCCGTCGACGCCCCACCGCTTTAGTCGCTCCATGTCTGCCCGGTTATTAACCGTCCATGGAATAACACGGATGTTCTGCTCGTGCAACCAGTTGATTTTTCGTTTGCTGAGCAGACGGAAATAGGGACTGTAAATATCGGGTGTAAAGCCAAGTTCATCGAGATTGGTTGACGGACTGCGCAGGTTTTCTACCAAAGCTGACAGCCGGACAGGTGGATAATCGCTTTCGGCAACACCCTTCTTCCATTGCTTTAGCATGGCAAAATCAAAGCTTTGAATAATAATCCGGTTTGAGTTAACACGCTCAGCCGGAAACTGTTTTTTTAGCACTGCCTGAACGAGTTCACAAAACTCAGTCGGTTCGGGCTGGCTTTTACCATACTCTGAGGGCTCACTTTTGATCTCTATGTTGTACGAAAAGAGGGGAAGATTATGCGCCTTACGGTATGCTTCCGCCTGCTCAAGTACCTCACTCAGCAAAGGTTTATGGATGCTAAGTTTTTTCTGTTCGGGATAAGCCGGGTTACCGTTAGTGCCAACATCATAGCGTTTAATGTCGGCATAGGTCATCGTGTAAAGAACCAGATTTTTCTGCGCTTTCTTATCAACTGGCACGCCATCCGGAGCGATGCTAAAGGCTGCGTTGAAGTAAGGTTCGTGGGACACGACGACTTGCCGGTCTTTACTAATCACTACGTCCATTTCCAGTGTGGTTACACCCAGCTCCAGCGCTTTCAGGAAGGCGGGTACTGTATTCTCTGGCATTAACCCCCGGCAACCCCGATGCCCCTGTATGTCGAACATAGGCAAATCTGACGGGACAAAAGCACTTGTTAACATAAAAATCAGCAGTAACAAAAAGCGCATGTGGCAGGTGGAATAGCTTCCAAAAGTACAATTTCTTTTTTAGTTATGATTTTTTTCTGAAACTGTCCTGGGCACAACCCACGACGACTGGGAGAGGTAGCCGCTGCCATAGCTAAATTCCTGTTTTCGCCGTATCATGGTTGTTGCATGCCGAGGGATGGAAGGAGCGGCACGCTGATAGATCGTACCAGGCGAGGTTGCGGTAAATACCCGTACAGGACCATTATTTTGCGTAGTTATGTACCACAACTGCCCATTCGCTACTAATAGGCTGGCCAGTGCTTTGGCATCTCCATCAACGACAAAGCCCGACTGAGCCGGCGAAAGTGGTTTGAAGTGGCCCCGCCCATCACCCAGTAGGCATAACCCAAGCCCGGCATCCTGCCAGCCCGAGAGAACTTCGGTCGAGTAATCGTTGCCTGCCAGCAGGACGTCCAGATTGCCGTCGTGGTTAAGGTCTGTGATCGAACTGCCGAATACGGGAGAAAATTGAGCTTCAATAGGTAAGGCATGAACCACAAAACTACCCGCCCTATTTTCGATATAAGCCGATGCCGAATAAGTCACTCGTTTAACCAGTGCAAGCTTTTGCTCGTCGGTCGATAACAGATTCGATAGCGTTGTATTGCCATAAGCAGCATAGGTCGTCATCTTCTTTTTGAAGGAAGGAATCTGGTCCGTCAGCACATCGCGTGGGTGAAAGGGATATTCCGTGCCACCATTGAAAAAGCTCAGTATGGGGTCCAGCGTGCCGTTTTTGTCGTAGTCTGCTGCGTAGACAGATACGGGTTGGTTGGCCGAAGGCTGTAATCGGCTGTTCAGGCCGCTATTTCCGGCTACATAATCCATGTCGCCGTCATTGTCGAAATCACCCGCCGAGAGACTGTTCCAGAACCCAACGGCCTTCGCCAGTTCCGGCATATGCATGATCGAAAAAGCATGACCATGCTGGTTTCTGAAAACGGTGATGGGCATAAGCTCCCCGGCCAGCATCAGATCGGGCCAAGTATCGTTGTCGACGTCTGTCCAGAGCGCCGAGCAGATTAAGCCCGCCCGGCTTAGGCCCGGTGCCAGTTGGTCCGTTACATCGGTGAAGCGGACTGTGCCCGATTTGCTGTCATTGCGTAATATATAACTCCGGGCGGGCTCCGGGTAGCGTTGCGGCACGATACGACCGCCAATGAACAAATCTAAATCGCCGTCGTGGTCGAAGTCGGTGGCAACAACGCATGAGCCACTGGACATCGTGTTGGGTAAGGCATTCGGCGACGCACGGAAATTACCTTTTCCATCGTTCAGGTACAGGCTATCCTGGCAAACGGTTTCATTCCGGCCAAATTCTGTGCTGCCATGAACGGTATAGAGGTCGAGGTCTCCATCGTTATCCGCATCGAAGAGGAGAACGCCGGTTTCTTCCGGTTTTTTTGCTGGCTGGTCTTTCCGCCGGAACGAAACGGGTGCCAGGGGTTGGTTTTTCTGCTGAAGAAAGAACGTACCCCCTTTATAAGCACTGCCCGCAATGTAAATATCATCCAGCCCGTTGCCGTCTACATCGCCAGCCGCCAGCCCCGGACCAATTTGTGAATGTTTGTGTGGGAGAAGCGTCTGCTGGGCTTTATAATCCACAAAGTCGTCTTCCTGATGTTGGTAGTCAAGACCGTTTGGCGAGGTGATTTCTGTTAGTAAAGGGGAAACAGAAGGTTGTAGTTGCAAAAATGATTCAGGTTGAAGTCCCGCATTTCGCTCATCCAGCGTCAGTAGCCGATCAGCGGCCAGGTTGGTAAGCGTTTGGCCGTTGCCCGTTGGCCAGACTATTTTTAATGAGTCGATGCGTCTGGCCAAGCCCAGTCCGACATGAATGCCCGATGCCATAGTGGATTGGTAGCCTCGTTGCCGGGTGTATTCGGTGTAGTGCAACTGTCCGTTTGCCCACATGGCCACTTTCGCACCAATGCCCTCCCGATTACCTGGTTTACCCACAAGGTTTATACGCAGGAAATGCGTTTTTGGGGAGGATTCTGCGTTTTCAACGGTGCGATTGCGGTAGATGAAAGCCGGATCGTTGATGTTGTTCATAACCAGATCCAGATCGCCATCGTTGTCGAAGTCAGCATAGGCGGTGCCGTTCGTGAAGGAAGATTCGGTCAGGCCCCAGTCGGTAGCGACATTGGTAAAGTGGAGATCGCCGGTATTGTGGAAGAGGAAATTAGGTTTGTAGACAGGCTCCAGATCAACAATCCGTTTCAGTAGTTGAGCGCGTCGGTCGGCATCAGTGCCGAAGTTGCCATCATCCCGGTTATAGCTGGTGAAATCCAGATCGGTGATGTCTTTGCGGTAGCCATTTGTAATCAGTAAATCCGAGAAACCGTCATTGTCGAGATCCGAGAAAAGGGCACTCCAACTCCAGTCGGTTGCCGCTGTTCCGGCCAGATAGCTAATGTCTGAAAAGTGAGGCACAGGGGATAGGGGGGGCTCTTTGCCCGCTGCTCCAAACCCTCTATTCAATTGAAGTACATTCCGAATGTACTGCGGTTGGTAACCAAGCCGACGGGCCATTTGAAAGCGGTCGTAGGGAATGGTAGAGAACATGGTTTTCTGCCGTAGGTTATCATCCGGCAGCATATCCACCACGGCTAAGTCATTCAGGCCGTCATTGTTTATGTCGGCCATGTCTACCCCCATGCTGTTATGGCTCTGGTGTTTCAGAGTCTCGGCGATACGGTTACTAAACGTTCCATCCCGATTGTTGACGAGCCATACATCATTGGACTGAAAGTCATTGGCCACATAAATATCTGGCCACCCATCCTGATTTACGTCGTTCATAAGGACACCCAACCCCCAGCCTTCGTGAACCAGCCCCGCCTGGGCGGAAATGTCTTTGTATTTAGGAGTGAGCGGCCGGCTTGCGGAACGCTGGCTGCTCACTCCTAACTCCTCGCTCCTCACTCCTTCATTTCTAAACAGCTTATCTACACTCCGGGCGGAGCCGTTGTTTCGGGGGCCGATAACGTTGTTCCGGTTGAAATTTTCGAGGGCGTTTGTCAGCAGAAACAGATCCAGATCGCCGTCGCGGTCAAAGTCGAGAAAGGTGGCTTGCGTAGAGTAACTCGAATCGGCTAACCCGGCTGCCCGGGCCGATTCAACAAAATGGGGAATGCCATTTGCGTCGTTTCCCTGATTGAGAAAGAGCAGATTCGGAACGGCCTTGTTGCGGTTGGGGTGAATGGTCGATACGTAAATGTCCTGCCGACCGTCCTGGTTAATATCGGCTACAGCTACGCCCGTACACCAGTAGTTAGTGTCAACGCCTGCTGAGTCGGTTACGTCCTCAAATTTGAAATCGCCTTTGTTGAGGTACAGCCGGCTCGAAACCTGATTTCCGGCAAAGAACACGTCCTGTTGGCCATCACCGTTGAAATCACCAACGCCAACACCACCCCCGTTATAGAGATATTCAAATTCCAGCACATTCAGCGAATCGCTTTCTGTAATGGTATTGGCAAAGTCGATGCCGGTTTCACGGGCTGTTAGTCGTTCGAATCGTGGCAATGGATGCGTACAGCCAACCAATATGAGTGCCAGAAGCCCAGTCAGCCTGTGTAAGTAATGCATACTTGAAATATAGAAAAAATCCCCGATTGACGCGATGGTCAGCCGGGGATTGACTATTCAAATTAGGTTGGTAATTCAGAAAAAGTAATGTTTAATATCCCGGATTCTGATCTTTCTGGGTCAGCTTACTATTGTTGTCCAGCTCTTGCTGTGGGATAGGCAGCAGTTCCTGTTTCCCCTTGGCAAAATAGGATATTGGCTCGGCTTGAAGTTTGTTTTGAGCCCGCCAGCGCAGAATATCCCGGTTGCGAATCTGTTCGCCCGCCTGTTCAACCCGTTTTTCATGGACGACAGCCCGGAACACTTCGGCTTTGCTGTTGACGGGATAGGTAGCCGTAGGATAGGGTGGCATCGCTACGCTTGCCCGTGCCCGCACCTGATTGAGCAGCGCAATGGCGTTGGCACTGTTGCCGGTTTCGTTCTCTGCTTCGGCCATCATCAGCAACACTTCTGCATACCGGATCAGCCGCATATTGATGCCGGATGTATAGAAGGTTTCATTGTTCTTGTACATCGCCGTGTATTTCCGCCAGCTAACTTTCTGCGTCACCCCATTCACAACAGACGTGTTGCCCTGCACCTGGGACTCCATCAACGTATTCAGGCCATTATTGTACGCATCGCCAATGAAGTAGAAGTTATACTTTAGGCGCGGGTCCGTTTTGGCGTCGCCTTTAGCCGTGTTTTCGTATTCGTTCAGCAAGCCATCTGATGGAATCAGGTTTCGCCAGCCAATGGCCGAATACTCCTGGCTACGGGTCATGGTTTCGTTAGCGCCATTATCATTGCCATCGCCGTCCCAGTTAAAATCACCAATTTTCGAGAAACCAATCTCGAAGATCGACTCAGTGTTGAATTCAGTTTCTTCGATGAAGTTGTCGAGGTAGTTAGCCGTCAGTTTATAAAGCCCCGAACTGATGATCGACTGAAGCTGGGTTTTTGCACTGGCATAATCGCCTTTCTGCATATAAACCCGTGCCAGCAGTGCCTGAGCCGCCCCTTTGGTAGCCCGGCCCAGGTCGGCTCCGGTAGCTGTGGCGGGTAAATCGGTCTGAACGGCCAGCAGATCGGTGGTTAGCAGGGTATAAATTTCATCGACCGACGATTTTGCTTTGGTACCATCTACTTCGGTAACATAGTTGGTATAGAGCGGAACGGCTCCCCATAGTGTTGTCAGATCGAAGTAAGCCATGGCACGGAGAAACTTCGCTTCGGCCACTGCCCGTTTCGCCAAAGTAGGATTGTCCGTAACGGCAGGGCCATTGTCAATCACTACGTTGGCCCGGTGGATAACGCGGTAAAGACCATTCCAGACGGATAGTGCAACGCCGTTTCCGGGGTTTTGCGCACCTGATAGTATCTGATTTCGGGGTGCTTCCAGTTGCCCGCCACCCGAGGCTACATCGTCGGAGCGGAGATCGTGCAGGAAGAACCATTCGCGGCCGGTCAGGTTGGCGCTTTGCCAGACGGCATAAACCGCATTGACGCCTTTGAGCAACTCGGCCGAGTTTTTGTAATAATTGGCGGTAATGACCTGGTTGGGATTCACTTTATCCAGGCTGCTGGTGCTGCATCCGAAGAGCAGCCCCATTGCCACGATACCCGAGGTCCAATATGTAGATTTCATAATGACGTTGTTTATGTCTGTTTCTTAAAAACCAAGTTGAAGACCTACCATGAAGGTGCGTGCCTGCGGAAACTGTCCGTAGTCGATACCATTGGTCAGCGTTGGGTTGGTATTGCTGGTGCGCGAACCCACTTCCGGATCGTAGCCAGTGTATTTCGTAAACGTCAGCAGATTGGTTGATGCTACATAGACCCGCGCCCGGCTCAGGGTTCCGCGCGAAAATGCCTGTAATGCACCCGCTGGTACTGAATAGCCAATGCTCAGGTTTTTCAGCCGTAAGTAAGAGCCATCCTCAATGAACCGATCAGAGGTACGCGAGTTACCATTGGGGTCACCATCGACGGCACGGGGTACGTCGGTAACCGTATTTGTTGGTGTCCAGGCCCGCAGTACATCCGTTCCAGCATTGAACAACCGGAGCATACCCTGCTCAAGAACTTTTACGCCGTTGTAAATTTTGTTGCCCTGCACACCCTGGAAGAACATCGATAGATCGAAGCCGCGGTAGTTGGCCGACAGGTTCAGCCCATAGGTGAATTTCGGCAGGAAGCTGCCCAGGTTTACCCGGTCGCTGGCGTCGATCTTGCCATCGCCGTTTGCATCGACAAAGCGAAGGTCGCCGGGCGCGGCATTGTCCTGCGTTGGGGCCGATTTAATCTCGTCGGCATTCTGGAAGATACCTGCTACTTTCCAGCCGTAGAAATATTGAATTGACTGACCGGCTTCGGTACGGGTGATGTCGAATCCGCCGTAATCGGCGTTGGCACCATTGAGCAGGGGCGACACGGTGGGCCCAAGGCTCAGCACTTTATTGTTGATAAAGCTGATGTTGCCCGATGCGTTGAACCGGAGAGCGCCTTTCGTTTTGTTATAGCCGAGTTGCATTTCGACCCCCGTATTCCGCATGCTGCCCACATTGACGATGGGCGATTGCGAATAGCCGATGGATGGCGCAATAGGCTGGTTTAGAATCAGTCCGTCCGTATTTCGCTGGTAAACTTCTGCCGAAAGGGTGATGCTGTTGCTGAACAAGCCCAGGTCGAGCCCAACGTTACTCATCTTCGTTACTTCCCACCGCAGGTCGGTGTTGCCCAGACGGTCGAAGTAGGTTCCCTGCGTACGGTCGCCCCCGATGATGGCGTTCGTGTTCTGGGATACGGCTACCTGCCACGAGTAATCGCCGATACCATTGAAGCCCATCGTACCGTAGCTGGCACGAACTTTCAGTTCCGAAATGGCCGGTACATTTTTCAGGAAGGCTTCTTCACTAATCCGCCAGCCCGCCGATACCGACGGGAAATTACCCCACTTGTTGCCTGGTGCAAACCGCGACGAACCGTCCCGCCGGAACGAGGCACCCAGCAGGTACTTACCGGCATATTCGTAGTTCAGGCGGCCCAGATACGACAGTAGCACGTTTTGGGAGCGTGTGCCACTTAAACCCGCACTCGTACTGATAACGGCGCTCAGCTCCCGGATCGTATTTGAAGCGGCCTGGCCTGTACCCACTATTTGCAGGCTGTTGCCTGCCTGTCGTTCGGCTACGGCAACGACATTGAGGCTGTGTTTGCCAAACGTTTTCTCGTAGGTTAACTGGTTCGAGATCAGAGGTGATGCGTACGTCAGCCGGTCGTCGGAAACGTTGGCAAGCGCCCGGGCGTTGAAGCTCTCGCTGTAAATTGGCAGAAAGGAAAAGGTCCGCGCCGTTACATAGTCGATACCTCCGCGCAGGCGGTAGGTAAGTCCGTCAATGATCTTGACATCGACATAAGCACTTCCCAGGATTTTCATGCGCTGGGTGTTGCTCTGGTCCTGTAGGGCAGCCCGCACCGGATTTTGGGGGTCAGACCCGTCGGACCCGTCGGGGCCACGGTAGCCACCGAGCAAGGTAGGGTCTTCAATGGGCATGTAAGGCGTCATGCGGATCATGTTCTGAACCTGTGTCCGGCCACCGGCGCTTACTTCGTTGAGTTTATCATCGTATGAGATGGTCAGTGTTTGTCCGAACGAGAAACGCTTGCTGATGGCATGGTCGGAGTTAATGCGGAAGTTGCCGCGCTTGTACCCTGTACCAATCATGATACCCTGTTGATTGAAATAGCCGACAGAAGAGTAGAACCGCGACTTTTCATTGCCACCCGACAACTGCACGCTATGCTGCGTAATGGGCGCATCCCGAAACACCGCCTTCTGCCAGTCGGTATCAGTTTGGGCGTACGTTTGCGAAGCCCCGGCATAGATGGGTTGATTCAGGTTACTAAACCGCGTAGGTACCGGCTGACCGGCATTGCTTCGCAGGGCTGTTCCGAACTGGATGTACTCATCCCGGTTTAGTAAGTCGAGTTGACGCCATGCGCTTTGAGTGCCTACGTAGCCGTCGTAGCTGACGTGCAGTTTGCCATCGCTGGTGCCTTTTTTTGTCGTGACGATGATAACGCCATTGGCCGCTCTTGAGCCATAGATAGCGGCTGAGGAGGCATCTTTCAACACATCGACCGACTCAATGTCGCGGGTGTCGAAGTTGTTTAGGTCACTGGTCGGAAAACCGTCGATAACGTATAGCGGGTTGGCTGCGTAGTTGATGGAACCAATGCCCCGAATACGTACGATGGGCGTTTCGCCGGGGGAGCCGTTGCTCACGACCGTTACGCCTGGCACACGGCCCTGAATGGCCTGCTCTACGCTTGGTACGGGCAGTTGTGTTACTTCCTGAGCGGATACCGACGAGATAGCACCCGTTACTGACGCCCGTTTCTGGGTGCCGTAGCCGACGACAACTACTTCGCTGATGGATTTTACATCGTCCAGCAAGGTAATGTTAATGCGACTTCGGTTGGCTACAGCGACTTCCTGCGAGGCATAGCCGACAAAACTGAATACCAAAACAGCATTATTCGGCGCATTGAGGTTATACTCCCCGTCCGTATTGGTCGTAGTGCCTCGCGTGGTACCTTTAATAACGACGCTAACCCCTGGGATTCCCTGCCCGTTTTTGTCCAGTACTTTACCCGTAATGTCGGCTAAGGGCTGGGCCGATGTAGTAGACCACCCAATACGCTCCAGTTTGTCGATGGTACGATCGGGTAACCTTACGGCTTCGGTCGAGGGATCGGTAGTGGTTTTGGTTTCGATATGTTCGATTTTACGAAAAAGCCGCGTACTCTTTTCCTTTTCCGGTACAATGGCATAAAAGCGGGGCTGTACTTTTCGATACGTTAAGCCGGTGCTGTTGAGTAAATTGACAAGTTCCGTTTCCAGATTCCGATTGCGCTGGTTAACCATAGAGACTTTGGTATTGACCAGGTTGGTTGGATAAATAAACGAAACGCTGTAATGCTGTTCAAGCTCACTTAAGGCACTTTTCAACGTAATCAAGCGGGTATCTGTTGGCTGCTTCTGATAGGAGGCATACCGATTGCTGGAAGCCACGAGCTGTGCCCGGGTCGGTAGTATTCCAATCAGCAGCAACGAACCAAGCGCAATTAATTGTTTAGTCATGGCAGTAAGAGGTTGCGTCATTGTATGATTATCTGATTTGGTTGTTGAGTAATATGCAGGTCAAATAAGGTGGTAAGGCCGTTGAGTATCGTTTGCATAGATTGATTGGGGATGGTTCCGGAAATGGTTTGCCGTTGAAGGGCCGGGTCAGTAATAATCACGTTCACGCCATAGGTGTCTTTCAGCATCTGCGCGACTTCCTGCAGGGTGGTGCCATCGAACGTCAGTTTGCCGGATTGCCAGGCCGCCTGTGCGGCTGCATCGACATGCTTTCGGTAATACACTTTAGCCTTAACATCAGCGTAGAACAGGTCGCCGGGGCGCATCACTAGCTTTTCCTTAGCCTGTTCGCCAACATCCAGACGGATCTTCCCCGTATTCAGTACTACCTTAGCCCGGGCTTGCCGGGCCATAACATTAAACTGAGTACCCAGCACTTCAATATTCAGTTTGTTGGGTAGGTGGACTACAAATCGTTCGTGATTTTGTTGGTGAGTGACCCGGAAATAGCCTTCCCCATCGAGCCAGACTTCGCGAGTCTGGTGGCTGGCCCAGCGGGGCGCATACCGTAAACGGCTGTTGCCGTTCAGAGTAACCGTGGAGCCATCGGGCAGGGTCAGCGTCGATATTTTGCCAAAGGCCGTCTGGCGAACCATGTCGTCGGGATACCATTGTTTATAGGCCGTAAAGGCGCCCGTTGCCAGTAAAACTAAGCCTGCCAGTACAGCCGCCCAGCGCATTACCTGTGGCCATACCGTGAGCCGTCGAACGGGTATTTCAGCAGAGAGGGTAGCCAGTTCCGGTTCCATCCGTTCACGAATGGCGCTCAGCATTTGTTCGGCGTCGGGTACCAAAGCGGTGTCTGGCACCAGCCATTCTGCTCCGTTAAATTGGGCGTCGATTCGAGCTTTTAGATACGCCTGGCCGGCTTCGGTGGTTAACCAATCCAACACGCGCCGGGCTTCGTCGGGCGTGACCTGATTGGCGAAATAGCGTTGAAGTAACTGTTCGGTCATGGGTATAGGAATGCTATGTGCTACCTATACACCACCCGGTAGGGAAAGTATTATTAGAAAGAAAAAATAATTCGTGATTAACTGTAAAAAGCAGTCATAATGATGAGCATCGCTTCAATACCGGCGTGCTGGCGCAGGTAATCGCGAAGAAACCGGCAGGCCTGATAATACTGCACCTTAACCGTATTGATGGAAATCTTGAGTTTAGAGGCTACCTCCTCGTTGGATAAACCCTGTTCAGAGCGAAGGGTAAAAACCAGCCGCCGTTGTGCCGACAGCTTACGCAGCCCCTCCCTGAAAACGGAGCTATACTCGTCGAACAGTAAAGTTTCTTCGGTTGTGGTATCGGTGTCGGACTGGCTGGCCTGGTGCGTTATATGCCGCAAAATGGCCCGCTTATTATCTCGGATACTATTCAGGACCTGATGTCGCATAGCCGTGGCCAGGTAACTCCTGACAGACTGCAATTCGTCCAGTTGAGACCGGTTCACCCACAATTTGAGGTAGATTTCCTGGAGGGCATCTTCGGCCAAAACGGGGTCCTTTACGTATTGAATAGCAATACTGTATAGATAACGGTAGTACCGTCGAAACAACGTTTCGAACGCCACTTCGTCATTTTGTTTGAGACGAATTACTAAATCCTTATCCGTCAGTTCTATACCCATTTTTCTAAAGGATCTTCAAGCGGTCGTGTTCAAACGCTATTTTGAACCATCGTTACTAACAAATGTAAAAAAGAATTACCCTCGTTAGGAAAAGAATAGTTTTTATTTGCTGGGTGCAATTGTAAACTTGCATCCCTGATACGCTCCGTTGCCTGTTTTTATTATGCAATACACAAAAGCAATCCTTATTTCTTTAGGTACAATCTCACTCATTTGGGCCCTCAACCGATCGTGGGGCAGTATTCCGGCTTTCGCACCGCTCCTTAGTCCGTTCGTTGGTTTCTGGCAAAATGCCGAGTCCGTCAACAATGCCGATGAAGAAATTACGCTGGAAGGCACCAAGGCGCCCATTACGGTTATTTTTGATGATCTGGCTATTCCGCACGTCTTTGCACAGAACGATGCGGATGCTTATTTCGCCCAGGGCTATCTAACTGCCCGTGACCGGCTTTGGCAAATGGAATTTCAGACGCACGCAGCCGCCGGACGGATTTCTGAACTGGTGGGCGATAAAGCACTTGAACTAGACCGATATAACCGACGGCTGGGCATGGGCTTCGGCGCCGAAAAAGCGGTCAAAGAAATGTTGGCAGACCCTCGCACACGCGAAGCGATTGAGTCGTATACGGCTGGCATAAATGCCTATATCAACCAACTGTCGCCATCTAGTTACCCACTCGAATACAAGCTGTTAGGCTATGCTCCTGAGTCCTGGCAGCCCATTAAATGCGCCTATTTCTTGAAATACATGTCGGGTGTGTTAGCGCTCGGTGCCGATGATCTGAACATGAGCAACGTGCTCAAAAAGTATGGCACCGTTGTTACGAACGACCTTTTTCCGGACTATCCCTTCCGCGAAGATCCCATTATCCCGACGGGTACGAAGTGGGATTTTGCTCCGGTGAAGATACCGGCCGTACCCGCTAATTCACAGACCGATACAAAGCCGCTGGCAATGCGCTGGCCCGAACATGACCCGGCTATTGGGAGTAACAACTGGGCCGTTGGTCCGCAGAAATCGGCGACAGGGTACCCGATTCTGGCTAACGACCCTCACCTCACACTAAGTTTGCCGTCGATCTGGTATCAGATTCAGTTGGTTACGCCCACCATGAACGTGTATGGAGCCTCCATGCCCGGCTCGCCAGGGGTTATTATCGGGTTCAATAAGCAAATCGCCTGGGGTGTAACCAACGTGGGTGCCGATGTCCTGGATTTCTATCAGATTCGGTTCAAAGATGCATCCCGCCGTGAATATTGGCACGATAACAAGTGGAAGCCGGTAACCCGTCGGTTAGAAATGATCAAAGTTAAGGGGCAGCCCGACGTGATTGATACCGTTTTATACACCCATCATGGCCCAATTATGTACGAAGTGGGCCAGAGGCCATTTGCCAGTAATGTGCCGGTGGGGTATGCCGCCCGCTGGATTGCTCACGAAGCATCAAATGATTTACTAACCTATTATTTACTGGATCGCGCAAAAAACCACGACGATTACCGGAAAGCCTTAAGTTCTTACAGTGCTCCGGCTCAGAATTTCGTGTTTGCCGATATTGCCAAAGATATTGCCATCTCGCCAAACGGCAGGTTTCCGCTGAAGTGGAAAGATCAGGGCAAATTTTTGCTGGATGGCACAAACCCAGCTCACGACTGGCAGGGCTGGATTCCGGCCGCACAAAACCCGCACGTCAAAAATCCGCCCAGAGGGTTTGTTAGTTCAGCCAACCAGTCATCTACCGACCCAACCTATCCGTATTACATCAACTGGCAATTTGGCTCTTATGAGCGTGGTACCCGAATCAATCAGCGGCTAACGGCTATGAAAAATGCCACGCCCGATAGCTTGCGGGTGTTACAAAATGATAATCGAAACGTAAGGGCTGCTGATGCCCTTCCGGTGTTTCTGCCTCACATACGAGAGAAGGACTTGTCCGACGCGCAAGCCAAAGCACTGACCATCATTAAAAAGTGGCAGTATAACAATGATATCGCAGAGATAGGCCCAACCATTTTTACGGAGTGGATGCGTCAATATATGGATGGTGTCTGGAAAGATGATTTTCCGGGTAATGACAGTACCACGCTCCGGTACCCAAGTTTCGACCGGACGCTTCAACTGGCCGAGAAAGACTCGGCATCGCACTGGTTTGATGATCTAACAACGCCCGCCAAAGAAACAATTGGGCAGGTACTGACCAAAAGCTTTCAGTCGACAGTCGATTCGCTGACACGGCGGCATGGGCCTCTGGGAGAATCCTGGCAATGGAGCAAACATAAAGCCACCCGTATAGGCCATCTGGCCCGGCTGGATGCGCTGAGTGCCTTGAATGTGCAGATTGGGGGCGGGGCCGGTATCGTTAACGCTACCACCGAACGGACCGGTCCATCATGGCGGATGGTTGTTGCTCTCGGAACGACCCCCAAAGCGTATGGCGTCTATCCCGGCGGGCAATCGGGCAATCCGGGCAGTCCTTATTATCTGAACATGCTCGAAACCTGGCGAACGGGTCGACTGAACGAACTGCTTTTCCTGCAAACCGCACAGGACAAAAATCCAAGACTAAAACGGAAACTGACCTTGAAATAATCGGGGCTGTCTCTTTTCATAGATCAATATTTAATTGTGGCTTTAGCCGCCCATACCCAATGATTGAACTTGTTCTTATTGCCATTCTGAGCCTGCTGGCTCAACTTTTCCTTCCCTGGTGGAGTCTTGCCATAGTGGCATTTGGTGTTTGTTTCTGGCGTAGTTCAGGAAGCGGTCGTGCTTTTTTATCCGGTTTTCTGGGTGTGGCGTTGGTATGGCTGATTTATGCCTTATTGATTCAGCTCCGAACCGACGGTGTTTTTGTGGGCCGAATGAGCGAATTACTTTTCAAAACCAATACATCGGTTCTGCCGGCACTAGTTGCGTGCCTGCTCGGTGGATTGGTAGGTGGATTGGCTGGCCTGTCGGGCTATTTCGTGAAACAGGCAACCAGAGCACAACCCATAAGCCGAACGGCCAGCCGGTCTCGTTAGGAATTCGATAAATCCCTTTACCTTTGTTCTATAAACTGTTAACTAACTGATTTATTTCCTGTGAAGAATGCCTCATTGATTCTGAACGTCGTTCTGACGATTGCCGTAGCTGTATTATACTACCTACATTTTAAAGGCCCCCAGGCCGAGACTGACTCTGCCGTAAAAGCACCCGTCGAGGCCAAAGGCCGGGCTATTGTCTATGTAAATGTTGACTCGCTGTTAACCAAATACGACTATTTTAAAGACACCCAGAAAGTGCTTGAGAGCAAGCGTTTTCAACTGGAGAACGACCTGGCTGCCAAAGGTCGGAACTTACAGAATAAAGTGGCTTTCTTTCAGCAACGCGCGGCTACAATGACGCAGGAGCAGGGACGAGCAACGGAAGCATCACTCCAGAAAGAACAGCAGGATATCCTGGCCTTCCGGGAGCGTGCCGCACAGGGCTTGGCCAGCGAAGAGCAGGACAAAAACAAGCAGTTGTACGACCAGATTTACGAATACCTCAAAAAAGAGAATGCTACCAACAAATATGAATTTGTGCTGGGCTATACAAAAGGTGGTGGCATCCTGTTTGCCGACCCATCGGGCGACCGCACCAGCAAAATTCTGGCTGGTTTAAACAAAGAGTATCAGGCGAAGCAGACGAAGAAATAATTTCCGAACGTCTACACGTAAAAGTTCAGACATCCGGCTACTAAGCGAGAGTTTAGTAGCCGGATTCATTTGCATGGAGTCTGCCAAATTTACAGGGTCTGGTAAACCTCTCTTTCTATTCCGGTGTTAAAACGTACTTATGGGCTTCCGCCCGTAACACGTTAATGAAATTAAACACGGGCTTCCGCCTGTGGGTACAGTACACATTCTACCTATTAGTACATGGCTACCGCTTCTATAGTTAAACAAGTTGATATCCGTAATCGTCGGGCTTCCTTTGAGTATTCGTTTCTTGAAACCTATACTGCCGGTATTGTCCTGACGGGTACCGAAATAAAGTCCGTTCGGCAGGGGAAAGTAAACTTGCAGGACGCTTACTGCCTGATTCATGGCGATGAACTGTTTATCCGCCAGATGAGCATATCCATTTACACCGAAGGCACACACTATAATCATGAACCCCTCCGCGACCGTAAACTGCTGCTAACAAAACGTGAAATCAGGCGGCTCACCGAGAAGTTGAAAGACCAGGGGCTTACTATTGTGCCCATTCGTATGTTTACCAGTGAGCGTGGTTTCGCTAAGGTTGAAATAGCCCTCGCAAAGGGTAAAAAATTGTATGATAAACGGGATAGTATCAAGGAGCGAGACGTAGAACGGGAGATGCAGCGAGAACGGTATTAAGGACGGATTGTATTAAAAAATAGCAGTTTTGTAGAGTAATAAAGCGCCATTCTATTCGTCCGTGTATTTTGCCGAAAATTTTATGTATTTACCACTACGTTAATTTTTACCATAAGTATTGCCGTTATGTGGATAACTCTGTAACTTGCTACCGTACAGAGGCTCTAAACGCGATATGGGTAGGAAAGTATTAGTCTTAAATCAAGATTACAGTGCATTCAGCATCTGCTCCGTTCCCAAAGCATTCTTGCTGGTCTATTTGGATAAAGCAGAACTTGTTGCAGAATCTGAGCAGTTCATGCTTCGAACCGTTTCGGCGGAATACCCGATGCCGTCAGTTATTCGTCTTCACCGGTACGTTAGTCTTCCTTACAAAGGGGTAATGCTCACCAGACAGAATATCTTTAAGCGCGACGGTCATCATTGTCAGTATTGTGGTACGACAGAAGACTTAACACTTGACCACGTACTGCCAAAATCGAGAGGGGGTAAGACCAGTTGGGATAACCTGGCAACTGCCTGCAAGCGATGCAACTCCCGAAAAGGCGATTACACGCCGGAGGAAGCAAATCTCAAACTACGTCAAAAGCCCTTTAAACCAACATTTCTGGTTTTCCTGAGAGAGTTTTCCGGCTCTCTTGAGCAAAGCTGGATGCCTTTTCTGGCTAAGAAGGAGAAGGCATTTAAGTAAAGAAATTAGTTAACGAGTAAATAAGTGCAGTGGGTGGAATAAGTGAAGTAAGACATAAAGAGTCTACTTCACTTATTCCACCCACTGCACTTATTTACCTTTAGCCCTCAATCTCAAAGAGTTTTGCCGCTTTCGAAACTTTTTTACGAAAGCATTTGCTATCTTTGCAATCCTTTTTCAAAAGGAAAAATTTCACAACTAAAGTCAGTCCGCCATTGACCCACGGGCTGATGTACTGAGGGGGTCAGGGAAACTTTTTTTATGAGCAAAACGCAGCAACGCGAACTGCCGGCATTTGATTGGGACCGGGCAGACAACAAAGGGTTTGGAAGCGGCTATTCGGTTGAAGAACACAACCGGATGTTAGAACTTTACGACAACACACTGTCGGAAGTTAAAGAGAAAGAAGTGGTAATGGGAACCGTCGTTGGGATAACGGATCGGGAAGTACTACTCAACATCGGCTTCAAGTCGGATGGCTTAGTGCCAGCTTCTGAATTCCGGGATATGCCGGACCTGAAGATGGGTGATGAAATTGAAGTTTACGTAGAAAATCAGGAAGACCCGAACGGTCAGCTGGTGCTTTCTCGCAAAAAGGCGAAAGTGATCACTGCCTGGCAGAAAATCCAGCGTGCTCTGGACGAAGACCTCGTTATCGATGGTTTCGTTAAGCGCCGGACGAAGGGTGGCCTGATCGTTGATATTTTCAGCATTGAAGCGTTCTTGCCAGGTTCGCAGATCGACGTGAAGCCAATTCGCGATTTCGACATCTTCGTTGGCAAGAAAATGGAGGTTAAAGTCGTCAAGATCAATTATGCAAATGATAACGTAGTCGTTTCGCACAAAGTCCTGATCGAGAAAGACCTCGAAGCACAACGCGCACAAATCCTGAACAACCTCGAGAAAGGTCAGGTACTGGAAGGTGTTATCAAGAACATGACCAACTTCGGTGTGTTCATCGATCTTGGTGGCGTAGATGGTCTGTTGCACATCACGGATATTTCGTGGGGTCGTATCAGCCACCCATCCGAAGTACTGCACCTCGACCAGAAAGTCAACGTGGTTGTACTCGACTTCGACGAAGACAAGAAGCGTATTTCGTTGGGCATGAAGCAACTTCAGGCTCACCCCTGGGATGCTCTGGTTGAAGACATTCAGGTTGGTTCGAAAGTGAAAGGTAAAATCGTGAACGTAGCTGATTACGGCGCGTTCCTCGAAATTCAACCTGGTGTTGAGGGCCTGATCCACGTATCAGAAATGTCGTGGTCGCAGCACCTCCGCAATCCACAGGAATTCCTGAAAGTTGGTGATGAAGTAGAAGCACAAGTGCTGACGCTGGACCGTAACGACCGCAAAATGTCGTTGGGCATTAAACAACTGACGGAAGATCCCTGGACTCGTCCGGAACTGCGCACCAAATACGCCGTTGGCACCAAGCACAAAGGCATGGTACGTAACCTGACAAACTTCGGCCTGTTCCTCGAACTGGAAGAAGGTATAGATGGTCTGGTACACGTGTCTGACCTGTCGTGGACAAAGAAGGTGAAACATCCTTCGGATTTCATTAAGGTTGGCGACGAACTCGAAGTGCTGGTACTTGAACTGGATGTCGACAACCGTCGTCTGGCACTGGGTCACAAGCAACTCGAAGAGAACCCATGGGATACGTTCGAAACCGTATTCGCCGTTGGTACTGTACACCGTTGCACGATCCTGAACAAGAACGACAAGATGGCTACCCTCGAACTGCCGTACGGCATCGAAGGCTTCTCGTCGCTCAAGAATCTGGGCAAAGAAGATGGCACCTTCGCTGAAGTTGGCGAAACGCTTGACTTCAAAGTAACGGAATTCTCGAAAGAAGAGAAGCGCATCATGCTCTCGCACACGAAGACGTGGCAGGAGAAGAACGAGCCAGTAAAAGAGCAAAAAGCACCTAAGGCCGCTCCGGCGAAATCGTCGTCCGCACCAGCCCAGGCTGAGCGTGGTGCTACGCTGGGTGATCTTGATGCACTGGCTGCATTGAAAGAGCAACTGGAAGGCCGCAACTAGAATTAGTTAGTTGGCATCATATTTGATTTACCCCTGGTGTAAGAGCCAGGGGTATTTTTTTGACAAGGAGTTTCCTTATACCAGATAAAACTCTATCTTTGCACTCCCGAATACAGACATGGGCTGTTTTAGGGCTAAAAGGTTCCGTGGCCGAGTGGCTAGGCAGAGGTCTGCAAAACCTCCTACAGCGGTTCGAATCCGCTCGGAACCTCACTTTTTTCAGAATGCCATTTGGCCCGCTTTCTACACAGAATGCCGGTTGAATGGCATTTTTTCGTGGTTAATTAGCAATACTTTATACGATCTTAGGGGAGGTTACAAGAAGCTTAATTAGAAACAATATAAATAAAATGGGGTATGAAATAACTAAAGATCAATTTTTGCCTATACAGCAATCGTGTCGTACTTTTGGGCGCTAATAAAATAGCAGTGCTGATTATGTTGATCAACTCAAAAAATATAGTTCATAAAATGAGTCCCTTCTATAAGCTTTGCGTGGCTATCGTCCTATCGCTGACGCTGTTGGTTTCCAACACGTCAGTTAAAGCGCAGGATGCGGCAGCAGGTGGTGCACCAGCCGCAGCTGCGGCTGCTCCTGCGGGCGGTGGTGATGCTGAAAAAGGAAAGACGCTGTTTACCAACAACTGCGCACAGTGCCATGCGGTAACAGCCGAAAAGGTGGTTGGACCTGGTCTGAAAGGAATTGAAGAGCGGGCGCCAAGTAAAGATTGGTTGCACAAGTGGATTCGGAACTCATCAGCCGTTATTGCCTCAGGTGATGCCTATGCCAATCAGGTGTTCAATGCCAATGGTAAGGTTCAAATGTCGAGCTTCCCGAACTTAACGGATGCCGACATTGACGGAATCCTTGCCTACATTGATCAGGCAGGTAAGCCAGCCCAAGTTGCTACAGTTGCTGGTGATAACAACAGCAAAAATGCTGGTGGTGCCGGTGGAGCAGGTCCATCAACGGGCGGCCCTTCAGAGCTGTTTACCTTCGTGCTGGTTGCTCTACTGATCGTTATGTTATTAGTGCTGGGCGTTTTGCTGGCCATCGTAACAATTCTGTCAAAAGCAGTGACGCCATCAACTACAGATGGTACACTGGCTGCTGCATCATTCGGGCAGCGTTTAAAAACCGGTCTGTCGGATGCCTTCAACAATCCAACACTTCGGTCAATCGTAATCTGGCTGTTTTTGCTGGTTGTTACGAAAGCAACCATCGACGGTGCGTATAGCGTTGGTGTGCAGCAGGGTTACGCTCCCAAGCAACCTATTGCTTATTCGCACAAGCTGCACGCTGGTCAGTACAAAATTGACTGCAACTACTGCCACACAGGTGCGCAGAAAGGTAAAAGTGCAACCATTCCTTCAGCAAATATCTGTATGAACTGTCATGGCGTCATCAAAAAGGAGTCGCCGGAAATTCAGAAGATTTATACGGCAATCGAAAAGAACCAGCCAATTGAATGGGTTCGCGTACACAATCTACCCGATTTGGCGTACTTCAACCACGCCCAGCACGTAAACGTTGGTAATGTAGCCTGCCAAACCTGCCACGGCGAAATTGAAAAGATGGAAGTAGTTGAACAGCGGTCGTCGTTAACGATGGGCTGGTGTATCGATTGCCACCGCCGGACGGAAGTAAACACCAAAGACAACGCATACTACGATAAGCTGGTTGCTTTACATAAGAAGGAAAGTAAAGACGCTCTTAAAGTAGCCAACATTGGTGGTCTGGAATGTTCTAAATGTCACTATTAATTAATGTATAGGAAGAATTGAAACGGGACCTATTCTATTTCAATTTGTCGCATACAGTCTCATTTTAACCATTGCCGCATACAACACGCATGGAAAATACATCTAAACGGTATTGGAAAGGGGTTGAAGAATTACGCAATGACGCGACGTTTGTTAAGAACGCCAACAGCGAATTTGCTAATCCAGACCTAAGTGAATCATCGAATGACCTAGACGGTCTGCTCGGTGGTTCAAATACCCAACGCCGTGACTTTTTGAAAGTAATGGGCTTTGGTATGGCCGCTGTATCGCTGGCAGCCTGCGAAGCCCCGGTTCACAAGGCCATTCCCTACATTAACAAGCCAGAGTTTACGTTCCCGTCCATCTCCGATTACTATGCATCTACGTATAGTGAAGGCGGTGATTATGCGGCCGTACTTGTTGAGACCCGGGAAGGTCGGCCAATTAAAATAGAAGGTAACCCGCAATCGAGCATAACCAAAGGCGGTACAACTGCCCGTGTTCAAGCCTCCGTTTTGTCATTGTATGACATCGACAAACTGAAAGGACCGAAGCGGGGTGAAACCGATATCGACTGGTCAACTGCCGATCGCGAGATTGTTAATCAGCTTAACGCAGCTGCTGCAAAAGGTGCTGGCATCCGGATTGTTACGTCAACAATCCTTAGCCCGGCTACGAAAGCGGTTGTTGCTGACTTCGCTGCTAAATACCCAACGGCACGCCACATTATGTACGATGCCAACTCGGTATTTGGTCTTGTACAGGCTAACCAGACATCGTTTGGTAAAGCAGTCATCCCTTCTTACGATTTTAGTAAAGCAGAAACGATTGTTAGCGTCGGCGCTGACTTCCTGGGTACCTGGGTAGCTCCGCTTGAGTTTATGAACGCCTATGCAAAAGGGCGTAAGATTGGTGCTGTCGGGAATGGTAAAAAAACCATGTCGCGCCATTACCAGTTTGAAACCGGCCTGTCGATGACAGGTGCTAACGCTGATTACCGGACGCCTATCAAACCATCGCAAGAAGGGTTGGTTGTTGCTGCACTTTACAATAAAGTAGCGGCTAAGTTGGGTGGTACGGCTGTCGGTACGCCTTCGGTTACCGTTGAGCATTTAGACAAAGCAGCTGCTGATTTAGCTAAATCGCGGGGTAAAGCGCTGGTTGTTTCCGGTTCGAATGATCCTAACGTTCAGGTCGTTGTCAACGCTCTTAATAACTTGTTAGGTAGCTACGGCAGTACAATTGATATCAATACGCCGGTCAATTACCGCCAGGGCAATGATCAGCAAATGAATGCTTTCATCAACGAAGCCAAAGCGGGTCAGGTTGGTGCAGTTCTGTTTTACGGAGCTAATCCAGTATATGATCACCCACGGGGAGCTGAGCTGGCAGAAGCATTACCAAAAATTGCTTTGTCTGTATCTTTTGCTGATCGGGCTGATGAAACTGCTTCGTTATCGAAATACATTACGCCGGCTCCTCACTACCTGGAGTGCTGGAATGATGCTGAGCCAAAGCAGGGCTACTATAGCCTGACACAGCCAGCTATTACGCTTATCTTCAAAACCCGTCAGTTTCAGTCGAGCCTGTTAACCTGGGCTGGTAAGCCTGCTGATTATCAGGTATACCTGAAAAACTTCTGGCGGACAACGCGGTACCCACAAGCAACGGGTTTCAACTCATTCGAGGCCTTCTGGGTGCAGTCGCTGAATGACGGCGTATTTGAACCAAATAAAGCGGCTGCCACAGCTGGTAGTACTTCATTCGCTGGTAATGTAGCTCAGGCTGCTGCCGGTATCGCCCAACGGTACAAGCCAACAACCGGTATGGAACTGGCCTTGTACGAATCGGTTGGAGTAGGTACAGGTGCTATGGCTAATAACCCTTGGTTGCAGGAGCTACCTGATCCTGTTTCGAAAGCTTGTTGGGATAACTACGCAGCCATTTCGCAGAAGACTGCCAACGAAATGAAATTGGCCCAGAATGATCTGGTAACGGTTTCTGTGAATGGTAAATCAATTGAATTGCCTGTTCTAATTCAGCCGGGTCAGGCAGATAATACAGTATCTATTGCAGTTGGATACGGTCGTGAGAAAGCAGGAAAATCAGCAAATGGAGTTGGTAAGAATGCTTACCCATTTGCGTCGGTTACTAATGGCACTGTAAACTTTGCTGCATTCACGGCTACAGTAGCCAAGGCAAGTGGTCGCCATGAAATTGCTCAGACCCAAACGCACGATACCGTAATGGGCCGTCGCGCTGTGTTGCAGGAAGCTAAGCTGGCTTCTTATCAGAAAAACCCCAAGGCAGGCCGCTACGAACCGAAAGTACAAACCTCTGTAGGGCCAACAGACCCAACTGATATTACGCTTTGGAATGGCTACGGTAAGCCAAACCACTCTTGGGGTATGGTTATTGACCTGAACTCCTGCGTAGGTTGCGGAACATGCGTAGTCGCCTGTAACGCTGAGAACAATATTCAGGTTGTTGGTCGTCAGGAAGTGCTCAACCGGCGCGAAATGCACTGGATGCGTATCGACCGGTACTACAGCAGCGACGCTGAAGCGGAAGATTTCTCAGGTTTAGAAGTTGCTTCGGCTAATCCGGAGATCACCTTCCAGCCGATGCTTTGCCAGCATTGCAGTAACGCTCCCTGCGAAACCGTATGTCCGGTGCTTGCTACTACACACAGCACGGAAGGGTTGAACCAGATGACGTACAACCGCTGCGTTGGTACTCGTTACTGTGCAAATAACTGCCCATACAAAGTGCGTCGTTTCAACTGGTTTAAATACCATGATAACGACAACTACGATTATCATTTCAATAATGACCTTGGTAAAATGGTCATTAACCCGGATGTAACAGTTCGTTCGCGTGGTGTTATCGAGAAATGTTCCTTCTGCGTACAGCGTATTCAGGAAACCAAACTGACGGCTAAGAAAGAACGTCGCCGGTTAGCGCCTGATGAAGTTCAAACCGCCTGTTCGCAAGCTTGTCCAACGGATGCTATCACATTCGGCGATATGAACAATCCGGAAAGCACAATCTCCAAGATTCTGGTTGAAGAGATGGAAGGCCGTGCATTCCATGTATTGGAAGAGATCAACGTGAGACCACAAATCTCGTACCTGACCAAGATTCGGAACAAAGACGAAGAGGCTAAGCAAAACGAGAACGCTCGTCAGGAAACAAACGCATAAATAAATCACACGTTACGCAGGTTGGTTTTAGAACAATCTGGACTCACAAAGCGTAATTTGTCTATCGTAAATCATACATCGTAAATAAGTAAATTATATGTCGCATGTTACATCAGCCGTAAGAACTCCCCTCGTCACCGGTGGTAAAACCTACGCCGACGTGACGGAGGATATCAGCAGACAGGTTGAGGGAAAACCCACCCGCGAGTGGACGATTGCCTTTACCATCTCGGTGATTGTGCTACTTTACGGAGCCGCCTGCGTATTTTGGACCTGGTGGGAAGGCTTAGGCGTTTGGGGTCTTAACAAGACTGTTGGCTGGGCGTGGGATATTACCAACTTTGTATGGTGGGTAGGTATCGGTCACGCTGGAACGTTGATTTCGGCTATTCTGCTTTTGTTTCGTCAGAAATGGCGGACAGCAGTAAACCGGGCGGCTGAAGCCATGACGATCTTTGCCGTGTTATGTGCAGCCAGCTTTATCCTTATGCACATGGGTCGGCCCTGGCTGGCTTACTGGGCGTTACCGTTGCCTAACACGTTCGGTTCATTGTGGGTAAACTTCAAGTCTCCACTGGTATGGGACGTGTTTGCCATCAGTACGTATTTCACTGTATCTCTCGTGTTCTGGTACATGGGTCTTATTCCTGACCTGGCTACCATTCGCGATCGTGCCCGCAGCAAAGTGTCACGTTATATCTATGGTGCGTTCGCTATGGGATGGAACGGTTCAGCTAAGACCTGGGCTCGTTATGAATACATGAGTTTGATTCTGGCCGGTCTGTCGACGCCCCTTGTACTTTCTGTACACACGATTGTAAGTATGGACTTTGCTACCTCGGTTATCCCGGGCTGGCACACAACCATTTTCCCTCCTTACTTCGTTGCCGGTGCTATCTTCTCTGGCTTCGCCATGGTACAGAATCTGGTGTTGATTATCCGGGTCGTTTTCAAACTGGAGGATTATATCACCATCGAACACATTGAGTCGATGAACAAAGTCATTACGCTTACCGGCTCCATTGTTGGTGTGGCTTATCTGACTGAGTTCTTCATCGCCTGGTATTCGGGTGTTGAATTCGAAAGTTATGCGTTCATCAACCGGGCTACCGGTCCTTACTGGTGGGCATACTGGGCCATGATGACCTGTAACGTAATTACGCCACAGCTATTCTGGTCGCGGGCCATCCGTCGGAGCATTGTCTGGACATTCGTTCTGTCTGTTATCGTAAACATTGGTATGTGGTTTGAGCGGTTTGTAATTATCGTAACGTCACTACACCGTGATTACTTACCATCAAGCTGGGCTATGTTCCACCCAACGCTGTTTGACATAAGTGATTACATTTTCTCATTCGGATTCTTCTTCACTCTGTTCCTGCTGTTCTCGAAATTCCTGCCAGTAGTTAACATGGCTGAAGTTAAAACGATCATTAAATCATCGTCCGAGAAACTACCGGTTTCGGTATCGGGAGTTGCAAAAGGAGAACGCGTCGCCAATCCGACGTTCAATAAAGACGTAGAATAAGATAGTTTCACGTTTATAGTTTCCGGAGGATTGATGCGAAAGCAACCGGGAACTATAAACGAAACTGCAAACCGAATTAATCATGTCAGATGTAAATGGTAACGGTAAGTTCTTAGTCGGCATCTTTGATGATGACGACGTAGTACTTAGTGCCGTTAAAGAAGTTAAAGGAGCGGGCGTTCGGATTCAGGAAGTCTACTCTCCGTTTCCAATTCACGGCCTGGACGTTGCACTTGGTCACCCACGTAGTCGCTTAGGTATTGCTGCTTTCTTGTTTGGGTTAAGTGGTACACTTACCGCGTTAGCGCTGACGTATTACACAGAAGGTTTTGACTGGCCAATGATTGTTGGCGGTAAAGATTCTTATTCTCCTGTAATATATGTACCGATCATTTTTGAATTAACGGTTTTATTTTGTGCCTTGGGCATGGTTGGAACATTCCTGATCTCGAATGGTATGGGCCCAACTGTTAAACCGTTAATGTACGATCTCCGGACTACCGATAATAAGTTTGCCATGGCCATTGACCTGAGCAAAAACAGTATTGGCGAAGGTGATATCGAGCAGATTTTAAGAAAATCAGGTGCTGCTGAAGTCAACATTAAGCAGTTCTAACGATCAGTATAAGGATGATAACTAAACATAAAAGTGTTGCGGCACTAGCTATTATCGGACTGTTAATTACAGGCACATCCTGTGAAAGAGGTCACGATGATACGGGCACTGTATATGCCCCGAACATGTATGAGTCTGTTGGATACGAGCCATATCGCCAAATCCGTCCGAATACGATAAACGTACGAGAGAATGGTCTCAATATGCGTTTACCGGCTCAGGGTACTGTTGCCCGGCCTAATTATCATACAACATTTGGAGAGGGTGCTAACAAGACCACGGATCTGATGATGTATAATATTCCGGCCGATAGTATTGGTATTGCAGAACGCGTTTTAACAAATCCAATCCAGGATTCAGAGAAAACGCAGGCAGAAGGCCAGCTATTATACACTCGTTATTGCAGCCATTGTCATGGCGCAACCGGTAAAGGTGATGGGCCTGTAGCTGCACAGTATAAGGGGGTTCCCAATTACTCGGCTGATGCGTATAAGACTATGAATGACGGACACATTTTTCACGTCATTACCCATGGCAAAGGTCGTATGTGGCCACATGGCTCGCAAATTACACCAGAAGACCGGTGGAAGATTGTACAATACGTTCACAAACTCCAACAAGGATAAATGACAGTGGATAAAACGATTGACAGCGTTTGTGTTAATCGGAATCATCTACGGTCTTTAAATTAATTGACAAACCAATAAGAATGGCATCGGCTCACGCAATACCGTCCTTAGACGAAGAATTTGAATTTACTGCGGACTCCAAACGTCGGTTAATGATCGGTATTGGAGCCGGAGTCGCGTTAGTAGCAATTGGCGCATACCTGTTGGCATCGGGTGTTGGTTCACATGAAACCCATGTGGCCGTACATGATGCTGGCGCTGGCGCTCATGAAGGCGGTGGTCACCACGCATACAAATGGACTAACCGTTTGTGGGCTAACGTGTGGCTCAACGCTGTTTATTTCGCAGGTGCCTCCGTTATTGGTATGTTCTTCATATCCTATAACTACTTAGCACAGGCTGGTTGGTCATCTGCTTTCAAGCGTATTCCCGAGGCTCTTCCGGCATTTTTGCCGTTTACAGGGATTGCCATTTTAGCCGTATTCTTTATTGCCGGACATGATTTGTTCCATTGGCTGAATCCGGCACTGTTTGACCCCTCAAGCGCTGAATTCGATCCAATTATCAATGGTAAGAAAGGCTTTTTGAACATGCCTTTTTACCTGACACGTATCGTTCTCTATTTTGCTTTGTGGTACATGATGTGGCGTGTTATTCGTAACTATTCCTTACAGGAAGACCTCGAAGGTGGTACGGAGTATTATGACAAGAGCATCAAACTTGGTACGGCGTTTCTTTTAGTGTTTGGTGTTACTTCATCAACATCGGCTTGGGACTTTGTGATGTCAATCGATACACACTGGTTCAGTACTATGTTTGGCTGGTATACACTGGCTAGCTGGCACGTTACAGGCCTAGCTATTATTACGCTAGCCGTCGTAAGCTTGAAAGAGAAAGGCTATCTGAAAATCGTGAATGACAGCCACTTACATGACCTGGGTAAATTCATGTTTGCCTTCAGTATCTTTTGGACGTACGTGTGGTTTGCGCAGTTTATGCTTATTTACTATGCTAACCTTCCAGAGGAAACTATTTACTATCGCGAACGCTTTAGTGGTTATGGGGGCATTTACAAAGCTCCGTTTTTCATAAACTTGTTCTTGAATTTTGTGTGTCCATTCTTGATCTTAATGACAAGGGATGCAAAGCGGACTTACATTATTCTGAAGCTGGCAGCTTGGTGTATCATTATCGGTCACTACTTTGATTTCTACGTTAATATTATGCCGGGAACAGTAGGTGAACACGGCGGTTTTGGTCCGATTGAATTCGGTATGATTCTTATTTTCGCGTGTGGTTTTATCTGGAGTGTTTCTTCTCAGTTAACGAAAGCTAACCTGATTCCAAAGAATCACCCTATGCTCGTAGAGACGTTACACCACGATATTTAATTTATAACCTGTAAAAAAATGGTCTATATAGTCGCATTATTAGCAGTAGTCTTTTTAGGGTTGGCCGCAATGGTCGTTTCCAAAATGGCTGCTGTTGTTAAGAACGCAGGTGGCCCTAAAGAAGAAGGGCAGATTGGTTTAAGCAACAAGATCAACGGTGCATTGTTTGTTGTCTTTTTTGTTGTTGGTCTGATAGGTGCTGTTTGGTCGTTCATGTATGCCCGACAATTCTTCTTACCTGAAGCATCGTCTCCTCATGGTCGGCGTACTGATAACCTGTTCTGGATTTCAATGGCAATGATCACTGCTGCGTTTGTTTTAACAAATGCTCTGTTGTTTATCTTCGCCTGGATGTATCAACACAAAGAAGGATACAAAGCCGCTTACTACCCGGAAAACCATAAGCTGGAGTTGATCTGGACAATTGTTCCTGCTGTCATCATGGCAGTAATGGTATTCACTGGTTGGAGAGCCTGGCGGGATATAATGGCGGAAGCACCAGCCAATGCGCAGGTGTTCGAAATTGTAGGAAAGCAGTTCAACTGGATTGCCCGCTATCCGGGTGTCGACAATAATAAGCTTGGTAGCTTCAACTACAAGTTGATCGACAATAACAACGAAACTGGAATCGACTATACAGACGAAGCTTCTTTCGATGATTTTGTATCAACTTCGGAGTTGCACATCCCTGCCAACAAGCCAGTTTTGCTGAAAATCCGGGCTCGTGACGTATTGCATAGCGTATTTATTCCTCACCTACGTGTGAAAATGGACGCTGTTCCAGGTATGCCAACCCGCTTCTGGTTCATTGCGGATAAAACAACGGATGAAATGCGTAATATCACTGGTAATCCTGATTTTACGTATGAAATTGCTTGTACAGAAGTATGTGGACAAGGGCACTTTTCGATGCGTATTCGCCTTGTTGTAGAAGATGAAGCAACGTGGGAAGCCTGGTGTAAGCAGCAAAAACCATTGCTGACCTCAACCCCTGAACTAGCAACTCGCATACCGGCAAGTTTAAAAGCAAAAGCAGCCAAATATTTGCCTGCTGATGCAACCGCTGCCCCAGCTGATAGTTCTACTGCGTCTGTACCACAACAAGGTGGAGTTTCTGTAGCTACAACTACACTCCGTTAATTTCTAACCTACAACAAACCAAATACGATGGCGACTGTATCAGCTAACCCGGCAATTGTGGCACATGCAACAGAGCATGACCATCACGAGCCGCAAAGTTTTTGGCGCAAGTATATTTTCTCCGAAGACCACAAGACGATTGCAAAGCAATACCTGATTTCTGGTATTCTATGGTCAATCATTGGTATTAGTTTATCCGTTATGTTCAGACTTCAGCTGGGATTCCCAAACCTGAAGTTAGGATTTCTACGCCCTGTATTGGGTAGCTGGATTAACGAAACGGATAAGTTGGATCCCGATTTTTACCTGGCCTTGGTTACCATGCATGGTACTATCATGGTATTTTTCGTTTTGACGGCTGGCTTGAGCGGAACGTTCTCAAACTTTCTGATTCCACTACAAGTAGGTGCCCGGGATATGGCATCTGGCTTTTTGAACATGCTATCATACTGGTTCTTCTTCATTGCCAGTGTTGTCATGTTCTCTTCGATGTTTATTGAAACAGGTCCAGCGGCTGGTGGCTGGGTTATATACCCACCATTGAGCGCGTTGCCGCAAGCGCATAAAGGATCTGAATTAGGTATGACATTGTGGTTGATAAGCATGGCGTTATTTATCGTCTCGCAATTGCTGGGTGGTATTAACTACATTACTACGGTAATCAACCTGCGAACACGGGGCATGTCGTTTAGCAAACTACCGCTGACCATCTGGGCATTCCTGCTGACGGCCATTCTGGGTCTGATTTCTTTCCCTGTATTGCTGTCGGCTGCTCTGTTGCTTATCTTCGACCGTAGCTTTGGTACCAGCTTCTATCTGTCAGAGATTTACATCAAAGGTGAAGCACTGCCGAACGTTGGTGGTAGCCCAATTTTGTTCCAGCACTTATTCTGGTTTCTGGGCCACCCTGAGGTATACATCGTTATCCTGCCAGCGCTGGGTATGACCTCAGAAATTATTGCAACGAACGCTCGTAAGCCGATTTTTGGCTATCGTGCCATGATTGCCTCTATGATGGGTATTGCCTTCCTGGCGTTTATTGTATGGGCTCACCACATGTTCGTGACAGGTATGAATCCATTCTTGGGCTCTATCTTCATGTTCCTGACGTTGATCATTGCGGTACCCTCAGCTGTGAAAGCGTTTAACTACATTACAACCTTATGGCGTGGTAACATTCGCTTTACACCAGCGATGTTGTTCTCGATTGGTCTGGTATCTTTCTTTATTTCGGGTGGTATTACTGGTCTGATTTTGGGTAACTCTGCACTGGATATCCAACTGCACGATACCTACTTCGTAGTAGCTCACTTCCACCTTGTAATGGGTGCTGCTTCTGCCTTCGGTCTATTAGCTGGAGTTTATCACTGGTTCCCCAAAATGTTTGGTCGGATGCTGGATGAGAAACTGGGCTATGTACACTTCTGGTTGACCTTTATTGGTATCTATCTTGTATTCTTCCCAATGCACTATGTAGGTATTGCTGGTTTCCCACGTCGTTACTATGCGTTCACAAGCTATGATTTCACGAAGAATATCTTCGCTGACATGAATGCGTTCATTAGCCTTGCGGCCATCTTTACATTCGCGGCTCAGTGGGTATTTATCTATAATTTTGTTAATAGCTTAATTAGAGGTAAAAGAGCAACGCAGAACCCATGGAAGTCGAACACGCTCGAATGGACTACGCCTATTATTCCAGGCCATGGTAACTGGGTAGGGGAAATACCAGCAGTTTACCGCTGGCCGTATGACTATAGCAAACCAGGTGCAAAGGATGACTTCATCCCACAAAACGTACCTTACTCTCAAACGCCCGAATCAAATCTTCCGCATGAGAACGAATTGATTAGTTTGGAAAGTGAGATCGAGGCACAAAACCTGAATGACCAGTTCAAACAGCCTCATTAATAAAAAAGAACAGCGCTTCCAGAGTCTGGCTTTTCTAACGGTAATTGTTATCTATCTGCTTATTCTTGCAGGTGGTATCGTTAGAGGCACAGGCTCTGGAATGGGCTGTCCTGATTGGCCAAAATGCTTTGGTCAATGGATTCCCCCAACGGAGATTTCGCAACTTCCTGCTAATTATCAGGAAATCTACGGAGCGAAACTCAAAGGAGAGATTGAGTTTAATGCCGTGAAAACATGGATTGAGTATATCAATCGCTTGTTAGGCGTTCTCTCTGGCTTTCTTGTGTTTGCTACCCTTATTACTTCTTTCACTTATTTACGGAAAGATAAAGCAATCGTTGTCGGAAGCCTTGTAGCTTTTCTGATGATTGGTGTCAATGGCTGGTTAGGCTCGCGTGTAGTGGCTACTGAATTAGCTCAATACATGATCACGCTACACCTTTTATTGGCAATTGTTGTTGTCTTCGCTCTACTCTTTGTGCTAATTCGCGCGAATGTAAGTAAACTCCAGCAACAGCGTAATGCAAGAAATACGGAAGGAGTGAAGGTGTTACTCATTGTCGTGATGATACTAACGTTAGGGCAAATCATATTGGGTGCCCAGGTTAGAGACGCACTCGATTCTGTTGTGAAGCAACTAGGATACGCACAACGGTCTGAGTGGGTTGAAGAACTGGATTGGCGTTTTTATATACATCGCTCCTTTTCATTAGTGCTATTCGGCTTACACGTACTTGTCTTGTATCGACTCAAAAAACAGAGTACATCGATAATCATCCGCAGATTGACCAACTATCTGATTGCGCTGGTTGTTGCAGAGATAGGCACGGGCATAATTATGGCTTATCTGGGCGTGCCGGCTGCAGCTCAACCAGTTCACCTCCTATTAGCCATCTTGATCGTAGGGTTGCAGTTTTCTGTTAGCATCCTGCTAACACCCAAACTTCTAACAGCAGGAGACAGGCACCAAATGTCTCAACTAGTACAAGCTTAGTATGGAAAAAATACTGGCAATAGCCACTCTTAACGGGAAAGCAAAAGCGTATATTGAGTTAATCAAATTAAAGCTTACATTGGCGGTCGTTTTTTCGGGCGTCTTTGGATATTGCCTGGCATCAGATAATGTAATTTGGTGGAAGATTGTAGTGTTAACAATTGCCTCTATTTGCATTACCGGAGCCGCAAACATTATCAACCAGATCATAGAGAAAGAGTCTGACAAGGTAATGAAACGCACTGCTGTGCGCCCATTACCAACTGAGCGTCTATCTGTGAATGAAGCGGCTGTTTTTGCCTTTTTATTGTTTAGTGTAGGATGTTATCTGTTCGTCGAAGTATTTAATATCAGAGCAGCTGCACTGGCCGTACTGTCACTTTTACTGTACGGGTTTGTCTATACTCCACTTAAGCAGAAAGGACAGATCGCAGTGTTTGTTGGCGCACTACCAGGAGCATTTCCTCCGATGATCGGTTGGGTAGCGGCTACAAATCATTTTGGCTGGGCCCCTGGAATCTTATTCGCCATTCAATTCTTCTGGCAATTTCCGCACTTCTGGGCTATTGGCTGGCTGGCTTTTGATGAATACAAAAAAGCAGGTATTCAGATGATGCCAGGTGACGGTAAAACAGCTGAAACAGCTTACAAGATAATGATTTACACGCTGTTTCTCGTACCGGTAGGCTGGTTGCCTTATATGCTCGGCGTGACAGGTATCAGTTCAGCGCTAATAGCCACGGTTGGCGGAATCTTGTTCCTGGCACAAACGTTCCACTTAATGAGAACCTGTACTGACAAAGCAGCTTTGCAAATGATGTTTGGTTCATTGCTGTATTTGCCCATTGTGCAGATTGTTTACCTACTGGATAAAGTATAACAATAAATCATGAGTGAGTTAGTCAACGATATTTCCATTGTAGAAGAGCCGCAGGAGACGCTCTCAATGAACCCCCGCAAGTTTATTATGTGGTTGTTTGTTGTGAGCATCATCATGCTCTTTGCTGCTATGACGAGTGCTTATCTCGTACGCAGAGCGGAAGGTAACTGGCTGGAATATGATATTCCCAGTATCTTCTCATACAGTACAATAGTGTTAGTTGTTAGTAGTCTTACAATGCACTGGGCTTATCTGGCTGCAAAAAAAGACAACTTTACAGGGCTGAGAATAGCGATAACTATTACTTTTGTACTCGGAGCGGTCTTTTTGTATATGCAGTTCCAGGGTTGGGTTAATTTAGTGAACGAAAATGTGTTTTTCGTTGGTAACCCGGCCGGTTCGTTCATGTACATTTTTACCGGTCTACACGGCTTTCATCTTATTTCCGGTTTAGTCGTTTTAATATTTGCGCTGGTCGCTTCGTTTCGGTTCCGTATTCATGCCAAAAGCCTGAATCAGTTAGAGATCGCAGCAACTTACTGGCATTTTTTAGACATTTTGTGGTTGTATTTGTTTTTCTTTTTAGTCTATTTTCATTGATAATCTTTTAGACGCATGGCGGCTACTGTAACGCACGATACCCTGACGACCGATTCGGAGCAAGTGTTCGATAAGAAGACCTGGATGGGTGGAGTTGAACCTATGAAAGTGAGCTACGGCAAGCTAATGATGTGGTTCTTCCTGATCTCGGATACCTTCACCTTTTCGGCTCTATTAGTAACGTATGGCCTGATTCGGTACAGCTACCCAGCTTGGGATCCAGCAGTATTCGGTGAAGTGTTCAAATTCTCGAATCTTTATTGGCCAACCCCGGAAAAGGTATACAACTCAGTTCCATTTCTACATGGCGTTGACTTACCTCTCATTTTCGTGGGTATCATGACGTTCATTCTTATCTTCAGTAGCGTAACCATGGTGCTAGCCGTTGAAGCGGGTCATCGGATGGACCGCAAAGATGTTGAGAAGTATATGTTATGGACCATTCTGGGCGGTTTTACCTTTTTGGGTAGTCAGGCCTGGGAATGGAGTCACTTTATTCACGGCACAGAAACCGGCACGACTATTACCGAACTGATAAATGGTCAGGCCATTCAACGCACCATCTTCGGGGCTAACCTCGTCGAAAACCAATATGGCCCACCTGCCTTCGCTGACTTGTTCTTCTTCATCACGGGTTTCCACGGAACACACGTGTTCAGCGGAGTAGTTTTGAACATCCTGATTTTCTATCGGGCGTCAACTGGCCTTTATGAGCGTCGTGGCCATTATGAAATGGTTGAGAAAGTTGGTTTGTACTGGCACTTTGTTGATCTGGTTTGGGTATTTGTCTTTACATTTTTCTATCTGGTTTAATTACCCTGAGTCATGTCTGATCATTCACACGGAACACACGAGGTTGGTGAAATTCCACCAGCAAATACAGGCCTTATCTGGCGCACCTTTTTTATTCTGTCGGCCATAACTGCCGTTGAATTTACCCTGGCTTACTTTATGAAGGCAGGAGGTTTGAGAACGTCGATCTTCGTGATCATGACATTGATAAAAGCCTTCTACATTGTTGGTGAGTTTATGCACTTGAAGCATGAGGTTAAAAGCCTTATCTGGGCAATTGTTATCCCGATTGTCTTTATCATCTGGTTGCTGGTAGCACTGTTAACTGAAGGCGGTTCTATTTTTCAATTACGATAACTAATGACGGTTACTCGAAAAGCCGGGATCCTGCTCACTACGTTGCTGGTCCCGGCTTTGCTGTATGTATTCCTTAGGTTTGGAACACAGAATCACTACGTATTGCCCCGCTATTTACCCAAGATCGACTCGACTAACGGCGAGCCCCTAATGGGTAAAGTTACCTTACCTGATGGTAGTCAGGGAACAGATACCATTTTTAACCAGATACCGCCGTTCAAACTGATTGATCAGGATGGAAAAACGGTAGATCAGTCGATCGTAAAGAACAAAATTTACGTTGCCGATTTCTTCTTTACGCGTTGCGGAACCATATGTCCTCGGATTTCATCTCAGCTGACCCGTGTGCAGGACATTTTTCGCAATAATCCAGATATCGTTTTTCTGTCGCACACAGTTGATCCGGAACACGACCGGCCCGCGCAACTAAAGGCATATGCAACCAAATACGAAGCTATACCGGGAAAGTGGTATTTTCTAACCGGCGATAAAGCGGATATTTACGATCTGGCCATGCATGGCTATTATTTGCCTACCGTAGATGCAGGGGTAAAAGAGGGTAAGCCAGACGAAACTTTTATTCATAGCGAGAAGTTGGTATTGGTAGATAAACAGGGGATTGTCAGAGGGTTCTACGACGGAACAGACAAGGAAGACGTTGATCGTCTGGTTCTGGAAATCCGAATATTACTGGACATTTACAGCAAAGAATAAGTAAGAACTTATGGAAGCGTTGAAGCCCGTTCAGGAACAAAAAGCTAATCGGGTTATTAATGTGCTCTCGATAGCGATTCCAGTTGCCGTTGCCATTTTGCTTGGTATCCGGCAAAAAATCGATTTAGGTAGCTGGACTACTATTTTGCCCCACTTAAATGCAGTAATTAATTCGCTAACAGCAATACTGCTGCTAATTGGCTTTTACTTTATACGTCAGGGAAATATTGTGGCTCATAAACGAACCATGTTAATGGCGTTTACATTGGGCTCTGTATTTCTGGTAAGTTACGTGCTCTATCATTTAACAAACCAGTCGACGCCGTTTGGCGGTAGCGGTTGGATAAGACCAGTATATTACTTTTTACTGGTATCTCATATCGTTCTCTCGATTGTTGTTGTTTGGTTTGTACTACGAGCCGTTTATTATGCATTAAGTGGTCAAATTGACAAACACAAACAAACTGTAAAGTACGCCTTCCCAATTTGGCTGTACGTGAGCATAACGGGTGTGATCGTCTATTTTTTGATTGAACCTTATTACATTTATTAACACGGAAAAAATCATGAGAACCTGGAAAGTGTGGCTCGTAATTGTTGTGCTGTTAGCGGTTTCGCCTGAGTTAATGGCCCAGTGTGCAATGTGCCGGGGAACCGTTGAAAGTACCGTCAGTAATGGTCGTAGCGTTGTTGCTTCCAACCTGAACCTGGGTATTGTTTATTTATTAATGATTCCATACCTGATAGTAGCATCAATTACTTATTTGTGGTATCGGAACAGTAAACGTGAGTATGGAAGACGTCTCGAAATCGCAGGCCGCGTTAAAAGGGCTTTGTCCTAGGTGTAGACAAGGTAAAATATTTAAAAAGCCTTTCTATTCGCCCACTGGCTTTGATGAGATGTACGAATTGTGCCCTCATTGCGGACTGCGTTATGAAATTGAACCCGGTTATTTTATCGGCGCCATGTACGTAAGTTATGCCATATCGGGTGGAGTTGCGCTAGTCCTGGGCTTTCTGATATTTTACTTGGGGGGCGATCCGGATGGATGGGTGTATGCCAGTATCATAGCACCAGTCATGGTTGTGATTGCGCCGGTTAACTTCCGAATATCACGAGTCATCTGGCTTCATTATGTTGCCGGAATTAAATACATAAAAGGGCTGTAAGAGCCCTTTTTTTATTGTCCGAAAAATAATAATGGCCAGAAAACTATTTTTTTATCCTCATGCAACCAGCCTCCCCTAACTTGCATCTACTCAATGAACCTGAACGAATATGCTTCGACTTATACCGTTTTTTACAACAGAAGCTAAGCTGATTGGAGCGCTGAAACGGGGCGAAAGCCGTGCGCATAAGGTCATCTATGAACGGTATGCCGGTAAAATGCTGGCTGTTTGTACGCGTTATTGTGCAAACAGAGCTGATGCTGAAGAGGTGATGCTGGACGGCTTTATGAAAGTTTTTGAGAAAATAGAGCAATTCAGAGAGGATGGTAGCTTTGAGGGTTGGATCAGGCGTATTATGGTGACAGAATCGTTAATGTTCCTGCGGAAAGCAAAACAATGGCGACAGGAAATATCCCTTGATGAAGTAACCGTTGAGCCAGATTACGAATGGGCCGATACCGCTGTGAATGAAAACGATTTGTTACGGATGGTAAATCAAATGCCCGATGGGTATCGTACAGTGTTTAACCTTTATGCGATTGAAGGGTACTCACATATTGAAATAGCAGAAATGCTTGGCATTTCGGAAGGGACGTCAAAGTCTCAACTAAGTCGTGCGCGGGTGTTACTGCAAACGAATTTAAAGAAATTGGAACAGGAAACTCGGTCTGAATCCTATGAAAAAGCATACAGAAAAACCGCCAGTTGATGATTTGTTTGCCCGTAAGCTGGGTAACATGTCGCTGCCGCCCAGTGCCGATGGCTTTGCGCGGTTACAGGCGCGTATGAATCAGCAGAAACCGGAAACCAGACTGGTCTTTTGGCGGAACCCGGTTATACAGCCCTATATGGCAGCAGCGGCCTGCCTGGCACTGGTTTGTCTGTTTGGCTGGCTCTATTGGCCATCTGGGTCCGGTGGTAAGCCGGGGCAGAACGAGCTGGCGGTAAACAAGAAAAGTGCTGAACAAATAGATACAGAGGCTCAGCGCGCATCGGCCAATCAACCAAGAACCGAGAGGATCGTTGAAGCTCCGGCTGAATTAGAGTCTATCAACAACTCGCAACAGGTTGCAAGTGCGAATAAAGCAGTCAAAGGAAAAGGGAGAAATGCAGTTTGGAAAACCTCTCAGGAGTCCAACGCAATGGACACCGAACCGTCAGAAACAAAGCAAATAGAGAGCGAACCCGTTATTGTCCAGGCAAAGACTGTTGAAAACAGGGGAAACGCTACAAACACTGGTTCTACGAACGTGGCTCCTATGGAAACGGTAAAAACTGATCGTGTTGCAGAGGTTAAAGCTATGGCTAAACCTGCCCCATCTGTTGAACGTGTTCTGGAAGTAACCATTGCCGAGCCTCAGTCACTGGTTGCGGCCCGCCAGGAAGTAAAAGCCATTATTGAAGAGAAAGCAGTAATAGCTCAGAATGATAAGGCGGAGAAAGAAACAAAGGCAAGTCTGTGGCAGCAGGTGAAGCGCATTAAACAAGGTGAAATATTTGCCCGTCAGGACGATATGAGTAACGAAGAGCGTGGCCTGATCGGACGGGCATATAGTGGCTTAAAACATAGTTTAGATAAAGAGAAAGCAGCGAAGCAATGACCAAGCGAATACATATACTACTGTGCCTCATACTGGCAATTCCAATGTTTGCCAACGCTGAGAATCTGACTACTCATCCGGCCGATTCGCTGGTGATTCGGTTTGCCAACCGCACTCGCCTTGTTATCTATGCGCCCAACAAGGCTGCTATCCAGGCCCTGTCAAGCTACGACCTGAACAAAATTGTCCGGGAGATGGGTATGAAACTCGATTCGTTACCGGATGGGAAAACCGCTATTTCTCAAGATGGCGGACAATTTCTGAAAGACACTGTCCTTGTAGTGACAAAGAAGAAAGACGGTGTAACCATTGTGATAAACAATACGGAGGATACACTCAGAAACGGGTCAAAACAAATAGATAAGCAAGACCGGGACTACCAAAGTGCCAAACGCCGTAAGAATGATCGAAACAGAAGTAGCTTCGATTATGGTTTAAGTATTGGTCTCAATAACTTCATCCAACAGAGTTCAAGTCCCGCTTATCCAGAAGATAGCTATGACCTTCGGCCAATAGGGTCGAGGTATGTGGCGTTGTCGATGGGCGCCATGCCAACGATCATTCGTGGTAAATACGCGTCGCTGAAGCTCTATTACGGCGTTGAGGTAGCCTGGAATAACTTCATGTTCGAAGGGAACAACATCGCCGAAAAGACACCGACAGGAGTAGCCTTCCCGGATGCCGGTCGTGATCTGCGAAAAAGTAAATTGACGGTCGCCACTATTGGCGTGCCCGTAGTACCCCGGGTGACGTTTTACAACAGCGACGGCCGTAAAATTTGCCACCTTGGGGTAGGAGGCTACGTGAATTACCGGCTAGACAGCTACCGAAAAATAAAAGAAGCCGATGGCAGCAAAGACCGTCGTCACTCCGATTATTATCTGAACAATTACCGCTACGGTCTTATGGCGCACCTGGGTTTGCGAAGCCTCGACTTCTTCGTAAAATATGATTTAAATCCCCTTTTTCAGACCGACAAAGGCCCGGATGTTCGGACGCTTACTTTCGGAATCGGTTTTTAAGCTATGCCGGATAAAACAATTACCATTCTTGGCTGTGGCTGGCTTGGCTTACCACTCGGTGGCGCTATTGCAACGGAAGGTTTTCAGGTAAAAGGAAGTACCACAACACCAGAAAAGCTTACCAGACTTGAACAGGCGGCTATAGAAGGTTATCTGCTACGGTTAAATCCTGAACCGCAAGGTGATCTGAATACACTTCTGCAAGCTGATGTACTAGTAATCGATATCCCGCCCAAAGCCGGTAAGTACGGCGATGACTTCCATCCGGCACAGATTAACCATCTGATCAATGCCGTTCGACAATCTTCGATACAGCATGTTATTTATGTAAGCTCTACATCGGTTTATCCTGAATTGAACCGGGTAGTTGTTGAAGAGGATGTGCAAGTACCGGAACAATCGGCTTCTCCGGCTTTAGTACAGGCAGAGCAGTATGTGCAACGTTTAGCCCCCAACCGGTTAGTTACCATCGTTCGGTGCGGTGGATTGATGGGTTACGACCGTATACCCGGCAAATACGTTGCAGGACGCACTGTAGATAGTGGAGCGGTACCTGTTAACTATTTACACCAAAATGATGCTGTAGGCCTTTTAAAAGCGATTATAACGCAATCGTTGACTGGAGTTTATAATGCTGTATCTCCAGAGCACCCAACCCGAGAAGCTATTTACCGAAAAAGTTGTGCAGATTTTGGTTACGCACTGCCAACCTTCATTGAGCCGTTAAGCCTGGTGCCGTATAAAGTGATTTCGCCAGAAAAAATCATTTCCGACACAGGCTACCTGTTCCAGTATCCAAACCCGTTGAATTTTTTATACAGCTCAGGAACGTAATAGGTGCCGAACGCGCGGCCAGAAGAAACCGCCCGACGGTTTACTGGTAGGGGTTACCGCCCGATTCAGTGCGGCCAAAAACATGAAATAACCTCGGCCATGCCATGCCCGGAATCGCTCACTTAACTGGATGTCGTACTGAGGTAAAAAATCCGATAGTTTGTTCAAGTCGAACGTATCCGAGGCAACCCCAACGCCCGCTCGCTGTCCATCAATGGCATTACAGGCCTGCTCAAAATGATTTGGTTGCGGAATCATCAGAACGGGTTTGCCTAAATAAGCCGCTTCGCAAACCGATTCGAAACCAGCCGTGGTGACAATTGCCTTACATCGGGCCATAAACTCCAGAAATCGGTTGCCATCAATAGCATGATACGTCAGAGTGTTGTCAATAATCTGATTTGGCCCGGTTGCCTCTGCGTGAAAAGCGTCCATTTTTTGCGTAGGATGCTGCTGATGGGCTTTCTGTAGTTCGACTTTTAAGCCGGGCTGAGTTACATAAGCCAGCAGAAAATCGGTAGTGAACGACGGTTTTAGCTCAGTGACCTCACGACGAAGTAGGGGAGGCACTACCCGCAGACGCTCACGCGGTTCATTGGCCTGCTCATCAAATGAAAGCGCCAGCAGTTCCTTCGCGCCAAAGCAGGTTAACCGGGTGTTTATTTTAAACGCTTGCTCATAAAACCATTGACCTTTAGGGCGCTGAAAATTAGGATGAAAGGCCATGTACTGATGGGCAATACAAATCATCGGTACAGAAGGGCGCAAAAGGGCATAGGTCATTCCTCCCAACATTTCATAGAAGTTGACAACTACGTCGGGGCGTTCAGTCTCGATATGATCGCGCACTTGTTGTAAACTACGCCAGAATGGCTTCATCGTTTTGAGTGCCAACAAAGTAGTCTTGAACGGGTCTAGTGCATTGGTGCCTGCATTATAAACAAGGCCTGGACTGAATATGGGTAGGATAGGTGCCGTAAATTTGTCGGCAAAAAAAGTAGGAACGCTTCGCTCAGTTGTAACGCCAACAATGGCTCCAATCACCTCATGACCAGCCATCTGTAAAATTTGGGCCAGAGACAGGGCCTGCGTTAAGTGGCCCCGACCTTCACCTTGAACTAAAAATAAAACGCGCATGATAAGAGAATTAATTTACCTGAACAGATGTGCTGCTCTTCACGGGTTGACGCTCCCGATCAGCGGGAGAAGCCACTGAGTCATCATTACTCAAATCGCAGGTGTAGTACACGAGACTCCAGTTTCCGGCATGGTCTTCTACCAGTGCACTGAGGGATTCCACCCAGTCGCCGGAGTTCATGTAAATGATACCATCGAATTCACGGATGGCGGGCTGGTGGATATGGCCACAGATGACCCCGTCGCAATGACGGGCGCGGGCTAGTTCGGTTAGCTTTTGTTCGTAGTCGGAGATGTAGCTAACAGCTTTTTTGATGCGGGATTTTACTTGTTGGGAAAGTGAATAGTACGGTAAGCCCCGCCTGGTACGGTAATGATTATAGAATTTATTTACCCATAAAAGAAAAGTATAGCCAATGTCGCCCAGGTAGGCCACCCATTTCATTTGCGACGTAATGGAATCAAATACATCGCCGTGCGTAACATAGAACGTTTTGGTCCCGGAGGTCAGGGTGTAATCCTTCCGGATCGAAAAGTTTCTGCCTACCTTGAGCGGCATCACCTGATCAAGAAAGTCGTCGTGGTTACCACGCAGATAGATAACTTTGGTATCGTAATGAACGATTTGCTTTAAAACCGTTTTAAAAAAGGCGGTATGTTTCTTTTTCCAGGTACCATACTGCTTCAGCTGCCAACCGTCAATGATGTCGCCATTGAGAATAAGTTTTTGACAGGAGTAATTACGCAAAAACTCAGTAGCCTCTTTGGCCTTCGACCCGGCGGTGCCCAGGTGAATGTCCGACATAACAATGGTGCGGAAGTGCGTACTTGATTTCATGAACGAAACTACTGTTCATGAATGAAGTAGGATTTACCGAAATGTTACCAAATTGACAAGCTTATAGCGCTGTTAAACAGATGCTTAACATAGACTTAACACAATAAGAATAAATGGAAAATCCAGTGCTTATTTTTGGAGCCGGTAGCCTTGGGATGACGGCTTTAGATATATTTCAACGAAATACTGTAGTTGTCTATGGTCTGTTGGATGACAACAAAGAGCTGCACGGTAAAGAGTTCAGTGATGTTTCCGTACTTGGCGAAACGGACAATGATGGCTTTTTGAAATTAATTGGCCAGAAGTGCGAAGCGTTTGTGGCAATAAATGATGCTCGGGTTCGTAAGCGTCTGGTCAAGATGCTTAACGAACGGCGTAAGGTTCAGCCCGTAAATGCGATTCATGATACCGCAACGGTGTCGGGCATGGCAACAATCGGGCATGGGAATCTTATTGCAGCCCGCGTGGTCATCAGTCCCCTGGCCGAAGTTGGACAGCATTGCATCCTGCAATCAGGCGTGATTATCGAAAGCCAGGCTAAAGTAGGTGACTACGTTCAGATAGGTACCGGAAGCGTAATTAACAGCGGGGCCACTGTCGAAGAAGGAACGTTTATAGGCACTGGCGCTACAATTGTCAGCGGGGTGACAATTGGTAAAAATGCCCGCATTGGCGCAGGGTCTGTTGTAATCGAAAACGTAGAAGCCGGAACGACCGTATTCGGCAACCCGGCAAAGAAATTGTAATCTGGAGAGACGCAGGGCATTGCGTCTCTCCTATGCGTAAGCAATGTTTCGTATTCGTCAAAATCAATCGGTTTATTGATATGACGAATTGCTGGCGCATAGGAGACACAAGGTATTGCGTATCTACGCTTTATTCAACGTATAAAACTTCGTTGGTCAGGAAATCCTGATAAGTACGCTCAAGGCCGTCTTTCAACTCGGTGGTGTGTTTCCAGCCCATGTCGTGCAGTCTTGACACATCCATCAGCTTTCGGGGTGTACCATCGGGTTTGTCGGTGTTCCAGCGCAATTCGCCCGTAAAGCCAACGGTTTCTTTTATCAGTTCGGCTACTTCGCGAATGGTGACGTCTTCGCCGGTACCAATGTTGACGAACATAGCATCATTGTAATTCTCCATCAAAAAGAAACAGGCCGCAGCCAGATCGTCGGCATGAAGAAACTCACGCTTCGGCGAGCCCGTTCCCCATACTTCAACCGTTGGGTGGCCATTTACTTTAGCCTCGTGGAATTTCCGGATTAGTGCAGGCAATACGTGCGAACCCTGTAAGTCGTAATTGTCATTAGGGCCATACAGGTTCGTTGGCATGGCCGAAATGAAGTTACAGCCATATTGACTCCGGTACGATTCACAAAGCTTAATGCCCGTAATTTTAGCAATTGCGTAAGGCTCGTTTGTTTCTTCCAGAAAACCGCTCAGCAGATATTCCTCTTTTAAGGGCTGGGGTGCTAACTTTGGATAAATACAGGAGGAGCCTAGAAATAATAATTTTTTGACAGCTGTCTGATAGGCGCTATGAATGATGTTAGCCTCAATCATCAGGTTGTCGTAGAGGAATTCGGCACGATAGATGTTATTCGCCATAATGCCTCCTACTTTCGCAGCTGCCAAAAAGACGTATTCGGGCTGCTCCCGTTGGAAAAAATCATTCACAGCAGCCTGATTGCGCAGATCCAGTTCAGACGAAGTACGGGTGATAATGTTTGTAAAACCTTCGCTTTGAAGCTTACGAACAAGCGCCGAACCAACCATACCCCGGTGTCCGGCAACATAAATACGAGCGTGTTTTTCCACGTTAATTGAGGATGGACATAACCGCCTGACTAGTAGACGGACAGATTATAAAATAATATGACTTTAAATATCGTTGCAAAACTAACAAACTTCGGGCACCAATCGTTTGCCAAGGCTATGTTTGCTTCTGATTTGAAACGACGGATTTTACTCATATCATTTATTGGCCTGGTAATACTTACTGCACAGGCACAAACGGGCCCCACTTCGCTTACAACAGCGACTAAACCGGTTTTAGCGCCCTCCGGAGCGACACCTTCACTGTTAGATGGTTTTTCCTCGGTTCCTTCATCGCTCACGACGCTGGGTTTGCCAACCGGGGCTTCGCTAAAAGATCAGAAAGATGCTTATCTGGCTGGTATCATGCCTGATTTAGGGTTGAAAGTAAAGCAACTCAAAAAGCTGAAAGCCGATCGGAAGAGTAAGACCAAGCTGTCCAAGACAGAATATGAGGGTCTGTCGATGGTGAAAGCATATACCAAATTTGGAAGCGGTGAACGGACGGTTATTGAAGAGTTCTTTGTTCTGCGGGACAATGATGCTGCTAAACCACTGCCTTACATTCGCGAAATCTACCGGTTTTATCAAAAATCTGCCCGGGTAACAAGTTCGATCGTTCGAGACGAAGGCACCGGATTGCTGCTTCACGGGCCTTACAAACGCTACCAAAACGGTGATCTGGTTGAAGAAGGCTACTATTATGCCGGAATGAAAGATGGCCGCTGGGAAAAGTACGACAGTAAATTTACGCTCGTCGATAAAGCCCGCTGGTATCGGGGTGTTCCGGCCGAGTCGCGCTTGGTTTACTACGACTCCACTCACCGTAAGATAAAGGAAATTGTTCCAATGGAATATGGAAAAGTGAAAGGAACGTACATGGCCTTTTACGAGAACGGGTTACTGGCCGAAGAAGGAAAGTACGAAAACGGGGTTAAAATTGGCCGATGGACAGAATACTATCCCGTTAACCCGAACGGTCGCCGAATGCGTCGTAAGTTATCACAATACGCCAAAGACCAGTGGGATACCGAGTTTGAGCCGTATACCCTTACGGAATGGGATGAAAAAGGCAAAGTGACCTTCGAACGCGCAAAGGAAAAAGTAATCCAGGAAGAAGAAACGGAAAATTAATTTGAGGGCAGGGGATGCCACTCACTTACCCCACCCAATTCATTACTTGAATACGCGCTTAGGGTCGGGATACTTGGCTAATAACTCATTCAGATAGCTCAGGTCAAGCACCGATAAATCCAGATTACGCGCCTGGTGGAAATAGTCCCATGCTTTAGGGTAATCAGTTTTCAAAAAATACACAACCGATAGTTTCTGAATCGCTCCTGCATTATCCGGGCTCAAGGCGACGGCATGGTTCAAGAACCCTTCTGCTTCTGCTAGCAGCTCTGGAGTTGGTTTTTCCTGATAATGTTTAATCTCAACGGTTGCTAAGTCGGTTATCAGAGCGACGTTGCTATCGGCAACAGCCAGCCCTTTTTTGAGCATTCGAATAGCGTTCGGGAGTTGATTCTTCTGGTAGCACACAACTCCTAACCCCCAGTACGCATCGGCGTTATGATCATTCAACAGCCAGGATAAATTGAACCGGTGTGCAGCGGTATCTAACTGACCGCTTGATACATAATCCCAGCCGCGGGCGGCAAAAAAATCACTGGCTTCTGGACGACTGGCAAAATTACGGTCACAGTCATTCAGGAAGTGAATTTCAGCGTCGATCTGTTCGGCGGTTTTAGCCCGCTCGCCAAAAAGAGGGAGGATATTTACCGAAACACCAGCCGTCTCTGTTGCGTCTGCCGAAACCGATTCGGGAGCCTGATGAGCAATCGTTTCAACCGGTTTTTCTGCGGGCGGGTTTCGCCGAATAGAATCGCCCGAGCGCGCCGATATAATAAGTTGCTTAGGTTGAGCTGCCGACAAAAACGGTAACGCAACTAAAGTCCACTGTATCAGATTCATCCGGACGTTCATAGAAAGTACTATACCAGGGGGTTTTGTCTCGATAGAACGAAATGGGAATCCAAATTAGTACATTTTGAACGGATTACCGACGCCCCCCCCGAGAGCCTGACCGCTTGCTACCTCCAGACTTTGCGCTTACCGATCCACCAGATTTGCGGCTAAAGCTTCCAGGACGAGTTCCTGGGCCCGATGGTGAGGGTTTCTTAGCACCAGAAAGCTTTGCTTGTGCTTTGTCCCGCTCGCGTCCGGGGGCCATATTCGTGATTTTTTTCTCGTGAAAAGCCCCTAAAAACGTTGGATCTTCCTTGCGTCGCTGCTCGTCAATTTCGCGGAGCATAGCTTGCTCCTCCTCAAAAGGCGTTTCTGCTACCACTACGCCAGCCGGGAGCGGCTGGCGGGGAATAGTAGCCTTTATAATTCGTTCAATCTTCTGAACGTGGTACTCCTCAGCTTTTGTCAAAAACGTAATGGCTTCTCCGGTGTGATTAGCCCGTCCCGTACGCCCGATCCGGTGAACATAATCTTCGTAAATCAGAGGCAGATCGAAATTAATCACATGACTTACCTCGGCCACATCGATACCCCGGGCGGCTACATCCGTCGAGACCAGTACCTGTATGTTTCCCTCCTTGAAGGCATCCATCGCATTGATCCGGGTATTCTGTCCTTTATTGGCATGAATAACCCGGATTTTTTCCGGCTCGATCACTTTTCGGGACAAAAACTTATAGATATTATCAGCGGTCCCCTTTGTCCGCGCAAAAATGATAACCCGCTGAAAGTTCTCCTGACGCATGAGGTAATCCAGCATATTAATTTTGGTGCGGAAATTAGGCGCTTCGTAAATCACCTGACTTACCATGTCGGCAGTGGAGGCCTGTGGCGTTACTTCCACTTTTATAGGTGCTTCCAGAAATTCGGATGAAAGACGTTCTACCCGCCCGCCAAACGTCGCCGAGAACAGTAGGTTCTGGCGTTTGGTGGGGATGATTTCCAGAATAGACCGGATTTGGGGCATAAAACCCATATCCATCATTTTATCCGCTTCATCGAGCACCATAGTGCGGATCTCCTTCGTCACGATTTCGCCGGATCGATACAAATCCATAAATCGGCCGGGTGTAGCAACGATTATATCGACGCCGTTTCGGAGGGTTTCAATCTGTGTTTTAGGGCCCAGCCCGCCGTACAAAGCCAGGTGGCGCAGGTCAGTGTATTTTCCTAACTCACTAACGGCCTGATTGATCTGCATGACCAGCTCACGCGTGGGAGCCAGAATTAACGCACGCGGATTTTTACCCTGTGCGTATTTCACTTTCATCAGAATTGGCAGCAGATAAGCCGCCGTTTTGCCGGTTCCTGTCTGCGCAATACCTAATACGTCATGGTTGCCCAAGCTCAGTGGAATGGTTTTCTGCTGAATAGGGGTGGGTTCTGTATAACCAAGGTCGGCCACGGCATTAAGCAACTGCCGGTTCAACTCGAACTGTTCGAAGGAGGTAATTTCCATAGGTAAGTAAGTCGGTAAGTCAGTAAGTGGCTACGCCTAAGTCGGTAAGTGGCTGACGCCAGAAGCAGCTGCATATATCACCCACTTACTGACTTAATGACTTGGGCGTAGCCGCTTACCGACTAAAAAGACTAAAACTGTTTCAAAATTCTTTCTACGCCACTAACGTAACCAGAGCCAAACAGATTCACATGAACGAGTAGGGGATACAAATTATAAATGGCGACGCGCTCGTCAAAACCGTTTTGCAGCGGAAACGTTTCGTGGTAAGCCTCGTAAAACCGGTCGTCGAAACCAGCGAACAATTTCGTAAAGGCTAACTCGGCCTCCCGGAAACCATAATAAACGGCGGGGTCTACCAACGCTGGCTGGCCCGCTTCGTTTACCAGCACATTGCCCGACCACAAATCGCCGTGCAGTAACGCAGGCCGCTCGTTCGGGAGCAGATTCGGTAACTGTTGCCGGAGTCGAAGCAGCGCATCGTAGGTTGATCTGGGCAGCAACCCTTTGTACAAAGCTAAACCGGCCTGTGGTAATAGGCGATGGTCAAAGAAAAAGTCGTAGCCATTAGGGGTAGGTGTATTGGTTTGTGGTAACGAGCCAATGTAATTTTCGAAATTCAGGCCGAACGTGGGTTGTGTATGGGAGTGCAGTACCGCCAGCGACTGCCCGAGGGTTTCCCAATACTGCTTATCCGGTGTGCCCGGATCAATGTATTCCAGAATCAAATACGATTTGTCGAGGAGACGACCATACCCAATAACCTGCGGAATATGCAGCGCATCGGTCTGCCGGAGTAAATCAAGCCCGCGAGCTTCGGATGCAAACATATCCGGCTGCTCGGCGGTCGACTCCTCCAGTTGATTCCACTTGACGAAAAAAACACCTTCCGATGAAAACACCTGAGCCGATGTGTTGATATTTCCACCTGATACAAACTGCATTTCAATAACTTGGACCGGATGGCCCAGCGCCGAAAACAGAATGCTTTCAAAAAAAGAAAATTGCTCGTCGCCCCAAAAATCCATGCGTTATTTGCGTAGCGGCTGGTCTGTACCGGTGGCTACCGACCAGTCAACATCAATTGACAGTTTATGAATCGTCAAATTCAGCACCTTTATAACATCGCTCAACAGCCAGTCCGCCGAATTATTGGCCTGATGTCCGGAACATCGCTCGATGGTCTTGATGTAGCTCTTTGTCATATTTCTGGTAGTGGACCTGATACGGATGTTGTCCTACATCGTTTTACTACGGTACCCTACGATGAAGAACTGAAAGCTGAGATTCGGACCATCTTTGCTAAAGACAAAATCGAATTCGAGAAGCTTTGTTTGTTAAATCCATACATCGGTCGGCTGCATGGTCGACTCATTCTCGATTGCCTGAAAAAATGGGGTATTACTACTAATGAGGTAGATATAATTGCCAGTCATGGGCAAACCGTCTATCACGCTCCAAAAAGTCAGCACCAGCACGATAAGTTCCCGAACGCTACTCTCCAGATTGGCGATGGCGATCACATTGCGGCCGTCACCGGAGTTATTACGCTGAGCGATTTCCGGCAGAAGCACGTAGCACACGGGGGTGAGGGAGCACCACTGGCTGTTTACGGAGACTATTTCATGTTCTCGAAAGCGGGCGAGAATCGTCTTTTGCTGAATATGGGCGGTATTGCCAACTTCACGTACCTGCCCGCCGATGAAGATGCCAGTAACGTTTTTACAACCGATACGGGGCCGGGAAACACACTGCTGGATGCTTACGCCCGCAAATTTCTGAACAAGTCCTACGACGAAGATGGCAAACTGGCCGCTCAGGGAACGATTAATGATGATCTTCTCCATGCTTTAAAAATCAATCCCTTCTTCGACGCAGCTTTTCCCAAAACAACAGGCCCTGAAGTCTTCAAGATTGCTTACGTGGAAGAGGCACAGGCACGAAGTCAAACAACCGGCCTATCGGCCAAAGATTTGATGGCTACGCTTGTGCAATTCAGTGCCGATACGATTGTGGATGCCATCCGGCGGGTTGTGCACGAAGGCGAAACCTACCGGATCTACATGAGCGGGGGCGGGGCACACAACCCCATGCTGACAATGGCCCTTAAGAAAGGGCTGCCCAATTGTTCGTTTGGGCTGACCGGTGAACTTAATATCAACGGTGATGCGAAAGAAGCGGTTTTATTTGCCGTGTTGGCCAACGAATGTCTGGCGGGTGGTGATACGTCGTTTGGCAATCGGCAGGGCGTACCGACGGTTACGATGGGGAAGGTTAGTTTTCCGAAGTAGTTTCCTTAAATCTATAAGGTTTTAGAAACCTTATAGATTTGGGATTGGGTTGATGCTAGTTTTTAGGTCGGAACACCTGCATTTTATCCTCGTGAGTCGTCAAAAAGGCCCCCCCAATCAAGTCAATACAATATGGAATTGCCGGAAATACTACAGACAGACACTGACCGATGGCTTTAGGTTTACCCGGTAGGTTCAGGATGAGTGTCTGGTTGCGAATACCGGCCGTTTGCCGCGACAAAATGGCTGTGGGTACGTATTTTAAGCTTTCCTGACGCATCAGTTCCCCAAAGCCGGGCATCATTTTCTGACAAACGGCTTCGGTCGCTTCGGGGGTTACGTCGCGCAGGGCGGGGCCTGTGCCGCCGGTGGTGACCACCAGGCAGCAGCCTTCGGCATCCGCCAGTTCAATCATGGTTGCTTCGAGCTGGTCCTGTTCATCGGGAATGATCCGATAGACGGGTTCCCATTCGCAGCTTAGCCATTCGGTTAAAAAGCCAACGACCGCTTTACCCGGAATGTCTTCATAAATACCGGCGCTGGCCCGGTCCGAAACGTTGATAATACCGATTTTGGTCATATAGGATGTATGATATAAGATGTATGGTATAGGCTCTGACTCCAATATACTATACCATACATCTTGTATCTCTTTACGGTTTCTTCCGCTTCAATGCCAGATCGTGTGCGGTGTCGTAATACGACCGCAAGCTGCTCCAGTCGAAGACATCGGCAATGCTCTCAACGCGGTTCCGTTGCTGAATCCGGTCGCGCTGGGCCATCCGAACGAAACGATAGAGCACATCGGCCAATTGGTCGGCGGCTTCGTCGAAGGACTGCGTCCGGCGGTTAATCACATAGATACCCCGGTTTTCGTAGTCGCGCATGATCTGCATAATGAAATCACCGAAACCCGACTGATCGCTGGTAACGGTTGGAATACCGCGCACAACGCACTCTAGTGGTGTATAACCCCAAGGCTCATAATAGCTCGGGAAAACGCCCAGGTGGCACCCGCGAACGAACTGGCTGTAGTCTAGCCCGAAAAGCGGGTTAGTTGAGGCAATGAAGTCCGGATGGTAGACGATCTTTACCCGGTCATACTCGTTATTAACCAGATTAGCCTGACGAATGAATCGCGTCATGTCGTCCTCCTGCACCAGATTGTGAGTCACGAAAGGCGGTAAATGCTTCGTTTTCCAACTTTGTACCGTTCGCCGAAGCCGGAGTCGCCAGTATTCATCGACAAAGTTATTGAGATCGGGCAGCGATGTACCGTTTGGATCGGATGCTGCGGCCTGGAATAGCCGTTCGCCAACCTGCTTTTCAATACTCTCGCAGGTTTCCTGAATTTCATCCAGCAACGCCCGCGAATGCAGTACATCCGGATTAATAGAGGTATAAGGCTGCTTGGTGACCATAAACATAACAACGGTCATGTCCATGCCAGCCTCGCGCATCCGGTAATTCAGCCGGGCGAGGGCTTCGAGGGTCAGGTCATACCCTTTGTTGGAGAACTCAAATCGGCCCGAGGTAAAAAAGTACAGAGTTTTTTCCAGATCAAACGAATAACTCTGGAAAAAGTGACCCATGACAAACTCATGAATTTTCTGTTTATAGCGAACGTGCAGGTTCTGAAACTCGTGAACGGCGGCAAATCGTGTGACGTTCAAACCGTTGGGAAGAACCAGGTCCGGGTTCCGACCCAGGAATACTTCACACTCGCGGGCCGTAACATCGCTGACCGTGGTAAACACATGCGCCTGCATAGCCGCGAGTCGCTCAATGGTTGCCTGAGTGTCGATGCCGTAATGCAGCGCTTCCCGTTTCCAGTCGAAAAACGGTAGTTTACCATAAAAGCCGGGCTCGTTCTGGGCCAGATAGCGCCCCAGCATGGTAGCGTGCGTGGTGAAAACGGTAGCTACTTTAACATTGTCGCGACGTAGGTCGGGCAGACCGGTACTGGCCATCCACTCGTGAAAATGCGCTACAAAGTCAACCCGGCGGGCATGGTCCTCGGCCAGCAGCGTAATAAACAGGCGGACCATTTCGCCAAACGCAATCGTCTGGTTAACAAGATCTTCAATATTCAGCGTTGAGAGCTGGTAGTTGAGCCAAAGCCGCGTTTTGATTTCGTTGAGCTGTTCGACGGTAATGCTGTTAATGTCGAACAGTACCACCCTGGGGCGGCCCGTAACGAGCCAGTAGCCGTACTCGACACGATAGCCCAACTGCCGCATCTTCCGAACCGTCTGGCCAATCTCCGTTTCGTCGGAGTCGGTAATAGGTTCAAACTCGGCTGCCGAACGCTGCGGAAAATAGGGGCCAAGAGCTACGTAGTTATCGTCCCACTTTTCCACCATTGCCGGCACTTTCGACCGAATCACTGTATAAATTCCACCTACTTGATTACACACCTCCCAGGCGATTTCCAGTAGTAATTTTCGCTTCGATGTTGAAAATACCGCTTCCAAATTAGTTAGTAGTTTTGGCGCAATGGTTGATCATAACGACTTATAGCGCCTTTGCCGTGCAAATAAACGATATAAACAATAAGAGATAAATTTGTTTATTTTAAATATGACTTGGCGTCTGTCACTTCTGTTCGGTTATTCTTCGATAAGGTGATGTTAAAGCCGGGTTGAATGCTAAACGCACCGTGTTCCCCTTGTTTATTTATTGCCAGAAAACCGACTTGTATATCCTTGAACTCCTGTTTGTTGACGATCCGGAGGGCGGCTTCTTCACAAGCTTGCTGGGGTGTTCGGCCCTGCCGCATTAGCTCCACCACTAAAAATGAGCCACAGGTTCGCATAACCAGTTCGCCAAGGCCGGTAGCACAAGCTCCGCCAATTTCGTTATCGACAAACAAACCCGCCCCGATAATGGGCGAATCGCCAACGCGGCCCCGCATTTTATACGCTAAACCGCTGGTGGTGCAGGCACCTGAAATGTTTCCCTTTGCGTCGATGGCCAGCATACCAATGGTATCGTGCCGTTCAATGTTGGCAATGGGTTTGTATTTGGCTGTTTTGAGCCATTCTTTCCATTCCTTCTCGGCTTTTGCCGTGAGCATCTTTTCTTTCTTGAAACCTTGGGCAAGAGCAAATTGAAGGGCACCTTCGCCACTGAGCATAACGTGGGGAGTTTTCTCCATCACGGCTCTGGCTACTGATATGGGGTGCATAATATGCTCCAGAAACGTAACCGAGCCGGCATTTCCTTTCTCATCCATAATGCAGGCATCGAGTGTAACATGACCGTCGCGGTCGGGGCGGCCACCGTAGCCAACACTCATGTCGTCGGGATCGGCTTCGGGAATTCGAACGCCCGCTTCAACAGCATCCAGGGCACTGCCGCCTTTATCAAGTACGGCCTGAGCCGCTGCATTGGCTTTGGGCTGTTTCCAGGTCGAAATAACCAGCGGACCTGATGGTGGCGGGCCAATGGGTAAAGGGTTTTGATTGAGTGCCTGGGGTACCGGAGGGCTGTCTATATTGCCGGTAAAGTTTGATCTTGAGCGGCTAAACGATAAAGAGGGGAGAAGCCCGGCCAGTGAGCCAAGCGTTAGAAAACGACGTCTATTTACCATACATATAAGGCTTACGGCTCAAATTAAAGGAATAAACGCTTGGCATTTACTACTTTTGGCCGATTTATTCGAAACGCTTTATGACGGCTCCTGATAAACATATATTGCTCATGGATGGCCCCGATAGTAAGGGGCTGATCTATCACGTGACGGGCGTATTGTTCCGGCACAATCTGAACATCATTCATAATGACGAGTACGTGAGCCCATCGGGGCGGTTTTTCATGCGCACGGAGTTTGAGGCTACCGGGGGGGCGGATACTTTCGACAGTGCGGCTTTGTTAGACGAGTTGACCTCTACAATACCCGGCTCGGAAGCGACTGAAAATGCCCGCTCGGTAGGGCATTCCACGCTGCCAAACATAGCTTATCAATCCGGAATCACCTTTCGGCTGAATCCTAAGCGTAAGAAGAATATTGTGGTAATGGTAACAAAGGAACATCATTGCTTGGGCGAACTGCTTATTCGCTATGCGTTCGATGAACTGGATGCGGATATTCTGGCAGTGGTGAGCAACTACAACAGTCTACAGCCATTGGTCAGCAAGTTTGGTATTCCCTTTCATTATATATCGCACGAAGGGAAGAGCCGGGAGGAACATGAGGAAGCTATTTTACGGACGATGGCTATTTATGAACCAGAATATCTTGTGTTGGCCAAGTACATGCGTGTGCTGACGCCCGGCTTCGTCAATCGTTTTCCAAACCGGATCGTCAATATCCATCACTCCTTTCTGCCCGCCTTTGTTGGTGCTAATCCATACCGGCAAGCTTACGAACGGGGGGTGAAGATTATTGGAGCCACGGCTCACTTCGTCAATAACGACCTGGACGAAGGGCCAATTATTGCGCAGAATGTTAAAGAAGTCGACCATCGCCATACCGCAGCCGATATGGCCACGGAAGGAAAGGACGTTGAAAAAATTGTGCTGTCGCAGGCGTTGAAACTGGTCTTTAACGACCGGGTGTTTATTTCAGGGAACCGGGCGATTGTTTTGTAAGTGCGACTAGTGCCCTTACTTTATCCTCGTTTGCTTCGATGTATTCGTATTCATCGGGTACGGCTGAGGCCATGGAAACGGCGGGCTGACGAAATTCCATCCGGCTGTCTTCCGTGTGACTACCGCTGGAATGAAGCGCGTCTGCGCCTGCGTCAATAAATAAAGGCGCGTTTAGAGCATTCACCCCAGCACCCGCCATAATTTCAATGCGTCCGGCCGCTTGCTGTGCCAGTTGCCGAATAACGGATAAGCCCGCTTCTGCGGTTTGGTGCTGGCCGGAGGTAAGAATCCGAACGGCACCAGTACGAATAACGGCTTCGAGGGCTTCAATCGGATCGCGGGTCATGTCGAAAGCCCGATGAAACGTAACGGGTAACGGCTGTGCCAGTTCTACCAGCGTACGGGTAGTCGCTTCATCGATGGTGCCGTTGGCCTGCAAAAGACCCAGAACCAGTCCATCCGCGCCCAGTGCTTTGGCCAGACTTATATCCGCCCGCATCACCGCCAGTTCAGTGTCAGAGTACAGAAAGTCGCCCCCACGTGGCCTGATCATTACGTAAATGGGTATGTGGATGTGCTGTCGGACGAGCTGGATTAAGCCGGCACTCGGTGTGGTTCCTCCTTCGGCCATACCACCACACAATTCTATTCGTCCGGCACCTGCCCGTTGGGCTGTAAGGCATGAATCGAGGGAGTAAGCGCATACTTCAAGTAGCATAGTCGTACCGTTGATGGGGATATATAAAAATTTACGCGTCATTAGAGCGACTTACTGGGAATTGGCAAGTCACAAGTGTGGTAAAATAAGGGTCTTTAAGCAATTAAAATAAACCGTTAAATATACATGTTTGGATGTTACACCTTAAATGACATCTTTATCCCACAGAAGAGAAACAATACTCAATTTTACACGTTAATGGCCTAAATCCTGTTAAAAGAACGGTTGCGAACATTTTTGCTGAAAAGAGCTTGGATATTAACGGTTTTTTTACTTTTGCACCCTTGTTAAAAGCAGTCATTAAAATATCGAACACACTATGTACTGGACACTCGAACTAGCATCCTATTTGGAAGATGCGCCTTGGCCTGCCACCAAAGACGAATTGATTGATTATTCCATTCGGTCAGGAGCCCCTCTCGAAGTTGTTGAGAATCTTCAGGAACTTGAAGATGATGGGCAGCCTTATGAGAGCATTGAAGAAATCTGGCCGGATTATCCAACTAAGGATGATTTCTTCTTCAACGAAGACGAGTATTGATCCATTCAGGCATCCTCATTAAAAAAGGCGTATCCAGTTAGATGAATACGCCTTTTTTAATGCTGTTATTGTACCTACCCACTTTAGTCCGTATTCAGCGAACTCAACAGGTTACCTGTTTACTGGCTTTAGCCCATAGGTACGTTTTAACCTGCCTTTACTTCCGTCTTTGCCGTTTTCACAGGACGGTCGTACTTCTTGGGGGCATACAGAAAGCCGAATGCTTCGGCACCTTCTTTCGAGTGTACTTTATGGTGGATGTAATGCGCCCGCATGATGCGTTGCATGTAGCGGCCACTCGTATCGATCTTCATCTTCACCCGGCGATGAACAATGATGTCGTGGAAGATGAAGTAGAACAAGCCATAAAGGGTTACACCCGCCCCAATCCATGTCAGGAAGCTGAGTTCCGGAATGGCTACTCCGGCCAGAAACATACCAATAGCCGTTAGGCTAAAGACAACGGCAAACAGATCGTTTATTTCGAAAAAACCGTTGTGATGGTTGTGGTGATCGCGGTGCCAGCTCCATAAAAAGCCGTGCATAACGTACTTGTGCGTAAACCAAGCCACGCCTTCCATAAACAGGAAAGTCCCTAGTACCAAAGCAACATTTACCAGCATTTTTGTGTTTCTTTAATAGTGCAGATTACCAATAAACAAGCCATTAAAGGTCTTGTGCTGAACCTGCACTAAAGGTCAGATGATATGCTCTACTAACGGTTTGTGTGGTTGAAAAGTTGACCCATATACCAGTAGTTTTCAACGCAAAGTAGAGATACGAGACGATTACTTGCAAATTTGTGGAAAATTCGTATCTTTATACCAAGTCAGTGCTCAACCAGATGAACCCATCGGTTATGGACTATCAGGCACTCAAAAACCTGGTCAGGCGGGGAGAGGGTAGCAATTTAGAGTTCAAGCTGAAAACGAATCATCCCGAGAAAATTATTCGGGGCGTCGTCGCTTTCGCTAATACAAACGGTGGAGTCATGCTCATTGGCGTCGGTGACGACAAGAAGATTCCCGGACTCAAATACGCCGATGAGGACGAGTACCTGCTCGTTCGGGCCATTAACAAGTTTTGTTTCCCCCGAATTTCCTACACCATTGAACGCGTACAGCTCTACGACGAGCGCGAAGTTCTCGTGATCCGGGTGCCCCGAAGTCCAACACGTCCGCATTATGTTATTCCTGACCCGGCCGAACCCGATAATAAAAAGGCTTATGTGCGTGTTGGCGATAAATCCGTTCAAGCCAGCCGCGAAGTGCGTGAAATCTTGAAGGGTGAACAGGCCGAACGGGACATTCGCTTTACGTATGGCGAAAAAGAGAAAAAGCTCATGCAGCATCTGGGCGAACACAACAGCATAACGGTCGACCTGTTTGCCTCGATTGCGGGTATCTCCCGCCGGATTGCGTCCCGAACATTGGTATTACTAGTATTGGCCCACGTACTGGAAATCCATCCCAGCGACGTGATGGATAAGTATACACCCCGTATGGTTCAATAATGTTAGGGCCGACTTTCGGTATGTTCCGATAATGTCTTACTTTGTTATGCTCAGGATTGACGCATTACAAACCCTTAGACAATGGCCTTACCCCCACCCGCCCATAAACCCTTTGTTCCCGCAGCGGAATCTCCCGCCGAGTTCACCGCTAAAGCCGTTATTACGGGCGCCGTATTTGGCATATTATTTGGCGCAGCAACGGTTTACCTTTCGCTCAAAGCGGGCCTATCGGTGTCAGCCTCTATTCCAATTGCAGTGCTGGCCATTTCTCTCGGTCGTCGATTCCTGAACACGACCATTCTCGAAAACAACATCATTCAAACAACCGGTTCGGCGGGCGAGAGCATTGCGTCGGGGGTGGTGTTTACCATGCCCGGGTTTCTCTTCCTGACGAACGGCTCCGGTGCCGATTTCTTCAATTACTGGACAATTCTCACGCTGGCTATTCTGGGCGGATTGATTGGTACGCTGATGATGATTCCGCTGCGTCGGTCGCTCATAGTGCAGGAGCATGGAACGCTGCCTTATCCCGAAGGTACGGCCTGTGCATCGGTGCTGATTGCGGGTGAAAAAGGCGGTGATTTTGCTAAAACGGCCTACCAGGGTCTGGGAGCAGCACTTATCTATGCCTTCCTTCAGAAAGTGCTGCATATCATTGCCGAAGTGCCGGTATGGGCTACGAAGCAGGCGAATCGGTATTTCCCATCGGCGCAGGTAGCGGGCGAAATAACACCGGAGTATTTGGGTGTGGGCTACATTATCGGTTTTCGCATTTCGGCGGTGCTGGTTGGTGGAGGTATTCTGGCCTGGCTCGGTCTTATTCCCCTGCTGGCGTCGGTCGTACCGGGCGATACCATTGCCCTTCAATTACAGAAGCTGGGCTATCTGGACAATTTGCAAACTGCCGGTGGACCGGGGGGCTGGAATCCGGCTACGCATACGTTCTCGGATACGGCAGCGGCTATCTATCGGGCATATATCCGGCAGATTGGTGCCGGGGCTGTAACAGCCGGTGGATTCATGACCCTCATCAAAACCATTCCAACCATTGTCTCTTCGTTTAAGCAAAGTTTCAGCAAAAGCTCGATCAACGCCATCGAAGCCGAAAATGCGATGAGCGGACACAACAGCATTCCCCGAACAGAACAGGACTTGAGCGTGCGGATTGTTATTATCGGTAGCATCGTGCTGGCGGCCCTGATGGTTGTATTGCCTCAAATTCCGGGCGATTCTATAGTAACCAAGTTATTGATTGCCGTGCTGGTCATTGTGTTCGGTTTCTTCTTCGTTACCGTTGCCAGTCGTATCGTGGGCCTCATTGGGTCGAGTTCGTCACCGGTTTCTGGAATGACCATTGCCACCATTATGGGTACCTCACTGGTCTTCATTGGCTTCGGTCTGACAGGCAAATTGTATGAACCGGCTGTGCTGGTGGTGGGGAGCATGATTTGCGTGGCGGCTGCCAATGCGGGTGCCACCTCGCAGGACCTCAAAACCGGCTACATCGTTGGCGCAACGCCGAAGTACCAGCAAATGGCCCTGTTTGTTGGCGTTATCGTCTCGTCGCTGGTAGTGGGTGCTACGGTGAAGATTCTGGATACCCCCACGCCCGATCTGCTGGCCCAGGGCATTACGCATGCCATTGGCTCCGATAAGTTTCCAGCTCCGCAGGGAACACTCATGGCTACGCTCATAAAAGGGCTTTTATCCTTTAACCTCGACTGGCAGTTTGTGCTCGTAGGTGCCTTCATTGCCTTTGTGTTCGAACTGGTTGGGGTAAGTGCACTGGCCTTTGCGGTGGGCTTATATCTACCGCTGTCGACCACGCTGCCTATTTTTGCCGGTGGCCTGGTGAAAGCCATTGTCGATGCCAGTAAAAAGCGGAAAGGCATCGTTGAAGAAGATGCCGATCTGGGCAAAGGAAATCTGTTCGCAACGGGTCTGGTTGCCGGAGGTGCTTTAGCGGGGGTGGCGGTCGCGTTGTTATCGGTTAACGCATCCATCTACAATGGGCTGGCCTCACTAACACTGGAGCCTGCATTGGGCAGTGCATTAGGAGAGGGCGGCTACATGCTGCTGGGTGCGCTGTCGTTTGTTGGTCTGGCAATTGTACTGTGGCGCGTAGGTGAACAGAAACAGGAAGGATAAAACCTATGCCGGTAGGTAAATTGGCTGGAGCCAAGGGCTTAATGCTGGTAGTTATCGGTTAATTAAATCTTTGTATTCCAACTCTTTAACCTGTTCTCATACACATGCTTTCGGCTCTGTCAACTTTCTTTTATCGGATATCATCCTGGAAAACATTACTGCTGGGAATCGTTCTTTATGTGCCTTTCCCAGCGTACGTTCTCAAGAACCTCGAAGCCCGCATAAATACGCTGGCGGGACATGCCGTTGGGCCTATCGACTTGCTGGTTGGCTATGACCCGTTCCGAATTCAACAAATGGTTGAAGCGTACGGACCCGAAGGCCGGGCGGTTTATGCACAGGGTGAAAAGACCGCCGATATTGCTTATCCGTTCATCTACACGTTTCTGTTTTGTGTTATCCTCACGTTACTATTCAGACACAGAAAATACAATTCGTTTCGGCTGGTAAATGTATTGCCCGTGGGTATACTTGTTTCTGATCTGCTGGAAAACAGTTGTATTGTCTATCTACTCAATGCTTTTCCCGATTCGTCGTACGTTATCGCGTCCCTTTGTTCCGTGCTGACCAATCTTAAATGGATCGTCACGATGATTGTGCTGGGTTTAGTTGTTTATGGCCTGGTAAAGCTCGCCATACGAAGTGGCCAGTCCAGTGCCAAGCACGGCCAAATGACCCATTAGAGGTTTTTTACCGCGCCTGTCCGGCTTTCTTCAGTAAGTCCACCACCTTATCGACGGGTAACTGCTCTACTGTATTACCCTGATCGCCCGTACTCGTTTTGGCGGCAAACAGCGAATTGATAATGGCTTCTTCGGTGGCTTCGATGGCGGCCATGAACAAAGGCGACACGTTGTCGTTTCGGAGGAGTTTCAGGTCATCGAACGAACTGGCGGTTTCGTGCGGGATACGGTACGCGGTAGATACGGCAATGACGTAATCTCCGCTGCCGTTAGAAGCAATGCCTCCTGTTTGGGCCAGTCCCATAAACGCCCGTTTGGCCAGCCGTTTGAGGTTGCGGGCGTCCAGTGGCGCATCGGTCAGAATGACCATCATGCAGGAGCCGTCGAGTTTCTCCTTAAATGAGTACTTGCCCAGGGCTACGCCAATCGGTACGCCCGCAATTTGCAGAACCCCGCCAAAATTGGTCTGGACCAGTGCGCCAACCGTGTAGCCGCCCAGCGAGGCCGGTAGCTTGCGGGAGGCCGTACCGATGCCGCCTTTGAAACCAAAGCAAACGGTTCCGGTTCCGGCACCTACGTTGCCTTCGTCAACGGTTCCGGTTTTGGCTTGCTGGATGGCGTCAAGTACATGCTGTTTTATAACATGCCGCCCCCGAATGTCATTTAATGAACCATCGTTAGTTTCCCCCACAACTGTGTTCACCGACCGAACCTGCTCATTACCCTTTTGTGCCAGCGTGTAATCAATAACCGCATCGGCAGCGGTGGGGACGCTCAGCGTGTTGGTCAGCACGATAGGGGTTTCGATAGTGCCGAGTTCGTCAACCTGGCTATAACCCGTCAGCTTGCCAAAGCCATTGCCGATATAAATAGCGGCCGGACTTTTCTGCTGGAACAGGTTGCCGTCGTGCGGGAGAATGGCCGTAACGCCGGTACGGATGTTCTGGCCCTTGTTAAGGGTCACCTGCCCCACCCGAACGCCCGGCACATCGGTAATGGCATTGAGCGGCCCAGTTGGCAGCACCCCGAACCTGATGCCATAGTCACGGGGGCGTTTGGTGGATTGAGCCATGGCAGTAGTCGTTACAAGTAATGCGGTGAGCAATACAATCAGTCCGTAGGGGCGTAACATAAGTAGAGAAGTTCTTCTCCGGCTAATTTACGGTAATTGATTAAGTACAAAAGCCATTAAGTTCCTGTGGGTCCAAATCGCTCGGTGCGAATGCTCGTTGGGGGCAAACCAACGTCGGCTAGTGTATTGGCGACTTGTTCGACCAGTGGGGTAGGGCCACAAACATACGAAAGCGGTGGGGAGGAAAACCGGCTCAAGACTTCCGACAGCATAGGCCCGTCGATGCGCCCTTGGTAGCCCGTCCAGTCCGATGGGGGCCGACGGGTGAACGTGATGAGCAGGCTGAACTGAGAATCCTGACAGGCTAATGTCTTCAGCTCATTCCAATAAATAACGTCCTCATCGGTACGAACACTAAACAGCAATACCGTCGGATTAGTGGCTTTTATGTTGGCCCGATGACGCAGCATTGCCATCAGCGGCACAATGCCAGAGCCACCGGCCACCAGCAGCAGGGGGTCATTGGCCATCGTGTCCTTCCAGACGAAATAACCACCAATAGGTCCCCTCACTTCCAGCGGGTCGCCAATGCCGATGCCGTCAAAGAGATAAGAAGACACTTCGCCATCGGCAATGAACTCGATAGTCAGGTCGATCTCGCCGGTCTTCTCCGGTGGCGACGCGATGGAGTAACTACGCTCGGCCTGGTACCCATCTTCGGCCGTCAGGCGAAGGTCGTAATGCTGGCCGGGGAGATGTGGTATCCACTCTGGAAGGCGCAGCGTTAGGGTTTTCACGCGCGGTGTTTCCTGAACGATAGCCGTTACTTCGGCCATCAGCCATTGAATTTTGTTCATTGATACGGGGATTAGTCGTCGCTGCGATAGCGTTGTTCTTTCCAGGGATCGCCGTACATGCTGTAGCCGCCCCGTTCCCAGAAACCAGCTTTGTCGGCATCCATGAACCGCAGGCCCTTAATCCATTTGGCACTCTTCCAGAAGTATAGGTGCGGAACCACCAGCCGGGCGGGGCCGCCGTGTTCAGGTGTCAGCGGCTGACCTTCAAAACGTAACCCAACAAAGGCTTTGCCATGGCGGAGGTCTTCGAGCGGAATGTTGGTGGTGTAATCGCCGTAGGAATAGGCCATCACGTGCGTAGCTTCGGGTTTTACGTTGGCATGCTCCAGCAGGGTTTCGATGGAAACGCCTTCCCAGTGCGTATCGAGCTTAGTCCACTTCGTGACACAGTGAATGTCATTGGTGAACGACTGGTGCGGCAGGGCGTTGAACTCCTCCCAGGTCCATTGAACGGGTGTGTCGACCAGCCCTTCGAGCGAAAACGTCCAGTTGGTCAATGGAATGCGGGGTGTAGGACCAGCCGTCAGTACGGGGAAATCGTGGGTTTCGTATTGGCCGGGAGGAATTCGTCCACTCGTGTCGGAGTCCCGTTTCCGGCCAAACCCTTTGTTAAAGAAAGAAGCCATAGTCTATAACGTTAGTCGTTTGGCAAGATAGTCAGTCTCTTACAAGCGTACAACGGCACCGTGATCGGCTGCCAACAAAAAAGTGCGTATTGGGCGAGTTTTATAAATCAATGAGTACTATGCCATGGCCGCTTCTGTCATCCCGACGCCAGGACTGGGCCGCCGTAGCGGGGATCTTCAATAGTGGGTTTCTTAGTATCTAGACAGCGCGGCTGCCGCAAAGAATTACTCTAAGCGTTAGGGACAAAGATTAATCTCACAAGCTCAGGTGTACCGCTGAAAAAAAGACCTTGATTGTTGAGATGACAATCGCACCGGCGACCCGGTTGAGATTGAACGAGGATAAAACTGACGCTACTGTCAACTACTCGTTAACCATCGCTTAAATGGGGCGTTATTTGAAACACCGTTTCCTTGAACTACTAGTGTCTTTACCCTCTGTCTTACAAGTGTAAGACAGTACTTGTTTTTGTCTTACAGAATGTAGTACTTAACATAATTGCACTTATAAAACATCTTATGAAGAAGTTAGTCATCACTTTTATTTTCATCGTTGTTGGCTTAACAATGAGTTGTCACAACCAATCAGCGGAGCCTTGCCTGAATGGAGAATGTTGCTGGCCAGGCTATAAGAATACCGTGATACGACAAGTCGAAGGAAGTCGAGCAGGATTCTTGGGTAACGCTTTTATCTTCGAAGATCAAGTATTTGGGCCTGAGTTTAAAACAGCGACGACTTGCCCTGCTCAAACAAGATATCTCCAAGCTATGAACTTAGAGAATAATTTAAGTATTGATTCTCGTACCGGCAACATCCGCTTGGTCGATTCCACTCGGGCGTATCCCTACAAGGTGTGGGGCACAGTTTATTTGATTGATATTCCTAATACGATCATGGCTACTCGCGGATTTCGAGTTGACCGAGTCGAAAAGGTTCAATAAGTCTTTGGACTGTATCTTAGAAAAGTTTCTTTACATAAGATTAGTTATACAACAGGGCTATAATTTGTTCAATTTAATTGTTGACAAGGTTGATATTGACAGTTGCATTAATCCGGTAATTCATCAGGCAATGGAGTACGGGTATTACTTCTAAAATCAGGCTCCATCGCCCCATATTTTTTATAGTTATCACGAGCTTCTAATAGGCTTACTCGGTTAGCTCCTCCCTCATACGTTGGATCGTGTAGTTGGATGCCATCGTCTTCCCAATAGCACACAGGACAGATATCAAAGTGATTATCAACTGGCTCTTGGAAAGTATAGTAGCCACAACAGGGACATTGGTATTTTCCAAATTTGTTAGGTGCCTGTTCCATTCAGAAAATTAGACTTTATTCAGACCTGTTGTATAACTATTTTTATGTAAAGGAAATAAATTTAGAATAATCAGTATACTTAAGAAAACACCGCCCTTTCTTTAGTACAAAAAAGATGGCTACAGTTTGCTAATATTTAATCCATCTGGTATTACTGCCGATTCGAACTAATTCACTATCCGTTATAATACTGAAAACGACTTCGTTCTGTAGACTAACCGAGGGTTGAACCGTAATCTTTTGTCCTTGTCGTTGGTAATTACCTTGCACTATTACATCTCCTCCATTCAATAAAAGGTAAACTGTACCATCAGGGTTGAATTGAACTGTTTCTGAGCAATTAAACTCTGCATTTGACTGGCTAATACGCGCGCACTCATCAGGGCTATACAATTCGTGTTTGTAGCGTTGTTCAGTCTCAAAAGCAGGTTCGACCGAAGGGTTACATGCACTTTGTAGAGCGGTCAAACTAATGCATAAGCCGAGCAATAGACGGGATATATTCATAGCTATCTTTTCCATAAAGACCCCATTGATTCGGTAAAGGTTGTAGTTGTATAAGTGGTAATTATGTTAAGCTAAGATATGCATGTCTACTAATCTATCAACAGGCCAACACCCAGCCCTCCCCAAGGTACTACTTGCCCAGATACAACAGGGGTGAGTTGAACTTTCCAAAATCCGGTTGCTAATGGATTGTACTTGAAGTAATGTCGCACGCCTACTATTGGACTCCATCGATACTTGATTTCTTCCGTAGCGCCTACTAAATAGACACCGCCAACGCCGATCTCAGCAAAGAACGAATTTCGTGCACTTCTAGGTGGACAGCCCTTCGTTCTACCGTTCAGGACCAAATTCCAAGTTAACGCGTGTGGCAGGGTTAGAGGACTGTAACTCGTAAAAAGCTGACCTGCTCCACCCCTAATCACAAAGAAGCTCTTGGGTAATTGGATCGGTGTGTACTCCACATTTAGGGAAAGAACAGGACTGATTCCAGCTAGTTCAGCGGTAGTTGCCCAACGGACTGGTTTTCCGTAAGGCTTTCGCAGTTGCGCTGATGTAGCCAGGGGGAGACACACCAAAAGAAAGTATTGGGCAGCACGTGCAATAGCCAAGCTAATTGAAGATTTATCCCTTGAACGCTAAAAGCGTCAAAACTGTGTAAATCAACATAAGTTCTTGTTGTATAATCAAACATTATGTTGACCCTAAGGCCATTTTCATCGGTCCTTTACTCGTAGTGGGCGAGTTCAATCTACCAATTTTTCATTAACATAATACGGGCTTTTCGCCTTCCCTTTTCAAACAACAATCCGCACTCTTATCACGACCTCTATAGGGTGGTTGATCTTAGAAGAATGGATCATCGTAAAAACTCACATGTTGTCAATCTTCGTATTTCACAAATACGAAGCCATGTAGTTTACGAATTGACAGTATCAAATGATGAATATTATATGAAAAGGCTAATGCACGCTTATTCTCAATAAACGCTCGTTTGTGTAAATTCTTGATAATCAATAGAAATGGATATCAAGTTTCCTTATAATTGTTCTTCGCAGCAGCCGCGCTGTCCAGTTACTAAAAGAAGCCCAATAGAGACTATTTTTTGAGTTAACCGGAGATCCCCAAGGCCCGGTCCTGGCGTCGGGATGACAGAAACTACGCTTGGTTTAATCGGTGACAACCCATAGTCAATGTTGAATGACTGATCAGTCAGCCCGACGTTGATAAAACATCAACTGGTTCTGGAGCTGGCTGATCTCTCCCTGTAGGCCCTCCAGCCGCTCCAGCAAGTTGCTCACCACGTCGAGGTCGTCGGGATGAATAGCCAGATCCTGGTGTAGCCGGACGAGTTTCTCCAGCCGAGGCAACTGCTCTGGCTGTACATAAACTGATTGCTCTACACAGATCGTTTCGACAAGGCCCTGCTGCTCCAGCGAGTTAACAAACGCGATTTCTACATGGTGATGGATGCAGAACTCGCTGACGGGGATAAGGGGATTAGGCTGCATATTACATCGCGGCTAGTTTTCGGAATAGGTCTTTCTGTTCGTCGGTTAGCTTGGTGGGTAGCTTGATTTGCCACTGAATGTACAAGTCGCCAAACGAGCCATCCTGTTTGTAAACGGGAAATCCTTTGCCTTTCAGACGCACTTTGGCGCCGTTCTGTGTTTCGGGCGGAACGGTTAGCTTTACTTTGCCGTCCAGCGTTTCGATGATCTTCTCTCCACCGAGCAGCGCCGTATAGAGGTCGATCTCCTCATCGACATACAGGTCGTCGCCTTTGCGTTTGTAGCGGCTGTCGTCGGCTATGACGAAGGTGATGTACAAATCGCCGTTGGGACCACCGTTCACGCCGGGAGCACCGTAACCAGCCAGCTTTATCTTCTGGCCGTTCTCAATACCCGCCGGAACCGTAATGCGGATATTCTTTCCATCGACCGTCAGTGTTTGTTTATGCGTAGTATAAGCCTCGCGCAGATTCAGATTCAATTCGGCCTGGTAATCTTGCCCCCGGAACTGCGCCCGCTGCCTCCCCCCACGCGAACCCGCGTCCTGCCCGAACATGGACGAGAAGAAGTCCGAAAAATCAGAGCCGCCGAAGCCGCCCGAGAAGTCATGGTCGCCCGTATCGCTACCGGCATACTGACGCCTTGACTGTTGTTGACGTTTAGCGTTTCCACGCCGGGCTTCTTCGAACTGGTCGGCGTGTTGCCAGTCTTTACCGTACTGGTCGTATTTCTTGCGTTTTTCGGGGTCGCTCAGGACCTCGTTCGCTTCGTTGATCTGCTGAAATTTCTTGCTGGCCTCCGCATCGTTCGGGTTCAGATCGGGGTGATGTTTACGGGCCAGTTTACGATATGCTTTCTTGATGTCTTCGTCCGAAGCCGTTTTCGGTATGCCCAGGACGCTATAATAATCGATAAAGTCCATTTTATAAGTGGCGGGTATATATAGGTGAATGATATCTACTAACTACCCTGTAAACACATTTTCGGGCGGGAAGGTTGTTTTTTAGATCAGGAAATGAATACCACTCTGGCAGGTAGATAAATTGTCTGTCTGGTCTTTTCTGTAAGGCGAATGACGGAACGTTTGGAGGTCAAAATTGAAGGATGGCCCGTTATCACCCATGTTGCCTATTGTCCCGTTCCTAAAAGATAACTCCTTAAATCACATGAAAAAAACGTTTTTATCGCTTCTGTTCATCCTCGCCCTTTTCGCATCCATCACAACACAAGCTCAAACCGGTTCCCTTTCCGATGTTGCCTTTATGGAAGGCCGTTGGCGGGGTACGTTCAACGGTGGCCCTATCGAAGCGGCATGGATTGCACCCGTTGGCGATAACCTCACCGGATTCATGCGGATGATGAAAGACAACAAAGTGACTATGTACGAAATGCTGATTTTCGAGCAGACCGAACAGGGGCCTATCGTGCTGGTCAAACACTTCAAACCCGGTCTGGTGGGGCAGGAGGAGAAGGACAAATCCGACCGCTATAAATTTATTGAAGCGGGTAAAGAGAAGGCACTGTTCGAGAAAGAAGACGGCTCCATTCGAATCATCTACGAAAAGCGCGGCAAAGACCAGCTGGCCATCCAGCGGGGTAATCAAAAAGATGGCAAGTGGACCTTTGCCGATTTGTTCGTGTTTAATCGGGTGAAGTAGGATCGTATTGATTGAAAAGTAAAAGCGGTGCCATAGGTCTAGATCTATGGCACCGCTTTTACTTTTCAATCAATACATATCCAGACTACTCCTTCCCGCTGCTCACTTTTGAGGTTTTGGCGTCATTCAGTTCCTTCAGCAACTCCGCTATAGCCGTATCTAACTGCACATTCTTATCCGTATAGCTTTCGCCAATGGGCCGCGATACGGCGATGTCGACCGGGCGAGGTGCCAGTTCCATATTCTTGCCCGTATTGTCGGTAATTTTGGAGAACGGCAACCGGAGATTCGAGCCGTCGATGAGCTGCGCGGCTGAAGTGAAAATAATCCAGCCTGCCGTTGGTTCACCCACGACTTTGCCCAGCTTCAGCGTCCGGTACCCTTCCGTGAAATCTTCCGCATCAGATAACGAATGCTGGTTCGTGACCAGAATGGTGGGCGTTTCCAGCGCCCGCTGACCCAGTTGCGTCCGGGCCGGAGCCGATGGCAGTCCGCGTGAAGTCATGGTGAGGTAGCCTTTACGGGTAAATACATCCAGCGCATAGGCATTGACGAAACCGCCGTTGTTATTCCGCACATCGACCACCACACCTTCTTTGGCATGGTTATCAGCGTCTAGGTCAAGGCTCAACTGCGCCAGTGACTCCGCCGACATGTCGTACATGTGCACATAGCCGAGCCGACCGCCACTGACCTTGTCGACGTACTGCCGTTGCTGCTGCACCCATTGCTTGTACAGCAATCCTTTTTCGGTGGTCAGATTAACCGGCCGGATGGTCACTTCGCGCGGGGTGCCGTCGGGTGTAGCAGCTAGCATGAGCGAGATGCGCCGGTTAATCTGGTTTTCCAGCAACTGGTCGAGGTTGGTGGTGGCGGTGATTTTCGTATCATCTACGCCAACCAGATAATCACCAACTTTGATGGTTCCCGACAACGCGGCCGGACTCAGCGGAATGATTTCGGTAATTTTAAGTTTCCCTTTTGTCTCGTATTCCTCCCGGTCGAAGCGCAGACCAATGCGGCCCGTCGTCGTTTGTACAGAACCCGCCGGGCCCGAAATGCCCGAGTGCGATGCGTTCAACTCGCCCAGCATCAGGCTAATGAGTCGGCGGAGTTCGTCGGGAGTGCGAGCACCGGCCGCGAGCGGTTCGTAAGTGGCTTTAATGGCTTTCCAGTCTACGCCGTGGAAGGTGGAATCGTAGAAGCCTTTATTCTGAATGTCCCACGCCTGCCGGAAAACCTGCATTTTTTCTTCGCCGAAATCAACGTCCATTTCGGCCGTTACCGCCAGCGGCTTGGGCTCGCGTTTGTCGAGCGAAATAGACTGGATACGGCCCTGTTCGAGGTAATAAATCTCTTTGCCATCGGGCGAGAACTGCGCGCCGTTTTTGTTGCCAGCGGTGGAGGTAAGTTGCCGGGCAACGCTCTGATCGCGGCCCAACTCATCGAGCGAATACGTGTATAGATTCTGCTGACCGGCCACGGTAGCAATCAGCAACAGCGTTTTGCCATCCTTACTGATCGAATGGGCATCGACATCGACACCCACCGGCAACAGGCTCAGCCGCTGGCGAATGTCTTCAAAAACGATCTTTGTCGGAGCACCACTTTTGCCCAGTTTGGCTGTGTCGCCAAGGGCAGATGTACTCGTGTCACGCGATGCGGTCTTGGCGACGGCGGGTGATGTTGGGGCGGGTTTCAGCGTTTTCGGCACCTCTTCGTTGAACAGATCCCGGAACTGGTCTTCCCGGAATTTGGGCGAACGGGGCACCAGGTCGATGCGGGCAATCTGTGCGGTTTCGGTGCGCTGGGTGGTGCTGAAGAGAATGTATTTTCCATCTGGGCTCCAAGTTACATTGCCACCAAACGTATTCGCCAGAAAACTAACGGGCTTGCTTTCGCCCCCAGCGGCTGGAATGACCGAGATATTTCGGAAGGTTTTCGCCCCGTACGATGCAAACGCAATCCATTTGCCATCTGGCGACCACACAACGGCTCCATTCGACCCAAAAGGCGGACGGCCTAGATACGCTTTCTTCAATAGACGATCTTTTTTGGTGGCGATGTCCAGCACACGCAACTCCTGTCCATTTCGGACATAAGCCAGCGACTTGCCATCGGGCGAGAATACGGGCGAACTGTCGTCCAGCGTGCCGTCGGTCAAGCGGGTTTCGTCGCGGGTGGCAAAGTCGTAGCGATAGAGGTGAGCGGCACCATCGCGCTGGGATACGTAGACAAGGCTGCGGCTGTTAGGTGTCCAGACGGGCTGCGATTCGTTGGCGGCACTAGTGCTGATTCGGGTCGCGTCGCCCCCGTCTTTCGTAGATGCGGCAAAGACTTCGCCATGGGCTACAAACGCCACTTTCTTGCTATCCGGTGAGAGCGCCAGTTCGCGGAACTGGTTCGTCAGCTTCAGCCGGTCAACTGCCGGGCTGGCGGCAACGCCCCGCAGCTTAACCGACATGGGAGCGGCCTGCTTGCTGGCAACTTCGTATTTCCAGAGTTGAAAATCACGCTCGAAAACGATGCTTTTGCCGTCGTAGCTGATGGATGGCCACAGCACCCGCCCGTTGGTAAACGCGGTCAGCATGATTGGTTTGCCGCCCAGCGGGAGCGTCCACAAGTTTTGTCCCTGCGTACGGTCGGATACGTAAAAGAGGGTCTTTCCGTCGGCGCTCCACATCGGCCAGAGGTCTTTGGCTCCACCTTCGGTAAGGCGTTCGTAGGCCGTTCCTGCTTTTTTAACATCGGCATGGAGCAGCCAGATTTCGGATTCGTCGAGGTGGCTATGGCCTTTACGCCACCACTGATTAGAGGCAATGCCCCGCGCCGAGAAAGCCAGCGTCCTGCCATCGGGCGATGGAGCGCCGTAAAATTCATTGGCATAGCGATCGGCGGTAATTGCCATCGGTGTACCACCATTTATCGACACCCGGTAGATGTCGTTCATACCCGAAATATCTTTGGCCGTCGACTGGAAATAGATCATCTTGCCATCCCGCGACCAGGCGTTGAGCACTTCGGCTCCGTCGTCGTAGGTCAGACGTTTGGTAGCACCTGTTTCCAGTGTAAGCAGATACACATCGCCGTTGCCGGTGCGCGACGACACAAACGCCAGATACTTGCCATCGGGCGAATAGAGCGGGCGGGACTCATTATCGGGATGCGAAACCAGCAGCCGGGCTTCACCACCTGCAGCGGGCACCGTCCAGATGTCGCCACCCGAAACGAAAGCTACTTCGGCCCCATCGGGCGAAAGGTTCGGTTCAGCATAGGCGAATTTTGGGGTTGGCGTGACCGGTGGTGTTTGCGCTCTAGCGGGTGCCGCAAGTGTAAGCAATAGGACAGATCGAAGAAGAAAGGAAGTTGTAGAGGTGTACATTGATAGGTATCTGCTTATTGATGAAATCTGTAGTCGATACAATAAATTCGGCGAACCGTATATCATCTTATAAAAATACGGCTGTCTGTTTGGGTTGGCAAATTAAATATGGAACTTGGGTTAATTGGGCAACGGTTGGTTCTGATTCTATACTGCTGGGTACTATACAACTACTACAGGTAGAAAATATTTGTGGCCTTGCTTGATTATCAATAAACTACCTACCTTTCGCAACTATGAACAGACAAACCATTTTGGGCGCTGGCGGGATAATCGCTACGGAATTGGCGCGCCAGCTTCCCGCTTATACCGATACCATTCGGCTGGTGAGTCGTAATCCAAAAACCGTCAATCCCACCGATGAGTTGGTTCAGGCCGACCTGACCGATGCTCAACAAACGGAACAGGCGGTGGCCGGTTCAGCCGTCGTTTATCTGGTGGCGGGGCTGCCATATAAAACGTCCATCTGGCAGGAAAAATGGCCTATAGTCCTGCAAAACACGATAGATGCCTGCGAACGGCATGGGGCGAAACTGGTCTTTTTCGACAATGTGTACATGTATGGTCGCGTCAGCGGCTGGATGACGGAAGAAACGCCGTTCAATCCCATCAGCAAGAAAGGGGAGGTTCGCGCCCACATTGCCCGAATGCTGCTCGATGCCATGCAGACCGGTCGGGTAACGGCACTTATTGCCCGCTCGGCCGATTTCTACGGGCCAAATGTGCCCAACTCTGTCACCGAAGCACTCGTATTTAGTAAACTAAGAGCCGGTAAAACAGCAAACTGGCTGGTAAACGCGCAAGTAAAACACTCCATGACGCTGGTGGCCGATGCAGGCAGGGGTACGGCTACTCTCGGAAATGCACCCGACGCCTACGGACAAACCTGGCACCTCCCCACCGACCGCAAGGCACTGACGGGTCATGAATTCATCGGCCAGGCTGCGGCAGCGTATGGTGTAAAACCTAATTATTCAGTGTTGTCGAACTGGATGGTTTGGCTGGGGGGATTGTTTAACCCGGTTGTCGGCGAAACACGGGAAATGCTGTATCAAAGCGATTCCGATTATCTGTTCGACAGCAGCAAATTTGAGAATCGGTTTTTTGCGGCCACAAACTATAGCGAGGGAATAAAACAGTCGGCAGTATAGTATCAAACCTATAAGGTCTCTAAAACCTCTAAGGTTTTAGAGACCTTGACTTATTCGGTTGAACCAGTCGTATTCAGATAGCTTTATTAAAAACGAAATAACAAAAATTCGTGTTGCTACATCAATTGAGACTAATCCCTCTTGCTATGTCTGACTACACAATTCCTGCTCAAACGCGCATTGGTCATATTCACCTGAAAGTTGCCGATCTCGACCGGGCACTGGCGTTCTACCGCGACCTGCTCGGCTTCTCACTCGTCACAATGTATGGCAAAGAGGCCGCGTTTATCTCGGCTGGCGGCTACCACCATCACATCGGCTTAAATACGTGGTACAGCAAAGACGCTCCACCAGCACCCACACGGTCGGCCGGTCTGTTTCATACGGCCATAGTGTATCCAACGCGCCGTGATCTGGCCGTGGCCTTGAAGCGCCTTATCGACGCGAAGTACCCAATAACGGGCGCATCAGATCATGGCGTCTCGGAAGCTATCTACCTCAACGACCCTGACCGCAACGGCGTTGAACTCTACTGGGACCGCCCGCGCGAAGAGTGGCCACTGAAACCCGATGGCTCCATCGAGATGTTCACACACCCGCTGGATCTGGAAGGGCTGCTTGGGGAGATTTGAGTTTTCGTGTAACGTGGAATACCATTCCACTCTACACAAAAACTTCCTACTTCACCAACTCCGCCGGTAACTGCTTAATACCCCGAATCTCAATATTCCGGTAGAAGACTTCGGCCCCTTCGGATTGAATCTGAATTTTACCCTTCGTCAGCGGTTCCACCTGACCGTTCACGATGTGGCGGGTTTTGGTCAGTACCAGATTGACCTTGCCATTCATAACGTGTACACAGGTATCGCCGAAACAATACAATTCTAGCACATTCCACTGACCTGATGGTTTCTCCGCATCCGGGTTCTTGAGGCACGACCGCCCGACCGGCGTTTTATCCTGGAAGGTTATGAGTGGGGCTGCCGGGTCATAAACATAACCTTTCTCATTTTTACGGGCGGTTATATCGGCCAGCACGTTCATGACGCCCCAGTAGTCGCCACAATCGCCTTCCTGCACCTGCAACTCAAACGATTCCATCCACAGCATCGGCGTGCCGTGCGGACCAACGCTATGATACAGCAGGCCACTGTCGCGGGGGCGGTCGAGTTTGGGCGGCCACTTCTGGGTGCCCCACTTAAACTCCATGCGGAGGTGGTAGTTGCCGTAGTCGGCCAGGGTGTTGATCCCGCCGAAGGTCTCGCCCGATACGCGCAAGGCTGGTTTACCATCGACGGTAACGACCGAAAACACATGGTTCGGGTCCTTGTTCAGACCAATGGGCGGTGTTTTGTCGTTCTCGCCGTCTTTGGCATACGGTTTATCCAGGTAGGTTTCCCATCCGGTCAGGTTTTTGCCGTTGAAGAGCGACTGCCACCTGGCCGATGATTGAGCCGTGACCGACGAAGTAATAAGCAGGCCGATACCGGCTGCTAGCAAGCGTAATTTCATAACAGAAGGGTATATAAGTACTGAGGCTAACGTAGTTGAAGAAATTAGGTTACCGTCGATGTCGTTTAAAGGTCGCAAAGTCAGTCAGATATTCACTCGTTCACTCGGGGAATACAACTTTTAAGAGAACACTCGGTTTATGTCGGGATGTGTTTACGTACTCAACATAAAACCATGAAACAGTTTATTATTCCGGTTCTACTCGGACTGGGTTTAGCCGCTGGCTGCCAGAAGAAAGAAAATGCAAAAGGCGTCGATACCGGTGATCTCGACAGCGCAAAAGAGACCGTCTCGACCATTGGCGATCCGAAATTGCTCTATACCCTACCCGCTAAATACAACACGCCCGACGGCATGGCGCTGGCTCCCGATGGCACGGTCTATCTTTCCGTCCCCAACCTGGCCGACAACAGTTACCCCGGTGTGCTGGTCACGTTTGCCGCCGACTCGGTGAAGTTCTTCACCAGCCTGCCCGTCCACCCCGACACCAAACACGCCTGCCCGATGGATCTGGCGTTCGGCCCCGACGGCAATTTATACTATGCCGACAACCAGTACGAGAATGACAAAAACTACAAATCCCGGCTGATGCGCGTTAAGATGAGTGGGGGAAAAGCCGTAAGCGTGGAGCCGGTCGTGACGGGTTTCGGGCTGTCGAATGCCGTGGTCTGGAAAGGCAACACCATTTACGTGACGGACAGCCAGTGGGACATGCCCGACAACGACAAAGGCAGCGCCGTGTTCCACTTTACCCTCGATGAGCTGAATAAGGGCGTGGTGGCCCTGAAGCCGAAAACGATGGACCCGCACGTGCTGGCGACTTTCACCACGACGGTAAACGAAACGGGCGTAGACAACGGCGCCGATGGGCTGGATTACGACAGCAAGGGAAATTTCTACACCGGCTCGTTCGGTGATGGTACGCTTTACAAAATGACCCTCAAACCTGATGGCTCGTTGGCCTCGAAAGAAGTGGTGAAGGTAAGCGAACCGATTGCCTGCGTAGACGGCCTGATCGTGGACCGCAAAACGGACAAAATCTACCTCTGCAACTCGCGTATGAACTCGATACAGACCGTAACTCCCGATGGTAAGGTGAGTACACTCGTGCAGAATGGCGACACCGACGGCAAAGACGGCCGCATCGACCAGCCCGCCGAAGTCCTGCTAAAAGGCAACCGGCTCTTCATCACCGATTTCGACAAACCCGAAAAGAAGTTCGTCAACACCAAAGCCGACGATGTGCATACGATGTCGTATGTTGATCTGGTGAATCAGTAAATGTGTGGCGGTGCTGGCAAAGCTGGTAGGATTCGGCTTTGTCAGCACCGCCAAATAGTTTGGTCTTCTGTTATCCGGACGCCTTTTTGTGCCGGGCGTTATCTGTCTCCAATCAGCACTTTCTTTAAGTCGCCATTCTCTCTTGTCAACAAATACAGGACATAAGGAGCAAATGCCAGTATGCCTATAATCATGGCCGCTAGTGCCAGTATGATAGCCGCAGGAGCCAACTTATTCCGCCACATGATCCACAATCCCGAGAGTGTCAGGTAACAGCTGAAATCCAGATTGAACTGACCATTCCAGGTGAGTGAAGCCATGTTTGCGAAGAAGACTTGAAGGAGGTTTGCGCCTTCGTTCTGAAAAGCCAGGTAGGTATAGACCAATAGCGCAATGGTCTGGACAAGGAGCAAAAACCGGAGTAGAGGCTGTCTGTTCATTGGGCGATGGGATTCACGTTGATTGGTTTCCAAAGCGGCCCGGCTGCCAGCAACAGGAAGAAGATGTTAAAGAAAACATTCGATGTATTGCCTGAAGCCAGGGAGCCCGCACTATCCAGCACACACCAGGCTACAAGGCTTGTCAGTACTGATTTTCGTACCCCTTCCGGAGCGGCATCGTATACCCATTTTTGTAAGCACCAGATGCAAACACCCCAGCCAAATAAAAAACCGCCGGTAAGCGCCGAAAGAAACCGTGTAGTAGGGGCAGCATAATCCTGTGCGCCATCAACCGGAAAGCTCAGAAAATCGAGTGCCCACCGGGCCGGTTCCGACGTGGCAAGCATACTCCCTAAAAAGAAAACGGGGCCAAATGAACCGACAACAAAAGCGGTAAATTTCAAATACGATTTATAAAACGCTGGAGCCATAGCCGTACTTACTTTGTCTTTTGGCAAAGCTACCGGCGTGAACAGCTGTATTTTAGACGCTTCCGTACAATGCACCGGGGCTACCCGAGGTTTTGGGCAATCCGTTTTAAATTTTTAAAGTAATCGGATAGCCATTCATGCGTGAGCGTTTCGGCATTGATTTGCAGAAAGAAGTTTTCCAGGGCCAACTCAAACAAACCCTCCGCCTGACTCTGACTCAATGGTAATTGCTGGTCTTTCACCCAAATAGATACAAATTCGGAACCGATAATCTGGTTAGACCTGAGTAGCGTTTCTTTATACGCTTTGTGCTGCTGATTAATGCGCAACTGCCTGTTAAACAGCAAGTCTGTTTTATGGGCTACCAGAATTTGGATGAGTTCGGGGTCTATGTTGGCGGCTTTCTTTTCTTTATCGGCAATAACCTGCGACTGTACCAAATGAAAGGCCAGCAGGAGTTCTATAAAAACCTCCAGATCGGCGAAGTGATGGTAAAATGACGATTTACTGATGCCTACTTTTCGGGCGAGGGTTTCCACCTTCAGTCCACTTTCGCCGGATAAAGCGAAAATTTCGTACCCCACCTTAATCCAGCTGTCTTTGTTTTCGATCATGAGCCGAGTTTTCTCATGCAAATAAAGATAAATAGGGTCGATTACTTAAAACCGACCTATCCCTATATACGCTTCATCACCGACTACAACAAACCCGAAAAGAAGCTCGTCAGCACCAAAGCCGACGATGTTCGTACGATGTCGTATGTTGATTTGGGGAATCAGTAAAGGAGGGGCGGTGCTGGCGAAGTTGGTGAAAGTTGGCTTTGTCAGTACTGTTGGAAGACGTTGTGAAGTGATGACAATACCAGTAAAAACAAATTGGGAGGACTAGATGTGAGCAGATTTTTCGCTCAAGTTCATTTAAAATACAATTGTTGCTGAACGGCTTTAACAAAGTCTACTGTAGTATCTAACGAAGCAGCTATTTGGTCTATCGATAACAGATTCAAAGCCAAAAGATTAGTCACTGATTTTCGAAGTTTTCTTCTTTCTTCATTCACTGCTTCTGCATTACGAGCAATCAACATTTCTAATGTCGCCTTTTCGTCAGGTGTCATTTTGCGGCTGTCCAGTTCGTCGATGGCTACTTTAAGCCATTCCTCATCCTAGATTTTGGGAATTGAGTTGGCTTGGTCAACTGTATGGATCGTTTTCATTGTATAAATCAAATTTTCTAAACCATCCCGACTACATATAAAAGCTATATTTTAATTGCATTTGGTCTTCTGGGCCAAGGTATTTAAGAATTTCTCCAACGTTTCGAGCACACTCTATTGTAATGGGCATTTGTGTGTCGAACTGTGTATTATTCCAATTCATTTTTGTCAATGCCAAAATTTCATCACAAATTACATTTGGAGATTCATCATAGGTAGTCAATTTAACTTCAATAGCTCTCGGAATATATCTTCCCGGATATGTTTCGTAGTATGGAACCGAACCTCGGGTATATAATAAATGATGTTTATCACTCAAAGAAAAGTGAGTGCCTCGCATTGGAGGGTAGTTTCCTCGTCTATATAATCGAAGGTCTGAGGTCTGAATAGATACTAAGTCAATTTGGTTAATGTATAATTTTTTGGCAGCTTCAGTAAAACCGTATACTTCATCATCATTAAAGTTGGATGTTTTGTGCAAAATGATTCTTTTTGGGAATATTTTTACTGCATCATAGTATTCAGTCAATGATTGAGTAAGTAAGTTGAATGCTTGCTGGCCCTCTAAATGTGGTACCCTGTCATACTTTTTTAACTTAATTTCCTCTCCCCTTAGAATAACCCCTTTACCAAGTTCGTTAAATATTTGAGCTATACTTGTTTGTGTTGATTTTTTATCCCTGCTCTGAAAAAAACTTATACCAGCGTAGCAAGTTGTTTCTGCCGAGTCTTTACGGATTAAAGCCCAAGGTGTTCCAGATGCTTTATAATAAAGCGCAGTGAAAAAATTCCATGCAATAGTTGCCGGGTCTTGCATTTCTGCGGTTTGCTTAGCAATTCTATCCCTAATAATTTGAATTGGAACATTATATTGCATGGCTTGCGCTTTCAGATTCCTTCTAAAATTTTGCTCCTTTTTTGATAGTTTTTCTGCGTCAAAATCCTTCTCAATTATTTCTTTATCCTCTTCTTCCTCATTGTTTTTAGGTTTTGCTTCCATGATGTGCTTCATGAGGTTTTCAGATAATGCACAAAGAACTACGTCAGGCTTTTTGTTTTTTGAAAGGAATTTAATTTCATTGAGGTAAAGATTTGTAACTTCATTTATTATCTCCTCAAGTGAACCATTACCTGTTACAATTTTGTCAAAGTCAGAGTTGTTTAATTTACGCAAGTATGTCTCATCATAAGCTATTTCACACTTAAAGCCAATGTTTTTATTAAACCCACAAAAATTCATAAATAAATTCGGGTGTGGATTTTTACTTTGTTTGCCAGAAATATGATTTTTACAACTTTCAATCCATTCTATGATTTTATCCACACTTTCTCCCTTACCCACAATTCCAATAGTTATTTTTTCAGGTCTAACTTGAGCAATGTCAAAAGGATTAAATGAATATATACCGCTTTTAGGGCAAATATGTTGATCAGTACCGAATTGGAGGGAAGGTTCCTCTATATATCTTAATTTCATTCTTCAAAAAGTTTAATATTCTCAAGTTCGGTATCAATATGCAAGTCAGTTGGCGGTGCATCGATATCTTTTTCGTTTACTTTTACTGGATTCCACTTTGCCTCTTTCAAACTTGGGGACATGCTTATTGGTTCAGGTATGTGAATTTTGAGATGTGGAAATTCAGGCGTAAACAAATCTGTATATGCTAAATAATAAGAGAAAAATCTAAAGTAATTGTATATAGAATTGTTATTTTCAAGTCTTTTTATTCCAGACATATAAGCGGATTCAAAACGACTTTCATGATATCCACCTGGATTTGTAAAACTCCAAGTTGGATTAATTACTAAGTACCAGTCAATTTCAAAATTCAGGAACGATGCCTTGAAGGCAAGGCTTCGATAACATATAACGTGGCCTTCCTTCTTGTTTATCATTTCAAATATTACAGTTTTTGTTGATTCTTTTCTTCCTTTCCAACGTACTTGTTTAAGTTTAGGTGGTCTACTGTTTGCAAATCGAAAAGTTTCTCTCGGTCCATACCATTCTATCCCTTTGCGGTAACACAATTGTATCAATGTATTACGCAATAAATTTTTAAATACTCTGTTGGTTGCTTCATTTTGTTCGTAAAAATCTGAACATTCTATAGATACAATTGTGCCAATATCAATTATTTTTCTGAAGGGTTCATTTCCTTGGTTTAAATTTCTAAAAGTGTAAAGACAATTTTCGTATAGTATCCAATCGGATGACATTGCCTTATACCCTTTTAATGCACGTTGTACTAGCTTTGCTGGTTTTAGGTTTTTGACCTTCTTTTTTCCTATTGAGATCAAATATTCGTTAAGATTTTCAGTAATCGCTTCTTCATCTAAGTTTAAATCTGCCTTATAAACATGAGAAGGAAAAGAGATTTTTACCATGTTTGGGCATATATTTTCAGGGTCACTGTTTAAATATCCACTTTCGAATTTTTTCTTTCTTTCCTCTATTTGAATATCAGAAAATTCATGTTCGTATAATTTTGCAATGGTCAATAATTTTGGTGTAGATGAAATTGCATTTATTTTTTGTAGAATTGAATCCTTGTCTATAACGTTTTCACTGGAATTGAATAAAAAACCATCTGGAAGTACTTCCGCAATTTTAGCTTCATTATACTGCACGCGTTTTTCGGTAATGATATATATATACAAGACATCAAATTGTTGATGTAAATTATGTCGACCAAAAGTTTCAATAGTATTTTTTATCTTTTCTAATCCGCTAGTAGATGTTACTTGTATTGCCACTCTATTTTTGAAATCTGCTAGATCTATTGCAGGGAAGTTTTTACGTTGAGTAGCATTCAGATTTTCAAGTTCTAATCCTAGAATCTCATTGAGAACAGGAACTAAAAAACTTTCAGCATGGATATTGATGTGGTAGTTTCCTATAGCATTAAAACCGTCAACTTCTACAACAAATCTTGCTGCATATTTGGCTATATTATTAATGTAGTCTATTCTATTCAAAATATATATTGATTAAGTAGGAATATGGTAGCTATCAGCATAGATTATATGCCTTTAAATATAAGAAAAATCTGTAACAAACTTTGTCTTTATTTTATACTTTGTTATCAGTTAAGAATATTATTAATGAAGCTTAATTAGCCAACTATTCTGGTCGACTTTAGGGCTTTGACTTAAGTAGTTAAATTAACAGATGGATAGTTGTCATTAGAAAAATATCCCTGCCAATCAAAATACGCCCACAAGCACGTTTCGATTGACAGGGATTAGGAACACAAGTGGGGGCATCTTCGCAGGCTAAAACCCGCGCTACGTATTACAACTCTTTCAGCTTCATGTTCCGCCAGCGGACTTTGATGCCGCCACCGTCGTGGATTTGCAGGGCTACCGAGCCTTCGCCTTTGCCGATTTTCTCGTCGGTCAGGTCCACCATCTGGGTGCCGTTCAGGAAGGTTTGTACATGGTCGCCTTCTACCCGGATGCGGAGCTTGTTCCAGTCGGTGGGTTTCAGGATGTTCTCCTTCTCGTCGGGAATCTGGATCAGCCAGCCCCGGCCGTACGATTCGTAGATACCGCCCGTGTCGTGGTTAGGTGGCGCCACTTCAACCTGCCAGCCATTCACTTTGGTGCCCTCTACCGTCGAGCGGAAGAACACACCGCTGTTGCCGTTCGCTTCTTCTTTAAATTCCAGCGTCAGGTCGAAGTTTTTGTAGTGCTTCTCCGTAGCCAGATAGCCGTATTGTTTGTCGGGGCCGCTCTCGCAGATGAGTTCACCATCCTGGACGTACCATTTTTCGGTGCCGTAGATTTTCCAGCCCGACAGGTCTTTTCCGTTAAAGAGCTTGACAGTTTTAGTGGGGGCCGTAAAGGCCATTGCTATAAACAGCAGGCCAATTGCAAGGCATTGTTTCATCGAGTATCAGGTTTTAAGGGTTAATAAAATTTTTAAAGAATTGAGATTTCCGGCTAAAATACGGCTTGTCGCCTTATTTCTTTCGTAACCGAATTAAAAATCCACCGCCCGGCGCCAGATGTACCGGTAACGATTCTGTTCGCGTTACAGTTTTGGTATTAAACTGATAATCGACCGGATTTCGGTCAGCGTTGGGGCCATCTACGCAGCTAACAGCCTCGAAGGTTCCATCGCCCAGAAAATCCAGTGATAGCGTAAGATCGTGGGCTGCCCAGTTGCCCAAACCGCCAATGTACCAGTCGGTACCTTTCTGGCGGGCCGTCACGATATATTGCCCCAGTTGAGCGTCCAGCACTTTGGTTTCGTCAAAGGCGGACGGCACGCTCCCCAGAAATTCCATAAAGCGGGGCTCTAGCATCGCCTGCGACGGATTGCCCGAGAAAATGGAAATGGGGCTGTCGTACACCACGAACATCGCCAGTTGGTGGCAGCGCGTTCCCTGCGACATCACCTGCCCGCTAATGGGCCTGAACTGTTCTTTGGTGGCATTACTGAGAATACCCGGCTCGTAGTCCATCGGGCCGGAAACCATTCGAATGAAGGGTAACAGCACATCATGGTCTGGGGTAGCTTTGGTACTCCAGATGTTGTATTCCGAACCCAAAACGCTTTCGCGGGTGATGGCGTTGGGATAGGTCCGCTCGAAACCTGCCGGTTTATAGGCCCCGTGGTACATGATCATGATCTTCGCTTTGGCGCAGGCTTCGGCCACGCGGGTGTAGAAATTGACCATCTTCTGGTCGTCGCGGTCCATGAAGTCGGTCATGATGAAATCCACGCCCCAGGCTTGAAACTGCTTCAGAGCCGGTTCCAGCTGCCGGTCCAGCGTAGCGGCCAGTGTCCACATACTGAGCCGGACGCCCTGCGAATGCGCGTAAGCCACCAGCTCGGGGATATTCATGCCGGGGGTGATCTTGAACAGATCGTTATTGTCCGACCAGCCCGCATCGAGCAGAATCCGGTCGAAGCCGAACCGTTTGGCAAAGTCCACGTAATACTTGTACGTCTCCGTATTGACCCCCGCCCGGAACGGCACGTTGTAGAGATTGATGTTGGTAATCCACTCATCGGTGCATTTGCCCGGCTTTACCCACGAGGCATCACCAATGCGACTCGGCGTTGCCAGCCGATAGACCATATCCGAAGCCGGTAAATCGCGGTCGGTACCGATGACCATCACCCGCCACGGAAAGGTTCGTTTCCCGGTTGTGCGGGCAATAAAATCGGCCCGTTTGCTAACGACGTACTGCGAATATTCAGCCGCTACAAGCTTTTCGGTCAGTGGGTAGGGGGCAAAAACGCCGGTAAGACCGTTGCCTTGCCGGGCGAGAAACATACCGGGATAATCCAGCAGATCGGACTCCGTCAGCACCATGCGCGGGCCAGTGGCCGGAGCCAACAGTACCGGCGAAAAGCAGAGCGCCGAATCCGGCATCTGGTTCAACGGCCGAATCTGGTACGGCTCTTCGAAGGATGTATGAAACCGGTCGACCTCGGCGCGGGGCTGCACGGCGGGGTAATATACCGTTGGGTTATCAGCAAACGAAAAGCGGGCCGTTTCACTCAGAATCGTAATAGAATCGGCAAAGGCCGTTCGAAAACGGTAGGCCACTCCATCGTCATACACCCGAAATTCCAGCGCCGATTTATCCCGAAACTCCAGCACTAGTTCGGTGTAGTGATCCCGAATGACCCGCCGTTTGGTCACCACGGGCGGCAGGATGGAGTCGCGCACGGTACGGAGTCGGCTTTGTTTTGGAATGCCGTTGCCCACTGTCTGGCCATTGACCAGCGTCAGGGCGATAGCCGACGGGTTTATCAATGATTGCCCGGCTGAACTCACTGCAAAGCGAACGCTGTCTGTAACCGAAACCGTTAAGGCCAGTTGCCCGTTGGGCGATGGAATGGTCCGCTGAAACGGTCGTGGGGCCGCCAGCATCGACAGGCTGTAGCTCACAAACAGAATAAGCAGCGGGAGACGCATGGCGGGTAGGGCGTGTTGTTTAGCGGGTAGCCATCAAAATGCAGACGGCCGCCGGGACCTTTACCGATTGCCCCGTGTAGGTCAGCAGCCCCGTTTTTTTGTCCCGCTTAAATATGGTGATGTTGTCCGTATCCTGATGTGCTACAAAGACAAAATCGCCTTTGGGGTCGATCAGGAAGTTACGAGGTGTTTTACCTTCGGTGGATTGGTCCCCCACTTTAGTAAGCCGTCCGTCGTTGCCGATGGAAAATATCGCCAGCGTATTGGCACCCCGGTTAGAGAAATACAGGAACTTGCCCGACGGATCGACGTGGATATCGGCACTGGTATTCTGCCCCGAGAAGTCATCGGGCAGGGTTTTGATGTTATCGTCGAGCAGTGTCAACGCCCCGGTTTTGGGGTTTCGGGAAAACACAGCTACCGTAGAGGTCAGCTCTTCGACCAGGTAAGCGTACTTGCCATTCGGGTGAAACGTAAAATGGCGCGGCCCTGAGCCCGGTTTCACACTGGCGTAGGGCGTAGCGGCCGGTTTAACCGTACTCGACTTCGTATCGACATCGAAGATATTGACTTTATCGGTGGTCAGGTCTGCTACATATACAAACCGATTGTCGGGAGCCAGTGTGGCCGAGTGCACATGTGCTTTATCCTGCCGTGCCTTGTTTGGGCCGGTGCCTGCATCCTGAACGCTATCGGAAGGAGCGGCCAGTGACCCGTCGGCGTTGATCGGGAGCACGGCCAGACTGCCGCCACCATAGTTGGAGACAAAGGCCGTTTTGCCCGTCTGGTCTACGCTAACATGGCAGGGACCGGCGCCGAGCGTCGATTGTGCGTTCATATACGTTAGTTTGCCCGTTGCCTTGTCAATAGTATACGCGCTGACGCCCCCGAGTTTATCGGCCCCTTCATTGACCGAGTAAAGGTATTTTCCGGAGGGGTGAATGGCCAGAAAAGACGGACTTTTGCCGTTCGAGATCGACTGAATGGGTTGCATGGTACCAGCTTTTCGATCGAACTCGAATACATAAATGCCTTCGCTCCCCCGAACGGAGTAGGTACCAACATACATAATCTCTTTTGTCGATTGAGCCTGTGCTGTGAGACCAATGATAACCAGGATGCCAGCGAGTAATTTGTTCATAAAATCAAGGATGAATCTTTTTAATAAGCAGTGATAGAATGTAAACTACCGATACCAATTGAGCTACGGTATCACTTGAATGGCCTTTTTTTTTATTTTAAGGGTCCGAAAAAGAAATAATATGGACAGAATTGTTTTAGATGAAGGTTGCATTAAAAACGAATGGCTGTAATGCATTACTTTTGTAAAACGATTAAAGCCGTTCATTTCACGCATTTATCGTTTAAACCTAACTTTTCGTTAACACCTCCAGTACTATGAAACGAGTATTGATAATTTTTGCGGCCGTAACTATGTTGGCTTCCTGTAACAGCAAGAAGCGTCTGGCCGAGATTAAGGCGTTGCAGGATGCCCGTGACAAGGCAGTAGCTTCATTGAATGACTGCGACCAGCGTACGGCTACTCTTCGTTCACAACTGTCGGCTAAAGACACTGACTTGCAGGGAAAAGACAAGCAGGTAGGTGATCTTCAGGCTCAAATCGACTACCTCAAAAAGACAAACATCAACCTCCTTGACCGGATGTCCGATTTGTCGATTGTGAGTAAGTCGGGTGCTGAAAGCATTCGGAAATCGCTCGAAACCCTGAACGAGCAAACGAAGTACACAAACAACCTGAACTCGACCATTCAGCGTAAAGATTCGTTGAATCTGGCCCTGGTAATGAGCTTGAAGCGTTCGCTGGACGATATCAACGACCAGGACGTACAGGTAGAAGTGAAGAAAGGAGTTGTGTATGTGTCGATCTCGGATAAGCTGCTGTTTAAGTCGGGTAGCTATGACATCACACCGCGAGCAGAGACGGTACTGGGTAAAGTAGCTAAAGTAGTAAATGACCACAAAGATCTGGATATCCTGGTTGAAGGTCATACGGACGCTGTCCCTATTTCTACGCCAGCTATCAAAGACAACTGGGACTTGAGCGCTCTGCGTGCTACATCGGTTGTTCGTACGTTGCAGGCTAAATTTGGTGTTGCTCCCGAGCGTCTGACAGCCGGTGGCCGGTCGGAGTTCGCACCCAAAGATGATAACACAACGTCTGTTGGTCGTCAGCAGAACCGTCGTACGGAAATTATCATTACTCCAAAACTTGATCAGTTCTTCAACCTGTTGTCGAGCGGTCAGGCTGGTGGTAGCAAATAAGGAATACCTCAGTCGAAGAGTTCATTTGTCAAAAGCCCCCTCAGCACTACCTGAGGGGGCTTTTTGATATAACGTGGACGAGGTCGCCCGAGTGATGGTATGTAGCCATCAGGCTAACAACGTCGCTTCGATTTTAACGTGATCAGAATATTGACCGAGGGAAAGTATAGTCAGTCAGAAGGGCGCTGGGCATACTCCATGACTATGTTCGGGTGTTGTCCGGTCTCTGACCGGTGTGCCGAAACTAGTTAACTACACTGGTCTAAGACCCAATAACGCCATGACTTAGTCACTCACAGACAATGACAAACAGCGAAGGAGTCTTAGAAAAATGGGTACCTAAAATCTTTTTAGGTACCCATTTTTCCAAGACTCCTTTATTCGTGTTATTCAAGCCGTTTAGTTTCCTCTTCGGTCACTGCCGATTCGGGAGTAGGCTGTTGGGAATTTTCGTCCGTTGTTTCAATTACGTCGTCACCGGGCTCCTGAGTGGCAGGGTGTTCGTTTTGATCGAGTAATTCCGATGCGGGCAATACGGCTGCATTGGTCGCGTCGGGGCCGGAAGCAGGTAACAGGCTGTCTTCGATGGGTGGTTCACCAAAGAAACGGCGCTGGAAGAAGAGAATGATACAGACGCCCACGAAAATGCAGGAATCAGCAATATTAAAGATGGGTGTTGAATAATATTGACCACCCCATACCGGAACCCATTCAGGAATAAATCCTTCCCAAACATCGATAAAAATCATGTCGATCACCTGCCCATGAAACCAGGGGGTGGGTGATCCATAAGGGGCATTATTCAGAAAAACGCCATAAAACGTACTGTCGATCACATTGCCTACAGCCCCGGCCAGAATCATGGCCATAGCCCAGAGTAGTCCATTAGGCGCTCCCCTATGAGCCAGATTAACTAAATAATAGCCAATCCCTACCATAGCGAACAATCGAAAAATGCTTAGCAGCAGTTTACCGTATTCGTGCCCCAACTGCATACCAAATGCCATACCGGGGTTCAGCACATAATGGAGCTTAAGCCAGTCGCCAGCGAGTTTGACTTGCCCCGCAAAGCCGGGGGCCATATAAAAATGTACGGCCAGCTTCACGCCCTGATCCAGCAAAATCAGCAGCAGCGTTAGCAGAAAAAACTTATAGGGGCTTTTCTGAATCATGTTAAAAAATACAGCAAGGGCCCGACCAATCGGCCGGAGCCTTGCTGCGCCTGAAGTACTCTATTATTGACGACAGCCTTTACGGCGTTTTAACTCATTACTAACCAGCGTAAACTCCCGGCTACTCTGACCCGCAATCGACTTGTTCTCGTCTGCTCGTCGGAACAGATAAGGCATAACGGCTTCTACGGGTCCGTAAGGTACGTATTTTGCCACGTTATAGCCTGCATTGGCAAGGTTGTACGAGATGTTATCGCTCATGCCCAGCAGTTGAGCAAAGTAAATATGCAGGTCGCCGGGGGCAATACCCAGCTGCTTCATCAACTCAACGCAGTACAGGCAGCTTTCCTCGTTGTGCGTTCCTAAGCAGATCGAGATCGTGTCGCGGTTTTGCAGACAAAATTCGATAGCTTCATTAAACGCAATATCGGTATCTTCTTTGGTCGCCTGAATCGGGTCCTGGTATTCCTCTTCATGAGCCCGGAGCCGCTCCTTCTCCAGATAAGCGCCCCGAACCAGCTTCACGCCGAGGTAATACCCTTTCGCCTGTGCTTCGGCGGTGTCGCGCCGGAGGTGAGCAAGGCTTTCCCAGCGATACATCTGGTACGTATTATAGACGATGGGCCGCTCATGGTTGTAGCGATTCATCATCTCATAGGCCAGCGTGTCAATCGTATCCTGAATCCAGCTCTCTTCGGCGTCGATAAAAATGCGCACGTTTCGGTCGTGGGCTCGTCGGCAGAGGGTATCGACCCGCTTCATAACGCGATCAAATTCGGCCTTTTGCTCCTTGTTGAGGGAGTCGCCGATCTGAATTGCTTCGAGCAACTCGGTAGAAGCGACCCCCGTCACCTTGAAAACAGAAAAGGGGATATCACTGGATTCACTGGCTCGTTCTATCGTGCGTAAAATTTCGAGCGTTGTTTCATCGAAACTTTTTTCAGTCTCCTCACCTTCAATAGAATAGTCGAGGATCGTGCCAACGTGAACATCGTGCAGGTGGCGGATGGTTTTCTCCGAGTCCTGAATGCTTTCGCCACCACAAAATTGTTCGAAAATCGTGTTTTTAATGAGGAATTTGATCGGGAGACGCAGGCGCAGGGCGATCTTTATAAAAAAAGTCCCTAAATTTACCAGCCATCCCTTATTCATCAACGCAAATAACCAGTAGGTCTTTCGAAGTTTGAAATCCGACTGGGACGAAAAAGCAATCGAAGTGTCCTCAAATGAAAGGGGGCGAAGGTCCGACGTTGAGGCCGAATCCGGCTTAATGTCTTTAAGGCCCTGGACAGTCTCCGGCATTAGATTACTTCGGTTCGACATATCAGTGCTCCGTTTGGGCGGTGCTACTAGCATAGCTTAAGTGCGTGTCAGCTAACACGACCGAAATATATGACGAAATTTCGGTCAAACAGTTAATGCGCCAACACGGCTTGGTTCGACAAACTAAAAAGCGTTTAGACAAATGAAGGAACCGGCTTGAAAGACAGCCAATTCCTCCTGCAAATATACCACAAAATTAAATTTAAAGTTCCCCATAGAGTAGTAGGTGTTACTCTTAGATTAAGCGTTTAGTATGAAAGTAGAATTAGCCGTAGAGCCGCTTGGATCGTGGATTGATACCAACGGCAAACCCCTGATCATTGCCGGTCCATGCAGTGCTGAGACCGAAGATCAGTTAGTGGAAACCGCCCGCCAGTTGAAGGCGCTGAATGCGGTTCACGTTATCCGTGCGGGCGTGTGGAAGCCCCGCACCCGGCCCGGTAGTTTTGAAGGCATGGGCGAAGCCGCTCTGCCCTGGATTCAGCGTGCCAAAGCAGAAACGGGTCTCCCGTTTGCTGTGGAAGTCGCTACCCCCGAGCACATCGAACTGGCGCTTAAATATGGTGTTGATATTCTGTGGGTAGGTGCCCGTACGACCGTTAACCCGTTTAACGTACAGGAGATTGCGGATGCCCTGCGTGGCGTTGATGTGCCTGTACTGGTGAAAAACCCGGTAAACCCTGATCTGGCTCTTTGGGTAGGTGCTTTTGAGCGTCTGGCAGGAGCGGGTATCAAAAAGCTGGGCGCTATCCACCGTGGCTTTGCTACGGGTGAGGCCAGCAAGTACCGTAATATTCCGATGTGGCAAATGGCGATTGAACTGAAGTCAATCTTCCCTCAGTTGCCCATCATTGGTGACCCCAGCCACATGGCGGGTAAGCGTGCCTACCTGAACGAACTGGCTCAGATGGCTATGGATCTGAACTACGACGGTCTGATCGTTGAGTCGCATATCGACCCGGACAAAGCGTGGAGCGATGCCGCTCAACAGCTAACCCCAGCCGCTTTCGGCGAAATGCTCGACCACCTGCAAATTCGTCAGGTTGAATCGCAAAACCTGGAATTCCAGAGCTTTGTGGAACAATCGCGTCGTAATATCGATAACGTAGACCGGCAGATTGTTGAAATGCTCGGTGCCCGGATGGCGCTCGTTGAGCGTCTGGCCGAGTACAAGCGCGACAATAACGTAACGCTGTTCCAACCTGAGCGTTGGAAAGAAATTCTGAAGACACGTACCGAACTCGGTAAAAAACTGAATCTGTACCCCGAACTGGTGGAAGAAATCTACAAGATTATCCACATGGAGTCGATTCGGAAGCAAACCGAAATTATAAACAGCGCCGAACAAAACGTCTAGTTTGTTTTTAGTGTACTACGTGAAATGGGTGGAGTATGTACAGTAGTAATCAACCTACTGTACATACTCCACCCATTTCACGTAGTACACTATATTACTTCAACTTCAATGTCAAGGTAGCGTTATTATACCCGGCAAAACAACCCAGACCGCCTTCGATATTGCTCGGAATAAGGACGGGTTCGGCGAAGGGGTTGTTCCGGACGCGCCGTTGGCGGATAACTGCTTCCTGAAACTGGTAATACGCACGGTCAACACTCATCAGGTTTACGGTAACCGTAGCGTTCCAATATTGACCGTAGAAATTCGTTAGCTCATTGCTGGTGAAAGGGGTCGACAATAGATAAGCCTTCCCGGAACCCATCTGGGTGCCATCTACACCCGCGTCGGAAACCAGGCCCCGGTTATTATCGGAAATAGACAGTTGGGTAGCCCCCACCTGGCTGGTCCCGCAGGAGTCACACTTGGTCGTGTACTGAAAAAAGCCCGTCACCTGATAGTAGTTAGCCTGTGCCGGTGGGTCTTGCCAGCGGGCGAGTACATAATACCGCCGAAGCAGCGAGCGCCCCTGATTTTCGGTCGTCGAATCGAATGTAACGGCCGTTGGACGCACGGGAGCCGGTATGGTACAAGAGCTTGTTGCCCGCTCCCCCTTAGGCGTCACTACGGTAAGCGTATAAGTTCGGCCCGCAACAATGGGCAACAGCCGGGCACTGGCGCTGTAGTAGGGCTGTTTCAGAGAGTCGATGGGGGAGTTGGGTCTGTTGTAGCGCAGGGTAATTGACCGATTGCCTTCGGTAAGGGTGACAGTCGCATCGGTAACGTCACTACCCCCCGTATCGAGGCTGTCATCACTAACAACGGTTTTTGAGCGCGTCACTTTCACGGCCAGATCAGTGTCCTGTGGCGACAAATAACCGGCAACAACCAGTTTGGACGCGGCAAATCCTAATTGACTGGGATCTACTTCGTTCCGCAGACTGCTGCATCCCGCAAGCATTCCGATGACCGCCAGGAGCGTAAACAGCGCAGAGTAGCCAGTTGGAGTAGGGGAGTTCATACGCATCAGAATTTAATAGTATAGCTGACCGCCGGTACGATTGGAAATACCGAGTAACGAAACAAGGCCGTTCGAGCGGGCTCCGTTGTTGTTGCAGCTACCGATTCGAGCCGGTAAAAAAAGGGATTTCGACGATTATACAGGTTGTAGGCGCTGAACTCCCAAGTCCGTTCGTGATGCTTTTTCTTCTTGTGAAACTGAATCCCGAAATCAAAGCGATGATACGCTTCGGCCCGGAAACTGTTTTTTTGCATGCCGTAGTCGTCATTGGTACGGGCGTTTTGGAAATACTGCTGAACAATGGTGGACGTGCCGCCGTAGATGAGGGTGTTGCTGGGGCGGTAGGTGTCAAAGCGGCCAACCGGAACGGTCAGGGCATTGCCTGTCCCGTAAACCCAAACCGCCGATAGGGTAATCCGTTTATTCAGTTCATAAATGCCCACCAGCGAAATATCATGTCGGCGGTCGTAGCGTGGGTAGTAGGGCTGGCCACCGTTGAGTTCGGCAAATTGCCACTGTGTCCAGGAAAGGGTATAGCCCGCCCAGCCCGAGAAGCGTCCGGCTTTTTTCTGTAACAGAAACTCGGCTCCGTACGACCAGCCCCGGCCTGCGGTTACATTATCTTCCCAGCGCACGCTGTTGGCGGCTGTTGGGTCGTTGATGAGCAAAAAGCTGGCTCCCTCCTTGTAGTTAATAATGTTGCTCATCGTTTTGTAATAGCCTTCCACGGTTAACGTAAGGCCCCTGATGAATGCGCTTCCGGTCGAGAAGTCTTTTGCGATACCAATCGCCACCTGCTGCGATTGCTGCGGTTTAACCCGGTCTGTAGTAGGCACCCACAAGTCGGTGGGGAGGCCGATGCCCGTGTTCGACAGCAAGTGTACATACTGATTCATCATGGCGTACGAAGCCTTGACCGACAAATCGGGCTTCAGGGTGAAAGCCGCCGATAGCCGGGGTTCGGGCCGGAAATAGCTCGCGTCTTTCTGCTGGAAATAACTCAGCCGCAGCCCGCCGTTCACGCGCCACCGGCTCGATGGGCGCCAGGTGTCCTCGGCGTAGATGCCCGATTCCAGCACATTAATGTTATCGACATTGTTGATCGACTGATTGATAAGAGCGTTTTGCAAGACAACGGCGCTGGGCGTAAAGCGATGATAGGTACTCTGTATGCCCATCCGGACCGAGTGTCGTGGCGTCGGGTAATAATCCATATCGTACTTCAGCGATACATCTCGAATTCCCGAGTCATAATAAAGCGAATAGGTCTGCGCATCCTGCGTTCCTTTCTCGACCGATGAAATCTGAAATTTGTAATCGCTGAAGATTAGGGATAGGTTCGAGAACAGTTTTTGGTTGAACAGGTGATTCCAGCGGAGGGTACCGGTGGCATTGCCCCAGGTTAGGCCAGTAGCGGTGTTCAGCGAGTTATCATTGGCATAAAACCTGTCCCGGCCAAAGTACCCGCTCAGGTAAAGCTTGTTCGTCGGGCTGAAGTCATAGTTGGCTTTGGCGTTAAGGTCGTAGAAATAGTAACCTGCCGTGAGTGTTCCACCCGATTGTTGCCGTACCAACGGAGCTGCCACTACATCCAGATAGGTTCGTCGGCCGGAGACCAGAAAAGACGCTTTCTTATTCTTTGTCAACGGACCTTCGAGCATAAGCCGGGACGCAATAAGGCCGATACCGCCTTCGCCATGAAGTTTCTCGCGGTTGCCGTCTTTCATGTTCAGGTCGATCACCGACGAAAGCCGCCCGCCGTATCGCGCCGGAAACCCACCTTTTATCAGCTCGACACTTTTTATAGCGTCGCCGTTAAAGACCGAGAAGAACCCGAACAGGTGATTGGCGTTATACACCACGGCATCGTCCAGAATGATGAGGTTCTGGTCCGGGCCACCACCACGCACGTAAATACCCGTCTGCCCTTCCGACCCCTTCTGCACGCCGGGCATCAGTTGCAGCACTTTCAGCACGTCTTTCTCGCCCAGAAAGGCCGGTATCTTTTTGATCTGGCTTACGGGCACATCAATTGTACTCATCTGAGCGCTTTCGCTAACTTTTTCGGTCAGACGCCCCGCTTTTACATCGACCTCCGTCAGGGCCTGGCCGGGCAATAGAAGTACATTGATCGTCTGGTTTTTGCGGAAAGTAATGGCCCGTTCATGGGTTTCGTACCCAACGAAGGAATAGGCCAGATGCAGGGTATCCTGAGCGGGCAGAGTAAGTGAATAAAAACCGTAGGTGTTGGTCGTTGTACCGGTCGTGGTGCCGGGCAAATACACGTTTACGCCAATCAAGGCTTCCAGACTTCCAGCTTCGCGTACGTAGCCGCTGACCGTAACGCGGTGGTTTGGCTGAGCATGTAAACTGTTGATAAACAGAAGATAGAAGAAGAGTGCCTGTACTCGGATGCGCATGGGTAAGCGGACAAACTAAAGAGCGTATTGGTTTTGTTCTATAGATAGAAAACTCATAAAACGTTGCGGCTGCAGTTACTTTTCCGGGGTGACTTATAACGAAACGACGAAGCTAATGATCAATTGCTCAAATTCATTCGTCGGTTTAAACAAAAGGTCTGATTACAAGGTACTATACCCAGAAAAGAACCGCGTGCTGAACACCCGACGACTATGCTTCAATTCGATAAACTTTCGCTCAATATACCGGATACAACCAAACCAAGGGTCGTTATTATCGGCGGTGGATTTGGTGGCATGAACCTGGCCAAAAGCCTCCGCAATACCGATGTGCAGGTAGTGTTGCTGGACAAACAAAATTATAATGGCTTCTGGCCATTGCTGTATCAGGTAGCCACCGCCGGGCTGGAGCCAGACGCCATTGCCGAGCCATTTCGGAAGATGTTCGATGGCTTCGAAGATTTTCATTATCGGATGGTGCGGGTCAACAAGATAGATCCAGCCACCAAAACAGTAACCACGCTGATCGGCGATTTACACTACGATTATCTGGTGATTGCCAGTGGAACGAAATCCAACTTTTTTGGCAATAAGGATATCCAGAAATATTCATTTCCACTGAAAACCGTCCCGGAAGCCCTCAACGTACGGAGTCAGTTTTTGCAATGTTTTGAACAAGCCAGCGTTACGACTGACCCCGCCGAACGGGAGAGTTTATTGACGTTCGTCATTGCCGGAGCCGGTCCAACGGGCGTCGAAATGGCCGGTTCGCTGGCCGAGATGCGCAAACACGTACTCCCCAGCGATTATCCAGGTCTGGATTTCAGCCAGATGAAGATTTACATTGTAGAAGGGGTGGGTAAAGTGCTTCCGCCCATGTCGGAGGAGGCTGGTAAAAAAGCCCAGCGCTATCTCGAAGACCTGGGCGTTATCATCAAACTAAACACGCTGGTGGAGGGCTACGATGGCGAAACGGTCACGTTTAAAGGCGGTGAACAGATACGAACCCAAACCTTGGTCTGGGGTGCTGGCGTAACTGGTGCGCTGATCGAGGGTATCCCGGCCGAATCAGTTGAGCGTGGCCGAATTCTGGTAGACCCCATCAACCGGGTGCAGGGTTTGACCAATGTGTTTGCTATCGGTGATATTGCCCTCATGAAACTGGAGGATTATCCGAAAGGGCATCCGGGCGTGGCGCAGCCCGCTATTCAGCAGGGTGAACATCTGGCCAAAAATATTCGTCGCTTGTTAAAGAACGAACCGACCGAGCCGTTCAAGTATTTCGATAAAGGATCGCTGGCCATTGTAGGCCGTAGCCGCGCCGTGGCCGATCTGCCGGGAAATATTCATCTGGGTGGCTTTGTCGCCTGGATGGCCTGGCTGTTCGTCCACATCTGGTATCTTGTTGGCTTCCGAAGCAAGCTGGTCGTGTTCAGCAACTGGGTGTACCGTCTGTTCACCTACGAGCGCGGCACCCGGATCATTATTCGGCCGTTTATTCGCAAGGATGATAAAGTAGGGCAGGAGATTATGGCCCAGAGTGAGTAAAATTTAGCTGTTGCCCACAAAAGCAGGGAGCATACAGAGTGAAAAATTGTAACTCTGTGTGCTCCTTGTTCACCAACGGCCAATTGGTCAGTTTATTCATGTATAGATGCTTAACCATGTTTGGAGTAAGTTATCCGCTGGATATGTACGCTCTACGAAATGGAAGTAGACCGTGGCAGTATGTACTGATTCCACACGACGCAATCGATGAAAACAACACCCTGACTGGATTGGCAAAGCAGTTTAATAATTGAAGAAATTAAAAACATTGCTAAGGATTCACCTACGCTAAGGACATAATTTGACAGAGATCACTGTCTAGCCGACCCCTCATCCCATCCGTTACCGCCGATTGATCGGGTAATTAAAGCCAAACTGGTATTTGTATTGAAGTGAGTAGAAATGGTGCGTGGCCAGCCCCTGTTGATCGCCCCCCAGCCGCGTGTTGGTGTAATCGGCCCAGGCCCCCTGAAAGTCCGATTGTAAAAAGAAGTACCTGAGAATATCCAGTCTAAGTCCGGCGCTCAAGGCGGCTACCATACCGTGATAATGAAAAGGGCCTTCCTGATCGTTGCCTAGTATAGCCGAAATCGTGTAAGAGATGAGCGGTCCTCCGCCCACTTTGCCAATAGCAGTTAAGTCAAGGTTTTTGGCATGCCATAGCTTTTTGCGCTTGATTAGGTTAAGCATCAGGTAGTTATTGCCGTTGGTGTGCTGAAGGTGTACGAAGTCTGGTGTTACCAGCGTGTCCTTGTCAATCTGATGTCCCCTTATCTGTCCCTGTACGTGGATAACCTGATTATCTGTGACAATGTACTTAAGGTGATCCCAGCTTAGTTCAATACCCAAATCGTGCTTATCGTTGAAAAAATAACCCGCGTTCATGTCGTATTGTGGCACCGTCAGGTTATCGATCTTATAAAAGTCGTGTAGGTCGGGCCGATCATGGGCTTTTGCGTTGATGAACGTAAAGTCGTAATTATCGGTCGTTGTGTTTCGAAAGTGAATGGTGCTGGTAGTGTACCATTCCCGATTGTAGCCCCAGGTAAAGTAAAAGCTACCCGATTGTTTGCTTGCTTCAAATGGTTGGCTGGACTGCTGCGCGAAGGTGGTTTGAGTTAGGCAATAAAATACGAAAGGCACAAGTAAACGTGTCTGCTTCATAGTGTATGACAAGAACGGTGGTAAGAGGTAAGTACCTCGATAGATGAAGCGTAAAACCGCTTGAGGAGTTCCTGAAGGCAGTATACATGCAGAAACTGCTCATAGATTTGTGAGCAGTTTCTGACTTATGGGGTTATTTACCAACCGCGGTGGCCATAGTTCTCATATCTATAGCCTCGGTTACCTCCATATGGGCGAGGTGGTGGCCCATAATGCCGACGGCCATAGGTATTGACTGATCGGCCTGTGTAATAGGTTGGTCCACAGCTGGTAACAGATATGAGTAGCAGCAAAGCCACTATAAATTCAGGCAATTTTGAGGTTTTCATAACCGGCGAACTGTGTTTTTGAGCAATTCGATAGTTAGATAAGCTGGCTGATCGTTTGATTAAAATGAGGTGGTTAAGCTTCGGTTAAAGTTTGGTGAGTGTGGTCTGGCTGACGCAGTAAATACCCGCGCCAGCAACCAGATTCAAAGCCACGTCGGCCAGTAGAGGTTACCTTTTACAAAAACACGGCTGAAACAGAATGTGGCATCGGGTCAATACTAAAAGGTTTAGCCTAAATTCACGTTTTAGTATCGAACAGTACCATCCTCATCGCTAATGTATAGTATCAAGCTTCATTCTGCTCTGCTGAAAATTACCTGCTGTGCCCTGTTAACGGCTAGCCCGGCTTTTACCCAATCCGTGCCGTTAACGGCCGGATCTTCAACGCTTGGCGATTCAACTAAAGGCGGGCCGCTCGACCTGGGCAAAATGTGGACTTTCGATAGTCCACCCTCCGCGTATTTTAAGAAGACCTACAACTTTACTGCCGATGAAAAGTGGTTCGACGAAGCGCGGCTAGCTTCGCTGCGATTCGCTGACTACTGCTCAGCGTCGTTTGTGTCGGCCAATGGGCTGGTAATGACCAACCACCATTGCGCCCGTGAGTCGGGTACAGGCGTGACCCGAAAAGGCGAAGACCTGAACGCAACCGGATTCTTTGCCAAAACACCTGCCGAAGAGCGGAAAGTGGATGGCCTGTTTGTTGATCAACTGGTGAAGCTTCAGGATATTACTAAACAGGTGCAGGATGCTATGAGTGGCGCAACCTCCGAACAGGCGCAGTTACAGGCCCGTGAACAGGCGTTCTCGGTCATAAAACAGGAGTATGGTACTAAAGAAGGCTGGAAAGGACTCGAACTGCAAACCATCACGTTTTATAACGGAGGGCGCTATGCGTTGTATGGATTCAAACGCTACACCGATGTGCGGCTGGTGTTTATGCCTGAGTTACAGCTTGGTTTCTTCGGGGGCGATTACGACAATTTTACCTATCCGCGTTATGCCCTCGACTGCTCGTTTTTTCGGGTATATGACGGCGGAAAGCCCTTGCAGACAACCCATTTTTTTAAGTTCAATACAAACGGTGTCCGAGATGGCGAGCCCATTTTTGTGATTGGAAATCCTGGCCACACCGAGCGGCTCAAAACAGTTGCCGAACTTGAGTTTGATCGGGATTTGCAAACGCCGGCTACCATTCAAATGATCCAAAACCGATCGGTGGCCTTACAGGCTTATAATGTTACGGCAAAGAATGATAGCGTGCTGAACGAAATTTTCAGTTATGAAAACAGCCTGAAAGCCTACGGCGGTCAGCTCGAAGGGCTGCGCGATGCCAGTTTACTGGCCCGTAAGGTGGTATTTGAGAATCAGTTCAAAGCAGCAGCTAAAGCTAAAAACCTGCCCACCGATCAACTGAAAACCTGGGATGAACTGGCTGCCAATACCGCGCAGCTACGGAGTCTGTTCAAAGACGCGAACTATCTCGGACCCAGCGAGCGCACTATGGGTGAGCTGCTGACCTTCGCCAATGTTGTTACCCAGTTCAGTGAGTTGCTGGCTACCCGCCCGCAGGATGCCGAACGGGCCCGCTCGCTGATGGTTACGCCAGAGGTGAAAAGTATGACGCTGGAAGAAGCGTATCTGGCGGCTCACCTGACCGAAGCACAGCTTGGTTTAGGAAATGACGATCCGTATGTGAAAGCTGCCTTAACCGGTGCCAATGGCAAGCGGCTAACCCCCAAAGAGGCTGCAGCGTACCTTGTGAAAAATACAAAATTGACCGATCCAGCCTTCGTGAGTGAGCTATCGACCCGACCCAATGCGGCAGCGGCTTCCAACGACCCAATGCTGGCACTCGCCCGGATTGGGTTTCCCCGCTACTTGTCAGCCGCCCGTCAGGCCCGTCAGATTTCGCAGAAACAGGAAGTACTTCGCGGGCAGTTGGGCCGAATGCTCTATGATGTGTATGGAACAGCCGTACCGCCGGATGCGACCTTCTCGCTGCGGATCAACGACGGTGTAGTGCAGTCTTATGATTACAATGGCACGAAAGCGCCTATCCTGACAACCTTCGCGGGCTTGTATGACCGCAATTATTCCTTCGCTGATAAAGCCCCCTGGAATTTGCCTGCCCGCTGGAAAAATCCGCCTATGGAATTACTAAAACAACCCATGTGCTTCATCTCGACCAACGACATTATTGGCGGTAATTCGGGGAGTCCGATGATCAATAAAAACCTCGAAGCCGTTGGGCTGGCCTTCGACGGAAACATGGAAAGTCTGCCCGGCGAGTTCATCTTCGTCCCCGACCGTAACCGAACCATTTCGGTGCATACAGGCGGCATCATTGCGGCTATGCGGTATATTTATAGAGCGGATCGGTTGGTGAACGAGCTGACGGGTACGCCGGTAACAGCCAAGCCCAAACCAGTAAAAAAATAGAGAATTATTGCGCTATTGGCATTTCAGGCCGCACAAACTCCCCGAAAGTTCAGTACTTTCGGGGAGTTTGTGTTTTGCCTTTATACGACCTGCTAATGACGAAGTCCGACATTCCCGTGATGCCAAAATTCTTCGACCGGTATATCAATCTGGCCGACAATGACTGGCTCCTTCTCGATGCCCTCACTCAGGGCGCATCCTTCGAAAACCTAATCCCCGCCGAAACGCTCGAAAAACTGGGCGATCTCCGCTACGCACCCGAAAAATGGACGGTAAAAGATATTCTACAGCACATCATTGATACCGAACGCATTATGAGCTACCGGGCTATGCGTATCGCCCGCAATGACAAAACACCTTTACCCGGCTTCGATGAGGTAATGTTTGGTGAAAATGCCAACGGTATTAACCGAACCATCCCCGACTTATACGAGGAATACAGCCTTGTAAGGCAGTCCAACATCGCCATGTTCAAGAGCTTCGACCACGACATGCTGCTGCGTTCCGGAACCTGTTCTGATCAGCCTATCTCCGCCATCGCTCTGGGTTTCGTACTGGTTGGACATGCCACGCACCACGTTAATGTCATTAAAGAGCGGTATTTGCCGCTCCTGGCTTAATAACCTAATGTACCTACGCGGCCCGGTCCGTAGGTACATAACACGTTTACCAACAACCAAATACAACCAACACTTCATGAAAGCAACGTTTTTACTGCTTGTTACCCTTGTGGCGCAGACGGTATGTGCCCAGCAAAAATCAAAAGTTACGGTTACCGACCTGACCCGTATTAAACAGGTTGGTGGGATTTCGTTGTCGCCCGATGGGCAACGAGCTGTGTACGCCCTCGCCACGATTGAACCGAACCCGGACAATAAAGAAGAATACGAGTACAAGACCCATGTTTATTTAACGGGTCTGAAGCCCGGCGATAGCAAAGCTCTGACCCGCGGCCCCGAGTCGGCCCGGCAGGCGGTCTGGTCGCCCGATGGACAACGGATTGCCTTCGTGCGGACGGTGAAAGGAAAAGGCCAGATTTTTATTATGCCGCTGGATGGGGGAGAAGCCTGGCAGCTTACCAACACGACCTACGGAGCATCTACGCCCCTCTGGTCGCCGGATGGAAGCCGGATTTCGTTTACATCGGGTATTACAATGGCTCAGATGTTAACCGATTCGCTAGTGAACCCCGGCAAAAACACGCCCCTCTGGTCGCTGGAGAAGCCTGGCTTTGCGAACAATAGCTTTATCAAGAGCGATAAGAAAATAAAGCCTAATCCGGATGGATCGCTGGCCGAGGTGCGGGCGTATCTGGAAAAAGATGTTGACGATAAGAAAGCGAAAGTGTTTAACCGGCTCAACTTCCAGGGCGAAGCTACTACGGAGCCCGAGATGTCGTTTACGCACATGTATGTAGTTGATGTAAAGGAAGGAGCTACGCCCAAAGCCCTAACACGCGGTTTTTATTCGTATCAGGGCGGTAACTGGCTGCCAAACGGACAGGGGCTGCTGGTCGTTACCGACCGCGATTCGCTCAAACACCCCGACCGCGAGCAGGATAACAGGATCGTTTACATTCCCGCCGATGGGTCGGGTACGCAAAAGGCTATTCTATCAGAAGCTGGTAAAAGCTATCGCTCCCCCAGTGTATCGCCCGATGGGAAGCAACTGGTGTTCATGGTATCCTCATCAGAAGGTGTGAATTTCCCCCAGCTTGGTCTGGCGACGCTCAATGGTACTTTGGTATCGGGTGTTGAACTCGTCACCTTCGACCGGGCACCCAGCAGCATGGCCTGGACAACTGCACCGGCTTCGGCAAAAGGGAAGAAAGGAGCCGCCGGTTATGTCATTTATTTCAATGCATCGGCAAACGGCGGTTCACCCCTGTACCGGCTCGACCCCGCTACGAAGCAGGTCACGCAGCTAACCGATTTCACGGCTGGCGTCACCAGCTTCGACGTGAGCGGTAACCGCGTGGTACTCGCAAAAACGGAAGTTGCAAATCCGTCGGAACTATACCTGACCGATGCAGCCGCCAAAACACAGACTAAACTCAGTAACCATAACGACTGGGTAGCGCAGCGGCAGTTGAGTACACCGGAAAAGCGCACGTACAAAAACTCGCTCGGCCAAACGGTCGATTACTGGATCATGAAGCCGTCGTTCTTCGAGGGTAATAAAAAGTACCCGCTGTTGCTCAACATGCACGGTGGCCCAACGGCCATGTGGGGACCGGGTGAGCCGTCTATGTGGCATGAGTTTCAGTACATGTGTTCGCAGGGGTACGGCGTTGTGTACGCCAATCCGCGCGGATCAGGAGGGTACGGTATCAATTTCCAGCGGGCCAACATCAAGGATTGGGGCACTGGCCCGGCCGAAGATGTGCTGGCTGCCGTTACCGATGCCGCTAAAGAAAGCTGGGTCGATACCAGTCGGCAGGTAATTACGGGTGGTTCGTATGCTGGTTACCTGACAGCCTGGATTGTGGGCCACGACAACCGGTTCAAAGCCGCTTTTGCTCAGCGCGGGGTGTATGATTTGACTACTTTTTTGGGGGAGGGTAATGCCTGGCGGCTGATTCCCAACTATTTTGCCTATCCCTGGTCGGCAGAGGCTAAAGTACTGGATGCCAACTCGCCCTATACCTTCGTCCAGAATATCAAAACGCCTTTGCTCATCAAACACGGGGAAAACGACCTCCGCACCGGGCCAATTCAGAGCGAGATGATGTATAAAAGCCTGAAAATATTAGGTCGCCCGGTCGAGTACGTCCGTATGCCGGGTGCTACGCACGAACTAAGCCGGTCGGGTAACGTTCGGCAACGGATTGACCGGCTGCTGCGGATTTATGAGTTCTTCGAACGGTACGTAGGTCCTGAGGCCCAGGCAATCACCCAAAAATAAACGTATGTGAACCGGTCAAATCAAAAAGAAACCGGTTACTCAAAGAAACGATTTGTCGGTCATCGGATTAAGTTAATTTGTTCATAGCCAATTAACAACTCAACTTAATCCGATGAACAGACAGCTTCTTATACTTGCCTTACTTCTCGTCACAACGGTTTCATTCGGGCAAATTGCCAACGATAACACACTTAAAGCAGAGATCGACGGAAAGGAATTTACTACTCAACCCCGCCGGGTCAGAATCGGTAATTTCTGGTGGATAACGGCGAATACCGTCAAACCTGATAAATCGCTGCGGATCTGGCTGGGTAGCTACGACAAGCGTGAAATCATCGAAACCGGTACCTACCTCGTTGTCGATGCCGATAAGCCTGACACCAAAGAGAATAAGAAAAAGGTAGAGGATTTGGGGAAGTACAAGGGCATTGCGGCCATTAAATATGTGGAGGAAACCCGCGAACCTCGTATGGAATACCACGTTGGTAAATCGCAGAACGGCGATGAAACGATTGACGTAAAAATGGGCGCCGATGGATTTCTGGAAGCAACCTTCTCGACGAACCTCGTTGGAAGTTACTGGAAAGAAAAAGGGACGGCGACCGTATTTGGCGGCATGGGACGGCTAATCAACAAAATGGAAGATAAAGCTATTACCAAAGCCTCCGGCTACGATTCGGCCATCGACCCGGAAGGAAACGGCTATAAAGAACAGGACAAACAGGACCAGATCGTTATCAAAAACGGGGTAGTTAAGTTGAAGTTCAAGTAAGTATTTCTTCGTAACCAACACCGCTATTCCCTCGTTACGTCTTTAACCTGACAGGCATCAGGTTAAAGACGTTTTTTTTGTAGTGCCGATCGCGTCCCGGTTGGGGGATAAATTAGTACATAAACGACCGACCAGGACGGTGGGCACCAGACACTTTATTGAAAAAGTTAAAACGCCGAAGCCGTTTTATACATAACTAGCGGTATGAAAAACCACAAAGAGTCGCTTGAGGATGCGCCCAAGTTCCGCTACTGGAAGAGCCAGGCCGAAACCAATGGCTTGAAGATTAATAACGTAAAAGACTTTTACATCCGCTACCGACATAATGGTGAAGTCCTGTTCGCCATGCTGGAAGTGGACGCCGATACGCCCGAAGGCGACAAAATCCCACCCGCGCTCTTCCTGAAAGGCCACGCTGTTTCGGTATTGGTGTGCCTGATCGAAAAAGAAACGCGTCAGAAATTCGTGGTGCTGGTCAAGCAGCGACGCATAGCCGATGGCTCACAAACCTACGAACACCCCGCCGGTATGGTCGATGCCAGCGACGCCCCCGACGAAGTAGCTGCCCGCGAACTCGGCGAAGAAATCGGTCTGACCGTCGCGGCCAGTGAGTTGACGAAGCTTAACCCGAGGGTGTGGCACCCCAGCACCGGCACCAGCGATGAAGGGATGCACTTTTTCTATTTGGAAAAAGAAATGACCCGCGATGAAATCATGGCGTTTCACTTGCAGAACATGGGTAATCAGTCGGAGTTTGAGCGAATTACGAGCGTGGTGGCTACGTTGCCTGAAGCCCATACGCTCATTACCAACGTCAATGGTCTGTTGCTGCATTTTTTGTATTTACAGCATGTTGGGGATTATGAGACCATGAAATTGTTATAGGCTAAACTGGAAGGATATGGATGAATTTATGCAGGAGGCTATTAATCAGGCCCGCAAAAGTTTGAGCGAAGGGGGTATTCCTATTGGGTCAGCTCTGATCAAAAATGGCGAACTGGTGGCGTCGGGCCACAACAAGCGCGTGCAGGAAAACAACCCAATTCTGCACGGCGAGATGGATTGCCTGAATAATGCCGGACGGGTAGGATCATTCCGCAACACCGTTATTTATTCGACACTAATGCCCTGCTATATGTGTGCCGGAACTATTGTGCAGTTCAAAATACCCAAAGTAATCGTTGGTGAGTCGCGTACGTTTCCGGGGGCGCGGGAATTTATGGAGCAGCATGGCGTCGAAGTCATTGACCTCGACCTGCCCGAATGCGTCGACATGATGAACCAGTTTATTGCCGAGAAGCCAGCCCTCTGGAATGAGGATATTGGCGAGCTGTAAGTAAGGTCCGGTTACCTTCTCTTTAATCATTCGTCACAGGGGTTTATCATACTGATTTACCCCTGTGCGCTATTTGTGGTATTGGTTTAGTTTACTTGGCTGTATCGGCTATTCGTCAGGGGCACTGGCGCAACGTTCCGAAATCTGGCGGGAGCGCCCCGGCACCTGGCTTCTTAACGGCGGTTTGGGGGTTACCCATTACCTGGGCGATTTAACTGAAGCGGGTAACCTGGGTTATCTGCGGTTAGGGGCAGCCATAAATGGGGCTATAGCCTATCGGTACTCTCCCCAGCTAACGCTTCGGGCCGAGGTACAGATCTACTACATACGCGGTACGCACGAGAACACCCATCTGGAGTATAATAACCTTTCGTTTCTCAGTATAAACCCCGATATATGGGCAGGTGTGCAATGGGATTTCTGGCCCGCCAGCGACCAGAATCATGTCATTATCCCCTACGCACTGGCTGGTACCGGACTTACCTATATGACCCCCAGAGCAGTGTTTAGCCGTCAGCTCGTTAGTCTGGCTCCCTTACAGACCGAAGGCGTAAAGTACAACCGGCTACCCTTCATTTTGCGTTATGGACTCGGCGTGCCCATTCATGCAACGGAGCGGTTCAGGTGGAACCTGGAGGCTACCTATACCCACGTTTTCAGCGACTACCTGGACGATGTGAGTACGGTATATCCCGACCTGACCAAGATGGACCCCTTTGCCGCAGCCTTGTCGGACAGGCGTCTTGAGCTGGGCCTGAAGCCAAATGCGCCAGGAGCCCAACGTGGTAACAGTCAACGGCGTGATGGTTATTTTATCTTATCGGCAAGGCTTATTTATATGATTAATACGCCTTCTTACCGGAATTATCGACGGATATTTCACCGTTAGGGTTTTGAGGTCTTTTGCTGTAATTTTGGCCGAAACGTAACCCTGACGAATGAGTCCTGCTATATTCATTAATGCACTTCAAGAAGAACTTCAGTCTATACAATACGGGCAAAACCCGCCCGAACTTTACAATCCTATTCGCTATATAATGAGCTTGGGAGGTAAGCGGATGCGCCCCCTGTTGACGCTGATGGGCGCTTATCTCTTTACGGATGACTGGCGAAAGGCCGTTCGCCCCGCGTTGGGCGTCGAGGTTTTTCACAACTTTACGCTCATGCACGACGATATTATGGACCAGGCTCCGCTACGCCGGGGACAGCCGACCGTGCATGAAAAATGGAACGGTAACATTGCCATTCTGTCGGGAGATGTTATGCTTGTTAATGCGTACCAGCTTATGCTCAATGTCGAAGCGGATAAGCTGGCTGTTGCGCTAGCCCGATTTAGCCGTACAGCCGCTGAGGTCTGCGAAGGGCAGCAGATGGACATGAATTTTGAAACACGCTGGGACGTTTCCGAAGCCGAATATATTGACATGATTCGCCTTAAAACATCCGTTTTACTGGGGTATGCCCTGGAACTGGGCGGGTTGATTGGTGGCGCCGATGAAGAAACTACCTTACACCTCTACGAAGGCGGCATGAACATTGGCGTTGGCTTTCAGTTAAAAGATGACTTACTGGACGTATACGGCGACCCGGCCAAGTTTGGCAAACAAGTAGGCGGAGACATTATTGCCAACAAAAAAACGTTTTTACTCATCGAAGCACTGGCGCAGGCTAAAGGGCCTCTGCGGGATGAATTAATCGACTGGCTCACCCGTACCAAGTTCGATAAAGCCGAAAAAGTAAAGGCGGTTACCACCATTTATGACCAGTTGGGTATTCGGGAGCTGACAGAGTTGCGAATCAATGAGTATTTCGCACGCGGGTTTGCGAATTTCGATCAGATCAATGCCCGGCCCGAGCGGAAGGGGTTATTGATTCAATTTGCCCGCCAGTTAGTTGAACGGGAAAGCTAGAAAGAGCGATGTAAGATATAGGGTGTGTTGCTTTCGCGTCAGCCATTTCGTACATCATACACCATACATACTACATCCTATATCCAACTCATGAGCATTACCTTAATAATCATTGTTGTCACGGTTATTATCAGTGTAGCCGCCTGGAACAATTACAGCCTGATGAATCAGTGGATTATGAATCCCTATCAGGTGTCGAGTCGTGGGCAGTACTACCGCCTGATTACATCTGGTTTTCTACATGCCGACTGGGGGCATCTGTTCTTCAACATGCTCAGTCTATACTTCTTTGGCGGCTTTATTGAACAGGTGTTTACCATGCTGTTTGAAGGGAGCGGAGGGCCTTATCTTATTGGCTTTTATTTGGTGGCTATCCTGGTATCAGATATCCCTAGTTTTCTAAAACACCGAAACGATCCTGGCTATAACTCGCTGGGAGCATCGGGGGGCGTATCGGCGGTTATTTTCGCGGCTATCCTGTTCCGGCCTTTAACACCAATCTACCTGTACTTCATTCCGATTGGTATTCCAGGGTTTATTTTTGGTGCCCTGTATCTGGCTTATTCATACTATGAGTCACGGCGTGGCGCGGGCAATGTCAATCATGATGCTCACTTTTACGGTGCCTTATTCGGAGTTGTCTTTATGATTATTGTGTACCCCGAAGTGCTGCCCAGCTTTTTTGAGCAGATTGCGGGTTGGCGGTTATTTTAGTTAACACCGGTGTATTTAACTCATGGTTCGATTTCTTAATCAACCCTATCCGATTGATTACTCCGCCGGGTCTCAACTCCGAAAGGCTACGTTGATTGGCTTATTTGTTGGGCTGTTTTTGCTTGTCTTTCAGCCATTTGGTCTGAATTCATGGGAAACACCCAATAAAGTAATCAAGATTCTGGGCTTCGGTGCTGTAACCTTTATAGTAACGGTCTTGAATTTTATCGTTTTGCGGAGGTTGTTTCCCCGGCTATACGTAGAAGAACAGTGGACTGTAGGGCGGGAAATTGTGGCTTTGATGGTCAATATCTTACTGATTGCCATAGCCAACCGGCTTTATCTGGGCTGGCTTTTGGGACCCGATGGAAGCAGCGGTATAAGTTGGTTGGGTATGATCCTGGTAACGTTCCTCATCGGGTTGTTTCCTGTAACGGGGCTCGTATTTGTCAGTTATATTACCCAGCTTAAAAAATATAGCCAGGCCGCTGCCAGCCTGCCAATTCATGTACATAATGAAGTAACGACGCTCGCCCGAAAAGTCCCCGTCGGTCCGGCAACTGAGCCTGTTAATACAACCGTTACGCTCGTAGCTGACAACGAAAAAGATAGCGTCGTCCTGGATGCAGAAGATCTACTCTTTGTTGAGTCGAGTGATAATTACTGCACCGTTACCTATCTCCGGAATAAACAGGTAGCCAAGCCGCTACTGCGCAGCAGCCTCAGCCGGCTGGAGAAACAAATTACGCAGCCTTACATTGTCAGATGCCACCGTTCGTACATCGTTAACCTCAACCGGGTGGAGCGTGTAACGGGGAATGCGCAGGGGTATAAACTGCACTTATTGTCCGGGCAGTTTATCGTTCCTGTATCCCGACAATACAACGAGACGCTGATTGCGGAGTTAAAAGCGTTGTAAAACGCCCCACCATTCGTCCCAATGGACGCTATTCTTTGTCAAACGCCCCAAACTGTGTCGTAGAGCCCTATTTTTCGCCGTATACCCATCGGCCGCCGTACGTTTGTCTCAACGAAAACAAACCCGGCAACGGCCATGAAAACAGTAATTCTTTCCCTGCTCATTCTCCACATTGCTACCGGCATCACGGCGTTGCTGGTTGGCCTTATTCCAATGATTACTAAAAAAGGCGGTCGTTTACATAACCGCGTCGGCCTTATTTACGTCTACTGCATGATTACGGTAGCCGTGTCGGCGCTACTGCTGTGTGTCTTGCAACCGTTCAAAATGATGCGGTTGTTTCTGACAGGTATTGCCGTTTTTAGCTTCTATCTGAGCATGACTGGCTGGCGGGCCACAAAGCAGAAAAAAGCGGGTCCTAACTCATTCGATAAAGGGCTTACCTTCATAACGCTGCTGGTCAGTCTGGCTATGATTGGCTTTGGTATACATCTGCTGATACAATACGGCCTGTCGTTCTTCCCAATCCTGTTTACGTTCTTTGGTCTGCTGACCCTGACGTTTGCCAGTCGAGATATTCAATCTATGATGCGCCCTACCGAAAAGATGCATTGGTTTTTCCAGCATTTCACCCGAATGGGCGGCTCCTACATTGCCACCTTTACGGCTGCTTTAGTAACGAACATGCCCCATGTGTTACCTGCAAATGCACCCGAGTGGATGGCTACGGTAAGTTGGATGGCACCTACATTGGTAGGTAGCGTAATCATCGGCTGGACGGTCCGATATTACAAGATAAAGTTTAGTGGCTCTAAACGCCCGGCTGTTGTTTAGCCGGGACTCGGCTAGTTCGTCAGCCGGGACTTTGCTACCGGCAAAGCTTTCTCGGCCCACAGTTTCATTTGTTTTCCTGAGTAATGAAGGCCGTCTGAAGCGAACTGACTTTCGTCGCCGGTAGCAGAGCGGGTCAGTGGGGTAATGTCGACATACGCAATGGCCGCCTTCAGACACTCCTCTTTCGCAATGGTGTTGAACTGGTCAATTTCATGGGCTATTTTGTTCCTATCCCGATCAGCGGCAAACGGAGAAGCGCCCCAATCCGGAATAGACAGCACGAAGACGCGCGCCGATTTGCCACCTGCATACTGTACCGCCGTTTGCAGCAATTCCCGAAATTCGGTTCGGTAGCGGTCGGAACTCTGCCCCCGGTATTGATTATTAACGCCAATCAGCAGCGAAACCAAGCTGTACGTATTCCGGTTACCGCTGATTTTAATAGCCTCCTGCAATTCGGCTGTAGTCCAGCCTGTTTTAGCAATAATTGCCGGGCTCGCTACATCGATACTCTGCTTGCGTAGCATACCGGCCAGTTGAACGCTCCAACGGTCTGCTTCGGCTACGCTCTCGCCAATGGTGTACGAATCGCCGAGGGACAAAAATGTGTAGTTGGCCTCGGGTGCTGTCGGCAGAAAGCTGGTCATCAGGAGAAAAATCAAAACCGGGATGGCAACCATAATTTTTACGAGAGAGAAAGCAACGGCCTAATCCGTAGCAGACTATTTTTCGAGAGTAGGTTTTGGGTTGCCTAAATTAATTGAAAATGGTTTCATGGCCGGAACCAGCAGATGAATACTTAGTAAAGCGATTAGGTAAGCGCTTCCACACAGCACAAAAAGAATATTGTAGCCGGTTGCGATACTGCCTGCTGCCTTGTAGGAATCCAGCAGAGAGCCGACCAGTATCGGAAACAGTAAACCACCAATGGAGCCAGCCATACCACCTATCCCGACAACCGAACTTACGGCTTTTCGGGGAAATAGGTCCGACACAAGGGTAAACAGATTGGCGCTCCAGGCCTGGTGTGCTGCCACAGCCAGGCCTAGTAACGCAATTACCTGCCAGAGGTCAGTTGCAAACTGAATAGCCATAATTGGAACAATGCACAGCGCAAACACCAGCATCGACGCTTTACGCGCCCAGTTAACAGACCAGCCCTTCCCCAGGAAATAGCCGGAGATATAACCGCCCCCCACGCTACCAATGGTGGCAGACGAGTAAATCAGGATGAGTGGTAAGCTGGGTTTGGTTAAATTGATCTGAAAGGTAGAGGCCAAAAAGGAAGGCAGCCAGAACAGGAAAAACCACCAAACCGGATCTGTTAAAAGTTTTCCCAGGATGAAAGCCCAAGTCTGCCGACGGTTCAACAAGTCGAGCCACTTCAGCGGAGGCTCAATGGCATTCGTCGGGGTGGTTTCGCTGATATAGGTCAGTTCTTCAGGCGAGATTTTTTTGTGAAGGCTTGGTTTTTCATAATACATCCACCAGAAAATCAGCCAGATAAAGCCGATGGCTCCTGTAGCGAGAAAAGCGGCCTGCCAACCGTACTGCCCCAGAATCCAGGGGACCATGAGCGGGGCAACAACGGCACCAATGTTGGTACCTGAGTTAAAAATACCCGTAGCAAACGCCCGGTCTTTCTGCGGAAACCATTCGGTAACCGTTTTAATAGAAGCCGGAAAATTTCCGCCCTCGCCTAACCCCAGCACAGCTCTGAAAACCCCAAAACCGAACGTACTGCTGGCTACCGCGTGAAGCATGGCCCCGATACTCCAGACAAAGACGGATATACTATACCCGATTTTTGCGCCAATTCGGTCAATTGCCCAGCCAAAGCCAATGAAACTGAGCGCATAAGCGGCCTGAAACGCCATTACGACATGGCTGTAGTCCGTTTCTGTCCAGGCAAAGACTTTTTCCAGGGTTGGTTTTAGCAGACTGATCACCTGCCGATCCAGGTAGTTGATGGTGGTGGCCACGAAAAGCAAGGCGGTCATCTGCCATCGGTAACTGGTTGGGAATTTTGGCATCGAAAATGGGGTGTTAAAGAGTGTAGAGTCTGGTCAGAACCGGGCTTGTTCAGAAGGGCAATGTGCGACCTTCAAGGCTGCTTTGCCGGGCGAGGGCAATTACCCGGGCAATTTGCTGTATTTCGTGGGGTTTCACAAGCGGATCAGCCCCATCGGCAATAGTTGCATGCACACCTGCATAATAAGCACCGTAATTGCCGGGCAGGCTCTCCACCTGTTCCGAAAGCCCGTTGGCGGTGAGCGTTCCCCAACGATCGGCTGGTTCAATGCCAAATGCTGGCTCGTTTGGGAGCCTGTTCTTCCGGAGTTCTTCTTCCTGAACATCCAGTCCGCCCTTAATGAATGATCCTCCCGTACCGTGGACGCTGAAACGAAGTTGATTCTGGTGCATCATCAGGCTTGACTTAAGCGTCACCTGCTTGCCCGTGTAGCCCAGCCGTATGGTAAAAAAGTCTTCGATCATGCTGTTGGGCCGTATCATTCCAACCTCTGCCGAAACGGATTGTGGCTTCCCGAATACCTGGAGTGCCTGATCAATCAGGTGTGGGCCCAGGTTGTAGAGGCTGCCCCGCCCTTCGCCCGGACGCTCTTTCCAGGATTGATTTCGACTGTCTACCGGCATCAGCCGATCATAGCGGGCCTCGTAATCAAGTACGTCGCCCAACCGATTCTGGTCCATCAATTGTTTGACCGTCAGAAAATCTGAGTCCCAGCGCCGGTTCTGATAAGCGGTAGCCAGCAACCCTTTTTTTGCGGCAAGTTCGAGTAGCTGATCGGTTTCGGATTCAGTAGTGGCAAAGGGTTTCTCAACGACAACGTGTTTATTGTGCTCCAGAGCCTCTTTGGCATACTGAAAATGAGTTTCGTTGGGTGAGCAGATAAAAACCAGCTGAATGGAGTCGTCGGCAAACAGGTCGTCGGCCGTTGTTACCGTGCTTATGCTGGGGTCGAAAGCGGCCACTTCATCAGGGCGGCTGGTGACTACCTTTCGTAGCTCGAAACCGGGGTGTGTCGACAGGAACGGCGCGTGGAAATAGCGGCCCGATAGACCGAACCCAACCAGACCAACCGTTATTTTTTGCTGAGATATCATAAAGTTAACGTAAGCAACGGGTGTTTAGTGGTTGTCATCTACCCGTTACCCAGCGTTAATGAAGACGTTTTGTATGATCTTTTACTTAAATTCTGCTTCCTGAGCTGCCTTCAGGTCTTTTAACAGAGCAGGCACCAGGGCGTACGGATCATACGGTTTATTCTTAACGTACAAGGTTTCGACCGCTGTTCGTTTGCCGCCCACGTTAAGGTAAATGTGACAGTTCCGTAAAAACTACTGCCGCCCACTACCAAAGAGGGTAGTAGGCGGCAGACTTTCTGCACCAACTGCGTATTAACTCTGCCAGACTTGTTCCGTTACAATGGAAATCCGTGCGGTCAGGCCTACTCCTGTTCTAGTAAAAAGGCCTTGATAAACGGGTCTAGATCGCCATCGAGCACCGCTTCAGTGTTCGACGTCTGGTAACCGGTGCGGTGGTCTTTTACCCGTCGGTCGTCGAGGACATACGAACGGATTTGGGAGCCCCATTCAATCTTTTGCTTGCTCGCTTCTACTTCGGCCCGGGCGGCATTACGCTTCTGAACCTCAATTTCATATAGTTTGGATTTCAGCAATCGGATAGCCACTTCCTTGTTCTGCAACTGGCTCCGTTCCTGCTGACATTCAATGATCAGCCCAGAGGGTTTGTGTTTCAGGCGAACGGCAGTTTCGACCTTGTTCACGTTCTGGCCACCCGCACCTCCCGACCGGAACGTATCCCAGTCGATGTCCGCCGGATTAACTTCAATATTGATAGTGTCATCAATCAACGGGTAGGCATATACCGATGCAAACGATGTATGCCGACGCGCGTTGGAATCGAAAGGCGAAATACGCACCAATCGGTGAACGCCGTTCTCGGATTTTAAAAACCCATAAGCCAGTGGGCCATCGACTTCAATCGTTGCCGATTTAATACCCGCCGTATCACCTTCCTGATAATCGACCTGCTTGAGCCCGTAGCCGTGTTTTTCGGCCCAGCGCATGTACATACGGTACAGCATGTCGGCCCAGTCCTGGCTTTCGGTACCACCAGCACCGGCGTTTATTTCGAGAACAGCACTGAGCTGGTCCTCTTCATTGCCGAGCATCTTTTTAAGTTCGAGTTCTTCGAGGGTGGTGGTTACCTTGCGGCCTTCCTCATCGACTTCTTCTTCTGTTACATCACCGGCTTCGTAAAACTCAAACAAAGTTTCGAGGTCGCCGAACTGGCTGTTCAGCTTCTCGTAGCCAGTGGTCCAGCCTTTCAGACCGCGTACCTGCTTCATAACGCCTTCGGCTCGGGCGGCATCGGTCCAGAATTCGGGCTGAAATGTCTGCTGTTCGAGTTCTGCTAGTTGTTCTTTCTTATTATCGTAGTCAAAGATACCCCCTCAAAGCCTCTACTCTGGCTCTCAAGTCGGTCAACTGGTCGGTTGTCATGAACTTGTCGTGTTGGTTAAAAAATTAAATTATGACACAGAGCTACACGGAGGAGCACAAAGATTCACAGAGGTGCTTATTCAATTCTTCTCTGTGCTCCTCCGTGTAGCTCTGTGTCATAACACAAAGATAGAACAAATCAAGCTGGGGTAAGGGTTTACGTCGGGTATCAACTTTTCAGCCTACCTTTGCGTTCTCTTTTTAAGACGAGTTTATTTTTTCATTCTACATTATTCATTCATTAACTAATGGCTTCACAGTACGATGTAATCGTTGTGGGTAGCGGGCCGGGCGGCTATGTAGCTGCTATCCGGGCGTCGCAGTTGGGTCTGAAAACGGCCGTCATTGAGCGCGAAAGCCTCGGCGGCATTTGTCTGAACTGGGGCTGTATCCCAACCAAAGCCCTGCTGAAATCGGCGCAGGTTTTTGAATATATCAAGCACTCGGCAGATTATGGAATCACCATTTCGGGCGAGTCGAAAGCTGATTTTGGTGCCGTCATTAAGCGGAGCCGGGGTGTTGCCGAAAGCATGAGCAAAGGCGTTCAGTTCTTGATGAAAAAGAACAAGATTGACGTCATCAGCGGTTTCGGTAAAGTAAAAGCAGGTAAAAAAGTAGAGGTAACGGCTGCCGATGGTACCGTCACGACCTACGATGCCAAACACATCATCATCGCTACCGGAAGCCGCGCCCGTCAATTACCCAACGTACCCATTGATGGGAACAAGGTAATTGAATACCGGAAGGCCATGTCGCTCGAAAAGCGGCCTGATAGTCTGCTGGTGATTGGTTCTGGTGCTATTGGTGTGGAATTTGCCTACGTCTACGCCAGCATGGGTACCAAAGTGACTATCGTCGAATTTCTGCCCAACGTAGTGCCGATTGAAGACGAAGATATTTCGAAAGAACTGGCTAAGCAGTACAAGAAGCTGGGCGTCGATATTTACACAAAGTCTGAAGTAACTAAAGTAGATACTAGCGGCAATGGCTGCAAAGTGTTCGTAAAAACACCTGATGGCGAAAAAACCTTTGATGTCGACATCGTTCTGTCGGCAGCGGGTATTGTCGCCAATATCGAAAACATTGGGCTCGAAGAGCTGGGTATTTCGGTCGACCGGGGCAAGATTGTTACGGACGATTACTACCGCACAAACGTTGAAGGCTTCTATGCCATCGGCGATGTAACGAAGGGGCAGGCCCTGGCGCACGTAGCCTCGGCTGAAGCGATCATCTGTGTCGAGAAAATTGCCGGTTTGCCCCACGTTGAACCGTTGAATTACAACAACATTCCGGGTTGCACGTACTGCACACCTGAAATTGCCTCCGTTGGCTATACCGAAAAAGCCGCACGCGAAGCGGGTTACGAGTTAAAAGTGGGTAAGTTCCCATTCTCGGCATCGGGTAAGGCTAAAGCGGGTGGCGTACCAGAAGGGTTCGTGAAAGTTATCTTTGATGCCAAGTACGGTGAGTTCCTGGGCGCTCACTTCATTGGCTCAAACGTAACCGAAATGATTGCTGAGGTAGTAACTGCCCGCAAACTGGAAACAACCGGAGAAGAGATTCTGAAGGCGGTCCACCCGCACCCAACTATGTCGGAAGCTATCAAAGATGCAACCGAAGCGGCTTACGGCGAAGCGATTCACTTATAAGAAGCTGTACATGTGGTAACATAGAACGGCCGGATTGATATATCAATCCGGCCGTTCTATGTGTAGCGCCGACCGTCCTGGTCGGTACTACGTTAAGACCTTCCAGTTAAACAAACCAGCTTTAGTCAAAAAATACAGGAAGGACGTTCGCAATACACCGAGTCCATAAATGGAGCTACGCCGAAAATTGATAGACGAAGCTTCCTCAAAGTATTTGGTAGGGCAGGTGACTTCACCGATTTCGTAGCCTTTGTAAAAAATCTGAGCTACCATTTCGTTGTCGAAAATAAAATCGTCGGAGTTATGGGTAAAATCCAGACTGCGCAGGACCTCGCCCGAAAAGGCCCGATAACCGGTATGGTATTCGGACAGTTTCTGATTCATCAGTACATTTTGCGAAAAGGTCAGGAAACGGTTGGCAATGTATTTATACATCGGCATGCCTCCTTTCAAAGCCCCTTTTCCTAAAATTCGCGATGCAAACACAACGGGATATAGTTCGTTGCCAATAATAGAGATTATAGCGGGCAATAGGAGGGGCGTGTACTGATAATCGGGGTGGAGCATAACGACAATGTCGGCCCCGAGTTCGAGGGCTTTAGCGTAGCAGGTTTTCTGATTACCACCATACCCTTTGTTCCGATCGTGCCGGATTATATGCCGAATGCCCAATTCTCTGGCTACTTCGACCGTATTGTCCGGGCTGGCATCGTCAACTAAAATGACATCATCGACTAAATCGAGCGGGATTTCTCGGTAAGTGCGTTCCAGCGTCAAGGCTGCCCGGTAGGCAGGCATCACGACAATTACCTTCTTATTATTAAACATTAGAGCAAAATTAAGCGGTGGGTATTATCTAGCCAATAAATTTGACAATTAAAGCCATTTCGTTTGACATAATGGCCGTAGATTTGTTGTTTAATCTGGAGCATCAGTAGGCCAAAGGCTTCATTATCTGTTCATTTTTCACATTATGTTATCTAGCGAAACCGTTTTTTTTCTCGCCTTTGCTGCCTTTGTTCTAGTCATTATGGCGTTGGATCTGGGCGTTTTTTCCAAGCGCAAAAGCCACGTCGTTCAATTTAAGGAAGCGGCAATCTGGAGTGCTATCTGGGTTGCTTTATCAATTGCCTTTTATTTCTTCCTTCAAAATTACGGATACCTGGTTCATGGGATTACTGATATGGCCCGGCTTCAGGAAGTACGTAATAAATACGCTGAGCATGTTGAGTTAGTACCCAGCAATTTTTCGGCCAGTTTAGCCCGCTTCCAGGCAAATATGTCTCTGGAGTACATTACGGGTTATTTAGTGGAGTATTCGTTATCGGCCGATAATATTTTTGTTTTTATATTGATATTCAGTTCGTTCGGTGTTCGGGAGCGGTATTATAAAAAGATTCTGGTATGGGGTATTCTTGGCGCAATCATCCTTCGATTTGTCTTCATCTTCCTGGGTTCAGCCTTGATTCAGCGCTTTGAGTGGATCATGTATCTGTTTGGTGCTTTTCTGGTATATACAGGTGTCCAACTATTTTTTCAGAAAGAAGAAGATGAAAAAATTGACCCATCAAGTCATCCGGTAGTACGGTTCGCCAGTAAATACCTGAACGTCTATCATCGGAATGTGACCGATAATTTCTTCATCCGGCGTAAGTCAGATCACAAGCTGTTCGTAACTCCTTTGTTTCTGATTGTCATTGTCGTGGCCTTCACCGATCTGGTGTTTGCAGTCGATTCCATTCCGGCTATTTTCTCGATCACCAAAGACCCGTACATTGTTTTCTTCTCGAACGTATTTGCTATCATGGGTTTACGGTCGATGTTCTTTTTCCTGTCCAGCATTATGGATCAGTTCCGTTTCCTGAAGGTAGGTCTAGCGGTACTACTGACCTTTATAGGAGCTAAGATGCTGGCCGAACACTGGCTGGCTGAACACGGATTCAAACCCGTTTATTCGCTGTATATCATTATTGCCATTTTGGGCATAAGCGTTTTAGCTTCCTGGCTTATACCCGAAAAGAAAGAGATAGAAGCTTAGTCGCCATATATCAGCTTGTCACCAGCCATCCGGAGATTCCTCCGGATGGCTTTTTTATGGCCTTGTTTACCTATATCAATAAGTACTATAAACTTTCCAATAAACCTGTAGAACTTATTCACGTGTTTATACTTTTGTTTTAGAATTAGTCTAAATAAATAATGGTAACACATTTCTATACATATCGATATTACATGGCAGGCTTAGGACTGCTATGGGGTATTTTACTTAGTTCGCTGAGCTTCGGACAAACGACCGGGAGTATTGCCGGTCGGGTTCTGGCTGTTGATGCACACCCAATGGCGCAGGTAACCGTACGATTAACCAATGGTCGGGTAGGAGCGTTGACGAATGAGCAGGGTGAGTTTACACTCAATCAGGTTCCGGCTGGTACGCACACACTACTGATTAGCCGGATGGGTTATAGCCGTATGCGGCAGTCAGTAACTGTGGCCGCCGGAGAGACGGTGAACCTGACTGATATCATCCTGCTTGAAAGCAGTGAGTCGCTTCAGGAAGTGACGGTAGAGGGTAAAAATTCGTATAAGGCTGATATTCCCTCCTACAGTTTGCGGGTGAAAACGCCCCTGATTGAACTGCCTCAGAACATCCAGGTCATAAACCGGCAACTCATAGCCGATCAGCAGATTTTTGATATGCTGGAAGGCGTGTCACGCAATGTAAGTGGGGTAACCAAGCAGGAACACTGGGACAATTACGCCCGTCTGAACATGAGGGGGTCGCGGGTGGCTCCTTTCCGAAACGGGATGAACGTTCAATCGACATGGGGACCACTAGCCGAGGATATGTCGATGGTTGAGCGGATTGAATTTGTGAAGGGTCCCGCTGGTTTTATGATGGCCAACGGCGAACCCAGTGGTTTTTATAACGTTGTGACCCAGAAACCAACCGGCGTTTCGAAAGGTGAGGTGACCATGACAACGGGGAGTTTCGACACTTACCGCGCCACCCTCGATCTGGATGGTAAACTCAAACAGGACGGGAGCTTATTGTATCGATTGAACGTAATGGGACAGGCAAAAGGCTCGTTTCGTGATTTTGAGTATAACAACCGGTATACCGTAGCCCCGGTTCTCAAGTATAAACTGAGTGAGCAAACGTCAATAACGGCAGAGTATACGTACCAGTATTCGCAGATGTCGGCTATTGGGTCAGCTTATGTTTTCTCAGCTACGGGCATGGGAAATCTGCCCCGTGCGTCGACAGCAGCCTCGGCCAACCTTGATCCCACAAATGTTCACGATCACAGCGCCTTTTTGATTCTGGAACATCAGATTGATCCAAACTGGAAACTGACCGGCCAACTGGCTTATTTTAACATGAGTCAGGTGGGTAGTTCTATCTGGGCCGACTCCGCCAAAGCCGATGGCACGGTTTACCGGAACACCAGCATTTGGGACGCAGCCAACGAAGGGAGATTTGCCCAGATTTTCGTGAATGGCGATGTAAAAACCGGGGGCATTACCCACCGCATTCTGGCAGGTCTGGATTTAGGCAACAAAAAATATATGGCCGACTGGGGCCAGAGCTTTCCGCTTTATAGTAGCGACTTTACGTTTAACGTCAACACACCAAATTATTACCTGCCCGCTAATCTGCTGCCTAAGTTTGACCGAACACAAAGCCTGCGAAACCGCGCCGGGGCCAATGTGTTGAGCCAATCCTATAGCGGAATTTATTTGCAGGATGAGTTACGCTTCTGGCAGGACCGGCTTCGGCTGACGCTGGCTGGTCGGGTAACCTCGGCAAGAGACAGTCAGTATGGCTCGGGTACGAATGAAACCGTCTTCACACCCCGCGTCGGTATCAGTGCGTCGCTAACGAAACAAACTTCTCTGTATGCGCTTTACGATCAGGCGTTTGTTCCTCAGGCGGGTGTCGACCGGGCCGGAAATGCCTTTAAGCCCATTACCGGCAACAATATGGAAGTTGGTGTAAAGAGAGACTGGGCTGGCGGACGCTGGAATTCGACTCTATCGCTGTACCAGATCACGAAAAACAACGTGCTCACCACCGATCCGACCAACCCTAATTACTCCATTCAGTTAGGCCAGACAGAGACTAAGGGCATTGAATTTGACATACGGGGCGAATTGCTGCCTGGCCTGAATCTGGTAGCCAACTATGCCTACACCGACTCAAAAATTACGAAAGATACCAAGTCGGAGAATGTAGGGATGCCGGTGCCGGGCTATAGTAAGCATATAACCAACGCCTGGCTTGCCTATCGGGTACGGGAAGGGAGTTTACAGGGGCTGGGTGTTTCGCTGGGCTATCAGTGGCAACTCGACCGGTATGCCTGGTTTTCGGATGCTACTTCCAAAGAGCCAACGTTACCGAATACGTTCCGGACCGACGGTGCCATTTCTTGGCAGAACGGCCGTGTCAATGTCGCGCTCAATGTCAATAATCTCTTCGATGCCTATCTGTATTCGGGAGCTTACTACCCGTACGGCGGCTACTACTACTACCAGGCAGAAGCCCCGCGCAATTTTCGGCTAAGCATGGGCTACAAATTTTAATAAGTTGACAAACTGGCCATGACAGCGAAAAAACTGATTGGTAAAGTACACCTCTGGCTCGGACTCTCGTCCGGGCTATTGGTGTTTGTGGTTGCCATTACGGGTTGCGTGCTGGCGTTCGAGCAGGAGATAAAGACCGTTTTGCGGCCTTATCAATACATTGAACCAGTTGCGAATAGTGTTCCTTTGTCGCCTTCGCAACTGCGAGCCATCGCCGAAAAAGTGGTGCCGGGTAAACCGGCTAAAGCTGTTATCTATGGCGATGGAGAGCATAGTACGATTGTTCCCTTCTATGGAGCAGCCCCGGACTATTATTATCAGGTGTATATGAATCCGTATACAGGTAAGGTGCTGCATGTACATGATGAGGAAACGGATTTCTTTCACTTTATCCTGCACGGACACTATTATTTGTGGCTGCCCGAAACGATCGGCCAGCCGGTGGTAGCTTACGGGACGCTGGTGTTCGCCATCATGTTGATAACTGGTCTGGTATTGTGGTGGCCGAAAAACCTGAAAAAAGCCAATCGGGAGAAAAGCTTCCGCATTAAGTGGAAAGCCAAATGGCGCCGGGTCAACTATGACTTGCACAATGTTCCCGGTTTTTATGCGCTGTCCATTGGTCTGGTACTGGCCCTAACTGGGATGATCTTTGGCATTCAGTGGTTCGCCGACTCCGTGTACTGGGTTAGCTCCGGTGGAAAAACAGCACCGGTATATCAATTGCCTTTGTCCGATACAACGGCCGTTAGACGGTTTACCGCACCGGAAGACCGCATCTGGCAAGAACTGGTAAAGAGCAAGCCAAACACCGCCGGATTGTATATTTCGTTTCCCGAAAAAGCGTCGGAATCCATCTTCGCGTACGTGAATTACAAACCCGGCACATATTATAAAATGGATTACTACTCGTTTGATCAGCACACGCTGAAACCGTTGATTACCGAAGGGCCTTATTCCGGTACCTACGCGAAAGCCGGTTTTAGCGACAAGCTTCGCCGGATGAACTACGACATTCATACCGGTGCCATACTGAGTTTGCCCGGTAAAATACTGGCCTTCTGCGGAAGCCTGATCTGTGCCAGTCTACCCATTACAGGTACTATCATCTGGTGGGGACGCCGGAAAAAGAAGTCGCCTGCTGCAAAACAGCAAGCCAGCCAAAGGGTGAGGGAAAAAGTCTGACCTAGCAGACGAATGATTTAACGTATTTTTCTGGATTTTGCGTTATAATCCTGCCTATCAGAAAAATCTTGTGGAAATCCCGGTCCAGACTGTATTAAAGACATTCCGTCGACGCTTAACCAACCTCAGCAGCCGCAATCGGTCGCTTTTACTGACAAGCTTACCCGCCAGTCAGTTTCTGGACTTACAGGAAACAGATTTCCTGCTCAACAAACCAGCCTTTTCCATCATTACCGACTTTATTGCCCGGAAAGGGTCGATTTCGTTGTGCGATGTGCTTGACCCACGGCAGGAGCGCAGCAACGAGGTGAGCCGAAAGCTACGACGTATTGACCGCACCGCCCGCTTTATCGAAGAGGAGCGGGGTACCGAAGATCTGTATGTAGGCTGGCCGTTTGTAAAAGGCAAATTTCTGGATGACTCGGTCGTTCATGGACCGCTTTTGTTCTTTCCCGTTCAGATTGAGCAGCAGGGCAAATGCTGGAAACTCACGCGCCGGGGCGATGAACTGGCGTTCCTGAACCCAACCTTGTTACTGGCTTACGGGCAATTCAATCAGGTGAAACTGACGGACGAAATCATCGAAAAGTCGGTCGACGATTTTGACCGCGACCCGCTCATATTCCGTACCCAGCTTTACGAATGGCTCAAAGCCAGCCCGCTCGAACTGAATTTCAATCAGGAGCTTTTCACCGACAAACTTCAATTTTTCAATAAACAAAGTGCCAAAGACCTCGCCCAACTCGAACGCACCGGTGAATTAAAACTATACCCCGAAGCCGTGTTGGGCATCTTCCCGCAAGCCGGATCGTTCCTGGTCCCGGATTATGAAGTGCTTTTAGAAAGGAGCGAGGAGCGAGGAGCAAGGACGGGGCCGCCCGGTGGTGAGGAGCCATCCGGCCATAAAGTACCGTCCGGTGGTCAAGAGCTAATCGGTTATGAAGGGCTACCTAACTCACTTTTTTCTTTTTTGCTCCCGGATGGCTCCTCACCTACGGGCGGCCCCGTCCCCGCTCCTCACTCCTCGCTCCTGGAGCGCCAGCTCCACACTCCTCTGCCTATGGATGCATCGCAGGAGACGGCGGTGCGGGCGGTGAAAGAAGGACAGTCGCTGGTGGTGCAGGGACCACCGGGAACGGGGAAGTCGCAGTTGATTGCGAATCTGATGGCCGATGCCGCAGCGGGCGGGAAACGCGTTTTGCTCGTATGTCAAAAACGGGCTGCACTGGACGTTGTGCAACATCGGCTTGAAGAAGTAGGTATGGCTCCCTTTCTGGCCTTAGTTCACGATTTTCAGAATGACCGGCGGGCCTTATTCGCCCAGATTGCCAGTCAGATTGAGCAGATCGACGCTTATCGCCAGCAGAATAACGGATTGAACGCCGTCCTGCTGGAGCGTGATTTTGACATAGAAAGCCGTCGCATTGATGATACCATTGCCGATTTACAAGCTTTCAAGTCGGCGCTGTTCGATACCGCTGAAAGTGGTGTCTCCGCCAAAGAGTTGTACCTGACGTTGCCTTCCGGCGAGGGTTATCAACAGTTGATCGACTTGAGCAATAGTTATCCACAGTTTCGTTTGGATATTGTGGATAACTATAGGCAACGTTTAACCAATTATTCGGCTTATCAACAAGCATTAGGCTCTGACCACAGCTGGGCGGATCGGGTTAACTTTTCTGATTTTACTAATGCTGACTTAAGCAAGGCTGATCAGGTAATTGTACGTTGGGAACAAACCCGGCAAATGGCCGTTGACCAAACGACGAGTTTGTTGGGCCATTCGCTTCCGCTTGGTGATCTCCTTAACTGGCTGGCACATGATTGGGATTTAATGGCTCTTCTGCGTTTTCTAGACGCGCCCGATGCCACCCAGTTGTGGGAAACTACGCGGTATTTACTTGCCAATACGACCCACCCGGTGCTAACCATTGATGAAATCCGTTTCGAGCACCTGGCAACTAGTTGGGAAGACGCTACCGTCGCGCCTGGTCCTGAAATGTCTCTGCCAACGCCTGAACTGAGAGCTTTCCGGGATTTACTGGCCGATGCACTTACGGCCCGCCCTTCGTGGGTGAGTTGGAATTGGTGGCAGTTAACGCATTCCAAGAAAACACAGCTTCAAACGGTCGTCTCAGCTAACGGCCTGACACTTTCCGAGGCCGATTTACAAACACTTTCGGCTAAGATCAACCAGCGTATAAAGCTCGAAGCCATCCGGCATGAAGCTAAACCGCTGCTTGCCGGTCTACTGCTCCCCGAAGCGCCGGAAAGTTTACGACTGCTACATCGGGCGCGCCACTTGGCTGAGCGCTTGACTATACTTAATCTACTGCGTCAGTTGCCGGAAACACTTTGGCAAACACCGGTTCAATTCGCTGAAAGCGTGCGGATAATGATGCAATTGACATCTGCCGTTGCTCAGCAGCAGACTGAAGCCGCTGCCTACCTCACTCCTGATCAGCTAACGCGTAGTTGGGAGGACAGTGCCTATGCAACGGAACTTCGTCGGAAACTACGGGATGACTTTGATCTGCTCGTTGAAGCGGATCGTTTGCAGGCAGGTTTTTCAGACGTGGAGAAAATGGTTATCGACCAACTAAAAGACCACGAACCCGCTCACTGGCCCGTTATTTTTATGGATGGTCTGCGGGCCGCCTGGCTTGATCATGTTGAGCGGCTACACCCCGAGCTTCGCGCCGTATCGTCGCTTAAAATGAATCAACTTGAACAGACGTTGCAGGAGGGTATTCGGCGGAAACAGGCGCAGAGCCGGGAAAACCTGCTGGTTAAGCTTCGTGAGCAAACGTATCGAAACCTAACCTTCAACCGCCTGAACAACGTCGTTACGTACCGTGATCTGCAACATCAGGTAACCAAAAAACGCAGTGTGTGGCCGGTACGAAAACTCATAGAATCCTTTGCCGACGAAGTGTTTAAACTAGTGCCCTGCTGGCTGGCCTCGCCTGAGTCGGTATCGGCGATGTTTCCGCTTCGAGAAGGACTTTTCGATCTGGTTATTTTCGATGAAGCCTCGCAGTGTTTTGCTGAAAATGGCATCCCTGCTATGGCGCGAAGCAAGCAAGTTGTCATAACGGGCGATAACCAGCAGCTTCGCCCAAGCGATCTGTACCGAACGCGTCTTGACGATGTGGAACCGAACAAAGAAACACCTGTTGAACTTGAAGTGGAATCACTGCTCGAATTAGCGGCTCAATACCTGCCGCAAGTATCGCTTACCGAACATTACCGGAGCCATTCTCTCGATCTGATTACCTTCTCGAATGAACATTTCTATCAGAACAAGCTGTCGCTATTGCCGCATTTCGACGACATTAACCGGCGCGAACCCGCCATCCGGTATATGAACGTAAAGGGCGTTTGGCAGCAAAATACCAACAAATCCGAAGCCGAGGCAGTTCTGGCCCTCCTCGATCAATTGGCCGTCGAACTTCCCGGTCGTTCCATCGGTATCGTTACGTTCAACTATCCTCAACAGCAACTGATTCAGGATATGCTGGAGGGAAGTGTGACTGGACAACCACAGGGTGCAGAGCCGCCACGTACCTATCCGACCTCGCTCTTTGTAAAAAACATCGAAAACGTGCAGGGAGATGAACGGGACATCATCATTTTCTCCGTTGGCTATGCGCCGGATGAGCACGGTCGTTTGTCTATGCAGTTCGGTAGCCTGAACACTAAAGGGGGCGAAAACCGGCTCAACGTCGCTGTAACGAGGGCGCGGGAACGGGTATATGTCGTTACGAGCCTATGGCCCGAACAACTCATCATAGCGGACACGGCCAACGACGGCCCGCGCTTGTTAAAAGCTTATCTTGCCTACGCACTCAATGTGGCGCAGGAACGTTTCCGACCTATGCCCAAACCACAACAGGCTTTGCCGTCGGGTACGTTACTGAAAGATAAGCTAGCCATTCAGCGCATTAACTGGAAACCTGAGCTTCCCTTTGCCGACATTACTGTGAAAGCAACGGATGATACATACGAAGCCGTCATCCTCACAGACGATGACGCCTATTACCAGCAAACGACGAAGCAGGCTCATGCGTATCTGCCCATGGCTTTACAGGGACGTAATTGGCCTTTTGAGCGTGTTTGGAGCCGTGAGTTCTGGCGGATGAAACCTCCGTTATAATCAGGAAGCATTCTGTAGTAATGAAAAAGCCTGAGTTTCCTCAGGCTTTTTCATTGTTTACTCCTTCATCATTCCGATAAACTGGTCGAAGAGGTAATGCGAATCATGTGGGCCGGGCGACGATTCAGGGTGGTATTGCACTGAGAAAGCTGGTTTATCTTTCCGACGGATTCCCTCGATGGTATTGTCATTCAGGTTGATGTGCGTCAGCTCAACATTGGCGTGATCCATCACTTCCTCTGCCCGCACGGCAAAGCCATGGTTTTGAGACGTAATTTCACAAAGACCAGTAGTTAGATTCTTAACAGGGTGATTTAATCCCCTGTGACCGTTGTGCATTTTATAAGTTGAAATGCCGCTAGCCAGCGATAAAATCTGATGGCCCAGGCAAATACCAAACAAAGGCTTATCCGTTTCCAGCGCCTGCTTTACGGTTTCAACGGCGTAAGGCATGGCTGCCGGGTCGCCAGGGCCGTTGGCAATGAAGTAGCCGTTGGGTTTCCAGGCTGCCAGTTCAGCGTGGGACGTTCTGGCCGGGAATACCTTACAGAATACACCCCGTTCGTTAAAGTTGCTGAGAATGCTTCTTTTGACGCCTAGATCAAGCACCGCAACGCGAAGGTCGGCTTCCGGATTGCCCTGTTCGTAGGCTTCTTTCGTACACACTTCCGAGGATAGTTCCAGACCGTCCATATCCGGCACCTTGTTTAACTCAGCAAGGAGGATAGCCGGGTCCAGAATCTCCGACGAAATAATACAGTTCATTACACCTTTCGACCGGATATAACGAACCAGCTGCCGGGTATCAACGCCATGGATTCCCACAATATTAGCCCGTTCGAAATAATCCTGCAACGAACCATCGGCAGTATAGCGCGAGTGAATATTCGAGAAGAAGTTACAAACCATCCCCCGTATCTTCACGCTACCCGATTCCTGCTCGGCATTGTTCAGCACACCATAATTGCCAATGTGCGACGTGGTGTTGATAATTACCTGACCGTAGTAGGATGGGTCGGTGTAAATTTCCTGATAACCGGTCATGCCGGTGTTGAAGCATATTTCACCTCCGGCTGTACCAATCTTACCAAGTGCCAGGCCTCGGTAAACGGTTCCGTCTTGCAAAACCAACAGGGCTTCAGGTTGCTGTGTATGTTTCATTGTTCGGTTTGACTTGATAGGCTAAAAAAAAGGGCTAACCGTTACCGGCTAACCCATTTTCTATATGATGTGTGTGTAAATCACTCAGTTTTTTCGCTTTATAAGCTAACGACCTTAAGCTTCTTTGGGTTCATCCGCCGAATCAGATGGAGTGATTTGTTCATCCTGTGCCGGTGCTTCTTCAGCAGCCGATGCCTCAACGGCGGGAACCGTTTCAGCTTCTACAACTTCTGCTTCGGCAACAGGAGCGTCAACAACTTCAGCAGCGGCAACTGGTGCAGCAACATCAGCTTTGGCACCTGACCCACGACGGCTACGACGAGTTTTTGTGGTAGTAGCAGCGGATTTCTCAGCAGCAGCAGCCAGCAATAATTCGTTGAAATCAACCAGTTCAATCAGGCAGGTATCAGCGTTATCACCTAACCGGTTACCCAGTTTAATGATGCGGGTATACCCACCAGGACGGCTGGCGATTTTATCGGCTACCGTTCCGAACAATTCCTTCATAGTTTCTTTGTCATGCAATGACTGAAACACAATCCGGCGGTTCTGGAAAGTATCGTCTTTGGCACGTGTCAGAATTGGCTCCACAAATTTGCGGAGTTCTTTTGCTTTCGCGACCGTGGTTTCGATTCGCTTATGCAGGATGAGCGACGACGCCATGTTCTGCAACATCGCTTCGCGGTGCGAATGTGTGCGACTTAGGTGATTATCTTTTTTACCGTGTCTCATTATCTTGTGAGGTTTACAGTTTATGGTTCATTGTTTACGGTTAAGCTGTCAACCCTAAACCACAAACCGCCAACCGACTTAATCTTCGTCTAGTCTGTACTTAGCGACGTCCATACCGAACGTCAGGTTTTTCTCTGCAACAAGTTGCTCAAGTTCCGTTAGCGACTTCTTACCAAAGTTACGGAACTTCATCATGTCGGAAATTTCTAACCGAACAAGATCACCCAATGTCCGAACGTCAGCCGATTTGAGACAGTTGTAAGCCCGTACCGACAGATCGAGATCTGCCAATGACGTTTTCAGAAGCTTGCGCATGTGCAGGACTTCTTCGTCCACAACATTTTCCTCTTCCGGTTTAGCCGTTTCAAACGTCATCGTCTGATCTGAGAACAGCATGAAGTGCTGAATCAGAATGTAAGCCGCACCTTTCAGCGCTTCTTCCGGGTGAATAGATCCGTCCGTTTCGATGTCTAACAGCAACCGCTCATAGTCAGTTTTCTGCTCAACCCGCGTATTTTCGACGCTATATTTCACGTTTTTAATCGGCGTGTAAATAGCATCGATGGGAATATGACCGAAAGGCAACTCATTAACCCGTGGTTCATCGGATGGGACGTATCCACGACCTTTTTCCACGAAAATTTCCATTTCCAGGTCACGCGTGTCATCGATGTGGCAGATTTCCAGTTCTGGATTCAGCACCTCGAACGAAGGCGAAAACTTGGATATATCACCGGCTTTCAAAACCGATTGTTTCTTTATATTGACGGTGATCTTGTTGTCGACCATGTCATTGATCTTCTTGAAGCGAACCATTTTCAGGTTCAGAATGATCTCCGTCACATCTTCAACGACGCCCTCAATTGATGAAAACTCATGCAACACACCCGGAAATTTCACGCTTGTGATGGCGTATCCTTCCAGTGATGACAGCAAAATACGCCGAAGCGCATTACCGATTGTTACACCGTATCCTTTTTCAAGGGGTTTGAATTCAAACACCCCGTGAAAGTCGTCAGCTTTCTCCACTACGACTTTGTCGGGCATTTGGAACGCTAATATTGACATACGTTTCGTATTTTACAGCAGTTCTCTGCCTTGGCGTGAAGACTGAAATGTGTTTACGGTTTTCAGGTCTTCGGTTATCTGTACTCTCTTGGGTTAATGACTAGCCTTCAACTGAAAACCAATCCCCCTTAACCGTAAACTATATAAAGGCGGCAGACGCCGGAAAAGGCATCTGCCAACCCAATGAATTACTTCGAATACAATTCGACGATGGCTTGCTCGTTGAAGTTCTCAGGAATTTGATCACGCTCAGGGTAGCTGATAAATTTACCAACAAGTTGCTGACCATCCCACTCAACCCAGTTGTACCGCTTAGTATTCCGAGCCGACAAGCTTGTCGATACGGCTTCCAGCGACTTCGATTTTTCGCGAACGCCGATCAGTTGACCTGGCTTCAGCGAATACGAAGGAATGTTAACAACTTCGCCATCAACGATGATGTGCTTGTGAGATACTAACTGACGAGCAGCCCGACGAGAAGATGCGATACCCATGCGATAAACAGTGTTATCTAAACGGGCTTCGCACAATTTGAGGAGGTTTTCACCCGTGATTCCCTCGCGAACTTGTGCACGATGAAACAGCGCACGGAACTGACGCTCCAGGATACCGTATGTGTATTTTACCTTCTGCTTTTCCAGAAGTTGGAGTGCATATTCGGATTGTTTCCGCTTGCGGCCCCGACCGTGCATACCCGGTCCGTAATTTTTTTTCTGAAGCGCTTTGCTCGGGCCCATAATTGGCTCTCCGAACTTGCGCGAAATTTTGGCTTTAGGCCCAGTGTAACGTGCCATTCTTCAATGAATGAATAATTGTGAAACATTGGACAGACACAACTTAATGTCACCTGCCCCTATTCATGCCATCCGTATTATACGCGACGACGTTTTGGCGGCCGGCATCCATTGTGCGGCAGCGGGGTAATATCACGAATCGTGGTTACTTCGATCCCTGAGTTCTGAATGGTACGGATAGCCGATTCACGACCTGATCCTGGACCTTTTACGAATACTTCTGCTTTGCGCATTCCCAGATCGTGGGCAACGGCAGCACAGTTAGAAGCGGCTGTTTGAGCAGCGTACGGCGTATTTTTCTTAGAGCCACGGAAGCCCATCTTACCGGCCGATGCCCAGGAAATAACCTGGCCGTTCATGTTGGTGATCGAAATGATGATGTTGTTGAACGTGGCCCGGATATGTACCTGACCAACGGGTTCAACAATTACCACCCGCTTTTTCGCTTTGTCTTTGCGTTTTGCTTGAGCCATTGTTTGTAGGTAATCGTCAATGTGTCATCGGTATCATTACTTGCCAGCTTAGTCGAAAACTAACCAGCCACAAATGGTCCGTATGACGATGAGCGACCGATTAATTATTTCGTTACTTTCTTCTTGTTAGCAACAGTCTTCCGCTTACCTTTCCGGGTACGGGAGTTGTTTTTGGTATGCTGACCACGAACCGGCAGACCTTTACGGTGCCGCAGACCCCGGTAGCAACCGATGTCCATTAACCGTTTGATGCTCAACTGCACTTCTGAGCGCAATTGACCTTCAACTTTGTATTCGTTCGAGATGGCGTTACGAACGGCACTCGCTTCTTCATCAGACCATTCGCTGGCTTTCTTATCAACACTGATTCCAGCGTCGGTCAGAATTTTTTTCGCCCGACTACGGCCGATACCGAAAATGTATGTGAGCGCAATCTCGCCACGCTTCTTGTCTGGAATATCAACACCTGCAATACGTGCCATGCTTAGCCTTGTCTTTGTTTATAACGGGGATTCTTTTTGTTGATCACGTACAGCTTTCCTTTCCGACGGATCACGATGCAGTCTTCGCTGCGCTTCTTGATTGACGCTTTAACTTTCATCTGTTTGGAGTTAAGAGCAAAGAGTGAAAGAAGAAGAGTAATTGGTTGCTATGAAAGCTAGCTTTTACTCTTCATTCAACATTCTTCACTTACTTGTATCGGTACACAATTCGCGCCTTACTCAAATCATAAGGCGACATTTCTAATTTCACGCGATCTCCTGGTAAAATTTTGATGTAGTTCATCCGCATTTTACCGGAGATGTGAGCAATTACTTCATGCTTGTTGGCCAATTCGACCCGAAACATTGCATTTGATAATGCCTCCAAAATCACACCGTCCTGTTCTATAGAATTCTGCTTTGCCATATTCGCTTTAAGCCGCCATCAGTTCTTGTGTGTCGACCATCAGACTTGTGTTTGCGGTGACTGCTTCTATGTATTCAAAAGTTGTCAGAATCTCAGCTTTCCCTTTCCGTACGGCCACTGTATGTTCAAAGTGGGCGGATGGCTTTCGGTCAATTGTCCGAATCGTCCAGCCATCCCGTTCCTGAACAACCCCTTTCTTACCGAAGTTGATCATCGGCTCAATCGCCAAAATCATGCCTTCTTTCAGTTTGGGGCCCTGTCCGCGTTTACCATAATTTGGTACTTCCGGGGCTTCATGCAGATTCTCACCTACACCGTGGCCTACCAATTCCCGAACTACTGAGTACCCGAAATTTTCTGCATACGTCTGAATCCCGTAGCCAATGTCGCCAACCCGGTTTCCATCTATCGCCTTTTCAATGCCGACATACAAGGACTCCTTTGTGCGGGTTAGTAACCGGCGTACCGCCGGATTTACATTACCTACTGGATACGTATAGGCACTATCACTATGATAGCCGTTCAGTTTTACACCACAGTCAATCGAAATTATATCACCGTCTTTAAGTTCGTAGCGACTTGGAAAACCATGTACGACTACGTCATTGACCGAAATACAGAGTGAAGCTGGAAACTTGTTATATCCAAGAAACGAAGGAGACCCTCCATTATCTTTAATAAACGTTTCGGCAACCTTATCAAGTTCCTTGGTGGCTATACCGGGTCGGATAAGTTTTGCTACTTCCGCATGGGCCTTCCCCAGCACCTGTGCACTAATTTTAATCAGAGCGATTTCTTCATCGCTTCTAAGAAAAATCATTTTATCCTTCTTATCGGAACTACTCATAATTATTAGGCGGCTACTGTCTCGCTATTGGCACGTCCCTGTACGCGACCTGATTTCATCAGACCTTCATACCGGCGCATCAATAGATAGCTTTCTACTTGCTGCAATGTATCAAGAACCACACCTACCATGATCAGCAAAGATGTTCCGCCAAAGAATTGCGCAAATCCGCTGGTCATGCCCAATAAATTGGCAATAGCTGGCAGGATAGCAACGATGGCGAGCATAACGGCACCTGGTAAGGTGATTCGATCCAATACAGTACCAATGTACTCTGAAGTCTGAATGCCAGGCTTAACACCAGGAATGAAACCACCACTACGTTTCATATCATCGGCAATCTGAACGGGGTTAACCGAGATAGCGGTATAGAAAAACGTAAAGATGATAATCAGCAGTGAGAACAGCAGGTTGTACTGCCAGGTCGTATAGCTTTGAAACGCGTTTTGAACACTAGCAGCGAAATCGCTTTTTTCAGCAAACAGACCGGCAACATAAGTCGGAATAAACATCAGTGCCTGAGCAAAGATGATAGGCATAACACCGGCGGCATTTAATTTTAATGGTAAATACTGCCGTTGACCACCTACAACTTTATTTCCAATTACTTGCTTAGCGTATTGGATAGGGATGCGTCGAACTGCTTGTGTCAGGACAACAGCACCCATAATAACGAAGAACAAACCAACTAATTCAAGAACGAAAATCAGCGAACCACCGGTACCACGCGATAACGCTTCACCGTAAATAGCACCTGGCAGCCGCGACACGATCCCGATCATAATGATCATTGAGATACCATTGCCAATACCTTTGTCGGTGATCCGCTCGCCCAACCACATACAGAATATGGTACCAGCGGTTAGAATGAACAATGAAGAGATGGTAAATAAGCCACGGTCAATCAACAGTGCTTCGGCTGGTATAGTCGTACGAACATAAGTAATTGCCTGTACAGCCGTTACCCCAATCGTGAGCACACGCGTGATTTGATTTAATCGCTTACGTCCTGATTCGCCTTCCTTCTGCATTTTCTGGAAGTAAGGCAACGCCAGCGTTAACAATTGAATAGCAATCGAAGCCGAGATATACGGCATGATCCCCAATGCAAAAATTGACGCTTTGCTGAACGCACCACCTAAAAAGGTATCCAACAAACCAAGTAATCCCTGCGGATTAAGATTAAGTCTGTTGGGATCAACACCAGGTAGTACAATAGCCGAGCCAAGACGAAACGCCGTTATGAACAACAACGTGTTCAGGATTCGACCCCGCAACTCGTCAATTGCAAAAATATTTTTAAACGTGGTGATGAGTCGATTCATAGAAGTAGGTCGGACGTTACAGTGATCACAACTTAATTAGCTGCTTCCTCTTTCGCTTGCTTAACGGGAACAACTGCTTTGCCTCCCGCCTTTTCAATCGCTTCTTTTGCGCTGCTAGAGAACGCATGGGCGTGAACTTCGACGGCTACTGTCAATTCACCCCGGTTTAATACTTTCACGAGGTCTTTCTTACTAACCAGACCATGCTGGAGCAGAAAGTCCATGTCAACTACAGTAGCTTTGGTTTCTTCAACCAGTGCCTGGATTGAATCCAGATTAAGAGGCTTGTACTCGACGCGGTTAATGTTCTTGAAGCCGAATTTAGGAACACGACGCTGAAGCGGCATCTGGCCACCCTCGAAGTGCACTTTACGACTGTACCCTGAGCGCGACTGCGCTCCTTTGTGACCACGCGTGGATGTTCCACCCATGCCTGATCCTTGCCCGCGTCCGACTCGCTTGCGCTCTCTGACGGAACCTTTTGCCGGTCTAAGGTTGCTTAAATTCATGTGATTTGCTGGGCTAAAGAAGGTGAATTAGGTCTAAAACGTTTCATATTAAAGATACGTCTCTTTACTGACTTGCCACTCGCGCCCGTATTTAGATGTAAAAAGATGATTCTTTTGGCCTTTCAACATGCTCGACCGGTGGTCAAGACAGCCTGAAAACCAAAAGAATCGCAAAGATACTTAAATTTCTTCAACCTTTACTAAGTGCTGCACCTTATTGATAGCACCTTTCAATGCGTCGTTGTATTCCAGTTCGACACTCCGGTTGATTTTGCCCAAACCTAACGACTTGATTGCGTTTTTCTGAGTTAGCGGTCGTTTGATGGTGCTGCTGACCTGCGTGATGCGTACTCGTGCCATGTCTCTTGCTCCTGTTTATTAACCGTTAAATACTTTAGCCAAGCTGATCTGACGCTGGAATGCTACCTGGTGAGGTAAACGCATTTTCAGCAGTGCATCAAGCGTCGCTTTTACCACGTTGTGTGGATTTGACGAACCTTTCGATTTAGCCAGGATGTCGTGGATACCAGCTGATTCGAGAACAGCCCGCATAGCACCACCAGCAATCACACCTGTACCAGGAGCCGCTGGTTTCAGCAGGACAAAGCCACCGCTGAATTTACCTTCCATTTCGTGAGGAACTGTACGCTTCAAAAGAGGAATCTGAACCAGATTCTTTTTCGCGTCTTCCACGCCTTTAGCAATGGCGTCTGTTACTTCATTGGCCTTGCCTAATCCGTAACCAACGACACCGTTACCGTCGCCAACCACGACAATAGCCGAGAAGCTGAACCGTCGGCCACCTTTTACCACCTTCGCTACGCGGTTGATGGCTACAACCTTTTCTTTCAGGTCGGCTTCGTTAAATTTTGTCGGTCTTGCTGAATTGATGTTCATCGCTTAGAACTTAAGGCCTCCCTCGCGGGCTGCATCGGCCAATGCTTTTACTTTACCGTGATATAAGTAGCCGTTACGGTCGAACACAGCCGCGCTGATGTTCTGTGCAACTGCTTTTTCAGCCAACCGCTGGCCTACTTTTTTCGCCGTTTCGATGGTGTTACCATCAGCTTCGCTCTTCAATTCAATCGATGAAGCAGCTGCAAGCGTGCGGCCGGCAAGATCGTCGATGAGTTGTGCGTAGATCGCTTTATTAGAGCGGAAAACGGACAGGCGGGGGCGTTCTGCCGTACCCGATACTTTCGCCCGGATACCAAACTTGATCCGCTGTCTTCTTTCTTGTTTATTCGTTGCCATGTTATTTGATTCCGACCAAATAGGCGTTTAAAATGTGTTTGGTATTTTGTTTTCGGTTCGTGTCGGCCTGAACCAAGCACAAACCGAAAACTAAAGACCAACCTATTATTTCTTAGACGAAGATTTACCAGCTTTCCGGCGAACTTGCTCACCAATGAAGCGGATACCTTTGCCTTTGTACGGTTCAACTTTACGGAGCGAACGGATCTTAGCCGCTACATCGCCAAGAAGTTGCTTGTCCGAACCTTCCAGATATACTTTTGGGTTCTGACCTTTCTCCGTTACGGCTGTTACTTTAATCTCGCTTGGAACGGCCAGATACACATTGTGTGAGTAGCCAAGCTGCAATTCGAGAATGTTGTTCGCAACAGATGCTTTATAACCAACCCCGATAACTTCGAGGTTCAGTTTAAAACCTTCGCTCACACCCACCACCATGTTGCTTACCAGCGAACGGTATAGACCGTGCAGGGCTTTATGGCGTTTTTGTTCTGTGGGGCGTGATACTTGAATCTGACCTTCTTCGATGGCTACCGAAATGTCCGGATCGACCAATTGAGTTAAGGTTCCTTTGGGCCCTTTTACCGTAACGACGTTCTGGTCGTCAACAGACAACGTTACGTTGCTGGGTAGGGCGATGGGTTTCTTGCCTATACGTGACATCGTTCGTTCGGATTAATATACGTAACACAATACTTCTCCGCCGACGTTCAGCGTCTTGGCTTCTTTATCCGTCATTACACCTTTCGAGGTAGAAATGATAGCGACACCCAAGCCATTCAGGATACGCGGCAGATTGTCGGCACCCCGATACTGGCGCAGACCTGGACGACTAATGCGTTGCAGATCAACGATAGCAGGCTGCTTCGTAGTGGGGTTGTACTTGAGCGCTATTTTGATAGAGCCCTGTGGCGTACTGTCGTCGAACTTATAGTTCTGGATGTACCCTTTTTCGTACAAAACCTTGGTAATTTCTTTTTTTATGTTGGAAGCAGGTATCTCCACAACCCGGTGCTTAGCCCGGATGGCGTTTCTAACGCGGGTCAGAAAATCTGCTATTGGGTCTGTATTCATTCGTTGCGTTGCGTTACTTGCAAACCCCTGTTTTTTAGAAAGTTCGCAAAATTACGGAAACTGAATTACAAATAGAAATGGAATCTGGAATTACCAGCTTGCTTTAGTTACACCCGGAATCTTCCCTGCTGATGCCATTTCCCGGAATGTTACCCGTGAAATACCAAACTTACGCATGTAGCCCCGAGGACGACCTGTTAGTTTGCAACGGTTGTGCAAACGGACAGGAGACGAATTCTTAGGCAGTTTGTCCAGGCCGATGTAATCACCGGCGGCTTTTAAAGCGGCCCGCTTGGTAGCATACTTCGCTACCATGGCTTCGCGTTTCCGTTCCCGTGCTTTTATTGATTCTTTTGCCATTATCTTAACCTTTAAATCGGTTGTTATTTACCACTTTTAGCAAACGGCATACCCATCGCTTTCAGCAATTCGTAACTCTCATTATCGGTGTCGGCAGTCGTCACAAATGTGATGTCCATTCCCGAAATGCGGGCTACTTTATCAATGCTGATCTCAGGGAAGATAATCTGCTCCTGCACCCCAAAGGTGTAGTTGCCACGGCCATCAAACCCTTTATCGCTAATGCCTTTGAAGTCACGAACACGGGGCAGCGACACTGTCGTTAACCGGTCCATGAATTCATACATCTTCACACCACGCAGCGTAACTTTCGCACCAATGGGCATTTTCTCCCGCAGTTTGAAGTTCGAGACAGCCTTCTTCGACAGCGTCGGAACGGCTTTCTGCCCTGTGATGGTCGTTAATTCTTCGACGCCTACGTCCACCAATTTTTTATCGGCGACAGCGGCTCCAATACCTTTGTTGATGACAATTTTGCTCAGACGGGGCACTTGCATGACCGACTTATACTGAAATTTGTCCTTCAACTGAGGTACGACTTCGCTTAAGTATTTTTCTTTAAGTCTTGGCGTTGCCATTCTCTTAAACCTTTATTATTTACGGACGTCGGGGATGAAATTGCCGGTCTTTTTCGAGAACCGTTGCAGTTTACCCTTATCATTCAACTTACGACCCGTGCGGGTAGGTTCGCCGGTGGCAGGATCAACCAGTTTCAGATTACTGATGTGGATAGAACCTTCCGTTTTTACCAGACTTCCCTGCGGGTTAGAAGCCGTTGGCTTCATGTGCTTGGTAATCATAGCGACGCCCTCAACCCGAGCACGATCTTTCTCTACGATTACTTCTGTCACTACACCGCGCTGACCTTTCGAGTTACCACCAATAACGACGACAGTATCGCCCGTCTTAATGTGGAATTTGTGTTTCGGTAGCGTTATTTTCTTCTCCATTGCTTACAATACCTCCGGGGCTAACGATACGATTTTCATAAACTGCTTCTCGCGCAATTCGCGGGCCACAGGTCCAAAAATACGGGTGCCACGTGGCTCGTCGTTGTTGTTGAGCAATACGGCGGCATTATCTTCAAAGCGGATATACGATCCATCTTTCCGACGCACTTCCTTCTTGGTCCGAACAACTACGGCTTTAGAAACCGTACCTTTCTTCATACTGCTGGATGACAGGGCTTGCTTCACCGTCACGACAATCTTGTCACCGACTGATGCATACCGCTTACCCGTACCGCCCAGGACGCGGATAACCAGCACCTCTTTAGCGCCACTGTTATCGGCTACTCCTAATCTTGATTCTTGCTGTACCATGGCTTACTTCGCTTTTTCGATGATTTCGACTAAACGCCAACGCTTGTTCTTACTCATTGGGCGGGTTTCCATAACACGTACCGTGTCACCAATACCACACTCATTTTTCTCGTCATGAACCGTCAGTTTTTTCGTCTTGTTCATGAACTTGCCATACATCGGGTGTTTCACCTTGCGATCAATCGCTACAGTGATGGTCTTCTGCATTTTATTGCTGGTCACCCGTCCGATACGCTCTTTCCGAGCGTTGCGCTCCGAAGCCGTTTCCGTTGCGCTCGTTGCTGAAGCGGCTGCGGCTGGCTGTTCTGTTGCTGCTGCCACCGGGGTTACTTCCTCCTGTGGTGCTGGTGCTTGTTGCTCTTCCATCGTCGTGTCTTATTAGGCTTGCCGCGATTTAACCGTCAGTTCTGTGTTCAGGCGAGCAATCCGTTTGCGGCTCTCGCGGATGCGCATCGGGTTCTCGATTGGAGAAACCGCATGAGCGAACTTGAGTTTCAACAGTCGGTCCTGTTCTGCACCAATCTCAGTGCGGATCTCGTCGGCCGACAACCCTTTCAAATCTTCTTTTTTCATTTTGTTCGTCGCTTAGGGGTACTAGTCTTCGACTTGCTCCTGATAATCACGCCGGACAACAAACTTGGTCCGAACTGGCAATTTCTGAGCCGCCAGGCGCAGGGCTTCCATACCCGTTGCCAGATCAACGCCCGTCGTTTCGAACATAATCGTGCCGGGCTTCACTACGGCTACCCAATATTCGGGGGCACCCTTACCTTTCCCCATCCGAACTTCGGCTGGTTTCTTGGTGATTGGTTTGTCGGGGAATATGCGAATCCAAACCTGGCCTTCGCGTTTCATTGCCCGTGTTACGGAAATACGAGCGGCTTCAATCTGGCGAGCGGTAATCCGACCGGGTTCCAGTGATTTGATACCGAACGTTCCGAAGGCGATTTCATGACCGCGTGAAGCGATACCTGGAATCCTACCTTTATGTTGTTTACGGAATTTAGTTCTTTTTGGCTGTAACATAGCTCTGAAAGTTAGCGTCGATAGTGGTTAGTTGATTGTCGCTGATAGTTTGTGAACTGACGACTGTGAACTGACAACTGACGACAAAATTTATCGTCTTGGTCCGCCACCACCGCGGTTGCCACCCTGACCGCCAGCGCCACCGCGGTTGCCGCCTTGGCCGCCACCACGATTACCGCCCTGACCACCTGCACCTGCACCACCGCGGTTGCCACCCCGGTCACCACCGCGATCTCCGCCCCGGCCACGACCACCGCGGTCATTGCCATCACGGTCACCACGTGGGCCACGACGGTCGCCACGATCATTTGCCGAAGCAGTACGCTCGCCGGCTTGCGCCTGGCTCATCATGGCTGCCGGAGACAGATCACGCTTACCGTAAACTTCGCCTTTGAAAATCCACACTTTGATGCCGATTTTGCCGTATACGGTTTGGGCTTCAGAGATAGCATAATCAATATCAGCGCGCAAGGTATGCAGAGGTACACGACCTTCTTTGTATTGTTCTGAGCGGGCAATTTCTGCACCACCCAAACGACCCGATACTTTCACTTTGATACCCTGAGCACCTACCCGAATCGCTGATTGGATAGCTTGCTTCATGGCACGACGGAACGAAATACGAGCCTGTAACTGCTGAGCGATTGCTTCGCCAACCAGTTTCGCATCAATTTCAGGGCGTTTGATTTCGAAGATATTGATCTGGACATCTTTGCCCGTGATCTTTTTCAGCTCTTCCTTGATCTTGTCGACTTCGCCACCACCTTTACCGATAACAATACCCGGACGAGCCGTGTGAATTGTTAGGGTTACACGCTTCAGGGTACGCTCGATAACGACCCGCGCAATGGCGCCTTTCGGGATACGGGCTGCTACGTATTTCCGGATTTTCTCATCTTCAACAAGTTTTTCCGAAAATTCTTTGCCGCCGTACCAGCTCGACTCCCAGCCCCGAACAATACCAAGTCGCAGGCCAACTGGATTTATTTTTTGTCCCATTTCTGTTTATTGTTCGTTTTCAGGGGTAGAAACTTCAGCCTGGCTCAATACCGTATCAGCAGCGCTGTCTACCACAAGTGTAATGTGGTTTGACCGCTTCCGAATCCGGTGGCCACGGCCTTGTGGTGCTGGCCGAAGACGCTTCAGCATCGGACCGCCATCAACAAAAATCGTTTTTACGTAAAGATCGGCATCTTCGATGCGCTGATCTTCGTTCTTCTGCTGCCAGTTGGCAACGGCCGACAAAAGCACTTTCTGCAATACGTCGGCACCAGCCTGTGGCTGATATTTCAACAGGCCCAACGCCCGGCTAACGCGCTGACCACGAATGAGGTCGGCGATTAACCGCATCTTACGGGGCGACGTGGGCACATCTTTAAGTTTTGCTACTGCTTCCATGTTTTTATGGTTTGGGGTTCAGGGACCAGGACATTGGGATTAGAAAACACCCTGGGCCCTCTGCCCGAAACCCGCTGCTAGTTTATCGTTTGCCCTTGTCTTTCTTTGCGGTGTGACCCCGGAAGTTACGCGTTGGTGAAAATTCACCGAGCTTGTGACCTACCATGTTCTCCGTTACATAAACCGGGATAAACTTGTTGCCGTTATGCACAGCGAAGGTGTGGCCTACAAAATCCGGCGAAATCATCGAACGACGCGACCAGGTTTTGATGACCGATTTCTTGCCCGAATCATTCTGAGCCTGAACTTTATTGTCCAGACGGAAATCAATATATGGGCCTTTTTTGAGTGAACGTGCCATGTTTATCTGTTACTTTTTGCGTCGGCTAATAATCATGCTTTCAGATGCCTTGTTCTTGTTGCGGGTCTTCTGACCTTTGGCGAACTGGCCATTACGCGAGCGTGGGTGACCACCCGATGCCCGACCTTCACCACCACCCATTGGGTGATCGACAGGGTTCATAACTACCGCACGAACACGGGGACGACGACCTAACCAGCGACTACGACCAGCCTTACCGACGACAACGTTCATGTGGTCGGGGTTCGATACCGAACCTACCGTTGCCATGCCTGCGCTCAGAACCCGGCGTGTTTCACCCGAAGGCAAACGCAGGATAGCATATTTGTCTTCACGACCAACCAACTGGGCGTATGTGCCAGCCGAACGGGCCATTGCACCACCTTTACCCGGTGTCAATTCAATGTTGTGAACGATGGTACCGATTGGCATCAGAGCCAGTGGTAGTGCGTTACCAACATCAGGAGTTGACCCTTCGCCCGACCGGATGGTCTGGCCTACGGTGATACCCTGTGGTGCGATGATGTAGCGTTTTTCGCCGTCAGCATATTGCACCAGAGCAATGCGTGCTGTACGGTTTGGATCGTATTCTACAGTCAAAACTTCGGCAGGCTGGCCGACTTTATCGCGCTTGAAGTCAATAATACGGTATTGCCGCTTATGACCTCCTCCAATGTAGCGCATAGTGCGGTGACCTTCGTTATTACGGCCACCGGTTCTCTTAATGGGCTCCAGCAGGCTTTTTTCTGGCTTGGAGGCTGTTATTTCCGCAAAGTCGGGTGCCACGCGAAAACGTGTACTCGGCGTTATTGGTCTTAGTTTTTTAACTCCCATGACTGATTAATTGGTAGAGCAGTGCTCGGTTTACAGGTCAGCGTAGATATCAATTACTTCGCCTTCGGCAACCGTAACAATTGCTTTCTTAGTGGTTGGGGTCTTGCCCGATACAACACGTCCGTTGATGTTCTTGCTGCGTTTCTTTCCGTATACCCGGAAGGTGTTAACAGCTTCAACGTTTACGCCATACATTTTCTCGATGGCTTTGCCGATTTCGAGTTTGTTGGCTTTTAGTTCAACCTCAAAAGCATACTTCCCCTGCTTGTTAAGGCCCGTCATCTTTTCAGTGACGATTGGTCGTTTTAGTACGCTCATGGTTTATTTGTCGAACAACGTTTGAATGGTTGACAGGGCGTCTTCGCTGATAAGCAGTTGGTCGGCGTTCATCAGATCGTAGGTATTTACCTGCGAAGCTGTCGTAACTTTCGCCTTCTGTACGTTCCGGCTCGATAACACAACATTTGTGTTTACGTCGGGCAGGATCAGCAGCGTTTTCTTACCCGTTACATTCAGATCACTCAGGAACTGGATGTAATCTTTCGTGCGGGGAGCTTCCAGTGCAATGCTGTCGATAACTGAAATCTTTTCAGCTTTTGCTTTAACGGCGTAAGCCGACTGGCGAGCCAGTGCTTTCACTTTCTTATTCAGTTTGAAGCTGTAGTCGCGGGGGCGAGGTCCGAAAATTGTACCACCACCAACGAATACCGGCGACTTGGCGCTACCGGCACGGGCACCACCTGTACCTTTTTGCTTCTTCAGTTTGCGGGTTGAGTGGGCATTTTCAGCACGCTCTTTCGCTTTGTGCGTTCCCTGACGCTGATTGGCCAGGTATTGTTTCACGTCGAGGTAAATCGCGTGTTGGTTCGGCTCAATACCGAAAACCTCTTCCGGAAGCGTGACCTTTTTGCCTGTGTCCTCGCCTTTGCTGTTATATACGATTACTTCCATGACCTACTTCTCGATAATAACGTATGAATTTTTGGCTCCTGGAATTGAACCGCTAACAACGAGCAGGTTTTGCTCAGGCAGAACACGCAAAACGCGTAGGTTTTGAACCTTCACACGGTTGCCGCCCATACGGCCGGCCATCCGAAGACCTTTGAACACACGCGATGGGAACGAACAGGCACCGATCGAACCTGGGTGACGACCCCGGTTATGCTGACCGTGCGTTTGACCGCCTACACCACCGAATCCGTGACGTTTCACAACGCCTTGGAAACCACGACCTTTAGCTGTTCCGACTACGTCAACGAAGTCAGTTTCTGCAAATACGTCGGCTACCGTAAGTGTTGCACCTAAAGCAAGTTCCTGTTCGAATTCTTTGAATTCAACCAGTTTCCGTTTAGGTGTGGTGCCCGCTTTTTTGAAGTGGCCCATCTCCGGCTTGTTGCTGTGCTTTTCTTTCTTGTCGCCATAACCCAGCTGCACAGCTGTGTAGCCATCTTTCTCGACGCTACGAACTTGAGTTACGACACAGGGACCCGTCTCAATCACTGTACATGCCAGAGCCTGCCCGTCCGCATTGTACACGCTGGTCATCCCGATTTTCTTGCCAATTAAACCAGACATTTGTGTTTGTTTAAAGTAAGCAGGTAAAAAATAGGTATTCATTTCCCCGTTCGGACCTTCCGAATCGGGGCGCAAAGGTAGGCAAATAATCGGACGAATCCTATATCTGCTTAACAATCAGCCCCAAAACGACATAAAAAAAGGCCGGGCGCAAAGCACCTGACCTCAAATGACAGACAGCACGATGCAGTGCAACGTTCGTTTGCCGAAAAAGTCAGATGTGGTTTCCTTACGGACCTTCACCCTCGTATGTCGTTAGACTCGATGTTCCGAGTTTGGGAGTGCAAAAGTATGAAATAGTTAGGAGAAATAGAAAATTTATTTTAAAGAAGTTTTTTGACGCCAGCTCAGCCTCTTTTCGGCTACTTCGTCGCTTATTTATTCTTTTTCAATTTGTGTGTCGCAACTCTACAAGATCAGCGCTTTCAACTCTACAACGCTAACAAGGCTTGTACTAGCTAAGAGCACTGGTTTGCGTAGTTCGGAAGTATAAAAACTACAGATACCGTAAAACAGTAGGTTTACCCCCTTTTCTCGTTTACTATACGATTTCTACAAACGCCTGAATTCTGTTTCCTTCATGTCTCAATCTGTGACCCGCCGTCAAACACTAGCGGCTTTGACTGCCTCTGTAGGGGCCTCCCTCTCTTCAACCTCGCTAGAAGCTAAGCCTGCTCCGGCTGCCCAGTCTCCTTTTACAATTTGCCTGAACATGAGTACCATTCGGGGGCAAAAGCTTGGCTTTGTGAAAGAACTCGAAGCGGCTTCAAAAGCGGGATTTCGGTCGGTTGAAATCTGGATCGAGACGTTACAGACTTACCTGAAGAACGGCGGGACAACGGCAGAGGCTCGCCGGATTCTTGGTGATAACGGAATAAAGGTTGAAAATGCCATCGGATTCGCTCCCTGGATTATTGACGATGAAGCGGCTCGTGCTAAAGGGCTTGCTCAGCTCAAAAGTGAAATGGAAATGTTGGCCGAAGTTGGGTGCAAACGCGTAGCGACTCCACCCATCGGTGCCCAATCGCCGGGGAGCCCTAAAGTTGATCTGTATAAAGCCGCCGAACGCTACCGGGCTATTCTCGAAATAGGCGACAAAACAGGTGTTGTTCCCCAACTGGAACTGTGGGGGTTTTCGCCCAACCTGAGCCGGTTAAGTGAAGTGATGTTTGTGGCTATCGAAAGCGGCCATCCATCGGCACGCGTGCTGTTAGACATTTATCACCTCTACAAAGGTGGGTCAGGAAATACGATGCTCCCACTGGTGGGAAAATCGGTCATTGAGGTATTCCACGTGAACGACTACACTGCCAATTTCACCCGCGAGAAGATCGTTGACGCCGATCGGGTGTTTCCGGGCGATGGCGTGGCGCCGATTCGCGAGACGCTGAAGCTCATCAAGCGAACCGACCAGCCTATCGTTCTCTCCCTGGAGGTTTTCAATAAAGAGTACTACGCGCAGGACGCCCTGACGGTAACCAAAACGGCCATGACGAAAATGAAAGCTATGGTAGCGGGAGTTTAATACGCCCAGGCCATCAGGCCACCGTCGGCGGAGATGGTCTGCCCCGTTACATAGCTTGACGCGGGCATACAGAGGAACGAAACTACTGAGGCTACTTCCTGCGGTTCGCCAACCCGGTTCATGGGCGTTCGTTTCAGAATACCCGCTAATTTCTCGGGATTGGTCAGTACGGGCGTTGCCAAAGGGGTATTGATGTACCAAGGGGCAACCGAGTTCACCCGAATGCCGTCTGCTGCCCATTCAACTGCCAGGTTTCGGGTAAGCTGGATCATGGCCGCTTTGGTCATGCCGTATAAAGAACCACTGCTGGTATGCGCCAGACCTGATACCGAAGAAATCATAACGACCTTGCCGCCCGCCGAGGATTCTTTCAAAAGGGGATAAGCGGCCTGAGTCAGTTCGTAAGCTGAGCGTAGGTTTGTGTTCAGCACATGGTCATATTCCGCCGGGCTATACTCTGCGGTGGCTTTGCGTATGTTGGTGCCCGCGTTGTTGACCAGAATATCCAGACTTCCCCAGCTTGTTGTTACAGCTTCTATTACCTGAGTCGCGGTGCCAGGCTGGCTCATATCGACGGCCAGTCCGTCCACCTTGTGGCCCTTTTGCCGATAGGCTGTTAGTTGTTGCTGAAGCAGTGCATTGTCCCGCGCAACGATGAATACAGCAGCGCCGAGGTCCAGGAATTGCCGCACAATGGCTTCGCCAATTCCTTTAGTTCCGCCCGTTACGAGGGCGCGTTGGCCGTTAAGCGACCAGAGTGATTGGTTCATGAGCTAAAGGTCATTAATTTTAGCTTTTCACCAAACTAAAACTGCTCACATGGACAAACGCATGCGGCTTCTGGTCGTACTAACGCTCGTTACAGGCGTTGTGCTGGCACAGAATAAGCCTAAGCCCGAGGACGTACAAACATTCACGCTGAAGAACGGCATGAAGTTCATGGTCCTCGAAGACCACTCCATTCCCAACGCTAACTTCTATACTTTCTGGAAAGTTGGCTCCCGTAACGAAGTACACGGCATAACGGGCCTTTCCCACTTTTTTGAACACATGATGTTCAACGGGGCCAAAAAATACGGCCCTAAACAGTTCGACCGCGTGATGGAAGCCAACGGCGGATCAAACAACGCCTATACAACACAAAATACGACGGTATATACCGACTGGTTCCAAAGTGGGGCGCTTGAAACAATCTTCGATCTTGAAGCCGATCGAATTCGTGATCTGGCGATCGACCCAAAAATGGTTGAGAGTGAGCGGGGCGTTGTGCTATCGGAGCGGAGTACGGGCCTGGAAAACAGCAATTACCGGGTCATCAGCGAACTGGTTCAGGCTACCGCCTTCGTTGAACATCCCTATATGTTCCCGGTAATTGGGTTCGAGTCGGATATCAAAAAATGGACACAGGCCGATCTGGAAAAGTACTTCAAAACGTATTATTCGCCCAATAATGCGGTGGCCGTGGTAGTAGGCGATGTAACAGCCGCGCAGGTCAAGAAGCTGGCGGAGCAGTATATCGAGCCCATTCCGGCGCAGAAACTTCCCGATAGTCTGCGAACTGTTGAGCCACCGCAGAATGGCGAACGGCGTGTAACGACGTACAAAGATGTGGCGACTCCCAATATTTTGATGGCTTATCACACGCCTGCAACAAACCATCCCGATTACTATGCGCTCGATTTGCTGAGTGGTGTGCTCAGTTCGGGCAACTCGTCGCGGCTGGTGAAATCGCTGGTGCTCGACTCAACCATTGCTTCACGGGCCTTTACCAATTTTGGCGAATCGTTCGATCCAAGCCTCTTCTCGATCTACGCCATTGCGGCCAGTGGGATTTCTGCTGAACAGCTGGAGCGTTCGGTACTGAATCAGATCGACAAAGTGATTACCGAGGGCATTACCGATGTAGAACTGCAAAAGCTGAAGAATCAGAAACTGATGGAGTTTTACCGGACGATGGAGTCGATCAACGGAAAGGCGAACTCGCTGGGCACGTACGAACTGTTTTTCGGAGATTACAAAAAGCTCTACGAGGCCCCGGCTCTTTACGAAAAGGTGACCAAAGAAGATGTTCAGCGGGTGGCTAAAACGTATTTGACAAACCGTAACCGAACCGTTGGGTATCTCTTGCCAGAACCCAAAGCCAACCCGGTCAAGAACAATTAATCATGAACTTTTTAACTCAAATCTGTAAGCCGGGCGCGCAATGGCGGACTGTGCCGTTGCGGTTTCAAAAGCTTTATGGGTTTCGTACTATGAAATACATACTTACCTTATTTCTTACCCTTGCGGGAATGACGTCGTCTTGGGCGCAGACGTTTAAAGTACCGCCCTATCAAAAAGTCAAGTTAAAGAACGGGCTGACGGTCTATTTGATGGAACAGCACGAGGTGCCGCTCATCAATGTATCGGCCGTGTTCGATGCGGGGGCGGTGCAGGATGGAAGCCGGTATGGGTTGGCCAGCATGACGGCCGATGCGCTGCTGTTTGGCAGTTCAAAATATACCAAGGCACAATTGGAAGAGAAAACCGAATACGTAGGAGCCAGCGTGGATACTTATGCCGGGAAAGAAGTGGCCAAACTAAGTGCCTCGTTTGCGGTGAAAGATCAGGATTTACTCTTCGATATTATCGAGGATGTGCTCACAAAGCCAACATTCGATCAGGGTGAATTCGATAGGTACAAGCAGCGACAACTGCTCCAGTTGACTCAGCAGAAAGAAAGTCCCCGGGGTGTTGTGGGGTCATACTTCAATAAATTCGTGTTTGAAGGGCACCCGTATGCTAACCCATTGACCGGGACGCCTAACTCGGTGTCGGCAATTTCGGCGAATGATGTTCGGCAGTTTTACCAGAAAAACTTTACCACCGACCGGGCGGCTATTGCCATCGTGGGTGATTTCAACACAGCGGCTATGAAAAAACGCATCACCGACCTGTTTGGCAACTGGAAAACGGCGCCCGTCACATCACCCGCACTGACAGACCCGGTCGTTTCGTTCGACAAAAGCCGGGTATTGCTCGTCAATAAAGACGACGCCCGCGAAACAACGTTCTTGATTGGCGGTAAAGGCATCACCCAGAATAACCCTGATTTCATACCGGTTACTGTTGTTAACACCATTCTGGGCGGCCGGTTTACGTCCTGGCTGAATGATGCCCTGCGCGTAAATTCCGGCTTGACGTACGGGGCCAGCAGCCGTTTCGGGACATTCCGCAAGAGCGGCACCTTCGCCATATCAACATTTACGAAAGTCAGCACCACCACGCAGGCGATCGACATGGCGATACAGGTACTCGATAGTTTGCACCGGACGGGTATTGACGAGAAAACGCTTTCGTCGGCCAAAAACTACGTTAAAGCCGACTTCCCGCCGAGGTACGAGTCGGCCGCTGAGCTGGCTAACCTGCTGACAGATATGTTCAGCCTGGGCTTCGATGAATCGTTTATCAATAATTTTCAGAAGAACGTCGACGGACTCACGGTGGCCAAAACCCGCCAGATCATCGATCAGTATTTTCCCAAAGACAAGCTTCAGTTCGTGCTGATCGGTAAAGCGGAAACCATTCGGGACAAAGTGAAGAAATACGGAACCATCACCGAAAAAGAAATTAAAGCCGAGGGATTTTAACAGGAGCGCTCCTAACACAAAGCGGCACGGGGAACACAATGAAGAGATTTCTTTGTGTTCCCCGTGCCGCTTTGTGTAAATAACCCTACCTTTGCTGTCGAGTTTTCGGTGCCTGATGCTGTTTCAAAACAGCTTTCAAGGCTTAAAAGGGAAGTTGGTGCAACACCAGCGCTGTCCCCGCAACTGTAAGTCTTACCTAAAATCGATTCAATCTACATGGCCACTGCGCTGATTGTCAGTGTGGGAAGGTCCGAACCGATAAGACGAGCCAGGAGACCTGCCGAAGACCATCCGTTGTTCTGGCGTTCGGAGGAAACACCCCAACCGCGTGCTGTCAGTCACTTTGGTGCGCTGGCGTCTGGATGCACATTTTGTTCAGGAAGATAGTGGGAAAGAAAGCCCTTTATTGGTGGCTGCTGATGCCGTTTGTCGGTCTGTTTACGGCGTATAATGGATATGGGCAAACGGATTCGTCGGTCGTGTCTTTATCGGCGGTGACCATCCGTGCCATCGCGCCCGAACGGTTTCTGGCCGGGCAGAAACTCCAGCGGATCGACTCGGCCACGTTGCTTCAGTTCCGGTTCGGGTCACTAACCGATCTGCTGGCGTTGAACACGCCGATGGCCTTTAAAAATTACGGGCCGGGTCAGTTGGCTACGGTGGCCTTTCGGGGTACATCGGCCAGTCATACGGCGGTACTCTGGAACGGTATCAACATCAATCAGCCGAATTTGGGTCTGACAGATTTTTCGACCTTACCAATAGCGGGTTTCGACCGGCTGGCGGTGCAATACGGCTCGTCGGCGAGTGTGGTTGGCTCCGATGCCGTGGGTGGAAGCATTCTGCTGGGCAGTAGTCCCGTTTGGCAACCCGGCATCCAGGTAACGATCGGGCAACAACTGGCCAGCTTCCGGAATAACAACACCCAGGTTGGGGTTCGCTACAGCACCGGACTGGGGCAATCCTGGAAGCTATCGGGCAAGACCTTCGCGTACCGAAATCAGTTCAACAACGCCTATCCGTATACCGAGCGCCGAAACTACTTCATGGAACGTTCCACAACGGCGCAGCGGGGTCTAGTTCAGGATTTGTACTTCATACACAAGAGTGGTCGGCAATTGTCCGTCAATGCCTGGCTTACGGACAACGATCTGGTGCTGGCCCCACAGGACCCCATTGCCCGGGAACGCACCCGGACGCAGTCGGCACGATTCCTGACCACCTACGAAACCAATCACCTTACCCTGCGTCTGGGCTGGATTCACGATATACTGGACTATGGAAAGGGCGACTTCTCGTCCCCCGACCATACGGAAACAGATCGGTTCATCAGCCGGGCCGAGCGGGAATTCTCTTTAATTCCTCAAAAAGCGAATGTGTCGTTGAACCTGCGCGTTGGGGGTGAGTGGTCGCATTACCAAACCCGGACAGACGGCTACGGCGATCAGCTTATTCAGGAAGATCGGGGTGATTTGTACGCTTTACTCCGCTTGCAAACCAGCCGCTGGCTGGTATCGGCCAACATACGGCAGGCATTTGTTACGCGCTTCAATCCACCCATTACGCCGTCGCTGGGAGCTGAATACCGTCTGGTGCAACATACGAAGTTCGCGCTAACGGCTAAAGGAGCAATCAGCCGGAGTTACCGCGTTCCAACCCTGAACGAACGGTACTGGATCGAGCTGGGTGACCCAAATTTATTACCCGAAGACGGATTCAACCTCGAAGCCGGACTGGCCTCGACCGTTGTCTTAAACGAACATTTCACGCTAACATCGGACCTGACAGCCTACCGTAACCGGGTGGATAACTGGACGTACTGGAATCCAACGACCAACTACCACGTCGAGAATCTGCAACTAGTCGTGGCACGGGGGGGCGAGTTGACGATGAATCTCACGTATGCACGTAGCAGCTGGCGGGCAGGGGTTCGGGCGGGATATGCCCTGACTCGGTCGTCGCAGGAGCGGGCGTATGATACCTACTCGCAGGATGTGATCGGCAAGCAGCTGGTTTATGTACCGCTTCATACCGAAACGTTCAATGCCTATGTGCAGCGGGGGCAAACACGACTAACGGTGCAAACACAGGCCAACTCCCGGCGGTATATTACCTTCGACAATAGCCAGTTTTTCAAGGGGTCGACGCTAACCAATGTGTTGCTGGAAACGACCACCAAAATCGGTCCGGTGCCGGTTCGGCTTCAGGGACAGGTTAATAATGTATTCGATGCACTGACGTTCAGTGTAAAACGGAACGCCTTGCCGGGGCGCAACTGGGCACTCAATCTGCTTATCAATTTACCAAATAATACCCAATGAACTACCAACCAACAAAAGGAATCCTGCTTGGCTTGCTGGCTTTAACCCTCTGGAACTGTAAAACCTCCGACCCAGAGCCAACGCCCTATGAGTCAGGTGTACTTATACTGAATCAGGGCAATTTTTCGCAGAATAACGGGACGATTTCGTTTCTCCCGCGCACCGGCACTGCCGTAGCCACCAGTATCTTTCAAACCGCAAACCCGTCGATGTCGATCAGCGGTAGTTTGCAGGGATATACCGATGTAAACGGCAAAGGCCTGATTCTAGTCGATAACAGTACCGCCGGTCAGGATAAGGTTGAGATTGTGGAGTCTGCAACCTTCAAATCGCGGGCTACGCTGAAAACACCGGATATTGAAAACCCGCGTCAGGTTATTTCGGCGGGTCCGAACAAGGCATATATCAGTTGCTGGGACGTATCGGGCGATTTCAATGCAGGTACGTTTTACAAAGATCCTGGCTACATCGCCGTCGTTGATTTAAACACCAACGCGGTTGTTAAGAAAATACCAGCCGTAAAAGGTGTTGAAAAAATGGTCGTTGCCGGAACCGAAGTGTTTGTAGGCAGTGGCACCTACACCGGCAGCAAGACGTTGCTCATTATCGACCTCAATACCGATACTGAGAAACAGCGTATCGACTTCGGGTCTACGCCAGAGCCCATTGCGGTCGATGCAACCGGTAAATTGTGGATTCAGGCAGGTAACGACCTGGTACAGATTGACCCGGCAAGCCGGATTGTTGCCAAGCGAATAACGTTTGCAGCCGCGCCGGGTTCGGTTGTGATCAGTACCGACAAACGGGCATTTTATTACACATTGAGTGGTAAAACCTACCGTCTGCCCATTGAGGCCACTGCGGCTCCGGGTAGCCAGATTCTAGCGCGCTCGTTCAGTGCGTTAGGAATCGACCCGCAAACCAAACGAATTTATGGCAGTGTCATTCCGTCCTACGCACAGGCGGGCTATGTACTTCGCTATGAAGAAACCGGCGCTTTGGTCGACTCGGTTAGAGCTGAAATTGCCCCGTTTGGGTTTTATTTCCGATGAGTCGCCAGCGAGCCATCATGAACTGGAGCGGGGGCAAAGATTCGGCCCTCGCTCTGTTTCACAGCTTACGTTCCGAACGGTGGGAGATTCAAACGTTGCTAACCAGCGTCAACGAACAGTTTGGCCGGGTGAGTATGCACGGCGTCCGCAAGGAGTTGCTGGTTGCGCAGGCCGAGAAGCTGGGTATTCCATTGACGCTGTTGAGCCTTCCTGGCGATGTATCGATGGAAGAATACGACGCCCGAATGCAGACGACGCTTCAGGCGTTAGCCCAGCAGGGCAGCACCCACTCTATTTTTGGTGATATTTTTCTGGAAGACCTGAGGCAGTATCGGGAAGGTCAGTTGAAGCAGGTAAACCTTACAGGCGCGTTTCCACTCTGGCAGCGTAACACCACCGAACTGGTCCATGAGTTCGTGGATTTGGGCTTTCGGGCAGTACTCGTCTGCGTCAATGACAAGCAACTCGGTGCGGAGTTCGTCGGGCGTGAGCTGGATCTGGATTTACTGAAAGACCTTCCCAAAAACGTCGACCCTTGTGGCGAAAATGGCGAGTATCATTCATTTGTGTACGACGGCCCCATCTTCGCCAGTCCTATTGCCTTCGAAAAAGGCGACGTAATCCGCCGGACGTATGCTCCCTCGGGCGGCACCGACTGCCATTCCGATCAGACCGATAGCCGCTGGGACACGGGCTTCTGGTATCAGGATTTGGTGGTTCCGGGCGTGTAATGCCAACGCTTCGACGGTCGGCATTACACGCCCGGAACCACTACTTCCGAGTCGTGTTCTCCAGCACGACCAGCGGCAGGTAACTATTCCAGGTGGGGGTGAATTTTACTTCGTTCAGGAAGCCCATTGAGAAATTACCCAGTACAATATCAGTATCGCCGTCGTGATCCCAATCGTTGGCGTCTATGCAAATCCAGCGACCGTATGAGCTGATCGGGACGGCGTGGGGAGTAAAGACAAGGGGTTTGTTCTGTTCGAAGTAAATAAAGGTTTCGGCGGGGTTGTTCTTCAGATCGCCGAAGAAGGCGATGCTGGCAATATCGAGGTCGCCGTCTAGGTCAAAGTCTTTCGCGATGGCTTTGGTGCAGCCGTTGACAGGGTAGAACCAGGTTTGTTTGTAGCGGAAGTTACCCTGATTGGTGAAGATGTAAACGCCGTGAAAACGCTTCAGAATACGGGAGTAATCGCTGTTATCGCCACAAGTGTACAAAATATCCAGTTTGCCGTCTTTATTGAAATCAACCAGTTGGAAGCTTGTTGAGCCGTAAACGGGTGGAAAGCGCAGTACATTCTGCTCCGTAAAGCTGCCCTTCTGATCGTTCGTAAAAAGCCATATGCCTTCATCGGCATGGGCAAATAGGGCCATGAAATCGAGCCAGCCGTCGTTGTTAAAATCGCCGGGTATGACCTGCGTAGCACCCGCAACTTCTTTAATCGCTATTTTGTCGAACTGGTGATCGGGTCGTTGCTTTAGCCAGTACAAAGCACCTGCTTCGTGCCCAAAGCCACAAACGATATAATCGGTCAACCCATCTTTATTAAAATCGCCCGGTGTTGTGTCAATCGGGCGGGGGAGTTGGCTGGCCAGTACGACCGGCGTGGTCTCTTGTGTTTTATTTAGTGTCAGATCTAATATCTCGCCTTTAGGTTGGTCAACGGCCAGCATTGTGCCGATACAGGTGAGTAATGCCCGCTGCGTCCCATTCGCATCCGGCAGAAACCGGGCCTGAACAGCGGGCGATGGCAACGTCCGAACCAGCGTTGGTTTTAAGTTGACATTCCATCGATACAGTCCTGCACTGGCTTCATTACTTGTATAAATCTGATGGCTGGCCGAATCGAACGTAACCATCGTTGTGGTCGTAATCTCGCTCTTGATTTCTGCCGGTTTATGGAGCCTGAAAATGGACCAGTCGCTGACAAGCGGAATAGGGGGCGATGCCTTGATTGGTTTCTCGGGAGCGAGCGATTCGTAGTAATTCTGTAGCTTGATCCAGTCGGTCTGCTTGATCGAAGCCGATGGTGGAAAATAATAGTTGGTTTTCTGCCAAACCTCCAGCCCCAGTTTGAGCGCCATTGCCGGTAACACCCTTTTGTGCCAGGTTTCTTTATCCAGCGCATTGGGTGAAACAGGCAGGTGACAGTTGCCGCAGTATTGCTGTGCCAATCGTTCGCCTTCTGCCCTAACCGGGTCTTTGACAGTCGACGTGTCGTTCCCGGATTGACAGCCGAGACCAATCAGGATAAGTAAGCAACTGGAAAAGAGGAGTAATGAGAACGTTCGCATTTGATTAGGGAAACTTGAGCCAGCTCAACAAAAAGAGGCAGCACACAATGGACTGCCTCTTTTGATGATTAAACGCTATTTTATTAATTATACCCCGGATTTTGCGTCAGGGTTGACTTACCGCTGGATGTGCTTAAGTCAATTTGCCGCTGTGGAATGGGGAAATAGTCATTCTTCCCGGCAACGAAGCGGCCACCCCGAATATCTGTCGTGATCGTGCTTTCGTAGCTGAAATACTTGTTCAGTTCGGACTCCGCCACACCCCAGCGAACCAGGTCAAAGAAACGGTGACCTTCAGTAGCCAGTTCCAGCTTACGCTCGAAGTAGATGGCGTTCAGAGCCCCCGTCTTTCCTAAACCGGCAAAGGCACCCGCCGGGTAAACTGCAATTTTATAGTTAGCTGCCGGGGTGGTCGAGTAGCCCGCAAGCGGTGCTGCATCATTCGCATAGCGGTATACGTAGTTGACCGGATTGGCCGCCCGCGCTCGAACCTGGTTCACATATGTTTGTGCCTGTTCCAGATTACCCAGTTGGGCTTCCACTTCAGCCGCCATTAGCAACACATCGGCGTAGCGAATAATATTCCAGTTGATGGCTGTACCGGGTGCCCAGGAATGGTTATCAGCGTATTGATCCTGCGTGGCCTGCATGTAGATGTTCTTCTTCGGTGAGTACGGACCAGCATAGGTTTGGCCCGGGCTCCGAATCCAGTCGGCACCGGGGTGGTTACCCCAATCCAGATACGGAATTCCTCGCCGACCGATAGTCCAGTCGATGCGTGGGTCCAGCGGACCGGCATCCGGTGTAAACGGCTGAGTCGAGGCAATGCCCTGGTCGTTCTTAACTGGCGAACTGTTATAAGCGGTTATTAAAGGTAAACCGGTAGCATCAGTCCGGTACGAGTTGGCCAGCTCCTGCGAAGGCTGGAAGAAACCGCAGCAGCGGAAGGGGCTGTTACCGTACGGGAAGTTCAGCATGTCGCCCTGATTGGCGTTGGCAATGGTACCCGTACCATCGTTAGCTACCATCTGAATCTGGAATACAGATTCCGAGTTGTTCTCTGTAGCCGCATCGAAGTTATCATGGTATTTGGTCGTCAGCGCGTATTTCAGACCATTGCTCGTAACGCCCTGCGCAATCACCTGATCGAAAAGGGGTTTGGCCTGAGTGTACTTATGCTCGTACAGGTAAGTCTTGGCCAGATAGGTCATGGCGGCCCATTTGTTTACCCGGCCTACATCCGACTGGGTATTCGGCAGGTTTTCCATGGCATACTGGAAGTCAGCTTCGATTTTCGGCCAGATATCCACATTGTTGGGTTGCGAACTGGCGGCCGTTGTTTCAACGGTTTCGTCAATCCAGGGTACATTGTTGAACATCCGCTTCAACTCGAAGTAATAATGCCCCCGCAGAAAACGGGCCTGAGCGGCCAGCAGCGTCTTATCAGCATCGGCAATGGTGGTGGCCTGTGCCAGCAGGCGCAGGGTGGAGTTCGTCCGGTTTACCCCTTCGTAGACTGTCCGCCACTTGCTGTTGAAATAGCCGTTGCTGGGGTCGGCCGTGAACTTGGCAATAGCATCGACGGCGGGCTGGTCGCTGCCATCGCTGCCTTTGTGGGCTTCGCCACCCGCAATACTACCGTACACCCAGTTGCTGGGCGATGCTTCCCAGGCGTTGCCACCCGCGAGGTTCAGGGCTGATCCGTTGTTGTATTGTCCATCCAGCGCGGCATAGGCACCCGTCAGGAGAGCATCTACGCCCGCCCGCGTCGCTAATACCTCGTCACTCAGGGCACCCTGAGCCGGTATCTCCAAACTTTTCTGACAGGCATCGAAGAGCAACCCGGCTGCTACAAGCCCCCCGATTGCCATATATCTTGTTACTTTCATTGGTTGTCGAGTTAAATAAGAATTAGAACGTCACATTCAGACCGAAGAGGAACTGGCGCTGGTTCGGATAAACGCCTTCGTCGATACCAAACGAGGTACTGTTCGAGAACGATTGGTTCAGGCTGCCACCCGAGCTGTTGTTCGTATTGGCCGTAGTGCCAATTTCAGGATCAAGGCCCGAGTACTTGGTGATCGTAAACAGGTTGGCCGACTGAACATAGACCCGTAGCCGCTCAATGCCTAGTTTTTTCAGGGTATTGGCAGGTAAGGTATAGCCAAGCTGTGCGTTTTTGGCGCGCAGGTACGAGCCATTCTCCACGAAGTACGAGTTGGGCACGTTGGCCGAACTGAACGAACCCACCGTTTCCTGAATCGGTGCTTTGGCGTCGTGATTCTCGGGTGTCCAGGAGTCGTACAAGGCCGTTTGACTTTTGGCCCCCTGGAAGTTGGCGTTGAAGTCGGTCCACCAGCGTACGTTGTTCCAGATGTCGTTGCCCTGCGTGCCGTAGAAGAAAATGCTGAAGTCGAACTTTTTGTACGTAGCACCCAGGTTCAGTCCGTAGCTGAACTTCGGGTTTGGGTTGCCCAAATACGTCCGGTCGGCATCGGTAATCTGCCCATCTCCATTCACGTCGGCATAGCGGAAACGACCCACCGCCACATCGCTCTGGTAAACGGCCGCAGAGTTACCGGTTGCCTGTTGGGCCTGCGCGTTGGCCTGGTTGATCTCTTCCTGCGAATTCCAGAAGCCAGCCGTTTTGTAGCCGAAGAACTGACCGATGGAATGACCAACGGAGTTGCGAACGATGTAACTACCGTTGAACCGGCGACCTTCCTGATCGAAGTAGTCGACACCCTCAGCCAGCGACACAATCTTGTTATTATAAGTCGTAAACGTCAGCGTACCGGTCAGTTTCAGATCATTCGTCACGTTGATCGCGCTGGACGCAGCAATGTCGAGACCGTGGTTGCGCATTTTGGCGACGTTAACCGCCGGAGCCGTTCCCAGACCCGCCGTTCCGGCCAGTTCGAGGGTGTACAGCAGATCACGAACTTCTTTGTTGTAATAGTCGACCGTCAGGTCCAGTTTGCCTTTCCACAGGCTGGCATCGAAACCAATGTTGGCGTTGATGTTTTTCTCCCAGCGTGCGTCAGGGTTGCCGATGCGTGTCCGCTGGAAGCCTAGTGAGTTGGCCGAGTTGGAGCCGCTAATAGCGTAATACGACGAGGTACGATCACCACCATAGGTCGTGTAGGCATTGGCCGGATCAACGTTCAACTGGTTGCCCATGATCCCGTAACCCCCGCGAATTTTCAGGTCATTCAGCCAGGTAAGTCCGCTCATGAAGCTCTCCTGCGAAACGCGCCAGCCTGCACTCACCGCCGGGAACCAGCCATACTGGTAGTTGAGGAAGCGGGACGATCCATCACGACGAATGGTAGCCCCAAACAGGTACTTATCTTTCAACGAGTAATCGACCCGGCCAATCAGGGAGAACAGCGCGTCGGCGTAGCGATTGCTGTAGTTGGTTGGTGTTCCCGAACCGGTCGAGAGGTTCGTGAAGTTGGGATCGAACGAGAAATATCCCTGCGTTGTCCCGCCTACGTTACGCCCCTGGTTCTGATACGCTTCTGTACCCACCAGTACTTTCAGATCGTGTGTGTTGTTGAAGTTGTGCTGATACTGTACCGTGTTGGTCCAGGTCCAGTTCGATCCGTTGAAGGTGTTCTCCGTATAGGAGTTGGTCGTCGTGTTCTCCTGGTTTTCGTAGGTTGGATACGTAAAGGAATGGAAGTTACCCATGTAAATCTCACCCCCGAAACTGGTGCGGGCCGTAAAGTCTTTCAGGAAGTCGATCTCTGCGTACATATTACCGAACAACCGGTTGTTCTGTCCCCGGTTATTGGCCGTCCGTTTCTGAATGGCAACCGGGTTGTTGGCGTTACCCAATCCCTGGCCGTAGCCCCCGGCATAGTTCCCGGCAATGTCGTAGACCGGAATAATGGGCTGCTCGCGGAACGCCATACCGATGGCGCTGCCTTCCTGAAGGGCGTTTATCCGTGGGTTGTCCGACACCGAAAATGCGATGTTTTCGCCTACCCGGATGTTCTCCCGAATGTTATACTGGCTGTTCGAACGAATCGTGTACCGCTTCAGGTACGTATTGATGAGTGTACCCTGTTGATTGAAGTAGTTGAACGAGAACAGGTAGTTGCCTTGTGGGCCACCACCACTCACCGCCAGGTTATGGCTTGTGATGGGCGCTGGTTTGAAAATCTCGTGAAACCAGTCCGTTCCTGTCTTGTTGGCCCGTGTAATCCGGTAGAAGGCATTATACTGCGAGGCATCGTTGTAGGTTGGGTTAACATTATACCGCGATGGATCTACCGATGGGTCGCCTTCTTTGGCACCCTGTGGCGCAATGTAATCCGGCAAAACCGGGGTTGTGCCGCTGCCGTACAGCGGATCGTTGATGGCCACATTGGGGTTGGCGTTGCGAAGGGCGTTGAACTTTAATTGAGCTGTTTCCTGTGGATTCAGCAAATCCCACACATTGCCGCCTTTAGGAATCTGCGTTCCGTAATAGGCATCGTACTGCACTTTTACCTTTCCCGAACCCCGGCGGGTCGTAATAATAATTACCCCGTTGGCCGCCCGTGAGCCGTAGATCGATGCCGAACCGGCATCTTTCAGAACTTGCATGGAGGCCACGTCGTTCGGGTTGATGTCGTTGATGTTCTGCGTCGGTACACCGTCCACAACATACAGCGGCTGGTTATTTCCGAACGTGTTCAATCCCCGGATACGCACCTGGGGCGCTTCGCCCGGCTGTCCCGATCCCAATACCGTAACGCCCGACGCCCGACCCTGCAGCTGGTTCGTAATCTGCGACGTGGGCTGTTGCTGAAGCTCGGCCACGTTAACCACGGCCACAGCGCCGGTCAAATCTTTCTTACGCTGGGTACCATAGCCCACAACAACGACCTCGTTCAGTGATTTCACATCAGATGCCAATTGAATATCGGGCAGCGTTGTCCGGTTGTTGATGGCTACTTCCTGCGCGGTGTAGCTGATCGACGAGATAACGAGCGTTCCATTACCGTCGGGTACGTTCAGGGAAAAACGCCCCTCGGCGTCCGTAGCCGTACCTACATTGCTGGTTCCTTTGAGGAGAACCGTCGCACCGGGCAAACCAGCGCCTTTTTCATCGAGAACCCGGCCCGTGACGGTAATTGGCGGAACGAGTTTTTCGACGTTTGGGCTTACTGTCGTGCTGGTAGCCGAAGCGGCCCGTTTCAGGATGATGGTTTTGCCACCTACTTCGTAATCAATTGATGCGGGACTGAGCACTACGTCGAGCACCGCCGACAGCTTCTCGTTGGTAAACGTCAGCGAACTGATACGCTGCTGGCTGAAGATGCGCGGATTATACATGAACTTCACATCAGCTTCTTTGCCGATGCGACTGATTGCCTGTTCAACGGTCAGGTTGGAAAGCTGTAGGCTAACGCGCTTGTTGAGTAATTCCTGACCATACGTGTCGTGCGCCTGTGCGATCGTGGCAAAGGCGGTTACCACGAGAAACAGGTAGAAACTGACTCGCATAATTTTGAGCAGCCTTTGCTGCATTTGTATTCGAATTGTCATACTTTTGAATTGGTTGTCGGTTTAACTCGGCAATAAAATTCCCTTACCCTGCAGAGGGGTGCTTTTGTTGAAGAGAGCAAGTGGGGATAACTCTGGAGTCAGTGATGTTGGCGCATTGCTGACTCTTTTTTTGTGTTTAGGCTAGGTGTTTTTCAGACATAGGCGGAATAAGTAAGTTGAGTAATTTTATTGGCATCCTTTACTACTGATTAAGATCTTGCCATCCATCTGTTCGTGCTGGGCATCCAGCGTCTGGCAAATCATGTTTAGCTTTTCGAACAGCGGTTCATCGTCCAGCGAAGCCGTCAGGTAACAGTTTTTCATCACTTCCGCGTCGAAGATAATCTCCACCCCATACGCTTTTTCCAGCGATGCGAAGACCGCCGAAACCGGCGTATCGTTGAACTCGAACACCGACCGCTGGATGGGCATGTCGAGTAAGTTAGGCGACTCTACCAGCGACCGTAGCAAGCGGCCTTCCTCCCTGTCGAAGAGGCCCCGCTGATTCGGCGTGAGCACTAAACCGATCAGTTGCTTTGATTCCTTCTTTTCGACCCGTTCTTTATCAAATCGTGTGAAAACGGAGACCTTGCCCGTCTTGACCGTTACATCGACGGCCTGCCTGTCGTAGGCCCGAACCGTAAAGCTGGTGCCCAGAACTTTGGTAATCAGGTTGTCGGCATACACGAAAAAGGGTTTATCCGGATTTTTGGCGACTTCAAAAAACGCTTCGCCAGTCAGGTAAACTTCCCGTTTCGGATGTTGATCGAACTGTTTAGGGTAGCTAATCCGGCTGTTGGGCTGAAGCACTACCGAACTGCCATCGGCCAGGAGAACCAGTCGACTCTGGGTGGTCTTATTCTCAACTTCTTCCAGCGGAGCTGCTGACGCCGACACCATCTGCCGATAGATAGCCGTTGAAGGCGGTAGTGCCTGCTGGTTTCGATGCCAGCTGTACCAGCTTACGACCAGCACAACCACCGCAGCAGCGGCCCACCGCCAAACGGGCGAGTGATACCAGGGAATTGACTGTACAAAAGGGGCTGGTTCAGTATCCTGCATGATCTGCCGGATATTGTGCCGAACGCTGGCGGTTGGTAACACGAACGTATCACCTTCGATCGCTCGCAGGACTTCCTGTGCTTTTCGGAAAATAAACTCTTTTTGCGGGTACAGAAGCAGAAAATTATCCCATTGCTGAGCGGCTTCCGGCGTAGCTTTTTCAAATACCCATAGCCGGAAAGAATCATCTTCCAGAAAATCGTCCAGCTCGGAATGGTTACTTCTTTTCATCAAAAAACGCTACTTGTCTACCCCTTTATTCAGACAATTAGCGAGGGTAAGGAATATACCCTCCGTTTTTGACTTTTTTTGAAAAGTTTTTGCAGGAATTGACGATGCTACCGGAAAAAGGCCAACAGCATTGCCGAAATAGTAAAATTAACCCAGTGTTCGCGTAAGAAGGTGAGCGCCTTGTGGAGGTGATTCGATACGGATTGCCGGTTAATGGTCATCACCTGCGCAATATGATCGACGTCCAGTCCTTCAAAATAGCGGAGGTAAAGGGCTTCCTGCTGGCGTACCGGCAGTTGGTTGATGGCTTCTTTAATTTTGTGGGTTGTCAGCTGTTCATTTTCCAGCAGGAAAAGAGTATCCTGAAAGTTCTGTTCGGGAGCCATCTCGGCGGCTTCATCTTCGGAGACCCAGCCCCGACGGTAAACACGCTGCAATTCGAGTAGCATCTTATGCCGAAATGACTTGAAGAGGTATTTTCGAATGGAATCGGTAGCACTAAGGGATGCTCGCTTTTCCCACAGATATACGAATAAATCGTGCAGGCAATCTTCGATCAACCCAATGTCTTTTGTGAATCGGGTACCAAATCGGAACAGGCTTGTGTAGTTGTTCGCAATAATCTGCTCAAAGGCCACACGATCACCTTCCCTGAAGCGTTGCCAGAGCTGTAAATCCGAAGGGTGACTAGTATATGAAGCCGTATCAATCATGGAAATAGTTTCAATATTTACCCTTAAAAACCAATCTTCCAAGCCAATTTTCACATTATTATTCTAGGGTGAAAACGGGTCTAAAAGGGTATACTACTAAAACGAATCGGCCGTGGCATTATTTACCTATAGAATATGAATACTGGTAGAAAAATGGTCGGTTGAATAAGATATAGAGCAATAAAAAAGCAATTTTGGGAGGTGAAGCGTTAACAGATAGGTAAGAATAGGAAGTTTTAGAATCTTGATAAGTGCTTACGGGTTTCAACCCGTAGGTGCTGCTTTAAGGCAATCAACGTCATGAAAAAGCAACTGTTAACTATACTATCGCTAGGGCTGATGAGCGTGTCGGCCATAGCGCAGACAAAAACCGCACCGGCTGTTCCACCATCCATTGTTGCGGCCATTGAGGGAATTACCAGCAAACGGTTTGTGGCCGACACCACCTATGGCGCCCTGACGGTGCAGGACGATTCGCTGCTGGCTAAAGAACCCAGAGCCAATTGGAGTCTGCTGCAGGAGTCGGGGAATATGAGCTATTCCAACCTCGTAATCGGCACCCGTTCGTATCAGTTACTGATCACGAAATCGCCTAAAGATGTGCATGCAACGGCCACCCTGTTGCGCTATACAACCCCAAAGTCCAAGCCCGAACCCATTGCGCGGGGAACGCTGCAACCAAAAGTAGAGGAGAAAGCAAAGTAAAAAGCGTCCTGTATCAGGCTTTTTCAGCCATGTTAATGAATAGCTGGTTTAGATTTTTACTGCTCCTGCTGGCAGTCCCCGCCATTACGGCCGGACAAGGTTTGGGTGCTCAGTCGATTGTGGCATCCCGGATACGGGTAATTGTCGATAATGATTTTAGTGGAGACCCCGATGGGCTGTTCCAGTTGGCGCATTTGTTGCTGTCGCCTTCGGTGGACGTGAGGGCTATTATTGGTTCGCATCTTCGCGTCGGGGACGGATTCGACAATTCGACTATGCAAGCCGATAACGCTGTCAAAAAAGCGCAGGAGCTTGTTCAGACGATGGGTCTGAAGATAACTATACCCATCATAGCCGGGTCGAACACGGCCATGCCTAATGATAGCACTCCCGTTAAAAGCGAAGCGGTAAAGTTTATCATCAGAGAAGCTCTACGTACCGATACTCAATTACCCTTATATGTTCTATGCGGGGCCGGGCTTACCGAAATGGCTTCGGCACTGCTGACTAATCCCCAAATTGCCAATAAGCTAACGCTGGTCTGGATTGGTGGTCCGGAATATACCGATCTGGCCCTGCCCCCGCCTAACTATTCAACACCGGAATACAACCTGAACATAGATATTGCCGCAGCCCGGGTCGTGTTTAACCGTACAGCCGTGCCCATCTGGCAAATTCCCCGAAACGCCTACCGGCAGGCTCTGCTGCCGTATTCACTACTGCTACTGAAGGTAAAACCACAGGGTAAAACGGGAAAATATCTTTCCGATGTGCTGGAGCGATTGATGACCCGCTTACAGCAATACAAGCTCAACATTGGTGAAACTTATGTGCTGGGCGATAGCCCACTGGTATTACTGACGGCCCTGCAATCGTCTTTCGAGGCCGACCCATCGTCGAGCGAGTATGTTTTAAGAATCTCTCCCCGAATTACACCACAGGGAACGTACGAGTACAACCATGCCGGCCGGCAGATTCGGGTGTACAACCGATTGGATATTCAGTTGATGTTTACCGACTTCTTTGCCAAGCTGGAATTGATGAACCGACCGTAGGCAAAACTTAAAATTTGCTTAGAATGTCAACAGTTTTCAACCACACCGCCACTTCTACCGTTTAGTAGGTATTTGAAGTTGTACCCACGGGTTTTAACCCGTGTTTTCTTGTAAAAAATACATGGGTTAAAACCCGTGGGTACAACTATTACTACTAGTCTGATGACGAATGGCCGATAGACCTTCCAGATACGCGCAGGTGCTGGCCTGGCTCGATCAACACATAATCCGACGGCTGTATACCGAGCGTATCCGCCGGGTTATTCTGCAAAGTTTGCCGTTCTGGGTCGCTTCGTTGCTAACCGGCCTTGTGGCCGTCGGTTATGAAGAACTGTTCGTTTTAGCGGAAGATATTAGTTTCACCTGGCTTGAAGCACATCCTCTGCTGGTTTTTGGGCTTACGCCCCTTGCATTTCTGCTGGCCTGGTTGTTGGTCAAAAAGCTCGCTCCAGCGGCAAGAGGAAGCGGCATCCCGCAGGTGATGGCCGGTATTGAACTTTCCAATCCGGCGTCGCACGGCCGTATCGGTTATCTGCTGGATTTGCGGGTGGTAGCGGTGAAAATGGTGAGCAGTCTGGTCTTGCTGGCGGGTGGCGGGGTTATTGGGCGGGAAGGACCAACCATTCAGATTTCGGCCGCAATTTTTCGGGCCATTAATCGACTGCAGCCGGCTGGCTGGCCCCAGTTGTCGCGCCAGATCGCACTCGTTACGGGTGGAGCGGCTGGGCTGGCGGCTGCCTTCAACACGCCCCTGGGGGGAATCGTCTTTGTCGTCGAAGAACTTACGCAGACACACATCACTCGCTTTCGAACCGCTGTTTTTACAGCCGTTATCATTGCGGGTATGACGGCGCAAGCTATACAGGGGCCTTATTTGTATCTGGGATTTCCGAAAGTAACGGCATCGACGGGCTGGTTTTTAGGCATTGTCGTACTCGTCGCTATGTTTTGCGGACTGGCCGGGGCCGTGTTTGCCAAAACGCTATTATGGATAAACGCTTACCGACGACGGTTCACCACACTGCCCCAGCAGGCGGCCTGGGTAGCCGGATCTGGCGTGGTTATGGCGGCTCTGGCGTATTTGATGGGTACCGATGCCGTTGGAACGGGTAAACCCATTATCAACCGGTTGTTGTTTCAGAACGATCATCTGACTCTCTGGTATCTTTTCCCGGTCCGATTTGCCGGTATGGCACTTAGCTACAGCAGTGGAGCCGCCGGGGGCGTATTTGCGACTTCGCTAAGCGCCGGAGCCATCCTTGGCGACGCTCTCTCCCGACTGGCCCGCGTAACCCCGAGCGATACAAACCTGGTTATTCTGGTTAGCATGGTTAGCTTTCTAACGGGCGTAGTCCGGTCGCCGTTCACCGCAGCTATTCTTGTACTGGAAATGACCGATCGACATTCGGCTATTTTTCAGTTGCTCCTCGGTGGCCTCATGGCACAGGGAGCTGCATCGCTGGTCGACCCGGTTTCGTTCTATGAGCATCTGAAAGAAGGATTTATCAAGGAAACGCTGGCGCAGCCTGTCACGCTGACAAAAGCCGTTGCCCCGACGGAAACCGACTAAGTCAGACTTGTTCTTCGGGTGGATACAGCCGTCGGATGAGCCGTTCCATCGTTAGCCCCTGCCCGATTACAGAAAACAGAACTACCGCGTAGGTGATGCTTACTATAAAGTCTTTGTGGGGTAAGCTGTTGTCGATCGATAAAGCCATGGCAATCGAAAGCCCACCTCGCAAGCCGCCCCAAGTGAGCATGAGGGGCGCTTTTGAATCGAGGTCGAGCCAGCGCCGGGCCAGGGTAAACGGAATCAGGATAGCCAGGTACCGCGACAGCAGGACAATTAATATGACAACCAGATAGATGGTCCAGTACGAAATGTGAAAGTCGATCACCAGCAGTTCGATACCGATCAGCACAAAAAGCAGGGCATTCAGAATACTGTCGATCAATTCCCAGAAGCCGTCTACGTATCGCTTCGTTGTCTGGCTCATGGCATCCTGCCGAGCGTTGTTATCGCCCACGAACAAGCCCGCCACCACCATCGCCAATGGGCCCGATATGTGCAGGCTCTGGGCCAGCAGGTAGCCTCCCATTACGGCAGCTACGGTAATCATTACTTCGGTTTGGTAGTGGTTGATGGAGCGAAGGAGCCAGTACATCAAATAGCCCAGCGCTATTCCGAAAATGACGCCCCCACCAGCTTCTTCGACGAATAGCCAGATAATTTCTCCAGCACTTACACTCTCGGCACCATTGCGAACAATCTGATAAATGGAAGCAAAGACAACAACGCCGACCCCGTCATTAAAGAGCGATTCACCCACAATGTTAAGTTTAACACTCTCCGGAAGTTTGAACTTGGCCAGAATGCCTAATACGGCAATTGGATCGGTAGGGGAAATAAGCGCACCAAATAAAAGACACAGGGTGAAGGGTAAATTTATACCCAGGAATTTAGTGACATAGTAAACACCCGTGCCAACCAACACCGTGCTGAGCAGTACACCCACGAAGGCAAATAGCATGACCGACCGCCGTTCGACCCGCAATTTGGCTGCATCGGTATGAAAGGCCCCCGCAAAAAGCAGGAAGCTCAACATGACGTCGAAAAGGGCTTTCCCAAAATCGATTTCACGTACAGTCTGCCGAACCAGTGTAAGGCTGGCTGGATAAACGGCGTTCATCCCGATTAGCAACAGCGAAAAACATAGTGACAGCACCATAATGCCAATGGCGTCTGGTAGTTTGAGCCACCTTGTATTTAGGTAAGCAAGTAAGGCTGAGGCAACAATAAGTAATGTAATCAGGGTAAATAGATCCATAATAGACGGAGTTGCTTTGCAAGATTACATTAACTTCTAATTAAAAGCCATTGATACTAACTAACATTGATACTAACTAAATGGTACTTTCCGGAAAAGTGTTCATAAATGCCTGCCTTCGACTCTATGCATCGATAGAAAATGCGGCTTTAGCTAAGTCAGTTAGACCGGCTGAAGTATAATTTCAAGTAGACAGATTTACAATAATCTGAGCTGTTGCTAGCTAACTATCAGGCTTTATGGCTTTAATTTTGTACTAGTAGAGGAAATTTTTGTTAACTCGGTCTTATACCAATAAACAATACTCACCTTACATATGCAACGTAGAGAAGCCTTACAACAGGCAGCCTTGATGATGGGGGCTATGCTATCGGCTCCCACGCTGGCGGGCGCAATGGGTCGCGTAACGAACACGGGTCCAAGCGTAGCCGTCTCGCCCGACCAGGAAGCCCTACTGGCCGAAGTAGCCGATGTGATCATCCCAACCACCAGTACGCCGGGCGCTAAAGCCGCCGGTGCTGAAAAATTCATTGTCCGCGTCATACGCGACTGTTACCCTAAAGCCGATCAGGAAAAATTCTACGCGGGGCTGGCCAAACTGGATGCCGACAGTAAAACCAAATTTGGCAAAGGCTTCGCTGCCCTGGAAAACGCCCAGAAAATTGACATGGTGAAACACGCCATGACAGAAGACAAGCCGTTTTTCCTGCGGATGAAAGAACTAACTACCACGGGCTATTTTACCTCCGAAATCGGTGCGACCAAAGCCCTCGAATACCTGCCTGTTCCGGGCCAGTTCAACGGCTGTATGCCTATGAAACCCGGCCAGAAGGCGTGGGCGTTATAAAAAGTATGTAGGAGCGAGAAGCCATCCGGCGGCACAAAATATGCCGGTCCGCCGACCGTCCGCAGCTGCGGTGCGGTCAGCCCTCCTCACTTCTAATACTAACTCTTAACACACGAGTAAGGAGTAAGCAGTGAACAGGGTGATCTTGCCAGCAAACAGCACGCGTCAGCCCTCCTCACTTCCCGCTCCTTACTTCTAACTCCTTTAAAGAAACATGTACCTCAATATAGATTCCATAAAAGACCAGACGTACGATGCCATTGTGATCGGGTCGGGTATATCGGGTGGCTGGGCCGCCAAAGAACTGACCGAAAAAGGTCTCCGGGTGCTGATGCTCGAAAAAGGGCATAAACTCGATCACGTAACGGACTACGAGTATGCCATGAAAGATCCTTGGCAGACCAAATACAACGGTCGGCTGACGGAAGAGCAGAAAGAGTCGCACCCGAAACTGGCGCGCGACTACCCGTACAATGAGATGACCCAGAACTACTGGATGAAGGATACCGACTCGAACTACAAAGAAGTGAAGCGGTTCGACTGGTACCGGCCCAATATCGTGGGCGGTAAATCCATCATGTGGGGTCGTCAGTCGTACCGGCTGAGCGACATAGACTTTGGTGCCAACGCCCGCGAAGGTATTGCCGTCGACTGGCCCATTCGCTACAAAGACGTTGCGCCCTGGTATTCGTATGTCGAGAAGTTTGCCGGTATTTCGGGTGAGAAGCTAAACCTGCCCCAACTGCCCGATAGCGAGTTTCTGCCGCCAATGGAGATGTACTGCGTAGAGAAAGAAGTACGTAAGCGGATCGAGAAGAACTTCCCCGGCCGGACCATGACCATCGGGCGCGTAGCCAACCTGTCGAAAGCCGCTCAGGCGCAGATGGGCGTTGGCCGGGCCTCGTGCCAGTACCGGAACAAGTGTTCGCTGGGTTGCCCCTACGGCGCTTACTTCAGTACGCAGTCGTGTACGTTGCCGCCAGCCGCCAAAACCGGTCGGCTGACCCTGCGCCCTGACTCCGTCGTGACGGAAGTAATGTATGACGAGAACAAAAAGCGGGCAACGGGCGTCCGCATCGTCGATGCCGTGACCATGCAGCCTAAAGAGTACTACGCCAGCATCATTTTCGTGTGTGGCAGTACGCTGGGCTCAACAGCGGTGTTGCTGAACTCGAAGTCGAACCGTTTCCCAAACGGGCTGGGTAACGATTCGGAACAACTGGGCCACAACCTGATGGATCACCACTTCCGCATCGGCGCATCGGGCGATTGGGAAGGCGATTTGGACAAATACTACATCGGTCGCCGGGCCAACGGGATTTACGTGCCACGGTACCGGAACATTGGCAACGACAAGCGCGACTACCTCCGTGGCTTTGGCTACCAGGGTGGGGGCAGCCGTCAGGGCTGGCAGCGCAACATTGCCGAAATGAGCTTCGGTGCCGACTACAAAGACGAACTCACCAAACCCGGTCCGTGGACAATGGGCCTGGGCGGTTTCGGCGAAACGCTGCCCTACTACGAAAACCGGATGTATCTCGACAAAAACGAGAAAGACAAGTGGGGTATGCCGCTGGTGGTATTCGATGCCGAACTGAAAGAGAACGAGAAGAAAATGCGGATCGACATGATGAACGACGCCAAAGAAATGCTGGAATCGTCGGGCGTCAAGAATGTCAAAGCGTATGACCGGGGTTCGTATCTGGGTATGGCCATTCACGAGATGGGTACCGCCCGTATGGGTCGCGACCCGAAAACGTCGGTGCTGAACGGCAACAACCAGTTGCATGCTGTCAAGAACGTTTTCGTAACGGACGGTGCCTGTATGGTATCGGCCTCCTGCGTCAACCCGTCATTGACGTACATGGCCCTCACCGCCCGCGCGGCCGATTTCGCCGTGAAAGAAATGAAGCGCAAGAGTATTTAATTAGCGTATAAAGAAGTAGCCCCCGTTGTGCCGGAAACCGGTTATAGCGGGGGCTATTTCTTTATACCTATGTAGCGTTGAAGGATTATATTTTGCTGTAAATTAACACCAGATTACGGTAACGGTTGATCATACAACAGACATTAGCTGGTTTATGAGCGCCGGAAATTGACGGAGATAGTAGAATATGAAATAGGAGGAAAACTTCCTGTTCTTTGATGGCTTGGGAATTGCCGCTAATGATTGCATGTGTAGACAGAATCGTCTGATCAAATCAGTTGACTTTACCCATTTGACCGACATTATCGATAAGAAGAGATGGAATGAGCCAATCTAGCCAGTCGACATGACGTTTGATTATATAGCAGAAAGGCTATGCAAACTATGAAGAACCTAAGTGCACTAGCAGTACTTCTTGTATGGGTTAGTTTCTCTTTAAAAGCTCAACATAAATTGCCGGACGGTAGTTGGACGACGATGCTCGAAATTACCAGTCGGATAGCCGATGTAGATAGTTCTTTACAAATCGAGCACTATTCCCTAACTCAACGTATCGCTTTGCTCAAGCAACTTTATCAAATTGATCAACGATACCGAGATAGCCTGGAAAATGGTTCTCGCTCGGCTTCCAAGCAGCAGTTGTTTACCCATAAAATGGTTGCCAATGACCAAGCTAACCAAGTACTATTTCGTAAACTAGTCGATGCATTTGGCTGGCCCACTCGACAGAAGTATGGTGAGCAGGGGACACAAATCGCCTGGCTGATTGTTTGGCATGCAAAGCCGGAGTATCAAAAACGGTACTACCCCTTAATGAAGCAGGCCTATCAACAAGGTTTGATCAGGCAGAACCCTAGCCAGATAGGCGAACGGTTGAAGCGCTTTTACAGGTAACACCTGACATAACATTTACTTACACAGCAGTTTTCAGATAAGTACCTGTTTAATTAATCATTAATCAGCCATGCTAATTACCGCTACAATTTTGTCTCTCGTCTTCGGTGCAATAGGTTTTATCGTTACAAAAAGTAATGCTCAGTATATTCTGGCTGGTTATAATACCATTGCCGAGCAGGATCGGCAAGCCATAGATATTGACTCTTACTTAAAGTTTTTCAAGCGATTTCATCTTGTTCTGGCTTTTTCTTTAATAGGGGGAGTCTGGTTGCTCAGTCTGATAAATAACAATTGGGCTAGCTTATTCATGACTGTTTATCCACTAGGCGCCTATTTGTATTTTCTGATTAAGGGAACATCGATTCAGAAAGGATCGATTCAGCAAAAGTCAGGGGTTTACTTAGGAGGCAGCATATTGGTTATTGTCATTACCGTACTGCTGATCAGTAGCTTAAGCGATTACAAGAGCAGTGAGCTGAAACTGAACGGGCAAACATTGGAAATCACGGGTTCCTACGGGTTTACGTTGAACAAGCCGGAGATTTACCAACAAGGGTTGGTTGATCAACTTCCTCTAATCGCTTATAAAGCAAATGGTTTTGCAGCAGGTGACTATGCAAAAGGACGCTTCAAGACAAAAGACGGACGAACGATCTGGCTCTTTGTCAATAAAAAATCACGGCCTTTTTTGTTGATCAAGAGTACGAAAGGCGACATCTATTATAATCATGATGAATTAAGCCTGCAAGTTATAAGCCAAAATATAGCACGATGGCTAAAAACCGAGCGATAATTTTTGATCAAATTTCTGCTCGGCGAGCTAAAGCTCACTAATCTCAAATCCTTGATTAATTGACTACCATAAGTGTAGTTATACAAATTGCCTGGGGAAAGCACTTTTTTCAAATGCAAAAGGCTTCGATTTATGGTAACCAAATTGGCATTTTTACTTTTCTGGGCGGCTTGTCCATGCGTAGCTCAACAACCTTCTGACTCCTCCTCGCAAGTAGCATTTAAAGACGCTGTACTGCTTAACGGAATGCGCAGCTATATAAAATTGATGGAATTACGCTCTGGGGCGGCTAGAGATAAAACGGTGCTGATCGTTCGGGATTTACAGAATGGTTCGACCAAAGATGAGTACCGATGGGTTATGCAAGCTACCGGCCGCTTGGATGTCGTCCAAAAAGCAATACCTGCCTTTATCACTCAACTGGACGGCTACACAATTTTGATTCGCTATTCGGCCAGTTTTACTCCTTTATTAGACTATTCGGCTTCGTATCGGGCGAGTATACTGGAAAAGGTGCCCGCCAGTATACGGAATCAGTCATTAACTGACCAGCCGAAAGATCCTTTTGGTGCCTGGGAAGTGCAGTATGAAGTAGGAAAGCAGCCCTCCTACAACATGGTTTTACACGATCCCGCTTCGATCAGATAAAGAAAGAGTACGTTAGTTTTGCTGATTTCCGTATAGACGGCTTGCCAACCTGTGGCTGTCGAGCAACCGACTGGCGATATAACCGTAGACACCACCCAGTAAAAGCGTATACAGAATTTTCGTAAGCATAAGCAGTTAAGTGTAAGGATAAAGCAGCTGTCAGTTTGGTGTTACAAAAAAATAATTTCTGTTCACTTACTTTGATTAGCTATTGGAAATAATGGCAGATAATGGGTATAAATACGCCCTAATTTCTTTTTTGTAAACCAGCACGTAGCTTTATCATTCATAGGCTACTTCTTACTACTTGCAGGCTACTCGTATGAACAATTTCTTATCCTCAAAACGCTCGGCCTTCTCACGTCGGCTGATTGCTCTGTCGGCTGCCGGGGTGGTGGTTGGTAGCGTATTTATTGGGGCTTATCAGAACAAAAATCTGAACGGGGCCTCTAACCCCTACCTGACAAGCCTATTCGCCCAATTACCTGACGACGACAAGCACGACCCTAAATACGCCGTCGGTAGTCTGAACGTAGCGCCGGGTCTGGAGGCAACACTCTTTGCCGCCGAACCCATGCTGACCAACCCCACCGACATTGATGTCGATGCACGGGGGCGGGTTTGGGTTTGCGAAGCCTACAACTACCGGCCCGCTATCAACGGCAACCCAACGCGTAAAGAAGGAGACCGCATCGTTATTCTGGAAGACACCAACGGCGACGGTAAAGCCGATGTTTCCAAAGTGTTTTACCAGGACCCAAGCATCGAATCACCCCTCGGTATCTGGGTGCAGGGCAACAAAGTCATTGTGTCCGACAGCCCGAACGTGTGGGTGCTGACCGATGAAAACGGCGACGATAAAGCCGATAAAAAAGAACTGCTCTTCACCGGCATCGGTGGCGAACAGCACGACCACGGCATGCATACCTTTGTGTTCGGGCCAGATGGCAAGTGGTATTTCAACTTCGGGAATGCTGGTGAGCAACTGCTGGATAAAGACGGCAAACCCGTTATCGACATCGCTACGGGCAAGCCCATCGACAAACAGAATTTCAAGCAGGGGATGGTTTTTCGTTGCGACCCCGACGGGAAAAATGTTGAGCTGCTGGGCCAAAACTTCCGGAACAACTACGAAGTGGCGGTTGACTCCTACGGCACTCTCTGGCAGTCGGACAACGACGACGACGGTAATAAGGGCGTTCGTATCAACTACGTCATGGAATACGGTAACTATGGCTATACCGACGAACTGACCGGCGCAGGCTGGCAGGCGAATCGGGAAAACATAGAACCCGAAATTCCCCGGCGTCACTGGCACCTCAATGACCCCGGTGCTATGCCTAACCTGCTTCAAACGGGCGCCGGTTCGCCAACGGGTATGATTGTGTATGAAGGCAATCTACTGCCCGAAGTGTTTCGAAATCAGATGATCCACTGCGATGCAGGCCCAAATGTGGTACGGTCGTATCCGGTTCAGAAAGATGGTGCGGGTTACAAAGCCGAAATCGTAAACGTACTGGAGGGCGCCCGTGATCAGTGGTTCCGCCCCGCCGACGTTTGCGTGGCTCCCGATGGTTCGCTCATCATTGCCGACTGGTACGATCCCGGCGTGGGCGGACACCAGGCGGGTGACCAAAGTCGCGGACGTGTCTATCGCGTGGCACCACCTAATTCACCTTACAAAATTCCGAAAGTAGACGTAACAACCGTCGACGGTGCCATCGAAGCGCTTCAAAGCCCGAACATGTCTATCCGGTATGCGGGCTGGCAGGCACTTCGCAGTATGGATAAGAAGGCGGAAAAGGCGCTGGCTAAACTTTATAAAACATCGGCTAACCCACGCATGCAGGCGCGTGCGTTATGGTTGCTTAGCAAGCTCGACAAAGGCCAGAAATATATTGAAACGGCGCTGAAAAGTGATAATTCCGATCTGCGCATCACCGCGCTTCGGGCCGGTCGTGAGCTGAAAGGTGATATTACTCCGTATATCAAACAGTTGGTAAACGACCCAGAGCCACAGGTTCGGCGGGAGTGCGCTATTGCCTTGCGGAAAAACCAGGCTACCGGACCGCAGTCGCCCGAAGCCCCCGCGTTGTGGGCGCAATTGGCCAGTCAGTACGATGGCAAAGACCGCTGGTATCTGGAAGCCCTCGGTATCGGTGCCGACGGCAGCTGGGATACGTATTATACGGCCTGGGTAAAACAGATGAACAACGATCCCCTCGCCAATGCCGGTGGTCGTGACATTGTCTGGCGTGCCCGCACCAAAGAATCCATCCCAATGCTGGCGAAACTGGCGGGTGATCAATCGGTGGATGTGAGCCAGCGGTTGCGTTATTTCAGGGCGTTTGATTTCAACCCTAGCTCTATGGAAAAATCGAACGCGCTGCTCGGCATTTTACAGGCGAACAGTAACTCGACCGATGTAACGAAACTAGCCCTGCGTCACCTTGATCCGGCTTTTGTGAAAAACTCCCCGGTGGCGACAACCGCCCTTAACAAGGTGATGAACGACGTGTACGGCACGCCTGAATACATCGATCTGGTAAGCCGCTATGAACCCACAACCGAGAATGCACGCCTGAAGCAGTTAGCTGTTCAGAAGGCGAGTGATGGCATGGGCCGTGATGCTGTCCGGCAATTACTCAAGCAAAAAGGCGCTTCGATGGCCTGGGATGTCATTAACGGCAATGACGCCGATGCTGCTGCCAATATGCTGGTGGCCTTGCGCCGGGTAGGGAACAAAGAGTCTATCGACATCCTGAAAACGGTCGCCCTGGCCGACAAATATCCGGCAGTGTTGCGTCGGGAGGCAACCCGCTCGCTGGGTGGTAGCTCAGAAGGAGCCGATATGGTGGTGGCTCTCCTGAAGTCCGGTGATATTAAAGGTGAGTTCAAAAAGTCTGCGGTGCAAGGCGTTAGTAACGACTGGCGCAAGAGCATCCGGCAGCAAGCCGCTAGCTTCCTCGATGGTGGACAGAGTGCCGAAGGTAAAAAACTGCCTGCCATCCCTGAACTGTTAGCCATGAATGGCGATGCAGCCCGTGGCGTGTCGGTGTTCAAAAACAACTGTAACATCTGCCACCAGGTGAATGGGGAAGGCATGGACTTTGGTCCGAAGCTGTCGGAGATTGGTTCCAAGCTGCCGAAAGAAGGGCAATATCTGGCCATTCTGCACCCCGACGCCGGTATTAGCTTCGGCTATGAGGGCTGGGAAGTGAAGTTTAAAGATGGTAGTGCCATGACGGGCATCATATCCAGCAAAACGGAAACCGATCTGCAAATGAAGTTCCCGGGGGGCGTAGTGCAGAATTACAAAATGGCCGACGTCGTTTCGATGAAGCAGATCGAAAACTCTATGATGCCGTCCGGTTTGCAGGAAGCCATGAGCACTAAAGACTTAGTCGATTTAGTAGAATATTTAGCCAGTTTGAAAAAGAAATAGGACCGGAGTCCAGACAATCCTCCATATGCAACGACGCAATTTTGTAAAATCAACCTTTGGCGCGGCCGGCTTAGGCGCAGCTGGCCTGGGCCTGACAGGTGCCACCGTAACGACCGAATCAGTAGCCGGGAACTGGCATTCGCAACCTGCTTTTCTGGCCAAGAACAATTTTAAGCTGAAATATGCCCCGCACTTCGGCATGTTTGAAAACAGCGCGGGCAAGGACCTGATCGATCAGCTCAAGTTCATGGCCGATCTGGGCTTTACAGCGCTGGAAGATAACGGCATGATGAGCCGTGAACCCGCCATGCAAACCAAAATAGGCGAGGAGATGGCCCGTCTGGGTATGACAATGGGTGTGTTCGTGCTCGACAAAGGCGGTAACTCGCAGAACACGCTGGCCGCTGGCAAGCAGGAGTACGTTGATATCTTCCTGAATGGGTGCCGCAAAGCTGTTGAAACAGCCAAGCGTTGCAATACGAAGTTTACAACCGTGGTACCGGGCGATTTCGAGCGGAATCTGCCGATTGGTATTCAAACCGGGCACGTTATCGATGCGCTGCGCCGGGGTGCCGATATTCTGGCTCCTGCCGGATTAACGATGGTCCTTGAACCCCTCAGCGATTCACCAAACCTGTTCCTTCGGACGTCGGATCAGACCTACGAAATCTGCCGGGCCGTTAATAGCCCGTCCTGCAAGATTCTGTTCGATATCTACCACATGCAGAAGAACGAAGGACACGTTATTCCGCACATCAACTGGTGCTGGAGCGAAATTGGCTATTTCCAGATTGGTGATAACCCCGGTCGTAACGAGCCAACAACAGGCGAAATCAACTACAAGAACATCTTTAAACACATCTACCAGAAGCAGAAAGCCGAGGGCAAGGAGTTCATCTTCGGCATGGAACACGGCAAGTCGCAGAAAGGTAAAGAAGGCGAAATCGCGCTGGTAAAAGCCTACGTCGAGTCGGATAGCTTTACGGTGTAGTTTGTAGTACCGAGCGTCGGCCCGGTCGCCGGGCCGACGCTCGGTACTACAAAAAAAGGGAATCAGCCTATATAGCCTGATTCCCTTTTTTATTAAATGTCTTTGTTAAAGAACAACAACCGAGTTCTCGTCGTATGAAACACCGCTCGGAACATATTTGTCGGCGGTCGAATCATTTGTCCATGTTGTACCATCCAAAACATAACGGAATTGATATTCGCCACCAACGGGCAGTTCTACCGTCGTTTTGTAAGAACCATCTTTCTGCTTTTTCAGGGCCTGGGCATCCCAGCCATTGAATTCACCGGCCAGAGCGACCGTTTTTGCACCGTTGACGGCTTCGGCCGACAACTCAAATGTAACTTTCGCAAGGGGCTTGCTTTTGAGGAATTGTTTGGCAACTGCCATAGAGGTTCACTGTTTGGTTTTCAATACAAAGTTATAATACAAAATTAGTAATATTGTAGTTATCAGTAGGTTAACGTCTAATATTCTTAATATTATTATAATTATTACCTATTGTTTTATACTTGGCCATCTAAAAAACGTACAAATTTGATAGACATGCTTGGTTCATGTGCAATTAGGTGGCAGATGACTACCGCCTGTTAAATACATACTCACCTGTGCCAAATGGATTAAGAATTAACTGGCTATTGGTCAGGGAAACTACTTTTATCAACCGCCCGCTCAACGACGACATACAAACGGCCCTAATTCGTAAGCTATCTCCTTCGGTTGTGAAATTGCCACCGCCACATCCCAGAAAACAGTGCTCGACTGGCTTCGTGTTTTGATACGACTCGTTGAACTGACCAGTTTGATCGAAGCTTATAAACACACCTTTATTGGAGGGAACCGTAACTAGTGTACAAGTCGAACTACTGGTCGGTTTACAATAGCTGATCAACTGCCAGGTACTTAACAGCCTATTTGGTGATAACCCGCTATCCGATTTCGTACAGGAGAGCGCTAAGAGAGTGATAAAAAGAAGTAGGACCTGTTTCATAAGGGGTTAGCTGCTTTTTTATACACCAGACCCCGGCTGATTAATATTCGTTGGAATATGCCTCTGATTAATTGTCATTGTGTGGCTATAGCCTGGACGGTCAAATAAACTTAATGAGTACCCGGACATGATCGTCCAAGCTACAGACTATCGTTAAGTCAATGTTTGCCCGACCGAATAGCTTCGGTATTCGCGCCACCAGTGCCAGGCTCCCTGAAACGCAATCAGGCAGAAAACAGCGTACTCGACGCCCACTAGCTTTACTCCCTTCGTAAAATACATGTACGTGCTGATGATATCGACCAGCAGCCACACCCACCAGCACTCCAGCTTTTTCTGAATCATCATGAACGTGCCAATGATGCTCATGACTGTGGTGAATGAATCCAGATACGGAAACGCGCTCGGCTGACTGAACAGCACCGGAAACCAGATATGCAGATTCTGCGCGAAGGTGCCTAATATAGCCGTAGCCACTAGTCCCCCCAGCAATGTCAGAACAAGTGGTTTGCCCAGTAGTCGGGTGATGCGGAGCTCATTGCGGCTATCAGCTTCCTGAGCTTTGGGGTGGGTCCAGCGCCACCAGCCCTGCAGGTTAGTAATAAAGAAGAACACCTGCAAAAACATGTCGGGGTAAAGCTGAATCTGGTAAAAGAGGAAGAAAAAGAGCAGCACACTGGCCGCACCAATTGGCCAGCTCCATACGTTGGCTTTAGCCGCCAGCCAGGTAGCTACGGCACCCGACAATGCCCCGAAAAATTCGAGGTAACTCATAGGATAGTCCCATAGCGTAAAGAAGATGGAATGGATGTTGAAAAAATCGGGCATGGGTAAAAAAAAACGGTGGGGGTTCTTTACTTTAACCGCACGAAAGTACGGATTAACCGTTTACCTAAACCTTTACTTATGCAACGTATTGCCATGCTTGGGGGCGGCTTCATTGGTCGCTTCTACGCCGAATCCATCCACGGCCAGCGCAGCCGTGATAAAGTGGTTGCTATTTATGCCCGTCGGGAAGAAACCGCCCAAAAATTCAAGACCGACTACGGCTGCGATTTCGCTTCGACCAATATGGAAGAAGTAATTGCCCATCCCGACGTCGATATGGTCTGTATCGCTCTGCCGAACAACATTCACGAAACGGCCGTCAACCTCTGTGCGAAACACAAAAAATCGGTGGTGTGCACCAAGCCACTCGGCCGCAATGCTGACGAGGCCCTTCGGATGATGCAGACCGTCGAGGAAGCCGGGATTTTTGCAGGCTATCTGGAAGACTTATGCTACACGCCGAAATTTTTGAAATCGCTGGAAAGCGTTAAGAGTGGGGCATTAGGCCGAATTCTATGGGCTAAATCTCGTGAAACACACCCCGGCCCGCACTCCGACTGGTTCTGGGATAAAGAGCAGGCCGGGGGCGGCTGTATGCTCGATCTGGGTTGCCATTGCGTAGAGATTTCCCGGAATTTTATCGGGAAAGACGTAAGGCCGGTGGAGGTCATGTGCTGGGCCGCTACGCAGGTAAAACCCATCGACGCCGAAGACCACGCCATCGCGCTGGTAAAGTACGAGAACGGTGCCATCGGACAGTTCGAAGTGAGCTGGACGTTCCGGGGCGGGATGGACCTCCGTGATGAAGTCATGGGCACCGAAGGCACTATCTGGATCAATAACTTCCTGCGAACGGGCTTCGAGATGTTCACCACCGGCAAAGGTGCCGATTATGTGGCCGAAAAAGCCGAATCCAACACCGGCTGGCTGTTTCCGGTTGGTGATGAAGTGAACGACTTGGGTTACAATCACATGTTTACGGATATGTTCAGCGCGCAGGAAGAAGGCCGCGAACCGGCCGAAACCTTTTACGATGGCTATGTGGTAAACGCTGTGCTGGATGCGGCCTACAGATCAGCCGAAACGAAGCAATGGGAAAAAGTGAATCTGCCCGTCTGGCGTGGTCAGGAGGGGCTTAAGCCCGAGTCGACGCTGGTTGAATACGACGCCGATCACTATCTCATCAAGCAGGAGATGACCCACGATGGACGCAATAAGCTGATCCTGAAAGAAAAAGCCAGCGGTAAAATAATCGAACGGGATATTGTGTGAATGTTAAGTCATACTAAACAGATGCCTGTTGCCGAATGTCAGCTGAGTTTGTTTCTTGCATAAAAAATGTATCTAATCTTATGTGGCTGGAATCTAAAAAAATTGTTTTGGTAGGTGGCACTACCGGAATGGGCCTGTCGGCGGCACTGGCGTTTGTGCGGGAAGGGGCGCAGGTCGTTGTAGTGGGCCGAAATCCGGAGAGCTGTACAGCGGCTGAGAAGCAACTGGATGGCAATGGACTGGCCATGTCCGGCGATGCCTCCGACCCACAAACGGCCTCCAAAGCCATTGCCCTCTGCCAGCAGATTTTCGGCGGTTTCGATGGTCTGTATCATGTGGCTGGTGGCAGCGGTCGGCGGTTTGGCGATGGCCCCCTGCATGACATTACGCTGGACGGCTGGAATTATACAGTAAATCTCAACCTGACATCTATGATGCTATCCAACCAGGCGGCTGTACGGGCGTTTCGGGCGCAGGGTAGTGGGGGCGTTATCCTGAACATGGGCTCGGTGCTGGGTGAGCGGCCTTCGCCGACTTACTTTGCCACCCACGCTTATGCCGCCGTGAAATCGGCTGTGATTGGCTTCACGAAGTCGGTGGCGGCTTATTATGCGAATGATAATATCCGCGTCAATGTACTGGCACCGGCGCTGGTTGAAACGCCGATGGCCCAGCGTGCCACAGAAGACGAAACGATTATGGCCTTTACCAAAACTAAACAGCCGCTCGATGGTGGCCGTATTGGTCAGCCGGATGACCTCGATGGTGCTGCCGTATATTTCATGTCGGACTACTCTGCTTTTACCACTGGGCAGGTATTGACGGTAGACGGTGGTTGGAGTGTAAGTGAAGGGCAGATTTAATCTGCGTTCCTATCAAAAGATCATGATTGAAACGCCCCGCCTGACGCTCGTTCCGCTGACGCTCGACCAGCTTCGTACGCACCTGGCTAACAAGTACGAGTTAGAGCAGGTTTTTGGCCTGAAAAAGGGCTATCGGGAGGTTGTCGAACCCGTTCGCAGCATCGTTGTTTATTTCACTATACCGCGTTTGCAGGACCCCTCGCTCGACCCGCTTTTTCATACGCTTTGGCTGGCTATAGATCGCGACAAGAAACAGTTTGTGGCCGAAGCAAAATTCAAAGGGGAACCCGACGAAACCGGGACCGTCGAAATTGGCTATGGTACTTATCCCGGTGTACACCGAAAAGGGTACATGACCGAAATGGTGGGCGGCATGGTGAATTGGGCACTCCGGCAACCTGGCGTTTTGCGCGTGGTCGCCGATACAACGGCAGAAAATGTTGCGTCACAAAAAGTGCTCGAAAAAGCTGGATTCCAGCTGTTCGACCAGATTGAAGATATGCTCTGGTGGGAGATTAGTAAATAAACTGATTTGCCGTCTTTTTTTGTCAACAAACCCCTACCATTTTGCAACCCGTACCCATCAAAACCACGGTTGTCGGCTCGATGCCGTTTCCTGGCTGGCTCGAGTTTTCCAGCCAGAACCTGTCGCAGTTCGGCCCGGCCGATATTAACGAAATGATAGAAGATGCGGTCGTTGCATCGGTTCATGATCAGGTTGCCGCCGGGCTGGACGTCATCACCGATGGCGAGCAAACCCGCTTCGATTTCAATCTGTCGTTCTATGGCTACATCAACGGTATTCAGAACAACGATACCGAACTCCGCCGTTATGGCCCACCCGCCCACGACCAGCGCGGAAAGCACAACATCATTGAACCGCTCACCGCGCCCAAAGGGTTGGGCGTAGTCGAAGAATACATGCGCCTGAAACGGCTGGCTCCCGAGGGCCAGGGCCTTAAAGTGTCGATTCCGGGGCCGTATACGCTCAGTGGTCGGCTGTTGCCCGGTAATTTATATAAGGACCGGTGGGAGGTGACAGAAGCGCTTTTACCGCTGGTCAATAAAGAAATTGCAGATCTCGTCGCGCTGGGTGTACCGGAAATCTGTGTCGATGAACCGTCGATGTCGTGCTATGCCTACCGCGAAGACACCAAACGCTTCGTCGATATTTTCAACCGGACGGTGGCGCCGGGCGTTGGCAAAACGCGCCTGTCAATGCACCTCTGCTTCGGGAATTACAAAGGTCGGTCGGTGGGCAAAAAGAGCATTGCGCCCATGCTGCCCGATTTTCTGGACATGACCGTCGATGAACTGCACTCCGAAATGACCATTCTCAACTTCTCGGAAGTGAACCTGCTGGCTCGCTTCGCTGAGAAGTTCGACGTGGCCGTGGGCGTCATCGACGTGAAAAGTTACTATATCGAAACCCCCGAAGACGTAGCTGATCGCATCCGTAAGTGCCTTCCTTACGTCCCCGCCGGGAAACTGGCTGTTGCGCCCGATTGCGGCCTTAGCCAAACCGCCCGTTGGGCCGCGAAGCAAAAACTAGCGAACATGGTGGCCGGGGCAAAGATTGTAAGAGGGGAATTGTAGAGACGCAAGGGATTGCGTCTCTACAATTCCAATCCATCCGCCAACTCACACCGTTCTTTCTCCAATTTCCCTACATTCTCGTTTAGCAGCATGCGCGTTTTCGCATTGTCGAAATGTTCACCGTAGGAGGCACGAAGTTCCTTGCGCTTCATGGCTTCCAGAAAACGGCGAATGTCATCGACGGTTTCCAATAGGAGAGGAGGGACTTCGGTTGGGGTTTCTGTTTCGTCTTTGGCAACCATCGTAAAGTAGGAGGTATTCGTATGTTTCACCGTCCCTGACTTCACATTCTCGGCAATGACTTTTATGCCCACTACCAGCGACGTCCGACCCACATAATTGACCGATGCCAGCAGCGAAACCAGTTCACCCACCTCGACCGGTTGCCGGAAATTAACCCCATCGACCGATACCGTCACGCAATATTGACCGGCGTGTTTGGCGGCACAGGCATACGCTACTTTATCCATCAATGACAGTAGAATGCCCCCGTGGACACGACCGCCAAAATTAGCATAGGATGGAATCATCAACTCAGTAAGGGTAGTTTGTGAATGTCTAACGGGCTTGGCGTTCATTAGGAACCGGGATTTATTTGATTTGTCTGATTTTCTGGATTTTGCTAGACGACGCTGAGTAAAGAAAAGATACTGTAATTCTGAAAGGTACAAAAATGAAGAAGCCACCCCTTTTTTGGAATGGCTTCTTGAAAAATCAAGCTAATCAAATAAATACTATAAAGCCTGCGGAGCCGCCCGTGCGGTTTAGACGGCAAAACTCTCTCCGCAACCACATGTTCGCGTGGCGTTCGGGTTTTTGAACTGGAAGCCTTTACCGTTCAGGCCGTCGGAAAAATCAAGTTCAGTACCGGCCAGATAGAGCAGACTTTTGCGGTCTACTAAGATTTTGATGCCTTTATCTTCAACAAGATGATCGGTTGGTTGCTGGGTAGCATCGAATTGAAGATCGTACATCAACCCTGAACAGCCGCCACCTTCAACCGCTACCCGGATGGCCGTATCTTCAGCAAGACCGTCCTTCTGACGGAGTTCAACAATCTTATTTTTGGCGATATCAGAAACCGTAACCATAGTTGTAATCGAATCAATGTTGAGGCATATCAATGCTTTCTCTATAACTTTCGGCCAAACGGAAAAGTTCTTGTTTCATACGTCTGGGCCAAGCTCCGGCTTAGCCCGTTACTTTCATTGACCAAGGGCCAAGCCAGAGATTGGTCCAGACAACTATGCTAACTAACGTCGAACATATCGGTATTGCCGTCCGCGATCTGGCGGCATCGAATGAGTTGTATGCCAAACTGCTGAATGTGCAGCCCTACAAAGCTGAAGCGGTAGCATCGGAAGGAGTCTCTACATCGTTCTTCAAGGTAAATCAGACCAAAATCGAACTGCTCGAAGCAACCAGTCCGGATAGCCCAATTGCAAAATTTCTGGAGAAAAAAGGGGAAGGAATCCACCACATTGCCTTTGAAGTAGAGGATATCCAAAGCGAGATCGAGCGGTTGAAAGCAGAAGGATTCACTGTGTTGAACGAGGTGCCTAAGCGCGGGGCTGACAATAAACTAGTTTGTTTCCTGCATCCTAAAGGCACAAACGGCGTTTTGGTCGAACTTTGCCAGGAAATAAAGGAATAAAGTATTACAGAATGAAGGAACAAAAAATAGGATTTTTGGCCGGGCTGTTGCTGTTAGCTGCCGTTACCATCACCCGCGCTCAGTTACCCATCGGCTACGCGGCCCGATATGCCCAGCCCGGCGTCGATGTTCAGAATTACGCTTTCACACTCACGCTAAGTGATTCAACGAACCAGATCAAAGGGGAAACCACCATCCGGTTCACCCGTTCCGACGACCGGCAAACGGTCTGGTTTGACCTCATCAGTCCGCGTGACTCTTCCGAAACCGGCATGCGCGTGCGTTCGGTGAGTTTGCCCGATGGGAAAGTGGTGCCTTTCAGTCAGCGTAATGACCGCGTATTTATCAACCTGCCAGCCGCGCCCAATCAGATAACGGACGTGGTTATCCGGTATGATGGAATGCCTGCCCGAGGGCTTATCATCAGCCAGAATAAATTCGGTGAGCGGACCTTCTTCGGCGACAATTGGCCCAATAATGCCCGCAACTATCTGCCCGTCGTTGACCATCCATCCGACAAAGCAACCTGTTCATTTGCCGTCAATGCTCCCGCAACATATCGCATCATTTCGAATGGCAAGCTCCAGAGCGAGAGTAACCTGCCGAATGGCCGCAAACTGACCCGCTGGCAGGAAAATACGCCCATTCCGACGAAGGTAATGGTAATCGGCGCGGCCAAATTTGCCGTGGAAGAGGTTGGCTCTGTAGGTGGTGTTCCCGTACAAAGCTGGCTTTACCCGAATGATAGTCAGAAAGGCTTTGTCGACTATCGACCTGCCAAAGAGATTTTGCAATATTTTATAAATAAGATAGGGCCGTATTCGTATGAGAAACTGGCCAATGTAGAATCGACTACGATTTTCGGCGGGATGGAAAACGCCAGTTGTATTTTCTACAACGAAAAGATTATTGTCGGGAAAAAAGACTCCGACGTGGAGGCATTGTTAGCCCACGAAATCGCGCACCAGTGGTTCGGCAACTCGGCCACCGAAGCCGACTGGTCGCAGTTGTGGCTGAGTGAAGGATTTGCTACCTATTTCTCGGCGCTTTATCTTGAACATGCCTACGGGAAGGACACACTCAATGCGGTGATGAACCAGAATAAAGGGCAGATTTTCCGGTTCTCGGCGCTGAAACCCAAAGGCACCATCGTGGATTCAACGGCCTCGAACCTAATGGACCTGCTCAATCCGAATTCTTACCAGAAAGGCGGCTGGGTGCTGCACATGCTCCGTCACGAACTCGGCGACGATCTGTTCTGGAAAGGAATTCGGGCCTATTACGAGAAGTACCGGAATGCCAACGCCCAAAGCAGCGATTTGCAGACCGTAATGGAGAGTGTATCGGGAAAGAAACTGGACCAGTTTTTCCAGCAATGGCTGCATCAGCCAGGTTATCCCGAAGTTGTTTGGGGCTCGAAATACGATGCAGCCAAAAAGGCGTTGGTTATTGATGTTCGGCAGGCACAGCGGTCGGGCGTGGTTTTTGCGATACCGCTCACGTTCAGCATTCGGGGCGCTAACGGCCGGGAAATCAGCCGTACTGCCAGACTAAGCATGACCGAGCAAAACCAAACGTTCACCGTGCCGCTAGCTACCAGACCGGTTTCCGTCGCCATCGACCCCGACAATACCGTCCTGATGCGGGCTGTCGAAATGGGGAAGTAAATTCTTACCTTGTGTACCAAACAGCTTCTGGCTGTTTGTGGCTATTTACGACAAACAGCCAGAAGCTGTTTGGTACAATCATACAAACCATGCTCAAGCGCGTATCTATCCAGAATTTCAAGAGCCTGAAAGACGTCACGCTCGACCTTCAGAAAGTCAATTTGTTAATAGGTCCGAATAACTCGGGCAAGACGAATTTTTTGAAGGCGCTGGAGTTTTTTGACTTATATGCGAATGAGAAAGCAAGTATAAATAATAGTATACTGTTTCATAAGAATCCATCGAATAGAATGTCTATAAAGGTTTCTTTCGAGGAAATCTTTGGGGACGATAAAAAGTATTATGTACATTATCTTTTATCGTCGTTCGTAACTCCGTCTGAAATACTTTTTAATAAGAGTAATTCTCAAGTTTGGGTATTTAACAGCCAAAAAATAGATTCTGAAGAAGAAAATAAAACGACAGTTTCAAAATCTTCTACTGCACAAGCTTTGGACGTGAGATTGGGACCGTTAAAGGTATATAAACCTGATCCTAACAAGCTTATTCAGCCCGGCCCTGTCGGTACAAAAGAGGAATTAGTTAATGCAGATGCTTCTAATTTGGTAGGTTTTCTAGATCTTATGTTAGGTAAGTATAGGAGAAACGTTTTTAGCCGCACTGAAGCAGATCTTCACAAATGTATTCCTGAATTTGACGAAATTAATTTAGACGATGCGTCACCAACAGATGAAATCAAGAAGCTATTTGGGGATAAATCATTCAAGCGAATAGGTTTGGCAAATTCAAAGCAAGGAGTTACCTATTGGGCTGACGAACTTTCCGAAGGCACTCTCTATTTCCTCGCTCTCCTCTGCATCATCAACCAACCCAATCCACCTAAACTTCTGCTTTTAGAAGAACCTGAAAAGGGGATTCACCCACGGCGGATTCGGGAGGTGATGGATTTTATACGTCGGTTAGTGGCTGAAAAAGACATTCAAGTCATTATGACAACGCACAGTCCGCTGTTGCTGGATGAGTTTGCTGAATCGCCTGAAAGTGTGTTTGTTTTCGATAAGGATGCTGAAGGTGCAACAATCGTAAATAATTTACAGCGAGATGTAATCGAGCCCGCAAATCAGAAAAATGCTGAGTTAGGAATACCACCTGTCCATTTTACAGATGCATTGGGCGAATATTGGACAATTGGATTTCTAGGGGGCGTACCGCATGAAACAGCTTAAATACGGATTTTACGGCGAGGATGACGCCCACAAGATATTTCTTCAGAACTACCTAAGCCACTTTGTTGAGACTGTTTTTTTCGAAAGAGATGAAGTCTTCTGTGAGAAGTTTAGAGCTACCAACCGAAAACAAGTTGATACAAAATTCGCTATTGTAGCAAGAACTGGCTTAGGATGGTATCAGCACGAGGCATTTTTTGTTGTACGAGATGTTGATAGTTTACATCCATCAGAATTTGATGAACGGTACACCCATTTTCTGAAGGAAAAGATTGATAAACTTTTAATTGCGCTTCCTGTACAGTGCATTGAACATTGGCTCTGGTACTTGAAACACAAGAAAGACAATCCGGATTTGACGAAAAATATTTCGCTTGAGTCTCAACCTCGCAAAAAGGTAAAGTTTATATTATATGGGTATGAAGACCCGCCTAACGAGATATCAAACCCAATAGTGAATGGACTGTCGAAAAGTTTCGATGCTTCCTGGCTGGAGCAACGCTCTGAAAGCTTCAAGCATTTTCATAGTCAGGTGAAAGCATTTATTAATAAACTGGTTTAGCCAACCCTCAAACAAGAAACGCCACGATCTCACGACCGTGGCGTTTTGTATAAATACCTCTTGTTTAGTTCAGCGCAATGGTGCGGGTTACTGACTTTAACGCTGGTGTCGTCAGCGTAATCGGGTGCGTTGATATGTCACTGCCCGAAGCGATTTCGACGGTGTAAGCGCCATCTTTTAGGTCCGATAGGTCGAACTGGAAGTGGAAATTACCTTGTTTTTTGCCTACCGACTGTTTTCCCAGTACCACACCGTCGGCCGATTTGACCAAAATCGTCATGGGTTGGCCGGGTGTGCGTTCCACATAGACGTTCAGTTTTGAGGGGACGGCCGATGGGAAAACGGCGGCTTTGTACGAGTTCGTCGTAACTGTTGGGTTCGCCGTTGTAGTTGGGTGAGTGGTTTCCGCTGAGGCAAGGGTGGCCGTGCTCAGGAGCAGGGCAGCGAGTAAAGATTGAGCTAACGTTTTCATGATGTTTATGTATTTGTTGTTAGTTATAGAAGAAGAACGGGTCAAAAGTATAGCGCTTTAAATCGCTCATGAATAGACAGTTGGCTGAACAATCTGAAACGTAGGCTGAACTGATAAAAACGGGTAACGAACTGCGACGAAAGGAGTGGGGCAACCGCAACGTTAGGGAGTGGTCAAACGAACCGTTGGTTTCCGGCGTTTAATAATAAACCACAGAACGAACCAAAGTCGGCCAGAGTGGCCCTCCGCCAACATGAACTACTACAACTCCATCATCGACACCATCGGCAATACGCCCCTGGTAAAGCTCAATAAAGTCACGAAAGGGATACGGGGAACGATACTAGCGAAGGTCGAGTACTTCAACCCTGGCAACTCCGTGAAAGACCGAATCGCCATACGCATGATCGAAGATGCCGAAGCGCGGGGCGTACTCAAACCCGGTGGCACCATCATTGAGGGCACCAGCGGCAACACCGGTATGGGGCTGGCACTGGCGGCTATAGGCAAAGGCTATAAATGCATTTTTACGATGGCCGACAAGCAGTCGCAGGAGAAGATCGACATTCTCCGGGCGGTGGGTGCTGAGGTGGTCGTTTGCCCGACGAACGTCGCTCCCGACGACCCGCGCTCGTATTACTCCGTCGCCAAGAAACTGAATCGCGATATTCCAAATTCGCTTTACCCAAACCAGTACGATAACCCCGCCAATACGGCCGCGCATTACGAGACTACCGGCCCCGAAATCTGGCGCGATACTGACGGAAAAATTACACACTTTGCCGCCGGAGTCGGTACGGGGGGGACCATTTGCGGCACATCAAAATTCCTGAAAGAGCAAAACCCGGAGCTGATTTCGCTGGGACTGGATACCTACGGCTCCGTTTTCAAGAAATACAAAGAAACCGGCCAGTTCGACGAGGGTGAGATTTACCCCTACCTGACTGAGGGCATCGGGGAAGATATTCTCCCGCAGAATGTAGACTTCAGCGTGATCGATTTTTTTGAGAAAGTGACCGATAAAGATGCCGCCATCATGACGCGTCGGCTAGCTCGCGAAGAAGGCCTATTTGTGGGTTGGTCGTGCGGTACAGCAGTGCATGGGGCGCTGGAATGGGCCAAAATCCACCTCGCTGACGACGATGTGATGGTGATTCTGCTGCCCGACCACGGCACGCGCTACCTAGCCAAAATTTACAACGATACTTGGATGAAAGACCACGGCTTTCTGGAAGATCGTGCTTTCAAAACCGCCCGCGACATCGTTCACAACAAAAGTGGACAGTCGCAGTTGACGACCATTGGCGTAGGCGTGTCGGTGAGCCAGGCGATCCAGATATTGAACCGTTACGGTATTTCGCAGATTCCGGTGACGGATGAGAATGGCCACATTGTTGGCAGCCTGACCGATTCCACGGTGCTGAACCGGCTCATCGACGACCCTGCTGTGAAAGATCACCCGGTAAGTGAGGTGATGGATAAGCCATTCAAATTTGTGGGGCTCGACAACACCATCGACGCCCTATCGTCGCTGATTGATCGGGACAACAAAGCGCTACTGGTCCGTGATGAACGCGAACAGGTACATATTATTACCCAGGCGGATTTGCTGGCGGCAATGACGAGTTAATGAAAGATATACAATGTAGAATGAATAATGCGAGCTGTTTGTCTTTGCAGACTCGTTATCTATTAAACATTTTTCATTGTACATTATCAACTACACACTACCGCCTGTTATCTCCGCCTTCAATCATGCTCAGGTAGCTCATGTAGCGGCTTTCGGCTATTTCCTCTTCGGCAACGGCTTCTTTGATGGCGCAACCAGGTTCGTTGATGTGCAGGCAATTGTTGAAACGGCACTGGTTCAGACGGTCGCGCATTTCGGGGAAGTAGTGGCCAATCTCCGTTTTCGATGTGTCCATCAGACCTAATTCCTTGATACCCGGCGTATCGATGATAAACGTATTAGGAGAGAGTTCGAACATCTCGGCGAATGTGGTGGTGTGAACACCTTTGTTGGCGAAGGATGATACCTCGTTGGTTCGCAGGTTCAGGTTCGGGGCAATGGCGTTTACGAGTGAGGACTTCCCAACGCCCGAGTGCCCGGCCACCAGCGTTACTTTCTGATCGAGTAATTCGCGGAATGCTTCCACGCCTACGCCTTCAGTAGCCGACGTAGACAGGCAGTTGTAGCCAATACGTTCATAGAGGTCGATAATTTCCTGCTGAAACGCCAGCCCTTCGTCGTTCAGAATATCGATTTTGTTGAAGACAATGGTCGTTGGAATACGAAACGATTCGGCCGATACCAGAAACCGGTCGATGAACCCTGCTGACGTACGGGGCATAGCCAGTGTTGCCAGCAGAACGGCCTGGTCGATATTAGCCGCCAGAATATGCCCATGAGCCGTTTTGTGAACCGACTGACGAATGATGTAATTGTCGCGGGGTAAAATGTCGGTGATGATAGCCGTGTTTTCGGCTTCATCTTCCACGTCAAATACCACCCGGTCACCGACGGCGATTGGGTTAGTGACCTTCAGGCCTTTGAGTTTGAATTTTCCCTTCAGCCGACCCTGAAAAATATGTCCGTCTGTGTTACGAATTTCGTACCAGGAGCCGGTTGAACGTATGACTAAGCCGTTTTGCAATGTTTAATGAGCGAAAGAGTGAAAGAGCGAATGAGTGAGAGAGCGATTACCTGCTTGGCGTTACTATTCGCCTATTCTTTTACTCATTAATTCGCGTACAACCTCCATAACCTTCGCCGTTGCGCCAATGTTCCGCTGTACGTAGTGTCGGCTGATTTGCGCTGCTTTTGCTGCGCTTTGGTACTGCTTTGTGAAGTCCACTGTTAATTCTCTTTCGTTACTGACTGGAAAAGCGGCTCCTTCGGTTACGAGATCAATCGCTTCCTGGTATTTATCATATTCCGGCCCAAAAAACAGCGGCATTCCGAAGGTAGCCGCTTCCAGAATATTATGTAATCCCTGCTTAAACGCCCCGCCAATGTAGGCAAACTCACCATACTGATACAGCGATGAAAGCATACCGATGTTGTCAATAAACAAAATGTCGAAAGAGCTGGCTGTATCTGTACTTGCCTGAGAAAAGCGCACTGACTGCTTTGACAACTGCTTTAGCCAGCGCTCAATTTCCTCGTCATGAATCTCGTGGGGGGCAATAATAACCTTGAGGGGATTATCAAACTGGCTAATGAACGGAATCAAAACGGCCATGTCTTCTGGCCACGCACTGCCAATAACCAAAAGGGGCATGTTGGCTTTGAACGCTTCGGCTATGGGAATGGCTTTCTTTGTAACTACTACCTGCGATACCCGATCAAAGCGCGTATCGCCACCGAGCGTCACATTTGTCAACCCTATGTCGGTCAGCAGGCTAACAGATTCCTGGTTCTGAACCAGAATATGGTCGAAACAGCGGAGCATATTCCGGTAAAACTGCCCCCAGGGTTTGAAGAAAAGCTGACTGGGACGGAAAATAGCCGAGAAAGAAATGACCGGAACTCCGGCTGTTTTCAGCTCGCGGAGGTAGTTGTGCCAGAACTCGTATTTAATAAAGAACGCAATCTGGGGCTTTACCAGCGTAACAAACTGTCGGGCATTGGCGGACGTATCGGCGGGTAGGTAGAGGATGTAGTCGGCGCCCTCGTAGTCTTTGCGTACCTCATACCCCGAGGGCGAGAAAAACGTCAGTAGAATTTTATGATCTGGGTAAACTTCCCGAAACGCTTCAATGACCGGGCGTCCCTGCTCAAACTCGCCCAGCGAAGCCGCGTGAAACCAAGCAATGGGCTGGGTGTTTCCGTCGAGAGCCTGCCGTAGTCTGTCGGTCCAGTTACGCCTTCCCTCTACCCACAGCTGGGCTTTGGGGTTAAAAGGCGCTACCGCTCGCAGCAGGGTTTGAAAGGCAAAAATGCCGGTGTTGTAGATTCCCGAAACCAAGGAAAGGTAAGGTTGGTTATATTCGGCAAAGCTACTCAATTAATAAACCACCTTCTCATGCACGCATACGACACACTGACCGAAGCCCTCGAAGGCTTACGAAAACAGGGGTTCACGCAGGATTATAACCTCAAATCTGATCACCTGCACTGCCAGCCCGACAACATTGAACTACGCCCCGCCGATTTTGATGTTGTCGACGTTTATCGCTTTGAGGGGCCAACTGATCCCGGCGATGAGATGGTTTTGTATGCCATTGAGGCTAAAAATGGAAACAAAGGAACATTGGTTGATGCGTATGGGGCATATGCTGAAGCGATCACGCCTGAAATGGCCGAAAAACTACGGTATACGCCCGAAAATTGACGAACTTTTCATAGGTAAAAATGATTTTACGTCAACAGAATGTATGTTGGTACAAATGAACTGGAACAAGCTAACGAGTGATACTCAATTAGATACGATCAAAGCAGAATCAGCAAAGCAGCCTGTTTTGATTTTTAAACACAGCACAAGTTGTTCAATCAGTGCTATGGCGCTGAGCCGTATGGAGCGTAACTGGAACGACCAGCTAGGGGTGAAGCCATACTACCTTGACTTACTCGCCAATCGGCCTATTTCCAATAAAATTGAACATGAGTTTGGGGTTGAGCATGAGTCGCCCCAGGTATTGTTGATTCGCAATGGTGCCTGCATTTACGATGCATCGCACATGGCAATTTCATTTGCCGGTATTCAGCAGGCAGTTTAAAAAAGTAGTTAGAAGCGAGGAAATAGGAGGACGGACCGGCACGTTATACTGCTGGCTGGCTCCTATCTCCTCGCTTCTAACTCCTAACTACTCTTTCAAGGTTATCTTCGCCCGGTGGCAGACGCCCCCGATGGGCGGATTGAATTTAGAAACGCTTACTTCTACAGCTTGCAAGTCGGTGTATTTTCCTCTGATTTCCTGAATGATCTGGTGAGCAATGTGTTCGAGCAGTCGGGCGGGTTGTTTCATGACACCGGCCGTAATCCGGTATAAATCTTCATAATTGACCGTGGCACTTAGCCGGTCACGCCGGGCAGCTTCCGAGAAATCGGCGGTTACTACAATATCGACCGAATACTTGTTGCCAATCTTCTGTTCCTCGTCATAAAAGCCGTGGTACGAAAAAAACTCTAACCCTTCTAAGGCAATTGTTCCCATAACGTCGTTCGGAGATGCATCACCCCGATAACTCCCTGGCGGTTGGTCAGGGAGTTATCGGGGTGATGTCTTTAAGGATATGCTTAAATCTGGTCGAAAAAGGAACCAGTTTTTTTTGTCGATGCCTCTTCTGTGGAAGCAACAGGAGTACCTTCTGGATCAATCGTGTCTACCTCCGTTGGTAAAGGCTCTGACGGCGATTCATCTGTGGTTTCGGTAGCCGTTGGAGTTGCCGTTTGATGATCGGTATGCAGGGCATCCTCGAGCTTTTCCATAACGGCCTCATCGATCGGAATCGCTTCCGGAACAGACTCCTCCCGATCAATGAGTGGTGGTAACTCAGCCGCCGTGTCGGTAGGCGTTACTGCGTCGGGAAGGGCGTCAGTTTCGGGTTGTTTCAGTTCGTCGGTTAATTGAACGGTTATATCATCGATTTTACCCTTCAGATTTTGCCGGGAAAATTTCTTTTCGAAACGATCCACGCTATCAACGGCATTGCTGGCAAGAGTGCGAATCTGGACAGCCAGATTCTCCTTATAGCTTTCCAGTGCTTTAAAATCGTGCTCCAATGATTTAATGTCATTGAGAATATTATCTTTCAGGTACCGGGCCTGGTTTTCGGCATCCTGTACCATCAGCGCCGACCGCTTTCGGGCATCAGCCAGCATTTCGTCGGCTTTCTGGCGGGCTTCGTCAATATATTTCTCCCCCGCTTTGTTCGCCTGGTCGGTTATTTGAACGCTTGTATCTTCGGCTGTTTTAAGCGTCCGGAATAAGGTCATTTCTACTTCCTTGAGCTTACCCAATTCTTTTTCGGCCAGTTCAAGCTGCATTTTCAGCATTTTATATTCGCCGGTCAAGCGTTCCCATTCCTGAGATAATGAAGCTAGAAATGCGTCAACTTCCTCGGTTTTATAGCCGCGCAACCCTTTTTCAAACGTGTGCTGCCGGATTTCAATTGGCGTAATTTTCATTGGTGCGCTACAAGTTTTGTGTGTTACTAAATACGTAGATAAAGGTGAATTAACTGCCTTAATACCTATTTTACAAAAATTAGGCCGAAAAATAGAGGAAACATACCATAACGAATAATCTTAGATCATTTTCCATACCGAAATAGTACGGTCGTCGCTGGCCGAAAGTAGTAGTTGGTGGTAATTTGTCCAAAGGACTTTATTAACGGATGTGCCATGTCCGGCATGACGGGCGCGGTCCACTACTTTAAGTAGTTTATAGGTCTCGGCATCCCATATTTTAAGTGACTTATCCATGCTGGCCGTAGCAATCCGGCGGCCGTCTGGGCTAAATGCTAAATGGTTGATAGCAAACATATGCCCTACAATATCCTGCTGAAGGGTGTAGCCTTTTTCTACCGCCCAAACTTTTAAATGTGCATCGCGCCCGGCAGTGAGCAACTGCTGGAAGTCTGGGGAGTACGCAACTGTAAAAACAGAATTGCCATGGGCCGGAATAACCTGCTTGAGTTCGTAAGTTATTAAATCGAAAATACGAACAACGTTATCGCTGTAGCCAACGGCTAGTTCGCGCTCAACGGGATTAACCGCAATACATCGTGCCGACTGATCGGATGCTTTAAGGTGTTTGCGAACCGCAAGCTGGTCTGTATCAACAACAGCCACAACCCCATCCGACAAGGCCACAAACGCGTCGTCTTTGTGAAATTTGATGTCGAAAATAGCGGCCGATGTAAGCTTAAGCGAGGCCACTTCCTGTTTGCGGGCCGGGTCGATCAGATGAATGCCTTCGTAGTTCTGACCAACCCACAAAAGTCCGCTGGCCGGATGCAGGGCTAAGGCATAGACAGAAGCGGGTACTTTGGCCACCAGTTCGCCCAGATCGGGCCGGTCGAGATGCCAACGGACAACCTGCCCGTCGCCCCCGGCCGAAAAAAACTGTTCGGCTACTAAGCCATATTCCAGGGTGTAAACAGGGTCGCGGTGGCCGCCAAACGTATCTAGTTTTTCTACAATCACTGGATGAAAAGACAAGTTGTTGCTCAAAGGTCGTTAATCCTTTCTTTTTCTCGAATGACTTCCGACTTTTGATGGTGACTTTTCAACTAGATATAAACGGTGACTGTGTGGCCAGGCTAAAGGCTATTACAGAGGACGAGCTTGCATTACGGGCTAAGGTGCTGCTAACTGTGGCAGAACAGGAGGATCTGGCGCGCATCAGCCATCCAGCCCAGCGCGTTGAATGGCTGGCCTGCCGGGTAACGATCCGGCAATTAGTTGAAGAGCAGGGAACAGATTACAGTGGGTTGTATAAAGACGAATATGGGAAGCCACACCTTATTAACTCTCCCTGGCATATTTCCCTGTCTCATACGAATGGATGGGCCGCTGCGGTGCTGCATCGGTCGCGCCCTGTGGGCATTGATATTGAACCAATTCGGGAGCAGTTCAGGCGGGTAGTACCGCGTGTTTTGTCGGAGAGTGAACTTGCGCACGCGGCTGGTGACCCAAACCGGCTGGCGGTTTACTGGTGCGCCAAAGAAGCCTTATATAAACTTTATGGAAAGCGTCAGCTCACTTTCCGGGAGCACTTACTGATCGAGCCTTTTGCGGATGGCCTTGACCAGTTGGTAGGACATGTTCGCTTACCCGACCACCAGGAGCAACTCATTATACGTTGTTTTCAGGAAGGCCCCGGCCTGCTGGCCGTTGCCTATTAGTGTACCCACGGGATTTATCCCGTGATTCCTGAATTTATCAAGTAAATCACGGGATGAATCCCGTGGGTACGTGCTTACCGTTGGGTATAATCTGAAAGTGGAAGGCCGTCGCCGTCGTCCCGAACTGTGTTAAGGATTTGCTCTACTTCCCGAACGCGCTCAGTATCACCGTTCTTTTCGAAAGCCAGCGTCAGGTTGCGAAGTACACGCCGGACAATATCGGCGTTTGTGCAGGGCTGGTAAAAGGTATCCAGCCGTTTGATGTTTAACTGATCAATGTACTGATCGATGTCTTTGGTAGTAAAGACCAAACCCCGGTTGAATACATTGATATAAAACTGAACACCACTGCTGTTTTTATAGGTCAGTACGAAGAGATTAGGCAAATTAACACCGTATACAGGCAGATTCAGCCGTTTGGCAATAAGCATATAAAGTACACAGAGCGTTATGGGGTTTCCCCGGCGTGATTCGAGTACCTGGTTGATCATCGAATTGGCTGGCGAGTGAAAATGCTTAGTGTTCGGCGCAAATTTTAGCTTGGAAAAAAAGGCACTGTTCATCGCCTTAATCTGCTCGTCGGGGTGCATATCTGTCTTGAAATCAACCCATACATCATAAAACAGTTGCTCTATCTCCTGCTTGAGTTTATCGAGCGACAGGTCAGGATACTGATAGGTAGCGACGATCCAGAGCCCTTCCAGTAAATCCATACCTCCGCCATTTTTCCAGTCGCGCATACGATCCAACACAGACTCATATTGAAGATCGTGTATAATTTCTTCTATTCGCTTTTGAAGGGCAGGATTAAAGCTACCTTCCCATTCCGACTCAAGAAATGGGATCATTTGCCCCCCCATCTGTCGAATTTGTTGTTCAACGTGTTCAACGACCTCCCGGTCTTCGTCGTCCAGAAGCGAGATAAGGGCTTTCAATTCGTTGTCATTCATTCGATTGTATTACTTTATCAGGGTACCCCAGAATAAAAACTGTTTTCGGAAACCTGCTGAATATGCTACTTTTGTCTGATTATGAAACTGACTATGCTAATATAGCAACAAAATTTTTATAAAAAACGGTTTGACTCTTTCAGGCAATTCTCCCAAAATTCTGGTAACCGGAGGTGCAGGATTCATAGGATCCCACACGGTTGTTTCGTTGGTTAACGCCGGTTTTGAGCCGGTCATTATTGATGACTTTTCCAACTCTGAACGCTCTGCTCTCGATGGGCTGCGGGCTATCCTGGGCCACGATGTAACCTGCTATCCGGTAAACTGCAATGATGCCGAGATCATGGCCGACATCTTCCGGAAAGAAGCACCCATTGGCGTTATTCATTTTGCCGCCAACAAAGCGGTAGGTGAATCGGTCGCCAAACCGCTGAAGTATTACCGCAATAACCTGGACCCGCTGATGCTGTTACTGGAACTGATGCCTCAGTTCTCGGTACAGAACTTTGTGTTTTCGTCGTCCTGCACTGTATATGGTCAACCGGCTCAATTGCCCGTAACGGAAGAAACACCACGTTTGCCGGCTCAGTCGCCTTATGGGAATACTAAAGCCATTGGTGAAGATATTATCCGGGATGCAATAGCAGCACAGATACCGGTCAAAGCTCTGGCCCTTCGCTATTTCAATCCGATCGGTGCGCACCCATCAGCTGAAATTGGTGAGCTACCGTTGGGTGTTCCAGCAAATCTGGTACCGTTCATTACACAAACGGCCGCTGGCATACGCTCTAGCCTGACTGTATACGGTGATGATTATAATACACCGGACGGCACCTGCATTCGCGATTATATCGACGTGGTTGATCTGGCCGATGCTCACGTTCAGGCTCTGAAAAAGCTGATAGAAGCCCCGGCAGGCGCTTCTTATGACGTTATTAATATCGGTACAGGACGTGGCGAAACGGTTCTGAACGTTATCAGGACCTTTGAAGCGGCTACCGGGGTGAAGGTTAACTATGTTATTGGGCCACGACGGGCGGGTGATGTGGAGCAGGTATACGCCGATGTTACGAAAGCAAACCGTGTGCTGGAGTGGTCGGCCCGCCGTTCGCTCGCTGAGTCGTTACGGGATGCATGGAACTGGCAGAAAAAATTAATATAAGTAAATTTGTTATTTACAGTTACCGGATGCAATATTACTTTAGTGTCCAGTAATTGTAAATAATTAACCGTAGACTTAAAACCTAAAGTATAATGAAACTTCTCATTACAGGCGGAGCTGGATTTATTGGCTCACATGTCGTTCGCCTATTTGTTACGAAATACCCCGAATATCAAATTTATAACCTCGATGCCTTGACGTATGCCGGTAACCTGGCCAACCTGAAAGACATTGAAAATGCACCTAATTATACCTTTATAAAAGGTGATATTACCGACGCGAAATTTCTGGAGGATATGTTCGCCGAATTATCACTGGATGGCGTCATTCACCTGGCGGCTGAGTCGCACGTTGACCGGTCAATCACAGACCCTATGTCGTTCGTAATGACCAATGTTGTTGGTACGGTCAATCTCCTTAATGCGGCTAAAAACAGCTGGGCTTCTACGGGCGGCTTTGAAGGTAAACGCTTCTATCATGTATCGACGGATGAGGTGTACGGTTCTTTGCACAATCCCGAAGATTTCTTTACCGAAGAAACCCCCTACGATCCGCAATCGCCTTACTCCGCATCAAAAGCGGCCTCAGATCATTTCGTGCGGGCGTACGGCAATACGTATAAATTGCCCGTTGTTTTGTCGAACTGCTCGAATAACTACGGCCCGAATCACTTTCCTGAGAAGCTGATTCCGTTGATGATTCACAACATTCAGACGAACAAGCCTCTACCGGTTTATGGCAAAGGAGAAAACGTTCGGGACTGGCTGTTTGTGGTTGATCATGCGCGTGCCATTGATGCCGTTTTCCACAAAGGAACGCTGGGCGAAACTTATAACATCGGTGGTTTCAATGAGTGGAAAAACATTGATATTGTCCACTTGCTGTGCGGCATTATGGATCGTAAACTTGGTCGGCCGGAAGGAACCTCGGCGCAACTGATCACGTATGTGACCGACCGCGCCGGACACGATCTGCGCTACGCTATCGACGCGCACAAAATCATGAATGAGCTTGGTTGGGAGCCTTCCCTTCAGTTTGCCGAAGGTCTTGAAAAAACCGTCGACTGGTTCCTGGCGAATCAGGAGTGGATGGATAACGTTACTTCGGGGGCCTATCAGAGTTATTATCAGGGAATGTACGCGAATCGTTAATAAAGGCGAAAGAGTGAAAGAGCGATACCGGGTTGCCGGTACGGAGCGAAAAATTGATCCGCTGGTTGCTCTTTCGCTCTCTCACTTTTTCACTCATTAAATAAATGAAAGGAATTATACTTGCCGGAGGCTCTGGCACTCGTCTCCATCCGCTTACCCTGGCTGTTTCGAAACAGCTGATGCCCGTATACGACAAGCCGATGATCTATTACCCCCTGTCGATTCTGATGCTGGCAGGTATTCGGGAAATACTGATCATTTCAACTCCGCACGATTTGCCCCATTTCGAAAAACTCCTCGGCGATGGCGAGCGTATTGGCTGTAAATTTACATATGCCGTTCAGCCTAGTCCGGATGGGCTGGCACAGGCGTTTATTATTGGTGAAGAATTTATCGGCGACGATAAGGTAGCGCTGGTTCTGGGCGATAATATCTTCTATGGCTCAGGCCTGTCGAAACTACTTCAGGCTAACAACGACCCCGACGGTGGTGTGGTGTACGCGTATCAGGTACATGATCCGGAACGGTACGGCGTGGTGGAATTCGATGAAGCGTTCAACGTATTGTCCATCGAAGAAAAACCCGAGAAGCCTAAGTCAAATTATGCGGTACCCGGATTGTATTTCTACGATAACGACGTTGTCAATATTGCCAAGAACATAAAACCTTCCGTAAGAGGGGAACTGGAAATCACCGACATAAATCGGGTTTACCTAGAACAGGGTAAATTGAAGGTTGGCGTGCTGGATCGGGGAACTGCCTGGCTCGATACGGGCACCTTCGAATCGCTGATGCAGGCCGGTCAGTTCGTTCACGTCATTGAAGAGCGTCAGGGCCTGAAAATCGGCTGTCCGGAAGAGATTGCGTATCGTATGAAATTCATCGACGCTACTCAACTCGCAACAATTGCCAAGCCATTGGTGAAAAGCGGGTACGGCGCCTACTTGCTAAACCTGCTAAAGTAGCGGTATTCAAGAGCTATATGCCACTTATACAGAAACGCCGGAGCAAGCTGCTCCGGCGTTTTTCGTAAACCTAACCTATGAGAAAAATTTATTGCTACGCCAGATGCTCCATAGTAACATAACAAAGGTAGATGTAACGATAAGCTCATATAAGCGCATAAACACGGAGTTTCAGCATCGTAAACAAACCACGCAGAACCCCGCACTTTAGCACGTAGAACTACGTATTGATAAATATTTTATAAGGCTTAAGTGTTTGGTTGTTAGCTCATTGTCGATAGATCTGTGTATTTTGTAATGGTAGCCGGGAAACATTGATGTTGTAATTTAGATTCGCTTTCCGCTTTTGTCCACCCTTAGAGAGCGCATCTATCATCTTAATTCCAATCTGATCCATTATGAATGTTTTTACCAAAGATGCGGGCCGTATTCTGGACCCACAAGAAACACAGGCCCTGACAGGCGCTTACCAGGAGCGTAAGCTTCAAGTTGGTCTTTCAAAAGACGAATATATTCGTTCCGAATTTTTTGGTACAAACCACATCCAGTATCTACTTAGCCAACCCGGCTGTGTAGGATTGCGAATTCATCACGCCAAGCGTTGGGAAGATTCTGATGGCAAGCCTACCAGTCCGGATAAAGGTCAGCTTGTGCCTCGCGTACTGTTGACAGGAGTAGATGCTAAAGGTAAAGATATGCCAATCCGGGTTGATAAAGCCGGAATGAAAGATATGCCCGCAGATGATGGTAGCGGCAGAGCAGTCGGTGACGGCCGGCCATGCCCACAATATTGTGGTAGTTAAGCTATGTAATGAATCTATGTAATGAGTCGATTCTTTAGCCCGTATCAAGATTATCCAATAGCCTTTATTGCTGAGTTAATAACCCTATTACCTATACTAATAGGGTTATTTCGAATAGTATCAATCAAGTATGAAATCCGACTTCTTCTGGTACTGTTTATTCTCTTCTTTTTGAGAGATATTTTATCTAACCTACTTGCTTCTGTCAAAGAAAATAATCTCTTCATCTATAATATTTTTTCTTTTATTGAGCTGTTTTTTTTAGCGTTAATTTTCTACAACAACCCTAGGATACACTCTTCAAGATACAGAAAAACTATAGTTTGGGGTGTTGTTATTTCTCTTTTTTTAGGCCTATTGTTCTATAGCAAAAGTGACTTTTCCATAATAGATTTTACAATTGTAAGGTTGTATGGTATATTAATTACCATAGTTTTTTTTGAGCGAGTCTTGTCGGAGGTGCGAATAAAAAATATACTCACATATTCAATGTTCTGGATAAATAGTGGCTGGCTTCTCTATTTTTGTGGGACCTTTTTTATTTTTCTTTTAAGTGATAAGGTGTTGTCTCGTAAGGCTCAACCAGAAATATTTCAACAGTATTGGGATACGAATCTCATTTTCTATATTTTCTTCTGCTTACTAGCATCCATAGGTATCTGGTTTAGCAAATACGATCAGGATAATACTCTTTGACGAATTTCAATAAAAATACATCTTCATTCTTTCTACTTTTTATAACTTATAGTGAATAGGCTTACATTGACTGTTCCGCTAACTCAATAGTTATTGGTAGAATTGATATTCAGCTATAGATTTTTGAACTTTACTTCACGCAGATTGCCTGCAAGTAAGCCAATGTCAGTAGATTCCGGTTTTGTAATTGCCGTTGGTACGGCTGTGTTGTTGGTGATGGCTGTGTTCATCATCATCTTCGTAGCCTATTACCAGCAAAAACAGGCGAAACAGCAATTAGCCTTCAAGGAATTGCAGGCTCAGCACCGGCGTGACCTGATGGCAGCTACGTTTCGGGGGCAGGAAGAAGAGCGGAAACGACTGGCCGAAGATATGCACGATGGCATTGGCACCATGCTATCGGTCACTAAAATGAGCCTCAACCAGTTGGAACGCCAGGTTTCCGCGGATGGGCAAATAAGTTTTCAATTTCAGAAAACGCGCTCCATGATTGATGAAACCATGACTAACGTTCGGCGAATAAGCCGGAACCTGGTGCCAACTACTCTGGAGCGATTTGGACTGCTGGCCGCATTGGAAGAACTGGCCGATCGCGCTACCGATACAAGTACAGAAGTACAGTTAACCTTTCCCGAATCTGACACGCCCTTTCCGCCATCTCTCGATTTGATGTTATACCGAATTGCCCAGGAGTTGGTCAATAACGCCATTCGTCACGCCCGAGCCAGCCAGATTACTATTCAACTGATTTGTATTGATCAGGAGGTTCGCCTATCGGTCATTGACAATGGAGTAGGATTCGATTTCGACGCTGTTATGGAAAATAAGCAGGGAGGGCTGGGGTTACGGAATATCGAAAGCCGCCTTAGTGTTGTGAACGGACATGTAACGTTCGACGTAGCACCCGGCCGCGGATCGCAAATTCATATACAGGTTCAACTGCATGACGCGCAACCTGTTAATTTATTGAGTTAATTTGTTTGCCGAATGGCTGCTCTATGCGACTAATAGGGTATCAGCTCTTAACTTTTCTTCCTCTATGCGAAAAATTAAACTGGCCCTCTGCGATGATCACACCCTGTTCCGGGTCGGGATGTCCACCATACTGGGGCAGATCAATGATTTTGAGTTAGTCCTCGAAGCTGGCAATGGACAGGAGCTAATTGATAAAATTGCCCGGAAGCTTCCCGACGTTGTGTTGCTCGACCTCCAGATGCCGGTTATGGATGGCACTGCCACCGCCGATTATCTGCGGGAAAATTACCCTCTCATCAAAATTGTTGTGCTTACCATGCACGATGAAGACCGCATGGTGCTTCACCTCCTTGAAAAAGGTGTTAGCGGCTATCTGCTGAAAGATGCCGAAGCAGGCGAAGTGGAAAAAGCGGTGCGCAAGGTGATGGACGAAGGCGTTTACCTAAACGAGTTCGTATCGAAGGCCATGCTCCGAAAAATGACTAACAAGACAACCATAACGAAGCCCGTCAATGCATTTTATAACAGCAAGATACTGCTTTCCGAACGCGAGAAAGAAGTGCTGATGCTAATCTGCGAGGGCCTTTCTACGCTGGAGATCAGTGAGAAGATATTCCTTAGCCCCCGAACAGTTGAAGGCCATCGGTTACGGATATTAGAAAAAACAGGTACCAAAAATACAGCGGGCATGGTCGCCTACGCCTTTAAAAATAGCCTCGTTTAAGGGTGGTTATTGGTTAATGAGTTATTAAGTTAATGGTTATTAGTTGATGAGTAGACGCTTCTGAGGTTAGACTGTTTTCATTAACCATTAACCATTAACCATTAACCATTAACCATTAACCATTAACCATTAACCATTAACCGGATCAAAGACTGCCCGTTCGTCCGCCATCTACCGGCAAGTTGATACCGTTGATCGACGCGGCTGCGGGGGTGCATAGGAAAGCGATAGCGGATGCCACCTCTTCGGCTTTGACAAAACGCCCAGTCGGAATTTCACTCTCCATTTGTCTGGCTATCTCTTCTTCCGTCTTTCCCGACGATTTCGACGATTTCGCCCGCATGGCAAGTACAGCGGCCAAACGCGCCGTTTCTGTGTAACCAGGCAGTACATTATTGACCGTAATACCAAAGTGGGCAATCTCCAGCGAAAGTGTTTTGGCCCACTGCGCCACCGCTCCCCGAATGGTGTTCGACACACCCAGCCCTACAATGGGTTGTTTTACGGACGTTGAAATGACATTAATAATCCGTCCGAAACCGGCATCCTTCATGGCGTGAAAAACCGCCTGAACCAGCGCCTGATTATTGAGCAGGTGATTGTGAAATGTCTGGGTAAATTCATCTGGTTTGGCGTCGATCAATGCGCCACCTGCCGGCCCGCCGGTGTTATTAATCAGAATGTGCATGGCCGGAAACTGCGCCAGGTGCTGGCTGAGTACCGCCGGGGCTTCGCCCGGCTGGCTGAAATCTGCCACCAGATACCGGTGCATTTGGCCCTGGCTGGCATCCAACTCAGCCACTGTTTCGCGGAGTGTTTGTTCGTTGCGGGCCATCAGCACAATATTGGCTCCCAAAAGGGCCAGTTCAACAGCCGCAGCGCGGCCAATGCCTTGTGTACTGCCGCAAACAAGGGCAGTCTTTCCAGTTAGTGTAAGATCCATTACAAGAGTATTATTGCGTATACCAGTCATCAATACAAATCCGATGCAAAATGGTTAAAAAAACCACTGGCGTAGTTTTGCGTTTACAAAGTATTAGTTTTGACCAACTTTGAATCCAGTATCAACTATTTGCATTTCAACAGACCATGTCAAAGACATTAATTATTGTGGTGGTTCTTGCCCTTATCCTGGGCATGTACGGCTGTAGCTCTTATAACGGTTTAGTCCAGTCAGACACAAACGTGCAGGAAAAGTGGGCACAGGTGCAGACCCAGTACCAACGCCGGGCCGATTTAATTCCTAACCTGGTTCGGACAGTACAAGGCGCGGCTAACTTCGAAAAAAGTACGCTGACGGCTGTTATTCAGGCCCGTGCCAGTGCTACACAGGTGAAATTTACAGCCGACCAGTTGACGCCAGAGAACGTCCAGAAGTTTCAGGCCGCTCAGGATCAGTTAAGTGGTTCGCTGTCGCGTTTGCTGGCGGTGGCCGAAAGTTATCCTAACCTGAAAGCCAATCAGAACTTCTCGGAGTTACAGGCTCAGTTGGAGGGAACAGAAAATAGAATTGCTGTGTCCCGGAATGATTTTAACGGCGCCGTAAAGACCTATAATCAGTCTGTTCGGTCATTTCCGAATAATATCTTCGCCGGTATTTTTGGCTTCCCGGTTAAAGGCTTCTTCGAAGCATCGCAAGCTGCTCAAAGCGCTCCGACAGTACAGTTTTAAGTAGTGATTGGTGAAGTAAGTCGATTACGTGAAGAAAGGCTAATTGCCTACACCACTTGATCGGCTTACTTCACTTACTTCACAAAGCATCCTATGCAAAACAATCCATTCACCCAGGACGAACAACAGCGCATTGTGGAAGCCATCCGTCAGGCCGAAAAGGCTACGTCGGGTGAAATTCGGGTGCATGTAGAGCCACACTGCGCCCACGCCGACCCCGTACAGCGGGCCATTGAGGTGTTTGCGCAATTGGGGATGCACCAAACAAAAGAACAGAATGGGGTGCTCTTTTACCTGGCACATACCGACCGCAAATTTGCCATTTTAGGCGACAAGGGAATTGACGCCAAAGTACCCGATAATTTTTGGGAAAGTACAAAAGAGCTGCTTCGAAGCTATTTTAAATCAAGTCGATATGCCGAAGGGTTAAGTCTTGGTATTGAACGTGCCGGGCAACAATTGAAACAGTACTTTCCCTACGCCAGCGACGACGTTAACGAACTCGCCGACGATATTTCGTTTGACTGACACTGCCGTGAACGTACTCACCTTTATCTCATCGATTGCCCGATGGCTACGCCTGGGACTGCTATTGGTTCTCCTTGCAGTTTCACCGTCTATCATACAGGCACAGGACACCGCAACCGACAACGGTGCATCCGCGAATGATGTTATTCCTGACAAGCCGAATCCACCCCGTCTGGTTAATGACTTTGTCGGGATCTTAAACCCGACCGAGCGCAGCCAACTGGAACAAAAACTGCGTGCGTATAACGACTCCACATCGACTCAGATTACGATTGTTATCGTCAAAACTACAGAGCCTTATCCCATCGGCGATTTCGCCTTTCAGGTCGGACGCAAATGGGGAGTTGGGCAACAGGGCAAAAACAATGGGCTGGTGCTGGCCTGGGCTACCCAGACCCGTAAGATTTTTATCGCCCCTGGTTATGGGCTGGAGGGAGCTATTCCCGATGCGATTGCCAAGCGGATTATTACCAATACCATCGCTCCGGCTTTTAAGCAGGAGCAGTATTACCAGGGACTGGACGAGGCAACGACCGAAATCATCAAACGTGCTCAGGGTGAATATAAGGCTGAACCAGACACCGACTCAGACGGCGGCCCAGGGGCATTCCTGATCATACTCATCGTTTTCATGGTTATTATATTCATTATTTCCCGACGCAATCGGGGTGGGGGTAATAGCGGCAATCGCGGTGGTGGTTGGGGTGGTCCCATCTTTTTCCCAACATCTACATTCTCTGGTTGGGGCGGCTCCAGCGGGGGCGGCTGGAGTGGCGGAGGGGGCGGCAGTGGTGGCGGCTTCGGTGGATTTGGTGGTGGTAGCTTCGGTGGCGGTGGCGCTGGTGGCGATTATTAGCAGGTAGATAAGTATTCATATAGACTGCCGGTGAGTGGGCCTTATGGGCCGCTTATCTAAAAATAGGTACATGTACTTAAGCATGTGCCTATTTTTGTTGGTAAGCCATTCCCAGCGTATGTTTCTTTTTACTGTTCGCAACGTTTTATTGTTCGTTTTTTTGCCACTCCTGTCGCGAGCACAAACCAATCCTATTACCCCAACTACAACTCAATATAATGTCGTTGCTCAGTCAGATTCTACTGGTGATGCGATAACCGAAGAAACTACACCTTCTACAAACGTGGGTGCTGGGCAATCGGTCATCTTTGCGCCCTCCACCCGTCGCCGGGCTATCCAGGCGGTTGAAATAAAGAATAGACTGAAAATTGATGGTCGTCTCGACGAAGCTGAGTGGAAGCAGAGTAAACTCGCCCGGCGATTTATACAGGTCGATCCGCAACAAGGACGTCCGGCTACGTTTGGCACCGATGTACGCATAGTGTACAACCGCCACTTTCTGTATATAGCCGCTATAAATCACGATTCACTCGGCCAGAAAGCCCTACGCGTGCCTAACTTCAAGCGCGATTTCAGCAGTCGGGCGCACGACTTGTTCGGGGTGTCTATCGATGGTTTCAACGACCAGCGAAACGCTATGACCTTTGTCACGAATCCGCACAGTACACAGCGTGATTTGCTTTCGTTTGATGATGTACTTTACGACGAAGACTGGGACGGCTTTTGGAAAGTGCGAACCACGAGGACCGATTCGGGCTGGGTGGCTGAGATGCAGATTCCGTGGCAGACACTGCGCTACGCGCATTCGACCGATTCGACTCAGTCGTGGGGGATTAATTTCTTTCGTAACCGTCGATACTCCAATGAACTATCAGCCTGGTCGCCGTTTCCCCGCGCCTTCACATCGAGCCGGATGACATACGCCGGGTTGCTAACTGGCCTGAAACCGCCCCCGCCATCACCCAATATTCGTATTCAACCCTATGTATTGGTAAGCGATGACCGTTACAACGGAACGGAAGTTGGCTACGGTCAGAGCGCTAACGTAAAACTTGGTGGTGATGCCAAGTGGGCGATCAATCCTAATACGGTGCTCGATTTGACGTTAAATACTGATTTTGCACAAGCTGATGTTGACCGTCAGGTTAATAACCTCACGCGTTTTTCGGTGTTATTCCCTGAACGGCGGGCCTTCTTTCTGGAAAATGCGAGCCTGTTCGGGGCGGGTTTACCGGGCAACAATATCACGGGTGAGGGAGGAAGCATGGTGATCAAGCCGTTCTTTAGCCGTACAATTGGTCTGGCAACGTTAGCCGATGGCACCAGCGGTCCTGTCCCGATTGATGCCGGTGCCCGGCTGGTGTATCGTTCGCTCAACCGTAACTATGGCGGCATGGTTATCCGGCAGCGTGGCGTTCCTGGTAGCCCAACAACCGACTTTGTTGTGGGGCGCTATGTCGAAAACATTGGTCAGCGAAACCGCATCGGAACGCTGTTTACCCTAAAAAATGTACATGGAACGGATAGTATCGGCAGTCGACAGAACGGGACGCTGGCGCTGGACGGTTTCTTTCGGCTGAGTGAGAAATGGACTTATAGCGCTATGGTCGTGGGTTCCCTAAGCTCGGCCGGAACGGATAAGGGGCTATCTGCCTATAGCCAGGTTATCTACCGCACTAATCAGGTAGTTGGCTGGTGGACACAATCTCTTGTTACCAGAACATTTAACCCGGAAATGGGCTTTGTATCGCGCAGCGATGTGATCGCTACCACGCCGGGACTGTATCTGGTTAACCGATCGAAATGGTTGCCAAAATGGGTACGTAACTTTGAGCCCGGTGCTTTCTTCGAGATCTACCATAAAGCGTCGACCGGTTATTTGCAGGAAACCCAGGCAAACTTTAACCCAATCTGGCTAACGTTTCAGAACGGGGGTAGTATAGGGATTTTCGCCAATTCAACGTTTCAGCGGCTGGACGATGGCGACTATCGACCGCTGGGTTTGGGGATTGCTTCGGGAAAGTATCGATATGTTCGGTATACAACTATGTTCAGCACCGATCCATCCAAGAAGGTGTCGTTTCAGTTCAACGGGGAGACGGGGGCCTATTATGATGGCCATCTGAATTACGGCCGGGTTACGATGCTTGTTGCACCGATCCCACATGCGGCTTTTACGTTCAGTGCCGAAGCAAACGACTTTAAGAAGGTAGGCGGTTACACCGGCACCATTTCCCTGTACAGCGTAGAGAGTCGGCTGGCGGTTAATCCCCGGCTGCAGCTGATCAGCTTTTTTCAGCGAAATACATTTACCGAAAAGAACGCTTGGAACATCCGGCTGGCCTGGGAGTTTCAACCCCTTTCGTTTCTGTACATCGTCTATAACTCGGGAACCTACGCCGGTTCTATCCGCACCATCGACCGCCAGCGGGAGCAGCACGTAATTGGCAAGCTGTCGTATTTGAAGCAGTTTTAACCGTCGGGCGGCCCCTCGGGATTTTAACAAGATTTAAAGGACCTGTTTCTCGATCAGCAGGATAAACAGATGAATAACCTTTATGTGAATTTCCTGAATGCGGTCGGCGTAACCGAAGTGGGGTACCCGAATTTCAACATCGGCTTTGTCGGCTAGCTTGCCACCGTCTTTGCCGGTAAGCAATATGACTTTCATCCCTTTTTCGCGAGCCGTTTCAACGGCGCGGACAACATTGGCTGAGTTACCACTTGTGCTCAGGCCCAGCAGAACATCACCTTCATTGCCCAGACCTTCGATGAAACGGGAGAAGACGAAGTCATAGCCAAAATCATTGCTTACGCAGGAAATATGGCTAACGTCAGAAATGGCAATAGCCGCCAGCGACCGGCGATTGTCCCGGTAACGACCCGAAAGCTCTTCGGCAAAGTGCATGGCGTCGCAGTGAGAGCCACCATTACCGCAGGATATGATCTTGCGTCCGTTTTTGAGCGCATCGGCCATCAGCACGGCGGCCTGTTCAATGGCCGAAAGGTTATCGGGATTGCCAAGGAATGTCTCTAAAACAGTCTGAGCTTCGGTCAGCTCCCGGCGAATAATATCAAGCATTTTTAAATCGTACGTAATAAAGTCCTAAGTCGTCAACAAGCACGGCGCCGTAAACTTAGTTACGACTGGTGACTTTTCGGCTGTTGACGGGCTTAAAACACCCAATTTCGGTAGGGGAGATTCCAGCGAAGGGCAAAGCTGGCCGTCTGATCTGTATAGCTCTGGGCCTTATTCTGGCTGTCCTGAAACCTGTACAAGTAACGGCCTTCCAGAAAAATATTGTGCCGTATCATATACGAGAGCCGTAAATCGGCGTAGGTAGTAACCGTTTTGCGGCCCTGGCCAATAAAATTCCCTTCATCTCGAAACCGAAAGGTGTAATCTTTTAAAATGTTGCCGCCATAATTAATGTCAACTGCGGGATCGGCACCAAACATCATTACTCCGAATATGCCGTTAGCCGATAGCTTCTGGCGCTGAAAGCGAACAATACCCAGCCCTTCCATAAAGTTACTCCCCAACGGATGCGCCAGTGGTTGGCTATAATGCGCATAGTTGGTTTGACCAGAGGTAACGGTAGGGGAGGATTCGTGCGAATACGTATAGGGGCGTGCCAAATTAAATTCCGTTTGCAGATCGAGATTTGGCACGCCGAAGGCATCAATGTATTTAGCTCCGATTTGAACCGCAAATTTGTTTGTCCAGTCGCCTTTGCCCGCCAGCAACGGTCTTAATCGGAATTCATCCAGCATAAACTGGCTGTATACTAGAAAATGCGACAGGAAATTAGCTTTGAAGTCGATGCCAATAAAGGCGTTGTCTCTACTCCCCAGACTCGACTCTACATATCGGTATAGAATGATTGGGTTCAGATAGCTTAGATCAAGGCGGTCACGACTAAATACTTCCGCTTCAAAAACGCCTACGTTTATATGGTCGCTTATATTGATACTAACATGGTGCATGGCCGCAAACTTGGGCGGAATAAGCTTATCGTCCTGAACGCGGGGCGTTTGTGTGTTCTGCAGCGATGTAAACAGATTTGTGTACTGAATACGGCTTCCCAAGCGAGTCGATAACTTCAGGAAGAGATAAGCCGGACTATTGTCTGACAGGAGCAGCGATCGAAAGCCATTTCCGAAGAAGTTTCGGTCGTGGCCAAACTGGACGTTGATTACCTTAAGTGTGTTAAAGGTAATGTACCCTCTGGCCGTCAAAAAATCGGCTCCGTTGGTGCGAAAGGGCTTCACAAATCCTTCGCCCGGTGCTGTAGTCTGTAGTATCCCCTCAGCGTTATAAGTCTGGCCGTAAGTTTGTCCGTAACGTTGAATGTACTCGGGGTAGATCGCCTGATTATCCGCAAAAAAGGTGTAGAAGCCCAACTTACGGCCAATGGTTCCACGCACTTCCAGCCCACGCGTATTGACAAACAGCGGGTCCGGTTTGTTGGTTGTTGCCGTTGCCAGCCCGGAAAGTGTTTCAGCGCCGAAGCCAATGTTAAATACCGGGTTTACATGCAAATCAACGTCCGGCGTTTGCAGATTATAAAAGTCCGCCTTCTTTTTATAAAAATAAGTTAGAACTGGCTTCCGGCTGTCACCTGCTGCTGTTGAAGTGGCCGACTCTACCCTTGTAAAGAGGTTTGGATTAAGCGAATCGGCGGGAGAAACCCATTCCCAACTGTCATTCAGCAGGTAATTGAAATTGAAATAGTCGGTATCCGAAAAATCACGGCTTGGGTGCGCGGCAACACTATCCGCCAACTGAACAATACTTTGGCGATTGTAAGGCTTTACCGAACTGTGAAACCCCTCAGCCCAACTGTTTTTGCGGATTTCGAGCCGGTCGATGAGGTGGTAATAATCTGCATTGAGCGGAGCAAAAGGACTCTGTGCCCGAACTGACAACGAAAGCAGAAGAAAAGAAATTAAGTAAACGTTGATGCGCATGTAACTACTGACCGGGGGTCTTATCGTGCTTATCTTGTGGCTGATTAGGTCATAAAAGCCGCTTAAATTAGCCATTAAGTTTGGATATACGCCAACCTTGCAACTAATTTACAGGCAAAGACGTCTCCAGACTATGTTTGTGTTTACCCACCAGCCTTCGTTGGCCAATCAGTACATTGCCGAACTCCGGGATGTATCTATCCAGCAGGACAGACTTCGGTTTCGTCGAAATCTGGAAAGATTAGGGGAGTTGATGGCGTATGAAATCTCCAAGAATTTGTCTTATCAGGCAATTGCTGTGCAAACACCCCTGGGGGTTTCCCACACGCAAGTACTTCGGACGCAACCTGTTCTGGCCACCATCATGCGGGCTGGCCTACCCTTTCATCAGGGGTTTGCCAATTATTTCGACCAGGCTGAGAACGCCTTTGCGGGGGCTTACCGGGGGTATACGCCGGATGGAGATGATGAGTTTGAGATTGCCATGGACTACATTGTGAGCCCCGACCTAAGCGGCAAAACACTAATCCTTTGCGATCCGATGCTGGCCACGGGCCGTTCGCTCGAAAAAGTTTATCATGCGCTCCTTCGCTACGGAATTCCGGCCCAAACGCACATTGCCGCTGTTATTGCCAGTCCGGAAGGCGTGCGCCATGTGCAGCAGCAATTGCCCCAATGCCATTTGTGGCTAGGCGCTATCGACGACCACCTGAATGAGCATTCTTACATAGTGCCCGGACTTGGTGACTCCGGCGATCTGTCCTTCGGCCCAAAAGTGTAAATAGGAAATATTGGTTGTACTTATGGGCCGGGCCGCGTTTGGCTTCAGCCCGTAACTCAGCCCATTTATTAAAGCCCATAGTTACAACCAATACACCTTATCTCAAGTCTACTACTTCTACGCCGGGATATTTTGATTTGTCGAAGGCGAAAAAGGAATCGGGGACGTTCACGTTTGGCGTGAATTTGGTAATCGTATACGACGTTTGCTTACCATCTCTGTTGCTGATCAGCCAGTTGCGTACCGACTTGTCTGCCTTGTCGACTGCGATCTGCACGGTTTTGATGGCGCTTTTCGGACGGTTGGACGTCAGCTCAATAACCTCTAGTGTGCGTCCTGCCTGTTTCTGCTCTTTTAAAAAACGATAATCGAAACCACGTTTGTAGATGGTATAGATCTGCGTTGGATTTAGCTCACTGTTGTTACCAGCATCGTAGTCCTGTACGTTGACTTCGTTCGACTCTTTGATGTATGTAGACATCGTTTTGCCGTCGGTAAATACTTCCTGGCCACCGAGCAGCAACCGAAATTTCTCGCTTTTTACAGTCAAATCGCCTTTATAGGATTCTTTTGCTCCGCCACCGGCACTGGCAAACGTAAAACTTGCCTGATACGATTTCAGCGATTTATATTTTTTACTCATCGCATCCAGAATACTCTGTGCCCGTTTGTCTTTTTGAGCGAAAGCAGGCAGCGTCATCACAAACGCTAAACTAAGCAGTACTGCAAATTTCTTCATTGTTAGTGGAATTACTCGTCAAGCCAACTCATGGATTCGTTTCCTGAGCGAATCTCTATTTTCTTAGACGGTAAAATAAAGGGAAAAGTTTAATATAGAATTTAAACCACTTTTGTGCCGTGCCAGTTACTCACCTTTCAGTCGCTTCAATATCTCTTCCAGCGTCTGTAAATCCTGTACTAGCACATCGCGGGCTTTGCTTCCCTCAAACGGCCCGACAATTCGGGCCGCTTCCAACTGGTCTACCAAACGGCCCGCGCGGTTATAACCGAGTTTGAGCTTACGCTGAATGAGTGAGGTGCTTCCCTGCTGATGAATAACGATAAGTCGGGCGGCCTCATCGAACATCGGGTCGCGGTTGGTCATGTCTACGTCCTTATCGTCTCCCTGACCGCCCTCGTCGCCAACAAATTCCGGCAGCGCATACGCGTCATCGTAGCCGCGCTGATTGCCGACAAACTCACAAATGTCTTCAATCTCGTTGGTGTCGACAAAGGGGCATTGCAGCCGGATAATATCGGAGTTGGAGGATAGCAGCATATCGCCCATACCTACCAGTTGTTCAGCGCCACCCGTATCCAGAATGGTGCGGGAGTCGATTTTTGACGTAACCTTAAACGACAGACGTGCCGGGAAGTTGGCTTTGATGAGGCCGGTAATAACGTTTACGGACGGCCGCTGCGTAGCGACGACCAAATGGATACCAATAGCCCGCGCCAACTGCGCCAATCGGGCGATGGGCTGCTCGACCTCTTTGCCCGCCGTCATCATGAGATCGGCCAGCTCGTCGATAATCAAGACAATATAAGGCAGGAAATGATGGCCCTTGTCGGGGTTGAGTCGACGTTTTATGAACTTGGCATTGTACTCCTTGAGGTTCCGGCAACCGGCATCTTTGAGCAGGTTGTAGCGGTTATCCATTTCGATACACAATGAATTCAGCGTATTGACAACCTTCTTGGTATCGGTAATGATTGGCTCTTCCGAATCAGGAAGTTTAGCCAAAAAGTGCCTTTCCAGCTTATTGAATAGGGTTAATTCCACCTTTTTCGGATCGACCAACACCAGCTTGAGCTGTGAAGGGTGCTTTTTGTAAATAAGCGATGTTAGCAGCACGTTCAGCCCTACCGACTTACCCTGTCCGGTAGCCCCGGCCATTAGTAAGTGCGGCATCTTGGCCAGGTCGGCTACATAAATTTCGTTCGAAATGGTTTTTCCCAGCACAATTGGCAGGTCGAACTTGCTGCTACTGAAAATATCGCTGGTGATAACCGACCGCATTGAAACCATTTCCCGGTTTTTGTTCGGTACTTCAATACCAATGGTTCCCATACCGGGCATGGGGGCAATAATCCGAATGCCCAGTGCCGAGAGGCTCAGTGCGATGTCATCTTCCAGGCTTTTGATCTTGGAAATGCGCACGCCTTTGGCCGGAATGATTTCGTACAGCGTAACCGTTGGTCCGATGGATGCCTGAATCGAGTCAATTTCAATCCCGAAGTTGCGGAGCGTATTCTCGATCTTCTCTTTGTTGACCGTCAGCTCATCGTCCGAAACCTGCGCTTTACGGCTGTTCGGATAGTCTGTCAGCAACTCATTAACCGGATATTGGTACTGAGGTAAGTCAATGGTTGGGTCGTACAGGCCATGAAGCGCAACCAGATCGTCTTCTTCGAATGGGTCTGGCTCAAAAGTAGGAGCGGGGGTTGCACTCAGCTCTTCTGCCGAATCGGGAGTGTCTGCTACGGCTTCGCGGTTTTTGATCGTAAGCGTAACCCCTGTTGTTTGAGCGATAACCTCCGGCAAAGGCGTTTCCTGCTCTCTGGCCGGTGGCGCTACCGGCGTATTGGCAAAAGTATTTATGACCGGAGATGGAATGGACTCGGGTGCCGTTTCCAGTGAATCGTCGAGGTCCTGCTCGTCTTCTTCGTCGGGTTCTTCTTCACTCTCTGAATACGTTTGCAGAGGATCGGACGACCGCCGGTTGGGCTTGGGTGACGACGGGCGGGAGAAAGTTGGCAGCTTGATCGATCTTACATCGAAGAAATAAATAACGAAGGCGAAAAGTGCAAAGGCAATAAAGGCCAGGTTGCCCCACCCAAAGAGGCTATACAACGCTACATTGAATTCGTACCCAATACCTCCGCACCAGACACTGGCCGTTTCGGCAGAATCGGTAACGAGTACGATGTAGCCCAGCATGAGGCTGATCCAGACGGCGGCAAACAGAAGCCCCGTTGTTGTTCGGCTCAGGGGGAGCAGTTCACTCCCAAAGGTCATTTTGTAACCCGCCAGAAAAACGATGATCGGTAGAGCCAGCGCCCCCACTCCGAACCAGCGGAAAACAAAGGCGTGAGCCACATACGCGCCCACCAGGCCGACCCAGTTACGGGTTTCGCTGCCAGATTCTGCTAGCGGTTCGGAGAATGCTGCGCCCACTACACTCTGGTCGGCAGGGCCGTTTAGCAGGTAGGACATGAAAGCTACCATCAAACCGAGCGCCAGGCCCATCAATAACACGCCAAGTGTTAAGGTCGAACGCTGGTCGGTAAGCCATCGGTCAAGTGCCGCCCCCCAGTTGAACGACGTACTTTGCGAACGACCGGGCGACGGATTACTATCGCGGTTTACGCGCGGACGCGGTTCAGCAGGTCGTCGGAGTGTATTCTGGCGGGGCGATGTTGTTGGTTGTGCCATGCGTTGATGTTAGGCGGTAGCTACAGGTAAATTTCTCACTTTTTACTGAGAAACTACGATGAGAACGGTGTATACACACAAAAATTTGACTACCTGATTATCCGGTACATTCATGCAATAAGGGCTTGCCTAAAGGTAACGGCTTTCAATGGGCTGCTTTACAAATCGTTCAGCAAAGCTTTATTAATTCGTTTGGCCAGAGCAGGCCCTTCGTAGATAAAACTGGTGTATACCTGCACCAGACTGGCACCGGCGCGGAGTTTCTCCTGCGCATCCTCAGCCGAGAAGATGCCCCCAACGCCAATGATCGGAAACGCTCCGCCCGATTGCTGGTGAAGGTACCGAATTACCTCGGTAGCCCTTTCCCGGAGAGGTCGGCCACTTACACCACCCGCACCCATTTGGGTAACCGTGGCTGTGTCGGTTGCCAGGCCATCCCGGCTGATGGTTGTGTTGGTGGCAATAACCCCTGCAATGCCTGTTTCGGCAACGATCCCGATGATGTCGTCCAGTTGACCATTGGTTAAATCGGGGGCGATCTTTAACAGAATTGGCTTAGGTACCGGACGCTGCCGATTTTCCTGCTGAAGGGCCGTCAGGAGTTGGGTGAGGGGCCCACGTTCCTGCAAATCGCGTAGACCCGGCGTATTGGGCGAACTGACATTAACCACAAAGTAATCGACCGCGTCGAACAGTTCGCGAAAACAGATCAGGTAGTCGCTCAGTGCCTGTTCGTTAGCTGTGTCTTTATTCTTGCCGATGTTGCCGCCAACGATCACCTGCCGTCCGCCCCGGTTCCTGGCAAAATGCCGAAGTCGTTCTGCGGCCGGGCCAGCCCCTTTGTTGTTAAAGCCCATGCGGTTGATCAGGCCCCCATCGGCTTTCAGCCGGAAAAGGCGTGGGCGTGGGTTGCCGGGTTGAGGGCGGGGGGTTACCGTACCGATCTCCACGAAACCAAATCCCAAGTCGCTCAGCTCACTGACCAGCTCCGCGTTTTTGTCGAATCCGGCGGCCATGCCTATCGGGTTCTGAAACGTCAGGCCAAAAACCGTACGAGCCAAGCGTTGGTCGTTAACGACGTAGAGCGAACGGAAAAGCGCCGACATGCCGGGAATTGACAGGGCTATTTTCAGAAATCGCGTTACGGTATGGTGAATGGTTTCCGCGTCGAAACGGAAAAGTAGGGGCAGAATAATATGCTTGTACATAAGTACAAAGATAACTGTAGCGTCGGTACTACACTCAACCGAACAGGTCTGATGAAAGATAGCGGTCGCCCCGGTCGCAGATGATACAGACGATAACGCCTGATTCGAGTTCCTGCGCCAGCTGCACAGCCGCGTGAACAGATCCGCCACTACTCATGCCCGCAAAGACACCTTCTATGTTGGCCAGTTTACGGGTCATGTGGGTTGCTTCGTCGGCAGAAACCTCTATAATGCGGTCTACGCGCTGTGGTTCGAAAATTTTGGGCAAATATTCGACCGGCCATTTCCGGATTCCCGGTATCGAAGAACCATCGGTAGGCTGGCATCCAACGATCTGGACATCGGAATTCTGTTCTTTCAGAAAGCGCGACGTACCCATAATGGTGCCCGTAGTGCCCATTGATGAGACAAAATGCGTGATTTCTCCGGCCGTGTCGCGCCAGATTTCGGGACCTGTTGTCCGGTAATGCGCCAGGTAGTTGTCGGGGTTGGCAAATTGGTTGAGCATCAGAAAGCCACCTTTCTGAACCTGAGCATCGGCGTAATCGCGGGCACTTTCAATCGTTTCAGTCAGGGTCACTTTAGCCCCGAAAGCTTCCATAGTCAGTACGCGTTCGCGCGTTGAGTTTTCGGGCATGACCAACTCAATAGGAATGTCGTAGAGCCGGGCAATCATGGCCAGGGCAATACCGGTATTCCCGCTGGTGGCTTCAACGAGCGTCATGCCGGGCTTAAAATCTCCTCGGGCCAATGCGCCTTGAATCATGCTGACGGCGGCTCGATCTTTTACACTACCTCCTGGATTATTACCTTCGAGTTTACCGTATAACGTAACGTTGGGATTTGGATTTAGTCGGTTGAGTTCAACTAAAGGCGTATTGCCGACCAAATCAAGCAGGGTTGCCATGCTGATGTATGAAAAAATGTCCTGTAGTTTTCAAGGAGAAAGAAGCTCAATAAGTTCGTTCGCCGGGCTGTTTCCCTAAAAATGAGCGCCAGCCAACCAGAATTCAACTACCCAGATCAGGGTATTTTTTTGTTTAACAAGGTATTTTTAGACGGTAACTGATTGGAAGACAGGTAAAAATTTGTAAACTTGATTGCTTGTTCAGGAAGCTACAGGATCTCCTGTTAGTCTGTTGACGAGTCTATTATTCACACCCATATTGCTAAAATAGTATGAAAACTCCCCTAGTGGCCCGTCCTCTTTCCAAAGTAGCCGTCGAACAGCTTGCGGGCGAGTTTGACCTGTCTGATTTAACGCTGCCTTTTTGGGGATATCGTAAAAAGATGCCCATGCACCGCATTGTTCGGTTAGAAGGTGAAGGGAACTATACCTTGTTTCACTTTGCCGACGGAAGCCAGTTAATAGTATCCCTGACGCTGAAAAAAATGGAGAGCCGGTTATCTTCGAAAGTGTTTGTCCGGCCGCATAAAAAAAACATTATCAACCTACTGTATCTGGAAGGTATTTACCCCGGTCAGCAACTTTGCGCCGGTCTTGTCAACGGCGACCGTGTCGAAGTGTCGCGCCGAAAAGCCAGTCGCTTTATTAAGCAGGTGAAAGGGTTTCAGCAGGAACTGAAAACAATGTATACACCCTGGCCAGTAGCGTAGAAGTCTGAACTTATACAGTCAGTATTTATAGAAAAGGCGTTCTCTTATCAAGAGAACGCCTTTTCTATAAATACTGACTCAATTACTTAATTCATTGTATAAGGCATGGTGTATTGGGCAACCGAATGCGGTCCGTTACACCATGTCTGTTGACTACTTTTTCAATTTGGCTAGCTCTTCGTCCCGTAGAGGTTTGCGAAGGATTTTGCCAACGTTTGACTTTGGTAGCTCCGTTCTGAATTCGATAATTCGGGGTACTTTATAGGGTGTCAGGTTCTCACGGCAAAAAGCTTTGATTGTGTCAGCCTCAAGCGCCGGGTCTTTCTTTACAACAAAAATTTTGACAACCTCCGTCGATTTCTCGTCGGGAACGCCAATACACGCCACTTCGAGCACGCCCGGACACTGGGCCACCACATCTTCTATCTCATTCGGATAAACGTTAAAGCCAGATACCAGGATCATGTCTTTCTTGCGGTCGACAATCTTAAAGAAGCCTTCCTCATTCATAACACCCACATCGCCGGTTTTAAACCAGTCACCCAGCATGGATTTGGCGGTTTCTTCGGGCCGGTTGTAATACCCGCTGAACACCTGCGGGCCACGAGCTACAATTTCGCCGGGTTCGCCAACGGGGGCATCGCTGCCATCGTCGCGGATGATCTTCATTTCTGTACTCGGCCAGGGGATGCCAATCGTGCCTACCCGTGCAGTGCCATCGGTAGGGTTAGAACAAAGGACCGGCGATGTCTCCGTTAGGCCATAGCCCTCGCAGGGGGTATTTCCGGTCAGTTTCGCCCATCGTTCGGCAACAGATGTTTGCAGAGCCATACCACCGGCCGATGTGATTTTAAGGTGGCTGAAGTCGACTTCGCCAATTCGAGGGTTATTCAACAGGCCATTATAAAGTGTGTTGACGCCTGTAAAAGCAGTGATCTTGTATTTTTTTAGATCGTCGATAAAGGCGTTCATATCGCGCGGATTGGTAATCAGCAGATTCATGGACCCGCTTTTCAGTGCCGCCAGTGCGTTGGTCGTGAGTGCATATACGTGGTAGAGTGGTAAAGCCGCCACAATGATCCCTTCGCCATCGGGAATACCACCCGGTTTCATCCAATAATCCTGCCCTTCAACATTAGATAGGATGTTTCGGTGCGTTAGTACAGCACCTTTCGAAACACCCGTGGTGCCTCCCGTGTACTGAACAAAAGCCATGTCCGTATTTTTGATCGCTACGGGTTTGAAAGGCTGGCTGCTGCCCCGGCTCAGGGCATCATTGAATGAGATTGCGTTGGGGAGGTTGTAAGCCGGAACCAGCTTTTTCACATACTTGACAACCGCATTAACGATCTGCTTCTTGGGGAAACCCAGCAAATCGCCGAGCGAAGTGACAATAACGTGCTGTATGTCCGTTCGGTCCAGTATTTTCTCCAGATTGCTGGCAAAGTTGGCCAGGATCACAATGGTTTTTACTCCGGAGTCCTTGAACTGATGCTGCATCTCGCGTGGTGTGTACAACGGGTTTGTGTTCACAACGGCCAGACCCGCACGCAAAGCACCAAACATTGCCACCGGATATTGCAGCGTGTTAGGCATTTGAATCGCTATGCGATCCCCTTTCTGGAGCTTCAGTTCGTTTTGCAGAAAGGAGGCAAACTGCGCTGAAAGCTTATCGACCTCACCAAAGGTGATTTCTTTCCCCATGCAGGAATAAGCAGGCCGGTCCGTGAATCGTCGAAAACCCTCATCCATCAGCGTTGCCAGCGATGAATAAGCATCTGGGTTTATCTCGTCCGGCACCTCTTTGGGGTAAAAACGGCGCCAGGGATAGGGATTTAGTGTTGACTCGGTGTTCATGTAGTGCGTAGGTTTTAGCGCGAAAATGAATTCGTCTGTCTTAGATAGGTATAGTAGGTATGACTTACGTTCCTCAGCTTAGGTATCCATAAATCATTGATACGTACAACAAAACTAAGGAAATTGTTCAATCTGGTGCGTATCTCAAAAACCTTTCTGTAATAACGCACAAACGCCGGACTTGGTAAAGCCCGGCGTTTGTATGCTGCCCATTTGTACAGGAATTATACCGTTTGTACAAAATGGACATCTTGATGCAACGCTAGAGACGAAAATTTCGTCATATACCCAGCGCGTAACAGCGTTTAAGTTAAGAAAAGAGTGCAGAAACGCCGGGCCTTTAATGAGTTCGGCGTTTTTAGTTTGGCACTATACGCAAGTTACACACTATTTTAATGACTTCATCTATGCTGCCTTATTTTTGTAACCAGTTGTAACCATAATCAAGTGACCTCCTTGCTTTATGTAGGTTGGAAACCGACAACTAACTGGCTTCTAACACCATGGGAACGGCTGATGTACTGCCTTCGGGCAGGCGTTCGGCAACGGGCTCTACCGTAACAACGATAAACTTAGACGTTGGGGTGTTGCTGATATACGCGACGCTGGCAACGGGAACCAGCGGGTTTACTTCTGGATAATATGCGGCTGTGTCGCCCTTCGGAATGTGATAGGGTATGGCTACGAACCGCTCCAATTTCCGTTGCTGCCCCTCAAAATGGCTGGTGATATTGACCAACTGCCGTTCCTGAATACCCCGCTCCTTCATATCCTGCGGGTTCATAAAAATAATCCGGCGTTCGCCATATACACCCCGATACCGGTCATTATAATCATAAATCGTGGTGTTGAACTGGTCGTGGCTGCGGATTGACATCAGCACGAGCTGGCCTGGTTCAAGGGTATGTTTGACCATGTCGGTCACCGTAAAATTGGCTTTTCCGTTCTCGGTGGTGAAATTCCGCTCGCGAGGTCCGTTGGGCAGATAGAAACCGCCGGGTTTGCGGATTTTCTCGTTGAACTTGTCAAAGCCTGGAATCACACGGGCAATAGCATCCCGGATTGTGTCGTAATTTTCGGTGTAGGCTACCCAGTCGACTTTGGTGCGCTCCCCCAGGGTAGTTAGGGCAATGCCCGATAGGATAGCAACTTCACTGAGCATTTCACCTTCTAATGGCTCCAATACGCCTTTGTTTTGGCTCACCACACCCATGGAGTTTTCACAGGAGGTGAACTGATGCCCTGATTTCTGCATATCAATATCCAGATGAGCGAAGCAGGGCAATATCAGCGACGTTTTACCCGTGACGAGGTGACCACGGTTGAGCTTGGTACTGACAAAGACGGTCAGACTCTGTTTTCGAAGCGCTTCGGCTACCAGTTCGGTATCGGGTGAGGCCGACAGGAAATTGCCGCCCAGACTCATGAATACGTTCGTTTTTCCTTCATGCATCGCCTTAATCGACTCTACGGTGTCGTGACCATGTTCGCGCGGTGGTTCGAAGCCATATTCTTTCTTGAGAGCGTCCAGAAAATCATCATGCGGGCGTTCCCAGATCCCCATTGTACGGTCGCCCTGCACATTGGAATGACCACGGACGGGACAGGTACCGGCACCGGGTTTGCCCACCGCTCCTTTCAGCAGGTGCAGGTTAACAATTTCCTGAATGCTCATCACACCGTTTTTCTGCTGGGTCAGGCCCATAGCCCAGCAGGTAATGATCTTCTGTTTGGGCGCAATGATGTTGGACGCTTCGAGCAACTGCCCGCGCGACAGACCACTCATTTCTTCTATATCTTCCCAAGCGGTGTTGCGAATTGTCGTTATGAACTCGTCATAACCGGCGGTGTATTCCCTAATGAATTCATGATCGATAACCTGACCGGGATTCTGCTCTTCAGCCGCGAGCAGGTGTTTCATAATGCCCCGCAGTACAGCCATATCGCCGTTGATTTTCACCTGTAGATGCAGGTCAGAAATGGGCGTACCCTTGCTGAGCAACGTTCCCACCGCTTTGATAGGATTCATGAAATCCTGCGGGTTCTTGAAGTGGCTCAACCCGGCTTCGTGCAGGGGATTAATGGCAATGATCTTGGCCCCTTTTCGCTTGGCGATCTGCAAGGCCGTAAGCATACGTGGGTGGTTGGTGCCAGGATTTTGGCCCATAATCAGGATAACCTCGGCATCGTGAACGTCATTGAGCGTTACCGATCCTTTGCCCAGCCCGAGGGTAGGACTCAGCGCCGAACCACTGCTTTCGTGGCACATATTAGAACAGTCGGGCAGGTTGTTTGTACCAAACTCCCGTACAAAAAGCTGATATAGATAAGCCGGTTCGTTAGGCACTTTCCCCGACGTGTAGAAAATAGCTTCGTCGGGCGATTTGAGCGCGTTCAATTCATCAGCTACCACCTGAAAAGCGTCCCGCCAAGTAATAGGACGGTAGTGCGTATCGCCGGGGCGGAGTACCAGCGGGTGCGTTAATCGACCCGAATTGTTCAAATCCCGGTCGGTCATATGCGACAAATCGACCAGACTATGCTTCGCAAAAAATTCGGGATCAGCCCGCCGTGAATCGGCATCGGAGGCCGTGGCTTTGGCACCGTTTTCGCAGAACTCGGCTACCGACCGATGATCGTCGGGGTCAGGCCAGGCGCAGGACGAACAGTCGAAACCGTCTTTCTGATTAAGTTTCAGGAGTGCATGCGTACCCCGGCCAACGCCCGCTTCGCTCCACGAAAACTCCATGGATTTAAGGACGGCGGTAACGCCAGCGGCCACCGTGGCGGGTTTGCCAAGTTTAAGGCCGGTGAATTCTTCGGGTGGCTGTGCCAGCACCGGGTTTTTATGTTTTGCGCCCACGTTATCGGGAGTTGGGAAAATACGTTTATCGGCATCGGGTTTTCCCTGCGGGTCGTAATGGTCATTGGTCCGCTCGCTACCCTGACCGGGTCGATCACCGCTTTGGGGAACGTTGTTAACATCCTGTTCGGCCGGATTACTGGGCCTGCTCTCGTTTTTAGGCGTCTTTTCCATAGTATAGGGCGGCCTGCGGCCGATAGTAAAATGTTGATAAAGCACGTATCTATCTAACGAAATCCAGGAACTGATGGCCTGACAGGGTATCCATTTTTGCTGTATTTTAATGGCATCCTCAAAACAATGCATTGTTGAGCCAACTTGTTTTGAGGGAAAAGATAAAGTAAAGGCATGGTTACTAACGAAACGGTGAGTATATCTTGTCCAGCCTCCTGTACCCGGCAACGTAGTATGGAAGGTGAGTATGTTGCGTGTGCGGTTTAAGCTAGTATCTGAGCTATGCCTGCATAGAAAACAAACGTCTGAAAACAGTAAAAACATTCACACATATAGTATGAAGGCTTTTACTGTTGTTTTGCTCCCGAAGGGACTTGAATATTTATTGTAAATAGCTGATTTACAGATTCCTTTTTAAGGATTTTAAAAGTGGTTGACGGCTTAGTTGACGGTTTGCTAAATATGCCTAACTATTTATAAGATAGTTGACGAATAGGTTGACGCTGGGTTGTATTCTTACCTCTTCATTGGTCTTTATTGGCTAGTTTGTTTGGTCAGAGCCAGGCGGGTGGGTGTTTTTAATGATAGTTCTGCCGGGTTGATTGACATCACAGTCTAAATTGGAAACACCTGTTACGTCACATCACGAAAACCGAAACATTTCAAAATGAGACGAAAAAGTTTTTACGTGCTCAAAGTCAGCTCATTTATAAACAAAGAAGCCCGCGAATTTTCTGAATTTGCGGGCTTCTCTTATGGCAATTATAGAAGGATGCCATCATAAGTTTTGTAAGTCTCTAATGCCAGCTATGAGTTGTAGCTAAACCACCTGTTTGCCTAGTTCTAGATCCCTTACGCTTTGTGTCGTTTTTTTCTTGTCGATACGTTTTAAATGAAACGTCGCCTTTATGAGATCTTTTTTGTATCTGTATTCGTCTGAAGACTATACACAGCGTCAATACTTGCACAAGCACTACAATAGCGATTTTAACGATAGTTGCTAATTGTCCCACAGTATTCAAGTCTATACTACTCATACTAATTCCTTGCGATAGCTCATATATAACGACAGCCCATAAACAGCTATTGTCAATATGAGATTGGTCCAAAAATCGAATAATTCACCTTTAGCCGTAGCTACATTTGCCAACGTCCATATCACAAACTCTACAAATAACAATAACCAACACCAACGGATAATGTTGTGATCGCGCTTGTGAAAACGGCCATATTCGAAGCCTAGATTATCTACGTATTTTGCAGTCTCTTGGTTTGTTGGCAATTCTTTGGGCTTCAGATTGCCAAGCAGTAACCCCATTGCAGCACTAATAGTGCCCACAATCCAAAACGTGCCGAGTTCTCGACTATTGGTAGCCCATTTAAGAATCCATTCAGCTCCGATTAAGACGAATGGAAACATCGCATTGACAATCAAATAAAAATAATCCCTCCCTTCAAGGGGTTCATCATCGTTTTTAGCCGTATTGATGAGCCTTCTTAGTAAATAGAAAGTGGGTACAAGTATAAGAGTTATAACAATGCCAAGAAAAATAACAACTAATAGTGTGGAAATATTACTCATTCGCAATTACTAACAACTTACTCTTGTTACTTTGACCCACTGATTACGAGTGCAATATAATATATTTATGAACTAATTGTTCCCATTTGATTAAACGGCTGACTCAACTATGCTTTGTTATGCAATGATCCTCATTTCCCTAATCTGACTTGCTGCTATGATGCTAAATTTCCGTCCTTTTACGACATATGAAAGGACAGTGGTACCCCCTTTCTAATTTTGACGGTGTTTCTTTTTGCCTAGACTAGCGGTCGTTAAAGGGCCTGTTTCCAAAGATTTCACCTACCCCTCCCCATTATATCCCAAGCACAACTAATGCTATTGAAATTATTATCATTATTTCTTAGGTCAATTTGCCTTTCCTGTTCAGTGTACTGATTATTATTCTATTCACCCGTGACTTACTTAGACTTTGAAGCCCGATGGAAACCGGCCGGAGGTGCCGAACGCGCCAACTATAGCCTGTTTCTACAAGACCTTTGCGACCTTATCGGCGTTACCCGTCCTGATCCCACTACTGACAATCCTATACAAGATGCCTATGTACTCGAACGGGCCGTTGAGTTTAACGACCACGGCAAACGAAGTATAGGCCGTATTGACCTTTATAAACGCGGTTGTTTTGTATTGGAAACTAAACAGGGAACTGAAACGCCCGACCAACAAAAGACCGCTGAACGCGCTGAATTAGGTTTGCCGCCTGAAAAACGCCGGAAAGGTCATGCCGTACGCGGCACAACGAAATGGGTACAAATGATGCAGACCGCCCGCCAACAGGCGTTAGGGTATGTACGGGCGTTACCAGCCGATGAACCCCGGCCCCTGTTTGTTCTGGTGGTTGACGTTGGTTATTGTATTGACCTCTATAGCAACTTTGCCGGGGTAGGTGATCAATTTGTACCTTTTCCTGACCAAACCCGCTATCGGCTCCCTTTGTCGAAACTGGCAGAGGAAGAAACGCGGGAAATGATACGGCTCATCTTCGACGACCCCCGCGAACTAGACCCTAGCCGACGTGCGGCCCGCGTAACGCGTGAATTGGCTGAATACCTAGCGAAACTATCTACACAATTAGAACGGGCGGGACATTCGCCCGATTTGGTGGCTCAGTTCCTTATGCGTTGTCTGTTTACGATGTTTTCGGAGGATGTAGGTTTGATACCTAAAGAATCGTTTACGGGCATGTTACGGCAATACGCACAACCTGACCTACGCGAATTTTTACCCGATGCCTTACAGACCCTTTGGCGTACAATGGATACAGGCGGATTTTCGCCCGACCTAAAGGCCCGTTTACGCAAATTCAATGGCAAACTGTTTCATGATGCCAGGGCGTTCACATTAACGGCCGATCAAATAGCCTTATTACTAAAGGCGGCTGAAGCTGATTGGACGGCCGTAGAACCGGCTATTTTTGGTACCTTACTGGAACGGGCGTTAGACCCCCGCGAACGGCATAGTTTAGGTGCTCACTACACCCCGCGCCGGTACGTTGAACGGTTGGTACTGCCTACGGTGCTGGAACCCTTGCGCCGGGAGTGGGCGGCTGCTCAGGCTGCGGCCGCACAGCTATTGGACTAGGGCAAAGAGAAAAACGCCCGCGCCGAACTGGAACGGTTTTTACGTCGGCTGACGACAATTAAAATACTAGACCCGGCCTGTGGTTCGGGTAACTTCTTATACGTTACCCTAGAACATTTAAAACGGTTGGAGGGTGAAGTATTGGCGGCTATCAACTCATACGGACAAACCGCCCTACTCAATCTTAGCGGAGGTACGACCATTTCGCCCCGGCAATTGTTGGGCCTTGAACTGAACCCCCGCGCGGCCGCTATAGCCGACGTGGTACTAAAAATCGGTTATTTACAATGGCATCTACGGACACACGGCGTTAGTGAATTACCGGAACCACTTTTAGACGAATACGAGAACATACGCCAACAGGACGCTGTATTGCAACACGGCCCGCCCGTTCCCCGTCTGGACGCAAACGGCCTACCCGTTACGCGTTGGGATGGTGTAACGACTAAATTACACCCCGCAACCGGCCAACCCGTACCAGACGAAACCGCCCGTACTACGGTTTATGACTATCCAAGCCCTCAACCCGCCGAATGGCCGCAAGCTGATTTTATAGTTGGAAACCCCCCGTTTGTTGGCCCCGCCCGTATGCGCGACGCATTAGGCGATGGCTATACAGAAGCGTTACGAAAGACGTATAAAGGTAAAGTTCCTGATTCGGCTGATCTGGTTATGTATTGGTGGTATAACGCGGCCGAACAAGTCAAACAGGGCAATACCGAACAGTTCGGTTTTATCACGACAAACAGCCTTAAGCAAACGTTTAACCGACGTGTAATGCAACCGTTTTTAGATGGTGATGCACCTACGTTAGCGTTAAAGTTTGCTATACCTGACCATCCATGGGTTGAAGGTGCAGACGGTGCGGCTGTAACTATCGCTATGACTGTTGCTGAAAGAACTACGCCTTCACGTTCAGGCGCAAACCTTTCAGGCCTGTTGTTAACAGTTAAAACGGCTACTGTACCTACCGGCGACGAAGCCGCTGAGGTTACTTTTGAAGCAAAAGAAGGAAGAATTTTATCTGATTTGACAATTGGTGCAGAATTGGATTCTGCTACCCCATTGAAGTCAAACGAAAATTTAGCTAATCGGGGAGTAAGCCTATTCGGTTCAGGGTTCATTGTAACGCGTGACAATGCCAAAACTTTAGGGCTAGGTCAGATAGTTGGACTCGAACGGTATATCCGTGAATACCGTAATGGAAGAGACTTAACGGATAGGAACCGTGATGTACTAGTTATTGATTTATACGGCCTTACTATAAAAGAAGTTTTAGAAAAATACCCTTCTGTTTATCAACATCTAGTAGAAACGGTTAAACCTGAGCGTGACCTTAACAATCGTGCATCCCGTCGCGAAAACTGGTGGCTGTTTGGGGAAACCAATCCCAAACTACGGTCTATGTTGAAGGGCATACATCGGTATATAGCAACAGTTGAGACCGCCAAACATCGTATTTTTCAATTTTTAGATACAACAATATTACCTGATAACAAGTTGGTCGCTATTGCTCTAGACGATCCTTACTACTTAGGAGTTTTGTCTAGCAATATTCATATGGTGTGGGCTCTAGTAAGTGGAAGTGACTTGGGGGGTAATACGCCCGTTTATGTTAAATCGCGTTCTTTTGAGCCTTTCCCTTTCCCTAATGCAACAACGCAACAGCATGCCCGTATTTGTGATTTAGCCGAACAGTTAGACGCACACCGCAAACGGCAACAGGTAGCAAACCCTACCCTAACACTAACCGATCTATATAACGTCGTAGAAAAGTTGAGGGCGGGGGAATCCTTAACTACCAAAGAGCAAACGATTAATAAAATGGGGTTGGCGTCGGTGGTACTCAGTTTACACCAACAGATTGACGCGGCCGTTGCCGATGCCTATGGTTGGCCGCACGACTTACCAGAGAGCGAAATATTAAACCGCCTTGTTCGGCTGAACCATGAACGAGCCGCTGAGGAAGCTGCCGGGCATATTCGCTATTTGCGCCCCGAGTATCAGGCCCCCGGCCAACAACAGTTAGGTATTGACCTGCCTACTACGGCAACAAAAACAAGTGCTATCGTTACTGATACAGTTAAACAGGATTGGCCTAAAGAGTTGGCCCAACAGATGCAAGCCGTTCGGGATACCGTACAACAGGCGGGCGTTCCGCTAAGTACAAAACAGGTTGCCGCCTTTTTCCAGAAAACCCGGCCCGAAAAAGTACAACCGTTATTAGATACGTTAGCCGCCCTAGCGTTGTTACGTCAAACGCCCGAGGGTTCCTATGCTATGTGATTGACCCAAAATGTTACGCCCCTTTAAGATTACCTAAACGGGTATCTAAACGAGATATATACATTCAGCAGAAAAACCTGACTGGGTTAGTTAACCTAGTCAGGTTTCTAGGTCAATTCCTCAACAAACACGTACTGACCTTGTTGGTCGGGTTGTACCGAAGTATGTGCATCGGCTCCGCCAAATACAATCCGGTCGGGGATTTCGGTAGGATAAGCCGAACACGTCATTTTGCCACGCTCATTAAAACTATAGCGGCAACGCAAACAAGTAGGGAGGGTGAATAGTCGTAGCCCGGTTAGATCGTTAGTCATAGAACTTAAGATACACTTTTTGCGGAGTATAAACAACCTATCAAACCCCTTCTTTCGTTTTATACAGCACGTTCAAAATTGCACTTCGTAGGGCGTACCTTTCCAGTAATCGAGCGCGGCCCGCTGTTCGGGTGTAAGCCGTAGCGTGTCGGTTACGTCGAACAGTGTAGGGGTATTGTAAATCCTGTTAACATCACGTCGGAGATTGTTACGCTGGTTACTTTCCCTATTCCTGACGTTGTGAGCCGCCCGACTGTATTGGTCCTCTTTAGAGCCTTTGGTGTACTGCCGGTGTTGGCGTTCGAGCGTCAGTAACAGGTCATCATTATTGCGTAGCATAGCCGCCGATACAAACCTTTGCTGCGGCTGTGGCTGATCAATTGTCACACCCGTAACCGGACAGATAACGCCCCCCGCCGTGGATGTGCCCAGTTTTCCCTTGTCACAATGTACCTCGGAATATAAAGGGTTAATTCGTGACATACCGGCATTTTGGAAGTCGGTTAATTTGTGACTCGTTGCCCCCGGAGTGATCACTGTTTTATCACTGTTTTTAGTCTCAGTAACCCCGTCCAAGATGTCAGGTTTTGACAAGTTTTGCCAGACCTTTTTACGGTCGTTAAACCGTGTCAGAAGATTGTCATCTACGGCCGTTAGCTGCGTCCATTTTTGCTCAATGAGCGTAGAAACATCTTCCTGCCAGTTGTTACCGTATTGATTAAGTAAGACACGAAAACGGTCTTTATTGCGGCTCAGGCGTTGGTGGTGGGTTGCGGCCTGTTTTGGAGTTAAATCATTGGGTGTATACCAATAGCGCGGATTACGGCATTGTTGATAAACGGCCCGTTCTTTAACCGGTAAGGTTTTTAAGTTGATTGCAGGATCATCAAACAAAATGTTGTTAAACGTATTGACCAGTAAGGATCCCAACGGTCTATAATTCGCTACATTTAGCAAGTCAGCCAACGTGCGTAATTGAACGCCAGTACCATTAAAGTACTGCATCTTTCTAACCCGAATCTCAAACCGTAGCAGGTCACTGCCTAGCCCCTTCTGTTTGCCTTTATCATAGATTTTTACAGTGTAACGTTTTCGATTACAGGCGTAATACGGCGTCTGACTGCATGAATCTAATGCAAAAGGCTGTTTTTTTGTAACAGATGAGGTTAGCAAATACCTGGCTAATGGCAAATGGCAATTCAATGTTAACGCCGAACTCAATGTTATTGATTTTCGACTCAGACAGGTTGAATCCGTAGTCAGTTACTAGCCGGTTGAGCGTCAATAACAGGTCGTTTGCCGTGTATTGGTCGGCATTATGAATCCCATTGTTATAGAATTTGTGCAAACTACCTTTTACCTCAACTCGATACCCCTGCCCTGTTTGGTACGGTATGAGCCGAAAATTTAACCCCTGATCCTGCGCCCTACGTATTGGACTGAGTATAAAACCGGTTTGCGTATCAACCAATCCCCCAAACGTCAGGCGGTCGTTTTTTAGCAGAGCGTCAACGTTTACCGAAACGTCTTGCACTTTGATTCCGTCGAACATGGTATAGTGAACCCGCCCCCACGATTAACGCGTAGTACTTGCCCAAGTGGGGGCGGGTCGATACGTGAGAAATGAATCAGAGTAGCCCCCGGTTGACGATAGCCGACACAAACGCGGCCCGGTCTTTAGGAAAAGGGTAGTAAGCCGGGAAATAGCGGAGGACCATACGCCCGGCGTCGGCTGAGAAGTGAATTAGTACACCGTTACGGACCTTGCTACCGCCCTGTCCGAACGTCATAACATTGCCAATATAAACGCCTGCATGGTCGGTGCGTTGCAGTCCAGTAAAGAACTTGATTGTTCGCCCTGCGCCTTTGCCCGTTCCTTTCTTCTGCGTTTCGGGACCTCTCAAGATAAATTCTGCGTCTATCTTGTCATTGAACCTTCGTTCTTCAACAGTCAGCTCACGCGGAACCTTACAGAAACCCGGCTCACATTCTTTGACAATGTAACGCCCCCTGTCAACGTCAAGGCGATACGTCAGGCGGTGGGAGGTTGGTATATAGGTCATGCTACCCGCCCCTCCCCGGCCTTATTCTTAAAACGACGTGACTCCTTGAGTGCGGCCAACACGTCAGCGCGACTATAGCGAACCCGCCCGTTAATTTTGAGGGGCACCAATACAGCCGGGCGTTCGTCTGAATCTTTTGCCCACTCGTGTAGTGTTGTAAGAGATACTTGCAACGTTTCTGACGTTTGCCGACGGGTCATTAGGTCAGGCAGGTCTGAGCCTTCCGGCGCGGGTGGTGTGTAGTTCGCTAACTCTGAGCGAACGGCAATCCGTACCAGTTCCGTTAACTGGTCGGGTGTTACTTGTATTTGTGTTACTGTGCCAAACATGATTCGTAACTGATTTAGTACGAACCAAAGTTGGTGGGTCTGAATAAGGGGAATGTACCAGTGGTATGAAGGTGGTATAAAGTATTAGTCTAGTACCCGTTTATCTAGGAGTGTTTGCAGATCATTAACAAACGTTCTGCCTTCTTGTGCCTTGTATGTCGTTGGCTTTCCTTTTGTTCCATAGCGGCCCTTCATCAGATTTGCCACGTCCAACGAATCAAGACCCAACATGGCCATAACTTGGTTTGCTAATTCTTTTTGTGTTACAGGTAGTCCTGTTGAGGTGTCACTAATACGGCCTGTTTTTGCAAGTGCATACACCAATTCCGCTAGATCGGTTTTATCTCCCTTCCATTCGAGTCTTATACCCGACTCTTTCATGGGAGAATCTGCATCAGTTATCTGCTCAATAAAATCTTCAAATGTGATTTTAGAATAATTAGTGTCAATGACAGTTGATAGTAATTTTTCAAGTTTATGCTCGTAACCACCACTGAACGACATATTAGCGAACACCTCGTCAAGATGTATGTCTATTGCCTTCTCTAAGTCAACAGTTGCTATATTCTTTCGATAAGTGTCTATTTTTTTATGCTCGGTCCTAAGTGGAGTTTCGTTTAGTTCAGCAACTGTTTTACCAGCATAGTATGCTTCAAAAATTTTCTTGTCTCTTGCTAATATAATCGGCTCAAGCTGTTCAATTGGTGCGATGGTTCTCCCGTTGTAATGACGATAACCTTTGTATGTGATGGTATGAGTATGCTCGTTGATTAAGTCGATCTCAAATGAATCTATATATTGAGTTGAAAATAAGTCTTTTATAACCCAATGTAGTTTTGTTGCATACTTGATTTTACTCGCTGTCGGGCCAAATTTCGCATCACTGACAATTTCGTAAATAAGCTCATAAGCTGGTAGACCATATTTCTGTTTATTGAATAATCGGAAAAGGTGAGCATTAATCTTTTCTTGTAGTTGCGTCGTTGAGTCCTTCATTATGAGGTGCGCCTAATGCCGGGGTTTATTTTCTCTTTCTGACTGATATTATTTTATAATCGAATCCTAGCAGGTACTCTTGCACTCTCTCGGGAACGAGTGCCGCGTAAGTAGCGGCTTTGGCTTTCTTACCACGTTCTGAAAATAGTAAGTACAGATCGAAGGCGGCTCCAGCAGGGGTAATAAAACTGCGATAGACTGATTCTGTTATTGGTTCTGGAAATTGGATGCCATGGTAAATGCAGTGCAATGTGTCTAAGTAAATTAGCTCTTCGGCTGGCGTCAGGCTGTGGTCAAAAACTGTTTCCATTAAGTTAAAATTTATCCCAGGGTGATCTTTTTGGATGATAAGTTATTCCACTCAGACACATAATGACGTTCATCTTGTATGGTTAGACCCATGTTTTGGAGCGCATTTGTTAGCGGAATATTCAGAGAAACTAGTTGAAACAAAGCAAAGTCTGTATGTTTCTTTTCGGTTTCTGGGCTAATCAGAAATTCAGAGTGCAAACCTTCAGTTAATTCATCTTCCGCATTGAGTTATGATAAAGGAAGAAGGTAAAAAGTAGACAAAAAAAGTAAGCATAAGTAAGCATTTTGCTACAGTTGAAGGGAAAATGGGATAGACGTAACGGAGAAATGTAACGGATAGTAACGGAGTAGCTCTATCGCCTTTAATCAGATTTAGCCACTACTGTATAGAAACACTAACCTTAGAAATCTGATGCTATGCCGCCTACCGCTGAATAATCAAGCCGATAGGTTGCACCAAATCAGCAAACTCCTGTACGTATTCGTCCCGTAGTTCGGTATACTGCCGAATCGCTAGTTTATCGGGTTGTTCCTGATTCGTATGCCGATCAATAGCCGCGTTTGTGTGTTCAATCAGGTCGAGTAACCGGGCCACCAGTGCGGCCCGATCATCCGTGTTATTTGGGTCTTGGTCACGTGCTATTAAGACTGTCTTCATGATTAGAAAAGATTAGAGGTTACGCAAGATGACTGATTATAAGCAAATGCTTAATTCCATACAAAGGTCGATGCCTTAATAAAATCTTGTAAAAATAGTGGTAGTAAAGCACTTACCTTTTGATGGCTCATTCTATACATAATTGCTGCCAGAATGGTAGTGCTAGAATTCACTGATAGACAAGAAAGACATGGCACAACGAGTAGAGATTAAGTGCATTAACAAAACTGATCGTTACAATGCGCACGAACGAATTAGAAATATTGGAGGAACCAACGGGGATGGGAGTCGTTGGAGAATGAGTGTTTCAGATGCAATCGTCAAAATCGAAGACGGAACCTATTCTTTTTACGTAAGTCGTGGCGGAGCATCTGTAGATGTGATTGTTGCTAGTAACAACGGCAATAAATACATTAAAACAAAGAATGATGGCCTACAGCCCGACAATCTGTTGAGCTTACCAGAATGCCCTGTCTAGTCATGATGCCTTATTGGCTTTGATGCAGCCCAAAGGAGGATGTGATAATTGGTCGGAAACGAAAAAAGCCTTCACACTGTATGTATGAAGGCTTTTACTGTTGTTGTGCTCCCGAAGGGATTCGAACCCCTATCGTCGGTACCGGAAACCGAAATTCTATCCATTGAACTACGGAAGCAGGCAATGTCCCTGTTTGGGAGTGCAAATATAGCAGATTACACTACTAAAACGCAAGCCCTTTTCTAAACAACCGACAGGGATTACACCATTTTTTAGCGTAATCCCCATAAACACTATCGGCGACCGCGCCCTCCGCGTCGGTTTTCGCCTTTCGCAGCTACGCTTTCTTTACCCCGGCTGCCGCCTGCTTTGCGGCTGGACGACGACCCGCCCGACCGGCTGCTGTCGCTGCGACCCGACCGGCGGCCTGAGCCCGCATCGGTGGCCCGACCGGCGCTGTCGCTGACGAGTGCAAAGTCCATGCTTCGGCGGGCGAGGTTGGTTTCTTTCACCCGAACCACTACTGCATCGCCAAAGGTGTACATCTTTTTGGTACGGCTCCCAATGATGCGGTAATTGTCTTTGTCGAACTCGTAGAAATCGTCGCTCAGGTCCTGCATACGCACCAGGCCTTCGCAACTGTTCTCGGTAATTTCAACGAAGATGCCGAACTCGGTAACGCCCGAGATAACGCCTTCAAAAACCTGATCGGGAGCCATTCGGCTCATGAATTCAACCTGCTTGTACTTAATACTGGCACGCTCGGCATCTGAAGCCATTTTCTCTCGTTCAGACGAATGCCGACACTTCTCTTCGTATTCGTCGCGGTCGGCGGGTTTGCCTTTGTCCAGGTAATGCTGCAACAACCGGTGCGCCATCATATCGGGGTAGCGACGAATGGGCGAGGTGAAGTGCGAATACCGTTTGAAGGCTAGGCCGAAGTGCCCAAGGTCTTCGGTGCTATAACGCGCCTTCGACATGGTTCGTACGGCCAGTTGCTGAAGCATATTGGCTTCCGGTTTGCCCTCAATGCTTGCCATAAAGCGGTTCATGGAGTTCGACAGATGCTCATCGTCGACATTCAGTTTATAACCCAGCCTCCGGGCGAAGTCCGAAAAACTGCGGAGTTTGTCTTCGGCAGGCGACTCGTGTACCCGGTAGACCATCGTATTTTCTTCGCCCCCTTTGTTGCGCTTCGAGAGCGAATGGACAAACTCGGCTACCCGTTTGTTGGCCAGCAGCATAAACTCTTCAATGAGTTTGTTGGTATCCTGCCGAATTTTGGGGTAAACGGCCAGCGGAACGCCATTCTCGTCGAGCCGGAAGCGTACCTCAACCGTTTCGAAATTGATCGCTCCATTTTTGAACCGCTCGTCGCGAAGTTTGTAGGCCAGCTCGTTCAGCAGGCGCAGTTCTTCAATGTAGTCGCCACTGTTGCTGTTCAGGATGTCCTGCGCTTCTTCATAGGCGAATCGTCGGTTTGAGTGGATGGCTGTCCGGCCAAACCATTCGTTCACGATTTTGGCATCGGACGTCATCTCGAAAACGGCCGAGAAAGTCAGCTTATCTTCATTGGGCCGGAGCGAGCACAGGCCGTTCGACAGTTTTTCGGGAAGCATAGGCACAACCCGATCCACGAGGTATACCGAAGTGGCCCGCTTGAACGCTTCTTCTTCCAGTTTCGAGCCGGGCAGCACATAGTGCGTGACATCGGCAATGTGAATACCAATTTCGAAGTTGCCGTTGTCGAGTATTTGCACCGATAGGGCATCATCAAAGTCCTTGGCATCAATCGGGTCGATAGTGAAGGTCGTCACATCACGCATATCGCGCCGTTTCGCCAAATCCTTTTTAAGGATTTTAGTCGGGATGGCCTCGGCTTCTTTCTCCACATCGGCGGGGAAGTGAATCGGCAAACCGAATTCCGCCAGAATGGCGTGCATTTCGGTGTTGTTCTGACCGGCCACACCTAGCACGGTAATCACCTCGCCCTCAAACCGCTGTTTGCTGCTGTTGGGATCGGGGAATTTTGTCAGGCGAACAATGACCTTTTCGCCGTCATTGGCACCCCCGAGTTTTTCTTTCGGGATAAAAATGTCATCGTATATCTTCTTGCTGTCGGGCACTACAAAACCGTAAGTTGGCCAGACTTCAATGCGGCCTACCAGTTCTGTACGGCCCCGCTCTACTACGCTGGCTACTTTGCCTTCAATCCGCCGTCGGGCCGCATTACGTCCTCCGTTGCGCGAATCCTGAAAACGTACCACGCGTACGCGGTCACCATCGACGGCACCGGCGAGGTCGTCGGATGATACCCAGACATCGTCGTCGCGGTCGCGGGCGGTGCCAGCGGCTGTATCGGGAATAACAAAAGCAAAGCGTGAGTTAACGTGATCGACCACGCCTTCAACAATGTTGGCGTCGGCATCGGCGCGGTAAGTGCCGTCGGGCTGGCGCACAATGGTACCTTCGTCGGTCAGTTCGCCAATCAGGCCGTGCATAATAAGTTTCATGCGCCGGTCGCTGGTGTCGAAATGTTCGAGAACCTGCTCCTGGGTAAACGATTGTTCGTCGTTAATTTGAAAAAACGCCATGATGTCGTTTTTCATCTCATCCAGAAAGGAGTCTGCCTGTTGAATGGGGCGAACATGGTTTTTGCCTGATTTTTCTACCCCTTTTTCGCGTGGGCGTGCTGTGTGAGATTGCCTGCCGGCCGGTTGGCTGGCAGCATCCTTTGTATATTTAGTTTGTTTCGGTTTTCCGTTTCTCATGTTAAATGCCGGGTATGATTGGCCCGACTGAAAATTACAGACTGCTGTTGCAGTCATTCGTTATAAAGTTATCCGTCATTGAGTTCCTGACGTTTGGGTTAAGGCTATCGATGTCGAGAGAAGTACGGCTAAAACTCAAACGACAGGTTATTGTTGAGTACATGCATAATCAACTAATAACCAGATAACTACTAACTGCTCAATCACTCAATACAATATGCTCGTCGGCCACGAGCGGGGCACCCACCATTTTCAGGTAAACCTGCACCAGCATCACCATCGAGTCGCGGGCGTATTTCTCAATACGTGGCCAGTCGTGTTCGCGGTAATACACCTCGCTGGTGCGGTCGCCGGTCCATTCGAGGGGGCGGGTGGGTACATTAAGCACGGCGGCAAGCAGGTCGAGGGGCACAAAATGCCGTTTATCGCCAAATTGCCAATACTCAAGCGTGTCGCGGTGGGGAATATCCCAAGGTTTCTTACCGGAAATCTGGAGGGCTGGCGGTAATGGAAGTCCATTGGCCATCAGCCGCCGACACAGATAGGGAAAGTCAAATTCCTTGCCATTGTGAGCGCAAAGGGTCAGTTCGCCGGGTGGGTACCGATCCACGATGGCCAGAAATTCGGTGAGCAGGGGTACTTCATCGTCATTGCTGAGCAACTTCACTTTCAGGTGGGGTTTGTCGTCGTCATCGAAAAACAGCCCACCTACACCAATGCAGATAATCTTGCCAAATTCGGCGAAGAACGAAGCTCGTCGGTCGTACCAGCCTGCGGGCGAAAGTTCATCATCATGTTTAAAATACCGGCTCTTCTCTTCCCACTGTCGCTGCAATCGGGGATCAACCGATAGGAGCGATGGCTCTCCCGCCACCGTTTTGAGGTCGATAAACAAAAAGTTTTTAAGACGACGTTTCCAGGAGACGGGTTGAGGCATACGGTATTTTGAGTAGCGAAGGTAATCTGTTGTGCGGAGAGTCCGCGTTACTTAAGCGTGCAGAATTCCCTCCAGACCCAGTGCGGGGACGGTAACAAGATTTTCTTCAACGATGCTGTCGGGCACGAAGATGAATTTCTTGTCGAAAATCTGATCGTCGATAAAATAGCTGACCCAGTATTCATTATTCAGATGAAATACGTCGGGCATGATCGTTTCGACTACCTCATGGGCACCTGGCAGCACTTCTACAAAAAAATGCCGCAAGGTCGACGTTTTCTGCTCTTCGTCGTTTTTGAGCCCGTATCCCTTCGAGGTGACAAAGACCGTTTTAATCGGCACGTCGTTTTGATTAATCAGAAACACCTGCCAGTCGTAGCCATCAAGCTCATTCTCTTTCCGGGCAATTACTATCTGTACGCCCTCAACGGGCAAAAAATTAATGTCTTTTTTCATTGTCAAGGTTTAGATAAAAGCAAGGCTATAAAGATGGGGCCGGGTCATGTCCGGGCATCGGGCCACGTCTTGTATCACGATCTTACTGAGTAACCGGTTCCATGTCGAACAGAGTGAACAGATGCTGCTGCACTTTGTCTGACACCTCGTCCAGCGGCACCTCATGACCCAACTCAAGCGCCAGTGAGGTGACGGCTTTGTCGGTGATGCCGCAAGGGACAATATGGTTAAAATAACTCAAATCTGTGTTAACGTTCAAGGCGAAACCGTGCATCGTTACCCAACGGCTTGCTTTTACGCCTAATGCACAGATTTTTCGGGGGTTGTTTCCAGCCACATCGAGCCACACACCGGTGAGCCGCTCGGCTCCGACGCCCTCGATCCGGCCCGCCTGCAACCCGTAATCGGCCAGCGTCAGGATAATACTTTCTTCCAGCAGCCGCATGTACCGATGAATATCGGTGAAGAAATTATCCAGATCCAGAATTGGGTAGCCTACCAACTGGCCGGGGCCGTGGTAAGTAATATCACCCCCGCGCCGAATTTTGAAAAGCGACGCACCAAACTCCGAAGCGAGCCGGTTTTCATCGACTAAGAGGTTTTCTTCGTGCCCACTTGTGCCGATGGTGTACACGTGTGGATGTTCGCAGAACAGCAGGTAATTGGCGGTTGACTGCTGCTCATCCGGAGAACCAGCGCGGTTTGCCAGTTTCCGGTCAACGATAGTACTGAACAGACGCTCCTGTTCATCCCAGGCTTCCTGATACGCGATTGAGCCTAATTTACGAACGTCAACTTGTTTATTAATAACCCTGTTCATTGCTTTACGTAGGAACCAGCCTTTCATAAGGCAACTTCCTTGTATTAACAATCAGACGAGGCTGTTTCGTTCGATTTTGTCCCCGTAACCTACTTAAACCGATGGCGCAACACAATGAAACCGGCAAACAGGGCGAAGCCGAAGCCGCCCGTTACCTGCGTGAACAAGGCTATGAAATCGTGGCTCAAAATTACCGTTACCAACATGCCGAGATTGACGTGATCGCCAAAAAAGGGAAACTGATGGTCTTTGCCGAAGTAAAAACCCGCACCAACATCAGCTACGGTAATCCAGAGGAGTTTGTATCGTACACAAAGGCCAAACTGGTTATGAAAGCGGCCGAGCACTATATATTCGCTCACGGCTGGATGTTCGATATTCGGTTCGATATCATCGCTATTACGATGGCTAATAACCAAATGGCCGTAAAGCACATTGAAGACGCGTTTGCCTGAGAGGGCCAGCCGATTTTGGGCGTTAAATAAGTAGATATAACTAAATTTTTTCGCCACTGATTACGTTACTAATAGGCATTGAATTTGCACATCAGCAACTTACTATGAAGGTATCAAACGTTTGGCGCCCGGCTCTGCTTGTAGCGGTTTCGGCTACTATTCTTCTTACGTCCTGTAAAAAGACAGAAGATGGGTCGGTCTCACCCGGTAATGTATCATCTACAACGGCTGTAGCAGACGCGGAAGTAAATGACTGGATTCTGCAAAATATGCAGACGTACTACTTCTGGAACGATAAAATACCGGCGAATCCCAATAAATCGCTCAGTCCGGATCAGTTTTTTGCCTCCCTGCTAAATACTTATAATGCTACGAGTAATGCCGACGGCGACCGCTTTTCGTGGATTCAGGCGAGCGCCGAAGCATTGAAGGCTTCGCTGAGCGGACAGTCGAAGACAACGGGTATGCAATACAAGTTGTATTACCGGGATAATGCCAAGGCCACGGTTATTGCGTCGGTCCTATATGTGTTGCCAGGCTCACCAGCCGCCAAGGCAGGTATTAAACGGGGCGATGTTATCTCAAAAGTGAATGGGCAGATGTTAACGGGCACCAATTATTCCGAACTGTTGTCGGGGAGTAGCTCGGACACTTACACGTATGGGTTCGCTACAGTAGCCACTAACGGCTCAATAATCGATACCGACCAGACCAAACAGGTAACTGCTATTGTCTTTCAGGAAGACCCCGTTTTTCTGGATACGACTTACACTGTCAATGGTAAAACAATAGGGTATGTTGTTTATAATCAGTTTATTCCCGGTGTATATAAGTCGGATGGTACGACTGACAAGACGTATGATCTGAAGCTTGACAATATTTTTGCGAAGTTCAAGCAGAAAGGTGTGAATGAACTGGTGCTTGATCTGCGCTATAACCGCGGAGGGTATGTAAGTTCATCGACTAATCTGGCTAGTTTAATTGGTAAAAATGTAGATGCCTCCAAAGTGTTTTATGCCCAAAAGTGGAATTCTACAGCAGCGGCTATCTATGCCGCCAAGTATGGAGCTAACTGGAACGTTCAAAACTTCGTAACAAAATCCACGACTATCGGCGCGAATCTGAGCCGGGTATTTGTATTAACGACGGCTAGTACTGCTTCGGCCAGTGAACTGATTATAAATGGGTTAAGGCCATTTATGACCGTTACGACCATTGGTACTACAACCGTTGGTAAAAACGTCGGGTCCATTACCATTTCAGATGCTGCAGGACGTATCAAATGGGGGATTCAACCCATTACGTTCAAATCGGCCAATGCGCAGGGATTTACCGAATACGGCAATGGATTTACTCCGTCCGTTGAAGTGAAGGAACCAACCATAGCGATGAAAGCCTTTGGCGATTTGACCGAACCCATGCTAAGTGAAGCTGTTTTTCAGATTACGGGTACACGAAGTGCCCGTCGGGCAGCTACTGTAGAAATTGACCGGCCTTTGATTGGATCATCTCTCGACGAAAAAGCTGGTGGGGGGAACATGTACATCAGCGATACCGAGTTGGGACGAGCACATTAATATTGTATTATTTTGCGTTTAAGGCAGCCCAGAAGGCTGCTTTTGGCGTTTTATACTGTAACTTTAACATCAGCAAGCTAACGAGACTATGTACGAAAAGAATATAGGTACTAAGCAAAAAGCATTACGTATAAATCTTGACCGTCGTATTTATGGCTCCTTTGCCGAGATCGGAGCCGGTCAGGAAACTGCCGCTATGTTTTTTAAAGCAGGCGGCTCGTCGGGTACTATTGCCAAAACCATGTCGGCCTATGACATGACCTTTAGCGACTCTATCTATGGGGTTGAGGAAAGTGGACGGTATGTGGTGGAGTCCCGATTAGTGAAGATGCTCAACAAAGAGTATAGTTTGCTGGAAAAAAGATTAGCCGAAAAGCGCGGGTCCGACACTACTTTCTTTGCGTTTGCCAATACGGTTGTTGCGCTGAATTATCAGAAAACCAATGAAGCGCATGGCTGGCTCGGCTGTCGGTTTCAGTTGAACCCGCAGTCGGGTTACAACGATGTCATCATCCACGTTCGGATGATCGACAACGAGAACATTTTGCAGCAGCAGGCTCTCGGTATTATCGGTGTTAATTTGATTTATGGGTGCTATTATTACTCGAAATCGCCCGAAACACTTGTCTTGTCGCTCATGGACGATCTGGCTCCCGAACGGATTCAGATTGATATGATTCGGTTCAGTGGTCCCGATTTTGCCGATGTCGATAACCGACTGATGAGTTTACACCTCGTTAAAAACGGGTTTACCGATGCCGCACTCTTCGGACCCGACGGGCAGGTGCTCCAGCCATCGGAAGCCCTGTATAAGAAGCATATTCTGGTCATGCGTGGGCGACTTCGGCCCGTAACGAACGTCCAGATGGATATGATTGAAAATGGGCTGAGGCAGTTTAAGGACGAACCCGATGTCGACTCGAACCGGGTGGTGTCGATGGCTGAGCTGACACTGCACAACCTGAAAGCCAACGAACAGGGAATCGACGAGAAAGACTTTCTTGACCGGGTTGATATCTTGTGCTCGATGGGGCAGACCGTGATGATCTCCAACTACCTCGAATACTACAAACTCGTTGCTTATCTTGCCCGGTTAACGCGGCTCAAGATTGGCCTGATTGTGGGTATTCCGAACCTGGAGTACATTTTTGAAGAAGGGCACTATGAGTTTTTGCCGGGCGGTATCCTGGAGTCGTTTGCTACACTGTTTAGCCGGAAAGTCAAGCTGTTCGTGTATCCGACCCTAAAGCACGGAGCTATTTATACCTGCAACGAGTTCAAGCTGCCACCCACTTTAGAACCCTTATTTCAGTATCTGGTACGGAACGACAAAATCGAAGACATCACCGATTACAACGAACAGAACCTGCATATTTCTACGGATCATGTGCTCGAAATGATTCAGCAGGGTGAAGATGGGTGGGAAAATATGGTGCCTGCCCGAGTGGCTGAGCAGATAAAAACCAACTGTCTGTTTGGTTATCCGTGCGAGATAGAATATGTACCTATCGGTCAGCAGGTACGCCAGCAACAGGTAGAGGAACAAACGTCAACTACGTTATCAGCTCCTGTAAATTAACTCTCTTACTAACCACTGGATAGCTTTTTGGGGATAGCGGATGTATTGTGTGCTGCAATTAAGTTGATGAACAAACTAACGTTCATTTGAGCAATGGCAGTAAGGAAAGAGCAGGTAACATTAACCGTTTGGACGGGACTCGCCTATGGCGCAGTAAAACGGATTGTTGTCCCTTATGAATATGGCCTGATTATGTCGGAAATGATGAGCCAGTACGCCGAAGAAAATGGTTTTGTACTGGCTCTACGGGGAGAAAACAATACTGCCGGACTATTCTGGAATAGAGAAGGCCAGATCGTACGACTGGCAATTGAGGAAGCCATTTGAGTTAGTGATAAGTTGTATAACGGAGTGTTTAGCTTATAAGTCCACTCCGAAATCAAGCGTAACAAGAGGCTGATTTCGGGCAACGGGCAGTGAAAGTACTCTGTTTCTGATTTGACTAGTGTAATCCTGACCTAACTAATATCCGCTAGCACACCGTTATTGTCTCTAATCTTACTATTTTAAACTACCTTGCCCATTGACTATATATCTTATTTAGTTGGGATGGTCCGTAGAATAAAGAAAATCACCTGTTGTATATAATTATGCCTTTAATGAACTAAATAATTGCAATTTAAGATACATTTTTAGGTTATAAATTTGCTTAAAAAGTTTTTATATTACATATAGCTAATTATAAGTTACAAAAATACCTTTAGGTGGTACCCCAAATACACGCAACATATAGTTATGATCATCACCTTCGCTCAATATTGTATTCTTACTGCAACCTACAATGGAGCAACTGCCAGCGAGGTTCAGTGTAAAACAACACTTAACCCGTTGATGATCAATTTTCATCTAAATGAGCTACTGAAAAGCGGGTTCGTGACGATTTTGGAAGAGAAGGATGCAGAACCGCTGCGATATGAGGTAAATGAACTGGGGTTGATGTACATCGAAGATTATGAGCGGGCTAATCCAGAACTGGTTATCAGACGAGCTACGTACAAGGCTGGAATAATATAACTTCTTTAGCCGGCACCCCTCGCCAATGGTAGTTAAACAAACCTATACGCCCTTTTACGGGACCCTCTGAATCCGTGACTGTAGGTTACAATGCTAGTTCATTCATACACGTTAGCTACTGGTTGCCATCATCATTATAGGACCAAGGCAGGAGATTAAAAAATAACGCGTATTTGTTGTTTTATTTTTATTTTAGTTAACATGTTGTTAAATTTATATCGAAAAATTAAAAAGAATGAAGATATATAAACCCGTGAACATTTTGATTTGCGGGTTTTTTCTACGCGTTAAAAAAAGGTATTGAAATACCAGTGCAAGGGCTACTTTGGGGCTAGAACATGGATACCAGTAAACCGCAGACTAACTGGGCACTTGATCTGCATCGGCTTGCTGAAGCAACCACTCTCGAACTTCCTGCAACATTACAGCCGCCGATTTCCTGGTAGCGGCTACTTCACTATGTAACCACTTAACCTGGGTGGCTACTGCACCCGGCAGGTTAAGAAATACGCTGTATTCATTAATGTGCTGTGGGCCAGTGGGAAGGGATCGGCCATTGAAAAAACGTTCTAATTCTTCGTGTTCGTTACTAAGATGCATAGGACGAAAATAGACATCAAATAATTTATATGCACTATGACCGGGTAGATAGCTAGGTTCTGGCTAGAGTTTATAGCCCGTTTCGGCTGGTTGCCGTGGTTTGATCAAATGGCCCAGAAATGTAACAGATTGGATCGTACACGCCATAAAAAAACAAAAGCCAGGCATTGCCCGGCTATGTCGCACCTAACCCTTGAAATAAAAACCCCTATCTAAATACTTATTGATTTTGCTTCTGACTATTAATGTGTTATCTATTGTATGGCTACTACTATCTATGTAATCTGTAATTTAATTTAAACTAATTTCTTCTGGTACTAGAATGAGTTTCGAGTTGGCTGATAACTAAAGGTACTCGTCTCCGACTTACATGAAGCCAGTTTCCGGCCACTAGTACTTCTGCTGATCGATCACTATTCCGGCGAATTTGTAAAATATGATTTGGATTCACAGCCAGGCTTTTGCTAAGCCGAATAAATCCGGGCAGCATATCAACACATTTTTTTAAAGTAGTTGCATTAATTGTAGACGAGGAATCGACCAGAAACACTCGTGTGTAATTTCCCCAACCCATCAAATACATAATGCGAATGTTGTTGGTACTTAGTTTACCAAAAGTCATGTATTGTATGCGTTGAGCGGTAACTAATAGTTAATGAAAATGTTTCTTATGCAAACTTAATCATTTAAATATGTTATCCAATAGGAAAAGAAGAAATTATTTATTGACCTGTAAAAGAACTCAGTATGTACGTTTAGCGAAGTTGCCTGGATGTGCTTGCCTAGATAATTTGTATCACTTTTCGAAAAAAAGTAGATCGAAAATAAACAGTGAATTTTGTGCCAGCTTAGTGCATAACGGACGTTTACTATACAGTCATACAACCTTGCAATTGGCTGTTCGGTAAAAGCCCCTTACATTTATACAGTTGCTGACAATGCTGATATACAATATCTCAGTGACAGAAACGCCAGTCCGGCGACAGATAAAGCAGAGTCGCCCTGCCATTATTAACTCTTCTCATTGACCGCCGATTCAAGCGATGTTACTCCATATTGTGCGGATATTCACGGCAATTGTGATTGTACTGCTATCGAATTATGCGGTCGTTGCTCAGCCGTTCCGGCAGCAAAGTCCGATCATCATCAGCGATGACTTGGTCTATGTGAAAGTCAACGTCAATGGCCGGGGCCCCTTTAATTTTATTCTTGATTCCGGTACGGCCGGTATCGGGCGGATTGATCGTCAGCTGGCTAAAGAGATTGGATTAAAAATTATCGGTTACCAGCAGGTTTCGGATATTTACCAGTCAAAAATTGAAATTCTGGTTTCTGTGGAAAGCCTTGGCCTGGGTCAGGTTACACAGTCGGGGCTTAGATTGATGATTGGTGATTACAACACCAAACCCAAACAGATACGGATAGATGGCGTATTGAGCCGGGATTTCTTTTACAACTACCTGCTTACCATTGATGGACCAACACGTCAACTAATTCTTTCGAAAGAAACATTGGAGATGGGGGCAGAAGGCGTTCTCAGCTATAGTAAAGCCTTTCTGATTCCGGGTAAGATCGGGCAAACAGATTTGCTGTTCAACCTGGATACCGGATCGAACTTACCCCTCCATTTTCCGGTGGCTAAATTGACGGGCATTCGCTACGAAAACACCCTGAACAAGCGGGAAGAAACAAAAGCCAGTGCAACCTTTATGGTACAGGAAGCGGTAATAAAAGACGAACTGGTAGTAGGATCAGTCCGGATAAAAAACCAAAAAGTGTATTATTCCGACAAAGCCCACCAGATCAATGTAGGGGAGGGTTTTCTGAAAGACCATGTCGTTACGTTCGATCAGCGCAAGAGGTTAGTCAGAATAGACTAAAAGCTCCCGGCCGTTTAGCCGGGAGCCATTGTGTTCTCCAAAATCGAAGGGACCTGAATAGGTGTTGTCTACGCTGAAGGAAGCAAAGCGGGTAACTGCTGCACGTCGTTTGAGCTATCTTACTTAATAGGCCAGATCAAACATGTCTTTTTCTACATTGTCACCCTGTTGCTCCAATGCTTCGAGTACAAGCGTTGCAAAAGCTACTTTATCTGATTTACGATAGTCGCTCTGACGTAATCGACCGGAGGGAGCTTTAAAGTCCTGACTCACTCGCTCACACATCGCCCACACTTTAGGATTCATTCTGATTTTGTATTGCCGAATTGGAGTGTCTTCACCGAACCAAAGAGCAATGACATTTTTCGTTGTTAACTTAATAATAGCGCCCACACCCAAAATTTTAGATGAAAAGGATAAACGTGATATTTTTTAACGATAAAATTATCTAAATAACATAAATATTCTGAAAAAGTTAGTGATAGCCAGATGCATAGGGTTCACAAAGTCATTCAAAACTGCCTAATTCGAGAGAATTAGGCGGTTTTTCGTATTTTCAAATTTATTTAGACGAACTACGTCTGCAAAGTAAACTAAAGCCAAATTAAGGCGTTGTTAATTTTTGATCGTCTCCCGTTTGATGGACTAAATAAATGGGAAAAGTTTTCTGACGGCATTAAGAAAATAGGTTTATTTTTGTGCCATGGCTTTATGGTGTAATGGATAGCATCACAGTCTTCGGAACTGTTGGTTGGGGTTCGAGTCCCTATAAAGCCACTTATTCAACTGCCCCTACAATCCGACGCTCCTCGTTCGGGTATTAATTCAGACCGTTTATTATAATCTGACTGTCCCCATGTAGAAACGCGGGTTTTGCGTCGCTACATGGGAAAACAGAATAGCCGTCAGACCTGCGTCGCTACGGTTGAATAAAATAACTACTCTCAGCACTCTGAACCGTATCGCCTTTGCTGCGTTTGTCATAAAAGGCTGTACGCCCCTTGCGTTCCTGCGCAAACAGATTCTTCATGTCGGCCTCGTTGGTTTGAAACGCAATCGACTGTGTGATGGAAAGCGACGAAGCCACTTTCTGAACGTCCTGGTTGGCACCCATGTAGGTAAATGACCAGTTGTGCTGTTTAAGCCTTTCTACCATCGCCTGAATCTGACGGCCGGTAAATTCGCGTGATGCGTTTTCTTCCCCATCGGTTAGGATGCTTACTAGTACCGTATAGTTCGTTTCATTCTCGGTCAGCCATTCCATACGCATAAGACTGCGCCCCATAGCATCGTAGAGCGGTGTACCAGCATTGGGGTTAAATAACGCGTCGGTCAGTTCGGTCAGTTGATCAGCGGGCTGATTGTCCAGTCGGGTCCGAATACCCAAGCTATTAAAGGTTACCAGCGTAATAGAGTGCTGCTGTTCTGCAAACTGCCCGCTAACTCCTCTAATGGTTTGTACGACCTCATTAAAGCCACTGAGCGTTGGTACTTTAATGCTTTCCATAGAACCGCTCTCATCGAGAATAATCAGGTTAAAAATTTTGTGTGTTGTTGTGTTCATTGTATTTGAAGGTTTTATGAAACTATAATTTACGCATAAATAAGCAGAGAAGGAAACTATTGTTAGTATTTAAGTATTTGATATTCAATGGTTTGTTTATTTATTTTTAGTTGAATTACCTGGATGGAAACGCTGATTACTTGTATGGTCTTCAGAGAACTAAGTCATTAGCAGTTCGAAAAAATAAGGCCGAAAGTATATGGCCTGCTGGGATTAGGAAAAGGCAAAATCATGGCTCAGGAGTAGTACAACTAATTTTTGGATTAGAGGGACGCTCTCGATAAATCAATAAATAGGATAATTTTAAGAAAGAGAGTGGCTTTTTCTAACCGGGCGTAAATGGAAGCAACTCGCTGCTGAAGTGATTATGTTAATAAATAAATTAGCTGATAATCAGGGTGGTATACTCCTTTTGTATGTTACGTAGCGCCTGATTCTCTCATGAAATTTAACGCAATGAAACTAGTTTGCTCGGGAAAGGTTTGAGATAATAATCACATAAAGTCTGTAAACTGTAAACTTTACAAAAAATGGGCTCGGCGTTGGACCCGGGCTTTAAAGAATAGTTGATTCGTTCCAGTGAAAAACTGATACTTAACGTAACCTGCCATGCATTGGTAGGCTTAAATTATGATAGATATTTGTGCAATTGGCCACATATCGCTCGATGAGGTTATTACACCTCTTTCCGTGAAGCATATGCCAGGAGGAACCGCATTCTACTTTGCTAAAACGCTTTTACACGCTGATATTAACTTTAAGCTGGTTACCGCCCTTGGCTTGCAGGAATATCAGGTCGTTGACGATTTAAGGCAGGAGGGCTCAAGCGTGTATACCTTACCAAGCAAGTCGACGGTGTATTTTCAAAACAAGTACAGCGACGACCAGAATCATCGCCAACAACGTGTTCTCCGGCAGGCATCTCCATTTGCTGTCGCTCAAATGCCGGCAGTAAACGCAAAAGTTTATCATTTAGGGCCGCTGCTGGCCAATGACATTCCCATTGAATTGATCGAAAACCTATCAAAGAAAGGATCGGTATCACTCGACATACAGGGCTATCTGAGACATGTATGGCACAATAAAGTAGTTTACAGAGATTGGGCTGATAAAAAGAAAGTACTTCCTAACGTAAGCATCTTGAAAGCCAACGATCACGAAATGGAGGTTGTGACAGGACGAAAAAATGTGAAAGAGGGAGCCGCTTACCTGGCAGACATGGGTGTTCGCGAAGTGATCATAACGCTTGGCAGCAAGGGGTCTTTAATTTACACAGGAGGTATTTTTTATACCATTCCAGCCTTCAAGCCAACGGCTGTAGTCGATGCAACGGGTTGCGGTGACACGTATATGGCTGGTTATCTGTGGAAACGAGTGCAGGGCCAAGACGTACAGGAAGCTGGAGAATTTGGTGCTACCCTGGCTACGCGTAAAGTCAGTTCATCGGGTCCTTACACGGAGACTCCTGTTAGTGTTCAGGTTAAATAAACAAGGGCTCTCGTTGGCAACGCCTAAGTGTCACTTCTATTGGTCAACGTATATGGATAAGAAGTTCAACGCAAAGTTCGCTTTCCAGCATGCCGGATTAGACTAAATTACTAGTTACCCGATCTTACTCGTTAGAGGACTAACTGTACAATTAACTTTAAACAGGCATCGCTAATAAAAAAAACAAGCCTGTCAATCACTTCGATTAACCGGCTTGTTATCAGTATTTTACACTTGAGCGGGAAATGGGTCTCGAACCCACGGCCTGCAGCTTGGGAAGCTGCCGCTCTACCAACTGAGCTACTCCCGCACTGATTGGTAAAACAAAGGTGTATTATTAAAATTAAAATGTCAAGCCGTACTGATCAGAGGGTCGTTAAGAAGGCCTGTATCTGCTCATGCGTATAGGCAAGCTGCTCATCGGTGGTGCAATAAGGCGGCATCATGTACAGCACATTGCCCAATGGACGCATCAAAATACCCCGATCAAGCAAAAAATTATAGGCAGTATCGCGGATGTTGTTGAAATAGGACGTTTGCTCCCCAGCCTTTATATCAAATGCCAGCAAAGTACCGTGTTGCCGAATGCTTTCTACGGTTGAAAAGGTCGCTAGCTGCCGAGCAAATGTTGCATGGCTGGCGGTGATGCGTTCAATATTAGCCTGCGTTTCGGGAAGTAGCAACACATCCATACTGGCAAGGGCAGCCGTGCAGGCCAGCGGGTTTGCCGTGAAGGAATGACCGTGAAAAAGTGTCTTGTGCTTATCGTCAGACAGGAAGGCGTTGTAAATGCTTTCCGCGCAACTTGTAACACCCAGCGCCATGGTGCCGCCAGTTAAGCCCTTCGATAAACACATCATGTCGGGCTTTTCGGCCAGGTAATCAGATGCGAACAGTTTGCCCGTTCGACCGAATCCTGTCATCACTTCATCGGCAATAATGAGGGCACCTTTGTCGCGGGCTAATCGAAATAACTTATCGAGTACGTCGGGTTGGTACATAACCATACCGCCAGCGCCCTGCACGAGGGGTTCCGCAATGAAAGCAGCTACCTCCTCATCAAACAATGCCTCGGCCTGTTGTAGAACGACCTCCTCCTGCCCTGGAATGGGTACTGGCAGATAGACGACATCAAACAAAAACGGGGTAAATGGAGCAGTGAACGCACTCCGGCCACTGACCGCCATAGCGCCGAAGGTGTCACCATGATAGGCATTCTCGAACGCCACTATTTTTTTACGTGGCTTGCCCAGGTTGTGCCAGTACTGAAAGGCCATTTTTAACCCCACTTCAACAGCAGTTGAGCCATTGTCCGAATAAAAAACCTTTGACTGGTTTGCGGGTAGAATAGCCAGAAGCCGCTCGGCCAGCTCAACGGCGGGATGGTGCGTGAAACCGGCAAAAATAACGTGTTCCAGCGTGTGAAGCTGCTCCGATACCCGTTGAGCAATGTGTGGATGGGCGTGCCCATGGATGTTGACCCACCAGGAAGAAACCATATCGAGGTACTCCCGGTCATCGGCGCCGTATAAGACTGAACCGCTGCCCCGCACAATCGGAATGGGCAACGGGGCTGTTTGCATCTGCGTAAACGGGTGCCAGATAACGGCCCGGTCACGTTCGGCTAAATCATTCATTAAACGTCAAGTCTTGTAAACATAAATTTTATAAACCCCATTTCCCCTGCGCCTTCATTACCTGTTCGATCACATCCCGAACGGCACCACGGCCTCCCACTTTGGGCGATATATACCGACAAACCGCCTGAACCTCGTCGACGGCATCTGCCGGGCAGGTGCTCAGTATCGCCGAGCGGCTCAAAATCGGCAGATCGGGCATATCGTCGCCCATGTACAGGATTTCGGATTCGTTTAAGCCATCGCGGGCGATATAGCCGAGGAACGCATTTACTTTCTGATCGGAAGGACCACCCATGAAAATGTCTTTCACATTCATGGATGTTAGCCAGCTCCGAAGGCCGTCGGCATTAGCCGCTGAAATAATGGCCACCCGAAAGCCACCTTTCAGGGCCTGTTCAATGGCGTAGGTATCCCGGATAAAAACCGTTCTATAACGTTCGCCTGATGCGAGCAGTGAAACCCCACCATCGGTTAGCACACCATCTATATCGAAAATGAAGGTTTTTGTTTGCCTGAATTGCTCCTCGGTTGCTGTCATGCTGCAAGTTTAGTGAAAACCGCCCGACAGTTCCGTATTTTTGTGGTATGACAACAAACAAGCTGCCAGGTAAAGCTCATCTTCCGGCTGAGTCGTCCCAGTCAATTCAGCCTGGGGCTGAGTGGCCTTCCGCGTTTCTGGCGCAGATGCAGGCGCAGTTGGGGGCAGAGTTTGCCGAATTTAAATCGGCACTGGTGCAATCAACGCCGGTGAGTATCCGCATTAATGCCCGAAAATTGGGTGGGGCGGCTTATGACACCACTGATCTGGTGCCCATTCCCTGGTGTCCCGATGGCTATTACCTGCCCGAACGCCCCAGTTTCACGCTTGATCCGTTGTTTCAGGCCGGTGCTTATTATGTGCAGGAAGCTTCGTCGATGTTGTTGCACGAAGCCCTTCGGCAAACAGTCAATCTCGACCGGCCGTTGAGGGTGCTGGATTTATGCGCGGCTCCGGGCGGTAAAAGTACGTTACTGGCGTCGGCCCTACACTCCGATAGTCTATTAGTATGTAATGAAGTGATTCGGAGCCGGGTGTCGGTATTACGCGAAAATGTGGACAAATGGGGGTACCCAAATGTGGTAGTAAGCAACCACGACCCGGAAGACATGAGCAAGCTGACTGGCTTTTTCGATGTGGTGCTGGTCGATGCACCCTGCTCGGGAGAAGGCCTGTTCCGAAAAGATCCCGACGCCATGCAGGAGTGGTCGGAAGCGAGTGTCGAGCTGTGTTCGGCTCGACAGAAGCGCATTCTGGCCGCAGCCGCGCCCCTGCTGGATAAAGACGGTATTCTGATTTACAGTACCTGTACATATAATGATCTTGAAAACGCCGGAAACGTCCAGTACCTGACCGAAATCGGGTTTCGTAATAAGCCGCTCATTCTGCCTTCGGAATGGAATATCGTTGAACGACAGGCGGGTGATCCCGAAACGGGTGAGGCTGTCGGGTATCAATGCTATCCGCAGCGGGTTCGGGGCGAAGGTTTTTTTATCAGCGTCTTCAAGAAAACGGCGTTTACGGCTCCGGTTAAACTCGACGCCCGCACGTTTCGCACCATTCGCGCCCTTAGGCCCCGCGAAACGGCGTCGGCGGCTAAGTGGCTACAGCATCCGGCCGATTTCTCGTTTTGGGAAAAACCCAATGGTGATGTAATGGCCTTGCCCAAAGCGCTCGAAAAAACGTATCTTTTCCTCGATAGTGCTTTGAAAAGCAAAGGCTTTGGTCTGGAAATGGGTCAGTTTAAAGGAACGGACTTTGTGCCGTCGCACGCGTTGGCGCTGAGTACGGCGGTGAATCAGGATTTGCCGGGGCTCGAACTGAGTAAAGAGGATGCCCTGCGCTACTTTAAGAAAGAGAATCTGGTGTTCGATGAACCCGTAAAAGGCTGGTTATTGGCTAAGTACAAAGGGGTAAATCTGGGTTGGGTAAAAGGAGTAGGTACTCGCGTTAACAACTATCTTCCGAAAGACTGGCGAATCAGAATGGATATAAAGGAATATGTATGAAACGGTTTTTTACGATTACAGGCCTGCTGGTAGCCGCTATCGGCGTTAGTTACTTTCTGGGTCCTACCGCGCACCCCGATGCTGTTAAAGAAGAAGCCATTATACTCGACCCTGACCTGGTAAAGCTGGAGAAAAGCCTTGCAGACTCGGAAAGCAAGGCGAATCTGCGCCCCGATAATGAAGCCCGCATTATTTGGGCCGACAGTCTGAAAAAGGTTAAAACGCCTTACAGTATCGTTTACATACATGGTTTTTCGGCCAGTTGGGCCGAAGGTGATCCGGTCCACAAACAAATCGCGAAACACTTTGGGTGTAATCTATACCTCGCTCGTACCGCCGAACACGGCGTCGACTCGCCCGATGCGCTGAAAGACATAACCCCCGCCAACTACGCAGCTTCTGCCGAACGGGCGCTGGCGATTGGCAAATCACTGGGCGAAAAGGTAATCGTGATGGGCACATCAGCAGGAGGTATGCTCACACTTTATCTGGCCGCTCACCACCCCGAAATTGATGGCTTGGTCCTTTATTCACCCTGTATCGCCACGGCTAATTCAGCACTGAAACTAACCACAGGACCCTGGGGCAAGCAGATACTCGACCAGGTTTTTAAAGGCGAACACGTTATCAATACCAATTATAGCGGTGAGCGGGCTAAATACTGGTTTCCGCAATACCATACCAATGGGTTGATTACCCTGCAAACTATGCTTGACCGATACATGACGCCCGAACAGTTTCAGAAAGTGAAGCAGCCGGTATTCATGGGTTATTATTATAAAGATGACGAGCATCAGGATAAAGTAGTGTCGGTACCGGCCATGCTGGCGATGTTCGATGAACTGGGAACGCCCGCCGACAAAAAACAAAAAATGGCTTTCCCGAACGCGGGCGAACACGTTATTACTTCGCACTTCACCTCCGGCGATCTGAAAGGTGTTTATCAAGCCACCGAAACGTTTATGTCGACTGTTCTGAACATGCCACCGGCTCCGGCATCAACACCTGTATTTGCCCTGCAATCAAAAAGTGGTACGACAAAAAAATAACCTAACTTTGCGGCAATTAGTGAAGAGTTAAGAATGAAGAGTAGAGAACAGATGGTGATCGCCAGTGAGTTCTTTACCACACAGGTGCCTCGTCTTCATTGTCTATTTTTCATTATCCATTATACATTAAATTTATGGCTTACGGATTACTGAACGGAAAACGCGGCATCATTTCCGGTGCCCTGGACGAAAAATCAATCGCCTGGAAGGTCGCTTTGAAAGCGAAGGAAGAAGGTGCTACGTTTACCCTCACTAACGCGCCCATTGCAATGCGTATGGGAGCAATTAAACAACTCGCTGAACAGTGTAATGCAGAGATCATTCCGGCTGATGCGACGTCGGTCGAGGACTTGGAAAATCTGTTCACCAAATCAACCGAAGTGCTGGGTGGTAAAGTTGACTTTGTGCTGCACAGCATTGGCATGAGCCCCAATATCCGTAAGGGCAAAGCCTATACAGACCTGAATTACGACTGGTTCAAACAAAGCATCGACATCTCGGCGCTGTCGTTTCATAAAATGATGCAAACAGCCTATAAGCTGGATGCGATTAGCGAATGGGGTTCTGTGGTGGCGCTGACCTACATGGCGGCCCAGCGGACGTTTCCATTCTATACTGATATGGCCGATGCCAAAGCGGTGCTGGAGTCGATAGCCCGGAGTTTCGGCTATCGCTACGGCAAGTCGCACAAGGTACGTGTGAACACCATTTCGCAATCGCCCACGCCAACGACGGCGGGTGGCGGTATTGGTGGATTCGACAAGTTCTATGACTTCGCCGACAAAACTGCGCCCTTAGGCAACGCCACCGCTGATCAGTGCGCCGACTACTGTATCACGCTCTTCTCCGACCTAACCCGCATGGTCACCATGCAGAACCTGTTCCATGATGGTGGTTTCTCCATGACCGGCATTTCGGAAGAAGTTATGGCGCTGGTAACGAAAGAGTAATTTAGTGTTGTCAGTAAAATGGGTGCAGTAGGTGTAATGGTTCTGACCACTCCACTTACTGCACCCATTTTACTGACAACTTAGTCAAACTGTGAGATGTTCGATTGATGTACAACGGATTGGTCTCGCAGCTTGACTTCAACTGCACTCATTTCACTCACTATACCTAAAACGTTATTGCCTGCGCTAGGTATGTTGCCTGTTCATCGCCATTAATGCGGACGGTGGCTTTTAGCGGTTTAGCGTTCCAGTCAATCATGATCAGGCCGTAGTTTAGTTTGGTGATCATCTCGCCGACGCGGTGGCGGTTGGGTTCTACGTGCGGAGCCGATACGTGGGTAAGCCCACTGCTCGTAATATCGAAGAGGTCGTATCCGAGGCCGGGCACACTTACTTTTGAGACTTCGGCCATGTGCCGGTCGCCACTGATAAAGAAAGCTCCCTTCGGTTTTGTTTTGGCGATTAGGTCCAGCAGTCGTTTGCGGGCGGTGGGAAAGTTGGCCCATTTTTCATAGACATGCTCTTCGGGCAATACCTGAACGCCACTACCAATGATGTGTACGTCGGCATCGGATTTGGTAAGTTGCTGTTCCAGCCATTTCCACTGTGTTTCGCCCAGCATGTCGCCCGATGGATCAGGCACGTTGGCTTTTCCGTCTTTCTTTAACGGGTCGCGGAAATAGCGGGCATCCAGCAAAATAACTTTCACCCGCTGGCCTTTGGGGCCGTATGTATGGGCGGAATAGCCACCTTCCTGGGTGCGCAACGGACTGGTTTTGGGAACGTCCAAAAAATCAAGCATCAGTTGCTGGCTCTCTTTCCGCTTCGGATATTCCATGCCGCCATCATTTACGCCATAATCGTGATCGTCCCATACACCAATAATAGACGTCTGCTGCCGCAATTGCTGATACACCGGGTTCGACTTTTGCCGGGCGTATTTGGCACTGAGCGTGTCCATTACCTCCGAATCGCCATAGATGTTGTCGCCCAGCCAGATCCAAACGTCTGGCTTCTGCGCTACAATATCATCCCAGAGTGGCTGAGGCCGTTTTTGGTCACTGCACGACCCAAAGGCGATTTTAGTAACCGGCTTTTCGGCTTGAACAGAGGCCGTACCCATTTTGGGCGTACGGCACCCGGCCAGTGCTACGGAAGCGAGCAGGCCAAGAGTAATGATTTTTTTCATTTGAGTAAGATTAGTTTCGTAGCGTGGATCTTTAGTCCGCGCTACAATTCGGGGCCAAAAGTAAAACAGCCCCGTTGTTTACCAGTCAACTTCAAGATTTGTTAATAATTGGATACGGAGCTTGGCGCGGGCATTTGTCGCACGGGCGCCCCCGCCGTGCTTCTTCATGAAGCTAGTGTTTACTCGGCCAGTATTTTCAACTCTCCCAACTCCGAATAATCCGGCTGCCGTTCTCGGTCGACTCGGCCCGAATAAAATGATCCACTTCCTGCTGAAGCTCTTCAACGTGCGAGATAATGCCAACCACCCGGTTTTCGGCACGGAGTGCTTTCAACGTTTTGAAGACCGTTTGTAGGGAGTCTTTGTCGAGCGTGCCGAATCCTTCATCCAGGAAAAACAGATTTTGCTTTGCTTTTGTCAAATGCTGAATATTATCCGACAGCGCCAGCGCCAGCGACAGTGCTGCCTGGAATGTCTGACCACCCGAAAGCGTCTTAACACTTCGTACCTCACCGCTGTTGAGGAAATCACGCACCAGGAAGTTGTTTTTGTCGTCAAGCTCCAGCCGAAGCTGGTTATTGGTCAGCTTGAAAAAACGCTCATTAGCTGATTCGCAGAGGTTTTTCAGGTAAACCGACGACACGTAGTTCACGAAGCCCTGCGCCCGGAACATTTCGTCCATTTTCTTCAAATCCTGTTTCCTCAAGTCAAGCTCGTCATGGCGTTTCTGGTGTTCCAGTTTTTGCTGCCACTGGCTTTCGAGTGCAGCCAGCACACTGGTAGCACGACCATGTTCCTTATTGAGCGCATCTTTCTCGGCTTGTAATGTCGCCAGTTGTTGTTGAACCGCTATTAATTCGGCCGGGTCGAATGGATGTTCGGTCAACTCAGTCTGTAGTGTGTTGACTTGTAGTTGCAGACCGCTTCGCTTTTCGTTGTATTCGTTGATCTGTTGTCGTTCCTGACCGATGTTCAGGTTAGATTGTAGAATCTGGTTCACCTGCTCGCGGGTTAGGTTTTGATCGGCCAGATTTTGCGCGATGGTTGCTTCCAGAGTGCTCAGTTCAGCCGCGATGTCGGCCAACTGATTGTGCAACTGCTGAATCTGTTCGTCAACCGTTGCCTGGTCTTTTTCGGCTTCACCCTGCTGTTTTGCCGTATTGTCGAAGTGAACTTTCGCCTGATGGTATGTTTTTGTGAGTGACTCGCGTAGATCGGCGATCTGGTCGAGGCCCCAGTTTTTCACTTCTTCCAGCTGAAAATGTTCCAGCGATTCGGCCGCTGTTTTCAACTGTCCGCTCAATCCGGCAATGGCATTCCCCGCGTCGACCACTTTTTTGGTCAGGTCGTTATAAGTCGCTTCAGCTTCTCCTATCAGCTTTTCGAGATCCTGAATCGCTTTTTGAGCGTCCATAAGTTGCCTTTGTGCGTCGCTTTCTTTCTGAATAGCCTTGATCACGTCGCCTTCCTGCTCTTTTGAGAACTCCGGCCACATAAAATTGTCCTCGTGCTCGGTCAACTGCCTGACGATTTCGGTGCGTTCCTGCGTGATCCGTTTGCCGTTTTCGTGTTCGCTCCGCAGTTTTGTCGTCAATTCCTTAATGGCGAGCTGTAGCTTGCTGGTAACCTCTATTCGCTGGATCACCTTCTGTAAACCCGCTTCGCTACCTTTCACGTCAATGCTTTCCTCATCGCCTTTGTGTCGGTTAGGATGGTGCGTTGATCCACAAAGCGGGCAGGGTTGTCCTTCGTTCAGGGCATCAGCATACTTTCGTAACTCATCCTGAACGAGTAATTTCCGGTGTCTATCCTCGCGTTCCTGCCGAACTTCTTTAAATTTGACAAGAGCCTCCTCAATTGCATCCGGTAAGGTTTTGAGCGTTAGATCAGTCCAATCGGGCGGAAATCCCACCAGCGCATCGTTCTTCTGCTGCTTAAGTTTTTCAATAGCCCGGTCGTATTTATCAACGGCCAATTGAAGATCGTCGGCCTGTTTCTTCAGGGGTTTATAGGCCGCAAACCAGTTCCTGACCTTGTAGAGTCGCTCCAGATCGGACGTCCGCCCGATGCCGTTATCAAGAATAAGCTGGTGTCGGGCGCGGGTCGCTTTATGCCGTTCGATTAAAGCCTCTTGCTGGTTGAGTTGACTGGCCAGCGTGTCGCGGTTACGGGTTTGCTGACTAACGGTTTGTTGCAGCGTTCTAATCTGCTGCACCGTATCCAGTTCGTCGATTTTCTGCTGTAGCTCATCGCGGGTTTCGTAGGCTTGCTTTGCCGCTTCGTACAAACTCCGCAAACTCACCAGCCGCTTCGTTACGGACAGGAGTTGTTGCTGGGCCGCTCGTTCCTGATCGATTAGCCTGGACTTCCGGGAATGGAGTTTGTCAATGCTGGAAAAATCGGCCTGAAAGACAAGTAAACACGTTTCGTACATAGCCAGCGCCTGTTCCCGTTGGTGATAAAGCGGTGCCCGGTTGAGGAGTTGTGTAAGTTCCTGTTGGGTCGATGCCAGCGTTTGACTTCGTTTCTGGTTTTCGAGTAGTCGTTGTTCAGCAGGAGACAGCTCGTTGATTTCGGCTTCTTTTAGGCTTAGCGACTCAGAGATACCGGTAATCGCTGCCTTTGCCTGATCAATCGCTTCGGGTGTAACGGCTTCCAGGGGGGATAACAACCCGCGAAGTTCAGCCAGTTGATCGTCATTCGCTTTGCTCAGTTTACTCACCCGGGCGGCCAGGTCATACTGGTCGAGCTTGAACAACTGGTTCATCATCTTCGTCCGCTCGGTAGGACTAAGCTCTAGAAACTCTCTAAACTGGTTTTGCGGAATAATGATGGTCCGCTTAAAGTTGTCGTAATCCAACCCCAGAATCTGTTTGGACAGGACGGCGACATCTTCTTTCTCGTTACCGATAGGTTGCCACTCATCGCCCTGCCGAATGAACATCCGACGTTCACCCGGCCCTATTTCGTGGTGCTTTTTCGGATGACGCTTCGCTTCATAAACAAACTTGTATAACTGTTGCTCCGGACCCGCCTGAAACTGAAAGTCGATGATCAGGTGCTTCGACTTCAGGTTCATCATATTATAGGCCTGATTATCTTTTGCGTTCAGTCGCTCGGTCTTTCCGTATAAGGCAAAACTTATGGCTTCCAGCAGCGAGGTTTTGCCGCTGCCCACTTTACCGAAGATGCCAAAAACACTCGAACCAATTAATTGCTGGAAGTCGATTTCCTGTAAGTCCTGATATGAATAAAGTCCTTGAATTGACAGTTTAATGGGTATCATTCAGGTTCGGTTGCTAAAATCTCTTTGAACAAATGCTGTAGCCGCTCGTTTGGCTCCTGCCCTTTGTTCTTATTTTTAAAATAACTCGTGAACAGCGCTTCCATACTCTGGCTAAGGTCAATAGCGGGTGCTGATTCCTGCTCCGTTTCTTCCACGTCGCGTACGTCCGGGATGATCGTCACCAGCGATTCATGCGCCTGCTGTAATTGCCGGCGTTCGTCGCTTGTCAGAAACGCTGTCGTTTGCAGGGTTATTTCGGCATAACAGTTCGGGTTTTCCCGCAGCCATTCCACCGCTTCATCGACCCGCTTGAACTTTGGACGCAGCAACCGCTTTCCAGTAGCTAGTGGGACCGGGGTAACCGTAACGGGATGCCCGGCTTCAGCGTCAATAAGAACGACGTATTTCTGCTGATCGGCCTCGGCAAAACTATACGCCAACGGGCTGCTGCTATATATAACAGGAGAAGGACCGCCCGCTATCTGCTGATACCGGTGTAAATGCCCAAGCGCTGTATACTGGATCTGGGGGGGGATCATGTCTGTATACACAACCGACGCGCCACCCACCTGCAGAATACTACGCTCATCATCCGATTCTTCGGGCTGCTCACCCCCCCGTTTCATCACGAACAGATGAGCCATTAGTAAGTTGATGCCCTGCTCATCCATATAAGTATCGGCCAGAGCCGCCCAGTGCTTCTGCAAATGCTGCCGGAGTTCATCGTCGAGGCCTATCATTCCAAGGTAGGCACGAAGGCGGGTCTCATTAGCATAGGGCGTTAGTATAATACGAACAGGCGCATCATGCCGGGGCAACTTCAACTCAATAAATCCCGGTGCCGAGCAAAGCAGTTTGGCTTCGCAACTTAGTTCATAGGAACGAACCTCTGTCTTTGGAAAGCCGGCGAAGATAATTCCGCACTCCCGCCCGAAATGATCCTGTGCTTCGATCCGGTCCGGGTTATCGTGATTCCCGGCAATGGCCACTACCGTCCGTTGACCATTTGCTGTTAACTCTTTCAGCGTACTATACAATAAGTCCTCAGCTTTGGGATCTGGATTGAAGGTGTCGAACAAGTCGCCCGCTACTAAAACCAGATCTACATCCTCCCGATTAGCGACCTGAACAATTTCGGCCAGTACATCCCGTTGTTCCTGAAGTCGCTGAAAATCCTGAAGTCGCTTCCCCAAATGCCAGTCTGCCGTATGTAGTATTTTCATTAGATGACAAATTGTATTGGATGAATTGATACAAAAGGAAGATGCAATATAACTCATGAGGTCCGCATAACGGGCATAAAGACGGCTTGAGTGGCCTTTTTACCTCATGAAGCGCGCCAAAACAAGAGTATTCGAAAAAAGTTTTCAACTTTTTTCGAACGGTAACTAATTGAGATTGCGCACCTTACCGAATAATGTTTGGTGTAGCCCCAATTATTTTCAGGCCGGGCCTTGACAAGGGGGTAAAATCAGCCTACCTTTGCACTCCCAAACATCGGGAATGAGTCGAAAACACAAGCGAAAGCTACTGGTAATCAACTCGTTA
>NZ_JAPLET010000009.1 GCF_026391055.1 Spirosoma sp. | reverse complement strand
GGGCTATCCCCCAGTATGAGGCAGGTTGCTTACGCGTTACGCACCCGTTTGCCACTGGTCTTGCGACCCGTTCGACTTGCATGTATTAGGCCTGCCGCTAGCGTTCATCCTGAGCCAGGATCAAACTCTCCATCGTAAATATGTTTGTGACCACCGAAGTAGTCACGATGTTTATAGCCTTAAATAGTGCTAACCTATTGATGTCAACATGTCAAAGAACTGTCTCAAACCTTTCAGTTTGATTGTAAGACCAACCGTTGTTGGTCTTCCTTATATTTGGGAGTGCAAAGGTACAACACTCATTCTTTCTTGTCAAGAAAAAGTTGAAAATATTTTTTGTCAACTTTTTCAATTCCCATTTGTAACTACCTGAAAGAAAAGCATTTAAATTATTAACACGCTTGCTCTTTCGTCGTTTGGGAGTGCAAAATTAGGTGTTTAAAATCCTTTACGCAAGCATTGTTTAAAACTTTTTCTAAAAAATTATTCAGGCTGTAAAAAAGGATACTCGAAAGACTTCGGTGGAGAAAAGGTCTCCTTGATGGTACGCGCTGACACCCAGCGATATAGGTTTAACGCTGACCCGGCTTTGTCATTTGTACCTGATGCTCGTGCGCCACCAAATGGTTGTTGCCCTACCACAGCTCCAGTCGGTTTATCGTTGATATAAAAGTTACCAGCAGCGTTTTGAAGCACTTTAGCCGCCTTCTCAACGATGTATCTATCCTTTGAAAAGATGGATCCCGTCAATGCATAAGGCGAAGTTGTGTTGACAATTTTTAGTACGTTGTCAAATTCTGACGGCTCATACACATAAATCGACAATACCGGGCCGAAGATTTCTTCACACATTGTTCGGTAGGCTGGGTCCTCTACTTGTAATACGGTCGGTTCTATAAAGTAGCCTTTACTTCCGTCGTAATTACCCCCCGCCACGACTCTCACTTTATCCGTTTGTTTGGCTTCCTTTATATAAGCTGTAATCTTATTGAAAGCTCTCTCGTCTATAACGGCATTAACGAAATTGGAAAAATCTTCCGTTTCGCCCATTTTGATCTCGCTCAAGAACTTCGTCATCTTCGCTTCAACCGCTGGCCAAAGCGTAGATGGTATGTATGCTCTCGAAGCCGCAGAACATTTTTGCCCTTGGTATTCGAAGGCTCCCCGTACTAAACCGGTTGCTACCTCGTCGATATCTGCCGATTCGTGAACCATCACAAAGTCCTTCCCCCCTGTTTCACCTACAATGCGTGGATAAGTTTTGTACTTATGGATGTTAGTGCCGATCGTATTCCAAATCTGCTGAAACACTCCTGTACTTCCTGTGAAGTGAATTCCTGCAAAATCCGGGTGACTAAAGATTACTTCCCCTGCAACTGGACCATCAACGTAAATAAGGTTAATTACACCAGCCGGTAAGCCTGCTTCGATTAGCACTTCCATAATTACCTTAGCTGACAATACCTGCGTATAAGCTGGTTTCCAAACAACCGTATTGCCCATTAGAGCCGCCGAGGTTGGCAGGTTTCCGGCAATAGCCGTGAAATTGAAGGGTGTTAAAGCAAAGACAAATCCTTCGAGTGGACGATATTCTAACCGATTCCATACGCCCGGCGATGAACCTGGTTGTTGTTTATATATATCCGTTGCGTAATGGACGTTAAACCGGAGGAAGTCAATTAACTCACATGCAGAATCGATTTCTGCCTGAAAAGCGTTTTTCGATTGCCCTAACATTGTTGCCGCGTTTATTTTGGCACGATAGGGACCTGCTATTAATTCAGCAGCTTTCAGAAAGATAGCCGCTCTATTTTCCCATGCCATGTTAGCCCATGCTTCTTTAGCTATTAATGCTGCATCAATCGCTTTTTGAACGTGTTCTGCTTCTCCTTCATAGAAATAGCCGAGGGTATGCTGATGGTCATGTGGGGGGGCAACCCGAAGTTTCCGATCCGTTCTTACTTCTTCTCCACCTATATACATTGGAATATCGGTTTCCTGATAGCGGAATTCTGCTATTGCTTTTTTAAGTGCTTCCCGTTCCGGAGAGCCTGGACGGTATTCTTTTACCGGTTCATTTACCGGTACTGGCACATTGAACGTTCCAAATGACATAATGAAGTGTTTGAGTTTTTACAAATTTACGGATTGCCTTATTTATCCACTAATCCACATTAGTTTTCCACATTTTATGCCTGTTTTTCGATTCATTGCCCTGATTTGACGTACTTTGTATCTTTATTTTCCGTGGTTTATGCGTTTTTACAGCACTAATAGTCCGTCAGTTACAGTTTCTACCAAGCAGGCTTTGTTCCAAAGTATGCCTGCTGATAAAGGGCTTTATATGCCTACTCCGCTGCCTTATCTCGGCGCTGACTTTTTTTCAGCTATTGCGAATCAATCGTTGGCCGACATAGGCTTCGCTATTAGTCAGGCGTTGTTTGGGGATGAAATAAACAAGTCAGATTTGGAAGATTTGACGCATTATGCATTTCCGTTCTCTACACCAGTTATAGAATTAGAGGCAGGCAAGGTTGGAGTTCTGGAGTTGTTTCATGGGCCTTCGCTTGCATTTAAGGACGTTGGCGCTCGTTATATGGCGGGGTTAATGTCCTATTTTTCGAAGCAAACGGATAAAGAGATAAATATTCTGGTAGCTACATCGGGCGATACTGGTGGGGCTGTTGCCATGGGTTTTCATAACGTTCCGGGTGTTAGGGTCTCTATTCTTTATCCTAGTGGTCGAGTTAGTGACTTACAGGAGAAACAACTGACAACGCTTGGTGGGAATATCCAGGCGTTTGAAGTAGATGGTTCTTTCGACGATTGTCAGGCTATTGTAAAACAGGCTTTTGTTGATTCTGAACTGAATGCTCATCTTGCTCTGTCTTCTGCCAATTCAATTAACATTTTCCGTCTTATTCCTCAAGGCTTTTATTACGTGAGTGCCTTTGGTCAGGTCAGATCTTCCGGTAAACCTGTTGTATTCTCCACCCCCAGTGGTAACTTCGGAAATCTGAGTGCTGGCGCGCTTGTACAAAAAATGGGATTACCAGTATCTCATTTTGTAGCTGCCACCAACCTTAATCATGTGGTGCCAAACTACCTTAAAACAGGAGACTATGTTCCGAAGGCCTCTATAGCCACCATTTCAAATGCCATGGATGTAGGAAGCCCTAGCAATTTCATAAGGCTTTCTCATTTATACGATGATCGCTATGATCAATTTAAAGCAAATGTTTCCGGCTACTTTTTTGACGATGACGAAACCCGAGATGGGATGAAGCGTATTTATGAGGCATACGATTATATATCCTGCCCTCATACCGCTATTGGTATTATGGGTTTAGAAAAATACCTGACTGATACCAAACAAGATGTTACCGGTGTTGCTCTTGCAACAGCTCATCCTTCAAAGTTTAAGCCGCTGGTAGAAGATGTTCTTAATGTTTCTGTTGAAGTTCCAGACAGGCTGGCAGAATTGGCCCAGCGAGAAAAAAATAGCTTTCGAATTTCTGCGAATTATGCTGATTTCAAAGAATCATTCCTACTGACAGTTTAACAAAGTTATCCACAAAAAAAGGCCTATTCCTGTGAATAGGCCTTTTTTTGTGGATAACTTTGTTAAACTGTCAGTAGGAATTTAAACAACTAATTTAGAGTATCTCCTCTTAACGCACGGAAACGTTTACGTGCCTCGGCTCCATGAATACTACCCGGATATTGTGTTAAGACTTTTTGGTAAGCTTCCATTGCTGCCTGTTTATCTTTCAATCGGTCTTCATAGATTTTGCCCTGCATAAATTGGGCATCATCGCCAAGTATATCGTTCGGATAAGAAGCAACAATTTTTTTGAGGTCCTCTAAAGCCTCTGTCGCCTTCCCCTGCTTCAGATAGGTATTAGCTCGTAGCCAGAGTATTTCATCGGCCAGGCTATGGTCTGCATAAGTTTTCAACATTTTGTTGAGGGCCTCTACTGCTTCGTCTGTTTTATTCTGAAACAGCATCAGATCAATGTCGGCATATTCACGCATTGCCGCTTCTGTACTGTCCATACCCGTGTTATCCACAATTAATAGACTTAACTGCTCAGCATCGTTTGCAATTTCGCGGGAAGTGGCCAGTTTAAGCACATCCAGCAGATCTTTTGCCACAGCCATGTTACCCCGGTAATATTGAAGCTTGGCATTTTTAAGTTTTGCCTCGTAGCCGAGTAACTCCTCCTTTTGTGACTTTTCAACCTGAGAGTACAGCAATGTTGATTCCCAAGGCTCTCCTTTCAGGAGGTAGATATCACCCTTGTCCAGTTTACAACGATCGACAAAATTTTTATCGGTTTTACCTAGATCGATAGCCAGGTCGAGTACCGTCAAGGCAGTATCCTTACTATCCAGATAATTGCCATACAAGTTGGCAGTACTACGCAATGCTTCGAGTGTTTTGCTATTCGTACCAATCTCCTGAAGCATTTTTTGATAATCACTAATGAGCTTTCTAATCTCTAGCTTATCAACCGGATAAGTGTTTTTTACCTGCTCTTCCCGCGCATTAATGACTAGTCGGCGAGCAAATGGATAAAGTTGTCCTTGTGGATACGTTGTGGATACATACTCGAATGACTCAGCCGCTGTTTTATATTCTTTATTATTCATGGCTAGCATCCCTAAATCATACACCCGGCTTCCGTTTAATTTCAGCCGTTTGTCAGTTGCTTTTTCCTGTAGCAGGGCACGGCTGAATTTTTGCTTCTGGACAAAATACCAGATAAGGAGTTCATTGTATGATAGCTCGTTTGGCTCCAGTTGAATCTTGGAATAAAGGGCCTTTTCCACAAGTGGTTCATCTTTTGTGTTGATAAATCCTTGCAATGCGGCTAAAACGGTTTCCTTCTTTTCAGGTTGCTTTCCCGTCAGAATAATTTCGTCAATGGCTTTTTCGGTTTGCCCTGTCGACCTATACAACGTCATTAACTCCTCACTGTAAGCTGTTTGCTCTCTACTGACCTCCCGAGCCGTTTCGAGTGTTCGGATGGCCCAGCGGCTCTCTCCTACCTCGCTGAAGGCAGCTGCAAGTTTTTCGAGCTTACTTATTGACGATCGGCTCGACTGTAAGGCAGCCGTAAATTGAACTTTTGCCTGTGTTGTATCTCCCTGTTGCGTGGCCAACTGTCCACTTAACAACTCGTAATATGATCGGTTTGCTTCATCGCTTCGCTGTTGCTTGCGTAAAAATTTTAATGCGTCCTCGGTCTTATTACTTTTTTGGAGGCTATACACATACCTGGAGAGCTTTGTCCAGTTCACATCGGTCTTCAACAACTTCGCATATTCATTCGCAGCCTTTGCAAAGTCGCCAGCTTTATAATACTCCTCGGCCAGCGTCGCTCCGCCCGATGTAGGGCTGACTTGCGCCCAGGTAAGTCCGGCAGACAAAACCCATAATAGCCCAATAATGACTGTTGACCTTATTAACATTTTATATAAAAGCTTTTTTAAAAAGAACGTTGTTTCAACTATTAGCCTTGTGGAAATGTGTATAAATAAGTTGTCCACTCATCAAGATACTTAATGTGGATAAGAACCACAAGATATCCACTAGTTCTTGTTTTATTATCCACGCTTAATTCACTTATACTTAAGTAAATAACATTTTATCCACATTTTGTGTGTTAATATCTTGTGGATTTGTTTATAAACTTAATGCACAACTTTACTTGGGGAAAATTTGTGGAGTTGCTTGGTATATGTTGTGGTTTCTCCACAATGCTCGTGCTCTTTTTTGCTGATGTGGATTACTTCCCTATTCGTCCACACTCCCTTTGTGGTTTGTAAACAAATTATCCACCCAGTTGTGTGAGTTATTCACACACTTATTCACACGAAAGTTTAACTTTTTTAATTTAGAATAGACCTTTACCCGACTAGGTTAAAATCACATGTTACGGTGTTGATAAGGCAATAACTATGCCTTCTTTAAGAGGTATATCAGGCTAGATGAGTTACCTAGCTTTTTGGCTTTCGCATTTGATGACAATCCTACCTGTATACTTTTCAGATAATCGGTTTTTCCAGTCTGGTACCGGGTACTTAACATGGCGATGTAAAAAGCATCGAATATCATGGGTAGTTGCTTAACTAATCTAAAGCCGTGTTTGTTGAAGAGAGGCTCTATTGTTGAGGGTGTGAAGTGATGTAAGTGGCGCGGCACATCATAAGCAGCCCAGTACTGTTTAAATAATTGGGCATCATAAGAGTCAGAATTTGGTACGGCTATCAACAGGGTACCCTGCTCCTTTAATAATTCACGAAGTTGAATTATTGATTCATTTAGATTTGGAATGTGCTCGAGCACGTGCCACAGCGAAATGATATCGAAGGTCTCTGCTCCTGCAAGCGCTTCCAGACTAGGCTTAATGTCTGCTTGCAACTTTTCCTTGGCAATGGTGCGAGCATCTGGATCTGGTTCCATTCCGGTTACCGACCAGCCACCTTCTTGGCAACTTTGCAGAAATGCGCCTGTTCCACAACCCACATCTAAAATCTTACCTGCTTTGCCTGAGAGCTTGTTAATAAGATTTAATTTCGATCGTAATGTATAATTTCTGACTAGTCGATACGCCGTATTGATCAATCCACCTCCATTATCATTATGGGAGATATACTGGTCCGATTTGTAATATGCCCCTATGGAGTTGCTATCCGGACGTGGATTAGTTAATCGAAAACTACAACGCTGACACTGTTGAATTTCAAATTTCTGATTGCTGACCAGATAGTCTTCACAACTTAAATAAGTACTGAAGGTGGTATTGCCACAGACTGGGCATTGAGTTACGGTTTCCAAAGCAGTGTCAGAATTGAGTGAATACAAAAAGGGTGTCAACTTTTTTAATAGCTGACACCCCACAAATGTTTAGCGGCCCATGTAGACCAACAGAATAGAAACGTCTGACGGACTGACTCCACTAATTCGTGAAGCCTGACCAATTGTTGACGGCCGTAGACGTTTAAGCTTTTCTTTACCTTCAAAAGAAAGGGCTTTCAATCGGTCATAATCGAACGCCGGATTTATAGAAAGACTCTCCCATTTATCGAGTTTATCAGCGTTTTGCTTTTCTCGACTCAGGTAGTCTTCGTATTTTATTTCAATAACGGTTTGTTCAATTGTCTCCTCCCCTACCCCACTCGGCATGTCAGGAAGGTTCGAAAGCAGGTTTTTTACATCCGTTTGATCTATTTCAGGACGTTTGAGCAGTGTGTACAGACTTCCTTTTTCCCGAAGTGGTGCGCTACCTTTCGATTCCAGAAAGGCATTAATCTCTTCTGGTTTTACTTTAGTGGTGCGGATTGTTTCGGTCAGTTTAGCGATACCTTCCCGTTTTGCAACCATAGTTTCGTAACGTTCCTGCAAGGCTAAACCAATGGCGTATCCTTTTTCAGTAAGCCGTAAATCCGCATTATCCTGCCTCAAAAGCGTTCGATACTCAGCCCGTGATGTGAACATTCGGTAAGGTTCTTCGGTCCCTTTCGTGATCAGATCATCGATCAAAACACCTATGTATCCTTCAGAACGTTTGATTGTAAATTCGGCTTCTTGATGACTATTGCGATGTGCATTTATACCTGCCATTAATCCCTGGCAAGCAGCTTCTTCATAACCAGTCGTCCCATTTATTTGTCCCGCAAAGAAAAGATTTTGAACAAGCTGGGTTTCAAGCGTTGGCTTTAACTGGGTGGGTGGAAAGAAATCATACTCCACTGCATAGCCGGGTCGGAACATTCGTACGTTCTCAAACCCTTGAATTTTACGAAGCGCATTATATTGAACGGTTTCTGGTAAGGATGTAGAAAATCCGTTCACATATACCTCCACAGTATCCCAGCCTTCAGGTTCCACGAAAATCTGGTGTCTGTCCTTGTCGGCAAAACGGTTGATTTTATCCTCTACGGATGGGCAATACCGAGGTCCTAATCCTTTTATTCGACCAGTAAACATTGGCGACTTATCGAAGCCTGTTTTAAGTTCGTCGTGTACAGCCTGATTTGTGTATGTGATCCAGCAACTCCGCTGTTTCGTCAAAGGTGACGTATTTGTGTATGAAAACTTACCAGGGTTCTCATCTCCAAGCTGCTCTTCCATCAATTCATAGTTGAGACTTCGACCATCTACACGGGGTGGCGTGCCAGTCTTCATTCGACCTGCTTCGAAACCTAACTGAACCAGTTGTTCAGTCAAGCCAGTCGCCGAACGTTCTGCCGTACGTCCGCCACCAAATACCTTTTCACCAATAAACATTTGGCCGTTCAGGAATGTGCCGTTCGTAAGAACAACTGCTTTAGCAGAAAACTCAACACCTAAACTTGTTTTGACACCTTTAACCCGCCCATCTTTTACGATTACTTCATTAACTGTATCCTGCCAGAAATCTATATTAAGGTTCTCTTCCAATGCCTTCCGCCATTCCCATGCGAACACATTTCGGTCACTTTGGCAACGAGGGCTCCACATAGCAGGGCCTTTAGAACGATTCAGCATTCGAAATTGGATCATGCTTTTATCGCTTATTATCCCTGACAGCCCGCCTAATGCATCAACTTCCCGAACAATCTGCCCTTTGGCAACACCTCCCATAGCAGGGTTGCAAGACATTTGTGCAATGGTTTGCATATTCATTGTAATCAGCAAAACTTTTGAGCCCATGGTGGCTGCTGCACTGGCTGCTTCACATCCGGCATGGCCCGCTCCTACTACAATGACATCGTATGAAGAATACATTTTTGATACTTTTTGAAAAATGTTTCACGTGGAAACTTTTCACAAAATTGATGAAAGTTGTTGAAAAGGTAAAACGTGATGATGAATTGATACGAAAACAACAAAAAACCGCCGACCTTAGTGCAAAGTCGGCGGTTTAAAAAGTATTGAGTTTACTTGCTTACCTTCTGTAAGTATTGATTTGCTTCTTTTTTGTAAAAAAGATTATAGTTAGGTGTAACGGACCGGAGTACTTCAACTTGTTTAGATTTTTGCTGAAAGTTTGTTGAATCGAAAAAAGCTGGTGTACTTTTCTTTGTGGTTTTAGCCGCTTCAGCCTGTCGTTTAGGGTCTTCTTCCTGCTGCTTTAAAGCTTTTTCGGATTCAAGCAAGCGCGTCAGAATCTCGTTCTGGCGATTGATGGTATTAGGATTTACCCGCTTATTAACAAGGTCGGTTTCCGCTTCATCCATCTTCTCCATCAACTCTTTAACTTGTTTTTCTTGTTGTTTACCAGCTTCGGTGCCTTTCGCACTTTCTTCAAGTTTCTTAAGCATGCTGCGGATCATCGCTTGCTCGGCGGCCATTTGCGAAAGCTCTTCTGATAAGCCCCTACCCGTCTTACCACCTTTCTGCATCTGTTGCATCTTCGCATTAAGCTGCTTTTGCATTTCACCCATTCCGCTTGGGTTATCACCTTTCTTTCCTCCTTTACCCTTACCAGGCATGGCCATCGCATTCATTTGCTGTTGCATATTCTTCAGAACATCGCTCAACATAAGTGCGAGGTTATTTATGGACGTCATAGCAAACTGCTGTTTAGAAGAAGCCATACTTAAACGGCGATCTTTAAGTTGCTGTACGCTTTCATCCATGTAGAACTTCATATTTGTAAGCTCCCGCGTAACAAAAGACTGGATTTGTACTACGCGACTTGCCAAGGCATTCAGGCTATCCTCAATGATCTTGGCATCATCCTGTAGCTTTAGCTGCTCCTGAGCTAACTTGGTAGCACGAGGATCTTGAATGTTCATCCCACGAAAATCTTTCATAACCCGTTCCTGTCCGAACGATAGCGTGATAAGGTTGTCAAGGATATTTCTAAGGTCATCCATATTTTCCTGCATCTCTTCCATCTCTGATGATTGCATAGACTCTTTCATGGCCTTACTCATTTGCTTCATGGCCTTTGCTGACTTTTTTTGCTTTGAAGAAGCTTGTTTGCCTTTGTTGCTCTTCATGTCTTTAGCCGCATCGTCCAGCTCTTTCTCAATCTCCTGCTGTTCCTTTTCGGATGCCTCTGGTTTGTTAAGATCTTCCTTTTCGGCCTGCTCCTGAAGCTCTTTTAATTGCTCTTTTGTGTTCTTAAAATCTTCCTGAGACTTCTCTTGTTGCTTTTGCTGCTCCTGCGTTGTCTCATTCTTCTTGGCACTTTCGTCGGCCTGTTTCTCCAACTGCTCAGCCTGCTTCTCTAAATTTTCCGCAACATTGTTGACCTTTTGTTCGAGTTGCATTTGCTTAAACAGCTTAAGGGCACGATCAAGGTCACGTTCCAAGTTCTTCTCTTTGCGAGTTAATCGGTCAAGCATATCCGAGGCTTTTTCATCTTGTTTGCGCTCTAATAGCTGTTTAAGCTGCTCATACAACTGCTTTGACTCTGGGTCTAATAAGTCTTTAAACAGTTTCTGCAACTGCTCCATTTTATCCTGTAAAGCTTGATTCTTCTCCGCGAATCGTTGTTGAGTGTCGTTTGTTTTCTGCATTTGTTCTTGCAGTTTCTGAACCTCTTTCATCAACTCTTCCCGCTTCTGTAGAATTTCCTGAAGTTGTTTCTTGTCCTGAAAATCAGAAGACTTTTTAGTTCTCATCCGATCCTCCATCGTTTGAAGTTCCTTCTTGATTTCCTGCGTCTTGCTAAGCGCATTGTCAATTTGCTGCTCAGTTTTTTCAGCAGATTTGTCGACCTGTTTCTGAATTTCAGCGTTTGAAGGAATGACAAAATTGAGTTGGTTGGAACGGCTGGACTTCGCCCCATTGACACCATCGTTATCCCAAACTTGTACAAAATAGTCTAGTCGGTCCTCCTGCCCTAACTTCAGACTATCGAGTGACCAGTTGTAGACAAAGTTTTGAGATGTCGTTGATTTGTTAACAGGAATGTCTATCACGTACGTCTGTGATGCCTTCCCGTTTCGGTTAATCTTGTAGTTAAGTTTAAGTTTTGAGAAGCCGTAATCATCTGAAATAAGCCCGGATAAGGCAATATAATTGTAAGTTACAGTGTCCTGTATCCGATCGACGGAAATCTGTGGATAACGATCTGGAATCACCTGAACGTTGTACTGAATCGTTGACGGAGACGCTACCTGACCGTTTTTTAGTGACACAGTGTAAACCGCATTTTGCATTAATCGACGGTTTAGTATGAATGTGTTATCATCAATGAGACGAGCAGCCGTGGGCCTTATTTCCGTGTTAAACTTGAACAACAGCGAATCGGTATGATCGGCAGCAAATTCCCAATTAACAGTAGTGCCCTGCGGTACAAGTAGATTACCAACATTCGACAGTTGTTCCGAGGGCTTGTTCAGATAAGCGGGATAATCAAGTTTAACATTAAAGGAAAGAACTGCCGGCCGATCAATTAATGACACCTTGTATTCTGGCGAGTTATAACCCGAAGCTTCTAAACGAAAATCTAAATCCCGTTGGAGATTGTCAAAATTATACGTGAACTTATTTCCCGACTGCTCAAGTTTGAAACGTGTTCCATTAGCCACAACGTAAACAGCCTGGGGCAACACATCGCCCACCAGTTTGACTGAAAGCGGAAAATCTTCATTTCTGAATGCTTTCAACGCTTTGTTTTGAATGACAAACTGAAAAGGAGCTTCTTCTACGAACTCTTTGTTATAATTGACAAGACGCGTGGAAGACTTGGTAAAAAAATCTGGATTAACTACCAGAACCAGCAGGATAACGGCAAGTGGTGGAATAGCATATTTGAGAAATTGCCGGTTACGGCTAATCTGAATTGCATTAGCGAAACGATTTATCAATAATTGCTGAGAGCGCTGGTTTAAACTTGCTTGGAGTAAATCGCTCTGATCCGTTGAAATCCGCTGAAGTTGAAGCGTGTTCAGAAGCTTATCCCCTACTTCGGGAAAAAACATACCAATTTGCCGGGCTGCTTCGTCGTTAGAAAGTGGCTTATTTAATCCATATAAATTAAATAGTGGGCGAAGTACCAGAAGATAAAGTCCAACAAGTATGGTGAGCAGAAAGCCAAAGAATAAGGCTCCACGGCCAATTGAGCTAAAGCGACCAATAAACTCAGCCGTGTTGATGAACAGGTAGCCGGTACAAAGCAGGGCTATAAAAAATAGGCTACCCTTAACTAACTGATTCTGAAAATAACGTTTCTTATACTCATCAATTCGCTGAAGCAGCGTGGTATAAGCAGATGAAGATTGCATAGAATTCAGATTGAGCAGTTAAACAAATAGAGACTCGAAGTACTGAATAACGTGTTGTTTCAAAAAAATCTCCTGGGCCAATAAGTCCCCATGTGGGATTGGCTTTGCCAACGTCCATTGAGGCCATCCATCTTTATCATGACCTTCAAATATGTAGTAACCTTTTGTGCTAAGGACTCGGCAAACAGCAATGTGCATTAGATCTTGCTTAGCTTCTTTCGAAAAGCGTTTGGGACCTGTTCCTAATTCCTGTACACCAATCAGGAAGAGAACGGAATTAAGATCAGCAGGGCGTTTTCCAACAAGTGCCTGTAACTGATCAAGTAATTCATCCCACTGATTATCGAGACTGTTTTCCATTTCTGCAGCCATAATTTTTATTCTTCTTCCTAAATTACAACGTTTTATCTTATCAAACGAATGCATCCCGCCGTTCAAAGAATTTATCTACTGTTTGCCGATTTTGTCGATCTGCTCTATCCAACTCTGTGTGTGGGCTGTGCTAAATCGCTCGGATTTAATGAAGGGGTGTTGTGTACAAAATGCCGAATCAATCTTCCCGAAACGTATCAGCATAGGAAGCCGTATAATGACAATCTCCTCAATAAGTTTGCCGGAAAAGTGCCTGTTCGTTTTGTAACATCATTTGTGTATTTTAAAAAAGGGGGAATTGTCCAGAAATTAATACATAAAATAAAGTACAAGGGGCAAAAAGAAGTCGCTAAAGAAATAGGCTGTTGGTATGGATATCAGTTGGCGAGTGAAAGTGAACTACTGACAGAAGTAGATCTTTTTATCGGCGTTCCTTTACACAAGAGCCGCTTGCGGCAACGCGGTTACAATCAGGCAGATTGGATTGCAAAAGGACTCTCTGAAGCCCTTAACATACCCGTTGCTGAAGATGTTTTAATATGCCGGAAATTTAAGGATTCACAGACTCGAAAGAATCGACTGCAACGCTGGGAAAATGTTAAAACAGTTTTTTCTGTTCAAGACGCTAGCAAGGTAAGCGGTAAAAATATTGCCCTCGTCGATGATGTTCTTACCACAGGGGCAACCCTGGAAGCTTGTGCTGTTGAACTTCTTAAATCGGGTTGTAAATCTGTCGGATTTATAACGCTGGCAGCCGTAAATAGGTAAGTGAATTGTTTGATTAGCAGGAGATAATGTGAAAAATAAAAAGCGGGCAACTCCTAAAAGTTGCCCGCTTTTTACTTAGTTGTCAACGTTTACTTGTTCCGGCCGACACCAATCATAGCGCATCGGAAGCCAATCATCGCAGTAGCAGAATCCTGATCCAGGAATCGGCGCGTACCAGGCGATAACCAGTAGGCTACATCATTCCAGGAACCGCCTTTATAAACGCGAAGTTTATCATCAATTAAAGACTGTTTGTTCTTGGTATCGTAATTTTTTGAATCATCAAGATAACCATTCCGACGAATCGGGTTCAGATCGTTTACATCTTGATAAGATAAAGGACGATACACGTCATATACCCACTCATTAACGTTGCCGGCCATGTTGTAAAGCCCGAAATCGTTGGCTGGATAAGCATAAATTTCAGCTGTGATGATAGCACCATCGTTCGAACGACCTGCGATACCAGCGTAGTCACCCCGGCCCCGCTTGAAGTTAGCTAGCATTTGGCCCTGTTTCCGGCCTTTCTTGGGGTTACGTACCGAAGAACCATCCCAGGGGTATATCCGCTGATTGATTTGATTCTCGTCCATATATTGCGTGCCTATGAGGGCTTTCGCTGCATACTCCCATTCAGCTTCCGTTGGAAGGCGATAATCAGGTAAAACTAAACCGCTTTCCAGACTTGGTTTAGCCGCAGATGTTGACGCCGTTGCTTCAGCTAGTGCAGGTTCAGCTTCGGCTTTAGATTTACGCTTAAGCGAGAAACCGCCCCCCTTTTTCTTTGGTGCACCACCTTTGGCTAACTCGTTATTTACAGCGTTTGACCGCCATACTGCATAATCACTGGCTTGTACCCACGATACACCAACAACTGGATAATAGCGGAACGCCGGGTACCGTAAATACTGCGTAACATAAGAGTCATTAAAAGACAGGGGGTTTGCCCAAACTGTAGTGTCGGGCAAAGCTGCTTTAACGACTTCTTCGGATGAATCGCGAGAAATGGCGTTCAGGTATTCCAGATAGTGAACATTGGCCATCTCTGTTTCATCCATATAGAAAGACTGAATGGAAACGGTACGCTCACGGTTATCGCGGCTATTCATTACATCCTCTTCGAGCGCTCCCATTGTAAAGCGGCCACCTTCAATAAAAACAAGGTTTGGACCGGCTTTCTGTCCTGCAAATTTCTTTACCTGGAAACCTTCCTTCTGGTTGTAAGCAATCCCCGTCGCCGTACTCTTCTTACCGGGCTGCACACTGGTCGGGTGCTTGGACTTACAAGATGCCAGGGCCGCCGTTGCCAGCAGCACAAAAGCCGCTCGTTGCAGGTGATACTTTTGAATCATTGTTCTATTTTGTGTAAAACGTAGGTGCAAAAATCGTAATTAATTTGTCAATGCGCCCATTATTTCGCCTAATTGCTCGACGGAATAAACGTCTGAATGCGTAATAATTGGCCTTCCCTTTGACTCTTTTAATGAACTTTTAGTTGGGTTTCGCTTGATGTACTCAATTACCTTGCCAAACTGGTCCGATTTAAAGAACTCATCGTTCCCGTTAGAAACGAAGTATCCTTTCATGATATTATTCTTAAGGGTCAGTTTTTCAAGGTATAATTGCTCGGCCTTCCAGCGAACATTTACCATTTTAATCAGGTTTTCAACCTCCTCAGGCATCGGGCCGAACCGGTCAATGACTTCCTGCCTAAATGCCTGTAACTCATTATCGTTCTGAAGACTATCCAGGCGAGTATATAACGCTAATCGCTCCGAAATATTCGATACGTATTTCTCCGGAATAACAACCTGTAAATCAGTCTCAATAACTGTATCTGGAAGTGATAGTTTCAAATCACCCGGCTTTGTTTCAAACAGGTCTTTAAACTCACTTTCTCGCAACTCCTGAACTGCTTCATCTAGTACTTTATGGTACATTTCAAACCCAAGGTCATTCACAAACCCACTCTGTTCTGCGCCAAGTAGATTGCCCGCTCCACGAATGTCTAAGTCGCGCATGGCAATTTTGAAACCCTCACCTAAATCCGAAAAATCTTCCAGGGTCTGAAGCCGCTTTCGCGCATCTGCGGTGAGCACAGAAGGCGGTGGTGTAAGCAGGTAACAAAATGCCTTTCGGTTAGAACGCCCTACCCTACCCCGCATCTGGTGCAGGTCCGACAAACCAAAGTAATGCGCATTATTGATCAGAATCGTGTTTGCATTGGGAATATCGAGCCCCGATTCAATGATATTTGTCGAGATGAGTACGTCATAATCACCTTCGATAAATCGAGTCATAATTCGCTCTAGCCGCTCACCATCCATCTGACCATGTGCAACGCCAATGCGGGCTTCAGGAACTAGGCGCATGATCAGGTTACCGATCGACTCAATATCATTGACCCGGTTATGAACGAAAAAGACCTGACCACCCCGTCTAACTTCCGTACTTACGGCATCCCGAATAATAGCTTCATTGAATGCATGAACTTCTGTAGTTACGGGCTGGCGGTTTGGCGGAGGTGTTGCAATGACCGACAAATCCCGAGCACCCATCAGCGAGAAGTGTAATGTACGCGGAATAGGAGTAGCTGTAAGCGTGAGTACGTCTACTTCCACCCGCATTTCTTTCAGCCGATCTTTAGTCTTTACACCAAATTTCTGTTCCTCGTCAATGACAAGAAGGCCCAAGTCTTTAAATTTGATGTCTTTGTTTACAATCCTGTGTGTACCGATCAGGATACCAATTTCGCCCGAACTGACCCCTTTTAAAATCTCTTTTATCTGACCAGCCGTTCTAAATCGGTTAATGTATTCGATCTTGACCGGAAAGTCGGCCATTCGCTCCGAAAACGTCTTGAAATGCTGCATAGCCAGGATGGTCGTAGGAACCAAAACGGCTACCTGCTTATTGTCCGTAACCGCTTTAAAAGCGGCCCGAATCGCGATTTCAGTCTTGCCAAAGCCCACGTCGCCACATACTAGCCGATCCATCGGGTGCGGACGTTCCATGTCATCTTTGACGTCGTTCGTTGCCTTGGCCTGGTCTGGTGTGTCTTCATAAAGGAACGACGACTCAAGCTCAGCTTGCAGAAAACTATCGCGGCTGTAGGCATAACCGGGTGCTGTTCGGCGTTTTGCGTACAGGGCAATCAATTCTCGCGCAATATCTTTTACCTGCTTCCGAATACGAGACTTTTTCTGTTCCCATTCCTGCGAACCAAGTTTGCTCATGGTTGGCGGACCACCTTCCCGGCCGCTGTATTTGGCTATTTTATGAAGGCTATGAATACTAACGAGCAATATATCATTGTCGCGGTAAATAAGCCGAATAGCCTCCTGTTCGTTACCGCCATGATCTACTTTTTCAAGACCTGCAAACCGACCGATACCGTAGTCAACGTGCGTAACATAGTCTCCCGGTTGAAGCGTCTTTAACTCACGAAGTGTAAGTGCTTTTGATTTTGAGAACTTATCCTGAACGCGGTATTTGTAGTATCGGTCGAAAATCTGGTGATCGGTAAAACAAGCAATTTTCAGGGCATCATCGATATATCCTTCCCGTAGGCCTACATTCATCGACTGGAATTTTACGAACGGGTCCAGTTCTTCGAATATAGTTCGCAACCGATCCAGCTGCTTAAACGATTCGGCTGCGATTACGTTGGTAAAACCCTTCGACTGAAGATCAGCCATTGTATCGATCAATCGTTTAAAATCTTTGTTAAACGACGGCTGAGGCTTGGAATGATACTGCTGGCGACCTTCTGTTTTAAAGTAAAATTTCCGGCCGTACTCAACTGTTTGATACCGCTTCAGTTCGTTGAGGAACGTGCGCCGTGTTTCAAACAAGGCATTCGGATCAGAAACTATTTGAATGCCTCCACTATTTCCCACCACTGTAGCAAAACTCTGTTCTGCCTTTTCGAAGTTTTTCTCGATGATCTCAAGCGTAAACTCAACGTCTTTTGCCCAGATCGTTGTGGCTTCTGGCAAAAAATCAAAAAAAGACTCGCGAGTTTCCTGAACCAGTTTTGTCTGAATATTTGGAATTACGTTGATAAAGTCAACGGCATCTGTCGATAGTTGGGATTCCGGATTGAATTTTCGAATACTCTCAACTTCATCACCGAACAGATCGATTCGGAACGGGAACTCGCTGGCGAACGAAAACACGTCAATGATGCCCCCACGTACCGAAAACTGACCCGCTTCGTAAACAAAATCGGTCTTCTCAAACTCATATGTCTGAAGTAATTCAGAAACAAAGTGCGTATCCAGCTTCTCGCCTACCCGGATTGTTAGCGTATTCGCCTGTAACGACCGCTTGTTAATAACCTTTTCAGATAACGCTTCCGGGTACGTTACCATCAGCAATCCATCTTTGGGCGCGGGGTTCAGCTTGTTCAGCACCTCCGCCCGCATCAGTACATTGGCATTTTCAATTTCCTCGTACTGATACGGCTTCTTGTACGACATCGGGAACAGTAGCACTTCCCGGGTTAGCAAGTTTTGCAGATCGTTGAAGAAGTATGCGGCCTCATCACGATCCGTCAGTATGTATAAGTGATTTCCACCCACTGACTTAAAAATCGTTGAGGCCACTACTGCGTCCAGGCTTCCGGACAAACCCTTGATCTGCAACCGTTTCGGCTCGCTCGATACTTTGCGGCTAAACGGTTCAGCGAGCAGTTTTATAAAACTATCGTCGGCGTAAAGGCCGATTAATTCATCAGGTTTCAAACGAAAGTCAGGTTGTAATTCACACACGAAAAGCCGCTGGAACTACATTCCGGCGGCACAATTCTGTAACAGCAGGTACTTAAAATTTGTTGCGTTCGATGTTATTTAAGTTCGGCTAGATGGGCATAGGCCATGCTTTCTCCGTCCAGTAGTTGTCGAATTTTTGGGCTGTCTTCAAAAACGATAATGATTTCTTTTCGGTCAAGCGGTTCATCATCGTCTACCCATTTCCAGTCTTCGGCGGTAGCCTCCAGTATACTCAATACACTGCTGATTTTAGCTGGGTCCCGTTCTTTACTGATGAATTCATTTGTGTTCGTGAAGTATAAAACAACCCGTTCATCTTCCAGCCATTGTAGGTCATTCAAAGATTCATTTAGCGCTTCAAGTGTGAACCCAAAGTTTGGTATTTCCAATAAGTCGGCCATTTCTTCATAAAACTGACGGAGGGTTAAGGCATGTTTACCGTCGATGTTCGCAATGAAGTCGTTCGCAAAATGGGCTTCTAATTCACGTTCAGTCTGACAAATGAGGATGTTGGGTGTCATGAGATTTTTATAAAGAAATGCTTGAAAGTATGATAAGTCAAGGTTTCACGTGAAACTGAAAATCAAGCAGTTATAATCGTATGTAACCAGTTAAACCCTGGTTACTTAAGTGATTTTGAATGTAGCGTACTTGCAAAAGTACAATTTAGACAAACAAAAAACCTCCACAATGGGAGGTTTTAAAGGCAATTAGTTTAAGGAAAAAAGAGGAATGCGAGCCGCTACCATATTATGAAACATAAGCTCTGTAATAATGGGTGTCATGTACTTAATGAGCGGAAATTCCGAAATTGACTCCATCACTTCCAACTCTGAATCCGCTTTAAAAATGCACCAAAGTTTATGGCGGTCAATAGAGAGCGAGTATGACAGTAGGAACCCTTTTTCCATTAATTCCTCCACTTTGAGCTGTTGGGCAGGAATCCGGTTCTCGAATCCTTCATCCAGCACGGTTGGAAGATCAAATTCAACCATATATTGGCTCATAGGCATTATCGTTAAATAATAGCCGGGCGTGGTTGGTCTCCGGCTATCAGCAAATTAACAATGTTTAGCTCATCTTCGTTAATGCTGTGCGGAAAATTTGGATACAATTTAGTCATTACGTCGGCGCCTAATCCTTGAAAAATAGCCTCAGATTCCAGAACACGCTTTTTTGGAACATGAGAATCTACATCACTACACCCCAGAAAAACAGGTGTCTTACCCATAGAACCTTCGTAGTTACGGGGCGTTTCGTCCGGACCAATCACTCCACCGCTCAGTCCGAAAACACCGCCATACTCGGCAGCATGGCGGGCAACGAACTCCAGCATAAGGCAAGCTCCCTGCGAAAAACCAAGCCAGTAAATCTGCAGTAGCTTAAAATTAAAATCGGCCTGAAGCTTTCCCCGTAAGCTGGCCAACACTTCCAGAGCAGACGATAAATAAGGCTCATTTTCATTCATGGGCCGCAAAAACGAATAAGGATACCACGTGTTCCCCTGCGCTTCGGGCGCCACAAAAGCGAAGTCTTTATCCTGAATATGATTGGATAGGGCCAGGATATCCCGCGCAGAACCGCCCCGGCCATGAACCATGATCATGACTTTGGAGGCTTCTTCAAGTGGTTTACCCGCTGTACGAATATTGTTCGGATTGTGTATCATAAGCTAATAAACACGGAGGTAAGGAGAACACAGGATTTTGAATGATCCCTAGTTGAAGTGCGCTCCGTACCCCTTAGTGTTTGATTAATAGTTAAAACTGATTGTCGGTAATTCAGCTTCAAGTTGAGCCCGACGAGATTCATACTGAGTGGGCAGTTTTAAGGCTGTTCCCAATTCAGCAAGAGGCTCATCGACGGTAAACCCAGGAGGGTTGGTGGCTATCTCGAACAGAATACCACCGGGTTCCCGGAAATAAATGCTGTTGAAGTAGTTCCGATCCTGAACAGGAGTGACGTGATAACCAGATTCTGATAGCTGCTGCTGGATAATTAACTGTGTCTCGTCAGAATTTGTAGAGAAAGCAACGTGGTGAACCGAACCGGCTCCCTGTAAGGCATGAACATCTTTCGGTGAATGCAATACATCAACATAGTTACCGGAGCCACCAACGCCCGCTTTGAACCGGAAGCGTCCTTCTTCCTCTCCTACCAGCGTGTGTTGCATGGTTTCGGTAAGAAGTTTAACCGTCCGGTCAGGGTTAACTTCGTTCAGAGTAACAGTATGAAAGCCCCGAACCGCATAGTCAGCAGGAATTCTGCCATTGTCCCAACCTGGACGTTGGTCATCGTCCGTAAAGACGAGCTCAATGCCCATACCGTCGAAATCCTCAAAGCGAACATACGTTTCCGAGAACCGTTTGTAAGGACCAGCATACGGAATATTCCGCTCATGCAATCGATCCATCCAGAAACTGAGTGACGCCGTAGGCGCCGAAAAAGCTGTATAAGTAAGCTGACCAACGCCTTTCCGACCACGAGGCAAATTGCCGTAAGGGAAAAACGTTAATATAGTACCGGGCGAACCCGTTTCGTTTCCATAATACAAATGGTAAACATCCGGAGCGTCGAAATTGACGGTCTTTTTTACCAAACGTAAGCCAAGAATGTCTGTGTAATAGTCAACGTTTCGTTGTGTATCGCCAGCAAGGGTCGTAACGTGATGTAAGCCGTTTATGAGCGTTTCCATATGTGCTGAAAGTTTCTAACTGGTTAAAAGGTTTTAAATGTTTCTACATTTGATGTATATACATTTAATTTTAATGAAATGTTCAAAATAAAGTAAAGAATTTGTAACCTCATGACAAAGGGCAGCCCAATTGATGGCCAACAAAAAAGCGTCCGGATTTTTAGTCCGAACGCTTTCTTTAATAAAGCAAGAACAACTAACTATTCCATAAGGAATGGGTAATCAGCCTGCATATAAACATCTTTAAACGCTTCTTCAGGAGCTGGGTAAGGCGACTCTTCGGCAAACTTAACCGACTCATCAACGATACCTTTTATTTTCTGGTCGATGGCATTCAAATCATCTTCAGTTGCAAATCCCTTCTCCAGAATCGTTGCTTTCACCTGCTCGATTGGATCACGCATTTTATACTTCTCCACTTCTTCCTTAGAACGGTATTTCTGAGGGTCAGACATGGAGTGACCACGATAGCGGTACGTCCGAAACTCAAGGAACGTTGGTCCCTCACCAGCGCGGGCACGTTCGGCAGCCCGGCTAACGGCTTCGTGAACGGCTTCGACACTCATCGCGTCGACGGGTTCAGATGGCATGTCATAAGCTTCGGCCAGGGTGTATAAATCAGTAACATTGGATGTCCGCTCAACGGAAGTTCCCATGGCGTACCCATTGTTCTCGACAACAAAAATCACGGGCAGTTTCCACAGCATGGCCATATTGAAAGCCTCGTGCAAAGCACCTTGACGAACCGCTCCATCGCCCATAAAGGTGATGCAAAGGTTATTGGTCTTATTATATTTTTCGGTGAAGGCAATACCTGCTCCCATTGGAATTTGAGCACCTACAATGCCGTGACCACCAATGAAATTGACCGATTTATCGAAGATGTGCATCGAACCGCCTTTGCCTTTTGAGGAGCCGGTTTGTTTAGCGAACAGCTCGGCCATAATTGCTTTTGGGTCGGAGCCCAGCGCAATTGGGATACCATGGTCGCGATAAGCGGTAATCCACTTGTCATCTTTTGTCAGAGCCGTGTAAGAACCCGACGAGCAGGCTTCCTGACCAATGTAAAGATGGCAAAACCCACGGATTTTCTGTTGTCCGTACAATTGACCGGCTTTCTCTTCAAATTTCCGCTGCAACTGCATGGATTCATACCAATACATGTACCGCTCTTTGGGGTGCTGTATTTTCTCGGCTACGGCTGCCGGAGCTGCCGGAGCTTTACCATTCTGTTTGGATTTCTCTTTGACGCTTGCCATGAGGAATGAGTTCGATAAAATGAGCTATCGCTGGCGCTCTGCCGTACTTGGCTAACCGGCTAAAGGTCTGTTAACCTAACAAACCGACCGTATCTTTGTTGCCAAATTGGTTGCGCATGTAATTACAGTGATCAGATGCGCAACTAATTCCCGCGAAATTACGCATTATCGCGTTATCTGCTACTCTCATGCATCTTGAAAAGCTAAGCCTGACCAATTTTAAGAATTATGAAGATGTTCGGTACACATTTAGCATGCAGGTAAACGTACTCGTAGGCCCTAATGGAAGCGGAAAAACCAACCTGCTGGATGCGGTCTATTTCCTGTCTCTGAGTAAAAGCGCCTTTCAGAGTCAGGATGCAATGAGCATTCTGCACGATACGGACTACTTTATTATCGACGGAATTTTTGAAGAACACGACGATCGTACCGTTCAGATAACCATAAGTTTACAGAGAGGTCAGCGGAAAGTGCTAATGGCCGACAAAAAGCCGTATGAGCGGATAAGCGAGCACATTGGCCGGTTTCCGGTCGTTCTGGTTGCTCCTAACGATACGGATCTCGTTCGGGAGCACAGCGAAGATCGGCGGCACTTTTTTGATGGGGTGCTCTCCCAGCTCGACCCGGAGTACCTGCGTAATTACCTCATGTATCAGCAGATACTCAAGCAGCGGAACAGCCTCCTGAAGCTTTTTGCCGAGCGAAATCAGGTTGATAACGACTTGCTGGATACCTACGATGAACCGCTGCTGGAGCTTGGTCAGAAAATACACGACCGCAGGCGTCAGTTCATCAACGAGTTTTTGCCAGGCTTTCGGTCGCACTACGCTTACCTGAGCGATGACCGGGAAGAGGTAACGATCCTCTATGAGTCGGAGATGAGTAATCCCGGTTTTGCCGACGAGTTCAGGCACTTTCGTCGGCGCGATACTGTGCTCCAGCGAACAACGATGGGTATTCACAAGGATGATTACTCATTTATTATTGGGTCAGGCAATGGCCAGCCGCCCGTACCGCTAAAGAAGTTTGGGTCGCAGGGGCAGCAGAAAACGTTTGTTATTGCCCTCAAACTAGCCCAGTTTACGCAGTTAGAGGCCGAAAAAGGCGTAAAACCCATTCTACTGCTGGATGATATTTTCGACAAGCTGGACGACCGGCGTATCGGTAAGCTGATCCAGCAAATGGACGAGGGCGTGTTTGGCCAACTCTTTATCACCGACGCCCGCCCGGAGCGTACCCGGCAATTGCTTACCAATGTTAAAGCAGATATAAAGTTTTTTGAAATCGGCAATTAAGCGTTTGTCAATCAGTTAACACTGTTAGGTTACTAGGAGATAGAGTTCAGTTCGAATAAATAAGCCCGGCTACCAGGAGGTTCGTCGGGCTTTTCAGTTGTTTCACGCTACCATTTCGGCCGTTCATCATATTCTCCAAACTTACTCCGGAAACTGCGAACTATATTTGAGTTTCCGGAGTTCATCCTGCAAAAGTTCTATTCATTAATGAAAGAAAGGATACTGGAAGAGGCTGAACGGTTGTTTTGGAAATATGGCGTTCGGTCTGTAACGATGGAGGATATTGCCCGCAATCTGGGGATATCCAAGAAGACAATTTACCAGCATTTTTCTGATAAAGAGCAGATTCTGTATCAGGTGATTGAGAGTAAAATTGGCCGAAACCTTTCAGAAATGAATTGTATGGTTGTTGAAATGGCAAATCCTGTTGAGGAGCTTCTGAGTGTCCTAAACATGATGCAGCGTAACGCCGACCATGTCAGTCCAAACTTACTTATTGATGTCAAACGATATTATCCCCAGGCATTCACACTATTTAATAAGTATAAGGAGGATGCAATAATGCGGTCTATTCTTGAAAATATCCAAAAAGGTATTTCTGAAGGACTATATCGCAACGACATAAATCCAGCCATTTTAGCTCGTTTACGGGTCGAACAGATTGAACTGGCCTTCGACAATGAGATTTTCCCTACAGACAAATATTCTATGCACGACATTCAGTATGAACTGATACATCACTTTGTGCGCGGTATGCTGACCGAAAAAGGTTTCACCATTTACAACCAGTTTTTGAATAAAGGAGTACAACCGATTATTTATGAAGACAAATAATTTACTTTTTGTGGCTGCACTTTGGTTGCCTGGCGTCTGGCTTGGGACCGGAGCCCGAGCACAAGCACAAGTGCCTACACAACCTTCTGTTGGGCAGCAACCGACAGGAGCTGCGCCAAGCGGTCAACAACCGGGGGCGCAACAACCTGCGGGTACCGGAGCCATAGTAGCGCAGCCAGGTACTACACCAGGAACGGGTGTATCCGTTCCATCGCAGCCGGGTGTGAATACGCAAACTGAAGTGCCTTCCATTAATCCGTCGACCGGACCAGTCAATCTTCAGCCCAATGTTATTACCAACTTTAACTCAGGTTTAGGATTAGCCCCAACAGGTTTAATACCATCCGGGCAGAAGGGAGCAGGGCGGTCTTTTACCTTGCAGGAAGCAATAGATTTTGCGATTAATCAGAACATTAACATTCGGAATAGTAAGCTGGATGGAGCGAGTGCCGAAGCCCGCATTCGGGAAATTAAATCATCGGCATTACCTCAAGTATCGATCAGTTCGTCTCTGACCGATAACGTAATCATTCAGAAAGCATTCTTACCGGCTAACACCTTCGATCCAACGGCACCGGCCGATCTCTCTATACCGGTGAAGTTTGGTGTTAATTATTCTGCGAATGCCACGGCTAGTGTAAATCAGGTCATCTATAGTGCCAGTCTGAACGTCGGGTTGCGCGCTGCTGCTACGTATCGGGAACTGGCTCAGCGGAACTTACAGTCTAGCAAAGTAACTGTGGCAGAGCAGGTTGCTAAAGCTTATTATGGTGTGCTGGTTGCGTTGGAGCGAGCCAATCTACTCGACTACAACATTGGTAGGCTGGATACGCTGCTGAAAGAAACCGGCGCAATGAACAAGCAGGGCTTTGTGGAGCGACTGGATGTTCAGCGGCTGGAGGTTCAGGCCAACAATCTACAGGCTGAACGGCAGAATGTGCAGAATTTGATTGAACTGAGCTATACGCTGTTGAAATATCAGATGGGTTTGGGAATTAATGATGAGATCACGCTGGCCGAGCAGCTACAGGATCGCAACATAGATGAACTTCGGCTTTTAATTTCACCTGATCCAACCTTTAAATACAGCAGCCGCATAGAGTATTCAACCCTGGAAACCCAGATCAAGCTCGCTGAACAGGATATTGAATTAACGCAAAAGGGCTATTTCCCATCTTTGTCGGCTTTCGCCAATTATGGGTATAACAGCGGTCGAAATACTCTTGGTCAGCTCATTACTGCTCCATGGCTTAATTTTTCAACTATTGGGTTAAGTCTGCAGGTTCCTATTTTCGATGGTTTTCAGAAAAAGTATCAGATTGTTCAGAAGCGAATTACGTTGCAAAAGGCTCAAAACAGCGGTGAGTTGCTGCGTAACTCGATAGATCTGCAAATCCGGCAGTCAAGTATTACCCTCAAAAACAGCCTTCAAACGCTTCAGACACAGCAACGAAACCGCGATCTGGCGCAGGAGATTGTCCGGGTAACACAGATTAAATACAAAGAAGGTGTCGGGTCAAGTATCGAAGTTCTGAACGCAGAGTCCTCACTCCGCGAGGCCCAGACGAATTACTTCGCTTCATTATATGATTTTCTAATTACGAAAGTTGATCAGGATAGATCCCTGGGTCGGCTTTATGTAGGAAACTAAAACGTTAAAAAAAGCCAAATGAAACCATACTACGCAATTGCTCTGGTGAGCTTATTAGCAGCCTGCTCGGGAGAAAAGAAAACAGATGTACAGGGTAAACGGGAGGAGTTGACCGAACTGAAGTCCCAGCAAACGGAGTTGACCACCAAAATTAAAACACTGGAGGCCGAACTGGCGAAACTTGAACCGAAGAAGCAGGAAGATGTACGCGTTAAAGATGTAACGGTGTCGCCGGTAGCCGCCACGACGTTTAAGCATTTTGTAGAGTTACAGGGTACGATTGACGCGAAAAACAACGTGCAGGTATCGCCGAAATCGGGAGGTGTCGTCACGGCAGTTTACGTGAAAGAAGGAGATCAGGTACGGGCCGGGCAGGCGATCGCGAAAATTGATGATCAACTGCTGCGGGAGTCGATGGCTGAGTTAAAAACGCAGCTATCGCTTGTAAACACGGTTTATGAAAAACAGGCGGCTTTGTGGAACCAGCAGATTGGTACGGAAATCCAGTACCTACAGGCGAAGAACAACAAAGAATCGCTCGAACGCCGACTGGCCACCCTAAATGCACAACTGGGCCAGTCAACGGTAACAGCGCCGATCTCCGGGGTTGTGGATCAGGTAATGGTCAAGATTGGACAGTCGGCAGCGCCGGGAATGGGCTTGGTTCGAGTCGTAAATTTGTCCCAGCTGAAGGTGGTGGCCAAAGTCTCCGACACCTATTCGGGTAGCGTTCATAAAGGGGATGTCGTGTTAATTGACTTTCCGGACTTACAGAAAAGCCTGAACTCGCGCATTTCCTTTGTAGCCACAACGGTAGACCCGCTAACCCGGACATTCACCATTGAGGCCCCTCTCCCATCCGACAATGCACTAAAACCAAATATGCTGGCACGGATCAAGATCAACGACGAAACAAAAGCGAATGCCATAGTGATCAACCAAAACCTCATCCAGAGCACAGAAAACGGGCAACTGGTTTATGTAGCGGTGAGCGAAGGTACCAAGAAAGTCGCCAAAGCGCGGCCCATCAAAACCGGACCGTCGTATGGCGGTCAGATTGCTATCATGCAGGGATTACAGGCCGGTGACCAGATCGTTACCACGGGTTATCAGGATTTGGTTGACGGACAGGCGATCAATTTTTAATCAGGTTTTTGGTACTGGTTTCAGTCTGTTTTTTCAATTGGTGAAACACCCGAAACCAGCAACCAAAACCGACAAACTCCTTCTTTATGAAATTTGAACAGTACAAAACCCTCGGATTCACCAACTGGTGCGTGGAGAACCGAACGGCGATTTACATCTTCACCTTCCTGATTACGATTGGTGGGCTGTTCGTTTACAATAACCTGCCAAAAGAGCAGTTTCCGGACATCAAGGTTCCGCAGGTGTACATCAACACGGTGTATGTAGGAACCGCGCCGGCCGATATTGAAAACACCATCAACAAGCAGATCGAGAAGCAGCTGAAGTCCATCTCGGGCGTGAAGCGCATTAAATCGAATGCCTTGCAGGATGTATCGGTTATTCTGATCGAATTCAATCCGGATGTGAATTCGGCCGAAGCCCTGCAACGGGTTCGCGACGCAATCGACAAAGCGAAGCCCGATCTGCCGCAAAAGCTCGATGCCGGTCCAACCGCCCAAGACGTCGACTTCTCCGAAATGGCGATCATGAACATTAACATGGCCGGTAACTTCTCGCTGAAACAACTGAAAGAGTACGCTGAGGATTTACAGGACGTCATTGAAGGCATGCCCGAGATTCGTCGGGTCGACATCGTTGGGGCACTGGATCGCGAAATTCAGATCAACGTCGATCTTCCCCGGATGCAGTCGGCTGGTCTGGCCTTCTCGGATATTCAACAGGCTATTCAGGGCGAAAACGTGAACGTGTCGGGTGGTGAATTACCTATAGACGGCGTTCGCCGGACAGTACGGGTGAAAGGTGAATTTACGGACGTTACCCAGCTTCAGAATCTACAGATTCGGACCGCTACGGGTGCCACGGTAAGGCTCGGTGACATTGCTGAGGTACAGGATAACTTCGAAGAGCAACAGAACTTTGCCCGGTTGAACAACAAATCGGTTGTTACGCTGAACGTGATCAAACGCGCCGGGGCTAACCTGATTTCGGCCGCCGACCGGATCGAGAAAACGATTGAAGACTACAAGGAAACTCGTTTCCCCGAAGGTTTGGAGGTGAAGATCACCGCTGACCAGTCGGAGCGGACGCGCGAAAACGTCAATGACCTGATCAACACCGTTGTATTGGGCTTCATTTTCGTGGTGTTGATCCTGATGTTCTTTATGGGCGTTCGGGATGCCATCTTCGTGGGTCTGTCGGTACCGCTGTCGGCGCTGGTGGCTTTCGTGTTGATGCCAATTCTGGGGCCTGCCGTAGGTGCATCGTTTACGCTAAACACGATGGTGCTTTTTGCCTTTCTGCTCGGTTTGGGGCTGGTGGTCGATGATGCCATTGTGGTTATCGAAAACTCCCACCGGCTTTTCAACGAGAATAAAAACTGGGACATCAAACAGGCCGTAAAAGCGGCTGCGGGTGAGGTGTTCGTACCGGTTTTATCCGGCACACTGACGACCATTGCGCCGTTCTTCCCACTGTTGTTCTGGCCAGGTATTGTGGGTGAATTTATGAAATTCCTGCCCCTGACGCTTATTCTAACACTGTTCGCTTCCCTCTTCGTTGCCTATGTGATCAATCCGGTATTTGCCGTAACGTTCATGAAACGGCATGACGACGATAACCACGAAGACAAACAGAGCTTCCAGGAAATTAAGCGGCCGCTTATGATAATGACGGTGTTGGCGGGCGTGGGCTACGTCGTTGACCGGGGTATCGGTAACCTGTTCGTGCTATTCATTATCCTGTATGTATTCAACCATTACGTGCTGACGCCGAAGCTGATCGTGCCTTTCCAGGAACGGTTATTACCCGCGCTTAAGAACGGGTATCGTCGGTTGATTTCGTGGATCTTGACGGGATGGCGTCCGGTTGGTGCCATTGCCGGAGCTTTTGGATTGCTGATTCTGACCTTCATTATCGTCGGTATCGCCAAGCCTAAAGTGTTGTTTTTTCCAAGCGGTGAGCCCGATTACATCTATGTGTACAACGTGATGCCGATTGGTACTGATGCTCGCGTAACCGATTCCATAACCAGGGTTATTGAGAAGCGCGTATTTAAGGTACTGGAAGACAATAAGGCGACAGACATCGTTAACTCCGTTATTTCTAACGTTGGTAAGAACGCCGGTGATCCGATGAATCCCGACCGGTCGGCCACGCCACAAAAGTCGAAAGTGACGATTGCGTTTAAGCCAAACGAAGAACGGAACGGTATTTCGACCGACTCGCTGCTGGCTAAAGTACGGGTAGCGGTGAGTGGTTTGCCGGGTACAGAGCTGTCTGTAGAACGCGAATCGAACGGACCGCCAACGGGTAAACCGATTGCTATTGAGATTGCTGGTGAGGAATTTGGTGAACTTCAGAAACTGGAAAAACAGGTTCGACAGAAGATTTCACAAGCTGGTATCAAGGGCATCGACCAGTTGAAATCGGACTTGATCACGAACAAGCCTGAGATCGTTATCAACATCGATCGGGAAAAAGCCGAGCGTGAAGGAATCTCGTCGGGTCAGGTGGCCCTGGCTATTCGAACCGCCCTATTCGGGTTAGAAGTGTCGAAGTTCCGTGATGCGAAGGATGAATACCCAATCATGGTCCGCCTGAAGCAAGACGACCGGAGTCAGATCGACAAGTTGTTGAGTCTGAATGTGGTCTATCGGGACATGGTCATGGGCGGGCAACTACGTCAGGTGCCGATCACGTCGGTAGCTAACATTAGCTATTCGACAACCTTTAGTCAGATCAACCGGAAAAACCAGCAGCGGCTCGTTACGTTGAGTTCCGACGTGGTACCGGGCTATAACGCCAACCAGATTGTGGCCCAGATTCAGGAGGTCATAAAAGAGATTGACGTTCCAAACGGGTATACGCTCAAAATGGGTGGCGAACAGGAGGACCAGCAGGAGTCGATGAACTTCCTTGTATCGGCTTTCGGTATTGCCATGATGCTCATTTACCTGATTATGGCAACGCAGTTCAACTCGGTGGTGAAGCCGCTGATCATCTTCGTGACGATTCTCTTCTCGTTGATTGGCGTACTGCTCGGATTCGTTATTTTCAATAAGGAGTTCTCCGTCATTATGTCGGGTGTGGGTATCATCGCCCTCGCCGGTATTGTGGTGAAGAACGGAATTCTGCTCATTGAATTTATTGAAGAGTTGCGTGGCCGGGGCGTTCCCCTGCGCGAAGCCATCATCGAAGCGGGCGGTATTCGTCTGACACCGGTCTTGCTGACGGCTTCGGCAGCTGTGCTCGGTCTGATTCCGCTGGCATTGGGGATCACCGTCGATTTCGTGGGCCTTTTCCGTGATTTCGATCCGCATATAATTGTGGGTGGCGATAGCTCCGTATTCTGGAACATCTTAGCCTGGACTATCATCTTCGGCCTGACATTCTCCACCGTTCTAACGCTGGTAATTGTGCCCTGTATGTACTGGATCAACGAACGTATCCGGATGAAGTGGTTCGGTAAAAAAGACCCGGCCCTGCAAATGCAGCGGCAGGAGCAGCCAGAAGAGGAGTTGGTTTAAGTGAAAGAGTGAGAAAATAAAGAGCGAAAGAGCGATGGGTCCAGAGGGGATTTATCGCTCTTTCGCTCTTTATTTTCTCACTCTTTAAAAACAATCCGGCTCCACTTCTCCGGCTGGTGGGTGTCATAAACGCCGTGGGGCGTCATAACCATGGCCGGATGCGGCTGTACTTCGGTATCTGACGCCATCAATTTTTGGAATCGACCCAGAAACATGCGCCATTCATCGCCGGACTGTGGAGGCAGGTTACGACCGTTAGCTAACAGTGTCAGACTTGACCATGGAATGGCGATTTCCAGCGTCCAGCCTTTGTCAATATCGCTGTTGTCATTCAGGGTGCCATCAACCTGAACGGCCGTTTCCAGACCCGGCATGTCGTAGTTCAGGAATGCCCAGCGCAGGCCGCGCGGATGCGTACCATACCAAAACGAGGAACCACTGCGGTCGAGGTCACCGCCGAAGGTGAGTGCCTGCGGATCGAATACGTCAAATTGGGGTGTGTCAAAGCGGCTGCCGCGCTGGTAGGCATCTTTCCAGATAAAAAACACTTCATACACCGTATTTCGGGCATTCACTTCCAGTTCGTAATAGCAGTCTCCGCCGTCGATAAAAAGCTCCAGATCGCTTTCAAGAAAGATAATGGAATCCCGTTCGGTCAGGTGCGCTTCAACAAAGGGTTCTTCGGCTTGAAAGGCAATGTACAGGTGCGTGTCGTTCCAGACGATAGCCGATTTGGTGTCGTACATCCCCGGTGCGCCGGAAGCCATATCGACAAATCGGTGGCTCCAAATGGCCTGTTGCCAGATGGGTTTCGTTACATCTCCATCGACTGTTATAAACTCGTTTATTTTGTTAGCGATGTATGAATCCATATAGAGTTAAAGGGCTTACAGTGTAAACCTGATCAATGGCTATTAATACTCAAATGTAATGAGTAGTGATAATCCTAATGACCTTCCAGGATTGTGTAATTGCATTGAACCATCTACCTTTAGCAACTATCATGAAGACACAAAATCACATCGTAACTACGCTGATTATAGGGGCCTTAGCTGGCCTCTCGTTCATTAGCTGTTCTGGCAAAAAAGAGGCTGATCAGCAAACTACCGCTGCGGCAACGTACAAACTCATTCCCGCCAAACGGGTGCTGTTCAACTCCTTTGTAGATTGTAATATGGCCGAAGCCTGGGTGGGTGATACATTCCGGATTTTTCCGGGCAAGTACGGCGAAGATCCACTTTGGGGCAACGCCCGCGACCTGAAATATGCCGATGGCAGAAACGCCGAAGAAGCTTTTGCCCGGCAGGGAAAAGACTTTACGGAACCCAAAATGCCCGCGAACGTACCGATTGGCCAGCCGGGCCTGCATGGTGCCGTCTGGTTCGAAACCGTTTATCAGGACACTACCGACAGGTCCGGTAAAACACTTTACGCTGTTTACCACAACGAAAACTACCCGGCCACCCTACCCTACGACCCGAAAACCGGCGAAGGGTACATCGACAAAAAGTGGCCGCAGGGGCTGACTGGTCTTAAGTCGCCCGCTGCCGTTTGCCGTATCGGTATCATGAAATCAACTAACGGTGGAAAGGCGTGGGAGAACAAAGGACTCTTTATTGAAGACCTGCAACCCCGGATGATTCTCAAGCCGCACAATACCTCAAAAACCTTTGCCGGGGGCGTCGGCGATCCTTCTGCCGTAGCCAGTGGCGACTACCTGTATATGTTTTATGGAGAGTATGGCTATCCCGGCCAATACGACGAAGCGGGTTATGACCGGAAAAAAGAATGGAGCGGCCAATGCATTAGTGTAGCCCGCATTAAACTCAGTGATCTGGACAATCCCGTCGGTAAAGCCCGGCGGTGGGATGGTAAAGGTTTCAACGCACCTTACAATGGTGTGGGTGCCCCCATTGCGTCTCTACAAATTCCGGAGAGCGAAGGGGGTGGGGCCGCTTCCTCGCCAACGGGGGGCTTTCACTGGGGGCCGTCGGTGAGTTGGAACACCTACCTTAATTGTTGGGTTATGCTCATGGGCAAAGTTGTGGGGCAGTCGTGGGCAGGGAGCAGCATTCATATTTCGTTCAACCAAAACCGCGATCTGGGCGAAGCTCTTCAATCACAGGCCTGGTCGAAACCGAAGTTGCTGCTCGATAAACCGGGTTTTTTCCTGTGGTATCCATCCCTGCAACCCATGAACACGCCGGATGATATTGCCAACAAACATACCTGCCTGCGGTTAGGCCAACGGGCGAGGCTGTTTGTCAAGAACATCAAGCCCGAAAAAAGCGAATACCTGTCCGAATACATCCTTGAGTTCAGCAAGGGCACTAACTAAACATTCATGAATCGTACTGCCTTATTTTTCATTCTTCCCGCTATCCTGCTGCTGATCGACTGGTATGTTTTTCAGGCCGTGAAGACACTTAGCCGTTCAGCTACAGAAAGCACCCAACGGATTATTACCATTGCGTTCTGGGGGTTTACAGCATTATCGCTGGTGCTGTACGTTATCATGCAGCTGCTCCCCCCCGATTCCATCAGCCGCAACACGCGTACGTTTCTATGGGCGGCCATTGCCATTCCCTACTTCTCGAAAATCTTTGCCGTTCTGATTATTCTGATCGACGACATCGGCCGGTTCTTCCGGTGGATTGTTTCGCTCTTTTACAAGCCCGAAGTTCGGGAAGCGGTCGAGGATTCGACCCGTCAGACGATGCCTGCCACAGACACTATTACGCGCTCTGATTTCCTGATGAAAACGGCGCTGGTTGTTGGTGCTGTGCCTTTGGTTGGTTTTACGTGGGGCATTGTTTCGGGCGCACATGATTACCGAATTCGGCGGATCAAACTCCCGCTGAAAAACCTGCCCTCCGGATTTAACGGCATGACCATCGCGCAGATTTCAGATATTCACTCCGGTAGCTTTTTCAATAAAACGGCCGTAAAAGGAGGTGTTGAGATGCTCCTTGGCCAGAAGCCCGATATGGTATTCTTCACCGGCGATCTGGTCAACAGCCATGCTGAAGAAGTGAATAGCTACATCGATATCTTCAATAAGGTGAAGGCCCCGCTGGGGGTTTACTCTACGCTGGGCAATCACGACTACGGGAAGTACGTCCAGTGGCCGAGCGCTCAGGCCGAACGGCAAAACGTGATGAATGTGGTGGCAGCACATAAGCAGATGGGGTGGAATATTATGATGGACGAGAACAAGATCCTGGAACAGAACGGCGATAAGATTGCGCTCATTGGGGTTCAGAATCTTGGCTTTGGTCCGGCGGCCTTGCGGGCGGGTAATCTGGCCAAAGCTTACGAAGGAACCCAGGATTATCCCGTCAAACTGCTCCTCTCCCACGACCCGACCCACTGGGATGCCGAAGTTCGGCCGAAGTACCCAGACATCGACGTTCAGTTCAGCGGTCACACGCACGGCGCTCAGTTTGGCGTCGACCTGGGCGATGTGCGTTGGAGTCCGGCGCAATACTTCTACAAACAATGGGCGGGCTTGTATCAGGACGGCGATCAGCGACTGTATGTGAATCGTGGATATGGCTACATCGGTTATCCTGGTCGTGTGGGCATACTTCCTGAGATCACCATTTTTGAGCTGGTGAAAGCGTGATAAATTTGTCAATCACATGTATCAACATGAATTAGTTGAAAGCTTGTGTTAAATTGCCGTAGCTTACGGAATATCGGTTAACTTATTCCCTGCTCATTCAGTTACTCCTATCAATTAACCATCACATACTATATGAAAATCGTATTCATTACCGGACTTTCGTTCTTCATGTCGCTGCTGTCGTTGCTGAACATCAAGCCAGCACAACCGCAGGAAACGGCGATCCCCCTTTGCCACGCACCCGCTACTGACGGTGAAGGCAACGACATGTCGGCAATGGCCGCTGACCCGGCTTTCCAGCGACTGCACGAAGCCCCCCTACCCTTCACCTACGTTGGCGCGGGCGAGATGATCAAGTTCTCGACACCCGACGGTCAGTCGGCAAATGGGTTTTTGTTGAAGTCGAAAAAGAACTCCAACAAATGGCTGCTCGTCTATCAGGAATGGTGGGGTCTGAATGACAACATCAAGCAACAGGCCGAAACGTTTTACAACGATCTAAAAGACGTGAACGTACTGGCCGTTGATATGTATGACGGCAAAGTGGCGACCGAACCATCGGAAGCAGGTAAACTGATGCAGGGCGCCAATAAAGATCGGCTGGCCAGCATCATGAAAGGGGCTATCGAATATGCGGGTCCGAAAGCTGAATTTGCCAGTGTAGGCTGGTGCTTTGGTGGCATGCTGTCGTTGCAGTCGGCTATGCTGGAAGGCAAAAAAGCCAAAGGCTGCGTGATGTACTACGGTCGGCCGGAGCAGGATGTGGAGAAGCTGAAAACACTCGACACCGATGTACTGGGTATTTTCGGTAGCCAGGACAAAGGCATCACGCCCGAGTCAGTGAAGATGTTCGAAGAGAACATGGCAAAGGCCGGTGAGAAAGTGACCGTAAAAATGTACGACGCTGGTCACGGTTTTGCTAATCCGAGCAACCCGGTTTATAATAAAGAAGCCGCAGCCGACGCGTATAAGCTGGCGCTGAATTATCTGAAAGATAAACTGAAAGCGTAAACGGAAGGTACATCTTACGATACTGGTAAAGCCTGACTACTATCTAGTGGTCAGGCTTTTTAATTAAACTTTAAGAAGAATCTTTACGTTTTCATTAAACGCTGGGGCCTGTAATCTGTCTAACTGACAAATCGGGTGAAAACCTGCCTCAGCGATGAAAACGATCAAGTGGAGTGGAGTTGTAGCTGGTCTGCTTTTGGGTGTAGCCAGTATTAGTTTTGGTCAGGTTTACGGACCCGGCAGTGGCTACGGTCAAGCCTATCCTAATGGAAACGGATACAATCCGAATTACCCCAACGGCTATGGCAACGGTCAGAATTATCCAAACCAGTCCTACCCAAACGCTTATAACAACGGCTACGGCCAGCCTTATCCGAATGGGTATGGTCAGCCATACCCAAATGGTAATGTGCTATATGATCAATATGGTCGGCCTTATCCGATGCAGCCACCCGTTGTGATTATACCACCCAGGGTAGTTATTGTGCCACCACCGCCACGGGTTGTGTATGCTCCACCGGTTATTGTTCGGCCGTATGGTGGCTATGGAGGGTACGGTTACGGCCATCGAGGAGGCCGGGGCGGCTACGGTCGCCGTTGGTAATGAGTAGCCTGAACGGCTGTTCAGGTCAAACAATAGATTGATTCAATCCGTTAATAATCAAAGAGAAGATCATGAAAACGATAAAAATCTTGCCCTTTCTGATGGCTGGTTTATTAGTTGTTCTAATGACCAGTTGCGGGCCATCCTACGTAAGTACGGGTCCTGGCTATGGCCCCGGTTACTATGGTGCGCGGCCTTATTACGGATATGGTTATAGCCCTTACGGTTATTACCGCCCACCGGTAGTGGTTCGTCCTCCGGTAGTAGTTCGCCCACGTTATTATTCACCTTCGCCCCGCTATTACGGCGGCAGCCCACGCGGTGGTTACAACGGCGGTCGCAGCGGAGGTGCCTACGGTGGTGGCAACCGTTCGCGCGGACCTAGGTAATTTTTGGTGAAGTAAGTAAATAGTGGGTGGAGTGGTTCATTGGTGACTTAATTACCGATGAACCACTCCACTCACTATTTACTTACTTCACCAAAAACCAATTACGCTGGCCAGGAAAAAGGCTTGCCGATGTGCAGAGAATAATCGCCGGATTCGATCAGGGGCTTATCATCTGTTGACAGGTTGTAGAGATAAATCCAGCAGTCGGCGGTTTGGTTGTTAAACTGAACGGGAACGACAGCCCGGATGTATTCGGTGGGTTGTTCGAAACCTTCGCCAACGCCTTCGTAGTAATCGAGGTAGGTAAGGATGGCAGCTTTCTGATTGCTGATGTCGAACACAGACCCATGCACAAGACTCTGACTGCCTGACTGATAAACAGCACCGGGGTAGCTTCCCATATCGAACGACTGACCTGTAAAGGAGCCTTCACCCACATAACGCCCACGTTGCCGGAGGTACTGCGAAAACGTATTATCAAAGGGAGGGCGGAGGGTTCCGTAAACGATCAGGAAGTCAGGATTATGGGTCATCTAATAAAAAAAATAGAGCAGCGCGACGAAAATAGGCTTTTTGACGTTACATAGAAAATTGCCCGGTCATGAAAAAGACAAAAATTCTGCTGCTCATTGCTGCTTCACTGGTTTTAACGACCGCTCCATTGGAAACAGTGGCGGCTAAAAATACGACTGAATCGACGGCTATTGGCCGTAAACGTAAGGGCTATAAACCGAAGCGCGGAGGTCTGTTTAATACCGGTCTTTTTCGCAAGAAAAACGGCTGTGGCTGCCCGAATCATTAAGCAATTGTTAAGAAATTGTACTTATAGCATAGCCTGGCCCTTATATGGGCCTTTTTTCGTTAAATTAGTTGTAAAAATCTGTGTTTCAGCGTAAAATTTCGTACCTTTGCGGCTTGAAATAGCTGAACCGTCGGGTTACCCGGTAGAATTTATTTGATTTTTCATGGTTTTCATGACTGCTTATAAACGGGTTCAGAGAAATACAACCAAATCATGAAAGTCAAACGAATCAGGTAAATCCGGGTTCAGACAACATTTGTATGCAATCAATTCGCAATATAGCAATCATCGCCCACGTTGACCACGGCAAAACGACTCTGGTTGACAAGATCATCCACGCATCGAAGCTCTTTCGGGACAATCAGGAGTTTGGCGACCTGATTCTGGACAACAATGACCTCGAACGTGAGCGGGGCATTACCATCGTTTCTAAAAACGTATCGGTACGCTACAAAGATGTTAAAATCAACATCATCGATACACCAGGCCACAGTGACTTTGGTGGTGAAGTTGAACGCGTTCTGAAAATGGCTGACGGTGTGTGTCTGCTGGTCGATGCCTTTGAAGGCGCCATGCCACAAACACGTTTTGTACTTGGCAAAGCCCTTCAACTGGGTTTGAAGCCAATCGTAATTGTAAATAAGGTCGACAAAGAAAACTGCCGGCCCGACGAAGTACACGAGCAGGTATTCGACCTGATGTTCAACCTCGGTGCTACCGAAGATCAGCTTGATTTCCCAACGGTATATGGTTCGTCGAAGCAGGGCTGGATGGGTCCGGATTGGAAAACCCCAACCGACAACATCACCTATCTGCTCGATACTATCGTTGAGAATATCCCGGCTTCGCCAATAAACGAAGGTCTGCCTCAAATGCAGATCACATCGCTGGATTATTCGGCCTTCGTGGGTCGGATCGCCATTGGTCGTGTACATCGCGGTACGCTGAAAGAAGGTGCCACTATGGGCCTTATCAAGGGTGATGGTACGGTGAAACGGGTAAAAATCAAAGAACTGCAAACGTTCGAAGGGCTTGGCAAACTGAAAGTAGCCGAAGTTCAATGCGGTGATATCTGCGCGGTTACGGGTCTGGAAGAATTCGAAATCGGCGATACTCTCACCGACCTTGAAAACCCGGAAGCTCTCGAGCGTATCTCGGTGGATGAACCAACGATGAACATGTTGTTCACCATCAACAACTCGCCTTTCTTCGGTAAAGAGGGTAAGTTCGTAACGTCGCGCCACCTGCGCGATCGTCTGTACAAAGAGATTGAAAAGAACCTTGCTCTTCGTGTAGAGGCAACGGACAGTGAAGACCGCTTCCTGGTCTATGGTCGGGGTATTCTTCACCTTTCTGTTCTGATCGAAACTATGCGTCGTGAAGGCTACGAATTGCAGGTTGGTCAGCCTCAGGTGTTGTATAAAGAAGATGAGAACGGCCACAAACTGGAGCCAATCGAAACCCTCGTGGTCGACGTTCCGGAGGAGACAGCTGGTAAGGTTATCGAATTGGCAACCCAGCGTAAAGGTGAGCTGCTGATCATGGAACCGAAAGGCGATCTGCAACACCTGGAATTCGATATTCCATCGCGTGGCCTGATTGGTCTGCGTTCCAACGTCCTCACAGCTACCTTCGGTGAAGCAGTTATGAGCCACCGCTTCAAAGAGTACCAGGAATACAAAGGACCAATCCCCGAGCGGATCAACGGTTCATTGATTTCGATGACCAGCGGTGCCGCTACGGCCTATTCAATTGATAAGCTTCAGGATCGGGGATCTTTCTTTATAGAGCCCGGTGACGAAATATACACAGGCCAGGTAATTGGCGAACATAACCGTCAGAACGATATTGTTGTCAACGTAATAACCGCAAAGCAGTTGACTAACATGCGTGCTTCAGGTTCTGATAACAACGTGAAGATTGCTCCGAAAATCTCATTCTCACTTGAAGAGAATATGGAGTATATACAGAAGGATGAATACCTGGAGGTAACGCCGAAGTCGATGCGTATCCGTAAAATATACCTCGACGAAAACGAGCGGAAACGGAATCAGAATAAATTTGCTATGGCTTAATTGACGAGTTATAAAAGCGGATCGTTTAGTTTATTAATCAATCCGCTTTTACGTCATCCGCTGTAATTTTGATCAATTAAAAAGCCCTTCCCGAACGTTCGGGAAGGGCTTTTTAATTGATCAAAATTATAGCTAAATAAGCTTAGAATAGCTCCTTGCCTAATGAAACTGGAAGGCAAAGGCAGGAATTGTTCTAAGGGAGAATAAAGACATAGGAGATGCACGTACAGTTGCCGGTGCTACAAAGCCGGTTTGCGTAGTTTGTGCATCTATATAAGCAACCTGATGATGAACATGGTAATAACCAGCTATAAACAGCGAGCCGCCAATAACTGATAGAACAACTTTTTTCATGGTGGAATGGATGTAAGTAATTAAAGAACGGTGCATCAATCTTAGTGTGAACATGGACTTGATACGAATTGTTTCAAAATGATATGCCTACCCGGAAGCACATTCGGTTGTAAATACGGTGTTCATCCCGTTGAATATCAACGCCACTGAGCGGTTTCTGTACATCTACAGACTGACGTTTGTACGATAGTGACATGACAAAAGCCGTAGAGGATGGTTTACCAATCCGTAAAGCTAAGCCCGGATTGACCATCCATCCGCCATTAAGTTCGTAACCGGTCGAATTTTTATTGAACCACGCAAACCCATAGCCTGCATCGGCAATGGCCAGTAAGCGTACATTTTGTTGTGGATGGCGTATCAGGTCGAACCGTAGTCCGGCACCAACGGGCGTCAGTAAGGCTGTCTTGTACCAATCAAGGCTCACCAGGCCACCAATCGCCAACTGGCGGCTTACCTGCACCCCATTAAACGTTTGTGCTGTAAAACTTAGTCGGTTTTCGACTGTCTGCGCAATCGATGGCCCATAAGCGACCCGGCCGAACAGGCCGCCAAACTCGGTGTAGTTCACGTACCGGGGCTGCGTAAACTGGCTCTGAGCATAACCGGTTCCGGCCATCAATACCAGCAAATACGGAAAAAGTCGTTTCATGGTGTGCGTTAGTAATACGATGGACGACTGATCGGAATACGGCTAATCTGGCGCAACTGGCGCGGGTTGCTGATGTCAAACTGATAAAAGCCATCTTTACCAATCATGAGCAGCGACTTTTCCAGCGGGATAACATCGAACGCGTTGATACCTTCAATATGCTGCAACAGGTTACGATCGATGTTCAGTGCGTCACGTACATCGAATGACTTTAGCCCATAAGCCCCCTCACAGATAAACAGATTAGGGAAAGAAATGCCCAGGCCGTGCGGATTGCGCATGGGATAACTTTTTAGCAGTTTCGGACTTGTCAGGTTCGTCACATCGACTACATCCAACTGATTGGTAAACCCACCGCACTGGTTACCCGAACGGAGGGTAACATAGGCCAGATTATCATGAACAACCACTGGGTCGCAAACGCGGGCGTGTTGAAAGACGGATAGGAGGGATGGCTTTTCCGGGTTGGCGTTGTCATAGATATGCATACCCGACTGTGAGCCAATAAACAGCTTGTCTTTGTACGGAAAAATCGTTTCAATACCCCAGCCCAGCTGGACCTGGTTGCCTAGTTGAGGCTCTGCCGGATTTTTGATGTCGAACAACTGCATGGCCGACTGATTGACGGTATACAGGTAGTTGTCGTACAGGGCAAACCGCGCCATAGAGCCCGCTACTCCGTTTGTAACGGAACCGCCCGATTTGTCGTTAACGGCCGCTGAGGTTTGGGCGCTGAAGAAAACTCCGCCCCACCAGTTCGTTGGTGCAACACCTTCTTCACAATTGGTCTCTGTGGTTTCGGTAACGTAGCTCACTTTTTGGTCGTAGAGCAGTTGGCTGGCTGGGTCGAAACTCCACCATCCCCCTTCAAACGAGCCATTCGGGAATACATTCGGGACACGTTTTACGGTCTGAACAGCCGTTGGATTGCTGATGTCGAATGCAATCAGATCCATGTAGCTATCGGCGTACAGAATGTTGTTTCGAATTGCCATATCGCCGTTTCCGGGGATACGAAGAAACGCCACCGGCTTGGGGTCGGATGGGTTGCGGTTGTCAACGATGTGAATTCCCTCCTTCAGCTCATTGATGAAAAGAAACTGGTCTTTGGTGTAAATCTTACCGGGGTTGACCAACGCCTGTGGAGGCTCGGTCTGAATGCCCTGTCGCACCTGAGCCGCCGTAAATGTAACGGGCGAATACCGGCGGAAGGTGCGGGTTTCCTTACAGGTATCCGTGCAGCCCGTTAAGGAAAGTAAGGGCAACAGAAACAGGAGTAGACGATTCGATTTCATATACAGGATCATTAGGGTTTGTTATCAGGATTCTGCGAACGGACAAATCGTTGTAAATCATCAAAAAAATTCCCCGGCTGTCCTGATTACGGCCGGGGAATGTTGATCTTACACAAAAAGAGTATTGACTGAAATAGGTAATGACTGGCCCACTTTCTTAGGTGTTGGTTTTAGTCGGATCGGCGATCTTGCCGACAAACAGCACAGCACCCGATGTTTTCTCGTGGATAACGAACACAAAAGGCCGGTCGCAGAGGGTTGGCATTTGCACCGATGTGGTTGAAATACCGCCAGTCGTTACGGCAGCCGCTTCGGTCCCTGCTTCGTCGACTGCTACAAACGTATTCTGCTTCACAAAGCTCAGCAGTAAGCCGCCCTGTGCGTTTATTTTGGTAAAGTCAGCCCGATCAGTAAATGCCGTTGGCATACCCAGTGTGCTCAGCACATTGTTTAGCTTGGCTTCGTAATTTACGGTGAATTTGGGCAGGCCAATGTCAAATAAACTCTTGGTCATGTTTTTTTGAAGCAGTGCCCACTCATCACTGTTCAGGTTGTTAATCAGTACATCGGCTGTTGAATTGCCGGTGGGCAGCAGCACCGTCATCACATAATTACCCGCACCGTACGGAAGTTCGAAGGCCGTATAGCCTGGCCGCGATGCGTGGTTCAACTGGGTGTTCAGTCGCATCATCCGGACGGTTGTCTGAGCGTCGGAAACCAACGTAAAAGGCCAATCGGTAGTTTTGGCGGCATCGAAGCGAGTCGTCCAGTCTCCTTTGAAATACAGCGCGTTCATCAGAAATAGAACATTGTCGGGTTGTATCTGATCGATTACCTTCGGGATTTTGCCATTGGTCTTCTGACTGGCCCAGCTGTTGATCGTACCAACGGTGGCCGGGTTGTTAAAATCCTGCGCCGATATTTCTGCGCTAAATGTTTGTTTCAGCAAATCCTGAAAAGCCGTTTCAACGGTAAACGTATTCCGGTACCAAACCGAATTTGCCAGCCTCAGCGTAACCTTCGGGTCGACTCCCGGCAGATTGGCCATCAGGTTTTGATACGTTGCATTAGCGTCGGCCAGCGTTTGTGCGTCTAGTTTGAGCGTTTTCTGGATCTCCTGAGCTGTTTGGCCGTTAGCTCCATTCATTATCATGCCTAACGCCATATGAAGGCTTAGAGGAGAAATAAACACGTTTTTGGCCGGTCCATCCTGAGCGTTTACCTGTTTGGCAAGATCGAAGGCAAACTGGGTTGTTTGTGCGGTAAATGGAGCCGAAAGCCGAAGTTCACCGGTTGTACCGGTCGTTGGGGTAACTGTGGATGTATTACAGCTGACAGCCGTGAGCAGAATACCGGTTACAGCTGCGGAAACGGTTGAAAAGAGGGTTGTTTTCATGGGCGTAGTTGACTTAAGAACATACTGGTTTGAACGTTTGCGAGACGCTGAAAGCAGGCCTTACTTACACTCTTTGAAAGCCTCGCGTTGAGCACGCAGGGCCGTTACCAGTGGTTCGAAACCCGGAATTGTAGCGCCATACTCAAAGGTAACCCGGTGTTTCTGGCCATTGGCCTCCATTTCTATGTACTCGGCACCGCCGTCGGCACAATCAGGGCAGCCCAACTGCTCCGGTTTCTGAATAAATAATGTTGGGTTAGCCGCTGCTCTGAGTGTATCCCAGACAGCCTGGGGTATCGTCGTCTGGCAAGTCTTCGCTGGGTTTTGGTTCTGTGTTCTTGCCTGACTGGTTTGTGTGAGCATCAGGGTAGTACCACTAATTACATAGTCGTGTTTACAATAGCCAACACACATACCGAAAGATGTACCGGTACGAATAATCAATCCATCCGTTGCTAAAGGCTCTGCCAAGACCGATTTATCCGGCGAGCAACGGCCCAAAAGGCTTAGAAACAAAAGGCAGATCCCCAGAAGTTTCATGATTGAACGCAATTAAAAATGATAATCGACACCGAAACTCATACCGGCCGACGTTGGACGGGTTTGTACTTGAGAGTCAGCTGTTGTGCCCGCTTCGAGAGAGGGTTGATAAACACCGGCTACGGAGGCCGACCATTGCCGCGAAGGCCGGTAGCGTACTCGGGCTCCCATGGTAGCCGCCAGCGATACCGGGCGATAAACCCCATCTTTGCTGGTTACAACTAAGGCTTCGCCAACGGTGTTTTTAACAAAAATATTTGTAAGTAACCCGCCCAACACGGCCATACTCAGCTTTTTGCGCGGCCGAAACTGGTACCCTACCTGAACCGGAACCTGTACAAACTGATAGTCATTCGTTACTGCCTGTATGCTTCGGCTGTCGTAAGGCGCAGCTGACTTGAAGCCATTTGCCGCCAGACCCGAATAATTAGCCTGGGGCGCATTTGCCAGATCATTGCTGCGTACACTGCTCCGTAGGGCATCGGTGTACAAATTGTTTAACCCCGTATTCCGATTGGTCAGGGCATCCATCTGCACCGAAGCCAGATACTGCTGAGCCGGTGTCTCCACCGTTGACCTACCCGACAGATAACCCACTCCCGACTCAACCGACCAGTGGTCGTTCAACTGAACGCCCGCCCCCGCCTGGTAAGCTACCGAAAAACTAGCCCGGCTGCTAACGGCCGATTGGTTCGATACCGTTGAAGAAGCAATCATTGTGTTGGAAAATGAAGGTTGAGCCGTCTTAAGCGATACCGTTGGGTTGAACGACCCCGGCATCATGCTTACCGATGCCCATAACTCCCGCGACTTCTGCTTCGATTTTATCATCGCCGGTTCCATGTCAACCTCCACTGGTCGAGCCCAGACGATACGCTGAATGGCACCGATTGTGCGCAACCGCATGGGTTTACCCGACAGTTTATCAAAAGCCGCTTCATGGGCTGAACCAAATGCCTGAACGCCTGATTCTGCATGCTGGCTGGCTGAGTAAGCAACAGCCTGCATCCTGGAGGCTACCGATTGGGTGCGTTGCGACGCTTCGATAGCCGCTATATGCTGTTGAAGCGCTGCAAAACCCGAATCAAACGCTTTCTCATTCCTGGCAATTGTCTCACTGGCATCTTTCACAGCAGCTATCCGCTCGGTTGATGCATTATACGGAGAACGCTCCGCCTTTAGCCGCGACGTTACACCAGACGAGGCTATCACCTTGTTGGCGGCTGTTGTCGATGCATCGGCCGGGCTGGTTTCCGTAGATAAAGCATCTGATGATTCCGTCCGTTTCGTTGAAGCAGCTACATTTTCTGACGGAACTGCCCGCTGTATATGAGCTACGGGTGTGGGGGGCGTGGAGGGCGTGTTGACTAGCCACCAGCCGACGAGCAGTAGTGCCACCGCTGCTGCCAGCCCAGAACCCCAGAAAAGTGAGCGCGACGATGCCGGACCCCAACCCCAGATAGGTACAACCTTTGGGCCATCAGATTCATCCAGCTTGCGCTCTATAGCCGCCCAAACGCGGGGTGGGGGCGTTTCGGCGGCTTCGTCAAATGTCTTTCGCCAGAAATCGTCCGGCAGATTCTTATCTAACTCATCCATTTTTATAGCGTTGTTCACTCGGAACGGCCCTGTGCAGGGTAACCGTCCGCAAACCGTTTATCCGATTGTAGTTTTTGTTGTAACAACCCCCTGGCGCGGGCATATTGCGATTTAGACGTTCCTTCGGCAATGTCGAGCATCTCCGCAATTTCAGGGTGGTTGTAGCCTTCAATAGCGTATAGATTGAAGACGGCCCGGCAACCGGGGGGCAACTCCTGAATTAATTGCAGCAGGTATTTATAATTCAACGACGGTAAACTCTCGTCGGCCTGAGGTAATACGGGTGCCAGCTCCTGTATGTCGGCAGTGTGTTCCCACGGTTTCTGTTTGCGTATTGCTTTCAGCGCGGTGTTGATCACTATGCGTTTTAACCAGGCCTCCAGCGGGCACTCGAACCGAAACGAATCAATATGCCGATATATCTTTACAAAAGCATCCTGCAATACGTCTTCTGCTTCATCTGGATCATGAATATACCGTTTACAAACGACAAAGAGCTTCCCGGCAAACCGCTCGTAGAGCTGTCGCTGCACAATTCGGTCTTGCCGACGGCACCCTTCAACTAGTTCGTATTCATCCTGCATAACAACGTGGACAGTAACAAAGACCTTATATAGCGGTAAACGGTTGGAAACGATCTAAATTTTTTTTGCTTTTACACGATCACCGGCTCAATCTGCCCATTCGCGGCTCCTTGATAACAAAGATTATAGTCTTAAGATAGATTATGTTGAATATTTTATAGATATGTATATTTGAGAAACCTTTTCGGCAACTATAGATGAATCGTCGTGATGCACTCCGTTACTCATTTGGTGCGGGAATTTCTGCACTGACTTACGGTGCGTTTGCTCAAACAAGAGCCGACAGCAACCGATTCAGGATTGGTGCCTGTGATTGGTCAATTGGCCCGGCGGGCGATATAAAGTCGTTTGCCGTAGCGAAGCAAATTGGCCTGGACGGGGTACAGATAAGCCTGAATACAGCGTCGGATCATGAACACCTGCGCAAGCCGGAGCTTCAGCGGTTAGTGAAGGAGGCTGCGCAACATTCGGGCGTTCAGATTGGCGGACTCGCCATCGGTATGCTTAACCAGATTCCCTACAAATCAGACCCGCGTACCGAAGCCTGGGTACAAGACAGCGTAGATGTCGCTAAAGCACTCGGAGTAAAGAATATTCTTCTGGCCTTCTTCTCGAACAACGATTTGAAAAACGACCCGAAGGGCACGAAAGTCGTTATCGAACGCCTGAAGGCCGTTGCGCCAAAAGCCGAAAAAGCCGGCGTAGTGCTCGGTATCGAGTCCTGGTTGTCGGCTCCTGAACATTTGGCTATTCTGGAAGCCGTTGGCTCTCCGGCGGTGAAAGTGTATTACGACGTCTGCAATTCATCGGAGATGGGATACGACATCTTCAGCGAAATCCGGTCGTTGGGTAAAGATCGAATCTGCGAAGTTCACCTGAAGGAAAACGGATACCTGATTGGTCAAGGAAAAGTCGATTTGCCTAAGGTTAAACAGGCTCTGGACGACATTGGCTATGTCGGCTGGTTACACCTTGAAGGGGCTGTGCCTAAAGGGAAACCGATGCTGGGAAGTTATATTGAGAATAATAAAACGGTGCGAGCCCTATTCACCTGAATCAATTGTACTGGCGCGGGCATTCGCCCGTGTCTGTTCTATAAACGCGAGTATAGGCTCGCTACATTGATGGGCATGGGCGAATGCCCGCGCCAGAACGCATTTGACGTTTAAATTAAATGATGAAGACAACCTTTTCTTCGAATCCTGTCCCATTCGTTCTAACAACGCTTGGTTTTTTATACCTGGCTGGCCAGACGTTCCGGCCAGCTACTCAATTTGCCGTCCCAACTCCGGGAGCCGAACCATCCAGACAGCACAGTATGGTTGTTGGGGCCGATTCAAATACGCTCTACCTTCCCAGCGATCTGGAGGCTACCCTATGGGCAGAAGCTCCCATGTTCCACAACCCCACCAATATGGACATCGACGCCAAAGGCCGGGTATGGATTACGGAAGCGGTCAACTATCGAAAATTCAACAACAAAGCCAACAGTCGACTCGACCACCCCGAAGGTGAGCGAATCGTTATTCTGGAAGATACCAACGGGGATGGAAAAGCCGATGCCAGCAAAGTGTTTGTAACCGACCCGGATCTGGTGTCGCCCCTGGGTATTGCCGTTATCGGGAACAAAGTCATTGTGTCAGCCGCCCCAAATCTGGTGGTGTATACCGATGAAAACGGCGACGATAAACCCGATAAAAAAGAAGTAATGCTCACAGGTTTCGGTGGACTGGATCATGACCACTCCCTGCATGCGGTGGTAGCCGGACCCGACGGCAAATATTACTTCAACACCGGAAACGCCGGTCCGCACATCGTAAGCGACAAAGATGGATGGACATTGCGCTCGGGTAGTTTGTACGTGGGTGGAACGCCCTATAACAAAAGCAATAAGGGCAATCAGGTAAGTAGCGATGGGCGTGTCTGGACCGGCGGTATGGCGCTACGGATCAATCCGGATGGGTCGAACCTGAAAGTAATGGCGCATAACTTCCGGAACAACTACGAAACGGCCCTGGATTCGTACGGCAACATGTGGCAGAATGACAACGACGATCAGGTAGTAGCCTGCCGCACGAGCTTTTTGATGGAAGGGGCCAATGCCGGGTACTTCAGCAGCGACGGCACCCGCTATTGGCAGGGCGATCAACGGCCGGGGCAGACCATCCCAATCGCGCACTGGCATCAGGAAGATCCGGGCGTTATGCCTGCTGGTGACATCAGTGGAGCCGGTTCGCCAACGGGCATGGTCATGTACGAAGGTGATGAACTCGGGCCGCAGTACCGGGGGATGCTGCTCAGCGCCGAAGCCGGCCGCAACGTTATTTTTAGCTATAAACCCGAACCAATGGGGGCTGGTTACCGGATGCCCCGTACGGATTTTATCAGCACTTTCCCGGAAGTGGACCCCAATTATAAGTGGGATGCCGCCACCGACGATACCCGAAAATGGTTTCGGCCCAGCGACGTAGCCGTTGGGCCCGATGGAGCCATCTACATTGCCGACTGGTACGACCCTGTGGTAGGGGGACATCAGATGAAAGATACAAAAGGATACGGCCGTATTTATCGGATTACCCCTAAAGGCAAAAAGCTTAAAACGCCCAAAATAGATCTTCGAACAACGCAGGGGCAGATTGCCGCTCTGCTGAACCCGGCCGTAAATGTACGGATGCTGGGTTTTGAAGCACTGGTGGCGCAGGGAGAAAAAGCCGTCGAGCCGGTTATGGGTATTCTGTCGTCATCGAATCCGTTCCACCGTGCCCGCGCTATTTACCTTCTGGCGCAATTAGGTGCCGAAGGCCAGTTTGAGGTCGAGCGGTTGCTCAAGGCAGTCGATGCGCCGGTGCGAATGACGGCCTTCCGGGCTTTACGCAGTATAACACCCGAAAACTCGAAGTCGATTCCGGCCATTACGGCGTCGCAAAAGGCCTTATTACCACTTATGGGCAACTTGTCGGTCGACAAAAGTGCTGCCGTACGTCGGGAAGTGGCCATTGCCCTGCGCGATGTTCCCTTTGATGACTGCCGGTTCTTACTGATAAATCTGATAAAGGGGTATGACGGGCAAGACCCCTGGTATCTGGATGCGCTCGGAAAGGCAGCCGATGGCAAAGAAGAAGCGTTGTTCTTTGATTTGCAGCAGACAATGCCGAAAAATCCCATCGAGTGGGACCAGCGAACGGCGAACCTGGTTTGGGAGTTACACCCACCCTCGGCGGTAACGATGCTGAAAAAACGAGCGGCTAGTCCTTCATTGGCTGCCGATGCGCGGAAGCAATCCATTGTGGCGCTGGGCTTTATTAAAACGCCACAGGCCGCACAGGCAATGGTTGAGTTATCGAAGCTGACCGATAGGGAGGTGGCCGACCAGGCTTTGTATTGGATGGGATTCCGGCGTGGTAACGATTGGGCCAAATTCCTGAACTGGGAGGAAGTAATGCCAACAAAGGTGTCGACGGGAGAGCAAAAGATGCTGGCAAATCGGCAAATTCTGCTGGATGAATACAAGTCGGATGCCGAAAAGCGGAGGCTGGCCCTGGAAATGGCCCGCGATCCTGAAGGCGGCAAAATCCTGGTTGGCCTGGCCGCCGATAAGAAACTGTCGGATAAGTTAATGAAAGCCGTTACGCCAACCCTGCTTAAAAATCCGGATCAAAGTGTGCGGACGATGGCTAAAGAATACTTTTCCGTAAAGCCGGAGACCCCTTCGGCCGAAGTAAATTCGGAAGTAGTAGCCACTAAACCTGAACTGGCTAGTACTTCCGAAACTGCTTCCTCCAAACCGGCAATGGTGACGGCCAGCAGTAGTTCGGACCCGGTGCTGAACCAAATTGCGATGCTATCTGGAAATGAGCGGACAGGTAAGACGGTATTCAGTGCCAACTGCGCCACTTGCCACAAGCACGGCCAGTTGGGAAGCGACGTTGGCCCGGAGCTGACAAAGATTCACCAGAAATTTGATAAGAACGGCCTGTTAGATGCCATTCTGCACCCCAGCGCGGGCATTGCATTCGGTTACGAGCCCTGGCTGATTACGACCAAGAAAGGCCAAACCTTTTATGGGTTTCTGGTAAGCGACAACGATCAGGCTGTTGTGGTTAGGGGTATTAAGGGACCCAAATACACCATCCCCGCCGATCAGGTTTCGTCGAAGCGACAGTATAAAACCAGTCTCATGCCAGACCCCGTGGCTATGGGTCTCAGCAACCAGCAAGTCGCTGATTTAACGGCATTTCTGCTGAAGCAGTAAGGTATTTAACCACAGAGAGGGTCCGCCGATGCGGCACAAAGAACACAGAGGTTGAGAAGCTAATCTCCTTTGTGTTCTTTGTGCCGCATCGGCGGACCCTCTCTGTGGTTATAAACTTCGAAACTAGTTTGTTACTGTGTACCCGGCCTTCTTCAACTCTGCGGCAGTAAGGTTAATGATATTCACATCCAGCTTAATCGGCTCCAAGGGCGCGTCTGTTTTGTCTGTCTTGACGGCTACGATAGCATCAACCACATCCATACCCTTAAAAACCTGCCCAAACACCGTGAACTTATCATCTAGGCGGGCCAGTCCTTTTTTGTTCTGCACGATGTAGAACTGGCAACCCGCCGAGAGCATCTCGGGGTTATTGTCTCGCCCGGCACCCACCGCCCCATAAATGTGCCGTATGGTGGGCACAAACTCCGGTTTCAGCAAATAGGGTGAATCCGAAAAACCCGCCGGGGTATCGGGACAACCACCCTGCGCCACAAAATTGTTAATGACCCGATTGAACGTCAGCGTATCCCAGTAATTTGCCTTGGCCAGCTTCACGAAGCTGGCCTTATGGGTTGGTGTTTCGTCATACAGCCAGAAAAGTATCTCGCCTTTGCTGGTTTTTATTTGCCCAATGGGGTAAGTTTTAGCCGGTTTAGGCGGAATAGAAAATGAAGCAAGACAGGCTAGTAACAGAAGAAGTGTAGGCATGATAGTACGGATTAGCATTCAGGTTGTGTTAACGACTCAACAAGTCGATAATATACGAGATTACTTCACTACCTTATATAACATGCCGTCCGATTTGGTCATCAGGTAGAGTTCGCCGTCGGCATCCTGCCCAATTCGGAAATCGACTTTAGTAGCTTTGCTCAGCTCTTTCAGCGTTGTTTGTTGACCATCCAGCCTCAACGGGAACTCATGAATGGTCGCTTGTGCGCCTTCCCTGATCTCGTTGAGGTTAACGTAGAAAACTCGCCCCCGAACGATCTCACCAAATACGTATTTTCCTGCTAATGCCGGAATCTGCCTGCCGGTGTATTCGAAGCCGCCCATGATCGCGTTGCCCTCGTCGTGGTCGAACTGCGCCACCGGATACGAATAACCATAGCGGGCGTCATTTTTTGGTAAAGGATACACGCTGTTTACATTGGCTGTCGAGTCGATCAGGAAAGTGCCTTCGCGGTCGGGCCAGCCGTAGTTTTTGCCCGGTTTGACCAGATAAACGGATTCGATCTGTCGCTGACCGATGTTGGAAACCAGCATTTTTCCGTCTTTTGTCCACGAAATCCGGTTGGGGTTGCGAAAACCGGCTGCGTATACTTCGTCCAGCCCATCTTTACCCACAAACGGATTAGTTTTGGGAATACCGTACTGTCCGTTTTTACTTGTCCGACCGGTAGGGTCTATGCGGAGTACTTTGCTCCAGATATGGTTTTTATCCCGCGCAATAAACGGATAGCCTTTCTCAACGGCCCCGCCGTCGCCTATGCCAATGTAGAGTAACCCATAATCCAGACTTTTAGGCGTTGCGTACGGATTGAAAGCAATTTCCTGCATACCGTGAATCTGATCGACCACGTTGACCCGAAGCAGTTCGCGGGGTTTCCCGGTCAGCACACGAGAACGGGGGTCTGTAACGGTCCATTCGTTGACTACCCACTGCAATCGAATCGGAATACTGTCGGCATAACTGAAATCAGCCGTTGCGGAATTTTTTGGTTCTGTATGAGTTGTGTAAAAGAGTCCGTTTCGGGCATAATCAGGATGAAATGCGAAACTACCCAGGCCCGTCGCCAGACCGGGCGTATTGATGAAATTTTTAAAATGCTTCGCGGCATCAAAAAACACATCGGGCTGATTGTTGGTCGTTAGGATATAGATTTTCCCCTGTAAATCGGACACCATCGTTTCCTTCGTAATCGGGTGGAACCCCATCTTATTGATCCGTGTGCGAGGTTGCGTTTTGTTTGTAAAGGGAAACTGCATGACCTTTTGCAAGTTCAGCGCAAAAGATGACTGGGGTATTGAGGAGATGATCGGGTTCTCCAGCGCCACTTTTCCGGAAGAGGCCCGGACGACGGGAGCGGGTTTTTCAAAAATATAGGCGACCAGATCGTCGAGTTCGGCAGACGTCAGGTGTTTGAAATCAGGCATGACAGTGCCGAATTTTTTGGCTTTATCCAGTGCCCGCGCTACTCGTGCATCAATCTGAGCTTTGGGGCTTTTAATAAACTCGACCAAATAGGCTCGGTCAACAGCGTTCTTCAGCCCACCCAGTTGAGGGCCAATGCCATCCTGCTTGAAATTATGGCAACCGGCGCAATTGGCGTCGAAAAGTTTTTCTCCACTTCGCACATTCTGCGCAACTGAAGACGCGCAGTGCAGGATAACAAATGCAGAAGAAATAATAAGCCGACAAAGCGCTGCAAGCGAAGGGTGGCGAGACGGGTGCATACTGGGAGTAATATAGATTTGGCAGATGAGAACCGCAGGGGTCAACAGATGTGAGTTGACGACCGCATTTGTTAACAAAGCCTACTGGCAGGTCTTATCTAATTCTATACAGCAAACTATTTTATCTGAGCAACAGGTGTATAGAACGTAAAAATGGTCTGCCATTGCGGCACATAGAACGCAAAAGATTGATAGGTTTAATTGGCTGAGCCTCTATGATCAATAATAATTTTCAGACAGCGTAAAAAGGTTAAATCAAATGCAGGTTAAACCCTTGTCCCTAAATCGGAATCATACCGGCAACGGGTGTGGAAAAATAGATTTACATTCATCCATCCCAACAATCTGCCATCGCTACGAACTATGAACGCTTATTTTTCTATCCCACTTCTGCTGATTTCGATGGCTGTATCTGCCCAAAATCGTCCACAACCTACTTACGCACGCGACTGGAAACGGGCCGATTCGCTGGTGGCTAGAGGGTTACCTAAATCGGCCCTTGATATTGCCAATCGGATTTATAAAGAAGCCAAAGTCCAGAAGAACTATCCGCAGGTAGCCAAAGCGGCTATGGCCCGGCAGGTTTTCCGAAGTTTTTCTGATGAAGATTCCCATGTTGAATTAGTACACTCGCTGCAAAGCGATATTAAGGACACGCCCGAACCAGCCAAATCTGTCCTGCAATCGGTGCTGGCCGATGTGTATTGGCAGTACTTCCAGCAAAATCGTTACAAATTTTATAATCGCGCCACGGTATCTGCTGGCGGAAAAGTTGCTTCTGGAAAGCCCTCCCAAGGGAACAAAGTCACTGAAACGCCAGCCGATTCAACGTATGCCGATTTTACCACCTGGGATGCTCCGCATCTGATCGGGGTAATCACATCAGCTTATCTGGCTTCTGTTCGTGATAAGGCGTTGTTACAGAAAACGCCCATTGCGGAGTACGATGTGCTGATCGACAAAGGTGATGCTGACGCCCGTCCGCTTCGGCCAACGCTGTATGATCTGCTGGCGCACCGCGCCATTGGTTTCTTCCAGAATACCGAGCCCGATTTACTCAAGCCGGTCTTCAAGTTCGAGCTGAACCAGCCCGTCTTCTTTGCCGAACCAGCGGAGTTTGCCCGGTTATCCATCCAGAGTCAGGATTCCTTGTCAGGGCGTTATCAGGCACTTTTACTTTATCAGCAACTGGTGGCTTTCCATTTGTCGGATGCAAACTCCAACGCGCTGGCGGACGTTGATGCCCTCCGGCTGGCGTTTGTACATCGACATAGTGTGCTGCCCGATAAAGACACGCTGTATCAGCAGGCGCTGGAAAAGCAGATTGCCACGGACAAAGGCAAGCCCGCCGAAGCGGTTTATGGGTTCCAACTAGCTCAGTTTCTGAGCGGTCGGGGTGCGCCGGTTCGTCCGCTGGACGAGAACGATGACGCTAACGAGACCAAACCCGATCCGTTTCGCTGGAATCGTAAACGAGCCGCCGACATTTGCCGGGATCTGATCAAGCGGTTCCCCAACACGCTGTCCCGTGAACAGGCCAATGTGTTGCTGACCGAATTACTGGCGAGTTCTTTCTCAATACAAATTGAAAGCGTAAATGCACCGGAGAAGCCATTTCGGGCGCTGGTCAACTACCAGAATACCCCGACGATTACCTATCGGATTATTCGGTTATCGATGGCTGAAGTGCGAGAACCGCTGGACCAGTATGATAATAGAGAGGAGCAGCGACGCAAGCGACTCGGCAAGTGGCTGAAGCGGTCGGCGGCTATTGAAAAATCGGTGGTGCTCCCTGACGACGGCGACCTGAATGGTCATTCGGTGGAAATACCGATTGCGAGTTTACCTGTTGGTCAGTATGTGCTTGCCGTTACAACCGAAAATACCTTTAACGAAACGTCGGAACATACGCAGCTATCGCTCTTTACAGTATCGACGCTTAGTTATCTGGCCCGACAGGACAACCAAATCAATAAACCACAAACGTTATCGGTCATGAACCGGACCACGGGTGCGCCCATACCGAACGTGTCGGTAACGCTGGTTGATGTTGAGAATTTTAAACTAACGAACCAAAAAAAGTCGTTCATAACCGATAACAGTGGGCAGATTGCCCTTGGCCAAAGTGAAATACCTACGGCCCAGCGGTTCGGATACCTGATGGCTTCAGGTCGCGACACCCTGCTTTCCGGTACACTATATAACTATAACTACAGACCGGAGCCGGAAAAGGAGCAAACCTACACCCGGCTCTTCACCGACCGGGCCATCTACCGACCCGGCCAGCCAATTTATGTGAAAGGGCTACGCTACGACGGAAAAGCGAATCAGTACGCCGTGCTGGCTAATGAAGAAGTAGACGTCGAATTTTTGGACCAGAATGGTGAGCGAATAGCCGAAAAAACGCTTAAAACAAACGAGTTTGGCACGTTCGAGGCTACGTTTACCGCACCCGTTGGGCGATTAACAGGTGCTATGACCATTAGCACTGATGGTGGCAGCACCAGCATCCGGGTCGAGGAATACAAACGCCCGACCTTCGAGGTGAAGGTCGACCCCATAAAACAGTCGTTCAAACTGGAGCAGGCCGTTACGCTTTCTGCTTCGGCCAAAACGTTTTCGGGAGCCGTGGTCGATGGGGCCGAGGTGCGGTATCGTGTCGTGCGGAGTCTGCGGCCACGCTGGGAATGGTGGTATCGACCCAGACCAGTCAGCCAGGCCAAAATTGCCAGTGGCGTAACACAAACCGACGCTCAGGGGAATGTGCGTATCACCTTCCCGGCAACACCCGACCGGGAGCAGGCCCGCGAAACGAACCCCGTCTTTGATTTCGAACTGACAATCGACGTGACCGACCGCGCCGGCGAAACCCGGACGACCACAAAAACATTGCGGATTGGCTATTCGTCCATACAGATCAGTCTGGACATTCCGCCCCAGTTAGAGAGCAATACGGCAGCGAATTTTCCGGTAAACATCACCAACCAGTCCGGCGAGAAAGTAGCGGCCAAAGGCCAATTGGTCGTTTACCGGCTGCAACCGCCCGCCCGTCCTTTGCGCAACCGGCTGTGGAGCCGCCCCGATCGGCAGTTTCTGAGCCGGAATGAATTTGAACGGCTATTTCCCAACGACCTGTATGCCAATGAAAACGACCTGCGTACTTGGCCAAAGGGAGATGTCGTACAACAACAAGCCATCATAAGCCCGGCCGATTCGCTGGTAAAACCCGACCTCAGCCGATATGCCCCCGGCGAATACGTAGCCGAACTGACGGTGACGGATGCCAATGGTGAAACCGCGAAAGAGCGGGCCTTTTTTGCCGTTGTCAATGACAAACAACCAACAGCATCGGCCCGGCCGGAGAATTGGGTGCAGGTACGAAAAGCCACGGCACAGCCCGGTGAGGAAGTCGTTTTCTGGGTAGGCAATAGTCGGCCCGGTGAGTTGAATTGGGTTTTGATGACCGTTGAAGAAAACCAGAAGATTGTGCGGAACGAGTGGCTGAAGATAGAAGATCGTCCCCGTCGTGTTGCCTTATCCGTTACCGAAAAACAGCGCGGTGGCTTTGCCGTACACTTCGCTATGGTACAGAACGGCAGGTTGTATGAGAAATCGCAGACCATTACAGTGCCATTTACCAATAAAGAGCTGAAGATCGAAACGCAGACCTTTCGCAACAAACTCAAGCCCGGTGAGCGCGAGGAGTGGACGCTGAAAATTAGTGGCCTGGATAAAAAACCAGCCGAACTTGTCGCCACGCTATACGATGCCTCGCTGGATGTATTCGACCGGCTCGACTGGCAAACATCGTTCTACCAGCCTTACTCACCAGCTTTCGGTAGTTGGGAGTCGCAGGCGTTTGGTGTGCAGGGTAGCCAGGCACTATCTTACCGGTATCGTCCGCAGCCGACTGCTCCTGAGCGCCAGTATGACCAGTTAGGCTGGCTGGGGTATCGGTTCAATATATATGGCAGTCGTCCGTTCGGTCTGGCTCCGCTAAAGGTGTCGAACGATGCCATTCGAATAAGTGTGAGCCGGACGGGCAAAACGATTACCGGAACAGCAACGTATAAAGATGGGTCGGTGGCACCGGGAATAAGTATATTAATAAAAGGAACCGATAAAGGGGTTGTTTCGGATGCCAAAGGCAAGTTTTCGATCAACACAACACCTAAAGCTAAAGAAATAACCCTTGTTTTCTCCTGGGTGGGCTATAAAGCGCAGGAAGTCGTGCTTGCGCATAAGTCGAAAACGATTCAACTGATACCTGATGCAACGGCCCTGAATGAAGTGGTCGTAACTGGATATGGCACACAAAAAAGGAGGGATGTAACAGGAGCCGTAGCCATGGCAGCTCCAAGAGCAGAGGGTGCTTTGAATAAGTTTATAAGCGCTGATGCAATGCTGGCATCGAAGGTACCAGGCGTCATGCCAACGGAGGCTCAACCGATTGTCCCGTCCATAAACCCCCGCAAAAATTTCAACGAAACGGCTTTCTTCATCCCGCAGGCGCAAACGGATAAAGACGGGCGGGTCGTGCTCAAATTCACCATGCCCGAGGCCCTGACCCGCTGGCGGCTGCTGGCCTTTGCGCATACCAAAGACATGAAGACGGGCACCCTCGAACGCGAGATCATCACGCAGAAAGAACTGATGATTACGGCCAACGCACCCCGCTTCTTCCGAGAAGGCGACACCATCCGCGTAACGGCCCGTATCAACAATCTAAGCGATAAGAGTTTGTCCGTAACGGCCAATCTGGCTTTGCTGGACGCCCTCACCGGCGAACCGATTCATCAGAAACTCAAACTGAACAATCAGCAGACGAGCGTTTCCGTAGCCGCCGGACAGGGTCAGGCAGTGGGTTGGACGTTGATCGTTCCGGCCAATCTGGAGGCAGTAACCTGCCGCCTGACGGCCCAGTCGGGGAGCTTCACAGATGGCGAAGAGTTTACTGTGCCCGTGTTGCCCAACCGGATGCTCGTTACGGATACGAAGCCGTTCTGGGTAAATGGCAAAGAAACGAAGTCATTTACCCTGAAGCCGTTGGCCAATCTGAACCCAGAGCTGCCCGTTCAGCACGAGCGACTCACGGTCGAGGTGACCAGCAACCCGAGTTGGTACGCCTTGCAATCGCTGCCGTACCTGATGGAATACCGTTACGAATGCGCCGAGCAGTTGTTTAGCCGCTTGTATGCCAATAGTCTGGCCGCTCATATTGTGGGTAGCAAACCGGCCTTTAAGCAAGTGATTGCCGAATGGCAAAAGACCCCCCCTCGTAGCGCGCTTCAATCGAACGAGGAATTGAAAGCCGTGACACTCGAAAACTCACCCTGGCTGGCCGACGCCCGCTCCGAAACCGAACGGCAGGCAAAACTGGGCCAGTTGCTGGACGGCAATCGGATGGAGAGCGAGCAGAGGCAGGCATTCGAGAAACTGAAGCAGTTGCAAACCGAGGGCGGTGGGTTTCGTTGGTTTGGTGGTATGGAGCCCAATTTGTCCATGACCCTGCATATTCTGAGTGGTCTGGGCCATTTGCAGAAGCTGGGCGTTCAGTTCCCGGCCGACCTGAAAGCCGATCTGGTCGACATGCAAACCCGCGCCATTCTGTATGCCGATACTGAAATGAAGCAATGGGTTACTGAACAGAAAAAGATAGCCGAGCAGAAGAAAGGTAAAGTTGTTGGCGGGTGGTACTTCTCGGCCACGCAGTACCTGTACGCCCGTAGTTTTTACCTTGACAAACCGGTTGATGGCGGGGTACTGGCTTACCTGAAGCACCATACGGCTACCAACTGGCTTGCACAAAGTTTACAGGGGCAAGCACTGTCCGCAATGGCGCTCAACCGCTTCGGCGATACCAAAACGGCGGCTGGTATCCTACAATCCCTGCTCGAACGGTCTAAGACATCGGAAGAAATGGGGCTCTACTGGCCCGACAACACAGCGGGCTTGAACTGGTACCAAACGCCTATCGAAACGCAGGCGTATCTGATCGAAGCGTTCGATGAAATCCGGCAGGATCATACGTTGGTCGATAATATGAAACGATGGTTGTTGAGACAGAAACAGACTCAATCGTGGTCGTCCACCAAAGCCACAACCGAGGCCGTTTACGCGCTGTTGCTGCGGGGCAGCGATTGGCTTGGAACGGGCGTAAGTACAAAGGTTACACTGGGTGGAAACCCCATTGAGAGCCGCGTGTCGAAGTCAGATGCCATTACGGGCTACGAGAAAGTGACCTATGCCGCTTCGGAGATCAAACCGGAAATGGGCGCGGTACAGATCACCAAAACCAGCGATGGTCCGGCCTGGGGCGCTTTATACTGGCAGCACTTCGAATCCCTCGATCAGGTGATGCCGGGCAGTGCAGGCTTATCCGTTCAGAAAACGCTTTACGTGCAACGCGACTCGCCTGGTGGTCCGGTTATCACAGCAGTAGCATCGCAGTCGGCTCTCAAACCGGGCGATCTGGTCAAAGTTCGGCTCCTTCTCAAAACCGATCGGGCTATGGAATATGTGCATCTGAAAGACGGTCGGGCGTCGGGTTTCGAGCCGGTGGCGGCTTTGTCGGGCTACAAATACCAGAACGGACTCGGCTACTACGAATCCCCCCGCGACGGCAGCACTGATTTCTTCATGAGCTATCTGCCTGTGGGTACGCATGTGTTTGAGTACGACCTGCGCGTGGCCCAGTCCGGCGATTTCTCAGCGGGTGTCGCTACCGTTCAATGCTTCTACGCCCCCGAGTTCTCCGCCCATTCGGCGGGTGAGCGGGTAAAAGTGAAGTAAACTGGTTACTCCAGTATCGCAATAGCTTCCAGCTCAATGCCAAAGCCGTAATGCAGCGGTGAGCAGGGAACAACGGACCTAGCCGGGCGATGGTCGCCGAAAAACCGGGCGTAAATCTGGTTGATGGTGCCCCAGGCATTAATGTCGGCGATAAAGACCGTTACTTTCAGCACGTTGTTACGCTGACTCCCGGCCGCTTGCAGAATTGCATCGAGGTTGGCCAGAATCTGTTCCGTTTGCTCGTCAATGGTGGCATTGGCCAGTTTCTCGCCGGATGGGGTAATGGGCAGAATGCCGGACACATAAACCTGTCCATTATGAACAACTGCCTGTGAATAATGCCCGCCCGGAACCGGAGCGTTGGGGGTTTGGATAAAGTTCATAGTGTGTAAAGGCAAATAAGGCCAACGAGAAAAGACAAACGCCATTTCTTCAAGAAATGGCGTTTGTTTTAGTACGCTAAAATTAATCAGTTACACAATTGCGTCAATCAGCGATGTCACAATGGAAACAACAAAACTGAACAGCAGTGCCGCAATGAAGCCATTGACGTGGAAATTTGGTATTAAATACGCTGTCAGATACACCATCAACACGTTTAGTACCAGCAAAAACAGGCCGAGCGTGACAATTGTGATCGGAATGGTCAACACCGTCAGGATTGGCTTGATAAAAGCGTTCAGAAAGCCCAGCACGATAGCCACGATCAGGTAAGTACCAGCACCACCCGTAACAGAAACGCCGGGGATGAAATATGCAGCCACCCAAACGGCCACTGCGCTAATCAGAATACGGATAATCAGACCCATGAATGATAGGAGGTTAAATGATCAATAAGTACGGTTACCTGTGGCAGAACAGCGCCCGCAAACAGGGAACTCGGAATCTTGAACATGAAACCGGATTCTATTGTTTGACGTGACGCGACTGCAACACGGCAACAATATCGTCTAAATTCATATTTTTCTGTTCCAGCAGGACCAGAAAATGAAATAACAGGTCGGCGGCTTCCCCTTTAAAGAGGTCGTCGTTGTCATCTTTGGCTTCGATAACGAGTTCGACGGCTTCTTCACCCACTTTCTGGGCAATCTTGTTGACGCCCCGCCCGAATAGGCTGGCCGTGTACGATTTGTCGGATGGGTTTACCTTCCGGTCGTGGATAATGCTTTGCAGGTAGTTCAAAAACTGGCCCTTGCCCTTATTGACTTCATCGAAGCAGGTATCGGCACCCGTATGGCAGGTTGGCCCGGCGGGGGCCGATTTGATCAGGAGGGTATCACCATCGCAGTCGATCAATATTTCCCGGACGTGCAGGAAGTTATTGGACGTTTCGCCCTTGGTCCAGAGCCGCTGTTTGCTCCGGCTGAAAAACGTCACGACATTTTCGGCAACGGTTTTGTCGTAAGCCTCACGGTTCATATACCCCAGCATCAGGACCTTACCGGTTTCGGCATCCTGAATCACCGCCGGAATGAGGCCGTCGGGGGACTTATCAAAGTTAATCTCGGAATTCATGCCGCAAAGGTAGTCGTTACGACCGAATCGTTTCTACAAACGCGCGAATGCTCTCGGGCGACGTACCTTTTTCGGACAAGTGCCGGATGAACGCGCTACCCACAATGGCACCGTTCGCAAATTGACTGGCCATGTCGAAGGTCTCATGGTTGTTGATACCGAAGCCAATCAAACGCGGGTTACGCAGGTTCATGGCCTGAATCCGCTCAAAATACGTCTTCATCGTATCACTAACCCCTTTCACCGAGCCGGTGATGCTTGCCGACGAAACCATATAAATGAATCCGTCCGATTCGGCGTCGATGAATCGAATGCGTTCTTCGGTGGTTTGGGGCGTAATGAGGTGAACGTTCAGAATGCCGTATTGACGGAAGATCGGTGCGTATTCTTCCAGAAACAAATCCAGCGGAAGGTCGGGAAGAATAACACCATCCACACCCACTTCCTGACACTTCTGGCAGAAGTTTTCGACGCCAAATTGTAGTACAGGATTGATATAGCCCATCAGCAGAATGGGCACCGTAATGGGTTCGCCGTGGGTAGCGTTCCGGCAATCGGCCAGTTGGGCAAAAAGCGTTTTAATCGACATACCGTTGTCCAAGGCGACACCGTTGCTTTGCTGAATGGTTTCGCCATCGGCAACAGGGTCGGAGTAGGGCATACCAATTTCAACGATGTCTACCCCCGCAGCCTGTAAGCCCCGCAGAATGGTGGTGGTATCGTTCAGGCTCGGGTATCCGGCCGTAAAATATACGTTCAGCAGCCGTTCGCTTTTCTGCGCAAACAGGCTAGTGATGCGATTTTGAGTAAGTTCTTGGGTCATTGGTTATGTAAGAAGGACAGGGCCGCCTGTGCGCTGGTACTCCGTTTAGCCGTCAGGCTAACTTTGAGGATGTGCAAGAAACCTGACGGCTAAACGAACCGGGTCGTCGGTACAGTACTACAAAAACTTCGAGTACGTGCTTAAATCTTTATCGCCACGGCCGGATAGGCATACGACTACCACATCATTGGCGTTGAGGTTCATTTTCTCTAGTGCGGCCAGCGCGTGGGCTGTTTCCAGTGCCGGAATAATACCTTCGAGTTTGCTGAGCTGGAAACCGGCTTGCAGGGCTTCATCGTCCGTAATGGCATAAAAATCGCCCCGGCCCGATTCGAACAGGTGCGCGTGGAGCGGTCCAATGCCCGGATAATCCAGACCCGCCGAAATCGAATATGGCTCCGTTACCTGACCATCTTCCGTTTGCATCAGAATCGTACGGCTTCCGTGCAACACGCCGGGCTTACCCAGCGCCGTAGTCGCGGCCGAATGTCCCGTACTGATACCCTGACCAGCGGCTTCAGCCGCTACCAGCCGTACCGTTGGCTCGTTCAGGTAGTGGAAGAAGGCACCGGCAGCATTACTGCCTCCACCTACGCAGGCCACCATGTAATCGGGGTTTTCGCTACCTGTTTTCGCTAACAACTGCTTCTTCACTTCTTCGGAAATAACCGACTGGAAGCGGGCTACCATATCCGGGTAGGGGTGAGGACCCACCACCGAACCGATGATATAGTGCGTGTCGACGGGGTTGTTGATCCAGTGACGCATGGCTTCATTAGTAGCGTCTTTGAGGGTCTGGCTGCCCGACGTAGCCGGTACCACTTTGGCCCCCAGCATCCGCATCCGGTCGACATTGGGCTTCTGTCGCTCCATGTCGATGCTGCCCATGTACACAATGCACTCCAGGCCCATCAGGGCGCAAACGGTGGCCGTTGCCACGCCATGCTGACCGGCGCCCGTTTCGGCCACGATGCGCTTTTTGCCCAGCCGTTGCGCGACTAGAATCTGGCCGATGGTGTTGTTGATTTTGTGCGCGCCTGTATGGCAAAGGTCTTCGCGTTTGAGGTAGATGGTAGCCCCGATATGCGCCGACAGACGTTTGGCCAGAAACAACGGCGTTGGCCGGCCAACATACTCTTCGAGCAACTGCCAGAACTCTGCCTGAAACGCCGGGTCGGCGATGATGTTCAGGTAATTCTGCCGTAACTCTTCGACATTAGGGTAGAGCATTTCAGGAATGAACGCTCCACCGAAGTGGCCATAAAAGCCTTTATTTGATACCTCGAATGAGGTTTGTGGTTCAAGAGTGGTTTGCATGATACTCAATGCTTTAGTAAGCGTATTTTATCGGAAGAACGTCATCGTCTGAAGACATTGTCGTTTCCATTGACACTGTCGTTAAGTAATGTGGCAGAAAAGTTAGTTATTCAACATGCCCGTTTTTCCTGAAAAGCGTCATATCGAGGTTAGCAACGAACTCTTTAGCCGACTCCATTTTGGCTCGGGAAGCAGCTTCAACAGATTCATATTTACCCTTTTTAGTCATTTCCGGCGTATCTTTCGTTTTAAACCGGACTACTGGCTTTTTGCGTTCAGTCGTGCTCATCGTGAATGCTTTAGTTGAAATATGAAGGCTATATAAGGTCTGTTAGGCGCAAATTCCTCGTACGTATCTTCGGTAAGTTGGCCGTAAATGGCAAACATTTCGCTAGCCTGTTCCAGTTCTCTTGAAATAAGTGCTCTGTATAACCGGGTACGTATGCCTGTTTCGTCACTGCCTTTAAAGTAAACCAGCTTGTTTGGGTGTTTCTCGAAAAATGCCCGCATAGCCTTAAAAACAGTAGCAATAACTCGGTTCATATCCTGATTATTGCTGATAGCTAAGTCATTGGTTGTACCATCTTCATCAACATCAAGCAAGGCTAGATTATAAAAGATAGCATTTGCTGGAAAAGGACTAAACTCAATAGCTTTATGAATTACGTTCTGAGAACTAACACTGTCGAATGTAAAAGATAAAACATCACTACTTATCTGTAATGTATAGGCGGGCTCATTCATAAGCTCAAATATACTTATGAATAAAATAGGTTTATTTACTCCACCTCTTCCTCAATAGGCCGCAGCCGGTTGATGAGTTCCTTTACTTTCTCTACGTCCTTCACCCCCGGCGATGTTTCGACCTGGCTGTTTACGTCGACGCCGTAGAGCTTCATGCCTTTCAGCGCGGCCAGCTGGTCGAGGTTGTCAAGGCCGATGCCGCCACTGATGAAAAACGGCTTCTCGTTGTCGTAACGGCTTAAAATGCCCCAGTCGAAGGTGTGTCCGTTGCCGCCGGGTTGATCGCCTTTGGCGTCGAACAGGAAAAAGTCGCACTGAGCTTTGTAGTTGTTCAGCATGGAGAAGTTGAACGACTCATCGACCCGGAACGCTTTGATGATGTTGATGCCCCGGTTGCGAAGGCTCCGACAATAGTCAGGCGTTTCGTTGCCGTGTAATTGTACATACTGAAAGTCGTATTTCTTTACCGATCGCAGAATCAAATCCGGGCTGGCATTCACGAACACGCCCACCTTTCGAATCGAGCGGGGCAGCGACTTAACTAGTTCAGCATCTAACTCTTCGCCAACAAAGCGTGGGGACTGGTCGTAGAAGATGAATCCTACAAAGTCAGGGCCAAGGGCGGCAATCTCTTTCAGGTTGTCGGCATCGCGCAGACCGCACACTTTGATTTTCATGGCTGTACAAGTTAAATTGATAGCGTATTATTGATGGAGTATTGCGTAACTAAATCAGCGAGGGCTTTGGCCGGATCGTCCGTTTTCATGAATGCTTCACCGATCAGAAATCCGTCGAAGCCCGCCCGGAACAGCGTCAGCATGGTATCCGCATCGTGCAGCCCGCTTTCGGTGATCTTAGCGAAGGTGTCCGGAATCTTATCAATCAATCGCAGCGAGGTTTCGATGGAGGTTGTAAACGTTTTGAGGTCGCGGTTGTTAACGCCCACTAAGTCAATGTTGTAGTTCAGCGAGCGGTCGAGTTCTTCCTCGTCGTGTACTTCGAGTAGCACCTGCAGGCTCAGGTCGTGGGCCTGCATGCTGAGTTCAGTGACTTCTTCGGGTGTCAGGCAGGCAGCAATGAGCAATACCACATCGGCTCCCCAGGCTTTGGCTTCGATCAATTGGTATCGGTCAACGATAAAGTCTTTCCGAAGAATCGGCGTTCCGGGATTGGCCAATCGGGCGGCCTGTAAATCGGCGAGAGTACCGCCAAAAAACGGCTCGTCGGTTAGAACAGACAGCACGGCGGCTCCTGATGTTACGTAGCCCTGTGTGGTAGTAGCTACGTCGGCCCGGTCGTTGATGATTCCTTTGGAGGGCGACTTCCGTTTGAACTCAGCAATGATGCCCGTCGAGTGTAAATCCTGAATGGCATCCCGTGCCGACAGGGTTTCCCGTCGGAAGTCGGGCATTAGTTCCAGCGCCTGAATGGTGGTGGCGGCTTTGCGCTCGGCTACTTCGATGCGCTTCTGGGCAATTATCTGGTCAAGAATGGTCATGCTATTAACTTCTTAAAACACGCCAACGCCCGTTTACTTTCCAGCGACTCGCGGGCCATGGCAACGGCGTCTTCGCGGGTGTCGGCCTTACCGGCAGCCAGTAACGCCATCGCGGAGTTGGCTAACACGGCCTGCTTTTGGGCCGACGTGGATTCGTTGTTCAGTACGTTCAAAAATATCTGCGCCGACTCGTCCAATGTATGCCCGCCAGCCAGCGATTCGGAGGTTTGTCTGTCCAGTCCTAGGTCCTCTGGCTCAAGCACTTGCTCGGTCTTGTTGCTGATGACCTTGAAAGAACCCGTCAGCGAAATTTCATCGTACCCGTCGAGGGCGTGCAGAATCATAAACTGCTTATCAGTTTGTTGATAAAGGTACGCATATAATCGCGCCAATTCAAGATTAAACACGCCAACGAGCTGTTTTGCAGGCTTTGCCGGGTTGATCATCGGCCCCAGCACGTTGAAGAATGTTTTGACGCCCAGATCCCGACGGATGGGCGCTACATTCTTCATAGCCGGGTGAAACAATGGAGCGTGCAAAAAGCAAATTCCCGCCGTTTCCATTTTGCGCTGTAACTCGCCCGCATCGTTGGTAAACTGATACCCAAGTTTCTCCATCACCGTCGACGAACCCACCAGCGACGACACGCCGTGGTTCCCGTGCTTGGCTACACACTGGCCCGCCCCAGCCACTACAAACGACGACAGGGTTGAGATGTTGAACGTGTCTTTGCCGTCGCCCCCGGTGCCGCACAGGTCCATGGGGTCGTAGGCGTCGAGGTCGACCGGCAGGCAGAGTTCCAGCATGGCATCGCGGAACCCTTCCAGCTCCTCTAGCCGCAAACTCCGCATCATGTACACGGTCAGGAACGAGGCAATCTGTGCGGGGTTGTACTCGCCCCGGCCAATGCCCAGCAACACCTCCCGCGCCTGGTCCTTGGCGAGGTGTTTGTATTCAAATAAGTGGTTTAGAATGGCTTTCATAAGATTCCGTCTGGGCCAAGCTCCAGCTTGGCCACTGAATGGGAAATTTTACACAGGCCAAGCTGGAGCTTGGCCCAGACATCAAATGGCTAACCAGTTCTCCAGCATCTTCACGCCATTCTCGGTCAATACCGATTCGGGGTGGAATTGCAGGCCTTTGACGTCGAAACGTACATGCGATAAACCCATTACCCGGCCTTGCTCGTCGACGGCGGTGGTGCGGAGATCGGCGGGCATCGAGTCTGGAACAACGGTCCAGGAGTGATACCGGCCCACGGTCAGCTCCTCAGGGATGCCCGCGAAGAGCCGTTCCGAGCGGTCCGTAACGGTCGCTTTGTGGCCGACGCCATGCAGCACATCGCCCAGATTTTCCAGCGACGCGCCATACACTTCGCCGATCCCCTGATGCCCGAGGCAAATACCCAGAATGCTTTTCGTCGGGCCGTATTCGGCTACCAAGTCCTGCATAATACCCGCTTCGGACGGGATACCCGGCCCCGGCGACAGCATGATTTTGTCGTACTGCCCCACCGCGTCGAGGGCAATTTTATCATTCCGGATCACATCGGGCCGATGCCCCAACTCCCGCAGAATATACACGAGGTTGTAGGTGAATGAATCGTAGTTATCTAATACCAGGAGTTTCATTTTTTTAAGGAGTTGGGAGTTAAGATTGTACCTACGGACTTCAGTCCGTACATGGCAGTTGCATGATTTACGGACTGAAGTCCGTAGGTACAATCTTACTCCTGATACTATATCAGTTTCGCTTGCTCAATGGCTGTCCGTAAGGCGGCCAGTTTGTTGTGTACTTCCTGTAGTTCGCTTTCGACCACCGACTTGGCGACCACACCGGCACCGGCCTGGTAATAAAGCGTATTGTCTTTACTCATAAACGTCCGGATCATGATGCAGTGATTAAACTCACCATCGAAACCCATGTAGCCGATGCTGCCTGCGTAGAAGCTACGGCTGATGTTCTCGTATCGGTCGATCAACTGCATGGCGTTGTGCTTGGGGGCACCCGAGAGCGTTCCGGCCGGGAAGGTTTCGGCCACGATCTGGAGCGGGTCGGCGGTTTCGGTCAGGTCGCCAACGACTTTCGAAACAAGGTGAATGACGTGCGAATAATACTGCACTTCCTTGAAGGTCTCGACTTTCACCACATCGCAGTTACGACTCAGGTCGTTGCGAGCCAGGTCGACCAGCATCACGTGCTCGGCCGATTCTTTCGGGTCGTCGTAGAGTTTCTGAGCTAACTCGGCATCGTGAATATCGTCGCCGGTGCGCCGGAACGTTCCAGCAATGGGGTAGATGGTCGCTTTCCGGTCTTTAACGACAATCTGCGATTCGGGCGAGGAGCCGAATAGTTTGTAGTTGCCGTAATCGAAATAAAACAAATAAGGGGAGGGGTTCAGCGAGCGGAGGGCTCGGTATACGTTGAACTCGTCGCCGAGGAACGGGGTGGAGAACCGGCGGGACAACACGATCTGGAACACATCGCCCCGCTGGCAGTGGTCTTTCCCTTTCTGGATAACCGCCCGGAACTCATCGTCCGTAAAATTCGATTCTTCTGCCCCGGATGAGTTAAATGAGTAAGTTGGGTAGTTGCGGCCGGTGATCAGGTCGCTGATGTAATCCAGCGTGCTGTCGGCTTCGGTTTCGCCTTCGCGCAAGTAGCTGTGCTCAAACAAAAACAGCTCATCTTTGAAGTGGTTTATCGCCAATACGTACCGGTATACCGTGAAAACGGCGGCCGGAATCTGGTTCTCCGTCGGAACGGGCGCATGCAGGGAAATGTCTTCAAAACTCTGCACCGCCGGGTAACCGAAGTAGCCGAACAGGCCATTGGTGATGAACGGAAAGGGCGCTTTTTCGTGCTGGAAGCTGTCTTTGAATTGCTGAAGCGCGTCGAGCACATCGTGGACGGCCACCGAACTCGTCTGCTCCTCCTCGCCCGGCATCCGGACCGTCAACTGGCCCAGGTCATACGAGAAGCTGGAAACAGGGTCGAAAGCGATGTACGAAAAGCTATTGTCGTTACCGTGGTAATCCGAGCTTTCGAGCAGAATGCTGTTCAGGAACCGGTCGCGGATGCGCAAATAAATGCTTACCGGTGTGATGATGTCGGCCAGCATCCGTTTGTGGCGGCTGACAACGCGGTAGGTGGTTGGGGCTGTGAGGGTTGGCATTGGCTTTCTGTGGTTATAGGCAAAAAAATAAGGCTCACCGGGATGACGGTGAGCCTTTGTATATGTGTTGGTAAACAACAATAGTGGCAACCTCATCCCTGTTGAGAAGAGTGCCACCACCAAATCATGTTGTTAACCGAAGTATTCATGTCTTTTGTAAAATAGTCTGCCTAAGCGTTCGACTGTAAACTGGTAGTTGAAACTTGTGTCGAGGTGGCCTTGGCGGCCCCGCGGGATTCGAATCGAACCGGCGACCCGGCCACGATCTCTACTTCCCTATCCCAGCGCACTACCTTCTTTGTTTTGGTGTCGGGGTGGCGGGATTCGAACCCACGACCTCTACGTCCCGAACGTAGCGCGCTACCAGGCTGCGCTACACCCCGCCTTGCGGCCACAAATATAAAACCTTTGTTTTGTCCCGAACAAGACTAGCCTATTTTTTTCTGAATAAAAGTTGCCAGCTTATCCGGTACCTCCCACGGGAGCAGGTGCCCGGCGTGTTCTATCGTATTGAATGAGGCATTTTTCAGATAAGGCAAAACCATTTTATCCTGCACATCAGGTGGTAAGGCCCGATCCTCTTGGCCAACGATGATATGAACTGGAATGTCAATGGCTGACATTCGCTCCGAAATATCTTCTTTACTGCCTTCCAGCAACCACGCATCCCAGGCGGGTTTGGCGGTTCGTAAGTCATCCGCAATGATCTGCTCCCGAACGGCTGCTGGAACCGGAGCTTCAGTGATGTTCTTGAGGGTTTTTTCGGCCGATGACCGTTTTCCATGACCTGTTAGCAGCTTTTCACGCTCATCGTCGGGGATGGGTTCCGGTACGGGGGGCGAGGGCGACACCAGCACCAACGACCGAAGTCCGGCGGGTTGGCGGGCGGCTAACGCCAGTGCTACCTTGCCGCTCATCGAATGCCCAACCAGCACAAATTCCTGTACATGAAGCGAATCGATCAACGCCGAAATATCGTCAGTCATCGTATCGACCGAATAGCCCGTTGCCGGAGCATCCGAGTCGCCATGCCCGCGCAGGTCGACGGCCAGACATCGGTATTGCTCCGAAAGCTGGCTCATCACCGACTCCCATTCCAGCGCCGAACCACCGAAATAGTGCAAAAAGACTAAGGTTAATGAGCCGCTGCCCTGCTCCAGCACATTCAGGAGAACGCCGTTAATAGCATGTTTCATCAGACCTGAACTTTAAGCCGGGCAGGCCGGTCGGTTAATTCAAGTACCTCGCCATAGGGCACGACGGTGATTTGCCCAAACTCACTAAGCAAGTTCTTATAGGCCTCGGCTACCGGGCGCGGTTTTCGGTCGAGGTCGTACAGGCCGCACTCGTTGACGTGGTTGTTCAACTCGCCCAACTGCGAATCCCAGTCGATCTGGTCGATGAGGCTGTACCAGGTAAAACCCAATACAGGTACGCCATCCCGACGCATTTTCATCACCCCAACCCATTGTTTATAAAGCCAGATGGGTGCCTGATCAGCCTCGAATACATTGGTTTCGGTATGCATCACGGGCATGCGGTAGCGCTCGTAGTAGTCTTTGGTGATCTCGTACCAGCCAAGCACATCCATTGAGGTTCGAATAGACCCATCGGCCAACCGAATCCGTTCATTACGGCCATAGTAGTCGTTCCCCATCACCTGATAGCCCGGTGGCTTGCCAACCATGAACCAGTCATACTCTTCGCGGGTCATACCGTTGTCCAACAGGTACATGCCTACCGTTGCCGAGGGGGGATTAGCATAAAGCAAATCCAGCGACAAAAAGCGCAGCTCATTCTCCAGTGCTACCTGAGGTGAAGGCTTGGCGTATAGTTCGTGCGTAAATTCGGCACTTTCACTTTGCACGATCACGCAATCGTTCCGTCGTTTTGCAATCTGCTGATTGGCCATGATGCTGGCGGCAGCGCAGTGTTTAAGGGCCATAACAAACCCTTTATCCGTTTTGAGCTGCTCATTCCAGACGCCATCTTTCGCGCTGATTCGGGCGGTCACGTAAATCTCATTCACCGGTGTATAAAAGCGCACCCACGGGTAGCGGTCGGCCACCGCTGCAGCATAATCGGCGAAGTGAATGGGCAGTTCCGGGTTCTGGAAATTCTCGATCCAGTCCGGGACGCCAAAATGCATAAGGTCCAGAATGGGCGTAATTTTCAGTCGCTTAATTTCGCGCATGACATCATCGGCAAAGCTCCAGTCGAACTTGCCCGGTGCCTGGTGAATGCTGTAATAGGGGAGACCATAGCGGAGTACATTCAGTCCCAGTTCTTTAACGAGTCCCAGGTCTTCCTTCCAACGGTCGTAGTGCCCGCACTCGCGCAACTGATCCCGGCGTACTTTTCCCTTTTGAATAGTTGGGTACGAACATTCGATGCCCGTCGCGAACATAAAATTAGCCGGGTTGTCTTCGGGCGGTCCGCTGCCGTCGTGGCCACCGGCCCCGCCAAACTGGTCGCCGTCGTAATTGCCGTCGCCGTATTTTTTCTTTATGATGTCGAGAAATCCTGTTTTTGCCATTTGTTCTGCAGGCGTTGATGATAAGTGCCCGCTTTATAATGCTGATTGCGGGTTTCTACCCGCGTTACTTAAAAACTTATCCGCCGTTCGCAACGCTACCGCCATGATGGTTAGGGCCGGATTCACGCTCAAAGCGCTGGGAAACGTTGAATTGTCACTGATGTATAAATTCGGAATATCGAACGACTGGCCGTTGGCGTTGACGACGGCCGTTTCGGGGTCGTTGCCCATGCGGCAGGTGCCAATCACGTGGGCGTTTCGTTGAAAAGCCCATATGTTTCTGGCGCCCGCAGCGGTCCAAATGTCGCGCATGATCTTGTCGGCGTGGGCGGTCATTCGTTTTTCGTTTTCGCCGTTGGTGAAGTAGATACGCGGTTTGGGTAAACCACGGATGTCGTTCTCGTCCGATAATTCCAGGTAATTATGGTCGTGGGGCAGGCAGTCGCCAAGGATGTTAATACCCGCCACATGGTTGTAGGCCAGAGCCGCCCGTTTCAGCTCCTGCCCCCACAAACCCCGTCCCCTCGCCATTTGAGTCATATAGGTGACAGGCATTACACCAATTGACTGAAGTAGGTATCCACCCGCAAAGTCTGCTTGTTTTGGCCGATGAGTATCTTCCGAGATCAATGCGCCGGGGATGCCTTTGTAGGGCCGAACATCTTCGTCAAATTCGCCCCAGATTTGCAGGCCGGGGTGGGCCATCACGTTTCGGCCAACCTGACCACTGCTGTTCGCCAGCCCGTTCAGCAACAGAAGTCGAGCCGTTTCGATGGTGCCCGCGCAAAGGAACACATATCGGCATCGCTGCCGCACCTCCTGCCCGTTATGTACATAAACGACTTCGCTGATGGTGCCGGACGCTGATTTTACCAACTGCGTGACGAAGCATTCCGGCCGGATTTCGGCTCCAAAATGAACGGCCAGCGGCAGATAGGTAACGTCCATGCTGGCCTTAGCCCCTATGTTACACCCTGCCTGGCAAAAGCCCCGATTCGTGCAGGCATGCCGGTGACCAACGCCTTCCTGATAATACCCCGCTGACAAAGCCGCATTAGCCGCCGGAGATGTTTTGATGCCCACGGCTTTACAACCTCGTTCCATCAGCTGACCGGCACCATTGACGGGTAGTGGGCCAAGCGCATAAGAACGTTTTCGGGATGGTCCCCAAGGGTAAGCGGAAGGCCCCGAAACGCCCAGAAACTGCTCGACCTCTTCGTAATACGGTTCGATCTGGTCGAAACCAATCGGCCAGTCGACGCCAACGCCGAAATCGGTATGAAGTTGAAAATCATCGGGTTGGGCGCGGGGGGTGTAGGCCGTATAGTGGAGTGTAGAGCCGCCAACACCGGTTCCTGAGTTATTGCTGCCGAAGGGTAGAGGGTCATTCCCGGCGCTGAGCCGTTCGTCGTTCCAGAACAGCTTTTCCTGTGCTTTTTCGTCGGTAGCGAAATCGCGCGCCGGGTTCCAGTGTTTACCGGCTTCGAGGGCTACGACGCTTAATCCCGCTTTCGCGAGCCGGGCCAGGAGAGGGGCTCCACCGGCTCCGGTGCCAATAATGACTGCGTCAACGGTTTCTGTAGTTGAGTACGTTTTCATAGGGTGGGTTCGCGGTCTTCCAACTGGTTCAGGCCAATACGTTGCCAGCCTGGTACATCGGCCATACCGACATAGCCGATCTCTTCCTGGGCGAGGGGGTGGCTGTAATAGTTCTCAGCGGCTTCGGTGAGTAATTCCTCAAAAAAGCGGTCGGCGGGAAGTTGTTGCCAGATCTGGCCCGGTGCCTCATTCTTTTGAACGGCTCCAAGAAGAATATCCTGCTGTTCGGTTGATAAGCTTCGAAAGGGCTGGCCAAATCGTATCAGCGCACTTTCGTCGATAGCTTTGAGTCCGAGTTTATAGGCGTCGCCGTCAGCAGGCATAACATCGTAGCGCCAGCCGTCAGATTTCTGCTGGCTCAGGCGTTCGTCGATATTGCCTGCTATGTCGACCAATTCGGTATGGTCGTCCTGTGGAATAAGTCGCCTGCAAATAGCCTGCAGAAGGTCACATTCCTGAACCGTAAAAAACGTTGGCGGGTGCGACGGAGCGTCCAATCGCTCTGTCAAAACCTGACGCGTGGCATCCGTAACCTGATCAGTTTTGAGCAGGTCACGCACCGTATTAGGCGGGTAATGGGTCATAGTAAGCTGGCACGGAGTAAGCTGGCGCAGGTATTTACCTGTGCCTTTTTATGAAGTCAGCATTCGCTGACGCAGAGGCATGTATATTTTTTCAGTCAGCGAATGCAAATGAACGTACCCACGGGCTTCAGCCCGTGTTTCTCAGTTTATGAAACACGGGCTGAAGCCCGTGGGTACGTTTTATCCCAATTTCCCACCTGTTACTTCCACAATGCTGCCGGTCATGAAGCTGCCTTCGCTGGAGGCTAGCAGGACGTAGGCGGGGGCCAGTTCTTCGGGTTGACCGGGACGGGCGAGGGCTACCTCATGACCGAAGTTTTTGACTTCGTCTTCGGGCATAGTAGCGGGAATATTGGGCGTCCAAACGGGACCGGGCGCTACACAGTTGACACGGATATTGCGCTTGCCTAACTGAATCGCAAGTGATTTGGTGAATGCATGAATAGCTCCTTTCGTAGCGGTATAATCGACCAGAATAGGGTTGCCGACAATGCCGACGATACTGCCGGTGTTCACAATGGCGTCGCCTTCGTGCAGATGCGGCAGGGCGGCCTGCGCCATAAAGAAATACGCCAGAATATTGGTATCGAAGGTGCGACGGAGCTGCTCTTCGGTAATGTCTTCCAGTTTCTCCTGCGCCATCTGAAAAGCCGCATTGTTGACCAGAATATTCAGTTTGCCGTATTTATCGACCGTTTGCTGAACGGCGTCTTTACAGGCGGCTGAACTGCGAACATCGGCCTGAATGACCAGACATGAGCGGCCTTTACTTTCGACCATGCGCTTCGTGTACTTGGCATCGTCGGTGTTTTCGTTGTAAACGATGGCGACGTCGGCCCCTTCCATCGCAAAAGCAATGGCCACCGCCCGCCCGATTCCCGAATCGGCTCCGGTAATGATGGCTACTTTGTCGATAAGCTTACCGGCGGGTTTATAGTTGGAAAGGTCGCTGTCTGGGGCCGGGTTCATATCCGACTGACGGGCCGGATAGGGTAGTTGCTGGCCGGGGATCTCTGTCGAGTCCGGCCGAAATTCAGTTGTTTCCATAAGATCGTCGAGTGTCACGCTGTCAATCAGGTTAGTGGCCTGATTAGGCATGTTGACATAAACGGACGTTCAATGGTTTTGTTATGAGGCACAAAAAAAGAGCCTTCTTAATTGAAGGCTCCCGTTTGTTTTGGGTTGATGCTATTCTATAAACTCATCATGCCAACCTGAATGGTTTTGTTGCCGTCCAGATTAAAGGTGCACTGGTCGAAGGTGGGTGGCCCCATGAGCATGGTTACGTTCGAGAAGCCGAATGGCTCGGCAGGCATCTGACCCGAAAAGTCCATTTTCTTGTTGTCGTTCAGATCCTGATAAATCCGAACAGCATAACGGCCGGCTGGAATGCCTTCGAAATTTACGGTAATATCTCCCGAAGCAGATACGTCCGCTACAGCGGTTGCTTTCGACTCCCCGTTAAATGTTTCGGCATTGTTGGCCAGGCCCACGTACAGCTTGCCTGAACGGTTTTCTATGCCCGAAACTACAACCGTGAGTTTATAGGTAGCCGTTGTTGCGGATGTTGACGTGGTAGGTGTTGTCTGCTGAGCCAGACAAGGTTTAGTCATGTTACCAATGAATAAGGCGAGAGCGAAAAGGCTGGTGATGATCGTTTTCATAATTGACAGTAGAAACGTTTATGGCTGTTGCCGTTTGTTTGACAGCACAAACATAGGGACCAATCTAACCCGCCAAAAACGAATGGGACGAATAGCACGATTGCGGTATGAATGACAAGTTTTGGGACGAATAGACAACAACATGGGACGGCGGAAAACGTAATCTAGCCCAGATTCAGCGTCAGGTTGCCGTTTTTGTTGTACTGAATTTCTTCTTCGGCCAGCATTTGTTTCACTGTTTTGGCGAGGGTATCGGCGTCCATCTGGGCAAAATAATGCGACAGTTGTTTGGGCGATACACCGGGACCATTCGCCAGCGCCACGTAATCGCGAACCTGTTCACGTACCGCAGACAAAGATGCTTCGGCCTTTTTCTTCTTTTTGATGCAGTTGTCGCAAATGCCGCAGGCCTCGCCCGGTTTCTCGCCGAAGTAAGCTTGCAGAAGTCGGGTGCGGCACTGGGTCGGGTGTTCGGTGTACAGAATGGCAGCCTGTACCTTGCGCATCGCCAGCTCTTTCCGGCGGGCTAACTCCTGAAAGTTAATGGGTAGCGAGGCCGCATCGTAGCGGGGTGTCAGAAAGGTGAGTTGGGGTTTGTCTTTCTGCTTTTCATAAATAACCACATTTCGCTCGTGCAGTTGCTGAAGCAGGACTTCGATTTCGGGTTGATTGATGAGGAACGTCCGCGCCAGCGTCGACTCCGAGATGGTGATGAAATCGGTGAACAGTTCGCCCCCGTATATCCGCAGCAACAATTTCAGGAACGAATCGAAGCGAGGGTGCAGCACCTGAAACTCGTACAACTGCCGGTTATCCAGCACAATCGTCAGCCGGGAGGGATGGTAATAGTTTTCGTTCAGCTGAATGAATCCTTCGAGCTGAAGCTGTTTAAGGGCATAGTGTGTTTCCTGCGGGGGCAGTTTAAACGTACTGGCAAACGCACTCAGGTCGAAATCGTAGCTGTTAAATTCGCCCCCGCCAACGGGTACGGCGGCATAATTGGCAATGGCCTGATATACCCGGCGCAGCATCTCAACGGGCTGATAAAGCTGCTCGGTCCGGAAGGTCAGGTTTTCGAGGTCGCCAGCGGTGTATAACATCACAGCGTAGGCTTTTTGCCCATCGCGCCCGGCCCGACCCGCTTCCTGATAATACGCTTCGAGCGAATCGGGTACGTCGAGGTGAACCACCACCCGAACGTCGGGTTTGTCGATGCCCATCCCGAAGGCGTTGGTGGCAACTACCACCCGCGTGCGGTTCTGAATCCAGGCGTCCTGTTTTTCGGCCCGTTGCTGGGTAGTAAGCCCGGCATGGTAGAAATCGGCAGAAATGCCCTGCCTGACGAGCCATTGGGCTACGTTCTGGGTTTGTTTCCGGCTGCGAACGTAGACAATGGCGCAACCCGGTACATTTTGCAGAACCCGCAACAGCCGGGCTTCTTTGTTCTCTTCCAGCACGGCCGAATACGACAGATTGGCCCGTGCAAACGATTGCCTGAATACCTGTGGGGTTTTTAAGGCCAGTTTTTCAACGATATCCGTTTGCACATCTGGCGTGGCCGACGCGGTGAGGGCAATAACCGGCGTATCGGGAATTAACTCCCGAAACTCGGCGATTTGCAGGTAAGGTGGCCGGAAATCGTATCCCCAGGCCGAAATACAGTGTGCCTCGTCGACGGCCAGCAGGCAAACGGTCATCTGTTTAACCCGCTCAATGACCAGTTCGGTACGCAGCCGTTCGGGCGACACGTAGAGAAATTTGGTATTGCCATAAATGCAGTTGTCGAGGGCGGTATCTATTTCCCGATAATGCATGCCGGAGTAGATGGCCGCTGCCGGAATACCCCGTCGGCGAAGTTGCTCCACCTGGTCTTTCATCAGGGCAATGAGGGGCGTCACAACAATGCAAACGCCTTTCATAGCCAGCGTAGGCACCTGAAAGCAAATCGACTTACCCCCGCCGGTGGGCATCAGTACCAGCGAATCCTGCCGGGCCAGCACGGTATTGACCACATCTTCCTGCATGGGCCGGAAGTTGGTGTATCCCCAAAATTGCTGTAAAATCTGCCGGATGGTCAATGTATTACGAGTTTACGGTACCTGCCAGATGGGTAGTCGGTCTGGTTAAGGATGTCTTTATAAATAATGCGGGCAATGCTGCAAATTTACGGCGGGGAAAAGACAAATTGGATGACTATTGGGTTTAGCTTATAAACAAAGACATGAACAGTAACGAATAGGGCAATGATTCAAAAAGTTATCAAGACGGATGAAGAGTGGCGGCAGCTACTAACACCGGAACAATACCGGGTAGCGCGCGGCAAGGGAACCGAGCGGGCATTTTCGGGCGAGTACTGCGAAGCGCATGACCCCGGTCTCTATGCCTGCGTATGCTGTGGTACAGAACTGTTCGAATCGACAACCAAGTTTGAGTCGGGAACGGGCTGGCCCAGTTTTACCGAACCTATTGAACAGGAGCGTATTCGTCTGGAAAAAGATTATAGCCACGGTATGTCGCGGGTTGAAGTATTATGCAACATTTGCGATGCTCACCTAGGGCATGTGTTCAACGATGGTCCTCCACCGGGCGGCCTGCGTTACTGCCTAAACTCAGTATCGCTGGTACTTAAGCGAGCCGCCGACGCTGAATAAGCGCATTGGTAGTACAGACGAGTTGTTGAGAGGAAGAATTCATAGCTCAGGAGCCGTTAGGTCATATATGCGTCTTTTTGTTGCCATTGGGCGATTGATGTCGAAATTCGCACGTCGACCAAAACGAACTTGCGTGACCGAAAGATTTACATCGCTATGAATTGTGGGAATGTGTTCCGGTTAATAAGTGCAATCGGACTGTTGGGAGCACAGTTGTGTCTGGCTCAAAAGAACGGTTCTCCTACGCTGGCCGGGCCGGTCACGAAGCCGGTCAGCCTGTCAATTCAGGGGAATAAGATCAGCTATTATTCAACTGGTCAGAACGGGTCGGGGTATATTGCGGCCCCGGCGTCTTTTCTTCGGCAAACCAGCCCCAATGCCCGTCCGCTGGCACCCACGGCACAGTTTATTGTTAACTATACCAATTTCACCGCTGAAGCCAGACGCGCTTTTCAGTATGCCGTCGATATATGGTCGACGCTGATTGTCTCACCGGTGCCCATTCGAATTCAGGCAAACTGGGTTTCGCAGGAGCCCAACCTGTTGGGATCGGCGGGTCCGGCGTCCTATCGCTACAGCTTTGACGGTAGTCAGAAAGTACGCGCTTTTTACCCGGTAGCACTCGCCGAAAAAATAGCCCGACGGGAATTGAATAATCCAGCCGACCCCGATATTATCGCAGATTTCAACCGAAACAATAACTGGTATTACGGAACGGATGGTAAAACGCCCAAAGGGCAAACGGATTTGGTAACGGCGGTGCTCCACGAACTGGCTCACGGACTTGGTTTCATTGGGTTCTTCAGCGTCGAGAGTGGCAAAGGAGATCAGGGGAATGGCCAATACCTGGCCGATCTGCCTTCTGTTTATGATTGTTTCATTGAAAACGGGCTGAGAAAGCGGCTGGTCACGTCACAAGCCGACTACCCCAACAACTCGATTGCGCTGAACCGGCAACTGACGGGTGGCGATCTGTACCTGAACGGAACGGTGCTGCGCCAAACAAGTGGCCTCCGGCTAAAGCTGAATGCGCAGGCTCAATTTGATCGGGCGGCCAATGTTTACCACTTAAACGAAGATACTTACCCGACCGGCACCATCAACTCGCTGATGAGCGCCCGGCTGGCGCAGGGCCAGTCGATGCATACGCCCGGCCCGCTGGTACTGGCATTCTTCTCGGATTTAGAGTGGAAAACGACTTCGGTTTTGCACGAACCGGTCCTGAATGTTGAAGAGAACCGGGACTTTGTGTTCAGTGTACGTGTCATCAGCGATACTACCCTTACGCCCGGCTCTGTTCGGTTATTTTATCGAAAAAGTGCGCCTACCGCCAAGGATACGGTGGCTACCGCCGTGTCGCCCGTTCGGGTGGGCAGTACCGACGAGTACCGATATATACTGCCCGCCTTACAGGCTTCGGGCGATACCTGGTATTACTTCCAGGCGCGGGATGCATCGGAACGTACGTTTACCAATCCGGGTAAGTTTACAACCGGGTCGCAAACCTGGCACCACATGCGGGTTGGCCCCGACAACACACCGCCAGTTATTCAGTACAGCCCATCAAAATATAGTATTCTGTCGACGACGGTGGCGGATAGTTTGCCCATCTACGCCCGTATTGCTGACGACCGAAGTGGTATTGGGGCCGCCTATGTCGAATACCAAATCAATGGAGTAGCCCAGCCCAGTCGACAACTGCGGTACGGCCGCCGGACGGTCAATAATACGATTTACGATAGCGTCTATTCCACCCGAATTGACTTTCCGGCCAACTCGTTAAACGCCGGCGACAGGCTTGCGTATCGGATTGTTGCCAGAGATTCGTCGCGGAGTAAGAACCAGCGGATCAATCCCGCCACCGGCTTTCATGAATTGCGGGTTGTTGCTCAGCAGCCAGTGCGCGATCAGTACATCAATACATTCGATAACGTGGCCACGGCCGGTGATTTCGCGGGATCAGGGTTCAGTCTGTCGACGCCGGTAGGGTTTGGGGGCGGAGCCATCCATTCCGAGCATCCGTATCGGAACGGTGCTGATTTTCGGGGCCAAAGCAGTTTCGAGTACATGTTGCTGTCGCCCATCCGAATTAAAGCCAATCCGGATAGTGCCGTTATTCGATTCGATGAGGTGGTACTGATGGAACCCGGCACCCCCGGAAGCAAACCCGGCGACGCTACCTTCTACGATTATGTAATAGTTGAAGGCTCTACCGATAATGGTCGAACCTGGACGCCATTGGTAGATGCCTACAGTTCTGCCGATAAAACCGACTGGCTTACTGCCTACAAGGCAAGGCTGGTTTCCGGGCTGGATGGCGAGCAGAACTCCGAAACAATGGGCGTTCCAGCCCTTCTGCGCCATCGGGATATACCGATCCTGAAGCCAGGAAGCCCTTTTCGGGCGGGCGATCAGCTTATAATTCGGTTCCGGCTAGTATCCGACCAACTGGCGTATGGCTGGGGTTGGGCAGTCGATAATCTTCGCATTCAGGCACCTCCCGCACCGCTCGTGCTGGCTGAAGAACCCGCATCGGTAGGGTCATTTCAGGTTTATCCGAATCCGGTCACCAACGGTATGGTACAACTGAATGTTGACCTGACAACCAACGTTTCGGACGTTCAATTACGAATGATCGGCCCCGCGGGCCATATATTGCGTCAGCAGATACTGCCGGTCATTGGTAGAAAAGTGCGTCAGCAACTTGACCTGAGCCACATGGCGTCGGGGCTGTACATTTGGCAACTGGCTGTCGGCGATGCCGTCCTGACGCAGAAAGTCATGTTGGTGAATTAGATATTGTACACTAACCAACCCTAAAAAGTGGTTAACTGGTTGATATTGCGTTCTACGACTTCAATGACGACAACGGTGGGCTTCTCCGCTTTTATAACCGCAGGGTCCAGATAACTGCCCCGGATAAAGTAGGATTCACGAAAATAGCCGGGCAGGTAGTTCATAAGGCCGTGACTGAATGAATCGCCGATAACTAACAGCCGACCCACGCCCGGCCCTGAAAACCGGGTGGATGGGTACCCCGTCTCTTCGTTTGGTATCTGGGCAATTTGCCGTGCGGCCCGGCCGGGAATGGGTTTTATGTAATAATAGATCGTATCCCGCTGCTCATCCTGAAGCGTCAGCATGGTGGTCAGATCACCGGCCCCGCCCGATTGCTTTTCTATATGATAATCCGACAGCCGAACGGGAGGAATAGCAGGTTGCTCCTTCCGAATCCGGTTTAGCAGGGCTGCACTGCCAATCAGGGTTCCGTATTCGTTCCAGTGCGTATCGGTCTGGTAATATACAACATGGTCCCGTTTTGCGGCTAGGAGCGTATCCCGAATATCGACAAAGCGAAGGTTGGTTTGCGCAATCGCCTGCTTGAGAATATCCAGTCGCGATGGGTCGGTGCTTTGCTGTATATGGTCGGGAAGGTACTCGGGGTAAATGGTGTGTGAATCGGGAGCTACCAGAATGTAGAGTTGGACGCCTTGTTTTGCCAGTTCCTGCTGACGCTGCAACAAATGGCTGGCAATCCGATGCGCCGAATCCAGCGAAAGCGGCCGCAGACCCCGGTGCTGGTCAATGACTTTGTTGTAGCTATTGCCCAGATACAGCCAGCCATTCTTACCAATAACTACCTTTTCAGGTAGGGGCGATTCTCCCAGAATATTAAATTTCCAGCGGCTGTAGACATAAAACAGCGCATTCCGCCAGCCAAAATTCTCCTTGTAGTAATGGTCAAATTGTTTGACAAAGCTGCGAAGGTGCGGAAAGTTCAGCGCGGGCATCTTATTCAGTTTCCGGTTCTCGGTACTGCTGAATCGGGACGACAGGCCAAGTAGCTGATCGACCGTTGGGAGAACAAGGAAAAGTAAAAAAACGACAGCGATGATACGGGTACGGCTGCTATTCATGGATTGTCTTTAGGTAGCACTAACTGCCCTTAAAATCGGAAATAAATAAATGGGTTATACGTGTCGGCGGCCAGATACATAACGGCTAACACAAACAAGCCGAACAAACCGGCTACATAAAGCGAATTAATGAGGGCACCAACGGGGGCCAACCGGGCTGCCAACCGCTCCACACCCCGCTGAAAATAGGGGTAAACAGGCGTTGTCAGCATAATGCCGATCAATAGCGAAACGATTAATTCGGCATTTAGAAAATAAGCGAGCGGATAAGCCATAATGCCCGTTGGCTGGGTGCCCAGCCCGATCATTTTCTGTAGGTAATGAATGGCTTCGGGCAATGTCTCGACCCGGAAAAACACCCACCCAACCAGCACGACCAGCACCGTGTAGACGTGCCTGACGGGTGGCCATACCCGCTCCAGCCGTTTGCCGAGCCCCGCTCGTTCCACCAGCAGGAACAGGCCGTGAAATAGCCCCCAGATGATGAAATTCCAGCTTGCTCCGTGCCACAGTCCGGTCACAAAAAACACGATCAGCAGGTTGCGGTAAGTGCGCAGTTTGCTGGCCCGATTACCTCCCAGTGGAATGTATACATAATCGCGAAACCAGCTCGACAATGAAATATGCCACCGACGCCAGAAGTCCTGAATAGAACGGGCAACGTACGGGTAATTGAAGTTCTCTTTGAAGTCGAACCCAATCATTTTGCCAAGTCCAATAGCCATGTCGGAGTAGCCCGAGAAGTCGAAATAAATCTGGAGCGAATAGCCGATGATACCCAGCCAGGCGGTTGCCGTCCCGTAACTGGTAGCCGGGGCATTGAAAATGGTATCGGCCAGGCTGGCGAAGGTGTTAGCCAGCAGCACCTTCTTGGCCAGCCCCAGAATAAACCGCTCCGCGCCGACACCGAACTTCTCTATGGTGGTGGACCTGTCGGCCAGTTCGGGGGCAATATCGGCGTAGCGGACAATGGGCCCGGCTATCTGGTGCGGAAACATGGCGACGTAGGTGCCATAATCCAGAAAGCTCCGGTTGGCTTTTATGCGTCCCCAGTAAATGTCGAGGGTGTAGGAAATACCCTGAAACGTATAAAAGCTAATACCAATTGGCAAGGCAATATGGCCGAGCGTTAGGCTTTGGCCAATGGGTAAGGCAAAGATTTCGGCAGTACCTCGAATGGAATCAACAAAGAAATTAGCGTACTTGTAATAGAAGAGCAGAGACAGGCTACCGATGAGCGACAGCCATAAGCCCGTTTGACGACGACCTTGTTCAATCAGGCGGCCCGCAATGTAATTGATTAAGGCTGAGAGCAGGAGTACCAAAACGACCGGACCTTCTCCCCAGGCATAAAACAGTAAGCTGGCAAAAAATAGAAAAGAATTATGCCAGCGCTTCGGTAACAGGTAATAGATAATCAGGAAGGAAGGCAGATACAGAAACAGAAATATTGCTGAGCTAAACAGCATAAGCGTTACGGATAGGGATGGGCGTAAAATTACATGTTTTGCGATGCTCGAAAGCTACTGCCTGGGTGGTGTGACAGAATTACAGACACACAAAGCCAAAAACATCAAAGTAGCAAATATACTATAAATACACGGCTCCGAGTCTTCTGACTACTCCGGGCAACTTTACCTGTAAATGTGTCACAAAAGTACGTATATGTAATTTTGCTCTGCGCCAATAACCAGACACCACGTTAAACAGCAGCATGATACAATGGGTTACTAGAATAGACCGCTTTTGGATTGATTGGGTGGTAGGGTAAAAAAGAGGTTGACATCTGTACATAATGAAGCATTACTTTTTCATTCGTAAACTAGTCATACTGGTTCCGTTGCTCGTACTGGTCGGTTGCACCAGAGACTATCCATCGCTGGACGGCCCCAGAGTTGTGGTCGTTACACCACCAGCGGCTACTACGCCGGGGAGTGGGTCGTCAACCGCTGGCCCGGTTGCTCCTCCACCTCCCTTCGATACGCTCAAGGTGCCGCCCCCTCGTTTTTCGCCCGATGGCGGTACTTTTTACCTAAGCACCCCCGTACGACTAACCGCCGATACCCTGCCTGCCGGAGCCGTAATCGAGTATTCGCTGGATAACGGTAGCAGCTGGCTCACCGGCGATCAGTTTACCGTCCTCTCTGGTGGCACGATACTTTCGCGGATTCGGGCTGGAGACAAACGATCCATCAGCCGGGGGGCTTCGTTTTCGCTCTATTATAAACGGATGCTGATCCTTGGCAATAGTATCATGAGCCACGGCCCTGTGCCCGATCTGGGCTGGTTTAATTTCAACGGCATGGCTGCGTCAGCGCCCGAAAAGGATTTTGTTCACCTGTTAACGGGTCGGTTGCGGGCACTTTACCCGGCCATCACCGTCAATCTGGAGTCGGGCGGGAGTTTCGAACGGGATTTTGGAACGGCAGCATATAGCCTTGATGAATTTACGCCGATACTGAAACGGACCCAACCCGATCTGATCGTGTTGCGGATCGGAGAAAACATTGACCAGAGTCTGGTCGCACAGCGTAATTTTGAAAAACAGTATCGACAGCTCCTCGACTTACTGGCCAACTACGGCCAGCCGGTGCGCCTTGTCTGCACGACCAGTGTCTGGGACAAACCCCAGTCCGATGCCATAGTCCGGATGGTAACTCTTGAAAAAGGACACGCACTTGTTGATCTGAGCCCACTGGTGGGGCAGCGGGCCTACTTTGCCAGTCAGTACAAGGACCCCGGCGTAGCCGCTCATCCAAACGATGCTGGTATGCAGCGAATCGCCGATTTAATCTGGGAGAAGATTCAGTAATCAAATAAGCATAAAGCGCACGGGGCAATTCATACGAATTGCCCCGTGCGCTTTGTGGTGAAAAACTTGAGTTGCCTATAATAGGGGCGTGCGTGTACCGACTCAAAAGAACGATAACCGCAGTACAAACGGGCTGCTGTAAATCAGGCTGGCCGCTACACTGTTATTGTAATTCAAGTTATAGAGAGCGGTTAAGTTAACACCAAACCGCCGGGAAATAGGTTGAGAATAGGTTAGCCCTAACAAGGGAGATGTCAGACTGTACGTAGCTGGTGCTGGTAAACCGGGCTGCTCAAATTTGTCGTTTATCGTAGTGCTCTCTATCTCTCCGTGCAAATACAGATTCGGCAGAATGGATGGAATGAACTCATACATCAAAAATCCACGTCCACCATACTGATTAAGTGTCCGGTACGGAACGGTTGTATTTGTGTTTGTGTACGCCTTGTAACGGGTATAGTTGTAAGTACCGCCAACGCCGACAATTAGATGCTCACTAGCCTGATAGGCAATTACGGGCGAAACACCCAGGCTGAACGGATTGCCAAAACGAAAGCCGTTGATGCCGCCACCAAACCGCAGCCGCTGACCAAAAGGCAAAGGTCGGCCCTCCGGCGTTTGAGTACGAAGCGGATCTTTACCCTGACTCCGGCGGTCGTCCGGGTCTTCGGTTAGCTGACCAAAGGCCATGCTACTGGTTAGTAGAGCCGTAATGAAAAGTAACTTTTGGATATGATTCATGGTGTTTTATGCGAAATAATAACTCTATGTATGTAACGTAATCAGAAGGTAAATTCTTTTACCTCAGGGTCTCTCAACAAACGTTTAATGCACTTTTCATGATTTTGCTCGGAACCGCTAACCCGCCAGTTGCCAATAATTTCGGTGCCAATGCGCTGTTGCTGGTTGCGGGTCGACTTTAATTTAAACTCACTGAAAAGGTCTTCGTATTGCTTCAGCGTCTTGTTATGAAATGCTGTTACAATTTTATAATCACGCGTTTGGTTCATTTTCTGGATACGGCTTGATAAACCGAGCAGCAGGAGCAGCGACCCAAAAATAAAGATAAACCCAATTATGGCAATATCGTAATGGCCCGCCCCTACACACATGCCCAACGCCGACACCGCCCAAACGGTAGCGGCCGTGGTTAGCCCTTTGACCCGGTTATCTTCCCGGAAAATGATGCCTGCTCCCAGGAAGCCTATACCATTCACAATATTAGCCGCAATGCGATCGCCGGTTCCACCAATACGACCCGAAATCATGGTGAACAGTGCGGAGCCCACACAAATCATAATCATCGTTCGCAACCCGGCCGACTTACCGTTGTACTCCCGCTCGGCACCTATTGTTCCACCGATGACCAGCGCAACCATCAAACGAATAAGGTCTTCCTGTGCAAAATCCATTTCTATCATCAGCCAATACGGTAATCTGCTGCATCCTGTTGCAGTGTAGCGGATTATTGATTTCTCCAGCCCGTTTTAACCAGCCCGGAGAAACCATATTCTCAAATAAACCGTTAAAATTTAGATAGAGTTTACCCTCATTACTTCAGAATGACTCAGACCACGGAAACCGAACGCTTTAGTTCCGTTGACCAGCTCGACCCCAAACAGTTCATTATCATTAAAGGGGCGAAAGTACATAATCTTAAAGGAATTGATGTTGCCATTCCGCGCAACAAATTAGTTGTCTTAACGGGGCTGTCTGGTTCGGGCAAATCGTCGCTGGCTTTCGATACGCTCTTTGCCGAGGGCCAGCGGATGTACGTCGAAAGCCTGAGCAGCTACGCCCGGCAGTTTCTGGGGCGGATGGAGAAGCCCGAGGTGGAGTACATCAAAGGTGTGTCGCCCGCTATTGCCATCGAGCAAAAAGTGTCGACCCGAAATCCGCGCTCAACGGTAGGGACTTCAACCGAGATCTACGATTACCTTAAGCTGCTTTTTGCCCGGTCCGGGGTTACGTATTCCCCTATTTCGGGCTATGAGGTAAAGAAAGATACCGTTACGGATGTCGTCAATTTTATGTATGCATATGAGGCCGGTCAGCGGGTCATGATCATGGCTCCTTTGCGCATCCGCGAAGGCCGGACACTGGCGTATGAACTCAATATCCTGCTGCAGAAAGGCTACACCCGTATTGTGGCGGATGGCGGTCAGGATGATGCAGCATCACTGGCTCGGCAGGTGCTGCAAATCGAAGATATTTTAGAGAATGAAGGCAACTATGCCTCCCTCTTTGCGGATCACGCTTCTCTCGAGATTCTCGTTGACCGGGGAACGGTGCTGTACGATGCCAACGGTAACCCGGACGAAGATAACCAGTACCGCTTTTCGGACTCCGTACAAACGGCGTTCAGCGAAGGGGAAGGCACTTGTCGGGTGGATGTCGTAGGTAAAGAGTCGCGGGTTTTCTCCGATAAATTTGAACTCGACGGAATCGTGTTCGAAGAGCCGAGTGTAAACCTGTTCACGTTCAACAATCCCTACGGAGCCTGCCGTCGGTGCGATGGCTTCGGGAAGGTACTGGGTATCGACCCGGATCTGGTTGTCCCCGATAAAAATCTGTCGGTTTTTGAAGGAGCCATTGCACCTTGGCGGAGCGAGAAAATGAGCGAGGAGTTTTTGAAACCCCTGCTCAAGAACGGCATCCGATTCGATTTCCCGATTCATCGCCCGTACAAAGACCTCACACCCGCCGAGCAGGAACTACTCTGGACTGGCAACAAGTATTTCGACGGGATCAACGCGTTCTTTGCCTTCGTGGAAAGCCAGACCTTTAAGGTGCAGTACCGCGTAATGCTGTCGCGCTACCGGGGTAAAACGACTTGTCCCGAGTGCCGGGGCTCGCGCTTGCGGAAAGATGCGGGCTACGTAAAAGTAGGCGGGAAATCCATTACCGACCTTGTGCTCATGCCCCTGACGCACGTCACGACGTTCTTCCAAGACCTGGAACTGCCCGCCCATCAGCAACAGGTGGCCAACCGAATCCTAATCGAAATTCGCAATCGGCTGGATTTTATGGAGCGCGTTGGACTTGGTTACCTGACCCTCAACCGACTGACCAATACGCTGTCGGGTGGCGAATACCAGCGTATCAAACTGGCTACTTCCCTTGGCTCGGCGCTGGTTGGTTCGATGTATATTCTGGACGAGCCGAGTATTGGCCTGCATCCCCGCGATACCCAGCGGCTGGTGAGCGTACTGGAAGCTCTCCGCGACATGGGCAACACGGTTATTGTTGTGGAGCACGAAGAAGAGGTGATGCGTGCCGCCGACCAGCTTATCGACATCGGCCCCGACGCCGGTTCGCTGGGCGGACATCTGATGTTTCAGGGGACATGGGGAGATATTAAGGAGCTTTCGTCTAAGGAGTTAGAAATTGCTGACCGCATCGGCGGACCGGCATCGGCAACTCCTAACTCCTCTTCGCACACCATCGACTTTCTCACGGGCCGTGAAACGGTTCCGGTGCCGACGTTCCGGCGGAAGGCGACCAACTTTATTGAACTCAAGGGCGCTCGGGAGAATAACCTTAAGGATGTAGACGTGCGTTTTCCGCTCAATACGCTTACCGTTGTAACGGGTGTGTCGGGTTCGGGGAAGAGTACGCTGATTCGGAAAGTGCTGTACCCGGCCCTGATGCGGCAACGGGGCGAAGGCACCGAAGAGGCTGGTAGATTTGATAGTCTGGGTGGTTCGCTCGACCGGATCTCGTCGGTTGAAATGATTGATCAGAACCCTATTGGCAAATCGAGCCGGTCGAATCCGGTTACCTATATTAAAGCCTATGATTACCTCCGACAGGTAATGGCCGACCAAGCCGTATCGAAATCGCGTGGATACAAGCCCAGCCATTTCTCGTTCAACGTGGATGGCGGGCGTTGTGAAGTATGCCAGGGCGAGGGTGAGGTGAAAATCGAGATGCAGTTCATGGCCGATATTTACCTCAAGTGCGAAGGCTGTGGCGGCAAACGTTTCAAGCAGGAAGTGCTGGAGGTAACCCTGCATGATAAAAACATTTCGGATATACTCGACATGACGGTCGACGAAGCCATTGTATTCTTCCGCAAGGTAGATAACAAAATGGCTGATAAGCTTCAGCCTCTGCAGGATGTAGGGTTAGGCTACATCGGCCTGGGGCAGTCTGCCAATACGCTGTCGGGTGGCGAAGCCCAACGGGTAAAACTGGCATCGTTCCTCGGCAAAGGCAATCCCAACAAAGGCAGCACGCTGTTCATCTTCGATGAACCGACAACAGGGCTGCACTTCCACGATATTCGTAAGTTGCTGGCGGCTATCAACGCGCTGGTTGATCAGGGCGACTCGGTAATTATCATCGAGCACAACATGGAAGTCATCAAAAACGCCGACCATATTATCGACATTGGTCCCGAAGGGGGCGAAACCGGTGGTCACATCACTTTCAGCGGCACACCCGAAGACATGGTGAAGCTGGACGACGGCAATCACACCGCCCGTTACCTCAAGGGGAAAGTGTAGTCTATTCTGTATAAAGACATAAGCGAGCAGATAAGCGAATTCACTTATCTGCTCGCTATGTTATAACAATGATATAACACTTTGTCGGAAGCGATGCATTTGCAAATCAGACGGATTGGTTTGGTCATGTTCTATGCTTCAGTAAGTTAGTATTGACAAAGAGGTAGATATAGAGGTATTGGGTGGATCATTAGTCTAAAGCCGGTTGAGCAACATCCCCGAGATGGCTGGGAGGAGTACTTCGCGAAAGCTACCGAAGCGGGTCATATACCGGATGATGACCTGTTCGAGGGAATGTTCAGGGCATCCGACCAAACCGAATGGCAATGGTAGTTTCCTGAATGTGGTTATCACCTTATTGATTTTTCTGCTATATCCATCTTACCGGCTGGATACGGTCTGGTATTGAAGGGTAAAGTACTGTGTGCAGGGCTTAACGAAAATAGATTAATTGAGCTAAAATAGTGAGAAGGTCACTCGTAAAATGAGTATATATATTGAGTTGCTTTCATGTATTTTTGTGCCAATGTATTTACCCACCGTTCATGTTCAAGTTTGTTAAATGGGCTGTTTTGCTCATTATCTGGCCGTTAGCTGTCTCGGCTCAGCTTCAGATTTCTCACCCGATGGCGCGGCTTGTCGTGCAGCGTGGAACCGATGGTAGCGGTCGGCTTTATCTGTCAGGGCGTTTTACCGGGACAGTAGACAAGGTTGAGGCTCAATTAACGCCCGCCGTGGCGGGTCAGGGGGTAGCTACGGCCTGGCAAACGGTACAGACGTCGCCCACCAACAATCTCTTTCTGGGTTATGTTACGGCCGCCGGAGGCTGGTATGTACTCACCGTGCGTACGCTCGTGGGCAGCACGGTAGTAGAGCAGGCCAGTGTACAGCCCGTGGGCATTGGTGAAGTATTTATTACGGCAGGGCAATCGAATTCGCGGGGGCTGGGCATTGGCGATAATGACCTTGGCACCAATACCGACCGGGTCAATGCCATCGACTCCATCAATCACTACTACCCCCAGCCGCCATCCTTGCCAGCCCTGGTCTCATCTGGCGATCCTATGCCGGTGCCACGGTATAAAGCCCTGACAGCCGCAAGGCGAATCTTTCCAATGGCCGAAAGCTCCTGGGGCTGGGGTGAATTAGGTGATTATATTGTCAACCGGTTCAACGTGCCCGTTGCGTTTTACGTAGCTGGCTGGGATGCATCGACCATCGATAACTGGTACAAAACGGCGAATGGCATTGCAGCCTGTAACGCCTATTACTGCGTTGGTGGCGACTGGCCCAACCTGCAACCGTACACGAACCTAAAAAATGTGCTTCGCTATTACGGGGCGGTGGCCGGTGTACGGGCCGTATTGTGGCATCAGGGCGAGGCCGAAGGAGATATTTCTGCGTCGAGTATTCCGAATTATGCCAATCTGCTTAAGGCCGTTATTACTAAGACGAGGGCCGATTTTAACGGGTGGAGCCTGCCCTGGATGGTGGCCAGGGTGTCGTTTAACGGTCGCATTACTTACCCGGATGTCGTGGCTCAACAGCAGGCTGTGATCGACACTCCCGGTTTCAATGTGTTTCAAGGTCCGCTCAACGATACCATTCAAAACCGGGCTGCAGGCACAGTTGATGGACACTTTCGCAATGTGTCGCGTCTGTCGCCCCATCCGCAGTACTACCTGAACAAACCCATCCCGACCGATATGGGCCTGTCGAGGTTTGCCCGTAACTGGAACAACAGCCTTAGCAATTCATTTTTTCAGAACGCACAGCCCATTACCCCGACGCAATTCGCCGTAACGGGTAACGTAGCGGCTTATGTACCGCCCGGCGCAACGATTCCGGTATCGTTTTCTACGCTGGGTACCTTCAATGCGGGGAATCAATGGGAGGTGCAGTTGCTGGATTCTCTGGGGCAGTACATTAGCGTGCTGGGTATAGGTACAGTGAGTCCGATTAGTGTAACGTTACCCAATTCGTTGCCGAGCGGCCGGTTCCAGATTCGGGTGGTGGCTTCCTCGCCCGCCATGCCCGCCGTACCTTCAAACCTTTTCCTGCTGACAAACAAGGCCGATGTGAGTCTGGCAATGGGAATCAACCAGCGAACGCCGGATGTGAATAAGCCGGTGATTATAAATCTGGCCGTCCGAAACGATGGGCCGGGTCTGGCCCGAAATGTTGTTGTACGCAACCGGCTTCCCGCTAACCTGACATTTGTCTCGTCGAGTGACTTTACGCTTACCGGTGCTATCCTTACCGGTTCGGGCATCGACGTTTTGCCCGGTGCCACCCGAACGCTGAGCTTTACAGCAAAGCCCACGATGGCCGGGATGTTTCAGAATGCGGCCGAGATTGCACAAACTGCCAGCGTCGACCCCGACAGTCAGCCTGACTCCGGTACCGGCGATGGCCAGGATGATGCCGCTCAACTGGATTTTCGGACTCGTCAGAACAGTTCAGCCGTTTTTACATCGCCTAACCCGAACCAGGTGCCTTTGCCCGCCGTCAGCAGTAGTCAACCCACTCCCGATCCTGCCAAGGCCGATGTCAGTATTGCCCTTTCTGTCAATAACCGGACGCCTGCTGTAGGCGATGTCATTTCGTATACATTAACCGTAACGAATCAGGGCGGGTTGACGGCAACCGGAATTAGTATATCGGCCTATTTACCCACCGGTCAAATATTTGTTCCGGGTGATGATTTCATTCTGTCTGGCGGAAGTCCGGTTGTTGGCGTGAGCAGTTTAACAATGGGAAGTAGCCGGTCGCTTTATTTCCGGGCTCGGGTTACCGTGGCCGGACGGGGCGTTTGTACGGCACAGGTAGTGACGGCCAGCGTGCCTGATCCTGACTCCATACCCGGCAATGGCGTGACCAACGGCGAAGACGATACCGCCCAGGTCGATGTGCGCGTGCGGTGATTTCAGAAAACGTTACGGGTTCATACAGAATACTTTATAGCGAAGATTCGTTAAACTTGCAGTTCGCCGTCATTTGGATAGTTACAAATGCCTGCCTTCGTGCTTTTAGTAACAGCAACTCGCTATATGTCTAAATGGTATGAAAACCAGCTGGGTTCTTTTTGGCGCATTGAGCGTTGGCGCTACAGTGCTGCTCTCTTCATTTCTCGGCTTTTTTGAGAAACGGGTGGATTATAACACCCAGGTCAAACCACTCCTCAACAAGAACTGTATTGTTTGTCATGGCGGGGTAAAAAAAGCGTCTGACTTCTCCCTCCTCTTCAAACACGAAGCACTGGCACCGGCCAAGTCGGGCAAACCAGCCATTGTTCCCGGCGATGCCGACGCCAGCGAAATGATTCGTCGCCTGACGCTGTCGGACCCCGACGAGCGGATGCCGCTGGACCACCCGGCCCTGAAAGCCGATGAAATAGAACTCCTCCGTAACTGGATCGATCAGGGTGCCGAATGGGGCGACCATTGGGCGTATCTGCCTGTGCAGAAACCCGATGTGCCTACGCTTGGGACGTTCCTGAGTCGGCTGGGGGTTGTCGAAAACGATGAAACGAACTGGGCTAAAAATGAAATCGACCATTTCATCCTGGATAAACTCAAACAGGATGGCCTCAAGCCTTCGCCCGAAGCCGACCGTGCTACACTAATTCGACGCGTGTCGCTCGATCTGACGGGTCTGCCACCAACCGAAAAAGAAGCCGCCGACTTCGTGGCCGACAAATCAGCCGATGCGTACGAAAAAGTCGTTGACCGGCTGCTGAAATCACCCGCTTACGGCGAACGCTGGACGGGGATGTGGCTCGATCTGGCCCGCTATGCTGATACAAAAGGCTACGAACGCGACCCCGGTCGTAAAATCTGGCGCTACCGCGACTGGCTCATCAAGGCATTCAATCAGGATAAACCCTTCGATCAGTTCACGGTGGAGCAATTGGCTGGCGACCTGCTGCCAAACCCCACCGACGATCAGCTTGTGGCCACGGGTTTCCACCGCAATACCATGACTAATGATGAGGGCGGCACGCAAGACGAAGAGTTCAGAACGGCGGCTGTCATCGACCGGGTCAATACCACCTGGGATGTGTTTCAGGGAACGACCTTCGCCTGTATTCAGTGCCACAGCCACCCTTACGACCCCTTCACGCACGACGAATATTACAAGTACCTCGCGTTCTTCAACAACACCCGCGACGAAGATGTAACGAGCGACACACCAACGCTTCGGTTCTACAAACCCGCCGATTCGCTCAAGGTTCTTGACCTCCAGCGGTACATTGCCTCGGCCGTACCCGAGCAAAAACAGGCACAGGCTACCATCGCGCAGGTGACGCATTTGTTGCGAACTGTCGAACCAAAAATTAACTCGCACGACTTCGACCAGTACGTAAATGCATCACTGCTCGACGCCAAGTATTTCGGTTTTCAGGATAAGGGTGCCTGCCGGATCAAGAACGTAACCCTCACCGGTCGACCCCGTTTGCTGATCAAGTGGGGGACTAAAGCGACGAACGCGCTGGTTACGCTGCGTCAGGACAAACCGGACGGTCCGATCCTGGCTCAGATACCAACGCCAAAGCCGGGAAAAGACACAGTTCAGATGATTGCGCTGCCCGCTGTTCAGGGGCGGCATAACCTGTACCTGTCGCTGAATAGCCCGGAAAAACCAAAAGATTGGGTGCAGATCAAATGGGTAGCTTTTACGCCCGTTCTACCGGGCCAGCCCCAGAATGCTGTTGGCGAGAAGGACAAGCTGTTGCTGGAGCTGCTTAATGCCGATGCCGAACAGACGCCCATCATGCTCGACGGTTCGGGCGATCTGACTCGCGAAACGCATGTTTTTGAACGGGGTAACTGGCTGGTGAAGGGCAAGCGCGTATCGCCTGATGTGCCGAAGTCGTTTCCGGCTATGGACCCTAAACTGCCTAAAAACCGGCTGGGCCTCGCCCGCTGGATGGTAAGCCGGGAGCATCCGTTAACGGCCCGCGTGGCGGTGAACCGCTTCTGGGAACAGCTTTTCGGTACGGGTATTGTCGAAACGGTGGAGGATATGGGTACCCAGGGTATTCAGCCAACACACCGGGAGTTGCTGGACTATCTGGCCGCTGATTTTATGGAAGCTGACCAGTGGAGCGTTAAGAAGCTTTTGAAGAAAATGGTGATGTCGGCCACATACCAACAGCAATCTAGCGCCACGCCCGAGATGCTGGCGAAAGATCCCTTCAACAAACTCATGGCACGTGGGCCGCGCGTTCGGCTATCGGCCGAGGCTGTTCACGACCAGGCGCTGGCCGTAAGTAAGCTCTTGAGCCAGAAAATGTACGGCCCCAGCGTGATGCCCGTTCAGCCCGACGGTATCTGGCAATCGCCCTACGACGGTGAATCCTGGAAACAAAGCACGGGCGAGGATCTGCACCGGCGCGCGCTGTACACCTATTGGAAACGCACCGCACCCTATCCGTCGATGGTTACCTTCGACAGCCCGAGCCGGGAGTTCTGCCAGCTTCGGCGATTACGCACCAACACACCCTTACAGGCATTGGTAACGCTCAACGACCCGGTTTATGTAGAAGCTGCCGAGCATCTGGCCAATTACATGCGCTCACAGGGACGAACGCCGGAGCAGCAGATTCAGGCTGGTTTTCGGCAGGTCATGCTGCGCGACTTACCCGCCAAGAAGCTAGCCGTGCTCGTCCGGCTTTATCGAACCACCGAACAGTATTACCGGCAGAAACCCGGTGACGTAGACAAACTACTGGACCGCCCCGGTGCCGATTGCTCCGCCGTTTCGCCCCAGCTAGCCGCGCTGACCGTGACGGCCAATACAATGCTGAATCTGGATGAGGTAATCACGAAGGAGTAAATTTATCGACATACCATGAACAAACTTATTCAGGAACTCCGGCACGCTGCCGCCGAACGTGAAACCCGGCGTCATTTTCTGCATACCTGCTCTACGGGGCTGGGCGCTATGGCCCTAAGTTCCGTTCTGGGAAGCTGCGGCTTTTTCGGGAAAGAGAGCCCGCAGGCCAATGCCGTTGGCGCTGCCTCACTCTCCGGTGAGCCGACTGCCCCACACCCCTCGCAGTACATTCCCAAAGCCAAGCGGATCATTTATATACACATGGCCGGTTCGCCAAGTCAGCTGGAGTTGTTCGATTACAAACCCGAACTGGCGAAATACAACGGAAAAGACTGTCCGCAGGCCCTGCTCGAAGGCAAGAAGTTCGCCTTTATCCGGGGCACTCCCAAAATGCTGGGGCCGCAGGGGAAATTTGCCCAGCGCGGGCAATCCGGAGCGTGGGTGTCCGACTATATGCCCCATTTGCAGGGCGTAGTGGATGATATTACCTTCCTGAAAGCCATGCACACGGACCAGTTCAACCATGCTCCGGCGCAGCTACTCATGCACACCGGCAGCGCCCGATTGGGACGGCCCAGCCTGGGGTCGTGGGTGACCTACGGCCTGGGTACCGAAAACGACAACCTACCCGGTTATATCGTGCTGGCGTCCGGTGGTAAGCAACCCGATGCAGGTAAGTCAGTTTGGGGGAGCGGGTTCCTGCCAACGGTTTACCAGGGCGTTCAGTGCCGTACCGATGGCGACCCGGTGCTGTATGCCTCCGACCCGTCGGGCATCAGTCGCGACATCCGGAAGCAAACCATCGACGCCATCAGCCAAATCAACCAGCAGCAGTACGACGAGGTCAAAGACCCCGAAATCCTGACACGCATTGCCCAGTATGAACTGGCTTTCCGAATGCAGATGTCGGTACCGGATGCAATGGACATCAAGAGTGAACCACAATACATGCTGGATAGCTATGGTGTCGACCCAAATAAGGGCTCTTTTGCCCGAAACTGCCTACTGGCTCGTCGGTTAGTGGAGCGGGGCGTCCGGTTCGTGCAGCTCTTCGATTGGGGCTGGGATACCCACGGAACCAGTGCCGACGGCTCTATTGATATTGGGCTGAAAGCCAAGTGTCAGGAGTCAGATCAGGCGGTAGCAGCCTTGCTGAACGATCTGAAACAGCGTGGTTTGCTGGACGATACGCTGGTGGTTTGGGGCGGTGAGTTTGGCCGGACACCCATGCAGGAAAACCGCGACGGACAAACGCTGCCGTTTATGGGTCGCGACCATCACCTCGAAGCATTTACCGTCTGGATGGCCGGGGGCGGGGTGAAAAAAGGCTTCTCGTTCGGCGAAACCGACGATATTGGCTATTATGGCGTCAAAGACAAAGTGCATATTCACGACCTGCAAGCCACTATTCTGCATCTGCTTGGCTTCGACCATACCAAGCTTACTTATCAGTTTCAAGGCCGTCCGTTCCGGCTAACCGATGTGGCCGGAAAGGTTGTCAAGCCAATTCTGTCATAAGCAAGTCAAAGGAAGTTGATTTTGACAAAAGTGGGTGTAACAATTTCTTAATCATCTTGTTACAGTTGAAGGTTGCATCGGCTGGCGAATAACCGTTTCCTTTGCGGCTATAATTACTGCTGGGTTATGATGACTGGAAATATACTGTCCTGGCTGTATCTCATTGGTGCAGCCGCCTGCCAGATGGCGTGGCTGTATGCACTTAAGTACATGCGGCTGGACGAATTAAAAGCGCTTCGCTGGGATACGTTCTATAAACCCGACGCAGGACTACTCGTTTTGCTTCCCTGGGTAGCCTATGTTGTCTTCGGTATTGTCAATACTGTCCTGCTGGCCATAGCTATGCGGACCATACCAACAACAACGGCTTTCGCCGTCTGGATGGCATTATCTCTGGTCTTTCTAAAAACGACAGATGTACTCTGGTTAAAAACCAGCTGGTCGTGGGGGGAGTTGTTCTTCGTCCTGCTGATTACCGTCGGCGTCATCGGCCTAAAAGTTGTCGGCCCGGTTGATTAATGTTTGGTGGAGTAAGTGTAATGAGTGGATTGAGTAGGCGACTACTACTTCACTCATTACACCCACTCCACTTACTCCACCAAACACTATTCCAGTACTTTAGGTACTTCGAAAAACTGTTCGTCGTGTTGTGGGGCGTTGGACAGCGCCTGTTCACGGGGTAAGTGATTACCAGCTACATCCTCTCGCAAAACGTTAGTTTCAGCCGACATATGCGTCAGCGGTTCAACGCCGGTCGTATCGACTTCGTTGAGTTGCTCCATCCAGGTCAGCACGCCGTTCAGGCTGCTCAGTAGAGCGGCTTCTTCGTCGGGCTTTACCTCCAGTCGGGCCAGATGGGCGATTTTATGCAAAGTTTCGTGGTCTACTTTCATGAGCGAAAGGCGAAAGAGTGAATGAGCAAAAGCACTAAGCGGGTACTCTGTTCTTGCTCATCAACTCTGCTTTTATGATTCGATAAGTTTTTTCTTTCAACTGCTTCACATCGTCCTGCGTCATGCCCTTGGTTTCGATGGGTGGGTGAACGATGGCGCGTAATGGATGCCGGTGGAAGCGGATGGGGCTCCGGTCCGGCAGGATCAGGTAATTGTTTAACAACGTAATCGGTACAATGGGCACCTGCTGCTGAATCGCCATTGTGAACGCCCCATCTTTAAACGGTACCATCTGAGGAGGCTCCGGTGCCCGGATACCGCCTTCTGGGAAGATCATAATACTACGCCCTGATGCCAGCGTCCGAATAGACTTCGCCAGTGAATACGCCCTGCTGTTGGGCCGATCCCGGTCGACCTGTACGTGCAGTTTGGCGAACATATACCCCAGCAAGGGAATATTTTTTACGTCACTTTTTCCGACAAAGGCGTAATAGTTTTTCACGATGACCCCCATCACGGCTATATCCAGATACGAAAAATGATTGGCGCAAAAGACATATGTCTGATTGGGCTCCGGCTGAAAGCGACGATCCACGTGAACCGGCATCCCGATACCCCAAAAAAACAGCTTGCCCCAGATAGCATTAATCTTGTGCGCCAGCGGTTTCCATTCGTCACGTTGCAAAAGCACAAACTGGATAGGAAACAGCACGAGATACAAGACAACAATATACGTGGCGCACCAGATTGTGTAGAGCATCGCTGACCGGGATTTTAAGAAGATTTAAAAGATTTTCAAGATTACGTCCATAAACCAACCATTCATAAAATCCAGACGCGTTTAAAGTATAGAAAGGATTTTTCAAGATCATGTTAAGCAATTGCTAAATGCATTAATCTTGAAAAATCCTCAAATCCTCTTAAAATCCCTCGGGGCCGTCCGTGCGGTCAGTGTTTAAAATGCCTCACCCCCGTCGTTACCATCGCCAGACCGTGCTGGTTGCAGTAATCGATTGAATCCTGGTCGCGGATGGAGCCGCCGGGCTGAACGACCGCCGTAATACCCGCATTTCCGGCGATCTCAACGCAGTCGGGGAAGGGGAAAAACGCGTCAGACGCCATTACCGAGCCATTCAGGTCGAAGCCGAACGAATGGGCTTTTTCAATGGCCTGCCGAAGCGCATCTACCCGCGACGTTTGGCCAACGCCACTGGCCAGTAATTGACCTTCTTTGGCCAGAACGATAGTGTTTGACTTAGTATGCTTACACACCTTGAGCGCAAACTCCAGCGCCCGAACTTCACTGTCAGTAGGAGCTTTGTCAGTAACGGTGGTAAACTGGCTGGCCGTTTCGGTCTGGTTGTCCTTATCCTGTTCCAACACCCCGTTTAGAATAGTCTTAAACATAACCGAAGGCAATTCAACGGCGTTGCGCTTCAGCAAAATCCGGTTCTTCTTCGATTTTAGCAGCGTAAGAGCTTCCGGCGTATAATCAGGGGCAATCAAAATTTCCATGAACAGCTTGTTCAGCTCTTCGGCAGTTTCCAGATCGACGGTGGCCGTTGTAATGACCACGCCACCAAACGCAGAAACCGGATCGCAGGCAAGGGCGTTGAGGTAGGCTTCTTTGGCGGTTGGAGCCGTAGCAATACCACAGGCATTGGTGTGTTTGATGATGGCAAACGCTTTGTCGGCCGTATCGGCAAATTCATCGATCAGACTCACGCAGGCGTCTACATCGACCAGGTTGTTGTACGACAGTTCTTTACCATGCAACTTGTCGAACATAGCCTCCAGATCGCCATAGAAGGTAGCCTGCTGATGCGGATTTTCGCCATAGCGAAGGTGACTGGCGGGCATCGTTCTGAAATCGTAAACCGTACCGGTTGTATCAGCTTTCGGGGCCTGATCACCGGCGAAATACGCCTGAATGGCCGTGTCGTATTGCGAAGTGATGGAAAATGCTTTCCCAGCATACTGACGACGGTCGGCCAGATCGGTCGTACCGTTTTTCTCGGTCAGCAGATTCACCACGTCGCCGTACTGGCTCCGTGAGGAAACGATCAGTACATCGTTGTAATTTTTGGCAGCCGCCCGGATGAGTGAAATGCCGCCGATGTCAATTTTTTCGATGATGTCTTCATCCGATGCGCCCGACGCCACCGTTTCTTCGAACGGGTACAAGTCGACTATTACCAGATCAATGGGGGGAATCTGATGCCGTTCGGCCTGGGCCAGATCTTCCGGCATTTCCCGGCGGTACAGAATACCACCCATAACAGCTGGGTGCAGCGTTTTAACCCGTCCGCCAAAAATGGACGGATAGCCCGTTAAGTCTTCGACAGCCGTAACCGGAATACCGAGTTGTTCGATAAATGCCTGAGTGCCGCCGGTCGAATACAGTTTAACATTCTGTTCGTTCAACAGCCGGACCAGGGGTTCGAGACCGTCTTTATAAAAAACGGAAATCAGCGCAGAGGAGATTTTAAGAGACATGGACTTGGCCGGAAGAAACTCCGGCTGTTTCATTAGATAAGTAGCAATTTTCGTGAAACAGGCTTCCGGCTGTTTCAACCTGAGGTGCAAAGATAACCAAAGGTCTTAACTTTGTCAGCCCGGTGGCCTGAAAGCCGAAACCACAAGGTGGGTATTTCTACATGAGTACGTTTAAAAAATTAGCGAGTGATACCGCCCTATATGGTGTCAGTACAATTCTGGGCCGGTTGCTCAATTACGTGTTAGTGCCCATTCAGACCTACGCTTTCGCCCGTCCCAAAGACATGTCGTCGAACGTGGAATTCTACAGTTACATCGCTCTGTTGCTGGTCCTGTACACGTTTGGTCTGGAAACCGCCTTTTTTCGATTTGCCGCCAGAAAACCGGAAGTTCTTCCAAAAACGTTTAACGAAACGCTTAGCCTGGTCCTCTTGATTTCGGGAACGGCCACGGTTGTCTTGGTGTATCTGGCTCCCGAAATTTCCGTTTGGCTCGATTATCCGGGTCAAACTACATTTATCCGATGGTCGGCCCTGATCGTTGCCATTGATGCTATTATTGCCATACCCTTTGCCCGCCTTCGGGTAGAAAATAAAGCCCGGCAATTTGTAAAGGTTAAACTCCTCAATGTAGGTATTACCGTGGCGTTCAACGTGTTTTTCCTGGTGATCTGCCCCGATGTCATACTAGGAAAGTACCTCGCTGATTTAAAGCCATTTATCAGTTATATCTACGACCCTTCGGTAGGCCCCGGCTATATTTTTCTAGCTAATCTGCTGGCCAATTCCTTTTATTTCCTGTTACTGAGCAATGCGTTTCGGGGCTTTCGATTTCAGTTCAACTGGCCCGATGTCAAGGTACTATACATCTACGCTTATCCCATTATGCTGACGGGGCTTGCCAACGTTGTTAATAGCCTTACGGATCGGCTTTTTCTTCGGCACTACCTGCCCGACGGGTTTTATACGGGGGCAAATGGGGTAGCGCTTACCAGTGAAGATGCCCTCGGTATTTATGGTAACTGCTTCAAACTCTCGGTATTTATGGCACTAGCTACACAGTCGTTCCGGTTTGCCGCCGATCCGTTTTTCTTTTCCCGATCAGAGGATAAAAACTCGCCCGAATTATTAGCGGAGGTCACAAAATGGTTTACGATTGTGTGCGTTGTGATTTGGGTAGGGGTCAGCCTGAATGTCGATGTTATTGGAGCCGCCATGCTGTCTCCGGCTTATCGGCAAGGGTTAAACATTGTACCGCTGTTGCTGCTTGGCAACTTGTTTCTTGGCGTTTATCAAAACATCGGGCTTTGGTACAAACTCACCGACAAAACGAAGTTTGGAACACTTTTCACGCTGATTGGAGCGACCATTACCATTGTCGGAAACATCGCACTGATTCCTGTAATGGGCTATATGGGCTGCGTGGTGGTTTTTCTGACATCCAGTTTTGTCATGCTGGTGCTTTGCTACGTGCTGGGCGAAAAATACTATCCTGTGCCCTATAATGTTCGATCGGCGGCAGGGTATATACTGGTCGCCGGATTGCTGATCTGGGCATGCTGGCAGTTTCCCATCGCAAACTTTTGGATTGCCGTACCGGTGCATATGGCCCTGTTCGGGATGTTTATAGTAGCCATGCTGTTCGTTGAGCGCAGAACGGTTCAGCCGATGGTGGCGCGACTTCGGAAGCGAAAGTAGGTTTTTTAACCACAGAGACGGTCTGCCGTTGCGGCACTAAGGCCACAGAGGTTGAGTTCTCTGTGGTTAAAAAATCTACATTATCAAAAGGTTTTCAACCACTGAAGACAGCACTTTCCTGTATTAAAAAGAGGTACTCTATGATTTTGGGCATTTTTTATAGGTAAATTTGGGGATAATCTAATCAGTCTGCCACCGTAAAAAGGCACAGTAGTATTCATGAAATCATCTTTCCGAAACAGCGGTTGGGTAGTGTCCGTCGCGTTTCTGTTCTTACTGACTGGCTGTCGTGAGAAGCCCCTTTTCGAGCGGCTCGATTCGTCGGATACCGGCATCACCTTCGCGAATACCATCACCGATAGCGATACGCTTAACATTCTCAATTACCAGTACATCTACAACGGTGGCGGTGTGGGTGTCGGCGATTTTAACGGCGACCAGAAACCGGATGTTTTCTTCGCCGGAAATCAGGTGCCAAACCGGTTGTATATCAATGAGACCGAAACGGGCGGAAGTCTCCATTTTAAGGATGTCACGCAGGTCGCTGGTGTCGGCGGCAATGGCCGCTGGTGCTCGGGCGTGTCTGTGGTGGATGTGAATGCCGATGGAAAGATGGATGTATACGTCTCCACAACCCTCCACAAAAAAGCCGCCAACCGGACCAATCTGCTCTACGTCAACCAGGGGAATGATGGCGATGGCGCGCCAAAATTCCGGGAAATGGCTGCCGAGTACGGCATTGCGGATACTACGTTTTCGACCCACTCGGCCTTTTTCGATTACGACAACGACGGCGACCTGGACCTGTTCGTACTGGTCGACCAGATTGACGACCCCAAAAACCCAACTAACTTACGGGCACGTGTCAACGACGGCACATCACCCAACGTCGACCGGCTTTACCGGAATGATTTCGACTCGACCCGTGGACATGCCTATTTTACCGATGTGACACTAAAGGCTGGTCTACTGGCCGAAGGCTTCGGGTTAGGAGTAAATATCTGCGATATAAACCGCGACGGCTGGAAGGATATTTACGTTACCAACGACTTCGCCAGCAGCGATGTGCTTTACGTCAATAACCATGACGGGACGTTTACCAACCGCGCACATGAGTCGTTCAAGCATACCAGCTCATCGGCCATGGGAAATGATGTAGCGGATATTAATGGCGATGGTCTGGCCGATATTGTTGTAATGGACATGCTGCCCGAAGATAACCTTCGCAAGAAGAGCCTGATGGGCCCCAGCAGCTATTATGCCTATCAGGAATGGGACCGGCTGGGCTACGAACACCAGTACGCCCGCAATACACTCCAACTAAATCAGGGGGTACGGCCATCCGGGGTACGGCCATCCGGGGTACGGCCTTCCGGGGTACGGCCTTCCGATACGGCAAACGCAAACATGCCAATTTTCAGCGAAGTAAGTATGCTGTCTGGCGTGGCCGAAACGGAATGGAGCTGGTCTCCGTTACTGGCTGATTTTGACCAGGATGGCTACCGGGATTTGCTGGTAACAAACGGCTTCCCCCGCGATATTACCGACCGCGACTTTACGAATTATTATAGTTCGGTGAATAGCTATCTGACCGATGCGCTTCGGAAAGAGTTGACCGAGAAAATGCCGAGAGTAAAGGTCAGCGATTATGCCTATCGCAACCGGGGCGACGCCACGTTTGAAAATGTAACCGAACTCTGGGGCATGAGTGAGCCGAACTTTGCCAATGGAGCCGCTTATGCCGATTTCGACGGCGATGGCGACCTCGATTATGTCGTCAGTAATATCGATGATGAGGCTTTCGTTTATCGAAATACGCTGGCCGATAAAAAGACGGAACAGGCGCATTTTCTTCGGATTCAATTCAAAGGCGATGGCGCTAACCCGATGGGCCTGGGTGCTATGGTCGAATACGAGCTGTCTGATGGCCGAAAGGAATTTTACGAACATACGCCCTATCGGGGTTTCCTGTCGAGTGTCGACCCTATTGCCCACTTTGGCCTTGGCAAGAACACGACAATCAAGAATCTGAAAGTTACCTGGCCCGGCGGTCGGGTACAGATTTTGCCGAGCGTCAACGCCGACCAGACGATCATTCTCAAAGCGGCCGATGCCAAACCCGGCGAAACCAACGAAACGATTTCGGCACCTAAAACGCTGGTGCAGGACATTACGGCTGATTTAGGGCTTACCTATAGGCACGAAGAAAACGACATTATTGATTTCAACGGGCAAAAAACCCTGTTGCATAAACTCACCGAGTATGGTCCGGCGCTGGCTGTGGGTGACATAAACGGCGATGGCCTGGCCGATCTGGTTGTTGGGGGAAGCTCCAAATATTCGACAGAGTTGCTGCTGCAGCAGCCGTCGGGCCGCTTCGTTCTGAAACCAATGCCAGCCAAATTATCGGAAGATGCCGGGCTGCTGCTCTTTGATGCCGATGCCGATGGTGATCTTGATCTTTACATTGCCAGTGGAAGTCCCGAATTTACGGCCGAACAAATGAAAGAGACCATGCGTCACCGTCTTTACACGAACGATGGCAAAGGTAATTTCACGCTGGCTCCGGATGCACTGCCCGACTTTCGGGTGAATGGCTCCTGCGTAAAGGCGGCTGATGTTGATAAAGACGGTGATCTTGACTTGTTTGTTGGCGGACGCGTTGAGCCCAACAAATACCCGATGGGCGTTCCGAGTTACCTGTTACGTAACGACAGTCAGAAAGGGCATCCGAAATTCACGGATGCTACCGCTCAGGTAGCGCCAACGCTCACTAAGGCGGGCCTGACCTGCGATGCGCTCTGGACCGATTATGACAATGATGGTTATATTGACCTGATACTGGCCAGCGAATGGGCACCCATTGTCATGCTTCACAATGTGAAGGGTACGTTGCAGCCCCTCGAAAACAGCGGACTCAACGATAAACTTGGCTTCTGGAACTCCATAACCCCCGGCGATTTCGATAACGACGGTGACATTGATTACCTGGTGGGGAATACGGGCCTAAACACCTTACTCCGCGCCAATGCCGAACGGCCGGTACGTATGTATGCGGGTGACTTCGACAACAATGGCTTCTACGATGCGTTTCCGTCGGTTTATTTCAAAAACGCCAAAGGCCAGTACGAGGAGTATCCTTATTTCGGCTGGGACGATATGGTAAAGCAGATGATCGGCATCAAAAAACGATTCGTGAATTACGCCCCGTTTGGCGCAGCCACTATGAGCCAGATTTTGACCGAAGAGGAACGTGCTCAGGCGCTGAAACTAACGGCAAACTACATGCAGAGCAGTTATGTCGAGAACAAAGGAAACGGCAAGTTTGAGGTAAGACCATTACCCGTCATGGCGCAAATGGCCCCACTCTTCGGTATGTTGGCGCAGGATATTGACGGCGATGGAAATCTGGATGCGGTGCTGGTCGGTAATGAACACGGCAGCGATCTGGTAGCCGGACGCATGGATGCCTTTAACGGTCTTATTCTGAAAGGTGACGGCAAGGGTGGATTTAAGCCACTGACCATTGCCCAGTCTGGCTTCTATGCACCGGGTAACGCCAAAGCACTCGTTAGCCTGCCCGATGCGCAGGGGCATCCGCTCCTGGCCGTTACCGAAAACAGAGGTCCATTGCGTCTATTTGCCGTGCAACAGCCGCAAACGTTCACCCCGGTTGATGCGGCTACCACAGCGGTTACAGTGCGGTTGAAAAACGGGAAAGTTCGTCGGCAGGAAGTTCCGTTTGGCACCTCCTTTTACGGGCAGTCAGCGCGGGGTGTGTGGCTGCTGCCGGGCGAGCAGCTCGTTAAAAAATAAACCACTTGTCTGGGCCAAGCTCCAGCTTGGCCTTAGTTCTCCATTCTGGTATACAAGGCCAAGCTGGAGCTTGGCTCAGACAAGTATGAAACCAATCTTGCTCCTTTTTTCGCTAACGGTCATTGCCTGTTCGCCTGCCCGGCGAATGAGCCGTGAGTTACGGAGTAACCCAACCTATACCGATCATTTTACGGGGGTGGCCCTGTATGACCCCAGTCAGAAACGGGCGTTGATTCAGCATAATGCGGATAAACCGTTTACGCCCGCGTCGAATACCAAACTTTTCAGCTTTTATGCGGGTCTGCTCTCGCTGCACGACTCATTACCCGCCCTTCGGTACATCATCCGGAACGATTCAGTAATTTTCTGGGGAACGGGCAACCCGTTACTCCTGCACCCCGATTTGCCGGACACCATGGCCCTGGCTTTTCTAAGGAGTCGGCCAGAGCGGCTTTTTTTCTCACCGGCTAACTACACCGGACCCCGTTTCGGGCCAGGCTGGGCCTGGGACGATTATAACGACGATTACTCGGCCGAACTAGCTCCGCTTCCTATTTACGGTAACGTGGTTCGGTTTGCTTCCGGGAAAACTAGCCCCGCCCGGTTCACCGACAGTACCCGCATGGTGGCCGATGCGCCGAGTGGCGTGCATCGAAGTGAATTTGAAAACCAGTTTGTGCGTCCGGCCAATGACAACGTCAAACGGCAGGATGTGCCCTTTCGATGGTCGGGCGAATTGGCCGCTCAGTTGCTGGCCGATACGCTCCATCGGGCGGTGGGCGTTGTGAACATGCCCATAGAAGCGGACGCTCGGCTGTTGCGGGGTTCGCCGACCGATTCGCTCTACAAACGGATGCTTTACGTGAGCGATAATCAATTTGCGGAGCAAGTTCTGTTCATGGCCTCCGCCGAACACAGCACGGGTCCACTCAATCCAATGGCTGAGTTGCACCGAGCCACCGACAGTCTTCAGCATACGACCATGTTCAAGGGTTCAGCCCGCTGGGTCGATGGTTCGGGTTTGTCACGATATAACCTCTTTACGCCCAATGTGCTGATCGACTTACTTGGTCGGATTTATGCCAGAGTACCGCAACAGCGGTTATTTGCTCTATTGCCAGCCGCCGGGCAGTCGGGAACGCTAAAAAGCCTTGATATGAGTGGTAAACCCTACGTATTCGCTAAGTCCGGTTCAATGACCGGCGTGTATAACTTAAGCGGTTATGTACTGACAAAGCGGAACAGGCTGCTTTATTTCAGCATCATGCATAACAACTTTTCCCAGACTGTCAGCGAAATGCGCCGTCGAACGGCCGAACTGCTCAAGGAAATCCACGAGCGGTTTTGACTAGTAATTAGTTGAAAGCGGTGATTAGAGTAGTTGTTCTTCGCACATTTTGCTAAGAATAAGCCTAATTCGTCTCTTTCTTCTTTTCCAGTTCCATCGAATACGCTTTTTGGTCGTACTTCATGACGGCACCGGTGGCCACGTCGATGCCCCAGCCCAGAATACCGAACAGATTCAGGACGCTTACGGCGTTAAATTCTTTGGTTAGATCGAACGTACGCGGGTGGTAGCCATCGAGGGCCATAGTTACCGTTCGGGCTGCAATACTGCGCGTTACGGGTACATCGACGGGTGTGCGCCCAACGTCGAGACCCTGAATCTGAACTTTAGCGCCCGACGGCTGGCTCTCGAAGTGAATGGTGTCTTTTGTACCGGTAAAAATAGTAGCACAGCTTTGCAGACTGAGTAAGCTGATGGCTGCTGTAACAATGAAAAGGTGCTTTAGCGTAGAACTAGGGTTCATAATGTATTTATTAAGATTAGTTTTTACAAATAAACCAGCAAAATATTTACATACAAACATGTTATAGTTATTTTTTTATGAACAAATACACTGGGTAGCTTACCGCAATAAAGCCGAGTGCATACATACTGCTGGAAAAATCGCCGATAACCACGCCAAACAGAAAAGCCAGCGAGGCAAGGAGCAGTGTCCAGGTTGAAAAGGGGTACCCCCAGGCATGGACGGGCCGGGCTAGTTCCGGTTCGGTCTGGCGCAGGCGAATCAGGGCCGCAAAAGCCGATGCGTAACAGAGTACAAAAAAGAAGGTGGCAATATCCGAGAGTTTGCTGTAGGTGTTGGTCAGAATCATCAGGATCGATGCACCCGCTGTCAGCAGCGTAGCGTTTAATGGAGTACCGCCCGAATTGACCTGGGTTACGAATCGAAAAAAGAGTCCGTCGCGGCCCATCGCGAAAATAACGCGGGGGTTAAACATGATCTGGGCGTTGATGATCCCCATAATGGAAATCATCAGCAGAAACGTAACAACCTGCGCACTACCCGGCCCGAACAGCACCTGCACGGCATCGGCTGCTGGTAGTTTAGTGCCCGCCAGCGCTGAAACAGGCAACACATAAAGCAGGGCCAGGTTCACCAGCACGTAAATGCCGATAATCAGCAACACCCCGCTAATCATGGAGCGGGGCAGGTTCCGGCTGGGATCAACGTCTTCTTCGGTGAAATAAGCCGCTGTGTGCCAGCCATCGTAGGTATAAAAAACCGCCTGCAAAGCTGCCAGCACACCCAGCCAAACGCCCCCTTCGGCCAGTGGTCGGATAATTTCGGAAGTGGAAGCTACCGGCTGGTCGGGTTTAACAACGAAGCAAACGACAACAAACACCAGCAGACCCACGCCCTTCAGTACGCTCATGACTTCCTGTGCCCGGCTCGCCAGCCGTACGCCAATCGAGTGAAACGCCACAAAAGCAGCCAGAATACTGATGGCAATAATTTTCTGATAGTCAACCATAGAAGGGGCCATCAGGCTGATGTATTCGCTCATAACGGCCGCCCCGAAGGCCATAGCCGACACGCTGCCGAGCCAGCTGCTGATACCAATTATAAAGCCCGCGTAATTGCCAAATGCCCGCCGGGCATACACATACCAGCCACCGGCTTTAGGCAGCATGGTCCCCAGTTCCATAACCGAGAGCGACCCCGCCAGTGCATACACACCAACAATCAGCCAGACGGCAATGATCAAAACCGGGTTGCCAATGTCCTGGGCAATCGGACCGGGCTTCCGCAAAATGCCGGTGCCAATAGTGCCGCCAATCGTAACGGCCACGCCGAAACCGACGCCTAATAATTTTTTAAGTTGATTTTGGGCCATAGTCGGGCAGTAAGGGCAACGTTTCGGACTGGGGTATTTCACAATGATAGCGAAAAAAACGGCCTATGTGCGATTCTAATGGCTGCTGCACCACTCAGCGTTGCCGTTTTTTGTAAGTTTGGTTTTTGGTTCTGTAATGCCGACCGTCGAACCGCCACTACATGAAATCTCTACTGATGCATCCGTACATACTGGTTTTTGTAGGCGGTGGGGCTGGGAGTCTCCTCCGATACGCTACTGGCAGGCTCATTCCGGCTACGCTCCTGGGTACGTCTTTTCCCATACCGATTCTGATCGTTAATGTAGTGGCCAGTTTTGTACTGGGTGCGGTGATGGGGTGGGTGCTGAGCCGGGCTGCAGGCGACGACCTGCGGCTGTTGCTAGGAGTCGGCTTTTGTGGAGGACTCAGCACGTTCTCCAGTTTCAGTAACGATACCGTCGCACTCCTGCAAAGTAACCGGCCGGTAGCCGCACTGATTAATATAAGTCTTAATGTAACCCTATGTTTACTGGCTTCGGTTGGCGGGCTATGGCTTGGACAAAAAACAGCATGAAGCTACCCCTCTTTCTCCCTCTATTTCTAATGATTTCAACGCATTCGCTCGCCCAGGAAGAAGCCCGTCGGCTGCACGACGCCCACGATACATACAAAGAAAAGGCCTTCACTCACCGGCGGTTCAAACATGCCGATATACTTCCCGTTCTGCAGGCGCTTGGCCAACCGCTGTCAGTTAGCCAGGTAGGCGAGTCGCTGGAGAAGCGGGCCATTTATCAGGTGAAGGCCGGCACGGGCACAACAAAGGTATTGCTCTGGAGTCAGATGCACGGCGATGAAGCTACGGCCACCATGGCACTATTTGACATATTTAATTTCCTTCAGGCCAAAAATGACGGCTTCGACGCCTTTCGGCAGACCATTCTGGACAAAACGAGTCTGCATTTTGTACCTATGCTAAACCCCGACGGGGCCGAGCGTTTCCAGCGCCGGACGGCTACGGACATTGATATGAACCGCGACGCCCTGCGGCTGCAAACGCCGGAAGGGGCTTTGCTGAAACAGATGCAGCAAACGCTCAAGCCACTTGTCGGTTTTAACCTGCACGATCAGAATCCCCGCTACAGCGTCGGCAAAACCGGCAAGCAGGCAGTGGTGTCGTTTCTGGCCACGGCCTACGACGAGGATCGGAATATCAACGATGTACGCCAGCGGTCTATGCAGCTCATTACGGGCATGAACCGCGTTTTACAGCAGTTTATACCGGGGCAGGTGGCGCGTTACGACGATGAGTTTGAGCCTAGGGCGTTCGGGGATAACATCCAGAAATGGGGCACAACGCTGATCTTGATCGAATCGGGCGGGTTTAAAGGTGACTCGGAAAAGATGACGATTCGGCGGCTTAATTTCGTCGCTATCCTATCGGCGCTTAAGTCCATTGCTGATGGGTCGTATCGGCAGGAAGGCATCGCCGAGTATCAGGCTATTCCCGAAAATGGTCGTGCGCTGTTCGACGTGCTCATTCGTAACGCGACGGTCGTGCGCGACGGAAAAAACGTATTAGTTGACGTGGGTATCAACTATAGTGAAGTCAACGACAAGGATGCCAGATCGTTTCAGTACAAGAGCAGCATCGACGACCTTGGCGATTTGTCGACCTTTTATGGACTGGATGAAATCGACGCCACTGGCCTGACGCTCGTTCCGGCGAAAACGTATTCGGATGTGCTCAACTCGGCTGCCGATCTGGATAAAATCGACTTACCTGCCCTTCGGCGCGATGGGACTGTGCTGTTCAGGATAAAACAGGCTGACGGAGCGGGGCAGCCTAAGCAAGCGGTGCATCTGTTGCATGAAGGAGATGCTCCGGCGCAACCGCTCCAACTGGAGCAGATTCCGACTTTTCTATTGATGAAGGGAAAGCAAATCCAATACATCTTCGTCAATGGGTTCTGGCAACAAAAACGCGAAGGAATCAGCAGCCCACAAAATGGAGTAGTTGACTAAGCTGGGGTCATATATAATGTTAGCGTAATCGTGCCATAATATTCGTATAACACGGAGCGGTTACCTTTACTGCATTGATAGCCGTCCAAAAGCGGTAAGTAAAATTCTTATATTGGTGTCGCCGGAAAGGCCAGCGCGTTGCGCTGGCTTTTTTCTTTTTCCGGCGCGGGTAAATCCATCTTGGAACACAAACAAGCCATTGTGCTTCATTGATAAACCTAATTTTAGGCTAGTCCGGGAAACCTCAAATTAGTGACGATATAAATTCTATATAAATAATAGGTTAAATAACAGGCCCTTGTAGTGTAATTATTATTCTTACTAATATATTTACCGCTACTTAAGGTATATATAAAGAATATAATTAAAACCGTACTGTACTTCTTTACAAAGAATGAAAACTAACTACGTAGTTCCTGAAAACGAATTTCAACGACTCGTTGATCTGGCTGATCTTGATCTGGATTATTCCGGGCTTAAAGACAAATTTAAAGACCTCACCAGGCTGGCTGCCAAAGTAACTGGGACGGAAATCTCCCTGATCAATCTCATAGATTCTTATACGCAGTGGACAGTTACCAATCATGGGCTGGATCTGGATTCCATGCCTCGTGAAAACTCCGTTTGCCAGTATACCATTCTGGAGCCCGACAGTTTTGAAGTCAAAGACTTACGGCTCGACAGCCGTTTTTCAGAGCAATTTTATGTAGCCGACGATCCTCATTTACGGTATTACTTTGGTATTCCCTTAAAATCGAGCAACGGGCACCACCTTGGCGCGCTCTGCGTACTCGATACAAACATAAAGGAGCTTGATCCGGAGAAAGTCGAACTGCTACGAATAATAGCGGCTGAGGTCGTTAGCCGACTGAACGCAATTCGGGAAATTCAGTATTTAAAGCGGCAGGCATCTGAGCTTAACGAATCCCGAAAACGAGCAGCGCACGACATTCGGGGCCCTTTAGGCGGCATTATCAGCATGGCTCAACTCGTTACCAACGGGGGAGACAGTTTTAAACTCAAAGAGATACTGGATTTTATTCAGATGATTCAAATGAGCAGTAAATCACTGCTCGAACTGGCAGATGAAATTCTGGTCAACGATGATAAGTGGAAGCACGAAAACGAAACATCTCATAAAATAGAGGTCTTCCATCAGGCAAAATTAAAAGCCGGTCTGGAAAAGTTGTATGGGCCGCAGGCACTCGCCAAAGGAATTCACTTCTCCGTCTCGACAGAGGCTTCAACAGAGTTAATTCCCTTTTCACGGAATAAAGTTGTACAGATTGTGGGGAATCTGATTTCCAATGCCATCAAGTTTACGCCGGAAGATGGGTCGGTACAGATCAATACCGGATTGAAACTTGAAGGCTCACACAACGTTCTTAGTCTCACTGTTCAGGATTCGGGTGTTGGTATGACGAGCGAAAAATTAACCGAAATACTCAACGGGCAGGGCCGTTCGAGCAATGGAACTGCCGGAGAGGCTGGTTATGGCTTTGGACTTCCTCTGGTCAAACATCTTGTGGATACACTGAACGGGCAGATCACGGTTACTTCGACCCCTGGTGCCGGCACTTGTTTTGAGGTAAGCCTGATACAACGAAAATCAAGTTGAAAGGCTGAACTGTTGAGCGGGTAAAATTTACGTTTGGCCTACTACGTTCTGTTAAGTCAATATTAAGACACCGGGTTGGCCGGGTAAAGACTCAATGTGTCTTTGCTCGGCCAATTTTCTATCTAAGCAGTTGACTCTTAAACGGTTATTGCGCTTTGGTCCTTTTGACTTTACAGCCAAAAATAATCACGTATATAGACTAAAAGTGGAACGTCTTATTGTTGCAGGCTTTTATGGGTCAAAATTAAAATAAATGAAAAACAGTTTTTTCAAAATTATGTATGGAGGATATAGGGCTGCCTTTATGGAAAAGTACTTAATTATGCTTTGGGCATAAGTTTGGTTATCAATTGGTTGTGTTATTAACAAGCTCCCAAAAGTTAATATTCGTGTAATATTGAGGTAATACTAGGCGGGTAGTTTTGCAGCGCTTAAAAGCGATACCAAAACTAAAAATGAACCGCAATCTATTACTTGTACTTTTCTCCCTACTATCTACAGCTGTATTTGCCCAGACGGGTACAGTTCAGGGAACCGTTAAAGACGGAAAAACAAAAGAATCTCTTATAGGCTGTACCGTCCGCGTAGACGGCACCCAGATTGGGGGGACTACCGACATTGAAGGGCACTTTAATCTGGCCAACGTTCCAGCTGGTACACATAAGATCGTTATTTCGTACGTCTCCTACAAAACCCGGGAGATTCCTAATGTTCGGGTCGAGTCGGGAAATACTACCGCTATTGATACAGAACTGGATGAAGAAGGAACCTCTCTTCAGGAAGTGGTTGTCCGGGCCAATAAGGCGACTAACACCGAAATTGCCGTTATCACCGAAATTAAGCAGTTAAAGCCCATTGCCGTTGGTATTTCGGCGCAGCAGATCCAGAAATCGCAGGATCGTGATGCCGCAGCGGCCATTCGTCGGGTGCCGGGCGTTAGTATCGTCGACAATCGCTTCGTCCTGATTCGTGGATTAGCGGCCCGTTATAATTCGGTACTGATCAACGATGTCATTACGCCTTCTACCGAAGTCGATACCCGTTCGTTCTCTTTTGATCTGGTGCCCAGCAACATCATCGACCGGATGATCGTCTATAAATCAGGATCGGCTGATCTGCCCGGTGATTTTGCCGGTGGTATTGTCAAAATATATACAAAGCGCCGTCCCGACCAGAACTTCATGGATGCCGGGTTAACCCTCGGCTACCGGGGTAACACCACCTTCCAGACTGTACAATCACAAACCCGTTCCGGCTTAAACGCACTAGGCCTTTGGGATGCCAGCCAGCAGATTCCAACCAGCTTCCCGGCCCGATCGGCTGATTTCAACGCGCTGAACCCCTTACAGCGGGCAGCTTATGCCAGACTGTTGCCGAATACCTGGGCGTTGAAAGACCTGAACTTATCGCCTGATATTCGCTTTGCCCTGAACCTGGGCCGCCGATTCGACATAGGCGATGTACGGGTGAGCAATCTGACGAGTATTAACTATTCGATGACGAATCAGTTTTCGAATATCGATCTTAAGCTGTACGATAACGGAACCATTGCCAACGCCATTACCCAACAGTATAACGACGCCAACTACGCTCGCCAGACCCGCCTTGGAATTCTTCATAACTGGTCGGCCCGGTTCTCGCCCGGCTTTACGCTGGAATGGAAAACGTTATTTAATCAGTTGAGTACCACCGAAACTGTTGTTCGTACAGGTGCGCAGGTGGCCGAAGGATATGACGTTCGTAGCTTTTCGGAACGTTTTGAAAACCGGAGCATTCTGACAACGCAACTGGCGGGTGAACATAACATTAGCCCGCTTACCAAAATCAATTGGGTGGGTAGCTTTGGCTACACCGGTCGCTGGGAGCCAGACTGGAAACGGGCTCGCTACCTGCGCCCAACCGGTACAACCGGCACTGATGGCCAACCTGCACCATTCCTGATTGCTACGCCAAACGACCCTACGCCAACCGAAGTGGGCCGGTTCAATTCTAAATTACACGAATATGTAATTTCGGCCATTGCCAACGGTGAGCATACCTTTGGTAATCCCACAGACCGTGAGCCAAATAAAATCCGGTTCGGCGTTTATGCCGAACAGAAGAACCGCGACTATGCCGCCCATTTCTACGGTTACCAGGCCGTTGGTAGTGCATCGGCCGCTAAACAACGCGATATCGCTACTGCATTTGCACCAGAAAATGTAACGGGTTCGGAAGGAAGCTTCTCCATGCTGGATGGTACCCGCGACCGCGATGCTTACAAAGGCATGAACACCTATTTGGCCGGTTATGTAAGTGGTGATATATATTTCGGACCAAGAGCAAACCTGACGCTGGGTTTCCGGGGTGAGTACAACGACCAGGGTATCACATCCAAACTGAATGGTGTGGACACCCGACTAGTAACTAACAAAATTTTCAGCCCGCTGCCATCGGTCAACTTTACGTACAAACTGAGCGACCGTACAAACCTTCGCTTTGCTTACTCCTCGTCGGTAAACCGGCCAGAGTTCCGGGAACTGGCCCCGTTCAATTACTACGACTTCAACCTGCTTGCTGATATTCAGGGTAACACGACCCTCACGACGGCGAAGATTCAGAACCTCGATGCCAAATGGGAGTTTTATCCAAGTCCCAACGAACTGGTTTCGGTGACGGGTTTCTACAAACACTTCACAAACCCGATTGAATCGTATCTGTTGTTCCAGGGTAATGGCCTCGCTTATACGTTCACCAATGCCCAGTCGGCGCAGAATTATGGCGTAGAACTGGAGTTCCGTAAAGGTTTCCAGAATTCGGCCAGTGCGTTCCTGCAAAACCTGTCGGTAGTAGGTAACGTATCGCTCATCAAGAGCCAGGTGAATGTGGGCGATATCGTAACGGCCCCCGACCTGAGCGGCACCATTCAGCAGTACGACATTCGGAATATTGCCGATACCAAACGGGCACTCGCCGGGCAGTCGCCTTACCTCATCAACGCGGGTGTTTATTATGCCGCACCCAATTCAGGCTGGCAGTGGAACGTATTATACAACGTTTTCGGTCAGCGGATCTTCACGGTGGGCAACAGCCAGAACCCAACGGTTTACGAAATGCCCCGGAATGTGATCGACCTTAACCTGACCAAACAATTCAATAAAAAACTCGAATTGCGATTCGGTGTGCAAGATCTTCTGAACCAGTATGTACGGTTCGCGCAGGATTTTAACCGGGACGGCAAAATCGGGAGTGATGTAACCTCTCAAACGGCGGGTGCCGATCAGATGCTTCGCAAGTTCAAGCGGGGGAGCTACTACACCGTCAGTGCCATCTATACGTTTGGCCGCCGGACGGTTATTCCTTAGTCTGAATACGAATACAACCTAGATAATACCTGATTAACAAAACACAATGTCTATGCACGTTTCTCAATTACGCCGTCGAACCTCCGTGTTAGTGGCGTTGGTACTTGGCCTGTTTGTGGTGGTGATGTCCTGTAAAAATGAGGATACACCGGCTCCGGTTCTCAGCATTACAAGTTTCTCGCCCTCGTCGGCACCGGTTGGTTCAACCGTTGTGATCACCGGTACAGCCTTCAATGCGACTCCCGCCAGCAATACCGTTACGTTTGGTGGTGTTCCGGCTACGGTAACGGGGGCTTCGACAAGTTCCTTAACCGTTGTTGTACCCGCCGGTGCCGGTACGCCCATCGCTGTTACATCGGGTGGAGCCACGGTAACCAGTACAACGGCGTTTCAATTGGGAAATAAGCCTGTCGTGGAAGTATCGGGCGATATTACGACCGATACCCGATGGACGGCGGGTAACATATACTACATGCGGGGATTTGTACAGGTAAAAGCACCGGCTACCCTCACCATTGAACCCGGCACAATCATCAAGGGTGGTGGTAAGGATGTTGACCCTGCGGGGAAACAGCAGGGGGCAACGCTGATTATTCTGCCCGGCGCCAAGATCAACGCGGTTGGTACGGCCAGTGCGCCCATCGTATTTACCTCCAGTAAAGCGGCTGGCTCGCGTAATTATGGTGACTGGGGTGGTGTTGTGATCTTCGGAAAAGCGCCGGTCAACCAACCCAGTGCAACGGGTTTTGAGGGCGGGCTGCCCGGTACCGTTGGTTCTTACTCTGATGTGGCCGATAACTCGGGTGTAATGCAATATGTGCGTATTGAGTTTGGCGGTATTGCGCTGCTGGCCAACAGTGAAATCAATGGACTGTCGTTATACGGCGTAGGCAATGGCACCACACTGGATCATATTCAGGTGTCGTACAGCGGTGACGATTCGTACGAATGGTTCGGTGGTACGGTGAATGCCAAATACCTGATTGCCTTCCGGGGCTGGGATGACGATTGGGATACGGATTGGGGCTGGTCAGGTAAAGTACAGTATGGTCTTGCCCTCCGCGATCCCGAAGTCGCCGACCAATCGGCATCGAACGGCTTTGAGTCGGACAACTTTAACCCTGGCTTACCCGCTACGGGAGCTAATGCCGGTTTACCGTTGACAGCCGGGGTGTTTGCCAACATGAGCAACTTTGCCTTTAGCGGTGCACCGTCGAACGCACCGTCGTCGAAAGGCAGTGGCGCGTATCAGTCGGCCATGCACCTCCGCCGGAATACCTCGCTTAGTATCTTCAATTCGTTGATGGTGGGTTATCCGGAAGGACTTCGTCTGGATGCGCCAACGGGTACAACCGGCACGCTGGATAATGCAACCAGTGGTGCATTACAGCTGCGCGGTATCGTGCTGGCCAACATGACTACGCCGGTGCGAGGTGCCGGAGCCATCACGAATGATCAGGCTTTGGCCTTCTTCAACACAGCAGCTTTTAAAAATCAGGTCATTCCAAGCACAGGTGTAGCGGCCTTGTTACTTAACCCAGCCAGCTTCAACCTGACGGCTCCCAACTTCCTGCCACAAGCTGGTTCGCCCCTGTTAACGGGTGCTGTTTGGGATGGCAAAGGAGCCGATGCCTTCTTCACGAAAGAAACGTTTATAGGAGCGTTCGGAACAAGTGACTGGACCAAAGGCTGGGCCAACTTCGATCCGCAGAATGCCAATTATGATAAGTAAATAAATAAGTTAATAATTTTTATATTGGTGTCGCAATAAAAAGCCGGAGCTTTGCTCTGGCTTTTTTTAATGTAGAGTGTACCGTATAATATAATTATTAAAATAAATTACATGGATTAAAAGGCCTATAATCAGCTGTTAATAAAAATAAATGTTACTTATAGTATCCTTATAAGTCTAATACCCAACTAAATCCATGAACTTTTAGGCCGCTTTACCATGTTTGGCAATAGATTTAATCAAACGTTACGGAAGAGTAGTTGATGGGACAAAACGCTACTATTTTCTTTTGTATAATATCGTTGACTTTTTGACTGATAATTAAGGACTTATTAATTTGCATAATTGTTCTGGTCAAAAGCCAGTTCGGGAAATGAACATAAGTCATTTCCACAACCCAATAATCACCGTAACAATGATTTCTAAGAAAGCGAAGTATGCCATCAAAGCCCTCAAGGTTTTGACTGAAGAGTACGGCAAAGGCCCCGTACTAATCTCCTACATTTCTGCGAAGGAGAACATCCCTAAAAAGTTTTTAGAGGCTATTCTTCTTGAATTGCGAAACCACGGAATCCTGCAGAGCCAAAAGGGAAAAGGTGGTGGTTATTTGCTTCGTGTAGACCCGGGTCGGGTAAATCTGGCGCAGGTACTACGGGTTATTGATGGCCCGATTGCGCCAACCCCCTGCGTGTCGTTTAATTTCTACGTCAAATGCGACGACTGTAACGACGAAGTGACCTGTGCGCTCCGACCCATCATGGAACGTGTTCGGGATGCGAACTTAGGGGTTTATGAGAATACGACCCTGCTGTCGTTTCAAAACCTGGGGTTAATTGAAACAAAAGAAGTGGCTATCGGCGCTGAACTAGCCGAAGCACCCGTCAACCGGATGTCGGCATAAGCTCGACAACGTGATACGTGGTAAGTAGTAAGCCTCTGGTAAAACAGACCCTTATTACCTACCACGTATTACTTTACACCTTATCAACCAGAAGTTTATAACTTATTGGTGTCAAGGTTTATTCCAACTACGAAGGCTGGTGCTCTTTCCGTAACAGGTCGTTCACCGTTTTGACTGGATTGAACGTAATGAGCGGCACTTCAACGAAAATCGTGTTCCAGTCGGCCATCGCGCCGTTCCACAGGCCCGGCAACTCCTGCGCCTTCAGGTCTTTCCCGTCTTTCGATTTGGCCGTAATGAATCCCGTAAGGGGGTCGCGGTAGGCGGGGAGGTCATATTTTTTTCCAGCGGAATCTTTCAAACCACACACCAGATCAACAGGGTTGAAGTGCGTTGCTTCGTCGAAAATAGCTTTCTGCCCGGCGTCGGTTAAATCAATCTGGGCCGATTCAACCACTTGCAGCGATACAGACCCATCCTGATTTTTCGCCCAGAAAGGTCCGCCACCCGGCTCGCCAACGTTTTTAACCATGCCACAAGCCCGAACCGGTCGGTCTAATTTCCGGCGCAGGTAATCTAGCTGCTCTGCTCTCGACAGCTCGCTGTACCCGGCTGGCGGTAACGTATACAGGCTACGTTGCAGAAACTCATCGGCTTCGGCCAGGTAGCCATCACTCACCTCGTCGGCGTTCAATAAGCTCTGCAAACGGGCAATCTGCTGCTGGGCATCGAGTAACACTGCCGCCAGTACTTTTTTGTAAGTAATGGTTGGCTCCTTAATTTCATCGGGCACTACATTGTCGATGTTTTTGATGAAGACGATGTCGGCGTCGATGTCATTCAGGTTTTCGATCAGTGCGCCGTGACCCGCCGGGCGGAATAACAACGAGCCATCCCCGTTGCGGAACGGTGAGTTGTCCGTATTAACCGAAATGGTATCGGTCGATTTCTTTTGTTCCGAGAAGCTGATGTCGAATGTCACGCCAAGCCAGGCTTCGTAATCGACTTTTTGCTCTTCGATCAGTTGCTCAAACCGGCTGCGGTGTTCGGGCGAAACGGTAAAGTGGATTTTCACCAGGCCATCGGAGTTGGCATAGGCCGCGCCTTCAACCAGATGTTCTTCTACGGGTGTCCGGGCACCATCGGCATAGTTATGAAACTTCAACAGGCCCTTCGGCAGGCTGCCATAGTCAAGCCCTTCGTCGGTTAGTATGAATTTCAGGACGGTTGTCCGATCATTCTCAGTAACGGCTTTATCCAAATCCTGCCCTTGAGCCGCCATAGCCGCTTTCAGATCTTCATAAAAGGCAAAATCCGTCAGGCGGGCAAACACCTCATCGACCGATTTGTCGAACTTGCCATCCAGTGCTGCGAACAGCGATTTAAACATCCGGGTTGCTGCACCCGATGCCGGAACAAATTTCACCAGCGTACGCTCGTGAGCCGCTTCGTCAAATCGGTGAATATAAGTGGGCAACTGGTTCTCGTCGATACGAATGATGCCATCGCCTATGGTTGCGGCCTTGATGACATGGAGGTAAGGAAAGCCGTGAACGAAGTAATTTATCTGCTGATCAATCTGGTCGAGTGAAACACCCTGAACCAATATCTGGTCCTGATCCTGCTCTGTGAACTGCATAGGGTTAACGGTAATAATTGCGTTTAGAACGGGGAGCAAATTGGGGAATTACCGAATGGTACGCAAATCAAATTAATGCAACGGTGGCGTAACTAAATAAGATTCTGATGACCTGCTATCTTTGTTGCTCTTACTCATTAAGCAAGACGTCCATGAAACTAATCGCTTTTGATGCCGACGATACCCTGTGGGTTAATGAACCAAATTATGTGGATGTGAAAGAAAAGCTGTGCGAAATGCTCTCGCATCATGTTGATGAAGAGACGCTTTCGACACGGTTTTATGACGCTCAAATTCGAAACCTGACTGTATTTGGTTACGGAGCCAAGAGCTTTATGCTCTCTATGATTGAAACGGCCATCGAACTCACCAACGGGGCTATTACAGGGTCGGAGATTCAGCAGATCATCGACACCGGACGGAAGTTACTGGATTGCCCAATCGAACTGCTGGACGGGGTGGCCGAGGTGCTGGAAACGTTGTCCAAACATTTTGATCTGATGGTGCTGACCAAAGGCGATCTGTTTGATCAGGAGAGTAAGATTGCCCGCTCGGGCTTGGGGCATTATTTTAAGCATGTCGAAATTGTAAGCGAGAAAAACGAACAGACCTATCAGCGGATCTTGCAGAAATACAACGTCCAGCCTGCTGATTTTCTGATGATTGGAAACTCTCTGAAATCGGACATCTTGCCGGTGGTTCATATTGGGGCGCGGGCCATCCATATTCCGTACGCAACGGTGTGGGCGCATGAGCAGGTGGCCGACGAACAACTGGTCGGGAAGTCATTTACGACGCTGAATAATGCGAGGGTAATGCGAGGGAATTGCTGGAATTACTCGAAACAGTTAAAGACGCAGCGTAAACGAATCGGCATCGAGATTGGCCGGAAATTTGGCTCGGAAAGCGCGTAATTCGTCCAGCGAAAGCGTTTGCTGGTGAACCGTTTCAACGTCTGTTTCCCTGAATAGTACTTCACCTTTGAAGTCGATAACGGCCGAGTCACCGCTGTATGGATGCCCATTTCCGTCCTGCCCGACCCGGTTGACGCCGACAACATAACTTAGGTTTTCGATGGCACGGGCTTGCAGAAGCGTGTTCCAGGGGTTTCGGCGGGCGGCTGGCCAGTTGGCTACATACAGCAACAGGTCGTAGTTGAAGTCAGTAGATGGGCTAAAGTCCGTCGGTACGGGGACATTGCGGCTCCATACGGGAAAACGTAGGTCGTAGCAGATAAGCGGGCAGATACGCCAGCCTTTCCATTCTTTCACAATTCGTTGGGCACCGGCTTTGTAAACGGTGTCTTCGCCCGCCATCCGAAACAGGTGGCGTTTGTCGTAGGTATCGAACTGCCCATCGGGCTGCATCCAGATGAGCCGGTTGAAGAAACTACCATTCTCTTTAACTACGTAGCTGCCGGTCACTACTGCCCCCGTTTGGGCGGCCATCTGCTTCATCCATCGAAACGTCGTCAGATTCATGGGTTCGGCTACCGCGCGGGCCTCCATCGTGAATCCTGTCGTGAACATTTCGGGCAGCACAATTAAATCCGTTGGTTCATATAAGTTAAAGATACGCTCCTCCAGCATGGCGCGGTTCGCCACCGGGTCGTGCCAGTACAGGTTGGTTTGGAGGAGGGTAATGTTCATGCGGGTCGATTGGTGAAGTAAGTAAACATGGTGGAGTAAGTGCGGTTATATTAGAAGGCTTTTCTCACTAAACCACTACACTCATTCCACGAATTACCTTCACTTGGGGAATTTCATCTTATACTCCGCGTCTGTTTTTCCTTTCGAAATATCGGACAACTTTTTCTTAATGAGCGTCCGGCGAAGGGAGGGAAGGTAGTCGGTAAACAGCTTGCCGTCGAGGTGATCGTATTCATGCTGGATAATCCGGGCGGCCATGCCATCGTATTCTTCTTCGTGCTCGTTCCAGTCGACATCGAAGTAGCGGATCACGATAATTTCGGGGCGGAACACTTCGCCCCGAATACCGGGTATGCTCAGGCAACCTTCTTCGAAGCCCCAATCGTCGCCGGCTTCTTCAATGATTTCCGGGTTGATAAACACCTTCTTAAAGCCAACCAGGCTTTGGTCGATGTCTTCTTCCGGCTCATCTTCGTTCAGCGGCTCACCATCGACCACAAACATCCGTACACTCTGCCCGATTTGCGGAGCAGCCAGGCCGATGCCCGATGCCGCATACATCGTTTCGAACATGTTTTGACTCAACGTTTTGACGTCGAGGCTACCGGGTTCAATATCTTTGGCCCGCTTCCGCAATACCGGGTCGCCGTAGGCAATAATTGGGAGAATCATAATCTTTTATGAACAATGAATAATGTAAAATGGCTAAGGGACAATGTCTGCTAATCATTATCCATTTTACATTATTCATTATCGTTTGCTTTCCATATATGACTGGAGAATGATGGCGGCACTGACTTTGTCAATGTTACCTTTCTCTCGTCTGTCTTTTTTTGTGCTACCGCCCGCAATCATCGCCTGTAGTGCCATGACGGAGGTAAACCGTTCGTCATGCCAATAAACTGGAATATCGGGGAATGCGTTCTGCAAATGCGTTACAAACTTCCTGACCCGTGGGGTGTTATCGGTATCTTCACCGTCCAGCCCTTTAGGGAGACCGACAATAAATGCTTCGACCGGCTCTCGAACAAGGTAGGCCTTCAGAAATTTCAGCACTTCGTGAGAAGGGACCGTTTCCAGCGCCGACGCAATGAGTTGCAAGGGATCCGTAACGGCTATACCGGTACGCTTCATTCCGTAATCAATCGCCAGGAGTCGTGCCATTCTGTCGGCAAAGGTACGAAGGACGTTGGCAAGGGGCAAGCTCTGACTCCCTCCATGCGGCTACATCCTGCCAGGTATCGAGGTCGATAGCGGCCAGAGGAAACGGAATCTCGGCGCAGTCGTTGGCGTACATCCGGATGAGTTTGCGGGCACCCACATCGCCGGTCAGGCGCATAAACTCCGACTGATAGCGGATATCAAACAGCGCGGGAACACCGAGGTGCCCTGACTCGCCGTAGCGGCAGGCAACAATGCCGCGTCCTGTTTCCTGATGGGCGGTAATAAGTTGCTGTAACAACTCCGTCGTGATGTAGGGCTGATCGGTCAGAACAACGAGAAACGCGTCGAGCGGTTCATCTGATAGGGTGGTAAGGCCAACCTGAAGGGATGAAGCCATTCCTTCAGCCCAGTTGGGGTTAATCGGATAGTAAAGGGGCAAGTTGCTGATTTCCGATTGAATACGCTCCGAATTGGCACCCAGTACAGCAACGACCGGGCCCGACTGAAGTGACACAACGGCTTCGGCAATGCGCCGAACCAGGGTTGTCCCGTTAGCCGTTAGCAGCTGTTTCGGCTCGCCACCCAATCGGGAAGACGAACCGGCTGCCAAAATAATGGTTGCAATGCGCATGCTTAGACGGTCTCGGAGTCAAGGCCTATCCCGTTCGTATGCCGGTGGTGGTCGGCGGAGTTTCCGGAAAGTCGTTCGTGGATCGGGCCGGGTTTATTTTTCAGGAAGCCAGCAGCCCCTCTGGTGAAAAAGGCTTTGATTTCGGCCATAATAGACAGGGCGATTTCGTCGGGCGTTTCGGCACCCAGGTCCAGGCCAATAGGTGCATGAACCCGACCAAGTGAGGCTTCACTGAATTCCAGACCGTCTTTTCTGAACTCCTCCTGCATTTTGTCGAACCGTTTACGTGGCCCCAGCATACCAATGTAGGGAACATCGGTGGCGAGGAGCTTTTCAAGCACCGCCCGGTCGTAGTTGAAGTTGTGCGACATGAGCACGGCGGCCGTTCGGTTGGTTATCGCCAGCCGATCGATCACTACTTCACGGTCGGCGTACAGCACGCAGGTAGCCACCGGAAACCGTTTAGGTGAGAGGTGCGCAATGCAGTCGTCGGTAACGGTAACCTGCCAGCCGAGTTCGCGGGCCAGCTTGGCCACCGGAATAACGTCGTAACCTGCTCCGAAAATAACCAGCTCGATACCGGGGTCGATACGCTCGATGAACACTTCGGCATTTCCCGATAGTACCGGATACGTACGCGTCAGCGGCTTGCCCGTCTCAAACACCGTACGCATGTCGTCGTGCAGCCAGCCGGGGATCGACTCCGCGTTTTCTTCGGTAAGGGTAAAGCGGTTGCCGGGTGCAAGGCCCGTAAAGTCGTTGCTTTTAAGCACAGTTGCCAGCGCTCGTACATCGCGCTTCTGCGTAAATTCTTTCAGTAAGGCTACAGGATTCTGATCACTATTGGGTGTAATGGGTTCAATCAGTACATCAATAATGCCGTTGCAGCCCAGGCCAATGCCAAAGCTGTTAGCTCCGTCGTCCATTGTATCGTAGGTAACCACAATTGGCTGCCCGTCGAGCATTACCTGCCGGGCTTTGCGCAAGGCATCCCCTTCCAGGCAGCCCCCGCTGATGGCCCCTTCCCAGCGTCCGTCGTCTGTAATGAGCATACGCGCGCCCGGACGCCGATACGATGACCCTTCCACCCAAACAACGGTGGCCAAAGCGGCTTTTCGGTGCGAAAAATCGATTTGCTCAAATACCTCGACAATACGACTGATCTCTTTCATAGTTTCTGGGTATATGTTTCGGCTCCTCAGAAGGAGCCGAAACATATAAAAATTATACCTTTTCCAAATCAAATGGCATCCGGCGGATTCGTTTGCCGGTAGCCGCAAAAATTGCATTGGCGAGTGCGGGAGCCAATGGCGGCAGTCCCGGCTCACCAACCCCTTTGATAGTTGGGCCGCCTTCGGCCAGAATGTGGACTTCTACGGTAGGCATCTCGTTGATACGGAGCATGCGGTTGGCGTCGAAATTTTTCTGAACGGCCTGCCCCTTCTCAAAGGTGATCGCATCTTTCGTGGCCGCCGTCAGGGCCATAGCGATAGACCCTTCCATTTGTGCCTTCACATTATCGGGGTTGACAACGGTGCCAAGGTCGATAACACAATAAACTTTATCAACCTTAATACCACCGGTCTTGTTTTTCGATACTTCGACAACCTGGCCCGCCAGTCCGGCGAAAAACTCCCATTGAGCAATACCACGCCCTTTACCCTCGGGTAGCGGGTTATCCCAGCCAGAAACTTCCTTTAGTTTTGTCAGCACCCGTTTGGCATCGCTGTCTTTCGTGAGCATGCTCATCCGGAAGGCCAGCGGGTCCTGCCCGGCTTTGTGAGCCATTTCGTCGATGAAGCATTCATGCGAGAAGGCCAGCGTCGAACTCGTTACCGAGCGCCAGTAGGTAAGCGGCACGTGCATGTCGGCGTGGACATAGCGTGTGTTGAGGTTCGGGATTTCGTATTTCTGATCCCCCGTTCCTTCGAGCATGGTGTCGTCGGCCTTCGTCTTATCGTATTTTTCGTTCATCGTCGCGTCGATAGACGGCGAAATGACTTTATGCTGAAGTGCAATGGCTTTTCCATCGGCAGACAACGCGCCCCGCATGGCCGAGAACGTCATGGGTCGGAAAGGACCAAGCTGGGTATCGTCTTCCCGCGTCCAGACCACCTTTACGGGTTTGCCGATCGTTTTGGACAGTGTGGCGGCTTCGGTGGCAAAATCCTGCGTGATGCGCCGACCGAAACCACCGCCGTTAAACAGAATATGTACGGTGATATCGTCCGGCTTTACGTTCAGCACTTTGGCGACATCGCCACGCACCAGATCACCTCCCTGCGAGGATACCCACAGTTCGACTTTGCCGTCTGGCTTGTAATGGGCCAGCGCATTCATGGGCTCCATGGTCGAGTGGCTCACCATGGGCGTTTCGTAAAGTGCCTCTACTTTGTTCGGCGCATCGGCAAATGACTTGTCAAAGTCGCCGGTATTGTGGCCCTGTACACCGTCTGTTTTGGCCAGATCGCGAAGTTTATTTTCGAAATCAGCCGAGTTGAAGGTGTCGAAGTTATTGTGATCCCAGGTTACGCTGAGTGCCTTCCGGCCCTGTAGCGCAGCCCAGTAATTGTCGGCAATGATGGCCACGCCTTCATAGCGGTTCTTACCAACTACACGCTCCACTTTTACGGCTTTCTGAACGCCTTTGACCTTCAGGGACTTGGAGGCATCGAAACTGACCAGTTTGCTGCCCAACACCGGACACCGCTCAATAGATGCGTAGACCATGCCGGGCACTTTGGCGTCAATACCAAACGTAGCCTGTCCGGCTACTTTGAGCGGGACATCGGGCCGAGGCATGGGCTTACCCAGCATCGAAAACTGCTTCGGGTCTTTCAGCGCGGGCTCTTTGGGAACGGGCAGCTTGGCGGCTACCTCGGCAAGCTGGCCATAGGTGAGCTTTTTGCCGCTGGGCTTATGGACAATGGTAGCGTTTTCGGCTATGCATTCCCCAATGGGCACTGCCCACTGCTGACTGGCAGCCTGCCGGAGCATCTCGCGGGCCGAGGCCCCCACTTTACGCATCTGCATGTAGCCACCCCGAACGGAGCCGCTGCCACCCACTGCCTGCGACCACATACCACCGTATTTGGTTTCGCCACCGGTTTGCCGAATGGTCACGTTGTCGAGCGACACTTCCAGTTCTTCGGCAATGAGCGCCGGAATAGATTGGTAGGTTCCCTGACCAATTTCGGGCCGCGGGTTCATCAGAACAATACGTCCCGATTTCTCAATAAGTATATAAGGATTCAGTTCAACGGATTCCGGTAACGCCATACCCGGCTGACCGCTGAGGTTCAATACGGGGCTGGCGAAGGAATCGACTGACGAAAAGCCCAGAGCAAAAGCCGCTCCGCTAAGGCCCGCAGCTTTTAGGAAATTCCGGCGGCTTGTGCCGGTTTCAGTGCCGGTAGGAGTCGTGCTCATAGCTTACCGATTTTAGGGGTTGATTTAGGCATTTTAGGTGCGCTGGCCATCTCTGTCGAAGCCGAGTGAATGGCTTTTCGAATGCGCTCGTACGTGCCGCAGCGGCAAATGTTACCTTGCATGGCGGTATCAATGTCTTCGTCGGATGGTTTGGGATTTTGCTTCAGCAACGCCACCGCCGACATAATTTGTCCGGATTGGCAATAACCGCACTGCGGAACCTGGTGTTCGATCCAGGCTTTCTGAACCGGATGGTCGGCGTTTTTCGACAGTCCCTCGATGGTGGTAATTTTGTGTCCGGCAGCGGCTGATGCCGGATAGCTGCACGAGCGGATGGGTGCCCCGTCGAGGTGAACCGTACAGGCCCCGCATTGTGCAACGCCACAACCGAATTTAGTGCCGGTCAGACCAACTACATCACGAATGGCCCATAAGAGAGGCATCTCCGGGTCTACATCAATCGTATGTGGTTGATTGTTAATAGTTAATTTTACTAAGGCCATAACCTGTAGGGATAAGGTGTAAATGGGGAAAGTCTTTGTGTTATAGCTACAAACGAAAAAATTTGAATTAAAATTAACGGTTTCTGCTTATAAATCATCTATTGAAATGCCAGCCATAAAGACACAGCTCCCGGCACGTAACAAGCTATCTATTTACCCTTGCTATCCAGAAGCTACTCGCGTCCTTGTGACCTACGCCCAGAGGATTGACAATTTGTGGGTTAGAATTACCGACAGGCTATTCACAAAGATTGGCTAAATCAGAAAATACCAGTAATTATACGTGAATTCGTTCTCTATGTGTACGATTAACATAAAGAAAGTTGCCCTTGCGTATGACCTATTCCGACAAGCTCATTTCGTATTATAAAACCATCGCCAACGACTGTGTATTGGGCGTATCGCTCGATTGTGTCATTTTCGGGTTTCATGATACCCGGCTGAAAGTACTGTTGCTGCGTTGGAAAGACACGAATGAATGGTGTTTGCCGGGTGGGTTCATCTATAAAACAGAGTCGGTTGACGATGCCGCCGGTCGGGTGCTGTACGAGCGGACCGGTTTGAACAAGCTATTCCTGCAGCAGTTTCACTTGTTTGGCGAAGCGAACCGCTATGACCGGGAAGATACCTGGCAACGCCAGAAAATGCCTATGCCGTTTTCCGGCTCCTGGCCCGACCGCACCATTTCGATGGGCTACTACGCGCTGGTCGATTACACAAAAGTGACCCCCACGGCCGATTTCCTGTCGGACGCCTGTGGCTGGTTCGACGTAGGAGAGTTGCCCTCGTTGCTATATGACCACTGCCGAATTATCCATGTTGCCCTTCAAACCCTGCGCCTGCAACTGAACTGGCAGCCCATTGGCCTGAACCTGATGCCCGAAAAGTTTACCATTCCCGAATTACAGCGGCTCTACGAAGCAGTGCTGGGGCGACCGCTTGATTCGCGAAACTTCCATAAGAAAATTACGGGCTTGAGCATCCTGACCCGGCTGGATGAACGCCGGACGGGTAGAGCCCATAAATCACCCTATCTCTATCAATTCGACCTATCAAATTATCAACGAGCGCTTGTCAACGGGAATTTGATCTTTGTATAAGCAGGATAGCCAGGAAGTTGGCGTCAGATAAGATGGTCGTTTCTGCCTCATAGCTTATCTTTGCCCATTAACTTTCACATGTTATGACTGCTTTTGATACCGTTTCCAAGTACTACGAAGCCTTTAATCGTAAAGATTGGAACACAATGCTGGATCTGATTCACCCGAATGTCCGCCACGACAGCAACCAGGGCGATACGCGAATCGGGAAAGACAAGTTCAGCCAGTTTCTCCAGCATATGGACGACTGTTACAATGAAACGCTAACCGATATGGTCATTCTGACGGAGCCAACGGGCACCCGTATTGGCTGCGAGTTCGTTGTGAACGGGGTGTATAAGAAAACCGACGGCGATTTACCTCCGGCTACCGGCCAAACGTATGTACTGCCCGCCGGTTCGTTTCTTGAGGTGATGGACGGAAAAATTACCCGGATTACAACGTATTACAATTTGCCCCACTGGGAGTCGCTGGTGCTGGGCAATTAATAAACTACACCTGTTTTGTCTTCACCAGATCTTTCATCCCTCACGTACCATCGGCTTGAGGGAGCTGCGTTTCGGACGGTTTTCGACGATCTGGCGGCCCTGCGTATCGCGGTATTTTACGACTTCCCGTATTTGTACGAGGGGTCAATGGCGTACGAGAAGAACTATTTGGAAACCTACGCCCGCTCCGAACGTGCTTTTTTGTTTGCCGTTTACGATGGCAACCGGATGATTGGCGCTACAACGGCCATTCCTCTGCCTGACGAAACACCTGAAGTGCAGGCGCCTTTCCAAAAGGCGGGATACGATCTCAATACCGTCTTTTACTTTGGGGAGAGCGTCCTGTTGCCAGCCTACCGGGGACTAGGCCTTGGAAATCGCTTCTTTGATGAGCGGGAAGCCCACGCCCGAAAATCTGGTCAATACACGATGACCTGTTTCTGCGCCGTGCAACGTCCCGAAGACCATCCGCTGCGTCCGGCCGACTATCGGCCCCTCGACGAATTCTGGCAAAAGCGCGGTTACCAACGAGATAGCAGTCTGCAAAGTGAAATGGTCTGGCCCGACCGCAACGAAACTGTGGAAACAGCCAAAACCATGATTTACTGGATAAAGAAACAGGTAGTTAAAAAAGCCTAAAAAGCCGAACGCATTACAACCAACGGGATCATGCCAATGTCTATTGACAAAATAAAACATGATCATTATGAAACTTTGCGTAGTACTGATAGGCCTTTTCTTTCCCCTGCTCGGATTAGCCCAGATAACTCCTGACAGACATCAGCTGGACTTACTGGGGAAGGGGCACCTGCATGTAGGGTTGTCGGCTGGCCAGGGTTATAAAGGGAGTTATTCGACAACTAACGTCTATACCCCCCGAATCCAATATTTTCTTGCCGATGGATGGTCGGTAGCGCTCGAAGGACGTTACATACAGTCGAACTCGTTTTATTCCTTCTCTTATTTGGGGGCGGGCTTGTCGACCCGATATTACTTCCTGCGGAGTGGCCGGTTTGCACTTTTTGCTCAACTTGGCGCAGCGTATGGGCAGAGCAAGTATGACAAATATGATCCCGTAGACCCAGCCGCTTACAAGAACGGGATACACAATAACAATTGGCAAACCAGTGCCGGTTTGGGAGCACATTACCGATTAGGAAAGCGCTGGTCTTTGGAGGCAACCGCCGAAAGAAACTGGTTACAGGCTTCTTATTTAACCCCGGACTATAACCGCTGGCAAACCAGCATTGGTGTAAATTATCGGTTGAAGTAAGCCCAAGGTCGTGAAGAGTACTTAAGTGAATTCATTGAACACAGAGGCACGGAGGGTACAGAGTTAATCTTTTACTCTCTGTGCCCTCCGTGCCTCTGTGTTCAATCCTGCAATTAATAACCGGGGTTTTGCTTCAACTGCGGGGAGACGTTGAGCACGTTTTGACCGATTGGGAAAATAGCCGTGTGGTTATCTGCATCCGGCTGTTTGTCCCACCAGGTGCCTGTATTGAACACGCCCCAACGAATCAGGTCGGTACGTCGACGGCCTTCTACCAGAAATTCACGACCCCATTCATCCAGCATCTCCTGATCGGTCAGCTGGCTGCCATCGGGTTTGTAGAGGCTGGGTGAGCCGGTCGGGTAATTCCGCGCCCGAACCGTGTTCAGAAGCACCGCAGCCCCGGCTTTATCGCCCGCCCGGTATTTGCACTCGGCCAGCGAATAGTAGATTTCGGCCAGACGTATTTCTGCGTACGCCGACGAAATTTTGTTCAGGTCACTGCTTGGGTAATAGGGGTACTTCACTGGTGTAATGCCTGAATTCTGGTCGGCATTGTTCATATTCGAGGTCTTGTCAGCAATCTTCGTTCCGGGTTTGGCCCCAAGGAACATACCAACCTGATCGCGGAAAAACAACGGATAAGGCCCTTTCGTAGACCGTACCGTATCGACTTTTCCGCTTGAGTTGATGTAAGGCAGATAGCCCTGCAAAAACATACCTTCCCGTTTGCTGTTGCCCAGGTTTTTGTATGTCTTCAGCCGAACATCGTCCGGGTATTTCTGGAATTTTACAAACGGCTTACCCAGCGCAAAGCTGTATTCGGTACTGTCGACATCCCGGCCCGGCTGCAAGGCGTATTTAGGATTGGCCGTACCAAAATCCGTGAATCCGAAGTAAAAGGTAGCATTGTTCGGCAGCATCCAGAAATACATGCCGCCATCGTACTGCCAGTGAGTTAGACCAAAGCTGCCCGGAAAGCCAAAGACCGTTTCGCCCGATGTTGGGTTGGTGTAGTCGAAAGGCGCATCCCAGCGGCTTTCCAGCGCGTACTGGCCGTATTTACCCGCCAGAATATCGGTGCATACGGTGGCACAATCGGTAAAATGATCGGTACCGGTATACACTTTTGCGTTCAGATACAGCCGAACCAGCAGGGCCGCAGCTCCGCCCTGGGTCCAGCGGCCGATGGCGTTGGCACCCAGACTTTGCCGGGTCGGCAGGTTAGGGATCGACTCTTTCAGCTCCTGCTCAATGAAGCTAAACGCTTCCTGCGGAGATGCCTGCGCCCCCCCCTGCGATTCGCCTTTCACCTTCGTTACCAGCACAATGTTGCGATAAAAATCCAGCAGCCGTAGGTTGAGCCAGGCACGCAGGGTCCGGACTTCGGCAATCATATCGTCCAGTTCGGCCTGCGTCATGTTGAACTTGGCCGGGTCGGTAATGCCCTGCAAATCTTCCAGGGTATTGGTGGCCAGCGTAACACCGCCGTACAGCGCATTCCAGGCATCATTTGTATAGCCGTCGTTGGGCGTCCAGGTATGGTTATGTACCCGCTGGAATTGTCCGCCGTCGAACCAGTCGCCCTGCCGGTTCGGCGTCATCAGTTCATCTGAACTGTCTTCCTGAAGCATAAACGTCGACCCGCCCTGAATGGTCCAATAGCTATGCTCGAAGGGCCGCAGAAAGTCGCGAATGACATCGTCTTTCGTTTGAAGGAAGTTGCCGGATGTGATCCGGTCAGAAAGTACCTCGTCCAGATTCGTACAGCCAGCGGCCATAACGAGCAATAAGGCGACGGAGGCACTGCGTATGGTATTGAAAAATTGAGATCGTTTCATAAGTTGACTAACTGATTAAAAGGTGACCTGAAGGCCCAGTAGGAGTTGGGTCGTTGATGGGAAGTAATTCAGTGTACCAACGATATTGCCATTATCATTACGTTGATTGATTCCCGGATACAAGCCGTTTATCTGAACTAAGTCAGGATCGCCACCAGTGAACTTGGTGATGGTGACCAGATTACGGGTTGTTGCATAAATACGCGCCGAGCGCAGGAATTTGCTTGTAAAAGGCTGCGTGTAGCTCAGCGTTATATTATCGACTTTGATGAAGCTACCGGGCTCCAGAAAGTAATCGGACAGCGAGGAATATGTGGCGGTACTGGTTAGCTTCGAGTATTTGCTTCCGTTATAAGCCGAGGTAAGGGTATTGATATTTTGCTGGGTGGCCGGTGTTCCCAGATAGAACGCATAAGTGTTGAAAATCTGGTAACCAAACGAGCCACGTAGAAAGACGCTCAAATCCCATTTCCGGTATTTAAAGTTATTGGTCAGCCCCGCCGTGAACTTGGGCAGGCCATTTCCTACGAACTGTTTATCGTCGTTGCTGGCTTTATTGGCCTGAATAACATCGCCGTTCTTTTTATAGACCAGTAACGCGCCGGTTTCATCGACTCCAGCCGACCGAAGCATATAAAAGCTGCCGATCCGAGTGTTTTCCTGAAGGCGCTGCGCGTTGCCGGGGCTACCAGGGGCAGGCATACCTAATACGTCGATATACGTTTGTCCTTTAAACGCTTCGCTGGAGAATGAAACGAACTTGTTGCTGTTTGTCGCCCCGGCAAAAGTTAGGTTATAACTAAAGTCCTTTTTGTTGACTACAGCCGCGTTCAGCTGGATTTCCAGGCCCGAATTCTGCATCGTACCCACATTGGCAAAGGTCGACCCCTGTACGTTTGGCGGGTTAGGTACGGCATAAGACCCCAGCAAGTCTTTATTAGTGCGCACGTAGTAGTTCAGACTACCTGTTAAGCGGCTGTTCTTGAACAGATCGAAGTCCACACCCACGTTGAAGTTGATTGCTTTTTCCCAGCGAAGATTGTAGTTCGTGTTCTGGCTGGGCCCCCAAACCTGATACGACGTATTGTTGTACAGGTAATAGCCATAACCGCCGTAGGTATCCAGCGAGAGGTAATTGCCGAAGTCCTGGTTGCCCGTTACGCCATAATCGGCCCGGAGTTTTAACTCGTTTAACCAGGAGGTGCCCTGCGCAAATTTTTCCTGCGTAATGCGCCAGCCGACCGATGCCGCCGGGAAATTACCCCATTTGTTATCGTAGCCAAACTTCGACGACCCCTCCCGACGCAGGCTGGCCGACAGGTAATATTTCTGGTCGAAGTCGTAGTTTACACGTCCGAAGAAAGCCGCCAGCTTGGAGTTGTTTCGGTAAGAGCCTACGTTATTGATGCCCTGCTGTAAGTTCCATAACCCCGAACCCAGATTGTTATAGGTTAGCACATCGGAAGGGAAGTTTTCGTTGGACGCGTTGAAGCCGGAAGACGTAAAATACTGGTACGAGTAGCCACCCAGCACTTTGATAGCGTGTTTCTGGACTTCCAGCGCATAGTTACCCGTCCACTCAAAGCTTTTCTGGTCATTCTCGTCCAGTCTCTGCGATGCAGTGTTTCGTTTTGACCCATTGATCACCGTCGTTAGCACCGATGGGGTGAAATCCTCATTACGGAATGAGGAACTTACTTCCCCCAGCGTAACCAGTGTGGATAAATTCGGTAAGATGTTCAGTTTAAATGAACTGTTGATGTCCAGGTATTTTACCTCCTGGCCTGATAAAACACTTTTTGCCCGTTCGACCGGGTTATTGGCAAAAAAGCCGCTGGTTATGTACGCATACTTTCCCGCATTGTCGTAAAGTGACTGGGTTGGGTTGAGCGTCAACGCGTAATTAAATCCACTGTAATCGGCCAGGCTGGTCTTTGTATATCGGGGAGCCGCCGTGAAGGTAATGGCATACAGGTTGTTGGCCGAGGTATGGTTGATGTTTACCCGGCCACCGTATTCCTGTTTGGCAGACCGTAAATCTATACCTGTAGCATTGCGGTAATCGAGCGAGGTGAAGTAGTTAGTTTGTCCGTTCCCGCCCGAAAACTGCAAGGTATGTTTCTGCGAAAAAGCCGGATTGCGGCTCACCGCTTTCATCCAGTCGGTATTACCACCCAGATCGACACCGCGTTTATTGGCAAGAAACTCGTCTTTAGATAACAAATGTAGCCGGTTAGTAATGTAATCGAAAGACGTGTACCCGTCGTAGAAGATACGGGATTCCGACGATCCTTTTTTGGTCGTGATGACAATAACCCCGTTACTGCCCCGCGTGCCGTAGATCGCCGAAGCGGCTCCGCCTTTCAGGACATCGATGGATTCAATCTCGTTCTGATTAATGTTGTCCAGATTGCCGCCGGGTATACCGTTGATCACAAACAAAGGTCCCAGCCCGGCGCTTCTCGACGATACCCCACGAAGCTGAATGCTGGGTGTAGAGTTGGGGTCGCCGGCGGCTGTATTGGTCACGGACAGACCCGCCACCTTGCCCTGAATAGCCATTAACGGGCTGTTGCTTCCCACTCGCAGCAGGTCGGAGGAGGACAAGTGCGTCACGGCGCTGGTCACTTCCTTGCGGTTTAGCGAGCCATACCCCACCACGACAACCTCATTGATGGATTTTACGTCGGGCTTCAACTGTACCGACAGCGTTGACTGACTAGTAACGGCCACCTCCTGCGAGGCATACCCCACAAAGCTGAAAACCAGCGTTTGGGCACCATCGGGGATGGTTAACCGATACGTTCCCGATGCATCGGTTACGGCACCGCGGGGCGAGCCTTTGATGACTACGCTGACGCCGGGCAAACCTTCGCCTTTTTCGTCGGACACCACCCCGGTTATGGTTCGTTCGGCGGGTGCTTCGACGTCCTCAATGGCTTCACCTGCCTGAATGCTGATGGACTGCTCAACCGTACGCGCCAGAATAATCTGTTCGCCGGAGATGCTGAAATTGACGTTTAACGGGATGAGCAGTTTCTCCAGCACCTCCTTTAAGGTACTATTCTGCACGCGCATCGAAACAAGCTGTCTGGAGCGGACAATTTGCGGACTGTATGAGAATTTGACGTTAGCCGCTTTCTCAATGCTTTGCAATACAGTCTTGATATGCTGATCACGGACAACGAGGCTTATTCGCCGGTTGAGCAGTTCCTGGGCCGAGACATCATTAGCCCACGAAACACCCATAAAAAGCATAGCTAACAGGAGTTGCAGACCGGTAAGTTGCATCAACCTGAGTAGGGTAGAATTTACGTTTTTCATTCTGTTGATTTATTGGATTGGGTAAAAATTGGGTAAGAATTGTGCTTGCTACTGCGGCTGGCAGTTGCCTCCGTTGATAATGACCTGTCCGTCGATGATCTCATACGTAGCGCCAACGGTAGCGCAAACGATAGTCAGTTTTTGCTCGAACGATTCGTTGGTCATAGACGAATTCAGCTGGCAGTTGGCGAGGGCTTCCTTATTGTAGCGGATATCTATTCCATAGGCTTCTATCAACTCCTGCAATACCTGCGGAATGGGCGTGTCGTTGTACACAAACGAAGGCGCTTTCTTCTGGCGGGTCGGGGTGAGGACGAGGGTGGGGGCATCAACCAGCATCTTATCAAACTGGTCCGTTTCGCGGTTAAAGACAACCCGCTGATTGGGCATCAGCATCACCCCCTTTTGCCGAACAGATGCGTTTGTCGGCTCATTACGATAAACCGACACCTGACCTGACTGCACCTGAACCTGCACCCGGTCCTCTCCGGCAAAGGCCCGCACGGTAAATCGCGTTCCCAGTACTTTCGTAACTACTTCGTTGGCATGTACCAGAAAGGGCTTTTCACTATTTCTGGTTACGCTGAAGGCCGCTTCGCCGGATAAATAAACCGTCCGGTTCTGCTGACCGAAATTGGCCGGGTAACTGATCCGGCTCTCGGGGGCCAGCGAAACGACCGACTGATCGGGTAGCTGAATGGTTTGAACGTGCGGGCTAGTATTTGTTTTTTCGGAAAAGGCATTCGGCAGCGTGGCCAACTGCTGCTCGTAGAGGGTAGGGCGCTGCGTGGTTTTCCACCAGAAACCTACACCCAGTGCCAGAAACACAGCAGCCGCAGCAGCCCACCGCATCCAGCCCAACGAACGGACGGTGGGTTGAGTTAGTCGGGTCTGGGCATTCGTTTGCTGAATTCGAGTGAGCAGTTGCAGAATGGTCTCCTCCGGTAAGTTCGTTTGGGCGTACGCAGTCAGACCCAAACGAATGGAAGCTACAAAATCGACGGCCTTCTGGTATTCTGTTTGCCGGTGCGGGTATTTCGCCAGCCAGCTATCCCAGAACTGTGTGGATTGGGGCGTTGGCTCAAGCTGATGATGCACAAAAGCATCGTCTGTCAAAAAGTCGGCCGTCAAAAATGTCTCGTAAACGTGCTCCACTGACTATTGGATTTGTCAGTAGATGACGGATTGTGCAAAACGTACTCACTAAATCCTAAAAAAAGGTGGAAAAAGTTAAAAAGGGGAGGATGATCCAATCACGGAGCTTCTCAACTGCCCGGAAAACCAGGTTTTTAGCCGACTGCTGATTCACGTCCAGCACTTCGCCGATCTGGTTATAATTCATGTTTTCGACAAAGCGCAGTTTCAGGGCTTCCTGCTGGCGGGGCGGCAACTGGGCGATAAGCCGCTGAAGTCGTTGCTGACGCGTATTGGCCGCTTCCAGTTCTTCGCGTATTTCCAGCTCGTTGGGCTCTGTCCAAAGAACATCGTAATCCGCTTCATCCAGCGATTTGTTGTACCGCTCTTTCCGTTCGAGCAAATGCATGATTCGATTTTTAAGCGCTTTGAGCAGATAATGACGAATGTTGTTGGGAGTGGTCAACCGGTTTCGTTTGGCCCATAATTCGGTAAAGACGTCGTGCACGCAGTCCAGCACAAAAGCTTCTGAAACGGCCACCAGGCTCATGCCGTATCGATACATGGCCCGAATGTGTAACTGGTATAACTGGGTGTAAGCCTCTTCATTTCCCGATTGGAAAGCGGCCCAAAGCTGCTGTTCGTTCACCTGGCGTTTCTAAGCAATAAAGTCTACTCTCTGTTACATCGTTGGTTCTGTGATGCAGATTAACGACGGCCTGGTAAAGCTCACAAAATCAATAAAAGTGCTTATCGGGCATTGAGATAAGACAAAATATATGATTAAAGATTATAATGATAAAATGTTACTACTTGTTCCATTTACTAAGTAAGAACTACTTTGTCGCTACCACGTGCTTCGGTAGACCGGTTTCCACGCCTGATTGGGTTATCGTGTATCCAAAGCAAAGGATTCTTCCAACATAAGTAGCGTACAGGCTGTTGTTTCTCTTGAACTCAACCTAAAAACGTATGGAAGCAGACGCGCCAAACGAACGCGAAATTGGAATTGGAGTAATTGGTATGGGCGGCTTCGGGCTGTTTGCCGTACAGCAATTTCTACAGACACCGCACACCAAACTGGTCGCTATTGCCGGTTCGAAGCGCGAAGAAGCCATCCGAACAGCCAAACGGTTCGGAGCCGATCAGCTCGAGAGCCTCGACGAACTGGTCAATCATCCTGATGTCGATATTGTGTACATCGCGACTCCCCCGTTTCTACACTACGAGCAGGCTATGCTGGCCCTTAACGCTGGTAAGCACGTTATCTGTGAGAAGCCATTAGCGATGAATCCCGAAGAGGGAGCCGAAATGCTGGCGCTGGCCAAAGAAAAAGGGCTGCTGATGGTTACGAACCTGATGCAGCGCTACAACCCTATGTTTGCCCGAATCAAACACCTGATCGATAAAAACCTGCTTGGTGATTTCCTGCACGGTTATTTCGAGAACTACGCCGGTGATGAAGGCCTGTCGCCTGAGCACTGGTTCTGGGACCGGAGTAAGAGTGGTGGTATTTTTATCGAGCACGGCGTTCACTTCTTCGATATGTTTGACGGCTGGTTTGGGAAAGGCACCGTAAAAGCCGCGCAGGTTATTAAGCGGCCAAACAGCAATGACGTGGAAGATCAGGTACAGGCAATCGTTGAATATGGCGACGACGAAACCGGCCGGAAACTGGTCAATTTTTACCACGGCTTCACACAAACGGGGCGCATGGACCGTCAGGAAATGCGGCTCGTATTCGAACGGGGCGACATCACGCTGTTCGAGTGGGTACCAACTCGGATGGTTCTGCGCTGCGTGGCCGACGAAGAAACAACCCGTTCGCTGATGGATCTCTTTCCGGGTGCTCAGCTTGATGTGACGGCTAATATCGGCGGGAAAGATTTACCCCTGCGCGGTCGGCATAAAGAGTTTAATGCCTATCAGCAGCTTGAACTACGCTTTGGTTTTGGTCAGGAAAAACAGCATCTCTACAGTGAACTGCTGCGATTGATGTTCCGGGATCAAGTCAGTGCCATTCATTATCCGGGTACGCACCGACTTATTACAGAAGATAACGGACTGCACTCGTTACAGATCGCAACCGTGGCCGATCGGCTAGCCCGCCAATAAAAGAAGCTGAATAAGAGAGTGGTGAATTAATAAAAAATTTTAAAAATATTAGTTTGCGGTAGAGAATCAGGTAAAAACTACCTGATTTTTTTCGACCTTTGTGGCATCTCATCTTTTTCTCCGCAGAGCGCAACATGATTACGGAGTCTATACTACTCGACAACCCAGACGGGCAAGTTCCGGGTGCAGCAGCCAACGGTGGACCAATTCAGTCGGCCATTACTTACGAGAAAATTCCCACCCACATCTATGCCGATGCCAAAGATGCATCGCGGGCAGTGGCTCAGGAAATTTCGGACTTAATCCGTCAAAAACAGCGTGAAGGCAAACCCTGCATATTGGGACTGGCAACCGGCTCATCGCCCAAAACAGTCTATGCCGAACTTATTCGGATGCACCGGGAAGAGGGGTTGAGCTTTAAAAACGTCGTTTCCTTTAACCTGGACGAATATTACCCCATGGAGCCTGACTCGCTTCAGAGCTACTGGCGATTCATGCGGGAACAACTGTTCGACCATGTGGATATTGAGCAGGGAAACTACCATGTTCCCGACGGTACACTTCAGACAGATAAAGTAGGTGAGTTTTCGAAGCAATACGAAGCGGCTATCGAGGCTGCTGGCGGGCTGGATTTTCAGCTGCTGGGTATTGGCGGTAACGGGCACATTGGGTTTAACGAGCCGGGTTCGCTCATTAACTCGCATACACGCCTGATGATGCTCGACAACTCGACACGAGCAGCCGCATCAGTCGATTTCGGTGGACTTCCCAAGACGCCCCGCAAGGCGATCACGATGGGGGTTGCGAGTATTCTGAGTGCCCGCCGGGTGGTGTTACTTGCCTGGGGTGAACGTAAAGCACCCGTTATCCGGGGCGCCGTTGAAGGGCTGGTAACGGAACTGAATCCGGCATCGTACCTGCAAACGCATCCGAACGCACTCTTCGTTATCGACACAGCCGCAGCCTCTGAGCTGACCCGCATGAAGACACCCTGGCTGGTGGATTCGGTTGAGTGGGATAACAAGATGAAAAAGAAAGCCGTCACGTATCTGTCGCTGACGCTCGGGAAGCCTATTCTTAAACTAACCGACCGCGACTACAACGACAACGGGATGAGCGATCTGCTGGCTCAGTATGGCCAGTCATACGACATTAACATCGACGTTTTCAACCAGCTTCAGCATACCATTACGGGCTGGCCGGGCGGAAAACCCAATGCCGATGATACCAATCGGCCCGAACGTGCTCTGCCGGCTAAAAAACGCTGCCTGATTTTTAGTCCGCACCCCGACGACGATATTATTTCAATGGGTGGTACGTTCCAGCGTCTGCGCGATCAGGGGCATGAAGTACACGTAGGGTACCAGACATCCGGCAACATTGCGGTGGCCGATGATGAAGCCCTGCGGTTTGCCGATTATGTAGTTGATTTCAACTCGAAATTTGGTATCGACAGCCCTGTAGCTACCCGGATTTTCCAGGATGCGGCTCAATCCCTGCGGGAGAAAAAAGATTCCGAAATGGATACCGCCGAAGTGCGTTATGTCAAGGGCCTGATTCGGATGGGCGAAGCCAAATCGACCTGCCGCTTCGTCGGGATTCCGGTTGAGAATGCGCACTTCATGAACATGCCCTTCTACGAAACCGGCACCGTGGCGAAAAAGCCTCTGAGCGAAGAAGATATCAAAATTACGATGGCCCTGATCGAAGAGATCAAACCTCACCAGATCTACGCAGCCGGTGACCTCGCCGATCCGCACGGCACACACAAGGTTTGTCTGGATGCCATTCTGGAGTCGGTGCGTCGCTTGAAGCACAAGAACTTCATGAAGGATTGCTGGGTATGGTTATATCGCGGTGCCTGGGCCGAGTGGGATATTCACGAAATTGAAATGGCCGTTCCGATGTCGCCCGATCAGGTGATGAAAAAACGGTTGGGTATCTTCAAGCACCAATCGCAGAAGGACGGTGTCGTGTACCAGGGTACCGACTCCCGCGAGTTCTGGCAACGGGCCGAAGAGCGTAACGGCGCTACGGCGGGCTTATACAACAAGCTCGGTCTGGCCGAATACGAAGCTATGGAAGCCTTTGTCCGCTGGCGTTTTTAAGTACTGGCCGGTCCTGTACAAAAAGCCCTGTATACAGCATACAGGGCTTTTTTGTGGCTTTTCCATTTGAAAAATTTGTAGTTTTAAGCAATGCAGCTACTCAACGACCATCAGCAGGTGCCCGTTTACAGGTTGGAGCCCGACGAGCTTACCGGCAACAAACAGTTCAGGGTGTATAATTTCGAAGGCACGTTACCTAACCAGGCCGATCTGCTTGTACCCCACCGAAAGGACCATTACCTGCTGGTTTTTATAAGGCAGGCGGGCAGTCGTCAGTGGATCGACATGACGCCCTACTTACTTAAAGACAACACGTTCTACTTTACCGGGCCCGATCAGATCATCGTAAAGGAAGGGTTCAACCAGTTATGGAGTACGGGTATTGCCTTTACGAAGGAGTTCCTGTCCTTTCAGGAAAACGCGGCTTTAAGCAAACTACCACTCATTCAAAATCCTCATAATGGTCACGAATTGCTGTTGACAGAAGCTGATGTGACGTTTGTTGAGGACATGCTGGTAAAGATTAATGCGGAGTATCAACAACCTAACGAATGGCAGCAACGCATGCTCACCGCTTACCTGACGGTACTGCTTACGTATCTGAGCCGACTGTATACCGAGCAGTTCGAAAGCAAACCGCTTTCGACAGACAACCTGTTGCTGAAGAAATATCAGGCAAAAATCAATGAACACTTTCGCGAACGGCATCAGGTAAGTGACTATGCGTCTTTACTGAATGTATCGGCCGGATATCTGAGCGAGGTAGTAAAAGCCCAAAGCGGCAAACCAGCCATTACGCACATTCATGAACGATTGGTACTCGAAGCCCGGCGACTGTTATTTCATACACAACAGTCGCTGAAAGAGATTGCCTTTGATCTCGGTTTTTCGGATGCATCCTACTTCAATCGCTTCTTCAAACGCGAAACGGAACTTACACCCGCCGAGTACCGGGCCAGTATCCGTGAAATGTACCAGTAATACCGAAAGATGTGTTTCAGTTGGCAGCAGGGAGTGCGGTAGCTTTGTCCCATAAACAACTGAAACATGAAAACAGCACTGATAACAGGCGCAAACAAAAGCATTGGCTTTGAAACAGCCAGACAATTACTTCAGCAAGGCTATTATGTGTACCTGGGTTGCCGGGATAAGCAGAAAGGTGAGCAGGCAGCTAACCAGCTACAGGCGGAGGGCTTAACTCAGATAGAACCCATCGAAATCGACGTTGATAATATTGACTCGATAAAGGCCGCCCGCGAAGCGCTCGGCCAGAAAACGAATGTGCTGGATGTGCTGGTTAACAATGCAGGTATCCACGGCGCGATGCCGAATACAGCACTGGAAACGGAGGTTAATGTGTTCATGCAGGTATTTGACACAAACGTTTTTGGTGTGATCAGCGTAACGCAGGCCTTTATCGACCTGCTGAGGCAGTCGCCCGAACCACGCATCGTTAACGTGACCTCAGGCCTGGGTTCACTCACCCTGCATAGCGATCCTGCCTGGAAATACTATGCGGTTAAGCCAACGGCGTATGTTATGTCTAAAGCAGCTCTCAATGCCTATACCATCGTGTTGGCTCATGAGCTGCGCGATACGGCATTCAGGGTAAATGCCGTTGACCCTGGCTATACCGCCACCGATTTTAACAATCACTCTGGGCCAGGAACCGTGCCCGATGCCGCTGCCAGAGTAGTAAGAGCAGCCACTTTTGGGTCCGATGGTCCAACAGGTCAATTTTTTAGTGATGATAATGCGCCCGAAACAGGCATTAGCCCTTGGTAAGCCATCGGAAATGATCCTTTTGTAACCACAGGGTAACCGTGTCCATGAATTAACCAGCATGGGCACGGTTACCCTGTTTGCGTTAATTATTTGTTTGTTATGATATAGAATTTGGATATAATTGCAGCTATATATATAATAGTTGTATTATAGTTTGACGTTTTCCAACTCTATGACCAAACAGAACAAGCAGCGAACGCTTCGGTTGTTTGCGCTACATGAATTCATTCAGGATCACTTTACCAAGTCTGACTGGATTAAGGTAGCGTATCTGACCGATAGCCTTGACTTAATTGAAGATCACCCGCGATTGTTGCGGAGCCTTGATTTTAAAGATGATGATTATGAGGGTAATAGCTTGCAGGTTCTGTCGAAGTTGATTAGCGAAAGCAGCAGCAATCTATACGAGATAGAGCACTTTATAGAAGCTAAAAAAGCCACTATGCACCGGTCAGTGCGCGACGTCCCCGACTTTATTTCCACCGTTCAGAGCCGAGAGCCGGAGCGGGTCATTACGTTTGCACCCGATGTTTTCCGGATACCGGACAAACCCGTCGAGTCGAATATACTATCGGTGATGATGCCCTTCGAAAGTCGGTTTTCGGGCACGTACACAGCCATTCGGAACGTATGCGACCGGCTGAGCATCGAGTGCAAACGGGCTGATGATATCTGGGATAACAGCATCCTGATTCAGGACGTATTCGACCTGATCTTTACGTCACGGGCTGTTATTACGGATTTTACGGATCGAAACCCGAATGTATTTTACGAAACAGGTGTGGCGCACACGCTGGGTAAACTGGTCATTCCAATCACGCAATCGGCCAGCGACATTCCCTTCGATCTACGCCACCACCGCGCCCTGACGTATCTGCCCAACACCGAAGGGTTGCTAAAGCTAGAAACCGACCTCGAAAAAAAACTGGCTAAAGTGTTTAGTTGATTGTACCCACGGGTTTCAACCCGTGATTTTGGCAATGGTAATTATCACGGGTTGAAACCCGTGGGTACATGTTACTTCTCTTTCATACTCCGTCAGATTCAGGACTAAACATGTAGCCTGATGAAGATAGAATATGCGCGTAACCTGCCTCATATTCAATACGTTGGGGCTATTTTTTTTGTGATGTTCTGCTTAAAAGGCTCGCTTCCTGCAGCTGTCGTACAGGAGTTGATTGCCGAACGCGATCCCGCTGAAGTGAAACTGAAACGGATAATCAACTACACTGTACAAAATCCTGTTAAAGCTGGATTGGTGAATGATTGGCAGGATTGGCCTAATACGTATCTTAGCGAACGTGTTTGATCATTTTGTATGAACGTTAACGAACCTATACAGAAGGCGAGTGATTATGGGCTGAAGCCCGTAGGTACATTGCGTCTGCTATCGCTGGATTTTTTTCGGGGGCTGACCGTAGCAGCCATGATCCTGGTTAACAATCCCGGTGATTGGGGGCATATCTACGCACCCCTCGAACACGCGCCCTGGCACGGCTGGACACCCACCGATCTGATCTTTCCGTTCTTCCTGTTCATCGTTGGCGTGTCGATTACGTTTGCTTTGGAAGAGGGAAAAGCTAAAAAGGGAGTTGTCGGAAAGATCGTTAAGCGGAGCGTGACGCTGTTTCTGCTGGGCCTGTTTCTAAATTTTTTCCCAAAGTTCGACATTACGCTTGTCCGGATTCCAGGCGTTTTACAACGGATTGCCATTGTTTATCTCGTTTGCTCGCTTATTTTCCTGAAAACAAACTCCCGGCAACAACTATACATCCTCGTCAGTGTGCTGGTCGGGTATTGGCTGCTCATGACGGTGGTACCAGTGCCGGGTGTGGGATACGCCAATCTCGAACCGGCTACCAATCTGGCCGCTTGGTTCGACTATACCATCCTGACACCGGCGCACGTCTACAAACCCGCTAAAACCTGGGACCCGGAAGGCGTTTTAAGTACCTTACCCGCCGTTGGAACGGGTCTGATTGGTATGTTAGTCGGAACGTGGCTGCGTAGTAGCCGGCCCGTAGCCGACAAAGTAGCGTGGTTGTTTGCCATCGGTTGCCTGGCCACGCTGGGCGGGTTAATCTGGGATGGCTTCTTTCCTATTAACAAAGCCCTCTGGACGAGTTCGTACGTCCTGCTGGCCGGTGGACTGGCTATGCTCGGGCTGGCGCTGTGCTATTGGCTGATCGATGTGCAGGGTTACCGGCGGAGTGTGTTGCCGTTTGTGGCGTTCGGCGTCAATGCCATTACCGTATTCTTCCTGTCGGGACTTATTCCCCGAATCATGAACCTGATTCACGTAACCCAGCCCGATGGTACTGAAATCGGGTCTAAAGAATACCTCTACCGAACCTTCATCGCACCGCCCTTTACCGACCCTAAAAATGCCTCGCTGGCCGGTGCCCTAACGTTTGTGCTGATCTGGTTCGGGATATTGTGGTGGATGTACCGGAAGAATGTGATTATTAAAGTATAGCGGTCTATTTTTTCTCTTCCAGCGCCAGCCGTATCAAGTCAGCCGTGTTTTTAACGCCCGCTTTGCGGATAATGCTGGCCCGCTGGTTGGCTACAGTATTGGGGCTAATGCCAAACTTTTCGGCGATCTCAGGACTACTCATGCCGTCAATCAGGCAGCTCAGCACCTGCCCTTCGCGGGTAGTGATTCGATTCCAGATAGATTTAGATACGCTTACGCCTGCCTTGGCGGGTTCCTTCGTCAGGTTAGCATTGGGCAAAACAAGGCTCCGGATTATAACCGAAGACGCATTCGGCGGATAGTATAAATCACCGTCGACCACCGTACGTACTGCTCGTAGCATTTCTTCCAGCCCCGTATCTTTCAAAAGATAACCAGCCGCTCCGTGCTGTACCGCTTTTACGATGTAGTCCGGGTTGCTATGCATACTGAACATGAGTGTTCTAACTGCCGGGTATTTCTTTGAAATAACTTTCAGTGCTTCGATGCCCGACATTCGGGGCATGGTTATGTCTAATAGCAAAACATCAGTGCCGATGCTGGCCAGCAGGTCGATGGCTTCGTCGCCGTCGGAAGCTTCGCCTACGATTTGAATATCGGTTTCATCTTCCAGCAGCATCCGAATCCCTTTTCTCACTACAGAATGGTCATCGGCAATAAGAATTCGTATCGGCATAACTAATTGGGGTTATCGGATAAGTTGACACGTACACGGACCTTGGTTCCCTTTTTGGGCTTCGATGTAATACTGAACTCCCCGTTGAGTAAACGGGTTCGGGTGCGCATATTCTGAAGGCCGTTAATGGATGGCAGGAGTTTATCGTCTTTCGGGGATGTTTTCATGACAAACCCTTTGCCATCGTCTTCTATTGCCAGCTCGAGTTTTTGCGGACTTTGCTGCAAGATAATTTTAATAGTTTGTGCTTCGGCATATTTAACGGCATTATGCAATGCTTCCTGCGCAATACGATACAAACCGATCTCCATAGCCTGATTAAGTCGCCGGGCATCGGTTGGGCCGCTGAAAAGCACCTGCACACCCGTTGATCGGGTCGATTGCTCGGCCAGAAGCCGAAGTGTAGAACCAAGCCCAAAATCGCTCAGGGTAGAAGGCATCAGGTTATAGGAAACCTGCCGGGTTGTCTGGATAGTGTCGGCAATAAGGTCGCAGAGTTCGGCAAAGCGGTACTTTTGCTTTTCGTCGGCGAACGAGGTGGATTTCAGTTTTTCAGCATGAAGTTTTAGTCCGGTAAGCATCTGGCCGATGCCGTCGTGGAGTTCGCGGGCAAAACGCCGTCGTTCTTCTTCCTGCCCTTCCAGCAACGCGGCCGAGCGGACGTTTTCTTCGGCCAACTGTAGCTGATATTTTTCTTCGGTAGTTCGCAGGAGTTCCTGCTGCGTTTCAACCAGCTTTCGGTTCGTGTGGGCCAGGTTCTGGTTGGTGGCTTCCAGCTCATGATTGGCAATTTCCAGGTGGCTGTTGGCCATCTGCAACGCCTTTTGGGAGCGGGCCAGCCGCTGGATCACGTTTTTTGTATGATTGACGACGGGCCTGAAAATGAACAGCCCTTCAATTAACAGCGTTAGCAAGGTGGCGAATGTAAGTACCCATTCGATACGTTCGAGCCCCCTTACCCGTTCAAAGCTTTCTGTATCGACCTGAAACACAATGTCATTCATCTGCTGCAGGTACGTGAACTCGTCCCGCAGCACCGCCTGAAGCGCTGCCTTTTTGTCGGCTGGTGTCGTCTGCGGATTGTTGATACGGGTAAAGCCGGCGTATATGGCCTGAAATACGGGCTCAATCCGGGTTAGCATGTTATCCAGGAGCTTACTCTTCCGAACGGTGTATACCTTTTCCATATTCAGTCTGCCATTGCGCAGCTGAATATGGCTCTGGCTCCACGAGCGAAGCAGGGAATCGTACGCAACCGAATCGGCGGTAGCCAGCCCCTCAATGCGTAGCAGAGCCAATTTGGTTAGCCGCTGACTTAGCATCCGCTGCCGACCGGCTACGTTTACAACCCGACTATCGTCGTAGTGATTGCTGATTGTTTGCTTGATAAACAGTAGCCCGCTTATGGACAACACGGCAATAACCGTGAGGGCTATCATATAAAACCGGGTCAACCGGCGGGCTACCTGTTCGTCGAGCTGAGTCATGAAAAGTTGGAGTGAGGATTATACTCCAATATACACCATGTTATCTACTATTTTAATAGGAAATGTGGCGATCTTGTAGCCGTCGTCGTTCAGGCATTCGCCGGATTTGAGCGAAAATGTTTTTTTGTGGAACGGGCAGGCGACTTTAGGCTCCTCGCCCTGACTCCCGATCATTCCCCGCGACAGGGCCATCTGCTGGCGGTGCGGGCATTCGTTTGCCGTAGCGTACCACTCGCCCCGGCGGGAAAAGTTGAAAATAGCGATCTGCCGACCATTGAGAAGTACACAGGCACCTCCATCTTCGGGAATGTGGCTGGTTGGGCAAGCGGGTTGCCAGATCATTTCGGTTTTATGAATTGTGCGTGTTTCCATGTTGATTGATTCGTTTTGTGCTATTTGACGTTCCAGGATCCGATACCACCGACACATCTACGCCCATTCTTTCGCTCGCTTCTGGTCGCGCAGGGCGTCAAATTGAACCGTTGGGTCTTTCTGTTCGGGAACGTTGACAAAGTGGGCGAAACGGGCGCGGAGAGCCGGGTTTTCGACGGCTTCTTTCCACTCGCATTTAAACGTGTCGACCAGAAGCTGCATCTCGCGTTCCAGTCCGTCGGCAATGTTCAGGACATCATCTACCACGACGGCCCGGAGGTAATTCATACCGCCATCCATCTTGTTTAGCCAGGTAGCGGTGCGGGTAAGCGGATCGGCCGTCTTGATGTAGAACATCAGAAACCGGTCGATGTAGCGGATACAGGTTTCCTTGTCTACATCCGATGCCAGCAACATGGCGTGCTGAGGCTTAGAGCCGCCGTTGCCGCCCACGTATAAATTCCAGCCTTTCTCGGTGGCGATGATACCGAAGTCTTTGCTCTGGGCTTCGGCACACTCCCGAATGCAGCCCGACACGCCTGACTTGAGCTTGTGCGGAGACCGAATGCCTTTGTACCGTTCTTCAACTTCGATGGCAAATGACACCGAATCCTGCACGCCAAACCGGCACCAGGTGCTGCCCACGCAGCTTTTCACCGTACGCAAGGATTTTCCGTACGCATGACCACTTTCAAAACCGGCGGCTATCAGCTCTTCCCAGATGACGGGTAAGTCACCAACGTGGGCGCCGAATAAGTCGATTCGCTGGCCGCCCGTAATTTTGGTGTACAGTCCGTATTTTTTGGCGACCTGTCCAATCACGATCAGTTTATCGGGCGTGATTTCGCCACCCGGAATTCGGGGCACGACAGAATACGTACCGCCTTTCTGAATATTCGCCAGAAACCGGTCGTTGGAATCCTGAATGGTCGCCCGGCCTTTTTCCAGAATATTCTCATTCCAGAGGCTGGCCAGAATCGACGCGACGGCGGGTTTGCAGACTTCACAGCCATCGCCCTTGCCAACTTTATCCAGTACGGCGTCGAAGGTTTTCAGGCTGTTGATTTTGACCAAGTCCAGCAATTCCTGTCGGGTAAAGTTGAAATGTTCGCAGAGAATGTTGCGGACATAAACACCTTTTTGCTTCAGCACACCCTGAATAATGTCTTTCACCATCGGCGTACAACCTCCGCAACCGGTGCAGGCTTTGGTCGCTTTCTTGAGCGCATCGACGGTTGTATGACCATTCTCGTCTATTTCGTGGCAGAGGATGGCTTTTGTGATGGCTTCGCACGAACAAATCAGCGCATCGTCGGGGAGGCTCATAACGCCCGCCCCCGCTTCTTCTCCTCCGCGCGAGCCCAGAATTAGGTCTTCGGGGTCGGGGGGGAGGATAGTCTTGTTCTTGCAGGTTTGCAGCAGCATATTATACTGCTCGGCATCGCCTACCAGAATGCCACCCAGTAGTTCCTTGCCATCGGCCGAAATATTGACGCGTTTATAAACGCCCTTGGCCTTGTTTTCGTAGACTATCGTTTTGCAGTCCGACGCAAACGGGTCACCGAAGGAGCCTACGTCCGTTCCGATCAGCTTGAGCTTCGTAGACATATCGTAAGGCTTGAACTCCTTTTCTTCGCCGATAAGACGCGAGGCCACCACTTCGGCCATTTCGTAGCCGGGTGCTACCAGCCCGTAAATCATGTGGTGCGCCACGGCACATTCGCCGATGGCGAAAATGGACGAATCAGAGGTTTGCAGGAAGTTATCGACCAGAATGCCGCCCCGTGGGTGGGTATCCAGACCGGCAGATTTCGCCAGTTCGTCGCGCGGCCGGATACCGGCCGAAATAACCAGCATATCGACGGCCAGATGCGAGCCGTCGGCGAACTGCATTCCAGTAATGGCTTCGTCGCCAGTAATCTCCTGCGTACTTTTCGACAGATGAATGTTCAGTCCCAGCGATTCCAGCTGCTGCTGAAGAATACCGGAACCCGCGTCGTCAATTTGCCGGGGCATTAGCCGGGGAGCAAACTCAACCACGTGCGCTTCGTCGAGGCCCAGATCGAGCAGGGCTTTGGCCGCTTCAAGGCCCAGCAAACCACCGCCTAACACAGCCCCTTTACGTGCCTTACGAGCGTACGACTGAATAAGGTCGAGGTCTTCGATGGTACGATATACAAAGACGCCGTCTTTTTCGACGCCTGCCACGGGGGGCACAAACGCGCCGGAGCCGGTAGCTAGTACGAGGTAGTCATAAGGCACTACGACGCCGTGGTGAGACCGAACCTCTTTGCGCTCCCGGTCGACGTTGACGACCGGGTCGGTGAGGTAGAGCATGATGCCGTTGTCGGCATACCAGCTCTGAGGGGCCAGCGTCAGATCGTCGGCGGTTTTGCCATCGAAATAGGCGCTTAAATGGACCCGATCATAGGCTACACGCGGTTCTTCCCCAAAAACCGTCAGTGTAAATCGCTGGTCATTTTTTTCTTTGGCTACTAATTTCTCGCAGAACTTGTAGCCTACCATGCCGTTGCCAATGACGACGACACGCCTGTTTTTGTTTGTGTTCATAGTTAATCTTAACTATAACATTGTGAAAACCCCGTTTTATTATTGCACTAATTTAAGAATATAGTCATTTCCCTCCCCGAAATGACTAGTCAAAAGTAAAAGGTGTTTTTGGTAAATCCTAGCGTTTTATTCTGCTATAAGTTGATTATGAAACATATTTTTTTGATTAGGGCTTGTTTTTACAAATTTCATCTCTACTTTTGAACCAGAAACAGGGAATAGTCTAAATTACCTATTGATAGTATAATAGTACTATTCCACTATAAACGGTAAAGTCACATGAAGCCAAAGCTTACACTCGTGGGGGCGGGTCCCGGCGACGGCGAATTGATCACCTTAAAAGGGATCAGGGCGCTTCGACAAGCAGATGTTGTATTGTACGATGATCTTGCCAACGATACTTTACTGGAGTTTACACCCGAACAGGCTCTTAAAATTTATGTGGGAAAACGGGCCGGTCAGCCGTCCTTTACCCAGGAAGAAATTAACGAACTGATCGTTCGCTTCGCTCAGGAGCACGGTCATGTGGTTCGGCTCAAAGGGGGCGACCCGTATGTGTTCGGGCGTGGGTATGAGGAGTACGATTATGTGCGGCAGTATGGTATCGAATGCACGGTGATATCGGGTGTGTCGAGCAGCATTGCGGTACCGGCTTCGCAGGGAATACCGGTAACGAGCCGGGGCGTAAGCGAAAGTTTCTGGGTGATTACCGGCACTACGCGCAAGGGGGAGCTATCCGACGATCTGCATCTGGCGGCTCAGTCAAAAGCAACGGTTGTGGTGCTGATGGGCATGAGTAAGTTAACGGAGATATGCACGCTGTTTAGTGAGGCCGGACGTGGTCATTTGCCCATGGCAATCGTGCAGAACGGTACACGCGCTGATGAACAGTGCGTAATTGGTCAGGTCTGGAATATGCCGCAGTTGGCCGCAGAGCAAGGCGTGGGGGCGCCTGCTGTACTGATCATCGGCGAAGTCGTTGCGCTGCACCCGTCCTATCTGGCCGAGTCGATGCGAAACTTCTCTATGGCTTGGTAACGATGGGCATCGTATTCTGTTTCTGGTAATCCAGTTGATTCCGCATTCGCGGTTACGGCGAATGCCGGAAACAGATTACAAAAAAAGCCGATCCGGTGTGGGGGCACCTTTGGATCGGCCAAAACAGGGGTTGTCTATGCGAAAAACACAAACGCTTCAAAGAAAATGAAAAAAAGCAGCTAAAGCAAATCAGCGTCATCTCGCTCCTGACCACTGCCTTAGAAATCTGTTGAGTAGTTGACCACTTGACGATTTACTAATCAACGTCTGTCAGCCCTTTCTGCCTCGTCTTCAGAGCCACCTTTCTTCGCTGCTCTATCCATCCTTACTCCGTTCGGGGTAAGTCCGCTCACTGTTGTCTTCACTGTTCATTTTCCAGTTAAACGGTCTGCTTATTCTGATGAAAAATATACTGACAAACGTGTCATTAGCCTGTCTTGTCCTGTTGGCTATTGAACCCGCTTCGTACGCTCAGTTCTCACTCGTGGGGCAGTTGCGTACCCGCACCGAGCTGCGGAATGGCCTGGGTAACCTGGCTCCTAAAGATGCGCCCGCTGCGTTCTTCACGTCTCAGCGTACCCGCCTGACGTTCGGCTATAAATGGGATCGCGTACAGTTTCAAACCTCTTTTCAGGATGTTCGGGTGTGGGGGCAGGATGCTTCGACCATCAATAACGTCGACGGCAACCGCCTGATGATTCACGAAGCCTGGGCCGAAGTGACCCTGGCCAACCGTGCCGATACCAGCATTAAATTCAGACCTGTTCAGAATCTTTCGTTTAAAGTTGGCCGCCAAGAGCTTGTATACGACGATGTGCGTCTGTTGGGCAACCTCGACTGGCTCCAGCAGGGGCGCCGGTTCGATGCTGCTCTACTCAAAGGTCAGCACAAAGGCTGGGCGCTCGACCTGGGCGTTGGCTTTAACCAGAATACTGATGCGTTCGGCACCGTGGGCGATTATTACACGCCCGGCAACGTAGCCACGTCGGCCCTCTCGAACAAGAATGTATCGCTGACGATTCCCGCCGGATTTATTCCAACAGTTGGAAAAGGCGGTGCACCGGTACTGGCGACCCCGCTAAGTACCAACGGCCAGAATCAGCAATTCAAGTCGTTTCAAATGGCGTACCTGACCCGCAAGTTTGGCGGGCCATCCAGCCAGACCAAGTTCTCTGCCTTATTTTTTAAAGACGATTTTCAGAAATACCGCACCGACTCGCTGGGTAATGCAACGACTGGTTACGTATATGGGAGACGTTACGATGTGGCCGGTACAAATTCGCGTCTGACCTATGGCGGAATGCTCATTGGTCAACTGGGTAATACCTCCCCGAAATTTGGTAAAGTACAATGGCAGGCGTTTGTGTATGGACAAAGCGGCAAAGACCGCGATGGGCTGAGCATTAAAAAAGCCTATCACTACGGCGGTAACATCATGTTCCAGAAAGGACTAATCAGTGTTGGCCCCGGTTATGAGGTGCTGTCGGGTAACAATTCCACCACGATTCAGACGGGCGAAACCAGCCGCTTCGACCCGCTCTATGGTACGCCACACCGGCACTGGGGCTATATGGATTATTTCTACGTTGGAACGGGCTCGCCAGCCGGCGGATTGCAGGACGCGTTCCTGAAGTTCAAATACGCCAGCCCCCGCCTGACCACTACGTTCGACATTCACTATTTCGCACTGGCGGCACCCACCTACAACAAAATGGCCGATGCACCCGCTGGTGCGCTGCTGTCGTCCAAACTGGGCATGGAGTACGACTTTGTGGCAAACTACGCGCTCAACAAGTTCACCAGCCTGGAATTTGGGTATTCGGTCATGAATGGCACCAACAGCCTCGAATACAGTAAGCAGGGCACTATGGGTGAGAAGAGCCACATCGGCACCTGGTCGTACCTGATGATCAACATCCGCCCTGATTTTCTGGCTGCAAAGCCGGTGGCAGTGAAGTAGTAAAAAATCAATAACACATTCATACTCAATTTCTCATGCAAACGAACAAACCTCTCGAATCGCTGAACGTATTCAGTTTCAACGGTGTGCAGATGCGGACCTTCCACATTACGTGGCTTACTTTCTTTGTGTGTTTCTTCGGCTGGTTTGGGCTGGCTCCGCTGATGCCCGCCATCCGGGCCGATCTTGGACTGACCAAACCGCAGGTGGGTAATACCATCATTGCCGCCGTGTCGGCTACCATTCTGGCCCGTTTGGTAATTGGCCGCCTGTGCGATACCTGGGGACCGCGTAAGACCTACGCGGCCCTACTGGTATTGGGAGCCTGGCCGGTTATGTTCGTTGGCCTGGCACATGATTACACCACCTTTCTGCTGTTCCGGCTAGCCATTGGCGTCATTGGTGCATCGTTCGTAATCACGCAGTTTCATACATCCATGATGTTTGCCCCCAAAATCAAAGGTACGGCTAATGCCGTAGCCGGTGGCTGGGGCAACCTTGGTGGAGGCATTACCCAACTAGCGATGCCGCTCATCATGGCTACCATCGTCGGCTTCGGCTATACCAAGCCCGAAGCGTGGCGGCTGGCCATGATCGTGCCGGGTGTGCTAATGCTCGTGATGGCCTTCATTTACTACCGTTTTACCCAAGATACGCCCGCTGGAAATTATAGCGAGATCGGACGATCCGTTGCAACGGGCGAGAAGGTGAGTTTCTGGGCGGCCTGCGCCGATATCCGCGTATGGGCGCTGGCACTGGCCTACGCCTGCTGCTTCGGGATGGAAATCACGTTCGATGGCGTGGCCGCGCTTTATTTCTTCGATAACTTTAAGCTGGCCGAAACGGAAGCTGGTTTCTGGGCGATGCTTTTCGGCGGCATGAACATTTTTGCCCGGGCCCTCGGCGGTATCGTGGCCGATAAAGTGGGTAACAAATACGGTATGCGGGGTAAAGGTCTCCTGCTGGCCAGTATGCTGGTGCTGGAAGGAGCAGGTATTATGCTTTTCGCTCAGGCCGGTAGCCTGCCGATGGCTATTGTTTCCATGATCACCTTCGCCCTGTTCCTGAAAATGTCGAACGGCGGTACGTATGCCATTGTGCCCTTCGTGAACCCCAAAGCCGTTGGCGTCATTTCGGGCGTGGTTGGTGCGGGTGGTAACCTCGGCGGTATGCTAATGGCGTTCCTCTTTAAATCGCAGTCCATCAGTTACGGACAGGCGTTCCTGTACATCGGCTGCGCCGTAGCCGCCATTGGACTGCTCTTATTCCTGGTCAATTTCAGCAAAGAGACCATCGCCGAATCAGCGGAAGTGGAATTGCAAACAGCTTGATTTTTAATGAATAATTGATAATGCACAATGAAAAATAAATAACGCGTAATGTGTGCTCTATGGTAGGTAGGTTACAGATAACAGACTTGATTTTCCGCACACTCTGCATTGTTCATTTTTCATTATCCATTAAAAGACCATGCATCAAACGACCTGTTGCTATTGTGGTGTTGGCTGTGGAATTGTTGTCAAACAGGAGCCAACCGGACGATTGACCGTTGAGGGTGATAAACAACACCCGTCCAACAAGGGAATGCTGTGCTCGAAAGGCATGAATCTGCATTATACCGTCATGGACCAATCGGACCGGCAGCTGTATCCGCAGATGCGGCTCAACCGTAACATGCCCATGCAACGGGTAAGCTGGGATGCCGCGCTGGAGCGTACAGCCGCTGTATTCCGGACGTTCATTCAGAAATACGGTCCCGATTCAGTCGCGTTTTATGTGTCGGGGCAGTGCCTGACGGAAGAGTATTACCTGGTCAATAAGCTCATTAAAGGCTTTATTGGCTCCAATAACATCGATACTAACTCCCGCTTGTGCATGAGTTCGGCGGTGGTGGGCTACAAACTGTCGCTGGGTGAAGATTCGGTGCCGGTTTGTTATGACGACATCGAAGAGGCCGACGTTTTTCTGGTGCAGGGCGCGAATCCCGCCTGGTGTCACCCAATTCTGTGGCGTCGGATTGAAGCGCATAAGGCGGCTAATCCAAACGTCAAAATCATTTGCGTCGACCCTCGTAAAACCGATACGGCCCGGTCTTCTGATCTTCATTTGCCTATCCGCCCCGGCACCGACATTGTGCTGAACAACGCCATCGGTCGGCTGCTGATCGAGAATGGCGACATCGATGTTGATTTTATCACCAACCACGCCGACGGATTTGCTGCTTACAGCGAGCAGGTCATGCAGCGTACCGTCGCCGAAGCCGCCGATATTTGTGGGGTTCCCGCCAATGACATTCGGCGCGCGGCCGACTGGATTGGTCGCTCGAAGGGCTTTTTGTCGCTCTGGACGATGGGCCTGAACCAGTCGGTAATTGGTGTAAACAAAAATCTGGCGCTCATCAATCTCCACCTGATTACGGGTCGGATCGGTAAACCCGGCAACGGGCCGTTTTCGCTCACGGGCCAGCCCAATGCGATGGGTGGCCGCGAAACGGGGGGCCTTGCCAACGTGCTGCCCGCCCACCGCGACGTGACCAACGCCACCCACCGCGCCGAGGTCGAAGCGTTCTGGAACAGCCCGGTCAAAATTGCGTCGAAACCCGGTCTGACCGCTACCGAGATGTTCGACGCCTTGGGTGATGGTGGTCTGAAAGCCATCTGGATCATCAACACCAATCCGATGGTGAGCATGCCCGATGTCAATGCGGTTGAAAAAGCCCTTCAACATGCCCGTTTTGTTGTCGTTCAGGACATTTCGAACCGGGCCGATACGGTACAGTTTGCCGACGTAGTGCTACCCGCAGCCGCCTGGCTCGAAAAAGAGGGCACCATGACCAACGCCGAACGGCGGATCGCGTACTTACCGAAAATCATCGACGCCCCCGGCGAAGCCCTGCCCGACTCTGAAATCATCTGGCGATTTGCCAAAAAAATGGGTTTCGGCGATGCATTTCCATACACCAACACCTCCGCCGTTTATGACGAATACGCTCAACTCACCGCAGGCACCAACGTCGACATCACGGGCGTAAACTACAATCTCCTCAAGCAAAAACGCACTATACAGTGGCCGTATCCAAAAAGTGAAAGGGGGGAAGAAAACAGTATACTGCAAATCCCGGCGGGGAACCGCGAAAACCAAACCGGCACCAAACGCCTGTTCACCGACCACAACTTTTACACACCCAACGGACGCGCGCAGATCCACGCCGTGCCCGATGAAAATACATCGGAACCAACCGACGCTGACTTTCCGCTGATCTTAACCACTGGTCGTATCCGCGACCAGTGGCACACCATGACCAAAACGGGCCGTGTTGCCAAACTCAATCAACATAGCCCGCAGCCCGTTCTGCAAATTCACCCTGACGATGCAAAGGCAAGAAACATTGCCGAAGGGCAGCTTGTCGTCGTTCGCGGTCGGCGGGGCGAGGTGCGGGTGAAAGCTCAACTCACCGACGATGTACGTTCGGGACTATGTTTTCTGCCGATGCATTGGGGGAAAGTGCTGGCCGGGAAGTCGGGCGAAAGCAACCTGAACCGGGCCAACAACCTGACCAATGCGCTCGTTGATCCGCGTTCCAAAGAGCCGGATTTTAAGTTTACGGCGGTGGAGGTGATGCCGTTCAGCAAGCCGCTGGAAAAGATCATCATCATTGGCGCCGGTTCGGCGGGATTGGGCTTCATCAACGCCTATCGCGCCCTAAGGTCGGGGCGGGTCGAAACACCCGTCAACGACGAACTGCATATTTTCTCGAAAGAAATCTATCCGTTCTACAACCGCGTGTTGCTGCCCGACTACATCAGCGGAGCACAGTCGTGGGAGCAGCTTGTCAAACTGCGTGAAGACCAGTTCGAAGAGGCTCGTATCATTGTGCACAAAGGGGTCGGCATTGCCCACATTGACCGGAACGCCAAAGTTGTTGTCGATACCAACGGCGTCGAACACAGCTACGACAAACTCCTGCTTGGTACGGGCAGCAGTGCCTTTATGCCCAAAGGAATTCCTCGTTTACCGGGTATTTTCAACATGCGGTCGCGGCTCGACGCCGATTCGCTGATGCCGTTTCTGAATCGGCCCGCCGATGGCTCAGAGCCGCATACGGTAATAGTGGGCGGTGGACTGCTCGGGCTGGAACTGGCAGCATCCTTGCGGCAGATCAACGTTCGGGTGACGGTCATCCAGCGGGTGGGCCGGTTCATGGAACGCCAGCTCGACCCATTGGCCAGCGAACTACTCTACCTCGAACTCCTTGACCGGGGCATTGATGTCTATTTCAATGAAGAAGTTCAGACGTTCATGGGTACCGACAACGTAGAAGGTGTTCAGCTAAAATCGGGAAAGAAACTAAACTGCCAGGTGGTGGTGATGGCCATTGGGACGGTGCCGAATATCGAACTCGCCCGCGAAGCTGGTCTGACCTGCAACCGGGGCGTGGTCGTGAACGATTACCTGCAAACCTCCGATCCCGATATTTTTGCCGCTGGCGAAGTGGCGCAGTGGAACGGGCAAATGTGGGGCATTACCCTGGCCGCCGAGCAACAGGCTGAAACAGCCGCCCGCTTCATCGCCGGTGATGTGTCGCAACCGTACAAAGGCAGTTTGTCGATCAGCATTCTGAAAATGGAAGGTCTTCACCTGTGCAGCATGGGCCTGACGGAAGTACCACCCAATGCCGGGCCGGAGTTTGAAGAAATTGTGTTCATCGACAAGTCGAAGCGGTATTACAAAAAGTGTATCGTTCAGGGTGATAAGCTCGTCGGGGCAATTTTAGTGGGCGACAAGAACGAGTTTGCCGAGTTCCGCGAACTCATCGCCAACGGCACAGAACTCTCCGAAAAGCGGCTCCAGCTCCTGCGGGCCAGCAAACAGATCGACCCAGTCGAAGGCAAGCTGGTGTGTTCCTGCAATACCGTGGGGCAGGGAAATCTGGAGCGGGCCATCCAGGCCGGTTGCACCGATTTCCAGCAGTTATGCCAGAAAACCGGTGCCGGAACAGGCTGCGGCTCGTGTCGGCCGGAGGTACGGAGTATTCTTTTATCAATGAGTGAATTAGTGAATGAGCGAATAGCTGACGCACCCAAATGCTAGCCTAATCTTATTCACTAATTCATTCGATCATTCACCATTAAATCTCATGCGCGATTACTATACCCTAAAAGTCAATATGCCCGCCGGGATTGTTTCGCCGGGGGCGCTGCAAACGGTGTTGCGGCTGGCCTACGAAGCGAAGGTTCGGAAGGTGCGTTTTGGTGCCCGTCAGCAGTTACTCATGACGGTGCATTACGAAGACATGCGGTTTCTGGAAAAAGACCTTAAGCAACACCAGATTTCGTATGAGTTGAATACGGACCAGTATCCGAATATCATCAGTTCGTATTGTGGCGAAGACGTGTTCCGGACGGGGGCCTGGCTGCGGGAAAGTGAGTACCATACCGTGCTCGACCAGTTCGACTACCAGCCCCGGCTAAAGGTCAACCTGTCGGATTCCAACCAGAGCTTTACGCCGTTCTTCACAGGTAATTTGAATTTCATTGCCTCGCCTGAGCCTCACTTCTGGTATTTGTACGTTCGCCCGAAACAGACCAATCTATTATTCCGGTGGCCGCAACTCATCTATACCAATGACATTGGCCGAGTCGCTAAAGCCGTGGAAGAGGCTATGCTGGCGCAAGATTTTCAGGGAGAAGAGGCTTTGTATATAGCAGTTACGGCAAACCGGCATTTCATCACCCAACCCGCCACGCAGGAGGTGGAGTTGCCGGATTTTTCGTTGCCTTATTACGAGGGCTTCAACCGTTATGGCGAACGGTCGTGGCTGGGCCTGTATCGTCGTGACGAAGAATTCTCTATTGTTTTTCTACTCGATGTGTGCGCGTTATGCCTGAAAACCCGTATCGGCGAAATCTGCGCGACACCCTGGAAGTCGCTCATCATTAAAGGTATCGAGGCAAAAGACCGGGCGGCCTGGTCGTATGTGTTAGGCAAGCACAACATCAACGTACGCCACGCGGCCAATGAACTCGCCTGGCAAACGGAAGATCATACCGACGAAGGCACGGCGCTGAAGCATTACGTAATCCGGAATTTTGAAAAGAACGATACCCGTACCTTTGGGCTTTGTTTCGGCATACAGACACGGGCCAAGTCAGAAGTGTTTGGCTCGGTGCTGATTCGGAAGCGGCCGTTGATTCAACTGGGTCAACTGGCGTTGTTCAGCGTGTATGATCTGTACTATACCGAGAATTTCAACCCGAATAGCCGAACGTATCATGTTTTTGAAAAAGCGTTGTTCCGTATGCATGTTCCGAACCAACTCAATCGGTTGTGCCGCCAATTCAACGCCCGCTGGTCGCAGGACCGCGCCGAAACGACATGGGTCGAAACCGAAAAACCGGAGCCTTCATCGGGTGTCGAGGACACTGTATACCAGTGCCCACATTGCTTCACCGTCTATGACGAACAGTACGGCGATGCCCGGCAAAGCATCCCGGCCGGTACCCCCTTCTACCAACTCCCCGATCATTACGTTTGCGCCACCTGCGACGCCCCCAAGCAGGATATGACCACCGTACAACTGGTAACAGCCCCCTAACAACCCCGACGGTGTTGACTGTGGATAGCCCCGGATGCAATCTGGGAACCTGGCGGGTTGGGTTTGTCCAAAATGTGGTATTTTTAGGGTATGAGTACGTATCATGCCAACGACCTTAAGCAGCAGATCGAGCACATACTGCGCTGGGAACAATCGTCCCACTGGCGGGCGCGTGATTATGTGCATCTGAGCGAGCTGGTAGCTAGTCATACACAACGGCAGATCGATGCACGAGAATTGCAGGCGTTCTGGGAGCTGTCGACCATTCCCTCCAAACTTTCGCTGGACACCCTCGCCGTTTTTATAGATTATACGGGTTGGGATGACTTCTGCGCCAGAAACGTATATGGAGTCATGGAGGCCGACGACGAGACGCAGTTACTCCACGCCCCCATGTGGGAAATTCCTATGCGCTGGGTGATTGTCCTCTGCTGGCTGTCGGTTATAGCCTCCATTGTGGTTGGTATTTTGTTAGTTTGGAAAGGCTAAACGATTACATGTTTCGTAGCGTTATTGTGGATATTATTGTTCTCCGAACTATAACCCAATTCAAGCGACCGAATGGTACGTTTTCCTTTATGCCTGAGTCTGTTACTCAGCGCAACGCTGGTGCTGGCACAATCCACGCCCAAAGCGAAGTCGACATCAACAAAACCTGTCCTAAAGTCTGCTGCTTCACAGACCGGAAGTCCCAACCTGAATGCGCCTATTCCGCTCGACCCCGATGTAAAAGTGGGTAAGCTGGCTAATGGTCTGACGTACTACATTCGTAAGAATGCCGAGCCCAAAAACCGGGCGGAACTGCGGCTGGTGATTCGGGCGGGGTCAGTGCTGGAAAACGACAACCAGCAGGGACTGGCGCACTTCATGGAACACATGGAGTTTAACGGCACCAAAAATTTTCCGAAAAACGAACTGGTCAACTTCCTGCAATCGGCGGGGGTGCGCTTCGGGGCCGACTTGAATGCCTACACGGGTTTCGACGAAACGGTGTACCAGTTGCCCGTTCCGACCGATTCTGCCAATGTGTTTACCAACGCCTTTCAGATTCTGGAAGATTGGGCGCACAACGCCACTATTGATCCTACCGAAGTCGACAAAGAGCGGGGCGTTATTCTGGAAGAGCGCCGGCTTGGGCGCGGGGCCGGTCAGCGGATGCGGGACCAGTATTTTCCGATTCTGCTGAACAACTCACAATACGCCAAACGCCTTCCCATCGGTACCGAACAGGTGCTGACCACTTTTAAGCCTGAAGTGCTGCGGCAGTTCTACAAAGACTGGTATCGTCCTGATCTGATGGCCGTTATTGCCGTGGGTGATTTCGACATGAAGCAGGTAGAAGGTATTATCCGGGAAAAATTCGGTCGGATTCCGGCGGTGAAAAATCCCAAACCCCGTACGGAATACGACATCCCGGCGCACAAAGACACGAAAGTGGTTATTGTAACCGACCCTGAGCAACCCAACACGGTGGTGCAGGTGATTTATAAGCGGCCTGAAATCAAGGAAAAAACATTGGGTGATTTGCGTGAAAGCATCAAGCGAGGCCTGTTCAACACCATGCTTGGTAACCGGATTCAGGAGTTGACGCAACAGGCGAACCCACCATTTCTGGGCGGTTACAGCAACTACAGCGATTTTCTGGGTAATCTCGACGCCTTTACATCCATCGCCGTGGCGAAAGAAGGCAACGTTGAACGCGCTATTCGGGCAGTGCTCGACGAGAATGCCCGCGTGAAACAGTTCGGCTTTACGCCCACTGAACTGGCCCGCGCCAAGCAGGAGTTCATGACCAACGTGGAGCAGGCCTATAGCGAGCGCGACAAAACCCGGTCGGTTAACTACGTGAATGAGTACGTGCAGAATTTCACGGATAAAGAACCGTATACCAGCATCGAGTTCTATTACAACTTCCTCAAAAAAGAGCAGGATGGTATTAAACTCGCTGAAGTCAACGCGCTGGTCGATCAGTTTATCCACAATGATAACCGGGCGGTCATTGTCATGGCTCCAGAAAAAGACAAAGCCAAACTGCCAACCGTGGAGCAGATTATCGGCTATGTCGATAACGCTGGGAAAGGGCTGACGGCTTACGAAGACAAAACGCTGGACAGCCCTTTGCTGACTACGCAACCTACAGCCTCGCCAGTTGTGAATGAAAAGCAGATTAAAGACATCGGCGTAACGGAATGGACGTTGAAAAACGGCGTTCGGGTGGTGCTAAAGCCTACAAACTTTAAGAACGACCAGATCCTGTTTTCGGCAAGCAGCCAGGGCGGTACGTCGCTCTACGACCTCAAGGATTTTCAATCGGCGCGATTTTCATCTACGCTGGCGGCAATGGGCGGAACGGGTGCCTACAACCAGATTCAGTTGGGTAAATTTTTGTCGGGCAAGCAGGTGAGCGTGTTCCCGTATGTGGGCGAACTGAGCGAGGGTGTCAACGGCAGCGCGGCCCCGAAAGATTTGGAAACGGCCTTGCAGTTGCTCTACAGCTATTTTACGCAGCCCCGAAAAGACGCCGATGTGGTGAAAGGCTTCCTGTCGAATCAGCGCAGTGCGTTGCAGAACCGAATCAACACCCCAACCCCACAGGGTGTTTTTCAGGATACTGTCACCGTTACGCTGGGCAACAACAATCCCCGTCGGCAGCCGCTCAAGCCCGAAGATCTGGATAACATCGATCTCGACCGGGCCCTGAAAATCTATCAGGAACGCTTTTCTAATGCCGGTGATTTCACGTTCTACTTCGTCGGTAATTTCAAAGAAGACCAACTGAAGCCACTGGTTGAAAAATACCTCGGCGGCCTGCCATCGACGGGCAAGCCGGAGAAGTTCAACGACCTCGGCATTCGGGCACCCAAAGGCCAGATCAGCAAAACCGTTTACCGCGGCCTCGATCCCAAAGCGGCCGTACAGTTGGTTTATACGGGGGATATAAACTGGTCGCCCGAAACGAGTACGCAACTAGACGCACTGGCTGAAGTACTGGAGATTAAGCTAATTGAAAAGTTGCGCGAAGAGGAGAGTGGCGTGTATGGCGTGAGTGCCAGTGCGGCCTATGCCAAGTACCCGGTGCCACGCTACACCTTCCGAATTAATTTCGGTTGTGCGCCGGAAAACGTCGAGAAGCTCATTGCCAAGACGCAGGAGCTGATCAATAATCTGAAAGAAAAGGGGGCTTTACCCGCCGATATTGCCAAGTTCAAAGCCGAAACCCGTCGCGAAACTGAAGTACAGTTAAAGGACAACCAGTTCTGGCTGGGCTATCTGCAAAACCAGTATTACAACGGCGACGCGCCTGACGAGGTCCTGCACGAAGACGAACAACTGGCGAAAGTAACCGTTGAAAGCACCAAAGCCGCGGCTAACCAGTACCTGAGTTCGAACCTGATCCGGCTGGTATTGATGCCAGAGAAAAAGCAGTAATTGGCGAGATTCGTTGTGAGTCGCGCGTAGTTTGTACCGGTACAAACTACGCGCGACTTTTTCTATATCTATGTAAAACCTCAAAAGCTATGGAAAGTACACTGCCTGACGCTACAGAAGAGGATGCCCTTGTCGGTATTCTAATGTCGAAGGAGCAGTTCCTTCCTGAACTGGAACCCCGACGATGGCTCTCTGTATGAATTTAAGAGTGGATTGGCTAAACCTACCGATGGAATGAGGAAAGAAGATATGTCGATTCAGGGTTACCAAAAACAACAAAAGGCCTTGACGAAATCAAGGCCTTTTAAGTAGGGTGAAAGACGGGGCTCGAACCCGCGACCTCCGGAACCACAATCCGGCGCTCTAACCAACTGAGCTACAATCACCATTTTTGAGAGTGCAAAAGTAACGATGATTTGTGAATTATGAGTTATAAATGACAAGTTTTTTTGCAGTCAATCCCCAGAAAAACCATCATTTATAACTCACACGACATCATCTATTACGCCTGTTTGCCCTGCTGGTACCGTTTTTCGGCGGCAGTCCAGTCAACGACGTTAAAGTAAGCCGCAATGTAATCGGGCCGGCGATTCTGGTATTTCAGGTAGTAAGCGTGCTCCCAAACGTCGAGACCAATGATCGGGAAACCTTTTACTTCGGCAATGTCCATGAGTGGGTTATCCTGGTTTGGTGATGACGTGATAGCCAATTCGCCTTCGGGAGTAACGATCAGCCACGCCCAGCCCGAACCAAAACGGGTAGTCGCTGCTTTGGTGAATTCTTCTTTAAAGGCGTCGAACGAACCGAATTTCGAATCGATAGCTTCTGCTAGTGTACCGGTTGGCTGACCACCACCGCTTCCAGAAATAGTGTTCCAAAATAAGGTGTGGTTGTAGTGTCCCCCTCCATTATTACGAACCGCAATGGGTGCTGAACTTACAGAAGCCAGGAGGTCTTCAATGGATTTGTTTTCCATTTCGGTGCCTGCAATGGCGTTATTGAGATTCGTCACGTATGCATTGTGATGCTTTCCGTGGTGAATTTCCATGGTTTGCTTGTCGATATTCGGTTCGAGCGAATCGCTTGGGTAAGGAAGTGGGTCTAATACAAATGCCATTTTACTAATCAGTTAGATGGAAGAACAATCGGTTGAAGTAACAACCCTAGTCTAAATTATGTTCTTAAGCGTGTAAAAAACTTAGCGAGCAAATCCTGACTTTCTTGGGCCAAAACGCCGGATTCGACTCTGGTTTTTGGATGTAACAGATTTGTTTCCAAACGACTGTATCCTCGTTTAGCGTCGCTGGCCCCAATCACCAGTCGGCCGAGCTGGGCCCAGAATAATGCACCGGCACACATTACGCAGGGTTCCAGCGTTACGTACATCGTACAGTCGGTCAGATACTTACTACCCAGGTATTGCGTTGCTGCTGTAATCGCCATTATCTCAGCGTGCGCCGTCACATCCGTCAACTGTTCCGTCTGGTTGCGCGCTTTGGCAATGATCCGGTTTCGGCAAACGACAATAGCCCCAACGGGTATTTCACCATTATCGGCCGCTTCTTCCGCCAGCGTTAGGGCTATACCCATGAAATACTCGTCGTTCATTCCTTATAAACAATAATTGCTGGCTGGTTGCTGATTCGTCGGAGGACAAAAATCAGCAACCAGCCAGCAATTATCAATTTAGTTTACTGTTTCAGTACTTTTCGGGCTGTCTCCCGATCTCCAACCCGGATACGCAGAATGTACAACCCACTTGGCTGTCCGCTCAAATCCAGTTCATTCATCTGGCCACGGGTTGTGTGCTGTAGAACGGGCTTTCCACGTTGATCGGTCAGGGATAAAATGGCCGGATCACGGGTCAGAGGCAAATTTAGTTCAACGATCAGCTTGGTGACGGTTGGTACCGGATAGGCTTTTACGAGCGGGTCGAGCGAGTTATCATCCACGCCCAGCAACGGCAGCACGGAGATCGTGGCGGTACCCGAAACCGGGCCACTACCGCAACTATTGGTTACGCTGGTCAGCCGATAGGCGGTTGTTCGGGCCGGACGAGCCTCCACAATTAACGGACTGGTGGTTGCTGTGATTGGGTACGTGCGGAGGCTGTCGGCATAGATGGCGTCCCAGGGACCGTCGCCCCCGAAGGTGATAGTCAGGTTCACCGGAGAGCCTTCATAGATATTCTGCGTTCCGGTCAGCGTAGCGGTTGGTAAGGAGCGTACCGTCAACAGGGTAGGGCTATTGGAGCCTGTAATGCCAATTTCCGGATTATCGGCTTTTACCCGCACATAATACTGCCCGCTTGCCAGAGAGAGCGGGACTGTTCCCGTAACGGGTGAGCCGGCTGCCGTACTCTGGAACGTGAATTTTTTCGATGTGTCGGCTACACTGGCCACTTCGATACGAAACGCGTTACCGGTGTTAAACTCGCCGGTTGTCGTGAAAGGCACTGATAGTGACGTACCAGCGCACAACGTCGTTGTGGCAAACGAACTCGTCGATACCGTTGGTACCCGAACGGTGATCGTAGCCGTTGTTCCGGGTAGTCCCACGCCACATGCATTACTAACACTAACGATTTGATACGTCGTATTGCCGCGTGGTAAGACGGAGATGGTTGTATCTGTCCGCGCCTGGCCTGAGTACCCCTCTGTGAGGCTGTAGCTGTATGGCCCGGCACCGGTAAATTTAAGTTGCAAAGGTGCTCGCTGACCAAGATTTACGGATGCAACCGGCGCTGCCAGAGCCAGCGTTGGGGGGGTGTTGACAACGACCCGAACGGTGGCCCGGGCACTGGCGCATCCGTAGTTAGCGATCTGATAAACATAGAACGCGTCGCCACCTTCCTGCACGTTTTTATTCAGGGTTGGGGGAGTGGGTGCGTTGACGGTAACATTACCCGCCGGGTCTACCCATCTTAGCTGGGCACCTGTTTCGTTCGTACTAGCTTCCAGCGGCACCGCCCGGTCATTGATACAATAGGTAACTACTGGCTTTATTACGGTAGGAATTGCAGGCGTTAGCACCGATACTTCCAGCCGTGCCGCTGAACTCGTGCAGCCGTTTACCGTTTGCGTGACCAGGAAAATCTGAGTACCGGCTTTATCAATAGAAGGAGTAGGTGGGCTGGAGAATGGATTTCCGTCACTGAGCGACCATTTCAGATTCGATCCTGCAGCCTCCAGCGGTGTTACATTCTGTTGAATCTGGTCTATTTGCTTCTGGCAGTAAGTAAGTGGCTTAACACCGGGAGGAGCAGGTAATGGTTTAATCGTAACGGTTATGGTAGCTCTGGGACTCTCGCAATTTTCGCTCGATATCTGTGATACTTTAAACGTCTGGTCGCCTACGCTGCCTGTATTGGGTGTTGGAGCCCCGGTAAGTAATTTGTCGGCGGCATCAAACCATTTGAGTGTCGGCCCCGCAGCGGTAGCGGTCAGGGGCTGTGCCTGGCTGTTATTGCAGTAACTGACAGCAGCGACGCCAGGGGCACTAGGTGTTGCTTTGACGCGTACGTTCAACGAAGCACGGGGCCCTTCACAACCATCCAGTGTCTGGCTGACGTAATAAACGGTAGTGCCAACCGCTGTTTTGCTTGGCACTGGTGCTGTTGTCGAGGCTGTTCCACCGGTTGAGGAGGTACCGTACCAATTGATTGTAGCCGTAGGAACCGGGGTCGCTGCCAGTACCGGTAGTGCTGCTTCCTGGCAAAACTCGACAGCCGATACGCCAGGAGCAGCCGGTGTATCTTTTACAACGACCAGAATACTCGTCCGCTCGCTCTCGCAGCCGCTTACTGTTTGACTGACGAAATAATTCGTTGGCCCGAGTAGAGCGGTGGTGGGAATTGTAGGGCTGCTGGAACCGGTACCACCCGTTGCTGCGGTGCCGTACCATTTCAGATTCTGCCCTGTAGCGGTTAGTGCTACGGCCGTAGTACCCTCACAGTAGGGAGAAGGGGCGGTGGCAACCGGGGCGGCTGGCACGGCGTTAACCGTAACGGTGATGAGGGCACGCGCCCCTTCACATCCGTTTACAGACTGGCTGACATAATAGTTTGTTGACCCTAATGATACAGTTGACAGCGTAGGAGCAGTGGCAGTAGAGGTACCACCCGTAGCCGACGTACCATACCAGTTTAGCGTACCTCCGCCAGACGGAGTGGCCGTCAACGAATAACCCGGCCGATTCTGGCAGGCAATAAGCGGGCTTGAGACGGTTGGTGCACCGGGCGTACCCTTAATCGTAACCGATATGGAGGCACGGGGACCTTCGCAGCCGTTTGCTGTCTGGCTAACATAATAGGTAAATGTTCCGGCCTGGTTTGTTGCAGGTACAGACGCTATTGCCGAGGCTGCACCACCGCTGGCGGCCGTTCCATACCAGTTCAAGGTTGCCCCCGCAGCTGGTGTTGCGACCAGGGCACTCGCCGTTTGGTTCTGGCAGTAATCAGGAGCAGATGTAGTTGCCGGAGCTGAAGGGCTTGCCCGCACTATTACAGGAATGGCGGCCCGTGGGCTCTCACAATTGTTTACTGCCTGACTAACGTAGTAGTTGGTGGTACCAACGATCGATGTATTGGGTGTGGTAGCATTAGTTACTGATGTGCCGCCTGTTGCTGCTGTACCATACCATCGTAAGGTTCCGCCCGCGGAGGGTGTTGCCGACAGGGCCAGGGCAGTAGCGCCTTCGCAGTAAGGAGAGGGTGCGGTAGTTGTTGGGGCAGAAGGTATACCATTTACCGTTACGACCAGACCGGCACGTGGTCCTTCGCAGCCGTCTACTGTTTGACTGACATAGTACGTTGTTGTGCCCGCTGATCCTGTGGAAGGGACAGGCGCCACTGATGACGCTGATCCACTCGATGCGCTGGTACCATACCAGTTCAGTGTACCGCCTGCTGCTGGTGAGGCCGTTAGCGAACCTGCTGTCTGGCCAACACAGTAATTTATACCACTAACACCTGGCGCGCCGGGTTTGCCTTTTACCGTGACAACGATACCGGAGCGTGGCCCTTCGCAGCCACCCACCACCTGGCTTACATAATAGGTTGTACTACCAACAGTCGTTGTGCCGGGGATAGGCGCAACAGGTGATGAGGTACCCCCCGTCTGATCCGTTCCATACCATCTTAACGTAGCTCCCGAAGTGGCTGTCGCAACAAGTGCTGATGCCGCATCGCCCTGGCAATAGGCAGGAGGGGGTGTTACGCCGGGAGCCGATGGAGCCGAAATTGTAAGCTGGCTGGCGCTTGTTGCATTCACGTTCGGGTTACTCGCAACAACACGAATTAAATAGCCTGATCCGTTAGTCGTTCCCGCAGGAATTCTAGCCGTGATTGTCCCGGCAACTCTACTGGACACAGACCCTACGCTAGTCGGGAATGACGTGCCTGCCGAGTTGGACAAAAAGGCTGTAAATGTATTGCCGGCATTGAACGTACCACTTATGGTATACGATACGGTAACGTCGCTGCCCGGGCATACGGTTGCTGCAGGAAAGGTGACACTGGTTATTGTCTGTGCCAGACTTTGGTTAGTTAGCCCGGCAATGCATATCCAGGTAAGTAAACAGGAGTATAATATACGTCCCTTCATAAGTAAAGAGTAAATCAATTAAACGCCTAAAGTTAATGCATTTATGGACGATTTAACGAGTTCACTAAGTCGTAATCCAGCCACAGCAGATACTCCTGCTCGCCTAAAAAGAGGTAACCGTAGACGAGTAATTTCGCGCTTATGTATAGATGAAGTGCCCCGTATTCGATAAACAGGCAGGTTGAGGCACTTGTATCAATGAAAAAGCCACTCCCTGTAGGAAGTGGCCTGCTAGCCTTTAAAAGGTTCTTTCCGGTTGTAATTACTTCTGAAAAGATACTAAATCAGTTACTGAATAGCACTATAAATAACTTCGTGAATGCGTCGACGGAGTTTTGTTGTGTTGATTGAATTGTTTCCGGCAGTTGGGTAGATACGATTCGAAAGAAAAACAAATATCAAGTCCTGATCAGGATCGACCCAAACCACATTGCCGGTAAAACCCGTGTGTCCGAATGAACGGGCCGAAGCCTGCTGAGCCATGTACACGCTGCTGGCACTTTCAGGGTTGGGCTTATCCCAGCCCAGAGCGCGATGGCTACGATGGCTTAGGGTTTGGGTAAAATAAGGCACCGTCATCGGCTGGAAAATCCGCTCGTCGCCATACACGCCTTTCTGTAAATTCATCTGTAGTAGCGTGGCAATGTCACGGGCATTGCCAAACAGCCCGGCATGGCCGGAAATCCCGCCCTGCACGGCGGCCATCTGATCGTGCACCGTACCTACCAGAAGCTGGTTTCTGTAATACGTATCCTGTTCGGTGGGGGCGCATTGCGGGTTTGGCAACCGTTGCAGGGGCGTAAACCCAAGCTGGTGAAGCCCTAACGGCTTATATACATTTTCGGTAACGAACTTATCCAGAGGCTGTTTACTAACGCGCTCAACAATCTTCTGTAGTGTCAGGAAATTGAGGTCACTGTAAACGAACGCTGGTTTTCCCGATTCGTCCGTCTTGCGCGACATGGGCGATTGAACGACCCACTTCCAGACAGAATCTTTCAGCGCCGGAACGCCCCAGAGGGTTGGCGCAATCTGAAGCGTGTGCAGACTATCCCGAACGGCTCCGTAGTACTCGGCTTTCAGCCCCCCACCCGGTAAGCGGGTACGATCCCAGGTAGTCGGGTAAAAAGAAACCATGCCCGACTGGTGCCAGAGCAGGTCCTGAAGGGTGATATTCTGTTTGTTCGTATTGCGCAGTTCCGGCAGATACAGCGATGCTTTCTGGGTCAGATCGATCTGTTTGCGGTCATACAAAATCATGACCGACTGTAGCGTAGCCAGCACTTTTGTCAGCGACGCCAGGTCATACAAAGTTTCGTCGGTTACTTTTTCGGCACCGGCTGCGTAGGTTAACGCACCAAAGTTTTTGCTGTAAACGATTTTGCCTTTTCGGGCAACCAGAATCTCACAACCGGGTACCACATGGTTTTTAACTGCTCCCTGCGCAATGGCGTCGATCTGATTCAGCACTGTCGTTTTCATGCCAACGCTCTCCGGCGAGCCTGTCGATAACCGCCCCTCCGGGTTGAGCGTATGCCCAAGACCAACTTTCAGATCACCCGTCGAGATGGGCAGCATACCTTTTGCTCCCAGTCCGCCAAACAAAACCTGGGGAACAACCCGCTGCATATCGTCGAGCTCCTGATAAGCGCAAATCAGGGCGTCGGCTGCAGAGAACTGAGGCAGGCTATAAGGCGAGCCAAAGGCCGTTACAATAACTTTTTTCCCTTGCTGCTTCAGCTTGGTAATTAAGTCGAGGGAGGGTTTCGTAATGCCGTATTTCCGAAGACCCGACTCACTCATTCGGTGAAAGCTCACCACAACCGTGTTGGCTTCGGTGAGTTGCGCCACGATATGGGAAAGGTCAGCTTCTGAAACGGGCTTTTCCGGATAGGCCAGTGTCTGGAACGGAGCGTATTGAGTCAAGGTTTTCTGAAAGACGTTCCCCGGTTCGGCCCCAATGGCCACAGAAGCCAGTTTGAGGGTATCCAGTTGCTTTAGCGGCAGAATATCTCTCTTGTTGTCGATAACGGTTACCGACTGTTCGCAGAGTTCCTGCTTCAACAGCTGCGCTTCCGGTGAGTTAAGTTCCGCTGACAGGCCCGCCAGATTAATGGGTTTATAGTGATGTAGACCAACCCAGTATTTAGCGCGAAGGATTTTCTTGACTTTTTCGTCGATAAATTCCTGAGTGATGACTCCCTGCTGAACGGCATTCAGAATGTTTAGAGTTGCCTCCCGAACGTTTTCCGGGTAAAGCAAAATATCATTACCGGCAATCAGAGCGCGGAGATTAACGTCTATTGCCTTGGGCGACCGACTAATACCGCCCATATTCATGGCATCAGTAAAGACCAGCCCCCGGAAACCCAGCTCTTTCTTAAGCAGTTCAGTAACAATCTTTTCCGACAGCGTAGCGGCTAGTGCGGGGGTATTGTCCATCACCGGTACGTGCAGGTGACCGGTAACAACGCCCATCAAACTGTCGGCAATAAGTTTACGGAAAGGATATAGGTCAATATCGCGCATCTGCTCCGACGACCGGCTAACGGTGGGCAGCGTGTGGTGCGAATCAGCGTTGGTATCGCCGTGGCCCGGAAAATGCTTGGCGGTGGCAATGACGCGGGTCTGCTGCAATCCCCGCATGTAGGCCGATGCTTTCAGGGCAACATTTTCTTTAGACTCCCCAAAAGAGCGAACACCAATAACCGGATTTGCCGGATTGCTGTTAATGTCGGATACAGGGGCAAAATTGATATGAATACCCAGCCGCTGGCACTGCCGCCCAATTTCGGCGCCCATACGGTAGATCAGCTCATTATTACGGATAGCTCCCAGCGACATTTGCTTGGGGAAATTCATGGTACTGTCCAGCCGCATACCTAACCCCCATTCGCCATCAATGCCGATGAGTAAGGGAACCTTAGATGCTGCCTGGTAGCGGTTTGTCAGAATAGCCTGCCGGTAGGGACCACCCTGGAAGAAGATCAGACCACCAATGTGATTTGTCTGAATGAGGTGTTCAATGTATTGATAATGATTGTCGTGACGATTGGAGAAAGTTGCCACCATGAAGAACTGACCAATTTTCTGCTCGGGGGTAAGCGTATGGAAGACGCTGTCTACCCACTGCTGGCCACTATCAGACATAGCAAACACCTCAACCGGCTTGGCTGCGAGCCCGAATTTATAAGCGGAGATAACCGCCTTGGGCGCAACGGCTACAGGCCGCCTGGCTATTGCTCGATGCGTCGCTTTTGAGGCAATTCTCGTCCAGATGTTACGACCCGGCTTAGTGAAGCCAAGAGCAGTTAGCAAACTGACGAGCAGGAGGCCGACGAGTAAAATTGGTCTTAAAACAATGTTCCGCATGGGCACTCAGTAAGTAAAAAGTAACGATCATCTGGCGGCAGTCACAGGCCAAACCATAAAAATAGCCAATGACCATCGTAAACCATAGAAAATCGTTGAATTGTCTAATTTTTTAACGAAATAGTATTGCCAAATAGTTTACTGTGCTCGATTAATACAATATTAAATGTATAAGCAGGATTATATTTAGTCCAGTAAATCAGTGCATTAAATATACCTGACAGCAAAAAATAGTGGCAAGTAAATAACCCTTTTAACCGGGTACTTGTCGGTAAGTAATTCGGTTAATTTATTTTTCGGAGAGTTGGCCCCGGGTAGACAAGCGCTGTCTTTGGGGCGAGAAGGAAGAGAAACTGACAGCAACAAAATAAAAAAAGCCCATCGATGGGCAATGCAAAAACCAGTAAGTTATTTTCTGACAACTAGTTGAACCGGGAAGAGTTGCAAGCACAGCAAATCAGACCTGATTACGGCTTACTCTATAAAACGAGTAACGCGTGACAGGCTTCTCAATACGGATGTTGACTCAATAGGGCCGCGCTGGTCGCACATTGGTCAGCGCGGCTATCAGACGCTCGCTGATGGCTACTTTTGTTGTTTGAACTGTTTGTTGCCAGCAAGCTGAAACCGTCGTTTTGTTTTTTGCTACCGATGCCGACGATTTCGCCCGCATCTGCTTCCGGGCCGCAAACATGTTGTGTGGATGCCCCATGCTGAACGCCTGTCCGCTGATGCCTACAAATAAAATGCCGATGACGAAGAGAGTTTTCATGACCTTTGCTTCTAAATAACAATACAAAGTTATGGGTTTAATTTGGTATCTTGCAATACATAGTACTATATTTTTTAAAATATTTTTTGATTTGGGGAAGTAAGTGGAGTGGGTGTAGTGAGTAAAGGGGGGCTGATTAACACAGGCGCCAACTGCTTACTCACTTCACCCACTCCACTACTCTACAATAATCCGCTTCACAGCACCGTCTTCATTCTGGGTGACGGTAATAAAATAGACGCCCTGCGGCTTTTTGCCCAGGTCGATCTGCCCAACAAATTCGCCCGAGAAGTCTTTTATATCCCGGCGGGCCACCTCTTTACCTTTAGGGTTTGTCACAAAAATGGTAACATCGCCTTTGGCTGGTGCCGTAAACCGAACGTTCAACTGGTCATGATCCGGGTTGTTCGGAAACGCATCCAATCCGCGGATGGTGGATGGCTTGCCACCAACATTCCGGGCCCAGTCTTCAAACGGGCGAACCAACTGCCGGTCGAAATCACGGGGAATCGTTAATTTTAGCCGGTTAAGCTGATCGGCAAGTGAATCCGTTCCGCGCCGGAATTCATACCGCCAGGTCTGGTTGTTCCAGAAATCCTGATCGTTTCGGGGCTGTTTGTTTCGCTGGGCGTAGGCATCGGCCGGTGCACGCCGTTTGTTGGGTGTGACACGCTCCCGCGTCACCACACGATCGCCGGTACCATCTTCGATGATAATGGTCATCTGGTGTTTACCGCCGTCTTTACGGGTCGCTTTCAGGGAATCGACCAGTTTCATCACCAGCTTATCCCGGTCGGGGTCGTTCATACCATCCATCCGGTAGGTGCGTTCAATTTCCCGAACTTCACCACCGTTGCGTTCAATAATTCGGATGTTTACTTCGCCTTTATCTGATTTTTTGGCGGGGCTGTCCGGCTTCTGAGCAAAGGCAGCACTGCTCAACGCAACGGCCAGCAACAGGGTCGATGCGAACTGGTATCCGGCAAAAACTGTTTTTTTCATAGTAGAAACGAGTGAACGATAAGTTGCCAAACGGATTGATATAGGGCTTGTTAAAGTTTGTTAACGAGCCAATGTATAGCCGGGTCGGTTCGTACTTTTACTAACCCTTCAGGTTACGTTTCTATAGATGACAAAGTTGGCTGAAGGTTGCATGAGCGAGTAAAAAAATGTCGAAACAACGCATACGCTGGATTGTCGCGCTGATGGCTATCGGTCTTTTGGGACTGGTAGGGTTGCAGTTGTACTGGATCAACAGCGCCTTACAGTTACAGAAAGAACAATTCGCCTATAAAGTGACGGATGCCCTGCAGGAGGTGGTTCGGGCGCTGGAGCGGCAGGAGATTTATTACCAGACTAATCAGCGCGTTCAGGCCCGCGAACAGCAGGACCGCCTGATGGCCATCGCCAAAAAAGAAGGGCGGACGGTACCGAAAGCGTCGGGGGAGCCCGCCCATTCCGAAACAAAACCGCTTACTAAAGCTAAACACCCCCTGCCGTCATCGACAGACCAGTTGGCAGCTCGGTATGGTTTGCCAGCGGGTATGACGGCCGCCGGAACGATGGTTGTTCAGTCGGATGTGTTGCACCCGATCGTTCGTCCGCTCTCGGCCGAACAGATGGCCGTTGTTGAAGAGTTTTTTCGGCAGCAGGATGAACTGATGGCTGTAGGCGACTGGCAGGCGCAGTTAGTTCAGCAGCAACAGTTTGACCGATGGGTCGAGAATGTACTGACGAGTGAATTAACCCGTATCAACAATCAGGTGGGGCATCAGGCAAGGCAGGACTCATCGGTTCGGGCGGCTAAAAACCGGCTTCACCGGGCTGCACAACAGCGAAAAACACAACCGGACGATAAGGTGGCTGCCTTGAAACCCGGTTTGCCCACCCGCCCAGCCAGTGTAAGCCAAAACCGGGCCGAGCAGCAGTCGCACATGATTAAGGACGTGCTGAAAGGGTTGCTGATGTCCGATCGCCCGATTGAAGATCGCGTCAACCGGTTGGCACTTGATACACTGCTTCGGCAGTCGCTATCCGAGCGGGGTATTGATATTCCGTTTGCCTACGCGGTCCGGACTCGCCAGCACCCCCGGTTTCTGTTCACCTCGCTGGGAATCGAAGCGCAGCAGTTTGATAACAGTGGCTATAAAGCGGCTCTTTTCCCGAATAACTTGATGGAAAGGGGAAATTACGTGTATGTTTATTTTCCGACCCAGCAGCAGTTTATCCTGAGTCGGTTGGGATTTACGTTCGGGGCCTCCGTTGTACTGATTCTGGTTATCCTGGCGTGTTTTTACATTGCCATCAGCACCATTGTTCAGCAAAAAAAGCTGGCCGATATCAAGAATGATTTTATCAACAATATGACTCACGAGTTCAAAACGCCTATTTCAACGATTTCACTGGCCGTTGAAATGGCCCAGGAACAGATGAGTACAAGCCGGGGAGCCTGGAACAAAGAGCCAGTCTCCGGTTCTTCGGGCGATGAACTGGCCGGTCGCCTGTCGAGGTACATGGGCATCATCCGGGACGAAACCCGGCGGCTGGGTTCGCACGTCGAAAAAGTGCTGCAAATGGCGCTGCTGGATCGGGGAGAAATCAAGCTCAATTTGTCACCCGTAAACGTACATGACGTTATCGAAAAAGTGCTCAATAACCTGGGGCTTCAAATCGAGCAGCGGGGGGGCGAAGTCGACCTGCACTTCGATGCCGACCGCGAAGTGGTAGAAGCGGATGAACTGCACCTGACCAACATTGTTTATAACCTGCTTGACAATGCCCTGAAGTACTCGCCCGAAAGTCCGCACATTACGATCAGCACCCGAAGCCTTTCCGATGCATCGGCGGTGCCGGGCGCTGCCAAAACGATTCAGGGGGTAAGTATTACGGTGTCTGATCAGGGGGTGGGCATGACAAAAGAGCAGACCAACCGAATTTTTGAGAAATTTTACCGGGTACCCACCGGCAACCGACATGATGTAAAAGGGTTTGGTCTGGGACTCAGCTATGTGAAGAAGATGGTTGATGAGCACCACGGACAGATCATGGTTGACAGCCAGCCCGGAAAAGGCAGCACATTCGAGGTCATTATTCCGTATACACAAGATTTAGTAGTGAAGTAAGGAAACTAAGTAGTGTAGTAAAACAAATTCACGGACCTGCTTCACTCATTTCGCCTACTTCACTAATTACTGAAATTATGCCAACCATTCTGCTTGTTGAAGACGACCCAAACCTGGGTCAGTTAGTACAGGAGTACCTGATCATGAAAGGCTACCCAACCGATCGGGCTATCGACGGTAACCAGGGACTGCAATTATTCATGGCGGGTAAGTACGACCTCTGTATTTTCGATGTGATGATGCCCAAGAAAGATGGATTCACGCTGGCTAAGGAGGTGCGGATGGACCACCGCGATGTACCCATCATTTTCCTGACGGCCAAATCCATGCAGGAGGATACCATTCAGGGATTTAAGGCCGGGGCCGACGATTATATGACGAAGCCGTTCAGCATGGAAGAACTGCTGCTCAGGATTCAGGCAATTCTTCGCCGGTACCAGCGCTCCACCGAATCGGCCGAACCCACTACCTACCGGATTGGCTCATTTTCCTTCGATTATCCGCATCAGCTGCTCTCTCGAATTATGGACGATTCCTCACTTAATACCCAGGAATTGGCTCCGCAGAAACTAACCAGTAAGGAATCGGAGTTATTAAAACTGCTGGCACAAAACCTGAACCAACCGGTCAGTCGTAGTTTTGCCCTGAAAATGGTTTGGGGAGACGATTCCTATTTCAACGCCCGAAGCATGGATGTGTATGTGACAAAACTACGCAAGTACCTCCGGGAGGATCCCGCAGTTCAGCTTGTAAATGTGCACGGCGAAGGATTTAAATTAATTGTGTAACATGAACCTAATACGCCGTCCGCGTCGGAACCGCCAATCGGCCGTTATCCGCGACATGGTGCAGGAAACCCGCCTGTCGGTCACTGATTTTATCTTGCCGGTCTTCATTATGGAAGGTCAGAACCTTCGTTCGGAGGTATCGTCCATGCCGGGTATCTACCGGTACTCGCTGGATCTGCTATTTAACGAAATTCAGGAGTGTGTAGATCTTGGGGTCAAAACGTTCGACCTCTTCCCAAATCTTCCCGAATCCAGAAAGGATAAGTACGCCACCGAAAGCTATAACCCCGACGGGCTATATCCGACCGCCATCCGGGCCATTAAAGAACGCTTTCCCGACGTGGTTATCATGACCGACGTGGCTATGGACCCCTATAGCTCCGACGGGCACGATGGCATTGTGGAGAACGGGAAAATCCTGAACGACCCAACACTTGAGGTATTGGGTAAAATGGCCCTGGCTCAGGCGCAGGCAGGTGCTAATATCATTGGTCCGTCGGATATGATGGATGGTCGCGTGGGTTATTTGCGTCAGGTGCTTGATGAAGGGGGGTTCCATGATGTTGCGATTATGTCGTATGCCGCCAAATATGCCAGTGCCTTTTACGGACCTTTTCGCGACGCCCTGGACTCGGCTCCGAAATTTGGTGATAAAAAAACGTATCAGATGAACCCCGCCAATAGTCGGGAGGCTCTCATTGAAGCCCAGCTTGACTTCGAAGAGGGAGCCGATTTCCTGATGGTAAAACCTGCTTTAGCCTATCTGGACATTATTAAACTGCTGAACGATAATTTTCATCTCCCCATTGCAGCCTATAACGTGAGTGGCGAGTACGCTATGATCAAAGCGGCAGCGCAGAATGGCTGGCTCGATGGCGAACGTGCTATGATGGAGTCACTCATGGCAATCAAACGAGCCGGAGCAAACGTTATTCTGACTTACTTTGCCAAGGAAGCAGCCCGTTATTTGTTGAAAAATAATTAAACGCTAGAGAGAAATTCATCTAAGCGATTGTGAGCCTGTTCTCTTTTCTGAGTAAGGGAGAATAATAAGTGTAGTCTGTTCTGCTATTGGAGCTCTAACCTATCTGAAGAGCTGATCGGTATAGTTTGTGACTATGTCGTGGCGTTGCCCGGTCTCCGACCGGAGTTTACGGAATAGTCTAACCTCAATCACCGATCACAGACTGGAATACTAGAACACAGTTACAGAACCCAACGCGGGTGAACCTACCAGATGTCGGGTTTGAGAACACGACACAGAACGAAGGGTAGAAACCGATACCCCAACAAAAAACCGGCTTTGTGCTAAAAGGCGCTGCTCGGTGCACCAACCAGGTGTATTGGGCAGCGCCTTTTAGTTGAATCACTAAAGTTTGGGATGACTCAGGTATACCATTATGCATTCTCAAGATTTAGCCTGCCAACGCTAAAATGAACTTACTTTGTTGTTAAGTTTACAACGGAAATATCAGCCCAGTGCGGCAAAGTACAAAGAAGGTTATAGCTAGTTTTATAGGTAAAGTAAATTTTACCATTGAACAGAGTTCTCGGATATGAGTCAATTATTAATACGAAATGCCAGATTAGTAAACGAGGGTCGCATTATTGAAACCGACGTTTTAATTGAGGATGGATTTATCGCCAAACTGGGTTCAGGCCTGTCGGATGCTCATTCTGATAAAATCATTGATGCTGGCGGCAATTACCTTCTGCCGGGGGTTATTGATGATCAGGTACATTTCCGGGAGCCTGGTCTGACACACAAAGCCACGATTGGGTCGGAAGCACGGGCGGCTGTAGCTGGGGGCGTTACCAGTTTTATGGAAATGCCCAATACCGTACCTAATGCGCTGACTCAGGAATTATTGGCTGATAAATACGCTATTGCGGCCAGAGCATCGCTGGCCAACTACTCTTTTTTCATGGGTGCCTCCAATGATAACCTCGATGAAGTGCTGCGAACCAACACCGCCGATGTGTGTGGTATCAAGGTATTCATGGGCTCATCGACGGGAAATATGCTGGTCGATAACGAGCAGGTACTGGATCGCCTGTTTAAGGAAAGTCCGATGCTCATTGCTACTCACTGTGAGGACGAAGCTACAGTTCGGGCCAATATGGAACACTACAAGGCCGAATACGGGGAGCACGCAACGGCTGGCCTTCATCCGCTGATTCGGAATGAAGAAGCCTGCCTGCGGTCGTCTTCCCTGGCTGTAGAACTGGCCAAACGGCACAATACCCGCCTGCATATTCTGCACATCTCCACCGCCGACGAACTGGCTTTGTTCAGAAACGACATCCCGCTGACCGAAAAGCGTATAACGGCCGAAGTATGTGTGCATCACCTCTGGTTCGACAGCGAAGACTATGCTACCCTGGGTAACCTAATCAAATGCAATCCGGCCATCAAAGCTCCGTATCACAAAGAGGCATTACTGGCCGGGCTCCTGGACGACCGACTCGACATTATCGCAACCGATCATGCGCCCCACACCTGGGCCGAAAAGCAGCAGCATTACTGGCAGGCACCAGCCGGTTTACCGCTAGCACAGCATCCATTACTGCTCATGCTTGATTTCGTGAAGCAGGGCAAACTCTCGATCGAAACCCTTGTTCGTAAAATGAGTCACGCCCCCGCCGACTGTTTTCAGATCGACCGGCGCGGGTATGTCCGTGAGGGGTACTGGGCCGATCTTGTTTTGGTTGACCCGGCCCGACCGATGACAGTAGCAAAGGAGAATATTCTTTATCAGTGCGGATGGTCGCCGTTGGAAGGGCACACATTCAGTGCGAGTGTAACGCATACGATTGTTTCGGGCAGGCTCGTGTATGAAAATGGCCGTTTCGTGACCGACCAGCCGGGTGAGCGAATGATGTTTACGCGATAAGGCAGAAAAATTTTAACAAAAAACCTTGTGCAATCGGGTTTTCGCGTCTTATCTTTGCACTCCCAACACGGGGAAGCGTACCTGCCGAAGTGGTGAAATTGGTAGACACGCACGTTTCAGGGGCGTGTGTCTTTACGGACATGCGAGTTCGAGTCTCGCCTTCGGCACTTAAAAAACCGCAATCGACAGATTGCGGTTTTTTGTTTTATAGCACTTGCCAAATGCGAAAGGTAGGCTCGGCAGCTACGGGCCAAAACCCAAAGGCGAGTTTTAGGCAGCTATGTTAATAATCGATGATGCATGGTGGTAATCGATGCCCTGCTTCCGAATTAAATCTGGTGTATATAGGTTTGCGGGCAACGTAATGCTGATATAATTGCGTAATGTTTAATACACAAAGCCTTATGGTTCCGGATTTGATTATTGATGTGGGTATGCATCAGGGGCAGGACACTGATTTTTACCTGACTAAAGGGTTTCGGGTCATTGGTATTGATGCCGATATCCATTCCATCGACTCAGCTAAAGAACGCTTTAAAACGTATATCGACACAAACCAGTTTATTCCCCTGCACTGCGCCATTTCGGATGTAGATCACGAAACGGTTCTTTTTAACCTAAGCCAGGAGTCAATCTGGAACTCGCTGAACGTTGATATCGCCAACCGGCATGCCAGTTTAAAAGACACTGTATCGGTCCAGTCCAGAACACTGGCCTCCATTTTTGAGGAGTATGGCGTACCTCATTACTGCAAGATCGATATTGAAGGCTACGATGACCGCTGTTTACAGACTCTAGTGCCTTTGCATGAGCTACCTACCTATATTTCCGTAGAATCGGAGTGTATCGGGGAAGCTGAGTCAATTAGTGATCAGGATGCTCAGCGCACGTTAGACACCCTGCATCGTCTGGGGTATCAGCGCTTTAAATTGGTGGATCAGGCTTCGTTAGCTGTGTTAACTAACAGCAATAAATTCTATAAAGACTCAACGCAACTGCTACAAAAGGTTGTCCGGAAACTACAAAGCGTACGGCGGAAACAGCAACTGTATAAGACCGTTGGCTATGGCTTTACCCCCGGGTCGTCAGGACCTTTTGGGGAATGGCTGGCGGGTACATGGAGTGATTACAAGACAGCAAAAAAGATGCTGCACATGCATCGGCACGACTACTTTTCTCTGCCCCAGGCACTTAACTACGGGTTCTGGTGTGACTGGCATGCTACCTTCTAACTGAAAACACGCTCTAACGGCTTTGAACCCCAATTATGGCTGAATAGCCATGAGTCCGTAAGCGGTCATGTGCTACCGGTTAACTGACTCCACTGGCTTTTTGAACAACCAGGCCGACAGCGCCGACTGTAACTGCTGCCAGCGTTCGTTGGTGGCTACCGACGCTTTTTTACCCCGACCGGCAATGTAGCTGTACAGTGTTGGACTTATGCTACGAACCAGCACCACAGTTACCGTTCGGCACGGAACAACAAGGGCACAAAGTAACGCTTCATACCAAAGCCGATGACGGCAGAGCGTACTGAACAGCAGTAGAAAGGAGATAGACGACTTGCGCAAGGTAATGGCATGGTGATACGCCAACAGTATCTCCGGCAAACAGGCAAACCGGCTGCTTCGGTAACTTCTAAAGAGTAAATCGATATCTTCTCCGCCATAATTGAAGAACCGCTTTCGATAGCCCCACTCCCGAAACCAGTTCGCCCGAGCCATCCAGGTGGGATGGGATAGAGGAAACCCCATCCATAGGTTCTGGCAGATCTGAGCGTGATCGCGGGGACATAGTGCTTCATTTTTTACTTCGCCTTGGGCATTAACCCGCAAAAAGGATGTTCCTAACAGGTCAATAGTGGGATTTCTGAGTAAAAACTTAACCTGTTTTTCGATCCGCTCTGGGTAGGCTACATCATCCGCATCCATACGAGCCAGATAAGTTCCACGACTCAGTGCAATCGCCTGATTGAGTCGGTTCGCAATGCCCAGGTGCTGAGTATCCGATACCCAGCGAATTCGGTCGTCTGTAAAGCTGCTGACTACGGTCTGGGTATGGTCGGTCGAGCCATCGTCAATAATAAGAAGCTCCCACTGGGGGTATGTCTGCAACAAAATCGAAGCGATGGCCCGATCGATGCTACCACCCATGTTGCGGACCGGCATCATAATGGACACCAGTGGCCGAGGGTTGACAGAATTCAACCGATTCATACATCTAATGTCCTTAGCCGTGAATTGGCTCCGCCAGTTAACGTCGCCAGTTCCAGAGCCTGAAGTTGCTGGTAGATAGCGTCGGCTTTACGGAGCAGGTGGGGCGAACAGGGTAGTTTATTCTCCACATCCGTTCGGATCATCTGGCCATCAAAGATGCCGTTGAGCGGCCTGAATGTCAACGCAAACCCCATGTCCGCAACTAATCGCTGATAAATGGGCCGATCATGCCGGATAAGGGAGGATACCTCCACCACCACATAGTCGCCAGTGGCCTTCCCCGCTACGTAGTCAAGGATATGTTCATTGTAAGTGATCCAGTGCAACAGGCATTCATCGGCGAAGGCCGCACTTTCATACCGCCGGGTCCACCGGTTCCAGGCTGCAATAATCTTGTTTTTACGGGTCCGGTTGATCTCCTGTAGTCGACGAATTAATGAATCGGTTACCTGAGCATAATGCCGAAATATAATGATCGCTTTGGCGTCGGGTAACAAGGATTCCCATGCCGGCAGCAGAAGGCAGGTACGGGGGTCTTTCCAGGACCATTGGTTATGCCGACGGTTGTTATCCTGAATGAGCTGGCGGGCAACCTGAGTAAAATCAACAGTTGGCTGGTACCAGCGTCTGATAGAACGAAGTTCTCCGAGTACACGCTGGTGGAGGTTAAGAAACCGAACATCTTCAAAATGGCCTTTCTTGTTGCCAATGGCGGCCGGAAGCAGATTTTCCCCGATAAATAAGCCACATTCCTGTAGCCAGCTGGCTAACAGCGAAGTGCCCGAACGGTGCATTCCTAAAATAAATAAAACACGTTTTGGCTGCATCGTTAGTCTCCCCAGTTTAAACCCGTTAGTTGTTCGGTTGCTTTACGATCGCGCTGGTAGTACGCTCTTAGTCTTGTCAGGAGCTCAGGGTTCAGGCTGCTGGCATCCCCCTTATTCTGATGGCTGAGATCCGTCGGTAACAGCGCGCGTATGCCTAGAAAAGTATAAACCCGCGTCAGAGCCCGGGCCGGATGCCGGGCTAGTTCCTCACTGGAAAGGAACAGGAACTGCTCACGCGGAAAATACGTAAGCCATTGCCTAATCTGCCGGGCATACTTCCCCCGGGCCAGATAAGAGAAATCCTGATGGAAGGCGCTTCGCTTCAATGGGTTGCGGGTTAATTCCCTTAGTCCCTGCCGGTATCGAACCGGCTCCTGCTCAATGGCTTCTTCAAACGTCAGCCATTCGACACCGAAGCGTTTCATCATCTGATAGTGGGAAAAAGCGCGCAGCGCCGGATCGCGTAAACAGACGATCAGTTTCACCCCCGGCATGTCGTGGGCTATGCGTTTCGCCACGAATGGATGAAACAGATAATACGGGGTTGCTTCTCCGGAACATTCGGCGCTGGACCGCAGAGGGAAATATTGTTTATACCAGTTTACGCCTTTCTGATAATTGACATCATAGTAATGAATTTCTTTATCAACGGGCATGGCCAGATCGGGATGCTGAGCCAGGTAATGAAACAAAGACGTCGTTCCGGCCTTTTGGGCACCAATGATCAGGAAATCGGGCATCTTACGCCAGCCAGCCGTGAGCCGACCCCAGGTCTGGGCCTTCAGGCGTCTCCAGCGTCGGCCAATTCGGGCAGTAAGGTGCTTATTGATCAATTGTTGAGTAAGCATGAGTGATATATTGCTGAATAGAGGCCGTGCAGGTTAGTACATCCTGATAGGCGGTCAGCAGTTCGATATCGTAATCGTGGGGTGCTTCGTAGGCTGCGTCAATTCCCGTAAACTGGGGAACGAGGCCTAGTCTGGCTTTTTTATAAAGCTGCTTTACATCCCGCTGTTCGCAAAGGGCTAAGGGCGCATTAACATAAACGAGCACAAAGTGGTGGCAGGATAATATAGACCGGGCTAAAGACCGCATCGCCTGAGTCGGACTGATCAGGGATACAATGGGCACTATTCCGTTGTCGGCCATTAGTTTTGCTACTTCCGCTGTCCGCCTGACATTCTCGGTCCGGTCGGCCTCACTGTAAGATAAATTGGCATTTAACCCCTTTCGTAGCTGATCCCCATCCAGGTTGCAGGTCTTAACGCCCTGCCGGGATAACTGCCGGGCCAGCTCTTGGGCGATAGTTGTTTTTCCAGCCCCCGATAAGCCAGTGAGCCAAATGACAATGGCATTTGTGTTCATGTATACAAAACAGGTATTTATTATAATTTGAACATATAAAAGACTGCTTTTGCACAAATAAGGGTAATAAATTAATACAGAGTGATCTTGTAATTAATAAGTTTTTGTTTAATAAGGGCTTTACTCGATAGGCTTAAACTTATTTTGCTGTCTTTTTTTGAATGATAAACAATACGGGGCCGAAAATTGCTCTTGGTTGATATATGGTATCTTAGCTAGCCTAACTTAATCGGCTTAACGGCGAATACCCGTCTCCAAACGAAAGGGACGGGTATTCGCCGTTAAGGTTCGTACAATAAGTCGATCAGCTTATTTTAGACTGGCTAATTCAAAGGGAATGACCAGATTGTAGGTCACATTTACAGCGTGGCCAGCCTGCTTACCGGGTATCCAGGTTGGCATGGCCTGGGTTAAGCGGATCGCTTCGTCATTGATACCATGGCTGTAACCTTTTAAAATAGTTACATCCCGTATAGTACCATCTTTCGTCACCAGAAATGAGACGAATACTCTACCCTGAACTTTCGCTTTGATAGCTGCTTCAGGATAGCGTAAATTCTGCCGTAAATAATCGCGGATCAGAGCATTCCCCCCTGGAAAGCTGGGTGGCACTTCACAGACCGTAAAAATTTCTTCAGTAACAAACGGTTGACTGACGGTCTGACTTGATTGAGTAGTTTGACTACGCTGGCTACAGGCCATTGTTATGCCAATAAGGAGCATCATAGTCGTTAGCATCAGTCCGGCGTTGCTGGCCGACCGGTTACTTCGCTGAGGTATCATATACGTGGTTCGTTGAGGTAAAAAATGAAAACTGATTTGATTAAAATGGACAGGTTATTTGATTGTACTGCCTTAGTCGTAATAAATATCGATCAGGTAATCATTTATTGATAAGTTGGCCAAATCGAGCCCTTTTGTGGTATGATTTTTATAAATTTTGTAAAATAATTGCAAAGGAGGCAAGGGTATTTGATCAGAAAACACTCTTACTAGGTAGTTACCCTACTACCTTGCTCATGAACTCCCCGGAGCCCTTTGGTAATGCTGCTAGTCATCATCTTAACCGTCCGATTTTGGCTGGCGAATTGAGCATGGATAGTACAACGGCTGTCGACTCAGAGGTATTTATACGCCGGGCTTTTGAGGCCAATGCGGAGAAAGGTTTTGACTTACTTTTCAGGCGGTATTTTCATCCGTTATGCAGTCATGCGGCCCGCTTTGTGTACTCAATAGAGGTGGCCGAAGATCTGGTTACTGATATTTTTGGCCAATTCTGGCAAAAACAACTGCATAAGGCCGTAACGACATCGTTTCGTGCATATCTGTTTACATCCGTTCGGCATGCTGCTTTTGCCCACCTCCGCACGGAGCTCGGCCGTGAATTGCCAACGGATATCATTCCTGAGTCTGTTTCCGAAATAAACCAGTTGAATCCTCATCAACAGCTTCAGTATACTGAACTGTATCTGAAGATTGATGCCCTCATTCTGTCGATGCCACCCCAAAGCCAGCGTGTGTTTGTCATGAGCCGGTTCGAAGGCAAGAAGAATGCCCTGATTGCCGAAGAGTTAGGTATTTCGGTCAAAACGGTTGAAGGCCATATAACCAAAGTACTGGCCGTTTTACGGCAATCGCTGCATAACCAGGGACTGCTTTCCATGCTGCTATGCCTTACTTTCTGGGCTGCTGAGCAAGGAGTAAATCCCCTGTTTTCACTCTTACGGATGGCTTTCCACAACTGTTTATGAAATCGACGCTATCCCGACAAACGATCCTGAACTCATTTGCAGGAAAAGCTACGCCTTTACAGAAGCGGTTAATAGAAAAATGGCTGGCTGAGCCGACGCATCAGGAATTATATTTCCAATGGCTGGAAGAGTGGGAATTGGAAAACCTGCAATTAATGCCTGATGCCGATAAAGCCTATTCCCGCCTTCTTCAGTTACGTCAGGTAGCAACAACTGATGAGGAACCCGAAACGAATGACCCCACTGTTCGGCAAATAGGCAATCGGACTCCGTTGGTCTGGTGGGCGGCAGCTTCTGTAGCCATCTTACTGGCGTTTGGCAGCTACGCTTTTCGGAACCAGCTCCTGTATAAAGAGTACAAAACAACTGGTGGCGAGGTGAGACGAGTCACGCTTCCTGATCAAAGCCAGGCCATACTTCAGGCCAATTCAAGGCTGACGGTTGCCCGATTCGGATTTGGCTGGGGCGCCCGCGAGGTCAGTCTGGTGGGCGAGGCTCAGTTTTCGGTGAAGCACACAACAGATCATCGTCGATTCGTTGTCAGAACGCCTAAGCAACTGGATGTACAGGTTCTTGGAACCAGTTTCCGGGTTATGGCCAGACCCCAAACAAAAACGGTTGAAGTGGATGTAAGCAGTGGAAAAGTCGCTGTCTATGAACACGCAAACAGCACTAGGGCTACAGCTCCCAAACGCGTTGTTCTCACGCCGAATCAACGCGTGATTTATAATACGCAGGTTCGTCAATTAACGGCTGAACTGGTCGAACACCCAATTTCATTGATTTCTGGGGATGAGCCAGTGTATAACGACACCCCCATCCGAACCATTATCAGCCAGTTGAACAGGCAGTATGGCATTACCATTCATATCATGCATCAGTCCCTGGAAAAGGCGGTTTTTACGGGCGACCTGAGCAGTTTATCCGTGTTCGATAAATTGAATATCATTTGCCAGTCGATTCACGCCGAGTATGAAATTGTTGGAACCGAAATTTTCATAAACGCCAAACGTAACATACCCCATCACGCATGACCGGTTCCAACTTGGATAACGAGCCCGATAAAATAAAAGCAATAAACTTTAGGCTTTAAGCTAGAATGCATCGGGATTCGCTTGGAAGTTGCGCGGCAATATGATTGATTTGAAAAGTCTATAATCTTTATAGGCTATAAGTACTAATAGTCTGTCTACTCGATATACTAATCCGTTCACGCTAACCCCGTCAAACTATGCTATAAGCCTCAAATCAAAAAGGTCGGCAGTGAGCCACCACTACCGACCTGTACTGAACCCTCGAGACATACAGCCATCTTTTTGGATGACTGCGGGGGGTTATTTGTCCCATTTTTTACAGAACAATCAAAAGTATGAAAAAACGTCGACCCTTAAAATTATGTGCTAACCTGTACATGATCATGAAACTTTCCCTAACCCAGTTGCTATTTTTTGTCGCCTTCATCCAGCTGGCTTACGCCGGAGAAAGTGAAGCACAGGACGTGCTGAACCGGCATCTGACGCTCAAAGTCAGTCATACCGAGTTGAAGCAGGTGCTTCGGCAGATTGAGGCCCAGACCAACGTGAAGTTTGCTTTTAGCCGCAATACAATTAAGGCTGACCGACCGGTATCGCTCGACGTGACCAAAATGCCCCTGGAGCAGGTACTAAAACAGTTGCTCACCCCCCTCGATATTTCCTACCGGGTGGTGTCGGAGCGAATCCTGTTGACGAATAGCGTTACATCGGCCGAAAGCTCAACCAAAACAAATTTGGGTTTCTCATCGACGGTCGTAAAAGCCGTTTCCTCCGCCCCGGTTGCCGAGACACGCCTGACGGGTGTGGTCAGGGATGAGCAGAACAACGAGCCGTTGCCAGGGGTGAGTATTGTTGCGAAGGGAACAAACCGGGGCACCACAACTGATGCCAATGGCCGCTACCAGTTAACGGTGCCCGATGAAACCACGGTTCTTGTTTTTTCCTTTGTGGGTTACACTTCAAAGGAAGTCCCCATAAGCAGCCGGACTACGGTGGATATTTCACTCGTTCCGGACGATCAAACCCTGAACGAAGTGGTGGTTGTGGGCTACGGCACCGTCAAAAAATCGGATCTGACCGGATCGGTATCGTCCGTTACGGCCGACCAAATCAAGAAAACGGTTAACACATCGCTGGATCAGGCGCTGGCAGGCCGGGCAGCTGGTGTGCAGGTAACCCAGGCATCGGGCCAGCCGGGGGGCGCTATTTCTATCCGCATCCGGGGCGGGAATTCGGTCAACGGGGGAAATGAGCCTCTTTACGTAATTGATGGCTTTCCGGTGTACAGCGACAACAGCACGGCCACGAGCGGGGCCAACCGCGGCCCCGCTACCAATGCGTTGGCGAGCATAAACCCCAACGATATCGAGTCGATGGAAATCTTAAAAGATGCGTCGGCTACGGCCATCTACGGCACACGGGGGGCCAACGGTGTTGTGATCATCACCACAAAACGGGGTAAGTCCGGCCAGAATAACATTGATTTTGAAACGTACTATGGGGTGCAGGAACCCCGGCGGCTTATTCCGATGATGAATGCGAAGGAATATGCTACGATGGTGAATGAAGCCCGTACCAACGATGGCCTGGCTCCCTATTACACCGCCGATCAGCTGGCGGGCTTTGGCGAAGGAACAAACTGGCAGAAAGAGATTTTTCGCACGGCACCCATCCAGAATTACCAGCTGACTTTTTCGGGGGGCAATGCCAAAACCCGCTACGCCATTTCTACCAGTTACTTTGGTCAGCAAGGCACCATCATTCATTCTAATTTCAACCGGATTTCGACCCGCGTCAACCTCGACCATAGTTTCACCGACCGTTTTCGGATTGGCAACAGCCTGACCGTAAGCCGAACAAAAGCCGACATTGTGGTGACCGACACCGACGGGGGCGGCAATACCGGTGTTGTGCTGGGCGCTCTGCTATTTCAGCCAACCTTACCCGTTCGCAATGCCGACGGTACGTTTGTCAATCGCAGCGATCTGGGCGAATATGGTAACCCGGTGGCCTATGCCAATGAGATCACCAACAAGAGTACGACCTTCCGGGCGCTGGGAAATATATTTGCCGAATACGACATCCTGAAAGACCTGACTGCCCGCGTGAGCTTTGGGGCCGATGTGCTGATGAATAAGGGTGACTTTTATATTCCATCGACCAATTTCTACGGTTTGTCGACCAAAGGGTTAGGCACTGCGGCTTCGGTGCTTAATACCACCTGGCTGAATGAGAACACTCTGAGCTACCGCCATTCGTTTGCGAATAAAAACTCGGTCAATGCGGTAGTCGGTTTTACCATGCAGGGCTCGCAGGCCGAATCGGTTCGGGCCAGTTCGCAGAATTTTCCTAACGATATTCTGGGACCTTATAACTTAGGGTCGGGCGCAACGATCAACTTCCCGAACACGACCAATAACTCCTGGGGGCTGCTCTCCTACCTGGGCCGGATCAACTACAACATTGCCGATAAATACCTGCTCACTTTCACGGGCCGGGCCGATGGTTCTTCCCGCTTTGGGTTGGGCAACAAATACGCGTTTTTCCCATCGGGCGCTATTGCCTGGCGCGTGGCTAATGAATCGTTCATGAGGGATCAGGCAGTGGTTAGCGATCTCAAACTCCGCGCCAGTGTAGGGGTAACGGGGAATCAGGAAATCGGCCAGTTTCAGTCGCTGGCAACGCTCACCAACGCAACCTACGTGCTGGGCGAAGCCGTAGCCATTGGCTACACACCTGCCCGTTTTGCTAACCCGAATCTACGCTGGGAAAAAACCACTCAGTTCGATGCCGGGCTGGACGCCAGTTTCTTGAAAGGACGCCTGAACCTGACCCTGGATGCCTACTATAAACGCACGAACGATTTGCTGCTGGCCGTAACCGTTCCCTGGACCTCCGGCTTTAGTACATCCCTGCAAAACATTGGCAGTGCCGAAAACAAAGGGCTCGAACTGGCGATCAATTCGGTGAATACGACGGGTGCCTTCAAGTGGACCAGCGCGTTCAATATTGCCTTCAATCGCAACAAAATCCTCGATCTGGGGCAGATCACCCAGTTCTTCAGCGGGGGCGATAGCGGACACCTTAAAATAACGAACCCGTCGCTGGTCAAAGTCGGAGAGCCGATTGGGCGGTTCTATGGCTACATTGCCGATGGTGTTTTCCGCTCGACCGAAGAGGTGAGCAAATCGGCTCAGAAAAGTGCCAAACCCGGTGACCGCCGGTATGTCGACCTGAACGGCGACGGGGTTATCAACGCCAGTGACCGCACGTATATCGGTAACGCCCAGCCCAAATTTATCGGTGGCCTGACGAACACCTTCGCTTACAAAGGATTTGAGCTGACCGTATTTATGCAGTATTCATACGGCAACGACATTTTCAATTATAACAAGATTGAACTGGAACTGCCGGCCGGTATTCAGAACCTGCGCAAGGACGTCGTCGATCGCTGGTCGCTAACGAACCCCAACGGACAGTACCCCCGGGCAACGACTAACCGCACCATCGAATTTTCGAGTCAGTACATTGAGGATGGTTCGTATCTGCGGGCGCGCAACGTATCACTGGCCTACCAGATTCCGTCGGCTTTCCTGAAGCGGCTACGGATTCGTACGGCGCGGGTCAATCTCAGCAGCCAGAACCTGTTTACCATCACCAACTACACCGGTTATGATCCCGAAGTGAGCCGGTATGGGCAGACCAACCTCAACATCGGGCAGGATTATGGCGGCTATCCCATAGCCCGAACCGTACTGCTCGGCCTGAATCTAGGTTTTTAATCCCTTCCCTGACCAACATTGATTATGAAAAAAATACTTACCTGTCTGCTGGTGCTCACTCTGAGTTCATGCAGTGATTTATTGGAGGAAGTGCCTCAGGACACCCTGGTGACATCGATCTTTTTTCGCACCCAGAGCGATGCCCTGGCCGGTATGAACGCCGTTTATGGCCGGTTGAACAAGAATATGTACAATCGTATTTTTTACCTGTATACAGACGAGTTTACAGACGATGGAGCCGCCGGTATTGGGGTTAACAACGCCAACATCCGGGCCATCGACAATTTTACGCATACACCCGTCAATGACCGGATCGACTTGGCCTGGCAGGAGCATTACGACGGCGTGAACCGGGCCAATGAAGTCATCACGAAAGTACCGCTGATCGCTATGGATACGCAGCTGCGGGACCGCATCGTTGGCGAAGCGAAGTTTATTCGGGCGTTGCTGTATTTCAATCTGGTTCGGTTATTTGGCCCGGTGCCGCTGGTGCTCACGCCCACCGCATCGGCCGAAGGCATCGACGTGGAGCAGGCATCGGTAGAGGCCGTCTATACCCAGATTCTGAAAGACCTGACCGAGGCCGAAGCAGTGTTGCCCCTCACCTATAGCGGTGGCGATGTGGGTCGGGCCTCGAAGGGCGCGGCTAAGGGGCTATTGGCTAAAGTGTACCTGACCCGGCAGCAATGGTCGTTGGCGGCCCAGAAATGCAAAGAGATTATCGACAGTAAAACCTATGAACTGTGGGATGACTACGCCAAGGTTTTTCAGGTCGGTACCGAAAATCAGAAAGAAGTGCTGTTCTCCGTTCAGTTTGCCAGTGGCGTTTCCAACGGCAATTCGATGATGGTTCTGTCGATGCCCCGGGGTAAAGTGCCGGGCCTGACGGGCAACGAAGCCGATGTGCCGACCGACGATTTAGTGGCTGCCTATGAAGCCGGAGACCGCCGGAAGGAAGTCACGATTCGTAATTCGCTGGCTGTAGGTTCGCAAACCTACACGTTTACGAATTGCTTCTTCAAGTATTATGACCCCGCCACCTTCGGCAATAGCGCTGATTCGGGGGTCAATTACCCGATTCTTCGCTATTCGGATGTGCTGCTGATGTATGCCGAAGCGCTCAATGAACAGACAGGCCCCACCCCCGAAGCCTACGCTTTGGTGAATCAGGTTCGGCAACGGGCCAGAAACGGGAAAACGGGTATACTGCCTGATCTAACCGGTCTCACGAAAGAGACACTCCGGACAGCCATCCTGAAAGAACGTCGGGTTGAAATGGCGTTTGAAGGCCAGCGGTGGTTCGATCTGATCCGTACCGGAACGATGATAGCCACCATGAAAGCCCACGGCAAAACCAACGTGCAGCCTTATCATGTGCTGCTGCCTATTCCGCAACGGGAAATGGATACCAACAAAAAATTAAAGCAGAATACCGGGTATTAACCTAAGGTTGCTGTCGAACGATAACGCTCTGGTTACTAACGGAGCGTTATCGTTCCGTTCTCTTTTCTATCACGTTTCTATGAAAAACTCACTCGCTTACACCCTTGTCCTGCTGGCGCTTATTGGCTCTATGATGGCGTTTCGGCCTCAGTTACCCGGAAAAGAGGCCCCCGGCCAATCCGTGACGAACCCCCGCGCTGCCAAACCAAAGAACATCATTTATATCTTGGCCGATGACCATCGGTACGATTTTATGGGGTTCACGGGCAAGGTCGCCGGTTTGAAAACCCCTAACCTAGACCGACTCGCGGCCGAAGGTGCCCATGTTCGCAACGCCTTTGTTAGTACGGCACTTTGCTCGCCCAGCCGCGCCAGTATTCTGAGTGGTCAGTATGCTCACACGCACAAGGTAGTAGACAATTTTGCCCCCATGACGCCGGGGCTGAAGTTCTTCCCGCAGTACCTCCAGAACGCGGGTTACAAAACCGCTTTTCTGGGTAAATGGCACATGGGTAATACCGACGATGCGCCCCAGCCGGGTTTCGATTACTGGCTCAGTTTTAAAGGCCAGGGCGTGTATTACAACCCGACGTTCAACATCAATGGCAAGCAGGTTATGCATGGCGACAGCAGTTACACCACGGATTTGCTGACCGACTATGCCGTTAAGTGGCTGAGTTCGCTCAATAAGGACAAACCGTTTTGCCTGTACCTGTCGCACAAAGCCGTTCATGCCGACTTTCAGCCGGCCAAACGCCATAAAGGCATGTACCGAAACATGCCCATTAATTATCCCCAAACGATGTACCTGACCGCTTCCGATACCAGTAAAGTGTGGGGCCCCAAGCCGTCGGTAAACCCGGAAACCAAAGCGTTGGAGGTTAACATGGCCGACATGCCTAACTGGGTGAAGCAACAACGTTATAGCTGGCATGGCGTCGATTACCTCTACCACGGGGCCATTAACTTCAATGATTTTTACCGGCAATACTGCGAAACCCTGATGGGGGTCGATGACAGCGTTGGGCGGGTGCTGAAATGGCTGGAAGAAAATGGGCAACTGGAAAACACGATGGTCGTTTACATGGGCGACAACGGGTTCAGCTTCGGCGAACGGGGCCTGATCGACAAGCGCCATATGTACGAAGAGTCCATGCGGGTGCCCCTGCTGGTTCGTTGCCCGGCTATTGTGAAGCCCGGCACGAAGCTGGAACAGGTTATTCAGAATGTAGACATTGCGCCAACGTTTTTGGCGTATGCAGGCCTGCCCAAACCGGCACAGATGCAGGGAAACTCATTCCTGCCCCTGCTCAGGGGCGAGACCATCCCCTGGCGCGACCGGGCTTTCTACGAATACTACTGGGAAGCCGATTTTCCTCAAACACCAACGATGTTTGGTGTTAGAAATGATCGGTACAAGTACATTTTCAATCATGGCGTATGGGAGGCCAATGAGCTGTATGACCTGAAAAATGATCCTCAGGAAGTAAATAATCTGATTCGTAGCCCGGCGCATCAGGAGATCGCCAAAGATCTGAAGAGACAGGTGTTCGACTGGCTCGAATCGACCAATGGATTGCAGATTCCCCTTCATTCGATCAAGCAAAAACGGTTCGACCACCGCTATCGGGGTAATTACTAACCACTATGAACCCACAACGGATGTATCGAAAATCGCTTGGTCTACTCTGCTTTCTGGCTGCTTTGCTGCTCAGTCCAACCCAAAAAAAACAGCCGCCCAATGTGGTGCTGATTCTCATGGACGATATGGGTTACGGCGACTTGTCGTGCTATGGCGCATCGACCTATTCAACGCCCATTATTGATCGGCTGGCTATGGAAGGAACGCGGTTTACGAACTTTCTGGCGGCTCAACCCATCTGTACGGCCTCGCGGGTGGCGTTGCTGACAGGCTGCTACCCCAACCGGCTGAGTATGTCCGGGGCGCTTATGTCGTTTGCCACAGAAGGACTCAATCCTCAAGAGGAAACCATTGCCGAACTCCTGAAAGAAAAAGGATATGCCACGGGTATTTTCGGTAAATGGCACCTGGGTAGTAGACAGGCCTTTTTGCCGTTGCAGCAGGGTTTCGATACCTATTTTGGGATACCTTATTCCAACGATATGTGGCCGATCAATTATGACGGCACCCCCGCTACATCGGGTAACAAGGCAAGGCACCCCATTCTGCCATTGATGGAGGGTAACCAGAAAGTGGATGAGATTCGCACTCAGGCCGATCAGGATCAGCTAACCCGACGCCTGACCGAACGGGCGGTTTCGTTCATCGACAGGCACCGCAAATCGCCTTTCTTTCTGTACATCCCGCATCCAATGCCCCACGTACCTATTGGCGCATCGGAACGCTTCCGTGGAAAAACCGGCAAAGGGCTCTACGCCGATATGATGCAGGAAATCGACTGGAGTGTGGGGCAGGTTATGGACGCTCTGAAACGAAACGGACTGGACAAAAACACGCTGGTCATTTTCACCAGCGACAATGGCCCCTGGGCCAACTTTGGCGATCATGCCGGTTCGGCGGGTGGGCTGCGTGAAGGGAAAGCTACGTCGTTCGAAGGGGGGAACCGGGTTCCGTTTCTGGTTCGCTGGCCCAATCAAGTACCTGCCGGACGGGTAAGCAACAAGCTCCTGACCAACCTGGATCTGCTGCCTACCATCGCTGCGGTATGTGGTGCCCGTTTGCCCAAAAGGCAGATCGACGGGGTTGATGGCCTTGCCCTCATGAAAGGCAACGATAGTGCCACAGCCCGTGACCATTTCGTCTATTATTATCAGAAGAATAGCCTGGAAGCTGTCCGGCAAGGTGATTGGAAACTGGTTTTTGCCCATCCCGGTCGAACTTACGAAGGATTTTTGCCCGGTACCGGTGGTTTACCCGGCAAGACCGACGAAAACCACGCTTTCCCGATGGCACTCTACGACCTTCGGCGCGACCCCGGCGAACGCTACGATGTTCGTGAGCAACACCCCGGCATCGTTGAGCGACTGGAAAAAATAGCCGAACAAAGTCGGGAGGAACTGGGCGACGACTTGCAGCATCGAAGTGGTAAACAAACCCGGTTGGCCGGACGAAGTGACGAAAAATAAATCCAGATCCATTTTTAGTTAATCAGTCCGCTCAGCGTTACAACGACACAATTCAATGACTTATTTATACCGTTTTATTGGCTGGATCGGCTGCACCCTTAGTATTACACTTTGGGGATGCCAGCCGACTACGACCTCAGAACGGGCATCTGTGGCTTCAAGCGATAGTATGGCCCATTGTGCGGCCAGCGGAATACCATCCCGCTCGACGGCAATTCGTCAGGCGACATCCGTTGTACCAACCCGAAACAGCGACACACACGACATGGTCTGGATACCCGGCAACACATTTCAGATGGGTGCCGACGAGTTTCCGGATGCCCGACCTGTTCATAGCGTAACGGTGAATGGCTTCTGGATGGATGAGCATGAGGTGACCAACGCGCAGTTCGCCCGGTTTGTCAGACAGACGGGCTATGTTACTGTGGCCGAGCGCCCACTCAATCCACAGGATTATCCGGGTGTACCCGCAGCCCAGTTGGTTCCCGGCTCAGCGGTATTTACGCCACCGGTTCAGCAGATTTCGCTGACCAATCCTCTACAGTGGTGGCAGTATGTAAGCGGGGCCAGCTGGCAGCACCCCAAAGGGCCGAAGAGCACCATCAGAGGTCATGAGAATGAACCGGTTGTGCATGTTAGCTACGATGATGCTGCCGCCTATGCTAAATGGGCCGGCAAACGCTTACCCACCGAAGCTGAGTGGGAATTGGCTGCTCGGGGCGGCAAAGACGCACATACCTATTACTGGGGGAATGAGTTGAAACCGGCGGGCAAATGGATGGCCAATATCTATCAGGGCGACTTTCCCCGGCAAAATGCGCTGGAAGATGGATTTGCCGAAGCGGCCCCGGTTAAAACGTTTCCACCGAATCCATATGGGCTGTACGACATGGACGGCAACGTGTGGGAATGGTGCCAGGATTTTTACCGGCCCGATTACTACACGAAGTCGCCTGCCCTGAACCCCAAAGGCCCGTCGGACAGCTATGACCCCGACGAGCCGAATGCCGTAAAACGGGTTCAGCGGGGCGGTTCCTTTTTGTGCAGCGATCAATACTGTGTTCGCTATAAATCCGGTAGCCGCGGCAAGGGCGAAATAACGAGTGGTAGTAATAACCTTGGGTTTCGCTGCGTAAAATCAAGCTGATTTTTGCCTTTACTGTATCATACTCTTTCACCAAAGACGAATTGCCCGGCTTCGGTCGCTGGTATTACGCTCTATTTAACCTGCTAATCAATGACTAAACAGACCGTCTTTCGCTCGTTGCTGGGCGCAACTGCTGTGGCTCTGCTGCTGGCTATCCCCGGCTACACCCCTGTTCCGCTGGAGGAGCCCCAACCCGATCGTCCGGCTGCGGTACGACCCAATGTTATTTTCATCATCTCTGACGATCATACCGCGCAGGCCATCAGTGCGTATGGCAGCAAACTGGCCAAAACGCCCAACATCGATCGAATTGCCCGAGAAGGAGCCATTCTCTACAACAATGTTGTTGCCAACTCAATCTGCGGCCCCAGTCGCGCTACCTTGCTAACGGGTCAGTTCTCGCACCGGAACGGATACAAATTCAATGAAAAGGTATTTGATATCAGCCAGCCGGTTTTCACCGAGGAGTTGCAGAAGAACGGTTACCAAACTGCCTGGATTGGCAAAATGCACCTGGGGAGCCTGCCCCACGGATTCGATTACCTGAATATTCTGCCGGGTCATGGCAATTATTACAATTCTGATTTTGTCGACTCCAATAACAAAACGACCCGCCATATGGGCTATGTGACCGATGTCGTGACGAGCCTCTCCACCGACTGGCTCGCTCACCGCGATACGGCGAAACCTTTCTTTTTGGTGGTTGGCCACAAAGCGACTCACCGCGAGTGGATGCCCGCTGTGGAGGATTTAGGCGCTTATGACAACGTCACGTTTCCTATACCGCCTACGTTTTATGACAACTATGAGGGCCGGTTAGCGGCTCAAAAGCAGGAAATGAGCATCGACAAATCGATGAATCTGAGAACAGATCTAAAAGTCGATGTCAAGTATGAGGTTGATGAAGCCACGATGGAGCAGGAAAAGGCCGACTTTCGGAAGGCGTTTTACGGGTCTAATCAACCAACCCCGGCCCAAGAAAAGCAGCTGGATATCTACGTTCGGGAGGGTTCGTACCGACGTCTGAATCCCGAACAGAAAAAAGCCTTTTCCAGCTATTATGGCAAAATTAGTAAGGAGTTTGCCGATAAAAAACTGACGGGTAAAGCCTTGGCGGAGTGGAAATACCAGCGCTATCTGAAAGATTATCTGTCCACCGCCAACTCGCTGGACCGCAACATCGGCAAGCTGCTCGATTACCTGGATAAAAGCGGACTGGCTAAAAATACCGTAGTCGTATACACCTCCGATCAGGGCTTTTACCTGGGCGAACACGGTTGGTTCGATAAGCGGTGGATTTATGAAGAGTCGCTGAAAACGCCGTTTGTAATCCGGTATCCGGGCGTTATCAAACCGGGTAGTCAGGTGAAGCAGGTCGTATCGAATGTCGATTGGGCTCCCACCTTATTGAGCCTGACGGGTACCCGTGTTCCAGACTATGTGCAGGGTGAATCGTTTTTGCCGCTGCTGACCGGCGGCAAAAATGACTGGCGAAATCAGGCTTATTACCATTATTACGAATATCCCCAGCCGCACCATGTATCGCCCCATTTTGGGTTGCGTACGGCTCAGTATACGCTGGCCCGTTTTTACGGCCCGGACGATTTTTGGGAACTGTACGACATCCAGAAAGACCCTCAGAATCTTAACAATGTGTATGGCCAGAAAGGCTACGAAAAAGTAACGGCTCTGCTGAAAAAGCAGTTGAAGGACCAAATCATTAAGTACAAAGATGAGGAAGCGCTCAAGCTGATGGCTGCAAATCCGCAGTAACGACCTCGCCTGCCAATTCGGGGCTAACCCGACGTTGGCAAATGTATTCTGATTAAACTACCTTGTCTCTCCTGTCTTTCCTGACTGTACAGGAAAGGGCAGGAGAGACAAGTCATTGTAGGCGGTATATTGTCTCTTTAAGCACAAGTTCGGTGGGTAAGACCTGGTTTAGTATGAAGACAAGATTAGTTGCACTGCTGTGTGCGGTAATGATGAGTATACCCATTTGGGCACAGAAGGTGGAGAAAGCCTCATTTCCGGATGGAAGTCCGATCAGTAATTGGTTTACAACAGTCCGGAAAGTAAGCCCTGATCAACTTGGCAAGCGGTACGTAATTACGGACTATGGGGTAGGCTCAGACAGCACGCGTGTACAGACGGAAGCCATTCAGAAGGTGATCGACCTGGCAACCCGCAAGGGTGGGGGCGTAGTTGTCATTCCGGAGGGTACGTTTATGAGCGGGGCTTTGTTCTTCAAGCCTAAAACCCATTTGCACCTTGCAGAAGGGGCTGTTCTTAAAGGATCGAACGACATTGCTGACTACCCAAAGCTACCCTCGCGGATGGAGGGCCAGAACCTGGATTACTTTGCTGCACTCGTCAATGCCTATCAGGTAGATGGCTTTACTATTTCGGGAAAGGGAACGATTGATGGCAACGAGTTACGCTTCTGGGAAGCATTTTGGGCCCGACGGAAAGAAAATCCGAACTGTACAAATCTGGAGGTTTCACGTCCCCGGCTGGTGTTTATCTGGAAATGCAACAACGTACAGGTGCAGGATGTAAAGCTTCATAATGCGGGTTTCTGGACAAGCCACTTCTATCAGTGTACAAACGTAAAAGTGCTCGACACGCATATTTATTCGCCGTACAAACCCGTAAAAGCACCAAGTACCGACGCTATCGATATCGATGCCTGTACAAACGTGCTCATCAAAGGATGCTACCTGTCGGTCAATGACGACGCTATTGCCCTTAAAGGCGGCAAAGGCCCTTGGGCCGACCGGCAACCCGGCAACGGAGCCAACACCAATATTATCATTGAAGACTGTGAGTTTGGCTTTTGCCATTCGGCGCTTACCTGCGGCAGTGAAGCAATTCATAACCGGAACATCATCATGCGGAACTGTCATGTGAGCGAGGCCGACCGGGTCTTGTGGCTTAAAATGAGACCCGATACACCGCAACTATATGAATACATCCGGGTCGAAAACATAAAAGGTCAGGCCCATAGCTTGCTGTATGTGAAGCCCTGGACGCAGTTCTTTGATCTACAGGGGCGCCCGGACATACCGCTGTCCTATTCAGACCACGTAAGCCTGAAAAACATTGAACTCACCTGCGACACCTTCTTCGATGTTGCTCCTTCGGAGCATAATAAACTCTCTAATTTTACCTTCGAAAACCTGGTGGTCGACAGTAAAAACGCGGCCATCGATAAAACCGTAGTCAATGGATTCACGCTCAAAAACGTGGCAGTCAATCATAAACTTATCGAGTAATTAATGGGTAAGACGTGACTGGAGAGGGTAAAAGGCAGGTTTTAATCGTTGCACAGGCCAACCATATTTTGCAGACGGCCCGTTTCTGAGAAAAGATGTGTTTGTTCCCGGCTGAAGAATCGCGACTAATCCTGAACCCACAGGAAACCCCGGTGGGTCAGTTGATTCTATCACGCTCTTTCGCTATCTAAATCACATGAAAACGCTCCTGTATGCCCGCACGGAAAACAATTCAGCCTTTGATGGTTCTCTGAAAGGAACATCCCTTCAACTGAATGGCGATACACGAATTACCAAAATCGAAAACCAGTTTCAATTCAACAAAGGCTCGATCGACCTGGGGCCTATGCCCGAACTGGAAAAAGCAGGGGCATTCACCCTCGAAGCCACCATAAACCCAACCGTTGTGGTGGGTAGCCGACAGAACATAATGGAAGGACAAGCGGTACCAGCCGCTTTCTTTCTGGATGATAAAGGGTTTCTGGTTGGCAGTGTGAATATACAGGGGAAAGGGTGGCAGATGGTAAAAAGCAACGCGCCACTGAGTCCGGGAAAAGATCAGGCAGTTCGTTTTTCAAGAGATATCTCCGGTGCAATGAACCTCGACGTCGATGGGGTAAGCGTGGGTACGGCCCTGGTTCCGGGAACGATGGCAGCCGTTGGTCAGCAGGGTTTTAAAGTAGGTACCTGGGTTGATGGTAGCGGCTTTCAGTTCAAAGGAAATATTGGCAATATAGGCATCCGAAACGGTGCCTTTACGGGAGTCGACTGGACTAAACGCGTAGTTGATGCCCGCGCTCTGGAACAGGCGCTTAAGGCAAAGATTGGCCGCTCCGTTACGGTAAATCCGAGCCTGGATGCAAGCCACGCCCGACTTCAGCCCATTAAAGAAATCATGAATGCAGCCGGGGTTGAAAAAATCAGCGATCTCGACACATTGAAAATTACTATGCCTACTACCATCGCACGGGGTAAGGTGCTGGTGGCCGCTAAAAAGAACGATACGATAAAAATAAACTGGAGTGAACTGGCTACCCAGTTTAAAGGCCTATCGGTTACGGATAAAAAAGGACAGTTGGCCAAGTTCATGACCAACCGCAACAGCGCAACGGTGTTGAAAGCCGCAAAAACGGAAGTGGTAACCAACCCGACTGGTATTCGGGTCCCTGTAGCTGTTGGAGCAACCGTTCTGAATCGAGTCGATGTAGCCCGTTTCGATACCCCTCCGGTCTTTCGTCCATCCAGGGAAAGCATTGCCCGAAATTCGACAGTGGAAGCCTTACGCCCCAGCCTGAACCTGGGCGATGTTGTGCGGGTCGGCAGCAAAGATCTTACGCTGGTAAATAAAGACCTGCTCCTCAAAAACGTAGAAGCCAGAAACCCGGATCAATGGCCAGGGCTGGGTCAGGCTCCCCGTCCATTAATGCTGCATACGCTGCCCATCAATACATCCGTCATCATTGCGGGTACGCTGGACCTGACTAATACACAGCTCATAATCAGCCCTGATGTGGAAAAGCTCTACATTATTGCGGAGAACGTGATCTGTGGACCGAATGCAAAAATAACCTGGCGTCGGCCCGGCGGCAGCACACCGGGCCGGCTCGATAACCCGGACTTAAACGGCCGTGGCTGGAACGGCGTACAAACAAAACCCAACTCACGAGACGGGCTCGATGGCGACAATGGGCAGTCGGGCGAAAGCGGCATCAATGGCGCCACCGGGCGTAACGCGCCTGCACTGGAGATGTGGGTGAAAAACCTGACAAATGTTCCCGGCATCGACCTAAACGGAGAGGATGGTATTCAGGGTGGCCGGGGTCAGCTGGGAGGTCGCGGAGGTGACGGTGGCGACGGGCACGTAGGGCATCGCTACTGGTTTTTTGGCTGGCACTGCGATACCGACCCGGGCGACGGGGGCGATGGTGGCAACGGTGGTCGTGGGGGCGACGGTGGCCGGGGGGGCAACGGCGGCAACGGTGGCAACATCGTCATTGGGGTACTGGATGGCACACTGGCAGCGACAGTTTCTGCCGCACAGTTTCAGTGGAAAAATCAGGGTGGGCAACGCGGAAACGGTGGACAGCCGGGCGCGGGGGGAGCTGGCGGACGCGGAGGCCGCAGTGGCGTGGGAGAGACCTGCAAAGATGCCAATGACGGTCATGCCGGGGCTCAGGGTCAGCCGGGTGCTGCAGGTGGTCAGGGCAGTAATGCCGGTATGGATGCGTCCAATAGTTTTTTCCAGTTCACCCAGGATGCCTGGGATGACCTCATGACGCGCCCCTTTATCACCGAGATTACCCCGCAGGATGTTTTTCCGGGCAATACCATTCTAATTCGCGGGAATCGATTTGCCGATACCGACCGGGTTGTTATTGACGGCGTTGCTACGCTGGTGCCAACTCTGAACGCCGACGAGAGTATCTCGGTTACGGTGCCGAACGGCATAACGGGTGGTGCAAAATCAGTATTTGTCAGACGGGCTGCGGATGGAACAGAAAGTAACCGCATCCCAATTTATATAAAACCGCTCCTGGATGTGTTGCCCGCAGTACTGCCACCGGCCACCGATAGTACGATAACAGGAAAAGCTTTTTTACCCAATGCTTCGGTACTTATTGACGGTAATGCTATTCCGGGTGTTGTCAATGCGGCAGGCACGCAGATCACCTTCCGCATGGTTGGCACCGGCGGTATGGGCAGCAGTGGCGGTTCGGTAACCGTAGCCGTGCGTAACCCCGATGGGCTGGTCAGTAATTCCCGCACGGCCGCCAAACCACGGATTCTGGAAATACCGTTCACCTTTGGTGTTCATAATCTCTCTTTCTCGAATTTTACAACGGGAGTTCCTTCCTGGGGTACTTACGAAGACACATTCGGTGCCGCCGAAGTCTGGCATGAGCAGCTTGACCCCATCTTCGGCCATCCTATATTGACGGCGGCTTATTACGGGTTTTACAACTACTTCCTGAGAGGGACGGGCAATGGTGGTCTGGCAACCGGTTTCTGCACCTCGCTGGCAAGCCTTGTGGCCGACAAACTATGGAAAGGCGAAACCGACGCCCATACCCTTACGTTAGCTAGTGTGCAAACGATGCTGACAGCGGTACACGGTAAACTACTAAGCCGCGAATCGCTCCTGCATTTCCATGACCAGGGCAGACAGGGCATTGCGAGGGTAGAACGTACCGCCCGCCAGATCGAACGAACGTTTATGACCGGCTGCGACCGGAACGTAGCCCCCCTGCTGTTTTTTATCCCGTCGGGCGAAGTATGGGATGCGGGCTACATCGATAAGCTCAGTTCTTCCCATTGTCTCATGCCATATCGGTTCGTGTATCCGGACGGACATCCGGGGCCACAGCTAAGCCCCGATGGCAGCACGACCATATCGAGCCTGGACGGCGTAAAGCTCTTTTGCTGGGATTGTAATCATGAAGCCAGTAACAATTGCCGGTTAGAGTTCCGGCAAGTAGGTGGTGTTTTGCATTATGCTTATTTCCCCGATTCTGTGGCCGCTGAGTTCGATAGCACGCAGGGAATTGTTCTGGGGCACTGGACCAACGGCGACTACCTGCTTGCCGACCACGACCTGCCATTTGGTGGCCCATTTGGCCTTACCGGCTTTGTCATCGACTTTCTCCTTAGCCCGGCCGACCTGGAGATTCTGGACGAAAACGGATTGCGCGTGGGACGGTTTAATGATCAGATATTTAGTGAGATACCCGATAGCCACCCGTGTTATCTGCTTAAAGGAGCTTACTTGCTACCCGTAGGGCGTAACCTGACGCGTACCATCGTTGGCAATGGCAATGGGACCTACACGTTCAACAGCATTATGCCGGATGGCACAACCATCAAGCTGGAAAACGTAGCCACTCAGGTCGGCCACCGGGATATACTAATGGTCAACGCCGACACCTCGCAGATTCGCTTTGCCCCTCACCTTGAAAAGGATTTTACCGTTACGATCTCTAAACTGATTAATAATCAGGTTCGGTCTTTGGCGATTAGCGGGGTTGGTGGTGGCCCGGCCACCGAAATGGACATTACCGTCTCGCCAGACCTAAGCCTGTTCAGATTAGGTAACCGAAGTGTTATGAAGAACGTGGTTGTGAAAGCGTTTGCCGTAGATAAGGCCACCAATGTGCCGGTTAACAAAATGGCCCCAATCTCGCTCCCGACAAACAACGATCTTATTGTAACCGTAGGCAACTGGAACACCATTGATCTGACCGTGGAGGCTCTGGGATTCTGATAAGCGTGTCGACTCAGTCGTTGAGTCCCGGAAAAACAAATTGTGCCCAACGGCCCTGAAGAAGCTCTGGTTTCTCCGTGGTCGTTGGGCACAACACTTGGTCAAGGGCTAATCTATAAGCGGTTGACTTATAGGAACGCTAAGGGATTCTGTCAGACCAGAAACAGATGTCGGCGTGAAGTGGGCGAATGGTCAGGTTTCCCATACTGCACGCTTAAACCGGCTTGCCGTTCGCCACAAACCCGGTTAGTACATCTTTGATGGTATGCCAGTGTATATTCGGATAGCGATCATTGTCGACGGTTGCGGCTTTAGCCCGTCCGTCCAGCATATCACGCATGTACTGCATACCCTGCCAGGCGGGGTAAATGTCGTCTCCACCAGGGGCAACAAAACGGGCAATGGTAATAACGGTGCTGAGTGCCCCCAGCCCACCCGGCCGTAATATATTATATTTCTCTCCGGTTACTTCACTCACCACCCCGGTCAGCTCCCGGATGCTCAGTTGATCCCCGGCTATGCGCAGAAAGCGGGGTGTCGAACTATCCAGTGCCGCACTCGCCGTAAAGGCGGCTGTATCATCCTTGGTGGTGAAGTCCATGCGCTGATCCGCATTGCCCCAAACCATAACCCGGTGTAGCTTGAAGAGAATGATGGGCATCTGTCCCGTAATCATATCGGCAAAGGCACCGTTGAAAATGGTGGTGGCGGCAATGGGCGCTTTGTCGAGATAAGCATGAAATTCCCGCCTTAAATCCAGATTGCGGTTTCGACCGGCCGGAAGTTTAGTGAAATCAATCGAATAATCGGATGGAATGAAGCGAGGAACACCGGCCGCCACGGCCGCATCGAGCAGCACTTTCTGGGTATCAATGACCGTTTCGCGCAGGCCAGACAGAGCCGACACGACGCAGGAAACGCCCCGGCAAGCCTCCGTTAGCTCGTTGACGGTCCAAGCACTGAGCTTGACGACCTGAACCCCCATTCTTTCGAGTTCGTTAATTTTTGCGCTATTGCTGCTGGCGCGAACCAGCGCGCGCACATCGGCACCCCGTTCTACCAGAAATTTAACAATTCGTTCGCCCAGATCGCCCGTGGCACCAGCTACTGCTATTGTACTATTCATGGTTAGGTTGTTGACGTGACGGACTTTACGCTTCTAAATGGAAAGATCGTGGGCTAATTGGTCCCATAGGTGACAAATCTATCTAATTACTACACGATAAGCGTTGTATTGTTTGTTGTTCAACGAGTGTAAGGCTGTTTCGCGGCATGGTTTGTATAAACAATTTACCATAGGGTAAACTTTACGGCTTCACAAGCGGTTCGTCAGCCGTACCTTGCAATATGAACAGTCGTGTTACTACCCTGAAAAAATGAAGATTCTGCTGACGGGTGCCACCGGTTATATTGCCCAGCGATTACTACCTGTTTTGGTGCAGGATGGCCATGACGTGGTGTGTTGTGTGCGGGACAAGCTTCGCTTTCAGGCTCCAGAACTCGCTTTCTCCAATGTACAGCTCGTTGAAGTAGACTTCCTCAAACCGGAAACGCTTCGGAATATTCCCCCGGATATCGACGCGGCCTACTACCTGATTCATTCGATGGCTTCGCCAACCGGTGATTTTGCCCAACTGGAAGCCACAGCCGCTCAAAATTTTGTTGAAGCCCTCCGGCCCACAGCTGCCCGTCAGATCATTTACTTAAGCGGCATTGTCAATCAACCTCAGTTGTCGAAACACTTACGCTCCCGCCAGCAGGTAGAACACATTCTGACTTCGGCGGGCATTCCGCTAACGACGCTGCGGGCGGGTATTATCGTAGGTTCGGGTAGTGCATCCTTCGAAATTATTCGTGATCTGGTGGAGAAACTGCCCGTTATGGTTGCCCCCCGTTGGCTGCATACCCGCTGCCAGCCCATTGCCATTCGCAATGTGGTCGCTTTTCTGGCCGGGGTACTGCTGCGTCCGGAAACGTATCAGACCAGTTACGACATTGGCGGCCCCGATGTGCTCTCTTATAAAGAGATGCTTCTACAGTTTGCGCAGGTAAGAGGCCTCAAGCGCACCATTGTGGTGGTACCCGTCATGACGCCCAAACTGTCGTCGTACTGGCTGTATTTTGTGACGGCTACGTCTTATCCGCTGGCCTGCCATTTGGTAGACAGCATGAAAGTAGAAGTGGTGGGTTCGCCCAATAAGCTGGACTCCCTGTTGGGTATCGAACTGATTCCTTATAAAGAAGCCATAAGCATGGCCTTCGATAAGATCGAACAAAATGAAGTGATCTCCAGCTGGAAAGATGCCATGGCTACACCAGTCCTCCGCAAAGGGCTGGCTCAGTATATTGAGGTGCCGGTAAAGGGCTGCTTCAAGGACCACCGCCGGATTAAGGTAGCCGATGGCGAGCGGACCCTTGATAAGATATGGTCTATTGGCGGGCAGACAGGCTGGTATTACGGCAACTGGCTTTGGGCGCTGCGGGGACTGATGGATCAGATGGTGGGCGGAGTAGGCCTGCGCCGGGGTCGCCGAAGTCCAAGCCGAATCAAGGCGGGCGATGCCCTGGACTTCTGGCGGGTTCTATTAGCCAGCCGGTCTCAGAAACGGTTGCTGTTGTATGCCGAAATGAAACTGCCGGGAGAGGCCTGGCTGGAGTTTCGGCTTCATCCCGACAATACCCTGGAGCAAACCGCCACGTTCCGTCCTCTGGGCATTTGGGGGCGGCTGTACTGGTATGCGGTACTGCCTTTTCACGGGTATATTTTTGAGGGAATGATTCGACAACTGGCCCGTTCCTGAAGCAGATAAGCATAGAGCCAGCCTAAAGGTGTTGAGGTGAGGATGGGTAGTTTCGAAGGGCTGATCGGTTTGTTCATGAAGCGGCTAATTTAACGGCCGCTACGTCTCTGATGACTACGCAACCACATGACAACGAATTCCTTAATCGTCGGAAATTTATCCAGTCTGCAAGCTCATTGGTGGCGGCTGGTATGACTGGCTTTACGGCCGACTTGAGCAAAAATCCATCGGTCAGGCAGTCGCCAGTTTCCATCCGGATTAAGCGGGTTGACTCCAATTTTGAACGCGAACCGCTCAACCCGTATCGTTTTAAAGGCAGTGCCATAACGGAAAGCTGGCAAACAGCGGCCCTGCTCGAAAGTGAATCGGGCATTCGTAAAGTTGGGTTATGTACGCAGGGCGTGCTATGGTCGGATGCGAAGGTGTTTGCGGCTCACTCGGAGCGGGTTGGTAATGCGCTCATGTATGCGATAACGGATCGGGCGTTGCAACTCATGAAAGGAAACTCGTTCACCAACCCGGTTGAGCTGGTAGATGAGCTACTGCCCGAGGTCTATGCCTACGCAAAAAAAATCACGGGTAATCCTGACTTGCGGAAAACCTTTGCCCTCAATGCCCTGGTAAGTGTAGACAATGCCGCCTGGTTGCTGTACGCTCAGGAAAATAAATTGACACGGTTTGATGACATGATTCCGGAAAAATACCGGCCGGGCCTATCGTATAAGCATACTAAAGTGGCCAGTATCCCGTCGTTCAGCGTAGGGACAACGGCCGACAAAATTAAAGCCGCTGCCGACGAAGGCTATTTTATCCTGAAACTGAAAACCGGCTCGGCGGGAACACAGGCCGAAATGCTGGAAAAAGACATCGCTTTTCTGACGGCGGTACATAAGGCCATCGGGCATTACGAAACGCCCTACACCAAAAGCGGTAAAATCCCGTATTACTTCGATGCCAATGGCCGATATGAGAAGAGAGATACGTTGCTGCGTTTTCTGGACCATGCTAAAAAGATTGGAGCCTTCGATCAGATTGCGGTTATTGAAGAGCCTTTCGAAGAGCGAAATGAAGAATTTGTCGGTCAGCTGGGCGTTCGGATTGCCGCCGACGAAAGTGCCCATACCGTCGAGGATGCGGCTGTCCGGATTCAGCAGGGGTACTCAGCCATTGCCGTAAAAGCCATTGCGAAGACGTTGAGTATGACCATGAAAATTACGCAGCTGGCGTACGAAAAAGGTGTTCCCTGCTTTTGCGCTGATCTGACAGTCAATCCCATTCTGGTCGACTGGAATAAAAACGTAGCGGCTCGTCTGCCACCTTTTCCGGGTGTAACCATCGGCCTGCAGGAAACGAACGGGCACCAGTACTTCAAAAACTGGGATAAGCTCATGAGCTATCACCCCAAAGCAGGAGCCAGCTGGACCAAAACTCAACAGGGCGTATACCCCACAGATCAATCGTTTTATGCCGAAAGTGGCGGTATTCTCCTGCCATCAGCGCATTACGAGCAACTGTTCGAAGAGGTGTGAGCAGCCCTGTACGGTGGTTCAGCCTACGTCCTGACCGAGTGACCGTTGACGACTCAACTAAACCTTCTAAGAATAAGCTAGTTGGTACAGTAGAGAACTTTTACTGAATGCACGGAAACGATGAACGATAAAACGGCTAAAAAAGTAGCGAGGATTGTTTTGGGAAGCACACTGGTTTTTGCGGGTATCAGCCACTTGACCTTCGCCCGAAAAGCATTTAAGGCCCAGGTGCCGGATTGGGTGCCCTTGCCAAAAGATGACACTGTGCTGTATTCTGGTTTCGCCGAAATTGCGCTGGGGAGTAGCCTGATCCTGACAGATGAGAAACGCCAGCAGGCTGTAGGACAGGTAGCAGCAGCCTTTTTTACGGCTGTTTTTCCCGGCAATATTTCGCAGTACGTCAACAAGCGAAGTGCCTTCGGATTGGATACGGATCGTAAGCGGTTTGGTCGCTTATTTTTTCAGCCAGCTCTGATCTATTGGGCCTTGAAGAGTACCGACAATGTGTAGCTATTGCGCGGTCAGGTGTCTGTACCGTAATTAGACGCCGGCCTTCCTTACTGCATGGCGGCTATATCATGGAGAATGGTTGCTTCATCGGCGAGTGTGGGTATTCCTTTGCGTAGATAGCTGTAATAAGCCCGGCCAGCCAGTGATGCATGGCCTTTATTGCCGCTGGCCAGTGCCCGCTGATACGCTTCCTGCAACTGTTTTTTTTTGAATTCTCTTTTGGTTGTCGTGTCGACAACCAAGTAGATTATACCACCTGCAATCAATATGAATACCATGAGTGCCATTGATTATCGTGGAGAGATGTAGCGCTTTATCCGGCTGAAACATAATTGCAAGCCTTTACATCAGGTCCGCAACTAACTTGTTCAGCCTTAGCAATCTACGCAAATCTGTCAAATCAGGATTTATCAATTGATTAAGCGTAGCAAAACATCTTTCCGCTGTGACGAAGAAGGTATTTCTGGTAAATAATAACTGATTAGTGCGGATCGAGCTGGTATTGTTGTTTCGGCTAGCCCATCTCAATGGCACTCCAGGCGGTCTTTTTGTAATACTGAAGCAACAGGAAGAAAATACCTACCGAGAGCGGGGTTGCTACCCACACACCGTAGGGGATAAACGTCAGCCCGTAATGTGAAAAGCCAATCACCGCCAGAATAAGACTGGTCAGCAGCCCACGGGCGGTGTTGTTCTGCTTAAGGGCATCGGGGGCTAACGAAAACGGCATATACCGGGTCGATAATAAAGCCGAGCTGACAAGCATGACCAGTGAGTTGCTGAAGGCCAGCAGCACATCGCTGATTTTGTCGAGACCGTAGCGGTACAGGATGTAACTCGCCAGAATGACGTAAAAAGGCAGCAGCAATTTCAAAATAAGAGCTTTTAGTGCACCCAAAAGTACAGCGCCCGGTGTCTGAATAGGAGCGCTGCCGTATATCCAGGATGCTTTATAATTATCTGAAATGCCCAGCTGGTACTGCGCTACCATGACGTAAAGCCCGGCAAAATACAGCGCGAAGAGATAAAAGAAGCCGCTTGAGCCAAGGCTTCCCCCCTGGAAAGACATGGCGACTACGTAAGCCAGCCCGAACCCCAACTGTGGATATGTTTTGAGTTTAAACTTACGGTCGCGGCCGGTTACGCGCCATGTAAAAGCAAACGCGGCCCGTTCCAGTGAGTTCGTAGTTACCCAGGTAGCGAGTTGCTCCAGCCAGCTTGTCTGGCCCCACGGTGACTGTTGAGCAGAAAAGGCCGTAGCTTCGGGTCGGCGTTCGGAGTCGATGTCGCTTAGTTTCTGAGTGAAATCGGTGGTCAGGAACCGGTTCATGAACCAAATACCTGCAACAGGCATCAGCAGAGCCAGTGCGGCAAAGATCAGGTGATTGACATCCAGTACCGGTTTAACAAACACATCAACGGTAGCTGCCATCCACATCGGCGGGACCAGATAATGCCACCACTGGTGGTCTATGATCCGCGAAATGGCGTCCTGCGAACCGATCAGGCGGGGGAGGAGCTGGTAGCCGCCGTAAAAAAGCACCGCCATCAAAATCTGGAAATAATTGATGACTTCGCGAAGCTTCTCCTCGCTGATGAAGCGCATCAGGACCAGATAAAAGAGATTGGTCAGAAAGACCATCAGCACCGCCGATAGCAAACTAAGTGCCATAAACATTAACCCCGCCAAAGGCCCAAATCGATACCCGACAATCAGGACACCACCAACCGACAGTGAGAGGGCAATCCCGAACAAATAACTGGTAATGTGTACGACACGGGCCAGCCAGAGTGTCCGGTTACCGACAGGGCGGGGGAGAATGATCTGGTTATCGGACGAGTCCAGAATGACCGACGAAAAATCGGAGATGAGCGTCATGGCGCAGAGAGCCATGATGTACGAAAACTGAAGGGTAAGCGGTAAGAATAGACTCTCCTGAGGAGGAATGGCCAGCATGCCCAGACTGATTACGACACCGACAACGGTGTAAATAAGCAGAATGCGTACAAAACTATTATTGTTCTCGGCCGACTGCTTACCGTACCGGCCCAGACTAACAATATTTCGGCGGTTATCCATTATCAATTTTACCTGAACGATAGCCCGCAGTTGGCCGTAATCGGCATCCAGCGCCCGAAAAAGGGGAGCGGTTCGGTCGAGGAGCCAAAGGATTAATGTCGTCATAGGGTCGTCACGCTGATGGGGTAATTAGTTGTTGAGCGTGTGAATAAACTCTTCGGCTATACCCGTTTGTCCATCGCTGCCGGTGAGTTGAGCAAACAGTTGTTCGAGGGATTCGGGACGCTGGTGCTGTAACTCAGCAAAAGTGCCATCGGCCACAATTTGCCCCTGGTTGATGATGATGATCCGGTCAGAAATCTTTTCTACCACCTCCATGATGTGTGAGCTGTAGAAAATAGTTTTGCCGCTGCCCGCCAGTTGCCGGATGATCTCCTTGACCAGCACAACGGCGTTGGCATCCAGACCCGAGAGCGGCTCATCCAGAAAAATAACGTCGGGGTTATGCAGCAGCCCCGAGATGAGCAGCACCTTTTGCCGCATCCCTTTGGAGAAGGTGGTCATCCGGGCGTTGGCATAGTCGCTGAGTTGAAACAAGCGCAGCAGGTCGAGCGCTTTGCGGTCTATGTGCGCCGGGTCTAATGCATACAGCTGCCCAATGAACTGCAAATATTCCATGGGTGTCAAGGTGTCGTAGAGGGCTGCGTTTTCGGGAACGTAGCCAATTCGGCGTTTAATGTCCAGGGATTGCGTTTTCACGTCCATGCCTAGTACCGAAGCTTCGCCCGTGAAATCCGGAAGCATACCAATCAAAATTTTGATGGTTGTCGATTTACCTGCTCCGTTAGGACCAATGTAGCCTACAATCTGACCGGGCGAAACGCTCAGGTCGATGCCTTTCAGAACGAGGGTCGACCCGTATGATTTATGAATATTCTGGAGTTGAATAACTGGCGTCATTAGAAAGCGTATGAGTTAAGTACCTGTACCGCTGCCGTGGGGTAGCTTCCTAGTGTCAATCTACGCAAAAAGTCCCGCTCAGCAACAGGCTAAACGGGACTTTAGGTGAATAGTCGGGAAGAATGGTTACGCAGCGACTTCTTCGCTTTCGACCAGATTGTGCTTCATCAGGTATTCCGCTATCTGAACGGCGTTGGTAGCGGCTCCTTTGCGGAGGTTATCAGCCACAATCCACATGTTCAGGGTTTTGGGCTGGCTCTCATCGCGACGGATACGACCGACGAATACTTCGTCTTTCCCGTGGGCCGTCAGCGGCATGGGGTAAATTTTATTGGCTGGATCATCCTGTACGATAACGCCTTCGGCATTGGTCAGTAGCTCAACGACTTCGCTCAGTTCAAATTCGCTTTCGAATTCAACGTTCACCGCTTCCGAGTGGCCGCCGATGGTTGGAATCCGAACCGTAGTGGCCGTTACCTGAATGGAATCGTCGCCCATGATCTTCTTGGTCTCGTTCACCATCTTCATTTCCTCTTTGGTATAGCCATTGTCGAGGAATACGTCGATGTGGGGGAGAACATTCAGGTCGATGGGGTGCGGATACACCTTGTCAACACCTTCCTGTCCGGTACGCTCTGCGAAAAGTTGATCGACGGCGGCTTTACCCGTTCCCGTTACCGACTGGTAGGTCGATACAACTACGCGTTTGATTTTGAAACGGTCGTGTAGGGGTTTCAGCGCCACAACCATCTGAATTGTCGAGCAGTTTGGATTGGCAATTATCTTATCTTCGGCTGTCAGTGTATTGGCATTGATTTCGGGCACAACCAGTTTTTTGGTTGGGTCCATGCGCCAGGCCGATGAGTTGTCGACAACGGTAATGCCGGCTTCGGCAAACTTGGGTGCCAGCGAAAGCGACGTACCGCCACCGGCCGAGAAAATCGCAATGGCAGGTTTGGCCGCAATCGCATCGTCAAAGCTTACGACCGTGTACTGTTTACCCTTGAACTCGATCTGTTTACCAACCGACCGCTCGGAAGCGACAGGAATGAGTTCTGACACGGGGAAGCTGCGTTCTGCGAGCACCTTCAGGATTTCGCTACCGACTAAGCCAGTAGCCCCAACGACTGCGATTTTCATTTTGTTTGATACGGACCGTCCGGGGTTGCCCATCTGAGCATAGGCCGGAGAAATCCGCTATTTATTGGTTAATAAAAAAGGGTGTGTTGTCAATAACAAACCCGTATAGGTTAATTGGACTGCAAAAATAGGGTAAAACTTTGACCGTCAGGAATTATATTCTAAAAAAATTAGAAACGTCCAACCAAACCAACCCCCGAGTTAGACAGCGATGAGTAAGGCGTTATCTGCCACGAGATGCCCTGCTGTTTAAGAGCCCGATTGTAATACTGAACCGACCGGCGGAGATGCGGTCCCGGCATATTAAGTCCCCAGCCAATACCAGCCAGAATAGCACCGCCTAGCATAAAGACACCACCCTTGGCATACATATTTTGTCGATGCGTATCCGTTACGGTTTGATAGCTAACAATCTGACCACCATAGACCATACCGCCAGACCCACCACAAGCATAGCCGGTCGGGCAGTAGTAAGGTTGCTGCATGGTAAACTTACCATCGCTGCCCGGCCCGTTCGAACCCATGATGATAGCACCAATAATTGCCCACGTGACGCCACCCGCAATTAACCAGCCACCCGTATGTCTGCTGCTGATATAGCGGTTGAATTCGCGGATGGCATCCCGGTCGCCAGATGCCAGTATATACTGCCCCAGATCTTTGGCATGACGAACGTCGAGGCCGTCATACATATACTGGGTTTTCACCTGCTGTCCGTAACGTCCATTGTAAGATGGGACTAAATCACTTTCAATGGGTTTCAGATTATCCGGGAGAACTGGCGGAGGGAGTCTGTCTTGCTGAGCCCACACAGACATCGGGCATAAGAGCAGTAAAATCAGAAGTATTTTCATGGCCGTAGTTCTTTTTAGAAAGATAAAAAAATCAACGACTGCTCATATTAAAAAGTAAATAAACCCTGATTAAATATTCTTAATCGAAGCGATACATCTGCTCAGGTGTAAGACAAACATCCAGTTTGACATCGGTGAGCTCAACACCCTCAATCTGATTCACCGGGTCGAAGAGGGAAACCCCAATTTTTCGGCTATGGGGGACGCTGTCCGCCAGAAACCGGTCGTAGTAACCACCGCCGTACCCAACGCGATGCCCCCGTTTATCGAAGGTCAATAGTGGTACGAGTACAATGCTGATCTGCTCAAGCTCCGTTTCGTATCGGCTTCCGATGGCCGGTTCAGGGATGCCCAGCCGGTTTTTGACTAGCGGTGTACCGGGAAAAATGGTGTAATTCAGTAATTGCTGATTGTACTCGTCCGTAACCGGTACGCTGATGTGTATGTGCGGAAACGACAGCCAGATCAGCTCGATGATGGCCCAGGTGTTCACTTCTTTACGCTCTTTTATGGGCAGAAAGGTGTGAATGATTGTAGACGCATCGACAAGGTTATTTTTCTCCAGGTAGGCAAAAAAGTGACCGGCAATGAGTTCGCTGCGGTAAGCTACCTCATCGATAGTTAAGGCTTTACGTTGGGCAAGGAAAGTCTGCCGGAGCGCAGATTTAGTCATAAATGATCTACGTTGATCTACTTAACAGTTGGCCTGCCAGGCTCACTATTACTGGAGGCAAAGCTGCATTCGGTAGTCGAAGGGGTCAAATGCGTCCAGCATCTTTGGCAGAAACTGACGGTCGTTGAGGGTGAAAGTCAGGAAGTTTTCACTGCGTTCCTGTAGCCCACCGTTCGGGAAAAGCTCATTTTTGACAGCCAGCAGATGCCGGATACCCACTTCCTGATTCCGTTCTTCGGCACGTCGCATCTTCTTTTCCAGTCGGGCAACCGCGTCGGCAAACCGTTTTGTTTCGGCCAGAACGGCCCGTTCCAGCGTCGGGTCGACCATCTGTGCTTTGTGTAGAATGGCGTCCAGCGCTTTATTGACGGTCTTATTTTCGTTATCAAACTTGAGCGTGTGACGGGTATGGTTGTCGACAAACTCCCGCTTGAGGGTACGTGTGTCCTGAAAAAGCTGCTCGGGCGTAAGGCCAAGCTTAGCAACACGTTTGGCACTTACCGACGGTACGTACATGGCAAAATTACGGGGCATCAGTATTGGAAACGGTGTTTGATAGTGCTCGAATACGCTCTTCAACTGCAGCCAGTAAGGCACTTCCGAAGGTCCGCCGATATACGCCAGATTCGGTAAGATCGTTTCCTGATACAAGGGCCGTAATACGACATTCGGGCTGAATTTCTCCGGATGTTCATCCAGTAGTTTCAGAATTTCACTTTCCGAAAAGGTCTGCTTCGTGTGTAATACCTGATAGGTGTTATCTTCCCTGCGTTCGATCCGTTCCCGAAGCTGATCATCAAGGAAAAACAGGTTGATGTCGCGAGGGGCAATTACGGTTTTATAACCCAGTGATGCCAGTTCTTCCGTTCGTTTGTTCACAAGCTCGCCCGATTGCTGATTGGTCAGTTCATCGCGCATGACGGGGGCAAAAACACGTTTCAATGCCGAATCATCGGCATCCAGACAAATTAATCCTTCGGCACCGAACAACTCGTTGACATAATAGCGGGTAGCATCGGCCAGGGTATCGTGTTTCAGGTAAGCCTCTTCAAACAGAGCCAGTTTTTCCGGAATCTGCGCGAAAAGGGTTTTCAGCTCTTTGGGATTCATCCGGCCAACCGCGCCCCGTTGTTCGGTTTCCCAGACGTACTGATTGCCCATCAACGAAAAATGGTTGATTTCGGCAAAATCATGGTCTTCAGTAGCCATCCAGTACACCGGCACGAAGTTGTACGACGGGTAAGTTTCCTTCAGCTTACGGGCCAGCTTAATGGTGGTAATCAGTTTGTAAATGATATAAAGCGGCCCGCTGAAGATGTTGAGCTGGTGCCCCGTGGTAACCGTAAAGGTGTTGGGCTGAAGCAGCGTCGACACATCCGGCTTTACGGCTATGTGCTGGTATTGTCGCTCCAGCGTATCGACCAAGATCCTCCGGCTGTCGGCATCGAAGGTCTTGTCGGTAAGCTGCCCCTCAAAGGCAGCTACATCCGGAAAACGACCGTAAAAGGGTTTTAAACTGTCTTTATTGGAAATGTAATCAAGGAATAGGGAAGAGAACTGGCCGGTTGAGGCCAGCGGCAGGTACTGACAGTCCATGCGGAGGGCGGGGGTTGCGGTTACCGGTTTTTAACAACGAAAAATCCGGCAAGGTTCGATGGGAAGTTGTTCAGCCCACGACTTAAGTCGTGGGCTATATTAAAGCAAAAAACTAAAAGCGTATTACACACTGACAACTTCTCCGTATAAATCAAATTCCTCGGCCCGGTCGATGCGCACGTTGGCGAAGTCACCGAGTCGAACATACTGGGTGGCGGGCACGAGTACTTCATTATCCACTTCGGGCGAGTCGGCTTCGGTGCGGCCAATGAAATAACCGCCTTCTTTCCGGTCGAACAGCACTTTATAGGTTTTGCCTACTTTCTGCTGGTTCAACTCCTGCGAAATACCCTGTTGTACGTCCATCAGTTCATCGGCGCGTTCCTGCTTGATGTCGGCCGGAATATCGTCGGGCATGGTGTAGGAGTGGGTGTCGTCCTCGTGCGAGTACGTAAATACGCCCAGCCGGTCGAAGCGCATGCGCTCCACAAAATCGTACGTTTCCTGAAACATGGCCTCCGTTTCGCCGGGGTGACCCACAATCAGGGTGGTGCGGAGGGTGATGTCCGGCACTTTCTCCCGAATGGTTTCGATCAGACTTTCAGTTTTCTCCCGCGTAATACCCCGGCGCATAAGCTTCAGCAACTCGGTGGAGCCGGTTTGCAGCGGCATGTCGAGGTAATTACAGACGTTGGGCCGGTTGCGCATCACGTCCAGTATATCCATTGGAAACCCCGATGGGTAGGCATACTGCAACCGAATCCAGTCGATACCCTCCACGTCGGCCAGTTGGTCGATGAGGTCGGCGAGGTTGCGTTTTTTATAGAGGTCGAGGCCGTAGTATGTTAGGTCTTGGGCAATCAGAATCAGCTCTTTCGTACCGCGCCGGGCCAGCGACCGGGCTTCGGTCAGCAGTTCTTCGATGGGTCGCGACACATGGCCACCGCGCATCAGCGGAATGGCGCAGAAGGAGCAGGGCCGATCGCAGCCTTCGGCAATTTTAAGATACGCGAAATGGGCAGGCGTGGTGAGCAGGCGTTCGCCCACGAGTTCGTGCTTGTAATCGGCCCGCAGCGTTTTCAGCATCCGGGGGAGTTCGTTGGTGCCAAACCAGGCATCGACGGTCGGCATTTCCACTTCGAGTTCGTCTTTGTAGCGGTGCGAAAGGCAGCCCGTCACATAAACCTTGTCCACAATACCGGCTTCTTTAGCATCGACATACCGCAGAATGGTGTTGATGGATTCTTCTTTAGCGTTATCGATAAAGCCGCAGGTATTGATGACAACGATGTTGGCGTCGTCTTTCTTCGATTCGTGCGTCACGTTCATGCCATTGCCCTTGAGTTGCGTAAACAGCACTTCCGAATCCACCAGGTTCTTCGAGCAACCAAGCGTGACGATATTGATTTTATTGGTACGTATTCCTTTGGTTTTCAAAACAGATATATGTTTCAGAGCATCAGTACTCCCTAACGCTCAGGGTAAGCTGCAAAGTTCGGTGCTATGGGATTTCCGGCCTGGGTGCAATCGGTAATCCAGGGTATCCGATGGTAGACGATTGTGTTCGGTACGGTTGAAAAGAAGCGTTCCAGAAATTCGAGATCATCAAAAAAGATGCTGTTGATCCGGGTAATCTGCCCGTCATTCGTATAAAACAGGTAATACCCGTAGTTGCTTAGTGGGTCTTTACTAGTCGATGTCTTCTTTACATGCCGCTCAATTCGGACTACATTGTCGGGCGTGAGCGTACTATAGTACTGTGGATTGTCAACGAATATGCTGGGTTGAAACGGATTGAGGGTAACGCTGACGTTCCGGGTAATTGTCCAGTACTGCCAGTCGATGTAGAAGAAAAGGGCCAGCAAGACGACAAACGCAGCAAAAACCAATACAAGCCATGCAAGGGGGAAAGGCGATGGGGTATGCGCAATGACTTGCTTTGTTAGTATAAACGAAAGCCCAATCATTTCGACCAGAACAACAGCCATGAGTAGCTTAAAGAAGCCGAGAAAATACCGGGAGGCCGAGAACTGGTAGGTTCGTTCTTTGTACAAAGGCGAGTTTTCGCCAACGGTCTCGTCGGTATATCGTAGTGCACGAACGAGAAACCAGCCCGCTGGCACAAATACAAGGACAAACAGAATGAAAAATGTTTCCATCGGTTCAAAACACCGCCTGGTGCGTAATATCGACCGTTACAGAAATGGACTTGCTCTTCTGAACGCTGACCGGAAAAATGTTGCCCTGACTGTCGGAGAGGTTGGCGTATAGCCCCTTCGGCTCCCGAACCATAACGGTGTATTGGCCAATAGGAAGACTCACGCAAAATTTGCCGTCCTTGCCTGACGTAACAGTTTTAACGGGTTTAGCGTCTCCCACTGAGTTGATAAATCCGTTTTCGCCGGCTTCTACCTGATTCATGTTCAACAGCGGAAAAATCAGCACCTCACGCACCACGGGCGATCCATCCGGATTTTGCCGGGGCGAGTCGGGGCTGGGCATGTAGTTGCCGCGCTTCTCCCGAACGACACCGCATATTCCCTGTTTTGTCACGGCTTTAGCTACTTTGCGTCGGGGTGCTTTTTGGGCTGAAACGGACAACGAAAGAGATATGACTAAGAGACTGACCAGAAATAAGATTGATCTCTTGCCTACAAATCTCAGAATGGTGTTACTCATAATCCGATTTCCCTTTTTACTTCATCAAGCGAGTGCCACGAAGTGGTCTCTTCAGCGCACGGGTATAGTCATGAAAGTCGTCAAAACTGTCAAATGAAGCCAGACTCTTTGCAGAGCTTCATACTCTTCGTAAGCAATCAGCCCTAATTTCGGTTTTTCTTCCGATTGACTAATCTGGGCGTCCTGTGCTATTCGTAACTATCATTTCTTAAAGAACGAATCCACGAACTCCATCTTATTGAAGGTCTGCAAATCGTCGATCTTCTCACCAACGCCGATGTATTTGACCGGAATCTTGAACTGGTCCGAAATGCCGATCACTACGCCCCCCTTAGCCGTGCCATCCAGTTTGGTAATGGCCAGTGCCGTTACTTCGGTAGCTTTGGTGAACTCCGTCGCCTGAATAAAAGCGTTTTGCCCGGTCGAGCCGTCGAGTACTAACAATACTTCGTGGGGCGCTTCGGACGTGAACTTTTGCATGACCCGTTTTATTTTGGTCAGCTCATTCATCAGGTTGATCTTCGTATGCAGTCGTCCGGCGGTGTCAATGATGACCACGTCGGCACCGATTTCGGTAGCTTTTTTTACCGCGTCGAAGGCCACTGCCGAGGGATCTGTGTTCATGCCGTGTGAAATTACCGGAACGCCCACCCGCTCGCCCCAGAGCTTAAGCTGGTCAACAGCGGCTGCCCGGAACGTATCGCCCGCGCCGAGTACTACTTTTTTACCCCGCTTGTGGAATTGGGCCGCCAGTTTGCCAATGGTGGTTGTTTTGCCAACGCCGTTTACGCCCACCACCATAATGACGTAAGGCTTTATGCCGGTAGGCAGCGCGAAGTCGTCTGCCACATCGACTGTATTATTATCGGAAAGTAAAGCGGCAATTTCTTCGCGGAGGATTCGGTCGAGTTCATCGGTGCCTACGTATTTATCACGGGCTACGCGTTCTTCAATCCGTCGAATTATTTTTACTGTGGTTTCAACGCCAACGTCGGAGGAGATAAGCACGTTTTCGACTTCATCCAGCACGTCTTCGTCGACGGTCGATTTACCAACAACCGCCCGACCGAGTTTTGAGAAAAAACTATCTTTTGTTTTCTCCAGACCTTTGTCGAGCGTTTCTTTCTTTTCTTTCGAGAATAAACCAAATAGGGCCATAAGGCAGAGTCAGTGAATTGGTCAGTTAGTAGTCAGATCGGGTAGCGTTTTCCGGTTAAGTCATGGCTGGCTGTCTCGCTATCTGCCTTAACTATTTTTTAATAAAAAAAGTCCCACAGAACCTTACAAGGCTGTGGGACAAATGTCTTCGTGCAGGAAGCTGACTTATTCAATGCCTAGCTTTTCAGCGCAGCCTGTACTTCGTCAACCGGGACCATTTCTTCTTTGAAGGTATAGGCGCCAGTTTTAGGCGATTTAACGGCTTTGATAATTTTGGCGAACGCCTTGCCGTTATCCTTCGTTTTCAGGGTTGCAACTACCTTTTTTGCCATTGTCTTTTTGTAGTTTACGGTTTACGGCCCTCCGTTTTCGAGTGCGGAAGCAGATTGACTCTACCCACCGTAAACAGAAAACGATAAACCTAAAACCTATTTAATTTCTTTGTGCAGCGTTACTTTCTTAAGGAACGGATTGTACTTCTTCCGCTCGATACGAGCCGGCGTATTTTTCCGGTTTTTCGTAGTAATGTACCGGGACATGCCGGGAACACCGCTGTCTTTCTGCTCGGTGCATTCCAGAATAACCTGGATTCTATTGGCGCCTTTCTTTGCCATTGCTAAAGTTCGTTTTCTCGATAAGGAGCGCAAAGGTACGAAATGTCTTTTACTTGACAAAGAGCTTGTTAGAAAAAAAAGTCTGATTTTGCCTGGATGACTATAGAAAAGTTCGCTAACGTTTGGCTTTCGGACACTCACTTTCGACCTTTGGGGTAGCTACGTACCAAACAGCCTCTGGCTGTTTGCGTTGATTTATACAAACAGCCAGAGGCTGTTTGGTACAAACGATGACAACACAATCTATACAATACGAATATGCGCCGGGGCACTTTAAAGCATCCGAGCCGAGTGTATACCGGCCGGATATGCTTGCCGAAGGCGAGATGATCCTGAACATGGGGCCGCAGCACCCGTCGACGCACGGCGTTCTGCGGTTTGAGGTGGTGACGGACGGCGAAATTATCGTTGATGTTGTCCCGCACCTGGGGTATCTGCACCGCTGTTTCGAAAAACACGCCCAACACCTCCCGTTCAATCAGACGATTCCCTTTGTCGATCGGCTGGATTATCTAGCAGCTATGAATTCCGAGCACGCGTTTGTGATGGGCGTGGAGCGTATGCTGGGTATAGAGAACGATATTCCCAAACGTACCGAATACATACGGGTGCTGGTGGCCGAACTGAACCGGATTGCCGCGCACTTCGTGGGAGTCGGTACGTATGCACTCGATATTGGCGCCTACACGCCCTTTCTCTGGCTCATGCGCGACCGGGAACACATCCAGCGGATGCTAGAATGGGTGAGTGGTGCCCGGATGCTGTACAACTATATCTGGGTAGGGGGCTTGTTCTACGACCTGCCGGTAGGATTTGAAGAACGATGCCGGGAGTTTGTCAACTACCTTAAGCCAAAGCTGGTTGAGCTACAACAACTCGTTATTGAAAACGAAATTTTCGTGAAACGAACGGCTAACGTGGGCGTACTGCCTTTAGCAGTAGCCATCGACTACGGCTGTACTGGTCCCATGCTGCGGGGTTCGGGCCTTCGCTACGACCTCCGCCGGGTCGATGGCTATTCGGTTTACCCCGAATTGGACTTCGATATCCCGATTGGCGAAGGCAAAGTAGGCACCGTTGGCGACTGCTGGGATCGGAACAACGTTCGGGTGCTGGAGTGCCACGAGTCGATCCGTATCATCGAACAGTGCCTCGACCAGCTTCTGGGCGATCATAAACGTACCCGCGACTACGACCCGCAGGCCGTTGTGCCCAAGAAAATTCGCCCGAAAGCGATGGATTTTTACGCCCGCGCCGAAAGTGCCAAAGGCGAGTTGGGTTTCTTCTTCCGCACCGATGGGAAATCCGATATTCCCGTACGCTGCAAAGCCCGTTCGTGCTGTTTCCATAACCTGTCGGTCATCAGCGAAATCAGCAAAGGAGCCATGCTCGCCGACCTGGTCGCCATCATTGGGTCAATTGACGTAGTGATGGGGGAGGTGGATCGGTAGGTAGTATTAGGAGGTAGGAGCGAGAAGTGAGGAGTTGCTGACGCGAGCAAACGTTCATGCGCCAGCCCTTCTTTCTCCTCACTCCTCCTTAAGAACAAAGATCTCCTTCGTATTTCGCCCCAGGCCGTCGTAGTCGAGGCCGTAACCCAGCACGAAGCGGTTTTCGATTTCGAAGCCGACGTATTGCAGATCGAGCTGTTCTTTTAGGGCACTGGGTTTGAATAAGAGGGTAGCAATAGCGATTGACGTGGGGCTCATTGCCTGTAGCTGCGTACAAACCTCATGAATGGTAAGGCCGGTATCGACAATATCTTCGATCACGATCAGGTCACGGCCAGCAATGGATTCGTTGAGGCCCAGAATCTGCTTCAGTTGACCGCTGGACGCCGTGGCGCTGTAAGACGCTACCCGAATGAACGTAATTTCGCAAGGAATTGTGAGGTGTTTGGCCAGATCGGCGGCAAACAAAAAAGCGCCGTTCAGAACGACAACAATGAGCGGCTGCTTGTCGGCATATTCCTGATTAATTTGGCTGGCTAATTCCAGAATGCGTTCCTGAATGGCATCGGCGGGAATAAACGGGACAAATGTTTTGTCTTTGATCGTTATCATATCGGCGTCTTGGTATGTCAAAGATACGCCTGTGCTGAGGTTGCGGACAAAAAAAAGCCTAAAAATAAACCCAGGCAAACGGACTGCTACCCGTTTACGTTTATATACTATTAACGCAAAATTTAACGAATGAAGAAGCTATTGTTGACGGTATGGCTTGTGGGACTGGCAGTTCTGGCTCAGGCCCAACTCTATGACCCGTCGGCTTTTGATAAAAAATATGACGGTCTGCTGAAGCACCCCGGCGTTCAGATTGAATCGGCGGAGGCCATCAACCTGATGTATAACTATAAATTTTACGAGGCCGACAAGGAGTTTCGGTGGTTGCGGCTCCGCTATCCAAAACACCCGATGCCGTACTTCCTGATGGGTCTTGCCGAGTGGTGGAAAATTGTGCCCAACACCGACATAACGGATTATGATGGCCCCTGCCTGACCTACATGGACTCGACCATCACGATGGCCGAAAAGATGTATGAGGACAGCGACAACAAGCTGGAACCTTCATTTTTCCTGGCCGCTGCCTACGCCTTCAAAGGCCGATTATTTTCGGAGCGGAAAAAGTGGGCGAAGGCGACCATTGCGGGTAAAAACGCACTTAAGTATTTCGAGAAATGTAAAGGAAATGCCGATTTCAGCCCCGAACTGCTCTTTGGCGATGGCATGTATAACTACTACGCGCAGTGGATTCCCGAAAACTACCCCATACTGAAGCCCATTCTGATGTTCTTCCCAAAAGGAAACAAAGCAAATGGCATAAAAGAATTGGAAAAAACGGCCAACACGGCGTTCTACACCCGTGTGGAGGCTCGGTATTTTCTGGTTCAGATTTACAGCATGGAGAACCAGTACGATAAGGCGTACGACATGTCGAAGTACATGTATGAGCAGTATCCTGACAACCCATTTTTCGAACGGTATTTCGCCCGGTCAGCCTTTGTAACGGGGCGTTTGGCGGAGGCTGAGCGAGCTTCCAGAGATATTCTGGCCAAGGTAGACCGGACACAGGCGGGCTACGAGGGCGTTAGCGGGCGTACGGCGGCTTACATCCTGGCGTACATCAACCACCTTTTTTACAAAAATCTGCCGGAGGCCAAGGTAAATTATCAGAAATCCATCGACTACGCCAAACAGACTAACTCGACTACTTCGGGTTACTATTTATCGTCGGTGTTAGGGTTGGCCAAAATTGCCACCGAAGCACGGGATTTTGACCTCGCTCAAACGTATTTTCAGGAAGTTATTGATAAAGCCGAGCGGAAATCCAGCCAATACAAAGAAGCCAAAAAGGCGCTGGACGATGCGAAGAAATTACGCCGGGAGGAGAGACGCCGACGGAAAGGATGAGATACTGTGAATGATGAATGATATAGGTTGTATTGCCTTCACGTCAGATACAGCCTATATCATTCCTCTTTGCTCATCAAGGGATTGGCAGCACTTTGCTTTCCTTAAACGTCGACATGATTACCATCGTTTGGGTGCTGGCTACTTCATCAATTTCGTTGATAACGTCCAGCATCAGGCCCTGATACGAGGCAATGTCTTTGGCAATAACTTTTAGAAGAAAGTCGCCCGATCCAGTAATGTGGTGACATTCAATGATTTCTGGAATCTCGTGCACCTTGTCAACAAATGACATTGTTGTTTCTTTCTTGTGGCCAACAAGCGTTACCATAACGAACGTAGTAACTCCGAGGCCAATCTTCTCGCGGTTTAACTGCGCATGATAGCTCTGAATAATACCCGAAGTTTCAAGTTTCTTAACGCGCTCCAGCGTTGGAGCCGGTGAAAGACCAATTTCTTTGGAGAGTTGAGCGTTAGTTATTTTAGCGTTGGCTTGCAGAATTTCTAATACATTGCGATCTATCTGATCTAATTTTTGGCTCGACATAAATGATGGAGTCTGTTAATACTTAATGACAAGATGGGTCAAAATTACCACCTTTTAAAATAGAAAATTCTTAAAAGTTATTGGATTCCTGCAAATAACAGAACAAATAGTACCAATACCTTTTTAAAACGGCACAAAATTAAGTTTATTCTACTGCTCGCCAAATTGCAAATTTATTGTTTGGTAATCTTGTTGAGCGATATTATCCGCTGTTGCGTTGATTTAAAACGAGCATCGTCTACCGCCGACAGGGCCGCATGCTTTGTCGAACGGCCTTGTACACGTGCCCGCCATCGACGCCAGGAAGCTGGTTTCAGCTCCCGGCGCATTAATTCAATAACCTCTTTTTCCGACAAATTAAATTGCGTGCCAATGGCATCGAACGGGGTGCGGTCTTCCCAGGCCATCTCAATGATCCGGTCAATATCGCGTTCTGTCAGGTTCTTTATTGTATTGTCTGATTCCATGGGTGAGTAAACTTAGCGTTTCACAGAAGAGTTTCAGCTATATGAAAATGCGTAAAAAGGCAGATTTGCCAACTAAGATTTGCCCTGTGTGTAATCGCCCGTTCGCCTGGCGCAAGAAGTGGGAACGGGATTGGGCTTCTGTTATCTATTGTAGCGATGCCTGCCGGTCAATGGGTAAAGGACAAAAAACGACGTCGAAATCCACGTAGGTGTGCCCGACTATCGTTATTTTTGGAAATTAACCCACTTCGCCTGATGCGTCTGATTGCTTATTTTGGCCTGTTGCTTATCGTTCTGATCACCAATAATTGTCGGCAAGCCAAGCCGGTTGTTACCCAGAAACCTGCTCCCAGACCAGCCAGACCGGTTACAACCGCTCCGGCCCCGCAGAAACAAGTGGCCATTAAACCCGCCACGCCAAAGCCCATTCCGCCAAAGGTGCTTGTTCCCGCCATAGACACCCTTCCGTTCGACGATACACCCGAACAGATATTGGCTGCCCGTGGCCCTATTCCTCCCAAGCGTGAATTTCGGGCTGTTTGGGTCGCTACCGTCAATAACATTGACTGGCCCAGTAAAAAAGGGCTGCCCGTAGCCGACCAGCAGCACGAAATTGTAACCATGTTCGACCAGCACCAGCAAATGGGTTTAAATGCCGTAGTCGTGCAGGTTCGTTCGGCCGCCGATGCCTTCTATGCCCGAGGATCGGAACCCTGGTCGGAGTGGCTTACGGGGCAACAGGGATTAGCCCCGGAGCCGTTCTATGATCCGCTGGAGTTCATGATCGATAAGGCGCACGAACGCGGGCTGGAGTTTCATGCCTGGTTTAACCTCGACCGGGCCACCTTCAGCAAAACCGCCAGTGTGGCCCCTGCAAACATCGTCAATCGGAAACCTGAATGGATGCTGAATTATGGTGGACGGAAGCTTTTCAACCTGGGGATCCCTGCCGTTCGCTCATATATAGCCGGGATTGTGGCCAATGTGGTGCGCGAATACGATGTTGACGGCATTCATTTCGACGATTATTTTTATCCTTATGCCGAACCCGGTCAGGTTCTGCGGGACGATAGCACCTATAAGGCCAATTTTAACGGCATGAGCAAACCCGACTGGCGACGGGATAATGTGACAAAACTAGTTAAGGAACTTCGGGACTCCATTAGAGCGAACAAGCCCTGGGTGAAATTCGGAATCAGCCCCTTCGGCATCTGGAAAAATAAAAGTAGTGACCCCGAAGGGTCCGCTACGAACGGCGGTCAGGCCTACTATGAGCTGTATGCCGACACCCGTAAATGGGTACGCGAGGGCCTGATTGACTATGTTGTCCCGCAGGTTTATTTCAGCTCCGAGTTCGGAAGGGTACCCTACAAGACACTGGTCGACTGGTGGACCCGCAATTGTACAGAGAATTGCCATTTATACATTGGACACGGTGCATACCGCGTCGGGCGCGGTTCTGAACGGGATCCCGGCTGGTGGCGACCAACGGAATTTCCGGACCAGATGCGGTATAACCGGCAGCAGCAAGTCGTAAAAGGCAGCGTATTTTTTAGTGCCAAAAACCTGCAAATAAACCCGCTTTCAATTCGCGATTCACTCCAGACCAATTTTTACCGGCATCCGGCCCTTATACCCACTATGAAATGGCTGGACAGTATACCACCACTTCCGCCCCGCGATTTAAAAGCCGCCATGACCAGCGAAGGCGTCGAGTTGTACTGGCATGAATCGCCCGAAGCGCAGGATGGTGACATTGCTACTTCGTACGTGGTGTACCGTTTTGAAGGACGAAAACCCCATTTACGGTTGGATGACCCCCGCTATATAATAGCGCAGTGCATGGGCGAAGCCAGCACACGCTACATCGACAAGACGGCCGACCCGAAAAAAAAGTATGTTTACGTGGTAACCGCCCTTGATCGGCTACAGAACGAGAGCCGGGAGGTAATTGTCCGAACTCCCTAAGCTTACTGGGTAAATTCTCCGGTAACTTCGGCCAGTGGTCGGGCATTCGGGAAAAAGCTGACCAGCTTCAGCAGAATACCTTCCACAACGGCATCCGGGCAGGAAGCTCCGCAGGTGAGCAGCACAGTGACGGGGCTGGTAGATGAACTTTCGGGGATAAAGTTTTCGGTAACAATTTCCTCTTTAGTATGCCCGTTAAAGTGCCGAATGAGCTTGTCGGAGAGAATTTTTTGTTCCGATTCAATAAAGTAGGTTGGTAACTTCTCTTCGCAAAGCTCAACGATGTGCGACGTATTCGACGAATTATAGCCACCGGCAACGATGGCGAAATCTGCCGGGTAGGTCAGCAGCGTGTAGGTGGCGTCCTGGTTATCGTTGGTGGCGTAGCAGAGCGTATCCCGGGTGTTGGCAAAATGGGCTTCGGTCGTGGCCGGGGTTAGGGCGTATTTCTGCACCATAACTTGTTTCAGATAGTCGGCAATACTTTGGGTGTCCGACGCCAGCATGGTGGTTTGGTTCACAACCCCAATGCGCTGTAAGTCACGCTCCGGCTCAAAGCCAAGGGAGTATTGCCCGGCAAATTCACTGTAAAATTCATCGGCCGTCAACTCACCCGTAATGTATTTTGCCAGCCGCTGTGCCTGCGCCATATCTCTGACAACTACGGTGGGGGCTGCTTCTTTGCTGTGGGAGAAGGTGGCTCGCGTTTCTTCGTGGCTTGGCTTGCCGTGTACAACGACTGTATAGTCTTTCTGACCAATCTGCCCGGCCTTGTTCCAGACTTTCTCGACAAAGGGGCAGGTCGTATCGTATTTGGCAACGTCGAGCCCAAGCGCCGACAGCTGATGCTGGGTTTCCAGAGTCGTCCCGAAGGCCGGAATAATGACAACGTCTTCGGGCGCTAGCTCAGACCACGGGATAAGCTGATTCCCTTTGGTGTCCATAATAAACCGGACGCCCCGGCTTTGCAAATCAGCGTTCACATCGGGGTTGTGAATCATCTCGCTAAGCAGGAAAATCCGCTTGCCAGGATTTTCGGCAATGGCTTTATAAGCAATTTCAACGGCGTTTTCGACACCGTAGCAGAATCCGAAGTGGCGGGCGATCAACAGCCGAATCGGGCCGAAATCCAGCAGGGTAGGAGTAAAGTCCCGCTTCAGCTTGTCGCGTTTCCGCCGGAATTCTTTCAGTGGCGTAATAATGCTGCTGCGGTAATAATCAGGTATATCGAACGATTTCATTGACTTGATGAGCGAAAGAGCGAAAGACCGGGCCGCCGATGCGGTGAAAGAGCGAATGCGTGAAATCACCATTTCAGACCTAACCCACGAATGATCACTAATGAAAGAACAGAAGAGCAAAACGCTTCGTTCGGTACAAAGTTAACGCGGGCGAGTGGTTCTATAGCAAGGAGTACCATTTCACGCTACAGTACAAAATCTCTGTGTACTTTGTGCCGTAATGGCGGGTCATCTCAATGTTCAGTTAGTGCCTCTGTGTTCAATAACCATATGCCCAAACGACTACTTAAATACAAGAATTACGACATTCACAGCGTCACAACCGTGGCAAACGGCATCCAGAACGCCAACATTGCCGCGTGGGTCATGCAAACTGATATGGGTGGTAAAATGCTGGTCGTGGCTCTCTACAAAGTAGATTTCACGATTGAATTGATACGGGAGAGCAGCATCCTGAACGTGAACCTGCTGGCAACCGACCAAACCCGATTAATTCGTAAACTCGGTCAGCAGTCGGGTCGGGAAAAGAACAAATTCAAAAATCTTCCCCATGCCCTCGATAACCGCAACTGCCCGTATTTAACCGAAGCTATCGGTTATGCGCAATGCCGCGTCATGCACAGCACCGATGCGGGCGACCACGAACTATTTATCTGCGAAGTGCTAAAACAGGTTGTGCTTAACCCTGAGAAAGAAGTGATGACGTATGCGTTCCTAAAAGCTAAAAAGCTGATTCGCGGGTAGATAGCGTTGTGTATTTGTTTATATTTGGATAAGCGGGCTTCGACCACTGCACTACACACCAACTTATCCTTTTATGACTTTTGACGTCACTACTCCTGCCCGCAGATGGCCTTTGTGGCATACGTTGCTCTTTCGCTTCGGCTGTATTTACATTCTGCTGTTCACATCGCCCTGGACTTGGACCGGGGATTTACCCCTTCTTAATTTAATTGGTAAGTATTACGGTCTGGCTGAAGAGTGGCTGGTTAACCAGGCTAATGCCTATGTTTTTCACATTAAAGACGTTCTAGTGCCGTTGAATGGCAGTGGCGATACATCCTATGGCTATGCCCAATTGTGTTTTTTTATCCTTGTCGCCATTGTTGGTGCGCTGATCTGGTCCATCGTCGACAAAAGCAGGAATTATGACGTCGCCTACTACTGGCTCATAGTGCTGGTGCGGTACTACGTAGCCATAATAGCTCTTAGTTATGGCATCATCAAGCTGTTTGGGTTGCAAATGGTATTTCCATCAATGAGTGCGCTGGCTACTCCGCTGGGCGACTTGCTGCCCATGCGCTTATCCTGGTATTTTATTGGCTACTCAACACCCTATCAGTTTTTTTCGGGCGCGGTAGAGGTACTGGCCGGGCTTTTGTTACTCTTCCGACGAACTAGTACGCTTGGGGCTTTTGTAGCTGCCAGCGTTTTCCTCAACGTTATGGTATTGAATTTTTGCTACGACATTCCGGTGAAGCTTTTTTCTGCACACCTGTTTATCCTGAGCAACGTTCTGCTGCTGAGCGATGCCAAACGCCTGCTTAATTTCTTTATCTATAACAAAGCTACCCAACCCGCACCGCAAGTTGAACTCCCTGAAAAGTGGATGCGAACGACGCAGATAGCGCTGAAAGTTGCCTTCGTAATCCTGTTTATCGGAATGCCGGTGTACGCGTCGTATCAGAGAGCGTTTGCATCGGCTGATTCGAGTGCATCGAAGAAACTGACGACAGGCTTTTTCTCGGTCGATCAATTTCAGGGTAGCGTGGCCGACAGCCTGCGCTGGAAAGATGTTGTCTTCGAGCCGAATGCCTCAGGAAGTATCCAGACCGCTGATACGCTCTTCCGGCAGCGTTACCGGCGGGGTTACTTCACCTATTCGTTCGACTCACTGGCGCACACGATTGACTTTAAGAAATCCCCGTCCGATTCGATGGCACTGTTCACCATGCAGTACACCATGCCGGATACCAACCATGTGGTGTTACGCGGGAAAATCAGGAACGATTCGGTGATGGTTGCTCTAACCCGTCAGAAACGTCATTTCCAACTCGCCGAACGCCAGTTCCACTGGCTCTCCGAAGCCAATCGATGAGGTGGCTATTATGAGCCCTCTTTCGGGGCCGTCAATCTTCCCTTACCCGAATGTTGGCATCCGTTACCGAGACGGTTTTGGTACGAACAGCCGACGTGATGAAGAAGCCGGTTGCTTTACGCCCGGCGGCATTGGTATTGATGATGTTGGTGGGTAGATTGACCGAAGGCGTGGCAAAGAGGCCTCCGTTGGTAATCTGCGTCCGTAATGACTGCCAAAAGTCGAAGTCAGCGAGGGTAATTGACTGAACCTCCACCTTCACAACATCATTCAGATTATATAAACTATCCGGGTTGACAGATCGCCGGATAGGTGCAATAAATACCAGCCCGTCCGTAACGTTGGTAGCTCCCCGAAATCCACCATCCTGCGAGGTAATGATGTTGCCGGGTTTATTCTGCAACTCACCATTCCGGGAAAAACGAATCCGGTAATAGTCGGCTGCTCCCGCTATATCGGTCGCGTAAAATTCGGCCCGGTACCCTTCTGTCTTTGAGAAGGGACTTAGTTTTCGCTTGGTGAAAATGATGGAGTCTATGGGCGGTACCCGGTTCATTTTTGTGCTGGCCCGATACGTTTCACCCTGGTAAGCAATGGTGAGTTGATAAGATCGGCCAACGCGTCCGAGCGTGTCTTTAGCCGATGGCTGCCAGACGTAATAGCCGTCGTTGTCAGGATCGATAAACGAGTACGTCTTTCCGGTATTGTCCGAAACCGTGACGGTGGCACTGGTGGCGGGTGTTGGCTGACTGTTATCGAAATAAGCGGCCGTTTGGGTGAGCCGGATGGTTTGCTGGCCGGGCAGATCCGTAAGTGTACCGTCGACAGAAAGTTGTGTTGGGCCGGTGTCCAGCTTGGCGTCGATCACCGTCGTACACCCGTTAAGGGCAATAACGCCAGCCAAGAAGAGAAAAAGAACAAAATATCGTTGCATCTGTAGTACCGACCGTCCCGGTCGGGTGTTTAGCTATATTTGTATCTCGTCCAACCGTTCTCGGTCGGTACGACTATAATTTAAAGTTGTACGTTACGGACGGAATCAGGGTCGCAAAAACTGAATAGCGAATGGCTTCCGTTACGCGGGGACTATCCGCATTGGGCTGAAAATAGACCGAGAACGCGTTCTTGCGGGCGTACACGTTGTAAATCGAGAATACCCAGTTATCGTCTTTTCGCTTACCCGGTCGTTTGCGCCCCTGCAAGGTAGCCGCCAGATCGAGCCGGTGATACGCCGGAATCCGGTAGTTATTTCGGGCATTGTCGGTATTCTGCGGCACTACGTAGCCCTGATACTCAAAGCGATTGGTGGGGAACGTGCCGGGCGTTCCGCTGGCCAGCGTGAAGGTGGCCGAGAAATTCCAGCGCTTGGCATTGGGGGGATCGATCAGCAGTACCGTTGTGAGCGTGTGCCGCTTGTCGAAGCGCGTCGGGTACCAGTTATTGTTATTGATGCCATCCACCTGCCGCTCGGTTTTAGCCAGCGTATAGCTGATCCAGCCATTCACGACGCCTGTGTTCCGTTTTACATAAAATTCGGCACCGTAAGCCCTTCCTTTCCCACTCAGTAAATCGCCTTCAAGGTATTTATTCAGGATAAGGCTGGCTCCGTCGATGTAGTCAATCTGGTTTTGCAGCCATTTGTAATACACTTCTACCGAGGCTTCGTATTCGCTGCCCGTTCCGCTGGAGCGGCCAAAGTTCTTGAAATATCCCCCGGCAACCTGATCGGCGATTTGCGGCTTAATGTTATTGGTCGATGGTGTCCAGATATCCAGTGGCGTCGAGGCTGTTGTATTGGAAACCAGGTGGATGTACTGGGCCATTCGGTTGTAACTGAACTTCAGGGAGCTGTTATCCGACAGATCCAGCTTGGTCGAAAAGCGGGGTTCCCAGTTGCCGTAGGTCTTTATCACCTCTCCGCCCCGATACCCTACGGTGGTAATCACCTCACGACGACTGCCCAGCGGCACATCGGTGCGGAAGGTATAGGCTTCGCCTTCGCCAACATAATTAAATAGGGAATAGCGCAGACCGTACTGCAACTGAAGCTTCGGGGTCAGCTGCTGCTCATTGCCCACATAAAGAGCCGCTTCCATAGCTCGTTTGCTGGCTATGCCAAACGTCCGGACACTACCCGAGCTGGCGGCTGTGGCCGTACCGGGCTGAAAATCATGCGCGATGACCTGACCGCCAAAAGTGATGGTGTTTTTACCCAGAAACAGCGAAAAGTCCGGTTTCAGGCTATAGTCGACAATGCGGGAATCGGTCCGAAAAAAATCGTTTGGTCGTTTCCCTTTCAGGTCCGAGTTGAGCGAGTAGTCGTAATTGCTGTAATAAGCCGTGGTATTCAGGAAAAGCCGGTCGCTGAAGACGTGGTTCCAACGGGCCGACAGGGTCGTATTACCCCAGTTAAACCCAAAATCCGACCCGAATACATCGCGGCCCAGATAGCCCGACAGAAACACCGTGTTTTTATCGTTGATGCGGTAATTACCCTTCGCCGTCAGGTCGTAAAAATAAAACTTGGCCCCTTTCAGGTCACCAGTCAGGAATGGTTGAGCCAGCACGTCAGCGTAGGAACGCCGGGCGGCCACGATAAACGAGCCTTTGCCGTTAAAAAGCGGTCGCTCGTACGACAAACGACTGAAAATAAGGCCAATGCCTCCATTAAGCTCAGGTTTCTTGGCGTTACCTTCTTTCAGTCGAACATCCAGAATAGAGGCAATTCGGCCACCGTAATTAGCCGGAATACCTCCTTTAATGAGCTTGACGTCTTTCACCGCATCGGGGTTGAAGACCGAGAAGAAGCCAAACAAGTGCGAAGAGTTGTAGACCGGGGCTTCGTCCAGCAGCACCAGATTCTGGTCGATGCTGCCGCCCCGAACGTTGAAACCGGTAGCACCTTCGCCCACCGTCGATACGCCCGGCAGCAGTTGAATGCTCCGGATCACATCGACTTCGCCCAGCAGGGCCGGAATCCGTTGCAGGGTTTTGACGTCAATTCGGTTGACGCTCATTTCAATGTTCTTCACGTTGTCGTCCTCCCGTTTGGTGGAGACAACCACTTCCTGAAGCTGCTTGCCTTCCTGACTCAGTTCGAGGTCAAGGCGTACGTTCCGGTCCACAAGGTCGACCGTTCGGGTTTGCCGGGTATAGCCAACGTAGCTGATAACGAGGTTGTAACTGCCTGCCGGAAGCGTAACGGCATAAAAGCCGTAGCTGTTCGTGACAGCGCCGGTACCTGTTTCTTTCACATAAACAGAAACACCAATCAGCCCTTCGCCATTACCGGCATCTTTTATGTAACCGCTGATGGTCAGCGCTGCCCCGCGCCCTCCTTTTTCCTGCGTACTGTTGCCTGCTGTATTTAGTGATGCCTGCGCGCTGCCAGACTGTAACGGCATAAAGTAAATGAGCAGGCTGCACAACCAAAGTGGTAATATATGTTTCATTGCGTTTCTTCAAAGCGGCCCATCCACACAATAGTGGTTCAGGGCGCTAACGCAAAAGTACGTACGGGTATAGTAACGATAGGCAAAAAATAGATAAAACAGCTAAAAGAAGTGCTGAACGGTACCGTGTATAGGATAAAACCAATACAGCGCAATATAGTCATGTACTGAATGCTGTGTGGTCAGTTTTAAGAAACTGACCACACAGCACTGTACTACTTTACTCCGTCCTGCTTTTTTATTTGCTTAATTAGTTTCTGTGCTTCTTTGTCGTCGGTTTGCGGAAAATGGACGGGCAGCGACTCCAGAATTTCGGTCAGAATGTGCGAGATGATAAGCTGTTGATTGACGCGGTCGTCGCTGGGAATCACATACCAGGGGTTTTGTTCCGTTGCCGTAGCCCGGATGGTATCTTCGTACGCTTTCATGTACTCAGGCCAGAATTCCCGCTCCTCCAGATCATTCGGGCTGAGTTTCCACTGCTTTTCGGTGTCTTCGAGCCGGGCAATGAGACGTTTACCCTGTTCTTCTTTGGCAACGTGCAGGTAAAACTTCACGATAGGGAAACCGTTTCGAAACAGGTAATCTTCAAAGTGGACAATATCCCCGAACCGTTGCTCCCAAAGCGTTTTCTTATTGGCAGGGACCAGATTTTTGGGGATGGACTGCTCCTGTAGCCGTTCCGGATGGACGCGCAGCGCCAGTACTTCCTCGTAATACGAACGGTTGAATACGCCGATATTGCCGCGCTCCGGCAACTCCTGCCAGAAACGCCATAGGAAATCGTGCTTCAGGTCCGATTCATCGGGCTTTTTGAACGGGGCAATCTGAAAACGCGACGGATTGACACCTTTGAATATACGCCGGATGGTACTGTCCTTTCCGGCGGCATCCATTGCCTGAAACACAACCAGCAGCCCGTAATGCTCGTCGGCATGCATACGGTTCTGGGCCTGGTCCATTCGCTCCGCCAGTTCGTCGAGCTGGCGGCTCTGGTCGGCTTCGTCGGTGTAAAACGGATCTATGATCGTAGGCGTATCGGCAATGGAAAAGGGTTGCGTTTCGTGGTACCGAAACGCTTTTGCATTTATTTTTTTCATAACGTATATGCGGCAGGAAAGCCGCTGTGAATTTGGATAACAACGACTTTAAACCGGACTACGTACGGCCTCGGAGCCGCCTTACTGGGCTTTAATGATTGGGATAAGCTTTTGAAGTTCTTCGAACCGCTTCTCGTCCGGTTCCGGATTCTGGATGGGTAATTTTTTTAGCTCGTCGATGATAATTTGACCAACCAGCAAACGCATGTTCTTTTTGTCGTCGGCCGGGATAACGTACCAGGGGGCTTTGTCGGTGGCGGTTTCGTTGATGCAGGTTTCGTATGCATCCTGATAAGCATCCCAGAACTCCCGCTCTTTTACGTCGCCTTCCTCAAACTTCCAGTTCTTTTCGGCATCTTCGATCCGGGCAATGAGTCGGTCGGCCTGTTCTTCTTTGGAAACATGCAGGTAAAACTTGACCGTTGGAAAGCCATTGCGGTTCAAAAAGGTTTCCATATCCCGGATCGCTTCATACCGGTGTTTAAAGAGTTTGTCCAGGTCTTCGGTTACTTTCTCGGGCAGTCGCTGACTCTCCGTCAGGATTTCAGGATGAACTTTGGTTACCAGCACTTCCTCATAATACGACCGGTTAAAAATGCCAATTTGGCCCCGTTCGGGCAGTTCGCGCCAGCTGCGCCATAAAAAGTCGTGGTCGAGTTCCTGATCGGTGGGGCGTTTGAACGAATACACCTGCACCCCGGCCGGATTGGTTCCGGTAAACACGTGCTTAATGGTACCATCTTTTCCGGCGGCATCCAGCGCCTGAAATACAACTACTAATCCATACCGATTATGCGAAAACATCCGCTCCTGCCATTTGTCGATCTCGGCCGACTGCTGCCGGAGCAAGGCTTCGTAATGGTCATCGTCTTCGTAGAGGTCATCTACTTTGGTAGGTGCTTTTTTGATCTTAAAGGGCTTATCTCCATCGTAACGGAAACGGTCGGTGTCGAAATCTTTCACAGGCACGGGGGCGCAAACTTTACGCGGATCAGTTATGTTATTCGTTTGACTTTACAACCACAAACCTAACGAATGGTTGCGATTACACTTCGCAAACTAACTGCTTCACTAATAACGGCGCTTACTCCGGCTTCCGGTCGTGTATCTGTCCGTGCATTGGTAGGGCAAACAAAACAAAACCGTATGAATACCGATCAATCTGCCAATCTGGCCAAAGCAACGTTTGGAACGGGCTGTTTCTGGTGCACAGAGGCCTTATATGAATCACTCGACGGCGTCATTGGCGCGGTATCCGGCTATGAAGGGGGGCAAAAAGCTAACCCAACGTATAAGGAAGTATGTACAGGCACCACCGGCCATGCCGAGTGTGTTGAGGTAACCTACGACCCGGCCAAAATTACCTATCAGGAGTTGCTGGAAGCGTTTTTCCGCAGCCATGACCCAACCTCGCTGAATCGCCAGGGCGAAGACGTTGGTACGCAGTACCGGTCGGTGATCTTCTACCATAACGACGAGCAGAAAGAACTGGCCGAAACAGCGAAAGTCGAACTTGATAAGTCCGGTGCCTATGACCGCCCGATCGTAACCGAGATCAGCCCCGCCGAAACCTTCTACGAAGCCGAAGCGTACCACCAGAGTTACTTCGCCAACAACCCTAATCAGGGCTATTGTGCCTTCGTCATCGCGCCAAAAGTTGACAAGTTTAAGAAGGTATTTAAGGAAAAATTGAAGCCGCAAAACGCTTACTAAGAGAAGTATGGTGAAGACCCCACAGGGCTCTGAATTATACGAAATTTTTATGGATGAGGCAGAAGCCCCGGCAATAGTCGGGGCTTTTGTTTTGGCGGCTGTAAACGTTGGCGAATCAGCCGACCCCATCCGCCACTTTTTTCACTAGTTCACTTGATACAACGACCACAATACCGCTATCCGCTTTAATCTTGAGCCTGCCCGAGCTAGTCCAGGTTAGCACAGTCCCTGCGTATTGACCTCGCTCGTAGCCGTTTATACGTTTCGTAACCCGCACCCGATCACCTGACGAAATGACCATTTTCATGACTAAAGACTAGTTAAGGCCAAAGTAATTCACTATGATATAGTTGCAATATATATAACAAATATATTATATAGCAGTTTGTTTGGCTTAGACACCGCTATATGATTGATTGGATAGACTATCTACCCCCCGAAAACATCTTCCTGACGGACCCCACCCGGCGTAAAGAATTACCCTTCTTTGATACAGCCGTGCAGGCGGGTTTCCCTAATCCAGCGGACAACTACATCCGTCAGCGGCTAAACCTTCAGGATTTGTGTGTGCTGCATCCGGATAATACGTACTTCGTTAAGGCAGTCGGCGAGAGCATGCTGGGAGACTATATTTTTCCGGGTTCTATTCTTGTCGTCGACTCAACCAGGCCAATCGAAACGGGGATGGTCATTGTTATCTGGGTCAATGAGGGCTGGTGTGTTAAGCGCTATATTGATAAGAGCCCCATGATCGTACTGGAATCCAGTAACGAGAACTATGCTCCTATGTACCTGCATCCTGACCGGGACCGGGTAGCCGTTCTTGGTGAAGTAACCTACATCATCTCAAAACCGCCCCGGTATGCCCGCCCCCGTTGATACCCTTTATCACTGGGTTTAGCAGCAGGTAAACAACATAATTGCTATGTACGCACTCGTTGATGCTAATTCGTTTTATGCCAGTTGTCATCAGATATTCAGGCCCGAACTGGAAGCTAAACCCATTATCGTGCTGTCTAATCGGGATGGTAATGTGGTCGCTCGCAGTGCCGAGGCTAAAGCGCTAGGTATTAAAATGGGGCAACTTTTCTTTGAGACCAGAGAACTTGTCGACGCGCATGAGGTAGTTGTATTCTCCTCCAACTACGAGTTATATGGCGATATCTCCGCCCGGTTAATGAGCTTGTTAACTCAGTTTACGCCCGACGTTGAGGTTTATTCAATTGACGAAGCATTTTTGCAACTGGAAGAGTATACCGGCATTTACCCGACCTATCGAGGCCTGGGCCAAACCATACGCGATTCGATCAGGCAATGGCTACGGCTCCCGGTAGGTGTTGGCATTGGTCCAACGAAGACCCTGGCCAAAGTGGCTAATCGTCTGGCCAAGATCAAGCCTGAACTTAACGGCGTCTGCGTACTGGATACGAAAGAGAAAATTGACGAGGCACTGTGGGGCTTTCCGGTTGAGGAGCTATGGGGTGTAGGTGGCCGCTCGGCTAGTAAGCTAAAAAAACAAGGTATTCGAACGGCCTATCAACTTCGAGAGGTCAATGATGACTGGATCGGGCGGGTGATGACCGTGAACGGATTGCGGCTGGTTCATGAACTAAGAGGGCTGCCCTGTAAGCTGCTGGAGGTAAACCCACCGCCCCGAAAAGCGATCTGCACTGAACCCGGCTTTGGTAAAGTCATTCCCGACCTGAACAACATCACCGATGCGTTGACCACTCACTTATCAAGAATTTGCGAGAAGCTACGCAAACAAGAGTCTTTGTGTGGTGCAGTTACGGTGTGGCTGCGAACCAACCCGCACCGGCGGACACCGGGAAACTACTTGCCCGCCAAGCAATACAGCAGTAGTGTTACGGTTCGGCTTCCTCATCCAACCAGTTCTACGCTGGAGATTATTAAGTACGCCGAATCGGGCTTGAAAGCAATTTTTAAATTCGGCTATAACTACCAGCGGGTGGGTATTATGCTCACGGACCTGGTACCTGCGGACTATCGGCAGGTGGGCGTGTTTGCTAAGGGACCGGACGAGCGGCTGATTCGACTCTCGGCCGTAGTGGACAAGGTCAATAAACGATATGGTCAGGATAAGCTACGGCTGGCGTCACAGATGTACAATCCGGAGTGGCCGATGAAGCCAGCGTACCTCTCACCAAGGTATACGACGAGATGGGAGGATGTACTGGAAGTGAAATGAAGAGTTAGCAGACAGGTAGTAACGTTGAAGAAACTTCAGTAGGGGATGAATAAGAAAGCTACTAAAGCAGTAGTTAAAGTTGAGAAACAAGTAGGTCAGGCTCCTGACAACTTTGAAATTAATCCAGGTTGGAAGATTACCGCTGGCAAATTGATTCGACTACATACAGGTGAGAATAGTAAATACTACGAACAGTATTAAAAATAGCTAACCGCGAGTAACTTAATTGCTCTAACGGATCACAAAAAGAGGTTGCTCAAGCGGGTAGTCTTTTTTTATGGACATGGCTTTTGCGGATAGGTTCTTTAGACTATCGCCAAAACAGGAATACCTTTATTTATAGGTAACTAATTTTAAGTTAATGGACAGTAATTTTAGGGAATGGTAAAGTACACGACCGATAAATAAGTGAATACCTTTTGCGCTTGGTGGGGCGTCAGATACGCGTTTACTTTGTCTGGAATTCTAACATAAATCGGTTTATTCAGATGAAAAAATTTAACTTTTCTATTTTACTTCTTCTTGGCTTATTGGCCGGAACACAATCATTTGCACAATACGTCCCGGATAAGGGCTCAAAGTTATTAAACCTGGGTATTGGCGTAGGTGGTTACGGCGGCATCGGGTTTGGGGGCGGTGGTGTTGCTTTTGGTGGTTCTTTTGAAGCCGGAGTCGCTAAGAATATCACCGTGGGTGGCATTGCCAGTTTCCGGTCTTACTCGGGGTTTGGCTCTTATTATAGCATTGGGGCAAGGGGTTCTTATCATTTCAATGAATTGCTGAACATGTCGGATGAGAAAGTAGATCTATACGCAGGTTTGGGATTGATCTATAGTGGATTCTCATATAAAGATGGCTATCTAAGTTCTGCTTACAACTACGGTGGGATTGATCTGGGTTTACACCTTGGTGGCCGGTATTTCTTTTCCGACAAGGTTGGTGCCTTTGCCGAAGTTGGCGTGGGTGTTGCCCCGCTTCAGTTAGGCGTTACGTTTAAGCTGTAAGTGTTGTCCTGATAAAGCAGGTATAGTTTTTGTAAAGAAGGCAATCCCGGTCGCTAAATGGCCGGGATTGTTTATTTTTGGGCGTAGTCAATACCCACCGTCCATGAATCCTGTCCTTTTGCTACTTGCGGGTAGCCTCGTTTTGCTGTCTCCTCAAACCATTGATCGCCTGTCGGCTACGGTTACCACCCGGCAGGTTCAGCAGGGTAAATCCGTTACTATTCGGGGTGAAATGTTTTACCAGCGCAATGGGAATATGGTAACCCACTTTACCTTCCCGCGTGAAGTGGTTATCCTGGCCAATAAACTCGGCGAAACCCGAATCTATGATCCCCGCCGAAACGCCGTTATTCGCTATCAGAACGAATCATTCAGTACGCAGACCACCCAGCTGGCTTTTTTTCTGAATGGTACGACCTCCGATATGGGCCTGAGCCGTTTGGGATTCGTTCAGGATAAAACAACAGCCAACGGCAAACTGCTGATTACGGAGTGGCGGCTTAAAACGCCCAACGCTAAAATGCCCATTCAGCGGGTACGGATTGTCTACGACCGGGCCAACCCGATCTATATGCACTATACCGATAGTGCCGGAAAAATCATTCGGAAAGTGTTCTACTACGACTATCAGCCCATCGAGGGGCGGCCGTTTCCGGCTACCACAACTGAAATAGTCTACCAGGACAAGGACTCGACCGTGTCGAAAACGGTTTACGCCGATTTTCGGCTGAATCACGCGGCCAACAGTTCATATTTCGATTACGTCATTCCAGCAACGGCCAAAACCGATCAATGAGGCTGGCTGTAGCACTGCTGGTCGTTACTCTGGGAGGAACGACCAGCCTTCGGGCGCAGGTACCCGTATCAGATCAGCAACTGCTGGCCGACCGTGATTTCCAGAATAGTGCCGCTTTTGCGCAGTATCGTGGGGTTGGCAATTCAGATCGGGTGGTGCAATACCGGAAGCAAAACTGGCTGGCGCAGTATAATCCGGTTTCGCTGGCCTTAAAAACAGCTATGCTGGGCTACCAGCGGCTGATGTCGCAGCAACTGGCCCGAAGCTGCCCTTACCAGATTACCTGCTCCAACTTCAGCAAACAGGCTATCGAACAATATGGCATTATAAAAGGGGTATTCCTGAGCGCCGACCGCATCATGCGTTGTAATCGTATCGGTTTGCTGGATGTACCACCAATGGACATAAGCCCCGCTGATGGTACCATTCTTGACCCTCTGAGCCGTTACCGATGAGAATACTTCGTTATTGGCTGTCGGTGCTAGTCTGCTTTCTGCTAACACCCGGTTTCTGCCAGACCGGCAATTTTAGTCATGAATGGCAATTTGCCCGTTACTTATCCGAGAAGGAAGCGAACGACGAGGCCGCTTTCGTGCTTCATGCATTCAATAAACAATCGCTTACAGCTTCGCAACTGGACTCACTGGCCTACCTGACGGGCTGGCTGGCTTACAGTACAAAATCGCTGGATGAAGCCAGTAGTCACTTGTTGTCGGTATCGCCGACATCATCCTTCTATAATAAATCCCGCTACTTTGGCGCGTATTGCCTGGCGTTTCAACACCAGCTCGATTCGGCGGGTGCGATCATGCAGGAACTTCCAGCTACCGACTCTACACTGATCGAGTTAAAGGCTTTTGAACAAGCCGGTGTAGCCCTTCTGCAACGCCGTTATAGCCGCTATGACACCCTCCGCCAACAGTTCAGTTATTCTTCCTATGCGTTAAGTGCCGAAGAGACCCGGCTGGATGCTTACCGGAAGGGGCTAGCAGCTCAAAAACGGCGCTCACCTGCACTGGCAGGCCTATTTAGTGCTGTTTTGCCGGGTTCAGGGAAAGTGTATGCAGGAAAATCGAAACAGGGTATAGCTGCTTTTTTACCGTTGCTGACGCTGGGTTTGCTGACCTGGGAAGGCTACCGGAAAGATGGTTCCACAAGTTTGCGTTTTCTGGGGTTTGGCTCGCTCTTCACCGTGTTTTACATAGGCAATATCTGGGGAAGTACGCTGGCCGTAAAAGTCCGGCGCGATGAATTTAACCGGGGTTATGACAACAAGATTTTGTTTGATATGCACATTCCTCTGCGGAATCTGCTCAATCGCTAGCGCGCAGAACCCGCTCGCACAGGCCGATTCTCTCTTCGCATCAGGCCAGTTTCTGGTGGCTCGTGTGGGCTATGAGCGTGTATTGTATACTGCCGAATCGCCGGATATACAGGTTGGGGCGGCTATGGGTAAGGCCCGCTGCCTGAAACAGCAGGGGCTATATGCACAAGCCGTTGCGTTTCTCAACGGTCAGATTCAACCCAGCTATCCAGATAGTTTGCTGTATTCGCTTCGGCGGGAGCAGATCCTGTGCGCGTACCTGGCCGGACAGTTTGAGAACGCACTATCATTACTGGAGCGGTTGCCTTATCTGCACTCCGATGTGCCGGTATCTCCATTGCTGATGGCTATTAGAGTGCTTTCTCTGAACGAATTACGGCGCTGGCCCGAAGCATCGGTAGCCTATCACGAATTGGCAGTGATGGCCCAGACAGACACATTGTCGGTACCTTACCGGCAAGTACCCGAACTAAAAAGCGAAAAGAAAGCCCAATGGCTCTCGACCTTTATTCCGGGTGCCGGACAATTCTATGCGGGCAGACCCGGCGAAGCAGTTCTAAGCATCGTTATGCAGTCGGCGGGTTTGTATTTTGGGGTTACAAGCTTTTTGCAGGGCTATTACCTATCCGCCTGGGGTGTTGGAGCGGGTTTATTTGGTTCGTTTCACGCGGGGGGCGTGCGGAGGGCGGAGGTGCTCGTACGGCAGTTAAATCAACGCAAGGCGGCTGCGTTTAATGCGAATGTACGTCAGCAGGTGCTGGAGATGGTGAAGTAGTGAAGTGGGTAGTAGAGCGGGTAAGTAGCTGGCAAAAATCTTGCTTATGCATTAGCTACTGACTCACTCCACTACCCAACCCACTTCATTAATCACTAGTTATTCGCCCACATGAAAAACTTCGAATTGTCGACATACGGAGAAATATCTTCGTTGTGCATGATCAGCACGATAAAGTCGACCAGGGGGACAACGCCGAAAATACCACCACAGGTCAGGATGTAGCCAACCCAGGTCAGGGTTTGCGTACCCAGATATAAGCGGTGAATACCCAGACCGCCAAGGAAAAAGTTCAGCAAGATGGCCGGAACAAATTCCTTGCTTGCTTTTATACGAGCAGTACCGGTTAAGCTACCGGCTAATTGCTGGCTCTCCAATAGGTTGGTACTTACAGCGGCAAGGCTAACGTCTTCGCTCTGGGCGATTAGCTGTTCCACTTGCTGATCATTAATTAAATATGCGTCTGCGGAGAGATCGGCAGCACGCGTTGTCAAGGTTGCCACGGTGAGCAGGCAAAAAATCAATAGATATTTCATGTTCATAAAAAGTGTGTAGTTACCCTCAAAAATACAGATAATACTGAGAGATAAATACCCGGATTCTAAAAACAGATGGTCTTTAATGTCAACACATGTTTCTTACTTATTATTCATTCAGTTTGTCCGTTTTGACCATAAGCTTTTGCGGCTATGGCAAGTAAATAATTGACGCGACGCGGTAGAATTACTCAATGCGGCCATTCATCCCTGATCCAGTTAGTTCTTTGCTCCACCCGATACTTTGCCCGCTTTGGCCGGAACGCCGGGCTGCGTGATCTCGAAATTCTCTTTCTGCTTAGCATCGGCTACCATTTTCCGAACATCGGCCAGTAACTTTTTTGCGTCATAAACTACGCCGTCTTTCACGGTATAAGTAACCCCACCAACGCGCTCTACTTCGTTTTTGTCGTTCAGGTGAATAGCCCCCGTACCATACAATACCTTCAGGTTGGCGAGCGGGTTCTGGTCGACAATTACAAAATCGGCCAGTTTGCCGACCTCAACCGAGCCGATCTGGTCGGCCATGCCCAGTGCTTCGGCACCTTTCAGGGTGGCTGCCCGGATTACCTCGAGAGGGTGGAAACCGGCTTCGCGGAGGAGTTCGAGTTCGCGGATGTAAGCAAAGCCGTAAAGCTGGTAAATGAAGCCCGAATCAGAACCCGCCGTCACGCGCCCGCCCCGATTTTTGAATTCGTTTATAAAGGCCATCCAAAGCTGGTAGTTTTTCTTCCAGGCTACTTCCTGCTCCGTGCCCCACGAATGCCAGTACGACCCGTGCGAAATCCGGCTGGGGCCGTAGAAACGCCACAGGCTTGGCATCGTGTAGTCGTCGTGCCATTCGGCACGCCGGGCCAGCATCAGCTCCCGGTTGGCTTCGTAAATGTTGAAGGTTGGGTCGAGGGTAAAATCCAGCCCAATGAGTTCGTCCATCACCTTATTCCAGCGCTCAGTGCCTGGTTTGGCAGCCTGTTGCCAGAGGTTCCCGGCTTCTTCAAAGCGGTTCTGTTCGTTGTTGTAGTTGTAATTGGCAGGGTAGTTCTGAACCGTCTTGTCGTCGAACAGGGCTTCGGGCAGGCCGTACCAGTGTTCGAGGGAGGTCAAACCGGCTCTGGCCGTTGCCAGCGCGTTCATTCGGGCTACTTCCAGCTGTGCGTGGTGGCAGGCCGAGCGCAGACCCAGCTTCTTGTTTTCTTCCAGGGCTGCCCGGAATATAGTGGGTTCAGCCCCGAAAAACTTGATGCCATCGGCCCCTTTTTTTGCGTTTTGCTGAACCCAGGTGCGGGCTTGCTCTACGGTGCTGATGGGTTCTTTAGCCCCCTGCCCGAAAACGGTGTACGCTTTAATGCGGGGAGCGGTAATTTCGTTCCGGTCACTTTTGGCCCGATGCTCAAGTACCCAGTCGAGGCCATTGCCGCATGATGGGTCGCGAATGGTAGTAATGCCGTGCCCAAGCCAGAGTTTGAAGACATACTCGGCACTAGCGCCCTGTGCCTGGCCGCCAATGTGGCCGTGCATATCAATGAAGCCGGGCATCAGATACATGCCTTCGCAGTTCAGCTCTTTATCGCCGGGTGATACCTGCGGACGACTTTTTGGGTCGATCGGAACGCCGGGATAACCTACCTGCCGAATTTGCGTAATCCGGGTTTTCTCGACCACAATATCCATCGGTCCAACGGGTGGGGCACCGGTACTATTAACGAGCGTAACACCCCGGATGATGAGTTTGCCAAAGGGGCCATCGCCTTCGTGCCGGGGCGGAGACTTTTCTACCTGAGCCGATAAGGAGTGAATAATGAAGAATGTAAAGTGAAGAATAAAAGCTAGGTGGGCGAGAGGTCGTATCATTATTAAGGAAATCGTTTCGGTAAACAGTTGTAAGATAAGCTAAACTGCCAGACTTTTGCAACGCAGTCAGTACCAGACTGTCTCACCATGAAAACGTTCGTCACGAAAAACTTCCTGCTGATCATCCTCATCCTGGCTGTCGGGTTTGCGTTTGCCATAAAAGCGACCGTTTTTCAGAAACCGCCTGTTGCTGCGTCACCACCTACGTCCATCGTTTTGCCTGCGGCCTTCACAGCCTACTGGCAGGCCGGAAAAGCAGAAGTAAACACCTACCGTCTCGAACAGGCTCAGGCGGGGGCGCTACATGCGGGGGAGGCCCGGCTGATCTTTGCCGTCGAAGACTTTCGAACCGATACCCAGATTCGGGCTATGACCGAAGCCAGCCGCGACAAGGCCGTTCCGGTGCTGAAAACAAATCTGTTCAGAACCTTTGCCGCTGGTTTGGAAGATTATTCGCTGGCTACATCGGTGTTCACACCCATCAACAGCCCTATTTTTACGAATACGCTGAAAGTCAGTACTACAGCGCAGGACTGGTCGGGGCATAGCTACCTTCAGCTCAACTACCGGACGAATGAATATCAGGTAACGGGCAAATCATACATTGAGCCGGAAGCTGACGAAACGTATACCGTGCCCAAAGCGTTGCTGGAAGATGAACTCTGGAGCCGTATTCGCATCGACCCCGGCAAACTGCCAATTGGTGAAATTCAGCTTATTCCGGGTACCATAACAGCGCGGCTGCGGCACCGGAAACTCGAACCGCTGGCGGCCCGGGTGAAACTAGAACCTTATGAAGGGATTCTGTATCCGGGAAAGTTACTCAAATCGTACGTCATCGAATATCCGACCGACGACCGGTCTTTACGCATTATTTTCGAAGGCCAGTTCCCGCATACCATTGTGGGGTGGGCAGAGACATACCCGAGCAAAGATAACCTTCTCACATCCCGTGCCGTTTTAAAAAAGACCGTCCAATCTGATTACTGGAACCATAACACTCCCGCCGATACCTCTTTACGGGCGGCACTACTACGATAAGGACCATGCAACAACGACTTCCCGCGCCACAAAAACATACAGACAGGTACCTGAATACACTCACGAACTGGGCATTTTTCGCAGCCTTGTGCCTAGGCCTTTTTCCGGGCTGCTCATCATCACCGGATAAGCCGACTCCAGCCAACGACCCGGTCTATACCCTGATCTTCCTGGATAAAACCCGCAGTGTCGATGTCAACAAGGCGTTTGTGAACCGCAAGTACCAGCAGATGGTCGATGAGGTTATTGAACAGAATATCCGGCAGAAAGGCGATAAGCTGGAAGTCTATTTTATTCATGAAAATACGTCTAAAGCCCGCGCCCTGAACATTACCGTCCGCTCTGAGATGGAAGACGTATCGGCCGCCAGCCCAACCGACCGCGAAGCCGCCGAAACGGAATTCAAGCTCCTTCTCACCCGAGAAAAAGCCCAGATCCGGCAGCGGGTGCTGCAACAACTGATGGCGCAAAATACGGGTAGTTCGAATCGGGAGACCGACATCTGGGCCAGTCTGCCTGTTATTGCCAAAGCCAACGAATCCGGCGCAGCCGTGAAAGTCTATTACCTCAGCGACATGATCGAGAGCGTGAAAGGAACCGGCCGACGCGATTTCCAGGTGAAGCCCCCCAAAGATAACGCCCAGGCCGATGAGTGGGCCAAAGCCGATGCCGAACAACTCAAACGCTATACCATCGGTAGTCCCGCTATCACCATGGTGCTACCCTTCGAGCCCAACGCATCCGTTCGGGAGAATAACCCCGCTGTTACGCAGTACTGGCAAACGCTGTTTGCTGAGTTGGGTGCAGGCGTAGTAGAGGAGCAGTAGGTTGTTTTAATTTATAATACAAGGTCTTAACACAGAGACACGAAGTACACAGAAAGGTTCGAATTTGACGCTCTCTGTGCGCTCCGTGCCTTAAAACAGAAAAAGCCTACGGCAATTAGTTTACTCGCCCTCAATTCGGCTTCTCCGCCAGAACTTCCTGCCCCGGTATGTCGAAGTGATAGCCTTCCGAAAAACCGGAAAAGTCTTTCTTCAGGCAATACGACGTGAGTGAAAGCCCATCGCCATCGCGCCTAACCGACAGGTAATGAAAGAGGGGTTTGTAGTCCGTTGCCAGATCGGGTAACCGGGTGGGCGATACGTTCAGCGGTTGCCTCAGGCCACCACCCCCGCCAATGACCAGGAACGTTTTGCCTTCAAACTCGTAGCGCTCGAAGGCGTGCGAATGTCCCGTAATGAATAGACGCCCTTTCTGTGACCGCGTGTAGGCCGGAACAAATCGCTGCTGAACAAGCTTGGATGAGCCAACCAGCTTGCTGTTGGAGTAAGGTGCGTGATGACAGGTAACAATAACGACCTTTACGGCCGGGTCTTCATCAAGGTCTTTGAGCGTTTGTTCATACCAGGTCTGCTGTTTCACCAGATCGGCGATGGAGAGAATACTGAAATTTGAATTGAGCATTACAACCGCAACGCTATCCGTTATTTTGACGTAACCGGTTGGAATATGCTCTGGAAAGCGTTTCTGGAAGTTCTTCGCTCCTTTTCGGGGGCGTCCCATCACATCGTGGTTGCCCATAATGGCGTACACCGCCGTACCGACCGCCGTGCAACTTGCCAGAAACTGGTCAATGATGCGCCATTTGTTATTCCGGTAGCCCAGCGAAACGATATCGCCCAGCCAATAGAGAACCGCCGGTTTGAGCCGGATAATCTCATTGAAAATGGTCGTTGTTGCCTTTGTATTCTGGTGCGTCCGCAACACCAATCGTTCTACCCACATGGGAGCCTGAGTATCACTTAAAAACAGAATTTCCCGTTTATCCTCTTCCTGATTCATAATCTCAATTTATACTTGGTAGAGTGAGTAAGGGACTACTTCACTCACTCCACTGATCACGTTCAATTACCACGAATAAGGTCGCCAGACGAGTTGTAGTTCGGCCGTAAACGCAGCATTCTGGACGGCTACCGCATCAAACCATTTTACTTCGCCAGCTATTCTAAAACGACGGCCAATCGGATATGTGTATGAGGCAGCCGCCATCCAGCCCGGACTATTTGTATAGGCAGTAACCTTCCCGGCATAATCGAGGTGCGAATAATTGATGTAAAGGCCCGTTCCGGCCGTTACAGACAATCGGCGTGTAAGACTCCGGTCGGTGCCCCGCAGCCAGGCCAGCGGCATGGAAAATACCAGCAGGACAGGTATGGCCGACACGTACATACGGGCCGTTTCGCCCGCTACCCGGCCCCGGTAGCGATACATGGTTGTCCAGCCCGATTCCAGTCCGATGCGCAGCCGATGGTCAGGATACCACATTACCCGCAAAGAGGCCGGAGTTCCTAGCTTATTGAGCCGGGGTTCAGTAATCGTTTGCGGCACCCCCAGGTGAGAGGCATAGTACGATAAGCCGCCCCCTGCCGTTACCACAATCGTGTAGGGACCGCGTTTGGTATCGGTCGAGTCCTTTTCGAGTTGCTGAATCGGCTGGGCGATAGCCGTAGTCATGATCAAAAACAGGCTCATTAGCCCTGGTGGAATGTATAAAAAGGCCCGCATAAATTTATTGCTGTTCAACATAGTGATAGTAAGCTACAACCGGCGAGTAATTGGACAGAATACCATCAAAGTTGTTCTGGCTGATAAATTCGCGGATAAACTCCGGCTCGTCGAGCGTCCATACGTAGACCGTTAACCCGGCCGCTTTCATGGCCAGTACTTCATCCGTTTGTGGGCCAAGCGTCCAGCGGGGTGCCCAGATACGGGCACCCAAACCAAGCGTAGTCGCGGTATCCAGCTCGCACAGGATCGGGGTATTTTCCTTACTTGACAAAGCTTCATACGAGGCCACCGCCTGCGTGCTGGGCAAACCAATGACAATGCGGAGATCCCGGCCCGCAGCAATTGCTTTTTGCCGATACTTCTGTTGAATCTGCTGAACCTTGTCCATCGGCCCAATATATTTGGTATCGAGCCAGACGAAATTCAGCGACGTGTTATCGATAACGGTTTCCAGGGCCTCCTCCAGCGTCGGTATTTTTTCGCCATTGATGAGCCGAACCAGCGAACGGAGTTGCTGAAAGGTGTACGATTCGATAGGGCCGGTGAGGCCAGTCTTCTGAATAAGCCGCAGATTCAGCGTATTGTCGTGGTACAGAATCGGCACGCCATCTTTCGTGTAGCGCACGTCGATCTCAATGCCGTTAGCCCCTAATCGTGAGGCCAGTTTGATGATTTCGATGGAGTTTTCCGAAGCCGGCAGCAAATCCGAGGTCCGTCCACCGGATCGGTGAGCCATAATCGAGAAGGGCCTTTGGTTGAGCGGACGCTGGTACGTGAGTGTAAATGGCTGGATAGGCTCAGCTGCCCCGGCGCCATAACCGCCCGTCAGCACCAGCGTATCGCCCAGGAGCAGGCTACCCGAAAAGGCTTGTAACTGCCCGTTTCGTTTGGTTTTGACCGTCAGCCTCACCAGTCCTGTATTCGTATTGACCAGCTTTCTCCAGTAGCCATCAACGACCAGACTGTCGACTTTCTGATTGGCTTCGAGATTGAAAAATCCCGCGTCCAGGCCCGTAAAAATGGATAGATAATGGGTCGTGTCGGTCCCGTTCAGGGTGTACGTCCATTTCAGGGCTACCTGTTCACCAAATTGTGCGGCCCCGTCGCTAACAGCATAAACCCCTTCCATGGCCCGCCGAACGCCCGGTACAAACTTGCCCGAGCCCGGCGCACTAGTGAAATTATAGGGTACAGGTGCTTCATAGTCCTTCCGGCAACTGCTGATGGCGATGAGAACAAAACCTAGTAATAAGAGATTGGTCAGTTTCACAGAATAAAGCCGAAAATGAGTTGAGGATACAATAAATTTCTGTCGAAGGTGTCGTAGAGGGACCAGAGCTGCCAGTTGAAATTGGAGTAGGCCATCCGCACCCCCACCGATACACGGCGTTTGTTGTAAAAGGGCTGTTCGAGTACGGCAGCAAAGGCTACGCCATTCACGTCCCGACGGTTATACTCGACAGCCAGCGAACCAACCTGCGATCGATAATACAGGTCGATGATGGCTTCGGACCGAACCGTCAGTTGCAGATCCCGCGTGAGTCGATAACCAACGGATAGACTGGGGAATGTCTGAACACCGTATGCCTGGCTGTTAAACACATCTTTGATGCGCAGCGCACCAAACCAGCCGCTCACTTCATAACCAGCCCCTACCGCCAGCCGCTCTGTGACGGGGGTGGCCCAGCGTAGCCCTACGCTCAGATTGCTTTGTACAAACTGGGTCTGTATACGACCCGTCATGTACAGCTTCTGGCTCAAGGCGCGCTGGATGTTAAAGTCGATCGCCGGTACACTAACTCGTACCTCTTCGGTGATTTCCGGGGGCGTGGTGGTAAAGACGACGCCAACGGATCGTCGCCACTTTTGAAGCGGGGGCGCCTGCGGAAAGTAGATGCCCGTTTGTGCAGGCCAGGGTTTTGGTGTTTGGGCCGACGTGCCCGATGCAACAAGCATTAGTAAACAACTTACCCGGCCTAGTTTAGTAAAAATTCTTGCGATGGTGGCCACTTGACAGTTTATAGTGAAAGTCAGAAGAAATAAACTGCCCGAGTGGGACTTATGTTATAACAAGCCCTCATAAGGCATACGGAGAGCCGGTCCGAACGGAATTGAATAATGTGTAAAACCGACAAAAAACAACGATCTTTTTGCTCAAAAAAAGCCGTTTTCCATGAATAAAGTTGTATTTATTTTGTTCTATCTATAGAACGTAAACAACTCATATACAAGTAAAATGGAGTCTATTCACTTACCAAAACTAGCCACTCAAGCTGCCGAAACGACCGTTATGCGCTCCGGCCGACGGAAGGGCAACGGACAGGCTACAGCGGCCTTGTTGATTCAAATGGCAACCGAAATTTTAACGGCTTCGCCTACCCTTAGAAAGAAGGCAAACATTACGCTGATGGATCTGGCGGCTGCCGATAAAGTCAGGAAAGACTTGACCAAAAAGTCGGGAACACTACACTGACCGGACGGCCTATACGTAGTACAAACATGAGTCATCCCAACGTGTAGCAATTTAAATCTGGGGATGACTCATGTTTGTTTACAAAGTATTTTGTTAACCCGTCAACCGGGCGTATTGTAAGTTCGACAGGGGTAGACAACGGCCTGCTTTCGGCTTTTCCTCTGAATCAAAGGTTTCAGCAAGCCGATATTTTATGAAAATTTATTTATATATAATTTATTTCTTTTGAGTCAATTCATCAAATTTGATCTACAGTAGGCAGGTCGGGAAGCTTTTGTAAAAACCGTAGATGACTATAGCTCGTTTAAGCGAACTCACGTATCAGTTTATGCAGAGGAAACGGCTTTGGCTTCTATCCACTTATACATAATTATTGTATGGAATCATCTGGTAATCAGGCAGTAAATCGGTTAGATGCCAAATTGATTGAACTTATAAAAACGAATTTAACGGCCATAAGGCCAGACGTTGACTGGAGTCAGATCGAGTTTGAAGAAGATACTACGGGGAACAAAGTACGCTTACTGTCGAACGATCCAGCGCTTTGCGCCTGGCTCCAGCAAACAATTACGATAACCCGACCAGACTCTAACCAGCAGATTGTCATCTATCCGAACGCCTTTGCAGATAGGAAAATGTAAAGACAAACAGGCCGACGCTTGTTCAATCCTATAACTAAATGCCCTAGCTATTCAGTCTGGTAAACTGAGCAGCAAGGGCGTCTAGTAGCTATCAATCTTTACGCCGGTAAAGCGGGTTGTTTTGCCGGGTTGCCCCCGATTCATTTACTGCACTCATCCGGTCGCGACAGGCATTGTTTAGCGCTTGTCGTAACTAGTATGTCAGCTAACCGGCACTGTTGCCTGGTAGGGCTTATTCGCTGTACCGGTAACAGTTATGGCTACGTCCTTAAGCGTCAGTTCTGATGGAATCGTGAACGAAACCTGTCCCTGCTTATCCGTTTTTTTGAGCTTACTAAGCATCGCACGGTCGTTGTTCCAGCCACCAATCAGCGTGACGGTCTGATTTGCCATTGGGGTTTGTTTGTCATTCGTCACGGTTACGACGATGGTACTTCCTTTTTTTGCTGTAGCCGGATGCGTGACGATGAGCTTTTGGGGAACCGTTCGCCATAGGATCATTGCCGGGTCGCCGTACAGAGCCTGAGTGAACAGACACCACATCCCTTTAGAACCGTCTACCGATTGACGAAGTCCGGCTGCCTGACCTAAAGGGGCACCTGCGGCTGCCATTATCCAGAAAAACTGTTCGTACAGATACGTAACCCCTGTGTAGCCCATGTTGGTGTGACCCACGTACGCAACCGCACCTTTGCTGGCCATCGTGACCATCTTCTCTCCAAAAGTTTTGGTCCCTTCTTCGGGTGCACTGGTATGGCAGGCATCGCCATAGGCGATAAAATAGCCCGAGGTATTGGTCAGGGCGTCGATGGAGTTGGTGTCGATCCAGCAGGTTCCCCAGGGAGCGCCATGTCCTGTTAAACTTAGAAAGTGGGTTCCCTGACTGATGCCCTTCAGCAACCCCTGGGTGCGCAGTGGCAGGGCGGGCTGCGGCTCCGCCAGTGTTTCGGTATAATCGGCGTAGAACCGGCGTATAATAGAAAAGTCAGGGAACAACTCCTGCATCAGTTTGCGCTTTGTTTCCGCTTCAAAGGCCGCAAATTCGAGACCTTTGGCATCCGTCTGAATCTGTGGCGGCTGAGTTGTTGTGGTGAAGCCGGTGATTTCAATGAAGTTGGTCGCTTTGTCAACTACCTTCTGGCTGAACGTTTCGTCCATAAAATAAAACCGGGGCGATTCGATCTGGCTGATCGGGTTGTACGGAATCAGCAGATCTTTGTCATCGTAAGCGGCTTTTAGGTTGAAGTTAGGTGAAAAGGGACTATCCAGAGCCGCATCCGTAGTTGGTAGTAAATGCAGCCGTATACGAATGCTGTTGGCGGCCGGACTCGTTTTTTTCGTCACGCTGAACAGCCCCTCTTTTTCGGGATTTTCCTTCCCGCTGCTGTCTGGCCAGTAGCCCACAACGCCACCAAAATAATCGGCGGCAAACACCATTGTTTTCAAGGACTGATCGGCCACCGGACTATCGATGGTCAATCCTTCATAGGCCATCACTTTATCGACGAAGGCCGCGGCTTCGGTACCGCTGGTAACGGGTGCCCGGCCAACCCATATATCCTGCGTTGTCTTGTAGCTGTTCAGCAGGGGTTCTTCTTCTTTATTAATTGGGTTAAGCGCAAACATACCATACAGGCCCGACGCCAGCGGGTCGAAATCATACCGGCCAGGCACCGAATAGCAGGAGCCATCCACGCTGGCGTAATAGAAGTCGGTGGGAATGTTCCGGTCGTTACCCAGCCAGTAAAAGCCGTATGTACTGGAAACGCTGGTGTCGGGCCCTTCCAGGATCATGTAAATTTTGCTTAGGTCGTCTGTTTCCGGTTTAGCCAAACGCGTAAATCCCGTCGTTTTCTTGGCATCCGTAAACTCCGACTCTTTTGTAAAATACCAGCCGGGCTGCTGCGCTGAGGCATTCAGATTAAATGAGACGATCTTGCCCGATGTGGCGTTGCAGAGCGTTCGGAAGGGTTGCGTATCGTCGAATACCTGTTTTGTTTTGCCCGGATTCTGGGAGTCGGGCACTGTTCGGAGCGAAAAGGCGCCCGTACTGGAATCGTGGCGAAGTTTGGCAATCGTCTGACCAGGAATTTTAAAACACTTGCGAATGGACGGCACCGGGTCTGATACGTAAACAAAGTCCCAGCCATAATTCCCTTTATCACTCACGTAGCTAACCATGTTGCGCATGGGTACTATATCGGTATCGCCCCCGATGAGCAGATACCGGGTTTTCCAGCTTTTATACGCATACTTCACGAAGTTTCGGATTATTTCGGCCAGGTCACGCGCTTTCAGTCCGTTACCGCAGTCCGTAAAGTCACCCCATTTTAGACCGGTCGAACTGCCTCCCTGCACAATTTCAGATACCGTTACCACTTTTGCATCTATACCTCGTTTAGCTTTCCACTCGGCCAGCCGCAGAAAGTGACTGCCAGCCGTTTTCCCCGCCGAATCCAGCGGGAGCACATTGCCCGCAACCGGCTTTCCATTCTGGAACGTCCACCGCCGGTCGTCCGTAATAATCAGGTAGGGCGCGGTCGTAATGAAAAAGGGGATTCCTCCGGGAGGAATGCGGAAATCGCCCGGATTGACATTGGTAACCCCGTGGTTAAACTGAGTCAGTACAGACTGGTATCCCAGCGGAAAATTAAGTTTACGTAACTCAGTAACCGGCGCAGCAGGCAGGGGTATATCGGGCTGTTCTACCTCCAGGGTGTAGCTGAGATTGGGGTAGAGCAGGTATTGCTGCTGCCGCGGATCGTATTGCATAGGCCGGACCCGGATGGCTACCGAAAGTGTACGGTTTACTTCTTCGGTACGCTGAATCAGAGCCAGTTCCGTTGGCGCAGGTAATCCGCGCAGAATACGGGGCGACAATGTAGCCCGCTGACGACTGGCGGCCAGAATGCTGGCCCGAAGCACCGGGTTGGTATCGGGTACATCCAGCAGAACCGTTGGGACTGGCCTGGGATTTACCCGTTCGGGTAACCGCACTGGCTCACCCGGCTCCACTGTCAGCCCGATGATGCGACTGCCACTGGGTAACGTAATAAACTGTAATTGTTCCGGTAGCGTCGGCTCTCCGGGCTGTGTGCTCGGATAGAAGTCGGCCAGCTCAGGAACGTCGAATCCATCGGTATGACGAATCCGCAAACGCGCCTGATTGGCATTGGCCCGGCCCTGATGCCGTTGACGGACCCAGGTATACGCCTGCCGGGCATCGATGAATAAATCGGCGACCTGAGTCGAAAAGGCCGGATTGACGGTAACGGTCGTATCGGCGAGGGGCTGACGGGCATTGGGCGCGCGTAGCACCCGTACTACTACCACAACCGGCCGAATGGCCCGGGGCAGGTCGAGCAGCAGATGATAATCTCCCCGCTCATCCGTCAGCGTAGAGACAAGTAAAGTCTGTGGGGCATCCTGCCGGAAAGCCTGAACGGTCAGTCCTGTCGATAAATAGGTGTTGGTGGCGCGGTCGCGCACGGCCCCGGTTAATTGAATCTGCATTGTGTGAGTTGAGTTAACAATCGTTTTAGATTGGGTTTAACTCTTGAATAGTAGCAGATAAGGAGCCGATTGGAAACAAGTTTTGGGTAAACGGATATGAATAAATGTTCTTTTGAGTGAACGGTAGCAATTAAAAAAAGTCTGCCGTCGATATAAGACATATTTCGGGAGACGTTGTTCGCTCACCTCAAGCAGTAACCCTGTTCGGGCACTACAGTTTATCGGGGCCGATGGGCTGTGGAACCAGGTTTTCAACGGGTTTGCAGCTTTTCATATACGCGAAAATGGCTACCAGGTCTTCCTTTTTCATCCCTGCGTAATTGGGCCATGGCATAGGAGGCAGCAACGGGCGAGCGGTGCGAAGCCCTTTACTTTTACCTTCCGTTAGAGCAATAATAAATTGTTCTTCGGTCCAGTTGCCAATGCCAGTGGCATCCGGGGTTAGATTGGCTGCAAACGACACGCCCCACGGCCCCACGGCAATGGTGTTCATCGGGTGAAACAATACCCAGTCGGTCAGGGCATCTTTGGCTACTTTACCTACGGGTATTTTAGCCGGGTGGCCGGATAGCCCCAGTTGGGGATCGGGAATAGGGCCTTGCGCGGTCATGACTTTAGGTGCATGGCAGTCGGCACAACCCATAATCTTAACCAGGTATTTACCTTTTTCCAGTTGCGCTTTCGTGTAAGGAGCGTTTTTAATTACCCGCTTTGGAAGATCGGGCTTGCTGGTAAACGATACCAAACCTACGGTGCTCAGAAATAGCACGATTAATGCAGAAGCAAGGAGTTGTTTTTTCATGTGCAGTTAGTGGTTAAACGAAGGGCGCACTTTGCGTAAAAATGAGTAGTCGGTTCATGCTACGACCAAAAGCGTGCTGTATAGGGCACTGGTTCATTGAACCGCCTGACCGTCTCCACGCCCTGTTGATTTAGCAGGAGATCAGCCGCTACTCCGTGTTAACTTAACGGTAAGTAGCGCAACAACTCTCTGAACTCCAAATCCTTTCCCCGGAGAGTTACTGAGCGGTAGGCGCTGCAATTATTATTTTTTAGTATCAGTAAATAGGTTGACAATCAGAAGTATGGCTTATAAATACGCATAGGCTACTTTTACCAATCTGTTAGCAACAAAATGGAGTTACCGACTATTAAAATCTATAAGTGGAGTCCCAGTCCGAATCGGAGGTTTTAACGAACGGTTATCATTACTGATTAGGAAAAGTTCAGTATTGATCTGCTATTTTATTGTATTCGCTTGCGTTGTTACGTAGTCATCGAACAAAAGGTTAAGTCCTATGATGGATTGTTTGTTACGCTTAGTAACGGGAACACAAATGCCGCCCGGACCTTGTTCTGGACCGCTGGGGTGGAAGGCGTAATTATTTCTGGGTTAGCACCCACGAGCATTGGCAAAGGAAATCGGAATAGTGTTAACGCGTTTATTCAGGTGGATGGCTATGAGAACGTATTTCTGTTGGCAATAGTGGGGCGAAACGATTTTCATAAAGTGAGCCGATCAGGAACGTAAGAAGGGTTACTTCTTATTCAATAGCGCTTCTTTTGTGGCTGATTCCATCCCATTCATCCACCTGTAGCCGACGCGTCAGGAATAGTAGGCCTATATTTAAAGCAATAAAAAACCAGCCCGCGAAGTGCGTGGAAGCCCCGCCCAGAGGTTGTAGCAAAAGCATAAAGGCGATTCCAACACAAATCAGTACGTTGAGGAAGTGAATGAACGTACCTGAACGCAGGTAGAGCAGCTATCAGGATCGACCTGTTGAGTAAGGGATTAAAAAGGCCATACTAAGTCATACAAGTATCAGCCCGAATCCTGTTCATCTCACTGACTTTGGTCCCTCTACATTTTCGCCTACACAATCTTTGCTGAACAGACGAGCGTATTTACAAACAGTCAGCTTCTCACTTTTTTACATGAGTGTTGGCAAATTTTATGAAATTGCTCCAATCGTAGGCTGTCAAGTTATGTTCTCCATCCCGGTTATGGTAGCCCATTTGAGAAGAAACAACAGGCTGATTTATAGTCGGTGGGTTGGCTGGCAAACTTGATTTAATCCCGTATAACGCATTCACTTTCTCCGCCTGTTTCAACGATAAGAATGTTCCCGTTGGGTCGGCCCAAAGATCCTTTGATGCATTCGTAGCATACAGCGGTCTTGGGGCAACCGTGGCAATCAGCATATGCTGGTCTAGTGGTAAGGCATCTTCATTATTATTAAACTTTTTGTAGTTTGTTGCAAACCAATGAGGAAAAACGGTATTGATTCGACTAATCGTTTCGCCAAATCGCCTGTGAGATAAAGCAGCCCCCGTGTTGCCCGAACAGTTAGTCGCACACATGGCAAATCGCTGATCCTCGGCAGCCGCCCACAACGATGCTTTGCCGCCCCGGGAGTGCCCCACTACGATTACCTTTTTGGCGTCTACAGCGGCATCTTTTTCAAAATAATCCAGCGCACGGCTAGCGCCCCATGCCCAGGCACCTATGGCCTTCATCCCGTTATTCGCTGTCAATTGTTCCGGGTAAAGCTGAAGTACGCCATTGACGTAGTTAGCCGTATCATCAGGAGCCAGATCGCTCACGTGAAAAGCCGCAATAGCATACCCGCTATCAATCACCATCTCAGCCGGCCAGAAGTCACTTTTTTTCGCCCGGGTGGGGTCCGTATTATCTTTACCCCGGTTATTAATCAGCAGGAAAACAGGAACCGGGCCTTTCTGCTTGGTAGGTACGAAAAGAACCAGATTTATTTTCAGGGGCTTGTTGTTGCGTACAACCTCAATAACTACCTCTTTCAGGATGGCTTTACCTGCCATGGCGCTGGCGTTTTCATGTTTTATCGAGTACGTAAGCCGGTCATAGGTTTTGGGCATTTGGCCGTACACGTTCTCTTCAAACAGTTTGATGATTTCGGGCCGTCTTACGTTTTCCCAGGTCTCCTTGCTTTTAACTGCAACGTTCGTGGTTGTTTTTAAGACGTCGGGCAACGTATAAGGCGGAACTTTTGATTCGTCGTAATTGGCTACAAAACCAGGTTGAGCCTGCCCCTTGATTAATGCCAATAAGAAGAGGGAAGAAAGAATAAAAAATTTTAAATGTTGCATGACAATGGAGTAAGGGCTTATGGATTGATCGCTGACAAACCAAACGCTATTGAACTGCCAAGCGGAACGGTTTGCCAGCGATTGATGCTCAGTAGATGCTCACTGGAAAGCGGGATAACCAGGATTTTGCGTCAGTGATTTATTGACATCCCGGGCCGATTGCGGAATGGGTAATAAAATTACTTTCTGCTGAACCCAGGGCTTGGTAGCTACCTGTATTTTGTCATAATCGACTCGGTTTGCTTTGATAAAGTCTAAAAATCGTCCTCGCCGGTTGAGGTCGGAAAAGGCACCAGGAGACTCCCAGATAAACTCCATGCGCCGTTCGTAAAACACGGCGTCAAGTACGTTATCTTTTGGCAGATTGAGTGGCTTGGGGTCTAATTTTGCCCGGGCCCTGACCAGATTGACCTGCGCCATGGCATCCGCCGACCGACCAACCTCGTTGAGCGCTTCGGCATAATTCAATAAAACTTCAGCATAGCGTATGATCGGGGCATTAATCCCCGAGGATACCAGAGCGGCTTCCTGCCAATATTTTGTAACGATGTAACCGGTTTTCGTGTAGGGGTTGGGGAAGGTGAGCGGCATAACAAACCCCGGCATTTCGGGATGCGACTCGCCGGGTCCGATGATCACACCGTAATACCGCTGGTCTTTGATCTTGCCGGCTGGATCCCGTTCAATGGCATTGATCCAGCTCGTCTGCGGCACAAAATTACTATTGGCACCACGCCCAATGAAGGCGGCTGGCGCTCCCCGGGGAGCCGACCGAACATCGAGGCCACTGCCTTCGCTGCCATCGTTAACGGATGAATACTGGGTTGAAAAGACAATCTCTTTGTTGTTTTCATTACTCTTCAGAAACACGCTTCTGAAATTGGGAAGAAGACCATAAATACCCAGGTTAAGAATAGCTTCGCTGGTAGTTACAGCTTCCTGGTATTTTTGTTGCCACAACTGAGCCTTCACCAGAAAACTGAGGGCCGCCCCCTTGGTTGCCCGGCCAAGGTCGCTGCCTGACCAGGTTGCTGGCAAAACCGCAACCGCTTCGCTTAAATCAGTTTCGACCTGCTTCCAGATGTCGGCGGCCGAAGCACGTGGAATATCCAGTTTGGACGACGCGTTTAATTCGGATGTGACTAATGATACCCCCCCGAAGTAATTGACCAGCCGGTAGTAAAATATACCCCGCAGGAATTTTGCCTGCGCCAAAATCGACTCCTTTACCTGAGGGCTGAGATTATCCATTTTGCTAACCCGTCCAATAACAAAATTAGCCCGGCTAACCCCCTGAAACAGTCCCGAATACAACTGACCAATGTAGAGATTATTTGCCGGTAAACTCAGCATTTCCAACTCGACGCGCGGTGTGTTTTGGTCCTGCTCATACAAATCACCGCTCATGGTCCAATCCAGATTGGCGGCATCGATAAGATTACCAAAGGTGGCCTCCGGTTGTAACTGACCGTAGACCCCAGTCAGCGCCGACTGCGCATCGGCTTCGGTTTGGAAGAAATTAGCGTCCGTAAGCACATCCGTGGGGACGACACTCAGGAATTTGTCACCGCAGGAGGTGGTTAGGGTCACTAAAATGATAACGATAAGGCTTTTTATTGTTTTCATGTCGTCGCTTAGTGAGTGGGTTAAAAAACGATATTGATTCCGCCCGTCAGCGTTCTAGGTAGTGGGTAGATGCCCGTGTCAATGCCGGCATTTAGTGGATTAGCACTGCCCACTTCCGGATCGAATCCAGTATACTTGGTGAAGGTGAACAGGTTTTGGGCGGTAACATATACCCGTAAGCTCTTAAAGGCGTTATGCGTTACGGTACGAATGAGGGCTTGTGGCAGGTTATAGCCTAACACCACGTTGCGTACCCGCAGATAATCGCCATTCTCCACGTAGAAAGAAGAGGCATTGGAATAATTTCCATTAGCATCGGTGTATTTTAACCCCGGCTGGTCGTTAATTCCGCTGCCCGGCGTCCAGTGGTTCAGAATGTCTTTCACGCCGTTAATAATCCCGTTCCCATTATAATATTTCATCTGATAGTTCGTGATCTTGTTGGCGTGAAACAGTTGGGAGCCGGTGATTCCCTGCAGCAACAAATTGAAATCGAACCCTTTATAGGACAAGTCCATATTCAGGCCGTACGTTAAATCGGGCCAGGGCTTTCCTAATTTAACTTTGTCGGCATCCGTTAAGGCACCATCGCCGTTTACATCCCGGTACTTAAAATCACCGGCCACAGCGTTGGGCTGGAACGTCTTATTGATCTCCTGATTGGTCTGGTAAATGCCATCAACGACGTAGCCCCGGTAATAGCCAATGGGTTCGCCTACTCGGGTATAGGTCATCGTCATGCTGGAGCCAGCCAGTGTAGGACCCACAATAGGCTGACCGACACCCAGGCTGATCACCTCATTTTTTAACGTTGAGGCATTCGCGCTGACATTAAAGCGGAAGTCCCCCACTTTGCTGCGATAGCCGACTAACAGTTCCATCCCGGTGTTGCGCACTTGCCCCCCATTGACGCTCGGCGCATTCTGAAAACCAGCCTCTAAGGAAACCGGCAGGCTGATCAACATGCCGATGTTGTCCTTTTTATAATAGTCGGCGGTCAGATACAGCTTATCGCCAAAAAACGAAGCGTCGAGGCCAATATCCAGCTGCTGCGTCGTTTCCCACTTCAAATCTGCATTCCCTGGCCGCACCAGGGTTGAGCCGATCACAATGGCTTGATCCCCGGTTCCCAGCGCATAATTGTCGGCCGAACTTCCGTTTCGAATCGTGCTTAGGTATCCAAACGCCGGAATCGCATCATTACCAACCCGGCCCCAGCTCGCCCGGATTTTCAGGTCATTGACCACCTTATCGAGCGGAGCCATGAATGCTTCCTGCGAGATCCGCCACCCGCCCGATATAGCCGGGAAATACCCCCATTTGTTATTAGGGCCAAAGTTGGATGATCCATCCCGACGCAGGCTGGCCGACACCAGGTATTTATCCTTGAAGGTATAATCGATACGTCCGAAATAGGAAGCTAAGGTGGCGTTACTACTGGTGCCACTCGTACTACGTAAACTAACATCGCTGGCGTTGATCACCTGCAACGCTTCACTCAGGTACCCATTTCCCGTCGAGGCAATCAAATTCAGCCGGTTCTTTTGCGCGCTTTGGCCTAATACGGCGGAAAACGAATGATCGCCGATTTGTTTCGCGTAAGAAAGCGTGTTTTCAATTAACCAGTTAAAGCGGTTATCAAACCCCTCTGTGAGGGTGGCGCGTGGATGTACATAGAAGCCGCGTTGCACTTTACCTTCCCAAGAACGAGACCGGTTAAAGTTGGCGTCGATACCTACACTGGTTCTGAACTTCAAGCCCGTCGCAATCGCATATTCTCCGAACGTACTGCCGTATATTCTAGAATTAAATAATTTATTATCAATTGCTTTGGCCTTTAACAACGGGTTATCTCCGTTACTGGTGTAATAAACGCCATCCCCAAAAAAGGGAGCATCCTGGGCTAAGGTTGGAAAGAACTGTTGGGCCAGGTTGAAAATACCCCCTTGCAAGGGATCGGTATTCTGCCCTTTTGTTTCGGTGCTGGCAAACGCCAGCGAGCCGCCGAAACTCAATTTCTCTCCCGCCTTCAAATCGGCGGTGGCCCTGGCTGTGTACCGCTTATAATACGTCTCGATCATGGTGCCTACCTGATCATTGTAACCAAGAGAAAGGCGGGCTTTCAGATTTTTTGTGCCGCCCGAAATACTGATATCATAATTCTGTACGGGTGCATTCTGAAAAACAAGTCCAATCATGTCCGTTCCTTGGCCAAATGATTTTGGGTTGGCCCATTCCGGATTTGGTTTTATACCTGAATTAGCCGCCAGTTCGTTGGCCATGGTGGCGAACTCCTGTGCATTCAGAAACGCGGGCTTGCGCCATAGTTGGGCGATACCAGCAGAGGCATTGATCGCAACCTGGGCTGCACCTTCCTTGCCGCGTTTGGTGGTAACCAGAATCACACCATTCGCCCCCCGTGACCCATAGATAGCCGCAGAAGCTGCATCTTTCAATACCTCAATGGATTCGATGTCATTGGGGTTGAGAATCGACATGGCGTCGATTCCGTAGGAACTACCCGGAACGGACGTACTTTCGCCGGTCATGGGAACCCCGTCTACTACGTATAAGGGTTGATTGGCGCCCGTTGTACCGACGCCCCTAATTCGTACGGAACTGGCACTGCCGGGAGCCCCACTGGTTTGTGTTACATAGACGCCAGGCACCTTTCCTTCAATGGCGGACGTAAAGTTGCTGGTTGCGACTTTCTGGAGATCCCCCGAGCTGACCGACGAAATGGCACCGGTTAAATCTCGTTTCCGTTTTGTTCCATAACCCACTACGACAACTTCATTGAGTACCTGATCGGAAGGGGTTAGCGAAACGTTCAGTTCGGTCTGGGTACCCGTCAGGATTTCACGGGTTTCGAAGCCAATGAAACTGAACACCAGCACTGCGTTGCCGTCGGGCACCTGAAGCCGGTAACGACCCTCGGCATCGGTGGTGGTGCCCTGCTGGGTTCCTTTTAGCGTGATACTGACGCCCGGCAACGCCTGACCATTGGTTCCGTCCTGAACAACCCCCTGGATGCCCTTTTCTTTCGGTAAACTGCTGGGAACGGGTAGTTGCCCGGTATGCACCTCCGCTGGCTTAATTGGTAAGATCACTGCTGAGGATGGTGTGTTTGTACTACCAGCCAGCACGAGGTACCCACCCGTTTTCATGCGTTTGAAGGACAAGCCAAATGGGCTCAGTAAATCAGTCAAAGCGGTCTCAACGGACCCGTCGAACCGCAGCCGACTTTCGGGAATGCTGAAGGGTTCGAGTGTGCGGCCTTCGTAAAGTATATTGACTTTATACTGGTTCTTTACTGCTGTCAGGGCTTCCCGCAGGGATCGGTAAGTTACCTGTCTGACCGGACCATCCGACTGGGTGAGTTGATTTACGCGTGCCAGGGTTTGTGCCTGACAGACAACATCCATACACCCGGTCAACAGACAACTAAACAGGAATAGACGTACTAGTTTCTTCATGAGATTATGGTGTCAAAGAACAGTTATTTATTCAGTTGAGAGAAGATGATTCGATCACGCTGGCGAGTTATTCGAATGGCTAAGAGTTCTTCCAAAGCGCTCAGTAGTTCGTCCACATGCGTTACGTCATAGGTGCCTGAGACCTGCCGTTCCGCCAGTGATGGCTCTTTAATGATGACCTTAAGGCCAAAGTCATCCTGAATCATCTGACCGATCTCGGTTAAAGGTGTATCATGGAAAACATACTGCCGGTTCTTCCAGGCGCTGAAGTCAGTAGGGCTGGACGAATTTGTCAGCTCCAGCGCCCGTTTGTGGTTATTGAGCGTTACTTTCTGTCCTGGACGCATTGTCAGCGTTTTTTCGGACTGCTGGTCTGGCTGATAATGCAGTTTCACTTTTCCGCGCAGGAGCACTACCCGGGTTGCCCGCTGGCGGGCCAGTACGACGAATTCAGTACCCAGCACTTCGATATCGAGCTGCCGGTTGGTATGTACAACGAACCGGCGATGATCTGTCAGATGCACTACGTTGAATTCGGCCTCACCCGTTAAAAAGACATCCCGTTGCGAGTTGTCACGCAGCCATCCGAATCGGGGTAGCCGTAGTATCGAGTTGGCATTCAAAACAACCCGGCTACCATCGGGCAAAAGAAGCTTTTGTAGCTGTCCGCTGTGGGTCGTATATGTTTTATACAAAATGGAGGTACGAAACAGCCAGCCTCCAAACAGGAGTAAGGCTACGCAGGCAGCGGCTAGCCAACCTGAGCGAAATTTGGGGAAGAGTGGTCTGACCGGTATGGCCTCGTCTTGAATAAGGGCTGTTGTTGCCGGCTGCGAGCCTGACAACCGACGCCGAAAGCGATCTAGGCCAGTCGTTACATCGGCTACGTACTGCGGGTGGGTAGATTCCCATTCATATAGGGTATCGTAATAGGTGGATCGGTTACGAGCGTCCTGTAACCAATTTTCGATGAGCTTACGTTGCAGCGCCGTTACCCTCCCGGCGTGATAATCAAGCAAAAGCGCTTTCGTGATTTGATTCATCTCGAAGTGGATTTACATCTTTTTTGCATGGTGAGACAATGATATGATAAGATCAGAAACGAACCAGACTGGCCAGTACTATCCAGATCCACATGGGGCGAAGTGCCTGGCGAAGCAGCGACAGGGCCTTGCTCATGTGCGTTTCTACCGTTTTTATACTGATGGCGAGTTCACCGGCAATCTCCTGGTACTTCCGTCCTTCAAATCGGCTCAGCAGAAATACCCGTTTGGTTTGCGGGGGCAGTTGATCAATGGCCAGCTCAATGCTCCGGTACAGTTCATCGTACTGGACGATCTCCGACGGCGAAGGATCACGGTCAATAATGGTTACCCAGTCGAGGTCAGTTCCGCGTCGGGATTTGGTGAGTTCCCACCGGATATAATCATAAGCCCGGTAGCGGACAGCCTGCATGAGGTAAGCTTTGTACGAGCTATTGACGTTCTTATACAGCTCTTCTTTGTAGAACTGGTAAAAGACTTCCGAAACAATATCTTCAGCGGCTTCTTTTGAGTACACAAACCGGCTGGCGTGGCTGCACAAAGCCACGTAGTATTTACGAAAAAGAACTTCACAAGCCTCCTGTGGATTGGTCGCCCATACCTGTTGAAGTTGCCAGTCTGGATCATGCTCCATACTTGTAGAAACAGTAGGTCTGAGTGGGTGGATGAGGCTGGCAGACTCATCCGATAGCTGAAACAGAGGCTGGTGCATCGGTAAGTAGCTGATTCAGGATTACAGATATAAGCCTAAGTCGAGTTTACCGGTAGATACCCTTAGTGACTGTGTACTTTTTTTATAAAAAATTTCACGGTCGGAATTCAATGCCACTACGTTGGCTATCGCATGAATTTATAAAAACCGGCTGTGGCCGTATCGGTAATGGCTCCATTCGATTTTTGGTAAATAAAATAGGCATCCAGGTTTTGATGATGCTTTAGGAAGGCTAGCGCTTGTGATAATCCCATGGCTAACAGCGCATTGTCGTAACCGTCTGCGATGATAGCATCATGCGCCATGACGGTTACGCTAATGAGCTCATTTTGACTGGTATAACCTGTTTTAGGATTGATAATGTGTGAAATCCGATTAGGCCCAACCTGCCGATATTTCCGGTAATTCCCCGACGTCGTAACCGCCCCCTGATTCACTTCAATTACTGTCTGAATGGATGCTGACTCGAACTCGTTTTTTGTAGGTGTCTCAATACCAATCGACATAGGTGTGTTTTGCGGATACTTGCGTCCCTTCACGCGGATCTCGCCACCCACTTCAACCATATAATTTCGAATGCCGTGCTTTTCCAGATAATTGGCAATCACATCAACGCTATATCCCTGGGCAATTCCGTTGACATCGATTCGGGTACAAGGCACAGTTTTCCTAAGCCAATTCTGGTTTAAACGGAGTTTCTCCGAGCCCACGCAGGCTAGTAACGATTTGATTGTAGCAGAATCCGGCAGCGTCGTAACTTTCTCAGTGCCAAAGCCCCACGCGTTGACCAGCGGGTGAACGGTTATGTCGAACACACCAGCCGTTTCGTTGAAAATCGCCAGTGATTTCTGAACTACCTGTCGAAGGTGCATGTCTGTCTCGACTCCGGTAGCTGATTGGTTAAACCGGCTAATGAGCGAGGTGGGCGAATAAATAGAAAGAGATTGATCGAGCCGACTAAAAATACTATCAATCTGAGGCTTCTGGATAATTTCCCGCTGGCTATAATACGTAATGGCGTAGGTCGTTCCCTGCGCCAATCCGGTTAGCTGAAACGGTTTCAATTCGGTTAGCTGTTGAAATTGAGTAAAGCCAAACAGCATAGTTAACAGGCTACCCAGACGCCAGAGCGTTACTTTTTTCAGCCTCTTCACTTGCATCCGACACATTTAAGAAAGGCCTAGTGCAGGCACTTGCTGCGTATGTAAAAACTCCGTAACAAACTGGTCATCATTTAGGTACGGGTATGCAGCATAGATGCGGTCAATTTCTTCCAATTGACCCGGCGATAGTTCCTCGGCTGGGTCAAGACACCACCGCCCTTCCAGCAACCCCTGCCGACGAAGCACTTCGTGAATACCCGGAATGCACCCGTGAAAGGCATGAGCCGGGTCGAAAAAAGCCGCATTTGAATCCGTTACGTCAATGTTGCGGGTTAATAACTGGTCTAAACCAGCATGTCCCTGACTAACACAAGCTTTGATTTCGGCTAGCAACTCAACCGCTTTTTGCGTCCAGACCGCCCAGTGACCGAGTAGCCCGCCGACGAATTTTTTCTCGACAGCTTGTCCATTTATAGTAAAGCGATAAGTGGTTAACAGGTCGGCGATGATGTTATCGTCATTGCCCGTATAGAGTGCAATTTCCTCCCGGCGGCTGGAATGGCAAACGGCACGCATAACATCCAGGGTTTGATAGCGGTTGAAGGCCGCCACTTTAATTGCCTGAACATTATCTATTTCGGCAAACTGCTGCCAGAATTCATAACTAAAGATTTGCCCGCCAACAGATGGCTGTAAGTAAAATCCGAAAACTGGAATGACGTCAGCTACGGCACGAACCCGGTCCAGAATGGCCGATTCGGTCCAGCCCTGCAAGCCACCCATGCTCAGTAAACCCAGGTCGTAACCGTATTGAAGGGCCAGATTGGCTTCATGAAGTGCCTGATGAGTAGGGCCGCAAATACCAGCCACCTTGATAAATGAACGATCTAGCTGGGCAGAATCTACTTCTTCAACTGCAAGCCGAAGGACGGTTGCGTAGAGATTGATGTTCGGATCGCGGATGGCAAACTGGGTTGTATGTACACCCACTGCGATGCCACCGGCACCACTCGCCATGTAATAACGCGTCAGATTTCGTTGGCGAGCTTCGTCTAACTGGCGATGCTGATTCAGGGCCAGCGGGTGAGCCGGAATAACGGTGCCAGCGTGTAACAACGAATGAATGTCGGGACGTAATGCAGTTGATTTCATCGCTTAAAACTTGCCGTTTCGTTCTTGAAAATGGGTTGGTTTGCTCAATAATTTTCCTCCGCCCTGTAGCCAGGCAACCGTCAACTCCATCATCTGGCGCAGTGTGACGCGGGGATAGCCGAACAGTCGGTGCGCTTCGGATGCATTGCTCAATAGGGCCGTTGGCTGCGGTTCGTTGAAGAATACCGGTGTTTTGTCCAGCAAACGACCGAACTGTTCAGCTACCCATTGGATCGAGACTGTTTCCGGACCGGTAACGTTCAGGAGCTTAGCGGGCGTGCTGCAATGCCGTAACGACCGAATCGCAATCTCGTTGGCGTCGCCTTGCCAGATGACGTTTACATTGCCCATTTTTAAATCAATGGGTTTCTCGGCGAGAACTGATTTGGCAATTTCCAGCAATACACCGTAACGTAAATCAATGGCGTAGTTCAGGCGATAGATCAGGGTTGGAGTGCTATTTTTCTCCGAGAAATACTGAAATACCCGCTCGCGTCCAAGACATGACTGACCGTATTCGCCAATCGGTTCGGGGGCTGTATCTTCGGTTGCACCACCAGAATTTACGGACGTAAATGGGTATACGTTACCCGTTGAAAAAGCGACGATGTGCGAGTTGGTATACTTCTCGGCAACACGGCCCGGTAAGTAGGCGTTCATCGCCCAGGTAAAGGCTTCTTTGCCCGTCGTGCCAAACTTGGTTCCGGCCAGATACAGTACGTTCGCGACGTCAGGCAACGCGGCCAGATCTGCTTCATTAAGTAAATCTGCCGCGATGGTTTCGATACCATCGGCCTCTAACTCGCCCTGAAGCTGTTTATCCGAAAAGCGGGATACGCCAATAACGCGTTTCTGAATGCCGGCCTGATCAATCGCAGCCTTTGCCAGTCGTGCCAGACTCGGCCCCATTTTACCCCCAACACCCAGGATGATGATGTCGCCATCGAGTTCGTACAAATCGGCAATCAAAGCCGCCGATGGCTTGATTAATTCCTGTTCAAGCGAGTGTAAATCAGTCATGAGATTGCGAGTCTGGTTTCTTTATTTGAAGAATAATTCATTGACATTGCTGATGGCTAGGCCGATAATTAGCAACAGCCCTAATCCGCCCACGACTTTAGCCGAAATAGTATTACGATACTGGCCCATAATCTGAGTATCATTGGCAAGTACGTACATGGCCAGGCCGATGAAGGGGACGATGAGAATCGTAACACTTTGAGCTAGAATGATTAACTCCAAGGGTAACTTGCCAAACGATAAGGCAATAGCTGCACCAATGACCATAATCAGCGCAATCAGTCCACGAACGGCTTTGGTGTTTAGCTGGCTTCCGTAACCCAGTGCATCGCCCAGCAGCGTTCCGCCTAAGGTAGAATTACCGATCAGTGCCGAGAACGAAGCACCAAATAAGCCGGCCAGAAATAAGCTGGAGGACATATGGCCAAAAAGGGGCTCTAGCGCTTTCGCCATGTCGGTTGCGCTTACAACTTTGATACCCTGTGGGTGTAGAATAGCGGCTCCACAAATCATGACAATGGCGCTCAAAATCCCCAGTATCACAATGCCGGTGCGGCTGGCATTGTGATACTGTACCAATCCCGGATTGACCCGACGGCGTTCCTGCACCAGATATGACTGATACAACGCCCCAACGATGGAAAACGTAGACGCAACGAAAGCAATGGTAAGCCCCCGCGAGCCAACTGGAAGCGATGGAACAAAACCCATAGCGACCTTAGTGAAGTCGGGTTTGGCCAGAAAGAGTGTAATTACGAAGGCAAATAGCATCAGGCTAATTAGAGTTATCATGAGCTTTTCCAGCACTTTATAGAAGGTCCGGAAAAAGAGCAAACCAATAGCAATGACGTTGAACAGAATAATCCAGGGCTTTGGCGATGTTTGCGTTGCTTCGGCCAGCGCGATACCCACGCCAATGGAATTGCCTGCCTGAAAGGATGTAGTGACCAGAAATACGCCAATCCCTAACCCGATAGACGCGGCTTTTCCCCATCGTTCCCGAATCGTACTCAGAAAAGACTGCTGAGTTGCCAGACCAATCCGAGCGGCCATCGCTGTAAAAACGGCCATAAAGAAGATAGCCACCACAACAATCCAGAGCAGTGAGTACCCATATTCGGCACCCATTTTGGAGGTAATCGTAATCTTGCTGGGACCAAAAACCAGGGCCGCTGTAATGATGCCGGGACCCAAAGATGCCAGCCATTTCAGCAGGGTATTGCCTGAATTTCGGTCGGTAGATGGCCGGGACTCCATCGGGTCGTTTACGGGTTGTATCGCCATGTGCTGTTGACTGAAAAGGGTTTATGCAGCGTATTCCGGCTTCCAGAACTGAACCGTTTCGGTATCCGCAGCGGCATTGCCCATGTGAATAGAAATGGAGCCATCCCGGCCCGTTTCGACATTGGAGATGGGCTGCTTTTTCGTTTTGATACAGCTAAAAAAGTCCTGTAACGCGTAGGTTGTGGGTTCCAGTTTTTCTTCGCCCGGCTCGCCAAATTTTAGTTCAACACCCTTTCCCTGCGTGGTTACGGCCAGCGTTGCTCCCGTTACACCGTCTACAGTGCCTTTGGCATTATTGGTCGATTCGGCGTAAATGAAGGCTTTATCGCGCAGGATCTCAACGGTGGCTTTGTCACCCAGAATTCGAATACTATAGCCGTTGTAGGCGTTGGAGAGCACCGACGTTACGCTGGCCTTCACCCCATTCGGATAATCGTAAACCGTCCGGATATTGTCGAATGTATCACGCCCGTCTTTCCAGTAATTGATGCCGCCCAACCCGACAACTTTCGTGGGGTGAGCATTGAGCATAAAATTAACGACATCGATCTCATGCGCACACAGTTCCGACAAAGGCCCACCGCAATACTCCCGGTGCATGCGCCAGTTAATGGCCCGTTCCAGCTTGGGATCGCTTACCGGAAAACGCCAGTTGGAGTTGCGGTTATACTGACACTCGAAATGGGTGATTTTGCCCAGCCAGTTCTGGTCAATCACTTCCTTTACCCGATGATACAGGCCATAATAGCGGTATTGATAACCGACCTGAAAAATAAGGTTAGATTCACGTACTTTCTTCACCAGATCAATCGCCTGCGGAATGTCATACGTCATCGATTTCTCCAGGTAAACGTGCTTTCCCGCTTGCAGGGCAGCTACGGCCATCGGATAATGCAAATAAAGCGGAGTGGCAATGATGACGGCATCAATGCTTTTGTCGTCGAGTAGCTTGCGGTAATCAGTATACGCTTTAGCCCCTTTCTTGGCCAGACTCATGCCTTTTTGCAGGTGTTCGGGAATGTTATCGCAGCAGGCCACCAGTTCGATGCCTGGCATTTTCTGAATGAGCGTTGCCAGCCCAGCCCCTCTGGCTCCGGTTCCGATCATACCCAACCGGATGACATCAGCTTTGGCCACTGGTTTGGCCCAGGCTGATGAGCCGACAACCGCTAATCCGGCCAGAGCCGTCATGCTTGTCGTAACAAAGTGACGGCGGGAAGTGAAGCTATTTGCCATTGTTTCTTGGGAGAACGGTTAGCGTCAGGCTCTTCGTTTTCGCCAGACGTTCATAGAGAAGGCGCGGTTTGATAGTTCGCCAGTAGGTTTCCTGATTAAGTTCGGCCGGGTGGTAATACGCCTTGTTCAGCGTTGTGAATCGACTGCTTATTTTCTCTGAATCGGCCATTAGGGTTTTTAGCCGGGTTAGTATAGCTGGGATTTGCGCTGTCGTAAAACGCTCGTCGTTCACCTCACTTTCAATTAACTGGTAGGTCAGATACTCCAGCCGAATGTCGGTCATCAGCCGATACTGATCAAACTCTTCCTTGTTTTTGGAAGGTGCTAACGCATACAGTATTTTGGCGGCCAATTGCGTGCTGTCCAGCAACGTCTGGATGGTCATTGGCTTTAGAGAGGCTACCTGTCCCTGTTTTACTTCATAGGGGGCGACTATCAACGCTTGCCAGAACTTAGTAGCTTGGTCCTTCGAAAATCCATACGTATTGCTGGTATACGTCTGGACAAATTGCTGAACATTCAGTGGTTGCGCTGTTTTTATGCTTTCGCCATAAGCCGCCAGGAGCATGTTAAAACCTGATAGGGGATACACGTGCCGGATGGCATAGAGGTCAACAATGTCGGAGCCAGATTCAAAGACGGGCGAGTACAAACCCGACGTTGACCAAGAGGTCATTACTAGGCCTTTGTAGCCTAACTGTTTCGTCATCGGGATAAAGTCCCGGATGTTCTTAAAATGCTTTTCCCACTGCGTCACAAAGTAGTTGTCGGGGCCACTACGCAACGCGGGTGCTCCCCAGATCTCGAAGCCTGTTTCGACCAGCTTTTTAGGATCACCAAACCGATTTAACGCCCAGCCGTAATTCCAGTCGACCAGAATGGTTTCCTTCGGTAGGAGCGAGAGTGCTTCGGGATGTTTAAGAGCGATATCGGCCCACAAAACCGGGCGTTTGCCCAGACTGGTCACAATGTCGCACAGCATCTTGATATGATCGACGAATAACTTGGATTTACCTTCTTTAGCGACTTTTGCCTGGCATTTATGGCAGTGACCAAGTAGATACGTTTCGTCACCACCTATATGAAAATAAGGCGAGTTATGGGTGGACACTAAATCGGTGAACAGCTCCGTAAATAAGGCTTTATTCGACGCACTTTCGACGGGACACACCTGCGAAAAATCCTTTTGATCTTCCCGTAACCCTGTGTATCTAGGATTTCGCAAAATGTATTCGACATGCCCGAAACTCTGTTGAAGGGGAATGACGTCAATGCTCAGGCTATTGCAATAATTAATAAAAGACGTTATCTCCGACCGGCTGTAGGCATACCGGTTGGGAATCATGGGGTGTTTTTCGAACGGATAGGTAGCTTCCCATTCCATGATCAGCGTATTGATGCCATATTTCTGTAATTTCTGCGCCAGTTCTTTCAGCGCAGGCATGGTCATCACCTGAATACGTAAGTCGAGGTGAAAGCCTTTTACGGGCAGTTTTTGGACAGACTGGCTCATCTGCTGACTAAAGACCGGCTTGATAACCAGCCACATCAACAGCCAGACGACTAGGAATTTTCTCATGTTTCGTTTTGCCGGAGTGCTTAGCGCCAGCTTTTCAGTTTGTGGCCATAGACTGCGTAAAAGAGCAGGTAGAGGTAACAGGGCAGAAGAACCCAGTAGGCTTGCCGGAGCGAAAAACTGTCAGCGAAATACCCATATACCAGTGGCATAATTGCGTTGCCGCAGAGCCCCATAATCATCAGGGACCCCCCCGCTTTGGTAAATCGGCCCAGCCGGGCCAGCGCCAGCGGCCAGATGCCCGCCCACACCAGCGAATTGGGTAGTCCTAAACTCACCAGAAACCAAAAGGATAAGTTCATGGAATGGTTGAACAACGTGAGGCTGCCCGGTGCAAATAGAATTCCCAGACTGAACAATACGCCCAGTAACGTGCAGATACGTAGTGCGTTGACCTGTTGAATGAAGCGGGGAATGGTGACTATACCAATCACATACCCGCAGATGGTAGCAAACAGAATGTAGGACGGAAATCCTTTGGCTTCCAGTAGTGAAACACCCATCGAACTGGCATAGCCAATGACGGTGTCAATCGCGATAACCTGAGAACCGACGTGAAAAAATATCGCCAGCGCACCCAGCACCAGATGAGGAAATTGCAACACACTTGTTTTGCCCGAATTAGCGGAAAAAATTTCCTCGTTCTCCTGTTCAGTGTCAATCTCGGGCAGGGAAGAAAATCGGATGAATAAACCCAACCCAAACAATACGACACTTACGCAGGCATATGGTACCATAACCCGCCGAATCAATTCGTCCAAAGCTACGCTTCGATCGCCGGGTGCCATGAGCGGCAGTTGCTTAAATAATTCAGCATCGGAGGCTCTCAGAATCACGGCAGCAAACAGCAGGGGTGCAACAATACCCGCTGTTTTATTGCAAATACCCATGATGCTGATACGCTGGGCTGCCCTTTCAATCGGCCCCAAAATGGTCACGTAAGGATTCGACGCCGTCTGCAGAACCGCCAGGCCGGTGCCAATGGTAAACAACCCCATTAGAAACAGACTGTACGTTCGGGTATAAGCCGCCGGAACAAAGAGCAATGCGCCAAGTGACATAATGAAAAAACCAACCATCATCCCTCGTTTAAATCCCACTCTTTTCAACAGTATCGACGCAGGCATCGACATAACCAAGTAGGAAATATAGAACGCAAACGCAACTAGATATGACTGAAAATGAGTTAGTTCACACGCTATTTTAAAGTAGGGGATCAGAATCGAGTTGATCCAGGTAACAAAGCCAAACACAAAAAACATGACACCAATAATCAGGATGGGGCCAATTGTGCTTTGCCTTACGCCAGGGGTATTGTCCAGTGTGTTTGTTGTAACCATATGTCGATGCCAGAACGGCAACCCGTTAGTTCAATGTTTGAATTGAGTTTACCCACGAGCTGAAGCCCGTGGGTAAAAACTTTTATTGCCCGTAAGAATCCGTATCTACATACAACGTACAATCCGGGTGCTGGCGCAGGATAGAGGCCGGGCAAGCTGTTGTAATGGGCCCGTTCAACATCGCTTGTACTGCCTGATGCTTCGTCTTGCCGGGAACCACGCAAAAGAGATGATCGCCGGAAAGCAACGTAGGAATTGTTAACGTCAGGGCTTCTTCCGGAACGTCGTCGAACGTAGCAAAACAACCGTCATTCACTTGTTGCTGCCGACAAATGTCATCAAGTTGTACGCGCTTAATGATTTCCGGGTCATTAAAATCAGCCACAGGGGGGTCATTGAACGCCAGGTGGCCATTCTCGCCAATGCCTAAACAAACGATGTCGATAGGACCCTGCTCAAGCAATTGTTTGTAACGTTGGCAGGCGGCATCCGCTCCCTCCGAATCGTCGATTAAGTTGACCGTACGGGGCGAGACTTTTGCAAATAATTTCGTGTTCAGAAAATAGGCAAATCGTTCGGTGGCATCTGCGGGCAACCCTACGTATTCATCCATATGAAATACGTCAATTCGGGACCAGTCGATACCCTCGGCACTGGCCAGAAAATCCAGCATTTCATTCTGGGAAGGGGCTGCCGCAAACACGATGCGTAGACTTTCCTTTTCCGTAAGTAGCCCCTTTATTTTAGCCGCTACGTCTTTCCCCGCAGCAACGCCCATCGCCTGTCGGGTGTCAAAGATGCACACGTGTAGGGTATCTACGTGCTCAATTGTTGACTTCATTCTAGTATGTTCTAAGTAAAAAATGATTCCGGCTTAGTAAAGCCTAAAAGTTAGGATTTTGCACCAGACTCGTATTCAGGGTTATTTCGGTTTGTGGAATCGGATAGAGCAGGAATTTATCGTCAATCGTCCGATTATATACTCGTTTTTGCACCTCTTTATACCGGCCCAGCCGAAGCAGGTCAAAACGCCGGAGCCCTTCTGCACTAAATTCCCAACCCCGTTCGTTGACCAGCGCGGTAATGAAATCGTCTTTTGAGGCTGTCGTTGTCAGACTTAGTTTGCTAATCCCGGCGCGTGTCCGTACGGCATTGATGCCATCGAATTTGCTTGGGTCATCTGCGTTCAATTGATTCAGCGCTTCTGACTGCATTAACAGTACGTCGGCATATCGCAGAATCAGGGTGTTGTTCCGGGCGCTGTTTCCCTGGCGTAGCGGGTCGCGAAACTTGATGTAATACGCATTGGCCAATGTCTGTGTCCCTGCCTTTTTGGTCATCGTCCAGTTTTTGCGGATCGTGTCGGCGGGGGCAAAGGAATTGTAGAACCATTCTTCCACATAAAACGCCTGGTTGCCATCCAATGACGTTGGCAGGTGCATTCGTGGCGTAATATTACCAGCGTTTGGTGGCAGATCGAACTGAACCGAAAAGATATGTTCTGGACCATTTTCGGTGGCTACATCGAACACATTGGCGTAGGGGACCAGCGAGTACAGCTTTGAATTAATGACCCGATTGGTTGCGTCCAGTGCCGACTTGTAATCCGTCGTTTCAACAGCCGATGAAGCTGCACGAGTCAGGTACACCTTTGCCAGCAGCGAAGCTGCAGCTCCACTGGATACGCGTCCTTTTTCACCCGCTGTGATTTTGTTTTCAGCAAAACAGTTGGCTTCGGCAAAGGTCAAATCCTCAATGATCTGCTTGTAAACGTCTTTGATGGGCGTTCTAGCCGGTTTTATGTTGCCATCAGCGCCCGTTGGCTTCGTCAATAGAGGAACATCGCCATAACTACGAACCAGGTCGAAATAAGCCAGTGCGCGTAAAAAACGGGCGTTGCCTTCAATGTTGGCGCGTCGGGCAGCATCCATCTGGATTTTAGGTACGTTCGCAATGACGTCGTTCGCCCGGTTGATCATTAGATACGAGTAAGTCCACCAGTTACTAATTTCCGCATTCGTCGAGGTGTAGCTCACTTCATCCAGCTCTGGCCGTCCAGCCTGCGGATTGCCAACCTTCATCAAATCGCCGGTTAGTTCTGATAGAATCCAGAATGTCCGGGCGTAGTACAAACCGTTTTGCATAAGGCTGAACACCCCATTCAAGGCTGTGGTGGCATCGGCCTCACTGCTGTAAAAGTTATCAGTGCTAATAAAATCGTAGGGTTCCTCCTTTAGAAAATTTTCACAGGAAACGATTGTCAGGGAGAGCATTCCCAATAAGATCAGAATACCTTTTTTCATGGTTTTCTTAGTTAGTATGTGGATTAAAGGCCAATCCGGATACCGGCCGTAAAGGTTCGTACGTTCGGATAAGCGTTTAAATCGGTGTTCAGACTCAGGTTGGAAGCCCCAAACGAATTGACTTCCGGATCGTAGCCTGAGTAGTTGGTGAAGGTGAACAGGTTCTGCGCCGTTACGTAGATATTGGCAGTTTTCACAACGTTGCTGATCGCTGCAATCTTCGGGATGGTGTACGAAAGCGATACCGTTTTAACCCGCAGGAAGCTGCCATCTTCGACAATATCGCTGGTGATACCCGTGCCACGTCGTAAGGTGCTGTTCGCCTTGGCGATGGTATTGCTAGTGCCGGGACCCGTCCATCGCTGGGTTTGGGACTGGAGCTTGTTACCGTTGATATAACCACCTGTTTCGAGGTAGTAGCGGTTCATGTTCAAAACGTTATCACCCTGAACACCCTGTAAGAAAACGTTCAGATTGAAGTTGCCCAGGGTGAAATTATTAGTCAGGCCGTAGATGAATTTAGGTTGTGCCTGTCCGATGATCGTGCGGTCCTTGGCATCAATTAGCCCGTCGCCGTTCAGATCAACATAACGTGGATCGCCCGGACGAACACCAGTACGCTTGCTGGCACTGATCTCGTCCTGCGTTTGCCAGATTCCGTCAAACACATACCCGTAAAAGGCACCTATAGGCTCGCCAACACGTAGCAAACTGGTGGCGCCATTGCTGGCGCTGGGGAAAATACTGCTGCTTGATGTGCCCACAAAGCGTTCATATTCACCGTTCAGGTCAAGTACTTTATTCCGGTTGGCCGAAATATTAGCCGCCGTTGTCCACTTAAAGCGCCCCGAATTAATGTTGACGCTGTTGATACCCAGTTCGAACCCTTTATTCTGAACGCCACCCGCGTTTAACAGGACCGTACTGTAGCCCGAGGAAACCGGAACCGATACGTTGAGCAGTAAATCCTTCGTCCGTTTGTAATAGTAATCGGCGGTGAGTGTAATGCGATTGCTCAGCACACTCAGGTCTATACCAAAGTCCAGTGAAGAGGTGGATTCCCAGCTAATATCCGGGTTTGGAATGTTGTTGGGCGAAAGGCCAATGACACGCGTAGCACCGCCCAACGTATACGCGTTGCTGGTATAGTGGGCAAAGGATGAATAGGAGGCAATTTCCTGGTTGCCCGTGACGCCGTAGCTGGCCCGTAGTTTCAAATCTGAAATGACCGGTACCGATTTCATAAACGACTCATCAATGACGCGCCACGCGAAGGCTCCCGATGGAAAATAACCCCATTTGTTGTTAGGCCCGAACCGCGAGGAACCGTCAGCGCGCATTGTGAACGTGAACAGGTATTTGTCCATAAACCGGTAATTGGCGCGACCGAAATACGACATCAGGTTATTTTTGCTCCGGCTCGAACTGGGCGGCAACACATTGGCGCCAATACCGATATTATTGGATTCTAACAGATTGGTGAAAAAGTTACTATTCGAAGTCGCAAAATCCGTGAAGTTGAATTCTTGAAAAGTCAGACCACCTAACAGTGTCAGTGCGTGTGATTTATTAAACTCCCGGTCGTAAGTCAGCGTATTTTCATTCACCCAGCTATACCGATTTCCTGATGTGCGGGTGGCCGTTCCTTTGCTGTTCGACCCGCCGTAAATATCGGAGGGCAGGTAATACTCCAGGCTGGAATAATTGAAGTCCGTTCCGGCTGTGCTTCTGAGTTTCAATCCTTTTACGATCTCATACTCGCCGAAGAAATTCAATAGTCCCCGCAGATTGCTGTACTGGTTTTTTACTTTGTTGGCATACGCTACTGGATTCCCAACCAGTTCAACGTAGCCAGATGGGCCATTGAGGTACGTATAGGCGCCAGCCTGGTCAAAAACGGGTAGTGCCGGATTGAAACGCATGGCATCCAGAATGACCCCACCCGCTTCGGTCGAACCCGCCGTGTTGACCAACGCCCGATTTTCAACGGAGCGGGTCAGTTGGGAGGTAAAACCAATGTTGATTTTGTTGCTTATCTTTTTGTCCAGATTTAACCGGATCGACCCACGCTGAAAGCCAGAGTTTATTACGATACCTTGCTGGTTGAAGTAATTCATACTTAGGTTATAGCGCGTATCGTTATTGCCACCCAGAAAATTAAGCTGGTAGTTGCTAATGGGGGCCGACCGAAGCACTTGCTTTTGCCAGTTTGTGCCCTCGCCCAGCGCAGCAATCTGGTCCTGCGTGTAGGGCAATGCCTTGGCAGAAGAGGGTGTTTCCCGATTGGTAAGCGTCTGAACGTCATTTAAATACGTAGCAAACTCGTTGGCGTTCATCATCTCGTACATCTTGCTCACCGTCTGCACGCCGTGATAGGCTTCAAAGTTGACGGACGATTGCTTGGAAGAGCCTTTTTTTGTTGTCACAATCACGACGCCGTTGGCACCCCGACTCCCGTAAATGGCAGTGGCTGAGGCATCTTTCAGGACTTCCATCGATTCAATGTCGCTTGGGTTGATGGAGTTTAGATCGCCCGCGCCCGGAAAGCCGTCAATGACAAAGAGCGGTTCGTTGCCCGAATTGATTGAGTTGGTTCCCCGGATACGGATACTAATGTTTCCACCCGGCTCGGCATTGGTCTGAGTCACCTGAACACCACTGATGCGGCCTTGTAAAATCTGGTCGGCCCGGGCAATAGGCAGGTTTTTTACATCGGCCTGTGAGATAGACGCAATTGCACCCGTCAGATCCCTTTTTCGCTGCGTGCCGTAACCAACGACGACCACATCGCTGAGCATCTGTGGCGACTCGTCCAGGCTAATAGTAAGGGACGTCGCCTGCCCAACGGACACTTCTTTGGCCAGATAACCCGTGTAGGAAACAACCAGAACGGCATTAGCCGGAACGCTTATCGAAAACGACCCATTCGCGTCGGTTGCGGTTCCAACGGTAGTTCCTTTCACCAGAACCGATGCCCCTGGTAAGCCTGTGTTTTGCGCATCCAGTACCTTGCCGGACAGCTTCCTTGTTTGGGCTTTTACCATCAGAAAGGTGAGGCACAGTAAACCCGTGATAAGTAATCTTATTCGATTCATAGACAATTAAGTTAGTGAGCCAATTGGGTAAGGAGTACGCGTACTGTATTTATGGTTTTAGGGTCATCGATGATTTACGGGTACGTACCCGTAAATCGGGCAAAAAAATAGAAGTGCTTCAATAAAGGCCACTTTTGCCAACAAATGACCTTTATTGAAGCACTTCTATCAAAAGAGGATTCATAGAAAAGAGTAATTAAATATTAGTAACGGGTACGTACCCGAAAATTAGAGAAAAAATAACAGTTAGCCAAAAATGTAGTAAAATTATTTTGTCTTAGGTGTATAGCGTAAAATTAGTAGCTAAGTTTTGGCGTCCATATCTCTGCAAAATTCTGTTCTTATAGAAAATGCCAAATGGTTAGATCTTTAGGGTTTCGTAGCGGTTTTTATAGTTTTAAAAACAGTTTCTGCCTGTACAGAAAATACATGAAGCCCCAAAGCACAGCAATGGTTGCTACCACCGAGCCAAGGGCTTGTACCGGCTCAGAAAAGAAACTCAGGAAACCACCAAACAGCGCATTGGATGTGTATCGGAAATCAATGAATTTGCCAATCATGTAAATGACAATCGAATTCATACCAATGACGATAAAAAAGGAGGTCAATCGTCGCCAATTGAGCACATCGATTATCGTGTAAAAAAGCGCCAGCAGTAACAGGCTAAAGCCACCCGTTAGCAGCACGAACGGACTTGACCAGAGTATTTTGTTGATGGGAAAAACAGTGTTCCAGAGAAGTGCCGTTCCTAAACAGATAATGCCGCTGAGTGCCAGCCACAACGCCTTTCTAGATTTCGGCATCGTTTGCTCATTTGTCAAAAGGAGGTTCCCAGCAAAAATGCCCAGCAAGCCCGTCGAAATAGCAGGCAGTGTTGAAAGAATTCCGACGGGGTCGTAGGTCGAATTATACATCCGTCCAGGCAGCAGTGTTTTATCCAGGTAAGTAGCAGGGTTGCATTCGGGGGTAATCAAGCCAGCACCACATCCGGGAACAGGCACAAACTGAATGATCAGCCAGTAACCAATGAGTAGACTACCAAACCAGATGTACTGGGTTCTGCGGGATGAATACAGGTAAATAATCTGCGCGAACATCCCTGCTAACCCAATCCGCCCCAAAACACTAGGATAGCGCATAGTTGCCCATTCGGTTTTGAACAAGCCATTGTTATACAGAATACCCAGCAAAACGAGAATGATACCCCGCTGGACGACTTTCCGGATTAACTGGTTTGGGCTTACTCCTTTTTGAAGCCGACTTCCTAACGAAAAAGGCGTGGAGACACCTGCCAGGAATAGGAAAAGTGGAAATATTAAATCGTAGGCGTGAAAGCCGTTCCAGTAAACATGCGTAAACTGCTCAGCCAGGATAAGCGACCACCCCCAACCTGTTACGTCGGCCAGTACATGTATGAATTTGTCTCCGCCAGAAATCCAGAACATATCAAAGCCCCGCAACGTATCAAGGGATTGCAAGCGGGAAGTGGGAGCTAAAGTCGTTGATTGACTATTTCGCTCAATGTTCTGTGCATTCGTACTGCCCTTTTCTTGTCGAATTTGAGTCTGCATATCCTTGAGTTGAGATTGGGGAAAACATTGATTATATAATCAAATAGCCTGTACGGTGTTTACAATCTGTCCCTTAGTGTAGATAATCTGTCCATTGACGATAGTGGTGGCGATGTTGATATTTTCGTCAAAAATCACCAGGTCGGCGTCTTTTCCTGCAACCAGAGCGCCTTTTCGAGCGTCTACGCTCATGATTCGGGCGGGCGTTGCGCTGGCCATTCGAACAGCGTCCAGAAGCGACACATCGGCCAGTTGGACCATGTTGCGCACGAGCTGGTTGGTGGTGGCGACACTTCCGGCAAACGAACTTCGGTCCAACAGTTTGGCAACGCCATCTTCGACCAGCACCGGTAATCCATTCGTCCGAGAGCCTAGTATGCTTTCCCCTTCCGGCATACCAGCCGCCCGCATGGCATCCGTAATCAGTGCTGTTCGGTCAGCGCCTTTTATTTTATAGACCAGCTTAAGCAACGGCGGGGGCAGATGGATACCGTCCGTAATCAGTTCGACATCCATATCCAGCAGTAAGGCGCTCTCGATGGCTCCGGCATACCGAAACGCATTCCGGCGGGTCACGCCCGACATGGCCGAATACAGATGAGTAGCCAGTGTATACCCATTTTCGTAAGCTTCGAGTACGTCGGCATACACTGCATCCGTGTGAGCGATTGCTGCCAGAATTCCTTTTTCGCGTAGTCGTCGGCCAAATTGGATGGCACCTTCTAATTCAGGAGCAGCACTCCAGCGAACAATAGACGATGAATAGGCTAGTATTTCTTCGTACTCGGTTGGGTCAGGATTGCGGATGTATCGCGGGTCTTGTGCGCCCCGCTGACTTAGGGAAAAGTAGGGCCCTTCCAGATGGATACCCAGGAAAGATGCACCCCGGTTGTTGTTCAGTTTGGCTTTCTCGTAGGTATCCAGCGTACGAAGTAGGTCTGCTTTTTCGGCCGTTAACGTAGTCGGCACCAGCGACGTTGTTCCGTATTGGGCGTGTAATTCCACGATCTTTAAAAACGCTTCTTCCGTACCGTCCATAAAATCGTATCCACCGCCCCCATGTACGTGAATGTCAATAAATCCTGGTGCTACGAACTTGCCTTGTGCATCCATAACCGCTGCTCCCGGAACATCTACATCCCGTTCATGAACACCCTGAATAACCCCATCCTGAAGGACGATGGTGCCGCCCCGAATGTAGCGAAAGGGGGTAATGAGTGTCCCGTTAGTTATTTTTAAAAATCCCATTTTGTAGCTAATGACCTTGTAATGCGTAATGCAGATTAGACCGTCGGTTCCCAGCCCGATTGATATGTCCGTCGCCAAAGTTTTTCCGCTTCCTTGTTATTTTTAATATGTCCGTTAGTTGGGTCAATCGTAAGTGCCCCACCTGTACGCTGGGCTATATTTCCCAATTGACAAAGCAGGGTACTTTGGTGACCACCAACAATATCGGAGGCAAGGGCGGTGCCTTTTTTGATGCTGTCAAAAAAGTTCTGAATGTGAATAGCATCTAGCGTCTGCGACGGATTCATCCGGTTGCGAGGATCGATGGGGAGATCGTTTTTCACCTCTTTCACGAGTTTATTCTCAAGGTCGTAAATTTTATAAGAATTGCCCGATTCAATCAGTAGCGAACCGGTTTCGCCGTAAAACATTACCCCGGCACTGTTCCCTTCAATGGTACGTCCGTTACAGCTTCTGCCTTCCCAGGTCATGGCGGTATTATTGGCAAACTCCAGGTTGATTACCTGGGTATCGGGCGTTTCCCAGTCGTCTTTATAGCGATATCGGCCGCCAGAAGAGGTCACTTTTGTGGGAAATTCAACGCCCAGTCCCCAGCGCATCAGATCGAGCATGTGGGTGCCATTGTTGCAGGATTCGGCCGTGCCCCAATGCCAGAACCAGTGCCAGTTGTAATGAATGAGGTTATCTTTGAAGGCTCGCCGGGGAGCGGGCCCCTGCCATAACTCATAATTAAGCCAGTTGGGTACGGCTGTTTCTTTACCAATACCGATAGACGCCCGGTTGTTGGTGTACCAGCCTTTAGCGAAATAAGGCCGGCCGATAACACCGGCTTTTACCTCCTGAATAGCCAGCGCTACGTTGGGCCACGATCGACGCTGATTACCCATCTGAATCACATTTTTGTACTTTTTGACAGTTGCGACCAGCAGTTCTCCTTCGTGGGGATTATGGCTGCATGGCTTTTCGAGGTAAACGTGTTTCCCGGCTTTGGAGGCCAGTATCGCAGCAGGCGCGTGCCAGTGATCGGGTGCGGCTATAACCAGCGCATCCATGCCTTTATCCTCCAGTGCTTTCCGGAAATCGGGCTGATTTTTAGGCTTTGATTTTTGATTGCCTTCGACCGTTGCGATGCATTTTTCAGCAGCCCGCGCGTCGACATCTGAAATGGAAACTACTTCGCAGTTCGTCTGGAGCGAGAAGTTGCCTGCCAGGGCCAGCCCACGACTGTTGACGCCCATTATACCCACCCGTACTTTTTCGTTGGCACCCAGAATGCGCCCGTAACTCGCAGCACTGAAACCTGGTAAAACCCCGCCTGCCGAGAGGACAGCGGTGCCTGCAATAGTTTTTTGGAGAAAGTCTCTTCGTGAATTACTAGAGGTCATGCTAGTCAGTTTTTTCACCTTGATCGAGATTTAAGGGTTAAGGAATATGGTCTGTCAGAAAAGGGTATGAGTTGGCGAGGAGAGAAGAGATTTTTATTAAATCCTGAACCGAGTGGCCCTCGTAATCAAATCTGGCCAACGTATAAATCGTCCCATCGGCACCAATAGCAATGGAATTGACGTGCGATGGTCGCGTGCCATCGGCATAATAAATAGGTCCGTGATCCTGATAGTGGAAAGTCGGTAAGTGATACGTAACCAGATGAAGATTTTCCTGCGCGCTTCCCGACTCCTTTACACTTGACTCTGCGCCTTCCTGTTTTTTCTCATCAGCGGGAATAGGCCCGCCGGTCAGGTAATAAACCGTAGTGTCGTCCGGCCCGAGTTGAAACCCCAGATAACCATACCGAAATTGATCGGACATGCCACTCCGCTTTGATGGCTCCGAAGTAATTCGTTCGACTACTGTTAGTGTCGATTGACGAGGGTCGAATCGGAAGAGATAGCCCGAATTACCATGAACACCATACGCCACGGCTTCGGAGGCTGACCAACTTATTTTCCGCCAGTTATACCCCATGCTTCCCGGACGCGTGGGATCATACCGACCAAAATAATCAAGGCGTAAATGCGCCCCATCAACCTTGTTAAGTGTTTTTTTGTCGGGGCAATACGTAAGGATATCTCCTTCTGCGGTTGACAAATACAACCTTCCATCGCTGGGATCGACAAACGTGGACCGGCATATTACCCGGTAATCGTCACCAACTGTGCCAGCCTCACCGCGGCCACAGGTTAGCCCTATAGGTTGCAGGTTGCGGGTAGCAATTGTGTATTGAATTAGGTACCCCAGCGGCCAGGTAAGGACATACAGGTAACCCCGGACGCGGTCGATCGTCATGGTCAGAATGCCTTCGCCATTAGGTGCAATTGCTAAATCCTTAAACGCACCGGTAGCCGGGTCGTACGACAGGATGTGCCCTCCCGGATAGGTTGTAAAGCCATCTGGTACGTGTTGGGGCAAGCCGGGTATCCCATCAATTGTTTCATAGATGTTACAATGGGTAGCGAAATAGAGCTTCCCCTCATATTCATAGAATCGAACGTGACTTTTACCCTGTGGAATTGCTTTTTTACCCGCTTCCCCGCAAATGTCTGTAAGATCAGCTAAAAGCTGGGTTTCGTTAGTTTGGGGGTCGTAGACGTACATTTTCCCTCCCTGCTCATACGATTCTGACGACAGAATGTAGTAAATCCTACCGTCACTAGCCGCAGTGATCGCATTGTAGGTATCACTAGCCAAAGCAAAGCCAGAATAGTACCGCTTTGCTTCAAGATGTTGCGTTAGGGGGGAGTCGTTGCTCACGGCCTTCATATCACTAACTGGCTTCTAGTTATTTGACGGCCACTTTCTTTTTCGCTTTTGCCAGCACACTTTCCAGCATCACAGCAGCCCCGTTCTGGCGTTTGCTTTCGTCGGCGGCTTCCATAAACGCAAATATTTCGATAGTTGCCTCGGGTGCTATCGGCGATTTTCCCGTTTCGAAATAGGTAATAATCTCTTTCAGTAACGGCTCATAGCCCCCATAAGGACCCAGCTTTGTGTTCCCGGCCTGTGTATACACTGTTCCGCCGTATTCGTGTTTGCCCGTACGTGTGCCCCGGAAGGTACCTACCCGGCCGTCGGCCCAGGTCCCGACGACAATATCGGTTCCATCGGTATGAACCTGTACCACTTGCCGACAGCCAGTCCCCATGGCGGTATAAAGCATTTCTACCCCGTGAACACCATACCAGAACAGATCAGGATGTGTTTTTTCCAGAACGGCAGGGCTAAACGTATCGGCTCCCAGAACCTGCCCTTTGTCGATTCCTTCCATGCCTTTGATATAACGCAGGGAGGAAGCGGAGAAAACGGGAACGTTATAGTTTTTGGAAACCTCGAAAATAGCAAGTACATCGACGAGAGAAGCGGCAATTGGTTTATCGATAAATACGCGTTTTCCTGCTTTAAGTACTTGCGTAACCTGCTCAAGATGAAGCCGCCCGTCGTTCGTTTCCAGCAGTACTACGTCGACTTTTTTGAGTAGCTCGTCAATAGAACCCACTATCTCCACATTCAGCTTTTTAACTTCGGTAGTGTAGTCCGGGATTCGTTTGGCGCTGCTTTCAATGGTTTTACTGCCATAGGGATAAGCGGCCACAACCTTGTACCCAGCATAATTGGAGCTTGCATCCGTAGCATTAAGCGCTTTAGTAAATGCCACACTGTGGGACGTATCCAAACCAATCATACCAACTCGTTTGCCGGGTTCTACAGAATTGACAGATGGCCAGGTGAATGGTGTAATTCCCAGTGCTATGCCACCTAAAGTAGCCTTTTGCAGAAAAATTCGCCGGTTATGAATCAAGCTGGTCATAGATAATAAGGGGCTAGAAAATAGCGGTTCGCTCATTTACGGGTACGTACCCGTAAATATACAAACAATCTTAAGCCAGAAAGAATATTAGGAGAAAGTTGACTAAAATTCTGATATTATACGGCCTGGTGGTATGATCTATGGTCTAATGGCCGAATCGCCTAAGGAATCAATTTCGATAAAAAGCTTGATTCTCTTGGGTGACAATATCGATTGGCATATAGTATTCTTTGGCGACAGGAGCTAATAGAACCAGATGCTGATACAATGCCATAATGCTGCGATAACCTTGGTCTTTAGGTTGGTGGCAGATCAGAAAATCGATGGTTCCGCTGGCTAAAAAATGGATGTTTTCGTTGACAAAATCATAGCCGATCAGCAGGGGCTTTTGACTTGATTGTCGACTATCCAGAAAGCGCGCTACTGAGAATACCCTGGAATTGCTGACAAAAACCGCATCAATGTCGGTGTTGGCATCGAACAACTGTTGAAGATGATTCGAAATAGAAGCAAAATCCGTTTGCCGAATATCGGCTCTTAGAATTGGATACTTCAGTTCATGATCCGTGAAATAAGTCTTGAAACCGTCCTCAATCTGCTTATAGGTAAAGCTATCCAGCGACGTAGCAATATTGACAATCAACAGTTTACTGGTTTCGTGGAGTTTGTAAGTGCTTAGCTTCCCGGCCAGGTAACCACTTTGAAACAAAGGTGGTCCGATGTAAGACAGGCTTTGTTGGCCAGGAATATCAGCGTCTATAAAAACGAAGGGAATACCGTTTCTCTGACAGACGGTGGTGAATTCCTGGGCTTCATCGACAAAGGAAGGGGCTAAGACAATGCCATCGACGGTAGAATCTAGAATTCGGTTTGCCTGCGTAATAAAGGAGTTAGGGTCGCTTAGTTCAAAAAAAAACAGATTTACGTTGATTCCATACGATCTAATCTCGGCTTCGGCTTGCTGGATACCCTGTAAAGGAGCTTCCCAGAAGTCTGTCTCCTCAGTGACAGAAGGAATTAAAACAGCGATCGAAATAGTCTTTCCTGACGCTAATCGTCTGGCTAACAGGTTTGGCTGGTAGTTGAGTTCGGCAATGATTTTGTTGATTTTTTCTCGTGTTTTGGCCGAAACGCCAGTCCGATTATGAATCACTCGGTCAACGGTGGCAATTGCTACGTTAGCACGGCGGGCAATTTCCTTAACTCCCTGAAGTTCCTTTTTTTTCATCGGTTGGGTAAGCGGTCAGGAATAAGTGGCCAAATGGGTGAGCCTATTCGTAAAGTTTTGCAATTATAAATATTGTTTTGGCCTAAAAACAACTGGACGTTTTTCTGAACGGTTTTGATGGCTGATTATGACTCGTTCAGTTAATAATGAGATGTAACTTATATTATTGATTCTCATTGGTGGTCTATCTATTTACGAGACAAATTGAACAGGTCAACATAAATGAAACGCGTTTCTTTTCCCAACTTTCAGACTAGAAGCACATCTATCTACCTAAGCGTATGCTACTGATTGAATTGGACAGATATTAAAATCACCGTAAGAGGCCCTCGCATTGCACATTTCCGTACCTCACCTTCTTGTATGGGTACCAGCGTAACTTGACTTCACGCTTTCGCTGGTGCATTTGATGCGGACCGGGCCGCCGGGCGGTTAAATAATTCAGCGAAGCGTGTGGACGAACCGTGTTATAAGCCGTAATCGCTCGTTCGATACCTTCCGTTGCGGCCGCGAAAGAAGTAAAGGTACGGCTCAGTTTGCAATCCTCCTTTAGGGACTGAAGCACGCGCTCAGCCATCGAGTTTTCGTCGCTCCGGCGACCCGGTCGGATCACCCGACTCAGTCATACTGATGGTCGCATTCACTTGACGTAGTCGTTGCACGTATGCCCAGGAACAGTACTGAACGCCCCGATCCGACCGGGTCGCCGGAGCGATGATGGATCAACGACTGGCTGATATCTTCACGGGCTTACAAAGCCATATTCAATGACCTCAAAGCCCCTTGAGCATGCATCGTTTTCTCAAAGACCAGCCGCACAGGCGGCCCTGCCACGATCTTAGGCGAAAAAGCATCCATGATGATGTAGAGATACGCATAAGTCGGCCCCACTGATATATACGTCAGATCGCTCACCGCACCGGCGGCCCGGCCACAACTCATTAGCCCGGCTAGGTATGACATTTTTGACCTTGTTAGGGTATTTGAAATGCGTATGATTTGATTGAGTTGTTGTGACCTTTTGGGCCTTGCGCTTAGCCAGCATGCCGTTCTCTTTCAAGAGCACATGCAAGCGATCCCGACCTAGTTTAATGCGATGCCGGGTTAAAAATACTTGCATTTCATGATGGAGTTTGTGGGTACCCATGCCCGGAATATCACGGCGTATGCGCCTGACTTCCGCGACGGCGGCCCGGCTGCAAGATAGCATCCGTCTGAAACCACACCTTCTCCTGTCGCCGGGTAGCCGCATACCAGGCTTGTCTCACTCGGCCCGCACGGGCGGCTCCGAAACAGCTTACAAATTACCTCCATCCCCACTAAGGGGTAGCGACGAGTTAATTTTTCGGCCGCCTGGCCGGTCCGCCGGTGCGGCCAGGCTTTTTTACGATTGGAATGTAAAACCGCACGGGCGGCCCCGTGCTCTTCGGCGATCTGGATCACCGTTTGGTAGGCCTCAGCCTATAAGCGGAGAAACTGATTCTCCTTCCGCTCCGGCGGCCCGGTCCATGTCAGCTAGTTTACGTTCCAGCATTTTGATATAATCCGCGTCTCGTTTCATCGTTTTTCGGCGGTTTCTGGGTTGTAATAGGCGGCCGACGCGCGGGGAAGTAAGCGGAGTCTAAAGTAGTTGCGGTTGAGACGGCGCAGCTCCTTCATGGGAATGCGCAAGGTTTCTTCCAGTTCGGAGGCCTGGACTCGTTCGGCGCGATAGGCTTCGACGACCTTCCATCGAAATAGGTGTCGAGTTTTCTTTTTCTTATAGCCTAACAAATCATTAAGATACGTATTCATACTGGATTCTGACTAGATTTTCCAGTAGCATACGGTATTCAATAATGCTTACCAGGCTGCGTGATACAGATGGGTTGCTCGGCTAATTGCTTGACAAAGTCGGTCGGGCTGAGACCCAGGTAGCGTTGAAAATCCCGAATGAGGTGGGGTTGATCGTGGTAGCCATGCAGAACCACCAGATCGGCCCAATCGGGTTGTGTAGGGTACTGCTTTACCAGTTGAGCAATCATGTTTTTGAACCGAATAAATCGGGCCATCTCTTTGGCCGAAAAGCCCACGATGCTTTGTAGCCGGAGTTGGACCGACCGGGGTGATAGGTGACGATTTTTGGCAATGGTTTTGACCGGATCAATCGCCAGATTAGTGAATAGCGAAACCTCATCGAGCAATGAAGCCGTGTCCTCAGGGGCCACATTCACCTGGATGTAGGTCATGAGTAACTCAGCCCGGTCGGCAATGGCGGGTAGTTGCGCCAGCGTTTCCCACAAGTCCAGGTACGTTAAGTCGGTTAGTGGGACGGCCACATGGTTTGCCGTTTCGGTTCGTAGGGTGTGAATGGGTTGGCCCAGCAGCCGGTAAAACCCGTTCAGGGTAAACACGACGACCATGACCTCCGCGTCTGGTAACAGTTCGTAGGTTAGTACACGGTCCAATGGGCCCAGTACGGCCACCCGCTCCACCTGCGCGGTATCATCGGCGACGGATACTGATATTGGCGGCCCAAAATTAAACACCAGCATCATCTCATAGTGGGGAAACAACTGAAGTTGCTGACTGGTCGCTTCACCCGGATGCTTCATGTAATAGATATGCCTGAATACCTCCGTTAGCCGGTCAGGCGCCACAAAAGTTTGCGCTATTGTCTGATTGTTCTCCTTCATATACAATCTATGTATTTCGTTTTCGTACAAGCCTGCCCGTAGCCGGCAACCGAACTTTGGCCCATCAATCAAACAAGTTTCACAGATGGCCTTACATACACTTATCGGTGCCAATGGCACCATCGCTAATGCCCTGATCCCCGTTCTGCAAGCCAATCAGCAGACCATCCGACTGGTTTCCCGCAACCCCAAATCCGTTGCCGGGGCCCAAACCGCTGCGGCCAGTGCACTCCACCGCGACGAACTGATCCAGGCCGTTGCCGGTTCCGACGTGGTGTATCTGCTGATTGGAATCGACTATAACGCAGATGTCTGGCAACGCGATTGGCCCCTCATTATGCAGAACACAATAGCCGCCTGCCAGGCTGCGAACGCTAAACTCATTTTTTTTGACGACGTGTATATGTATGGCCGGGTGAATGGGCCAATTACGGAAGAAACGCCCTATCGCCCAAGTAGTCGAAAAGGGAAAGTACGCGCTGAGGTGGCGACGATGCTTCAGCAGGCGATGAAGGCAGGTAAGGTTCGGGCCAGTATTGCGCGCGCGGTGGACTTTTACGGGCCGGGGGTGAGCGACAAGAGCGCACCTGGCATCTACGTGTTCAGCAACCTGAAAAAAGGCAACCGAGCGCAGTGGCCCATCAACGCCAACGTACCCCGCTCGTTCAATTACACACCCGACGCGGCACAGGCGTTGTACTTGCTGGCCACCCGGGAGGAGGCTGTTGGTCAGGTTTGGCACTTACCTACTCCCCAACCCGCCCTGACCGGCCGTGAGTTTGTCCAGCTGTCGGCTCGTGCCATGAACACACCCAATAAGCTGTTTGTATTGCCCAAATGGGTGCTGAAGGTCATTGGTTGGCTCAATCCGTTTATGAAGGAGGCTTACGAGATGAATTATCAGGACGAGTTTGCTTTTCAGTTTGATTCCTCCAAATTTGAACGGGCGTTTAATTATACCCCGACTTCCTACGAAGAGGGTATTAAGGCTACAGCCGCGTGGTTTCAACATCGGTAAGTAACGCATTGGTAAGCTGCCCAGCGCGTGTTATGGTTGCCGGATTGTCACAAAATCATGACACATGCTGGACGGCTTGCTGGTTACTGTAGTTTTGGCTAGACGGGTACGGCGTCAAATAAAAGTGGCCATATCTAAGGTGGTTTTGGTGAAACACCCGAGTTGCTGATGGTTGGCCGTTGCCGTGGGATAACTGAACTGCCCCACTGGCGTCCCACCTCATCCTCTTTTCACCGCATGGCGAACCCCCCCTTATTTGTCCGCTTTGACTTGACAACGTGCAGCAATAGCAATAAGGTCTGGTCATTGCGAGAGACGAAATCCTCCTGTAATTCCTTTTTTAAAGTGACAAATTGTTGTTGACGGGTAGTGACACAGGTCGGCCCATCAAACACTCCATTATGGTGCCTGTTCATGGCCACTTGTCTGTCTCAATCGGGGGCGTATTTTGAGAGTAGGAGTGAAGTATCAGTTTCGTACACTATCCACCATTTGGATGTGTCAATCCATTTGGAACACGGCTTGGTTTTTGTATAATTTGTAGTCAAGGTGCATATAAAATCTTATGTTAATGAACTATTCTAAGATTACATGCTCTATACAAATCCTGAAAACGGGGCGAATTATCCTTTGAAAAGGGGAGATGATAGGTCGGTATTATAATAAGGAATTATTCATGGATTAGGTCTGTCAACTGCGCGTAAAAACCCTGTAGAGAGAAAAACAAAAGCCAGACAACACGAAGTCACCTGGCTTTCTTTTCGCTCTATGTGCAGGCCTAGGGCTGCGTTTTAAGTGCATCTAGGACTACTTCGAGTGAAATATAAGAGTAAAACTAGCTAGCTAAGGAATTGTTTAAGCGATTGACCCATTTTTACGGATTTAGAAAATATAGCTGTTTATTTTCCAAATTTAGCGTTTAATGATCGCTCGATAGGGGCTTTGCAGATGGTTAGATTAACATAGCGTTTGATTATACAACGGAAATTCAGCTAAAAAATAAGTTCTGGGTTACATGCAGATGCAGGCTATAGAACAGGTTTTGCGAGAATCAAGGTAAATAATAATTTCGTGGTAATTAACAGTATTCATTTTCCCTTCTTCAAACTCTTTATCACTTTGATTATGAAGCGTCTTCTCTTAAGTCTGCCAATACTAACAATGCTGGCAGTAGCCTGTCAAAAATCAACTCCTGACCTTTCACCAAACTACGAGGGCCAGTATCAACTACAATTTACCACTCAGACCAACTTCGATAACACACCCGTAGCGACGACAAGTACGATTAAAGGCAGCTTGATCATTGTCAAAAATGCAGATGGGACTTACACGTTCACCGAGAAAAGACCCAACGACAACATTGGACGTACTTACCAAGTCCGTTTAGTAGGTACTCGATTTGAGTTGCCCACTCAGACCGAATCATTTCCAGTTAATGGAGTCAGCTATGCTCCTCAATTCATGGGTACAGGCGAGTTTAAAACCAACAGCGTGACTATTAGACGAACAGCTAGTTTTACAGCAGGATCAGTACGAGTCAATAGCATGTATGAAAGCTATGGTTATCGTTAACAAGATCTGGACAATTGCGATAGAGATGCACCAGCGAAAGCGTAAAGTCAAGTTACGCTGGTACCCGTATAAGAAGGTGAGGTACGGAAATGTACAATATGAGGGGCTCTTACGGTGATTTTAATATCTGTCCAATCCAATCGGTAGCATACGGCTCAGGAATTACTGATAACCACTAACGAATTTATGGACTTCTCGTCTTCCAAATCGTTTGCCTGCTACTATTATATTGCCCCCTTTGAGCATCGAGCTGGTAGTAGCGTTCGAGGCAAGAGCCGAGTCAGCCACCGGGCCAATAAGCCTATGAAGAAGATTCTTCACTTAGCTGCCATGGCTGCTGTACGAGCTAGGGGTAAATTCAAGATTTACTTTGAGTGAAAAGTAGCGGAAGACAAAAGTAAAATGCTGGTGCTGAACAACGTACATAATAAGCTGGTGCGCACAATTTTCGCAGTTGTTCTTGAAGGCACAGAGTATAACAAAAATTATTCCTTCCCTGTTGTCTAACTATATAGAAATCCAGTAGTCTGCACATTCGCCACTACAGCTGATTAACCAACTGTACAGTAAAAGTTTATCGGAAATACATGCTTTCAACGTCCGATTATACGAGCGAAAATATGCGATTAATATGTGGATAAGCAATCAAAAGCGCTTGTTTTAAAGGTAAACAGAGACCTTAAAGCAAGAACCTGTTGAAAACCAGTCGTAACTGTAGCTTCAATTACATATTTCATCTAATGTGAGTCGGATATATCTTAATTATATCAGTTACGCCATGTAATTATTTATATATTAATAGCCGAGTTATATAGCTAAATTTATTTAATAACTATATGTCGAAAATATTAGTCTATATGTCGAATTTATTAAAGAAATATGAATAGCAAGTATAATTTAGCCTAAACCCTATAGATGTTTTAGTTTTCAAAATAAAAAAACATTATTATAAAAAATAGTATCAAAAAATGAAAAAAGTTGTTATGATAACAGATGTTGATTTCTGGCAAGGGGGCGCCGGTCATCGTTCTCGAATTAGTGAATTGGCTCGGTATCTGCATAAATTCACACAGTTAACTATTTTATTGGTTAATCAACCAAAAAATGCAAATTTAGAACTAAAACACGGCTATTTGAACATTATTGAAGTTAAAGATTTATTAAAGCTAAAGAGGAGTAATCAACAATTAATTATGGCTCAAATCATTCAAAGCTTGAACTGTGATTGTTGTCTTGTCGAGTACATTCATCTCAGTTATCTAATTGATACGCTACCACCTCAAATCAAAAGAATTTTAGATACACATGATATAATTAGCCAACGAAAGGAGTCCTTCAACAAAGCTGGTTATGTTGATTACTATCATCTGCCAATTAGCTTTGATGAAGAGATTGAAATTTACAAACGTTATGATAATATCTTACTTATTCAAGATCAAGACTATTGTACCATCACACCTTTATTAGAAACAGGTAGAACATTGCTCGTACCTCACGCGGTTTCTTTAGAGAGAAAAAATGTAGCAACTAATGCTTATAGCGTTAGCTTTGTCGGTAGCACATATGTACCTAATGTCGATGGTATCCATTGGTTTCTTGATAAAGTGTGGCCTCGAATAGCTGATAACAAACCGCTGTTGCATCTTTTTGGCAACGTTAGCCAGTTTGTTTCTCCAACACATAGAGTAATAAAAAGAGGATTTTACCCAGATTTAAATAGTATTTATCAACAAGTTGATATTGCAATTAATCCAGTACAGTTTGGCTCAGGGTTAAAAATTAAAAATGTCGAAGCGTTAAGTGCAGGGCTGCCACTGATCACTATGAAGCATGGACTGTCGGGTTTAGAGGATGCTCAAGGAACTGCCTTAATTGCAGTAGATAATGAAGATGAGTTTGTTGAGGAGTTGACGGATTTGCTAGGTGACTATAACCGGCGAGTTCGGCTTAGTCAAAACGCTTATGACTATGCTCTCACTAAGTTTAGTCCTCAGGCTTGTTACCTTCCTTTGTTAAACGTTATAAATCAGTGATAATGATTTCGTTTAGTATCCAGTATAAAAAGCTTATAGCTTACCTACCCTCTGCTTAAGTGGATGAAACCGAAAATAGATAGAGTTGTCAATTAGTTTATCGATGATAGAAGTCTTAGCTTGATCGGTAAACATTAGTTTATAAAAACGTAGCGCTAATTCTTGATCGTTGGTTTTAACGACGTCTCGAGCTGTGGTATGAGTTGGAAAAGAATGCGAAATTGGATATTGATCAAACCAGTAATTAGAAAAATCACCTAGCATCTTATACTTCTTCCAAAATTGAGAAAAACCGCAGCATGGATAATGTAGTATATGACCTTTATATTCTGTCTTAGTCAATTTATCAGGAAGAAATTCATGGACGCCGTGGGGCAGTAATTGTTGATGTAGATAACCTGCAGACTTTCCATTTCTGTAAAATCGAAAAAAATTCTTGAACTGACCGATCGTAGCTTCGCATATACTTATTTGATTGCGAGTGAGTAAATGCGGATTTAATTTGAATAATGTTACTTCTTCAAAGTAGTTCATAATATTGGTCTGTTCCGGCACCGCTTCATGATTCAAGTAATGAACAACACTATTTCCCTCATTGGTTAATCGTTGAAAATGGGACGTTAAATCTTCCTCGCAAACAAATAATTCATCTATGTCAATATGGAGAATCCAGTCATAGTTGGCTTGCTGCGCTAGCCTAATTGCCACCTCAACGTTGAGAATCTGCCGCGCCATAACTTCCCGATTGATATGTAATCGGTAGTCTTCATATAATTTATTTTGCTTCCATTGCTTTTCTAGCAATTCCCCTCTTTTGAAACAAGTAACATATGGAAGATCAGCTAAAGCATCAGCCATTAAACTGTCTGATTCATCGAAGAATAGATAAATGTGTGTAAAACCGAGCGAATGGTGGTACGCCACAAAGGTTTCAGCTACTGCATCAGCATCGCGAAGTGTGGTAACAAGACAACTTTTCATTGGTAAGATACGACTTCTGCTAAAGCTTGTGCACGAACCCAAATATTGCACCCATATTTTATACCTTTATCTACGGGTAATCCCGCATGAAGGGACGTGGGTATTATTTCCAAATTGTTATCTAAGTTTCTGAAATATAATGCACGTCCAGCTTTGGGCTGAATTTTCATATTTATTTCGGGGAAATAAGTTTCTCCTCTTTCAAAATCATCATTTAAATAGACTAGTATTGTGTGAACACGGTCGTAACCGTTTCCTCCATCGTAATGGGGTTTAAATTGCTGCCCAAGTGCATAACGAACGCATTGTATATTTTCGATGTGCGTTAATGGTACATTTAGTTCATCAGCTACTTTTTGATAAATACTAGCTAACAGTAAGTTGTTCCTATCGGGCAAAAAGGCACTAAAGCTTGTTCGTCGTGTTGATTCGACATGAATTTTCGCTTCTTGCTTTACCTGCTGAATTTGGCTTCTGCTAAACATATTGCTTTGTTCAGCATAAGTAATCAATTGATTACATTCATCTTGTGTCAAAAAGTTGTCAATTAACCGTACATCTGGATATGGTTGGGTTTCCATGAGTGAGGAGTCACTTTCTGAATACCCGAGCCTATCAGTAACTTCACCTACTAAAACAATGCCATTCCAATCATTTTTAAATGTTTCAATAGTTTCCTTACAATCTCCTAAAGCAGGCGTGTAATAGTACACATAATCTGAAATCTCGCTAATAACTGCAAATTGAGGGCCAATAATAGTTTGGCAATAGGTTAGCAGAGGACCTGTTAAAGATGTATCCTGATAATCCGAAAGCTGTAAGGAATAAGGTGTTACGCCCCAACCACGTAGTAGGCGCGAAAAATCCAATAGGGAGATTTTCGGAAAACTATCAACAGTTGTCAGGGCTTGCTGGACTAAACGACGGGGAATAGAGAGGCCGACATCTGTTAAAAATCGATGTAAAGTCAAACACTCGGGACAAGTTGTGAAGTATGGTTCCATACGCTAAGCAGAGTAAGGGGTTGTTACTAATTTTTTTAAATAATCGAATGGTTTTAAAAGCTTTATTGATTGATGAACGTAAGAAACCAGTTCGTAATGGATAGAACTATTAATCAGGCCGGTTTCCTTTGTAATTAACAATAGTAAATTTTGCAATAGAGAAAGCTTCAAAAGGTCAAATGAAATATCGAGATCCTCCTGCATGAATTCGCTTACGCCTTGGCAAAAGATCTTGACGTCTCCGGCAAAAAATGCACGTTTCAAATAAAGCCAGTTGTATATAATTGCCCTGTTTTGTGTGGTAGCCTCAATGTTAGGTAACTGATCGAAAAGAACTGTGAATAAATCGGCTTCAGTACATTTATATCCACTGGCACCTGCTTCGATTAAGTGTTTGGCAGCCACTGAGACAAATCCATCAATAGAGAGTTCACTAATATATGATACATGTTGAACTGCTTGTAGGTCCCAACCACCACCAAACAATTTCTGAGTTTGCTGGGCCACTAATAGTTCGATTATCCCACTTAACAAAGTGGCTCCTTCCAACTCACGGTTCGTTTTGAATAAGATAGTGGCCAGATTGTTGTGCTGCTCAAAACGTCGATAGATCAAAATACGATGCCCTCGGCGCTCCAAGTATTCGCTTATATTTAAACCTTCCAGCGTGAAACTAATAGCTTTTTCTGTTTGCTTTCGTTTATAATAATAAAAAGCCCAGCCTGATAGACTAAAAAGACGAGCGAAAATATAGGCATCACCACTGAGCTGATGGAGTTGTGAATCTGCATCAGCTAAACGCATGTTTCCTTTTTCGAGATCAGTTCGGCAAACAGATACTGCCTGTTCATAGGCCAAAGCTACATTTACTGCTTTGTCAAAGCCTGCCTTTCCTAAGTAAGTTGTGCCTTCCTTATCAAAGTATAGTTTTGATAATCGGCCCGTGTCATAAAATTTTGTTACAGAGTCTGCAGTTCGAAAGGCCTTCAAAGAGTCCTTTACATCTGTGAGCCAGATCGGATAAGTAGTAGCAACCATATAGCTGCAGCGGTTAAGTTTTAATGAATATAAACCAGTTCATCGAAGGGAGGCAATCCGACCTGCAAATACCGCATCAATGAGAGGCCTATACCGATAATGCCTTCATTAAAACAGGGAAAGGTAAACGGATACGTTTTGTTAACAGCCGATTCGTATCCAGCAAATTCGTTATTGAACGTGGCGAAAGACGGCAAACGAGCATACCAACTATTGGCGGCAGCTTGAAACTCAGGGCGGCCAGTTTGACGCCCTAGTTTATCAAATAGAAGGGCTGTTCCAGCCGCTCCATAATTTAACTGAGCGTCCCGAATGTAGGTTTCTTCTAAACTTGATCGCAGTGTACAAACTCTGGCCAATTCAAGCGCCTTTGCTTGTATAACATCGTTTGTAAGCACCTCCGAAGCGCGTAAAAGCGCATAACTGATACCAAGATCACCACAAGGTAGCAACAATGGTGTAGCACCAGGCGAGTCTCCAACTACCATTGGGAACGCTCCACCCGGAAAATTCTGCTGCTGGGCCAGTAAATAGGTAACCGCTCGCTCTAGTATTATTTTACAGCGGTCAGCTTGAATTCCCTGCCGATATAAAGCCGAGAGAAACATAATTCGAGCAGCCGAGCCATTAGCTAACCCGAGATAAACACCTTCACGTTTATACAGCGGCCCTTTCCAATAGACCCCCCCTGTAACGGAGTCTTCGTGGGCAGTGTTCTCAATGGCCGTAGCTAACTCTTTAAGTTGGCGTCGAACGTCCGGATTCGAATGCTGCCTAATTAAAAAGTAATTTCCTGCTCTGGATGCTCCACTATACTCATTAATATCATCGTCTGCTATTTTTTGAGTCATAAACGTCGTTAAAACTTCATCTATATACGCGAGTAAAGGCTCAACATCTGCTTCTAAAAAGCTATTGTTAGTGGCAAACAGCAGAAAAGTACCTACTTCGGCTAACTCACGGACATACGCTAATTTTCGCTTATTCAAGTAATCCGGTGATTCAAGTAGCTGCAAAACCTGATTTAAGTAATCCTGCGCCTTATCATAATACTCATCATCATGAAAATATCGTCCGCAGTAGCAGTAAAACAAGCTTAATCCTAATCGTCCGTATGCATATCCAGCATTAGTTAATCGATTCTCAACGCTAGGGATACAGGCAATTATTCTATTTAAACTGTCTAAGTGGGTTTGACTATTAATAGCTTTCATAATTGGCAGTCCTGTAAGTTTGTTGTTTTCGTTACATTTTTAATCGATCACGTTCTGCGCTATTATTCAAATTTTGACTACGTGCAGGAGTCACAGTTTTTTTACCAAATTTGTAATAGAGAGACATCCCGAATCGGCGCGTATCGTAATAGTTATATGTCTGCTGATCAACTACTCCGTAGCGAACGGTTGTTCTATAGCGTTCGCTCCAAAACATATCGTCAGCGCTTAATCGTAAGCTAGCCTTTCCTTTCCAAAGCTCTTTAGATATAGAAAAACTGACGTTATAAATTGGCTGGGTGTCGTTAAGCCCCCAAATGCTCCTGGATGTGTAGTAGGCAGTTAGTTGAGCCTGCCAGGTTTTAGGAAGTGAAAAACTGTTTACTGACTGAAGAGAGTAAGTTGTTACTGACGTTTTAAAATCTGCAAAATTGGCAGACTGCAAATTATTATTTGATGTCCAGATACTATTGGTTGTTTGCCACCATTTAGCGAGTGTCAAGGGCCAATTGATGGACGCATAGAAATTATTCATTTCAGAAAAATTTCTAACAGCAAATCGAGTAACCTTAGTAGTGGGATCCTGCTCGGGAAGTGTGATCATTGAGTTCAGAATATGATAATATCCCGCAGAAAAGGTAAGACCTTTATATGAGTCTGATAATTCGAATAGGCTAGCGAACTGAGGTTTCAAATTAGGGTTACCAACAGACTGTGTATAAGGATCAATAAAAACAATAAAAGGGAGCATGTTCTCGTACATTTGCCGGTCAATCCGACGAGTATAGGAAAACGAGAAGTCATGGTTCTTGCCAAACTTGCGTTGTAGAAAAATACTTGGGAATAGATTAAAATAGCGAGTTCTAAAGACGTTTATAACGCTAGCATCCGTATTTTCAGCTCGTAGACCTCCTTGAAATTGCAGCTTTTTGAAAGACCTATTGATCGTTAAGTATGCCGCAGCTACTTCTTCACGGTAAGCAGATTGATTGGAGAAATTAGGATTTACTACCGATTCTCCACTAGCCTGTTGATCCTGACGAATCAAGTTGTTATTGGTTCGGACAGAGCTATATTTCACACCTATCTCTGCTTTTGCCTTTTTACCAATTGGGAGCGAATAATCCAGTTGAGCAATGCCAATCTGAATTGCTGATTTATTTGTGATGACCAGTTGAGAAATAAAGGATGGATCATCGCCCACGTGCCGTTCAATAGCGATGGGTTGAGACCAGAAATCATTATAATCTGTAAGCGTAGCGGTTGCAGATAACTCTTTGTCAACGCCTAGTTTTCCTTTATAACTAAAATTGTAATTAAAAATCGTATAATTCTCACCCATCCGTCCGGTAGTTAAGAGGGAAGAATCAACAACTGGTGAATTCAAGCGGCCAAATTGGGCGTTGTTCAATAGTTTGTTATTGATAGAACCCTTCAATGCGTCAAAACGGAGACCAATCACGTGGTTAACTGTTGGACTAAAATCAACGCCTACTTTTGTAGCTAGACGAGGAAACGTTTGCTGATCCGTTTGCGATTGACTTCTATATTCTAGCTTATTTTCATTAAAACGGCGAGTTGCCTGCTCCCAACGGGCACCATTATACGTTGAGTAGTCAATGTCGGTGTACAGGTTCCATTTATTTTGTCGGTAATTAAGATTTAATCCTGTACCTCCCCGAAATCGTTGCCCTTGTGAGGTATTAACCCGATAGCTTCCGTTAAGGCCAAGTTTCTGCCCTTGTTTGGTTACGATATTGATAACACCACCAGAAGCACTTGCATCATACTTAGCTGAGGGGTTTGTAATAACTTCAACAGAAGCTATATTATCAGCCGCTAGGCTTTGTAAAGTTGTCGTTAATGTAGCCTCTGGTATCGTTTTACCATCAACTAATATCAGTACGTTTGTTCGACCTCGTAGAGAAACGGTATTATTGCCATCTACAAATACATAAGGAGCTACCTTTAAAACCTCAATAGCATTCGTGCTTTTGCCCGCAATACTGTTCTCAATATTGACAATCAGTTTATCGGCTTTTTTCTGTACAAATGCTTGCTGTGTTTTAATAGTTACCTCCGCCAGTGTTTGTGTATCGGGCACTAAAGGGATATCAATGGGAGCTAGGGCAGATTCATTTAGAGTCAAAAGCGGACTAAATGATTTCTTGTAGCCAACATAGGTAGCTGCTACATAATATTGCCCATTACTAATACCATCAATTAAATACGTTCCGTCTTCGCCAGTAATCTTCGCCTTTACAATACTTGAATCTTTGGCTGCTAAAACCATAACCGTTGCAAAAGGAGCCCCTTGACCAGGCTTTTCGAGAATACGGCCGGTCAGCTGATTTTGCGCTATCACCTTCGAAGAACTCAGCAAGTTCATCCCAAGAGCTACCGCTAGATAAAAGAGTTTATAAGTACTCATGTCGCTTTTATTTTATGCTTCAGCGAAGCAAGCCGAATCGCCAGTCATTCTAAAATAAAATCGACAAACCCGCTCACTTTTTCGACCAATTGAGCGATTCTCTGTCAATTGGAACCGGCAGCACGTTTTAGCTTCATATGAAGGCAAAAAAATGACTTAATCTCACCAGCACATCAAGTAGTCGAAGTTGTCAATTAAGTGGTCGAAAAAATTTCTATAAGCTTTTTTGCCCTATTTACTTTGTATCGTTAGTCAGCCAAAACTATCTGAGCACTAGCACTTGCTTAGTACATATTGGAAAAGAGCAGCCATTTAATAGCTCTGTAGGGTCGTAACCTACCTAAGCAACTGCTGTGATCAAGGATCTTTAATTGAGAATGAAGGCCTGCATTTTGAATTAAAAATTCTTGATTACAGCTTCTAAAAACATCCTTTCATTTTAAAAAAACGACAATGAAAAAGATCAATTTGATTAATGCCTTGGAACTGGCAAAAGAGACCCTTGCTCAATTAAGTGATCAAGAACTTCAATATGTTGCGGGTGGTACGCAAGACGATTATGATGAGCAAGTGTGTGTTTCGGGAACAAACAATTCCTGTAATACATCTTCATGCCCACAAGGTGGTGGTCAACCTAAATAAACAAGTACGGGAACTACAAAAGGAGACGGCTATTTCCTTATATAACGAGGGATAAAGTCGATCCTTTTGTAGTTTTTTTACAAGTAAAAAATCTCTTAGGATTAGCAGTCGTATAAATCACCGAGATAAACTTCTAACTTAAAAAATACGTATGAAGACTAATAAGCACACACAAGCGATAAAATTAGCTAAAGAGACTGTAGCTAAACTGAGCGAAGAAGATCTAAAACAAATTGTAGGTGGTGCAACAAAAGAAGATGATTCATCCGAAGCACTTGACCCCCCCTCTATGTACTGCGCATCGCGGATAAATGCCTGTACTTATCCCAAATAAATAGCCATCAATACTTTGAATGGGCCTGGCTACACACATGACATAATGCAAACAAACTTACTGTAAAGTTATTTGTGAAATAAACTATTCGGGCTTCTTATATTAACAGAGTTATGCGTCATTACTCACCCTGTGATTTTTTTGTGCTTCGGACACCACTTAAATCCGTTGAAGAGGTTATTGAACTTAATGACCTCTTCAACCTGGAAGGGGAAGTTGCATTTCTTGATAAATTGAAAAAATTATTTGAAGATCCATTGCTGCTAGAAGCCATTTATTTAGCTTCTCCTGAACTTTATTCAAGCACTAAAAAGTGGATCGCTGGTGAGGTTTTAGAGAAAAAAAAACAGGAAAAAATTAGCTTGGCTCTTTATAAGTATTTCTGTAGAATGGCTACTCGACCCACGCCTTATGGCTTATTCGCTGGGTATGCCGATGGTCAACTTACCACGCACAATACGGAAGTAACGTTTGCAACCGATTCCTTACAGAAACAGTCTCGTTTGGATATGAACGCGGTAGCCAAGTTAAGTACGCATCTTCTTAGCATTCCACAAATCGCTGAGCAACTGTTATTTTACCCGAATACGAGTTTATATAAGATCGGTGATTCATACCGGTATGCTGAATCAAGACTTCAAGATCGAAAGCGTAGCTATTGTCTTACTTCTGTTACTTACAGCCCTTACCTGGATAAAGTGGTAACATATGCCAAAGGGGGAAAAACAATTGAATCACTTACTAAGCATTTACAATCTGAGTCGGTCAATGCTGACCTTGCGCTAGGTTATATTAAGCAGTTAATCGATGCTCAGTTACTAGTAAGTGAGTTGGAGCCAACTTTAACCGGTGAAGACTTTTTCGCCGTGCTGAGCCGTAAGCTAGCTGCATTTAAGGGCACAAAGAATTATCAATTAATTTTACAGAAAATACAACACCACCTAACTGATCAAACTGAAGATATAGGTAAATATTTGTCTATCAATGATTTAATTAATAAGAATTTTTTTGAGACAGAGCAAAAAGATTTAATTCAAACGAATTTATTCTTTAATACAACAACAAACAGGTTGAACGGCCAGGTAGTCGACAAAACTCTGCAACAAGTTGAGAAGCTGCTTCGGTTTGAAACAAAAGCGCATTACCGCTCTTTGGAAGCATTTCGTAAACGTTTTAGTGAACGATATGACCAACAGGAAGTATCATTGACAACCGCCCTGGATAGCGAAACGGGCGTAGGATATGGGTTAAGTGTGACAGGTCAATCGGAATTCATGCCGCTACTACACCAGCTTGCTATACCCGGAACGGATGAACCAAATCAGATAGAATGGGATGCGTTAACCCGTTTTAAATTTAATAAATTAAATGAGGCTCGGCTTACTCAAACCAAGACGCTTCTGATTACAGATAACGATCTGGATACCCTAGGCAAACCCGTCGAATCAACAGGTTTGTATGATAGTGCTGTCTTATTTGGCAGTTTACTGGCTGAGTCCACAGTCGAATTAGATAAAGGTAATTTTAAGTTTGTTTTAAAAGCTTTTTTTGGTCCCTCAGCTGCTAATTTATTAGCCCGTTTTTGCCCGGATAATTCAACACTTTCTGATAAAGTAAAACAGTGCTTACAAGACGAAGAAGCAAACCATCCAGATGCTTTATTTGCTGAAATTGTACACCTTCCTGAAGCTCGCATTGGAAACGTATTACAGCGACCTAAGCTTCGTTCGTATGAAATTCCTTATCTTGGACAAGCCTCTGTTCCAGAAACTCATCAAATATCCGTTGATGACCTAGTAGTTTCTGTACGAGAGGGACGCGTTATTCTTCGATCAAAACAACATGGGCGAGAAGTTATTCCTCGCCTTTCTTCTGCTCATCTGTTTGGTACGGGCTTGCCCGTTTACCGTTTTCTTTGTGATTTACAATGTCAATCTGGTTTTTATGCATCGGAATGGAAATGGGGCTGTTTTGAGAAAGAAGCCTTTCTACCCCGAGTCGTTTATAGAAACATTATTTTAAGCCGTGCTCGTTGGCGATTGCTGCCAGATGATCATAAGTCGGCAATTGAGAAGCTGAATTCATATGAATTAGGCATTTATTTTAGCAAGCTTACTCATCAGTTGGGTTTGCCTCGTTATGTTACCCTAGGCTCCCACGATAATGAGTTAATGATTGATTTAACTTGTGGCTGGTCTTTACAAATTCTGCGGGACTACTTAGTAAAAGGTCCACTTGTATTACAGGAATACTTAGGTGCCCCAGACCAATGTTTTCTAACAAAAGAAGGAAAACATGTTACAAGTGAGGTAATTATTCCGCTTCGTAAACTAACAGTTTCTCCAACCGTCCCTCAACATCGTCCTAAGGTCTTAACATCCATACGGCGCAGTTTTCTACCGGGCAGTGAGTGGTTATACATCAAAGTTTATGTTGGTAATAAAACAGGCGATAAAATACTGACCCAAACGGTTGGCACTTTAGCTAATAAATTTTACGAACAAGGTTGGATTGATCGTTGGTTTTTTCTTCGTTACAACGATCCAGATCCTCACTTACGCGTGCGTTTTCATTGTCCTAATGGGGGTAAAAACATTGCAGAATTATTGCATCATATTCAGCAAGCAGTCGAACCATTCCTACAGGAAGGCTTACTGCAGAAAATACAGATCGATACATATGTGCGGGAATTGGAGCGCTATGGAGGCAATCAGACTATGGAATTGTCAGAAGAAGTTTTTTATCGAGACAGCCAAGCGGTTTATCAGTTTTTAGACTTGTTGGAAGGCGATCTTGGTGAAACGTATCGGTGGCAATTTGCGCTTCGTGGGATTGATTCTATGCTTACCGCGTTTGGATATTCACTCGCCGAGAAATTTAATTTGATCAGTCAATTGCAGGCTGGTTTTTTCGCCGAATTCAATGGTACGGAGCGGTTTAAACATAGTTTAAACGAACAATATAGGAAAAAAAGGGCAGTTATAACGGCTATTCTACAACCAGATATCACTGATCCAGACTTACAGATAGCTATTGACTGCTTTGTAACTCGAGAGCGACAACTTGCTTGTATTGCTAATCAACTTAAAGGAGAATTATTCGATTCACAGGTATCGCTTGATTTCTTGTTGCCAAGTTACATGCATATGTTCTTAAACCGGATGTTTCTGGCCAAACAGCGTCTTCATGAATTGGTCATTTACCACTTTTTGGCCAAGTATTACGAATCTATGCTAGCCCAGCTTCAGAAAGCTAGCCGAAGTCATCAACTCACAGCCGCCAACTGACCGCTTTATTATGAAAAACTCGGGCATTTTTATCTTAATCCTTTGGTGGGCAAGCCTGACTCAAGGGATGTCTCAGGAGCAACAAACCTACAAAATACCGGCACCCGCAATAAAGTCAGTTTTAGACGCACCAATTATGCCAGGAATCTGGGTAAATGGAACGGGTGACTATGCCTTGTTGATGCCACGGCCTACATTATGGCCACTTTCAATGCTTAATCGGCCTGAAATACGTTTAGCTGGCCTTCGGTTTAATCCCGATTGGTTTGGAGCCAGCCGGCTAAATTTTAGCACCTCATTACGAATCTTAACACTGCCATCTGGAAAAACTATTGATGTGCAAGGCATTCCGAAAGGAGCTGTTATGGATCATATCAGTTGGTCACCTGACAATCGGAAAGTGGCCTTTTGTGTTTACACAGAGCATCGAGTGGAAGTGTGGGTGACGGAGGTCACAAAGCCAACTGCCCGTCGAGTCAGCGCCTTAAAGCCGAACAGTCTTTTTGGAACGCCCTTTGAATGGCTCAATGATAGTCGCCACTTGCTACTTCAGGTTGCTGCATATGCAAATCGCCCAACTCCTAATCCATCCCAGTTAATGCCAACGATTCAGGAGCATAATGGTCAAGCTAACCCAACTCGAACATACCCTGGACTACTTCACAATGAACATGATAATCAGCTTTTCGAGCACTTTGCAACTTCTCAACTAATAATTCTTGATTTGGATGGCCGAAAAACCGCCCAAATTGGCACACCGGCGCTAATTACTTCTGCTAATAGCTCCCCCGACGGCCGATTTATCTTAATTAAATCAATTCATCGCCCGTTTTCCTATACCGTGCCCTGGAACCGATTTCCACACAAAGTTCAGATCTTTACATCCCAAGGTAAACTGGTGAAAACCTTACTTGAATCGCCCATAGCTGAGTCAATTTTGCCAGGCCGTGACGCTGTATCTACTTTAGCCCGAGAGCATAATTGGCGTACTGATGCCCCTGCTACTCTATGTTGGGTCGAGGCACTGGACGGGGGAAATCCAACACAACAGATTATGTTTCGTGATAAAGTCTTGGTGTTAGAAGCTCCTTTTTCAGGACAGCCGACCCAGATACACCGCTGTACATACCGCTTTAATGGCATATTATGGGGAAATGATACGCTGGCAATTGTTCAAGAACGTTGGTGGTCAACGCGCCAGGCAACTGCGTCGGTTATTAAATTAAAAGGCGGACCAGCGGAAGTATATAAAGTCGCAGATTACTCTTTAACTGATTTATACCAATATCCGGGTGATTTCGAATTAAATCGCAATAAATACGGGCGATACACATTAGATATTACAAAAGACGGGTACGTGTACATAACAGGGACACGAGTTGCAGCTCAAGACAATATTCCCTTTATCAATAAATTAAACTTACAAACAAATGTAATCAGCAAGGTCTGGCAAAATACAAAAGGGTCTTATGAACAACCTATAGCTTTCCTAGATTCCGATAAAGCTAGCGTATTAGTCAGCCGTGAGTCGCCCGAAGAGTATCCCAACTATTACTTATATGATCTTCGTAAAGGATCGTATCAACAGCTAACTAACTGGCCCCATCCATACCCACAATGGAAAAACGTAAGAACAGAACGGATTACGGCTCTACGTAAGGACAGTATTACCTTAAATGCCCAACTTTATCTACCGGTTGGCTATCGTCCGGAGATGGGGCCTTTACCCACTGTGTTTTGGGGATATCCTGTAGAATACAAGCGAAAAACCGATGCTAGTCAGTTTTCGAATGAGGGGCGTCGCTTTACTTATTTGCCAACACTTCCGCCTATTTTGTTAGTGTTGCAAGGATATGCCGTACTAGTTGCAGCTATGCCTCTAGTAGGTGAAGGTGCCATCTCACCCAATGATACTTATCTTGAGCAGCTGACGCTTAACGCCCAGACGATTTTACAAGCCGCTGCCAAATCAAAATTGGTTGATACCAGTCGTGTCGCTGTTGCCGGCCATTCTTATGGAGCCGCCATGGCCGCCAATCTACTGACCCACACTCATCTATTCAAAACAGGAATCGCCTTAAGTGGGGCCTATAATCGTACACTGACACCTTTTGGCTTCCAAGCCGAAGAGCGTCACTATTGGCAGGTACCTGAGCTTTACAATCACGTATCTCCTTTTCAAAACAGCCACCAACTTACCTATCCAATTCTTCTTATTCATGGTGAGGCAGACAGCAATCCTGGAACATTTCCTATCCAAACAGAACGTTACTTTCAAGCTTTGAAAGGATTAGGTAAAACGGTTCGTTACGTTAGTCTACCTAAAGAAGACCACGGCTATCAGGCTAGAGAGTCTATGTATCATGTGTTCTGGGAAATTACGTCCTGGCTCGACAAGTTTCTTAAGACTCCAGAGGTATCACTTCTTCCTGTTAATACAAAGTAGCATCGAAAAGCTGTGTTTCTTACGAAAACTTACTAGCATACATCTTTATTTGATAGACTTAACCATGAATTCCATGAGAGAAGTTGTTCGCGTTAATATGCCGAAAAACGCAGCTCAAAAAGAAGAAAATCTTTTTGAGCCTTTTTTGACTTATGAAATAGAAAAATTAAAGGTTAGAAAGCTCCACAATGTTTTTGTCTCTTACTCGGGTTTCTGCATTGACAAAAATGGTCTGGTGAAAGAATCACACCATAGCTACCCTACCCAAATGCAGAACTTTACCCAAGACGCTATGTATCATTACTATAAATCCTGTAATACACCGGGTAATTTATTGGAATTGAAGGATGATGAAACTTATTTACTGTTCCACCATCCCTGGTTTGTTAACTATGGACATTGGATGTGTGAAGGTATTTTGCGAATCTGGATGGTAAGAAAACAGGCTCATAAAATGGTCTTATTACTTCCAGAAAAGTACCTTACTAACCGCTTTATCATTGATTCGCTAGAGCCATTTACATTTAAATCAATCTATATTATTCCTGAAGGTAAAAGTTTACTAGTAAAAAAATTATGTTTACCTAGAATAAAACCTGTTGTAGACTCATACTATTATGATAAATTAAATGAAATTAAATCGTTTTATATAAATTATGCTATAAACGTAAAAAAAATTCATTTAAACTTGGGTGAAAAACTTTATTTAAGTCGGAAAAAATCAGTACAACGCCGAGTTCAAAATGAGACAGATGTAGAGCGTATAGTTAACGAATACGGATTCACTAGCCTTTGTAATGAAGACTATACCTTTTGGGAACAGGTGGCGATTTATGCAAATGCTAAGTATTTAGTATCAATCCACGGTGCTGGTATGACTAATATGATATTTATGAACAAAAACGCTCAAATATTAGAACTGCATAAAAAGATGACAAACCCTCATGATTGGCATAGCTTCGCGTTTTGGTATATGTGCGAAGCTCTCGGATATGGTTATTACCAGCAACTATGCCAGCCTATGCGTGAGGAAGACCATTTTTTTACAGCTGATTTTGTTGTAGATATACAAAAATTAGCTGAAAATATCGCCACTCTAGTTAGTTTGTCACCGGATAAAATAATTGGTGATTAAAAACATTATCAAGTAAATAGACATTTATCTGGCTATGGTATCCCTAATTTCATCAAGCTATTTAGGCGTAAATAAAGCACTTTTATGGCTGTTATAAAGAAACCCCTTACCACTGATACGATCATTGCCATTGCTGCTACATTCACAAGCATATGCGCATTAGTTGTAACACTGTACCAAACAAAGCTGACACGAGAACAGCAGCTCAATTCGGTATGGCCTTACTTAATTGCTAATGAAATTATCGATGAAAGCGGGCTTTCATCGATAACTATTGCTAACTCTGGAATAGGTCCAGCTATCATTGATAGTGTACAAGTATTCTATAAGGGCCACTTTTATCGATCTCCTACAGCTGTTGTGCAGGCTATTTCAGAACAGCAGAACCGGGGATTAAATGGAATGTCTTGGTATCAAACAGTGCTCGAAAAGGGATTTGTCATACCGCAGGGCCAAAACCTGAATTGGATCACGGTCAATGGTCAAGCCGATAATGCTATATTTCGAAAAGAATTGCCAAGTATAAAAGCAATTATATTTTATCATTCAATCTATAATGAGCATTGGCATTCAACTTTTAATGGCAAGGAGGAGGTAGTAGTCAAAGATTAAGGTATTCCTGCTTAATATCATTCAACTTCTTATATTCTTCGTGCGATACGGTTCAAACACGCAGCAAATTGGCTGAATGAAATAGGTTCGGTCAGGAAATCAAAGGGTTCAAATGGTAGATTAGTAAATAGATGCGGAGGATACGTAGAAGTGGCAATAACACATTTTTGGCTGCGAAGTAATATTCCAATTTCCTCATTGATTAACTCATCTGGGTGAGTCAGGCAAAGGAAAACAAGTGGATAGACGCCAAATCGTAGATAGAGTAGCGCTTCTTCATCCGTTTCACAATTCTGTCCTGAATCAATGAAGTCAGTATATTGTAAGTAATGGGTTATTTGGCATAAGCTTGCCCATGAATAATTTATAGTTAAATACGGCATCATTAGATATTTCTCGTTGAATAATCCAAAACTAAAAAATTTAGTAAATTATTAATACGCTACTGACCGTAACATAACTAACTAGATTGCAGATTGGTATTAATATAGATCGTTAAATTCCCGTTATAAATTATGAGAAATTTATAACGGGAATTTATGTATTTAAGGACTTTTTAAGCGATGTAGACATAAAATTTAGATTTAGAAGCCTATATAATATATACCAACTATCTCTTAAATTTTAGGAATAGGTGTGTAAAAATCCCTTAAAAGCAATTCACATGAAGAGCAACTTTTACAGACCGTTTGTGAAAATGGTAGTCCATATAGACATTTCCGATTTGAGAGTTGATGCAGGACGACTTAGATTGACTAGACGTTCACGATTTAAGGTTAACCGCGTTGTTTTTTCTACCGTTTTCATATGAGTTAGAGGTTAAAACATGAGTTATTAAGAGAAATATTAATCAAATTTGGACATTAGTAATAATATGCCCAAAAAAAATCTACAAACGTAGTAGGTTTAACCCACAAACATCAGATTTATTTCGACCAATTCATTAAAGTGGGTATTAGACGTATCACGTACAACTGTACCGTTGATTATCATCAGAGCTATCTGTTCTTTGACCAAGTGGTCACGAATCTAGTGGGTGTAAGTTTTACCAAACGTTTCGGCTCAGTCATAATGCTGTAGTGCTGAGTACATGCACGATTGTTTCGCATGACTTATTTCGTTTGGGCACAATGCCTGCAGGGATAGCTTTTAATACCATGTAAATGGTATGCATCATTTAACGCAGTTAGGCCACTACTCCAAAGCGTAGTGCTCTATCGCGCATCGATCGCTCCTGATGATTGCTCTAATTTAATCAGTAGTTTAATTGTATAACGATCTGGTTCTGAAACAACATCTAGTTGATATCTATCTTTATATAAGTTTTCTAGCCGACGATTTACGTTTTTAAGGCCAATTCCGCCTGAACGCTGCTGAACCGTTTTTGTAGTACGGTTTGCAACAATACTGTTGCTGACGACAAAAGTCAGTTCATTGTTGTTTATGTGAGCGTTTACAAAAACAACCCCAGGGATACTCATACTTTTAACTCCATGCTTGAAGGCATTTTCAACAAAAACTATAAGAATGAGCGGGGCAATTTGCAAACCTTCACTTTGACCAAGTTGCTGGAATTGTATATCAATAGGGTAACTACTCAGGCGATTCTTTTCAAGAATCAAATAGTTTTGAATGTACGATAATTCTTGATCTAAGCCAATAGAATTTACACCGGCTTCGTATAAACTGTAGCGCATCAACTCAGATAGGCGTAAGACCAGATCCGCAGCGGTGTCATCAAGCGTAAAAATCCGTGCGTATATACTATTGAGTGTGTTGAATAAAAAGTGAGGATTCATCTGAGAACGCAAAAATTCGAGTTCCAGCTTTAAATAGGATTGCTGTAGTTGTAAATTGGCAATCTCAAGGCGTACTGTTCGACCACGAATTGTGATAAAATCCTTTATTAGCTTAGGTACCAGATAGCTAAACGAAACGTTAAGGCTGAAAACAAAATTCTGAACTGCTAGCGTTAAGTTTTTAAAAGGGCCTAATAAACCATTGGCATGCATTTGATTCCACCAACGTTCTATAAAGTATTCACGTGGGTTATTAATACCATCGCTGTAGGAAACCAGTAAGGCAAATGAGACATAATTAGAAAGATATATTAGGTAAAAGATTAGTAATGAACAAGCTAATAAGGGAAACGGACGAAATTGATATAAGTAAGCAGGTAGTACCCAATACCCCATTAAATAGAAATACCCTAAAGTTTGACTAATTATAAGTACTGTAAAGAAGCGATTAATAAGGTTATTATCTTTGAATGCCAGTGGAACTGTGTAAAAAGCGAGTGTACAAGTAAATACCCATAGCAGGGCATGCAGGATAAAATGGATGGCTTTGCGATACTTTTCTACATAGTAGGCTACTTTTTCCGGAAGAAATGGCTTCATAAAATATTCCGCTTCAGCTCCTGCATAATTGTTTCTCGGTAAGTAATGCCGATGGTAACGATTTTCCCGTTAATAGTAACGATCCTATTACCGTCAATTTCTTTGATAGCCTGCCTCCGAACAATATATGACCTATTTACCCGAAGAAACTGACCCTCAGGAAGAACGTCTTCCAGGCGCGCCATAGTCATGTGAGCAACAATTACTCTAGAGTCAAGATGTAATTTCAGATAATCTTTCATCCCCTCAATAAATACAATTTCGTCAGGAGACACACGAATTAGTTTCTTACTTTCTTTAATTAAGAAGTATGGTGACGATTTATTCAAGTTGGACTCATTCAAATGCTTACTTACTTCTACCATGTTCTCATCTAATACAGGCGTGTTAGCCTCTACAAGCACTGGTGGTTCCTGTGGGGTTAGAGGTTGAATAAAATGTAAACGACCCACAATTCGCTGAACAGCTTGAATGAACTTTTCGAATCGAACAGGCTTGAGAAGATAATGGGCAATGTCAAAATTATAGGTTTCAGCAGCGAACTGTGGTGAACCTGTCACCATCACAATTTGAGGATAAGGCGCTGGAAGAGCCTTTATGAAATCCATCCCTGTCACCTCTGGCATTTCTACATCTAAAAACAAGATGTCTGGCTTAAGCTGTTGAACAAGTAATAATGCCTCAATAGAATCCGTACTTTGACCAACCAGCTCAAGGTACGAAACGCGACTTATGTAGTTGGCTATAACGAGATGGGCAGCCGGATCATCATCAATCAGAAAGCAACGCAATGTGTTCGACATATAAGTAGAGGATTTGAACAACTATATTTCTGTTCAAGAGACATATTAAACTGTGAACATACACAGCATGTTATTAATGGTGCGATGCTAATTGGTTCACAATCGATATTTGTTATAATTCATTTAAATGTGGGCTAAAGGCAGTAGTAAAACGAATCAGTTTTACTTACTACTTAACATTTAGTTACTCATCAATGTAACTGAGTACAGAGAAGTAAAGAGTAGTTAAACTATACTGGTAGTAAAGAGTAGAGATTAAAGTTTGTGCTATTGTAGTTAAACTGATTTCCAATAATTGTCTACTCCAAGTTTATCCATACGTTTCAGATAAGTCAATAATAAAGATAATTTATGATTAAACATTCAGATTTTTTTGTCTTACGTCGGCCTCTTTATCCAATTAGTACGCTGGCCGAGCTTTATACACAATTAGCTAAGCAACCGCTCGAAAAGCTATTACAAACATTTTATGCTGATCCTTTGCCGCAGCAGGCTATTTATCTTAGCTCATCATCACTTCATCAACGTCTGCAAGATTGGCTCGCGGGAAAAACTATACCTGAGAAAGATAAACTGTTAGTCACCCTACATAAATATGCGATCCGAATGTGTACACGAAGCACTCCTTTTGGGCTACTAGCTGGGTGTGCAGTAGGCTCATTTGGAGTAAGTACTCAACTACAGCCGGGTAGCATTAACTCTGTTTCCACTAATACACGATTAGATATTGACTGTTTGTTTGGGATTCGTGATAACCTCATTCAACAAACAGAACTACGCTCACACTTAAACGTATTTCCGAACTCATCCTTATATCAGATTGGAAGTTCATATCGATACATTGAGCGTCAACGTGATTCAACAGAACAGCATTATTACATTAGCGCTGTAGAAGGTGATATCTACTTGGATCATCTGTTACTTGTAGCTCGATCGGGCCTCACTTTTGGCCAATTAACAGGCGAACTCGTTGCCATGGGCATAGAGGAAAGTGAAGCTATCGGATATCTAGAGCAGATTATTGATAGTCAATTACTTACATTTGATATTGATCCTGCAATCACGGGCTCTAATTTGGTAGGTGAACTCATTAATCGATTTGACACGATATCTGGAAGTGCAATCTATGTCGATCCGTTAAAAGAACTCGAATCTTTACTTAAAGAGCCAGGTTCGATCCAAGTATACGATCAAATTCAACACTGGTTTACGGAGCAATATCCCAGCTTAAAAATTACGAATCTCATTCAAGTAGATTCTTTTTACAAATCCGATACAATTCAGCTAGGAGATCGACTCATTAAAAAAATACAACAGAGTATTGAAAAGCTATTGGCTCTTAATAATCCACGTCAAAATGTCCATTTAGACGAATTTAAACGACGGTTTTACAATCGTTACGAAGACGAAGAAGTGCCTTTAGCCCATGTACTGGACCAAGAGTTCGGCATAGGTTATGGCCAAAATTCAGTGATGGGAATTGGCTATGCTCCCTTAGTAGACGACCTAAGCTTACCCGTTAAAGAAACCTCACCTGTAGCAGTTTGGGATTGGTGGCAGTCGTTGGTGATGGACAAGTATGCGGCAACATTGCGAACTAATAAGATGGAGATAACCTTGACTGATGCTGATTTATCATACATACATTCAAGAAAAGGACCTCCAAACTCATTGCCCAGCAGCTTTTTCGTCTTTGGTTCTTTGCTGGCGAACTCAGCTAAAGAAATTGATGAGGGGACGTATTTATTTTATCTTCATGCTTGTCAGGGACCTTCAGCATTTAATCTAATCAGCCGGTTTGGGGAAGGCCATCCTGAACTGGCAAACAGTATTCAAAAAGGAATTATCAGAGAAGAAGAGTATCAAGAACACATAGTGCTGGCAGAAGTTATTCACCTGCCAGAAGATCGAGCGGGCAATATTTTAACCAGGCCCGTCATGTATACTTATGAGATTCCATACCTTGGCAAATCTTCAGTCGAACCCGCTAATCAATTATTAGTAACCGATTTAATGGTATCGATTCGGAATAATCGCATTATCCTTCGGTCAAGACGGTTAAACAAACGCGTTGTTCCGCGATTAACCAACGCCCACAATTGGCGGCTAGGCTTACCGATCTATCAGTTTTTGTGTGACCTTCAACAACAAGATTCCCAACTAAATTTAAGCTGGAATTGGGGTGTCCTGGCCGAGCAAGAATTTTTGCCCAGGGTTACGTACCAAAACATTATCATTAGTCGAGCTACTTGGCAACTCCGCTGTGATTTATTGAACGAAGCAAATCCTTTACGATTGGTAGCTCAACTAACGGCTTTGCGCATTCCTGACCAGTTTGTCATCGCCCAAGGAGATAATGAATTATTAATCTCAATGCATATTCCTGAATCATTAGACTTGTTAATTCGAGAGATTCGGAAACATAAAACGTTAAAAATTATTGAATTTTTGGCTACTGATAGCCTCTGTCCTCTGGGAATCAAAAAGGAACGGTATACCCATGAGTTAATTATTCCTTTTCGAAACGACAGCGTTTCTCCCCTGCCAGGTTTAGTTACAAACACATATCAGCCACCAACCCAACGATTTTCAGTCGGGAGCGAATGGCTTTACTTAAAAATATATACTGGAGAAAAAATGTCAGACTCTTTGCTGACTCAATTTTTGTATCCAACAATTCAACACTTGTTTGAGAAGAATATTATCGAGGCATTTTTTTTCATACGATATGCAGATCCTGATCCGCATCTTCGCCTACGCTTTCGAGGCAATCCGCATTTAGGCTTTTACAGCCACGTAATCAAAATGATGGAAAGTGCGTTGCAAGTACCTATTCATAACGGAGTTGTACACCGTATTCAAGCAGATACGTACCAACGGGAAATCGAACGATATGGTGCCGCTCACATCGTGTTGTGTGAATCTATTTTCCATGCAGATAGCTTAATAACACTATCTTTTTTAACTCAAACAGGAAATTCGGTCAATGAAGATCTACGATTTCTATTTGCGATTCGTAAAATCGATACATACTTAAACGGCGTGAATATGTCGATCGATGAACGAAGTATTCTTATGAATCAACTTAAGGATAATTTTTTCAATGAATTTGAGGGAACAACACTGCTTCGTCGGCAGATCAATGTGAAATACAGGCAGTACCAGTCCCTTATTCAACAATCCTTTGATGAGACATTTACTAACTGGGGGAACCAAAATGAAGAGAGCTTTTTAATCACTCAATTATATGAACTAAGCAACCAAGTAAGTGATATGACAACGTTATGTAGTTTACTTACTAGTTTGATTCACATGGCTATTAACCGAGTGTTCCCATCGAAACAGCGTATTTATGAGTTAGTTATCTATCACTGTCTAGCGAAATTATATGATTCAAAGCGTGCTCGTCAAACGGATTAACTGACGTTTCAAATCGGTCGGCAAAAGCTTTTAGAAGATAGCGCCAAATATTTTGTGAAATAGTGTCGTTTCATCTAAAATTATTTCTCCAGTAGCCATCAGCACAGGCTGACTGGGGATTTGTTTGTGATTAGTAGTTATAAAGCCATTTGAGAGTCGGACTCGGACTCGATAGTTGCCTTTAATCAAAACTGGTATTTTTTCGATCAAAACGCCTTCTAATAGCCCAAATTCATTAGCAGGGAAGGCATCTAAATTGATTAGAATCCGCTGACCTTCGTGAACATTTCCGTATACAGTTGGTGACAAGATAGCTTGACTTTCAAATTCGTGCAGAGAAGGGGTTACAATTAGAGTTGTTTTCCGAGCCTCCTCGGCAGTCCCTTTTACAAGCAAGACTCGGCCATTAACAGAATTAATTACAGGTGTAAGTGATTGGTCTATAAGGCTTCGTTCAATGAGAAGTGTATCACCTATTTTAACTGACTGACCCTCTTTTACATAAAGTACATGTTCATGAGGTCCATTTCGATACCAACTCACTCGAAAAGGTTGCACTTTATTACTTATGGTGACCTTCGCAGGAACCGTCTCTGGAAACCGAATAATAAATGAGCAGGCAATAAAAAGAAGGAAGACTATACTTAAGGTTGTAATTCCCCATCTAACAATCCATGGGGGAATTTGGCCGATAATTTCCTGTATTTCATCATTAGGGAACTCATGTTCGTTTGACATATTATAACCAGTTAAGCTGTTTCAATTTCTAGTTGGTTCTTAACTAATTCAAAATATTGACCGCGAAGAGCAATTAGTTCATTATGAGTCCCTTGCTCTTTTACTCGTCCCTGGTCCATTACAACAATCTGATCCGCACTTTTAACTGTACTAAGCCGGTGAGCTATCACGATTACGGTTCGTCCTTCAAAAAAATGATCAAGATTTTCCATAATGACTTTTTCATTATTGGCGTCTAGAGCGCTAGTAGCTTCGTCAAAGAAGAGATATTTTGGATTTTTGTAAACGGCCCTCGCAATAAAAACCCGTTGTCGTTGCCCTCCGCTTAGGCCGGAGCCAGTACTACCGATTTTTGTCGTTAGCCCTAATGGTAACCGTTTTACGTACGCGTCTAGATTCGACGTATGAAGGGCATTGGCTAACCGTTCACCATCAACACGTGTACCGTCCACAGCAATGTTACGAACTATCGTATCCGAAAAAATGTAACCGTCTTGCATTACTGTGCCGCATAACTTACGCCAGGAACGAGCAGAGAGACCATTCAGGTCAGCCCCATTAATCTGTATCTCTCCCTCAGAAGGTTGATAAAATTTGAGTAGTAGCTTCAGGAGTGTTGTTTTCCCACTGCCACTTGCTCCTACAATCGCAGTCACTTTACCTTGAGGAATATGAAGGTTCAATTGGTTAATGACTAAAGGGCCTTGCGGGCCGCCGTACCGAAATGAAACCTCTTTTAGAGTAATTCCTAATTTAGGTTGGTCACTAAGGCCACGAAGGGGCCCTTGGCGGAATTCGATCCCGGCATACCCAGTTTGCGGGAACTCATCGGCCTGCACTGTATTATGATCTTCATCTAATTCTTCATCAGGGCGGTCATGAATTTCGCTTAATCGTTCGAGACTGATTTTAGCATCCTGAACGCTTCGGATAAAGGTGATGAGTTGAGCTAACGGGCCGTTCATTTGGCCAACGATATATGAGACACTCAACATAATCCCGAGGGTGATCTCGTGGTGAATGACGGCCATCGCGGCAAGGTAAGAAATAATAATATTCTTTAATTGAGTTAGAAATGACGATCCTACTTCCTGATATTGCTCCAAAGCCAGGCTTTTTATACTTATTTTGAAGAGCTTAGCTTGGATTCGCTCCCAATCCCAGCGCCGGGCGCGCTCGCAATTATTAAGTTTGATTTCAGGCATGCCAGTGATCATCTCGTAAATGCTGTTTTGATTCTCTCTCATTCGTTGAAATCGAGCGTAATCGAGTTCTTTTCGACGTTTCAAAAAAAGCAAAATCCAACTTAGAGATAAGCCGCTTCCTACAAGAAAAACGTAAAGTATTTCCAGATTATATGTGCCAAGAACGACTGAAAAAATCAATAAATTTACGAGAGAAAAAAGAGTATTAAGAGTTGAGCCGGTGAGGAAATGTTCGATCCGCTTGTGATCACTAATGCGCTGAGTAATATCGCCAATATTCTTCGCTTCGAAGAAGCTAATCGGCAATTTCATCAACTTGAGCAAAAAGTTAGAGATAATTGTGACGCTAATTCTGGTATTAATATGAAGCAAAATCCAGTTACGAATTAGATCCACTCCTATACTGCCCGCAAAAAGTACCAGTTGAGCGCCCAAGACGAGATGGATGAAGGAAAAATTCTGCCTCTGAATCCCATGATCAACCAAACTTTGCGTAAGAAACGGGAAGACTAATAGCAATAAACTACTGATGATCATCCCTAAAACTATCTGAAGCAAATAACTTCGATAAGGAATTAGATACTGAAATAAGAAAGCAAAACCACCTGTGCGTTTGACAGGCCCTTCTTCTTGCTTATTGTAAAAGTCGGCTGTAGGTTCTAGCAGGAGCGCTACACCTTTTTGATCGGCTGTACTAAGCCAACATTTTTCTAGGATGGTTTCATCCACGGCCACCAGATTGTGACCTGGATCAGCTATAATATACTTCTCCTTATTTTTTGATAACGTTAGTCCTAGCCAAGGAGAATGAACATCGTATAGAACAACAAAATGCTCTTGGTTCCAGTGTAAAATACAAGGTAATGGTACTTCTTCGTTAAGTTGTTTTATAGTTAATTTGACCGGTAACGTCTTAAAACCTAATTGTTCGGCAGCGTTGCTTAAACTGAGCAGGCTAACGCCTTGGCGTGTTATATGTGATTTCGCGCGCAAGTAATCAAGAGAATACTCGCGTCCAAAATGAGAAGCCACCATTTTGAGGCAGGTTGGACCGCAGTCCATGTAATCAAGCTGCCGGTGAAATTTGTAACTGCGTTTCATGGTTGCGGTTTGAACTATATTTAGTTTTCGTTGCCAAACTATCTTTAAGCCGCCAGTTAATATGCTGGATAAGCCTATATAAGTCCTGACAATACACGGACGAATTATTAAACCCGTTATGCTGACTATAACGATTAGCTAATAGCCCCCCCCCGCATACGCTGACTACTGAACACTGCTGACAAACAGTCGGTAAGGCATAACGATTGCCTAAAAACTGTTCGAAAAGCCCATTTTTAGAAACATCCTTCAGGGGCGTATCTAATACGTTTAGGCCTAACTTGGTAAAGCCATCACCGCAAAGTTTTAAGGATCCATTAGGTTCAATACCACCATCTGTTTCAATGACAAAATAGGCTGGCCCCTGCTGGCCCAGATGTTCCCATCCGTGATCAATACCTAGGATAAGCTCGATCATTTGCCGAAACAAACCGATCGAAGGTTTTTCTAACGCTTGGTCTTCAAACCATATATCAAATAATTTAATTAACCAATCGCCATAAGCTGATAGCGAGGGTCTGCTCGGAGGGACGTCATTCGTAGCGTAAGGTAGCTGTAGACCAACGGCCAATGCGCTTAGTAACTTCCAGTGGGCATAGACTTCGCTCGGATTTGTTAATGGATCAATCACAGTTATAATACCTGGCCGGTTACGTAGTAGGTGCATGGCCAATTTTGTTTTCCGAGATACCAAAGCATAAGAGCCTCGTCCCGCGTGGTCTACACGGTGTTTGTCATGCGTTTGCGGGTCACCATCAATGCTTATTCCAACGGAAATATTTAGTTCATTCAGCAACTGACACCAGTCTTCTGATAATAGTGTTCCGTTTGTCTGCATAAAAAAGTAAGGGTGAATCTTACTGTTCATTAGTTGACGATTGGCGTTACGCACGAAAGCTTTGAAGAAGTCTGCTCCTGCTAATAAAGGTTCTCCACCATGAAAAATGAACGAGAAGGAAGTCAGATTGTATTCTAGGCAATATTCCTCTACTCTGTTAAGCAATGATGACTGAACAGACTGGGTCATGACTACCGGCTGAAAACGATACGTTCGGTCTCCTTGGTTATATACATAACAGTAGCTACAATTTAAGTTACACCTGCTGGCTACCTTCAAGACAAGCGCCCGGCAGATCAATTGATCTGCGTTCATAATTCCTCAGGCGCAGGTTTTTCTTCTGTTTGAGTCCCGCCTTCATATTCAATAAATTGAGGTTGCTTTGGCGCACCTCCAGTTAAATTTTTTTCGTCACCGTCGATATGGATATTCCGTTTGTCGAGTTCATCAATGACACGCCGAACACCCTTTTTTTTGATCCAGGAAAATAACTTGTTACCCATAATTAAAATAGTTTAAAAAAATCAGTGAATTTAATCCGTGTTTCGTCCTGAATGTCTTCGTATATTGGTTTGTATTCTTTGTCACCTCCTCGAATGACACTTGTATCTTCCAAGGATAAAATATCTAGTTGGTTATCAAATTGGGAGAATGGATTTCTGCCCATCCGCGAATTTTTTGTTACTCTGTGAATTAGTCTAGCCATGGCTTTTTTTTTGAAAGGTAGGAGAGAGCCTACTTGAACCAAAAAAAATTAGACCAATGCTCCTTTTTATTCGACTAATTACAATCATAAAGTAGGTATGATCTTTGTCTAAGATTAAAGCTGCTACCTTATAGAAAGGTCTAATATGTAAGATAGGGACGTACTCCACCTTGCTATATCTTGTAGGATACAGCAAGGCGTTTAGGGCATATTGCCATTATTCGTTTATAAAGGGCCTTCGATAAATTTTAATAGTCTAAAATGCCTTATCAACCGGTAAGTAGACAATCATAATCAGAATTGAGGCATCCATATGCTAAGAATAATAGTTGACAGTTATTAAAATAAACCGTCCAATTAAATGCCCGTTGCTTCCCATAAGTAAAGGTAGAATTGGGTATATCTCAGTTGGCTAAGGTCTCAACTAGCTATCTCATAAATCAAAGTCTCTTTTTGGGTAAGGTGTTGAATGGATGAGACCTATAGGGGTTCATCCGATGACGGTGGTAACGTCCGTTGCTCTTCAAGGCTGCTCTACAGGGGGCTGGTCAGCATGGGCCTACATCGATGCGTTCATAAGAGATTGTGCGGATATTACATACGTTAAACGGCCGTTAATGATATGTAAAATAAGAAAAGTCATTGTGGTCTTTTAATCTAAGCTCCCTTAAGAGTAGAAGTGTATAAGTAAAACAAGTGCATTATGCTCGTCATGGGTTTGTTACGAACAGGTCATCCTATATACTGCCCTGACAGGTTGTCGGAGTAGCCCGTTTTTCACCATGAATACCCAATAAGTGATCAGGTCCTAAAAATTTAAGGAGCAGTATCCTTCGGGACAGACAAAAAAGCTAGCTTGCCTCAATGAATGCAGATGACCAGAAAACGAGCCCGAATGCGGATGAAGAACTTGACGATCCGTATGTACACACCCTGTCAACGCAGGAGTTCGTCGAAACCATCGAACGAGCCAGTCAGGAAGAGAAAGACAATGCAGTAACGCCAAACGAGGACTGATTTTATCTGCTAACCCATGGATTACCCCGCTAATGCTGTTCGTCATGTTTGGCTAGAGAAGATGCGCAGTTGGCCGGGGACTTCGGGAAGGAAGAAGTTTTGTAGAGAATTTGTACTTGGCTAATAATTGGCAAAGAATATACTTTTATTCAGTCAGCATTAAAGATTGTGTTATTACAAGATTGGCTGACCGAATCAGGTTATTAATTCCACTCAGCTACAGACCGATTCTTCCGGTTGACTCCTGGCAGTAGTCTTACAGTAGCCCCTGGTTTCACCTACAGATTATTTCACTTATTCCCATCAACAAGCCGAGTTACTTAATTTTAGTCAGTGGCTGGAGGAGTTCATGGCCAGCGAGCTGTTCACTACTCGAAAAGCTCGCTACCTAACTCTTTATCAACGTCTGAAAGTGGTGGAAGATGGGGAAACTAGAGACTTTTTGTGGCAGGAAGCGGATTAGCTAGAAAACACGCTCAAGTTCTAAAAACATGTTTGTCTTACACCTGTAAGACAATCGCAATTTAGTCTTACAAACTGTGTTACTTATCATAATTCAGGCGGCTGTTGCAGAAGTCTGAACTGGAGCTTAGGAGCTAAATTTAACTACCGGACAAAGGCTATTTGATGGTTAAAAATCACCTTTTTGCAGCGATAAGATAAGCAGGCATCGACTTTTGCAACAGCCACTGCAATCAGGTTAACGCATAGGGTTATATCTCCTTCTCATGGCCTAAATCTGCGATCTTGCATCCGTTTCGAGTGATAATCAACAAACCAAAATTATCAGACTCGCAGGAGCTGGATTCCTTACCAGCCTGATCATACCGTACATACTTCAAGTCTGTAATTTCCCCTTTATTATTTCGCTTGATCACCTGTACCTCTGCGTTAATGCCGAAGCGTTGAAGAGCTTGCCGTTTGGCAGTTTCAATCTGCGTAGTAGTAGACACTCTTGTCACTTTGATCTCTGGTTCCTCCAATGCGCTTAGACTAGTGGTGAACCCTGTTAACAGAAAGATGATAGCCGATTTCATAGTTTGTGAGTTGAGGTTTAAATCTGTTCTATAATCTGAGAGAATGTTGATTTTGAAGCCGTTTGTAGCGGTTCTTTACTCATAGTTGGTAGACCAATCTACAGATAATGCCTTGATATTATACTAGCCTTTTACTCTCTCTTTCTGAGTTACAATTCGCCCTGTTTTCAGGGTTTGTGTAGAGCATGTAATCTTAGAACAGTTCATTAACATAAGATTTTATATGCACCTTGACTACGAATTATACAATTTAGGAATTAATAGCCACTTTGGCGATGTTTCACTCAAAGTTAGTCAGACCTTAACGTACACTAAATAACCGGGCTACTTATCAGACCCGCTATCAGAAGCATACCATTTAATAACCCTGTTTGGTAAGTTGGCCACTTCTGGCGTCCTTGAGCCAAACTTTAATCCTATCACAATGCCAACAGGGAGTGTCAAATTTTTCAATGAGAGTAAAGGCTTCGGCTTTATTAAACCCGACGACGGGGGCGAGGATGTGTTTGTGCACATTTCAGCGACTAACGAAGAACTTAGGGAAAACGACAAAGTAACCTACAATGTCGAGCAGGGCAAGAAGGGCTTGAATGCGGTCAACGTTAAACGTACCTAAGGCCATTGGGTCAATCACTAGGCAGTAGAGACAGAACAGGCTTGGCGGCCTGTTCTTTTTTTGTAGAGGTAATTCGGTTAGCTAAAATGTACTGGTCGTAAAGGGGGATTAGATTACCTTGTTTAAGCTGGTTAATAGGTGAGTCATTTACAAGAAATACGTTAGCGATCAGGCCTTTGTTAATCTTTGTACTAGCAGCGTCATGTAGTACTCCCCAATTAGAATTTTCGCCATCGCGATTTAAGCAACAGGCAAAATAGGTGTTACAGTTAGTCATACTTTTCATAGCCTGCATCCACAAAAAGCAACCTTTTCGTGAACGCTTTCTGGCTCCCAAGAAAAGGTTAGATCATTCCCATAATTCAGAATGAGCGTTCATGCGGGCAAGGGTTTCCCTGGACGAAATCACTATAACTATAAAATGTATTTATCCAAGGAGTAGCAATTAAATTCTTCTCCAGACATGAAAAATCAAGAATGGTATATTTAGAATAAGGCTTTAGCTGGTTTTATCGCACTAGTTTAAAGATATAGCCCCTAGATCGTAGCAGACGCAAGAGATGCCTTCATGATCCGATGTGGCCTCATCGTTTCAGGCCAAACGTGAGAAATAGACCTACCAGCACCACCGAACCACCCACACCAAGAAAAACTTTTCCGGTAACTTCAGACTCTTTTGCCGAGGTAGATACTGGATAATTGAGCCGATAGCCGGACCGGGTCATAGAAGTAGGCCACCTGCCAGCCTTGCCAGAACCCACCCGGATCCAGGGATACAACCGAACCGACCACATTGCCCCGTCGGGCTAATTCAAGCACCACCCGGGCCCCCACCGAATCGCCGACGGCATCAATGCCTAGGAGCTGGTGCTGGGTTAAGAAATCGGTTACCGCATCAGCCGTCAGCCGGGTATGAATAGATACCTCCCCGACCAGGGCAGGTGACTGCCCGAAACGGGCAGATCCAGCGCAATAACCTCTTGGTGAATGGCTAACTCACCGACAATCAGATCCCAGACCTTAAGGGAACTTCCCAGGCCATGGATCAGTAACAGCGGCTTATCGGCACCACGCCGGGCATAATTCAAGAATATAGGTAGTGGTCAGTAGATCTTAACTTTCAGAAATGGCCTGTCCACTAGTAGATGGATGGCACTCGATTAGGCAATGGTCTTGGTAACACCCCCATCTACCCGGACGGCAGCTCCGTTCGTGGCAGAAGCCAGTGGGCTCGACAGATAAGCCACCAAATTGGCTATTTCCTGGGTTGTAGCAAACCGTTTGATGATAGAGGTCGGGCGGGCCTGTTTGAAGAAGTCCTTTTCCATTTCCTCTACCGACACCTGACGGCTGGCGGCCATACTGCCGATAAAGTCACCAACCCCTTCGGATAAGGTCGGGCCAGGCAACACCGTATTAACGGTCACTTCGGTACCGGTGGTCAGTTCGGCTAACCCCCGCGAGATGGCCAGCTGAGCCGTCTTCGTCGTGCCGTAGTGAATCATCTCCGTCGGGATTTGCAGCGCCGATTCACTGGAGACAAAAATGATCCGCCCCCATCCGTTGGCCAACATGTTGGGGAAATAATGACGGGAGAGCCGAACTCCGCTCATCACATTGACCTCAAAAAACTTGAACCAGTCTTCATCGGATATCTGCGTAAACTCCCTGGGCTCAAATATGCCCACGTTATTGATCAGTATGTCTACCTGAGGTAGCTGGGCCAACAAGGCGTTGATTTCCTCGACCTGGCTGAAGTCAGCCGCTATGCCTCGAAAACGCGTACCGGGCAATTCAGCCGTCAGTTGATGGACCAGGGCGTCGACTCGCTCCTGATTTCGGCCATTGAGTATGACTTCGACCCCTTCCTGAGCCAATGTTTTAGCAATCGCCAACCCAATGCCAGCCGTTGATCCGGTTACCAAAGCCGTTTTTCCGCGTACCTGCAAATCCATTTTTTTCGTGTTTAAACGTTAGTTCTTTAGTCAATTAGGCCTAGTGCCCGCTGGTCAGGATGGGTACACTTTGCACGATGCGATTGGCTCAACCCATACGGCTACGCGTTGTATCACAGGATTATAGGTGGCCATCAGGTTAAGATGGTAATCTATTGCCAGGCCGTCACCAGCAGCCTAACGGTTTCTGGTGACGGTCGAGCTACGGATATGCTTAGCCTTAAAGCTAGACGGTGATTCCCTGCGTAAAGAACAACAGGACGTTGTCGTGGCTGTAGTTTTGGTGCACGGGCTTGTTTGCATCAACGTCGCCAGCCACAAAATTGTAGGTGCCTGGATAGTTGCCATCTTGTGAATCTTCTACGCTTCCGGCCAACGTTCTGCCAGCCATCATGCCATAACCAGCCAGGCTAAATGTAAAAGCATTCGTCGTCTCATCAATGACAGTCACCTCCGAGACTAAATACCCCCCTTCTTCCGTCTCCATCAGGGGTTGCTGGGAAGCCAATCGTGCTTGTAGATACTCGTAGGGCGTTTGCATGTTGTTTTTTCTATAACAACCAAGGCGACACGCTCACTGTTCATAGACTTTGTATTGCCCCATTATTGAGGCCAGAAGACGATTGGTTTTTGGTGAGTAACGTTTTAAACAAGCAGGGTTGTTAGGGCAACAGCAATAGGCGTTTTTGTAATGACGATAAAGCCAAGCAGTTTGTTCGGCTGGAATCTGATTGGCCAATGGTGCTGCGGGAAGCCATCCTGGCTTGTCGGAAAAGCGGCACGGTTTCGGTTATCGGCGTGTATGGCGGCTTGGTCGACAGTATTCCAATGGGTGCGGCCATGAACAAAGCCCTGACCTTCCGAATGGGCCAGCAACACGGGCAGCGCTACATTTCCCGGCTGCTGGATCATCTGCAAAAAGGAGAGCTTACTTCAAGGTTTATGCTCACCCACAAAATGTCGCTTGATAAGGGCATGAAAGGCTACGATCTGTTCAATAAAAAAGAAACGATGCGGGTTGTTTTTGCGCCACAATAAGGGATTAGGCGGCTGGTCAGGCAGGAGGAAGCCCGCGATAGCGCGTCAAGACGTCGGGTTTCCATCCGCCTGACCAGCCGTCGCTTCTAAACTAATGAAGCTGTTTACCGTTTTTAGTGAGACGAAGGAGTGTCCATGAATTTGATATATAAATAGTAGACTTTTTTGCGTGTATAAGAGAGTCTGTTAACGTTTTGCCCAGCATTCAATACAAATTACAATTGAAAAAAAAGGGGATCCGTTAGGGCTTTTTAAGGCAGGTTGCCAAAAAAAACAATCGCATTCGGTATCCCTTTATGGCTCGACGAACAAACGCCAACAACCAGGACGATAAAGCAGCATCCGGATTTGTCCGCGTGCGGGGCGCTCGTGAGCACAACCTCAAAAATATCGACGTCTCCATACCACGCAATCAACTGGTGGTTTTCAGCGGTGTCTCCGGCTCGGGCAAATCGTCCCTGGCCTTTGGCACCCTCTATGCCGAAGCACAGCGACGGTATCTTGAATCGGTTTCCCCGTATGCCAGACGGCTGATCGATCAGGTGGGCGTGCCGGATGTCGACGCGATTGACGGCCTGCCGCCCGCCGTCGCCCTTCAGCAGCAACGCGGCACGCCCAATGCCCGCTCGACGGTAGGTAGTCTGACGACCCTCTCAAGCCTGGTGCGCATGCTATACTCGCGCGTGGGCACCTACCCCGCCCGCCAGACGATGCTGTATGCAGAGGATTTTTCCTTCAATACTCCCCAAGGGGCTTGTCCCCGCTGCCAGGGCATGGGCCGAGTGCATACCATGACCGAAGAGTCGATGGTTCCGGATCCGTCGCTGACCATCCGCCAGCGGGCTATTGCTGCCTGGCCCACGGCCTGGGGCGGTCAGAACCTGCGCGACATTTTAGTCTCCCTGGGCTATAACATCGACATACCCTGGAAAGACCTGCCCAAAAAGGACCGACAGTGGATTCTCTTTACGGACGAGCAGCCGACAGTTCCTGTCTATGCGGGCCTTACCCCAACCGAAACGCGTCAGGCTCAGCGACTGAAGATGGAACCGAGCTATCAGGGAACCTTCAGCAGCGCCCGGCGAAACCTGGAGCACACGCTGGCCCATACCGACAGTGCCGCCATGCGCAAACGCGTGTTGCAGTTTATGATTAGTAGCCCCTGCCCGGTATGCCAGGGCAAGCGCTTAAAGCCCGAAGCCCTTTCGGTTACCTTCGCCGGCTATGACATCGCCGATTTCTCCCACCTCTCCCTGGACCAACTGGCAGACGTTATCACCCCGGCCGCGAATGGCGAGTTTGCCGCCGACATGAATTCGTCAACGTCGCTGGTGAGTCGCCAAGCGGCAAAAGACGCGCTGGATCGGCGCCTGCAGGCAGGTGGTTCAGCGCACAAGGGCGCCCCGGATGTGCGCCGTACGGATGATCTCTCGCCGGAAAAGCGCATCGCTGCCCAGCGCCTATGCGGTGACCTGCTGGATCGCCTGACAACGCTCATCGAGCTGGGCCTGGGTTACCTGTCGCTTGACCGTAGTACGCCCACTTGCTCATCCGGTGAGTTGCAGCGGCTGCGGCTAGCCACTCAACTATCCTCCCAGCTCTTTGGGGTCATCTATGTGCTGGACGAGCCGACAGCCGGGCTGCACCCGGCCGATGGCCACGCGCTCTTCGACGCCCTGGACAGGCTCAAAACGTCGGGCAACTCGCTCTTCGTGGTCGAACATGACGTTGAGCTGATGCGCCGTGCCGATTGGCTGGTTGATGTTGGCCCTGAAGCAGGCAGCGCGGGCGGGCGTATTCTTTACAGTGGAGAACCACAAGGCCTTAGGCAGGTCAGCGAGTCCCGCACCAGGCCCTACCTGTTTGAGGAAACAGCCCGGCTCTCGTCCTCCAACCGTTCCCCTACAGGCTGGCTACGTCTGGAAGGAGTCCGACGAAATAATCTCCAGGGGGTGACTGTTTCGTTTCCGCTGGGTTGCTTTACCGCCGTAACCGGTGTCTCGGGGTCTGGCAAATCCAGCCTGGTGAGCCAGTCTCTGCTGGATCTGGTAGCAGTGCATCTGGGTATGAGACGGGAAGAGGCCGAGGAAGATACGCTGGAAAATACCCCCGCCGAAAAAACCATCGGTCGATTGGGGGGCGATATCGAGGCCATCCAGCGCCTGATTGAGGTGGATCAAAAACCAATCGGACGAACCCCACGCTCCAACCTGGCCACTTATACCGGGCTTTTTGATCAGGTCCGAAAACTCTTTGCCGCCACGCCGGAAGCCCGTAGGCGACACTTCGATGCCGGGCGTTTTTCCTTCAACGTCGCCAAAGGGCGGTGCCCCACCTGTGAAGGAGAAGGCCAGGTCAGCATTGAGCTGCTGTTCATGCCGAGCGTGTATGCCCCTTGTCCGACCTGCCATGGCACACGCTATAACGAAAAGACGCTGGAGATCAACTGGAACGGCAAATCCATTGCGGATGTGCTGAACATGACGGTTGAGGAAGCCTGCCTGTTTTTTGCTCAGGAAGCGTTGGTGTTGCGGTCCCTCGACACGCTGAGGGATATTGGCCTGGGTTATCTCAAACTTGGGCAAAGCGCGACCGAGCTTTCCGGCGGGGAGGCCCAGCGCATTAAGCTCTCCACCGAACTGCAACGCACACAACGGGGCACCACCCTTTACGTGTTAGACGAGCCGACCACCGGCCTGCATCCGCGGGATGTCGACCGGCTTTTGGTTCAGCTTAACCGCCTGGTTGATGCAGGCAATACCGTTATCGTCGTCGAGCATGATATGCGTACGATCGCCCAGTGTGATTGGGTAATCGACGTGGGACCCGGAGCCGGGAATCACGGCGGCACGATCGTTGCGGCAGGCACTCCCGCTGAGATTGCCGCGTGTGAGGCAAGCCGCACAGCTCCTTTCCTTTCGAACATCCTGAAGTCCGAGCTAAGTCCCCCCTAACCAACGTCATTACAAGTCAATGCGCTACTAAGTTAGTTTCATCTTGGGCCACTGCCTCCTGGTAGTTTAACAGAACTACCAGGAGGCAGTGGCCCAAACAAGAGGTTGCTATTTTAGTGGCGTACCATTTTACCTCAAAATACCCTCCATTTCACGAGACGCTGATTTTTGATTCATGACAGTTTTGTACTTTCTTAACGCTCCTCAAATAGCTTGATCCAGACATTTTCTTTGTCATATTCAGTCCACTTAGGCTATCCAAGCTTAAGTGTCGGGGCGGTTGACCTGTTAATTGGAGCCGTCGAATGAGCAGAAAACTGATTTGTCGACCGTGGTCCGTGTCGACCTAAGTCAGGCACGAACATGTCCCTAAATCGTTACGTTTGTACTAGATAATCTGGTTCCGCTTACGAAACAGGACACAGGCCCCACAAACACCAAAAGTCCCAACTATCCAGCTTGTCACTGAATAATTGGGACTTGTTAGTTTAAAACAGACAGCCTAGCTTTTCGAGTTGGCTTTTTCGATCTGCTCTACCTGCGCGTGGCCTTCGGGGATGGGGGGCGCTAACTTGGGCTCACCACCGATGGGCTGGGCTTTCATTTCGCGGAACTCGCTACGGCCGTCGAGCGAAGGACCCTGCGTCCAGCGACGGTTCAGACCCGCCGAGGGCTCGTCTGGGTCGATGTTCGTATTGACAAACGCATAGCTGAATTCCTGATGCTCCTGGCTCTGGGGGAAGCTGTTGGGAATGGGCAGCACATTGCGGATGTCGCCGTTACCCAGCTCTTCCAGTACAGCCAGCCATTGCTGCTGGTGCATGGTGTCGCGGGCAATCAGGAACGAAAGCATGTCTTTCATACCGGCATCGTCGGTGAGTTCGTATAAGCGCGTGGCCAGTACCCGACCGGTCGACTCGGCCATGACGTTGGCGTACATATCGGCGGCAATGTTACCCGAGCTTACCACCCACGATCCGTTGAAGGGTACACCGTTGGCATCAGCCGCCAGTGCGCCCAGTCCACCCGAGAGAAAATGGCGGGGATCGCCACCACCCACAATCTTTTCCATGAGCGTGTCGCCACCCACGATGCTCTCGATTACCCCGCTCGATGCCCCTTCCAGGTTGAGCGACACCGCCGTAGCCAGCATTTCAATGTGGGCCATTTCTTCGGTGCCGGTGTCTAACAGCATGTCCCGATACCGTTGGGGACCACGTGAATTCCAGGATTGAAACAAATATTGCAGACATACCCGGATTTCGCCTTCAATGCCGCCAATGGCCTGCTGTAAGGCCCGTGCAAATTGTGGATTGGGTTTATCGACCCGTACTTTAAATTGTAATTTCTTATCGTGATAGAACATGCTGATCGGGTTAAGGGGTTATTGATTGTTTTTGCGGCTGCTGCCGTTGCTACCAGTACCGGAACCGCTCGACGTGCTGCCGTTGCCACTGCTTTGGTGCATTTTACCCTTACCGCCCGACTTACTGCCCATCGAGCCTTGTCCTGAGGTACCCGCGCCCGTCTGGCCGTTGTTGCTGCCAATACCGGCTCCGGATGCCGAACCGCTCGTTCCGGAACCAACGGTCGACCCGGCGCTATGGCCATTGGTGCCCGATGTGCCGGTTTGGCCCGACGCCGTACCACGACCCGAGTTAGTGCCGCTCGTTTTATGGGTGCCGGAACCGGTTGTGCCGCCCGAAGTATTAGCTGTATTGCTGCCCGATTGCGCCTGAGCGCCAATGGCCACTGCTACCAGCAGAGCGACTGTCATTAGTGAAGTTTTCATGCGTTGAATTGGTTTAAGTATTTGTATTGCACTCGTTAGATTAACAAACTGGCTTCGGGAAATCCCCGAAAGAATGAGCGCATGTGAGGAAACGGCCGACTGGGTCAGACGCTGCGTCACCCCAGTCACGATCAGCTGATTTTGGCACCGAGGTATTCCCGATTCAGGCGGGCTATATTCTCCAGCGATACGGATGCTGGGCACTCTACGGCGCAGGCACCGGTAAAGGAGCAGGCCCCAAATCCTTCCGAATCCATCTGAGCCACCATGCGCTCGGCCCGTACCCGCCGTTCGGACTGTCCCTGCGGGAGCAACGCAAAACGCGAAACCTGCGCACTCACGAACAGCATGGCCGATGCGTTTTTACAGGCTGCTACACACGCACCACAGGCAATGCAGGCGGCAGCATCCATAGTGGTCTCCTGTATCTCATGCGATACCAGTATTTCGTTGGCTTCGGGAGCTGCTCCCGTGTTGACGGAGATGTAGCCCCCCGCCTGCACAATCCGGTCGAAAGCCGAGCGGTCGGTAGAGAGGTCTTTGATAACCGGAAATCCCCGCGAGCGCCAAGGCTCCACAATGATGGTGTCGCCATCGTTGAAGCTGCGCATATAGAGTTGACAAACGGCAGCACCGGTTTGGGGGCCATGCGCCCGGCCGTTTACGTACATGGCGCAGGAGCCGCAGATCCCTTCCCGACAATCGTGGTCAAAAGCAATGATCTGCTCGCCCTTATGGGTTAATTCGCCGTTCAGAATGTCGAACATTTCCAGAAACGACATGTCCGGGTCGATATTAGCCAGTTTATATTCGACTAACTTTCCCGGTGTACTCGTGTTCTTCTGTCGCCAGACTTTGAGTGTTATATTCATACAATTGATTCTGTTTTGCCATATCGACTCCTCGGGTCGGCGCAGCTTTAAAATCTAGTGTTTATACCTTCCCTTTATAGTCCCAATGATCCTTTATAACCGCTCCGCTGGGGTCTTTCAGCAGTCGGCGGGTAAACTGGTCACCTTTTATAATACCCCGGTCGTCGGCTTTGCCGATGAACAGAAGTACAGGGTTACCCTCTTCATCAGTTTTTGTGGCAACGTCGTATCGGCCAAACGTAAAGGCGACCATCTGTGATGGGCCATACTTTTTATTGAGGTGTTTGAGCAGCCGTTCGCCTATTTTCATTGTGCTCTCGTTTACGGGTCACAGACACTAGATTGTTGGCGAACCGCCTGTTACCTGAACGGTGCTACCCGTCATGTAGCTGGAATCGTTGGACGCCAGTAGCACATAAACGGGTGCCAGCTCGGCGGGTTGACCGGCGCGTTTCAGCGGTACATCCTGCCCGAAAGTCTTTACTTTCTCCGGGGGCATAGTCGATGGAATAAGCGGGGTCCAGATGGGGCCCGGCGCTACGCAGTTGACCCGAATACCTTTCTCGGCCCATACCTGACCCAGATTGGCCGTAAAGTTCTGAATAGCGGCCTTGGTGGCGGCATAAGCCAGCAACTGCGGACTGGGCTTATATGCGTTTACGGAAGTCGTGTTGACCACCGTACTGCCGGGTTTCATGTGTTCCTCGGCTGCTTTGCAGAGGTAGAACATCGCAAAGATGTTGGTGCGGAACGTGCGGTCCAGCTCTTCACTGCTGATGTCCTGCAGGGATTCGTGCGCCATCTGGAAGGCGGCATTGTTAACCAGAATATCCAGTCCACCCAGCTCGCTGACGGCCTGTTGGATAAGCTGTTTGCAGTGAGCCTCATCGCTGATGTCGCCGGGAACGAGTACGGCTTTCCGACCGGCTTCTTCCACCAGACGGGCCGTTTCACGGGCGTCCTGATCTTCGTTCAGATAGGAAATCAAAACGTCGGCTCCTTCGCGGGCAAAGGCAATGGCTACGGCCCGGCCAATTCCTGAATCGCCCCCGGTGATGAGCGCTTTCCGGCCCGTTAGTTTGCCTGACCCCCGGTATGTTTCTTCGCCGTGGTCGGCTTTGGGCTGCATCTCGGCTTCGGTGCCGGGAACAGACTGTTGCTGATCGGGATGAGGGGGTTGCGGATATTTAGTCAGCGGGTCCTGCTGGGTCGATGCGAAATTTTGGGAAGTTGGATTCATAACGTATTTGTTTTTTGAATTGCCAATACGTTATACTATACCTGTCTTATACCAAATCGTTTGGCAAAAAAAGCGGGAATGAGGTAGCGGTTCAAACCACCTCATTCCCGCTTTTTTGGGTTATTGGTTACTGGAAGAAGGCAACCCTATTGGCCCACGTTGGGCATAGTCTGTGACTATGCCGAGCGGCCCGGGCCATTTTCTCGACCAACACCATCTGTATTTCAAAAAAAGCCCGACATGGATGTGCCGAGCTTTTTGAATGGTTAATGGGGTGCTTTCAATAACCAATAACCATTCTACTACTTCCGGGCCACTACCGTTGGGTTTGCCAGGACCAGGGTGCGTTTTTTGGCAACGATCCAGGCGGCCCGACGGCCAATGTTATTACTATTGTAGCCAATCCACATGTACCCGTTTTCGCCCCAGCTGGTGCCCCATGAATTTTTCATGAGCCAGGCCTGGCGAGCGTCGTCCCAGCCAACCAGCAGGATGGCATGGTTCGTTGATGGGTTGGCCGGATTGCTGGGGGTTTCATTGAACGTGCCTCCGGCATAGTTCTGGAAAAGAGGAGTTACCTGCACACTGGCGGCTACGGGGCCATACTTACAGATGGCTGCTTTGATCTGGGCGACCGATGCAATTTTGTTGATGTCGCCGGAGGGATCGACAACACCCCAGGATACTGCCCGGTAATCGGTAGCGGGAGTCGCAACCGGACAGCTGCCGTTCGTACCGGTATCGGGGAAGTTGGCTTCCGTAGCCAGTCGTTTGTTTTGGTTCACCAGCCACTCCATCACTTTATAGGCAAAGCCACCGCTACAGTTGCCGCCACCAGAGCAACTGACTGCATATTGCTCAGAGGCATCAATTCCGGTACTGGCCGTACTGTTGACTTTAATGTAACTCGACTCATACGCTCCTACGGCCGAATAGGCCCAGCAGTTGCCGCAGCGCTGGTTACGAACCGGCGATACCAGATTGGCTACCCGGGCATCGTATTTCGCTTTGTCGGCGAAACAGACTTTTTGCAGGTTTTGAAGGAGGACGCTATACCGCGGATCGAGCCGCATACTGGTCACCTGCGTTTTAATTCGGGCGCGTTCGGCTTCCGACAGCTCGTTTTTTTCACCCGCCAGCACGGCCAGGCTCAGCGTCGATACACCGGTGTTAGCCACCTGGAAGGTAAGCTTGCGGCTGGCAATCAGCTTTCGCTGTTCGACAAGTGTGGCTTTAAGCTGAGCGGGGGCCTGACGTTCGCGGGCCTGATAAATTTGGGGCAGCTCGGCAGGTGCCTGAGCGAACAGGGTTTTGGTAGCCAGAAGGCACACGGCCAGCAAGCTGGCACGAAGGGAAATTGGTTTCATGATAAGAATAGGGATTTAATAAGCTGGGTTAAAAAATAGTAATCGAAAAGGTCTGGTAGCGTGTGTCTTTGGGTAGCATTTTCTCCCAGGGCCGGACGTATTGAAAGCGTAAGCGAACCCACCCTTTTTTTACCGCCCTGAAGGTAAACTGGTCTGTTCCCGGCCCGCCGTCGAGGTTATTCGCGGCTATATAATGCTTTGATATGAACGTAACATGAGTACTATCGGCGGGGCTAGCCAACTGCCAGGTGTAGCCTGTACCGATGGACGATGGCATTGAGACGATAAATACTTCGCCCTGCCTGACCCGTCTGGCCGAGTCCTCCGGCGGCATCAGATTAGTGCAACTCAATACGATATGCAGTAGTAGCCCGATGGTCATGACTGGTAGTAGCGAATGAGCCTTTGCCCATAGCATACGGTAAGATTGTGAAAAGAAAAGACGTGTTACTGTTGTTTCAGAAGGTTAGTCGCGAACGCGTTGAGGGATGGAAACAAGAGGAGTAACTTAGGCAGAAAATGACCCGGGTGGAGAAAGAAGAATGGATCGGCCAGACTGATTCAGCCGGGTAAGCAATCGTCCGGGCGGGGCGGCCCATGTGGGCACAATTACTGGTTTGTAACGAAGCTGGCAGCGTTTACACCAGCGGATACTGGTTGGTGGGACGTACGTTATGCATCTCCAGCGAACGCATGAACGGAATGCATAGCACGATGGCCACGGTCAGCAAGAGCAGGCTGGCAAATAAATCCTTATCGGCCAGCAGCATCGCCTGGGCGTCTACTTTTTGATACATAAGCTGATCGGCAGCGGCCCGGGCGTGCTGTGGGTCGAATCCTGCCTGCGTAAATCGGCGAATAAGCAGCTGAACCTCCTGCTGAAACGAGCCATTTTCGCCTGTAAGACGACTAATCAGGTTGTTGCGGTTAATCGCCGACCGCTGAAATAGTGCATTATCCCAGACCGAGCCTACCGTTACCAGACCAATAACCGACCGGGCGGCTACGCTGGCAAAGGCCCGATGCGGATTGTCGGCCACCAGGATATCGGTAGAGGCAAAGGTCGACAGGGTGGTTAAAATTAGCCCGTAGGCAATGCCCTGTAGAAAATAAAACAGGTATAGATTGGCGGGGTCGATGCCAGGAGAAATAAGCACGACGATGTAGCCGTACGACAGCATGTAACAGACAAAGCCGGTTAGTAAAAGCAGTCGATACGAAACCTGACGGGCCAGCAGCCAACTGCAAAGCGGGAAGCTGATGAGGTAAGCCAGCAGTGTCGATACTGTCAGTCGGCCCAGAAACCAGCTATCCCCTTTAACCAGCCCCAAGGCAAACTGACGGGCCAGCGATGACGAATAAATGAACAGGCAAAGTACCAGCATGAGCAGTATGCCCAGCCGAATTTGTTTATACTGGCCGAAAATCCGGAGGTTCCAGTAGGGTCGTTCCTGCCGAAGCTCCCAAAGTACAAACAGGGTTGCCACCAGTAAAAAAAACACTACCGACCAGTCGATAATGGCTGAGCTGAACCAGTCGTAATATTTTCCGAAATCAGCAATGAAGGTGAATAGCACGCAGGTTAGCGTCAATAATACCGCGCCTGTCCAGTCGACTTCCGAAAGCGGGACTTTAGGCAGCAGACGCTCACCATGAAAGAGCAAAGCGGTTATACCAATCGACGCCAGAATGGCGGGTACCGATAGCCAGGCGGCATAATGCCAGTTGTATTGGTGAATGAGCCACGCCAGACTTAGGTCGGCGAGGAGCGCCACCGGTTTGGCAATGGTGTAGTATAAGCCGTAGAAAAACGCCCGGTTATTGGTGGGGTTGAAACGCGCCATCAGAAGCCCGATCATGTCCAGCGTGACCATACACTTGGTGATGCCGATGCAGAAATTAAGCAGACAGAGACCCGGAACAAACGCCATCTGGCCCGCTGCCAGTGCCAGGACGAGCTGAAGCAGCAAAGCACCCAGCAGTAGGTCTTTTTTCTTGAAAAAACTTCGAAACCGGTAATAGAGTGGGAGGGTACACAGGAACCCAATGGCATTGGCCTGAATGATGAACTTGACGTTTTCGGCTAGGGTACCCAGTTCGCCGGTCAGCTCCGGCAGCATATCCGTGCTGAGCCCGAACACAAAACTTTGCAGAATCAGTAAGACGATAACGCCCACATCACGTAACCACGAGGGCACCCAGTCGTAATAAGGAAGCTGATTCGCCATGATCAACAAGTATTCTGATTGTAAGATGCTAAGCCACAGAGAAACAGAGGTTTATGGGCAGGCTCTGTGTGCATAGACAGATACCGCTGTGCGCTCTGTGTCTCTGTGGTTAACAAAAAAGGCGTGTCTGATCTGACCGGGTGGCGTTCCAGAACCCGACACCCATGGTCTCTAAAAATTTGCTGACAGGTTTACAAAGTAATACCCGCCATTAAACCCAAATTGCGTGGCGCTACGGCTGTAGACGAACCGCCCGAAGGAGGAGTTATCCAGTGCTGCGGCCCCGTATCGCTCCGGCGTCGGGTAATTGGCCACGCGGAGCCGGTCAGGATAAATATCGAACAGGTTATTTGCCCCCACCGTCATGTTGAGGTTTTTCAGGATGCGATACGACAAACTCAGGTCGGTGATGAGTTTAGGATTCTGGATCTCGTCCAGTGCGGGGTTGGCCGGGTCGTAGGCCTGTACCGTGCCAAAGCGCGAGAAACGCAGCACTGCCCCAAACTTACGGAGCCGGTAGTTGAACGTCAGCTGTATTTTACTTTTGGGCTGGGCTACCGTTAGCCGGGCGCTGTCCTGCCGGTTGAACAGGAAATTGCCGAAGGTGGCATCCGTTGGCACGTTGGCGGGCCGCTGAATGTCGCCCACGAGTTTCGTCTGGTTGAAGTTGGCCGCCAGTGTTATGTCCAGCGTACCCGTTCTGAGCCGTGGGTTGGTCGCAATGACCACGTCAATTCCCTGCGTTTGGGTGTTTACGGCATTGGCGAAAAACTGGGCGCTGTTCACATCCGTTTGCCCGGCCCCGTTCAGGATATTGGCCACAATAAGACCCGCTCCCGCTGTACCGCGCGAAAACTGGTTGCTGTAGATAATGCGGTTGGTGATGTTGATCTGGTACGCGTCTACCGTAACGCTCACGTTCGGCAATGGCCGCGAGGTAATACCGATGCTGTAATTGGTCGAGCGTTCGGCACCCAGTGGCGGTACGCCAAAGGCCTGAGCAATTGGGCTGTCGTTGCGGAACGTACCCGTTTGGCGGGGCTCAAGAATGGTGCCGTTCGATACGAAGACTGTGCTGATGGCGCTGAAATACCGCTGGTGTAAGGAAGGTGCCCGGAAGCCGTTGCTGATAGAGCCCCGCAGCGAAAACGCTTCACTGAACCGATAACGGGCCGCTATTTTCCCGGCTAGGTTTCCGCCGAAGTCGCTGTAATACTCATATCGACCCGCTGCATTCAGCAGCAGGCGGGTTGTCACATCCGACTCAAGGTCGATGTAGCCGCCGTACACGTTCCGGGTGGCATTGACCGCGTTGGCAGGCTGGTAGCCCGGAAACACCTGCGAGCCGCCAATCTGGCCCGATGTGGGGCTGAAGTTCAGGTACGAAGCCGCTTCACCCGGTTTGATGCGGTACTGATCGTTGCGATAGGTGAGGCCGGTAGCCACGTTGAACGACGTTAACCCAAGCTGCTTCCCGAAATCCTTGGCGGCACTGACATCGGCCGAGTTCTGGTAAAAGCTGAGTGTACCGGCATAAAATGAAGTGGGATTGTTTTGAGTACCCAGGTACGCCAGCGATGCGTTGTTGGAGTTGGTTACATCAAAGCGGAACGAGTTGCCGCCATACACGTTGCTGATATCCCATCGCCAGCCCATCGTTTCGCCATTAACCCCCACCAGCAGCGACTGGTCGTTGATACTCGACTGAATATTGGGCAGGAATCCATTGGGATAAATAGACGTAATTACCTGCGAGGTCTGGTACGGATAGCGGTAGAAACCGCCCGCCAGCCCACGCCGGTAGTTGAGTCCGCCTGATGCGTAAAAACTGGCGTTGCTGTTGGCAATCGGAACGCGGGCATTCAGGAAGAAACCGGCGTTGTCGACGCGGGCGTTACCTACCTGGAGGTTGTTCTTCAGACTGAAATTATTCTGTTGAATCAACGTCTGGTCTTGCTGATACAGGTTCTGCCGACGCGCTACGTAAGCCGCAGCACTCTCGCCCGATTGCTGGCCTACATTCCAGTTAGTGTAAACCGGTCCGGTGTAATCGCCCGCGCGATTGGTAGCGCCCCGGTGGCGAAACTCACCCGTAAGGCTCAGAAAACCTTTTTCGCCGAGTTTAAAACCGTGGTTGATACCAATTTGTGCCACCTGACCATCGCCTTTGTAATACTGCCCCACCTGGGCATTGACCGTTGTGCCGGGCCGTTCTTTCAGGCGGAGGTTAATGACGCCCGCAATGGCATCGGAGCCGTATTGCGAGGACGCCCCATCGCGCAGCACTTCAATCCGCTCAATCGCCGAACTCGGAATGGCGTTCAAATCCGTCCCTACCGAACCGCGACCGATGGTGCCGTTTATGTTAATGAGGGCCTGGTTGTGCTGACGCTTGCCGTTGAGCAGCACCAGTACCTGATCGGGGCCAAGGCCACGCAGGGTGGCCGGGTCGATGTGATCCGTACCGTCCGACACCGTTTGTCGAGACGAGTTGAACGACGGGGCTACAAAGTTCAGCTGCTGGGTCAGGTCGATCTGGCCCGTCGCCTGTAAATCACGCGATTGAATAACGTCGACCGGCGCTACCGTTTCGGTGCTGGTGCGGGCCTGGGTCGAGCGCGACCCCACGACTACCACTTCATTAAGGCTTGCCAGCCCTTCCACGAGTTTGACGCTCACGGTGGAGGTGTTGCCCGCCGTAACCTGAACCGGGATATTCTGGGTTGTATAGCCTACAAAACTAAAGCGGAGAGTGTACGAGCCCGGACCAACCGACAGGTTGTAAAGCCCGTTTGCATCGGTAATGGCACCGGCTGTCTGGCCGGTTACCAGCACCGAAACACCCGGCAGACCGGTTCCCGTGGTGGCATCGGTTACCTGTCCGCTAATGGTTTGGGCGGACGTTGTGAGCGCAATAAACAAGGAAAAGATACTGGCCAGAATCAGCCAGCGATACAGGTATGTGTTTCTCATAGTTGAACAGCAGCGAGGGGTTGACGGCGGTTCACGGCATGGTGATCCACCAGCCTCACTCTGCTGACAACTACAGCGGGGCTCCTTTCTCTTTTGTTACAATTGATTATTTAGCCAATGGACCAGGATTCACGGCTTACTCCGCCTGGTTCAACCATAGCCGGGTTGCGGTATTCGGACTGCTGGTATAAGGCAGCGGTTAAGCCTGTAAGGGTTTGGGCTGGGAAATGCCCAAATCCAGCTTCTGCCGGAGTTTTGCCGCCGTGCAAAACGCCAGAATCACGCACAACCCAATGGTCGACACGGTCAAGATCCGGAAGTGTTGCAGGACATCATACGCATACCGGCCTAACAGATCGCTCGAAATAAACGGGGTAAAAATGAGTGCGTTGATGGCAAAAATAATCAATAGAATGTGGCGGTTCCGGCTCTTCCGTTTGAACGAAATAAGCAGGTAATAAACCAAATAAATAACGGAAGGAGCAATGTAAAGAAACGCATATTTCTGCTGGTGCGGGAATAGCAACGGCGTCACCAGAAACAGGTATGAACACTCCCAGATCGTCTGAATTTTATCCGTATTGCGTTTGAAGGGAAGGCTTCTGAGAAAATACAGGGTAGCCGCTACAAAAATCAGCCGGGCAATGTTGGTAACAAATACAGCCTGCTCGGGGGTGAGCGTCAGAACGTTTCGCTGTATGTCAATCTTATTGTGCGTTTCGGTCAGGTACACGGGAATCAGGCTAACGAGACTATGGGTGCCCAGATCGGCTTCAATGGCGTTTTCTGCGTTACCCGGATTAATAACCAGCCACCATTCTTTCAGCAGAAATGTGTTGAAATCGAAGCCAAAGGCAAGAGCGGGTGCAATCAGGAAGAACCCAAAGAACAGCAGGGTGTACGCAAAGCCCGTGAAGTGCCGTCGGTAAATCAGGTACGGTAGAAAGATAAGGGGTAACAGCTTGGTTGTGCAGGCAAACCCGAACAATATTCCCCCTACGACCGGGCGATTTTTCTCGAAAAGAGACAAACTTTCCAGGGTGGCCCACATCAGAAAGATTGTCATCTGGATCATCGAATAGTTGTACAGTAAAAAACGCAGCGACAGAAAGAAAACTGCAAAAATCCAGATTCGATGTTCTTTCTTCGTCAACACGGTCATGTCCAGATACCGGGTCGTTAACACCCATATTCTGTACAGCAAAAACGTCGACAACAGCAGCCACGCTAGTTCAGGAATTACAAAAGGAAGGTAGCTGAATGGCAACAGCAATAAGGCGAAGAATGGACTATAATAGTACTGAAGCCCTTTGGCAAACGGTGGCCGGTAAATATTCTGTTGCGTAGCCAGTTTATGGCCGGCATCCAGAAATACATCGAAATCGCCCCCCTGAACAGCACAGAAAACACAATAGGCAAGAATGATAACGGCCAGTACGATCGATGCGGTTGAATACTTCGGCGATTGGTTGCTTAATGGGCCTGCTGCCGTCATGATTGTGAAAAAGACTGATTAACGTTGAGTTTTGTCGGCCAGGCCGTGAGAAATAAGGCCTTCTCTTACAAGCCTTATCACCGGCAAAGTAAGTCTATTTTCAGGTTATTGTAATTAGTGTTATAGACTTACTGTGTTAATAAACGTACCGGTTAAGTTTTTTTAACGGTGCACGCTCGCGTGCACCGTCAATTGGCTTACTGCTTACTGCTTGGTCAGCCCGGCAGCTTCGTCAACGTTTCGAAATCGCCCACCTTTTGCAGGTACTGTAAATGGCTCATCACGCCATGAATATTACTCACCAGTCCGTGCGCTTCGGGCAAGGTTGCGATGTGCAACTGCGTATGCTCATTCTCGCCTTCAGCCCCGGTCGATTTATCGTTCAGAGCCTGTATATCGGCCAGTGGCATTCGCCGTTCGAGGTAAAAAAAGTGCAGTGCTTCGTCGCTGGTGGCGGTAGCTGAGTACAGGGGTTTATTAAACAGCGGGGTCAATTCGGATGAGTCAACGTCCAACTGGGCTTCTTCACCCAATTCCCGCGCGGCCACCTCAATGGGTGATGAGTCTTCCTCATCGACCATCCCGGCGGGGTGTTCGTAGGTGAAGTCGCCGTTGCAGATGCGCCGTTGTTTCACCAGCAGCACGTATTTTTCGTTCGTTTCTTCGGCAATCAGAACCACCAGCATGGAAACGGCATCGCCTTTGAGAAAGCAGATCGGGTTCATGGTTGTGCCCTCCGGGGTGTTGGCGTCCAGATTGAGCAGGGCGTATAAAATGCTGCCATCTTTCTGCGCCCGATGAATATAAAGTGGATTAATGTGGTTGATGGAAATCTGGCTTTTCAGCAATTGAGCCCGCCAGTTTTTGTATTTCGATGCGTCGTTGAGCTGTTGGGAGTCCATTGTAAGTTTAGTTAAGTACCCGACCGCATGGCACCGGCTACCCGGCCTGCCGTCGGGTACAAGAGATTAGGGCTGCTGGCTGAGGAAAATCTTGGCAGAGTCGGAGCGGAGGGTGAACCCTTTATCAATTTTCTCAATGGCATACCCTTTTTTGTCGATGTACAGACTATCCTGTTCAACCTTCCAGGTGAAGGGTGTATCTCTTGACACCATGCCCATCTGTAAATGATTCATGCCTTTGCCGTCTTTGCTGAAGCTATAGACGGCCTTTGACCCCATCAGGCTGGCCAGATTGGTGCTGTCGATGCCTTTTGTCGAATCGATATTGTACGTAGCCGCAAACTGCTTGCTGACGAAATCAATATCCCGGGTACCGGTTTTGCAACCGCTGAGCAAAACTAGACCAAGGATTGCTGTTCTGATTGACCAATAAATCATAGTATCGTTGGGTTGAGAAGCCGCTTATAAACTGGCATATCTTGGCCGCAGCAGATCAGGAAGTACGTACTGGCCGAAGTCGTCGATGAACCGTTCGTGTTCAAGGTTAACGTTGTGCAGAAAAAGCTGTTCGAAACCCAGGTCGATATACTCCTGCAACCACGCCATGTGCTGGCTGGTGTCTGCCGAGATATGAACCATCTTATCCACTTCGGCCAGGTTGACGAGTTCACCGGCCATATCGAACTGCTCGGGCCGGCGGAGATCGGTAAGCATACCGTTCGGAAAAATGTTACCCCGCCACTGATCGTAAGCCCCGGCTCTGGCATTCTCCAGCGTATCGGCGTACGAAAGCTGTACTTTCAAATGCATGGGCTTACCCGCGCCACCCCCTCGCCGGAAAGCCTCTACGACTTCCCGGAGCTGATCGAGGGGCTGCGAAATGGTTAATAACCCATCGGCCCAGCTCCCTACCCATTCGGCGGTTTTGCTGGTTACGGCGGCACCAAACAGCAGTGGTTTTATGGCGGGCCGGGTGTATAGCGTTGCTTCCTCAACCGTCACCAGCCCCTTATGCGTAACGGTTTCGCCATCCCACAAGGCCCGGATAATGTCGACACACTCTTTCAGGCGGGCGTTGCGGTCGGCTTTCGCGGGCCACTTGTCGCCGGTAATGGCTTCGTTGAGAGCCTGCCCGGTACCCATAGCTACCCAGAATCGTTCCGGAAACATGTCGGCGAGGGTGGCGGCTGCCTGCGCAATAATGGCCGGATGGTAGCGCTGACCGGGGGCGTTAACTACCCCGAATGGCAATGCAGTTGCCTGTAAAGCGGCCCCTAACCACGACCAGGCAAAACCACTTTCGCCCTGCCGGTTGCTCCACGGATGAAAATGGTCTGATGAGGAGCCCGCCGTAAATCCCGCTTGTTGCGCCAACTGAATATAATCCAGTAAGGTGCTAGGCTTAAATTGCTCGTGCGATGCGTGATAACCTATTCTTAGCATAACGTTGTGTCTATAATAAATGCTGTAAGATGAAAAATGAACCCGTTAACGGTTGTACACAGTGGTCCATTCCCGAAGGCGGTGTTCTATGGTTTGGTCCAGTTGCCCGGGAAGCAGCCGCCAGGTCCAGTTGCTGGCGTCCGAAGCCGGGGTGTTCAGCCGGGCCGATTCGTCCAGGCCGAGCACATCGGGTAAGGGTAAAATGGCAGTATTGGCAACCGACGCATACACCAGCCGACCCAGCACCAGATGCACATCGAGCTGCGATACCGGATGGCCTACGTAGCGTTCCAACTGGCTGCGGTGTTCGTGGCTGCTGTCCTGCCGGTACCAGCCCACGCTTGTGTTGTTGTCATGCGTACCGGTGTAAGCGATGGAGTTGAGCGTATGGTGATGCGGTATATTCACGGTTTCGGGCATGTCTTCGCCAAAAGCAAACTGAATGACTTTCATGCCCGGCAAGCCGAATTGATCCCGTAACGTGTATACATCAGCGTCGATGTCGCCCAGGTCTTCGGCTACAAAGGGCAGTTCGCCTAATTCGCTTTGCACCGCCCGGAAAAAGTCGGCCCCCGGCCCCGGTTTCCATTCGCCCTGAATGGCTGTTTCCTCGTGAGCGGGCACTTCCCAGTAGCTGGCAAAGGCCCGGAAATGGTCCAGCCGCAGCAAATCGTAGCGTTCCTGATTCTTTCGCAGGCGGTCGATCCACCACGAATAACCCTGTTCTTTAAGCGTATCCCACCGAAATACGGGCATGCCCCACCGCTGGCCGTTAGCGTTGAAGTAATCGGGCGGCACACCGGCAACACCAATCATGGCACCGTCTTTATCAAGGCTGAAAAACTCCGGGTTTGCCCACACGTCCACCGAGTCGTAATTCATGTAGAACGGCAGATCACCGAAAAGCTGAATGCCCAGGGTGTTGCAATAGCTTTTCAGTCTATTCCACTGGCTGGCAAACATGAACTGGAGCCATTTTACCTCCCTGATAGCCTCCGTCTGCTCGGCCCGGAACTGGTCCAGCGCTTTGGTCTGACGGGATTTATACGGATTTGGCCAGCGGTGCCAGGGCTGATTATTGTGATGCTCTTTCAGAACGGCGTAGAGAGCAAAGTCGTCGAGCCAATCCGCTTCCTGCTCACAAAACCGGGCAAAGTCGTCGTTGCTGTCTGTCTGCTGTCTGGCCGTTTCGTAAGCCTTTTTGAGGAGTTCTTTTTTTGTTCGGTAAACAGCTTCGTAATCAACTTCAGAAGAAATGGGCAGATGACAGGGTGGTAAGTCGGCCTCTGTCAGCAAGCCATCTTCAACCAGCCAGTTAGGGCTGAGCAAAAACGGGTTGCCCGCCATGCTCGATATGGCGCTGTAAGGCGAGTAAGCGCATTCGCCCGCTACCGGGTTGAGCGGCAGCACCTGCCAGTACGTCTGCTGGCTGCGGCTGAGGAAATCAGCGAATGCCACAGCTTCCGGACCAAAATCGCCAATGCCAAAGGGCGATGGCAGTGAGGTAATCGGAATTAGAATGCCCGCACTGCGCTCATTAGGCAGTTTTTCGAGGGTTAGTACGGCCAGCGGCAGTTTATCAAATAAATCGGCCACCAGAAGGCCATCAGTCGCTTTGCCCTCCTGCTCGATCAGGCGGTGCTGCCAGGTAGTGGGGGCGCCATCGGGCAGGATGACGCGCGTATCCAACCACGCCAGACCCAAGGCATCCGTCTTCTGCTGGCGGCACAGCCGAGCCAGACCCAGCGGTACCACCACTACATACCACAACTGCTGATACCGACGGGCAAACGCCAGCACATGCTGTTTGTAATGCCCTTCTACCGACAAGGGCACATAATGTCCGTGGGCAAACAATTCGGGGTGCTGGTTGCGCTCGGCTAATAGAGTATGCACAAGCCACTGCTTGATCCGGGCATCGTAACGGGTATCCCATAGGTCCGGTAAGAGGGTTTCCGGGTCATGGCTCATTAACTCGTTCAGTGCCTGCTGGCGAGGGGCAAAGTCGACCGGTCGCCGGTTGTCGGGATCGACCAGGCTCAGGTCCCAACCCTCGCAGCCCTGATAAATATCCGGCACGCCCGGACTGGTGCATTTGAGCAGCACCTGCGCCAGCGAGTTGATAATGCCAAAGTCGGCTATGCGCCGGTGAAACTGCTGGAAACTGGCCCAGAAAGGTCGTTTGGCGTCGAGCAGCTGCCGGGCAAACGTTTGTGTGGCGGCTTCGTAGGCTTCGTTGGGGGCGTCGTAAGTTGAATTACGTTTGGCTTCCCGCATGGCTTTTTGCAGGTACTCTTCGAGCCGGTCTGCAAAATCGGGATTCTCCTGACCCGGCATGGGGTAGGCCCCGATTAGGGTCTGGTAAATAAAATACTCGTCGTTGGCGTCGGGCGCTTCGGAGGTGGTGTCGCTGCCCGTATCGGTCGACTTCAGGTCTTTGTTGAGCTGCTGCCATTCCTGCACGGCGGCAATCCATTCGTCG